>LYSZ01000034.1 GCA_001657385.1 Parvularcula sp. BBD 1991-13 | reverse complement strand
CGGGGGACGACCAGCGCGCGCGGCCGATCGAGCGCCTGCCCCGCGGCGAACCGCTCCCTCTCTCCTTCGCGCAGCAGAGACTGTGGTTCCTCGACCAGCTTGAGCCGGGCGACGTCGCGTACAACATTCCCGTCGCGGTCCGGCTGACCGGCGCGCTCGACGTCGCAGCGCTGGAGCGCGCCATTGGCGACATCATCAACACCCATGAGGTGCTGCGAACGACTTTTGCGAGCGTCGACGGACAGCCTGTCCAGTCGATTGCGGCGCCCGGCCCATGGCGCCTGGAAACGCGCGCACTGGATGACGTTGACGCGTTGAAGCGCGACGCGGCGATGGCGCGTCTTGCCCAGGAGGAGGCGGCGCGGCCGTTCGATCTCGAACGGGGGCCGCTGCTGCGCGTCGTCCTGTGGCGTCTTTCCGAGAGCGATCACCTCCTGCTCCTGACGATGCATCATATCGTTTTCGACGGCTGGTCGGCGGGAATCATGGTCCGGGATTTGTCTCGCCTGTACACGGCCTTCTCCAGCGGCGAGCCGTCGCCGCTGACCGAGCCTTCCGTTCAGTATGCGGATTTCGCCAAGTGGCAGCGCGAGCGGCTTTCGGATGATTGGTTGAAGGAGCATCTCGATTACTGGCGCGACCGTCTGCGCGGCCCGCTGCCGGTGCTCAACCTGCCCATGTCGCGCCAGGCGAGGGGGCGCAAAGCCGGTTCCGCGTCTTCACGCCGGGCTGCGATCGAGAAAATCGACATCCCGCAGCCGCTTTACGAGGCCCTGAAGAGTTTTAACCGGCAACGCGGCGCGACCCCGTTCATGACCCTGTTGACCGCTTTCCAGAGCCTGCTTCACCGCTATACCGGTCTCGACGACATTCTCGTCGGCGCGCCCGTGGCCGGCCGCCCCCATATCGACGTCGAGCCGTTGATCGGGTTTTTCGCCAATACGCTCGTGCTGCGCGGGGATCTTTCGAACGACCCGACTTTCGGCGAGCTGCTCGACAGGACGCGGGAACTGACCATCGAGGGGCAGGCGCATAGCGAGGTTCCGTTCGAGATGCTGGTGCAGGAGCTGCAGCCGGAGCGCGATCTCGACCGCACGCCGTTGTTCCAGGTCATGCTGGTGGTGCAGAAGGCGCCGCGCGAGATGAAATTGCCGGATCTGTCGGTGCGGCAACTGGACCTCGCCTCCGCGAAGGCCAAGTTCGACCTCACCCTTTCCCTGCGCGACAGCGATGCGGGCATGTCCGGGCACTGGGAATATGACGCCGAGCGCGTCGACGGCGAGATCGTCAGGCGCATGACCGCGCACCTCCTGGCCATTCTGGAACACGCAATCGCCGACCCGAACCAGCGCATCTCCCGTCTCGACATGCTGTCAGCGGCGGAACGCCAACTCGTCACGACCCAGTGGAACGACACGGGCGCGGGCTATCCCGGCGCCTGCATTCATGAACTGGTCGAGGAACAGGCTTCGCGCACGCCCGACGCGGTCGCGCTTGTGGACGGCGATGCGCGCGTCACCTATCGCGACCTGAATGCGCGCGCCGACCGCCTGGCCCGTCATCTGCGTTCGCTCGGCGTGGCGCCGGAGACGGTCGTCGGCATCCTGATGGACCGGACCGCGGAAATGGTCGTCGCCCTGCTCGGCGTGCTCAAGGCGGGCGGGGCGTATCTCCCGCTGGACCCGGAATATCCGCAAGAGCGCCTGGCGACGATGGTCGATGATGCGCGTCCGCTGGCCCTGCTCACGCAAGAAAAGTGGGCCGCGCTGGGCTCTATGTTGAACGCGAGCCTGATCCGTCTCGACAGCAGCGAGATTGGCGGGGATATCGGCGGCGACGTGAACGGTGCGGGCGGTGCTGCCGGCGGCGCCGATGCGCCGGGCCCGCGAAGCCGGGCCGACGCGTCGAACCTCGCCTATCTTCTCTACACGTCCGGTTCGACGGGACGGCCCAAGGGGGTTGCGGTTGAGCACCGCAACGCGGCGGCCATGATCCAGTGGGCGAGAGACCGCTTCAGCGCCGAGCATTTCGCCGGCGTGCTGGCGTCCACCTCGATCTGCTTCGACTTGTCGATCTTTGAAATCTTTGCGCCGCTGAGCAGCGGCGGCTGCGTGATCCTGGCCGAGAACGCGCTCGCGCTCCCCACGTTAAGCGCGGCCGAAGACGTTACCCTGATCAACACCGTGCCCTCGGCGATGACTGAACTCCTCCGCCTCGACGCCATCGGCGCGCGCGTCCGCGCTGTCAACCTGGCGGGCGAGCCGCTGCAGAACGCCCTTGTGCAGCAAGTCTACGACCATGGCGGCGTGGAGCAGGTCATGAATCTCTACGGGCCGTCGGAAGACACGACCTATTCGACCTGCGCCCTGGTTCCGAAGGGCGCGAGCGAGCCGCCGACGATCGGCCGTCCCATCGCCGATACGCAGGCCTATATTCTGGATGCGGCGCTTCAGCCTGTAGCGTCTGGTCTTCCTGGTGAGTTGTATCTTGGTGGCGCAGGTTTGGCGCGCGGGTACCTGCAGCGTTCGGGTCTGACGGCGTC
>LYSZ01000033.1 GCA_001657385.1 Parvularcula sp. BBD 1991-13 | reverse complement strand
CCTCCGGCGCCGGCAGCGCCTCGCGGTCAACCTTCCCGTTCCGCGTCAACGGCAACCGCTCCAGAAACACGTATAAAGACGGTACGAGATAGTCAGGCAGACGAGATTTTAAAGTGCTGCGAACCGTTTTTTGGAGCCGCAGCTTTGCCTCGACCACAGCCGGCGTATTCGAAAACGGCGCTAACGGAGCACTCGCGGCCGAAACATGATCGACATCATAATCCAGAGCGGACATTCCGGAACGCTGCATCACAACGTCAAACGCGCCGTCATCACATCCCGCACTCCAGCGCGCCCTGACCTTGTAGCCGAGCCGGCGTCCAAGACTCACAAACTCGCTGGGCCGCCTACCGGCGGGGTCCAGCGCGGAAAGCCTTTCACGCAAATCGCCGACGGTGTCCGCTGACGGATCGTCATCTATGAGTTTGACGGCACGGAGATCTTCCGTGAGCCGCGCGTTGGCGATCTCCGATATCAGGACCGCTTCAGGCCGTTCCTCACGGAGGCGGCGCTTAATGTCTGTCAACGACATCTCGCCGTCCAGCCGCAAGACCGTCGACGGATGGCGCCGGCGCGGCGCGCTTCCTTTCTCCAGAACGACGTCATATCGATAATGGCAAACCTCATTCTCGGCATCGAAAGCCTTTAACATGACGGAAACCGCGCTCACGCCTTCGCCTTGCCGCACGAGATTTGAAAAATATGCAGGGTGAACCAGCAGTTCCTGGTCGCGCTCCATTTCGAGGGAGATGCGATGACGCAGTTGAACAAGAGATCGCTCGGAAGCGGATTGAAAGCGCTGCACCGAGGCGTGAAAGGGGCGCATGAGGCCATAATGGCGCACATCTCCCACAAAGATGCGGCCCTTGTCCGCAACCACGCCCAGGACGTTGCGCAACAGGGAGGAAAGATAGTCAAGACTCGGAAAATACTGAATGACGGAGTTGACGATAACGACGTCGAAAGCCTCGCCAAGGTCGGAAACGTCGCCGCCTTCCCTCTGCACGACCTCAACGCACTTCATGTCCTCGCGGGCCCGCAACCATTGTTGAAGGGTATGAACAGCCGCCGCCGAGAAATCCGTGGCGACGTAAGACGCGCAGCGGGGCGCGACCTTTTCAATAATGAGGCCGACGCCACAGCCGATCTCAAGCACGCGCCGGGGGTTTAAAGCAAGAATTCTTTCCGCCGTCTCCTCCTGCCAGTCAAGCATCTCCGACTCGGCGATCGGCTCGCCGGTATAACTGCTGTTCCAGCCGCCAAAATGCGGTCCCGGCGCCGCGTTATCGTCGCCGTCGTCAACATGACGATAAGCGCCATGACTACTCTGCCCATCATCCTTGTAGAGATCTTCAAAAACGCCCTGCCAGTCGTCGACCTCCCGCGCGTGAGCGTTTTCCGCCGCCTCGCTTTCCGCGTCTATCATATCCGTATTTAAACAAACATAAGCGACAAGGCGCTTACCGCCGTCACCGTCTTCGCGGGCGACAGCGACAGCGTCGGAAACCGCTGTGAGGTTGTGTAATACCGCTTCCACCTCGCCAAGTTCGATCCGATGACCGCGTATCTTCACCTGGTTGTCCGACCGGCCGAGAAATTCAAGCGCGCCGTCGTGGCGCCAGCGCACCATGTCTCCAGTCTTGTACATACGCTCGCCGGGAGCGCCAAAGGGGTTGGCGATAAACCGGTCCGCGGTGAGTCCGGGGCGGCTCATATACCCCCGTGCAAGGCCGTCCCCCGCAATATACAGTTCGCCAGGCGCGCCGACGGGAACGAGGTTCAGCGCATCATCGAGAACATAGGCGCGCGCATTGGCGATAGGGCGGCCGATGGGCACGGTCCGATCATCGGTAGGCGGCGCCCTGAAAGTATGACATATGCTGAACGTCGTTGCTTCGGTCGGACCGTACCCGTTGATCATGCGGCAACTCGGATAGGCGTCCATCACCTTGGCGACATGTTTTGCACGCAGCGCGTCGCCCCCCGCGAGCAACTGCCGAAGCGGCGCCAGCGCGGCAATGTCGTCTTCGACGACTCGGGCGAAGAGGCCCGCCGTCAACCATAGGCTTGACACCCCGTATTCGCGCACAATCTTTTTCAACGCTGGCGTGTCGACATGTTCATCAGGGTAAAGAACGCAAGTTCCCCCGTTCAGCAGGGCACCCCAGATCTCAAAGGTCGACGCATCGAAAGACAACGGTGAAAGCTGAAGCGTTGTTTCGCCCTCCTGTAATTCGGCATAGTCAATCCCGCGGACAAGCCTGACGACGGCGTTATGCGGCGTCATGACCGCTTTTGGCTTTCCGGTGGATCCTGACGTATAAAGAACGTAAGCTAGGTTTCGAACGTCAACAGCGACCTCGAGCATTATGTCTTTCGTGTGTAAATCACTGTACGAATCTAACGAATAAACGGGAACGTCATATTGACGAAAGCGCTGTATGCGTTTTTCCGGCGCCAGCACTGCGAACGCCCCGGCGTCTTTGATCATGTAGGCGAGACGCTCGTCCGGGTAGTCAGGGTCGAGAGGCAGATAAGCGCCGCCGGCCTTGAGAATGCCCAGCATGGCGACGATCATCGCCGGCGACCGCTCGGCGCAAAGACCAACCACGACCTCCGGGCCGAACGCCGACCGCCCGCAAGCGCCCGGCCAGCGCGTCCGACTGGCGCTCAAGCGCGCCATAGGTCAAGCGCGCATCGCCGCACACAAGCGCGACGGCGTCCGGCTTGCGCGCCGCCCAATCGCTAAATAGGGCGTGTACGCACCGGTCCGACGGATAATCGGATGCGGTCTCGTTCCATGCGTATTGCAGCAATCGGCGGTCCGCCTCGCCGATGAGATCAAACTCGCTTAACGCAGTTTCGGGCGCCGCCACGGCCTGCTCCAACACCCGCACGATCTGCCCGGCAAGCCGTTCAATCGTCTCAAGATCGAACAGGTCCGATGCATATTCCAACGCACAGTGAACGTCGCCGCCTGACGGTTCGGCGAAGAACGCCAGATCAAATTTCGCCGTGAAATGCTTGACGCCGGCCTCGCGCCAGATCAGATCCGGCAGGGGTTTGGAGATTTCCGGAAAGTTCTGCAAAGCAAAGAGCGTTTGCACGAGGGGCTGTCTGCTGAGGTCGCGTTCTGGCTGGAGGTCGGCGACCAGCTTCTCGAACGGCAGGTCCTGGTGCGCATAAGCCTCCAGCGTCGTCTCCTTCACCCGACCGATCAGCGCACGGAAGTCAGGGTCCCCCGACAGGTCCG
>LYSZ01000032.1 GCA_001657385.1 Parvularcula sp. BBD 1991-13 | reverse complement strand
CTGAAAGCCCGTTTGGAGAAGATGGAAGCCATGCTGTTGAACGATGCGTCGAACGAACATTCGTCGGACAGCGAGCCCGAAACAACCGCTGCGCCAACGCCTTTCGATGATTGGGATATGGGCACGATCAAAGCTTGGATCGAGGATCAAGGCGGTCGGTTCGATGGCCGCTGGTCGGTTGAACGAGCGCGCGAAGAAGCCGCCAAGCTGAACGACAGGCTCGCACAAGAGGCCGCGTAACCTATGACCGTGCTTTCCGTTGCCAAGCAGGTTTGCCGAGTGATCGGGCTTTCAGAACCCGACATTCTGGCGGCCAGCACAGAACGCCAGTACGTCGAACTGCTCGGCGTCTTGCAGGAAATGGCGGAACGGATTGCGCGCGGCCATGACTGGCAACTGTTCAGCCGCATTGAAACCATCACAGGGGACGGCAGCACCGAGGACTTTGATCTGCCGTCCGACTATGACCGCATGCGCGTCAAGTCGCAGGTCTGGTCGGCATCGCTGGAAACGCCATTGACGCCCATTCCTGACCCGGACCAGTGGCTTGGCCTCGACATTCAGTCGTTCGACTTCGTCATCAACGCTTGGTCGATCTATGCGGGGCAAATCCACATCAAGCCTGCTCTTGCGACTGGCGTGACGGCCAAATACTTCTACCAGTCGAACCTTATAGTTGCGCCAGACACGGGCAGCAACAAGACGGCATTTGACGCGGACACGGACACGTTCAGGCTTGATGAACAACTGCTCAAGCTGGGCGCAATCTGGCGTTGGAAGGAGTCCAAGGGCCAGCCGTACGCCGAGGAAATGGCCGATTATGAAGAATTGAAGGCTCGCCTTGTCGCGCGCGATCGCGGTTCGCGCCGCGTCAAGGTCGGCAAGGTTCGCATGCCGATTGATGCCGAAACCGCCTATCCGCAGAATGTGTCGCCCTGATGCGGTATGATGCGTTTCGGAAGCCCGTGGCGCCGCCTCGGCGCAGTAGGGCGACGGTCAAGAACTTCCCCGCGCCGGTTCGCGGCTGGGTTACGAACGAGAACCTTTCAGCCCAAGGGCCGGCGTCCGCGTTGGTGTTGGACAATTGGTTTCCGACCAGTTCCGGCATCCGCGTGCGAGGCGGGGCGAGAAAGACGGCTACCGTCGCTGACGGCGGCCCGGTTGTCAGCATGTGGCGCTATGTCAATTCAGCCGGTGAGCAGTTGTTTGCGGCAACCGAGGACAAGGTATTTGATCTGACCAGCGTTGCGGATGCTGACACGATCCCGACTGCTGACATATCGAGCCAGACGTCCGGTTACTATTCGACCACGCAGTTCTCGACAGCGGGCGGGAACTATCTGTACGCGGTCAACGGCGATGATGACGCCCAGCTTTATGACGGTTCATCGTGGGCGACTATCAATTCGGGTTCTTGGCCCATTTCAATTACCGGCGTCTCGACCTCGGCATTTTCGCATGTCTGGTCATTTGCAAAACGATTGTTCTTTGTCGAAAAGGGCACGCTGAACGCATGGTATCTGCCGGTGGACAGCTTAGGCGGTGCTGCGTCAAGTTTCTCCCTTGCGGGCATGTTTCAGAACGGTGGCGAATTACTGTTCGGCGCAACTTGGTCATTGGACTCCGGCGATGGCCTTGACGACAAGTGTGTTTTCGTCAGTTCGCTGGGCGAGGTAGCCGTTTATGAGGGCACGGACCCCAGCAGTTCCACGACATGGACGAAGGTTGGTGTTTATCAGATCACCGAGCCGCTTGGACTGAGAGCCCACATCCGCGCTGGCGGTGATTTGCTCGTGGCAACCGAGGCGGGCATCGTGCCGCTTTCGGAAGCCATCCGGAAGGATGTGGCCGCGCTTTCCTTGTCTGCCATTACGCGTGCCATTGAACCTGATTGGAAGGATGAGGTTGTCGCCCGCCGCGCGGCCCGATGGGAAATCCTGAAATGGCCGTCCAACAACATGATGATCGTGTCCCTACCAATTACACAAGACGGGCAAGAGGCTCGGTGCCTGGTCGCCAACATGGAAACGGGCGCATGGTGCCGCTTCACTGGTTGGGACACCAACTGCATGACGCTTTATGACGATTTCGGTTACTTCGGCACATCCGAAGGCGAAGTTTACCAGATGGAAGTCGGAGGCAATGACGGCGGGGAGAACTATACGTGTGCATATGCCGGCGCATTCGACCATATGGGCGTTCCGGGCCAGCAGAAAACGGTGCAGCAGGCTCGCGTTTCCTATCGTGCGCAGGTCGACCTGAATGCGCGCATCAGCGTTTCCAGTGATTACGCAATCGCATTCCCGTCCCCACCATCGTCCATTGCCAATTTCTCCAACGATGAATGGGATTCCGGCAAGTGGGACGAAGCGACATGGGACACGCAAACAAACCTGAGTGTGACAACACGCTGGCAGTCCATCGGGCGCACCGGGTTTGCGTTTGCACCGCAGGTCCAAGCAACGTTTGGCATCACGCCGCGACCGCGTGTTGAACTGATCGCTATGGACGTGACCAGCGAAAGCGGCGAATTCGTCGTGTGATTGATATTCTGTGGGCTGGCCCGTCCTCTGGCGCGCTCAACCGGCAGATGGCGGATTGGGCAGCAAGCGTTATCTGGCCGGGGCAGG
>LYSZ01000012.1 GCA_001657385.1 Parvularcula sp. BBD 1991-13 | reverse complement strand
TCCTCGTTTTGGCGGGCGAATGCGTCCCTCCCTGGCGGCGGCGAAACCGGAAGCGGCGGGGGAAGCAACGGCGGAGGTCGTGGTAACGGGCTATTTATTTCTACTGATAAACTGGTAAAGCCGGATTTGTTCGCAGATGGTGCATTTCTGTTTCAAGATCCAGGACGGTATTTTCAATGCAGTTTAGGATGTGGGCTGGAAGTCTCTGGGGTGCAAACTGTAATAGGAGGAGGGTTGGTTATTTCCGGGCAGAACATTATTCCAACGAGAGGAAAGTTTGGCGGTGCCACCTCTGGCACTTCACCGGCTTCTGTTGGCGCTCGTAAGATCTTTGGGGACGCAAAATCACCTATCCGTCTGCCTGCTCCAACACGAAACGCACCGTTTGCAACTACTCGACGAATCGGTCCTGCAGTCGGAAGAGTAGCTCCTTTAGTCGGCTACCCGATCCTATTTAATGATGCCCGCAGCGTAGATTATTGCGTAGCTTCATGCTTAAGGCCGCCCCCGAATTGGACGCCGTATAATGGAAATTGACCAGCAAGTTAGGGCTTTCGTTGCGGACATGGCTAACATTCCCCTTTCTGATGTCCGCGATGATTTAGAGCTTGAAAACGATATCGATTGGTCACGCGTTCACGAGGATGAATATCGAGATTTTTTTGAGTATTTCATTCAGAAGTTCGGCGTATATGTTCCTCATTTTGACTTCAAAAAATATGCGGAGAGGCAAAATTTAGCTTGGTATCAAGTTCCATTTACATATTTGAAATTTAAGCTTTCGCCCAAAACGGTGAACATCGAAAATATCACAGTCGGCGAGCTAATAGAGATCGCAAGGAAGGGGCAATGGGACCTGTGATTTAGTTTTGTTTGAAACTGCGCCGGTAATTGGCGGCGACTTGGCTTTATTTGCGAACGGGGCGGCTGCCCCTCACTCTAGCGTCGTGGAAACGGGGTCGCGCAAGCGCCCCAAGCGACGGAAACGAGGAGGAGCAGCCATGGAGCATTATGCCGGGATCGACGACGTGTCGATGGAACAATCAAGCCTGTGTGTGATCGATAAGAAGGGCGAAATCGTCCTGGAGGCGGTGGTGGACACCCATCCGGACGTTATCGCCGATGCCCTGTCGCCCTATGAAGCGACGTTGAAATGGGTCGGCCAGGAGACCGGCGGGCTGTCGCCATGGATCCACAAGCACCTGCGCGCGCATGGCCTGCCCATCGTGTGTATGGAGGCAGGCCATACGCGCGCGGCGCTCAAGTCCATGCGCAACAAGACGGACAAGAACGATGCAAGGGGGCTGGCGCAAATCCTGCGAACGGGGTGGTTCCAGCCGGTCTATATCAAGAGCGACGAAGCCTATCGCATGCGGCTTTTGCTCACCGCGCGGCTCAATCTGAAGCGCAAGTTCCTCGATCTGGAGAACGCTGTCAGGCATTCACTGAAAGCCTTCGGAATCAGGCTGGGGCGCGTTGCGCGCAAGGATTTTGAAAGGAAAGTCCGCGAATATCTGCAAGACGATCCGGTGATGACGGGCATGGTTGAAGGGCTTCTGACCGCCCGCGCCGTTCTCTGGAAGGAATATCTAAAGCTGCACGATCTTGTCGTGCGCGTTGTCGGCCGGGATGGGCTGATGCGCCGGTTTACATCCGTTCCCGGCGTCGGGCCGATTACGGCGATGAGCTTCCGGGCGGCGGTTGACGATCCGAACCGGTTTGCAAAATCGCGCATTGTCGGCGCCCATTTTGGCCTGACGCCGAGGCGCTATCAGTCGGGAACGAGCGTCGATTATGGCGGGCGCATCTTGAAGATGGGCGATGAAAATGTCCGCCATGCGCTTTATGAGGCGGCAAACGCCTTGCTGACGCTGAAACGTGGAAAAGACCCGATCAAATCATGGGGCCAGAAGATCGCGAAAAAGCGCGGTCACAAGGCCGCCTGCTGCGCCGTCGCGCGCAAGATCGCGATCATTCTGCACGCCATGTGGCGTGACGGAACCGACTATGGCGCGGCGAAAAAACCGATGCATCTCATGCAGATTGCTGCCTGAAGCGGCGCCGAAGAAGGAAAACGACGACAAGTTTTGAGAGGAATCCGCCGTAACGCGGATCGATTGGACGGGATGCTGTGACCAGCGGGAAGCTCGTTATCTTGCCTGTGACGCCCTCAATCGAGGAGCGATTACGCGTGAGTGCATGAGATCTGAAGCCCCGCCGCATCCGATCGGAAAATAAACCGGCGCACCCCAAAATAGGATGGGCGCGGCGAGTTCGGAAAAGTGTATGGACCGTCTGATTGATAAAGTTTTGACGCGGAATCTTCGGGAAGAAAAACGATGGAAAAATGAAGTCAACTATGAGAGAAAGGAGGCGCGGATCATGTCAAAGCGCAAGAAAGTCCGTAAGCCAATTAAAAGGGCAAGATAAAAGGGGCGGCGCCTCCCGTTCCCCAAGCCCTTGCTGCACATCGTTTTATGCGGCGCCACGCCTTCATGGGGTGGCGCCATTTTGCGTCATGTGGGCGCCGCATCGGCGCTGTCATGACGCTTCCCTGATCGCTTTGCCGCCGTTCTGGCGGCGCATGGCAATCCTCGCTTTGGCGGGCGAATGCGTCTCCCCCTGGCGGCGGCGAAACCGGAAGCGGCGGAGGGCGTAGAAACCGAAACAGCATCGAGCAAAGCGAGAATGGCGAAGATGAGCAGCGGTGCGACCAGACTATTCTCATTACAGGAAACTTAGTTCGTTACTCAGGAGAATTAGCAAATTATATGGGCACACTGATTGCTACTGGTGGAGCTATTGCGACAGTAGTACCTGGTGGGCAAAAAGTTGGCGTTGGACTATTTGGAGCTGGTGCGGCACTATCCGGCGTTGGAACAATAGTCTCACTAAATGGATCTGTAATTCAGGGATTCGCGAGAGGGGGTTTGAGGGGAGCGGCATCCAATGTTACTCAAGATTTTTGGCGAACAGGTGCCTTTAGGACAGCTGGCAGAGTTGGTGGAGTTGTTGTAGAGGGTAGTCTAAGCGCTGTCGACGCATTCGGAGCCATAACAAATCCGAATCAAGCTCTCCCACACCAGTATTTTTGAAAGCTGTAGTGGTTGAGCTTTGTGTTTTCAAAAAGCAAGAAAGAGTGAACATGAGTTGGAAAATATTTTTCGCGATTATATTTTTTCTCTCGCTTGCCGTTACATTAATTTTTGAAAGTAGTTTAAATGCATACTTGGTAAATATTATAAACATAGTTATAATAATTTCATTTATCATTACAATATCTATTTCTTTTTTTCAAGTTTTTACAAGGCGTGATCACAGAGGGTATGCCTTTAAACTTGCAAAGTCTGTTTTCATATATGGTATTGTACTCAGCATAATAATCTCTGCGACTGTATTTACTGCGCTTTACTTTTTATGAGGGAATAGACAAAAAGGCCGTGAGTAAAATAAACGAAACACATTACTGCCATCTTCTCAAATCCTGGCCGGTCCGAGGTGCGTGGCGGCGTCGCGGCGGTGACGAATGCGTCCGGCTCGGCGACGGCGGTGAACCGATATGACGAGTTTGGCGCGCCGCATGCGAACAATCAGGGGCGCATAGGCTATACCGGCCAGATGCGCCTGACCGGGTTTGGGCTCTGGCGCCACAGGGCGCAGGCCTATCACCCCGGCATGGGCCGATTTTTACAGGCCGACCCGATCGGTTACGGCGACGGGATGAACATGTACGCCTATGTCGGCGGCGCCCCCGTCAACTTCGCCGATCCGACCGGACTGAAGAGAATCTCCGCCGAAACGAAGCCGGTCGATATGATTGTGGTTCACGCGGTCGGCCCTGAAAACGCCCCTATCTCAGTCCCCGTTCTTTCGGGTCATGTGCCGCCCCATGCTTCATGCGGCGCGACCTGATCCCCCATCTCTCATCCAGCTGAGTGGAGAGCCCGTGGCATTGTTTGTGGCCTCCTGCGGCCTGGTTTTCCAGTCTGATCTTCATGGCAAACTCGGCCGGCGGGATGTTGCCGAGTGCTGAGTGCAGTCTTTGATGGTTGTCGTCCTCCTTCCATATGCTGATGGCCTGGCGCGCCGCGGCGAGCGATGAGAACAGCGTCTCATTGAGCAACTCGTCGCGCAAGCGGCCATTGAAGGACTCGACGAATGCGTTCTGTGTGGGCTTGCCCGGTGCGATGTAATGCCAGTCGACGTGCGTATCCTGACGCCATTTTGAAAACGGCCATCGAGGTTAGTTCGGTTCCGTAGCACATACGGAATGACACGATGACGGAGGCCTTGGCCGCCTGCGGAGCCACTCACACGAGCGCAGTAGGCGGTCATGGCCGGGCCTTCTGGTCTCTACAGTGGTTGTGCCTGCAATCCACTTTAGAGGAGACCCGCGATGACCAGCATTCAGTCTAAATCCGCGACGACCCTTGTAGCGATAGATATCTCAAAATACCGACACGAAGTCCTAATCGCAGAGCCTGCGCGGAAGCGTCGACGACGCCTCACGATCCAGAACCTAGCGCCATAACGTTGTCGTTGCCGGATATTGCCAAATTGAACACCAAGCGCATCCCAAACCAACCACAAGTGAATGAAAAACGGCTGATGCCATCCAAGCTGATAGATTGATTTGATTTATATTTTTAAGGCGAAAATTTTGACGGTCTTGCATTCGGGAGGCAGGGGCCGGGTGTTCGAATCACCCCACTCCGACCACTAGAACCCCAATAGTTTCAACGGCTTGAAAAATGGGGCCTGCCCGCGAGGAACGCCAAAATCCTTTTTTGGCGCACTTCAGAAATGGAGAGTGCGGAAGATGGCAAGCATCCGTGAAAAAGGCCCTTACCAGTTTCACGCGCCAATTCCACGTTCAAATCCGCAGCAAAGGCTGGCCCGCAAAAAGCAAAACTTTCCGTACAAAGAAGGAAGCGCAAGCCTGGGCGGGCTGCGTTCACATGCTGCGGCAACGCCCTATCTCTAAAAGAGGTCAACAGGTTTTTAGACTGCTTCCCGTTGACGACAATCACATCATTATCAAGACCTATAGGGTTCCGGAAGTTCGCCGGATCATATCGGAATTTCAGCGCGGAAATGAGCGGGTCGCCATGGCGGGCGACGGCGTCAACAATGCGCCGGCGCTCGCCCAGGCGGGTGTCGGCGTCGCCATGGGCGCGGGCGCCGGCGCGGTTGTCGCTATCGAGAGCGCGGACGTGACGCTTGTCAAGGGCGACCTCCTGGACGTCGCCAAGGCCCGCAAGCTGAGCCGCGCGACAATGCGCAATATTCGCGAGAACCTGTTTTTCGCATTTCTCTACAATTCGCTCAGCGTGCCGGTGGCCGCCGGACTTCTCTACCCTTTCTTCGGTATTTTGCTCAGCCCCATGATCGCCACCGTCGCCATGAGCCTTTCCTCCGTCTCGGTGATCGCGAATGCGCTTCGCCTGCGGCGTCTACGGCTATGAGCGCGCGCCGTAACAAGAACGCCATGGCGGCGCCTGGCCTTTGCTGAAGATTTATCATACCTATATACCCCGTATCACGTATAGTTGAAAAACTGGCGTCGTCCGCTGAAGAGGGTCCGGTCATGCAATCCGATACGAAAGAAGCCGCCCTGAAACGCCTCGCCCGCATCGAAGGTCAGGTGCGCGGAGTGTCCAAGATGATTTCGGAAGACCGATACTGCATTGATGTGGTGCGGCAGGTGCAGGCGGTCAAAGCCGCGCTGTCCGGCCTGGAGAAAGTGGTCCTCGACGATCATCTCGAGACCTGTGTGGAAGACGCTTTAAAAGGCAAGAATGTCAACGCCCGGCGCGAAAAGGTCGAGGAACTCGTCGCCGTCCTTGGCGGGCGTAAAAAATAAGTCGCTCGATACCCTCCAGGGAGTATTTGTTCATTAACGAGTCTTGCGCTAGTCTGAACCGGATATGTTGAAACTGATGCGCCTTTTGATCCTGATCGCGGTCGCCCTCACGGCGGCCCGGCCGGTCATGGCGTGCTGCCTCGCGGGACACGACGAGGCGCATGGCGCGGAAACAGCGGTTCAAGCCCCGCCCTGTCATGGCGTCCCGCAGGAGGGCGCGCGGCATGTCCCGGCTGCGGCTTCCGATCCGTTCAATCCGTTCGATTGCCCCGGCTGCGTTGATTGCAATGTCGCCGTCGCCAATGCCGACGTCCCTGTCGCCGACGCGGTTCTCGCCGCCGGCGCGTCGGAAATTCCGTTTACGGTTTTATCGACGCCATTCGAAGCGCGCGAGTTTACGCCGCTGGCCCTGAAGACCGGCCCGCCCGGCGACCCGCCGGCTTTACGCTCGACACCCGTTTCCTTGAAGCAACGCCTCCTGATCTGAGACGGCGACGCGCGCGCATCTCTGCGCGCCTTTCGTTGTTCGTTTCATTTCAACAAGGCGTTGTTTTTATGCCTGTCACATTCAAATCGATAGCGCTATGCGCCGCGCTTGCGTGGTCGTGGTTCAGCCCGCCCGCCGCCGGCCAGTCGTTCGAGGAACTGGAAAGGCGCCTTGCCGAGCACCCGTCGCTAACCGCGCTCAACTATCAAAGTGAAGCGAGCCGGGAACGCAGCCTCGCCGCAACAGCCCTGCCCGATCCGGTCTTGTCCGTAGGCGTCAATAATTTTCCGATTGCCGACCCGTCCTTTACAGAATTCCTGCCAACCAACAAGGCGATCGGCGTGCGTCAGGAATTTCCAAACCGGGCGGGACGGAAAGCCCGCGCCGGCGAAGCGCGCGCCCTCGCCGAACAGATCGAACTTGTCCGCGCGGCTCAACTGGCCGCGTTGCGCGGGGAGCTGATCGCACTTCTGCACGAAAAGACCCGCATTACGCGCCAGCGCGATCTCGCTGAACAGCGTCATGAAAAATATGACGCGTTGACCGGCGTCGTGGAAGCCGAAATCGACGCCGGGCGTCCGGCGGTCTTCCGGCTTGCGGAGATCGAGGCGGAACGCGCGGGCGTCGCCCGCCAGTTGATCGATCTCGACCGCCAGAAAGCGGAAATCGACGCGCGGCTGGTCGACCTTGTCGGAATTATACCGGCGACGCAGGCGCCGGCGACCGCCCCCGTTGAGTGGTCCGGCGAAGCGCGCGATTTTCACGCCGTGCGCATCGCCGACGCGGCGATCAGAGTCGCGAACTACTCCGTAGACGGCGCCAAGGCCGCCTGGCGTCCCAATTGGGGCGCGCAACTGACCTATCAGCAACGCGAAGCAGGAGACAACTTTTCGGGCGACGACTGGGTGTCCGGCATGGTGACGTTCTCCGTACCACTCTGGGCCGGCAAAAGCCAGAAACCGCGCCTGCGCGCAGCCAGGGCGGACCGGGCGGGCGCAGAGATGCGCTATCAATCCGCGTCGCGAAGCGCCGCGGCGCGCTACGCAGCCGAGGCCGCCGCCTGGCGGGCGGCGCGCGACAGCATATCCATCCTTAAACGGAATATCACGGCGGTTGAAGACGAGATTAAAGCGCAATTATCCGTCTATGAATCCGGCGCCGGCGATTACGCGCCGATAATCGACGGCGAAATCGCCGTCCTCAGCCTTCGCGCGGATATCGCGGCGGAAAAAGCCCGCATGTCGGCGGCGCTCGCGCGCATGAACGCGCTCATGGCGCAATCATGAGGGCGCAAGTAGGGACACAGTCATGAAACAGTCTCTTGTCCTTCTCGCCTTGACTTCGACCGCACTGCTCGCCGCCTGCGGCGACGGCCCCGCCATGAGGACGCCCGGTAAGGCAGCCGCAAACGACGTTTCCGGCGCGCAGGCAAGCCAGTACACATGCCCGATGCATCCCCATTACGTCTCGACCGACCCCAACGGGACATGCCCGATCTGCGGCATGGATCTTGTGCCGGCCAGCGCTGATGCGGACGCGTCCCGAGGCGACGGCGCAATCGCGGTCGCACCGGAAATGATTCAGACCATGGGCGTACGGATTGTCCCTGCTGAAATCGCGGATTTCGGCAAAAGCGTTCGCGCCTTTGGCGCGGTCGAAACCAATGAACGGCTGGAAACCGTCGTCGCCTCGCGCCTTGAAGGCTGGATTGAAACCCTCGCCGTGCGCGCCGAAGGGGATGCAGTACGTCCCGGCGCGCTGCTTTATCGCGTCTACAGTCCCGACCTGATCGCCGCGCAGCAGGACCATCTGAACGCCTTGGATCTCGGCAACGAAAGCCGTATCGCCGCCTCGCGTCAGCGCCTGCGCTCCCTTGGCATGCAGCGCCACGCCATCGAACAGCTCGCGCAAACCCGTGAACTCATCGAACGCGTGCCGGTTTACGCCGAGACCGGCGGAACGGTCGCAGAACTTCAGACGCGCGAAGGCGATTACGTCAAACCGGGCGCGCCGATCATGCGCCTTCAATCCTATGCGGCGGTCTGGGTCATGGCGTCGATACCGGAAGCGGACCTGCCGCTCGTCGCCGCGGGGTTGCGCGTGCGGCTTGATTTTCCAAGCGCGCCCGAAGCGCCGGCGGAAGGAACGGTCGATTACATCTATCCCACCATCGACCCGCGCACCCGCACTGCGCGGGTGCGCATCGAGGTTGATAATGCGGCGGGCTATCTGCGCCCCGGCGCTTATGCGGATGTCGTCATGGATCTTGGCGGCGAGGCGCGCCTGTCCGTGCCGAGTGAAGCGGTGTTGCGCGACAGTCGCGGCGCGCATGTCATAGTCGCCCTTGGGGACGGACGTTTTGCAGGCCGCGCCGTGCGCACAGGCGTCAGCGCGAATGGCCGCACGGAAATTCTGGCTGGACTGACATCTGGCGAAAGGGTTGTCGCCAGCGGCCAGTTCATGCTCGACAGCGAAGTCCACCTTCGCGAGGGCTTCTCCAAATTGCAGCCGTTTACGTCGACGCCCGCCGGACCAGGCACGCCGCTCTCCGCATTACCCGTCGACGCCTCGACCCTCGCCGAGATCGATCATTTCACCGACATGGCGCTTTATGTCCATGAAGCGCTGACCGACGGCTACCGGATCGACCCCTATTTCCTCGATCCCGCCCTCGGCCTTGGCGAAACACTGCGTATACGGTTCAGCAACACGAAACTTGTTCCCATTCTGGAGAATGCGGAAGCCGCGTTGCGCGCCGCGAAAACAGTGCGGCGAGGCGAGCCGCTGGCCGATGAACTCGCCCGGCTGATGAAGGCTCTGGAGCCTTGGCTCCTTAGCGGCGCGCCGATCCATTACCGCGACGCCGGTTTTGTCCTGTTCCGCGATGCAGGCTCGGGACATCTCTGGATTCAGGAAGGCGGCGATCCGCGCAATCCATATGGCGACGGCGAAGCGGAAACAATCGCCTGGCCCGATCCGATGGCTGTTGGGGGAGCAGCCATGGAGACGAGTAAGCGGCGCGCGCCCGTCGATCCCCATGCGGGTCACAAATAGAGGCGCGTTATGTCTGACGATCACGCAACGCATCTCGCCGGCCGCGATCCTGCGAAGTCCTGGGTCGCCGGCCTTATCGGCTGGTCGGTTAAAAACCAGCTGATCGTTCTTTTCCTTGCCGCCGCGCTTGGCGTCGCCGGATGGTTTGCCGTTGACCGCACGCCCCTCGACGCTGTACCCGATCTCTCCGACACGCAGATCATTATCCGTACGGACTTTCCGGGCCAGAGCCCGCAAATCGTCGAAGACCTCGTTACGTATCCCCTGTCCACAAACCTCCTCGGCCTGCCGCGCATCAAGGACGTTCGCGGAAGCTCCATGTTCGGAACGAGCTTCGTCTATGTGATCTTTGAGGACGACGTTGATCTTTACTGGGCGCGCTCGCGCGTTGTGGAAGCGCTGTCACGGCTTGGCGCAGAACTCCCCGACGGCGCGGTTCCGCAAATCGGACCGGACGCCACCGGAGTCGGCTGGGTCTATCAATACGCCCTTGTCGACCGCACCGGAAACACGGATCTTGCCGAACTGCGTTCCTTACAGGACTGGTTCCTGTCCCTCGAACTCTCAGGCGTTGACGGGGTTGCGGAAATCGCCTCCGTGGGCGGGTTCGCGCGGGAATATCAGGTGCTGATCGATCCAAACCGTTTGCGCAGCTTCGATGTTTCCATCGCGCGCATCCGCGACGCGGTTCGGGCGGCCTCAAGCGAAGTCGGCGGACGCGTCCTGGAACAGGCCGAAACAGAGTTCGTCATTCGCTCGTCGGGCTATGTGGACGACAGCGCGGACCTTGAGGAAGTCGTCGTTTACGCAGCGGATGGAACGCCGGTCCTCTTGCGTGACGTCGCCCGCATTGTCGAAGGCCCGGCGCTACGGCGCGGCATTGTCGAGTTGAACGGCGAAGGCGAAACCGTCGCCGGCGTCGTGATCATGCGCGACGGCGAAAACGCGCTCCAGGTCATCGACCGCGTAAAAACCAAACTCACGGAACTTCAGCGCGGTCTCCCCGAAGGGGTCGAGATCGTCACGGTCTATGACCGGGCGCCGCTGATTGAGGGCTCCGTCAACTATCTCAAGCGCAAACTGTTCGAGGAAGGCATTGCGGTCGCCCTCGTCATTCTGATTTTCCTCTTACATGTGCGTTCTTCGCTGGTGGCGGTCATTGCGCTGCCGTTGGGCGTCCTCGGCGCTTTCGTCATCATGTCCTGGCAGGGCGTGACAGCAAACATTATGTCGCTCGGCGGTATCGCCATCGCCATCGGCGCCATGGTCGATGCTTCCATTGTGCTCGTGGAAAATGCAAGCCGGCGGCTGTCGGCGCTGGGCGACAAGCCGGACCCGAAAACCCGCCGCGCGGCGCTTGTTGAAGCGGCGCAGGAAGTCGGACCGGGCATTTTCGTCTCCTTGCTGATTATCACCGTATCGTTTCTTCCGGTCTTTGCGCTGACGGGAGAAAGCTACCGCCTGTTCTCGCCGCTCGCCTTCACCAAAACCTACGCCATGGCGTTCGCGGCCATTCTATCGGTAACGCTTGTGCCGGTGTTGATGCTCTATCTCATGCGCGGGAAATTCCGCCCCGAAGAAGAAAACCCCCTCAACGCGTTTTTCATCCGGGCCTACAAACCGATCCTCAACCTGGCGCTCAAGTTCAAATGGCTCACCGTCGCCGCCGCCCTCCTGCTGACGACGAGCGCCATCATACCAGCATTGCGGGTCGGATCGGAATTCATGCCGGCGCTCTACGAAGGCGAATTACTCTACATGCCGACGACGCTGCCGGGGGCGTCGTCCGCAAAGATGCGGGAAATCCTTGGACAAACCAATCGCCTCATCGCCGCCACGCCGGAGGTGGAAAGCGTGTTCGGCAAGGCCGGCCGCGCCGACACCGCCACCGACCCGGCGCCGCTGACCATGATCGAGACCTGGATTCGTTTAAAACCGAAGACCGAATGGCGGCGGGGCATTGACATAGATGACATCATTGCCAAGCTTGACGCACGCTTGCGGATGCCCGGCCTTGTCAATTCCTGGGGCTATCCCATCAAGATCCGTATGGACATGGTTTCAAGCGGCGTGCGCACGCCGGTCGGGATCAAGGTCACCGGAGACAGCCTCGCCGAGATCGAACGGATCGCACGGGACATTGAAACCGTGGTCGCCGATATTCCCGGCGCCCGATCGGCATTCGCCGACCGGGTCCTGGGCGGGAAATATCTCGAAATTACGCCGGACCGCGCGGAACTTGCCCGGCGCAATATCGCTATGGGCGTCTTTCAGGCTGTCGTGCAAACCGCGCTGGGCGGTATGGAGTTGTCCCAGGCCGTCGAAGGCCGCGAACGCTATAACATCACCCTGCGCTATGATCGTCCGTTTCGAGAAAATCCGGATGATCTTAACAATATTCTCGTGCCGACGCCGGCGGGCGCACATATCCCACTCGCCGAACTGGCGACAATCGCTTATGCGGAAGGCCCGCCCATGATCCGGTCGAAAAACGCGCGGCTCACCGGCTGGGTGTTTGTCGATATCGCAGGCCGCGATATGGGAAGTTATGTCGCCGAAGCTCGCGCCGCCGTCGCAGCCGCAGTAGATTTACCGCCCGGTTACGCTGTCGCCTTTGCGGGGCAGTATGAACAACTCGAAGAAGCGAACGCCCGGTTACAAGTCGCCATTCCGGCCGCCGGCGCGCTGATCTTCCTCTTGCTGATGCTGCATTTCGGGCGCCTCGACCGCACGCTCATCATCATGGCGAGCCTGCCTTTCGGTCTCATCGGCGGGCTCTGGGCGGTCTGGCTTGCGGGCTATAACTTTTCCGTCGCCGTCGCCGTGGGCTTTATCGCCCTTGGCGGCATTGCGGTCGAAACCGCCGTCATCATGCTGCTCTATATCGACGCCGAAGTGCGAAGAACCGCGCCGCAAACTCGTGAAGACCTGTTCGCCGTCGTCACGAAAGGCGCGGCCCTGCGGCTGCGCCCGAAACTCATGACCGTGATGACGATCTTCGCGGGGCTCGCCCCGATCTTTCTTACAGACGGCCTCGGTTCCGACGTTATGCGCCGCATCGCCCTGCCCATGCTAGGCGGTATGATTTCGACGCTGCTCCTGACCCTGATCGTCATTCCGGCGGTCTATTACATTCGCGCCGGTTTCCAGCTTTCGGCGCACGCCGAAACACAGACGCAAACGTCAAAATCTCTTATGAAAAACATTGACGGAAAACCCATATGAAACCTCTAAACAGCGCGATCGCCGGCACACTGGCGCTTGATCTTGTCGCTTGCGGCGGCGCAGAAGACCGCACTCCAGATGAAACGATGCAGGAAGAAACGTCTAGCAACGAGACCGTCGATCAGAGCGGTCATGACATGGGCGCCCTAGGCGAAACGATCGGTCACGGCGCGGGCGCGGTCCGATCCATCGGCGCCAAGAGCGAACATATAGTGATTAGTCATGGCCCCCTTAAGGGCATCGACATGGGCGCCATGACGATGGGCTTCGACATCATGGGCGACACCGACCTTTCAGGGTTCACCGAGGGCGACGAAGTCGCGTTCATGATCAAGCAAGGCCGCGATGGCTCCTATCGCATCATGGAGATCTGCAACACCGCAACCGAGGGCGACGACTGCCTGGACGGGGTGATGGATGATCAGAGCTGACACCAGAGGCGATGAACAAAAGCCTCAAATGCGCCGTGTGGATATATATGGACCGCGCTTATCGCTTCCAAAACCGTACTGTTCTCGCCCCCAAAATACGCCACAATAAAAGTCGGCCAGCGCCGCGCATCTTGCGTCAGCGTCGCAGGATATCGCCAAACCAAACCCTAAAGCCTCCGCAAACCATCGGCCTGCGGCTCAAAAGACGTGCGACATGGGGCGCCTCATAATCTGTCAGACAGAATGATGACGAACGAATTCCAACTGCCGCCGGCGCGCGCCCTCGCCCATGTTGAAGAAGGCGTAACAGTCCCCTTCACCCCGGAGCCCTAGCCGAGAAATCGTGGTGCAGCGTAGACTGACGAAAATATCGATGACGGGCATGTGAAGCTGGCGGCAGTTGAAAAGCTTGCAGTTTAGAGCCAATTGCGTTTAACGCGTTTTACAATTGGCTCTGGGGCCTTACGTGCAGCGTGGCGAACCGCAAAAATGGTGATCCGCTTCTGCGGCGACACGCTCTAGCTGCAATCGGATTCTTCCGTACACATGCGCGTGCGAAGGAATGTGACCCCCAGCGAACTGCACGAACCGCTGTCGGAGGTAATTTTTACGGGGATGCCTGACAAGAGCGCGGCTTGATACTGAGACAGATGCAGATTCATCTGTGCAAGCGCGCGCTCCCGGAACGTCGCGGTCGCGGTTTCGGCAGGCCCCTCAATTGTCACAGTGCCATTGCCAGTCCCGTCAAGAGATTCATCGTGCACCACATAAAGCTGCGGCTGAGCGAGTGACGGATGATCGCGCATCTCCACATATTTGACGTAGCCAGCGCCGCAATTGGCCGCGTTGGCGATTTGGAAGCTGGAAGCCGCGAAGGCGGCTGCCGTGATCAACAATGCTCTTGTGCGGTTTTTGTTCAAAGTCATTTTGACTCTCTCCTTAAGTAAAAGAAATTACTGGCGCCTACGACTTTGTCGGGCTGCGCCATTAACCCGAACGCTTTTCCCTGTTTTACAAGGATGAACTGACTAGATTACTCCGTACCTGCGCATTCAAATTCCTATGAATACGCTGTAGTAACGCCTTGCGGGGCATGGCGTCGCGCTCATCGATTTTGTGAGCGCGACGCGAGTTGACGGGATCGTCGCGACAAGGCCGCCGGATACCGTCAAGAAATCATTCGAACGTTGATGAACGCCGGTAGAGCGTATTCAGTCCGCGCCTGACTCAGCATGAAAGCCGTCTCTGCCGATTGCGCCATCCTTTTTCATACACGCAGCATCACTCAGGTCGTGTTGTCGACAAAACGCCTTTCGCTCTTTGGGGGAAGCCCTTGAGCGGCGCGGCGTTCGACTTTTCGATTAGCGTGTAAGGATCGCCATTTTCGGGCTTGCCTCTTGACGGCGCGCCGTACTCCATCAATTGGTCCGCAAGCGGCGCATTGGTGAAATACCCTTTGCCGTCGGCGAACGTGTCGACCGGCGATGTTCTGAAGCCAAACAGAGAGACGCTGTCGGACTTTTTATGTCCGTCCCCGCGGATATAGATCCGATCGTTCCCATTCGTAGCGATGCTTCTTTCAATCATGTATCCGATCGTATTGCCGTAACCGATCCAGTTGACCTTTTGGACGCGCTTATGGGTGTGATGAAAACGATGCTTGGACGCCACTTCTATGTACGAATTGGCGCGTGACACGTAGGCCTTGATGCCTACCGTTTGTCCTTTGAGGTTTTCCGAGGAAAATATCGGCCAGGCCGTAATCCACTGATCTTGCCTGAACCCGCTGTTGGAGGCCGCTTTTGTCCAGCCGCCGGAAGCAAAATTATCGACCGTCAGGATCACGATCTTTTGCAAGCGGCAATTCCAGGCCAACCCCCAGTATTCGCGGCCCAACGGGTTGTTATGAGCATGGTGAGCCGTCGTGCCGCCGTTGAAAAAACTGATCAATGTCACAGTATCCGAACAGCTGGACGGGATTTTGACATGCACGTCTACGAGCACGCCATCGACAGCTCGCGCATACGGCGTATTAGAAAACGTACTCATCACAGGGTCGACGGCGTCGAAAGGGCATTCGTAATTACCTGAAATTTTTGTGCAGAAGCTCGTGTCTGCGACTTTTTGCGTTTGCGTCAGCCTGGGCCCTGGCTCAAGCGCGCTCAGCGGCGTTGGCGCACAAAGCATAGTCGACGCCATAACCGCCGAGATGAACGCCGCGGGGCCCAAACGTCCATGTCGGAGCGTTCTGTATCGTCCATGGCGTTGCCGAGTTCCGGATTTCATATGCGTGTCCTCATCAATAAATTGTGTCGTCTTTCCGTTGTTTTCTTCCGCCGACATCTCACCCATCTCCTCTCGCCTGGCAGTCAACGCCGCCAGCTTGATTGCGATGCTGAAGATAAATGTCCGGTCGGTCGTGCGTCACGACAGCCCACGCAGCGTATTTTTCGGTGTAGTGACCCGATGGATCGGTCCAGAGATCAGATTCGTTCGCGGCCGTGCCGGGACCGGTGGAATACTCGTTCCATTTGCTGGGTTTAACAGTGGTTTCCGCGATATAGTCCCCGACATTACCCGTTGGCCGAACGGGCGTCACCGGCCAGAACTGCGGACGCAGTCCGTATCCGAGTTTCGTTTGTGAATACTTTCGAATAAAATCGTGACTGTCGTCATATAGCGTGCCGGAGCCGAATGTCTTTGTCGAATCGTTCCACCGAAATGATTGCGAATACCACCAGTCGGCGCCGTTATTGTTATTATCTATGTACAGAACGCTCTTTCCCGCCAAATCGATCCAATCCTGAACGAATTCAAGATACTTCTTTCCGTCCGTTTCAAAATTGTTTGTAAGCGGCACCCAGCTGAACTGTTCCCAATTCGGGATATTGTTGATGATTGTGTTCGCGTCCAACGTCGTTTTGAGAACAATGTTCGCTTTATACGGGGTGTAGGTCGAGTTGGTGGAATAAACGTGCACCAACTCCTGCGATTGCGCCAATATGACCCGGTCGGCGCACTTCATGGCGCCGCAAGTGCCGTTCAATCCTTGGATATCTCCGCCTGTCGGCGTCGCCTTGGCGACATTGCCGCCAGATTGATTTGTCTGCCCCCAATTGACATTGACCCGCGGCGGCGGCCCCGCTTTAGGGTCGAACAACATAACCATATCCGTGTAGCCTCGCGTGCCGGCCAGGTCTTTTATGAGGTCGATCGCGCGGAGATACAGATCCTTTGTCCGGTCCGTTCCGGCGGGCAGTTGGAACTGATGGTTAAACATATGCTTCTGGTACAGAAGCTGCGTATTCGCTTCCTGTCTCGAGGTATTCCAGGTGAAACCTAAATTTGCAGGCGAATTGGCGTTCGGCGTCACGATCTTCTGATTGTCGCCCCATGTCGTGGACGCCCAATAATCCTTGTAGTGTCCGATATAGGTTTGCGCATTCGCCGACCCGCTTGTCGTATCGTAAATCGCCCCGGGGTTTGAACTGTTATAGTTTGCGGCGTCGAACATGAGCGATGTGTCAACTTCCGCCGATTTCCATCCCGCTGTGTAAGAGGCGATATAGGACCGCACGGTGTTCGGCGCCCTGTCCGATTCCTCGACTTTAAAAGCGCAAATGCTTGTGTTTTGAACAACGCCGTTCTTGTTGCCGGCGTCGTCGAAGATATCGACGTGCCAGAGGCCTTTCTTGACGTTGTTGATTAAGTTTTGCGACGCCGACCAGTTCACGGCCTTGAACATGTCCTGCGTTGCACAAGCGGCCGGCCGGCCGCTACTTGCCGAGCATGGGTGGGCGGATGAATAATAATTCCCGCACGAGGCAACGCTCGTGTCCGTATACGTTGTTCCATCCTCATAAGTAACGGTGCATGCGGCTTGCGCCGCTCCGAACATCGGCGCAGTCGCGAGAGCAATAGCTGACGCTCCCTTTAGAAACGGGCGCGAAACACCCGAAGAACGCCGCCGGGCGGCGTCCATGGCCTGACGCGACTTTGCTGATAAAGCAGACTGGTTTGATATCATTGATAGCGGCTCCATTCGCCTACGTTGAATCTAATCCGGTCGCTCATCACAATTGAAGAAGCGCCGGCCCTACTAAACATGATTACTGAACGCGAAATCGTTACACGCGAAAAACGCAACAGAGCGCATTGGCTGATGCAATAGTCGATAGGCTCGCGCCTCGCCCCTGCGAGGCGCTGTCGACATTGCCGCGCAGCGCGCCAATTCTGTGATTATCTACGCAAATTGGATTTTTTCATTCTCTGTACGAATCTTTATCACACCACCATGACTCTTTCAATTGCTGTTTTGGCGAGGCATTCAATTGTCATAATACTTTCGCGAATTGAATTAAGGTACGACGCCTCAGTCTAGATATCAATTTCGAGACGTATAAGGACCAAATTCCGCGATAACGTTTGCTCCAGGCTCCAAATCATCCAGAACGTAAACAAAGAACGACCTCCCCCTGTCAAATACACGTATAACGACATGACCTCTGTCGGACACAAGCTTATCCAAAAACCATGGTCCGTATACCGCTTTTGTCTGATCGTGGAGATAAGTGGCGAATATGCTGCGCTCGCCTTCATACAGATTTTCGGATATCATGCGGTGGGCGACTTCCTGGCCCGGATGATCGGTTGTACGGCCCTGCAAGATAAAAATCTGCGGCTTCAGCGTAGAGATGAAAACGTCGTTGTTGGCGTCCCGCACGCCATGGTGGTTCAGGGAGAAAACGTCCACCTCGCCGATCACCGGCGCAATTGGCGTCTCGACATCAAACCAATCCGGAAAATCACCACCGCTGACGCCGGTCATGTCGCCCCCGGTGAAATAGTCGAAAGGGCCGTATGAAATGCGCAACGCCAAGGAGAGCGGGTTCTCATTGAACGATCCGTCTGCGGTTAAAATTTCCGCCGACGTGAACAGTTCTTCCGTTTCATCGCCAACGCCGCGCCAGGCGGTTCCATTCGTTTTTATGTTTCTGACCTCGAACCCTGGATATCGTTCAGGCCTGTTGCGCAATCTTATCTGGTCACTGACCCCGGCTCTTAGCGATTCTGTATTCAACCCCCTGGCCGCGCGGCTTTCGATAAAATCGAGATAATTGCCAAGATTGCGTTTGCGGTCCGTTGCCGTGGCGCGCAGATCGACAGGATAATCATAGGACGGAAAACCCCGGTCGATAAGCGTCGATATCGTCAGCATTTCAGCGACATCGGTAATGCCGCTAAGTCGATGCGTTCCGTTTTGCGACACCGGCGCGTTGTCGCGCCACACGCCGAAATGATCCCCATGAAAATGAGAGATAACCGCGTAATCAAGCATGTTGCGGCCACGCGCCGGCGCCACGTTTTGGATATAGTCGACAAGCCACTCGCCTTCGCGTTTGCTGGTATCAGGACGAATGGGAGCGGCAACGAGCGGCGCGACGGCCTTGTCGAAACGCTCCTTGTCAGATCCCCCGGCATCGAAAAGCATGGTCGTGCCGTCGGGAAAAACGAAATATGCAGCGTCGCCAGCGACGCTGATGTGATGGATATCGAGATAACCTTCCTCCCAGGGCGGCAGGGTGCGTGATCCACCTGAGCCGTCGCCCCTTGCCGACAGGGCGCATGCCGAAAGCAGCAATGCCGGCAACGCCTGAATTATGGTGTTAAAATACAATATAGGTTTCTTTGTGAGTGGCATATTGGGTCAATCTGCGGGGCGGCGCTTGGGATTCGCCGCCCCGCATTCTTTCGCTGTGCAGACCTTAGTAGTTATAGGTAAAGCCCACATGGAAAGCCCGGCCAAAGCTGTTGAAGTCGCGTGTCCAGTCGAGGTTCGGCCCCAGCACTGTACGACGATCAGCATTGAACAAGTTTCGAATATCGCCGACCAGACGGAAATTATCGTTTATTTCATATGACGCAAACAGATTTACCCAGTGCTGATCACTTTCGTAACGCGAGCGCGCCGGCGTATTGATGTTCACTGTTGTCGCATATTGACCCGTGTGGTTATAGGTGAGCCGCACGTCAAACGCCCCATTGTCGTAGAACAATTGCGCATTCGCGAGGCGCTCCGGCTGTTCGTTCAGGAAGTTGATCGTCGTGCCGTCATCGTCGATCGTTTGCTCCGCGGAGATGAGGGTAACGTTTCCTGAAAAACCGAAGTCGTGAAGAAACCGCGGCAGGAAATCAAGCGAGTTCTTGATAATCGTAAATTCAATCCCGCTGACCGACGCATCAAGGACGTTTTCCGGCTGATTGATGATCGTGAGACCGTCGTCGGAAACCGTCGTGCGTGTAAAGATGTTATCTGAAATTTCCTTATGGAAAATACCGAACGCAACGAGACCGTCGCCGTCGTCAAAGTATTTTTCAAGCGAGAAATCAATATTGTCCGAGATGCGCGGCCGCAAATCCGGATTTCCCTGATTGATCCGCGTTACACCCTGCTGTTCTACGTCGATTTGCAGAACGCCTGCGAGGCTGCGGAAGTCGGGTCGCCCGACATTGCGTGAGTAAGACAACCTGACGATCATGTCGTCGGCCAAGTCGTATGTCGCCGAAGCAGACGGCAAGAGCGTTACATAAGACGATGAGCCCGCGACGGTGTCGCCGGACGCGTCGCCAACGGGCGAGACCGTGTCCGTCGAGGTTTCTTCGATGCGCAAACCGGCCGCCAGAGCCAGACGGTCCGTGCGATAAGCGGCTTGAGCGTATGCGCTCGCCACTTCTTCCTCAACGAGAAAGTCCTGCTGCGTGTTTGATGACGCGGTCGCCGCTTCGTTGAGGGCGAAGTCGCCGGGCGCGGCGTTGTTGAATATCTCCAGAAACTCATCAATGTCGATAAAGAGTTGCGGCAAACCGGTGCCTGGCGCGCTATATGAATTGCCGATCAGGTTTTCTTGCTGAACGTCGACCAACCTTACTTCGCCGGGGTTCGGCCCATCGCCGTAGATAAACACGTCACGATCAAACTCGCGCTCCGTGCGACGGAATTTAAGGCCGGCGCGCACGCCGAAGCCAAGATCACCCGCGCCGAGATTGTGCGCATAGTCGACCTTGGCCTCAAAGAGATCTTCCGTCTCATCGTCGAACCGGTGAGGAAAGTCCACCGTTCCGTAAGTTGATGGATCCAGAACGCCGGAATCCGGATTATTGACGGTTGTAATAACCGGCCCGTCGCCAACGCCGAGGCGAACATTGTAGTCAAGCGGCACTGAGCTGCGGAATCCGACGCGCGGCGCGTCTTCATACCAACGGGAGTTTGAATAAGTGGCCTTAATGGATAAATCGTCATTCTCGGAAAAAGCCCAGTCCGCTGCATACTGAGCATGCAGGACATGCTTTTCGATCTGCCAGTCCTGCAACCGCGCCTGCCGTGTCGCCCCTTCGACATTGACGGAGTCGGCGGTTCTGGAAACCGCCGTGCCGCCGCCGATGATGGTGTCGTTGCGCCGCTCATCGTCAATTTGTTCGAAATAGTTGAGTTGCAGCTTCTGATAAAACGCATCGACGGGCGAATGCTCGAGCTTGATCAAGCCGCCTCGACGAGTGACGTTGTTGCGATAGCTGAGCGGCACGATCGTGCCAAACGCGACAAGCGAGGAATCGCCTTCGGTCGGCGTCACCGAATTAAGGTCTTCGTCAAGGTAAGTGGCGTCGTTGAAGAACACCCGTTCCTGATCGCGCCTTTTCAATTGGTAAGACCCTGACGCGACAACGCCAAACTCGCCATTCGCCCCGAAGCGCTTTGTAAATGTGGCGTCGGTTCTAAACGAAATAGGATTGCCCTCGCTGATGGGAACATCCTGGCTATCGAAGTAACCGACAAAACCGTTGACGACGAAAAACGTATCGTCGACGTCAAATGCGCTGCGGGTGACGAGATTGATGTGACCGCCAATGCCTTGGCCGTCGAGCGTCGCATCGGACGATTTCAGGACGTCGATCCGCGAAACGGCCGACGACGGGATGACCTCGAGCAGCACCCTACGCCCGCCGCCAAAGTCGCCCCCGAGATCGAGCGCCGCCACGCCGCCATCGTCGATTGTAACGAATGTAAAGTCGGGATTGAGCCCGCGCAAAGCCACATATCGCCCCTCATCCTCGTCGGCAATTGTGTTCACGCCGGAAATCCGCCGGAAAGCGTCGGCGATGTTGAAATCCGGGCTCCGGTTTATTTCATCAGCAGCGAGAAAGTCGGCGATGAGCCTGTTTTCGCGCTTGGCTGCAATTGCTAACCGGTTTTCCAGGCGAAAGCCGGTCACGATAATTTCGTCGGCGGAAACAGAAGCCTCGGCGTCCTGCGCCGCGACATGCCCCATAAGCGGCAGCACAGCCGCCGCCGCCATAAGCGTAGATTTGAAAACAACCGATTTCATTTGATATGCCCCTCCACTAATCGACAGCGCCACACCGTATGGCTTGCCTTCACGACATTGCACTGAGGGGAGACGATTGGGCCTTTTGTTTATCCCAACGAATTCAGCTTCTTCATAAATTATTCACACGGGTATCGTCGACCGAATTAGTAATTGATCGTTGCACCGATAAAAAAGGATCGCCCGAACATATTTGATTCCGAAACGAACTCTCTGTTTGGTCCCGTAAGGGTGGTTCGATCGGCGCCAAGGACATTCCGTGCATCGGCAATAAGGCGGGCGTTCCCGGTAAGTTTGTACTGCATCGCGACGTCAAGCTGTCCCCGGGCGCGCTCAAACCGGCTTCTCTCAGGTTCGTCCGATACAATCAGCGTCGCGTAATCGCCGACATAATTATAAGAAAGACGAGCGTCGAAACGGTCCGACTCGTAAAATAATGCCGAGTTGAAAATTACCTCGGGTTGCTCGCGCAAAAAATTCAGGCTGTCCTCGCTGTCAATATCCTGACGCGCCCTGATCAGGGTGAGATTTGCGGAAACCCCAATGTTATCCAGAGGCGCCGGCAAGACATGGAGGTTGTTGACGGCAACCCCAAACTCAAGGCCGGAAATCTCCGCCTCGGAATCATTTTTGGGTTGGCTCAAAATTGTTTGACCGTTATCCAGAAGGGTTGACCGGATAAAAATATTATTCCTTATGCGCTTATGAAATAACGCAAGCGATACTATCCCTTCATTCCCTTTAAAATAGCGTTCAAATGAGACATCAACATTATCGGAGATACGAGGCTGCAATTCTATATTCGGCTCATTGATAATTGTCACACCCGCATTGGAATCGATATCAGTGCTGCTCGCGGCCGCGAGACTGCGGATGTCGGGCCGGCCAAGCGTTTTCGAATAGCCCGCTCGAATAAGAAAGTCGCGGGTAAGGCTGTAGGTTGCTGAAAGCGACGGCAGGACATTAGTATACGAATTGTTATCGCCGCTATCAAAAGTCGTGTGTTCAATACGTACGCCGCCCGTCACAAGAAATGCCGGCGTGCGATACCGCGCTTGCACAAACCCCGCCTTGACGATTTCGCTGAAATGAAAGTCTTGCGCTTGGCTGGCGCGGCGCGTTTCATCAAGGCGGATTGCAAAATCGCCGTCATCCGACTCTTCAACCAGCTGAATGAACCTGTCGATATCGATGAAGGTTTGCGGAAAGCCCTGTCCTTCGAGGGAAAATCGAGATCCTTGCAACGACGGTTGCAACACCGCTTCCAGCGTCACACGCCCGGGATTGGGACCGTCTTCAAAAAAAATGATATCCCTATCGAATATAGTTTCTTGAGTTCGAAACAAACCTCCGGCAGCGAAGCCGACGCCGCCCAGATTTATGTCGTCATTATGCGACCAATCCAGCTTCGCCTCGAATAGTTTGGATTCTTCGATATCATCACGCTGCGCAAAACTGAAATCATTGAAGCTATTAATGAAACCTTCAGAGTCTGTCTCAATTTCAGTGCGGACTACAGGCGGCAGCGGCTCATTGCGATGGGTGATCTGATAACGCAACGCGATATCGCTTTCGAAAGACAAGCGCGGCGCGTCCTCACGCCATGTGGAGGTTGAGTAATTAACCTTCGCCGATATGCGATCGAGAGATGAAACGTCAGCTTGTATCGAATACTGACTGTTTAGCACTGATTTTTTAATGTCCCATTCCTGCAAACGAACCAAGTATCTAGCATCTTGAATGAAAAGAGAAGAATCAGTCCGACCGACCGGGGCGCCCCCTGCAATAAGAGTATCGTTACGGCGTTCGTCGTCAATTTGCTCATAATAGCTAAAAAGAAAATCTGAAGACACTGACGGATCGGGTGCAATTTCCAACTTCGCCAGGCCGCCGCGGCGATGAACCTTATTTCGGTAACTTAACGGAAGATAGGTGCCAAATGGAAGAAGGTCAGTTCCGTTCTGAGGCGGCACGATACTCAGGTCGCGATCGACATATTGCTGTGCGCGCGACGCGACCCTCTCCTGGTCACGGTTCTTGATATTGTACGACGCCGCAAGGACTATGCCTAAATTCCTTTCTGCGCCAAACACTTTCGAATAGACGATGTCAGAACGCAATGACGGCTTGCGTGCGCTTGTCGGCACATCCTGTTTGTCGAAATACCCCCCCAAGACCGTTCCCACGAAGAAGCTGTCGTCGACGTCGAACGCGCTTCTTGTCACTAAGTTAATCTGGCCGCCAATACCCTGACCGTCTTTCGATGCGTCGACGGATTTTATGATTTCAAGACGGGTCACGGCGGACGAAGGAATCGTCTCCAGAAGAACGCGGCGGCCTCCTCCAAAGTCCCCGCCCAGGTCCAAGGACGCAAGGCTGCCGCCATCCAAAGTCACAAAGGTAAAGTCGGCGTTGAGGCCTCTGAGGGCAATGTATCGTCCTTCATCTTCATCTGCAATTGTATTGACCCCCGGGGCCCGGCGGAAGGCGTCAGCGACGTTGAAATCCGGTGACTGACCAATTTCATCTGATGCAATATGATCTGTAATAAGACGGCTCGAACGCTTTACCTCAATCGCACGCTGGTTTTGCAACCGGGCGCCAGTCACAATAATCCTGTCAAGGACGGTTGCGCCGTCAAGCGGCTTTACGGGCGCCGGGGGCGCGGCATTCAAGACCTGTTCATTGGGTCGATTCGCAATGTAGATAGAACCGCCGCCGCCTCGCTGAACCGTAAGACCGGTTTCTCCGAGTAGAATATCCAGCGCATCGTCAATGGCGTAATCGCCGTGCAATAACTGCGCATCGAGACCGGCCAACGCATTATGCGCAGCTATGATCGGCAGGCCGGTTTGCCGCGAAAGCTCCACAAGAGCGCCATTCAGGGATTGCGCCGGAATATCCAGCGTATAGGTTGTAAGCTGAGCGAAAGATTGCGATGGCGCGAACCCAACTACGCTCGCAAACGCCAACGCCTTTATCCCCAATCCCCGCATCATGTCTTTCGCGAAGCATCCGAAATTTTATCGCCGCTCTCCCCGAAAGAACGACGTGAAGAAATTTACAGTAGAAAGACGACAACGAGATTGAGCTATCCCAGACCAGCGTTGATCTTCATAAAAAATTCAATCTGGAATGTTGCGGATCAACGTTTTTTGTATAGGTTCACGGCATATTGGGTTTCACGGACGGATATGGGTTGCGTCGCTTCAAGACCAGCCAGGAAAATATCTGATTGATCCACACGAACCCCTACCGTCAGGCGGATGGCGTTCAACTCGCTATCGATAATTCTGATTGGTTTTCTGCGATATCGGTTGATGTCCTCAATCACATTGCCGAGCGGAGCATCCTCATAGTCGATGCGGCCGGCGCGCCACTCTTCGCTTTGGAACGGATCGAAGTCCCGCTTTTGGGACATAACGCCGTTTCCGTAAACAATAATACGTTCCCCCACAGCCAATGATGTTGACGATACGGCGCGGTCTTTTTCCGTTGGCGCAAATTCCACTACGCCTTCCACGACGGAAACATCGAGCGCGTCATCCTTGCGCCACAAATCAAAAGCGGTCCCGACCACGGTAACGCGACCCAGGCCTGCATCCACCGTGAACGCGCGCCTCGTTTCCGGCTCAACGTCAAAATGGGCCCGCCCCCTGACCAACGTCACCGACCGTGTCTTTTTTGAGAAGGTAATCTCAATGGTTGAATTGCTGTCGAGCGTGACGATACTGCCGTCCGGCAGGCCGACGCTCTTGATTTCGCCAATTGACGACGCATGCCGCGCCTGGGTTTTTGGCGACGAAAGCTCGGAAACACCCAACAACACAACGCCCGCCAATGCAGCGGCAATTGCGCCTCCTGCAACCATGGTGCGGCGGGAGACCCTGTCGCCCCGTTCGCGTTCTGTATTCTGGGAACCGCTTACAAGCTCATCCTCGATATTCTCAACCAGCGAAAGATCACGCCAGTTCGTCTCGATTTCCTTGAACAAGCGCCCATGGTCGGGGGACTGCTTTAGCCATGCCTCAAATTTCGCCCGCCCGTCATCCGAGGCGTTCTCAGAATACAGATAAATATGCCACTCGATCGCGGCGTCTTCCGGATCCGAGGAATGAGAGATGTCCGGGATATTATTCAGCTTGCTTATCATACTCTTTTACTCGTCCGTTCCCTCAGCCTCTTGCACCCGGGCTCTGAGAATCTTATGGGCCGCTTTGAGTTGCCGGTGGATGTCGCCGTTACTCCATCCTGTAGCAGCGCGGATCTGCGCAAATGATTCGCCGTAAATCCGGCTCCGGATCACGATCTCGCGTTGTTTTTCTGAGAGCCCGTTGAACGCTCTTGTGGTGACTGTCAAACGCTCTTGCAAAGAATAGACGTCTTCAGGCGAATTTTGTTCCATCAAGGCAAGATCCGCCTCCTGCAAAGCCATTTCAATATGCCGGCGGGCAACCGCAACCCTCTTGATGGAATCGTAACCCAGATTAAGCGCTGTCTTGAAAAGAAAGGCCTGCGGATGTTTTACTCGGGAATGGCCCGGCAACGCCGTGAACTTGGCGAAGGCCTCCTGGGCGAGATCCTCCGGCTCTGGAGGGCCTGCCCCGAATACTTTGCGTAATCTGGCGCAAATCTCGCGCCAGTGGCTCTTATACAGCGCCTCTATATGCCGTGAACGTTCAGCTGTCGCATTTTTATTATGCGGGAAGTGAACGATATTCTGTTCATGCAGCTTCTTGTTCACACGCCACGGGCCTTGTCGTTTACGGGACGCCCCGTAAAAAGTTCAATTCTTCGCATCAATATCTGGAACGCAACGGCAATTCAATCGTCTTACTTACGAGCGTCATCGTGGAATTCGCCCTAAATCATTGGGAACATTGATCAGAGGAGGTTCGTACCGCAAAGGCGTAAGCATACGTTGCGATCCGCATGCGGCGCCAGCGCCCAGCCGTCCAGGGCGCGTCCGTAAAGCACCGAAAAAGAGCGACTGCCTCAGGGCCAGACGCCAGCGCGCACCCAGACAGCAATCGTAACGGGATGCGCTAAGGCCTTCCTCGCTCCAGCTCCGCGCCGATATCCAGAAGACGCGCGCAGTACCCGGCGGCCGTTGCAATGATCCCGTCGGTGATGGTCGCATCGGTTTCGTAGAGTCCGTCGATATGCAGCCAGAGCAGCCGCCCCATAATGTCCGGTATGGGGGGACGATACCAGTTTTCACCCGGATCGAGCGGTTTTCCGCGGCCGTACTTCGCAAATGCGGCCTGCCCCCACGCCACGGCGAGGGGCTCCTCCAACAGGTAGAAGTCGTTATCGGCACTGGCGGAGCAGGTCCCGAGAAATTCGTCCGTAAGCTTACGCTTTTGTTCCGCCGGCTGGCTGGCGCTGATGTAGTGCGCAGCTTCGTGCATGACGATTTCGATCACGTCGTCCCGCCGCGCATGACGTTGCGGATGCGACCGTATAAGAAACGTTTGTCCGGATATATCTGCGAAGGTTCGCCCGATCGGCGGCCACCAGACAAAACGTACGTTGAATTCGTACTGGGCCTCGACCTGGTAGAAATCGCTGGTCCGGGCGAGATAGGCGGCGACGCGCTCGTCCTGCAATTCACCGTTCAACGCCTCTGCCTGAACGGCGAACGCCCTGCTTTCATCGAGAATGGCCGACCAGCGCGCCCGAAAATGTTCGTAAAATTCCCGCAGCAACTCGGCGTCTTCAGCCGATGCGACGTCTTCAAGCGATGCAAGAGCGTCTTCGATGGTTTTCGCCCCGATGAAATTTCGGGCAAGAGGATCGGCGTCGGCCGAATAGGATGAGCGCGCCGCGAACATGCCGTCATTACGCGCCCCGTATCGCCTATCCTTTTGTACGGGGTCGTGAAATGTGCGATCGCGATAGCGCTTGTAACCGGAAGCGACATGCCGGTCCCTTTCAGACCACCCGAAGCGCCGGCGCCATGCCTCTTGGTAGGCGGGATCGTTGAACGCCCAGCCGGAAACGCCATCCATCAGGGCAAAGAGATTCGTCGGCGGGTGGTACTCGGCCTGGATACGAATGGCGGCGCCCGCATTCGCCGGAATGACCATGGCGAGAAGCAGCATCGACAGGTATCTTTTTATATTTTTCATATCCGCCTTCGCATCAAGGGTTTCTTTATGACCGGGCCGGTTCGACGGAATCCGCCGCCCATCGCGTCAAAGGCCGGCGGATTCATTGGTCAGAAAAACGGCAATCAACCGCCTTGCCAACAGGCGACGTGAAAAAGCGGGAAGCACAGTTCAATTTACTGAATACGATTATAGTACTACAGAATAATCTCGCCAAACAAGACTGCGCATCGGCGCAGTCAATCATTTCCCATAAACCTGGGGCGCCCACGGGATGCCGTGAAGCACACTGAAGGTACCGGGCGGGGCGGCCCTGTGGCGCCGCCGACATCCCTCCGTAAGACCCGAGAGGGCGGGCGCTGCCGCAATATTGCTGGGGCGATTTAGAATTCTTACAAAACGGTAATCCTTATTGATTAGACGGCGCATCTTATTGTGACAATATAAAACCGTTAAACTTGTGCTCCATTACTTGAAGAGCACTTTTTGACACTGAATTTTTGAATATTTTATTGATGAGTTCATTATAACAAAGGAGCTATTTCATGAGCTTACGCAACATTATCGAAGCCAAGAGGCAGGACAAGAACGCCATTGTCGACGCCGGCGAACTCAGCACACTGATCGAAGCGCATCTCGATATCGTCAGCGGCGGCGGTTACAGCCGGCGCGTCACCGGCCACAGCAAATCCGATCAGTTTGTCGATTCTCTTTAGAATCGAAAGCAATCGCTCAGGCGCCGCCTTCAGGCGGCGCCGACGCGCGGCCATGCCGGAGAGATGAACTGAGACGCCCCATAGTATCTGTAGAGTCGGAACCAGCGGCTGCGACGCCTGTATAGAAGTCTATACAGAAAACCCGCAACGAAAGCGGCGAAGCGCTTGACGAAAACTGAACATCCGCACAAGGATTTTGAATTCTTACAAAACAGTAATCCCTATTGATTAGACGGGTTATTTTATTGTGCCAATGTAATAATGTTAAATTAGCTTTCTGAATGTTATGGATTGTTTTTTTAACATTTCATGTTTGTGTATTTCATTTTTGAAACTATCCCCAACAGGAGCTATTTCATGAGCATACGCAGTATTATCGAAGCCAAGAGGCAGAACAAAGACGCCATCGTGGATGCCGGGGAACTGAGCACCCTGATCGAAGCGCATCTCGATATCGTCAGCGGCGGCGGCTACAGCAGGACGACCACCGGCCACAGCAAATCCGATCAGTTCGCCGATTCTCTTTAGAATCGAAAACCATCGCCTAGGCGCCGCCTTCGGGCGGCGCCGACGCTCGAACAGATCCTCATTCCCCCTTGCCGACCCGCATCCGTTTCCGGACCGCCACCGGAGCGTGAAACATGGGGGGCGACGAACTTCGACGGCGCCATGATGACCGTTTATGCGCCCCAAGGTTGCGATATGACATCAGATACATTGCCAGATACATTGATGGCGGGAGATGCGTTGACCGCCGGCGCTGGCGAGCGCCCGGCGAACGCGCCGGCGCCTTTTGCGATTCCGGAAAGAATGGAGCTGATCGTAAAGGTTGCCGAACGCTGCAATCTTGCCTGCACCTATTGCTATTTCTTTTTTCACAAGGACCGTAGTTACGAGTCTCACCCCGCCCTCATTACTGAAGATTCTGTAAACGGATTATGCGATTTCGCTAGTTCGGCGGCGCTCTCCGGCGTCAAGACCATCGCCATCGTCTTCCACGGCGGCGAGCCCCTGCTGCTCAAGCCGCAGCGCTTTGACGCATTATGCGAGGCATTGTCAGCCGCCCTGGAAGGTTTGTGCAACTATTCGTTTTCCGTACAGACCAACGCCACCTTGATCGATGAAACCTGGGTCGACCTTTTCGCGAAATGGCGCATGTCCGTCGGCGTCAGTCTGGACGGCGACGAGGCGCGGAACGACGCCTACAGAATTGACCACCAGGGGCGCGGCTCCTACCAGAACGCGCTGAAAGGGTTGCGGCTCCTTCAGGGGGCCGCCGCCGAAGGTCGAATGGGCAATCCCGGATTGCTGAGCGTAGTCGACCCGGAAGGGTCCGGCGCCGCCGCTTACAGGCACTTTGTCGATGAACTGGGCTTCCGCCGGCTCAGTTTCCTGCTGCTTGACGAAACCCACGACACGATAACGCCGAAAATCGTCAAAGGCACTGAAGACTTCATGCTGGGCGTTTTTCAGGAATGGACCCGGGATGACCGGAAAGACATCACGGTCCGGTTTTTTTCCGAGTTGATCGCATGCTTTTGCTCGGATGAAGAGATGAAGCATTTCGCTCCCTACAGGGAGGACATGTCGAACGTCTTCACCGTGTCAAGCGCGGGCGACGTGGGCATGGACGACGTGATCAGGTCGCTGGGCGGGCGTTTCGCCGAACACCGCTTCAATCTGTTCGATCACCGGCTTGAGACGGTCGTCCAGTCGGATTTGTACAGGGAAATCAGAACCGCGATTCACGCACACCGCCCGGCCGCATGCGCGGCGTGCGACTGGTGGAAACTGTGCCGCGGCGGAAGGGTCAATACGCGTTTTGATGAAGCGTCGGGTTTCGAAAGGGAGACGGTATACTGTTCGGCACTGAAAAATATCTATAGCCGCGTTGTGTCCTATCTTTTGGACAACGGCATCGACGGCGACGATATCTTACGGCGCCTGTCGTGAGCCCGCGAAACGACAGTCCGCCTCCGGCTGGCCAGTCAGGTGCGTGGATCGGGGCAACCTCGCATGGGCGCACCTGCATTCCGCTCCCGGACAAACGAGGCCCTTCGGTTCCGGATCCGGCAATCATCTCAGCGGCGCATGTCTTCAGCCTGAATAGTTCCGGTTCTTCCCTTGACGGAACGCAAACCGCCATCGCCAGCCAGAGGCTTCGATGAGAGAGAAAATTATTCGATCCCTGTGCCTGCCCGTGAATGCATATGATTACGACAGCTTTCCCGGGCTGGCGGCCTCATACGCGCAGGCGACGAGAAACCGCCTTTCGAACAGGCTGCGCGAGATGGAAGAGACTGACGCAGCCGATTTCTTATCTGCGCTGCCCGTCTCGGCGAAGTCCGAATACTGGTCGCCGGAAATCGGCGTCATTAACGAGCGGCTCACCGGCGCCTGTGAATTCGATACGCTGAAATTCGCCGCACAATATTTGTTGCTGGCCTGGCGGCTTGGCGACGCGATGGGCCGGCGGTTTTCACTTGACCTGAAACGGCCATGTACCCTTTTCTGGAATGGCGCTCCGTGTGGCGATATTCTCCATATCGATATTCTCGGCGACGCAATGCGCATCCGAACGGCGCGCGGCAAATGCTCCGTCGTCACCCACAAAGGCGCGCCCCAGGAGGAAGGCAACAGCCTCTGGATCTTGACCGAAGACCGGTCTGTCTGCGCGCTGGCGGACAATGTGCGGCCGGTCGTCATTGACGGAAAACCGCTGGACACGAACGTCATCTTCGGGGCCCTGGCGCGCGACAGGCTCTCCTGGTCTATAGAAGGCCATTACGACGGACCATACGCAGCCGAGGAAAAAGAGACGGTGCTCGCTGTGGATGCGGGCCTGTCTCTGCTCGGCGAAATCGGCGTCGACCTGTTGCTGTGGGTTCTGAACGCCTCGCGGTACATCGCCCTTATCTGCGAGAATACCGACGAACGATGCCTCAGCGGAAGCGGCGGATCGCGTCCGGGGTTTATTTACATGCAGTCCTCGGCGCGGGCCAGTCTAATAGCGGAACAACTGGTCCACGAAGCCTCCCATCAGTACTATGAATTTCTCGCCATGCTATATCCCGTCGCCGAGGGCGAGGCGCTCTTCTATTCGCCGATAAAACGGGCGTACAGAACGCTCAACCAGAATATGATCGCCTATCACGCCGTGATCAATATCCTTTCCTATTACCTGCGACTCGCTGCGCTCGACGAGAAAAGGGCCGACCTGAAAGAAGTCCGCAGGTTCGAAGGAATGGCCGCCGCTTACGAGGAGACTTTCCGAAACGCCGATGGGCTGTCGGAAAACGGGCGGCTGGTTTTCGAAGAACTGAGCACGCATCGCATGAACCTGTCTGGAGAACGCCATGACATTGCATCAGCTGGCTGATCGATTAAGCGAATTTGCAACCATTATCGAATGGGACGAAAGCTCAGTCGATTTTCAGAACAACGCCATCATCCCCTATGAAAAAGCGTGTTCGGACAATTTCGCCGTATTCGCGGCTCATGTCGCATCTACTGACGTCCCGGGACACCAGGAGCTGGCGGACATCGTGGACACCATGTCCGACGCTCAATTGGCGGCGTATTGCCGCCTTCCCTACGTGGTGGAGGCCGTTCGTTACAGCGAGGAAGAGGCGCTGCCCTCCACCGTCGCTTACCTGACACTCCTCGCGCTCGGGATGACGCTGGACGGGGACCGTGACTGCGACGACTACGCCCCGTCCGCGCTCAGGGGCGTGCCGGTCTCGGTCAGACGCTCAACCATCGCGTTCCCACTCAACATTTCCGGCATCGTTCGGTGGTCGGAGCCGCCGGTGGAGTATGCGCCTGACGCCGCGGATCGGGTATTCGACAAAGTCGAGAACGCGCTGGCGCTGATCCATGAAGAAGAGACGATAGCCGGGTTCGTCTCGAGCTTCACGGCCATTCTCGGGATTCGCGAATGCAGAGAACGCCCCAACGTCGTCAGCTCGGGAACGTTTCGCGGCATGATCGGCCTGACCGCCCTCACCAACCCGCATCTGGACAGGATCGACAGGCATTACCTGGCAGACGCGCTGGTTCACGAATCCATTCACACGGCAATGTACATGCTGGAGTATCTGGTCGGTTGCAACATCGCCACGAAAGACGACGCCTCGCGAATTATACAGTCCCCCTGGAGCGGCGCCGACATCAGCGTCGATAATCTCATTCAAGCCGTATTCGTCTGGTACGGACTATACCACCTGTGGAAAAAGATCGAACAGCGGAACGCGGCGGAGGCGTCCGTCGTCCGGAAATACAAAACCCGCGCCTATGCCGGCTTTGAGAAGCTGGACGGCTTTCTGACGCGCGAAGGTTTGTACGACCGCGACGAGGTATGCCGCCTGCTTTCGCGCCTGGCCGCCACGGTGACCGCAGGCCAGTCCTGGCGCGGCGGGGCGACAGCGCCGAGCGAAGCCGCTTTCGCATCCTGATGATCCAGCGCGTCCGATGGTAAGCGAGACCGAAAAGAAATGAAGCATAAGGTTCCCGTTATTTTCCAAAGCGAGGCGGCGGAATGCGGCATCGCATGCATGGCGATGGTCATGAATGCGCACGGGTTGACGACCGACATCCTGACGCTGCGTCAGAAGTTTTCAGCCTCGCTGAAAGGACTGACGCTCAGGCACCTCATGGAGATGGCCGCGGAAGTGGGCCTCTCCGCGCGCCCCCTGAAAGCCGACTTGTCGCGGCTGAAGGACGTCAAGACGCCGGCGATCCTGCACTGGAACCTTAATCATTTCGTCGTACTCACCGCTGCATCGGATACAAAGCTCGAGATCCACGACCCGGGCAGGGGCGCCGTCAAGATGTCGCTGTCCGAGGCGTCGAAGCACTATACGGGCGTCGCGGTCGATTTTGAGCGCACGAACAACCTGTCGCCGCCGGAAAAGATCCCGAGACTGAGGATATCGCATCTCTGGTCGTCGATTTCCGGCATCAGGGCGGCGCTGACGCAAATCCTCGCTCTGTCCATCATATTGCAGTTGTTCGCCGTCGCTACGCCGTTTTACATGCAAGTGGTCATCGACGACGCCATCACGCGATTCGACCAACAGATGGCCCTGGCGTTATGCATCGCCTTCGTTCTCCTCGTTTTCATCAACACGACGACGGAATTCCTGCGAAAATACGTGATCATGACCATCGGTCATAACTTCACATTTCAGATCATCGGCAACCTGATTCGGCATTTGCTCAGTCTGCCGTCGGTCTATTTTGAAAAACGAAATATTGGCGACATCATAACGCGCATCAATTCGACCGAGCCGATCCAGCGGGCCATCACGCAGGATTCAGTGGCCGGCCTTATCGACGGCGTCATGACCATTATCATGCTTTGCTTCATGCTGTTCTACAGCGTGAAACTGACCCTGCTCGTACTGCTATTTACAACCATATTCGCTGTATCGAGCATATGGCTCATTCCGAAAATTCGTTCTTACCAGGAAAAGCTGCTTTACACGGAAGGCACGGAGTCGTCTTACAAGATCGAGACCATCCGCGCCTTCCGGGCGATCAAGATGTTTGGACGGGAGAGCGACCGCGAAGCCGGATGGCGCAATCTTTATACAGACGTCATCAACGACTCCATCCACCTGCAACGCACCATTTTCATGCAGGAAGCGTTCAACACGCTTCTGTTCGGCATTCAGTTAAGCGCCATCGTTTATTTCGGGGCCGTACTGGTGATGCAGGACCAGATGACGGTAGGGATGCTGTTCGCTTTTCTCGCCTACCGCCAGACCTTTGCGCAACGCATCGGCGAACTCATTCAGAAAGTCATTTCTTTCAAGCTTGTCGGGTTGCATCTGGAACGCCTGTCGGACATCGCCCTGGCGGAGAGGGAAAGCGACGCCATGGCGTCCCGGGAAGCCTACCGCGCCATTGAGGGCGGCATTTACCTTGACCGGGTTTCGTTTCGATACTCGAAGCAGGACCCCTACATATTCGAAGACCTCTCCCTAGAGATTCCCGCCGGCCAGTACGCCGCGATCGCCGGGTCCTCCGGCAGCGGAAAAAGCACGCTGCTAAAAGTTATGCTGGGATTCCTGAAACCGGAGGAAGGTGCGATCGCGATCGACGGCGCGCCCCTGTCGCGCCTCGGCCTGCGCGCCTGGCGCTCGCAGATCGGCGTCGTGATGCAGGACGACACGCTCCTGTCGGGAACCCTTCTCGACAACATAACCTTTTTCGATCCGACGCCGGATAAAGATTGGGCCTATGAATGCGCCAGGGTGGCGCAGATCCACAACGACATCATGGCGATGCCGATGACGTATCTGAGCCTGGTCGGCGACATGGGCGCCGCCCTGTCGGGCGGGCAGCGGCAACGAATTCTACTGGCCAGAGCCCTGTACAACCGACCCAGGGTTCTGTTCCTCGATGAAGGCACGGCGAATCTCGACGAGGAATCAGAGCGCGCGATCGGGGAGACGATCTCCGCCATGCCGATCACACGCGTGATCATTGCGCACCGACCGGAATTAATTCGGCGCGCCGATGTCGTTTACAGGGTGGAGAACGGCCACATCAGCCGCGTCACGCCCGACATCAAACCGGTGCTGACGCAGGAAAAAGGCAACGTTGCGTGAGCGTGATCGCGCGCCAAGTTATGTTGAGAGGCTGAAGAATGGCGATATTTCGACAGGAAGCAGTGGAGCACCAGTCGCGGCGCCTTTATGGCGATGTAATATTGAGGACTCATCTTTCAACGAAATTGTTTTCCGCCGTCCTTTTCATTTTCTCGATCGCCATCGCTCTTATCGTCCTTTTCTTTCCGTATTCGGAATCGGAACGCGCCACGGGACGCATTTCACCGAGCAAGGGGCTCGTCCGGGTGTTGTCGCCCGTGGACGGTCATGTCGAAAATCTTCATGTGGGGCATAACGAATATGTGCAGAAGGGACAGACGCTCATCGACATCGTCCACCAGCAGGGCCTCAGCGCCGGCACGAACGCCATTGACGCCCTGAAAACGTCGCTGGAAAATGAACGGCGAGAAATTCAGATCCAGATAGACTCCTTTGTTTCGGAAATGGCGATCAAGGAGCAGTCGTTGCACGACAAGATCGATCACCTGACTTTTGAACTCTCGCAGTTGAACCTGCAAATTGCTGTCCTGGAGGAAAGCGCAACCATCGCCGAAGCGACGCTGGCGCGGTTTCGCGAACTGTTGCAGGAGGACGCCACTTCTCATGTCGAGGTCGCCGCATACCAGTCGCAAGTGCTCGAACTGGAGCAGAACAAACTGGAGTTGTTGCAGCGGCGAGAAAAACTCAAGGCTCAGTTGGGCGAAGCGTCGGTTGAACTCGACCAGTTGCCGCTGGTAAAACAGTCCACGCTGGCATCGTACCGCAAGGAGCTTCAGAACACGACAAGCCGTGAAACGGAGTTGGAAATCAGGAAAGGCGCGGCCGTTCTGTCGCCGGTGGACGGACGCGTGGCGGCGCTGCCCGTCGATGTGGGGCAAAGCATCAACGGCGCCCAGTTGCTTCTGGCCCTGATCCCCGAAGGCGGGATTCTTGAAGCTGAACTGTTCGTGTCGGCGAAATCGATTGGTCATATCGCAGAGCGGCAACAGGTTCGGATTTTTCTCGACGCTTTCCCTTTCAGGCGATACGGCGCGGTCCAGGGGGAAGTTCTCTCGGTTTCGAAAACAATTCTTTATCCGGAAGATCTCTCGGAAAGTATTGGAATATCAGGTCCGGCCTATCGTATCAAAACCAGCCTGACAAGCGAAGCCCTTGAAGTTGGCGAGCGCATGATTCCGCTCCAGCCGGGAATGACGGTTTCAGCCATGATCGTACACGACAAGAGATCGCTATGGCGGCGCCTGCGGGAGCGCGCCTGACCAAAAACACGCATGCGCACCCTGAAAGCACACCGCTCTGTTAACGGATTACATGGGAAAACAGGATCATGGAAATCGCAAGGCCGTTCATCGCCCCGACAGAAAACGGCGCCGACGACAGAAAGGTCACAAACCTTGTCGCGAATTCCTACGTCAAAGCGGTTTACCGCAACATCCGGAGAACCGGCGAAGCGTTTGAGGGCTGTGCGGATGTTGACAGATTGCTGGCAAGCTACGACGACGATCTTCCGGGATCGGGCATGGCGTTATGGCGGCCGGAACTTGGCGTCGCCCTCGCCTATCTCAGGAACGGCGAGCCGCGGGCGGCCCTGGGACAGATGCTGACGGCGTTGGAGCAAGTCCTTCGCCCGATCGACTGGGCGCTGAGTTTCGATGGGGCGCGCCCGGACATTCTTTCGAACGGCGATGTCTATCGCGGTTGCACGAACATTCGGAGCGGCGCCGGCGGCGGGGCGGCGATCGTCTGCGACGGAGGCGTGACGCGGAGCCTGTTTCGTCTCGGACATGGTCTGGACACGACCGTTAGCGGAAATAACTCGAAAGAAGTGTACGTATTGTCGGTTTCAGGTGAACGCGGCGAATGGGAGGAAACCATCTGGCCGCTGTCGAATATTACCGGCAAACGACTGGATTATGAAGATTTCGCCAGTGCGCTTGCGGACGCATTTCGATTAATCGATACGTACACGCCTGAATATTCGGACTGGGTGGGAAGGGCGCTGAAAGGGCTCGCCGTTTTCGTCAAGGACGACGGCACGGGCAAGCATGTATCGGGATCGTCGACCATACAGCCGGGCGTCATTACCGTTACAATGCCCATCCGCCATGTCGCCCTTGCGGAAACGCTGGTCCACGAATGCGCGCACCAGTACTATCACCTGCTCAAATACTGTTATCCCTTTCACGACGGGACAGACGATACGCTTTATGTTTCTCCTTTGAAAAAGAACAAGCGCCCGTTGGAAATGATTCTCCTGGCTTTCCACGCATCATCACATATGGCGTTCTTTCACAAGCGCCTTGCGGAAAACGATCGATATGCTGACTGTATGGAGGTCTACAACGAAAAACGGCAGGCGGTGCTCGATCTTGAAAAGGCCCTCAATACGACCCATGCCCTGACCGAAACCGGCAAGGAGCTCCGCGATACGCTGATCGGCATGTTTTGAAGCCGGAGAAAAGCCCGGCAATGGGCGTAAGGAAACATTCCACATACTGACGTCGACGCAAGCGCTCGGGATTTGGCCCTTTTCAACCGCCACCGGCCCTCGTGACGCCGTCATCCGTATCCATTGAATGTTTGACGGCCTTCAGCCGGACGGCTCCGCCGGGCGGGGCCCGGCGAAAGACCGCTGGGATAAGGCCGGCTAGAACGTCGCTTTCAGATTGACGCCATAGGTGCGCGGCGGCCCCTTGAAAAAGGTGTCCGGCGTCAGCCCCGTCGAGGGGAAAAAGCCGACATCATATCGTTCATCCGTGAAGTTGCGCACCCAGAGCGCCACTTCCCAACCCTCCGCCGCTTGGACGCCAAGCCGCGCATTGGGTACGGCGAAGGAATCCACTTCATCGTTGTTGTTGATTGTCTGAAAATGCGCGCCGGTGCCGCTGATGTCGGCCTGCGCATTCAGGGTGAAGCGCTCCGAAAGAGGCGCGAGATAGACTACAGACGCGTTCCACGACACGGTCGGCGAGAACGGCAGTTCGTTGCCCTCGACGCCGGCCGCAGTTCCCTGAAAGTTCTGGATCTCCGTATCGAGAAGCGCGACGCCGCCGCTGAACACCAGGCCGTCGAGCGGCGAGACGTTGGCGGAAAATTCTGCGCCCCGGATTCTGGCGTCCGATACATTGGCGCGGACATTGGTAACGGCGCCCGCCACGTCAAGAAGGGCCGTAGACTGATAGTCCTCGAAGTCGTAATGGAAAAGATTGGCCTCGGCGCTGAAGACGCCGTTCGGCGACTGGTATTTGGCGCCCGTTTCATAAGCGATAACGGTCTCGGAGTTGATCGGCAGGGCTTCCCGCGGGCTCAGGATGGTCGATCCGTCAAAACCGCCGGCCTTGTAGCCGGTGCTGACCTTTGCATAGAGATTCAACCCGTCAGCGGGCCGGAAAACGCCGCCGACATTCCAGGTAAACTCGTCATCATCGAATTCCTCACTGAAGAAAAGCGGATTTTCAGGATCGATCGGATTGCCGATAAAAACCGAGCCCAACGGAAAAAAGCTCGACGGTTCGCCGAAGACGCCGAACGGGTCGAGATTACGCGTCGCTCCGTCGAACGTGACGTCATCGGACGAATATCGCACACCAGCCTCGAATGTGAACCACTCCACGGGCATCCAGTCGGTCGAGGCGAATACGCCAAAAGAGCTGCGTTCCTGCACGGCGTCCGTGCGTATGTCGGTCTGCCACAGGCCGGAATTCAGGAACAGGAGATTGGTGCCGAACTCGACCTCGTCGTCGAGGAAAAAGGCGCCGAGCAGCCATCCGAATCCGTCCGAGTTGTCGTCGGAGAGCCGCGCCTCGACGGTAAACTGCGAAAACTGGTTCTGAAACAGGTAATCGGCCACTGAAAACGGCAGATTGTCGGATGTGGCGAAATCCCGGTCGAGGGATTCATATCCGACCAGCAGGACGCCCGAAAGGCTGTCGGAAAACTGCTGGTCGATCTGAAGGTTGGCGCCAAGCTGTTCGCCGTCCATCCGGGGGATGACGTTGGAGAAAACCGTAAACGGATCGTTGTCCAGCGCATCACCATAGGCGTCGAGAATCGGGTCAGCCGGATTCAGGAAAAACGCCTGACCGGCCTCGTAATCGGCCCAGATATTCGCCGTCACGTCGGGGATCGGCAACTCGCTCTCATCCTCGCCATAGGTGACGGTCGCGGTGACAAGCGTCGACGCCGTCAGGTCAAGCTCGGCGGTGAAGCGGGCGGAAAACCGGTCCGCCCCGCCGAAATCGCCCTGGGACTCGACCGCCGGCTGCGGCGGGATCACCCCGGGCCGGTAGGAAAACCCGGTCGCCGGCCCCGTGCCGAGATGCTCGAAAAAGCCGTCGGACTCCTCGAACAGCGCGGCGACCCGCGTGCGAAATCTCTCCGATATCGGAAGGTCGACGGCGCCCTCGCCCCGGAAAACGCCGAAATTACCGAACTCAACGTCGAGATAGCCGCCGAATTCTTCCCCCGGCCGCGTCGTAATGATGTTGATGGTCCCCGCCGTGGCGTTACGGCCGTAAAGCGTTCCCTGCGGACCTTTCAGGACTTCGGCCCGCTCGACATCGAAATACTGGCTGTTCAAGAGGCCATTCGTACCCTGAAAAATGCCGTTCACGTGAACGGCCGCGGAGGACGACCCGTTGGGGTTGAAGTCGTCGTCGCCAACGCCGCGAATGGTGATGCGCGGCGCGGCCGCGCCAGCGAAGGTCTCGCTGTAGACGATGCCGAGCGTATTAAGGGAAAGCGAGCGCGCATCAGTGATCCCGACAGCGCGCAGCGCATCGGTATTGTAAACGGTGACGACGCCCGGCACATCCTGGATGCTTTCTTCACGTTTACGCGCAGTCACCAGAATCAGATCCGTACCCAGCCCGCGATCCGGACTCACGGCCTGACTGCGGCGGTCTTCACGGCGCGCCGGCCCCGGCGCGACGGAAACGGCGTCGCCGCGCGCAGGCGCGTTCTGGGCCAGCCGGCCCGGCGGCGCCACGGCGATGGTGCGCTCGTTCACGCGATAGTGGTCCAGCCCGGTGTCGGCCAGCACGGCGTCAAGCGCCTGTTCAACTGTATACAGACCATTAACCGCTGGCGCAGACATGCCCCGGGCGTCCTCGCTGTAAAGAACGATCTGAACGCCGGACTGACTGGCGATATCGTTGATGGCGTCGTCCAGCGCCTGCGCGGGCAGCTTCATCGCCGTCGCCGGCCCCGGTTGCGCCTGCGCCAATGCGGGCGCCGCCATCGCCAGCGCGCTCGCAACGCCCAGCACCGCCTGTTTTACTCCTGCTCGTGACCGTTTGAACCTGTCGTTCATCCTCTTGCCCCTCCGGACCGCTGTTGGCGGCGATGCCCCAATGGACCGCCTTTCGATAAACTCGACGGGCGCTGAACCCTTCGTAAATAAAGACCCGAGGCGACGGGACGGTTGGATACCGATTCATAAAAAATTCACGAAGCCCGAGGTCCCGTGTATGCGTGCGACGGCCGAAATCCGCGGCTTGAGAATTTTTTATGAAAATCGGGTATCCAAACTGGCGCGCTCAGGCAGTCTTCATCATGAGGCTTCCTGTAACGGCGCGCCGCGAGGGCGCGCTTCGAACCGGGATACGGAGCGACGCGCTTCAGGCGGATGAATTGATGAACTGGCGAAACAGCGAACGCGAGCGGCGGCAGGCGCACGATCTGGAACAGGCTTACAAAGCCTTTCTCCCAACCCTGCTCCGATATCTCACGGCGCGGGTGGGCAACCCCCACGACGCCCAGGATATAGCGCAGGAAGGCTATCTGCGGCTGCTCCGCGTCAAGGACGCCGATGTGATCGAAAAATTGGAAGGGTATCTGTTCCGTATCGTCACCAATCTGGCGAACGAGCATCTTTACAAACAGGGCCGCACCATCGAAACGCTAGACCTCGATACGCTGATCGAACGCGGCCGCGACGGCGACGCCTATGTCGGCGAAGTACAGATCGAGGCCCGCGTGGCCGTGCAGAAGCTGAACCGCATTCTGGAGCAACTGCCGCCGCTGTACCGGACCATCCTGTTGCTTCGCAAACGCGACGGTTACTCCCATGCGGAAATCGCCGACCGCGTCGGACGCTCCAAGGCCACCGTTCACATCTATCTGACGCGCGCGCTCGCCCGCTGCCGTGAACTGTGGGAGGAATAAAGATGACGAACACATCCTCTTTGAACAAACAAATCGCCGAGGAAGCCGCTGGATGGGCCGTCGCGCTCGACGAGGCGCCGCTGCGCCGGGAACAGAAGGCGGCGTTGCTGGCGTGGCTGAAAACCTCCCCCGTTCACCTCGACGAATTCCTGATGGCCCTGTCGCTGTTGCAGGGAGTCGGCGTGGCCGATCCCGAAAAGCGCACGGATATCGACGCGCTGTTGCGCGCGGCCTCCGCGGACGTGGTGCCCATCGCCGCGTCGGACGCCGGCATCGGCGGCCTCGTGGAGCCCCTCTGTAGGGCGCAAACGGCGCCGACCGGTCGCGGGCGGCGCGCCCGGGCGCCCGTGACGAAGACCGCGGCGGCCGTTGCGGCGGCGAGCCTCGCCCTGGCGGTCGCGGCCGGCATTTTTCTTTTCGGACCGGCGGGAATGCGCAAGAACGGCGGCGAAGCAATGATCGTCGCGACCGCGCTCGGCGAACAGCGCAGCGTGACCCTCGACGATGGGTCGATCGTTTATGTCAATACTCAATCCCGGGTGGCGGTGCGGTATACGGATCGGTATCGCACGGTCGACGTCGAACGCGGCGAAGCCCTGTTCGACGTCGAAAAAGACGCGGCCCGTCCCTTTCGGGTCGTCGCCGGCGACGCCGTCGCCGAAGCGGTCGGTACACGGTTCAACGTCCGCTATCTCAACGAAACGGCGGAGATCTCGGTCATCGAGGGTGCGGTTGCGTTCGAGCGGCGGGCCGGGGCAAGGGCGACGCCGCCGCGCCTTTTCAATGGCCGGCGCGCCGAAACCGACCGCCCTGCCGACGCGCGCGGGCGCGGCCGCCGGGGAGAAGGCGACCGGTTCATTCTCGTCGCCGGGCAACAGGCGGATTTCTCCCCCGCCGCCGCGCCGGCCGTCACCGACGCCGACGCGGCGAGCGTGCTCGCCTGGACCAGCCGCAAGCTGATTTTCGACGGGGACCGCCTCGACCGCGTGGCGCAGGAGTTCAATCGTTACAACAGGGACAAGCTTGTCATCGGCGATGACGCGCTGGCCGCCATGCGCGTATCGGGCGTGTTTTCCTCCGACGACCCGGACTCGCTCGTTGCGTTCCTGAAACTGACGAATAACCTCTCCGTGGTTCGAGCCGGAACCCGGATCCGCATCGAGCCGGCGGCGGCCCCGTAACCGCGCCCTGGCTTTCGCGGTCCCTGAAGCGGTCTTTATTTTCCAATAAATTCAGAGCCTTGAGACAGTCCAGGCGGCAATGCAGCCGACGCATGCGCGCGCTGTTTCGAAACGGCGTGAATAGAGTCTACAATGTCCCCTTGCTCGCGAGGCGCACTTTACCGGACGCGACAAACGAGCGGCACAGACAGGGGACTCATTCGTGTCGTCACCATTGCGGCAAATGGTGGACCGCGCGCGTGCGCATCATCGCGCCGGCCGCCTTCAGGACGCTCTTCACGCCTGGCGGTCCGCGATCGCGTTATCGCCGTCGGACCCCGTTCTCGACTACAACGTCGCGGCGCTTCTGGGCGATCTCGGCGCCTATGAACAGGCGATCGCGGCCCTGCGGCAGGCGCGGGGGAAAGGTCTGAAAGCGCCGGAGGCGTTCCTGGTCGAGGGCCGGGCCCTGCTCGGCCTCTTGCAGACCGACGAGGCCGCGAGCGCCTATCGGCGGTATCTGCGCGAGCGCCCCGCCGACATCGACGCGCTGCGGGAATATGCGCAAATGATATGGATGCGCTCCGGGGACCGGAAGGCCGCGCTGCAACCGGTGGAGGCGGCCATCGGCAAGGTTCCCGACGCGCCGGCGCTCCACGCCCTGCGCGCGCAGATCGTCGGGCAGACCGGGTATCCGCAGGCTGAGTATCAAATGCTGTGCGATGCGCTGGCGCGGTTCGGCGCACACCCGCTGCTGGAGCATGCGGCGTGCAAGGCGGCGCTTGAATGCGACGAGCCCGGCCGGGCGGTGCGGCACGGCGAAACGCTTGAAAAAACCGCGCCGGATTTCGAGAAAGGCCGCTCGGCCCACTGCACCGCGCTCATCGCCAATGGCGATCTCGACCGCGCGCAGGCGCGCCTCGACGCGCTGCGGGCGGCGGCGCCGCAGAACCAGTATTACATCGCGCTTCAGGGAACCCTCTGGCGGCTGAAGGACGACGCGCGCCATCGCACGCTGTTTGACTACGACGCTTTCGTGTTTCGCGCGCCCCTGGAAGCGCCGGAGGGGTGGCGCTCGACCGACGCTTATCTGGACGATCTGTCAGCGTCGCTCGATGCGCGCCACGGGTTCAGGCAACACCCGTTCTTTCTGTCCGTACGCGGCGGCAGTCAGGTGGCCCTGCTGACCCAGGCCGACAGCCCCGCCATGCGCGCCTACCCTCAAGCGGTCTCGCCCGCGGTTCAGGCGTTCGCGGCGCATCTCGGCGCCGGGGACGATCCCTTGCGCTGTCGCAATACGGGCGCCGCGGCGATGGCCGGCGCGTGGTCGATCCTTCTCCCGCCGCGCGGGTTTCATGTGAACCATGTCCATCCGGAGGGATGGATCTCGTCGGCGTGTCACCTGCGCCATGACGGCGAGGCCGACGCGAGGGATCATGCGGGCTGGCTGAAATTCGGCGAGCCGGGCATAAAAACGCCGGTTCCCCTTGAACCGGAGCATTTCGTAAAACCGGAACCCGGCGTTGCGGTGTTTTTCCCGTCCTATCTCTGGCACGGCACCGTTCCCTTCGACAGCGGCGCCGCGCGGCTGACCGTCGCGGCCGACTTCGCCCCCGCCGCGCCGCAAGCGCCGGCGGGACGCTAGTCCTCTCCCGCCTGCTGGCTGACGGCGATGATTTCAGCGAGGGTCGAGACGGCCAGCGTCGCCGCGTCGCGCTGGGACGGGACCAGACCGATCGGGCCGCGCACCCGTCTCAGCGCCGCCTCCGCCACCCCCGCCGCGCGCAGCGCTTCAAGGCGCGCGGCCTGGGTGCGGCGGCTGCCCAGGGCGCCGACGTAAAACGCCGCGCCCTGAAGCGCCTGCCGCAACAGCCCCTCCTCCCAGTCGCGGTCATGGAACATCATGACAAACGCCGTCCACGGATCGTCGCGGGACGGCGGCGGCGCCGAGGGGGTCGTCAGCGCCATGACCGTGACGTCGCCCAAGGCCGCAGCCTCGCCCAGGAGGTCGTCGTCCGGCGACTGAACGATCACCGCCATGCCGGACATGGCGGCGAGCCGGGCGAGCGCCAGCGTTTCCGGCCCGCGCCCGGCGATGCGAAGCCGCAGGCGCGGGCGATAGCGGGCGGTGAAGACATCGCCCGACCACGCGGCCGCGTCGCGGTCTGCCGATGCGGGCGTCAGCGCGCCGCGGGCGCAGTCAAAGGCGAGCGCCGTCTCGCGCCGCGCGTCCAGCAACCCGGCGGCCTCGGCGACGATTGCCGGGTCGGGGTCGGGAAGCACGGCGAGATCGATGGCCCCGCCGCATGGCAGGCGGATATCGATGAAGGGAGAGCCCGTTCCATATCGCAACCTCGCCGGCGCACGGCGCGCGAGCGCCAGCCGGGCATGGGCGACGATGTCCGCGTCGACGCAGCCATTGGAAACATAGCCCGCCTGCGGCGTCGTTTCAGGAACCGCCATCAGCGCGCCGACCGCGCGCACCGCGCCGCCTTCCGTTCCGGTTACGACGGCGAGCGCGCAGCGCTCCCCCGCCGCCAGCCGCTCGGCAGTAAAGCGCAGGACGTCCGCCGGGTGATCGGCCGGCGGCGTGAAGGAAACCTGCCTCGTCATCCTTGAAAACCCGAAGGCGGCGGCGCGACGCCGCGTTGCTCCGCCGGCCGCCTAGAGGCTCCGCGCGGCGTCCTTGATGGCGGCGCGAATGCGCACATAAGTGGCGCAGCGGCAGATATTGCCGGTCATCGCCGCATCGATGTCGTCATCGGTCGGGTTCGGATTGCCTTCGAGCAGGGCGATCGCGGCCATGATCTGACCGGACTGGCAATAGCCGCATTGCGGGACCTGCACATCCACCCAAGCGGCGCGCACCGCGTCGGCCACGCGGCCGTCCTTGCCCTCGATGGTTGAGATCACCGCGCCGTCGAGACCGTCATGAGGCGTCACGCAGGCACGCGTGGGCGCGCCGTCCACATGCACCGTGCAGGCGCCGCACTGGGCGACGCCGCAGCCGAATTTCGTTCCCGTCATGCCGAGATGATCGCGCAGCACCCACAGAAGCGGCGTGCCCGGCGCCGCGTCCACTTCCCTGTTTTCGCCGTTGATGTTCAGTGTCACCGCCATCGTTTCCTCCTTACGCGTCGCCCACCTGCCCGAGGGGCAGCGTATCGCGGTTCGCGCCGATCATCGGCAGGCGGCGGAACCGCACGCCCGTCGCCGCATAAATTGCATTGGCCAGCGCCGGCGCGGCTGGCGGCGTCGGCGGCTCGCCCACCCCGCCCGGCGGCGCGTCCGACGGAACGATGTGAGTTTCGAACCGCCGCGGCGCCTCGGCCATGCGCATGACGCGCCAGCTCGGAAAATTGTCCTGGTCGACGACGCCGTTTTTCGCGCTGATCTCGCCGTAAAGAGCGTTGGAAATGCCGTAGAGGGCGCCGCCCTCCATCTGCGACCTCGCATGACCGGTGTTGACGACCGTGCCGGCGTCCATGGCCGACCACACGCCCTCGATGGAGAGCCGGCCGTCATCGGCGACGTCGACCTCGATCACCGTCGCCACGTAGCTCAGAAACGACCGGTGGGCGGCAACGCCGAGACCGCGTCCCGTTGGCGTCTTGCGGCCCCATTCGGCCATTTCCGCCGCCTTGCGCACAACATGGGCGAGCCGGCCCGTATCGACGGGATAGTCGTCCAGCGGATCGCCGTAATTGGCGTATTCGGCGCCTTCCTCATTAGGGTCTATGCGGCGCGGCGCGCCGATCATCTCGAGCAGGAAATCCTTCGGATCGCGCCCGGCAGCCGCAGCCAGTTCGTGCACGAAGCTTTGCACCGCGAAGGCGTGATAGACGTTCGCGACGGACCGCAGCCAACCGATGCGCAGATGGGCCGGCGCGCGGCCGGTTTCCAAGCGCAGATTGGGCGTGTCGAACGGGGTGTCGCTGGCGCCGAGCTGCAACTCCATCCAGGACGGATTGTCCGCGCCCGACTGAAAGGTCGACACGATCGGCGGAAACACCGTGCGGTGCAGGAACGCGGTGCAGGCGCCGTCGGCGTCAAGACCGCCTTCGAGATGCTGGGCGCTGACCGTGTGATTGTATCCGTGCTGAAGATCGTCCTCGCGGGTCCACACGACCTTGACCGGACGCCCGACCTCACGCGCGATGAGAGCCGCTTCCGCGACGAAATCCGGCTTCGACTTGCGGCCGAACCCGCCGCCGAGCCACGTCACATTGATGGTGACGTCGTCTTCGGGGACGCCGCACACGGCTGCAACGGTGCTGCGCGCGGCTTGCGGCGCCTGCACGCAGGCCCAGCATTCGACCTTTCCGTCATCGGTCCAGCGGGCCGTCGCCGCCGGCGGCTCCATCGGCGACTGCGACAGGTGGGGCGCGTAGTAATCCGCCGCGACGCGGGTCTCGGCGGCGGCGAGCGCCGCGTCGACGTCGCCGCGGGCGCGGCGCGTCTCGCCCGGCTGGCGCGCGGTTTCCATCAGGGCGCTTTCAAACGCGGCCGAATCGTAATCGGCGTTCGGGCCCTTGTCCCACTCGACCTGCAACGCATACCGCCCCTGGATCGCCGACCATGTATCGCTGGCGATGACGGCGACGCCGCCGAGAGGATTGAAGCCCACCGGGTCCGTCGCGTCGGGCAGACGCGCGGTGCGGATGACGCCCGGCGTTTCCAGCGCGGCGGCGTCGTCATAGGAAACCACCTTGCCCAGCACCTGCGGCGGCCGGGCGACGACCGCGTAAACCATGTCCGGCAGGCGCACGTCCATGCCGAAGGTTCCCTCGCCGCGGGCGATGGAGGGGATGGTCAGCGACGACTGCGCCGTGCCGATATAGCGCCAGGCCGAAGGGTCCTTGAGCGTGATTTCATCTTCCGCGGGCGGCGGCAGCGCCGCGGCCGCCGCGGCCAGCTCGCCGTAACGCGCCTTGCGGTTCAGGAACGGGACCATGCCGGGCCCCTGCACGACGCCGTCGCGGGCCCGCACCTCCTCGCGCGCGACGCCCCATTGGTTTGCGGCGGCCTGTTCCAGCATCGACCGCATGGCCGCGCCGGCGACGCGCAGACGGTAGAAGTTCCAGCGCACCGAGCGCGACCCGTCCGTGTTCTGGTCGCCATATCTGGGATGGCCGATCGCCTGCACGATCTTCACGTCTTCCCATGGCGCCTCCAGTTCGTCGGCGATGATCTGGGCCATGGCGGTCCAGGTCTGTTGGCCCATCTCGGAGCGGTGACAGGTGATCCGGATTTCTCCGCTTTCGGCGATATCGATAAACAGGCTCGGCGTGGCGTCGCCGCCTTTCACGGTTTCAAGACCGCCGGCGGTGGAATCGGCCCGCGCCGGCCCGCCAGCAAGGGCGATCCCGACCGCGAACGCGCCGGCGCCGACGACGAAGCCGCGGCGGCCGACGGTCAGGAAGGTGGAAAGCGGCGGCGTCGCGAGCGGCCCTTCCGCCCGGTTCCCCCCCGCAGCGTCCTTCGCCGCACCATTCTTCGCCGTAGCGGGCGTCTCCCCCATCCCGGCGGCGATCAGATCGTTCATGAACATCGGCAGTCTCCCTTGCGGACCATCCGTCGGATTATCGGCCGGATCATCGACCTGGCTTTACCGGCGCGCTTGAAGAGCGAAACTGGAACGCCGGATACGTCTCTATACTGAGAACCTGAGAACCGAGACGCGGAACTGGATACTCGCGGGAGGCCGACAGGCGAATATTACCAAGCGAGCGATATAAAGCGGTCCGACAGTCGCGCCCAGAATGCGCCCTAAAGCAAATCGCGTAAACGCGCGGTGCGTTGCGGCTTGGTGCGCCCTCAACTCCCTTTTATCCCATCGGCCTTCGCGCACTTGCGAACGCCGCGCATTTGACATGCATCACAATAGCGTAACTTCCCTGTTCCTGCTAATAACATTATTTTTATGACGCCGGACTCGAGCCTCTTGAAAACTGACGCGAAATCATTGCGCCTCGTCGTCCTGGCGGCGGGCCGCTCGCGTCGTTTCGGCAAGGCCGACAAGCTCCTCGCCGATTACGGCGGCCGGCCGGTGCTGGCGGCGAGCCTTCGACGGTTCGCCGGCTTTGCGTTCCAGCGCCGCGTCCTTGTCGTCGGCCCCCGAGCCGACGCCGCGGCGGTCATCGGCCGGCGGTTCGGCTTCGACATCGCGGTTAACCCTGCGCCGGACGCGGGGCTGGGCCGGTCCATCGCCATCGGCGTGGGCGCGGCCGCGCCGGGCGACGCCGACGGCGTCATGATCGCCCTCGGCGACATGCCGCGCATCGCACGGACGACCGTCGCCGCCCTCGCCCACGCCTTCGCGCATCGCGCGGACGGGGCGATCGTCGCGCCGGTTCATGACGGACGGCGCGGGCATCCGGTCATTTTCCCGAGCCGTTTCACGCCGGCCCTGCTGGCGCTGGACGGAGACGCCGGCGCGCGCGGGCTCCTGTCCGGCGACGCCGCGGCCATCGCGCAAATTCCCGTCGACGATCCGGGCGTCGTTCAGGATATCGACGCGCCCGGCGACCTTGACGCGCTGGCGCGGCTGGGGTGACGGCGCGTCATGATCCTTCTCGCCCTGATGTTCGCGGGCACGGCCCTTCTCTATGCGTCGGTCGGCTTCGGCGGCGGGTCGACCTACAACGCGCTGCTTGTTCTTCATGACGCCGATTACCGCGTCCTGCCGGCGATCGCACTCGTCTGTAACCTGATCGTCGTCACCGGCGGAGTGTGGCGCTTCGGCGCCGCGGGGCTGCTGCGCCTCGGCCGCATCGCGCCGTTCATCGTCAGTTCGATCCCGCTCGCCTGGCTCGGCGGGCGCATGCCGGTTTCGGAAACCCTGTTCGTCGGTCTTCTGGGCGGCTCGCTTTTGCTCGCCGGCGTGCACCTGTTTTTCGGGCCGCGCGGCGAAACGCAAAGCGCCGCGCCGGCGGCGAGCGCGCTATCCGCGCCCCTATTCCTATCCCTGCCCCTGCCCCTGCCCCTGTCCCTGCCGCTGGCGCTGGCGCTCGGCGCCGGCGGCGCGCTGGGGTTTCTCGCCGGCGTCGTCGGCATTGGCGGCGGCGTCTTCCTCGCGCCGCTGCTTTACTTCATGCGCTGGGGTCCAGCGCGGGAGATCGCCGCCGCCGCCTGCTTTTTCATCTTCGTCAATTCGATCAGCGGACTGGCGGGCCAGTTGACCCAGCTGGGCGAGGCGCGTCTCCTGCCCGCCCTCGCCGCATACTGGCCGTTGTTTCCCGCGGTGCTCATCGGCGGTCAGGTCGGCTCGCGCCTCGGCGCGCTGAAGCTGCCGGAAACCGCGATCAGGCGTCTTACCGCCACGCTGATGATTTATGTCGCCGTCAGGCTGTTGTGGCGCTGGGCGCAACTGGCGCTGGGCTTCTGACGCGCAAGCCGCGGAGCGTCAGGAAAATCCGTGCAGGGAGGGCCTTGCCTTGGCGATGCGGTCGAGCGCCGCGAGATCCTCAAGGAAGGCCTTCATCCGGCGCAGCGGGATCATGTTCGGTCCGTCCGAAGGCGCTTTGTCCGGGTCGGGATGGGTTTCCGCGAAGACGCCGGCGACGCCGACGGCGACGGCGGCGCGGGCCAGCGTCGGAACCATCTCGCGTTGGCCGCCGGAGGTCGCGCCCTGCCCGCCGGGCTGCTGCACCGAGTGGGTGGCGTCGAAAATCACTGGCGCGCCTGTTTCGGCGGCCATGACCGGCAGGCTGCGGAAATCGGACACTAGCGTGTTGTATCCGAAACTCGCGCCGCGCTCGGTGACGAGGACATTGGGGTTGCCCGCCTGCGTCACCTTGGCGACGACGTTTTTCATGTCCCAGGGCGCAAGAAACTGGCCCTTCTTGATCTTGACGACGCGGCCGGTTTGGGCTGCGGCGACGAGAAGGTCGGTCTGACGGCACAGAAAGGCCGGGATCTGAAGAATGTCGACAACCTCGGCGACCGGTGCGCATTGCCCGCGCTCGTGCACGTCGGTCAGCACCGGCACGCCAAGACGTTCGCGAATGTCGGCGAAGACGCCGAGCGCCTCGTCGAGACCGACGCCGCGCGCGCTGCCCAGGCTGGTGCGGTTCGCCTTGTCGAAAGACGTCTTGTAAACGAAACCGATTCCCAGGGCGTCGGTGATCTCCTTCAGGGCGGCGGCGACCTCGAGCGCATGGTCGCGGCTTTCCATCGCGCAGGGCCCGGCGAGCAGGGTCAACGCAAGCGTGTTGCCGATGCTGATGGTGCGCGCGCCGACCGTGATGTCGACGACGGGATTGGCCCGGTCCGGACGGCCCGGCGGCGGGGGGTCCTGCTGCGTCGTGGCGTTCACTGGCTGCGCCTCTTCAATCCGTGGTCCTGCGGCCGGGAGCGGACGCGGTCCGCGATTAGACTCCTCTTGCGGATTGCACTAACCACATCGCGGCACAGTTTCAATCCGTTAGGAGGCGCTTGCAAACTCCCATGACCCGCGCGCACCTCATCGCCGCCGCCGCGATCAGGACGGAGATCGACGGCCTCGCCGCCCTCGCCGACGCCATGACTGACGGCGACAGCGCTCTGGCGCGCGCCTTCGACGCGGCGGCCGCCGCCTGCGCCGACGTCAAAGGGCGGCTGATCGTGACGGGCATGGGAAAATCCGGCCATGTCGCGCGCAAGATCGCCGCCACCTTCGCCTCCACCGGCGCGCCGGCGAGCTTTGTCCACCCGGCGGAAGCCAGCCATGGCGACCTCGGCATGATCAGCCGGGACGATATCGTGATCGCGCTTTCCAATTCCGGGGAAACGCCCGAACTGGGCGACGTGATCGCTTATGCGGGGCGTTTTGACATTCCTCTGATCGCCATGACCTCCGGCGCGGATTCAGCCCTGGCGCAGGCCGCGGCGATGCGCCTGATCCTGCCGCCAGCGAAGGAAGCCTGCGCCGTGACGGGCGCGCCGACCACTTCAACCGCGATGATGATGGCGCTCGGCGACGCCCTGGCGGTGACGATCCTGCAGCGCAAGGGTTTCACCGCGACCGACTTCCACACCTTTCATCCGGGCGGCAGGCTGGGCGCCGCCCTGAAACGGGTCAGCGACCTGATGCATCACAAGGAAATGCCTTTGTGCGGGCCGCAGGACACGGTCGAGCGCGCTGTGAAGGCGATCAACGCCGGCGGCTTCGGCTGCGTCGGCGCGGTGGACGAAGACGGCAGGCTTGTGGGCATCGTCACCGACGGCGATTTGCGTCGCCATTACGATCGTCATGTCGTCGATGCCCGGGTGGCAGACATCATGACGCCAGGGCCGCAGGTGGTGACGCCCGACAGCCTCGCCGCCGAAGCGCTCGCGCTTTTCAGCGAGCGAAAAATCACCGCCGTCTTTATCGTCGACGAAGACAACAGGCCGCTGGGCCTGCTTCACGTGCATGACTGCCTGTCCATCGGCGTCATCTGACGGGCGCGCAACAGCGCGCCTCACACCGCGAGCAGAGCGCCCCATAGCTGCGCCGCGCCGATCACCATCAACAGCACTCCGAGGCCGACCACATCCTGCAAGCGTTCGTTTTCCATTGCTTAACCCCTGAAAAGTTCCTTTTTTGTTCTATATTCTCTTTTTGTTCTTTCATCAAGGAATTTTTTTCGACCAGAGGATGTCGCTTACAAAAAAACCATCCCCGGACTTTCATCACATGAAAGACCAGGGATGGTTTGGGATCTAGCGTTGACCTTGGAAGATAAGGTCAGCTCGATAACCGGCGCTCGTTAGTTTTGAAGACCGGACTCGATTTCGCTGAACGTCGTAGACAGCTCGGTGCCGACCGCCTGGATCGCCGCGATAACCGCAACGGCGATGAGAGCGGCAATCAGGCCATATTCGATCGCGGTCGCGCCGTCTTCGTCCTGCAAGAATTTACGCAACATGTGATACCTCCATTCGTCTTGCACACAGGAAGAATTATCAGCCGTCGCTTAATCGCCAATTAATAGGATAGGTTAATAAATATTGATAATTGTCACGAATTTTTTTACGAACCGCATAGACTACCGGGACGCATGGCGGCGCAAACCGCCTTTCGGTCTCGTCACGGCGCGTCGCGCGCCAGCGCCCCCACGTCGCCGCCGCGGATCGCGGCGAGGTTCGCGGTGATCCTCTCGGCCGGCCAGCGCCACCAGGCAATCTTCAACAACCGCGCAACATCGTCCGGCGGGAACCGCATTTTTACAACGCGGGCCGGATTGCCCACCATGACGGCGTAGTCCGGGACGTCCCGCGCCACCACCGCGCCCGCGCCGATCACCGCGCCGTCGCCGACGCGCACGCCGGGCATCACGGTCGCGCCGCGTCCGATCCAGACGTCGTTGCCGACGAGCGTGTCGCCGCGCGAGCCGCGCGACCAGTCGGCGCCGGGATCCTCCCACCCTTCGCCGAATATAGAGAACGGATAGGTCGACAGCCCGTTCAGGGCGTGATTGGCGCCGTTCATGATGAACTGGACCTTGGCGGCGAGCGCGCAGAAGCGGCCGATGATCAACCGGTCGCCCATATGGTCGTAATGATAGCGCACACAGGTCTCGACAAAGCGCTCCGGGCCGTCAGGGTCGTCATAGTAGGTGTAATCGCCGATTTTGATCATCGGGTGATCGACGACATTGTTCAGAAAAGCGACCTGCCTGGTCGCGGCGAGGGGATAGGCGCTGCCAGGGTCGGGGCCGCATCGGGACGAGGTCAGGGGGGTCGGGGTCGGGCGAGCCGGCATCAGTCAGTCTCCGTCGTCAGTTTCTTTTCGAGAAGGTTGCGCGCGTCGTGTTGGTCCGCGCGTCCTTTTGCGATGCGCGATGGACTGAGATGCGCGATGGACACGACGCGCCCCGCGCTCGGGCGGGCGCATTAACGCTTCGGAAGAAATGACTTAGCTGTTCACGCGCAGGGCGCTCCTCTGCCGACGGGCGCATGTCTTAGACGAAACGAGGCGCCGTCTCAACCTCGCGGCGCGGCCGGCAGACGCAAACGTATTGCTCAATGTACAGAGCGCCGGTTCTCGGGCCGGGCGCGGCGGCGGCGCGGTTGCTCTTGTGCGACGCAACACATAAGCTCGGTCCGCGCTCGCCTGGCCGGACGTGCGACGATCCGTCGATCTGACGGACCGCTCCGACAGGCCGTCCCGACAGGCCACCCCGCAAGACCGCCCGCACGAATTGTTCACAAGATAAGGAACGCCGCCCATGAGCCAGTCCGCCAGCGCCCCGACAAAAGCCGTTTCGACCGCTCCGTTGAACACCGTCATCACCGGCTCCACCTCCGGCATCGGCCTCGGCGTGGCGACCGCCTTCGCCGCCGAGGGCTGGAACGTGATGCTGAACGGCTTCGGGGATGCGGACGAGATCGAGAAAACCCGCGCCGGCCTTGAAGCCGAGCATGGGGTGAAAGTCCGCTATCACGGCGCGGACATGACCAGACCGGAAGAGATCCGCAATCTGATTAACGAAACCGAGGCCGCGTTCGGGCAGGTGGACGTTCTGGTCAACAACGCCGGCATCCAGCATGTCTCGCCGATTGAGGAATTCCCGGAAGACAAATGGGACGCGATCATGGCGATCAACCTTTCCTCGGCTTTTCACACCACCAAGGCGGCCTTCGCCGGCATGAAAAAGCGCGGCTACGGGCGGATCATCAACATCGCCTCGGCGCACGGCCTCGTCGCCTCGCCATACAAGGCGGCCTATGTGGCCGCCAAGCACGGCATTCTCGGCCTCACCAAGACCGTCGCCCTGGAGGGCGCTGAACACGGCGTGACCTGCAACGCCATCTGCCCCGGATACGTGAAAACGCCGCTGGTCGAAAAGCAGATCCCGGACACCGCCAAGGCCCGGGGCATGACCGAGGACGAAGTCGTCAAGACCGTCATCCTGGACGCGCAACCGACGAAGCAGTTCGTGACCGTGGAGCAGATCGGCGCCATGGCGGTCTTCCTGTGCGCCGACGCGGCGGCGCAGATCACCGGCGCGGCGCATCAGATCGACGGCGGCTGGGTGGCCCACTGACGTCCCCATCGCTCCCCCGCCTCTCCCCCGCCCCCGAAACGCAACCGCACGCGAGGCCCGACCATGGCGCAGACGAACCGGAAGAAAATCAATCTCGCCTTTCAGGGCGGCGGCGCCCACGGGGCGATCACCTGGGGCGTCGCCGACCGCCTCCTGGAGGACGACCGCGTCGACATCGAGGCGATCTCCGGATGCAGCGCCGGCGCGGTCAACGCGGCGGCCGTCGCCTACGGCCTGCACAAGGGCGGCGCCGCGGGCGCGCGCGAGGCGCTGGACGGGCTCTGGAAAAAGATCAGCGAGGCCGGACGCTATTACAGCCCCGTGCGCGCCAATCCCTTCCCGATGGCGCTTGGCGGAGCGGACCTCGTCAACGCCTGGACCTATCAGGCGTTCGACGCCATGACGCGCACCGTCTCGCCCTACCAGTTCAACCCCTTCGACATTAATCCGCTGCGGGATATTCTTGAGGCCTGTATCGACTTCGACAGCCTCCGGCGCTGCGACGTCACCAAACTGTTCGTCGCCGCCACGAACGTGCGCACCGGCAAGGTGCAGGTGTTCGAGACCGGAGAAGTTTCAACCGACGTCGTCTGCGCGTCCACATGCCTGCCTTTCCTGTTCAAGGCGGTCGAGATCGACGGCGAGCATTACTGGGACGGCGGCTATATGGGCAATCCCGTCCTGTTCCCGTTCTTTTACGAAGCGGCCTCCTCGGACGTGGTCATCGTCCATGTGAACCCGATCGAGCGCGACGAGTTGCCCAGGACCGCCCCGGACATCATGAACCGCGTCAACGAGATCACGTTCAACTCATCGCTCCTGCGCGAATTGCGGGCGGTGAGCTTCGTGCACAAACTGCTCGACGACGGCTGGATCAAGGACGAATACCGCGACCGCCTGCGCAACATCCGCGTCCACTCCATCCGCTCCGACGTGGCGATGGCCGATTACGACATCTCGACCAAGTTCCGGACGGACTGGACGTTTTTCATGGATCTGAAAACCCGCGGACGGGCGATCGCCGAGCAGTGGCTGGAGGAAAAGTTCGACGCGATCGGGGAGCGCTCGTCGGTCGACCTGCGCGCCATGTTCGACGGCGACGCCAGCGACGAAGCCGCCCTCACCGAAAGCGAAGCGCCGGCCGCGTGACCCCGGCGCTTCGCGGGCTTTCGCTGAAGGATCAGAAAGATCCCTGCAGCGAAATCCTGATGTTGCGTCCCGGCAGCGGGACGAGGTCCTTGAGGAACGACGTGTGCAGACGAACTTCCTCGTCGGTGAGGTTCGTGCCAGAGATCCGGACCGACAGACCGGTGTTTTCCGGCAGCGGCCGCAAGGTCAGATAGGCGTTGAGGAGCTGATAGCCGTCCGTGGGCAACTCGAAGGCGGCCGTGTCGTCCTGCTCGATGGCGTACTCGAACTCCGCGCGCAGATCCGCGTAGGTCGAGCGGGCTTCAAGGCCGACAATGCCCGACAGCGGCGGAATGCGCGGCAGGTTGCTGTCCTCGGCCGCATCCGTCGTCGCGCGCACGTAATCGACCGATGCATCGCCGTGAATGTCGACCGCGCCGAGACGGGCGATCTCACTCTCCATCATCGCCTCGAAACCGGTGAAGGTCGCGTCCTGGGAGACAAACTCGAAGACCGGAAGGCCGTCTTCGATCTCGCCATTGGGCCGCTCGAAGATAAAATCCTCGTAGGTCGTGTAGAAACCGTTGACCGACGCGCGGAACCGCTCGGTAACGAAGCGGGCCGTCGCCTCGACGCCGACGGCGATTTCCTCGTCGAGGGTCGGATCGCCGATTTCGAACGCATTGGTGGCGAGGTGCGGACCGTTGGAGAACAGTTCCTCCGTGGACGGCGCCCGCTCGGTGCGATAGGCGGTGACGCCGAAGAACAGTTCTTCCTGGGGCTGATAACCAACGCCGCCGGAGACCGAGAACCCGTCGAAGTCGCGGCCGAACCCGGTTTCCTGCACCTCGTGAGAGGTGTTTTCATAGCGTCCGCCGAGATCGAAGCGCCACTTGCCGATCGCGAGTTCCTGCAATGCGAAGACGCCGAATTGCTCCGTATCGGTCGGCGGCACGAAGGCTTCCTCGCCGACAGCGGAGAAATCGCGCAGCCGGAACTGACCGCCGACCGCGCCGGTCAGCTCGCCGCCGAGAAAGGCGCGCGTCTTGTCGACCAGTTCAAGCCGGCCCTCCCAGCCTTCGTTGGTGAAGAGCGTGCCGACCTCGCCGTTCGGCTCGACTTCGGCATGTTCGTAATCGGCGTAGCCGAGGCGGAACTTGGCCTTGCTGAAGAAGCCGAAATCGCCCTCGATCTCGCCGTTGAAATCGAGCCGGCGCTGGCGCAAGTCGATGGTGACGCCGCCTTCTTCCTCCTCTTCGCCCTCTTCTTCTTCCTCGCCTTCCTCATGGGCGTGCTCATGGCCGCCGGGCACGCCGTATTCGGTTTCGAACGCCGTGCCGGAAACGCCGACAAAGCCGTTGTCGAACACCCAGGACAGCCCGGCCGATCCGCCGTAGGTTTCAAAGGCGGAGTTCTCCGCGACGCCGAACGCCTCCCCTTCTTCCTCATGCTCGTGGTCGGGACCTTCTTCCTCCTCGTGCTCGGCTTCCTCCAGGGCGCGCAGGCGGGCCGATTCCGCAAAACCCGGAATGTCGTAATCCTCGCCTTCGCGGAAAAAGCCGTCGCCGTGGAAAACAAGGGTTCCGCCGCCGAACTCGCCAAGGCTGAGATCGAAACCGCCGGCGGCCTCATAGCTGTCGTCCACGGTCGCGCCGCTGAGACGCAGACCGCCGTCGACGCCGCCTTCCGGCACGGCGCTCGGGATGCGCCCGCTGAGGACGTTGACGACGCCCCCGGCCGCGGAGGAACCGTAGAGCAGCATGCCCGAGCCGCGCACGATCTCGATGCGCTCGGCGGTCACCGGCTCCACCGCAACCGCGTGATCGGGGCTGGTGGGCGAAGCGTCGATCGCGCCGATGCCATTGTCGAGAACGCGGATGCGGTCGCCGCCGAGGCCGCGGATGATGGGCCGGCCGGCGCCGGGGCCGAAGAAGGTGGAGGAGACGCCGGGTTCCCGGCGCAGGGTCTCCCCGATCGAGTTTTCAAGACGGCGCTGCAACTCCTCCCCGTCGATGACGGACGTATTGAGGATCGTCTCGCCGACCGTGCGCTCGATGGGCGAGGCGGTGACGATGATCTGCTCGGCGCGATGGGGGAAGTTGTGATCGTGCGCCTCTTCGCCCTGCGGCGTCTGGGCGGCGACGGCCAGCGGCGCGAGCGCGGCGGCGCTTGCTAACAAAGAAGTTCTGTACGGGATGTTTTTAAACATGACGGCAAATTCCTAGCTCGATGACACGCGAAACGGCTCCGTCTGCGGGAGCGCGGTAACAATGGACTGACGATGATGGGACGTTCTGTGTCCGGACGCGTTATCGAGCCGGCGGCCCGCGCGAGCGCACCGCGAGCGGGCGGGCGCGGTCGTCCGCGACCAGCGCGCGCAGGACCATTGCAAGGCCGAGCAGGACCGTCGGCGCAATGACGAACGACGCGGCGGTCGGCGCAGCGTCATCGCCGAGCGCCTTGACGACGCAGACGACGCAGGATTTCTGGTGGGCTTCGTCGTCGGCGTCGTGGGAAAGGGCGTGCGCGAGGGTGAAGGCTTGCGCAAAGACGAGCGCCGCGAACGCGGCCGCAAAGAGCGCGCGCATCACGTTTGTCCGGCCGCCGCGCTCCGCGCCGAACGGCAATCCCCTCCGCAGACCGTACGTCATGGCGATGTTATAGTCTCGCAGATCCGATCGTGTCCATCATTTTTCCGAGGCGGTCATTGCGCGGATCAGATAAAACGGCTGCGCAAGCATGGGGTTACCCTCCGAGCCCGGTCGCCGGCGGCGACAAGCGGCCCGTCACCGGCGTTTCCGGTCCTGCGCCCGTCCCGGAAATCAGTCTTCCCGCTCGTCGGCGGCCGCGCCTTCGCTGTCGTCCTCGGCGGCGGGGATCGCATAGCCGCCGGTGAGCCAGCGATGCAGATCCACATCGGCGCAGCGCTTCGAACAGAACGGCGCGTAGCTTTTGTCGGCGCCGGAAGCCGAAGACAACGCAGGCGGCCCCGCCGGCGCGCCGCAGACCGGGCAGCCGCCGTCTTTCGCGGCGGCGGGCTTGGCGGATTTCCTGTTGTCGTTACTCGGAAAGGTCAAAACCGCGCTCCTCAAGCTGGGGACTGGCGACGATCGCGAAGCGCGCGCCGTATCGCTCGGCGAGCCGCACCGTCCACTCGGATTTCTGATCAAGATAAGCCCCGAGATCAACCGCCGCGGCGAGCCTGGGCCGCGCCGAGGGTGCGGCGCGCAGGCGATGCTCCAGGGCGCGGATGGCGCTTTTCGCCCGCCAGTCGAGGGTGAAGCGCCGACCCGGCGCCGGATCGGCGGGGGCGGGCTCGGTAAAACGCTCCATCAGGGACTGGGCGCGATGGGGCAGCGTAAAGGAATAAAGACCCGACTTGGAAAAACCGGCCGCGCCCGCCCCCGGCAGGGCGGCGAGCGCGGATTTCAGGTGGCCGGCGAAGCGCGCTCGCGCCGCCGGCGCGCCGATGGCGGGAAAGTCCGCGACCACATGCCCGCCGATATCGCGCAGGCGCGCCTGGCGCATGACCTCGTCCGCGGCGGCGAGGGCGATTTTCTCCCGCAGGCGCGCAGGAGAGGCGGCCTTCAAGGCGCCGGTGTCCACGTCGATCGCGGTCAGGGCTTCGGTCTCGTCGATGGTGATGCGTCCGCCGCCGCGCAAAGGGACGACGCGGGCGAAGGCCTCTTCCAGCGCCGCCTCCGCGCCGTGGGTTTCGAACAGGGCGTCGCACAGGGCGTCGTGGAAAACAGCCCGGTCCGGCGCCGCGGCGGCGAGCACAGCGCGGGCCGCGCCGTCGTCGATGACGATCCGCGCCGGCCGCGCCATGCGCCCCTGCGCATCCTCAGACCCGGTTTCGTCCAGCGCCCGCAAGGCCTCAAGCGCGGCGTCGTCGACCGGCCCGAGCCGTCCGGGTCCGGCGCAATCGGGCGGCGGCGCCCCCAGCCATTTCAGGACGGCGCCCTTGCCCTGGCGCGGCGGCGACTTGACGACCGTGGCGACGAGCGCGCCCTCGACCAGATGGGCCCTGTTCTTTCCGTTGACGGAGAGATAGGCGTCGAGCCCGTCGCCGATGTCGAGAAACGCCGCAGCGAGCCCCCGGTCCACGGACGTCACCCTTGCGGCGAAGCGCCGCCCGGCTGTCGGCGCCTGATCGCGCGCCTCGTCGCCGCGCGCCGGTCCGAACCAGAACCGGCGCGCCGTCCCGTCCTCGATCAGCGCGGCGCGGGTCGCCGCGACGCCGCATTCGATCACCACGAGCGGCCCGGAATCGGAAACCCCGCGCACCCGGCCCTACCCGGCCGCCGGGGCCCGCCAGCCGGCGCCGGCGAGCATGTTGGAGACGGCGTAGAGCGGCAGGCCGACGACATTGGGATAGTCCCCGGCGATCGAAACGATGTGCTTGGCGAACAGGCCCTGAATGCCGTAGCCGCCGGCCTTCCCGTCCCATTCGCCGCTGGCGACGTATTCTTCCGTATGCGCCTTGTCGAGCAGGCGCGTCTTGACGCGGGTCTCCACCGCCCGGCGGATCACGCCCCCGTCCGGTTTCACAAGGCCGACGCCGGTATAGACCCGGTGCGCGCGTCCCGACAGCAGCGCGAGGCAGGCGCGCGCCGTCGCCTCGTCCTCGGCCTTGGGCAGGATGCGGCGCCCGCAGGCGACCGCGGTGTCGGCGCCGAGGACGAACGCGCCCGGATGCGCGGCGGCGACCGCCTGCGCCTTTTCAACGCCGAGACGCAAGGCGTAGCCGGCGGCAAGCTCGCCCTTGCGCGGGGTCTCGTCGATGTCGGCGGGAATGATCCGGTCGGGAACGATCCCGATGGAGGCGAGCAGCGCCTTGCGCCGCGGGCTGGCGCTGGCGAGGATCAGCGGCGCATGGGTCATTCGCGTCGCCCTCCTTCGCGCCCCGCCCTATTTAAAGCGATAGGTAATGCGCCCCTTGGTGAGATCGTACGGCGTCATTTCGACCAGCACCTTGTCGCCCGCCAGAACGCGAATGCGGTTCTTGCGCATCTTGCCCGCCGTGTGGGCGATGATCTCGTGATCGTTTTCCAGCTTGACGCGAAACGTCGCGTTGGGAAGCAATTCCTCAACCGTGCCTTCAAACTCAAGCAGTTCTTCTTTCGCCATTCGCTCCTCGAGGAAAACAAGTCGGCCCTGTCCGGGAGGTTGGAATCCTGGGGGGCGGCGGGCCGTCGGAGCGGGACCATGATCGCCTCGGCCCGGAAAATCAAGGGTTTTTGCAAATCTCGGGGAATCGCTCGCGCAATTTTCCCCTGAGCTGGTCGCGCACCCGGCGATAGGCGTCGACAATGGCGTCGCGTCCGCCATGCACGTCCGAGGGATTTTCCACGTCCCAGAACTCCACCGTCTTGTCGGGAGCGAGGCGGCGCGCCTCCACCGCGGCTTCCGGCGTCAGCGCTATGATCGCCTCGAAGCGGGAAAGATCGGTGTCGGCGAGGGTCTTCGGCTCATGGCCGTCGAGGGAGGCGCCGATCTCGCGCATGACGATCTCGGCGAACGGGTCGAGGCCGCCTTCGTAGACCCCGGCGGAGTCGACGCCTTCGCCGCCCTCCAGGAGAAGCAGCGCCGCCGCCATGGGCGAGCGCACCGAATTCATGTTGCAGGCAAAGAGAACGGGTCCGGTCATGCTGTCGCCTATCGCATGTGAAAGCTGCAAATCAGCGTGAACAGGCGCCGCGCCGTGTTGTCGTCAAGTTCGATCTTGTCCTTGAGCCGCTCGCGCAGAATGTCCGAGCCCTCATTGTGCATCGCCCGCCGCGCCATGTCGATCGTCTCGATCTGCGCCGGCGCGGCGTTGCGGATGGCGTCGTAGTAACTCTCGCACAGCATGAAATAGTCTTTAATGATTTTCCGGAACGGCGTCATCGACAGATGCACCTGGCCCAGCGCCGCGCCGCCCTCGCGGCGCACGTCGAACACGAGCCGGCGCTCGACATTCGACAGGTAAAGCTCGAACGGCCCCTCCCCGGCGCCGTTGGGCTTGAACAGATTCTCCTCCAGGAGATCGTAGATCGCGATCTTGCGCTCGTGCTCGATGTCGGCGGTGGCCGGCGCGAGGGAGCGCTCGTCAAGCTCGATCTTGACGATGCGGTAGGCGTTGTCGCTGTTCCCGTCTGCCGCCATGGCGATCCCTGTTGCCGCGGTTCGCGTTGCCGTCCCGTTTGCGTCGCCGACGGCGAACCTTTCGCTGACGCGCCTTGTTCAGATCCGGCATTGCAGCCCGTATCGAAAACGTCGCGATGGGTCCCGCAAGCCGCCTCAGCCTGTCGTTGTAACCGCGCCGCGCGGCTTCGTCACGTCCGCAAGGCGGCGCGGGCGCGCCAAAAGCGCGGCGGCGATTTTCGCAAAGAGGGGCGAATCGGCGGATGCAGCAAGCCGGGACGGGCGAAAAAGTGGGTGGAGGGATGATAATGACGCGTGCGCGCTATAGGGCGTTTTCCGGCGCCGCCGCAGCCATGGCGGGGATTGCGGCCGTTTCGGCGCCGCCCTCTACCGCGGCGGTTCAGGAAAACCCGGCGCAGACGGCGGCGGGGGCGGAAATCCCGGACATCGCGCAGGCGCTGCTGCGGACGGCTTATGAGACGCGGGACCCGGCCGAAATCGCCGCCGTCGCGCGGGCGGTGAAGGCGGTGTTCCCCGACAACGCCGAGGCCATCGACGCGCAATCGCAGGCCGCGCTGGCGGCGCTCGCGGCGGCGCCGCAGGATGAGGATGGAGCCGCGCAGCCTCCGCCGCCATCCCCGCAACCCTCGGGTCTCTTCGCGCTGCGCCCCTGGGAAGGCAAGATCAACGCCTCCGGCCTGCTCTCGGACGGCAACTCGGAAAACATCGCCGGCGGTCTCGCCGTCGAGGGCGCGCGCAAGGCCGGTCCCCTGACCCACAACGTCAAAGGCTTTGTCGACATCGGCCGCTCCGGCGGCGTCACCAACCAGAAACGCTGGGGGGCGAGCTACCAGCTTAACGTCGATCTCAGCGACCGGACCTACGCCTACGCCCGGATTCTTTACGAAGAGGACGAGTTCTCCGGTTTCGATTACCGGATTTTCAGCGGCGCCGGCCTCGGTCATTTTTTCTACGACGTCGAGACATTCGCATGGAAGATCGAGGGCGGCCCGGGCTTTCGCTATTCGCCGATCGACGAGACGCGGGAAGTCGATCAGAACGCGGCGTTTTTCGCCTCCACCGAAGTCGACTGGGTGATCCGCGACGGGGTGACCTTCAGCCAGGATCTGAACGCCACATGGACCGAACCGACCACCACGCTCCAGTCGGTGACCAAGCTCGACACCAAGCTGACCGAGGCGATCTCCACCGGCCTCTCCTTCGAATACCGCTATGAAACGGACCCGCCGGCGGACCGGGAGAATTTCGACGCCATCGCCCGCGCCTCGCTGATTTACGGTTTCTGATCGCCAGAGAGCGCCAAACAATCCCCTTGGACCGCATCATCCTTCCGGAGGCGAAAATATCTTCACCCTGAAGGCCGGCGAAGCCGGCGTCATGGAGGACGAAGATATCTCCGCTTTTCAGGATGCAACCGCGCCCTGTGTTTCAATGCGACCGTCCGACGCCCTAGAATTCAACGTCGAGGCGCACGGCGTAAGTCCGCTCGTCGCCGAGACGGGAGAATTCGTCCCCCGGCGCGACGACGTTCAGCGACGTGAAATACTGCTCGTTGAGAGCGTTGCGCACATAGGCGCTGATCCGGACCGCCGCGTCGATGGCGTAGCCGATCCGCGCATTGACCAGCGTGCGCTCGCCGAAAAAGTTGACCGAGAAGTTTTCATTGTCCTGATACATCGCAGACTGATAATTCACGTCGACGCCGCCGAACAGGCCGCCCGGATGATTGTAGTCGAAGCCGCCGTTCAGGGACCAGCGCGGCGCGAAGGGGAAGCGGTTGCCGGCGAAGTTCGCCTGGTTCGCCTCGCTCTCCGGTTGGGACGGATCGAAATTGCCGTTGGGAAAATCGTCGAACTCGGTCTTGGCGTAGCCGAGCCCGGCGTAAAGCTCCAGGCCTTCGGTGAGGCGGAAACTGGCGTCGGTTTCGAAGCCGTAAAGCGTCGATTCGCCCGCATTGACGGTGGTGAAAAAGGTCGGGAACCCCGGAACCGGCTCGCTGACCTGCTGGTCGCTCCAGTCCGAATAATAAATATTGGCGTTCCACGCCACGCGCCCGTCGAGGAAATTCATCCGCGCCGCCAGTTCGTAGTTCCAGAGAAACTCCGGATCGAACGCATTGATGCTGCCGTCGAGGGTCAGGATCTGCGCCCCGCCGGCGCGATAGGCGCGCTGCGCTACGAAGGAAAGAGTTGCGTTGTCGCTCGCCGCCCAGCGCACGCCCGCTTTCGGCAGCCAGGCGTCGTAGGAAGCGCTGACCGCGCTCGCCTCCTCGCCGAGAAGGGCCTCCAGAAACGCCAGTTCCGGCGGCAGCGGCGGGTTGGCGATCGCCGTCACGGCGCGCGCAGAGGACGCCTGTTCTTCGCGGTCGTATCGCAGCCCAAACAGGAGATCGACCCTGTCGTTGAGGCGATACTCGCCGTCGAAGAACCCGGCGTAGTTGGTCGTCTCGGTGGCGTTGGCCGAAACGCGGGAGATGAGGACGCTCGCCGGCAGGCCCGGGTTGACGATCGTCGCCGGCACGACGAACTGGTCGCTGAACCCGTCCTCATTGTCGAAAAAGTAGAATCCGAGCGCGCCGGTGAACCGCTCGCCGAGATATTTCAGGCGCAGCTCTTCGGAGAACGCCTCGTCGGTTCCGCTGCGGTCGAGCGCGCCGATCGGCGCCGGCGTCGTGTCGAAATCCTCGATGCGGATATAGTCTGTGTCTTGATAGGTGGTGATCGACTGGACCTCGAAGACGTCGGAGACCTTCCAGGTTGCGTTGATCGACTGGATGAACGTCTCGGTGCCCTCGCGGCCCGCCGTGTCGTCGTCGGACTGGCGGATCACATCGCCGGCGTCGAGGGGAAAGCCCGGCGCGCCGTTGGTGGGATCGACATTGTCCTCGCCGGCGAAATTCTCCGTATAGGATGTTGTTGAAATGATCGAGAGGCGGTCGGTCGGCTCGAACAGGAGCTTGAAGCGGGTGTTCCAGAGTTCCGTGGCGTCCGCCTCCTGGTTCAGGAAAGCGTTGAAAATGAAGCCGTCGGACTCGCGGTAGCTGCCGGAGACGCGAAAGGCGAGGACGTCATCGACGATCGGGCCGCCCGCCGCCGCCGCGCCCTGCCGCGCGCCGTTATTGCCGACTTCAGCCCGCGCTTTCAGGTCCCAGTCGTAGGTCGGGTCCTGCGTGCGCACATAGATGGCGCCGGCCAGGGCGTTGCGGCCGAAATTGGTCGATTGCGGCCCGCGATAGACCTCAACCTGGCTCAGGTCCCAACTGTCGAGAGGGCCGAAAAACGTCGTGAAATTCGTCAGCGGCGAGTCATCCACGTAAACCGTCAGCGTCGGCCCGTTGCCGGCGATGCCGCGCTGGTCGACGCCGCGAATGGAAAACCCCAGGCCGCCGAAGGACGACGCGACATTGGGGATACGATCGACAATGTCGTAAAGGTCAACGATCGGCTCGCGATCGATGACCTCGCCGGTGGCGACGACGATCGAGGACGTGACGTCCTCGATCGACTGATAGATTTTCTGGCCTTTGACGATGATGACGTCGCCCGCCAGCGTCTCGTTCTCGACAGCGTCCGTTTCCGCCGCCGCTTCGGAGATCGCCGCGCCTGCCGTCAGCGCCGCCGCCATCGCAGACGCCATCATCGGCGCGCACGCCGCGCCGCCCCTTGTTCCCCTCACTGATCGCACTCCCATTTTTTTGCAATTGACTCGCAATAACAGAGTTATCATTTCATGTAAATGCGAAGCAGTCGCATTTTTTAGCATCCATCCCTCCTCGCGCTTCCGCCTTTCGCCGCCGCGCGCCTCCTATTGAGCGCGGCGGGCCGCTCGCGTAAAAACCGGCCCCATGCCTGAGATCGTCGTCGCCGCATTCTACAAGTTCACGCCGCTCCCGGATTACGCTCGCCGCCAGCCGGGGCTCTTCGCCGCTGCGCGGGACGCCGGGGCGCTGGGCACGATCCTGCTCGCCCCGGAAGGGGTCAACGGGACGATCGCGGGGCCGCGCGCCGGCGTCGACGCGGCGCTGTCCGCGGTGAAGGCCCTGCCCGGCTGCGCCGATCTTGAATGGAAAGAATCCTATACGGATGAAAATCCGTTCTACCGCATGAAGGTCCGCCTCAAGGCCGAGATCGTCGCGCTCGGCGTGCCGGGCCTCGCGCCGGAGAAAAGCCGCGAGCGCTATGTCGACCCCGCCGACTGGAACGCGGTCATCGCCGATCCGGAAACGCTGGTGATCGACACGCGCAACGCCTATGAAGTCGCGATCGGCGCGTTCGACGGCGCCGTCGATCCCAAAACCGCCTCTTTCCGTGATTTTCCCGGCTGGTTCCGGGAATACCGCAAGACCCACGACGTCAAACGGGTCGCCATGTACTGCACCGGCGGCGTGCGCTGCGAAAAATCGGTCGCTTTCCTGCGCAGCGAGGGAATCGGGGATGTCTGTCACCTGAAAGGCGGCATCCTGAATTATCTCGAAACGGTGCCGGAGACGGAAAGCCTATGGCGCGGCGAGTGTTTCGTGTTTGACCAGCGGGTGTCGGTGCGGCACGACCTTGCGCCAGGCTCCTACGACATGTGCCGCGCCTGCCGCCGTCCGATTACGGACGAAGACAAGGCGGCGCCGGAATATGTCGAGGGGGTCTCCTGCCCGTCCTGTCACGACGTCCATTCCGAGGAGAGGAAGCGCGCCTTTGCCGAGCGCCAGCGCCAGGTGGCGCTCGCCGCCGCGCGGGGACGCGCCCATATCGGCGCAAAGCCGTCATGAGCGGCGCGCGCGCACAAACGCCGGTTCTTTATTCCTTCCGCCGCTGCCCTTACGCCATGCGGGCGCGCATGGCGATTGCGGTCAGCGGGGTTCGCGTGCGCCTGCGCGAGGTCGTATTGAAAGACAAGCCGGAGGAAATGACCGCCGCGTCGCCCAAGGCCACCGTGCCCGTCGTGATCGATGGCGGTCTCGTCCTGGACGAGAGCCTGGATGTGATGCGCTGGGCGCTGGACAGGCGCGATCCGGAAGGCTGGCTCGACGCGGCCAACGCGGCCCGTCCCCTGGTCGAGGGCAATGACGGGCCGTTCAAGCATCACCTCGACCGCTACAAATACGCCGCCCGGTATGACGGCGCCGATCCGGCCGAACACCGCGCGGCGGGGATGGACTTCCTGCGGGCCCTGGAAGCGCGCCTCGCCGGAGACGGCTTTCTCGGCGGCGCGCGGCGCGGGTTCGCCGACATCGCGATTTTCCCGTTCGTGCGCCAGTTCCGCATCGCCGACGAAGCGTGGTTCGACGCCGCGCCCCTGCCCCGGCTCCGGCGCTGGCTCGACGCCCTCGTCGCGTCGGATCTCTTCGTCTCGGTAATGAAAAAATATCCCCCCTGGAAACAGTCGCGCGAGGAATTTCCGTTTCCGGAACACCGCGCCGGCGAGGGATAGAAGCGAGCGCGGAAAAACGCGCGGCCGCCGGCGTCAGCGCTCCGGCGCGCCAAGACGCACACGGATCGAGTGGGCGTGGCTCGGCAGGCCTTCGGCGTCCGCCAGCCGGGCCGCGGGCGGGCCGATGCGCCGCAGCGCGCCGGCGTCGCAGCCGATGACGGAGGTGCGTTTCATGAAGTCGAGCACCGACAGGCCGGAGGCGTACCGCGCGGCCCGCGCCGTCGGCAGCACGTGGTCCGGCCCCGCCACATAGTCCCCCACCGCTTCCGGCGTATGGCGCCCGAGGAAAACCGCGCCCGCATGACGGATACGGGCGAGCATCGCTTCCGGGTCGGCGACGGCGAGTTCGAGGTGTTCCGGCGCGATGCGGTCGACAAGCGCGGCGGCCTCCTCAAGCGCGCTAACGACAATAATCGCCGAGTTTTCCCGCCACGCCGCACCCGCCACCGCGCCGCGCGGGCTCGCCGCGAGCTGCGTCTCGGCCGCGCCGGCGACGGCGTCCGCGAAGGCCGCATCGTCCGTTATCAGAACGCTTTGCGAGGACGGGTCGTGCTCGGCCTGGCTGAGCAGGTCCGCCGCGATCCACGCCGGGTCGTTGGCGCCGTCCGCAACGACCAGGATTTCCGACGGCCCGGCGACGCTGTCGATGCCGACATGACCGAACACCTGACGCTTGGCCTCGGCCACATAGGCGTTGCCGGGTCCGACGATGACATCGGTCGGCGCGATCGGCCCCGCGCCATAGGCCAGCGCGGCGACGCCCTGCGCCCCGCCGACGCGGTAGATCTCGTCGACGCCGGCGCGGCGGGCGGCGGCGAGGACGAGCGGGTTCATCTCCCCGTCGGGGGCGGGGCTGACCATGGCGAGGCGGGCGACCCCCGCGACCTTGGCCGGGATGGCGTTCATCAGGACGCTGGAGGGATAAGCCGCCCGCCCGCCCGGGGCGTAAAGCCCGGCGGCGTCGACCGGCGTCCAGCGCCAGCCCAGCGTCACGCCCGCATCGTCCGTATAGCGCATATCCTGCGGGGTCTGTTTTTCGTGATAGCCGCGGATGCGCGCCGCGGCGAAGTCGAGGGCGGCGAGATCCTCCGCGTCGCAGGCGGCTTCCGCCGCGTCGATCTCGGCGTCGGAAACCCGAAGACTTGTCTCGGTCAGCGCGAATCGGTCGAACGCTTCGGTGTAGCGGCGCAGCGCGGCGAAACCGTCCGCGCGGACCGAGGCGATGATCGCCGCCACCGCGCCGGCGACGTCGGCGCCGTCGTCGCGGTCCTTGGCGATGAAGGCGGCGAAGTCTGCCGCAAAGCCGGGATCGGCGCTTGTCAGACGGTGGACCATGACCCTAATCGTGTTTCGGCCGGGCGCGGGTGCGCCAGGGTTCGGAGATGTCTGACATATAGGCGTTGACGCTCTCGACCTCCAGGCGCACCGCGCCGCCGCCGGCGAAGTCGAGCATGACCGCGCCGGCGCCGTCCTCGCCCGCTTCGAAGCGGATCGCGAGCAACTCCACCACCGCGTCCCTGGCGTCCGTGCGCAGGTGCTGGAACCTGGCCGCCTTGACGTCGTCGAAATGCATGCCGACCCGGACGCGGGCGAACGGCCCGACTCGGCCCATGCCCCCGCTTTCCCAGACAAAGCGGTTGGCGACGAAGGCGAAGCGCCGCTGGTCGGGCAGGAAGGCGAAATCGCCGAGCTTGGCGACCGCGTCCTGGAGACAGGCGGAGATGACGCCGAGGTCTTCCTCGTCCCCGGCCATCAGCCGCAACGGTTTGTAGTCCTTCAGCGAGGCCAAGCGCCCCTCTCCTATTCCTTGATGCGCTCGATCAGCGCGCCGCACCGGGTCAGCTTTTCTTCCAGACGCTCGAAGCCGCGGTCAAGATGGTAAACGCGATTGATCATGGTCTGGCCTTCCGCGGCGAGCCCGGCGATGACCAGCGACATCGACGCGCGCAGGTCCGTCGCCATCACCGGCGCGCCCTTGAGGCGGGGAACGCCGCGCACCGTGGCGGTCTGTCCGTCCACGGAAATCTTCGCGCCCATGCGCGCCAGCTCCGGCGCGTGCATGAAGCGGTTCTCGAAGATCGTCTCCTTGATCTTGGAGACCCCCTCGGCGGTCGCCATCATGGCCATGAACTGGGCCTGGAGGTCGGTGGGAAAGCCGGGAAAGGGCTGGGTGACGATGTCGAGCGCGCGGCACGGGCCGGGCGATTTCTTCACGCGCAGGCCGTCGTCGAGCAGCTCGATCTCCAGCCCCGCCTCTTCCAGGACCGGCAGCGCCGCGCCGAGAAGGCGCGCGTCGGTTCCCGAAAGGGTCAGCTCGCCCCCGGCCGCGCCGACCGCCATGGCGTAGGCGCCGGTCTCGATCCGGTCCGGCAGGACGCGATGGGTCGCTCCGTGAAGGCGCTCCACGCCCTCGATCTCGATGGTCGCGCCCCCCGCGCCCGCAATCCTCGCGCCCATGGCGTTGAGGCAATCGGCGAGGTCGGCGATCTCCGGCTCGCGCGCGGCGTTTTCAAGCACCGTCCCGCCCCTGGCGAGGGTGGCCGCCAGCATGGCGTGTTCGGTCGCCCCGACCGAGACGAAGGGAAACGCGATATGGGCGCCGTGCAGGCCCCGCGGCGCCGAGGCGACGACGTAGCCTTCATCGAGTTCGATCGCCGCGCCCATGGCGGTAAGCGCCTTGAGGTGCAGGTCCACGGGGCGCGCGCCGATGGCGCATCCCCCCGGCAGGGAGACTTTCGCGCGCCCCTCCCGCGCCAGGAGCGGGCCGAGCACGTTGAAGCTCGCGCGCATCTTCCGCACCAGGTCATACGGCGCCTCCGTCGAGGCGATGTCGCGCGCATGCAGGCGTAGGGTCGCGTCGTCGAAGGCGGCGTCCGCCCCGTGCCGGGCGAGCAGCCGGAGCAGCATGTCGACATCGGCGAGGCGCGGCGCGTTGGTCAGCGTCAGCGGCTCGTCGGTGAGCAGCGACGCCGCCATCACCTTAAGCGCCGAGTTCTTGGCCCCGCTGATCGGGATCGCGCCGTAGAGCGCCCGCCCGCCGATAATCGCCAGCTTGTCCATCAGGTGTCTTTCTTGTCCGTTTTTCCGGCGGAGACCTTGCGCCGCCGCAGATTGGCCCGAAGCGCTTCGGCCAGTCGCACCTGGCGTTCGTCGCTCTTCGCCCTGGACGCGCCGCCCGGCTTTTTCGAGGCGTCGGCGGGGCGGTCTTGCGGCGCGTCTTTTCGTCCGTCCGTCGGCATGGCCGCGGACCATACGCGCCCCCGCGCACCGGTCAAGCGCAACCGGTCAGGCGCACCGGCAAGGCAGACACGGGCCGATAGGACGGGGAGGCGAATCGGACGGAGGACGGCGAAGACAGAACAAGCGCCGGCCCCCGGCGACGGCGCGGCGATAAAGGCTGGCGCATCGGCGCGGAAGGCGGCACAAAAGCGCCCATGAGATCCGATTTGAACCTGTGTGTTTTTTGCGGCTCCAGTCTCGGCGCGGACCCGGCCTACGCAGCGGCCGCCGCCGATCTCGGCGCAGAACTCGCCCGGCGCGGGATTGGCCTTGTCTATGGCGGCGCGTCGGTGGGCCTCATGGGCGCCGTCGCCGACGCGGCGCTCGGCGCCGGCGGGGAGGTGGTCGGCGTCCTGCCCGAAGCGCTCGCCGATCTGGAAATCGCCCATGGCGGGCTCACCGAGCTGCGCATCGTCGCCTCCATGCACGAGCGAAAGGCCCAGATGGCGGCGCTGTCGGCGGGGTTCGTCGCCCTGCCCGGCGGCGTCGGCACGCTGGAGGAGACGTTCGAGGTCTGGACCTGGTCGCAGCTCGGCATCCACGCCAAGCCGGTCGGCCTGCTCAATGTCAACGGATTTTACGACGGCCTCGAAGCCTTTCTCGATCACATGGCCGAACAGCGCTTCGTCAAACCGGTCCACCGCGCCATTATGGCGAGCGATGCGGACCCGGCGGCGCTGATCGACCGGCTCCTCGCCGCCGACATACCCACGGACCGCAAATGGGTCGACGAGCTGAAACCATGAACGACGCCCCGCCCGAACAAAACGCGCCGGCGCCGGCCGGCCTCGCTGACCGTCTTTTTGGCCGTCTTGCCGGCCGTCTCGTCGGCGCCCGGTCGTTCGAGACGGCGGCGCTGATGCGCAGGACCGCGCGCGCGGGCGACATCGACGCGCTGGGTCATGTGAACAACGCGGTTTATCTGGTCTGGGCGCAGGACGCGGCCACAGCCCACTGGACGACGGTCGCGGGAGATGCGCTGACGACGAAATACGTCTGGGTCGCGCTGCGCCATGAAATCGACTATCGCGATCCGGTGCTGCCCGGGGAGACGGTGGACATCCGAACCTGGCTCGGCCGCGCGGACGGCCCCCGTTTCGAGCGCTTCGTGGATATCCGCAAGGTCACGGAAGACGCAGGCGACGGGCCCGCGGAGGACGGGTCCTGCACAGCCGGCGCCGCCCAGGCCGCATCGCGGTTTTCCGCGAAAGTGAAAACCGTCTGGTGCCTGATCGACGCGAAAAGCCGGCGGCCGCGCCGCGTCGGCCGCGATATCCTCGATGCTTTCGGCGTCGACGGAGAAGGCGTCGACGGAGAAGGCGTCGACGGAGAAGGCGTCAACGGAGAAGTCGTCAACGGCGAAAGCGGTCGCGGCTGAGCCGTTTCGCGGCCAACGGCCCGAACTTGTGTCCGAATTTGCGCCTGAATCTGCGTCCGAATCTGGGCAAGAGCCCGCGCCCGCGAAAGCGCCCGGAACGGCGGCGAAGGCGCGCCCATTGCCCAACGCGCCTTCGCCGCACCCGGCCCCCCCACCGGCCGCCGGTCTCAGCCTGTCGCCGCCTTGCCTATCGTCGCCTTGCCCATCGCGGTTTTGTCGCGCCCGTCCGCAGCCGCGTCGTCGCGGGCTTCCGGATCGGCAGACGCCGCCGCGGCGCCGTCGCCGTGCGCCGTGGCCGCGTCATGAGCGTCGGAACAGGCTGGCTCGGCAGGATGCGTTTGCGTAACAGAATGGACTCGCATGGCGGAACGCTCCGGCGCATCGGGAAGATCTCGCCCGCCGGAACGCGCTTTCATCCCGGCCCCCATGCCGGCCCCCGCCTCGACCCGGGCCGCAACCTCATGATCGACCTGCCTGCCCTGATTGACTTGGCCGCCCTGATCGACTTGGCCGCCGGGATTGACTTGACTGTCAGCGTCGCCCCGATCGTCGCGATCGAGTTGCCTGTCGGTGCCGGGGGTGGAGCCGGGACCGCCTTGAAGGTCGGGGGCGGTTTCCGCGCCGACGCGCCGCCCGCCCTCCCCCGGCCGGGTTTGACGCCAGATCGCCTCAAGCACTTCGTACGTCACCAGATTCGCGCCGTGCTGGACCAGGTTCGGCCAGTTCTTCGGCGGAATACAGCCCTTTTCACGCCATTTCCGGATGGCGTCGAGGGAAACGCCGCAAATCTGTGAGGCTCGGGATGCGCCGCCTACTGCGGAAATTGCATCTGATACGGATCGAATCTCCATAACCGGAAAATGTAATAATTATTCGACCTTTTCAAGTGAAAAATTTCCAATCATTTGGAATAAATTTCGCGTAAAGCATAAGCCCATGATTCCTTGGGCAAAAAGACTTAAAGAGGCCCTTACCGAAAAGGGGTGGTCAATACGTGTATTGTCCGAAAAATCGGGCGTCGAATACAATAGTGTTACCAAATACCTCAAAGGAAAAGTCAAAAAACCGCGCGGCAACACGATGCAGGCGCTCGCGGACACCCTTGATGTCAGCCTCGAATGGCTCGAACACGGCCGCACCGGCGCCAGCGACCGCAGCGCCCAGTGGGAATCGGAAGACGCGGAACGGTATGTCGAACCGGTCTATTATCAGGACTGGTCGGGCGATCTCGCCCCGAAGCGGTTCCAGCGCTTCGCGGTCCCGCTGATCGAGGACCTTCTGGGCGAGACCGCGTCGAAAGGCCTGAGGGCCGACTTTTTCAAGCGCGAGACCGACGACTGCCTGAAATGGCTGGAGGCGGCGCGCTATGACGCGCCCGACACGCCCCTGACCGAACACCTGGCGCAATATCTCGTGCTGATGCTGGTGCGGCTCGGACGGGCGAAAAAAGCGGAGCGCGACCATCGCCTCTGGTGGCTCGCCGCGCGCCAGACGGCCAGGCTGATGGCCGCCGGCCCGCGCTAGACCGGGACCGGCGTAAAACACGCCGCGAATGCTTGCGAAACCGGCGAAAGAACGCTAAAGCCCTGAGCCTTCGCGCAACCCGCCGCAGTAGCTCAGTGGTAGAGCGCACCCTTGGTAAGGGTGAGGCCGAGAGTTCAATTCTCTCCTGCGGCACCACTTCATTTTTCAACCCGCAAAAAGACCCTAACATGTTGAAAGGCATGGAAGTTTTGGTGTTCAAAAAGCCGTTTTCGCGGCTATAGGACAAGGGGCCTGAAAAGGCTAATTTCAGTGACGTGCGCCCCGTTTGGTCCCTCATTTGAAAGGTGAGTCCGTCAACCGGAAGGAGACGACGGACATGCGTAAATCGCGTTTCACAGA
>LYSZ01000002.1 GCA_001657385.1 Parvularcula sp. BBD 1991-13 | reverse complement strand
CCAGATGGTCGCTATGGAGAAAGGTGGTCGCGTTTCCCCGCACGCGCGCAATCGTCATGCCGTTCGCGCGGATATAGTCCGTCGCCTCGCCAGTCGTCGCGTTGTCGCGATAGAGGATCGCGCCCGATTGCGAATAGACGGAGTAGATCGTCTCCCCGTCAATGGTCTGTTTCACCCGCTTCAGATTTCCGTCATAGGAGAACGTCCCGCTCGCCGCGCCGCCCATGGCGACGGGCTGTTCGGCCGCGTCATAGACAAAGGTCAGGCGGGCGTTGTCGGAGACATTGCCGCGCGCGTCATAAGCGTAGTTGCGCCAAGCTCCGCCGTCACGGCTGTCGCGCATCCGCGACAGGCGGTTGGCGGCGTCATAGTCCATATCGACGATCCCGCCGTCGATGTCCTTACGGATAAGGTTGCCTAGTGCATCGTATACAAACGAAGCGCCGGCGCGCTGCGGCCCGCCCGAAAGGCTCCAGGGGCCGCGCGCCGTTTCTAGCCGGCCCAACCCGTCATAGGCGTATTCGCGTATATGGTTGGTCGGCGCGATGTAATCGCGCTGAGAAACAATGCGCCCGTTCCTGTCGTAACCGTAGATGAAATTGACGGCGTCTTCGGACCCCTTGCGCATACGCAGATGATACGCCTGCCGGCGCGCATCGAGCGAGCGCAGATATCGAAATCCGTTGGCGTAAGAGAATTCATAAACCGAGCCGTCTTCATGATAGGAGAACGCATCGGCATAGGTGAGCCCGCCGACGTCGCGCACCTCGCGCGGCGCCCCGACGCCGTTCGGCGCGTAGGATAGGCGTCGTCCGGACGGCAGGGTTTGATAGGTCAATGCGCCGTCCGCCCGATACTCATAGGCGGCGCGATAAATCCGGCCGTCAATCGCCAGCTTTTCCTCCGTTAGCTGATCGTTGGCGTCGTAAACATAATCCCAAACCGCGCCGCCGCGCGCATTGCGCGTGACATTGCCGTTGGCGTCGTAATCATAATCGATATCGGGCGTCGCCCCCGGATAATCGACAATGTTCACGCGGCCCAGGGCGTCGTAGCTGCGCGCGACCTTCGAACCCGCAGGGAGCGCCGCACAGTTCGCGCCCGCCGCCTGACCGCGCGCGACGCCGATCATCTGATCCGCCGCGTCATACTCGTACAGCGTATCGCCGGTTCCCGGCACGGAATGGCGGCACAGGCGCAGGCGGGCATCGTAGACATATCGTTGCGTGTAGCTGATTCCGCCGCCGGATTGCGTCGCCGTCAGCATGTTGCCCCACGCGTCATAGGCCATGTCGGTGATCACGCCCTCGGGTTGCTCGATCCTGACCGTATCGCCATTGTCGGGCGCGCCGTACGCGCTGAGCGTGGTCGTGGTCGCATAACCGATCGGATCGGTGACGCGGGTGCGCGCGCCGGAAAGATAGGCGTAGTTTGTGGTCGCGTAAGGCGAGACGGTTTCGCGGCGCTGCGTGACGCGGCCTAGCGCGTCATGGCTTGTTTCGATCCCGTCCGTCGGATTCGGCGCAAAGGAAGGGAAAGACTTGAAGACTTCCCGCCCCAAGGCATCGTAACGCATGACAACAAAGGTATTCGCCGGGCCGTGAGCGCCGCTGACGCGCTCACGCCGAACTCTGAATAAACCGTCATACCACTTAACGTCGATTCTCCCGCCGCGAAGGGCGCGGCTGTGAAAATTCGGTCCGCCAACGTCATTGTAAGTGACCGTCGTGTCATCCCACGGCGCAAGCCGGTCGATTTTCGTCAGCCAGCCGACGGAATTGTACTCATAATCGGTCGTCACCCCGCGCGCGTTGGTCTGGCTCGTCACCCACCCGTTTGCGTCAATGACGCGCGTCAGGCTCGTCGCATCGGGAAAGACGACCTCGCGCGGCACGCCGCCCCGGTAATCGTTGAAATACGTTGTCCGGTTCAGCGCATCGGTGATACTGGAAACGCGTCCCGGCTGAACGGCGCCGCCATGATAGTCAAACTCCCGGTACGGCGCACCGAACCGCTCATGACGTTCAACGCGGCCGATACTATCGTAATCATAGTCGTCGAACAGCTTGCCATTGCGCCGGACAAGGTCAGGCAGACTCAAAATCCACGGACCGGCTTTGTGGAGATAGTCTATGTCGATCGTGCGGGTCTGACCGCCATTGATCGACTGATTGCTGGATTTTACGATCGATGTCGGCGCGCCGAAAGTATACTGACCAAATACGCGGTTCGTTCCGAACTGCCGCGTGGTCGTATAGGTGACGCCGTCGCGTGTGATGGATCTCGATTTTTCGTGGCGCGGCCAAACGATCTTGAGTTTGTCTGAGTTACGATCCCTTTCGAACTCGCTATATTCGCTGACTCCGATCGCCGGTTCGATTTCGTAAGCGTAGCGGGTCGTTTCGATCGGCGTCGTCGATGATGCGGTCTGATATCGCCGCGTTTCCAACAACAATCCCTGTTCCTGGGTGGCCAGCGCGCCATAGTCGTATTCGGTCACGTACCCTTCAGGATCGATCGTGCGATGCCGGTCGAACCGCCAGACAGCAGTCGGCGCGTTCGGGACCGTAAGCGTCTTTCGCGTAACGACAATCGTATCGTTCGCCGCGACGTCCGTTTGAAAATTTGCACAAGAATGATTTGAGTAAATCTGCCTTGCTGTAGGGTCAATAAGGGGAATTGAGTGTTCCTCCAGCGCGAATGTAACTTTAGCGCCGTAGGGGTGCGTCATGGACACTTCGAATGGCGTGCGAAAACACTGCGCCCCAGCCACAGGCCCCAGATTGGTGAGCCTCCAGGTATCAAGACGCCATGAACGACCATCAGGTTGCTGAACGCTTTCAAGATACTCCGGGCGGCCGTTTTCCTGTCTGAAACCGTAAACCCAACTGCGGGCATCCGCCGTACCGGGATTTGCAGTTACGCGATCAATGACGCCCGTGCCCGGCTTGTAGGAAATATCAATACGCCGCCCGTCATTCGCTTCGATCGACTGGAGCAGTCCTTCGCTGTCGTAGTCGTAACGGACCCAGTTGCCGGACGGATCTTCCACTCTGGTGACAAGGTTTTCAAGACTTGCGCGCCCGATAATCCACCCTGAACCAAGGATCATATCTTCCATTTTTCGGAAAACAGAGCGCCCAAACGTGTATGTAACGCCAGAAGGCGAGGTCACCGTATCGCCGCGCCGAATCCAGCCGTCAGTGGTCACAAATTGCGTACCGGAAGGCCAGAGGCTACCGGCGGGATCGTCAAGGAAGTCTCTTGCACCCTCCCCAGGAATGTGAAGCAGTAGAGCGCCGCCACCATAGTCACGAGCCGGGAAATCAGCATCCGGATTTACAGCCAAAGGAGGCTTCTGACTACAAACAGTCGGGTATGGCGTTACATTAACAATACCGGTTTGGGGCGCTCCTTCAATACCGGTTCGATAATAACTAACGCAATTCAAAAAATTGTTTTCCCGCCAGCGATAGGCATACGCCGCCACCTGCGTCAACCGCGGGATATCCAACACCCAGTCGGCAAATTCATAGGGATCACGAACAAAAATATCGTTTTGATTCCAGAGCCAGTTGCGCTTTTGGGCGGACGCAATCTTTCGTCGGATCGCGACTTCCAGTTGGGAATTTCCCGGCAGCGAGACATCCGTCTGGGAGATGGACAACGACCGTTCGTTCGTATCGACGACATCGCCGAAAAGCGTGTTGTCCATGGGCTCAAGAACCGCATCGACCATGATCGGTTCCTGTTGCGGCGTGATGATCGGATTCGGAATGTCTTCAAGGAGCGCGGGTATCTGAGCAAACGCGCCGCAGAACGAAAAGGCGCCACAGCAGACAAGCATCGAGATGACAGCGAGTAATTCTGTTTTTCTGTTCATGTTAAAGTGTCTTCTCCGCGACGAAACAAAATGAAAAGCAGCTAAAAACCGCCCGGAAGGCACGGAGGGAGGCACAACCGTCGCCCCCGCCGCCTTCCGACATCAACATCGATCCGCGCCGGAAACCGCCATAACCGCCCAATATCGTATAATCGACCCACTGCGGCCCGGCCTGAAGCAGAAGGATCAACATCCGGTTCGCCTGTGCGTTTCAACACGTGGTGACGGCTGAAGAATGAACAAAGCTAGCGACGATTGTCGCATGACTGCGGGAGGGGGAGGGCGCCATTGGCGTGCGCATTGAACGACCGCGTATCAAAAACCTCGCCGAACGTTTTGTCATGCCGCGCATGCGGGCGCTGTGTTGTCTTCGTCATCAATAATGGCTCCAAAGCCGCGACGGTCTTGGATCGAAGCGCCATTCGCCACTTGTGAAAGACCGACATAAAAGCTCTCGTCTATCTCTATTGTTCCGTCCTGCACGCCGGGGATGCTTAACGTCCGCGTCATTTGACGGGAGGCGACGCTCAATACGCCGGAGCGTTGAATGAAATCCGGGCCAGCAACGGCAGTATGATTGACCGTCGCATGTGCGACATTGTGAGTAAGCGCTGTTGCGCCGGTTTTCGTCACGGTGAAAACAAGCGCCTGCGCCTCGTCTCGCGCGACGCCGTTAATGGAAAAGCGGGGCGCTGCGCCGTCGCTGATGATCTTCCTCACGCCGAGCTCGCCCGTGATAGAAGCACCGCTGGCGGCGTTGACGCCATAAGCGATGGTCAACAGAATATGGAAAGCCCCGAGCGCGAACGCACGAAGGCAACGCCCCGACGCCCGAAGGCGCGACCTTGCAATGTTGTTCATTCGATCACTTAGTATTTTGAATTTACTTTCATTTTAAGGTTTATATTTTAATTTTCAAGCAAAAACGAATATTATTTTTATGTGACTGCAATCAGCGCCGCCGCGCATGCTCGCAAAAATTTATCTTTTTACGCCCCCTCCTTTTTCACAGACGCGTCACAATAAGCCGCACGGTTTTTTCGCTCGGCGACGCTGGAGAAAGCTGAATAGTTGGCGTAGGGAGTAAAGTGAGGTAAAATCGTCCAAGGTGATCGGCACAAGACGCCGATTACGCTCGCCAATCACATTGGCGCAACCGGTCCGTTGACGTGAAAAAGCCGGAAGACCCTATCCTGCGGCGAGAAAAAGTCCAAGAGCGGACCAAGCCCGCGAGGCAATCGAGGAACGGCGCATCCATCACAATACGAAACGCTCCCATTCCGCGCTCGGATACTAAACGCCGTCCGAATTCTTAGGCCCGCGGGCGGAGGCGCTTGAGCTAGACGGCAGCTTCGAGCATCCGCCCGCCATATCGCGCTTAACAACGGAGAATTCCGGGTTGCCGCGGCCATAAAGAAGGGGAACGGTCAGCGATTCTTGATGATCTGCGCCTTCCCGATGACCATAGTCTTCAGCGCATCAAGGTCATTGGGCAGTGAAGCGAGCGACAGCGTTTCCATGAAGGCCATGGCAACGCCGTCGTGCTTCAAGGGAATCATTCTGCCTAAAAAGGGATTCCCATCCCATTTTTGAGGCCTCATTGTGAAAGAGCAACGCGTTACACGGAACAAATTACACTCTGCAAAATTCCTGTAAGATACAGAATGTGGCACACACCGGCGATCACAGTAATTATCAAAAAGCCTGTGACTAAAATCGAAACCGGCAAACCAAAAACAGGCCGAACACAAACATTATCACTCAAACTACGAAAACTTTTTAGGAGGTATATAAAATTCCATTTTTGTTTTTGCCTCATCATCAATCAATCCCGAGGTCACCCCTGACAGAGGCGCAAAGGCTGTAGGATACCGTCCGAATGACGTAAAAGATCCTCAAACAGCCTGCTATTCTGAGAATATTCCCTCGCCGCCGCCCGGTGTGACAAAATCGGCAATCGTGACCGAGGGTCTGCGACCGCCGGCCCCATACCGGGAGCTTGCCGTGCTTCGGGATGAAAAATTCGAGTAACCAATATTGATGTCGCCCTGCAAGCCAGCGCTGATTTCATCGCAGGGATTACAAGTTCAACCCTTGTCGCGCCCGCCATATAAATCAAAAGAAAATCAAACATTTAGCACCCTTCACCGCATCGCTTTCCATAAGCGGGACGATACCGCCGGACAGCGCCCCGGCGCCGGTCGTCGACGCCGCGCGCCATTCCTCTTGCCGGGCGCCGACCATGAGCCAGTGCAAGACATCTGCATGGTCAGGGAACGGATCTATGACGGCGGCCCGCCTTGATCGGCCTCTGTCGCGACCGGCCCCTGTCGTAAACGGCGTGGCGGCTTGCCCGATCCTGAAATGGGAGCTTGCATATGACGCACCGCAGCAGTAGCGTATTCGCTCAACAGTCAAGTCTCACCTGAAAGCCCATGGCGCTCCGGCCTCTCCTCTTCGTCCTGACGATTCTGATTGCTCCGGCCTTGCTCGGCGGCGAAATCTGCTGGTCGAGCGTCGCCTCCGCGCACGAGTTGACCTGCGCGGCCGTTGAAGCGGCCTCGTCCTGCGAGTCGCCGAACGGATCGACCGTCGCGGAAGAACGCTTTGCGGAAATTCAGGAAACCGAACCCGACGCGGATGATGGCGTCGCCGGCTCGTCCTTTGCGTCAGGCTCGGCGACGTATCCCTTCGAGGGCGCGCCGCACACGGACCGGTTTTCCTCGCGCGTCCGTCTCGCCAAGCGCTCGCGGGCGCCTCCTTTCTTCTCCTGACAGGGCGATTGCGCCCCTGACGTCCGTTCCCTGACGCCGCGGCTTTTGCCCCCGGCGCAGGCCCGCTCGATCATGTTCCAGGAGAATACCCTTGTTTCCATCTCTTCCGGGAGCGGAACGCCGCACGCTGACGGCTGACGCCAAAGCCGGCTTTCTCGTCTCTCTCATCGCCCTTCCGCTCTGCCTCGGCATCGCCGCCGCCTCCGGCTTTCCCCCCATTGCCGGCCTCCTGACGGCCATTGTCGGCGGCGTTGTCGTCTCCTTCCTCGGCAGCGCGCGCTACACCATTAAGGGGCCGGCGGCGGGCCTCATCGTCATCGCGCTCGGCGCCGTCACCGAACTCGGCGGCGGCGACATGCTGCTCGGCTATCACCGCGCGCTCGCCGTCGGCGTCGTCGCCGGCGCGCTTCAGTTCGCGCTGGCCTATTTCCGGACCGCCGGCCTGGGCATTTCCATGTCGAAATCCGTCGTGCACGGCATGTTGGCGGCCATCGGCGTGATCATCGTCGCCAAACAACTCCACGTGCTTCTCGGCGTCAGCCCGCATGCCCATGAAACCTTCGGGCTGATTGCGGAACTGCCGCGCTCCTTCGCGCAGATGAACCCCGCCGTGGCGCTTGTCGGCTTCGGGTCCCTCGCGCTTCTCCTGATCTGGCCGAAGATTGCCGCCGGCCCGCTGAAGGCCGTCCCGCCGCAGCTCGTGGTCCTGTTCGCGGCGGTGGGCGCGTCGCTCGCCCTCGGCTTCCCGCACAGCGGAACAGTCAACCTCATGGGCCAAAGCATCGCGACGGACCCGAAGTTCCTGGTGGCCCTGCCGGCGTCGCCCCTTGGCGGCTTCGCCTTCCCGGACTTTTCCGTGATCTTCTCGCCGGCGTCCGTCAAATACATCGTCATGTTCGCCCTTGTCGGATCGATCGAGTCGACGCTCTCGGTCATCGCGGTGGACTCGATCGCGCCGGACAAGAAAGCCCCCGCCGATCTTGACGGCGACCTGATGGGCCTGTCCGTCGGGAACGTCATCTGCGGTTTCATCGGGGGGCTTCCGATGATTTCGGAAATCGTTCGCTCCAAGGCGAATGTGGACGCGGGCGCGGCGAGCCCGCGGGCGAACTTCTTCCACGGACTGATGCTGCTGATCTTTCTTGTCGCCCTGCCGGCGGTCGTGAGCCTCGTGCCGCTGACCGCGCTGGCCGCGATGCTGATCCTGGTGGGCTTGCGGCTCGCTTCGGTGAAGGAGGTCCTGCACGCGCGCGAGGTGGGCAGGGATCAACTCGCGCTGTTTCTCACGACCCTCGTCGTCACGCTGCTGACGGACCTTCTGATCGGCGTCGGCGTCGGTCTGGCGCTGAAAATCGTCTTGCATTTCGTTCGCGGCGCAACGCCGAAGTCGCTGTTTGCGCCGAAAGTGGAAAGCCGCGTGGACGGATCGTCCGCGACGCTGACGTTGACGGGCGAGGCCGCCTTTCCGAGCCTGCTCGTCATCAGGAAAGCGGCCAAGGCGCTGCCCGAAGGCGTCGACACCGTGGCCATCGACGTCAGCCGCAGCCGCATCGTCGACCACACCTTCCTCAGCGGGGTCGATGCGGCGCTCAGCGGTCGTCCGGCGCTCAAGCACGTCGTCGTCGGCCATGAAGGCTTCAGCCCGCAGGGCCGCCATGTCCACGCCACCCGGCTGAAGGACGCCTGATCCCATGGCCATTGATGAAGACGCCGCCGCGCCCTCGGGCGCGGCGAAGGACGATATCGCCGCGATCGTCGCACGGGCGGCGCATTTTCTGCCCGACCAGGCGCCGCTCCACGCCTTCGTCCACCACAACACGCTTCACGCCTTTGAACATCTGCCGTTCAAAAAGGCGCTCGAAGCCGGCGCCCGGATGTTCGGGGCGCGGACGCTGATGACCGAAGCGCAGTTCCGTGAGGCCATCGCGGCGGGCCGCATCCGGCAGGCGGACCTCGCCGCCGTGATCGAGGCCGAGGTCGAGGATCCGGACTTGAGGCTGTTTCCGGGCGGCCCGACCAGGCGTCAACTCCTCGCCTGGCGGCTGGGCGTGCCGGTGGAAACCCCGTCGGCGGAAACGATCGGGTGGTGGATTCACGACAAGGCGCTCCTCGCCAGGGCGCACCCGCTCTCGCGCTCGTCCGTCACCGCGCCTGGCTCGCCGATTTACGCGGCGGGCGCGCGGGAACTGACGCGGGTCGAACTCGAAACGCTGTGGCGGCGGCTGGAAACCGCAAGCCCCCGCAGGATCGAGAAGACCGGCGCGCCGCGCCTGCGCGATCTCTTTCTCGAGGATTATAATCTTGATACAGATGAATGGCTGAAGCCGTTCCTGATCCGTCTTTGCGCGGCCTATCTCGACCAGACAATCGCCGAAGTCGAAATGCCGGGGCGCGAGAAAGGCTTCCTCGCGGCGGCGCTCGACGTGATCACGACCGGGGGCGTGTTGACCGAACCGTGGCTCGATGGCGTTTCATCGCAGCTGCGGCGGGTCGACCCCACGGACCCGGCGGGCGTCGTCAGCCGCACGCTCAGCGGCCTCGGGATCGCGCCCGAGCACTGGGAAGCCGCCATCAACGCGACCTTGCGCGTGTTGCCGGGATGGGCCGGCATGTTCCACAAGCTTGAGCGCGAGCCGGAAAAAGCGCCGGTCTTTGCATTGAACGGCGCCCTTCTCGATTACCTGGCCGTCGTCATGCTGCTTGACCGGGCGGCGGCGCGGGCGGCCTGCCGCCGGACGGGCGCGCGGCTGCGCGATCTGGCGCCGCGGCTGTCGGCGCCGAGGGAAGCCGAGAGCCCCGATCCCGACCGCCGCGTGGTCTTCGAGGGTTTCGTCGCCGCGCAGGCGTTCGATATCGTCCGCAGCCTGCTTTCCGAAGAGGCGAGCCTGCGGGCGTTTGCGGCGGAGATCGCGCGGTGGAGCGACGCCGAACGCCGCTGGCTTCTGCAACTCGCCTATGAGCGGCGACATCGCCAGGCGACCCTCGATGCGATGATCGCGCACGAGCGGAAAGGCAGCAGGGCCGCCCCCGCGCCGTCGCTCCAGGCGGTCTTCTGCATGGACGAACGCGAGGAATCGACCCGGCGCCATCTCGAAGAAGTTTTACCGTACGCGGAAACATTCGGATGCGCCGGGTTTTTCGGCGTCGCCATGCAGTACAAGGGCCTCGACGACGTAACCTCGCGCCCGCTCTGCCCCGTGGTCCGCGTCCCGGCGCATTTCGTCGAGGAAGTCGCGGCCGATCCCGAAGCCGGGCGCGCCTATCGCGCCGCCTTGCGCCGCCGCGGGCTGGCGCTGGAACGGGCCGAGCGCAGCGAACGCTCGCTCCTGTTCGGGGCCGTATGGTCGCTTGCCGCGGGGCTCGTCCAGAGCGCGCATCTGGTCGCGCGAAGCCTTGCGCCGCGGCTGGCGAACCGCCTCCACCACTCGGTTCTCCACGCGAATCTGGAAGCGCCGCAAACGCGCCTCGCCCTCTTCCGCCAGGGGGAAGAAAAAACGCCCGACGGCCTTTACCGCGGATACGCCGCCGAGGAAGCGGCCGGCGTTGTCGAGGGGCTGTTGAAAAGCCTCGGGCTGACATCGGGCTTCGCGCCTGTCGTCGCCATCGTCGGGCACGGATCGTCGAGCCTCAACAACCCGCACGAGGCCGCGCATGACTGCGGCGCCACGGGGGGCGGGCGCGGCGGTCCGAACGCCCGCGCCTTCGCTCAGATGGCGAACGATCCGGATGTGCGCGCGCTTCTTTCCGCGCGCGGCGTCGAGATCCCCGCCGAAACGTGGTTCGTCGGCGGGTATCACAACACCTGCGACGACAGCATGGCGTATTACGACGAAGACCTCGTCCCGCAAGCGCGGCGCGCCGAGCTGGCCGCCGCGAAAGCCGCCCTCGCGGAGGCGTGCCGGCGCGACGCGCAGGAACGCTGTCGGCGGTTCGAGGACGCCCCGGCGAATCTGGGGCGCCGCCGCGCGCTGGAGATCGCACAGGCCCACGCCCAGGACCTCGCCCAGCCGCGCCCCGAATACGGGCACGCGACGAACGCGATCTGCTTTATCGGCAGGCGAAACGTGACAAGGGGGCTGTTTTTCGACCGGCGCGCGTTCCTCATTTCCTATGATCCGTATAAAGACAGCAACGGCGATATTCTCGCCTCGATCCTCGAAGCCGCAGGCCCGGTCGGCGCGGGGATCAACCTTGAATATTATTTCAGCTTCGTCGACCCGGTCCATTTCGGCTGCGGAACGAAACTGCCGCACAACATATCGGGCCTCGTCGGCGTCATGGACGGTCACGCCTCGGATCTGCGCACCGGCCTCCCCTGGCAAATGGTTGAGATCCACGAACCTGTCCGGCTTTTGACCATCGTCGAGGCGACGCCGGCGCGCCTCCTCAGGATCGCCGAAGAAAAACCCGTTGTCGGCGCGCTCGTCGGCAATGAGTGGATCCAGCTTATCGCCCGCGATCCCGAAACAGGCGCCTACAGCCGGTTCACCGGCGGCTCGTTCACGCCCCATGCCGTCGAGGCGGACGACCTCGCCACGGCGCCCTCCTCCGATCTCATCTATGGCGGCGCCCGGGGCCATCTGGGTTTCGCGCATATCACGGCGCCGCCACTGGAGACATCCGATGCCTGAACCGTTTCTCGCCCTGCTCTTTGCCGGACTTATCGGCGCGCCGGCGGCGTCCGCGCTGATCCAGACCGCGCGGCTCGCCTTCCTCCCCGAACGGCGCGAAGCGGTGACGGTGAGCCTCGCCGTCGGCGCGCTTGTCGCGGCCGGACTGTCCGCGTTCGGACTGGCGGCCGCGGCCCTGACGGGACCGCGCGCGCTGGAAACCGGAACGTGGTTTCACGATCAGCACTACGCCTTCGCGCTGCATTTCGTCGCCGACGGCGTCAGCGCCACCTATGCGATAATCAGCCTGTCGCTGCTGTTGCTGATCGCAAGCTTCTCCAGACGCTATGTGCACAAGGAACCGGGCTTTCACCGGTTCTATCTGTTCCTGACGCTCTTCGGGATCGGCCTTCTGACCGTGTCCGTCGCGGGGACGCTGGAACTGCTCATTATCGGGTGGGAAATCGTCGGGCTGATGTCGGTCCTGCTCATCGCGTTTTTCACGACGCGGCCGAAGCCGGCCAAGAACGCGCTGAGAGCCTTCACCACATACCGGCTTTGCGACGTCGGGCTGATCGCCGCGGCCATCCTCGCACACCACGCCGGCGGAGGCGAGACGTTCCGTTTACTGAACGCACATCCATGGTTCGGGCTGCGCCTCGATCAGGAAAGCCTCGCCGTCGGGCTCCTCATTCTCCTCGCGGCCATGGGAAAAGCGGCCCTTTTTCCCTTCAGCGGCTGGCTGCCGCGGGCCATGGAAGGACCAACCCCGTCAAGCGCGGTCTTTTACGGCGCCCTGTCCGTTCATCTGGGGCCGCTGCTTCTGATGCGCGCGGGCGACGTGATCGCCGCCCAGCCGGTCGTCGCCGCCGCCGTTATCGCCGTCGGGGTTCTGACTGCCGTCACCGGACGGATGATCGGGCGCGTTCAGACCGATATCAAAAGCCGGCTCGCATACGGGTCGATCACGCAGCTCGGCGTCATCGTGGCCGAAGTCGGCCTCGGGCTTCACGCCCTTGCGCTCTTCCACATCGCTGCGCATGCGTCCGTCCGTACGCTCCAGATCCTTCGGGCGCCGAGCCTCTTGCACGATCACCAGCACCTTGAACGCATGCTCGGCCATCCGGCGCGGGCGGCGCCGCGCGGCCCTGCGGCTTCGGCGTTCGAACGCTGGAGCTACCGGTTCGGTATCGAACGCGGCGGCCTTGATACGCTGCTGCGGGACCGGATCGTCTTCGGCGTTCTCGGCGCCGTCGGCCGGCTCGACGCGATCGACCGGCGCGTGGCGCGCCGCCTCGCCTCCGGCGCCGCTTCGCCGCTCAACGTCAACACACAGGAAAGGTCCGCCTCATGACGATTCTAACGCTCAGCCCGGCGGCGGCTTTCAAGGCTCTCGCCCTCGGCGGCATGGCGCTCGCCGGGCTCGCCATCGCAGCCTTGACCGGCATGGGAGCCGACACAAACGCCTTCAGGTCGGGCTTTCTTGGATTGACGGCCATATCGGGTCTTGCCCTCTCGGTAATCTACCTCACGGGCCGGGATTCCACCGCAAGGAGCATAACCGCCATCGCCGTACTTGGTTTACTGAGCATCGCAATGCTGTTCGGCTCGGGGCGTTGGCTCGACGCCGTCGCCGCCGGCGCGATCCTGCTGACGCCGGTCCTGGCCATGACCACGCCGCGCCAGGGACTTGCCGTCACGGCGCCTTACGCCGCGGCGGCGGCGGGCCTTATCGCTGTTGCAGCGCCTCTTGAGGCGCTGCAGGGCGGGCTCCTGGCCGACCTCGCGCCGGTCGCGGGGCTCAGCCTCGTCATCGGCCTCTTCCCGCTGTCCGCATGGTCCGGATGGATTTTCGAGCGCGCGCCGTCGGGGGTGCTGGGCGCGCTCATCGCAGCCCAGGCCGCCTTCGTCACGGGCTTCGAGACGATCCATCCCACGCCGGGGCCCCTGGAGCACGCCGCGCTCGCGGGCCTCGGTCTTCTCTCGGCGCTCGTCGCTCTTTCAAGGACGGAGCCGCGCCGCGCCATGGCCGGTCTTTGCGCGAGCGCGCTGGCGCTTCTCGCATACGCCCACTCGCTGACGCCGGGGCTCGGCAAGCCGGATATCCTCCTCACCGCTTCGATGACGATCGCGCTGCCGGGCCTTCTTCTGACCGTCGGCGCACTGGAAGCGCGCCGGGGAACGCTCTGCCTTGCGCGACCCTCCGGCAGTTTCGAGAGCACGCCGAGGCTTGCCAACGCCATGCTGCTCTTCGGGTTGCTGACGGCGGGATTTCCGCTTTCCCTCGCCTATGTGGGCGAGGATCTCGCCCTGCAACAGGGCTTCGCGGCCGAACCGACGATCATCCTGATCTGGCTGGCCGTCATCGCGCTTAATGCGATCATGGCCCTGAAGCTGTTTCTCTTCCTGTGCCACGGCAAGGCGGAAAAGCAGAACGGCATCGATCTGCAACCGGTCAAATACGCGGCGGCCTGCCTCGCCATTGCGAGCCTGTTCGTCGCCGGTTTCTTCGTTCCCTGAATTCCCAGACTTTATCCAAGGGCGTCATCGATCTCATGAAATCCTACGCATTCCTCGCCGCGTTCAGCCTGCCGGCGCTGTCCGCAACCGCATACGCTCAGACAACGGAAGAACTGGACGCGCGCCTCAGCGCCGTGGAGCGCAAGCTCGACGCGATTCTCGAAAGGCTCGATGAATCCGGTGAGGCGCCGCCCGCCATTGACGCCGCCGCGCTGCGAGAGGCCCGATCCTTGATCGCGGCCGGCGCTGCGCAGCGCGCGCCGGCGAGCGATAAAGCGCCGCCAGCGCCGACGTCCGAAGCGTCGTCCGGCCTTGACGGCGCGCGCGTCGCCCTCGGCGGCTATGTGAAGCTTGACCTCGCCGCGACGCGCTTTACCGCCGGCGAGTTGCCGACGACCAGCATCGGACGCGACTTCTATATTCCGTCGCTGGTCCCGGCGGGCGGCGACGGCGACGGCGCCGTACTCGACTTCAACCCACGGGAGACAAGGGTGTTTTTCGACGTCGAGACGCACCGCAGCGGCCATGCTATCGGCGGCCGGATCGAACTCGATTTTCAGGTCACCACCGAAGGCAATGAGCGCGTCTCCAACAGTTACGTGCCGCGCCTGCGCCAGGCGTATTTCACCTACGACAACTGGCTTTTCGGCCAGGCATGGACAACCTTCCAGAATGTTTCGGCCCTGCCGGACAATCTCGATTTTATCGGCCCGACGGAAGGCGTGGTGTTCGAACGCCAGGCGCAGATTCGCTATAGCCGAGGCCCGTGGCGCTTCGCGCTGGAACAGCCCGAAACGGAAATCACGATCGCCGACGGCACCCGCCGCCTTCCCGGCGATGACATTCTGCCCGATGTCGTATTGCGCTACGGTCGCGAGGGCGAGTGGGGCGGCGTGACCGCCGCCGGTATCGTCAGGGCCCTTCATATCGAAGAAGACCTGGCGCCCGGGGCCCGTAAGGACACTGCGCTTGGTTACGGCGTCAGCCTTTCAGGGCTGGTCAAAAGCGGCGGACAAGACGACTTTCGCATGATGCTTACCGCCGGGCGGGGGATCGGCCGGTATGTCGGCCTCAATATCGTGAACGATGCATCGCTCGACGCCAATGGGCGGATCGACACGATCGGCGTCTTGTCCGGTTTCCTCTCCTATCGCCATCTGTGGACGCGCCGGCTGCGGTCGAATCTGACAGGCGGCTTCTTTTTCGCGGACCACCCTTCCATGCTCAGCGATTCTGCGGTGACGGACCGTGTCGGCTCCATTCACGCGAACCTGATCTTCTCGCCGGTGCGGGCGCTCGATCTCGGCGGCGAGCTCATCCTGGCCAACCGGCGCACCGAAAACGGCGCAAGCGGAACGATGCAGCGCCTTCAGTTCTCCGCGAAGTACGGCTTTTGAAAAGCGCCCTTCGCCAGCGCGGCCGTAAGGAGTGACCGCTGCCCGCCATCCTAGGCAAGACGGCAAAAACGCCGATCGATGTCGCCGATTTCCGACACGCCGATCAGCGCCATGGCGTTGTCGATCTCCGTCCTGAATATCGACGCCATCTCGACCAACGCGGGTTCGCCGCCGCTGGCGAGCGCCCGACACCACGGCCTGCCGACCATGCAACCGTCAGCCCCCAGCGCAATCGCCTTGACCACGTCCCGGCCGCTTCGCACGCCTCCGTCAAGGAGGATTGCCGCCGCCCGACCGGCAAGCGCGTCGGCGATCGCCGGCAACGCCGAAATTGAACTTGCAACGCCATCCAGTTGGCGCCCGCCATAGTTGGAAACGATGACTGCATCCGCGCCGAGGGCGGCGGCTTCAAGCGCGTCATCCGGCGTCATCACGCCTTTCACAACAAGCTTTCCCGCCCATGCATCGCGCAGGCGGCGCACGTCGTCCCATGTCGTCGCACCGGCAAGGATTTCGCGGCGAAGATAGTCGAACCGGCGATCGAGCGACGCATCCGTCTCTCCGGGCGGCGCGATATTGGGCAGCGTGATCCTTTTAGTTCGCATAAGGATGTTATATAGCCAGCGCGGGTGCGCGACAAGATCAGGCAGATTGTGGTAGAGGAACGCCGCCCTGGCCGCCGCTCCGCCCAGGGCGAAACGATTTTGCGCATCCCGCGGGCGCAACCCCGGCGCGGAAAGACCCCCCGCAATGACAAGCGTATCGCAACCGGCCGCGCGGATCCGGTCCAGAAGCGGAGCGATGAAGTCTTGCGGCCCGCAGGAGAAAAGTTCAAACCAGACCCCTTCGCCGCCGACGCTGGCCATCTCCTCAATGGACGCGTTGGACATCAGGCTGGCGCAATAAGGCGCGCCGGTCTTGCGTGACGCGCTTGCCGCCGCGACATCCCCTTGCGGATGGAAAAGAGATGCGAACGCAACAGGCGACAACGCCAGCGGCAGGGCCGCTTCGCGGCCGAGCAGCATCGTCGAGACGGAACGCCGCCTGACGTCCCGAAAGATGCGGGGAACCAACGCCAGCCGGTCGAAATCGGTCTCGTTCCATTGCGCGGTGCGTTCCGCGCCGGCGGCGCCGTTGAGGTTGTCCCGAACGGCCCGGGGAAGTACACGCGCCGCCCTTGTTTCCATGGCGGCTAACGACCCGAACGACGTCGCGCCGTTCAATGTCGCCCCGTTCAACGTTGACTGTGCGCCGCCTTCGCAACCCGCGCGGTCGGGGGCGGCGCGGCCAGAACCTGCGCGATCGGGGGCATGCGGAGGAAGTCCGCGCCGCGTCCCCTCAGACGAGTTTGCCGATCTCATCTTTGAGCCTCTCCAAAGCGGCTTCCGGCGTCAATTGTCCCGAAAACGTGCGCCGAAGAATCTCGCGGATGACATCGGGAATCTTGCGGGCGTTGGAACCGGGGAACGAATACCACGGGGCCGCATTCGAAAGCTGCGCCGCCGCAGTCGCGTAATTCGGGTGCTGATCGATAAAATCGCCGAGCAGGTCCTCCCGCGCGACGGCCAGGGAATTGCCCGGAAGATAGCCGGTGTTGCGCGCCATCGCCGATTGCGCCTCGGGACCGGCGACAAAGCGGATATAGCGCCATGCCGCCGCCGCGGCTTCAGGGTCGCGCGCATGGATTACCGCCGCATTGCCGCCGACGGGAAGGCGTCCGCCTTCGGCGACCGGGAACGGGCCTGTCCTGACGCTGAACCGTCCGTTCGCCGCATTTTCAAGGCTGGCCAGACGGGCGCTCGATATGACGAACACGCCGAGGCGCCCGGCGCCGAACGCCTGGGTCGCCTGCGTCGAGGACTGTTCGATCATGCCGGCCTCGCCGATGGCCGCCAGCACCGACAGCGCCTTCAGCCCCGAGGGACCGTCAAAGCCGATCGCCGTTTCATCGGGCGACATCATGGTCCCGCCGAAACTGAGAACCAGCGCCTGGAAAGTCCAGTTGTTTTCCTGGCCGTAATAATCGAAATGGATGCCGCCGGTCCGCCCGTCAAGCGCATCGATCCGCTTCGCCAGATCCAGGATCGCGTCCCAGTTGCGCGGCAGGCGGTCAGGGTCGCCGCCGGCCCGCACCACCAGGTCCGCATTGTAATAAACGACCGGCGTCGAAACCGAAAACGGCAGGCCGTAAACCGCGCCGTCAACCCGCCCGAGATCGAGCATGGCGCTTTCATAGCCGAGCGCCTTCGCGCCGCCGTCCTGCGCGATACGATCGTCAAGCGGCGCGACAAGCGCGCGCTCGGCGAGAAACCGTATGCGGTCAAGACCGTGAAAGGCGACCTCCGGCGCGGCCCGGGACATGCTCGCCCGCAGGACCGTCTGCGTCAGTTGCTCGTAATCCGCGGCGGGAGCGGCGAAGCGGATCCTGATATCGGGCGTCTCGGCCATGAATGCCGCCGCCAACGCTTCGTGGGTGCGCCTGAGCAACCGCGGATACGCATAAGCAACACGCAGCGGGAAATCCGCGGCGGAAGCCGGCGCTCCCGCAAAACCGGCGAGCCCTATGGCGGTCAATGCTCCTGACATGAACCGTCTACGCCGCATTGCGCTCTCCTTCATATATTCGTGTACGTTCATTTTACCGCTCCTGCCGAAAGCCCTTCGATGAACCATCGCTGAGCGAAGAGAAAACAGACAAGCAGCGGCGCGACGATGATGGTTGCGCCCGCCATCAGGGGGCCGTATTCAGCCCCCGCCTCCCCATCGCGAAAAGCGGCGACGCCGACCGGCGGCGTCATCAGATCCTGGGACTGGACCGCGATCAGCGGCCAGAAGAGATCGTTCCAGTGCGAAACGACTGAAAACACCCCGAATGCAGCCACGGCCGGCGCCGCGATAGGAAAAATGACGCGCCAGACAATCGATGTCTCGGACAACCCGTCGAGCCGGGCCGCATGGATAAGATCGTCCGGAACCGTCATGATAAACTGCCGCAGGAGAAAGATGCCGAACGGCGACACGATGAACGGGAATATAAGCGCCGTGTAGCTGTTCATGACGCCCAGTTGATGACCGGCCAGAAAAAGCGGGATCGCCAGCACCTGATGCGGCAGCATCAGGCAGATCAGAACAATGCCGAACAGCGCCTGCCGGCACCGGAACCGCTTCTTCGCGAGGGCATAGGCGGCGGGCAGGCATACCGCCACCTGAAGCGTAAAAATTGATGCACAGATGAAAACGCCATTAGCAAGGAAACGCAGCAGGGGCGAAGCGGTCAGCGCGCGCGCATAATTTTCAACACCGTTGAACTCTTTCGGGAACAGCGAAAACCCAGGATCGAAAATTTCGGCGGGCGACTTCAGCGATGTCGAAACCATCCAGATGAAGGGCGCCATCATAAGAAGCGACGTCACGCAAAGCGCGGCGTGGCGAAAGACGGCGGAGAACGACGGAAAGGATCTGAAAACGCTCATTGATAATGCACCCGCTTTTCGCCGACGCGCATCTGCGCCAGCGTGACCGCAATGACGATCGCCAGAAAGATCACCGCAACCGCCGCGCCGTAGCCGGCCCGAAAATACGTGAAGCTCTCCCGGTACATGGTGTAGAGCAACAGCTCGGTCGCGTAATTCGGACCGCCCTTTGTCAGAATCTGCACCGTATCGAAAGTCTGGAATGCGTTCAGCGCGACCACCACGACGGCGAACAAAAACACCGGCCCCAACAGCGGCAATGTGACCGTCCTTGTACGGTCCAGCGGGCCGCCCGCCCCGTCAAGTTCGGCGGCGTCGTAAAGGTCCCCGGGAATCGTTTTCAGGCCGGCAAGAAAAAGCACCATGGCGAAGCCGGCGTTCTGCCATATGCCGATGGCGGCGAGAGTCGCCAGCGCGGTCGCTTCGTCCTGAAGCCAGTTGACGGGAGGCAGCCCGAAGAGCCCCGACAGACCGCTCAGCACGCCAACCGTCGGATTAAGGAGCGCCTCCCACACAATCGCCATCGCCGCCAGCGTCGTCATGAAGGGAAGAAAATGAGCGGCCCGGTAAAACCCGCGAAGCGCGCCGCCGGCCTCTATCAGCAACGCGATCAGAAGGCCGAAACCCACGGCGCCGGGGACGACGATGGAAACATAAAGGGCGGTGTTCGCGAGCGACGCGCGAAACGCCGCATCTTCGCCAAGCTCGCGGAAGTTTGCGAAACCGATCACCGACAGACCGGGCGCGCCAAGCTCCCAATCGGTAAAAGAGATGACGAGGACGGCGACGGCCGGCGCCAGGAACAACATCGTCAGCAGCGTAACGGCCGGCCCGAGCAACGGAACCAGGCCGCCGCCGGGTGCGCGAAAACCCGCGCCGCCCGCCTTTGATCCGCCGGCGCGTGAAAGCGGCGCTACCGTCATGACGGCGCCCCTTCCCCACCGAGCTGCGCATCGCGCAGGCGCACGCGCCGCCCTTCGGCGTCGAATACGAGAACGCCACCCGGCTGCGCGCAAACCGTCATTTGCCGGCCGGGCGTCAAGGAGACGCTGGAAGCGACCGGGAGCCGCGCAACGATCACGTCATCCGCACCGTTCAGGGCCAGGGAAACAAAACAATCCGCACCAAGCATTTCAACGTCCCGTACCCGGCCGGTCAGACCGCCGGCCGCTACCGATTCCGCAAGAAACAACGCCTCCGGCCGGACGCCCAGCGAAACGGGCGTCCCGGCGGCCAGACCGGTTTCAAGGGAAAAGGACGCGCCGGCGGCTTCGACGGCGCCGGGACCGACAATTCGCCCGGGCAGAAAATTTATCCGCGAACTGCCAATAAACTCGGCCACGCGCCGATGCGACGGGTTGAAGTAAATATCGTCCGGCGTACCAACCTGAAGGATCGCCCCATCCAGCATGACGGCGACCCGATCCGACATCGCCATGGCTTCGGTCTGGTCATGCGTCACATAGACAATGGTCACGCCGAGCCGGGCGTGCAGCGCCTTGAACTCCGTTCTCATCTTGACGCGCAGGGCGGCGTCCAGATTCGAAAGAGGCTCATCCATCAGAAACACGCGCGGGCGGCGCACGAGCGCGCGCCCCACGGCGACACGCTGGCGTTGACCGCCGGAAAGCCGCCCCGGCTTGCGGTCAAGCAGCGCCGTCAGGCCGAGCTGGGCCGCGACGTCCTCCACATCCCTGGCGACGCCCTGTTGTATCGCACGCGCGCCGGGCAGCGCGGAACCGATCAGAGGCAGGCGTTGCGCCCTTGTCAGCCGCCGCATGCGCAGGGGCAGGGACATATTCTGCCTGACCGTCATGTGGGGATAAAGGGCGTATGATTGAAACACCATCGCCACATCGCGATCGCGCGGCGGCGTGTCGTCGACCGGCTCGCCGCCCATGACCACATGTCCGCAATCCTGGCGTTCCAGCCCGGCGATGATTCTCAACAAGGTCGACTTGCCGCAACCGCTCGGCCCCAACAGGGAGAGAAACTCGCCCTGCTCGATTGTCAGGGACACCGCGTCGAGAATGCCGACGCCGTCGAATGCTTTGGTAACGCCCTGAAGGGAAATGGACGAGGAGCGCGCTCCGTCGCCATGGTGCGGACCGCCGCGCCCCGCGGCGGTGTTTAGGCTTTCTGCATCGCCGCGGCGCGCTGCGTCGGCGTCGCTTCGCCCCATCAGCGATGCGCTCGGTATGGTCATTCTACGCGGGTTCCTTCGTCAAGATAAATCGCGCCGCCGGCGCGCACGCGGCTCAGCCGCTGGGCGTAGCCGGCGGCGCCGACGGTCTCGACCTCCCGCCGGTTCTCCGCGCCATCGCTCCGTCCCCCGGCAAAGGCTTCAGACAAAACACGTCCGGTCATAGAGCGCGGGCGCCCGACGCCAAGTACGCGGAGCAGGGTCGGCGCGATATCGCGTACGCCGCTGAAACCGTTTATCGTCACCCCCTCTTTAAAGAGATCGCCCGCCGCCATGAAGCAACACGCCATCTCGTCCCGGGTCAGCCCGCCATGGGTGCTCGCCCCCGGCTCGCCGCCGCCGTCATAGTAAACGGCACGCCCCGTCCCGTCCTGATTTTCGCATTCGGCCAGGGTCATGACAAGATCGGGCGCGCGCTCATGCTCAAGCATGACGAGGGAGCGCGCGAACGTACCCGGGAGCCATCCGTCTACGTTGTTTTTTCCCTTGCTGAACAATAACCCGCAGGCGGGCGACGCCTGAAGCGCGGAAGAAAGATCGCGGGCAAGCGCGTCGTTATTGCCGGCCAGCCAGAGCCCGGCCGCCGCCCCTGGAACGATCGTCACATCCGCGTCTCCTTCTTCGCCGGCCCCGGCCACGGAGAAACCGGCATCTTCGAGAATGGTTCTGACAGAGGCTTTTTTACCTTGTGTGACATGGCCGTGATCGGACATCACCATGAGCTGAACGCCGTTACTGCCGCCGACATGCTCCCACCAGTCGATAATCCGCCCGATCTGGCCGTCCAGACGGTGAAGCGCGCGCAGGCCCCGCGGCGCCGTAAAGCCATGCGCATGCCAAGCGTCGTCAGGTTCTCCGAACCACAGGACAGTCATCTCCGGCAGGGCGTCGTCCGCGATCAGGCCGAAAAACAAGTCAACCTGACGCGACAGGATATCGCCCACGGCCTCGCCGTCGCCGTCGCCGTCGCCGTCGCCGTCGGAATCGCTGTCGGCACCGTTCTCGTCACGGACGTTGCGAGGTTCGCGGTCATCGTGACGCTGATTTTCACGCATCGCAATCACGAGGTGACGGTGATCGGCGGCGGTATGGTGAAGTAGCCGCGCGCCGCCCGGCGAACAGGAACAAATCACCGAAAGCGACATGCAATGCGCCGCCAGATGCTCCCCAAGACTGGTCGCGCCGTAAAGCGCGCCTCCCGCAGCGGCAATGAAGCGATCGACGCTCGCGATACTGGCGCCGTGAAACGCCGCGCGCACGCCGGACGCCGCGGCGGGAAAATCGTTTGCAATCAGACCATGCCCCTGCGGCGGGGCGCCCGTGACAAGGCTTGCCATGTTCACAAACGTATCGCTCGGGAAACAGGCGCGATGATTGGCGAACGTAACGCCCCGGCTCCGCCAGGTCGCCAGATGCGGCGTTGTCTCTACACGAATCATATCCGGGCGAAGGCCGTCCAGTCCGATCAGCACGACTTTCCTGCTGGTCATTCCGCCTTGTTCCCTCTTGACGTCAATGAAGACAATAGCGGGGCCGGCCCGAAGGCCCGCCCCACCGCCGAACCATGCGCCGCCGGATCAGAATTGATGACGTGCGCGAATGTAGAATAAACGCCCCCTGATGTCGACGCCGCTCAGCGGGTCGTAACTCGGCCGGTCGATATCGGATATCGTTCCGGTAATGCGCGCGCCGGTGCTGTCGTTTCGCACGAGCGCAGGGGGATCGACATCAAATATATTGTCCGCTCCCACCGTAATCGAAGCGTTCGGCGCGCCCCGGAACAACCCGTCAAGATCCAGAGAGTACTGCGCGTCAACAGTCGTGTAACTGTCGATGCGCGCATTGTTGCTTTGGTCGTTGAGATAACTGTCGATGTAACGGACCGTCACCACCGCGGCGTGATTGCCGCGCCGCCAGGAGCCGCCGAAATTCCCGCGCCACTTCGGCGCCGGACTGAAATTGTTGAGAAAGTTCCGGCTTCCCGCGCCGCTGAACTCGTTCGCACCGTCGGCGACATCGAACGAATTGATGTATGTCGCCGCCGCGCGCAACTCAAGCTCGCCCAGCGCCCCGGCGGAGAAGGGATAAGCAAGCTCGACGTCGATCCCGTCCGTCTGCACCTCCCCGATATTCGTGAAGGCGGTGTTGACCTGGATCAACTGGCCCGCGCCGTCCCGGATGATCCGGGGGTCGTTCGGAATGCCGTCATCAAGACAGTCGTTGATGACGATCGCCTGCGCGCCCTCCGCCCGGGCGATAAGGTCGACATAGTCGTAATTCCAGTAATCGATGCTGATGCGCGGGCCGCGCTTGCCGGACAGAACGGCGCCCACGCTGAAATTATCGGCTGACTGAGGCTTCAGGTCGTCCGCGCCTTCGACGTTGACGATAGTGCCGTTATTGAGGCCCCGGTTCACGCATTCAAGGCCGTTCGCGCCCACGGACGCCGGATCGTCGAGCAGTTCCAGAGAAAAGGAAGACGAGGTCTGACGAATTGTCGGCGCCTGAAACGAGGTCCCCCAGGAGCCGCGCAGCAGCAACCAATCCGTTGGGTTGATTCGCATCGAGATTTTCGGGTCGGTGGTCGCGCCCACGGATCCGCCATAGTCTTCGTGACGCACCGCGACCTGCAACTGGGCGATGTCGTAGAAAGGGATAACCGCCTCCCCGAACACCGCCCAGACATCCTGCTCCGCATCGATGGAGAAAGCGAGATTGGACGTCCGCGCTTCTCCGGCGGCCAACAGGGAATCGGGATCGTCGTTCAGGGTGACTTCGCGGTATTGCGCGCCGAGCGCGACATTGATCGGACCGCTTTTCGGCTCGAACGCAGTCCCCGTGACGAGACCGTCGATGACCTGTTGCGTGGTGCGCGCATTGGCGACTTCGGTGGTCAGGAAACGGCGCAGCGTTTCTTCCTCGTTGCGCGCGGTGCTGACCCCGTCTTTCGGCGATATCAGGTCGGGATTCGCGATCGAAGTGCCGAACGGGTTGAATTCGCCGTCGTTAATCAGTTCCGTGAGGATATCCGTACGATAGTTGAAGGGAATCGTTTCGGACATGTTCGATGTTGCGTAGGAATGGGACACATTCGCCTGCCATGTATCGGACAACTCGATATCCAATCCGTTCATCATACGGAAGTAGTTGAATTCGCGCCGCAGTTGAACGTCGTCGTTCCCGTTGAACTGGGACCCCAGCGGACGGGCCTGGGCAACGACCGGAACCGCCGTATGGATAGCAGGGTCCCAGTTTTCCGGCCCGATATAGACCAGCGCCTGCGGGTCGCCCGGGTCCGCAATAAAGAAATTGAAAGGGTGATCGCCGGGAATGAAGATATTCCCGGGATTATTGTCGACCACAGGCCCGTTGAGATAGTTTTCCGGACCGCGCGAGCCTTTCGTCACATTGCGCGATGCGCTGGCTTCCGTGAAGTAACGGATCCGGTCGGTGAGCTGATAATCGAATTCGGCGAAGGCCTGAAGGCGATCGGCTGCGAGAATAGGCGAGTACTGATTGGCGAAACTGTGACGGCAAACGGACGTATCCACCGAGCCATCGTCGCGAATGCGAAAAATGCCGCCGGCGGCTTCGCAGTCCGGGTCGGCGAAATTGACCCCGCCGGGCACGCCTTCCGGCTCCCCGTCCGCATTGACGAAACCGGGACGATAGGTGCCCGGCGATCCGGTGCTGGATATGAGGCGGGAGCGGCCTTCAACGCCGTTGCCGTTGATCCGTTCGTCGAGCCAGTCGAAGTCGAGGCGGTCGTTACGGGTCTGTCCGTAATACGTCGCATAAAGATTGAAGCTCCCGCGATCGAACCCGGCGCCGGCGACCATGCTGACCGTATAGGCCTGGTTCGAGGCGTCCTGGTATTCACCCGAAACTTCAAACCCCTCGAACCCCTTGCGCGTCACAAGATTGACAACGCCGGCCACCGCTTCCGAACCGTAAATGGCCGACGCGCCGTCCTTCAGGATCTCGACGCGCTCGATCATGGCGATCGGAAACTGGTTGATATCGAGAAAGTCAGCGCCGGTGGCGTCAGCGACCGGCGCAACGCCCGCGCGCCGTCCGTTGACCAGCGTCAGCGTCGAGGACAGCGAAAGCCCGCGCAAATTGAACTGCGCCGTACCCGCCGTGTTATCGAACTCACTGTAGATAAGCGAGCCGGTGTTGCTCGGGACCGCTCGCAGCACGTCCACAAGCTGAGTTGCACCATATTCGCGAATATCGTCGAGACCAACGACCTGGAGCGGCGTGCGCGCGTCAAATCCGTCCTGCCTGATATATGATCCGACGACGACGATTTGTTCTGTCGCCGGACCTTCAGTTTCCTCAGAGTTGCGTTCAATGCGGTCCGGCGCCTGTGCAAGCGCCGCCTGAAACAGCGCGCCGGAAACGGCCGCGCCCAGGGCGCTTGCCGAAACAAGCCTGGATTTCAATGACAAACTGCGCTTCGTGTAGATCATGTTTTCACCCCAATTGACCAAAGCTGGCTCCCAAAAGCAGGGATGAGATGCGCCAGGCATACGCGCACCACCAGTATGATCTGCTAATTAAGACGTCTGATTTTCCGGCGCCTCATCGAAAGGCAAGGAAATTCAAAGACCAACCAAACGATCCCTAAGGGGCTGATTTGCTGTGAATTTTTTATGACACGGATGACGGCGCCGCCGGCCCCGGCGCGAATGGAGTTCGTAAAACCGACACATAAGCGCACGCGCCGCGCCGCCCCTCCCGCCGCACGGCGGGAGATCGTCAGGAAACGGACAACGCCGCTTTTTGCGGCAGGATGGAAAACCGGCTTTACGGGATGCGCCAAGGCCGCGGACAATCAGCGCAGATAGCGCTTTTCGTTGTCGCGTACGCGATCCATGCCTTGAAGCCGGAAGATATCGGCCACGGTTGCAATATCGTCTTCAACGGCTGCGGCGCCGGACTGCCTGATCTTTCGAAACGCATCCCGCATCGCCGCCACGCAGGCGCGAATGGCGTGGTTGCCGTAGATGACGACCCTGATATTGCCGAGCGCTTCAATCGCGGCGATGTCCAGTTGGGGGTAAGCGGTCGGTACGATGACGAGCGGGATCGCGCCTTTCCACGCCCTCGCGAACTCGACGATTTCATCAGGAGACGGTTGTTTCGAATGAATCAGGAGCAAATCTGCGCCGGCCTCCTCATAGGCATGCCCCCTGCGCAGCGCTTCGTCCCGCCCCAGTCCGGCGATGAGCGCCTCGTTGCGGGCGACGATGAGAAAATCCGGCGTCGTTCGCGCATCCCGGGCCGCCTCGATCTTGCCCTGAAACTCCTCCACGCGAAGCAGTTCCTGGCGGCCGCCGGCGACCAGGCTCGTGACCTTCGGAAACGTCTTGTCTTCCATGACGATCGCGGCCGCGCCGGCGCGCTCATACTGCTCGACCGTATGGATGACATTGATCGCGTTGCCGTACCCGGTATCGACGTCGGCGACGACCGGCACGCCGACGCGACCGGCCACCGCGCGCGTCATGTCGAGATGCTGGGACATGCTCACAAGGCTCACATCGGGAAGGCCGTTCAGCGCGGAAAGCTCGAAACCGGACGCCCAGACGCCGTCGAACCCGGCCTCTTCGGCGAGGCGCGCCGACAGCGGGCCGTGACAGGCCATCAATTGGATCGGCGCCCCCCGCCGCAACATGGAAGTCAGCGACCTTTCGCACGTCATGACAGCGCCGCCTCCCGCGCCGCCGGCGTCAGCGACGCACACGCCGCAATGATCCGCCTGCATGCTTCGTGAAGATCCTCCTCCGACGCGGCGAAGGAAATGCGGATATATCCAGGCGCCATGAACGCAGCGCCCGGTACGACGGCGACGCCGAAATACTCAAGCAGGTAAGCCGCAAAGTCTTCATCCGTACGAATCGCCTGGCCGTCCGGCCGCCGCGCGCCCAGAAGGTCTCCGCAAGACACGAAGAGATAAAAAGCGCCGTCCGGCGCGACGCAGGACAGCCCGTCCGCGCGGCCTATCCAGTCCAACATCATATCGCGCCGCTTGCGGAGCTTGTCGCAGAAAAGCCTTGCATCGTCCTGATCGCCGGAAAGAGCTTCAGCCGCGGCGTACTGGGAAACGGAAGAAGCGTGCGAGGTCGAGTGTCCCTGGATTGCATTCATCGCACGGATAAGCACCGCCGGCCCGGCGCCGAAACCGACGCGCCACCCCGTCATGGCGTGGGATTTCGACACGCTGTTCACGGTCAGGGTGCGGCAGGCGATTTCCGGCGCCGCCTGCGCCATGGTCGCGAAGGGCGCGCCATACGTCATGGTTTCATAGACGTCGTCCGACATCACCATCACGCCGGGACGACGCGCAAGAACGCAAGCGAGCGCACGAAGTTCGCTTACGGAGTATACCGCGCCCGTCGGATTCCCCGGAGAGTTGAGCATAAGCCATTTCGTGCGCGGTGAAAGCGCCGCCTCCAGGGCGGCAGGCGTCAGCTTGAAGCCCGTTTCGGGCCCGCAGGCGACGGGAATGGGAGTCGCGCCGACGATGCGCGCCATTTCCGGATAGGACACCCATGCCGGCGTCGGAAAAACGACCTCGTCGCCCGGGTCCGTCGTGGCGAGCAAGGCGTTGAACAGCACCTGTTTTGCGCCGGCGCCGACCGTGATCTGATCGAGGCCGAAATCCAACCCGTTATCGCGGCGGAATTTTTCCACGATGGCGCGGCGCAGGGGATCGACCCCCGCGACCTTCGTATACCGGGTGCGGCCCGTATTGATCGCCTCGATCCCGGCGTCGCGAATACGCACGGGCGTGTCGAAGTCAAGCTCGCCCTGGCTCAGGGCGATGACGCGCCGTCCGGCGGCGCACAGGGCGGCCGCGCGCTCCGACATGGCTTTCGTGGCGGACGGCGTCAAATCGCGAATTCTGGCGGATAAAGATATCATGTCGGACCTTGCGTATTCCTCCTGTCCGCAACGGCGAACGCATCCCGGGGCTGACCAAGTGAAAATGGCGTTGGGAAAACCTGTTTCAAAAGAGTCAAATAAGGATGGCCTGTTGCGGGACCGGACCAGGCGCCGAAGCGCTTTTGCAGCGCGCGGCGGCCCGCCCGTTGTGATAATCGACAGGTAGGGGTTATGTACATCGAGAGGAAAAACGACCAGCAGATTTTTCCGACGGATCGGTAGGAAAATTGAACGCATGAGACAGTTGCCGCCGCTGAACGCGCTCAAGGCTTTCGAAGCCGTCGCCCGCCTGTCCAGCATTACCGACGCGGCGGAGGAGCTGAACGTGTCGCGCAGCTCTCTCAGCCAGCATATCAGTCACCTGGAGGATTACTTCGGACAGAAACTTTTCCGCAGGAAAGGCCGCGGCGTGGAGCCGACGCGCGAAGCGCTCGCCTATCTCGCCGAAGCGCGCGCCTGCCTCGACCGTCTCGCCATCGCTTCGGAACAACTGTCGCGTCGGGGAAAACGCCGCATGCTGGCGCTGAACGCAACGCCGTCATTCGCGCTGCGCTGGCTTATTCCGACCTCGTCGGATTTTCAGATAAAGCACCCGACGATCGAGTTGCGGATTTCCACATCGGCCTCGGACGCCGTCGATCATCTCAAAGAGCCTTTTGATTTCATCTTCCGGCGTGACCGCGTCGACCTGCCGGGCTATGAATGCCGAAGAATTCTCGACGACCGGTCAACGCCTGTCCTGGCTCCCGCTCTTTTGACGCAAATGCGCGACATGACGCCGGCCTCGCTTGCCCGCGTTCCGCTTTTGCACATGAAGTCCAGGCCGAATATGTGGCGCGACTGGTTTGCGCTTCGGGGTGTCATCAGTAATAGGACCATATCTGGACAGTTGTTCGATCATTTTTTCCTGAGTTTCCAGGCCGCCGTGAGCGGCCTCGGCGCCGCGATCGGTCCGCATGCGCTGCTTGAGGAGGACTTGAAGGAAGGCCGCCTTGTCGCTCCCTTTCCCGACGTCACGATAGACGGGCCGGGCTTTCATGTGATTTATCGCGAAGAAGACCTCAATGACCGGGCCATTCACGCGTTTCTCGCCTGGCTGGCGAGCGCAACGAACACGGAGCTTGTGTAGCCTTTTTAGCAGCGCGCGAACACGGTGGGGGCGGGTTCCGTCGCGCGCCGCTCAGGAAACCGGCGGCGGGCGATGCGGATGCGCGGCGGACAGCCGGCAGTCGAGATCGCGCAGCAACCCGTCGGACAGGCTGTACACCCATCCATGGATCGCCAAGGGATCGCCGCGGGCCCACGCATTGCGAATGATCGGTGTACGGGACAAAGTCGCCACCTGCTCGCGGATCGAAAGTTCGCACAGGGCGGACAGGCGCGCCGCTTCTTCCGTATGCGCCTCAAGTGCCGCGGCGTGCGCGTCGGCGATGTCCCGAATCGGCTGCAACCAGTGGTCGACGACGCCGTGGGCGCAGCCTTCCATCGCCGCCTTGACCCCGCCGCAGCCATAATGGCCGCAGACGATGACATGTGCGACGCCCAGCACCTCCACGGCATATTCAAGCACGGACAACAGGTTGAGATCGCTGTGATGAACGAGGTTCGCCACGTTGCGGTGAACGAACACTTCCCCCGGTTCGAGCCCGGCGATCACGTTGGCCGGCACGCGGCTGTCGGAGCAACCGATCCACAGGAACCGGGGCGCCTGAAGCTCCGAGAGCCGGCGAAAATAGTCCGGGTCCGCCGCAACGCGCTCGGCGGCCCATTTCCTGTTCTTGTCCAGAAGGGTTTCCGGCATGGCGCATCCAGCAATCCGAGGGTCAGACATGGCCTATAGCGAATGGCGCGCCTTCACGCAAACGCCGCGCCTGCGCCGTTCACGGCGCGTACGAGTGGTTCGAACGGCTCTGCGGTATTGTTCGATCAGGTGGACGATGCGGTCGGCGGGCGGGCGCCGCCAACTGCGAAGGGTTTCTGACGAGGGCTCGCTTTAGCCGCCGGCGGCGTGGGCGGCGAGCCGCTTGACGCCGACCGCCGGCGCGGGACCGGCCAGCGTCTGCGGCAAGGCGGCGGCCAGGCCAAGCGTTTCCCAGACCTCGGCCAGGCTCGACGCCAGATGCGAGATGTCCTCGCTCGCATGCAGCGGCGTTGGCGTGATGCGCAGCCGCTCCGTTCCCCGCGGCACGGTCGGATAGTTGATGGGCTGAACGTAAATGGAATGCGTGCGCAACAAGCGGTCGGACGCGGCCTTGCACGCCTCCGGATCGCCGACGAAGACCGGCACGATATGGGTTTCTGACGGCATCACCGGAATGCCGGCGGCGTCGAGCGCGGTTTTCGTTTCCGCAACCCGCGCCTTTTGCAGGTCGCGCTCGGCGTCGGAAACCTTGAGATGACGGATCGACGCCGTCGCGGCGGCGGCGATCGCCGGCGGCAACGCGGTCGTGAAAATGAAACCGGGCGCATAGGACCGGATGGAATCGACGATGGCGGCGGAGGCGGCGATGTATCCGCCGAGTGCGCCGAACGCCTTGGCCAGCGTGCCTTCGATGATGTCGATGCGATGGGAAAGGCCGTCGCGCTCGGTAATGCCGCCGCCGCGCGCGCCGTACATGCCCACCGCATGCACCTCGTCGATATAGGTCATGGCGTTATAGCGTTCGGCGAGGTCGGCGATGGTTTCGATGGGGGCGATGTCGCCGTCCATGGAGTAGACGGATTCGAACGCGATCACCTTGGGCCGGTCATGGGGCTGGGCGGCGAGAATTTCCTCCAGATGCGCCATGTCGTTGTGGCGGAAGATCTTCTTCTCCGCGCCGGCGCGGCGGATGCCTTCGATCATGGACGCATGGTTCCATTCGTCGGAAATCATCACGCAGTCCGGCAGAAGCTTGCCGAGGGTCGACAGCGTCGCGTCGTTGGAGACGAAACCGGAGGTGAAGACGAGCGCGCGATCCTTGCCGTGAAGGTCGGCAAGCTCCCGTTCGAGCACCACGAGCGGGTGACTGGTGCCGGAAATGTTGCGCGTGCCCCCGGCGGTCGATCCGGCGGCGCAAGCCGTCTGCGTCAACGCCGACAGCACCAGCGGATGCTGGCCCATGCCGAGATAGTCATTGGAGCACCACACGTCGACTTCCTTGGCGGCGCCGGCGTCACGGTGGATCGCCTTCGGGAACCGGCCGGCGATCCGCTCCAGATCGGCGAACACCCGATAGCGGTTTTCCGCATGCAGGCTCTTGATCGCGTCCTCAAAGAATCGGTTGTACGCCGTCATCGCGGCCCTCCATTATCGGTCGGCGCCGGGCCAGCTGGCCCGGACCTCATATGGCGCTATGCAACGCGCTGATCCATGCGGCTTATTGGCTTGGCGTTCCACATACCACCGCCCTCATATCAGTCCAACCACCCCCGACTTTGACAAAAGTCAAAGACCCGAACCTGGCCGGCTCCCCGATCGCCTTTTCCTGAATCACCGCCCGCAGCCAACAATTTTATCGATTAAATCACTCTTAATTATAGATCTTTGCAATGTAAAACGGGTAATCCCAATATCATTAATAGAGCCAATCGATTACCAAATCGTGTGGGTCCACCCGATCGAGGACAATGGAAAACCGGCGCCCCCGAGACCCCGGAACCGGGATCAGAAATGGGGCAGGAAACCCGCAGCGACAAGAGCGGTCGCAATCCGGTAGGCGGCGTAGCCGATCAGCGCGCCGAGCCCCGCGGCGCCGAGCAGCACCCCCTCGTACCTGAAGTCGAAAATGCCGAGCTGGATCTGCCGGCGCCACAGATAGGGCACCACCGCGATTTCCGCGAAGGCGAAGGCGGTGATAATGCCGACCGTGCCCCAGATCTGGTACGCGACGGGGGTCGCGACGGCGAGCCAGACCAGCTTCAGGACGTTCGCGATCAGGTTGACCCGCACATGCCCCTTGGCGACCAGCGCATGCATCGCCGGCGCGACAAACAGCGCGCCGAGGAGACCGAGGGACACGATGCTGAGATACAGCCCCGTACCGATATAGAGGTCGTTGAAGAGTATCCGCGTCGCCAGCTCGCCGCCGCCGATCAACCCGCCGATGCCGAACGCCAGGAGCGCGGCGAAGCGCAGCCTCGACCGGTAAAAGACCCGTTTCGCGTTTGCCGGATCGTCGCGCTCCGTCTGCGCCATGAGCGGGAAGAACACCCGGCCGTGATACTCCATGACCAGCTTTTTGCCGACCTGTGTAATGGTGACGGCGAGCATGTATTTGCCCAGCTCCGCCAGCGGGAAAAAATTCGCGACGAGAATTTTGTCCGCCTGCATCAGCACGATGGAGATCATGCTGGAGGGCACGATGTACCGCGAGAAGCGCCACAGATCGGCCAGGTGCGCGCGGTTGAGGCTGAACCCGACCGGACGGTGCGGGATCAGGACGTAACTGGCGAACACCAGATAGACCGAGCCCGCCATGATGCCGATCACCGCCCCCCAGTAATTGCGAAGAACATAGGCCGCGATCAGCGTCGTGATGGAAATCGTCAGGAAATGGCCGAAATCGACAAAGCTGATGCGCAGGACGCGCCGCTCGCGCTGTCCGGTTTCGAAGGCGAGGCTCATCAGCGCCTCGATGAAGAAACTGCATGCGATCACCCGCATCGCAAGGGCGACCTCGGGATTGTTGTAGGCGGCGGCGAACAGATCCGCGCCGAGAAACATCACCGCGCCGAGCAGCGCGTTGCGCAGGAAGCGAACCGTCCAGACGGTTTTCAACAGCTCGTCGTCCGCGGTCTCGTGGCGCGTGACATACGCCCTGAAACCGAGATCGGTGAGCATGTTGAGGACGTACATGACCGAGATCAGGATCGCGACGACGCCGAACGCCTCCGGCGCGAGCAGGCGGGTCAGGATCAGGTTGCTGAACAGGCGCAACACCGCCCGCAGGCCGTTCAGCCCGATCAGCGAGCTTGTGCCGTCGCCGAGCGCCGGGCGAATCCGCGCATAGACGGCCCTTGTATTGATGTTAGCGAACAAAACGCGCCCCGTAGGGTTTGGGCCGGACCGCCGCCCCGCGCGCCGCGCCCTCCGTTTTGGACGTAACTTCGGACGGGCCCGCGCCGGACGTTCCGGGGGTCGGCGTCTCCAATTCCGGCGCCTCGGATTCGGACGCCTCGGATTCGCAAGTCCGGGCTTCGAGCGTCGCGGCGACCCGCACCGCGGCGGCGGAAAGCGACAGGATCAGGTACCCGAAATTCCAGATATAGGAGACCGCGCTCACCGTCATGATCATGGACAGATAGCCGATCTGCGCGGCGGCCATCACCACCACGATGCGCCGCATCCGGTTGTCGGCGGCCGCATCGCGCCTGGCGTCGAACGCGCCGATGGTCTTCAGCGTGCGTCCCAATGTGGTCATATAGGCGCCGAGATAAAGGCCAAGGCCGATCAGGCCGTAGGTGAGCACCACCTGGAGATAGCCGTTGACCACGTCGACGATGCCCTCGCCCTGAATGAGATGGGCAAAGCGCGCGCTCTCGCGGAAATCGACCTGTCCGAGAAGCGGCCTCGCCGCGATCTGCTCAAGACTGGTGCGCAGCAACTCGGCGCGATAGGCGAAGGTCCCGTACTGATCGTCGATGACGTCGCTTTCGTTGAAAATGAGCCAGAACACCCCGACGACGCCGACCATCATGCCGAGAATGGCCAGCTTGCGCAGCCCCTTGCCCGCCATGAGAAAAAAGACCGACAGACCGAACGTCGCCATGGACGCCAGCCAGCCGCCGCGCGCGCCGGTCACGAACGTCACCGCGAGAAACAGCCCGAGCAGGCCCGCCGCGACAATCGCGGAGATGCGCCGGTCCGCGCGCAGATAGACGAGGCAAGCCGCGCCCAGCCCCATGACCAGCCCGAGGAGCGGTCCGTTCAGGGTCGCCTGAATGCGCAGGAAGCCGTTGCGATACTCCGTGTAGAACTTGTGTGTGATCGCCTCGGCGAGAAAACCGTAGTAATTCCACGACACGGCGGTCGAAATCGCCCCGATCGCCGCCAGGATCGCCACGCTCATGAACGCCGACTTGATCGCAAGGTCCATGTCGTCGAGGGTTTTCAGCCCGCGGCTGATGGCGACATAGGGAATGAAGATCAGCAGGAAATTGTCGACCAGCACGCGCATCATGCTGGTGAAGGGCAAATCGCGAATCGACATGAACCCGGTCAGCAGGACGAAAAACAGAAGGCAGCGATCGACGGTGCGCAACAGCGGCGGCGGCTTCGAAAACAGGCGCGAGGCGAAGACCGGGCCGAGCAGGATCAGCGTCGAGAGCTTCGCGTAATCAAGATTGATGAGATAGTTGATGCCGGGGAACGGCACATGGGCGTCGAAATAACTCGGCAGCACCGCCAGCGAGGCGACATACATGCCGATCCGCTGCGCAGGGGCCGCCGGGCCGAGCACGAGCAGGAGAGCGCCGATCGCCGCGAGGCCGACAAGTTCGCTGGGCGCCAGAAAAGCGATCGCCGTTGCGCCGAACCACAGCAGGGCGATCCGGAACACCAGGGGCTTTTGCGCCTTGTCGAAGACCATCAGCGCGACGACGACGCCCGCGACTACCGCCAGCGAGGTGTAGGCGATCGATGTAAGGTCCGGCCCCATGCGTCAGGCGTCCCCGCCGCCCCCCGCCGGAGCGGCGCGGCTTTCCAGAACGCCCCGGCAGAAGGACAGGTATTGCGCCGCGACAAGATCCGGAGAAAAGCATTCATACGCGGCCTCGCGCCCGGCCTCGGCCATGGCGGCGGCCCGCGCCGGCGCGTCGAGGAGGGACGCCGCATGCGCGGCGAGCCCCTCGGCGTCCTCGATATCCGCAACGAGCAGGTCTTGCCCCGGCTTGAGGAATTCACAAGGCCCGTAGGTCGCGGACGCCACCACCGGCGCGCCGAGGACCAGCGCTTCCAGCAGCGCATAATGAAACGTCTCGAACCGCGAGGAATGGACGCATAAAAACGCCTTGCGGCGGAGCGCGTGGAGTTCGGGCTGCGGCCTCGGCCCGAGAAACGTCACCCGCTCGCGCACGGCCTTGTCGAGAAAACGCGCCGCGTAAGCCTCGAATTTCAGCACGCCCCCCTCGCCGTCCGGCAGGCCGTTGTCCTTGCCCGCCATGACGAGGCGCAGGTCCGGATAGAGCGGCGCGAGGCGCGCAAACATCTCCAGCGCGATGTCGGCGCCTTTGCGCCGGTCGAAACGGCCGACGAAAAGAAGCATGTTGCGGTCGCAGTCGTCCAGGCGCCAGCGCGCCTCCGGCGCTGGAAATTCCACCGGATTGGCGATCGTCGCGGCGTTGGACGAAAGCGATCCGTAGTGGGAGGTTGTCTCCGCAAGGAGGCCGGGCGACGGGCTTGACAGCGCAAGACAGGTCTTCAGCGCCTCTCCTTCGCGGGCGACGCGGCGTTTGTCTTTTTCCATGAAGACGCCGAAATGCCCCAGGAAATGCGGCCCGTGGGTGCGCATGAAGACCGGACAGGGGGCTGCGTCTTTCAGCTCATGGGCCCAGCCGAAGCTTTCCTCGATTTCGAACAGGTCCAAGGGCCCGTCCCTCGACGCCTCTTCGAGCGCGGCGGCGACGGCGCGAATGAATTTCCCGCGATAGATCTCGTCCGGATCGCCAAGCGCGTGGCGCAGCCGTTCGACCAGGGCGGCCGGCCCCGCAGCCTTCGGGAATTTGAGGGGAATGACGTTGTCCGCCGCCTCGCCATGCACATGCGGCGTAATCACGACGCACCGGCAACCGGCCCGCTCAAGCGCGCGCGTCATCACCTCGACATAGGTGGCGACGCCGTTCTGGGCGTTGGCGGCGGGCCAGGCCGGAGAGAAAAAGGCGATCTTCATACGATCCGTAGCGTCCCTTGAAAACGCGGCTGCAATACGGCGGACGCCGCAAAGCGCGCCAAACGGATAATCCCGCTTCGCCGCCATGTCCAACGGCGGCGCATTTTACGCGCGGTCGGTTAACCAATTGGCGAGGCCCGACATGAAACAACCATATTGCCCGACTATTAACCGGGCCTTGCAACCATGCCGCCCATCATAGGCGCCATGAACGGCGTGGGGGGAGCGCGCGCCCTCCGAAGCCGGCCGGGTTCCTTTCCTGGCCTTTTCCGACCGTCTCCGGCCTTCTGGGCGGGTTCTTTTCGCCGCAGCCTATGCTAGAGAAAACGGCGCGTTTATTGCAACCGGACGGCGAGCGGCGGGGAGGATCAGAGACAATGCCAACAGCGCGCAGCGGGAGCGTTTCATGAGACTAATTGTAACCGGCGGGGCCGGCTTTATCGGATCGGCGGTGGTGCGCCAGGCCGTCGCGGACGGCCACGAGGTGCTGAACGTCGACAAGCTGACCTATGCGGCCAACCTCGACAACGTGGCGGCGGTCGCCGACGCCCCCGGCTACGCATTCGCGCAGCACGATATCTGCGACCAGGCGGCCATGACCGACCTGATCGCGTCGTTCAGGCCCGACGCGGTCATGAACCTCGCCGCGGAGACCCATGTGGACCGGTCGATCGACGGGCCGCGGGCCTTCATCGACGCCAACATCATTGGAACCTACAGCCTGTTGCAGGCGGCGCGCGCCTATGTCGAGAGCGGCGCGGCGCCGGCGGATTTCCGGTTCCACCATATCTCCACGGACGAGGTGTACGGCTCGCTCGGCCCCACGGGCGAATTCACCGAGACCTCGCCCTACCAGCCCAACTCGCCCTATTCCGCCGCCAAGGCGTCTTCGGACATGCTGGCGCGGGCGTGGCACGAGACGTTCGGCCTGCCGGTGGTGGTGACGAACTGTTCCAACAATTACGGCCCTTACCAGTTTCCGGAAAAGCTGATCCCGGTGGTGGTGCTCAACGCCCTCGAAGGCCGGCCGATCCCCGTCTACGGCAAGGGCGACAATGTGCGCGACTGGCTCTATGTGGGCGACCACGCCGAGGCGCTCCTGCTTGTCGCGGCGCAGGGCGAACCGGGCGAGATCTACAATATCGGCGGCCGCGCCGAGCGGACCAACATCGAGCTTATTCGCATGATCTGCGCCATTCTCGACGATACGCTCGGCCAATCGGCCCATGCGCCGCACGCCGATCTCATTGCCTTTGTCGACGATCGTCCGGGGCACGACAAGCGCTACGCCATCAATTGCGACAAGATCGAGCGGACGCTTGGCTGGTCGCCGTCGGTCTCCATCGAGGAGGGCATGCGCCGGACGGTTGTGTGGTATCTTGAAAACCGCGACTGGTGGCGGCGGATCCGCGAGAAAGGCTTCGACGTCTCCCGCCGCCAGGGGCTCGGCAAGGACGACGCCGGGCAAAGCGGCGCGTAACCGCCAACGGTCCAACGCGATACGGGACAAGCCATGCGCATACTGATCTTCGGAGAAAACGGACAGGTCGCCCGCTGCCTGATCGAAGAGGCGCCGGCGCATGAAGGGGTGGGCCACGAGGCGGCCGCCATGGGGCGCGGCGCGGCCGACCTCGAAAGTCCCGGCGCGGCGACGGCGGCGGTCGAAGGGTTTGCGCCCGACGCCGTCATCAACGCCGCCGCCTACACCGCCGTCGACAAGGCCGAGGACGACAAGGCGGCCGCGCACCGGCTCAACGCCGCGGCGACGGGCGAAATCGCCGCCGCCGCGAACGCGGCGGGCGCGGTCTTCATTCACCTGTCGACCGATTACGTGTTCGACGGCACGGCCGATGCGCCGTACAGGGAAGACGACGCCGTCAACCCGCTCAACGTCTACGGCGCCACCAAGCAGGCGGGGGAAGACGCCGCCCTCGACGCGCATCCGGACAGCGTCGTCATCCGCACCTCCTGGGTGTTTTCCGAACATGGCGGAAACTTCGTCAAGACGATGCTGCGCCTGGGCGAGGCGCGCGACGCGCTGACCATCGTCGACGACCAGATCGGCGGGCCGACCTACGCCCGCGACATCGCCAGGGCCGCCCTCACCATCGCCGCGAAGAAACGCCGCGGCGCGCCGGGTAACGGCCTCTACCATTTCCAGGGCGCGCCCGCGGTGAGCTGGGCGGGCTTTGCGGAGAAAATCTTCGAGGTCGCCGGCCTCGCCTGCGCCGTTGCGCCCATTCCGACGACGGACTACCCGACGCCGGCGCAGCGCCCGCTGCGCACGGTTCTCGACTGCGCCAGGATTGAGCGCGACTTCGGCGTCGCCCAGCCCGACTGGCGGCTCGGCCTGCGCCAGACCCTGACCGCCCTCAAGGACGCGGACCCGCAAGCCTGACGCGCGCGGCGCGGCGTTCTAGCGCCATGCTTGCGCGCGGCGGCGTCCATGCAACCGCCGCAGGGCGGATGAAGCCAGCCAGCCCGCAAGACAACCCGCGCGCCAACACGCCTGGGGAGGCTCCCGCCGGTCAGGGCCTGTCGCGGCGCGGAATCCTCGCAAACGCCCCTCCCGGCGAAAAGGATCGCGCCGCACCGCCAGCCGCGACGGGCCATCTGCGGCGCGGCGCATCAAGGGGTTGTGCTTTGCGCCCCTGACATTTTAAGAGAGCGGCTACAGCGCGGGCCGGACGGGCGCGGCCCCGCATCTCGAAAAGTTGGAGAAGGGCGATGAAAATCCTGGTCATGGGCGGCGACGGCTTCTGCGGCTGGCCCACAGCGCTGCACCTGTCGAATATGGGCCACGAGGTCGTGATCGTGGACAACCTGTCCCGGCGAAAGATCGACATCGAACTGGAGGTGGAGTCCCTCACCCCGATCCAGCCCGTCTCCACCCGGCTCGACGCCTGGGAGCAGGTCTCCGGCAAGCGCATCCGGTTCGAGAATATCGACGCGGCCAAAAACTATGCGCGGCTGATGAACCTGATCAGGGACGACGCGCCGGACGCCATCATCCATTTCGCCGAACAACGCGCCGCGCCCTACTCCATGAAATCGTCCTATCACAAGCGGTATACGGTCGATAACAACCTGAACGCCACCAACAACGTCCTCGCCGCCATCGTCGAGGCGGGCGTGGACGCGCATCTCGTCCACCTTGGCACGATGGGCGTTTACGGCTACGGCACCGCCGGGATGAAGATCCCCGAAGGCTACCTGCCGGTGAAGATTGAAACCGAGGACGGGCGCGAGATCCAGCAGGAAATTCTGTATCCAGCCAATCCGGGCTCGATCTATCACATGACGAAGACGCAGGACCAGCTTCTCTTCGCATTCTATAACAAGAATGACGGGCTGAAAATCACCGACCTGCACCAGGGGATCGTCTGGGGAACGCAAACCGCCGAAACCAAACGCGACGAGCGCCTCATCAACCGTTTCGACTATGACGGAGACTACGGCACCGTTCTGAACCGTTTCCTGATGCAGGCGGCGGTCGGCTTTCCCATGACCGTTCACGGCACCGGCGGACAGACGCGGGCCTTCATCCACCTTCAGGATACGGTCAAATGCATCGAGCTTGCGGTCAACACGCCGCCGCAGACCGGCGAGCGCGTGCGCATCCTGAACCAGATGACCGAAACCCACCGGGTGCGCGATCTGGCCAAGCTGATCGCCGACAAGACCGGCGCGGAAATCGCCTATGTCAACAACCCGCGCAAGGAAGCGGCGGAAAACGACCTGCACGTGGAAAATCGCCGCCTGCTCGGCCTCGGTCTCGATCCCATCACCCTGGAAGAGGGGCTGCTGGAGGAAGTCACCGAGATCGCGAGGAAATACGCTCACCGCTGCAACAAGGAAAAGATCCCTTGCGTCTCTTACTGGACGGACGATCAGCGCACGGCGGAAAATCAGAGCTGACCGCGGGCGCTGATCACGCCTGGAGCGTGTTGCAGCAAAAGCGGATCACCGGTTTTGCGGCGCGAAACGCCGGAAATAGGCGAGCGTGTCGTCATAGGGGATGGAATCCGCCGTGCGCCATTCATGGACCGTATCGGCGTTGAGCAGCTTTCCCTCCGGCGACAGAATCAGCACCGTCGGCGTGCCGTAAAGCGCATCGACGCCAAAGCGCCGCGCCACGTCGAGATTGCGGTCGCGGTAGCCGACATCGACCCAGACGAGTTCATACCCGGCGTCGATCAGCGCGGCGAGTTCCGGCTCGCGGAATTTCGCCGCCAGCCCGCGACTGTCGTGGCACCAGTTCCCGCCCAGCGCCAGGAGCACGCGCCGTCCGCTCGCGCGGGCCGCCGCCAGTGCGGCGTCGACATCCATCATGGCGTCGGCGGTGGGATCGAACGGACGCGGGTCGTCATGATGCTGACCGGCATTATGCTGATCATCATGGCCGCGCCCGCGCCGATCCAGATCCGCGTGGGCGGCGCCCGCCGCGGCCCCGGCGACGCCGACGCCCGCCCCGACGGCGCCCGAACTGAGACCGACAGCCGCGTCGACCGTGGACGTCGCCGCCTTGACGCAGCCCGACGCAAGGAGCGCGGGCAGGCCGAGAACGGCGAGAACGGCGGCGGATTTCTTCAACAGCATGCGCATCACCCTTTCGCTCCAAGCCTCAAACGCCGTCCAGCGCCTGTTCCAGGTCCGCGAGGATATCCGCGATGTCTTCAATGCCCACGGAAAGCCGCACCACGTCCGGCCCGGCGCCGGCGGCTGATTTCTGTTCGTCCGTCAACTGGCGGTGCGTCGTCGAGGCGGGGTGGATGATGAGGCTTTTCGCATCGCCCACATTGGCGAGATGGCTGAACAGTTTGACGCTGTTGACGAGCCTGACGCCGGCGTCGTAACCGCCCTTGAGCCCGAAGGTGAAAACGGCGCCGGCGCCTTTCGGCGCGTAGCGGCGGGCCGTATCGAAGTTGGGATCGTCCTCAAGACCCGCATAGGACACCCAGGCGACCTTGCCGTGTCCGTTTAGATACCGCGCGACCTCAAGCGCGTTTGCGCAATGACGGTCCATCCGCAGGGAGAGCGTCTCGATCCCCTGCAGGATCATGAACGCATTGAAGGGCGACAGCGTCGGCCCGAGGGCGCGCAAGCCCAGAACGCGGCAGGCGATGGCGAAGGCGATCGGCCCGAAGGTCGGGTAAAACTCAATCCCGTGATAATCCGCGTTCGGCTCGACAAGATGCCGGAAGCGGGCGTCGGCGGACCAGTCGAAATTGCCGCCGTCGACAATGAGGCCGCCCATGGACGTTCCGTGTCCGCCAAGAAACTTGGTCAGGGAATGCACGACGATGTTCGCGCCATGCTCCAGCGGACGGCAGAGATAGGGAGAAGCGAGCGTATTGTCGACAATGAGGGGAACGCCCGCCTCCTTCGCAACGGCGGCGATGGCGGCGATATCGGTCATGGCGCCGGCGGGGTTGGAAAAACTCTCGATAAAGATCGCTTTCGTCCTGTCCGTCAACGCGGCGCGAAAACTGTCCGGATCGCCCGCGTCGGCCCAGTCCGCTTCCCAGCCGAAGCGTTTGAAGGCGTGGCCGAACTGGTTCACCGACCCGCCGTAAAGCTGTCGCGCGGCGACGTAGCGATCGCCGGGTTCAAGCAAGGTGTGCAGCGTCACCAGCTGCGCCGCATGGCCGGACGCGACCGCAAGAGCGGCGGTCCCGCCTTCCAGCGCCGCGACGCGCTGCTCCAGAACGTCCGTCGTTGGATTCATGATCCGCGTATAGACGTTTCCGAACTCCTGGAGGTTGAACAGGCGCGCCGCCTGATCGACGTCGTCGAACACGTAGCTGGTGGTCTGATAAATCGGCGTCGCCCGCGCATGGGTGGTCGGATCAGGCGCGCCCCCGGCATGCAGGGCGGCAGTGTCGAACTTGTAGGCGGGGGTCTCGTCGGCGGCGTCTGTCATGGGCGAAGTCCTGCGGCTATGTGTTGCGGCTATGTGTTGCGGCGTCCCCCCTTCTATAGCCGATCGCGCGGCAAAAAGAACCGCCCGGACGCGACCGGCCGCGTCACGCGAACCGCCGCGCCAGCCTTTCGGCGGCCATATCCAGCACCTCGGATTTCTTGCAAAAGCAGAACCGGGCGAAGCAGCGCGGCGCATTTTCCTGGGACGGATGATAGAACGCCGACATCGGCACGGCGGCGACGCCCGCTTCCCGGGTGATTTCACGGCAGAACGCAACGTCGTCGTCGCGGCCGACGCTGCGGATATCGACGGTGATGAAATAGGTTCCCTCGCAGGGAAGGACCGAGAACCCCGCCGCGGCGAGCCCCGAGGCCAGCCGGTCGCGCTTCGCCTGCATCTCGCGGCGAAAGCCCCGGTAATAGTCGTCGCCGAGGGCCAGGGCCGCCGCCACCGCCCGCTGGAGCGGCGCGGGACTGGTGTAAGCGAGATGCTGATGCGCCTTCATGACCCCGGTGACGAGCCGCGCCGGCCCGGTCACATAGCCGATGCGAAAACCGGTGACAGAAAAGGTCTTGCCCGCCGAACCGATGCGCACGCACCGCTCGAACATGCCGGGCAGGGTCATGAGCGGAACATGATCGCGGCCGTCGAAGACCAGATGTTCGTACACCTCGTCGCAGACGACGATCAGGTCGCGGCGCCGCGCGATGTCGGCGAGCGCCGCCAACTCCTCCCGCGTCATCACCGCGCCCAGGGGATTGTGCGGCGTGTTGACGACCACGAGCTTCGTGTGGTCCGTCACCGCGCGGTCGAGCGCGGCGGCGTCAAGTCGCCAGTCCGGCGGCTGAAGATCGACGGGAACGAGGCGCGCGCCGGTCGCCTCGATCTGCGGCGCGTAACACTCGTAGAACGGGGCGAGGACAATCGCCTCGTCTCCCGGCTCCAGAAACCCGAGAAAGGCGGCCGCGAGCCCCTCCGTCGCGCCGGAGACGATCAGCGTCTGCGTTTCGGCGTCGATGTCGAGATCGTAAAAGCGCTTGTTGTCGGCGGCGACGGCCGCGCGTAACTCGGGCAGGCCCTCCACCGGGGCGTACTGGTTCGGCCCTTCGCGCAGGGCGCGCGCGGCGATCTCAAGGATTTCCGCCGGCCCGTCTTCGTCCGGAAAGCCCTGCCCCAGATTGACGGCGTCGTGCTCGCGCGCGAGCGCCGACATGGTCGGAAAGATCGACTGCGGACGATCGAAGAAGACCGGATTGAGGCGCCGGGTCATCGCCGCCGCGGCGCCGCGGCGCCCTCCCCCGCGCAGCGCGCCGCGATCCGCGCGCCGAGCGCGATCAGGCGCCGTTCCGGCGGCGTGAACGCCCCGGCGCCGTTGTCCAGCGCCCCGGCGGGGGTTCCGGTCACGGCGTAGGCGAAGCTCGTCGGCGCGTTGTCCGCCGACCGGGGGGCGTCTCCGGGCGCGGTCTCCCGGTCGAAAAGCCATGCGCCGCTGAGAAGGCCGTAAGCCTCGCCCGAATGGCCGACAAGCCTGCGCCCGTCGACCTCAACCGTCTGGGTTCCAAGTCCGTATTGCATGAACATGCCGCCTTGCGTATCGCCATTATCCGTATCTTGATCATATCGCCACAGGGGCGCGGCCGCCGCGGCGAACGGCGCGCCGGGCGCGAGCGCAGACGCCAGCCGGGCAAGGTCGAGGACGTCGGCGCGCATGCCCCCCTGCGGGGAGAACAGGGTGGGATTGTCGCCGGGGGCATAACGCTCAAGATAGGCGTCCCGGTCGAGGCCCGGCTGCGCCAGAAAATACGGCCCCGTCTCGCGCAGCATCGCCGGCCCGTCGACCTGCGCCGTCCATGCGCCGTCGACAAGGCGATAGAGCGTCGCGCCCCGGCGGCGCGCTTCGTCGGACGCGCCCGACCAGTTGAAGCCCGCGCCGAGTCCCAGGGGCCCGAACACGCGCTCGGCCGCGATCCGGTCGAAACGTCGCCCCGCGGCGATTTCCATCGCCCCGGCCGCGACGCCGTAATTCAGGTTGCTGTAGACAAAACGGGCGCCGGGCGGCCCGTCCGCCGCGGCGTACATGCCCGCATCGCCTTCGATCAGGGGACGGAACGGCGCCGGGGCGGCGACCCAGTATTCCTCCGGATCGCGCACCCCCGCCACATGCGACAGGAGGTGGCGCAGGGTGATCGGCGCGTCCGGATGGGCCGGGTTGCGCACCGCGAAGCCGTAATAACCCGAAACATCCGCATCAAGATCAAGCAGGCCGTCCCTTGCGAGCGACAGGGCCGCGAAGGCGGTCGCCATCTTGGACACCGACGCCGCGCGGAACATCGTCGACGGCGTCATCGGCGCGCGGCAGGCGCCGCCGGCCCCCTGGTCGCCGAGCTGGGCGCAGCCGGCGGCGCCCGCGTAAACAACCGCGCCGCCGCGCATCACGGCGAAGGCGACGCCAGGCGCGGGCCAGCCGGCCGGATCATCGCCCCCGACCAGCGCCGCGAGCGCCGCATCGATGTCGCCTGCATCGACATTTTCCCCGGGGCACGCGGTCTCGCTCGCCATGGACATCGCTTCCATGGCCGCAGCCCCTGCGCCGGCAAAGCCGCCGGCCAATGCTGCGCCGGCCAAAACCGCACCGCCCGGCGGCGAAACGGCGCACGCCGTCATGATTGCCAGTCCCTTCGCCAAAGCCCTCATGAACAAGGTCTTAGCGCAAAACCCGCGGCCCGGGCCAGCCCCTCCCATGTCGACGACGCCCTCTCATCCTCGCCAGCACCCTCGCTCGCGCCCCGCCCGAAACGCAAAAACCCGCCGGCGAGCGATCGCCGGCGGGTCGTTGTCGTACTTCGTAAAAGAAGTCTCGCGTCAGGCCGCTTTTTTCAGGGCGCGCCGCGCTTTTTTCAGCTTGGATTCCTGACGGGAGATGGTTTTCTTGCGCGAGCGAATTTCTTTCTTCAGCGCTTTGACTTTTTTCTTGGCCATGTTGCGGCTCCTTTTTTACGTTTTTACGTAGCTTTTACACTCAACACGCGGCGCGGAGGCGCCGCGAAGCCGCCGACGATAGGCGCATTTCGTGCACAGCGCAACATGTGCGCCTTTAAATTTTGGTCACGGTTTTTTTGTTAAGGTTAACGCCGGGTTACAGCAGCGTTTCTTCAGTATACGTTGTCCGCGCGGATGCGGCCCCGGCAATGCGCGCGTAACAGCGCAGCATGCGGACCCGCGGCATCGCCCCGTTGCGAAGACGTCGCCGCCGGGGGCGCTGCTGGAAAGTCTTTCAGAAATCCACCGCGCGGCCGTTGCGCTCCCAGTCGCCATAACGGGTCGGCTCCGCGCCTTTCGGCCCGCCGAGTTCCTTCGCCCGCTCTTCCTCGGCCTCCCGCGCCGCCCGTCGCGCTTGCGCCTCTTCAAGGGCGCGCCGGGCCGCGGGCGGGAGATCCTGTCGCGCGCCGCGGGCGCTTGTCTCGGCCCCCTCGCCGTCACAATCGCCCTCACGCGCCGGACCGGCTTCGTTCTCAGCCATATTGAAGCTCCTTTTTCGCAGTCACATATAACCCTCACGATCGGCTAAACAAAGGATACGCGACGAATGAACACGCTTCGCACCGGCATGCTGCTTGCCGCCTTGACGGCTCTATTCATGGGCGTCGGCCTTTTGCTGGGCGGCGCGACGGGGATGCTTATCGCCTTCCTGTTCGCGGCGGGGACGAACCTGTTCGCCTACTGGAATTCCGACAGGATGGTGCTGCGCATGTATCGCGCGCAGGAAGTGGACGAAGGGCACGCCTCCGGCGCGGTGCGGCGCTATGCGCAGATCACCCGGGAGCTGGCCCAGCGCGCGCAGATGCCGGTTCCGAAAATCTACGTCATCGAGAACGACCAGCCCAACGCCTTCGCCACCGGGCGCAATCCGCAGAACGCCGCCGTCGCGGCGACCACGGGCCTGTTGCGCATGCTGAACGAGCAGGAAATCGCCGGCGTCATGGCGCACGAACTGGCGCATGTGAAAAACCGCGACACCCTGACTATGACCGTCACCGCCACCATCGCCGGCGCGCTGACCATGCTGGCGAATTTCGCCATTTTCTTCGGCGGCAATCGCAACGCTGGCGGCCTGATCGGGGCGCTGGCGATCATGATCCTGGCGCCGATGGCCGCCTCCATCGTGCAGATGGCGATCAGCCGCGGGCGGGAGTACGAGGCGGACCGGATCGGCGCGGAGATCTGCGGCCATCCGGAATGGCTCGCTTCGGCGCTGGGGAAAATCAGCAACGGCGCCCAGCGCATCCCGAACGAGACCGCCGAACGTCACCCGGAAACCGGGCAGCTCATGATCATCAACCCGCTTTCGGGCCGCGGGCGCGACAACCTCTTCTCCACCCACCCGGCGACGCAGAACCGGATCGACCGCCTGATGGCGATGCGCGGCCCGGGCTACGCCCCGCAAGACGGCGCCGCGGCCGGCGGCTCGGTTCCCCCCGTCGGCGGCGCACGCCGCGGCCCATGGGGGTAAGCGCCCGCCTTTAACCCCATGCCGTCGCCCAGGCGAACAGGCCCGGGACGGGCTTTCACGGGGCGGCGCGCTTGGCGCCCCATGCAAGGTCGCATGGCAAGATAACTGCATTGCAAGATAACGCCGTCCGCATGCGGGCGGCGTCGATCCTTAAAATCCGGAAAAGAGCGTTAATTTGTAACAATTGCGCCACATTTCGGGTTCATGTGTATTATTGTGCAGTGCAACGTCGCTTGGGGACGTCGCTTGGGGACGTGGGATGAAATTCGAAACCGTATTGTATGCCGCCGCTTTCCTGCTGCTGGCGGCCATTTCCCTGCCGGGCAACGACGACGATCAGCAGGAGCGGGAGCGCGAGCGGGAACAGGAAACGGCCGCCGCCTACAGCCTGACCTTTCCCAGCAATCCGGCAGAACCGGTCCCGGCGAACCGTGATCGTGAACCGACGCCGGACGAGCCGAAAGACGCCGACCAGACGCAACCGCAGGGATCCCTTTAAGCAGGGATCCCGTTAACGCTCGCAACGGCAGGCCGTCCGCCGACGCCGCCGGAGCCGCTTAGTGGGCCTCGTCCCAGTTGGCGCCGGGGCGCGCATCGACGTCGAGCCGCACGCTCAACGCCACCGCGGGCAGGGGCGCATCCTTCATCACCGCGGCGACCGTCTCGCAGGTTTTTTTCGCCTCCCCCTTGGGCGCCTCGAAAATCAGTTCGTCATGCACCTGGAGCAGCATCCGCGCGTTCAGCCGCGCTTTCTTCAGCGCCTCCGGCATGCGGATCATGGCCCGGCGGATCACGTCGGCGGCCGCGCCCTGGATCGGCGCGTTGATCGCCTGGCGCTCCGCATAGCCGCGCCGCGCCGGGTTCTTGTCGCCGATCCCCTCCACATAGGTGCGCCGGCCGAAGATCGTTTCGACGAACCCATGCGCCTTGGCGAAGGCGATCGTATCGTCCATGTACTGACGGATGCCGGGGAATTTTTCGAAGTAGCTGTCGATATAGGCCTTGGCCTCGCCCCGCCCGATGCCGAGCTGGTTGGCGAGCCCGAAGGCGGATATGCCGTAGATGATGCCGAAATTGATCGCCTTGGCGCGGCGGCGCACCATCGGGTCCATGCCCTCCACCGGCACGCCGAACATTTCCGACGCGGTCAGGGCGTGAATGTCGATCCCGTCGGCGAAGGCCTGTTTCATGGATTTCAGATCGGCGATATGGGCCAGCAGACGAAGCTCGATCTGGCTGTAATCGGCGGAAATGAGCACGTTGTCCTTTTCCGGCACGAAGGCGGTGCGGATTTTCCGCCCGTCCTCGGTCCGTATGGGAATGTTCTGAAGGTTCGGGTCGGTGGAGGCCAGCCGCCCGGTGGTCGTCGCCGCAAGCGCATAGGAGGTGTGCACGCGTCCCGTTTCCGGATTGACGTCCTCGGGAAGCGCATCCGTATACGTGCTTTTAAGCTTCGACAGCCCGCGCCACGCCAGGATGACGCGCGGCAGATCGTGACCGGCCGCGGCCAGTTCCTCAAGAATATCGGCCTTGGTCGACCAGGCGCCTTTCGCCGTCTTGCGCCCGCCCGGCAGGCCGAGCTTGCCGAAGAGGATGTCCGAGATCTGTTTCGGCGAGCCGAGATTGAACGCCTCGCCGGCGAGGCCGTGGGCCTCGGCCTCCAGCGCTCCCATGCGCTGCGTGAAGTCGCCGGACAGGCGGGCCAGCGTTTTCGGCTCGACCTTGACGCCCTCGCACTCCATGGCGACGATCACCGGGGCGAGCGCGCGCTCCAGCGTTTCGTACACGGTGGTTTTTCCCTCCGCGGCGAGGCGCGGCTTCAGCGTTTCATGGAGCCGCAGGGTGATGTCGGCGTCCTCGGCGGCGTATTTCGCCGCGTCCCTGATGGGGATCTGATCGAAGGTCTTCGCCTTCTTGCCGGTCCCGGCGATGTCCGAAAACTTGATGGTGTCGTAATCGAGCCAGCGTCTCGCCAGTTCGTCCATGCCGTGACCGCCCTTGCCGCAGTCAAGGGCGTAGGACATCAGCATCGTGTCGTCGAAAGGCGTGATCGATACGCCGTACCGGGACAGAACCAGCGCGTCATATTTGAGGTTCTGTCCCACTTTCATGACCGCCGGGTCCTGCAACAGCGGCTTCAGAAGCTTTAACGCCTTGTCGAGCGGGATCTGCCGGCAGGCGTCCTCGTCGTCAAGGGCGAGGCCGTCCCCGCCATGGGCGAGCGGGATGTAACAGGCGCGGCCCGCCGCAGTGGCGAGAGATACGCCGACAAGATTGGCGCGCATGGCGTTAAGGCTGTCCGTTTCGGTGTCGACGGCGACGCGCCCGCGCTCCCGGGCCTCGGCGATCCAGCTTTGCAGCGCATCGATATCGAACACGGTCTCGTATGTTGCGTCTTTCGCGTTGACGGCGGGCGCCGCCCCGTCCGGCTGCGACCCATCGCCCCCGCCGAGGTCTGAAGCAACCCGGCGGGTCAGCGTGTTGAACTCCATCTCGCGCAGAAAGGCGAGCAGCTTCTCCCTGTCGATGGCGCGGACGGCGAAATCGGCGATATCGTCCTTGACCGGGGCGTCGGTCTTCAGCGTCACCAGTTCCCTGGAAATGCGGGCCTGCTCGGCGAACTCGATCAGGTTTTCCCGCCGCTTCTTCTGCTTGATTTCCCCGGCGCGGGACAGGAGGCTTTCAAGGTCGCCATATTCCTCGATCAGCTGCGCGGCGGTCTTCACGCCGATGCCGGGAACGCCCGGCACGTTGTCGGTGGCATCGCCCGCCAGCGCCTGAATGTCGACGACATGTTCCGGGCCGAGCCCGAATTTTTCGACGACCTCGCCGGGGCCGATATGTTTGTTCTTCATACTGTCGAACATGGAGACGGCGGGGCCGACAAGCTGCATCAGGTCCTTGTCTGAGGAGATAATGACCGCCTCGCCGCCGTCGGCCTCCACGCGCCGCGCATAGGTCGCGATAATGTCGTCGGCCTCGTAGCCCTCAAGCTCGATACACGGAAGATTGAAGGCGCGCGTCGCCTCGCGCACCAGCGGAAATTGCGGGCGCAGGTCTTCCGGCGGCTCGGGGCGGTTCGCTTTGTAATCGGGGTAAATCTCATTACGGAAGGTTTTGGCCGAGTAATCGAAGATCACCGCGAGGTGGGTCGGGTCGTGTTCGTCGGCCATGTCGGTCATGAGCTTGTAGAGCATGTTGCAGAAGCCGGCGACCGCGCCCACCGGCAACCCGTCGGACTTGCGCGTCAGCGGCGGCAGGGCGTGATAGGCGCGGAAGATGTAAGCCGAGCCGTCGACGAGGTAGAGGCGCACGGGATCTTTTGTTTTCGCGGGCATCTGGCGTAGCCTTCCTTTGAGATCTCACCATTGCATAGGAGAAGGCCGGTGAAAGTTCTAGGCTTGAGATTCTGCAAAGTCGCGCACGCCGACGATGCGAAGGCGCTCGCCGAAATGCTTGGGGAAAACGGCCTCGGCCTCGCCGCCGGCGACATGGGACCCGCGGAGGGGTTTCAGGGGGCGGTGTTTCCGGTCGGCGGCGACGGCAAAGCGGGCGTCGAAGCCGGGCTCGGCAGTTGGATCGAAATCTGGCCGGCGGGCGCGGCGATGCCGGAAATGACCATGCTGCAGATCGTCGTCGACGACGCGGATGCGTGGGCGGCGCGGGCGAGGGCGAACGGCCTCGACGTCAAGGGGCCGGACGACGCCCATGGGGAGCGGATCTATTATCTGGAAGGCCCGGGAGGCTTGCCGATCTCGTTCCAGTCGCGGGTCGGCTGAAGCCCTACTCCGCCGCGGCCTTCAGCTCGGGACGCTTTTCCGCCTCGGCTTCGGCCATGCGGATGAACTCGGCGACTCGGGGCTGGATTTCGGTGCGCCAGCGCGAGCCGTTGAAGACGCCGTAATGGCCGACTTCGGGCTGGATGTAGTCGCGTTGCAACGCCTCCGGAATATTGACGCACAGATCATGCGCGGCCTGGGTCTGGCCGATGCCGGAGATGTCGTCGTTCTCGCCCTCGACGGTCATCAGGGCGATGTCGCGGATCGCCTCGGGCCGCACCGGACGGCCCCGGTGCATGAACTCGCCCTTGGCTAGGCTGTGCTCCTGGAACACCTCGCGGATGGTCTGGAGGTAGAATTCCTCCGTCATGTCGAGCACGGAGAGATACTCGTCATAAAAGGCGCGGTGCTTTTCCGTGCTGTCGCCGTCGCCTTTCACGAGGTTCTGGAAATAGTCGTAATGGGCGTCCATGTGCCGGTCGGAATTCATCGCGAGGAATGAATAAAGCTGCACGAAGCCCGGATAGACACGGCGCATGACGCCCGCATAGGGCGCCGGCACGGCGTAGATCATGTTCTGCTCGAACCAGGCGTAGTCGCGCTCCTGCGCCAGGAGGTTCGGCGTCGTCGGCGAGCGGCGCGTGTCGATCGGGCTGCCCATGATGGTGATCGACGCCGGCCGGCAAGGATCGCCGTCCTCGGCCATCACCGCCGCGGCGGACAACAGCGCCGGTCCCGGCTGGCACACGCCCATGCCGTGCGCGCCCGGCCCGATCGTCCGCATAAAGTCGATCAGATAGTCGACATAGTCGTTGAGATCGAACCGCCCCTGCACCAGCGGCACGTGGCGCGCGTCGGTCCAATCGGTGATGTAGACGTCGTGATCGGAGATCATCGCCTCGACCGTGCCGCGCAGCAGCGTCGCGTAATGGCCCGAAAGCGGCGCGACGATCAGCACCCTCGGGTCCGGGGCGGCGTCGCCGCCGCGCGCGGCGCGCAACGCGTCCGGATCGCGCCTGAAACGCAGCAGCGTGCAGAACGGTTTTTTCTCCACGGTCTCGATCGTGATCGGAACCGGCGCGCCGTTGACGATCGTTTCCGTAACGCCCCAGTCCGGCTTGGGATAGCGGCGCATGACGTTCTCGAAAACGTCGAGCGCGGCGGCGCTGGTGCGGCCGATCAGCGTGGCGGCGGCGGGGTTGAGCGGCGAGCGCCAGAACCGCGCGCCCAGCCCGGCGGCGATGCGCGCCGGCGCGACGAACGCATACCCCATCTCGTAAGCCGTATAGAGCATCTTTTCGGCCCCGCTTGTTACGCGCGCCCGACCGGCGGACGCAATGACCATCAACTCGTGTCCCCGCCCATGTTGCATAGCACAAGAACGGTCGACAGACCTTAACGGGACAACAAATATGGGGCGCGTCGAACCGGAATTGCAATCAATGTTTATGATTACCGGAGGGTAAAGGGCCGGTTTTGGCCGTTTCGCGAGGTTTTCGGCCGGGGGCGCGCGAGATTATGATCAGGACGCGCCGATGCTGCGGCGCAAAACATCGGCCAGTTGCTGCGGGCTGACGCCGCCGATCACGGCCTTGCGCGGCTGGCCCGAGCGGTCGACGACATAATAGAACCGCGTGTGATCGATGGTGTAGACAAGCGCGCTGTCCGGCAGCGGCTGCTTGTTGGCGATCACCTTGTAGGCGGCCTGGGTCGCCTTGATCGCCTCCATGTCGCCGGTGAGCGCGACGATTCGCTCGTCGAAGGCGAAATAGTCGCGCAGAGCCTGGGGCGTGTCGCGCTCCGGATCGACGGTGATGAACACGGCCGCGACCTCCTTCGCCGCCTCGCCAAGCTCGTTCAGGGCGGCGCTCATGACGCCGATGTCGCCTGGGCACACGTCCGGGCAGTGGGTGAAGCCGAAATAGACCAGCATCACCTTGCCCGCGAAGTCGCTGTTGGAGACCGGCGCGCCGTTCTTGTCGACGAGGGAGAATTCGCCGGTGAACTGCTCGGAAAGCTCGATCTCGCCCTGGATCGGCGCCGGCGGCGCGGCGCCCTCCCGGCCGCAGCCGGCAAGCGCGGTCGCAAACGCGGCGGCGGCGAAAAGAGCGGTGCGGGCCATAGCCATGGGGATCTCCTTCGTTCGGGGCGGCGACGTCTTAGCACCTTTCAAAGGCGCGCGCAGTCGGGTTAAAAGCGCAAGAATGCCGCACGCCCTCGCCGACAGCCAAGCCGCCCTCAACGCCCTGCGCGGACCGGTGCGGGTGCGCACGCTGACCGGCCTGCGCTGGCTCGCGGTCGGCGGCCAGACCCTCGCCATCATCATCGTCCATTTCGGTCTCGGCTATGAAACGCCGCTTGGACTGTGCCTCGGCGCCATCGCCGCAAGCGCATGGCTCAACCTGTTCACGGGCCTGCGATATTCGCCGCAGCGGTTCCTGAGCGACCGCGAGGCGGCGGGCTATATCGCTTTCGACATCGTACAACTCTGCATGCTGCTGTTTTTCACGGGCGGTCTGGAAAACCCCTTCGCCGCGCTGATCATCGCGCCCGTGACCATCGCCGCGAGCCTGTTGCCGTTGCGGCCCACACTGACGATCGCCGGGCTCGCCATCAGCGGCGTCAGCGTGCTGGCGCTCTATCACATGCCGCTGCCATGGGCGCCCGGAGAAGCGCTTGATCTCGGTTCGGTCTACACCGCGGGCGTTTGGACGGCGCTCAGCTTTTCGATCGCGTTTTTCGCCGCCTACGCTCACCGCATCGCGGCGGAGTCGGCGAAAATGCGCTCCGCCCTCGCCGCCACGCAGCTCGTGCTCGCGAGGGAGGAGCGCCTCGCCGCGCTGGGGGGGCTCGCCGCCGCCGCCGCGCACGAGCTTGGCACGCCCCTCGCCACCATACAGGTGACGGCGAAGGAGATGCAGCGCGACCTTCAGGGACAGGAGGATCTGGAGGAGGACGCCGCCCTTCTGGTCGCTCAGGCGAAACGCTGCCGTGACATCCTCGGGCGGCTGTCCAGCCACGGGGAGGCGGGCGACGTGGTGCACGACCGACTCGGCGTGCGGGCGCTCCTGGAGGAGGCGGCGGCGCCGTTCCTCGACCTGCCGGCCGGCTCCAAGATCCGCATAGAGACCGAGCGGCAAGGCGATGCGCCCGCGCTGGTTCTGCGCCGGCGTCCGGAGATCATTTTCGGCCTGCGCAACTTCATCGAGAACGCCGCCGGGTTCGCCGCCGACGAGGTGCTGCTCGCCGCCGCATGGGACAGGGAGACGCTGAGCGTCGCCGTCCATGACGACGGGCCTGGCTTTTCGGCGGAGATCCTGACCCGCCTCGGCGAGCCTTATGTCAGCGCCAAGGCCGGCCACCGCCCGCCGCCGAACAACCCGATCCGGCGCAAACAGGGGCTGGGCCTCGGCTTTTTCATCGCCAAGACCCTGCTGGAAGGGACCGGCGCGCGGATCCGCATCGAAAACCGCCAGTGGTCGCAAAGCCCTTTCCGCACCGGCGCCAGCGTGACCGCCGAATGGCCGGTTTCCGCCGTCGCGGCCGAGCCGTTCGCTTGAAAAACCGGGGCAACACGTCCATTTGAACGGTTGACGACGACATCTCGGACAGACCCGGAACGCCCTATCGCTGATGACAAACCTAGACGACGCCCGCAACCATGACGGCAGCCTGCCGGAAGACGCAACGCTCCTGATCGTCGACGACGACGAGCCCTTTCGCACCCGCCTCGCCCGCGCCATGGAAAAACGCGGGTTTCAGCCCCTCGTCGCCGCCGGCCTCGCCGACGCCGCCAAGCTGATCAAGGACATTGCGCCCGCCTTCGCCGTCGTGGACCTGCGGCTGGAAGACGGCGACGGGCTCCAGGTGGTCGACCAGATCCACGACCGCCGCCCCGACTGCCGGGTGGTGATGCTCACCGGCTACGGCAACATCGCCACAGCCGTCGCCGCGGTGAAGGCCGGCGCCGTCGATTACCTGTCGAAGCCGGCGGATGCGGACGACGTGGAAAAAGCGCTGCTGGCGCGCCCGGGCGAACGGCCGGCGCCGCCGGAAAATCCCATGTCCGCCGACCGCGTGCGCTGGGAGCATATCCAGCGGGTCTACGAATTATGCGACCACAACGTATCGGAAACGGCCCGCCGCCTCGGCATGCACCGCCGCACCCTGCAACGCATCCTCGCCAAGCGCGCCCCGCGCTAGAGACCGCGCCGTCACGTCCTGCGGCTCGCCCCGGCGCGCGCGACGGAACGCCGCGTTGCCGGGACGAAGCGAGCAAGACCGCCTTGACAGGACGCGTCCGGATCTCAAAGCTCGCATCTTTCAGATCGTCAGCCGTCTAATGAAAGGCCGCGCGGCGGTTTGACTTTATTTGATGCGCCAAGTCGTGCGAAAGAACAGCTTTGCGTTTTTCCATGGCGCGCCTGACGGGAGCCTTTATGATCCGCCTGCCTTCGAAGCCTTCGCCCGCCGCGACCCCCATCGCGGCGTCCCCTTCCATCATTCTGTCCGTCGCCATGATGGCGTCGATCGTCCTGGCCGCCGCATTTGCGCCGGCCCGTGCGAATGACGACGCGGGCGGGCTCGCCCTGCCCTATGAGCGTTTCGAACTGGACAACGGTCTTCGCGTCGTCGTGCACGAGGACCGCAAGGCGCCGCTGGTGGCCGTTTCCGTCTGGTACCATGTGGGCTCCAAGGACGAACCGGAAGGCAAGACCGGCTTCGCCCACCTGTTCGAACACATCATGTTCAACGGATCGGAGCATTATGACGGCGAGTGGTTCGAGCCGCTTGAGGAAGTCGGGGCGACGGGGCTGAACGGCACCACCTGGTTCGACCGCACCAACTATTTCCAGACCGTGCCGACGCCGGCGCTGGAGCGCGTCCTGTGGATGGAATCGGACCGCATGGGCCACCTGCTCGGCGCGCTGACCCAGGAAAAGCTCGATAACCAGCGCGGCGTGGTGCAGAACGAAAAGCGCCAGGGCGACAACCGCCCCTACGGACGTTCCGGATACGCCATTCTTGACGGTCTGTTGCCGGAGGGACACCCCTACAGCCATTCCACCATCGGCTCGATCGAGGACCTGAACGCGGCGTCCCTGGAAGACGTAAAGGAATGGTTCCGGCAGTATTACGGCGCGGCCAACACGGTCCTGGTGCTGGCGGGCGACATCGACGCGGAGACGGCGCGCCCGCTGGCGGAGAAGTATTTCGGCCATATCGAGGCCGGCCCGCCGCTGACGCGAACGAGCGCGAACGCGCCGCGGCTCGCCGCCGACAAAAAGGAAGTGATGTACGACCGCAGCGCGCCGCAGCCGCGCCTGAGCCGGAACTGGGTCGCGCCGGGCCGGACCAGCCGCGACGCGGTGCTGCTTCAGCTTGCCGCCCAGACGCTCGGCGGCGGCAAGACGTCGCGGCTCTACAGGCGGCTGGTGGACGAATTGCAACTGGCGACGTCGGCGACCGCCGCGATCCAGCCGCAGGAAGTGCTGAGCTTTTATTCCGTGACCGCCGACGCCAAAAAAGACGCCGACCTCGACCGTATCGAAAGCGAGATCGACGCCGTTCTCGAGGCTTTCCTGGAGCGCGGGCCGACGCGTGCCGAGCTTGACCGCGCCAAGACCGGCATCAAGGCCGGCGTCATCCGCGGCCTTGAACAGGTGGGCGGAAAAGCCTCGATCCTGGCGCGCGGCGCGCTGTATGCGGACGATCCGGGCTTTATCCTGAAACAGCTCGACTGGCTGGAGGCCGCGACGCCCCAGGACGTGCTGCGCGCGGCGCGCGACGTCATGACCGCCGGCGCCTATCAGCTTACGGTTCTTCCCTTCAAGGACTATTCCACGACGCCCCCCGCGGTGGACCGGACGGCGGGCCTGCCCGCGGTGACGCAAACGCCGGATCTCGTCTTCCCGGCGGTTGAGGAAACTACGCTGTCGAACGGCGTAAAGGTCGTGCTGGCGGAGCGGCGCGCCGTGCCGGTGGTGGAAATCGCCGTCCAGTTCGACGCCGGCTACGCCGCGGACGCCGCGCTGGCGGGCCGGCCCGGCGGCAAGCTCGGCGCGGCTTCCTTCACCGGCGCCATGCTTGACGAAGGCGCCGGCCGGCGCAGCGCCGTGGAGATCGCCGAAGACCTGGACGCGCTGGGCGCCCAGCTCGGCGCGGGCTCGACCCTCGACACCACCACCGTCTCGCTCTCGGCGCTGACGGAAAACCTGCGCCCGTCCCTCGCCATTCTCGCTGACGTCGTGCGCAATCCGACATTCGACGAAGCGGAAATCGACAAGCTGCGCGGACGCTGGCTCGCCGGCATCGAGCGGGAGAAGGCCAATCCCGCGGACCTCGCCATGCGGGTGCTGCCGCCGGAAATCTACGGCGACGGCCACGCCTATGGCGCGCCGCTGACCGGGTCGGGCACGGCGCAATCGATCGGCGCCCTGACGAGAGACGATCTCGCGGCCTTCCACGAGGCGTTCCTGCGCCCGGACAACGCAACGATTTTCGTCGTCGGCGACGCCTCGATCGACGAGATCAAACCGGAGCTGGAGCGCGCTTTCGGATCGTGGCGCGCCCCGGCGGCGCCGATCCCGGCCAAGAACATCGCTCCCGTCGCGCGACCCGACCGGGGCAAGGTCATCATCATCGACAAGCCGGACGCGCCGCAATCGCTGATTCTCGCCGCGCATGTGGCCCCGCCGTCGACGGTCGACAACAATGTGGCGATTATCGCGATGAACGACATTATCGGCGGGGAGTTCACCTCCCGGGTGAACATGAACCTGCGCGAGGACAAGGGCTGGGCCTATGGCGCCTACACCTTCCTGTCCGGCGCCAGGGGGCAGCGCCCGTTCATGGTCTACGCGCCGGTGCAGACCGACAAGACCGCGGAATCTCTCGCGGAAATCATTCGTGAGCTGAACGACTTCAGGTCCGGCGCGCCGGCCACCGAACGGGAGATCGAGCGTTCCATTCTCGGCAATACGCGGTCCCTGCCCGGGTCCTTCGAGACGGCGGGCGACGTTCTGGCCAGCCTCGTCTCCAGCGCGCGGTATGAGCGTTCCTGGGATTATCCCTCGACGCTGACCGAGCGGTTCAACAGCCTCGGCGTCGCCGACATCCAGCGCGCCGCGCAGCAGGTGATCCACACCGAAAGCCTGACCTGGGTCGTTGTCGGCGACCGGGAAAAGATCGAGGCGGACATCCGCGCCCTCGATATCGGCCCGATCGAGGTCAAGACGATCGCCGATCTTTAGAGCCGATTGCGGTCGACGCGATTCGCAATCGCCGCTGGTTACGATCGGCTCTGATTTCTTACGCGGCGCCTGACCGCGAACCGCAAGACCGGCAATCCGCTGTTGCTGCGGCGCGCTGTAATGGCCTGACTGTTACATCGGCCAGCGCGACGAAAAAGGCGCGCCCGGACCATGCCCGGGCGCGCCCTTGACTTTCCGTCTAGCGCGTTTCGGACGCGCCTAGATGCGCGCCACGTGGCGGACGTCGCCTTCAAGGGCCACCGCCTCGCCGTTCAGGAACAGAACGGTATAGGGCACGTATCCGCCATAGCCGCCGCCGGGCATCCGCGCCTTGACGCGCACGTCCACCGCCCAGCAGGGCAGTTCCTCATGACCGTCAATGTCGGCGACGACCTGATAGGGCTCGCCGATGAACTTGAACCGGGGCGTGCGCGGATGCGTCAGGCGCTCGGTGACATAGATCTCCGCGGAAGACCGGTAATCGGCGGGCGCCGGTCCAAAGTCTTGCGATAGGGCGGCGCCGACAATGGCGATGCTGAGACCCGCCGCCGCCGCGACGCCGGTCATCATGGTTTTCCAGGACATATTTTTCTCCTTGTTATCTGTCATGGATCTTTCATCCAAATGTCACATTAACTTCATAAAACTCTCAGGTCAAGAAAAAGGCGCAACAAGTGCGCAAAACATGACCAAAAGGCGCACAAAGTACGCTATCTTGCTGTAGTCAAAGGATGAATCGCGACGCGGGGATTTACGCTGCGGTGCGTTCACCCGGTCAGAATTTTGAAGTATGGTGAAAATCTCGGGGATTGGTCTGGTCAAGGGGAACCCATGGCGCGCTCACTGGAACGGTCGGTGAAATTCACCCGGCCCGGTCGCTATATCCTGAACATGCTCCTGTTTCTGCTGGCCGTCGGCGCGGTCGTCTATTACCTGTCGCCGCTGAGCCCGCAGCCGACGACGCTGCTGATCGACGCCTTCAACGCCAACCCCGCGCTGAACGGGCTCATCCTCGGCGTGCTCGCCATCGGCGTTATCTACAATCTGCGCCAGGCGGGGGTGATCTCGCCGTCGGTGCGCTGGGTCGAAGCGTTTCGCGAAACCGTCGACCCGGGGCGCTCGCGCCTGCCCCGCGCGCCGGGCATGATCAACGCCATGGCCAAGCTGCTTCTCGATGCGGATGCGCGCGGCGGGCGCCTGTCGCCGGAATCGACGCGGGCCATTCTCGACTCCATCGGCACGCGGATGGATGAGGGGCGGGAGATGGGCCGCTACCTTATGAATCTTCTTGTCTTTCTCGGCCTGCTCGGCACCTTCTGGGGCCTGCTGGAAACGGTGAACGCAGTCGCCGAGACCATAAACGGCCTTGCCGGCGCCGGCGGCGCGGCGGAAGACGCGGTCTCCCAGCTGATCGCCAATCTGCGCGAACCGCTTTCGGGCATGGGCACGGCCTTTTCATCCTCGCTCTTCGGCCTCGGCGGCAGCCTGGTCGTCGGCTTTCTCGACCTGCAGGCCGGCCAGGCGCAAAACCGTTTCTATACGGATCTCGAAGACTGGCTCGCCGGCATGACCGAAACCATCCGCGCCGGGGGCGGCGACAAGGAGAAAGCCCGCTACGCGGCGGACGAAACCGACCTCGCCGCCGCGGTGCAGGCGCTGGAGGCGGCGCTCGCCGCCAACACCGAAACCCAGATCAAGGCGCAGGCCGGACAGGCGGCCGAACTGAAGGACGAGATCCGCGCGCTCAACCGCACCCTGGTGCGCATCGGCGACGGAGACTAGGCCCGATGGCGCGTCGGCGGACCAGAAGCGAGGCCAATATCTGGCCAGGCTTCGTTGACGGGCTGTCAACGCTGCTCCTGGTGCTGATGTTCGTTCTGTCGATCTTTGTCGTGGCTCAGTTCTATCTCGGCGACCGGTTGCAAACGGTCAAGGACGAGCTGGCCTCGAAGGACAGCGAACTGGCGCGGCTGATCGCGCAGATCAACACGCTCAACGACCAGCTTGGTCTTGCCGAGCGCGAGCGCGCCCGACTTCAGGCGCAAGTGCTCTCCCTCGAAGCGACCATCGAGGAAAAGGACGAGGAACTGACCGGGCTCGCCGCGGCGCTGGCCGCCAGCCAGTCGGCGGTCGCGGCGTCCGCGGAGGAACTGGAAGCGGAAAAAGCCCTGAGCGAGGAGCAGCGCAGCGAGATCGCGACCCTCAACGCCCAGATCGCCGCCCTGCGCCGCCAGCTCGCCAGCCTCCAGGAAGCGCTGGAAGCAGCCGAGGCGAAGGACCGCGAGCAGCAGGCGCAGATCGAAAACCTGTCCCAGCGGCTCAACGCGGCGCTCGCGCGCAAGGTGCAGGAACTGCAAGAGGTGCGCTCGCGGTTCTTCGAAGCCCTGCGCGAGGCCCTCGGCGACCGCACGGACATCAAAGTGGTCGGCGACCGGTTCATTTTCGAAAGCGACATTCTGTTCGGGTCCTGTTCGGCGACGCTGGGCGAAGCGGGCAAGCTGGAGCTGAACAAGCTCGCCGCGGCGCTGATCGACATCCAGGGAGACATTCCCGGCGAGGTGAACTGGGTCCTGCGGGTCGACGGCCATGCGGACGCGGCGCCGTTGGGGCCGTCCTGCCGCGCGATCTTCGACTCCAATCTTGATTTGTCCGCGCAGCGCGCGATCTCTGTCGTTCAGTACCTTGAAGAACGCGGCGTCCCGGGACGGCGCCTGCTCGCCACCGGGTCAGGATCGACGACGCCGCTGGTCTCGGGCTATTCCGCCGCGACGCTTGCCCAGAACCGGCGCATCGAATTCAAGCTGACGGAGCGCTAGAGCGCGCCGGGCGAGCGGCGGGCTCTAGGGAAAACGCAAGCCATACGCCGAACAGCGTCGCCGCGAGGCCGAACCAGGTCAGGGCGTATTCAAGGTGTCGATTGCTGAAGGAAAGCCGCGTCGTCCCGCCCCGGGGCCAGGGAGCGCCGTCGACGGCGAAGCGGTCGACGTAATATGGCGACGCCGGCCGCTGCGACGGGGCGGCGAAAATCCGCGGATCGCGAATAAACCATAGTCCGTCAGCGGACTGTTGTCTCGATACGAACCAGGCGGCGGGCGGGCGCGGCGTTTCAGCCGCGCGGAACAGCCCCTCGACCGTCGCGGGCGACCCGGCGGGCGGAACCGCCACGTCGTCCGGGTCGGCGAATTGCGGCGTGAACCCCATATTGACGTAGACCGCCGCGCCCTCATCGGTCTTGAACGGCATAAAGAGATAATGGCCGGGCGCGCCCTCATAGGCGCCGAACAGACGCGCGGCCGGCGCTTGCGCGAACGCCCCCCGCAGGCGCACGGGCGCGTACTCCATGTCCTCGCCTTTGCGGGCGCGGGCCATCACGTCGGCGAAGGGCGCCGGGGGCGCGCCGACGCGCGCCTCCACTTTGCCGATCAGGTCCAGCTTCCAGTCGAGGCGGGCAAGCTGCCAGGCGCCAAGGGAGACGGTCGCCAGCAGGCCGAGCGCGGCGAACACCGTCAGTACGGGGCGAAAACGAAACCGCCGCCCGGAGAGGATGGCCGCGCCGCCGGTCACGGGCGGGCCCTAATCCTGGAGCCGCCCTTCGGCGGCGTTATTGGCGTATTGCAGGGCGATCAGGGTCGCCTTGATCGGACGCAGCAGCAGGAGCGTCGAGACCACGGTGAAGCCGATGCTCGCGAACAGCGCCACGCCCATGGGCGCATCCCATACGAACCGGGCCACGAAAGCCAGCGCGACCGCGAAAAAACTGACAAGCGACATGACGAAGAACGCCGGGCCGTCGCCGGAATCGGCCTTTGCATAATCAAGCTCGCACACGGCGCACCGCTCGCGAAGCGCGAGAAATCCCTTGAACAGCGCCCCCTGGCCGCAACGGGGACATTTGCCGCCGAAACCGGCCGCATAGGGAGAAACAGGCGGGTAATACGTCATCGTCCGGACAGTCCACTGGCTAAATCGGGCGCCGCGAGGGCGGTTCGCGGTTGGTGCTTCCGCCCGTCAATCGCGCCCGCAACGCGCTCGGGCGACAAGGGCGAGCGGTTCTAAGCGAACCGGGCGAGCCCGCAAACCGCTCCATGACTGACGGTCGAAACGACGGCCCCGGCTACAACAGGCCCTGATTGCCGAGAACGTAGACAAAGGCGAACAGGAACAGCCAGACGACGTCGACGAAGTGCCAGTACCAGGCGGCGGCCTCGAAACCGAAATGGCGTTCCGCCGTGAAATGTCCGGCGAGGGCGCGGAACAGGCACACGGTCAGGAACAGCGTGCCGATGATCACATGCAGGCCGTGGAAACCGGTCGCCATGAAGAACGACGCGCCGTAGATGCCGCCGCCGGAAAACGAGAACATGTCGTAATGGAGCGCTTCGTAATACTCGAACGCCTGAAGGCAGCTAAAGAGCGCACCAAGCACGATCGTCAGCACCAGCCCCTGCACCAGTCCCTTTTGATCCCCGTGCTGAACAGCGTGGTGCGCCCAGGTGACGGTCGTGCCCGACAGGAGCAGGATCAGCGTGTTGATCAGCGGCAGGCCCCAGGGGTCGAAGGGCTCAACGCCGACCGGCGGCCAGACGCCGCCCGTCGCGTGGATGCGCCCGTCATTGCCGCCGAAAGCGGGCTCGCCATTGACGTTCAGCATCTGCGAGCCGTCGGTGAGGATCACCGGATCGCCCGCGCCGGGAAACAGCGCGGCGCCGAAGAACGCCCAGAACCAGGCGGCGAAGAACATCACCTCCGAAGCGATGAAGAGGACCATGCCGTAGCGCAGGCCGAGGCGCACCACGAGGGAGGTGTTTTCGCCGCTCAGGCTTTCCTTGATGACGTCGCGCCACCAGCCGATCATGGTAATGAGAACGCCGCTCAGACCGATGAGGAAGAGCCACGGCCCCTTGACGCCGAAAAGGCCCGCCTCGCCCGCGCCGGATTTCATCCAGGCGACCGCGCCGATCATCATCACCGCCGCCGTCGCCGACCCGGCGAGCGGCCACGGGCTCGGGTTGACGAGGTGGTAATCGTGTTTGACTTCAGCGCCTGCCATGGTCGGTCCCCATCTTCGGAGTATTGCGTTTTTTCAAGGTCGAGGTTTCGCGATGCTTTTACTGGGGCGCGGCCCCTCGGTCCAGCGCTCGCGGCCGCGCCGCCGGCTCGCCGCGCCAAAGAGCCGCAGGAGCCCTCAGCCGTCCTCGCCCGGCGCAGCAGCGGAACCCTTCGAGGAGGAGGCGGTTTTCACGGGCGCGTCGTTCCAGGGGAAGAATGTGTAGGACAGGGTGATGGTGTGCACGTCGTCCATGTTGACGTCATCCGCCAACATCGGATCGACGAAATACGTCACCGGCATTTCCATGCTCTCGCCGGGCTGGAGCAATTGCTCGGTGAAGCAGAAACACTCGATCTTGCTGAAATAGAGCCCCGCCTTGGCCGGGGATACGTTGAACGTCGCCCGTCCGACCAGCGGCGCGTCGGTGATGTTTTCCGCTTCATAGTAAACAAGACCCGTCTCGCCCACGCGCAGGGTCTGCGACGGCTCAAGCGGGGTGAACCGCCAGCCAAGACCGCGCCCGACCGTGGCGTCGAACTGCACCGTGATTTTCCGCGACAGGCTCTGCGCCGGCGCGGCGGCGGCGCGCTGGGTCGTCCCGCCCCAGCCGGTGACGCGGCAGAAGGCGTCGTAAAGCGGCACGGCGGCGAAGGACGCCCCGACCATCAGCGCCGCGACAGCGCTCACCACCATGGCGGTGCGGGCGTTCCGCGACGCCGGGGCGGTCTTGGAACCAGTGCGGGACCGGCTCTGTCGATCGCCCTCAGGCGCCGTCCGGACCGTTTCGCCTCGCTTCGTATCGGGGGTGTCGGTCATCAGTGTCCTGTCTTCAACGTCCTTATGGCGACGCTCGCCCCGGCGGCTTGCCCGGCGGCGGAATGCGTCGCGGGTGTTATAGCGGGCGCGCCGCGATGTCGCCGCCAATGCGGAAAATCGTAACCAGAAAGACCAGGACGATAAATGCGACAAGACCGAGCGCTATCGCCGCGTTTCTCTGCTTGCGCTTTCTCTCTTCTTCCGGCGACAGGCGATAGCCCTGCCCTGCGGCGTCCGGCGCGGCGCTCTGTCGGTCGTCCCCCGCATCAGACATAACGGCCCGCCAGGCTTTCGATCAGGATCGCCGCGAACAGGGCGAACAGATAAAGGATGGAAAACCCGAACAGTCCCTTGGCGGCGCGATAGTCGCCTTCCCCCGCGCGCAGAACGCTGAACGCGCGGCGCACGAAAATCGCGCCCAGCACCGCCGCCGCCGCGAGATAAAGATAGCCCGCCATGCCGATCGCGAACGGCGCGAGCCCGGACAGCGCCAGCACGATGGAATAACCGAAGATCTGGCGGCGGGTTTCCGCCTCGCCCCGCGCCACCGGCATCATCGGCACCGCCGCGCGTTCATAATCGCTCCGCCGAAACAGCGACAGGGCCCAGAAATGCGGCGGCGTCCAGAGGAAAATGATCGTGAACAGGACCCAGGCTTCCAGCGGGGCCGTTCCCGTCACCGCGGCCCAGCCGACCACCGGCGGCAAGGCCCCCGCGGCGCCGCCGATGACGATGTTCTGGGGCGTCGCCCGCTTCAGCCACATGGAATAGATGACGACGTAGAAAAAGATGGTAAAGGCGAGCAGGCCCGCCGCGAACGGGTTGGACGCCAGGAACAGGAGCGCCACCGAGAGGGCGGACAGAAACCCGCCGAACGCCGCGGCTTCGGCGCGGGGCACGCGGCCCGCGGGGATCGGCCGGCCCGCCGTGCGCGCCATGACGGCGTCGATATCGGCGTCCCACCACATGTTGAGCGCCCCGGAAGCGCCCGCGCCGACGGCGATCGACAGGAGCGCAATCGCGGCGAGGGCCGGATGGAGCGCGCCCGGCGCGGCGGCCATGCCGACAAGGGCGGTGAAGATGACCAGCGACATGACCCGCGGCTTCAACAGGTCGTAATAGTCGCGCGGGCCGGCGAGGCCTGTTGCGGGCGGTGATGCGATCTCGGACATGCGCCGGCTTATGCCCGATAAACGCCGCGAGGAAAAGCGTCCGGATGCAAAAGCGCGAGCGTCACGGCGCCGCTGCGGCGGCGCCGCGCGCATCCGGCGAGGCGTGGTTCAGCCCCGCGAGAGCAGCGACTTGAGGCCGAAAAGGACCAGGATCAGCACCATGAACGCAAGGAAATAGGCGAGCAGGACGCCCGTCTGCATGTTCATGAACTGGGACAGGCTGGATTCGAACTGGCTGGACAGGCGCGAAGCCGCGCCGCTCGGCTCAGCCGGCGCCGGGCCGCGCAGGAACCCGCGCACATAGCCGCCGAGGGCGAAAAGAAACAGCGCCAGCAGCGTCATGGAGGCGATCTGTCCGCCCCGCTGCATCAGCAGCGCCGCGGCCAGCACGGACACCGATGCGATCGCCAGGGCGATCCAGTCGCCGGTCAGAAACGTCGCGCTAAGGACGCCGGTTACGTCATTCAAGATCGATTGCAGCATGGTTCAACAATTCCCCTGTTCCGAAAGATGCTCCGAAAAATCCCCTGGTGATGTCCGCGTCGCCGCCATGGCGGCGGACAGCGCCGTTTAGCCTCTCGATTTAACAGCTTAACGACATCTTAACCAAAATTAACGCCTTGTTAACCATTTGCCGGGGACGCGGCCAGACCCGCCAGAACATCCCGCCCCAGCAACCCCGGCCAAAACCCCGCGCATAAAAAAACCGCCGCTGGCCAGCGGCGGTTTTTTGTCCTGCGATCGGTGCAGCGCCTAAAACGCCTTGGCGTCGCCCCGGTCGAAGCGCGGCAGTTCGTTGAACTGGTGGAAAGGCGGCGGGGAGGACAAGGTCCATTCCAGCGTCGTCGCGCCCTCGCCCCAGGGGTTCGACGCTGCTTTTTTCCGGTAGATGAAGAACGCATCGAACATCGCCACGGCGAACACCACGATGCCGAGGATGGTGATGTAGTAACCGTAGGTGGAGATCGCGTTCCAGAGCGAGAACGCCTCGGGGTAATCCACATAACGGCGCGGCATGCCCTGCAGGCCGAGGAAGTGCTGCGGGAAGAAGATCATGTTCACGCCCACGAACATCACCCAGAAATGCAGCTTGCCGAGCCATTCGCGGTACTCCCAGCCGAACATCTTGCCGAACCAGTAATACCAGCCGGCGAAGATGGTGAAGACCGCGCCGAGGGACAGAACGTAGTGGAAGTGCGCCACCACGTAATAGGTGTCGTGCAGGTAATGGTCGATGCCGGCGTTGGCGAGAACGACGCCGGTGACGCCGCCGACGGTGAACAGGAAGATGAAGCCGATCGCCCACATCATCGGCGTCCTGAACTCGATCGAGCCGCCCCACATGGTCGCGATCCAAGAGAAGATCTTGATGCCCGTGGGCACCGCGATCACCATGGTCGCCGCCACGAAGTAGGCTTTCATGTTCACCGACAGGCCGACCGTGTACATGTGGTGAGCCCAGACGATGAAGCCGACAAAGCCGATCGCCACCATCGCATAGGCCATGCCGAGATAACCGAAGACCGGTTTCTTCGAGAAGGTCGAAACGATGTGCGAGATGATTCCGAAACCCGGCAGGATGAGAATGTACACTTCCGGGTGGCCGAAGAACCAGAACAGGTGCTGGTAAAGGATCGGATCCCCGCCGCCGGCCGCGTCGAAGAACGCGGTTCCGAAATTGCGGTCGGTCAGCAGCATGGTGATCGCGCCTGCGAGCACCGGCAGGGACAGGACCAAGAGGAACGCGGTCACCAGCACCGACCAGGCGAAAAGCGGCATCTTGTGCAGGGTCATGCCCGGCGCGCGCATGTTGAAGATGGTGGTGATGAAGTTGATCGCGCCGAGGATCGACGACGCGCCAGCAAGGTGCAGCGACAGGATGACGAGATCCATCGCCGGCCCCGGACTGCCGGTGTTGGACGACAGCGGCGGATACATGACCCAGCCGCCGGCGAAACCGATCTGGCCGGTGGAGCCCGCCGCGAACAGCGACAGCATCAGCAGCGTGCCCGACGCCACGTAAAGCCAGAAGGAAATGTTGTTGAGACGCGGAAACGCCATGTCCGGCGCGCCGATCATGATGGGTACGAACCAGTTGCCGAAACCGCCGATCATCGCCGGCATCACCATGAAGAAAATCATGATCAGGCCGTGATAAGTGATCAGGACGTTATAGAAGTTGTAGGCGGCGTCGAGATTGCCGCCGGTGAACGCGGTCAGGAAGGTGACGCCGGGATCGGCGAGCTCCATCCGGATGAGCCCCGACATGGCGCCGCCGACAACGCCCGCGGCGATCGCGAACAGAAGATAGAGCGTGCCGATGTCCTTGTGGTTGGTGGAGAAAAGCCACCGCACCAGGAAGGGCGGTTTGTGGTCGGCGTGATCCGCTGCGTGATCTTCCTGAAGACCGGCGCGATGCGATGCGTGCGCGTCTGACATGAGTATGTAGCCTTTCCCTCTTAATCCAGCACGACCGTCTCGGCGCGGTCGCCCTGCGCCAGCTTGACGTCGTTATTCGTAAACATCGGGTCCATCCCGGCGAAAGCGCGCTGTTCGTCGACCCAGGCTTCGAACTCGGGCCGCGAGACGACCTCCACGGCGATCGGCATGAAGGCGTGCTTCACGCCGCAAATCTCGGAACACTGACCGTAAAAGACGCCCTCGCGCTCAGCCTTGAACCAGGTCTCGTTAATGCGTCCCGGCACGGCGTCGATCTTCAGCGCGAAAGCCGGCATGGCCCAGGCGTGGATCACGTCGTTCGCCGTGGTGATCACGCGGATGGTCTCGCCCACCGGCACCACGACGCGGTTGTCCACTTCGAGACGGTAAAGCTCCTCGCTGGCCGCGTCTTCCGCCAGCATGTTGGAGAAGAAATCGAAATTGCCAAAGTCCGGATAATAGTACTGCCAGTTCCACTGATAGCCGTTGACCTTGAGAGTCATCGTCGGCGCCATGACAATCTCTTTTTCGCAAAGATCGAAATACCGGCCGAAGAAACCGCACCCGGATGCGTTCTGGGACGACTGACCGCCGCGAATGATCACGCGCGCGCCGGCGTCCGGCGCCTCGTTCAGCGCGACGCGGATTTCAGGCTCGCCGAAGCCTTCGACCGTGTAGTCGGCGTTATAGCGCAGGCGGCGGGTCTCCGCCTCGCTCGCCACCAGGACCTCAAGATGGCGCCGGTTCTCGACCATGCGGCGCTCCGGGAAATCGTTGGCGAAGGCGAACTCGCGCGCCGAGCCGTCGGCGGCGATAACCGTCTGCTTGCCGTCGGGGGTGATGTCCTGCTTGAAGAGCAGTTCGAAGGACGGCAAGGCGATCACCAGAAGGATCAGGATCGGCACGCCCGTCCAGACGATTTCGACGAGGGTGTTGTGGCTGAATTTCTTCGGCGTCGCGTTGGCGCCGCGATTGTAGCGCACCATGACCCAGATCAACAACGCCAGCACGAAAACGCATATGAAGGTGATGATCGGCATCAGGACGGCGTTATGGAAAAAGTGCACGTCCTCAGCGACGGCGGAATTCGCCTCCTGAAGGCTGACGCCTCCGGGCGTCAGTCCTGCCTGCGCGCTTGCGGCGGTGAGACACAAAAAGGCGGACGCGGCCGCGATCAGTTTCTTCATCATTCGCTCTCGTTCAGGGCGCGCCCGATTACGCGCCTTTTGCCGATCCGATGAGGGGGTTGCGAAGGCTTTGCGTTTCTCTCGCGCCGCCGCCGATCGCCCGCCATCGACAGAATTTTTATAGGGCGAGGCTATGCCCGCCGCTACGCCGTCTTGCAAGGATAAATAGTCGCAGCGCCAGGGGTTAACCGGCTTTGCGGCGCCTCGCCGCGCCCGCGCCGGACACAGCGCGAACCCGCCGCGCCCGTATTGTTCCCGCGCCCCGAAACCCATAAGTTCCCTCCATGACAGATTCATTGTTTTTCTCCCGCACCGATCTCGACCGCAGCCAGTCGGAAAAAATCCTCGGCGATGCGCTCGCCGGCGCCGACGACGGCGAACTCTATTTCGAATACGCCCAGTCGGAAGCCTTCGTCTTCGACGACAACCGCCTGAAAACGGCGAGCTTCAACGTCGACCAGGGCTTCGGCCTGCGCGCGGTGGTCGGCGAGGCGACCGGCTACGCCCATGCCTCGGAGCTGTCCCCGGACGCCCTGAAGCGCGCCGCCGCCGCGGTGCAGGCGGTGAAATCCGGCGCCGGCGGGGTCGTCGCCGACGGTCCGGCGCGCACCAATACGCGGCTCTATCCGGACGAAAACCCGCTCGGCGCCATGGCGTTCGAGGCGAAGACAAAACTCCTCGCCGACATCAACGAATACGCCCGCGCCAAGGACCCGCGCGTCCGGCAGGTCGCCTGCTCCCTGAGCGGGGAATGGTCCGCCGTCGAAATCATGCGCGCGGACGGGGAGACCGTGCGCGATTTCCGGCCCCTGGTGCGCCTCAACGTCACGGTGACCGCCGGCGAGGGCGATCGCCAGGAAAGCGGCTCCAGCGGCGCGGGCGGGCGCGGCGCATACGCCGCCTATGTAACCCCGGACGCCTGGCGCGGCCAGGTCGACGAGGCGCTGCGCCAGGCGCTCGTCAATCTTGAGGCCGAAGCGGCGCCCGCGGGGGAAATGGAAGTGGTGCTCGGCGCCGGCTGGACCGGCGTCCTGCTGCACGAGGCGGTCGGCCACGGTCTCGAAGGCGACTTCAACCGCAAGCAGACCTCAGCGTTCGCCGGACGGATCGGCGAGCGCGTGGCGGCGCCGGGCGTTACCGTCGTCGACGACGGCGCGATCGAGGGACGGCGCGGCTCGCTCACCGTGGACGACGAAGGCACGCCGACATCGCGCACCGTGCTGATCGAGGACGGGGTGCTCAAGGGATACCTCCAGGACCGCCTGAACGCGCGGCTGATGGGCATGGCGCCGACCGGCAACGGGCGCCGCGAGAGCTTCGCGCACCAGCCGATGCCGCGGATGACCAACACCTTCATGCTGGGCGGCGACCGCGACCCGGAGGAGATTATCGCCTCGGTCAAGGACGGGATCTATGCGGTAAATTTCTCCGGCGGTCAGGTCGACATCACCTCGGGCAAGTTCGTCTTCAACTGCACCGAAGCCTACAGGGTCCGCAACGGCAAGCTGGGCGCGCCCCTGAAAAACGTCGCCCTGATCGGCGACGGGCCGACCGTGCTCACCCGCGTCTCGATGGTCGGAAACGATTTCGCCCTCGATCCGGGGATCGGCGTGTGCGGCAAGGCCGGACAGGGCGTGCCCGTCGGCGTCGGCCAGCCGACGATCAAGATCGACCGGCTTACCGTCGGCGGCGCGGGGGCTTAGAACAGGGACTGGAGATGGCGGAACCGGAGATGACAAAGACCGGCGATGACTGAAGACAGGTGGTTACCGCCTCCCGCTCGCCGATCCCCGCCTTCCCGCCGCGAATCTTCCCCAATCCTGCCTAACCCCCCATGATCACCCGTTTCGCCCCCTCGCCCACCGGGCTTTTGCATCTCGGGCACGCCTATTCGGCGCTGACCGCGTATCGCATGGCGAAAGACGCGGGCGGGCGCTTCCTGCTGCGCATTGAGGATATCGACCGGGGACGATGCAGGCCCGAATATGAAAAGGCGATTTACGAAGACCTCGCCTGGCTCGGCATCGAATGGGAAGAGCCGGTTCGTCGCCAGTCGGACCATTTCGGCGATTACGACGCGGCGCTGGCGCGCCTGCGCGAGGCGGGGCTGGTCTATCGCTGTTTCAAGACGCGCAAGGACATCGCCGCCGAGATCGCCAGCGCGCCCCACCTGACGCCGCAGGGTCCGGAAGGCCCGGCCTATATCGGCGCGCCGCTGGCCGCGCTGGAAGAACGCAGCCTCATGGCCGAGGGCGCGCCGTTCGCCTGGCGGCTGTCGATTGAGGCGTGCAAAGACTATCTTGGCGCGGCGTTCGACCGTCTTTCCTTCGCCGAGACCGGCGCCGGGCCGAACGGCGAGACCGGGACGATCAGGGCCGAGCCGGGCCTGTTCGGCGACGTGGTCGTCGGCCGCAAGGATTTCGGGACGAGCTATCACCTGTCCGCGGTGCATGACGACGCACTCCAGGGGGTCACCCATGTCGTCCGCGGACAGGATCTTTACCACGCGGCGCACCTGCACGTCCTGCTCCAGGCCGTCCTGGACCTGCCGCGGCCGCTTTACCATCACCATTGTTTGATTACGGATGAACGCGGCGAGCGCCTTTCCAAACGCGACCGCGCCGTCAGCCTGCGCGCCCTGCGCGAGGGCGGGGCGACGCGCGAGGATATCCTCGCGCGTCTCGCGCTTTAGCGCCTAGCCGTCCAGCGTCGATGCGGCGACTTCAGGGTAGCGCGCGCCGGCCACCGCTTCGGGCGGAACGGCGCGCTCGATGGCGGCGATGTCGTCGGGGCCGAGGCGGATGGCGACGGCGCCGATATTGTCCTCCAGGCGGTCGAGCTTTTTGGTGCCGGGGATCGGGATGATGTCCTCGCCCTTGGCCAGCACCCAGGCAAGCGCGATCTGGGCGAGACTCGCATCTTTCGCCCTGGCGATCTCCGCCAGTTGGTCGACCAGGGCGAGGTTTTTCTCAAGCGCCCCGTCCGCAAAACGCGGATTCGCCGTCATGCGGTAATCATCACCCTGAAAATCGTCTTTCGACCGGTAAGCCCCGGTGAGAAGCCCGCGGCCCAGCGGCGAATAGGCCACGAACGCAACGCCCAGATCGCGGCACGCCGGGATGAACGCATCCTCCATGACGCGCGTCACGATGGAGTATTCCGACTGCACCGCAGCGATGGGATGGACGGCCGCGGCCTTGCGCAGCGTATCGACGCTGACTTCCGACAGGCCGAGGGCGCGCACCTTGCCCTCCTTCACGAGGTCGGCCATGGCGCCGACGGAGTCTTCCACCGGGACGGACTTGTCGCGCCGGTGCATGTAGTAAAGGTCGATGACGTCGACGCCGAGGCGTTTCAGCGACGCCTCGCACGCCTTTCGGATATAGGCGGGATCGTTGGAGACGCCGGCGAAGCCGCCGTCTTCAGTGCGTTGCAGCGCGAACTTGGTCGCCAGGACGACGTCGTCGCGGTTGCGTTTCAGAAAGCCGGCGAGTTGTTCCTCGTTCCGCCCGCTGCCATACATGTCCGCGGTGTCGAAAAAATTCACGCCGCGCGCCAGCGCCGCGTCGAGGATCGCCTCGGCCTCGGCGTCGGACAGGGCGTCGCCATAGAACTCCGCCAGGCCCATGCAGCCGAAACCGATGCGCGACACGTTGAGACCGGAACCGCCAAGAGGTACGTTCAGCATTCGATTCTCCAATTTTCAAACTGTACGGTTTGGTTTAGTTTATGGCGGACAAAAAAGCAAGCAACGATAATGACGACGCCGCCGTTTCCGATTCGCGCGCCCCGAACGCGCCGGCCCGCTCCTCGCCGATCCGCCCCGGGCAGACCCGCCCCGGGCCGACCTGTCCGGAGCCGTCCGGACCAGGGCGCAAGCGCTCGGAAGCCAAGCGCCAGGCGATCCTTGAGGCGGCCCGCGCGACCTTCCTGGCGCAGGGCTACGCCGGGGCCTCCATGAACGCCGTCGCGGACGCCGCGAAAGTGTCCAAGGCGACGCTCTACAGCCATTTCGCCGACAAGGAGACGCTGTTCGCCGCCATGGTGGAGGAACGCTACGCGGCCTTCGCCGAGGCCCTGCCCGCCTATGACGGGACGCGGGACCCGGCGGACGCCCTCGCCGATTTCGCCCGCGCCATGGTGAAAAACATCCGCGCGCCGGAACACGCCGCCCTGATCCGCCTCATCCTGGGCGAGCAGGCGCGGTTTCCGGTCTTGTCCGATATCTATTTCCAGAAGGGCAAGGCGTCGGCTTATGCGCGCACGGAAAGCTATATCGGCGCGCTGGCCCGGGACGGCGACTTCGACATTCCGGATACGAAGCTTGCCGCCGGGGTCTTCCTCGGCGGCATCAAGGAGGCGCTGTACTGGCCGGTCATGTTCGGCGGCAAGCCCCTGGGCGACGACGACGCCGTTATCGACCAGATCGTTTCCACCATGATCAAGGCGTGGCGGCGGTAAACGGACCCGCAATTCTACCGGCGGCGCCGGCGAAAAGGGCGGCGTTCGTGACAAACCGGACGCGGACTGCGGCGAACCGACGGTGAAATCGCGGCCGCGAGCTCTTATATAAGGCGCTGCAAGAGGAGAGTGCAGCCATGTACCCGGACCATCCGTTAAACGACGAGCGCGGCATTACGCCGATTGCGCTCTTCCTGAACATTATATGGCTTGTTCTGGGCGGGGCGCTGGCCGCGCTCGGCTGGTTCGTCGCCGCGCTGGTGATGGCGATCACCATCATCGGCATCCCCTGGGCGCGCGCGGCCTTCGACAACGGCGTCTACACCCTCTGGCCGTTCGGCGCGAAACCCATCGCCCGCGACCGTCTCTATGGCGAGGACATCGGCTCCGGGCCGCTCGGCTTCATCGGCAATATCATCTGGTTCGTGCTGGCCGGATGGTGGCTGGCGCTCGGCCACCTGTTCGCCGCCATCGGCCTTGCGATCACGATCATCGGCCTGCCCTTCGCCTGGGCGCATCTGAAGCTCGCGGGCTTTTCGCTCTGGCCGATCGGCCGCACCATCGTCCACAGCGACATTCGCCGGCGGGCGTATTGAGCGGGGGCCGGCCGCACCGGCGCAAAATCCGCCCAAGGCGGCGCAAAAGACCTACCGGGATCGTTAACGGGGCGTTAATATTCCTTCCATGGTTTTCGCATGGAAGTCACACCGCGCCCCGGCGGCGGCCAATCCGGTTTCAACCAGGCCGGCTTCAGCCGAACCGGCTTCAACCAGGCCGGCGGCGACCGCGCTCATCGCGATTGTCTCCCTCGCCGCCCAGATTGCCGCCCCGGCCGCCGCCGAACCTGTGAGAACCGACGCAAGGTCCTCCGAAATGGCAGTGGCCGAAACGGGAAAGCCCGAAACGGCTCTGGCCGATAGGGTCCCGATAAATTCCGGCAAAGGATGGAAAGTCTACAAGACCCACTGGTCCGACGCAGACGAGGCGCGCTACGCCGCCTTCGTACAGGCCATCGGCCGCTCGGGCTGCGCCTCCCTTGAAGACTGCCTGAAGAGCGAGGCCAATCCGTTCCGCGACGACGGCGACCCTGTCCTGCGGGGGGACTGCGCGGACATGGTCTATGTATTGCGCGGCTATTACGCGTGGAAAAACGGCCTGCCCTTCTCCTATCAGAACGCCATGGCGCTGGCGGACGGCGCCGGGGAGGACATCCGTTACTCCAGCGGCGGCAATGTCGTCGCCGGACGCCGCAAGATCATCAACCGCGTCGCCAACGCGCACCGGTTTCTCGGCCGCATCGGGCGGGAAGTCTCCACCGCCATGTTCCGCACCCACCCCGAATCCGGCGGCGGGCGCCGGCACGACGATTTTTATCCCATCGAGATCTCGCGCGAGACGGTCAGGCCCGGCGTCGTCGCCTACGACATCTACGGCCATGTGGGCATCGTCTACGACGTGCTGGCGGACGGCCGCGTCCTGGTGGTCGCATCGCACCCGGACGAATCGGTGACGCGCACGACCTACGGCCCGAATTTCATCCGTTCAAAGCCGTCCCTGGGGGCGGGGCTGAAGGCGTGGCGGCCGATCCGCGTGGAAGGGGCGACGCGCGGGACCGACGGCGCGCTGCGCGGCGGGCGGCTCGTTGCGGCGGCGAACGAGACGCTGGCGGACTTTTCGCTGGAACAGTTCTTCGGCACCCATCCGCACCCGTCGGGGGAATGGCATTATGGCGAGTTTCGCCATAACGGCCGTACGCTGAACTATTACGATTATGTTCGCCGGCGCCTCGCCGCGCCTGATTTCGCGTATGATCCGGTCGACGAGCTTCGATTCGGACTGGAAGCCGTGTGCGGGGCCGTCAAGGCGCGCAAGACCGCCGTGGACGCGGCGAGAACCTCGCGCATTCATCTGAAGACCCATCCGGGCCGCCTGCCGCCGAATATCTACGGGACCTATGGCGAGTGGGAGGCGTATTCGACGCCCTCGCGCGATGCGCGCCTAAAGGTCAGCCTGATCGAGTTGCGCCGCTATATCCAGCGGCTCGCGGAGGATGCGCGCGACGGCGCGCCGGGGGTGCGCTATGACGGCGCCGACCTCGCCGGGGATCTCCTGCGCGCCTTCGAGGAGGAGAAAAACGCCTGCACCTTCACTTACTGGCGCTCCGACGACACAAGGGTGCGCCTCAATCTCGGTCACGTCATGGACCGGCTCTGGGATCTTTCCTTCGACCCCTATCACTGCCCGGAGCGCCGCTGGGGCGCGCGCGGCGCCGAGCTTGATACCTGTACGGATGGAGACGTCAAGGCGCAGTGGTACAACGCCCAGCGCTTTTTACGCTACCAGGCGGAGCGGACCTATGACGTGCGTATGGACTTCACGCTGAACGAGTTAAAGCCGCCGATGATCGCGCCCCCGTCGGAAGGCGGCCTCGGCGTCGAGGCGCCGGCGGACGCGGACATCCGCGGCTACCTCGTCAGGCTGGCGCGCCCGCCCATGGCGGAGGCCGGGCCGCGAGGGCGGGGCGAGAGCCCGGCGGACGCGCGCGCGCCATAGGCGGCGGGCCCGCCAGTCCCCTCCCCCCGTCCGATCCCGCCGCCGTTCCAGCCGCCAATGCGGCGATTTGCCCGTAAGCCGCGCGGCGCGGCCATGCGTAGCCATGACAGAATGGCGGGTCTATGATCCCGCATCGACAAGGAAGACTTATGAGCGGATTTATATACTTTCTGATCCCGATCGCGCTGGCGGCGACAGCCGTCATCCTTGCGGTCGGCATTTATTCCCTGGCCCGGGGCGGGGCGTTCGCCAGGCAGCACTCCAACAAGCTGATGCGCCTTCGCGTCGCGGCCCAGGCGATCGCCGTCGCCCTGATGATGCTGTTTCTGTGGCTGGCGGGGAGCAATGGCGGCTAGGCATGCGCCGGGACGGGGCGCCGGCGGGGCCCGCCCTCGCCAACCGCGTCCTGATCAGCGCGGCCCGATCAGCGCGCTTCTGATCCGGGAAGCCGGGCTTCGCGCCCAAACCCGTCAAGCGCCCCCGCGCGGCGCTTCGTTTTCCGGGCTGGCCTTCCAGGCCGTTTTCCGGGGGACCCGGTTTTCGCCGGCGCCATAATGCGTTGAAAGCGGAAAGACGCGCCGCTATGGTCCCGTCGATTTATCACCGGTACGGCCTTCGCCGCCGCGCCGAAAGACGACAACCGCCAGGCCTGACGGCCGGTAAGGAGCTGTTCCCATGAAAATCCTCGTGCCTGTCAAACGGGTGATCGATTACAACGTCAAAGTTCGCGTGAAGTCCGACGAATCCGGCGTCGACCTCGCCAATGTGAAAATGTCCATGAACCCCTTTGACGAGATCGCCGTCGAGGAGGCGGTTCGTCTCAAGGAAGCGGGAACCGCAAACGAGATCGTCGCCGTCTCCATCGGGCCGGAAAAGGCGCAGGACCAGTTGCGCCAGGCGCTGGCCATGGGCGCGGACCGCGCGATCCTGATCAAGACCGACGAAACGGTGGAGCCGCTCGGCGTGGCCAAGCTCCTGAAAGCGGTTGTCGAGGAAGAAAAGCCGGACCTCGTCATCCTCGGCAAACAGGCGATCGACGACGATTCCAACCAGACCGGCCAGATGCTCGCCGCGCTGCTCGGCTGGGGACAGGGCACCTTCGCGTCGAAGGTCGAAAAGGACGGCGAGGCGCTGAACGTCACCCGCGAGATCGACGGCGGCCTGCAAACGGTTTCCCTGAAACTGCCGGCGATCGTCACCACCGATCTGCGCCTGAACGAGCCGCGCTACGCCTCCCTGCCGAACATCATGAAAGCGAAGAAAAAGCCCCTCGACGTCAAGGAGGTCGGCGATTACGGCGCCGACATCGCGCCGCGCCTTGAAACGCTCAAGGTGAGCGAGCCGCCGAAACGCGAAGCCGGCGTCAAGGTCGAAAGCGTCGCGGAACTTGTGGACAAACTGAAAAACGAAGCGGGAGTTCTCTAATGGCCGTTCTTGTCATCGCCGATCATAACAACGCCGAACTGAGCGATACGACGCACAAGACCGTAACCGCCGCTGCGCAGATCGGCGGCGACGTCGATATCCTGGTCGCCGGGTCGAGCGCCGGGGCCGTCGCCGAGGCCGCCGCGAAAATCGGCGACGTGCGGAAGGTTCTCCATGCGGACGATGCGCAATACGAGAACCGGCTGGCGGAAAACCTCGCCGCGCTGATCGTCTCCGTCGCGGGCGAGTATGACGCGATCCTGAAATCGGCGGACACGACCGGCAAGAACGTGATGCCCCGCGTCGCCGCCCTGCTCGACGTGATGCAGGTTTCCGAGATTGTCGCGGTGGAGGCGCCGGATACCTTCGTGCGGCCGATCTACGCCGGCAACGCCATGCAGACAGTCAAGTCGAACGACGCCAAGAAAGTCATCACCGTGCGCGCCACGGCCTTCAAGGCCGCCGAGGAAGGCGGTTCGGCCAGCGTCGAAAGTGTCGCCGCGCCGGAAGGTCCCGGTCTTTCGTCGTTCGTCGGCGAAGAGCTGACGGAATCGGAGCGCCCCGAACTCACCGGCGCCAAGATCGTCGTCTCCGGCGGACGGGCGCTCGGCTCCTATGAAAACTTCGAGGAGTTCCTGTTTCCCGTCGCCGACAAGCTCGGCGCCGCGGTGGGCGCAAGCCGCGCCGCGGTCGACGCCGGCTACGTGCCGAACGATTACCAGGTCGGACAGACCGGCAAGGTCGTCGCGCCGGAACTTTACCTCGCCGTCGGCATTTCCGGCGCAATCCAGCACCTGGCGGGCATGAAGGACTCCAAGATTATCGTCGCCATCAACAAGGACGAGGAAGCGCCGATCTTTCAGGTTGCGGACTATGGCCTCGTCGGCGATCTGTTCAAGGTGCTCCCGGAACTGAAGGAAGCGCTTGGGTAACGCCGGCGCCGCCTTGTCGAGATAAAAACCCCGCTCGCGCGGGGTTTTTTATTCGCGCGGCCTTCGCCCGGCGCAAGAACCGGGTGGCGGGCGAGGGTCCGGCGGCGGTCCGTTTCGTCGACGAACTGCCGCCCGTATTCGCAGGACGGCCGATCGCGCTGCGCATTTTCGATAAGGACAGCATGCTGATCGGCGCGGACACCGACCTTTCCGGCGACCTGCGCCGCAAGATCGAAAACGCTTTCGACAGCCCTGGGACAGCTTACATCCACGCCCACAACGCCATGCATGGATGCTTCGCCGCCGAAATCCGCCGGACCCCGTAAGAAACAACACGCAATCGCCGCAAGACTTGCCTTATCAGGATATTGCGGTGCACTATCGCGGACCCAGTTGAGGAGGACCGCGAGATGAGCACCATTCAATCGATCGGCGTCGTCGGCGCAGGCCAGATGGGCAACGGCATCGCCCACGTGGCGGCGCTTGCCGGGTTCGACGTCGCCCTCAACGATATTGACGCCGCCCGCATCGAGGCCGCGCTCGACACGGTCAAGGCCAATCTCGCGCGCCAGGCCGCCAAGGGCCTTGTAAGCGCGGACGAAGAGAAGGCCGCCATCGCCCGGATCAGGCCGGCCCTCGCCCTTGAGGACCTCCGCGCCTGCGATCTGGTGATCGAAGCGGCGAGCGAGAACCAGGCCCTGAAAAAGGAGATCTTCGGCAAGCTCTCCGGCGTCCTGAAGCCTGAGGCGATCATGGCCTCCAACACCTCGTCGATCTCGATCACCGGGCTCGCCGCCGCGACCGACCGGCCGGAACAGTTTATCGGCATTCATTTCATGAACCCGGTCCCGGTGATGAAGCTGGTCGAGGTGATCAGGGGCATCGCGACCTCCAAGGAGACCTTCGAGACCGTCAAGGCGCTGGTCGAACGCATGGGCAAGACCATGGCGGTGTCGGAGGATTTCCCCGCCTTCATCGTCAACCGCGTGCTGATGCCCATGATCAACGAGGCGATCTATACCCTTTATGAAGGCGTCGGCTCGGTCGAGGCCATCGACAAGGGGCTGAAGCTCGGCGCGAATCATCCGATGGGGCCGCTGGAGCTTGCCGACTTCATCGGCCTCGACACCTGTCTCGCCATCATGCAGGTTCTTTACGAAGGGCTCGCCGACACCAAATATCGTCCGTGTCCGTTGCTCGTGAAGTATGTCGAGGCGGGATGGCTGGGCCGCAAGACGGGCCGCGGTTTTTACGACTATTCCGGCGAGGTTCCGGCGCCGACGCGCTGACGCGCCGCGCAAGGGAGCGCCCGCGGCGCAGGACGCCGCGAGAGGAAAGCCGTCACAACAAAAAGGAGGAAAGCCCCCATGTCCGTCGCCCGGGTTACAGAGATTATCTGCGGTTCGAAAAAAAGCTTTCAGGACGCGATCGAACGCGGCATCGAGCGCGCCAACAAGACCCTCAAGAATGTCGAGGGCGCGTGGGTCAAGGATCAGTCCATTGTACTGGAGAACGGCGTCATCAAGGAATACCGGGTAATCCTGAAACTGACATTCGTGCTGAACGACCAGTAGCGCCCGAAAAGGACCGCGCCCCCAAGAGAACGCGCCCCGAAGAGGCCGCGCCCCGAAGTCCGGCCCCGGCGTTTCGCCGGAAGCCAAGGCCCGTCCGTTTACTCCGTATGCGTAACGGTCAGGTCCAGCAGGTCGGGCAGCGTCTGCGGCGCGCTCTGGCCGGCCTCCTGAAGTCCGGCGAAACCCACGGGCTCGCCCGGCGCGGCTTCGATGGTCAAGGCGCCGCCCTTGCCGACGAAATCCGCGACCGCGTCGACGTAATCCGCGAAGCGCGCATTCAACTGCGCGGCCTGCATCCCGCCGATCCGGATCATCGCCGGCACGGACTGGCGCAGATCCTCGCCGGTTCCGCCCATCTGCAAGGCGGAAAAAGCGAAAAAGACGTCGAGCAGCTTTTCGTCCGCGACTTCCATGGAGAACCGGTCCAGCCGGCCGAGATCGATCAGCGCGTTCTCCTCGCCCGCTTCGTCCGCGGCGGCCATCTCGTTAAGCTTCAGCCCGCTGAACGCCGCGCCCATGGAAAAATCCGCAAGGCCGTCCGTGGACATTTCGTAATCGAGGGCCGCGTCGCCGCGGTCGCTGTTCCAGCGCCATTGCAGGAAACCGTCGCCCGCAACCCTGTCGAGGCCGTTGTCGGCGAGAATGTTCAGCGCTTCCTCTTCGCCCGCGTCGATATAGGCGGTGAAATCGTAGACGGCGCCCTTGGTGTCGAGGCGGATGTCCGACGGCGCCATCCAGGTGAAGGCGCCCGCGCTCATGGTCGTTTCCTTGACGGTGGCGGCGCGTTTTTCACCGATATAGCTGACCATGTCCACGGCGCGGAAGGTCCCAAGGTCGATCAGGTTTTCCGCCGTGAGCGGCGGCTCCTCGCCGCGCAGCCCCCAGGCGAGAAGGCCCGAGAAGTCGATATCGCGCCATTCGAAGGTTTTCACCTGCGTTCGCTGATTGTCGGGCGCGATGAAGTTGCGCAAGGGACCGTCGAACACCATCGCGCCCTGGGGACCCATGGCCTCGCGCAGGGCGCCGATGGAACGGTCCGTATGCCGAAATTCATAGGAGACGTCATTGGCGATGACGGCGCCGAGCCTGCCGCCGGCGATTGAGACAAAGCGCAGATCCGGCGCGGCAAAGGAAACCGACGGGGTTTCGGCGGTCTTGCTCGTCAGCTCGATATCCTTGAAGTAAAGCCCGCCGAGATCGATGGCGTTGGCCGCCCGCGCGCCCTCGTCGCCCGCGCCGTCGCCTTCGAGGCCGCCCCGGCGCACCTTCAGCACGTCGAATTCGACCCCGGCCACGGTGAGCAGAACCGCCGCGTCTTCATCCTCAAGCCCCTCTGAGGCGATGTTAAGCAGGCGGACTTTCTGGAACAGCGTCTCGAACGGCGCGTCGGGCCCGGCCTCCGCCGCCGCGCGCACGCGCGCCACCGCCTCCATGTCGACGCCGTAGAATTCCGCGCGCTCCACGACCACCGCCTCGCCGTCGTCTTCGTCGGCGAAGCGCAGATTCGTCACCACCGTCGCGCCGAGACGGTCGTCGAACTCGGCGCTTTCGTAAGTCGGCCGCGCATCCGCCGGCATCAGCGCGAACAGGGCGTCGATGTCCATGGGCTCGGCCCCGCTGAGGCGGAATTCCGCCTCCAGGGGCGAAGCGGCGTCGGTCCTGGCGGCGTCGCGGCCTGCGCCCTCGCCGTCGCCGCCGCAGGCGGCCAGGAACAGGGCGGCGCAACCCGCCGCCAGAAAGTGAAATGGCTTCATGGAAATCGGCTCCTTAAACGCGCTTCAGCGCTTCCTGTTCAGCGCTTTCCGGCCGGATCGGCGCGGCTCGATCTCGGGTCGGCCCACGCCCGTCGTCCATGGGCGCGCGCTCCCCCGCGCGCATCTAGGCGCATCTCGCAAGGCGGCGCAAGCCGCGATCCGATTTAAGGAATGACGGACGCGACCAGCCGAACCGCCTCCGGGCTGGCCCAGTCAGCCTCCCCGACAAGGCGGCCGATTTCCCGGCCTTCGGCGTCATAAAGAATGCTGACCGGCAGGACATTGGCGCCGCCCATGGCGAAGGCGAATTGCAGGCTCGGATCGGCGTAAAGCTTGAGGTTGTCGATCTCCAGCCGGTCGAGGAACGCCCCCGCCGCCGCCGGGCCTTTCGGATCGGAGGCGATCGCCACGACCTCGAACCGGGCGCCGCCGAGGCGCGCCTGGAGGGCGTTCAGGGACGGCAGTTCCTTCAGGCAGGGCGCGCACCACGTCGCCCACAGGTTCACCAGGACGGCGCGGCCGCGAAAACCGGCCAGGGTCATGGTTTCGCCCTCATAGGCGAAGGCCGCCTGCGGCGCGCCGCGCGGCGGAAAGGCGTACTCGAAATCGGCCATTTCTCCGGTCAGGAGCGCCCGGTCGCGGTCGAGCGCCGACGGCGCGGCGTCATTGCCCGGTTTCGCACTGGCGGCGATTATGATGTAAACGAGGACGATTGCCCCGACGCCGCCCCATAGTAAAAGCCATGCGCGGGGCTGCTTCAGTAACGCCACGGGATGCGCTCCCTCTTTTAATTCAGGTCAACGGTCGAGTTCGAATGCCAGATAATACGAAACCGCAGGAAAACCAGATGTGGGGCGGGCGTTTTTCGCGCGGGCCCGCCGCGATCATGGAGGAGATCAACGCCTCCATCGACGTCGACCGGCGGCTGTGGCGCGAGGATATCGAGGGCTCGAAGGCCCATGCGGCGATGCTGGCGGCCGCGGGGGTGATCGGCGCGGAGGACGCGCGCGCCATCCATGACGGGCTGGAGACCATCGCCGGCGAGATCGAGCGCGGCGCGTTCACATTCTCGAAGACGCTCGAAGACATTCACATGAACATCGAGGCGCGGCTGAAAACGCTGATCGGCGAACCGGCCGGACGGCTCCATACCGCGCGCTCGCGCAACGACCAGGTGGCGACCGATTTCCGCCTCTGGGCGAGGCGCGCCTGCGACGACATCGAGGCGGCCCTGCGCGACCTGATGACGGCCCTGGCGGAAAAGGCCCTCGCCCATGCGGGCGATGTGATGCCGGGCTTCACCCACCTGCAAACCGCCCAGCCGATCACCTTCGGCCATCACCTGATGGCCTATGTGGAAATGTTCGCGCGCGACGCGGGCCGCATCGCCGACGCGCGCGCGCGCATGAACGAGTGCCCGCTCGGCGCGGCGGCGCTCGCCGGCACGTCCTTTCCCATCGACCGGGAGATGACGGCGGCGGCCCTCGGCTTCGACCGGCCCTGCGCCAATTCCCTCGACGCGGTGTCCGCGCGGGACTTCGCGCTCGAACTGCTCGCCGCGGCGTCCATCGCGGCGACGCATCTGTCGCGGCTCGCCGAGGAGATCGTGCTGTGGACCTCGCCGCATTTCGGCTTCGTCAAGCTCTCCGACGCCTTCTCCACCGGCTCGTCCATCATGCCGCAAAAACGCAACCCCGACGCCGCCGAACTCGTGCGCGCCAAGACGGGACGCATCACCGCCTCTTTGAACAACCTCCTGGTAGTGATGAAGGGCCTGCCGCTCGCCTACTCAAAGGACATGCAGGAGGACAAGGCCGCCACCTTCGAAGGCGTCGACGCGCTGGCGCTGGCGATCGCCGCCATGGCCGGCATGGCGCGCGACCTGACGCCGCAGCCCGACGCGATGGCCGAGGCGGCGGGGCGGGGCTTTTCCACGGCGACGGACATCGCCGACTGGCTCGTCCGGGTGCTGAACACGCCGTTCCGCGACGCCCATCACGTCACCGGCGCCATCGTCGCGCTGGCGGACCGGAAAGGCGTGACGCTCGACGCCCTTTCCCTGGAAGAGATGCGCACGGTCGAGCCGCGCCTGACCGAGGACATCTTCACCGTGCTCTCTCCCGCCGCGTCGGCCGCCTCGCGCACCTCCCATGGCGGCGCCGCGCCAGACAATGTCAGGGCGCAGGCGACGCGGTGGCTTGACGCGCTGACCCAGCAACCCTGAAACGGAAGGAACGATCGACAATGCCAATGCGCGCACTTCTCATCGTCATGGCCCTCGCCCTTTTCGCCGCCGCTTGCGGCAAGAAGGCGCCCTTGCGTCCGCCGGAAGACCCTGAAACCTCCATCGCACGGTAACTGCCTTGCACCATTTCGAGTATAAAGACGACGCTCTCCATGCGGAGGATGTCGCCGTCGCCGAAATCGCCGAGGCGATCGGCACGCCTTTTTATCTCTACAGCGCGGCGACCCTGCGCCGCCATTATCGCGTCTTCGCCGATGCGTTCGCCGGCGCCGACGCGCTGATCGCGTTTTCGGTCAAGGCGAACTCGAACCTCGCGGTTCTGAAACTGCTGGCGCGGGAAGGGGCGGGCGCGGACGTCGTCTCCGGCGGCGAGTTGCGGCGCGCTTTGGCGGCGGGCGTTCCCGCCGGCAAGATCGTCTTTTCCGGCGTCGGCAAGACGGTCGAGGAGATGACGGCGGCGCTGGAGGCCGGGATTTACCAGTTCAACGTCGAGTCCGCGAACGAGCTTGAGGCGCTCGCCGCCCTCGCGCGGCGCCTCGGCAGGACCGCGCCGATCGCGCTCAGGGTCAATCCGGACGTCGCCGCCGGCGGGCACGAGAAAATCTCCACCGGCAAGTCGGAGGACAAGTTCGGCGTCGCCTGGTCCGAGGCGCGCGCGCTTTACGCTCACGCCCGCGACCTTGACGGGGTCGCGGTGAAAGGCGTCGACGTCCATATCGGCTCGCAGATCGCGAGCCTCGACCCGTTCGAGGCGGCGCTCGCCAAGCTTGCCGAGCTGATCGCCGACCTGCGCGCCGACGGCTGCGCCATCGAGCGCCTGGACGTGGGCGGCGGGCTCGGCATTCCCTATGGCGCGGGCGAGGTTCCGCCGCATCCGGAGGATTACGCCGCGATGATCAGGCGCGTCGCCGAACCCCTGGGCGTGCGGCTTATTTTCGAGCCGGGGCGGATGATCGCCGGCAACGCCGGGGCGCTGATCGCCCGCGTCATCTACGACAAGAAGGGGGCGGCGCGGCGCTTCCTGATCGTCGACGCCGGCATGAACGACCTCATCCGCCCGGCGCTTTACGACGCCTATCACGAAATCGCGCCGGCGACGCGGCGCCCGGACGCGCCTCCGGTCGATTACGACGTGGTCGGACCGGTTTGCGAGACCGGGGACATCTTCGCGAAGGGCCGCGCCCTGCCGGAAATGCGCGAAGGCGACCTCGTCGCGTTCATGTCCGCCGGCGCTTACGGCGCGGCGCAGGCCTCGCAGTACAACTCCAGGCCGCTGGCGCCGGAAGTGCTGGTCGACGGCGCGCGCTGGGCGGTGATCCGCAAGCGGCCGAGTTTCGAGGAGATGACGGCGGGCGAAACCGCGCCGGACTGGATCTAGAGCCGGTCGCGTTCAACGCAATGCACAATTGGCGCCGGATTCTTGAGCGGACCCCGCCCGCGAACCGCGACACCGATGCTCCGCTTTTGCGGCGACATGCTCTAGAAAACGCCGGCGATGGCGAAGTTGTTGTAGACCACCATCGACTTGCCGATGACGGCGACGGAGAAGAACCCCAGCACGATCCAGTGCGGGAACCACAGCACCATCAGGCTGACCACGCCCTGCAGGGCCAGCTTCGGCAGCACCCAGTAGCCGCCGATGCTCTGCATCATGGCGAGGATGACCGGATTCGCCTCCCGGCCGAGACCGCTGTCGATGGCGATGGTGGTGGAGACGATGTCGAACAGGCCGGCCGTGTTGTAGGCGATCACCAGCGCCCAGGCGGCGACCAGGTTCCGGGTCGAGGCGCGCGCGCTTTCTGCGTCTTTATGCAGCTTCCGTCGTCGTTTCGACGAGGCCAGAACCCAGAGCACAGTCTCGGTCTCCCGTTGTTAACCATCCGTCATGATGCGGTCGCGTCAGCGTGACCGGTTGGCGAGACAAAACGCCCGGACCATACGTCGACGGGAACGGGCGTCCAGTGTATCCTGCAAGAAATATGACGGTAGAGTTTAACACCAGACAACATGACGCGCGGGCGCGCCGGCGCGCGCCGGGCGGCGCGGTCAAACTGGCCACGGGTCTTGTTCTCTTCTGGGAACGGTTCTGGCCGGCGGTTCTGCCCGTGCTCGCCGTTCCTTTTACGCTCGCCGTATTCAGCCTGTTCGATTTGTGGCGGTTCGTCCCGGCGTGGGTCCACTGGGCCGCGCTCGGCGTCGCGGGGGCGGGGTTCGCCGCCATGCTGGCGCGCGATGTCAAGGGCTTTCGCTTTCCCTCGCGCCGCGACATCCAGATGCGCCTGGAGGAAGACGGGGGGGCGAGGCACGCGCCGCTGCAGGCGCTGGACGACGCGCCCTTCGGCGGCGGCGAGACCTCGGCCCAGACGTCAGCCCTGTGGCGCGCGCATATGCGCGCCAGCGCCGAACGGGCCAGGGCCGCGCGCCTCGCCGGCGTGCGGGCCGCGGGGGACCGCGCGGACCCCTGGGGCCTTCGCCACACCGCCCTCGGCCTCCTGGCGGTCGCATTGATCGCGGCGGGCGGGGACTGGCGCGCGCGCCTCGGTCTCGCCTTTGCGCCCGGCGCCGGCGACGCGGGCGGCATGGTCGCCGATCTCTGGATCGAACCGCCGGCCTATACCGGCCGCGCGCCGATCTATCTGTTGCGGGCGCGCCAGGAGACGCCGGGCCTCGCCGACCAGATCGACGTTCCGCAAGGCGCGGTCGCATCGGCGCAGGTCAACGGCCGCGGCCGCCTGCGCCTCAGCTTTGCAACGCCCGCGGATGAAACCGACGCCGTGTTCGAGCGCAACGGCGCGGCCGCGCGCACGCAGATGACGCTGATGGAAGACGGCCTTCTCACCCTGCGCCTGAACGGGCGGAAAACCCACTGGCCGATCGCGGTCCAGCCCGACCGCGCCCCCACCGCCTATTTCATCGAGGCGCCGGCGGAAACCGACGACGCGCGCCTCGGCTTCACCATCGGCGTCAACGACGATTACGGCGTCGCCTCGGCGGAACTCGTGTTCCGGCTCGCGCCCGAACAGCCGCGCCCGCTGGACGCGCCGGCGTTCGACGACGACGCCCTGGGCGAGGTGCGGCGCGTCGCGCTCGACGGCGCGGCCGGCGCCGCCGGAGAGCGGGCCTTCACCGTCGACCTTCAGGCCGACCCGTGGGCGGGGCTCGCGGTCAGGGCCCGGATAGTCGTGACGGATGCGGCCGGCCAGCGCGGCGAGACCGAGACGGTCGACGTGACCCTGCCGGCGCGGGGCTTTTTCAATCCCCTGGCCAAGACCGTGATCGAACAGCGCCAGACCCTTGCGGTGGCGGGCGCGCAATGGCCGCGGGCGGCCCGCTCGCTGGATGCGGTGACGCTGGCGCCGGAGGTTTTTTTCGACAACCCGACCGATTACCTGCTCTTGCGCACGGCGTTCTGGCGCGTCATGCGCCAGGACGGGGAACCGTTCACGGATGCGGTCGAGAAGTTCTGGCCGCTGGCCCTGCAACTGGAGGATCAGGCGCTGGAGCTCGCCCGCCAGCGTCTTGAGGCGGCGCAGGAAGCGTTGCGCCAGGCGCTCGAGCGCGGCGCGGGCGACGAAGAGATTTCCCGTCTCGTCGAGGCCCTGCGCCAGGCGATGAGCGACTATCTCCAGGCGCTCGCCCAGTCGGGCCGGGCCGCGCCCTCAAGCGCGCAGCAGAACGCCGAGCAGTTGAACCAGTCCGATCTCGACGACATGCTCGACGCGATCCGCGACCTCGCCCAATCCGGGGCCGCCAACGCCGCGCGGCAGATGCTTTCGGACCTGGAAAACCTTCTCAACAATCTGCGCCTGTCCCAGGGCGGGGGGTCCGGCGGCGGGATGCCGGGCGCGGGGGCCGGCGGGGAAGGCGAAGGCGGCCCGGCCGGACAGGCGGGCGAGTTGATCGGCCGCCAGCGCGAACTCGCCGATCAAAGCTTCGGCTACGGACAAAATCCCGGCGCCGGCGCCGGCGAGGGCGACGACATGGCCGAGCGTCAGGGCGGCGTCGCGGACGATCTCAACGCCCTGCTCGACGCCTTGCGCGGCGATGACGGCGCCGACCCGAACGGGGAGGCGGGGCGCGCGCTCGGCGACGCCCGCGGCGACATGAGAGAGGCCGAACAGGCCCTGCGCAACGAGGATTTCGACGCCGCCGCCAGCGCCATGGCGCGGGCGATCGAAAACCTGCGCGACGGCGCCGAAAGCCTGGTGCGCGAACGCATGCGCCAGGCGCAGCAGAACGGCCAGGGCCAGAATGGCGGGCGGACCGATCCCCTGGGCCGCGCCGCCGGACGGGCCCAGGGCGGCGGGGTCGAGGTGCCCGGAGAGTCCGAGGCCGGGCGCAGCCGCGCGGTCATCGACGAGCTGCGCCGCCGCCTCGGCGAGCAGGGCCGCGACGACGAGGAAATCGATTATCTGGAACGGCTTCTGGAGCGGTTTTAGCGACCGCCCGCGCCCCGCGAGGCCAACGCGCGCCGTTGCCGAGGGCGGCTAGCCCGCGGCGATGAAGGGCAGGCCGCGGCCGCGGCCGCCGTCATCCATGCCGTAGCCGATCAGGTAGGCGTCGGCCGGCGCCTCAAAGCCGATATAGTCGCAGGGCAGATCGTCCGCGCGTCCGGTGCGTTTCTTGACGAGCACGCAGGTTCTCGCTTCGGCCGCGCCGCGATCGAGCACCATGCCGCGACCGAAATGCAGCGACCGGCCGGTGTCCAAGACATCGTCCAGCAAAAGGACCGCCTTGCCCTTCACCTCGACGGAAAAATCCTTGAGCAGCGTCACCACCCCGGAAGAGGACCGCGCGCCGCCATAGGAGGAGAGCTGGACAAAATCCACATACGGATCGCAGCCATGGCGGTGCAGCGCGCGCAGCAGGTCGGCGGCGAAGACGAACGCGCCCGTCAGCACCGGCGCCAGCAGAACGTCCTTCGGCAGGTCGGCGGCGATCTCCTTCGCCAGCGCGTCGACCCGCGCGGCGATCGTCTCCTCGTCAAAAAGCGTGCGCATGCCGTTTTCCACTATCGCTCCCGATGTCCGTCGCCGGCGACAATACGCCGGCAATCATAAGCCGGCGCCGCGAGGCCGGTCGTGACGCCCGTCATGAGGCCACTCGTTCAGCCGCCGGCTGCCGGCGCGGTCATGGTTGTCATTGTCTTCGCGGTGTTCGGGCGGCCCGGCCCGCAAAAGGTCGTCATAGATCGTTTCATCGCCGACCGCCAGCCGCCAGCGCCAATCAGGCTTCAGAGGCAATCAGGCTTCAGAATCTATCGGGCTTAAGGGCCGGTCAGGCGCCGGCGCCCACAGCCGCCCGGCGCTTAACGCCAGGCGCTCAAAGATTGTCGGTCAGCAGATCGCGCACGCCGCCGCGCGCCGGCGCGAAGGACAGGGCGACCTCGGCGACGCCTTCGGGCGCCGGCGCCCGGGTGACGAAGGAGATGCTGTCGCCCGGCGCGATTTCCGCCTCGCTGGCGCTGAAGGTCCATCGCGACAGCAACTCCCCCCGCGCGCCCAGCGCCTCGGCCTGCAACAGGGGCGCGGCGGCGTTGGCGCCGGTGTCGTTGCGCAGGCTTCCCGTGATCTCGATGGTCGGTCCCGCCGTCGACATGGCGAGGCGGTGACGGACATCGCCGATGGCGAGGCTCGACGGATTGGTTTCCACGCCAATCACCGCATAAGCGTCAGCCGCCTGCGGCGCGATGCGCACGATGTCGTCGCGATAGGCGAGGCCGGCGTAAACCGCGCCGGCGACCATCGCCGCCCAGGCGGTCCAGCCGAAGGCGCGCCAGGGCGTCAGCCGGTTCTTGTCGCGCGCTTCGGCCCGCCGGCGCGCCTTGCGCAGGGCCCGCTCCAGCTCTTTCGGCGTCACCTGAAGCGACGCGAAAAACTCCTCATCCAGATAATCCGCACTGAACGGACGCACGTCCTCGACGCGCGCCACCGCCGTCGCGCGCCGGCGCTCGGCCCGGATGCGGCGGCCGAAACCCCGGTCGGGCGCGCCGTCCACATCCTCGAAGTCGGCGTCGACGATGGTCGCCTCGCGGCTGCCCTCGGCGCGGCCGTCGCGCCCGGCGTCGGAACCGTCACGGTGCGGCCGGTCATACGCGTCTTCGTCAGGCCGCCGGTAACGCCGCCCATCGCCCCGGCCCGCATTAGCCCTGCCCGCACCAGCCCGGCCCGCATCCCCTCGGGCCGCATCGCCGCGCGGCGCGTCCGGACGGCGGCGCGCGCCATTCTTACCGGATGCGGAAGCGCGCGAATCCGAAAGGCCCGAATCCGAAAGGCCCGAATCGGAAAAACGGGACTCCTCGTCCGCGTCGCTGAAGCGAAGCGCCTCGCGCATGCTCTCGCGGCGTCCGCGCAGCCGGCGCCGGAACGCGGCGCCGCCGCTTTCCGGCCCGGCGCCGGGACCGGCTTCTCCCCTTGCGTGACTGGCTGCATGACTGGCCTCATGAATGGCCGCATCATCGCCGGCATGCCCGCCGCGGGCCCTCTTTGCGCGCGCATGCTTTGCCTCGCGAGGGTCGAGGTCGTCGTCGGCGACAATGAACTGCTTGCCCTGGCGCCAGCCTTTTCCGCCGGCGTCGCGATCCGGCGGCGCCTGGGTGCGGTCTGCGCGATCGCGGCGAAAGGCGCGCGGCGCCGCGCCGGAACGCGGGGCCGCAACGGCGGCGCGCGAAGCTGCGGGCTCCTCGAACAGGGCGTCGTCGTCCCAATCCTCGTCATCGCCGCCATAAACCTCGGCGGCGTCGTCCCAATCGGCGGCGTTTACCGATGCGGCGTCGAGGCCCGTACCGTCATACGCTTCACCGTCCCACGCGCCGCCGGCTCGGGACCGAGAAACCGACGCCCCGGCGGGTTTTTTTCCGGCTTCGGCGCAAGCGCCCTTGTCGGCGGGGCGCGGCGTCGGTTTAAAATCGTTCGAGGCCGCCGCGTCGCGCGCGCTTTCACCGTGATCGCGGACGGCGGGCGATGTATCGAGCGGCGATGCATCGAGCGGGGCCATGTCGAGCGCTTCCGGCGCGGGCACGTACCAGCTTTGGCCGCAGGCGGTGCAGCGCACGGAACGGCCATTGGGGGAAAAGCGGTCGTCATCGACATCGTATCGGGCGGCGCATTCAGGACAGGTAATAATCATGGGCGGCCAAAATCGCTTAACGAATCACATAATCTGGCCGGTCCTGTTGCAAGACGCGGCCTTAGGCCTTCTAAGACTGCAACATGCGTGCCGGATGGGAAGGAATGGTTAAAGACGCCCCGATCGTGGAGTTCGAAAGCGCGGGACTGGCCTATGAAGACGCGCCGGAGACCCTGAGCGACCTTTCCATGCGATTGCGCGAGGGAGAGTTTCGCTTTCTGTGCGGACCGTCGGGGGCCGGAAAGACCAGCCTCCTGAAAATGATCTACCTCGCGCACCGGCCGACCCGCGGACGCTTCAGGCTGTTCGGCGAGGACGCCATGAACGCGCCGCGCGACGCGCTGCCCGCATTGCGCAGGCGCATCGGCGTCGTGTTTCAGGAATTCCGATTGCTCGACCATCTCACAGCCTTCGAAAACGTCGCCCTGCCGATGAAGGTCGCAGGCGTTAACCAAAATCAATATCGGGAAGACGTAAGCGAACTCTTAAACTGGGTCGGCCTCGGACACCGCATGGACGCCAGGCCGCCGACCCTGTCGGGCGGGGAAAAACAACGGGTTGCGCTGGCGCGGGCGCTGGTCTCCAAGCCCGATCTGATCCTCGCGGACGAGCCCACCGGCAATGTCGATCCGGCGATGAGCGAGCGGATCATGAAACTGTTCATCGAACTGAACAAACTGGGCGCGGCGGTGATCGTCGCCACCCACGATCTCCACCTGGTGCAGCGCCTCGGCAAGCCGGTCCTGCGCATCGCCGACGGGCGCCTGTCCCACGCGGCGGGGCCCGGAGGCGCGCCATGACCCCTAAAGCCGCAGACGCCGCCGCGGCCGAGGCGTCCGACGACGCGCCGCGGCCGCCGAAAACCGGCTGGTTCGGCCGCCGGCGGACCGAACCGCTCCTGCCCGAAGCGGGCGCCGGGGGCGCGCCGCTGACCGCGGTGATCGGCGTGATGTCCTTCCTCGCCGTGCTGGCGATGGCGGCCGCGCTGATCATTAACCAGTCGACGGCGGCGTGGACGGCGGATCTGCGCTCGGAAATCACCATCCAGGTCAAGGGCGCGACCACGGCGGAAATCGACGCGGGCGTTGACGCGGCGCAAAGGGTGCTCGCCGACACGCCGGGCGTCGAAGCGGTCGTCCTGCGCAGCCGCGAAGACGCCGCCGCCCTGCTGGAGCCGTGGCTCGGCCGCGGCAACGCGGACGCCTTCCTGAACGTGCCGGCGCTGATCGAGGTGAAAGCGGGCCCGGCCCTGCGCGCGGATCTGGACCTTCTGCGCACCCGCCTCGCCGCGGCCGCGCCCCAGGCGAGCCTCGACGACCACGCGGCCTGGCACGACCGGCTGGCGACGGCGGCGCGCTCGGGACAAGCCCTCGCCTTCGCGGTGTTCCTCCTGGTCATGGGCGCGGCCTGCGCGGTGTCGATCTTCGCGGCGCGGGCCGGACTGGCCGCCAACCACGAGATCGTTTCGGTGCTGCACCTTGTCGGCGCGACCGACGCCTTCATCGCGGCGGAAGTGCAGCGGCGCTTCTTCGTCCTCGGCTTTCGCGGCGCGTTCGCCGGCCTGCTGGCGGCGCTCGCCGCCCTCGGGCTCGCGGCCATGGGCGCTCAACATGGCGTCGGCGCCGACAGCTTCCTGCCGCGGTTCCGGCTTGGCGGGCTCCTGGCGCTGACGCTCGTGATCGCGCCGCTCCTCATCTGCCTGGCGACGGCGCTCACCGCGCGCATCACCGTGCTGCGGGCGCTGCGCGCGCAGTACTGAGCCGGCCATGCCGCGGCCCCCTTTACGCGGTCAGAAGGAAGGCCCCGAGGCTGGATCGGGCGCTGGACCGGGCGAGCGGGCATCGGTTATCCTTAACGGGAAAGAGGGGCGCGAAAACGCGCAAAAGGTGACGCGGTGCGACGTCTATTGAGTGGTCTTCTGTTTCTCGCGCTGGCCTGGACCGGCGGGCTCCTCGTCTTCATCGGCCAACTGCCCCGCCCGGGCGCCGAGGGCGTGGCGGCGGGCCACGGCGTCGCCGTCTACACCGGCGGCGGCGGCAAGCGCATCGAGGCGGGCATGGCGCTTTTCGCCGGGGGAACCGGCCGGCGCCTGCTGATCTCCGGCGTCCATCCCGATACGACCCGCGCGCGGCTGGCGCAGATGTGGCGCGGACCGCGCGGTCAGTTCGACTGCTGCGTCGACCTCGACCGCAACGCGCTTTCCACCGACGGCAACGCCAAGGAGCTGAAAGCCTGGGCCGACGCGCACGCATACGAACAGATCGTCCTCGTCACGTCGGAATACCACATGCCCCGCGCCATCGCGGCGACGCGCGCGCGCATGCCGGAGGCGAGATTGACCGCCTACCCCGTTTCTTCCGGCTATCTTGACGACGACGGCCGTCCGGTTTCCCTGGAAGCCTGGGAAAAGCTCGCTGGCGAGTACAGCAAATACCTGCTGGCGCGCGTCAAGGCGGTCTTTTAACCCTCGGCACCCTGAAAGCGCGCTGCCAGCATGCTCATTCTTTTGCGCTCCTACGCTTTTACCGCCTATATGGTCCTGACGATCGTCATTATGGGGATCGTCTGCCTGCCGGCGGCGCTGTGGGGCAAGCGGGCGGCGCGGGCCGTCGTCAAACTCTGGGCGCGGATGATGCTGGGCGCGCTCAAGACCGTGTCCGGCGTCTCCTATACGGTCCGGGGCGCGGAAAACATCCCGCAAGGGGGCGCGCTCGTCGCCGCCAACCACCAGTCCATGTGGGAGACCATCGCGCTTTACGCCCTCCTGCCCGAGCCGGTGATGATCCTCAAGAAAGAACTGATGGCGGTTCCGGTTTATGGCTGGTGGGCGCGCGCCACGGGCAACATCGCGGTCGACCGCAAGGCCGGGGCGAAAGCGTTGCGGGCGATGCGCGCCGCCGCGCGGGAGGCGATCGAAAACGGCGAACAGGTGACAGTGTTCCCGGAAGGCACGCGCATCGCGCCGGGCGCGCGCGCGCCTTACCAGCCGGGCGTCGCCGGCGTTTACGCCGCCGCTGGCGCGCCGTGCGCGCCGGTCTCTCACGACAGCGGTCGTTTCTGGCGCCACCCCGGCGTGCGCAAGGAACCCGGCGAAATCACCCTCACCGTCGGCCGGCCGATCGAGCCGGGACTCGACCGCAAGTCGTTCATGGCGACCCTGCAGGCGCGCATAGACGGCGCGCGGCCGGACCTCGACGGCGCGGCCCAGCCTCAAAAGGAACCCTCCCATGCCTGACGTCCCCCCGCCGCGCGGCCCGGTCCGCCTCAAGCGTCGCTGGCTATACCTGCCTTTCGCCGTCGCCGCCGTTATCGTCACCGCGTATTACGGCCTCTGGCGCGCGGGCGCCGCGGAAATGGAAAAGGCGATCGCGGCGTGGGCGCGGGAACAGCGCGCAGCGGGCGTCGCCGTCGAATACGCAGCCCTGCGCCGCGACGGATTTCCGTTTTTCCTTCGCATACATATAGACGAGCCGTCGGTGACGAGCCCCTCGGGATATCGCTGGCGCGGCGAGCGGTTGTCGCTGGACGCGCTTCCCTACGAGATGAACAAGGTGATCGCCTGGCCCCTTGGCGAGCAGACCGTCACCCTTCCGAATGCGGAAGAATGGCGCGTTTCCGCCGGCGACCTGCGGGTCAGCCTGGCCACTGACAAGGCCCGGGGCTGGGTGATGAGCGCCAGCGCCGGCGGCGTGCGCGCCCGGCGAGCAACCGACAAGGCCGAGGCGGCGGTCGACTCGCTCGTTTTCGACCTGGCGCCGAGCGCGGAAGAGCCGACGACGCTGGTCCTCAGTCTCGCCGGCGAGGGCGCATCCTATGCCGACGGTCGGGAGGGCGGCCCGGATCAGGGCGCGCCCGGCGATGGCAATGGCGATGGAATCAGCGATGGAAACGGCGGCGCAATCGATATCAACCGGGTGCAGACGGTAACGCTCCTGACCAGGAGCGATGCCTTGCAGGGCGAAGCGTCGGCGCGCCGCTGGCGGGACGCGGGCGGCGCGCTGGTCGTCAACGGCCTGATCGCCGAAGTCAACGGCGCAGCGCTGACGCTGGCCGGAGAGGTAACGCTTGACGCGGCGTTTTATCCCGCTGGCGCGCTCCGCGCCGAGCTTTCCCGTCCGGCGGGGCTTGGCGGGCTGCTGCGCCGGACCGGCGCGCTGACGCCGCAGGAAGCGGACGCCGCGGCGGCGGGACTCGCCATGATGGCGCTGGCGAGCGGGGGCAAGATCGTCGCGCCGGTCGAGCTGAACAATGGAAGCGCGGCCATCCGCGGCGTCAAGATCGCCGACCTGCCCCGCATTCGGTAAGCGCCGCATTGAACGCTCCCCCGCGCACAATCGGGGTGACAGGCGACTGGGGTGACGCGGCGTCAGCCGTAAAGCGCGCTTACCGGCGCCGGGTCCTGGTGGCTTTCCACCACCCGCGCAAACTGGTCAAGATAGATGGCGCCCTCGGCGGTCTTCTGTACAAGGACGATACGCTTGTCGTTCGGATCGCGCACGCGGCGGATGAAACCGAGGATCGACAGGGCGTCGAGGGCGCGGGAAATCGCCGGCTTGGGCACGTTGAGGTCGCGCGCCAGGGCGCGCACCGTATGCGGGCCGGGATTGAGATAGACCGTCAGCAGGATCGACCATTGCCGCATGGACAAATCGGGGCCGTCCGCGCGCACCGCATCGCACATGACGTCCCGCCAGCCTGTCAATATGTCCGTCGCCGCCATAGTCCGGCCCAACATCCCTTCGCCTTGCCCCCGGCGCCCCTCGCGCCGTCAGCGCTTATGCTTGCAACTGTTCGCCCGGCGAGGGCAAGGGGCGAATGGGCGGCGCGCCTAACGGCCGTAGCGCGTCTGCAACACGTCGAAGACGGCGCGAATCGCCTGCGCCTCGCCTCCGACGGGGCGGCCGGGCGCGGCCCTCGGACGCCAGGCGTAAATGTCGAAATGCGCCCATGACGCTGCGCCTTCGGCGAATCTGGAAAGAAAGAGCGCGGCGGTGATCGATCCGGCGAAGGACCCGCCGGAAATATGGTTCACATCGGCGATCGCGGACGAGAGCATGGACTCGTAGTTGCGCCACAGGGGCATGCGCCAGACCGGGTCGGCGACGCGCGCCGCCGCCGTCTCCAGCGCCGCGGCGAAGGCCGCGTCGTCGCAGTAAAACGGCGCAAGCTCGGGGCCGAGGGCGACCCGCGCCGCGCCGGTCAGGGTCGCGAGGGTGATCATCATGTCCGGCCCTTCCTCCGCCGCGAGCGCCATCGCGTCCGCGAGGATGAGCCGCCCCTCCGCGTCGGTGTTGCCGATTTCAACGGTCAGCCCCTTGCGGCCGCGCAGGACGTCGCCGGGACGGAAGGCGTTTCCGGAAACGGCGTTCTCCACCGCCGGGATCAGCACCCGCAGGCGAAGGCGCAGGCCCGCCGCCATGATCATCTGCGCCAGGCCGAGCGCATGGGCCGCCCCGCCCATGTCCTTTTTCATGAGCGCCATGCCGGTCGCGTTTTTCATGTTGAGCCCGCCGGAATCGAAGGCGACGCCCTTGCCCACCAGCGTCAGGCTCGGCGCGTTTTCAGGCCCCCATGAGAAGTCGATGAGGCGCGGCGCGGCCGCGGCCGCGCGCCCCACCGCATGAATCATGTTGAGATTCTCCGTAAGCAAATCATCGCCGGTCGTGACCGCAATCTGCGCGCTGTAGGCGCCGGCGAGCTTGCGCGCGGCGTCTTCAATGGCGTCGGGGCTCATATCCTCGGCCGGCGTGTTGACGAGGTCGCGCACGAGGAACGTCGCCGCCGCCTCGCGGCCGACCGCTTCGACGTCGACGCCGGGCGGGGCGATCAGCCGCGCCGCCGCCGGTTTCTGCTCCTTGTAGCGATCAAACCGGTAGCCGCCGATCAGCCAGCCGAGACAGGCATGGCGCGCGGCGCGGTCTTCCATGTCGGAAGCAAAAACGTAATCCCCTTCGGGAAGGCCGGCCGCGGCGGCGGTCACGAATGGATCGCGCCCATCCCCAACGCCGAGCAGGACGCCCTGCGTTCCGGCGAGGACCGCCCCTTCGACGCCGCTGAATCCGTTCGCGGCGGCGAGGTCCTTCAATTCATCCGGGATCGGCGCATCTTCGACGCAGTTTATCTCGACGCGATAAATAGGCTTGGCCGCATTTGCGGCGCGTTGTTCATATTGCCTTAACAGACCTTGCTGCATGAATAATCCGTTAGCTTACCAAATGGGTTGTACATTAGGAATACGGTTAAGCCTTTATTGAATTCCTTCAGCGATGATCGCCGTCGAACATTTCGGTTTTTTCATCGAGGCGTCATCCCATGCTCCTCTCCAATCCGTCCGCCGTCGCGAAGCTAGCCGGCGCCCTTGTCTCCGCGCTCGCCCTGACCGCCTGCGCCACCAGCGCGCCGCCTTCCGAAGCCGGCGCCGGCGGCGGCGATTACCGCGACGCCATCGGCGTTTTCTCAAACGCGCAAAGTGACGACCATCTCGACCCCGTCGCCGCGGCGGCGTTCTGGGGCACGCGCTATAACACCGATCACGCCAATCCGGAAACCGCCGTCAAGTTTGCGGCGGCCCTGCGCGCCATCGGCTCGACGGACGAAGCGGCGGATGTGATGCAAAAGGCCGTCAACCGCTTCCCCGGTCACGCCGGCGTCAACCTGGAATACGGCAAGGCGCTGCTGGAAAGCGACCGCGCCTTCGAAGCGGTGCGGTATCTTGAGACCGCGGCCCAGGCGAACCCGAACGACTGGCGCGCGCTTTCGGCCTATGGCGTCGCCTTCGACCAGATCGGCGAACACGCCCAGGCGCGGCGCATCTACGACCGCGCCCTCGCCATGGCGCCGGGACAGAAAAGCGTCCTGAACAACAAGGCCCTGTCCTACGCGCTCGAAGGCGATCTCGGCAAAGCCAGGGCCCTTCTGCGTCAGGCGCTGGCCGGCGGAGGCGACGCGCGCATGCGCCAGAACCTGGCGCTGGTCCTCGCCATCGGCGGCGACCTGCGCGAGGCTGAACGCCTCGCCCGGTCCGACCTGCCGCCGATCGTCGCAGACAACAATATCAGCGTCTATCGCCGCCTGGTGAACCAGCCTGCCTATTGGGGCGAATACGCGGCGGCGACGGCCGATGTCCCGTCCTTCGATGAAGCGCCCGCCGCGCCCCTGTCGCCGGAACCGCGCCAGCCGGCGCCCGCGCCGCGCCTCCAGGAAGAGCCCGCGCCGCAGGCCGACCCGGACCAAACGCCCGTCGCCGCGGTCGAGGCGACGCCGCCGGTTCAGACCGCCGTCGACGGCGCGCCGATTTTCGCGCGCCCGTCGAGCGCGCCTGCCGCGCTTGCGCCCGGAAACGCCGCGCCTGCCGAGGCCGGGCCGGCCGACAACGCGCCGGAGCGGCTGACGCCGGCGCTTCCCGAAACCGCCGATAAAACCGACGAACGATAAAAATCCCTCCAGTTGCATGAAAGATGATTTTCGCCCCGGCCCGGAAAGGCCGGGGTTCTTTTATGAGGCTTGCGGAGGGTCCTGCCGCGCGGGCTGCGACGCGGATTTCACCTCGTCGAACCACGCCGCGCGCATGGCGACGATCACCGCGCCCATGGCGATCAGGATGACAAGTCCCGGCGCGCCGCCGAGATTGGAAAGCATGCGCACGCCGCCGACGCCCGTCGTCGCGGTCATGATCCAGGCCACCGCGCCGATCAGCGCGCCCCAGAAAAGCTTGACCTGTATCTCGGCGGGCCTTTGTTTTTCGCCCCCCACCGCGTCCTTGAGGCATACCCCGGAAATGGAATGCGTATTGGAGTCCATCGCCGTTACGAAGGATATGAATGTCAGTATAATGAACGATAGGCCGACCGCCTCCGGCAGCGGCAAGGCCGCGAACATCGCATAGACGACCGCTTCCGGACCGCGTTCGTTCAACGCCGCGGTGAGCGATCCGGCGGTTTCGACATCGATATTGATCGCCGCGCCGCCAAAGATGATCATCCATAACGCGCCGAACATGGCGGGGCCCGCCAGGTTGAAGAAAAGAAATTCGCGAACCGTGTAGCCGACGGAGATCCGCCCCAGGAACAAGGCGGTGATCGGCGCCCAGGCGAGCCATTGCGCGAAATTGAACACCGTCCACTCGCGCGTCCATTCGTGACCCGCGCGCGCGCCGAACGCGAGGCTCTGGGGAATGAAGGTCGCCGCATAATCGCCGAGACCTTTCAGGCCGAGCACGACAATATCGCCGGTCGGACCGAAGACGAACACGAACGCCGCCAGAAGGAAAAAGAACCGGGTGTTGATGTCGGACAGAACGCGGATGCCCTTTTGCACGCCGCTCACGGAAGAAGCGACAAAGACGACGACGATGGCCGCCGTGACCGCCAGCCGCAGCACGGGCCCGTCCGCGATTCCCGTCAGGCCGCCCAGGCCGTCGGCGAGAGTCATCACCCCGGCGCCGAGGGCGCCGGCGACGCCCGCCACCAGGGCGATGAGCCCAAGCGCGTCGACAAGCGCGCCCCCGCGCCCGGTCATGGCGCGGCCGAACAGGATCGATAACGGTCCGCTCAAAGAGTAAGAGCGCCCGAGGTTGTAATGGGCGAGCGCAAAGGCGAGCGCCGGCACGCTGTAGATGGCGTAAGGCGTGATCGTCCAGTGCATGAACATGGACGACAGGGCGAACCGCGCCGCGCCGTCCGAACGGGCGTCGAGACCGGTGAAGTCAGGCGGGCCGTTGACGTGGAAAATCGGCTCCGCTGCGCCCCAGAACAGGATGCCGACGGCAATGGTCGTACACAGCGTAATCGCGAACCAGTTCCAGCGGCTGAGGATGGGCTGCGCGTCCGGTCCGCCGATCCGCACCGCGCCCAGCGGCGAGACGAAGACCCAGCCGAGCAGCGCAACCGCTGCAAAGGACCCGATGCTGAACAACCAGTCGAAGCGGCTGAGCAGCCAGGCGTTGACGCCGGACAGGAACGCATGGAAGCCGCCGAAATCGATCAGGCTGAATCCGAGCGCCGCGAGGAGAAGAAACGCCGGCGGCCAGAAAACGAACGGACGCACCGATGTGAACAGGGTCAGGCGGATCGGACGAACTCCCGGCGATTAGTCCTGTTCATAGCCCATTTGCCCGCCGGCGCCAAACAGGCGCCGCGGTCAACGGCCGCCGCGCGTCACCGGTTCCAGCAGGAGATGGATCATCTTCGGATAGAGGTCCTCCTCGCCCGGCGGCGTCTCGACAAACGTCTCGTCGATCCACATGACGGACATATCGCACGGCGCGCCGTGATCGGCGGCGCCCTCGCCATTATCGAGAAAACTTTCCATTCTCGACCGGGTCGTCACGGTGCGACCGTCGGCGCGAAGGCTCAGATCCGGTCCGGTTTTCTCCGTACCCGTTGCAATGCCGCAAAAAGACGCGAAGCGCCGCGCGCGCGCCGGCCGCGCGCCCGGATCGACCAGGCTGACGAAACAAAGGCCGAGATGCGGCGAGCTGACAACGCATTCATTGGCGCGGCCGCCGGATACGCCAGCCACGACCCAACTGTTCCAGCGCAAATCAACGCCGTCTTCCGCCAGCATCGCATACGGGTTTTTCGCCAGCACGTCGTATTCGCCCCTGCCGGGAAACACATGGCGTCGACCGACCTGCAACTCGGATTCCATTGGCGTGCTGTCGGGCATGTTCTATGTTCCTTTAGGGCCTCTTTGAGTCGTCTTTTCTTGACCGACCCGAAAATTTTCTAGACTATCTTACAGGCTATTTTGAGACGCAAGCGTTCGCAGCGGCCCGCGGAACGCCGACGACGCCTCGGAAGGCCGATGCGATGGCGGCGTGTCTTCCGCTCCGCCGCCGGCGGGCCTCGGCAGTCTGTAAATGCGGCGATCTGTAAACGAAGCACGTCTTGACCGCAGACGCCCTGAACGAACCCAATAAGTCTCGCATGCGGCCGGCTCATATAAAGCCTGCACGCGCCCGGGAGCCGGCGCAGGCGGCGCGTGACGTACGGGCGTTGCATCGCATGCGGAGGGCGGCGCGGCGCGCGCGGCGTCAGTCCAGGCGCCTGAAACCGCGCACCGGACGCAGCTGGAGATACAGCATGTCCGGAAATTTGTGTTCTTCGCCGGCCGGCAGCTCAATAAACCGCTCCTCGATCCAGACGACGGCCGTTTCTTCAATGGTTTCATGGCCATCGGCGTCGGCGCCGTTATCCAGCCAGGCATCCATGCGGGTCCGGAACAAAACGGCGCCTTTCGGCGGACGCTCGTCCAGGTCCACGCACTGACAGTCGGAGACCGCAACCTCGCCGCAATAGGGCGCAAACGGCGCGGCGCGGTCCGGCCGGGCGTCAGAAGCGACTTCCAGCGCGTAGCACAGCCCCATATGGGTCGTGGCGACGACGCAGAGCGACTGGCCTTCATTATCGGCGTCGACGCCGACAAGGCCCCAGCTGTCCCAGCGCCGCACCTCGCCGTCGTCGCCGGTGATCTCATACTGGCTGACGCCGGCGACGTCGTAAGCGCCCCAGCCGTCGAAAAAATAGCGCCGTCCCACCGCCAGACCGGCCTCGCCAGCCGCGCCGTGCGCCGCCCCAGGCTCCGCCGATGACGACGGGGACGAGGATGCGGCCGGATCTGCGGCGTCGCCGCCTGAAGACTGGATCGCGCTGCGAGACATTTGCTTACACTCCTGAACCGGCTTTGTTGCATTGCAAGTCGTGGCCTCAGCTTATGGTGAGGCGATGTTATGACAAAATCAAACAAAACACGCCATAGGGGAAACGGCCTTATGAATACCAACATGACGGGATATCTTGCGCCGTCCCCGGCTCTTTCTCCAATTCAGTCCCGGGGCGTCCCGAACGCGCCAACCGCAGCGCGCCCCGAAACCGGCTCGAAAATGAACAAAGGTCGCACGTGCGACCTTCGTACAGGGTCGAAAAAGGTCACACGATCTTGTTTTGTTCTCATTCCGAGATGAACCAGTCAAGGCAATAAAATTAATAAAAACAATTACTTAATGATGATTTCAGGGTGGTGCCGCATGCCGGACTTGAACCAGCGACCCCCTCATTACGAATGAGATGCTCTACCAGCTGAGCTAATGCGGCGTCAGCGCCGGGTCATAGCTTGCGGCGGCGTTTTGCGCAAGAGACGCCATGGACGATCGGGCGCAATCAGGCGGCGCGGCCGCGCACGGTCAGGACCCCTGCGCAACGTCCTTGCGCACGGGACCGGCGCCGTCCGCCGGGTCGCTCTCGGAAAGCGCCGCCCGGTCCAGGGGGTCGAACTGGACGCCATAGGTGTTTCCATCGCGGCGAACGATGCGTCCCCGGGTCTGGCCGAGCATGACCGGCGCGCCGACCGTCAGCGTCTCCTCGGTTTCGATGGCCGCGCCGCTGAGCGACATGTCGATCAGGCGGCACTCGATATCGCCGGCCTCGGTGCGGCACAGAGTCTTGCCGCGAAAGCCGCCGATGCGGCTCGCGACGCGCTGCTTCAGCGGCAGAGCCGTCATCTCTTCGTCATCCTCGCCCATTGTTTCAAGGGCGTTGACAAGCCGCTGACGCTTGCTGTCATGCATGCCGAACTCGACGCCGAACCCGCCGCCGAAAAGGCGCGCGACCATGCCTTCGAAACGGCTGCCGCCTTCGAGGTGAAGCACGATGCGGTCGCCGGGAGCGACATCGAGATCGCTTTCGATCCCGGCCCCGCTGGCGGAAAAATTAAGGACGACGCCCTGCCCGTCCTTGCTGCCGTTCACCAGAAGCCGAACGTTGATCCGGCTTTTCAATCGAGGGAATGCGCGCCGCTCCATAATTCACCTTGGACTGTGGCAATGACATGAATGCAATTATAGGTTGCATCAAATTGTTTTATAGACGGTGGAGCCGATAGATAAAATTGTAACAATGCGTCCTGTATCAAAATCTTACGCTGAATCCTGTTAACAAACGCTTGGCGACATTGCTGAAAATGAATCCGACGAGTGAAAAAAGCGCCGGTCTCGCCGGGGCTTGGCTGAAACGCGGCGGGACGGGCGAAGCCCTCATCGCCGCAGGACGCCTCCGGTCGCCTTCTCCGCCTGGGCGACGATGCGCGCGCTGAGCGCCTCGATATCTTCATCGGTCAGCGTTTTTTCGCGCGGCTGGATCACCGCCTCCACCGCGAGAGACTTCTTGCCTTCCGGTACGCCCTTGCCCTCGTAGACGTCGAACAGGGCGACATCGGCGATCAGTTTTTTGTCCGCGCCGCGCACAGCCTTCAGCAGGGTTTCCGCGGCGACATCCCGATCCACGACAAAAGCAAAGTCGCGCGTCAGCGGCAGAAGCTCGGCGACGTCCAGGGCCGGCCGGGTCTTGACCGCCTTTTTCTTGCTTTCGGGAACGGCGTCCAGAAACGCCTCGAAGCCGTAGAGCGGGCCGTGCGCATCCATCGCTTTCAGAACGCGCGGATGAATTTCCCCGAAATAGCCGAGCGCGTTCGGGCCGAGGCGCAGGACGCCCGACCGTCCCGGATGATAATAGGCAGGCGCATCATCCGTTGTCTGAAGGCTGGCCGTGGGCGCGGACGCGGCGGCGAGCGCCGCGACAAGGTCCGCCTTCACGGTGAAGACATCCGCCGGCGAAGGCCCGCCCCGCCAGTGGCGCGGCGGGCTGGAACGGCGCGCGCCGCTCGCCGTCATCAACTGGTCCGCCGGGCCGTCGCCGCGATAGATCGGCGCCGCCTCGAACAGGGCGAGATCGCCGCGCCCGTGATCGGCGTTGCGCTGAAGCGCCGCGATCAGGTTCGGCAAGATGGACGGCCGCATCGCCGACAGGTCGGAAGCGATGGGGTTGGCGAGGATCAAGCCGCGCGCGCGCAGCCAGTCCGCGCCGTCGCAGAACAGCGCCGCGAAACATTCGTCCGTAAACGACCATGTCACCGCTTCATGGAGACCGCGCGCAGCCAGCGCGCGGCGGGCGCGGGCGCGGCGCTGTTGCATCGGGGTCAGCTTCGGCGTCTCCACCGCCCGCCGCGCCGGCAGAGGCGCCGCGGGCAGGTTGTCGAAGCCGACAATGCGCGCGATTTCCTCGACCAGGTCGGCCTTGCCGTGAATGTCCGGCCGCCATGACGGCGCGCATACGCGCTGCGGCTCGCCTTCATCGACCTTGAAGCCGAGCGCCTTCAGAATGCGCCTGCTGTCTTCCGCCACAACGTCCATGCCGGTAAGGCGGAGAACCTCAGCGGGCGGAAAATCGATGACGCGGTCCGTGACCGGGGCGGCGCCCGCAACCTCGATCTCGCCCGGCTCGCCGCCGCACATGTCGAGCGCCAGGCGCGTCGCCATCTCGAGGCCCGGAACGACAAAGGCCGGATCGACGCCGCGCTCGAAACGGTAGCGCGCGTCGGAGACAATGCCGGTCTTGCGGCCCGTCTTGGCGGTGCGCAGGGGATCGAAATAGGCGCTTTCGATGAAAACGCTGGTCGTTTCCTCCGTGCACCCGGTTGTCTCGCCGCCCATCACGCCGCCGAAACCGAGAACCCCGTTGTCATCGGCGATAACGCAGATGGTCTCGTCCGCCTCGTACTCCTTGCCGTCAAGGGCGAGGTAACGCTCTCCCTTCGCGCCGAGGCGGGCGCGGATCTCGCCCTTCAGCTTATCCGCGTCGTAGACGTGGAGCGGGCGGGCGCGGTCGAGCGACATGTAGTTGGTGATATCCACCAGCGCGTTGATGGGACGCAAGCCGACCGCCCGCAGGCGTTGTTGCAGCCATTCCGGAGACGGACCGTTTTTCACCCCGCGGATAACCCGGCCCGCGAACACCGGACAGGCGTTCCTCGCCGCTTCCGGGAAGTGCAGGCCGATCGGCTGCGGGTTCGCGAAGGCGCCCCTGACCGCCTCCGGCGCCGGTGTGACGAGCCGGCCGAGCCCCGCGGCGGCGAGGTCGCGGGCGACGCCGTTGACGCCGTTCGTGTCCGGACGGTTGGGCGTGACCTCGAAATCGATCACGGGGTCGTTGGCGCCCAGGATCTCGGCGACGGGCGCGCCGATTTCAGCGTCCGCCGGCGCTTCGATAATGCCGTCGTGATCGTCGCCCAGTTCCAGTTCGCGCGCCGAGCACATCATGCCGAGGCTTTCCACGCCGCGGATCTTCGCTTTTTTCAGCGTCAGGTCGATGCCCGGCACATAGGTCCCGACGGCGGCGTAGGCGACCTTGATCCCCGCGCGCGCATTCGGCGCGCCGCACACGATCTGTTTTTCGCCGTCTTTCGTGGCGACCCGGCACACGCGAAGCTTGTCCGCGTCCGGATGCTTTTCCGCGTGCAGCACCTCGCCGATGGTGAAGTCCTTCAGGCGCTCGGCCGGATTCTCGACGCTTTCGACCTCAAGACCGACCGCCACCATGGTCTCCACAATCTGATCGAGAGACGCGTTCGTTTCCAGATGCTCTTTGAGCCAGCTAAGGGTGAATTTCATAACGCAATTCCGATTTCAATGTTCGGCGAGGCATTCTGAATGCAGACCGACATAGTGGGACTGACAAACATCACAATCGAAAAAATACCCGCGGAAAGGACTGTCGTTGTCGCCATGAGCGCCAGCAAGTACCGGCGCATCCGCCTGCGCAGACCGCCGATATCAAGCTTCGCGCGATCAAGATACGCCCCCTGAAATGCGTCGCACATGAAAATCGCCGCCATATACAGCGCCATCAACAGCAGTAATACTGCGTATACCGCAATGATTCCCGTCGGCGAATCCACGCGGCAATATATCGGCGGCGGGCCAGCAACGACATTTGCAAAGGCTATGGTTTGCAACACATTGAACGCCGCAATCCCCAACGCAGCCGTATGGAAAGCATTAGCACGGCCAATATAGAATTCGTTGACGTAATCAGGGGTATCTGAAGGCGTCACCGGCTTAACCCCGCCCACAGGCTCGGCGTGTCGAGCGCATCGAATCCGTAATGCTCCAGCCAGCGCGCATCGGCGGCGAAGAAGTCGCGCAGGTCCGGAATGCCGTATTTCAGCATGGCGAGGCGATCGACGCCCATGCCGAAGGCGAAGCCCTGATACTCGTCCGGATCGAGGCCGCAATTCCTCATCACGTTCGGATGCACCATGCCGCAGCCGAGGATCTCCATCCACTTCTCTCCCTGGCCGATGCGGATTTCATTCCCGACGCGCTCGTAACCGATGTCCATTTCCGCCGACGGCTCCGTGAACGGAAAGAAGTGCGGGCGGAAGCGGGTCCTGACGCTGTCGACCTCGAAATAGGCTTTCGCGAAAGCTTCCAGCGTGCCTTTGAGGTGACCCATATGGGTCTCCTTGTCGATAACGAGGCCCTCGACCTGGTGGAACATCGGCGTATGGGTCTGGTCTGAGTCGCAGCGAAAAGTCCGCCCCGGGATGATGATGCGAAGCGGCGGTTTCTCGGTCATCATGGTGCGGATCTGCACCGGCGATGTGTGGGTGCGCAGGAGCATCCGCGATCCGTCCTCCTTCGGCTCGAAGAAGAACGTGTCGTGCATCTCCCGCGCCGGGTGGTCGGCGGGAAAGTTGAGGGCCGTGAAGTTGTGGAAGTCATCCTCGATATCCGGCCCCTCGGCGACGGAAAAGCCCATGGCCGAGAAAATCGCGGTGATTTCGTCCGTCACCTGACTGACCGGATGGATCGAGCCCCTGGCCTCCGGCGCGGGCGGCAGCGTGACGTCCACGGTCTCCGAAGCGAGGCGCGCCTCCAGCGCCGCCTCTTCCAGCGCCGCTTTCCTGGCCTCGATCGCTTCGGCGATGCGGGTCTTGAGCCCGTTCAGCGCGGGACCCATTTCCTTGCGCTCCTCGGGGCTCATCTTGCCGAGGGTCTTCATCCGCTCGGAGACGGCGCCCTTCTTGCCGAGAGCGGCGACGCGCACCTCTTCGAGGCCGGCTTCGGTGGAAGCGGCGTCGATTTTCGCCAAGAGGTCGTTTTCCAGCGTTTCTATGTCGGACATGGCGTCCGTCTCCCGTGAAGTCAGCAAAAAGAAAAAGCGTCACCCGCGGAGTGACGCTTTATTCGGTTCCTGCGCAAACGTCACCCGGTCTCAATCTGGCGTTGGCCGGGGACGGAAAAAACTCAAGCGAGGGCCGCTTTCGCCTTTTCCGCCAGGGCCTTGAACGCCTCGGGCTCTTTCACGGCGATATCGGCGAGAACCTTGCGGTCCACCTCGATCCCGGCGCGGTCGAGCCCGTTGATAAATCGGGCGTAGGTAAGGCCCGCCTCGCGGGCGGCGGCGTTGATGCGCTGGATCCAGAGCGAGCGGAAGTTGCGCTTGCGCGCGCGGCGGTCGCGATAGGCGTACTGGCCGGCCTTCTCCACGGCCTGATTGGCGACGCGGAAGGTGTTCTTGCGGCGGCCGTAATAGCCTTTCGCCTTCTTGATGATCTTGCGGTGGCGGGCGTGGGCGGTGACGCCTCTTTTCACACGGGACATGGGGCGCGCTCCTTACCGGTTATAGGGCATGTATTTCTTGACGATCCGCGCGTCCGGATCGGCGAGAACGTCCATGCCCCGGTTCTGGCGGATCTGCTTGGGCGTGCGCTTGATCATGCCGTGGCGCTTGCCGGCGACGCCCGCCTTGACCTTGCCCGAGGCGGTCATCTTGAAGCGCTTCTTGGCGCCCGATTTCGTCTTCATCTTTGGCATTTTCTTTTCCTGTCCGTTATCTGGCGTCCCCCGAAAGGAACGCGGGGAGCCGTTTGCGCTCCCGATGGGCCGCCAAGGCATGCCGTTTCCCGGTTAAGGGGCCCGACGACCGGTTCGAAGAACGCGGGTTATAGCCGAAGAAAGCCGGGATGCAAGGGCTTTTCACGCCGCCGGCGCGCCCGCCCGGGCCGCAGGAGCGGCCGGTTTTCGGGACCGGGAAAAGGGTATTTTCCTTCACAAGGCAACGCCGATTCGGTATTCATGACGCAAAGCAGACGGCGGCTTGACCAACGCGGGAGGAAACAGCGCTTCCAATGCGCGATCGCAACGCCATTCGCCCGGCGGCGCCGGCGGCCTTTGCGCTGACGGCGATCGCCTTCCTGTTCGCCGCCGCCACCCTGTTCGCACCCGCCCCGTCCCTGGCGGCGAAGCCGGTCGCCAGCGCGCCCTACACAATCGATTATTACGGCTGGCTGACCGTCAAGGTCATGGTGAACGGCCAGGGGCCTTACGATTTCATCATCGACACCGGCGCGACCAATTCGCTGGCGTTTCAGAACCTCGCCGACATACAGGCCTTCGCGCCCGTCGACAAAGAGCCGCAGAACGTGCTCGGCATGGCGGCGCGCGGGACCTTCCCGGTGCGCCGTATCGGCGAGCTGAGGATCGGCGCGGCGCGGCTCGACAACCTGGAAAGCGTGATCCTGCCCGACTGGATGGTGGAGAAAAAGCCGCAAGGCATTCTGGGCCTCGATTTCCTGTCGCAATATACGCTGGTGTTCGACGCCGAGGCCGGGCGGCTCGACATTTACGATCCGAAACACGGCCCGCGCATGCGTCCGATGAGGAGTTGGAACCGGCTGAAAATGCGGCCGAGGGACTTCGACCTCGATATCTCGCACCCCCTCTACACCGTCACCGGGCGCATCAACACCAACCGGAAAATCCCGTTCATGCTGGATCTGGGCGCCGCCGGCACGGTGGTGAACGAGGCCGCGCTCAACCCGGACCGCCTCGTCATCGAGATGACGACCGAGAGCGGCCGGCTGCGCAGCCGGGTCACCGGCGCCCTGGACCAGGACCCGAACGAAGCCCGCGCGGTGCGCGTCCAGCGGCTGCGCATCGGACGGCAGAACTGGACGCGCCGGATCATCACGGTCCACGACGCGCCGATCTTCGCCGAGCTTGGCATGGCGGGCCGCCCGTTCGGCCTGTTCGGGTCCGATCTCGTGCGCGAGCGCAGTTTCATGATCGATTTCCAGGGCGAGGAGATGCGCATCGGTCCGGAACGCCAGCGATCCTGACAGCGGGCTTTCGCAAGCATGCGGGCGGGCGCAATTGTCCTCGCCGCCCGGCTGCGGTTAGAATCGGCGTCCATAACGATAATGGTTGTTTCAGGAGGGGCGTCCCATGACTGTCAAGGCGTTTATCAAAGGATGCGCGGCGGCGGCGACAATAGTCACCGCGACAATGTCCGCGACAATGTCCGCGGGGCTGGCGGCGGATCTGGCGATTGTGCATGCCGGCAGGCTGCTGGCTGAACCGGGCGCGGCGCCGCTCGGCAATCGCAGCGTCATCATCCGCGACGGGCGGATCGCCGAAATCAGGGAGGGCTTCGTCGACGCCGCCGCGGCGGGCGCGGCGGACGGGGACGACGTCGTCATCCACGACCTTTCCGACATGTTCGTCATGCCCGGCCTCATCGACGGGCATGTCCACATCACCCACGAGAACAACCCCCGCGCGCGCCTTCAGCGGGTGGAAATGTCCGCCGCCGATTACGCCGTCGCCGGGGCGGGCTTTGCGCGCACCACGCTGATGGCGGGCTTCACCACCGTCCGCGATGTCGGCGCGCGCGAGCGGGACGCGATCTTCGCCTTGCGCGCGGGCATTGAACGCGGCGATGTCGTCGGCCCGCGGATCTTCGCCTCGGGCTCCACCATTTCCGTCACCGGCGGCCATGGCGACGGCACGCAGGGTTATCGCGAGGACATCGGCGAGATCCTGCACCATACCGGCGTTTGCGACGGCGTCGGCTCGTGCCGGCAGGCGGTGCGCGAGCAGGTGCGCGCAGGCGCCGATCACATCAAGCTGACGGCGACGGCGGGCGTTTTGTCCAACACCGCCGCCGGGCTGGAACAACAGTTCTTCGAGGATGAACTGGAAGCCATCATGGATTCCGCCCACGCCATGAACCGCAAGGTGACGGCCCACGCCCACGGGGTCGACGGGATCAACGCGGCGCTGCGCGCGGGCGTCGATTCCATCGAACACGGCACCTACCTGGACAGCGAGTCCATCCGCCTGTTCAAACGCAACGGCGCCTATCTCGTGCCGACCGTGCTCGCCGGCGTCACCGTCGCCGAATGGGCCGAGGATCCGGAGAGCTTTTTGCTGCCGCCCCAGCGCGCCAAGGCCGCGGAAGTCGGCCCGAACATGCTCGACATGGCGCGACGCGCCCATGCCGGCGGGGTGAAGATCGCGTTCGGCACGGACAGCGGGGTCTCGCGCCATGGCGACAACGCACGCGAATTCGCGCTGCTCGTGGAAGCGGGGCTCACCCCCATGGAGGCGATTTACGCGGCCACGGTCGCGGGCGCCGAGAACCTGGGACAATCAGACATGCTCGGCGCCATAGCGCCTGGAAAACACGCCGACATCATCGCCGTCGACGGCGACCCGCTGACGGACGTTACAGAGCTTGAGGATGTCGACTTCGTGATGAAAGGCGGGACGGCCTACAAGACGCCCTGACCCCTGCAACACGGCCGAATATCAAGAGCGGGCGCCGCGGCGAAGGGCGCAGCCGGCGCGGAGCGTGGACCTTGCCAGAAACGATTTACTTCCTGCGCCACGGAGAGACCGCATGGAACGCCGAACGGCGAATGCAGGGCCAGGCGGAATCCGACCTGAACGCGCGCGGCCGGGCGCAGGCCGAGGTCAATGCCGAGACGGCGGCGCGGCTCGGCGTCGAAGCGATCTACGCCTCGCCCTTGCGCCGAACGCGGCAGTCGGCGGCGCCGCTCGCCCGGCGCACCGGGCTCGAGATCGTTTACGACGACCGGCTGAAGGAATGGAGCGCGGGCGACTGGTCCGGTTATCTCTATGACGAGATCCCGGCGAAATGGCCCGCCGCCTGGGCGGCGTGGCGCGCGGACATGTGGCGGACCCGGCCTCCGGGCGCGGAGAATTTCGAGGATTTGCTCGCGCGGGGCGGCGCTTTTCTGCGCGAGTTGACGGCGACGGAATGTCAGTCCGCCGCCGTCGTCAGTCACGGCTTTATCAGCCGCGCCATGATGGCGTCGCTGGCCGGGCTCGCGCCTGAGGACGCCCTGCGCCTGAAAACCGCCAACGATGTCCTGTTCCGGTTTCGCCGCGCCGGCGAGAAGTGGACGGCGGACCGGTTCGAGGCGGGGGCGGGGCCGATGCCCGGCCTGTTCGAAGGGGATCTGAACAACACAGCGGGGCCCGCCCGCCCCGCCTGAAGGTCAGGCGTAATCAAGCGGCAGTTCGGTGGTGTATTTCAGCTCCTCCATGGAGAAGGTCGAGCGCACATCGGCGAAATCGGCGATCGAGATCAGGCGCTTATAGATCCGGTCGAAATGCGCCATGTCCGGACACACGACCTTCAGGAGGTAGTCGACTTCGCCGCTCATCCGGTACACCTCGACCACCTCGGGAATGCGGGCGATGTTCGCAGCGAAGCTGCGCAGCCAGGTTTCGGTATGCTGGGCCGTCTTGACCGCCACGAAGGCGGTGAGGTTGAGGTTCACCGACTTCATGTCCGCCAGCGCAACCCGGCGGCGGATCACGCCCCGCTCCTCCAGCTTCTTGATGCGCCGCCAGCACGGGGTCGACGACAGGCCGACCGATTCGGCGATCTCCGCCACAGGGGTGTCGGAATCGCGTTGGAGTCGCGCCAGGATGGCTTTGTCGATGGAATCCATTCTATCTTTCACCCTAATTATAGAAGTTAGTCGCATGATATAGAATTTCTAAACCGAATTATAGATTAAATTTCTCCCGCGCCGGGGCTAGTGTTCGAAAAAACAGTCATTCGAGCAGCGAAACATGATCAAACGCGCCTTCACCGAACACCCCGCCAGCGTCGGCGAAAGCTATGTCGCGCATATGGGCTGCGCCTTTTCGTTCGGCGCCAGCATGATCATCGGCGGTCTCGCCTGCCTGCTGCACGGCCTGTTCCCCTTCGCCTTCACCAAAAGCGGCAGCCGGCGGATCGAGACCCTTTACCGGCGCATGGTGACGCACCGGGACCGGCGCGGGCCGGCCTTTGCCGCGGACCGCGCGATGCCCGCCATGGAGCGCCGCGCCGACGGCGGCGCCCAAGCGGCTGAATAAAGAGCAACTGGACAGAACGCCAGAACAAGAGGGGACGGCGCAAGCGGCGCGCCCGCGCTGTTTCCGGCCCCCGGTCTTTTCCGGGTTGTTAACTTCGATCGGCGATTCTCCGGACACGATTTTCAGGCACACCCGGAGACCGCCCCATGTCAGAGCAATCATGGCAAAGCCGCATCTCGCAGATCGGCGCCGACGGCTATGTCGACGCCGAGGACGTGCTGACGCTGCGCCGGGCGGTGTTCAAGGACGGCGTCGTCTCCCCGGCAGAGCTTGACGCGCTGTTCGCCCTCGGCGAACGCGCGCCGGCGGGGGACCGCGAATGGGCGCAGTTCTTCGAAGAGGCCGCGGCCGACTTCTACCTGCGCGAGGAAGAGCCGCAAGGATACCTGACCCAGGAGGAATTCGCCTCGCTGAAGGCGCGAATTGTGCGCGACGGGGTGTGCGCGAGCATGCTGGAGTTGCGTCTCCTCGTCAGCCTGTTGGAGAAGGCGCGCCAGACGCCGCCCGAGATGACGGACTTCGTCGGTGAACAGATCAAGGCGACGATCCTCAACAGAAAAGGCGGGCCTTGCGTCTCGAAGGAGGACGCCGAGTTGTTGCGCCGCTATCTTTTCGCCGCTGGCGGGGCGGGCCATGTCGCCGTCACCCGAAAAGAAGCCGAGCTTCTGTTCGACATCAACGACGCCGCCGCGGGCGCGCCCAACAATCCAGCGTGGACGGAGCTTTTCATCCAGGGCGTCATCAATCACCTGATGGCTCACCTGGGCTACACCGCGCCGAGCCGGGAGGAAGCGTTCCGCCGCAACGCATGGGCGCGCGACGCCTCGGTCGACATGGGCGGCTTCTTCACAAGAATGGTCTCCGGGGGTCTTGAAGGTTTCCGCACCGTCTTTTCCAAGGAAAAAGGTTTTCGTACGGAATACGAGGAAGCGCGGGCGAGGGACGCCGCGGCGGCGGCGGCCGTCACCGAAGACGAGGCGGCCTGGCTTGCCCGGCGCATCGGCCGCGACGGCGCGTTCGACGCCAATGAGCGCAAGCTGGTCGAACGCATGCGCGAACTTGAGAAAGACCTGCCCGCGGCGTTGAAAGAACTGATCGCGCGCGCCGCCTGAGCGGCCAGCGGTCGGCCCAGCCGGACGGGGGACCGTCGACGCCCACGGCGCTCAAGGGGCGGGACTTAAAGCTTCCTTAAACATTCAACCCAAAGTTGCATATTCCGCAACCCACAGGAAGCCCCATGGCGCATTTCGACATCCAGATTTCCGCTCACGCCTCGCTGCCGCCCGACGGCGCAAAACTCACCGTCGTCAGCGGCTATACATTCTTCTTTTTCTGTCCGCAGGGAGAAATCCTCGACTGGGACAGATCCGTCGAGATCTATAACGATCTGAAGGCGAACAAAGTCGATGACGTGAAGGTCATGGCCAACCACACCGTGTTTTCCGGCGGCAAGGTCAACGAATACCGCCTGTGGGATCTCGGCGATCCCGGTTTCGCCACCGGCGCCGTGCTCGCGGGGCAGGACGAGGCGATCGTCAGCCTGGCCGGCGTCACCGCCGACAAGCCGGCGACGCTGAGCGAGCTTCTCGCCAACACCGTCGTCGCCCTGGACGCCGACAAGCCCGGCAATACGTTCAATATCTTTTTCAACGCCTGCCGCTCGACGTAAACCGCAGCGCGGACTTTATCGCCCGGCGTCAGGAGCCGGCGTGGCCTTCGCGGAACGACTCGACGAAGGCCGAAATCACATCCGCCCAGCGGCCGATATTCTCCGCGAGATGATCCGGCGTGACGCCGCCGCCAAGCTCGATCACGTAATCGACGCCGACCTGGGACTGGCGCTCCAGGACATACGCCCGGCCGAACACCTGGCTGTCGTTGAAATCATTCACGACGCGATAGTCCTGCGGCGAGACCTCGCGGCCGAGTTCGAAATTGGCGAAGAACATCAGGTTCTCGCATGCCGGCGGCTCGCCGGCGCAGCCAAGGGCGCGCACGAAAAACGTGAACGCGCCGGCCGAACCGTGTGCGACCGGCGCGCCGGAGGCGCTGTCGGAAAGCATGGTCGGACTGAGCCCGGCCGCGTCCAGCGCCGCCTCGAGCTGGTCGGCGTCGACCGCGTCAATCACCTGCGCCGACGCGGACGCAACGCCCGCTCCCGCCGCCATAATCGCGCTGGCCAGCGCGACAAGAATCGATCGCTGCCTGATAATCATTCGCAAACCCCGCTGTCGCCGTCCGATAGCGTCCATCATGAGGGTAAAGCCGAGGGCTTGGCAATGGCGCGCCGGAGGCGCCGGCGAGACGACGCGACACAGCGCCGGGAGATTGACTTGCAAAAGGGGCGGCCTATCTTCGGCGCGCTTTCGACAACGCCGGACAGGACGAACATTTCATGGCTGACAACGCTGTTTCAGGGGCGGGCGCAACACGGCCCCTGTCGCCTCACCTTCAGATCTGGCGGTTCACCGTCACGATGGCCGCTTCGATAACCCATCGCGGCGCGGGCGTCGCGATGTATGGCGGCGCCGTCCTGCTCACCCTGTGGCTGTTCGCGCTGGCGACGAGCCCGTCGCTGTTCGCCGCGGTTTCCGGCTTCGCGCGCTCGCCCATCGGCGTCGTCATCGTCGCGGGCTTCGTATGGTCGCTGTCGTTTCATCTCATGAACGGACTTCGCTATCTCTACTGGGATTCCGGGCGCGGCTTCAAACTGGAGACGGCGCGCATGACCGCATGGCTGGTCTACGCCGCCTCGGCCGCGCTCGCCACCGGCCTCCTGTGGGCGGGCTACGTCGCCGCCGGACAATCCTGAGGAGCCCCGCCATGTCCAAGAAAGGCACCTCGACCTTCGTGATGCAGCGGGCCAGCGCCGTCGTCCTGATCCCGTTCGCCGTCTGGCTCCTGTTCAACATCGTCGCCATGCTGGGCAGCGACTATGACGCCGCGCGCGCCTGGTTCGCCAATCCGGTCAACGGCCTGGCCCTAGGCGGCTTCCTGGTCGCCGCCGCGGCGCATATGCGCATCGGCATGATGGAAATCATCGTCGACTACATCCATTCCGGACTGAAAGGCGTACTTCTGTTTGTGAACTGGGCGTTTTCGCTCGCGGTTATCGCCGGCGTCGCCTGGGCCGTGTACGCCCTATCCTTCGGCGGGTCCTTCGGCGGCTGAGACGAACCGTCTGCGGACTAAACCATTTTCAGGCCGAAGCATGCGCCCAGACCGTTCGCAAGGCCGACCCAACCACGGAAACGATCCGCAACCAGAGTGAAGACCATGACGCAAAGCTATGAAATTGTCGATCACGAGTACGACGTCGTCGTTGTCGGCGCGGGCGGATCGGGCCTGCGCGCGACCCTCGGCGCCGCGCAGGCGGGCCTGAAAACGGCCTGCGTGACCAAGGTCTTCCCGACGCGCTCCCATACCGTCGCGGCGCAGGGCGGCATTTCCGCGTCCCTCGGCAATATGGGCGAGGACGACTGGCGCTGGCACATGTACGACACGGTCAAAGGCTCCGACTGGCTCGGCGACCAGGACGCAATCGAATATCTGTGCAAACACGCCCCCGCCGCCGTTTACGAACTGGAGCACTGGGGCGTTCCCTTCAGCCGCACCGAGGAAGGCAAGATCTACCAGCGCGCGTTCGGCGGCATGACCCGCAATTTCGGCGAGGGCCCGGTGCAGCGCACATGCGCGGCCGCGGACCGGACCGGCCACGCCATTCTGCACACGCTCTACGGCCAGTCGGTGAAGCAGAACGCCAAGTTCTTTATCGAGCACTTTGCGCTCGACCTTCTGATGACGGACGACGGCGAGTGCCGCGGCGTCATCTCCTGGGAGCTCGACACCGGCATCATCCACCGCTTCGCGGCGAAAATGGTCGTCCTCGCCACGGGCGGCTACGGCCGGGTCTACTTCTCGTGCACATCGGCCCACACCTGCACCGGCGACGGCAACGCCATGGTGCTGCGCGCCGGGCTGCCGCTTCAGGACATGGAGTTCGTGCAGTTTCACCCCACCGGCATTTACGGCGCCGGCGTCCTGATCACGGAAGGCTCGCGCGGCGAAGGCGGCTACCTCACCAATTCGGAGGGCGAGCGCTTCATGGAGCGCTACGCGCCGTCGGCGAAAGACCTCGCCTCGCGCGACGTGGTCTCGCGCTCGATGACCATCGAGATCCGCGAGGGCCGCGGCGTCGGTCCGAACAAGGATCACATTCACCTGAATCTGAACCACCTCGACCCGGCGGTGCTCGCCGAACGCCTGCCGGGCATTTCGGAGTCGGCGAAGATCTTCGCCGGCGTCGACGTCACCAAGGAGCCGATCCCGGTGCTGCCCACCGTTCATTACAATATGGGCGGCATCCCGACGAATTATCATGGCGAACTGGTCACCAAGCGCGGCGAGGACGCGGACGCCGTCGTGCCGGGCCTGATGGCCATCGGCGAAGCGGCCTGCGTTTCCGTGCACGGCGCGAACCGCCTCGGCTCGAACTCGCTGATCGACCTCGTGGTGTTCGGCCGCGCCGCCGGTCTTCGCTGCGGCGAGGTGGTGAGCGCGAACGGCGCCGTTCCCGACCTGCCGAAACAGGCCACGGAAGAAGCGCTCGCCCGCCTCGACCGCTTCCGCCACGCCAGCGGCGACACGCCGACCGCGAAACTGCGCGCTGAAATGCAAGGCGTGATGCAGAACAACTGCGCCGTCTTCCGCACCGGCGAGGTGCTGGAGGAAGGCAGGGAAAAGATCCGCGCCGTCCACGACGCCATGCCGAATATCGGCGTTGCCGACCGCAGCATGGTCTGGAACACGGATCTTGTCGAAACCCTGGAGTTCGACAATATGATCGGCCAGGCGGTCGTCACCATGGAATCCGCCGCCAACCGGACCGAAAGCCGCGGCGCGCACGCTCGCGAAGACCATCCGGACCGGGACGATTCCAACTGGATGAAACATACCGCCGCCTGGTTCGCCAACGGCAAGGTGACGATCGATTATCGCCCGGTCCACGAATACACGCTGTCGGACGAAATCTCCTATATCGAACCGAAAGCGCGGGTCTACTGACGAAACGCGCCAGCGGCGCACGCCAGGCGCGCCAAGCTTACGCCGACCTTCGCAAAAGCCGTTTACGCCCGGAAGTTCAACGTCGCGCGCTTACCCGCCGCGACAGCCGGCGCGCCGCCCACCATGCGCGGCGAAAACCGCCATTGCGACAGGGCGGCCAGAGCCGCATCCTCGAAACAGGCGTTGCTGGAGGCGATTACCCGGGCGTTCTCCGGCCGGCCGTCGACGGCGATGTCGAACAGGACCGTAACCGTTTCCAGCGGCGCCGCGCCGGCGGCGCAGGGTTCCGGATAGGCTGGCGCGACCGAGGATGACAGCGAGGCGGCGACCACCGCCGGCTTGAGCCGCGGCAAAGGCCCCGCCGCCGCGTCACCGGGCTGTCCAGCAGGCGCTCCGCTGGGCGCGGGCGCGGCGGCTTGCGCCGCCGAAGGCTGCGCGGCCAGCGGCGCCCTGGCCGCCGCCGCATCGGTTCCGGCAGGCGCCGTCGCAACCCCCTCGCGAGGCGTAAAGGGCGGCACGTCGAACGCGCGCGGCGCCCCCTCCGCGACGGCCGGGACCTGTTGCGCCGGGCCGCCGCTGAGAATCTGCGAAGCGATCCAGAACACGAACGCGACAACGGCGATGACCGCGAAAACGGAAACAAGGCGCGCGCCCTCGAGAAAGGAAGGACTGGTCTGCGCCGCGGGCGGCGCATCGGCGAATATCAGCTGGGCCGGCGCGGCGGCGCCGATATCCTCACGGAACTGGCGCGCCAGCGCTTCCGCGTCGAGGCCGAGCGCGCGCGCGTAAACCTTGACGAATCCGGTCGCATAAGGCGCGGCGGGCAGCAAGTCGGGGCGGGTCGCCTCGATGGCTTCGAGATGGCTTGTCTTGACCTTAATGACGTCGCTGATCGCAGCGAGGCTGAGCCCGGCGTCGCATCTGGCGGCGGCCAGGAACGCGCCGGCGGTCTCGCGTTCGCGCGGAAATGAACCCGGAGACGAATCGGCGCCGCGCGAGCGGACGCCCTCAGAGCCGCCTTCCCCGAGCGTGGCGGAGAAATCGATGATTTCGGCGGCTTTTTCCTGCGACATGGGTTGGTCCCAGCCTATTTCTACGCGACTCGACTTGTTCTACGCGACTTGACTTGCGGGTAAGGACATGCGTCGCCGCGTGACTGCAGCGCTCCCTGCCCAATCCACTCAATAGCGTTTAGTATAGCATGGAATTGAGCGATTCCCAGATCGCCGCGTCGTTATCTTTTTCAGCAAAGGAGCCGGCCATGGCCCCCGCGACCTATGAATGCTTCACACTGGAGATTGCCGACGGCGTCGCGCATGTGCGGTTTTCAAGACCCGACAAGTTCAATTCCTTCACGCCGGAATTCTGGCGCGAACTGCCGCAGGCGGTGACGGAGATTTCCGAGAACGCCGCCGCGCGGGTCATTGTTCTGTCCGCGGAAGGAAAGCACTTCACCGCCGGCATGGACATATCGGTGTTCATGCAGGGCGCCCTGGACGCGCCGGCGGAAAACAGGGAAATCGCCGCCGAAAGCTTTCACCGCCACGTGAAAATCCTTCAGGACACCTTCTCCGCGCTCGAAAACGCGCGTCAGCCGGTGCTCGCGGCGGTTCAGGGCGGGGCGGTCGGCGCGGGCGTCGACCTCGTCACCGCCTGCGACTGCCGCTACGCCAGCGCCGACGCCTTCTTCTGCGTCCAGGAAACCGCCATCGGCATGACGGCGGATGTCGGCACCTTCCCGCGTCTTGCCAAGGTCATCCCGGAGGGCTGGGCGCGGCAAATGGCGTACACGGCCGAACGGGTGCCGGCCGCCAAGGCCAGGGAAATCGGCCTCGTGAACGAGGTCTACGACACGCACGAGGCGCTGCTCGACGGCGTGATGGAGATCGCGCGCACCATCGCCGGCCATTCGCCGCTTGCGGTAACAGGGTGTAAACGCCTCCTCAATTATGCTCGCGATCACGCAACCGCCGACACCCTCGACTATATCGGCCTGTGGAACGCCGCCATGCTGCGCGCAGACGACATCAAGGAAAGCTACATCGCGAAAACCGAAAAACGCGCGCCCCGATATGACGATCTCAAGCCGGTGAAAAAGAGCCTTTGAGCCGGCAGCGCGCCCCATGAGCAGGAACAAGCCCGCGACATGACCCGTATCTTTCCCATGATCGCCGCGCTCGCCGGCGCGCAGCTTGGCGCCCACGCGGGCGCCGCCGCCGCCCATGACGCGCTCGACGTCTACGGCGCCTGGCTGACGGAAAAACAAAACTCCGTGGTCGTCGTTTCACAATGCGACGCGACTCCCTGCGGGGAAATCGTCTGGATCGACGCGCCGGATGCGGCAAGCCTGACCGACGTGGAAAATCCGGACGAAGCCTTGCGCGGCCGCCCGCTTCTCGGCCTTGAGATGCTCTACGGGTTCGAGGCGAAAAAAGACCAGTGGAAGAAAGGCCGCATCTACGACCCGGAAACCGGCAAGACCTACGGCTCGCGGCTGCGCCGCCTTGACGACGGGTCGCTCCAGGTCAAGGGGTGCATCGGCCCGGTCTGCCAGACGCAGATCTGGACGCCGGCGCCCGAAACGGGACAGGCCGCCGCCGACTGATCCGCGGCGCAAAGGCTCAAGCCCCCAAGGCCCAGGCGCTCAAGACGGACGGCTTCGCCGTCCACAGCCCGGCAATAGCGCAACGCGTGCGCCGGAATGCGCTCCGCTCGCTCATGGCGTTGTTTTTACTTTGCTTTCCGCTACGAAAAGGCCGCCTTGCGGACGCGTCCGCGCCGCGCGCCGCCTCCCGCCCGGCTCCTGCGGCGCTGTTGCTCCATCCACCAGCCCCGGTCGCGCCTCACCATATCGGTTTCGAAACGGCGTTTGCCGTAAGAGCGGCATCGCCCGCAGCGCCGGCGCGCAATCGCGCCGCGACGGTATTTCACAGCTATTTCCGAGGCGCTGGCGCATTCGTCACCTTTTCAGGCGCTTTCGCTCTGATATATCTACTCGCAACGTTCAAAAGCACACGCTCCCTGCCGGCTGCCGCAGCGGCCGACGCGGCGCGAACGGACAGGACTAACCACGCCGCTTCCGGCCCACCGACGAAAGAGACCGCGTTCCCATGGTTCAACTGACGCTGCCGAAAAATTCGCAAGTCAACCGCAACGGCAAGACCTACAAGGCCGACAAGGGCGGCGAGACCATCCGCACGTTCAAAGTCTACCGTTACGATCCGGACGCGCCGGAAAACCCCCGCGTCGACGCCTACGACGTTGACGTCGCCGACGTTTCCATGGTGCTGGACGGCCTCATCAAGATCAAGAACGAGACCGATTCGACTCTCGCCTTCCGCCGTTCCTGCCGCGAGGGAGTGTGCGGATCGTGCGCCATGAACATCAACGGCGCGAACACGCTCGCCTGCACCAAGGGCATGGACGAGCTGGGCGACGGCGACATCACGATCTACCCCCTGCCGCATCAGCCGGTGGTGAAAGATCTCGTTACGGATCTTTCCAATTTCTACAAACAGCATGCCTATATCCAGCCTTACCTGCAGGCGAAATCGCCGGAACCGGCGACGGAATGGCGCCAGAGCCAGGACGACCGGGCGCAGCTCGACGGACTTTACGAATGCATTCTGTGTGCGTCGTGTTCGACATCATGCCCGTCCTACTGGTGGAACGGCGACAAAAACGGCGACAGCGACCAGGAATATCTCGGCCCCGCCGCCCTTCTCCAGGCATATCGCTGGCTCGCCGACAGCCGCGACGAGCACACCAATGAACGCCTCGACAAGCTTGAAGACGAGTTCAAGCTGTATCGCTGCCACACCATCATGAACTGCACGCAGGTCTGCCCCAAGGGCCTCAACCCGGCCGAGGCGATTGCGAGCATCAAGCGCATGATGGTCAACCGGCCTGACGACAAGGCGGACCCGAAAAAGATCGCGGCGGAATAGCGGCTAGGCAAACCTCGCACGCCGGCCGGCGCCGCCGGCCCACATCGCCTGCCTCATGAGCGGATCAGCGCGCGTCGCCGAGTGCGGCGAGCGGAATTTCATGGGTGACCGCCCCTCTGGAGAGATCATAGATGACCACGACCGGGCCGTCAGGCCCCTCGATCCGCACGGCGAGGCGGTCGCCGTCCAGGGCGACGCCGCCCGGGGGGATCGCCGCAGGGGTCCCCGGGAGGATCGATGACGTCGCAGCGGGCGCGCCGCCGACCGTATCGCCCAGCGTCGCTGCATCCGGGACAGCGGCCTCCAAAGGCGCTCCCACTGGCGTTTCCAAAGACGTTCCCGCGAGATCCGCTTCGTCTTCCGGCAGGCCGACCGCGGCGATAATGAGCGCCAGCACGCCGATGAAGAAGAACGGCATGGTCACGATCGCGATCATCAGGTTGCGCGAACCGATCTTCTCGGCAAAGGAATGAACCGCCGTCAACGGCGCGGCCGTCTCCGCTCCGGGTTCTTCATCGCGCGCCGCATCCTCCGCGACGGTCTCGACCGCCTTGATCTGCGGCTTGTTGATCTCCGGCTTCACGTGCGCCGCTCCTTGCCTTCAAAGCCCCGGCGTCTTCAACGCCCCGGCCGGGCCGCGCTGGCGCTTGCGCGCCGAAGGGGCTAAACGCCAAGGCTTATGACGCGCAATGACGATCCCCTCAAGCCCCCCGCCCCCGGATCCCCCAGTTCGGGATCGCCCGGTTCAGAACCGCAGGCCCCGCAAGCGGCGCGGGAAGGCGGCGTCCACGAGTTCGCGATTTCCGCGGACGACGCGGGCGCCCGGCTCGACAAATGGCTGTCGGAACGGCTCGACGGGCTGACCCGAACGCGGCTGAAAGCGCTGATCGAGAACGGCGCCCTCGCCCGCGACGGGCAAGCGTTCGCCGACCCCTCCTGGAAGCTGCGCGCCGGCGAAACCTACCGCCTCACCCTGCCGCCCGTCGCCGACCCGGCGCCCAAGGCCGAGGCGATCCCCCTCGACGTGGCGTATGAGGACGCCGACCTGATCGTCGTCAACAAGCCCGCGGGCATGGTCGTCCACCCGGCGGCCGGCTCCTGGACCGGGACGCTGGTCAACGCGCTTCTGGCCCATTGCGGCGACAGCCTGTCCGGCATCGGCGGCGTCGCGCGCCCAGGCGTGGTGCACCGTCTCGACAAGGACACGTCGGGCCTCATCGTCTGCGCCAAGAACGACGCCGCCCATCAGGGCCTCGCCGCGGCCTTCGCCGCGCACGATATCGACCGGGTCTACGAAGCGCTCGCCCATGGCGCGCCGCGCCCCGCCGCCGGCAGGGTGGACGCCGCCCTCGCCCGCGCCCCGTCGGACCGCAAGAAAATGGCCGTCGTCGACGCGGCGACGAGCCCCGCCGCGCGCCACGCAGTCACCCATTACAGGATGCTTGAAAGCTACGGCCGCGCGCGCGCCAAACTGAAAGGGGACGCGGTCGCGTCGCTTATCGAATGCCGCCTGGAAACGGGCCGCACGCACCAGATCCGCGCCCATCTCGCCCATATCGGCCATCCCCTGATCGGCGATCCGGTTTATGGACGCGGGCCGGGCCTGGCGGGGCTGAAGCCCGGCGACGCGGCGGGCGATCGCGCGCTGGCCGTACTGAAAAAATTTCGCCGCCAGGCGCTGCATGCCCGGGTGCTGGGCTTCGTTCACCCCGTGACCGGCGAGGAGATCCGCTTCGAGCGCGACGCGCCGCGCGATTTTCAGAAGCTGAAAGCCGCGCTGGCCGCGCTGTAGAGGCCGCGACGGCGCACCCGCCGACAGTTTCGGGCAAACCACGGGAAGCGGCGTTTTGTCGCAAATCTCTTAAAAAACGAGACTAGGCAAACCCCCGCCGCAACCGGGGAAGGAGACGGCGTTGTCTACCGATATCGTCCATCTCGACCAATTCCGTGAAGAAAACATCGCCCTCAACATCTTCAACGCCATCCGTCGCGAGGACAGCAATACGGTTTCCGCGTCCGAGATTTTCGCCGCGCTGGAAGCGAACGGCGTCGACCGCCGGGACCGGCGCATCCGCAAGACCGTCGAGCGGCTGAGCGCATATGAAAGCGGCGAGCGGCTCGACTTCAACGCCTTTCACGAGGCGCTGTCCAAGGAAAACGCAACGCTGATCCACCGGTCCCTGTCGGGCGATCTCATCATCCCGGATTTTGCCGAATTCCGTCACCGGATGATCAACATCTTCGAATACTGCCGGGAGTTCACGGGCGGCGAGGTCGCGGGCTACATCCCCCAGCTCGCGCGCGTCGATCCGGAGCTTTACGCCCTCGGCGTATGCTCCGTAGACGGACAGCAATTTTCCCATGGCGACGATGACGAAACCTATTGCGTGCAGTCGACCTGCAAGCCGATCAACTACGCCATCGCGCTTGATCTCGTCGGTCAGCAGACGGTGCATTCCCATGTCGGCCGCGAGCCCTCCGGACGGTCGTTCAACGAGCTGACGCTTAACGGCAAGGGGCTGCCCCATAATCCGATGATCAACGCAGGCGCGATCATGTGCGCCTCGCTGATCAAGCCGCACCAGCCGCTCGCCGACCGCTTCGACTACATCATGAGCGTTTGGCGCGCGCTCGCGGGCGGGCGCAAGACCGGTTTCGACAATTCCGTATACCTCTCCGAAAAAGCCACCGCCGACCGGAATTTCGCGCTTGCTTATTTCATGCGGGAAAACAACGCCTTCCCTCCCGACACGAATATCATAGACACGCTCGACTTCTACTTCCAGTGCTGTTCGATCACCCTTGACGCGCGGCAGATGGCGGTGATCGCCGCCTCCCTCGCCAATGGCGGCGTCTGCCCCCTGACCAACCGGCGGGTGTTCCAGACCGAAACCGTGAAGAACTGCCTGTCGCTGATGTATTCCTGCGGCATGTACGATTTTTCGGGCGAGTACGCGTTCACCGTCGGCATCCCCGCGAAATCCGGGGTTTCCGGCGCGTTGATGATGGTGGTTCCCGGCGTGTGCGGCGTCGCGCTGTGGAGCCCGCGCCTCGACGCGCTTGGAAACTCCGTACGCGGCGTGGAGTTCTCCCGGCGGCTCGTCGACGTGTTCGCGTTCCACACCTACGCCAACATGACCGACGATTATCGCCTGATCGATCCGCGCCAGTCGGAAATCGAACGTCACGCGGATGCGTCGGTGCATCTGTGCGCCGCCGCAGCGCGGGGCGATCTGGGGGAAATCCGGCGCCTGTCCGCGAATGGCGTCGATCCGGGCATGGCCGATTACGACGGGCGCACCGCGCTGCATCTGGCCGCCTGCGAGGGGCGCGCCTCGGTGGTCGCCTATCTGCTCGACCGGTGTTCGCAAATCATGCCCCGGGACCGCTGGGGCAACACCCCGCTCGACGACGCCCGCCGCGAAGGCCGCGAGGAAATCGTCGCCATCATGGAACGCCGCCTGGCCCAGGATCACGCGCAAGCCGAGGCAACCGACCCGGCGCAAAACGCTGGCGAACTGGGCTGAACGGGAGCCTGAGCGGGGTTAAAACCGCGCGCCGCTGGCGCCTGGCCGCCGCCTTTCGCGCGCAAAAAGCGCCGCGTCGCGCCTTCAAAACTCTATCGCAACCGTCCCCGCAAGACTGTCCCGCAATGGCGCTCTTCCCGGCCCATCGATTGCGTCCATGCCCTTATTCGGCCCGGTCGATCACGAAATCTTGCCTCCGGCAAGCCCCGGATCGGCTGGCGTTCGGCCTTGTTTTCAGCGATTATCAGCATCGACGAGCAGACAAGGCGCAGACAAGGCGACGAAGATCTTGGGTTTGATCGCGCCGCTCCCTATATATGGTCCAAAACGCCTTTTAGCGGCGTATTACAGGGGACTTCTGAAAAGTCACGACGAATCCGGCCCGCGCATGTTCCGTGCCTAGGCGCGCCGGCATTCCACCCGCTTGAGGAGAGACGGCGCATATGAGCAATGCATTAACCACCACCGCGTCGGCGCTGACGCCAGAAGGCAGCCTGTCGCGCTATCTCGCCGAGATCCGGAAATTCCCGATGCTCGGCAAGGACGAGGAATACATGCTCGCCAAGCGTTTCGCCGAGCATGAAGATCCGGATGCGGCGCAAAAGCTGATCACCAGCCATCTGCGTCTCGTCGCCAAGATCGCGATGGGCTATCGCGGCTACGGCCTGCCCATCGGAGAAGTGATCTCCGAGGGCAATGTCGGCCTGATGCAGGCGGTCAAGCGTTTCGACCCGGACAAGGGCTTTCGCCTCGCCACCTATGCGATGTGGTGGATCCGGGCCTCGATCCAGGAATACATCCTGCGGTCCTGGAGCCTTGTGAAGATCGGCACCACCGCCGCCCAGAAAAAGCTCTTCTTCAACCTGCGCAAGATCAAGGGCCAGATCGACGCGGTGGACGAGGGCGATCTGCACCCGGATCAGGTCGAGCATATCGCGACCAAGCTGGGCGTCACCCATGACGAGGTGATCTCCATGAACCGGCGCATGTCCGGGGGCGAAGCCTCCCTCAACGCGCCCATGGGCAAGGACGCCGAAGGCGGCGGCGAATGGCAGGACTGGCTGGTCGACGACGATGCGGTCAACCCGGAAGCCAAGCTGGCTCAGGAAGACGAGTACGACATGCGCATGGGCCTTCTGGAACAGGCGCTGTCGACGCTGAACGAGCGCGAACAGCACATCCTCACCGAACGCCGGCTGAAGGACAACCCGGCCACCCTGGAAGAGCTGTCGCAGGTCTACAACGTCTCGCGCGAGCGAGTGCGCCAGATCGAGGTGCGCGCGTTCGAAAAGCTGCAAAAGGCGATGAAGAACCTCGACCGCGAGGCGCGTCAGCCCCGAGAGCCGGAAGAAGCCGAAGCGTAATCGGGACGGCGCCGCCCCTGCCGCGGGGGACGCGCCGCTCAGGCCTCCGGTTTCGCCGCCGATTTGAAAAACAGCATCCGAACCAGCCAGAACAGCATCAGCGCGATGATCAGGAGTTCCGGCGCCGACAACAATCCCGAGCGACGAAGCGCCTCCGGAAAGACCTTGGCGCCGGGACCCGTGAACGCAGACCCGGCGGCGATGAAAAAACCCAGGCACATGCGCCACAAATGCCGGGCGAGGCGGTGGCGCCGCGACAGCCCTGCGCGGAACAGAAACGACGCATCGCCGGCGGCGGCAATCCCGCCCATGCCCGCCAGGAAGAAATAGTCTCCCGCCGGAAAACCCAGATAAGTCCCCTGCGCCGTTGCGCCGGCAAGGACGCCGAGCCCGACAAGACCGGCGACATTGGCCAGATTGGCGAGCCCGACCGCTGTCCCGAACGCGCCGAGGCGGCCATCTCTTGCCCGCGCGGTTATCCATCCGCTGGCGATCAGGCAAAGCGTCAGCAGACCCGCATGGAACGTGATGTAGAACCGCTCGTAATCCAACAGGCCAAGCCCGGCGCCGGAGAGTGACGAGACCGCCATCAGGATGGCGAACCCCCGTCCGGCGGCGACATGAACGCCGCCCCCCTTGCGGGCCATGAGCGCGAACGCGCCGGCGGCGACCGCCAGCGCGCCGGTCAGGACGTGAATAACGATAAGCGCCTGCATCCTGTTTCTTCCTTTCCCGTCTCAGATATAGTCGCCCCACATGAGCGTGATCGTGCCGAAGATCCCGACCGCCATGAGCGCGGTCATGATCAGAACGAGGAGCGCCGCGGCGAGTTTGGGACCGGCGGTGCGTGCGCGGCCGGCGGCGAAATAAACCTCCAGCACCGCCAGCGGCGCAAGATAGCTGCCGAAGCTGAGCGCAATATCGGCCGGCCCGGACAGGGTCTCGTTCATGCCGACCGGTCCCTGGTTGAAAATGATCCAGGCCATGATCCCGACGCGGAAAAACCAGACGCCGTTCACCGCGATGAAGGTCCGCATCGCCCATTGACGATGGGTGTCGATCCGGCGGGTCGCCGCGTAAAACCAGGCAAGGCTGGCGAACAGGATGATCAGCACGCCGTTCAGGGAAACCGCCGCCGCGGAAATATCCGACAGCCGCGTTCCCCGCACCCAGCCAAGCCAGATGCCGCCGCCCGCCATGAAATACGCGATCAGCAGAAAGACGCGACCGTTCCAGCGGTGAAAACGCCGCGCCCGGTCGCGGATCTGCGGGGTCAGCTGCGCCAGCCCGCCAAGGGTGATCGCCGCCGCGAGCAGGACATGCGCGGCGAACATGAAATTCCCGACGCCGTCGCCCGCGATATAGCCGTCAATGATGGGGCGATCGTTCCAGGCGGCGTAATTCCCCGAAAGGGTGCGTCCCCCATAATAGACGAGGATGTAATAGACGAAGGCGATTTGTCCGACGGCCGCGGCCAGGAACCAGACGACGCCCGCCCCTTTCAGGGCGCCGGCGGCGAGCCTGGCCAGCGCGCCCCGCGCCCCGGCGTCAGCCACCGCGCCCCCCGCGCCCGCGCTTGCTGCTCCCGCCGCCTGCCGCTCGCTCATGTTTAACGCTCCGTTTTGCGCTTCAATTGCGTCAAGGCGTAGGAAAATTACGGCAAGGCTTCTCGCCGATTTGCAATTCGGCGAGTATTTTTGCGACAAAGACGATGAAACGCGCCGCCGGGGCGGTGATGCGACGGCGCGGCGGCGCAGGGAAGACGGGTATGATCGAGGCCAGGTATGATCGACATTGACTGGATGACCGCCATGCGGATGGCGACCGCGGGGGCGGCGGCGGCCGGCGTCGTGATCCTCAACCGCCGCGCGGCGATCTCGCCGGTGACGGTCTACTGGACGGCTTTCGCCCTGGCGCTGTTTTGCGCGTCCCTGGAGGTTGTCGCCGGCGGCGCCCTCGGCCCCGCCGCGCCGCTTGTCGCCCTCGGCGCCGCGGCCGCCTGCGGCTGGTCCTGGCTTTTCTCGCGCGCGCTGTTCCAGGCCCGGCCGGCCTTCGAGCGCTGGCCCCTCGTCCTGGTGCTGACGCTCGTCGCATCGGCCTATATCGGCGACATGGGCGAGATCTTCGGCGTCGCCGCCCTGGCGGAAGGCGCCCCGACACGGCACGTGGTCGACAATCTCACCCGGATGATCAGCTCCACCGTGCTGCTGGCGCCGGTTATCGAGGCGCTGCGCCGCTACAGCGCGCGGCTGTCGGCGCCGGAACGGCGGATGCGGCTGATGTTCGTTGCGGTTTACAGCGGGCTGGTCGCGGTGACGGCGCTGTGGATGCGCGGCGCGGCGGAGGGCAGCCTCGCCGCCCGATACGAAACCGCCGTGCTGTCGGTCGCGCCGTTGATCGCGCTGATCCTTTCCGCCGCCGCGCTGGCCTACAGGCTGGGCGCGCCGCTGTCGGCGGCGGCCGGCTCCCGGCCCGCCATCGGCGTGGCGGACGCAGCGGCGGTGACGCGCGCCCGGCCCCAAAGCAAGGCCCGGCCGATCTCTCCCGATCCGGCGCTGGCGGCCCTGGCGGAAACGATCGTCAGACGCCTTGAACGGGACGACTATTTCACGACCCCCAATCTCAAGGTCGCCGATCTCGCCGCCGATCTCGGCGAGCCGGAGTACAGGGTCTCCAAGGCCGTCGCCGCCACGGCGCACGCCAATTTCAACCGCCTGGTGAACGGGTTCCGGATCGAGCGGGCAAAACGCCTCCTGCGCGATCCGGACCATGCGCGCACCCCCATCCTGACCATCGCGCTCGATTGCGGCTTCGGGTCCGTCGGCCCCTTCAATCGCGCCTTCAAGGACGCGACCGGCCAGACCCCGCGCGCCTTCCGGGCCGGCGAGGGCGGCGCCCGCCCGGCGGGCGAGTTCGAAGCGCAAGCCTGAGACGCGCGCGGGGCGGATCGTCCGCGGAAGGCGCCGCGCGGATTTGGCGGGCCTTTCGGACGATGGTAAAGGCGCGTTCACACGACACGGATAGCCTTAAAGCCCATGAACGCCCCCAGACGCCTTTCCGCGCGGCGCACGCCTGCCCGTGCGCGCATGCCGGCCTTGCTCGCCGCCCTCGCCCTTGGTCTCCTGCCGGGCGCCGCCGGCGCCTGCGACGATCAGGACGCGGACGGCATGGACGTGGCGCTGGTACTGAGCGGCGGCGGCGCCTTCGCCGCGACCCATGTCGGCGTTCTGGAGCTTGTCGAGGCGATGGACATTCCCGTTCACTGCGTCGTCGGCACGAGCATGGGCGCGGTGGTCGGCGGTCTTTACGCCGCCGGCTACGAGGCGGACGACCTCAAGGAGATATTCCGCTCAAGCGACTGGAGCGACATTTTCAGCGGCGCGATCGAGCGCAGCAACAAGCCCTATCTGGAAAAGGAACTGGAAGGGCAGTATTTCTCAGGCCCCGTCGCCAGCATCACCCGCGACGGCCTTGAATTTCCCGGCGGCTGGCGGGAGATGCGGGGGCTGAAATCGCATTTCCGCAGACTGACCGCGCATATCGACGTCAATGCGGATTTCGACGCGCTCCGGGTTCCCTACCGGGCCGTGGCGACGGACCTTTCCACCGGCGAGGCGCGCGCCCTGTCCGAGGGCGACATCACCGAGGCGATGCTCGCGAGCATGGCCGTGCCCGGTATCTTCGCGCCGCGCGAAATCGGCGGGCGGGTCTATGTGGACGGCGGCCTGTCGGCGCAGTTGCCGGTCGGCGTCGCCAGGGCGATGGGCGCGGACCTGATCATCGCTGTCGACACCACCGTCGAGCCGCCCGCCATCGACAGTGCGCCGTCCCTGGGCGAAACCACCGGCCAGCTTGTCCGGCTCATCGTCTGGCGCAACTGGAAAGACGACGTCGCCCGCCTCGGCGAGGCCGACACGCTGATCCGCCCCTCCCTTGAGGACCTGACGGTGTCGAGCTTCGAGCGCGCCGAAACCGCCTTCGAAGCGGGGCGCGCGGCGGCCCGCCTCGCCCGCGACAAGCTGGCGGCGATCAAGGCGCGGGCCGCGCCGCCGCGCACGCGCGACGTCGATCCGGAACGCCTCCCCTCGTCAGTGGAGGACGTGTTGATCGCCAACGAGACGATCGTCAGCGACGACGTCATTCTGCGGCGCTTCGACTTCGACCCCGACGCCATCGACGAACCGGAGGAAATCGAGCGCCGCCTGAAGGACATCGCCGCCTTCGGCGGTTTCGGAGAGGTGAGCGTGGGCCTCAGCGGCGACAACGCGCTCCTCGACGTCCGCCGGCGCAGCCTCACCGGGGTTCTGGTGCAGGCGGGCCTGCGGGCGTCGACCACGTTCGACGGCGATTCCGCATACGGCCTGCTCGGGCGGCTGTCGCTGCGCCCGGTCAGCGCCCGCGGCGGGGAAGCAAGCCTTGCGTTCGAGGTCGGTTCGAATTTCGGCGTCGCGGCCGAGCTCTATCAGCCGTTCGGCCGCGAGGGCCGGTTTTTCGTCATCCCCGCCGGGCGCTACCGGAGCGAGGAACTCATCTTCGACGTCGGCGATCTGCGCCTCGGCGAGTTCGTGCAGGAACAGGCCACCGCAGAGCTGCGTCTCGGCCGCGAACTGGGGCAATGGGGGATCATCGCCCTGGAAGGCGTCGTCGGCGCGGGCGAGCTGACCCCGCAGGTCGTGCTCCTGCCATCGGATCTTGAGCCGTTCAGCTATTCCCTCGGCGGGGTCGGCGTCATGGCCGGCGTCGACACGCTCGACAAGCTGGACTGGCCGACGCGCGGCCTGCAATTTCGGGCGGCGAACGAAACGCTGTTCGACCTCGGTGACGGTCAGCGTACGGATATCTACCGTATTTTCGCCATGAAGCCTTTCAGTTTCGGCGACACCGGCGTTATCCTGCGCGCCCGGATGGAAACCGTCGAGAACGACGACAACGACCCGATCGAGGTTCTCTCCCTCGGCGGATTTCGTCAGCTTACGGCGTTTTCGGAAAACTCCCTGCCGAACAACGAATATGTCTTCGCTTCAGTGGAGGCGTTCCGGCGCCTGACCGCCGCCGACGCCGTCGTCAGCTTTCCGATCTACGTGGGCGTAACGGTTGAGTATGCGAATGCGGCGTTCGATCTGTTCGAGGAGGGCGAGCGCGCCAATTTCGCATCCGGCGGCGTTTACATCGGCGCGCAAACCCTGCTCGGGCCCGCCTTTTTCGGCGCCGGCTTCGCCGAGGAAGGCCAGTACAGCCTGTTTCTGCATCTCGGCCGGTCGTTTTAGGCTGGCCGGCCGGCCGCTAGTCCTGGGCGCAACGCTTGAACGCCCGCCGTGCGGTCAGGCGACGGGCGCTTCGGCGAGTTCCTCGGCGACCTTGGCGCCTTCCGAGGCGCGCGGCCTCGAGAACCGCGCCAGCGCCAGAAACGCGACCGGCGTCAGGAACAGCGTGAAGACCGTGGCGAAGCCGAGCCCGCCGATCACCACCCAGCCAAGGGCGGCGCGCGCCTCCGACCCGGCGCCCGCCCCGAGAATGAGCGGCAGGCCGCCGAGAAGCGTCGAGATCGCCGTCATCAGCACCGGACGCAGCCGCGTCATCGCCGCATGCTCGATCGCCTCGCGCACGCTTTCGCCCCGGTCGCGGAGCTGGTTTGCGAATTCGACGATCAGGATGCCGTTTTTCGCCATGATCCCGATCAGCAGCACCAGCCCGATCTGGCTGTAGTAATTGATCGATCCGCCGGTGAGAAGGATGGCGTAGATCGCGGCGGCCAGCCCGAACGGCACCGTGACCATAATGATCATGGCGCTGATGAAGCTTTCGAACTGCGCCGCCAGCACCAGGAAGACGATCAGCGCCGCGAAGGCGAAAACGAGGAGGGTCCGGCTGGCGCTGTCGTCGAGCAGCTTCGCCTCGCCGAGGAGGACGATCGACATGCCGTCCGGCAGGATGTCCGCGGCCTCCGCCCGCAGCGCCGCCACCGCGTCGCCGAGGGAGACCCCGTCGCCCAGCCCCGCCGTCACCGGGACCGCGCGGCGCCGCTCCTCGCGGGCGAGGTTGGAGGCCACCGCGACCTCCTCCACGCTCGCCACCGAGGAGAGCGGCACGAACGCGCCGCTTTCGGTGCGGATGAAAAGGTTTTCCAGATCCGTCGGGTCGTTGATCGGCTCGCCGCCCGCGGAAATCAGCACTTCGATGATGTCGTCGCCGACAAAGATCTGCGCCGCTTCGAACTCGTCGGCCATGGCCTGAACCGTCGTCGTGATGGCGTCGATCGGCGCGCCGAGGGATGTCGCGGCGTCGCGGTCGACAGCGATGGTGATCTGCGGCTGAGAGGTCTGGAAATTGAGGCGCACATTGCCGAAGGCCGGGTTCCGCTCCAGGGCGCCGACCAGCGCGTCGGCGGCGTCCGCCGCCTTGTCGTAGTCGTCGCCGACAACGGCGAAGCGCAATCCCTGCCCGGCGCCGCGAATGCCGAGGGAGTTGCCGCGGCCGATGATGACGCTGATCCCCGGAATGTCGGAAACCATCGCGCGCACCTCGCGCTCGAAGTCCTGCTGCTGTTTCTCACGGGTCGACCAGTCGGGCAGGCGCAGGATCACGAACGACCTGTTGGAGCCGCGCACGCCGTTGATCGAAATCACCGAATCGGCCTCGCCCGCATCGACGAAGCGTTGCAGCCGGCTCTCGATCTCAAGCACCTTGCGGTCGACATAATCGAAGCTCGCCCCCTCCTGGCCGTTGACGATCATGAACACGCGGCCGCGATCTTCCGTCGGCGTCAATTCCTTGGGCGTCATGTTGTAGGCGGTGACGGCGCCGGCGGCGAAAAGCACCGACAGCGCCGCCGGGACCAGGGGCCGGGACAGGCAGAACCGCAGCACCTTGCCGTAAACCAGGGAGACCGGCCCCGCCGGCGCGCGCCGGTGGGCGGGCTTTTCCATGTCCGCGGCGAGCTTTTCCGCCATTTCCGGCCGGAACTCGCGGCCAAAGCGAACCGTCAGCACAGGGCATAATGTCAGCGCGACGAAGGACGAGACCATCACGGCGAAAGCCAGCACGAACCCGAATTCGGAGAACAGCCGGCCCGCCTGTCCGGGCAGGAACGAAATCGGGATGAACACCGCCGCCAGCGTCACCGTCGTAGAGAGCACCGCGAACACGATCTCCCGCGCGCCGATCACCGCCGCGGCCCGCTTGCCCGCGCCCTTCGCCCGCCAGCGCTGGATGTTCTCCGTCACCACGATGGCGTCGTCGACCACGAGCCCCGTCGCCATGACCAGCGCCAGGAGCGTGATCAGGTTAATCGAAAACCCGGCGAGCCACATGGCGGCGAGCGTGCCGAGAAGCGAGACCGGGATCGTCACCGCGGGAATGATCGTCGCCCGCAGGGAGCGCAGGAACAGAAAGATCACGAAGACGACGATCGCGGTCGCCAGCCCGAGACTTTTGATGACCTCGTTGATGGCCGCGTTGATGAAGATGGAATCGTCGACGGGAATGTCGAGCCGCACATTGGACGGCAGGGTGCGCCCCAGTTCCGCCACCGCCGCGCGCACGCCCTTGGACACTTCGACGGTGTTGGACTGGGCCTGGCGGATGATGGCGATGCCGAGCGCGGCGTCGCCATTGTACCGAGCGGTCGTGGTTTCGTCCTCATACCCCCATTCGACGATGGCGACGTCGGAAAGCCGGGTGTTGTCGTCGAGACGCAGGGCGCCAATCGCTTCCGGCGTGGCCGCGGCGGCTTCGGCCCGGATCAGCAGTTGCTGCGTTTCGTTGCGCAGCCGGCCGGACGGCGCGCTCTGCGCCGCCGTGCCGACAAGCCGGGCCACGTCGTCGATGGAATAGCCGCGCGCGGCCAGCGAGACAGGCAACAGGCGCACGCGGATCACGCGGTTGCGCAAGCCGTAATCATCCGCCTGCGCGACGCCCTCCACCGCTTCGAGCCGGGGCAGGACGACGTCGTCCACCAGATCGGCGAGATCGCCGGGGTCCATGTTGGAGGCGAACACCGTCACGCGCATGATCGGCGAGGCGTCCGCGTCGGCCTTCACCACCGTCGGCGCCTCGACGTCGTCGGGCAGATCGTTGCGTACGGAGGAAACGGCGTTCTGCACGTCATTGGCGGCGACGTTGATGTCGACGGTGCTGGAAAATTCGACCGTCACCCGGCTGCGCGCGAAGGACGAGGAGGAGGAAATCGCCTGCGCGCCGTCGACCTGGGCGGCGGCGCTTTCGATGATCGAGGTGACCTCCGCGTCCATGGATTCGGGGGTCGCGCCGGGATAATCGGCGGAAATCGAGACCACCGGCTGATCGACATCGGGCAGTTCGCGCACCTCGATGCCCAGCATCGCCGCAAGGCCGGCCAGGATGATGATCAGGCTGACCACGGATGCAAGGATCGGACGCTGGATGAAAACGCCGATCAGCCCGCCGTCGCCGCTCATTCGTATGCGCCCGATGTCGCGCCCGACGCTGCGCCGGAAGCCGCACCGGACGGCGACCCGGCGCCGCCGGCCCGCGCCTTCAATGCGCCGGTGCGCGGCCGCGCGGGCGGCAGGCTCGCCCCGGCGCGCACCCGGTCGGCGCCTTCGGCCACCACCTCGTCGCCGGGGGCGATCGAACCTTCGACAAGGACAATGTCATCCGTACGCTGGAGGATAACGACCGGCGCGCGCATCGCCGCGCCATCCGCGCCGCGCTTCCAGACATAGGCGCCGGCGCGGTCCCACTGGATCGCAAGGCCCGGCAGCGCCACCGCAGGCGCGCCGCGGCTTGTGGTCGAAACGGCGTAGACGGCGCCCGGCAGCATCGATGAGTCGTTGAACCGCGCCTCGACCCGAAGCGTGCGCGAGACCGCGTCGACCCGGCTGTCGATAGCGCTGATCACGCCCTCGTAGCGCCGCGCCGACGCAGACGCGAGCGCGGCGACGACGGGCTGGCCGATTTCGAGAATGTCCGCCGTTTCCTGCGGCACGGAAAAATCGACAATAATCGCCGAGATGTCGTCAAGCGTAGTGATGACGTCGCCGGCGCGAATGAAGTCGCCGGGATCGGCGCGGGTCAGCCCCGCAACCCCGTCGAACGGAGCGACGATGCGCCGCTGCGCGACGGCGAACTGCGCCGCGCGCAGATCCGCCTCCAGCGCCTTGTAGGCGTTGAAGGCCGCTTCCGCTTCCAGCGCCGAGGCCGCGTTATCCGCCGCAAGCTTTGCATATCGCTCCGAATTGGCTTTCGCCACGGGGAACTGGGCGCGGGCGCGGTCAAGGGCGATCTGCTGTTCCTCGTCTTCCAGTTTCAGCAGGACGTCGCCCTTGGCGACGCGCTTGCCGGGGGCGAACCGCACTTCGGCGACGAAGCCGTCCACTTCCGAGGTGACCTCGATGCTCTGAAGCGCGCGCGCCTCGCCGATCACCTCGATGGTGCGGCCGATGGACGAGGCTTCCGCCATCGCCATTGCGACCGCCGGGGCGGAGCCGCCGCGCTGCGGCGCGCCGCCGGGCCCACGCGCCGCGCCCGCCTGGGCGCCAGAGGCGCCCGGCGCTGCGGGCGCGCCGATGTCGGTGACGAGCATCAAGGCCGCGCCCATTGCGGCCGCGCCGATGACAGCGCCGATGGCCGCGCCAGCCAAACCCTTCATAATATCCAAGTCCCTTCGCGTGACGGCGGATAGACGCTCGAAGGCGTCGTCCGCCGACCTCTCGCATGCTTATGCCCGAGGACCGGGCGCGCGTCTTTATTACAACGCGAAAATCTTTACGATCCGTCGCGAAAACAAGATCACAAACGCGAGATTCTCTCGATTTTGCAGCAAAAACCGTTGCAAAACAATCCATCCTTCGTCCAGCGCGGATAAGAACGGCGCTTTAGAATGAGGCCGGACCGGACAGCGTTAACCGGGCGGGCGAACCGGCCAATGGCTGCGGCGTGATAGGGTTGCAAAGGACAGCTTGCAGGCCCCGCCGAAAGCGCCTTGCAATATGTTCCAGAACAATATGTTCCGGAAGACGTCTTGAAATCACCCGGCCATCGCCCGGAAACCATGAGGAGATCCCATGCCTGAACGCGCCGCAGCCCCCGCATCGCCCGCCCTTTCATCGGCCTGGCGCGGCCGGCCGACCCGGCGCGAATGGCTGGGCGGGGCTTCGGCCCTCGCCACGGCGACCCTCGCCGCCGACGCCGGCGCGCAGATGGGCGGGGGCGCGCAAGGCGCGCCGGATCTCGCCGGCGTATCGGCGCTCATCACCGGATGCAGTTCCGGGTTCGGACGGCTGACGGCGTTGCACCTGGCGCGGCGCGGCGCAACCGTGATCGCCTCCATGCGCAACCTCAACGGCGGCGCCCGCCCGGAAGCGAAGGACCTCGCCGCCATCGCGGCATCTGAAAACCTCAAACTCGACATCGTGGAAATCGACGTGCTCGACGACGGGCTCGTTCGCCAAGGCGTCGCCGCGGCGGAGGAGACAGCCGGCGGCGCGCTCGATGTCGTCGTCAACAACGCCGGCGTCGGCATCTCCGGCCCGGTGGAGGCGGCGGATATGGAATCGGCGAAACTGGTCGTCGACACCAACCTGTTCGGCTACATGCGGGTGGCCCAGGCCGCCCTGCCGGCGATGCGGGCGAAGGGCGCGGGATTGTTGGTGCACGTCTCTTCGCAACTCGGGCGCATCGTGCTGCCCAATCTCGGCCTTTACTGCGCCAGCAAGTTCGGACTGGAAGCGATGTTCGAGGCGATGGCCTACGAGCTGGCGCCGTTCGGCGTCGACACGACGATCGTGCAGCCCGGGGGCTACCGCACGAAAATCTGGGACAACGGCCTGCGCTACTACAACGCCATGAAATCGCGCATCGACGACGAGCGCGCCGCCGCCTACGCCGCCCATCTTGGCATGGCTGAGCGCCTGTTCACCGGATCGCCGCGCACCGCCGACCCGATGGACGTCCCGCGCGCCATCGCCGAACTGATCGCCATGCCCGCCGGCGCGCGGCCGCTGCGCCGCCCCGTGCATCCCGACACCAGCGCAACGGACGCCGCCAACGCGGCGCTTGCGCAGGTGCAGTCGGCCGTGCTCGGCCAGGGGGCTTACAAAACCTGGCATGCGGCGGTGACGGACTAGACGCCGCCGCGCCCCTAGCCGCGCCACTAGCCGCCCCCCAAGCCGCATCCGCCCGGGCGGGCCCCTCGGGACCGCAAGAACCGGGTGTCGCGCTCCCCGCGCCGCATCCTAAGTCTTGCACCCACGGCGCAAGACGACGTCGCCGCGCCCCGAACCCAAGGAAGCCCCATGCCCCTCGCCTCCCAGGACAAGACCGCCGCCTTTCGCGCCCTGCACCAGCCCGGCGCCCCCTTCGTCATTCCCAACCCGTGGGATGCGGGCTCGGCGCGCATTCTCGCCGGCCTTGGCTTCAAGGCGCTCGCGACCACCAGCGCCGGCATCGCCCTGACCCTCGGCCGGCCGGACTACGCCGTCACCCGCGAGGAGAGTCTCGCCGGCGCGGCGGCCGTCATCGGCGCGGTCGATCTTCCGGTTACGGCGGATCTTGAAAACGGTTTCGGCCTCGCCCCGGAGGACGCGGCGGAAACGGTTCGCCGCGGCGCCGAGACCGGCCTTTGCGGCGGCTCGATCGAGGACACGACCGGCGACGCGGACGATCCGATCGTCGACGCCGGCCTGGCGGCGGAGCGCATCGCCGCGGCGGCCGAGGCGGCGCGCGCCGCCGGCAACGGTTTCGTGCTGACCGCGCGGGCGGACGGCTTCCTCAACGGTCGGGGCGACCTCGACGACGTCATCGCGCGCCTGCAGGCGTTCGAGGCGCAGGGCGCGGACGTTCTCTATGCGCCCGGTCTGCCGGATATGGCGGCGGTGCGCGCGGTCTGCGCCGGCGTTTCGAAACCGGTGAACGTCCTGCTTTACGGCGCGCTGACGCAACACCGGGCCGAAGAGTTCGCCGAAGCCGGCGCGGCCCGCCTTTCCATCGGCGCCGGTCTCGCTTGGCCGGCTTATGCAAGCCTTGCGCGCGCCCGCGCCATGCTGTCCGAGGGGCGCTTCGACGTCCTGCAAACGAACCCGGGCGAGGTCGCCGCGGCGGCCGCGTTCCTGAAAGGCTGAGCGCGGCCGCATGGGGGGTTTTCATCGCTCGCGCAGATGGGCTAAGTCGGCGGTCTCCGCCGCCTGACATTGCTAATCCGCGCCCTGGACAAGATCGATGACGACCGCCCCGAATCCCGCGTCCGGCAGCACTGCGGCCGGATGGACGGCCTGGCGCCGCGAAGCCGCGGCGCTGGCGGCGATCGGCGTGCCCATGGGACTGACGCAGCTCGTCCAGTTTTCGATCAACACGGTTGACGTCCTGATGATCGGGCGGCTCGGACCGGAACCGCTCGCCGCGGCGGCGCTCGGCCTGGTCGTCATCTATGCGCTCTTTCTGCTCGGGTTCGGGCCGGCCATGGCGGTCTCGCCGCTGGTGTCCCAGGCGCTCGGCGCCGATCCGGACAACCACGACGACGCCCGGCGGTCGGTGCGCATGTGCCTGTGGCTGATCATCGGCGCTTTTCCCGTCCTGTCGGCGGTTTTTCTGTTTACGGAGGAGCTTGCGCTGGCCCTGGGCCAGCCGGCGGCGGTCGCCCGCCTCGCCGAGCCCTATGTGCTCGCCTATGCGCCGGGCCTGCCGTTCGCCCTCGGGGTGCTCGTGCTGCGCAACTTCCTCGCCTCGATCGAACGGGCGAACGCGCCGCTCGTCTTCATCATCGTGACGACGGCGCTGAACGCCCTGCTCAACTACCTCCTGATCTACGGCAATTGGGGCCTGCCGCGAATGGAGCTTGTCGGCGCCGGGCTCGCCTCGGCGATTTCCAACGCGGTCGGCTTCCTCGCGCTCGTCGTCTATATCGACGTGGAAAAGACGGCGAAGCGCTTTCGCCTGTTCGCCGAGTTCCTGACCCCCGACTGGGACCGTTTCCGGGAGGTCGCGCGCCTCGCCTGGCCGATCGGCCTGACGATGGTTTTCGAAGGGGCGCTGTTCAACGCGGCGGTGTTGCTGATGGGCCGCATCGGGGTCGATGAAATGGCCGCCTATCAGGTGGCCGTCAACGTGGCGGCGCTCGCCTTCATGATGCCGCTGGGCCTTTCCATGGCCGGCGCGGTGCGGGTCGGGCTGAAGGCGGGCGCGCGCGACGTCGCCGGGGTCCGGCGCGCGGCGGCGGCGTCGATGTTCGCCTGCTCTACGGCGATCATGGCGTTTGCGGTCCCGATGCTGCTCGCGCCTTACCTCATCGCCGGGCTCTATCTCGACGCCGGCGACCCGGCCAACGGGGCCGTGATCGCCCTGGTCGCGTCCTTCCTGCCCATCGCGGCGGCGTTCGCGCTGTTCGACGCGACCCAGGTCGCCGCCAACCAGGCGCTGCGCGGCCTCAAGGACGTCCGTATGCCGATGATCATCACCGGCTTCAGCTACTGGGTGATCGGCTTCCCCACATCCGCCGTCCTGGGCCTGATGACGCCGCTCGGCGCGTCGGGCGTGTGGTGGGGACTGCTCGCGGGGCTCGCCTCGGCCTCGCTCCTGTTGAGCGGCCGGTTATGGCTGATCACCCGCGCCGCGCCGGCCGCGCCGCCGGGCGCGCGCGCATCCGCCGCCGGGTGAGGAGCGCTCCCGGCGGCCGGAAGGCGCCCGACCCGGAAAAGCCTGGCTTAGCCGCGCCTGACGGCGATCTTCTTCACGCTCGACTCCAGCCCGGCCGGTTTGGGCAGCCTCAGCTTCAGGACGCCGTTCCTGAACGTCGCGTCGATCCTGTCCGCGTCCACGTCGAAAGGCAGCGACAGCGAACGCTGGAAGGAAGAGTAGGCGCGCCGGCGCGGATCGCCGTCGCCCTCGCCTTTTTCCTCGGCGGTTTTTTCGCCGCGGATGGTGAGAAGGTTGTCGTTCAACTCCACATGGACGTCGTCTTCCGATACGCCCGGCAGTTCCGCCTCAAGTTCGAACGCATCCTTGGTTTCATGAACCTCCATGTGAACGCCGCGCGCCCCGGCCGCGGCGGGCGCCAGGGCCGGCGCGCCGAAATCGGCGAAGAAATCGTCGAACAGGCGGTTCATCTCGCGATGAAGCTGAAAAAACGGATCCGCGGCGTCGCCCTCGCGAAGAGCGGGCGCGTTGCGGTTGCGATTGAAAAGCGAAAGCGGTCTGAACATGACTTTGCATCTCCTTCTTGACAGTCTCCCCTGAGGGAGCGGTTCAACCAGACAAAGCCAATCGGGAACGCCCCCGGCTCCATGCGCCAACGAGAGGGGCGCGGCCCGCTGACGATATTCAGTTAGGGAACGAAACCGCGCATTCAAGTGTCGAAGCGGCCCGGCATGAAAGGGATGTCGGTGTCGTCCGCCCGCGCGTCCGCCGCCGTCAGCATGGCGTGGACCTGACCGCGATGGTGGGTCTGGTGATTGAAAAAATGCGTCACGAGAACCCATTTCGGGCGGGTCAGCTCGCGTCCGACGGCGCCTGAAAACCAGGAAAGGCCGCCCTCAAGATCCCCCGCGCGCAGGCCGTCGGCCCAGGCCAGGATGAACCGGTCGGTTTCCGCGCGGCCGGCGCACAGCGCGTTCCAGTCTGTGTAAAGATCGACGGACTGTGCGATGCCGCCGGCGGGGGCGGGGTGGTCCGAAAACCGGCTGAGCCAGATCCTGTCGCCCCAGAGAACATGGCTGAGGGTCTCGTGGATGGAGCCGAAAAACGCCCCGCGGTCGCGCCGCCGCGCCCCGTCGTCGAGTCCCGACGCCGCGCGGTAGAGGCTGTCGTTCTGCCAGGCGTTGTAGGCGGCCATCAGTTGCGCATGGGCGGGCGTGATCATCGCGTTTTCTCCGTTCGGCGCGTGGGCCGCGCGGGGGGCGCGGCTGCGGGCGTGCGCGGCCAGCGTAAACGTTTTCTTGGGATTGAGCGAGTTAAGGTATTTTCAATACCGCGCCGCCGTCGCCGGCCGCGCGGCGAACAGGGTTAACGAAAGGTTGATTTCAAGGCCGCCCGCTGGCGACGGGGAGCCGGTTGCGGCCGACACGGGTAAAAAAAATAGCGAAATGCGGCTTTACTGAGATCTGGCGCTTACGCTGCGCCGTATGCTCATTATTCTGAAAATCATTTTAAAGATTTCATATGAACATACTCGCCAATTCCGAAACGCCTCTTCATCAGTATACAAACAGTGCCGCCCGCCCGCCCTCCCGGGCGGACGGAGAACCAGCGCCGCATGCGCATGCTGACCCAGAAACGGGCGCCGCGATCGACAGGATTTCACGTCGCCTCGGCAACGTGACCACGCAGGCCTTCCTGCCGGAATGCGCCGCCGCGTTCCGCGACGAGTTGCAGGCCGATTACCTCCTCATTGGACGGATGAACCCGTTCTCCAACATGATGCGCACGCTGTCGTTCGTGGGCAGGGACGGGCCGCTGGAGAATTTCGTCTACAGCCTTGACGGCACGCCCTGCCGGGACACGGTGAACAACGGTCTGTGTTTTCACACCGATAACGTCGCGCAAGCCTATCCGTATGACCGCGATCTGGTCGACATGAACCTTTCCAGCTACGCCGGCGCCCGCCTCAGTTCGGCCGATGGCGACGTCCTGGGCGTCCTGGTGGCGATGTGGGAGACGCCGCTGCGGCGCAAGGATGTCGTGCTCGACCTGATGACCCATTTCCGCGACCGAATCGGCGGCGTCATCGATGCGACGGAGCGCGTCGCGCGCTACTCATGGGCGATTGAGAAAGTGTTCGGCGGCGTCTGGGAATGGGACCTGCGCACCGGCGGCACGACGCTCTCGCACGGCATGGAGCGCCTGCTTTGCGCGGGCTCTGACGGGAAAGGCCCCTACGACCTTGCCCGGATCGAGAAGACGATCCATCCCGAGGACCGCGGACGGCATGTCAGCGCCATGCAGCGCCATCTCAACGACGGCGTGCCCTATGACATCCGCCTGAGGCTGCGCGGCCCGAACGGGGATTACCGCTGGTTCGTCTCGCGCGGCGACGTGATCCGCGACGCGGACGGCAAGCCGGAGCGCATGATCGGCGGCTTCTGCGACATCCACGACGCCGTCGTCACGATGCGCAAAACCGGCCGCGTTTAAACCGCGAGAAGCGCCCAGACATTGCGCAGCGCGATCGCCGCCAGGACCAGCGACGACAGGGCGAACATCGAAAACCGGACGACGACCCGGCGCAGCACGATCTGCGCCAGCGAGTGCAGGACGCGCAGGCCGACATACCCCCAGGCCAGCGCGATGTTGAAGCCGTCGGCCGCGCCGACGAGATGGGAATAGACCGCCAGCGCGTAGAACAGCGTCGGCTGCTCATGCAGGTGATTGTAATTGTCGGCGACGACCCGCGCCCCGGCGGGCAGGGATGTGAGCGAGCCCGGATGGATCGCCGACTGCGGATCGATTCCGGCCTTTTTCATGGCCGGAATGCGCGTTGCGTACATCCAGCCCCAGACGATCAGGGTCCAGACGACGAGGGCGAGAACGGGAACGAGCATGGGCGATCCGATCCGCGCGCGTTCAGACGGCGTTGGAGTGTTTCTTGAACTCCAGCCGCGCGATCGAACGACAATGCACCTCGTCGGGGCCGTCGGCGAGACGCAGGGTGCGCAAGGAGGCGTAGGCCCGAGCCAGGCCGAAATCGGACGACACGCCGGCGCCGCCATGGGCCTGGATGGCGTCGTCGATCACTTTCAGCGCGACGCGCGGCGCGGCGACCTTGATCATGGCGATTTCCCCCTGCGCCACCTTGTTGCCGACCGTGTCCATCATCCACGCGGCCTTGAGGGTCAGGAGCCGCGCCATCTCGATGTCGATGCGCGCCTCGGCGACCCGCTGCTCCCAGATCGAGTGCTTGTAGATCGGCTTGCCGAAGGCTTCCCGGGTAAGCAGGCGCTTGACCATTTTCTCCAGCGCCGCTTCGGCGGCGCCGATCGTGCGCATGCAGTGGTGAATGCGGCCCGGCCCGAGACGACCCTGGGCGATCTCGAACCCGCGTCCTTCGCCGAGGATGAGATTTTCCTTCGGTATGCGGACGTCTTTCAGCTCCACTTCCATGTGGCCGTGCGGCGCGTCGTCATATCCGAAGACCGGCAGATGACGGACGATCTTCACCCCTGGCGCGTCGGCGGGCACGAGGATCTGCGACTGTTGACGGTGACGCTCGGCGGTCTTGTCGGTCTTTCCCATGACGATGAAGATCTTGCATCGCGGATCGCCAGCGCCGGAGGACCACCATTTGCGGCCGTTGATCACGTAGCCGTCGCCGTCGGGACGAATGTCGGTTTCGATGTTGGTGGCGTCGGAGGAGGCGACCTGCGGCTCCGTCATCAGGAACGCGGAGCGGATCTCGCCGTCCAGAAGCGGTTTCAGCCACTGCGCCTGCTGTTCCGGCGTGCCGTATTTCGACAGGACTTCCATGTTGCCCGTGTCCGGCGCGGCGCAGTTGAAAACCTCCGGCGCGATGTGGCAGCGCCCCGTCAGCTCCGCAATGGGCGCGTAGTCGGCGTTGGAAAGACCGGGGCCGAATTGCGGGTCCGGGTGGAACATGTTCCACAGACCCTCGGCTTTCGCCTTGGCCTTCAACTCCTCGATGACCGGCGGAACCTTCCACCGCCCGTCCGGCCCGAACGCCTGATGCTGACGTTCGTAAATCTCATCGCCTTCATAGACATGCGCGTCCATGAACGCCTGGACGCGCCTGAGGTAATCCTTGCACCGGTCCGAGTATTCGAAATTCATGAAGCTGCTCCTTATACCTGAAAGCGATGAATGCGCGTCACCAGTGCTCCGTGCCCGGCGCGCCCTTGACGGGCCCCTTGACCGCGCGCGTCATCCAGCCGGCGTAAACCGAGCCGGGTTGGGGCGAAACGCGCTCGCCGCCGACGTAACAGGCGTCGACCCGACCCGGGTAAAACCCGAACCAGCCGGCGATGCGCGAAAAACCGCGCCCGAGATCGTCGAGCGGGTCGGGATAGGAAAACGCCGCCCGGGGCGCGCGCCGGTCGCCGCAAACGACATCGAAGTAAACCGCCGCGCCCTTCCATTCGCACACGGAAACAAGGTCGGTTTCCCGCAGCCTGTCAAGCGCGACGTCTTCCGGCGGAAAATAATAGACCGGCGCGCCGGCGGTTTCGACGACGCGCAGGGCGCGGTCCGAATCAGCCAGCGTCTCTCCCGCGAAAACGACCGTCGCCCGCGCCGGCGCGTCGCGCAGCGCCGGCGGACGGGGGTAGTCCCACACGCTTTCCTCTCCCGGCCCGGCGGGCTCGGGAACCGCCGCCGCCGGTCTCGGCCCCCATTTGTCGCGCGCCGGGGCGAGACGGCGCAACAGGCTTTCTTTTGACGGCAGGGTCGGCAAATCGGTCTCGCAATCTCTCTTCGCGGTGATGATAGCGCCCGCGGCGTCAAGCGAAAGCGCCGCGCGCAGCGCGCTCACCGTTTTTTCGGCTGGCGCGGGGTGTTGGCGCGGATGTCGTCGGCGGCGAGCGAGGCGGTTTGCGCAATCCGGCGGGCGCGGGTTTCAGGTTTTACAGCCGCCGCGATCCATTCGAGAATGCCGCGCCGCGCCGACGGGGGAAAGGCGTCCCAGTGCTTTTTCGAGCCGGGAAAGGCGCGAAACGCCGCGGCGAGGTCCTTGGGGACCGTCAGGGTTTCGACGGCGGCGAGGCCGGCGGGGCGCATGCGTCCCGCCGCGGCCAACGCCTCGATGCGGGCCTTGTTGACGGCGGACCAGCCGCTGCCGGGCTTTCGCGGCGAGACGAGATGCATGGTGCGCGCGTCGTCGAGCTTTGCGGGCCGCGAATCGATCCAGCCGAAACACAGGGCCTCGTCGCGGACGTCTCCATACGGAACATAAAGCGCGCCGGCGCTTTTCTTGTAGGTGACGATCCACACGCTCTCGGCGCGCCGGTGGTTTTCCTCGAACCATTTTCGCAACGCCTCGCGCGAGCGGACCTCGACGCGCTCGAATTCTTTCCGCACGCCGCGGATGGCCTGCGCGTCCGGCTTTTTCCCCGCCTGCTTTCCTGCGCTCCGGTCCGGCGGCATGGGTCAGCGACGCTCGCGGAAAAACGCCTTCAGGAGCGCGCTCGCCTCCTCGGCGAACGGCCCCTGCGCCACGTCCGGGCGCCAGTGGCAGGTCGGCTGATCGAACACGCGGGGCCCGTGCCAGACCGCGCCGCCCTTGGGGTCGGAGGCGGCGATGACGAGCCGTCCGATGCGGGCGTGGGATATCGCGCCGGCGCACATGGCGCAGGGCTCCAGCGTGACGTAGAGGGTGAGGCCCGTCAGGCGGTAATTGCCGAGCGCCGCCCCGGCCGCGCGCAGGGCGCGGATTTCGGCGTGGGCGGTCGGATCGTGGCTGGCGATCGGCGCATTATGCGCGGCGGCGACCACCGCGCCGTCGGCGGCGACGACCACCGCGCCCACCGGCGTCTCGCCCGCGGCGGCGGCCTTGCGCGCTTCTTCGAGCGCCAGCCGGGCGTAGTGCTGATCGTCTTTCATCGGCGCGCTTTTTACCCCGCTCCGCGCCGCGGCGCCATATGCGCCCGCCCCCTGTCATGTTCGCCGGGGCGATGCTAGGACCGGTCGCCATGACCGAGACAGCCCCCTCCGACGGCGAACGCATCGCCAAGTACCTCGCCCGCGCCGGCGTCGCCTCGCGGCGCGAGGCCGAACGCCTGATCGAACAGGGCGTCGTCACCGTGGACGGCGAAACCCTGACCAGCCCGGCGGTGAAGGTGACGCCGGAGATGGACATCCGCGTCGATGGGACCCGCATCGCCGCGCCCCAGCGCCCGCGCCTGTGGCGCTATCACAAGCCGGCGGGCCTCGTGACCACCCACAAGGATCCGCAGGGGCGACCGACGGTGTTCGACGCGGTCGCCGACCGCCTGCCGCGGGTCATCTCGGTGGGGCGCCTCGATCTTTCGACCGAGGGGCTGTTGCTGCTGACCAATTCCGGCGCCCTGGCGCGGCGGCTGGAGCTGCCCTCGACCGGCTGGGCCCGGCGCTATCGCGTGCGCGCCCATGGCCGGGTGAGCCAGGGCGCCCTCGACCGGCTCGCCGACGGGGTCGAGGTGGACGGCGTCGCTTACGGGCCGATCCGCGCGCAGCTCGACCAGCAGCAGGGCGGGAATGTCTGGATCACGCTGTCGATCAACGAGGGCAAGAACCGCGAGGTGCGCAACGTCATGCGCCATCTCGGGCTGCAGGTGAACCGGCTGATACGCACCGCCTACGGACCGTTTCAGCTCGGCAAGCTGGCCAGGGGCGCGATCGAGGAAATCCCCGGCAAGCAGATGAAAGAACAGCTCGGCAAGACGATCGCGGCGGAGATCGGCCTGTGACCGGCGCCGGCGACGACGGCGGCAAAAACGCAGGCGACGACATCGTCAACCTCAACCGTTTCCGCAAACGCAAGCGGCGCGCCGAGGAGGAGCGCCGCGCCGCGCAGAACCGACAGGCCCATGGGCGCACGAAACAGGAAAAGATGAAAGACGCCGACGACCGGCGCCGCCGCGACGGCCATCTTGACGGCTGCGCCCTGCCCCCCGAAGGAGACGACGCCTGAGCCATGCGCATCGTCGGCGGAACATTCAAGGGCAGGCGGATCGTCGCGCCGAAGGGGACTGCGGCGCGGCCGACGACGGACCGCACGCGGGAGGCGCTGTTCAACATCCTGGTCGCGCGCGAGGGGTTCGACTTCAGCGGCGCGCGGGTGATCGATCTGTTCGCCGGGTCCGGCGCGCTCGGCCTTGAGGCGATGTCGCGCGGCGCGGCCTGGTGCCTGTTCGTCGAAACCGACGCCGGCGCGCGCGGCGCGATTCGGGACAATGTCGAGGCGCTGGGCCTGTTCGGCGCCGCGCGCATCCACCGCCGCTCGGCGACCGCGCTCGGCGCGAAGCCGGCCGGCGTCGGACCGCCCTTCACCCTCGCCTTTCTCGACCCGCCCTACCGCAAGGGCCTCGCGCCGCCGGCCATGGAGACGCTGCGCGAGGGCGGCTGGCTGGCGCCGGGGGCGCTGGCGGCGGTGGAGCAGGCCGCCGACGAGCCCGCCGCCGCCGCCGCGGGCTTCAGCGAGGTCGACCGGCGCCGCTATGGCGCGGCCCAGATCGGGGTTTACCTTGTCGAACCCGAGCAAGACGTTGAAAGCCCGGCCGTTTGAAGCCCGCCGCGCGCTTAGCGGGATGTTTACGTTATCGGCATGTATTTAAACGTGCATCGACTGAAAACGGACAAGCCTGGTGTTCAGCATCTTCGACATTTACGCCCTGACGCTGCTGGCGATTTCGCTGTTGCTGTTCCTGCGCCGTTACGTCACCCACGACCCGCCGGTCTATCCCTACCTGATCATCGCCTGCACCTGCTTTGTCTCGAACCGGCTCGGCGAGGCGGGGGGCGGCGTGTTCGCCCTGACGCTGCTGATCGCCGCGTCCTTTTCCCTGATGGGATGCCTGTTCCATCCCGACTGGCGGTCGATGAGCCGCAGGGACCTCCGAAGGAACCGCTGAGGGGATCGCCGACCGGCGCGCGGCGGGGCCTTTACGAGCCGCCCGCGGGCGCCTAGATGTACGCGGCTGCCCGGTGCGTCAGGACAACATTCCCCGGGGCCTTAGCTTATAGAATGGGAGCCGCCTCTGGCTCGGACCCTCGGTCCTTTTCACGTGGCGCCCACCTGGTCCTTTGGGTCCAGGGCGAATAAGCGTCCGACGGCCAGGGCGGCGCTTTGAACCCGCGCAAGGCTAGGGGTTCCGCGCAAGACTGGGTGATTTCGGACTGGGCGCTCTCGGACTGGGCGATTCCAAACAGGCCATTCAAGGCTGGGCGATTTTTCAGGCCGGCCTTGGTCGGACGGCCCGGACGGCTTATGTCTCAGGCGGACCGCAAACACCCCCGGAGGAAACGCGCCCGCTTGCTGATCAAACCCTTCATCGACAGGAAAGCCGCGCTGCGCGCGCTTTCCCGCGGCGCGCGCCGACGGGCGGCCCGGGCGCGACCGGACGCGGCGCGTCACGCGGCGCGGAACTTTCTCGACGCCATTCCGTTAGCGGACGATTCGCTCGTCGCTCTTTACTATCCCATAAACGACGAACTGGACACCGAACCGCTGGCGGCGGCGCTGGTGGAAAAAGGCGTCGCCATCGCCTTGCCGGCGACGCAGGGAAAAAACCGCCCGCTCCTGTTTCGGCGCTATACGCCGGGCGATCCGCTCATTGCCGGCAGGTTCGGCGAAATGGTTCCGGAGGAAAACGCCGAGGCGGTCGCGCCGAGCGTCGTCGTGGCGCCGCTGCTGGCCTTCACCGGCGCAGGCGGACGGCTCGGTTACGGCGGCGGCTATTACGACCGCACGCTGGCGGCTCTGCGCCGGTCCGGCGACGTGCTGGCGGTTGGCTACGCCTACGGGGCGCAGGAAGTTGACGCCCTGCCGCCGGACCCCCTAGATGAACCTCTCGACTGGGTCGTTACCGAGCGTGCGGCGCATCGATGCTGACCGGATGGCGGCCAACGGGATGAAAGCGACATTATGCGGATCGCAGTTTTTGGCGACGTCGTGGGACGAAGCGGACGGAACGCGCTAACCCAGCGCCTGCCCGGCCTGAAGCGCAAATACGCCCTGGATTTTATCGTCGTCAACGCGGAGAACGCCGCCGGCGGCTTCGGCGTGACGCCGCGCATCTGCGAGGAACTGCTTGAGGCGGGTGCGGACGTTCTGACCACGGGCAATCACGCTTACGACCAGCGCGATGATATCGCCATCTTCGACGCAGAGCCCCGGCTCCTGCGTCCGGCGAACTTTCCCGCGGCCAATCCCGGTCGGGGCAGCGGCATGTTCCAGGACGCCGCGGGGCGCAATGTCCTGGTGGTGCACGCGCTGGGACAGCGCGGCATGTTCCCGGTTGACGATCCGTGTGCGGCGGTGGACCGGGAACTGGAGGGCGTCAAGCTCGGGCGGGAAGCCGACGCGATCATCGTCGACTTTCACGCGGAAGCGACGTCGGAAAAATATTCCATGGGGCATTATCTCGACGGCCGCGTCAGCCTCATCGTCGGCACGCACACCCATGTTCCGACCGCGGACGACCAGATCCTGTCGCACGGCGCCGGCTTCATCGCCGATCTCGGCATGACCGGCGATTACGACAGCGTGATCGGCATGGAAAAATCCGAACCGCTGCACCGCTTCGTCTCGAAAATGCCAGGCGGTCGGTTCAGCCCCGCCGCCGGCGAGGCCACCGTCTGCGGCGTGGTGGTGGAAACCGACCCGGCGAGCGGGCTCGCCGGCGCCATCTCGCCATTGCGGGTCGGCGGGCGGCTGCGCCCCGCGGCGCCGGCTTTCTAGGGCGCGGGCTTTCCCGAAGAAGCCATCGCCGCGTCAGGCGAAGGGCGCGAAGATCACGTTCCAGACCATCAGCATCGCGGCGAGGAAGCCGAGGGACGCCGCGAAGAGGCTGTAATGAACCTTGCGCCAGACGCTCCAGCCGGACCCCTTCCAGGCCGGCGCCAGTCCGGCGAGGCCGCACAGGGCGGCGAGGAAGACGCCGTAGGCCGCGACCTGCAACAGGATAACGGACGCAAACGGATAATTGACCATCTCGTGCACCGACGTCGCGGCGAAGTCGAGGGCGGCGGCGATCGCCGCGGCGGCGAACAAGGCCATGACCAGGACGGCGGCGAGGGCGAAAACGGCGAGTCCCCGCCCGGCCGGCGTCGGCGGCCCGTGTAAGGCGCCGTGACCGTAACGCCGCCAGGCGCCCAGCGCCGTCGTGGCGCTGAACAATCCCGCCGCGCCCAGCGCCAGGATCAACGTCGCCGGGTGGCGAAACCCGCCGATCCGGTCATAGGAATGCACGCCGAGGGAGCCCGTCATGTGCGTGACGCGCCCGTCCGCGTTCCGGGCGAAGGCGATACGATCCCCATACTGATCTTCAAAGACGCCGTCGCCGACCGGCGCGAAGGCGCGCGCCCGGCCCTGGCGGGCGACCATCAGAAGGCCGTCGTCGCCAGCCGATACGCTGGCCAGATCGCCGGCGGCGAATAGCTTTTCAAAACCCGTGAACGAACGGCGGTTGGCAAGGTAATCGCCCGCATAGGGCGTCAGGTCCTCGGCGCGCATCCGCCGCGCCGCCGGCGGCGCCGACGGCAGGAAGCGGTCGATGACGAGCTTCGGCAAGTGGTTGACCAGCCGGCGGTCGTTCGCGGCGTTCTGCGCGACGAAGACGCCGACGCCGAGTTCCGGCGCCATGATCATGTTGGCGTAAAACGCGCCCGTCGCCCCGCCATGGCCGTAGAGAATGGCGCCGCGATAGGGCTGCGTCATGAAGCCATGGGCGAGGTCGGCGGCGTCGGCGCGATCGTTGAAGCGGCGCGACAGCATCAGCGCATGGGTCGCGGGCGACATCAGGCGCGTCCCGTCAAGGGCGCCGCCGGCGAGGTGAAACCGCATCCACCGGGCCATGTCGGCCGCGCTTGAGGCCATGACGCCCGCCGGCGCGTAAGGACCGATCTGCATGTAGTCCTGACCGAGGGCCCGGCCCGCTTCGAGCTTGTGTCCCGCGGCAAGCCGCGCGCGCCGAACGGGCGTCATCAGCGCCGGCCCGCGCGCGCTGGCGGCGGCCATGCCGAGCGGGGCGAGGATTTCCTCGCGCAGGAAGGTTTCGTAGGGAACCCCCGCGACATCCTCCACCACCTTGGCGGCCAGCGCCGACGCCCAATTGGAGTAGGAGGTGCGCGCGCCGGGCGCAAACACCCGCGCCGGCATGTCCCGCTCGAGCGCCTCGCCCATGGCCGCCGCACCGTCGTCGGCATGAGTGAAAACGCTTAACGTATCCTCGAACCCGGCGCGATGGCTCATGAGGTGGTTCATGGTGATCGGGGCGCCGAAGGCCGGCGGGATCTCGACGCCCTTCAGGTATCCGTTAACGTCCGCGTCAAGATCGATCAGGCCGCGGTCGGCGAGCATCATGACGGCCGTCCATGTAAATGTCTTGGAAATCGACCCGATGCGGAACAACGTCGCGTCGCCGTCGGCGGGGCGGTTTGCAGGCGCGTCCGCAAGACCGTAGCCCTTGGCGAAGAGGACGCGGCCGTCCTTCACCACGCTGACGGCGACGCCGGGGGTCCCCGCCGCGCGGCGATGAGCGGCGACGACGCCGTCGACAAAGGCTTCGAGCTTGGCGTCCTCCCGCGAGGGTTCGAAGTCCGGCAGCGCGGCCACCTCGACCGGCATGGAGGGCGCGGCGTCGGGGGGCGCGACGCTCATGGACGCGACGCCGACCGGCCCCGCGCGGCCCGGAGACGGCGCAGGCGGCTGGCTCGCAACCGATGGCCGCGTCCGGGCCTCGCTCGGGGAAAACCCGGCCGCGAGGAACGCGGCGCCGGCCAGCGCCCACAACAAAAGACAAAACCCTGATAACCGCATGCGCTTTCCTCCGACGACGGGGCGGACCATAGCAAACATTGCGGCGTTCCCAAGACGCACGCCCCGTTACGCCGCGCCGGGAGCGCGAGGGCGGCGCGCGCCCGCGTTTCAGGCGTCTTCAGGCGCGGTTGTCGAGCTGGCCGCGTACAGACGCCCGCCCGAGGCGGGTGATCCGGTAGGGACCGCCGCCGCGGGACGCAACCAGGCGCTTGCGTTTGAGGCGTGTAAAGACCGCTCGCGTACAATCCTGGAGGGTCCAGCCCTCCCGTGTGACGCAATTGACCTCGACGATTTTGCCGTTATCGCTTTTCTCGATCAGGATCGCCCCGCCGCGCGCGAGGACGTGGAGCGTTCTCTGCTCCGCTTTCGACAGGTTCATGGAAAATGTCCGAACGAACAGGTTGATCAGGGCGCGCCGAAGGGGACGGCGCGCCGCGGCAAATCCGATCAACGAAGAACAAGCTCGAACATAAACTCTCGTTTCGCGCGAATCCGGCGCGTCTGTATTCGTGTTACATACGCGAGCGGCGCGATTGTCAACACGCCTTTCCGGCCGGCGCCGGGAGGTACAAATACCATTTCAGAAAATTACAATTTTAGTCGGCGGACACCGTTTTTCATAAGCGCTTCAGGGGTATTGCGGTTCCCGGCCATGGCGTATGCGGGACCGCCGTAACGAAAAATTCATCGGCAGCCCTATTTTCGCCAATATGGTTACTTGTGCAGAATAAGCGCAGTTCGTAATGTCCGCAGAAGTTTTCTGCGCAGCAAATCAGGGTGGGGCTTTTCAAGTCGTGCAACAGAATTCGACGGCGCTCACCATTTGTGACGTGACACAGTCATATTCCGCAAAAGGCGGGGGCGTAAAAACATATCTCACCGAAAAGCGGCGCTTCCTTCTGGAACATACTGACGTCAGGCACTGCCTGATCGTGCCGGGGCCGGAAGACCGCGTCACCCGCGACGGGCGCACCACCACGGTGGAAATCGCCTCGCCCAAGGTGCCGGGCAGCCCTAATTACCGCCTCCTGCTGCGCTCGCGCGCGGTGCTGCGCGCGCTGGAGCTGGTCAATCCGAACCTGATTGAGTGCCAGGACGCCTATAACCTGCCCTGGACCGCCCTGTTCCATCGGGGCAAGCGTCCGGCGACCGCCGTCGTCGCCGGCTTCCACACCGATTTTCCGTCCGTTTACGTGGAAAAATACCTCACCCCGCGCGCCGGCGGCTTCGTCGCCAGGCGGATGAAAAACCTCTCCTACAAATACGCGGCCAATCTCTACGGCCGGTTCGACGCGTTCTATACGCTGACCCAGGTGGCGGCGGAGCATTTCAGCGATCTCGGCGTGCCGGGCGCGCATATTCTCACCCTCGGCGCCGACACGGCGCTGTTCAACAAGGCCCAGCGGGACGAACAACTCCGCGCGCGCATCGGCGTCGACAAGGATGCGCCGCTCCTGGTGTACGCGGGCCGGATCGACCGCGAGAAAAAAGCGCGCGTCGTGGTCGAAGCCTTCAAGAAGCTGCCGCCCGCCTGGGGCGCGGCGCTGGTCATGCTCGGCGACGGCAACGACCGCGAAGCGCTGGCCCATGAATGCGAGGGGCTCAACGCCCATTTTCCGGGCTTCGTCCATGACCGCGAAACCCTGGCGGCCTACTTCGCCTCCTCCGATATCTACGTGTCGGGCATGGAGGACGAAACCTTCGGGATTTCCGTCCTGGAGGCGCAGGCGTCCGGCCTTCCGGTCGTCGGCGTGCGCTCCGGCGCCATGATCGACCGCGTCCCGCCGGCGCTGGGGCGCCTCGGCCCGCCGGGAGACAGCGAGGCCATGGCCGCGAACATCGCGGCGGTATGGATGGACCGCCTGTCGCACATGGGCGAGCGCGCGCGCGCGCACGTCCTGGAGAATTTTTCCTGGACCAAAACCTTCGAAACCCTGTTCTATCAGATCTATCCGGACGCCCTGGCCAAGCGCTCCGCGCTCGGCGACGACAAGATCCGCAAGAGCGGCCAGAAAAAACTGGCCAAAGCCGGCTGATGACGACGGCGAGGCCGGACGACGGCGCTCCGCATGAGGGCGCGCCGCATGCGCATGCCCCGGACATCAGCATGCCGCACGACGCCGCGTCAGGCGCGGCGCACGCCCCCTGGGCCGTCACCGTCATGATCCCGTTCTACAACGAGGAAGCGTATATCGGCGCGACCCTGCGCTCCCTCGCCGGCCAGACGCGCCCCCCGGCCGCGTTCGTTCTGGTCGACAACGCCTCGACCGACCGTTCCGCCGAGATCTGCGAGGCTTTTCGCCGGGAACGCCCCGGAACCGAGGTCACGCTCCTGCGCGAGGAAAAGCCGGGCAAGCTGAACGCCCTTGAGACCGCGCTGCCGCACGCCAAAACCCCCTTAATCGCGTTTTGCGATGCGGATACGGCGTATCCGCCGCATTATCTCGAAACCGCCGCCGGCCTCTTCGCGCAACGCGGCGACGGGCTGGCCGGAGCGATGGCGCTCGGCGTGACCGCCGACCCGGAAAGCCCGAAGGGACGCTTTCAGCGCCTCAAGGGCGCAGCGGTGGGCGCGCTTCTCGCCAAACAGTGCCACACCGGCGGCTACGGCCAGATATTCCGCACAGAGATTGTACGGAAAACCGGCGGCTACGCCAACGCCATCTGGCCGTTTGTCCTGTCCGATCACGAAATCACGCACCGGGTGCTGAAACACGGGGCCTGCGCCTATCATCGCGATTTATGGTGCCGCCCCTCCACCCGCCGGGGGGACCGCCGGCGGGTCACCTGGACCCTGTTCGAGCGGCTGGTCTATCACGCCACGCCGTTCGCGCTGAAAGACTGGTTTTTCTACGATTTTCTGTGGCGGCGATTCGAGCGCCGGCAAATGAGCATCAACAATCTGCGCGCTCAGCCCTGGGCGGAAACCGACGCGAAGGCGCCGTGAGACGCCGCGAATAACAAACCGTAAAAAAGGGGGCTCGCGATGGCCGTCGACCTGGTTCACATGATCAAGACCGGCGTGGGTCGCTTGCGCCGTCCCGCCTTCGACGCGCGCGCGGCGGTCGAACTGACGCGCTTCGACCTGCCGTTTTTCCCCGCGACCCGGTACGCGCTGACGCCTTCGGCCCTGCTGACGGTGCTGAACGACATCGCCATCAACCAGCGGCGCGTCGTGATGGAGCTGGGCAGCGGCTATTCATCCCTGTACATCTCAAAACTGTTCGACCTCCTCGACTTGCCGGACGCGCGCGTGATCACGGTCGACGCGCATGCCGGGTGGCTCGACATCATCAAGGACGCGGCGGCGCGGGCGGGCGTCGACGGGCGCATGACCTTCGTGCATGCGCCGCTGGCGCCGGCGGCGGGCGGCGATGACGCCCCGCCATGGTACGACCGCGACGCGGTTGCGGCGGCGCTCGGCGGCGACAAGGCGGACCTGTTGCTGGTGGACGGCCCGGTCGCCAGCGGGCGCGACGTGCGGTTCGCGCGGGCGCCGGCGCTGCCGATGCTGAAGGACGCGCTGGCGGAGCGCTGCGCGATTTTCCTCGACGACATTCACCGGCCCTCACACGCGCAGATCGCCAGGGACTGGGGGCGGCTCATCGGCGTTCCCTTCCGCGAGCACCATTCGCGGGGCGGTTTCGCCTACGCCGCCCGGGGGGAGGCGTTCGACCCCATCCTCTAGGCGGGGCGGCGGGCGCGTCCGGCAAGCGCCTTGAACGGGGCGCGACGGCGCGCTATGGAACGGCTTTTCGGCGGCGGCGGCTCCGCCCGTCGCCATTGCAAGCCATCGCCGTCGATGGCGCCGGAAGACAGACCAGGACCGCGAGACCGCCATGGCCGGACACAGTAAATGGGCGAACATCCAGCACCGCAAGGGGCGTCAGGACGCCAAGCGGTCGAAAATGTTTTCCAAGCTTTCCAAGGAAATCACCGTCGCCGCGAAAATGGGCGCGCCGGACCCGGAGTTCAATCCGCGCCTGCGTCTGGCCATCCAGGCCGCCAAGGCGCAATCGATGCCCAAGGACAACATCGACCGGGCGATCAAGAAGTCGACCAGCGCCGATGAAGCCAATTTCGAGGAAATCCGATATGAGGGCTTCGGCCCCGGCGGCGTCGGCGTGATCGTCGAGGCGCTCACCGACAACCGCAACCGGGCGGCCAGCGACATTCGCACGATCTTCTCCAAGAATGGCGGCAATATGGGCGAAACCGGATCGGTATCGTTCATGTTCGACCTGGTCGGCTATATCGAGTACCCGGCGGACAAGGCGTCGGAGGACTCCATGTTCGAGGCGGCGATCGAGGCGGGCGCGGACGACGTTCAGTCGTCGGAAGACACGCATGAAATCTATTGCGCCTTCGACCAGCTGGCGGAAGTGGCGAGCGCGCTTGAGAAAACATTCGGCGAGGCGCAGTCGGCGAAACCCGTCTGGCGCCCGCAGAATACGATCGGCCTTGAAGGGGACAAGGCGGAAACCTTGATGAAGCTCATGAACGCGCTGGACGACTGCGACGACGTGCAGAACGTCTACGCCAATTTCGAACTTTCCGACGAGGAGATGGAGCGCCTCGCGGGCTGACGAAACCGTCAGTGTAAAGACGTCCTGTCATCTTCGAGGAATCTTCCCGTCCGCTGCGCGCAGCGACCCGCCGGCGCCGAGGGGCCGGAGAGCTAGGCGCTGATCGCCCGACCCGCGGCGTCCCGTTCATCGGTCCAGCGCTCGATCACCGCGTCCAGCTTGTCCTTGCTGACCGGCTTCGACAGGAAGTCGTCCATGCCCGCCTCGGTGCTGCGCTCGATGTCGGACAGGAGGACGTGAGCGGTCAGGCAGACGATGGGGGTGCGCCTGCGCCGCAGCTTCGTCTCGATCTTGCGGATGGCCCGCGCCGCCTCGTAACCGTCCATCTCGGGCATGGAGACGTCCATGAAGACCAGGTCGAAGCCGTCCTCGCGCTGCTTGTAAAGCTCGCACGCCTTCACCCCGTTGCACGCGATCGACAGCTCGTACCGGTTGGGATCGAGCATGTGCTTGATCACCAGTTGATTGACCTCGTTGTCCTCCGCCAGGAGGATGCGCCGCCGCTGGTCCGAGACGCCGGAGACCGGCGCCTCCTTGCCCGGACCGGCCGCCAGCCTTCGCAAGGCGGGGGCGCCCGACGGCGGCGCCGCCGAAGGCCGCTCGGCCTCCATTCGCGGGGTCAGCGGCGCGCCGGGATCGACGAACATGACGCCGTCATCCTCGATCAAGCCGTCCGCGTCCTGGAACAGTTTTTCGATCGTTTCGCGCAGCAACGCCGACCGGACGGGCTTGACCAGATAGGCGCCGACGCCGAGCCGGCGGAACTTGCGGGCGTCGCCGGCGCGGTCGACGGAGGTCAGGATCAGCAGCGCGGTATGCCGGATGCGGGCGTCGTTCTTGATGGCGCGCGTCAGCGTTTCCCCGTCCATTCTGGGCATGCACAAATCGAGAATGGCGAAATGATAGGGCGCGCCCGCGGCCTGCGCCGCCCGCATCATGGCCAGGGCCTCGTCGCCGGCGCCCGCCGCGTCGGCGGCGAATCCCCATGACGCCAGTTGCTCGCAGAGAATATGCCGGTTGACGCTGATGTCATCGACGACGAGGGCGCGCTTGCCCTCGGCGGTGAACGTGGTTTCCCAGACGATTTCCTCGGATTCGCTGACCTCAAGGGTCAGCCGGACGTAAAAGCTCGACCCCTCGCCCGCTTCGGAGGCGACGCTGATCTCCCCGCCCATCGCCTCCACCAGGCGCTTGGTGATGGCGAGGCCGAGGCCGGTGCCGCCGAAGCGGCGGGTGGTGGTAATGTCCGCCTGCTGAAAGGCGTCGAAAATCTTGCCGAGATTGTCCGGCTCGATGCCGACGCCCGTGTCCTTGACCTCGATGCAGACATCCGCCCTGTCGCCCCTGTCCTCGCCCGATACGTCGATCAGCACATATCCTTTTTCAGTGAATTTCACCGCGTTGCCGACGAGGTTGGTGATCACCTGACGAATGCGCCCGCTGTCGCCGATGTAATTGAACGGCAGGCCTGGCTGGAAACGGACGATGGTTTCGATCTGTTTTTTCTGCGCCCGCGTCGCCACCAGGGCGGCGACATCCTCGATCAGGGCGCGCAGGTCAAAGGGTTCGTTGTCGAAGTCCACCTTCCCGGCCTCGATCTTGGAGAAGTCGAGAATGTCGTTGATGATGGTCAGCAAGGCCGCGCCGGAGGTGTGGATGGTGTCGGCGAACACCTGCTGACGGCCGTCGAGTTCGGTCGCCGCCAGGAGTTCCGCCATCCCCAGAACGCCATTCATCGGGGTGCGGATCTCATGGCTCATATTCGCCAGAAACATCGATTTCGCTTCCGAGGCGCGCTCGGCGACGAGGCGCGCATTCTCAAGCTCGGCGATCAACGCCGCGCGGTGCTCCTTCACGCGCAGCATTTCCTGACGGGACCGGTAGCCGAGCATCAGCATGGTGGCGATCGCCGCCGCGAACACCGCCGTCGTCGCAGCCATGGGCAGGAAGGCCGGCCCGCCCGCCGACTGGCCGAGCAGGATCAGCATCACGGCGCTGTAAGGCGAGGTGGCGATGAGAGCGTCGGCGGGGGTCGTGCGGAACTGCGACAGCGCGAGGATATAGCCGGTTGCAATCATGGCGAGCGCGGCGGCCTGCGAAAACGGATGGTCCGCCGTCCACGCCAGCGCCGGCGCGGCGGCCCAGAAAACGCTTGTCGCCATGGCGAAATACGCATAGCGCCGCCGGCGGACGCCCGACGGGACGTCCGCGTTCCCGCGCATGCGGCTTTCCAGAATGGAACGCGCCGACCCGGCCGCCATGGTCAGGGCGTACCAGGCGCCGGCCGTCAGCATTGACGTAAGAGACAGCAACAGCGCGCCCCAGACGGCAATATTGAGATAGCGCAAGACTTGAGTCGTCGCGACGGATTTCAGAACAGTTGAAACAGCTTCGTCGTCGTCAGACTCCTCATAGCCGGCGCTTGGCGGAGACGCAGCGTTCATCGCCTAGTTTTCCCTCAGCACAACCAAGCAAACCTGTGTAATGATAGGGAGCTTGCGTTAAGCGATTATTGATAATCCCGGCCAAAAACCGCGCCCTCGCCGCCCGAACGCCGCATTCCCGCGCCCTTGCCTGATTTCCCGCGCCCTGCTAGAGGGCCGTCAAGCATTAACCACGCCTTTTCCTGGAAAGCGCTCATTTTATGAAAATTAACGGCAACGAGATCCGCCCGGGCAATGTTATTCAGCATCAGGACAGCCTGTGGGTGGCGGTCAAGACCAACGCGGTCAAGCCCGGCAAGGGGCCGGCCTACAACCAGGTCGAGTTGAAAAACCTGCTTACCGGTTCGAAGCTGAATGAGCGGTTTCGCGCCTCGGAAACGGTCGAGCGCGTGCGCCTCGAACAGAAAGACCACACCTTCCTCTTCGAGGAAGGCGACATGCTGGTTTTCATGGACGCGGAAAGCTACGAGCAGATCTCGATCCCCAAGGACATGATCGGCGAGCGGGTCGCGTTTCTCCAGGACGGGATGCAAGTGATCGTGGAAAGTCACGAAGGCAAGGCCATCGGCGTTCAGTTGCCGGAACATGTCACGCTTGAAATCACCGAGACCGAACCGACCGTCAAGGGGCAGACCGCCTCTTCATCCTACAAACCGTCGATCGTCGAGAACGGGTTGCGCATCATGGTGCCGCCTCACATGACGACCGGTCAGAAAATCGTCGTCAACACCGAAACCCTCGAATATGTGAAACGGGCGGACTGAGCCCGGCCCGGCGCGCGCCGCAAGGCCGGACCCGCGTCAGCGCCAGAACGGGGCGGTTTTCTGAAATTTACGCCATTCCTTGTAGAGGCGTTCGTTGTATTCGCTGGCGCGGTGACGGTGCCAGCCGAGAACGCATCCCGCCGCGTAGGAAAGCGCCGCCCGGTCCGCGCCCGCTCCGGGAACGTCACTGGAGGCGTCAGCGAAGCCCTCATTGCAAACGCCTTTTCCGGCGCCGCGCGCGGCGGCCTTGTCAACCAGCCGCGCAAGCAGGTCCTCCGCCACCACGACGTCGTTCAGCGCCCCGAGGCCGTCCTGCAATCCCGCCAGTCCTTTGTGAAACCGCCTGGCCTTCCTGGCGTTGAACAATGGCGACAGGGTTTCAGCCGTGTACCGCATTTTCTTGATCTCGATGCGCAGCGCATGGCGCTCCTTCGCCGACTTGCGCTTGAAATTGCGGCCGCGCTTCAACAGCCGCTTGTGGGCCTTTTCCAGCGCCGCCCTTGCGAAATCGCGGGCGGGAGATTTGAGCAACGCAGCCTCGGCGCTGTTTGCGCCGCCCTTTTTCAACCGCCGCCAGTCGTCCGTCGCGGCTAGGGCGAACGCATCGATCAGGAAGCGTCCATAGCCGGCGGCGCTCAGGAGCGCCGCGATCTCGTCATAGGCCGCGGCGCGCTGGCGCTCCAGCGCGGCCATCAGCGGAGCGACGTCTTCCGGCGCGTCAAGGGCGAGGCGCGCCGGCTCCAGAAGCTCCGTATGCAGTACATCGAGATCGCGCGCACCGCCCAGCGCCCCGGCGAGGCGCTTCAGCTCAGCTTCCAGGGGGGCGAACGCCGCGCGCGGCAAGGCCTTCCTGAAGAGCCGCAGCGCCGAGCGCATTCGGCGCATCGCGACACGGCACTGATGCACCCCCTCCACGTGAGCGCCGGTTCGCGCGCAATCGTCGTTCGCCGTCAGGTGCGAAAGCCCATGCAGCAGAACCGCCTGAACGACGTCGCCGACATCCGCCTGCGGATCGACCGCCAGCGCCGGCGCTCTGGACCAGGTCGCCGCCCCGCCCGCGCCGGCATCGGCGCCGTCGCCGGCGCCCCTGTCAGCGACGGCGTAGCCGAGGTCCGACTTGGTGGTGAAATGCAGCCGCCCGCCGGCGATGTCGATGATGCGCCGCGCCGCCGCCAGGAGCAGGCGCGCATCGCCTTGCTTCAGTTCCAGTTCCACCTCGCGCAAACCGGCGCGCCCCTTGCCGTTGACAACCGCGCCTTCATCGAGGGAGAGTTCGATCGCGCCGCGCTTGTGCCTTGAAAGGCGTTTTTCCCTGTGCACATCCACCTTGAACACCGGCTCCAGGTCGGCGGCGGTCAACGCGCGCACCGGCGCGGGAAGCGCCGGGTCGATCACCAGAGCAGGGTCCGGGATCATGTCCGGGATGACCGAAGACCACTCCCGCCGCTGAAACGCGCCCAGCGCGTTCATCTTCAAGGTCTGCTCGATGACGTCATTTTTATTCCGTGTGCGCAATGAAATGCCCAGTTTACGAAGCCGCCGGGAAGGGGTATCGAAGTAGACGCTGTTAAGTTCGGCGTCGCCTTCGTCTTCCAGCGACCGCCACCATGGCGATGCGCGCAGACGGGCGGCCTCATCGCTGTTCAGGCGCAGCTTCAGCTCCGTTTCAACTGTGTCGTGATCATCTGTCGGGGTCACCTTGGCGATCTCCATGGGAAAGAAAAAAGACGGTCGCGCCTTGAAAAGGCGCACTAAGTACGTCTATGACATAGTTTGGACAGCTTGTCACGAATCTGTCATACAACTTTTTGACGAATAATAAGCAAGACAACAACGAGGGGTTATTCGCCATGACGCGCCGCATCCTGTTCGCCTCGCAAAAGGGAGGCGTCGGCAAATCCGTCCTCGCACGCTCGCTGTCGGTCGCCCTGGCGGAAAGGGGCCGCAAGGTCCTGCTCGCCGATTTCGACGTCGACCAGGGCACGTGCCTGCGTTGGCGCGCGCAGCGGGATGCGCGCAAGCTGAAACCGCGCGTGCCCACAGAGGGCTTTGACAATCCGAAAAAGCTCGGACGACCGCTGCGCCGGTATCAAGACGTGGTGATCGACAGCCCCGGCCGGCTCGACGACACGACGCTGATCCTTGCGGCGCGGGCGGACGCGATCTTGCTGCCGTCGAGCTTTTCCCTTGACGATATTGCGCCGGCTCTGCGCGTGATCGAAACGCTGCGCCGGCAAAAGGCGTGCATGGATGCGACCGCTATCGTTTTCTGCCGCACCGGCGGTTCGAAGCCGCAGGAGGAACAGGTGCGCTCGATCCTGAAGATGAACGGCATCCCGGCGCTGGATGCGGTGTTTCCGCAAAAGGACGGCTACTCGCCGCTTTACGCCACGGGCCGCGCCGGACGCGAAGCGGCCAACCCGCATCTGCGCGCCGCGGCGCAGACGGTGGACAAGGCGATGATCGACTTCATCGACCGCGCCGGCCTCGTCGCGAAACAGGCGGGTTAGGGCGAGCCCGCAGCGACGACAAGGCGCGCGGGCGCAATCAAAGCGTCAGGCTCTAAAGGCCGGCATGGATAGAATTTTAGCCGTGATGTTGATCCGAATTTTACGCCCGCCGCACAAGGTCTCGCCTGGAGCAACATCATCTGCGGGCGATCTCGATGAAAAAGGCAGGAACGATCTTCGCGGCGGCGGCCGCCATGGCGCTTGCGCCGCTTTTGTGCGCAACAGCGCAGCCGCTGGGCGTCGGCATGTCGGCGGGTACGGACGGCATCGGCGCGGACGCGATGCTGAAACTTTCGCCGCTGCTCGTCGCGCGCGGCGGCGTTCGCTATGCGGATTTTTCAATAGACCGGGAGTTCGACGACATCGATTACGACGCCGATATCGGCTTTACCTCCGGCGTCGTCGCCCTTGACGTTCATCCGTTTGCGAATGGCTTCAGGCTGTCGTCGGGCGTCTATATCGGCGGGCGCGACATCGAACTGAGGGCCGCGCCGGCAAGCCCGGTTGAAATCGGCGACGTCGTCTTCACGCCGGAGCAGGTGGGCGTCCTGAACGGGCGGTCGGAATGGAACGCCGCCGCGCCCTTCATCGGCGTCGGCTTCAATAATGGAGCGCATGCGCTGAAACGCTTCGGGTTCCAGGCGATGCTGGGCGTCGCCTATATCGGCGACCCGGAAGTCAGTCTTGACGCGGAAGGCGGTCTTCTGGCGGATGATCCGCTATTTCAGGCGCAGCTCGCCGAGGAAGAAGCCGAGCTTGAGGACGATTTCGATGATTTCCAGGTTTACCCGATCCTCAATCTTGGCCTGACCGTGCGCTTCTAGAACCTGTTGCAGTAAAAGCGGATCGCCGGTTTTACGGTTCGCGGGCGCGCTGCGCTTTAGAACCAAGCGCCAATTGCAAATCGCGCGAAGACAAAGCATAGACAAGGCATGGATTGTTATTCAATAGACGTTAAGGCAAGGATCCGGCGCCAAAATTTTCCGACAAATAGTCAAGCACGCGCGCGCGGTCCTCTTGCGGCAGGGGCGGCATGTTCTGTTCCCGCGTCATCCAGTCGAGCATGTAGGACCAGCGCGCCCGGCTCGCGCGCTGCTGCATGACGATCTCAAGCGTGTGGCACGCGGAACAGTATGCGGCGACGTCGGTATAGGCGCCGTTGCGCGGCAGGCCCCGATACGCGTCCTGCGGATCGTATGGCGCGCCGCCCACGGCCCCGCCGCCGGCGGATCCTTCACGCGGCGCCGCGCCCAGGGGATGAAACGTAACGCGATAGTCAGGCGCCGCCGGCCATGTGCGCGCCATGGCTTCAACGCGGCGGGCGCGCGCGTCAGGATCCGGCGCCGCCGTCGGCGGTGGGGCGGTTTCCATACGGACGGCTGCGCCGCCCGTGACCGCCCCGCCGACACAGCTCAGGAGGCTGACGCTTAACACAAACGCATAGCCGACGATGGCGGCGAGCGGCAAAACGCGCATCGTCCGTACGCCCCTACACCGCGAACACCGCGATGCGGTGTTGCATGTTATTGAGATAGCCGCGCGGGTTCCATCCCGGCGGGACCGGCGGCTGCATATCGCCGGCATCGTCGGTCGCGCGCGCCCACACCTCGTAATAGCCGGCCTGCGGCAAGGCGAGCGTCGCGCGCCAGCGCTGCCACGCATAGCGATTTCTCGGCGCGGCGAGATCGGCCTTGATCCAGCGCCGCCCGAAATCGATGGAAACATCCACCGCCGACACCGCGCGCTCGCCCGCCCAGGCGTGGCCGCGCACTTCGAAAGCAGCGCCGGCGCCGCGCGTCTGGCCGGTTTCGGGAAAGGTGATCAGGGACTTCACGGGCATGGCGCGAATGATTTCCATGTCCTCGTCCGGCGCTTCCGTACCCGGCGCGACAGGATAGGCGGGCGTGCGATAGGACTGGCCGCCCATTTTCGGCCCGTCATGGACCTGGTCGCGCAACATGATGCGCGTCAGCCATTTCTGGGAACACGATCCCGGCCATCCGGGGACCACAAGGCGCAAGGGGAAACCGTTCAGCACCGGGATCGCCTCGCCGTTCATCGCCCAGGCGACAAGGGTGTGCGGCTCCATGGCTTTCTCAATCGGGACGCCGCGCGAAATGGGGGCCTTGTCCGGGTCGCCGGTAAGATGCGGATCGGCGCCGTAATGGCCGGTATAGACCGCCGCCGGCTTCACGCCCGCGTCGCGCAGAATGTCGGCGAGGCGCGCGCCAGTCCATTCCGGGCAGGCGACAGCGCCAAAGCTCCACTGGTTGCCCGAGGTTCCGGGGTAGTAATACTTCCGGCCGTTGCCGCCGCATTCCATCTGCAGCTGACAGGTAACATGCTCGTACCGCGATTTCAGATCGGCGATCGACAGGCGCAAGGCCCGCTCCACCTCGCCGTCGATTTCGAGAAACCAGGTTTCCTCGCGCGCGCCCGCAACCTCCGGAACCAGCCCGTTATTGCGCACGAACATGCGCGCCGCCGGCGTTGCGTCGTCGTCGAGAAGATGCGGCGGCGTTTCCATGGTCAGCGGCCGCCGGCTGAGCACCGTCAGCCCCGGCTTTCCATGGTCCGCCGCCGCGTCGCCCGCACCCTGCGCCAGCGCGACGGGGGCGAGCCCCGGCGGCATGAAACGCCGGAACGGAACAGGCGCGCCGAGCGCCGCGAACGCGCCCGCGCCGCCGGCGACCATGCGCCGACGCGTCATCGCCCTGCTCGCGGCGGCGACCCGGTTCGGGGCGGACCCTTTCGGATTTGCCGGATCGTCGGTCATCTTGCGCCTCCCCCCTCGTCTTATAGAAGACCCGGCGCGGGCGCGGCAACCGGCGGCCGGGCGCGGGCGTCAGCCGTCGATCTTGAGGGCCTTGATAAAGGCTTCCTGGGGAATCTCGACGCGGCCGAACTGACGCATCTTCTTTTTGCCCTCTTTCTGTTTTTCGAGCAGCTTGCGCTTGCGGGTCGCGTCGCCGCCATAGCACTTGGCGGTGACGTCCTTGCGCAGGGCGGCGAGGGTTTCGCGCGCGATGATCCGTCCGCCAATCGCCGCCTGGATCGGTATCTTGAACATGTGGCGCGGGATCAGGTCCTTCAGCTTTTCGCACATGACGCGCCCGCGCCCCTGCGCCTTGTCGCGGTGCACGATGATCGACAGGGCGTCGACCGGCTCGTCATTGACAAGCACCTGCATCTTGACGAGATCGCCGGCGCGATACTCCATGATCTGATAATCGAAACTGGCGTAGCCTTTCGAGATCGATTTCAGCCGGTCGTAAAAATCGAACACCACCTCGTTCAGCGGCAATTCGTAGACCACCATGGCGCGCGATCCCGCATAGGTCAGGTCCCGCTGCACGCCCCGCCGTTCCTCGCACAGCTTCAGGATGCCGCCGAGATACTCGTCCGGCGCCATGATCGTCGCCTTGATCCACGGCTCCTCCAGGTGATCGATGCGCACCGGGTCCGGCATGTCGGCGGGGTTGTGCATCTCGATCATCGACCCGTCCGTCATGTGAACGTGATAGACGACGCTCGGCGCCGTGGTGATGAGATCGAGATTGAACTCCCGCTCCAACCGTTCACGGATGATTTCGAGATGGAGGAGTCCGAGAAAGCCGCAGCGGAAACCGAAGCCGAGCGCGGCGGAGGTTTCCATTTCGAATTCGAAGCTGGCGTCGTTCAGGCGCAGCTTGCCCATGGCGTCGCGCAGGTCTTCGAAATCGTTGGCGTCTATGGGAAAAATGCCGCAGAAAACAACCGGTACGGATGGTTTGAATCCCGGCAGCGGCGCGGCGCAGGGGCGGCGGTCGTCGGTGATGGTGTCGCCGACCTGGGTGTCGGCCACTTCCTTGATCGAGGCCGTGATGTAGCCGATCTCTCCCGGCCCGAGGGCGTCGACCGGGGTCTTCTTCGGCGTCGAGACGCCGACCTGTTCGAGCGTGTAGACCGCGCCCGCGCCCATCATCTTGATGCGCTGGCCCTTCTTCAGCTCGCCGTCATAGACCCGCACCAGCACCACGACGCCGAGATAGGGATCGTACCAGCTGTCCACGAGGAGCGCTTTCAGCGGCGCCGCCCGGTCGCCGCGAGGCGCGGGCAGCCGGGTGACGATCGCCTCCAGCACCGCCGGCACGCCCATGCCGGTCTTGGCGGAAATCTCCAGCGCGTCGGAAGCGTCGATGCCGATGACGTCCTCGATCTGGGCCTTGACCCGGTCCGGCTCGGCGGCGGGCAGGTCGATCTTGTTCAGAACCGGGGTGATCTCCAGGTCCACGTCGATCGCCTGGTAGACATTGGCGAGGGTCTGCGCTTCGACCCCCTGGCTCGCATCCACCACCAGGAGCGCCCCTTCGCAGGCGGACAGCGAGCGGGAGACCTCGTAGGTGAAATCCACGTGGCCCGGCGTGTCGATGAGGTTCAGAATATAGGTCTCGCCGTCCGCGGCCTTGTATTTAAGGCGCACGGTCTGCGCCTTGATGGTAATGCCCCGCTCGCGCTCCAGATCCATGGAATCGAGCACCTGCTCCTTCATTTCCCGGTCCGTCAGACCCCCCGTGACCTGGATCAGGCGGTCGGCGAGCGTCGACTTTCCATGGTCGATATGGGCGACGATCGAGAAGTTTCGGATATTGGCTAAGGGTGTCATGGATCACATTGCTGCAAAAGATAGAGGCATATAGCCGCCGGCGCCGCAATCCACAATGCCGCGGCGCGAACAGCTGAAAAAGCGGGCAAAGTGTATCATGGCGCCGCCCGGTCCCGAACGCCGGCTCAAGAGCGCGCAAGGGGCGCGCGTCGGGGGGCGCGCGTCGGGGGGCGCGCGGCGCCGGACATTTTTACCGAAGGCTGTCGCCGGGTTTTTTGATCAAAGCGTCGAGAGAAAAAACCCGGCTTCATGGCGAAGCCGGGCTTTTCCTCACTGGTTCGGGGCCTCTTATCGAGGTCTCGCAAAAACCGACGGCGCGCCGCTGAACGAACATGCGCCTCTTGATGCACTGACATAGGCTGATTTGCGCGCCATGCAAAGCATGCGGCGCGCCTCAGAAAACCGTCATGATGTCGCTCAGGGGTTTTTTGTGGCGCGCGTGGTTCGGAATCTGCGCCGCCGGGTCGGGCTTGCCGGCCACGATCAGAAGATACGCTTTTTCCGTCGCCGGACGGCCGAGCTTTTCGTTGAGAAACGTCATCGGATTGGGCGTGTGGGTCAGCGTCGCAAGCCCCGCATGGTGCAGCGCCGCCAGGAGAAAACCGCAGGCGATGCCGACGCTTTCATGGATGTAGTAGTTCTTCTTGTCCATGCCCGCCTCGACGCCGCCGCGGCGCTGGGCGAAAACGGCGATCAGCCAGGGCGCGGTTTCAAGAAAGGGTTTGTTGGCGTCGGTGCCGATCGGGTCCAGGGCGGCGAGCCATTCGTCGCCGGCGCGCCCGGCGTAGAACGCCCGCTCTTCCTCTTCAGCCGCCTGGCGGATGGTCTTTTTCACCGTCGCATCGCCGATCAGGCAGAAATGCCAGGGCTGGTGGTTGGCGCCGGACGGGGCCCGGCCCGCCGCCGCGATGCACCGCTCCATGACCTCGCGCGGGACAGGCGCGTTGGAAAACTCGCGCACCGAGTGGCGCCGGCGAATCTCCTCGAAAAAGGCGCCGGCGCGCGCGCACATTTCCTCCGCATCGTGATCAACGAAATCGCCGAGCGCGGCGAGGGATATGAATTTTTCTTCGTTCATGAATAACTCAACGACTTTAGAACACGCGCGCCCTGAAGACAACGCCGCCGCCAACCATGCCCGCCAACCGCACCCGTCGGCGCATCCAGAAAAAACCCAGCGAGAAAAAGAAAAAACAAGCAGGCTCCCAAGTAAAAATCTAAAGAGTCAAGATATTGAATAAACTATTTTTGAATTTACGCTGAGCCATAAAGCAGGGCGTCTTTGCATCGAGGGGGATCCGGCCATGCGCTCGACGGAACATGAGGACCGGCTGATCGGGTTGGACACAACCTTCGATCCCGGAAAACATGTCAGCGGCATTCCGTTCAGCCGGTTCAACAATGATATCCCGTCGGCGGGCCAGGACCGCCTCAGCAGCGAGAACGAACGGCGTTATCTTCATGCATGCCGGCACTTCTTTAACGCGCCGGTCGAAATGATCGACGGGTACGGCGATTTCTTCGACAAGAAATACTACGCCCTTGAAAAGAAAGCCATCAGCGACGCCCTGGAAAGCGACGCCCTCAAGCCCGACGGTGAAGACGGCGAACGCATCACGGTCGACAGGGGGTTCCGTCAGTTCACATCCGCGGGGGCGAAGGCGATTGCGGGCAATTACTTCAGAATTTATCTGATCACGATCATTCTATTCGTGGTCGATTACATCGTCCTGTGCGCGCTCTCTTACCCCGCCCATCTGAAAGTCGGGGCTTTCATGACCTTGCTCGCAATGCACGCGATCTCCATTTCCGCCTTCTGGAACACCAATTCATCTATCGCGACCGACCTGGGCAACACCTGTAGAGAGTTTTTCATCGAACTTGAGCGCGAGTTGAAGGAAATTGCCGACAATATCAACGATATCGGCTCCAGCGGCAGTCTCGTTCCCGACCAAAACGCCAGGCTTGCCGGCGTCTGGTCGCAGATCATCATTTTTATCGCCCGCCGCATCGAGTTCGGCATGCGATGGTTTTCCATTGACGTTTATCATTTGCGTAAGACACTGACATACCAGACGGCGGGGTTCGTCGCCGCCACGCTCGCCGTCCTCGGCGCGACCTTCGCGGCCAGCTTCGGGACCGGGACGCAGGAGGACGACGGGCCGCCCGCCGGCAACGGGGAGCGGGTCCCGCCCGCGTCAGCCCCCGACATGATAGGCGATAGCGTTGAAAAAATGATCAATAACGGGGTGTTGCCGCCCCAGGCGACCTGGTTCGTTTTTTTCTTCCTTGTATTGATTGTTTTTTCGTCAGTGTTCATTTGGGTCTTGCCGTTTTTCAAGGGCCCGTTCCGCAAGAAGCTGAATGTGGGCAGATGGGTCAAATTCTCGGAAATCGCCATCGACAAGAAAATCGCCGCCATTGTCGAGAGCGACAAGAAAGCCGCGCATAAGGGCTCGCAGGCGGCCGTCTATGACAAACCGCTGGGTCCGTACGCCTTCACCTCCCGGAAGACATGACAAAGAAGACATGACCAGGACGAAAGCGCCGTCGCGGCGTCGCGCGCCTGGAGCCAATTGCGTTCAACGCGATTCGTCATCGGCGCTGGATTCTTGGGCGGAGCGCCCCCGCGAAAGGCAAAACCGGCGCTTCGCTTATGCTGCAATACGCCCTAGCGCCGCCCGAACAGCCGCTCGATGTCGGCGAGCTTCAGCTCCACGTAAGTCGGCCGCCCGTGGTTGCACTGGCCGGAATGGGGCGTCGCCTCCATCTGGCGCAGGAGCGCGTTCATCTCGTCCCCGGCGAGGCGGCGCCCGGAGCGGATCGAGCCGTGACACGCCATGGACGAGCACACCTCCTCCAGGCGCTCCTTCAGCACCAGCGCGTCGCCGAACGCCTTGACGTCCTCCGCCAGCGCGCGCACCAGCCCCTGCGCATCGACCTCGCCCAGCATGGCGGGCGTCTCGCGCACCATCATGGCGTCCTCGCCGAAACGCTCCATGACAAGACCGAGACGGGCGAAGTCCTCAAGGCATCCCTCCAGGCGGGCGCAGTCTTCCGCTTCCAGATCGACCACTTCCGGCAGGAGGAGCCCCTGCCCCGCGGCGCCGCCGGCTTCCAGCGCGGCCTTCATGCGCTCGTAAACGAGCCGCTCATGCGCCGCATGCTGATCGACGATGACGAGGCCGTCCGCAGTCTGCGCGACAATATAGGTCTCGTGAAGCTGCGCCCGCGCCGCGCCGAGTGGGTAGTCCGTAAGCGTCTCTTCCCCGCCAACATCTTCGGCGCGCGCTGCCGGCGCGGCCCCCGCGCCGAACGCCGACGGCCGGTCGCGCAGCCCCGCGCCGCGCTCGCCGTCCGGCGCGGCGTCGTCGGCGCCCCCCCCGCCCCGGGGCGCATAAACGTCGCGCATATAAGGGTTGGGACGCGGCGGCGGGCGAAATCCGGAGAACCCCGTCTGCGGCGCCGGTTGCGGCGCCCTTTGCGACGCCAGGTCCCGCGGGGTCATCTTGCCGAGCGCGTAGCCGCTGACCGTGGTCGAAGCGCGATGGCCCGCCTCGGCGAGGGCGTGGCGCAAGGCGGTGATCAGGAGCCCGCGCACCGAGCCGGCGTTGCGAAATCGCACCTCGGTCTTGGCCGGATGAACATTGACGTCGACTTCCGTCGGCGGAATATCGAGAAAAAGCGCCGCCGCAGGATGCCGGTCGCGGGCGAGGAAATCCGCATAGGCCGCCCGCACGGCGCCGACGATCAGCTTGTCGCGCACCGGCCGTCCGTTGACGAACAGAAACTGCTTGTCCGGCAGCCCCCGGTTGAAGGTGGGCAGGCCCGCGAAGCCGGACACCCGCGCGCCGTCCCGCTGCGCGTCAATGGCGACGGCGTTGTCGCCGAAATCGCGCCCCATGATCGCGGCGAGCCGCTTCAGCCGACCGTCCGCATCCGGCGTTTCCGGCCGCAGCGCCAGGATCTTCCGTCCGGAAGAGACCAGCGAGACGCCGACATCGGCCCGCGCCATGGCCAGCCGGCGCACCGCGTCGCCGATCGCCGTCGTCTCCGCCTGATCGGATTTCAGGAATTTCAGCCGCGCCGGGGTCGCGTAGAACAGATCGCGCACCTCGATCCGGGTTCCCGCGCCGCCGAAGGCCGCCGGCGCCGGCCCGTCGAGCCGGCCGCCATCCACGTCGAGACGCCAGGCGCCGCCTTCGCCGCCGCCCGCTTTGGCCCGCGAGGTGATGGACAGGCGCGCCACGGCCCCGATCGAGGGCAGCGCTTCGCCGCGAAAGCCCATGGTCGCGATGTTCATGAGATCATAGCCGCCGTCGGCGCCCGGATTCAGCTTCGAGGTGGCGTGGCGCTCCACCGCCAGCGCGAGATCGTCCGGCCCCATGCCGCTGCCGTCGTCGGTAATCGCGATGAGGCTTTTGCCGCCATGGGCGATCTCGACGTCGATTTGCGTCGCGCCGGCGTCGAGGGCGTTTTCCACAAGCTCCTTGACCGCCGCCGCCGGACGCTCGATCACCTCGCCCGCGGCGATGCGGTTAACCGCGTCGGGGGGCAGCCGGTGGATGGCGGAAGAAAGGGAAGCCGGTTTCGATGCGCGATTCGCCATGCCGCATTATCGCGGGCAACGCGCGGCGACGCAACGCCGCCGCTTTCCCCGCCATCCCGGAACGGCGGCGGCCGACGGCGCGAACGGCCCTAAAAAACGCCCGGCAGGTTGAGGGCGCGGGATTTGTTGATCTTGACCTCGCCCTCTTCGCCGGTCACCGCATTGATAACCCGCTGGCGCTCGGCGAGCCATTCTTCGGGATTATCGACGCGCAGGGGCGCGGCGCTGTCGTCCACGTCGCCGCCGATGAAATTCCAGAACAGGAGCTGGTTGGCGAGGCTGCGGTCTTTTTCCGCGCGCCCGCCATTTTCAGCGTTCAGAACATTCCGGATCGACGGGTCGACGCCCAGGGCGCCGGCCTTGCGCAGGAGCAACTGCTCGCCGACCGTCGGCGGGGCCGCGCCGGCGTCGCCCAGCAATACCTGCTGCGCGCGTTCGGAGGGAGACAGCTCCTGCGGGCGCGATTCGCCCGGGCGCGGCGGGCGCAGCGCAAAGTCCGGGGGCACCACCAGCGGCGCCTTGGTGGCGATGGCGAATTCGTCGGGGGCGTTCTTGCCGGCGCCGATCGCGCGGCCCGCGCCGCAGCCGGACGCCATCAGCGCGACGCACCCCATGGCGGCGACAAATTTAAAGGTTGACGCTGAAATCATCGGTTCTTCACTCCACCTTGCTGACGCCCCACGCCGCCCGGATTGTTGCGCCCTCACGCATTGGAGGGGCACTATAGCGTTCGCGGCGCGGCGCGCAATCCAACGGCCCGCCCATGCGCCATTCCACGCAGGCGCGCGCCGGTCAGCGCCGGGACGCACGCCCGTCGCGGGTCAGCCAGGCGTCAAGCAACAGGCAGGCGACGCCGAGATTGATGGCCGCGTCCGCGACATTGAACACCCATGGAAAGTAAAGCCCTGAGAAATCAAGAAAATCAACGACATAGCCATAGGCGATCCGGTCGTAGAGATTGCCGAGGGCGCCGCCGATGATAAAACTGACCCCGGCGACGGCCATCGGGCGACCCAGCCGGCCGAGCCACACGGCGAGCCCGACCGACACGCCAAGCGCGATCAGCGAGAGAAAAATCCGCGAGGCAAGCCCGCCGGCGAACAGCCCGAAGCTGGCGCCGAAATTACGGACGAAAGTAAGGTCGAAGACGCCCGATATTTCTATCTTGCCGCGTTCCGGCAGCCGGACGACGTGCAGGATCCAGTACTTGCTCGCCTGGTCGACAATCGCGAGCGCCGCCGCGCCCGCAAGGCCGATCCGGAAATTGCGGTTGGCGCGCGCGGCCGTCCACCACGCTTTCACCCGCCGCGCCAGGCTTTCGCGTTCCGCCGCGTCGCTCATCCCGCGCCCCCGGCGTCGTGCGCCGCCACCGCGTCGGCGCAGCGCCCGCACAGATCGTCATGGGACGGAACGCTTCCCACCTCCGGAAGGACGCGCCAGCAGCGGGCGCATTTGCGTCCGGCGGCGGAAAGGGGCTCGACGGCGATCGCCTTGTCGTCGCCGTCGAGCCGGAAGGCGTTCGGCGGCGGCGCGTCGGTGGTGATTTCCGCGCCCGAGGTGATGAACAGCGCCGCCGGGTCGAGACCGTCAAAGGCGTCCTTGTAAGCCGCGTCGTCGACATATACGCGCGGGGCGGCCTCAAGGCTGGCGCCGATGCGTTTTTCCCGCCGCTCGACCTCAAGAGCGCCGGTGACGACCCGGCGCACGTCCAGGATTTTACGCCATTTCGCGGCCAGCGCATCGTCGCGCCACCCCGCCGGCGTTTGCGGGAACTGGCGCAAGTGAACCGATCCCTCGTCTGACGGATGCCGCGCGAGCCACGCCTCTTCCATCGTGAAGACGCAGATCGGCGCAAGCCAGGCGGTCAGGCGCTCGAACACGAGATCCATGACGGTGCGCGCGGCGCGGCGGCGCGAATCGTCCGGCCGGTCGCAGTAAAGGCTGTCCTTGCGGATATCGAGATAGAACGCAGACAGATCGATCGACGCGAAATCGAGACACTTGCGCCAGACGCCCTTGAAATCGAACGCTTCATAGCCTTTGCGCACCTCTTCGTCGAGAACCGCGAGACGGTGGAGAACATACCGCTCAAGCTCGGGCATCGCCGCCGGCGCAACCCGCTCGGCGTCCTCGAGCCCGGCCAGCGCGCCGAGCAGGTAGCGCATGGTGTTGCGCAGTTTGCGGTAGGCGTCGACGGCGGAGCCGATGATCTCCTTGCTGACGCGCAAATCCTCGGTGTAGTCCGCGCTCGCCGCCCAGATGCGGATGATCTCCGCGCCGTAGGAACGGATCACCTCCTCCGGCAGCATCACATTGCCGAGGGATTTCGACATCTTGCGGCCTTCGCCGTCGACCACGAAACCGTTGGTGATGATGTGCCTGTACGGCGCGCGCCCGCGCGTGCCGCAGCTTTCGAGCAGCGATGACTGGAACCAGCCGCGATGCTGGTCCGATCCCTCGCAGTAAACATCCGCGGGCCAACTTAAATCCTCGCGGTCCTCCAGCACGAAAGCGTGGGTCGAACCGGAATCGAACCACACGTCGAGAATGTCCTCGACCTTTTCGTAGTCGTCCGCGGAATACGCCTGGCCGAGAAACTCCCGCGCCGGCGTGTCGAACCAGGCGTCGGCGCCGCGCGCCCTGATCGCATCAACGATCCGTTCGTTGACCGCCCTGTCGACCAGCACCTCGCCCGTCTCCTTGTGGGCGAAGATCGTGATCGGCACGCCCCAGGCGCGCTGGCGCGAGATCAGCCAGTCCGGCCGCCCTTCCACCATGGCGCGGATGCGGTTGCGCCCTTGCGGGGGGGTGAAGGCCGTCTCGTCGATGGCGGCGAGGGCGTTCTCGCGCAGGGTCTTTCCGTTCGCCGTCGGACGATCGATGGCGATGAACCATTGCGGGGTGTTACGGAAGATCACCGGCGCTTTCGAGCGCCAGGAATGGGGATAGGAATGGACGAGGCGTCCGCGGGCGAGGAGCGCGCCTTTTTCGATCAGGGCGTCGATCACCTTCTTGTTGGCGTCGCCGTCCTTGCCTTTCTTCTTGCCCTCGATGACGAGGACTTTCGCGCCCTCGAAGCCCGGCGCTTCCGCGGTATAGGCGCCAAACTCGTCCACCGTATACGGAATTTTCGCATTCGCGCCGAAAGCCCCGACCCAGGCGACATAGTCCTCCTGGCCGTGGCCGGGCGCGGTGTGCACGAAGCCTGTCCCCGCCTCGTCGGTGACGTGATCGCCGGCGAGCAGCGGCACGTCGAAATCGTATCCGCCGGCGAAGCCTCTCAGCGGATGGGCGCAGGCGACGGCCCCCAGGGCGTCGCCCGGCACGTCGGCGACGCGCTTCCATTCGGCGATCAGCCCGGACTCGCGCACGCTGTCGGCCAACGCGTCGGAGACGACCAGCCTGTCGCCCGGTTTCGACCAAGGCTCGAAATCGAGATCGCCTTTCATCGCGACGACCTCGTAAAGGCCGTAGGACAGTTTCGGTCCGTAGCAGATCGCCCGGTTGCCGGGAATGGTCCAGGGGGTCGTCGTCCAGATCACGATGGAGGCGTCCGCCAGGAGCGGGCGCAAGCGTTCGTCCGCGTCCGTCCGCGTAACGGTTTCGCCGACGCCGATGACGGGAAACTTCACCCAGATGGTCGTGGACTGATGATCGTGATACTCGATCTCCGCCTCCGCGAGGGCGGTCTGCTCCACCGGCGACCACATCACCGGCTTGGAGCCGCGATAGAGCAGGCCCAACTCGGCGAATTTCAGGAGTTCCGAGGCGATGCGCGCCTCGGAGCCGTAATCCATGGTGGTATAGGGATTGTCCCAGTCGCCCTCGCCGCCCAGGCGGCGAAACTCTTCACGCTGAATATCCAGCCACTTCTGGGCGTATTCGCGGCACGCGGCGCGGAACTCCGACGACGGCACGTCGCGCTTGGCCCGCCCCTTGGCGCGGAACTCCTCCTCCACCTTCCATTCGATCGGCAGGCCGTGACAATCCCAGCCGGGCACGTAGTTGGCGTCGAACCCGGACATCTGCCGCGAACGGACGATCATGTCCTTGAGAATCTTGGTCAGCGCCGTGCCCATGTGGATGTGGCCGTTGGCGTAGGGCGGCCCGTCATGCAGGACGAAGGGCGGGCGGTCCTTGGCATCAGCGCGCAGCCGGCGGTAAAGGTCCCGGCTCTCCCAGCGGGCGAGCAACTCCGGCTCGCGCTTGGGCAGGCCGGCGCGCATGGGAAAATCCGTGGTCGGTAAAAACAGCGTGTCCTTGTAATCGCGGCCGGCGTCGGCGGCGGTCTCGTTCGCGGCTTCGGGCGATGCGTCGGGCATCAGCGTCTCTTTCTCTGTCTGGTCATGGTGCTGAATTGGTCGCCATTGGGGCGCCAGGGAATTGAAATCAAGGGAAGCCCGGTCCCGGGCGCCGTTGTCAAGCCTCAAGCCCCGCAAGGCCAGGACCCGCCGCGCGCCGGGCCGGGCCGCTAATTCGCCCATCGCAGCAGATTTCGTCGCGGCGGCTTTCTATGAGAGCGCTGGTGTTCATGGCGATCAGTCGTAACAGGCCGGAGCCGCGGCGTCACCCGCGAAATGCCGGGCCGCCATCCAACATCAGACTGACGGGATCAGGCTGGCCGGATCGGGCGCGTCAGATCAGCTCGACCATGTAAACGCGGCCCTCGTCCGCCTCGCAGGTCATGGCGCGCGCCCAGTCTTCGGCGCCGCGCTGGGCCATCACGGTGGCGGTCATCCGCCACGCGCCGCCAAGATCGTCGGCGGTCTCCGGCTCGTACGGGGCGGATAGAATGAACCCGCGTTCCGACAGCGCCGTGCGCACCCGGCGCAGGCAGGCGCCATAGGCGGCGGCGACGGCGACCCTGCCCGCTTCGTCAGGTCCGCCGTCCAGCACCGCGTCCAGATCGTCGCCGCCGGACGGGGCGCTCGGCGGCGTCTCCAGCGGCCGGTAAGAGCCGGGCGCCGCGGGCGCGGCCGGCGCCCCCGGCGCGATCGCGCCCTGATCGTACCCGCGGTCGAAACCGCGATCGAAACCGTTCTCAAAGCCCCGCTGATAACTGTCCGGACGACCGGGATCGTAGTAATACGGACGCCGATAGCCGTAATAGCGGGCGTCATAGGCGCGCTGGCGGGCGCGGCTCTCGGCCAGCTCGTTCAGAATGATCGCGCCGCCGACGACGCCGAGGGCGATCGCCGCCGCGCGACCGCCGCCGCCCCTGCGATAGTGACGACGGTGAAAGCGCCGCCGGCCGTAATAGCCGCCATGATAACCGTAATAGCCGCCGTAATAACCGTAGCCGCCCGCCTGCGCCGGCGCCGGCGCATTGACGGCGAAAACGGCGCCCGCGGCGAGGGCGAGGGCGGCAAGCCACCGGGATCGTTTCGAGACGCGCGAACCGGACATCATTACTCCACCTTTCCCGTCGCTTTCCCGGCGCTGTTTCCAGGCTCGGGACAGACGACGCAATGCCCTCATATTGTAGCAAGTATCGTCCCGTTTGTGACGAAAATGCGGCGCGGACGGCGGCGCAGATGGGCGGCCTGAAGGGCGCCGGATCACAAGTCGGCGACCATCCGCGGCGTTTACCATGCTCCGGACCAGCGCCCCAGCACCCCTTGAGCAGCCGCCCCAAAGCGCGCCGTCAGAGGCGGTGCAGGATCCGCCGCGCCTCGGCGCTGTCGGCGGTGATTTGCGCCTTCAGGGCGTCAAGGCCGTCGAACCTGCGCTCGTCGCGCAAAAACGCAACGAACCCGACCTCGATTTCGGCGCCGTAAAGATCGCCCTGGAAGTCGAAAAGATGCGTTTCGAGAAGCGGCGCGTCCCCGCCGACGGTCGGACGCCGGCCGAAATTGGAGACCGCGGCGTAGGTCTCGCCGCCGACTTCCGCGAGGGTGGCGTAAACGCCCCGGCGCGGTTCGATCAACTCGCCCAGGGTCATGTTGGCGGTCGGAAAGCCGAGCCCGCGGCCGAGCTTCTGCCCCTCGCGCACGGCGCCGCGAACGCTCCAGCGCCGGCCCAGCATCGCCGCCGCGCGTTCCGGCGCCCCGGCCTCAAGGGCGGCGCGCACCGCGCTGGAGCCGAATTTTTCCGCCTCGCCGCGCTCGGCGAGGATGTCGACCAGGAGAACGCCGAGGCCGGCCGCGTCGCCGACCGCACGGAGCGCCGCGCCGTCTCCGGCGCGCCCCTTGCCGAAGCGGAAGTCGGCGCCCGTCACGACGCCGGCGAGGCCCAGCCGCTCCTTCAGGACGCCGCGCACGAACGCCTCCGGATCGAGAGAGGCAAGCGCGGCGTCGAACGGCAGCGAGATGACATGCTGCGCCCCGTGGGCGGCGAGCAGCGCGTTGCGCTTTTCCGGCGTCGTCAACAGAAACGGCGGATCGTCCGGGCGGAAATAGCGCCGCGGATGCGGCTCGAAGACGACGACGCCGGGACGGCCCTGCAATTCCCCGGCGAAGGCGACGGTGCGCGCCAGGAGGTGCTGATGGCCGCGATGCACGCCGTCGAAATTGCCGATGGCGGCGACAACGCCCCTCGTGTCCATGGCTCCGCTCAATCCCTCGCCCCGTTCATCTTCGCCCCCGGGTTCCGTCTCATGCCCGGCGCCGGCTCACCACGTCAACGCTTCCATCAGCGCAATCGCGCGCGCCCCCGCCTCCGCGAGCCGGGTCGACACCGCCTCGACATCGGCGCCGCCCTCATGCACGCCGCCGTCGCCGGCGATGAAGACGGCGTCGACGCCCTGGCTGTTCGCCCCGACAATGTCCGTATGCAGTCCGTCGCCGACGGCGAGCAGCCTCGGCGCAGCGGCGCCCGCCCCGCTTGCGCGCGCTGCCGCCGCGCGGGCAAGGCGATAGATCGGCGGATGCGGCTTGCCGCCGTAAACGACCGAGCCGCCGAATTCCTTGTACACCTCGGCGAGGGCGCCGGCGCACCACACGCGCCGCCCGCCCCAGTTCACCACGATGTCCGGATTGGCGCAGATCATGACGAGCCCCCGCCCGGCCAGCCGCCGCATGAGCGCGCGGTAATCGTCCGGCGTCTCGCGCTGGTCGTCGACAAGACCTGTACAGATGATAAAGGCGGCGTCCTCTTCCGGCGCGAACTCGACGCCGAGGCCGTCAAACAAAGGGTCGTCTTTTTCCGGGCCGATGCGGTAGGCGGGCGCGGGCAGGCGCGCCTCGATCTCGGCGCGCGTCGCGTCGCCCGATGTCACCACCGCGTCATAGGCGTCGCGCGGCAGGCCCAGCCGGTCAAGCTGGCCGGGGATAATGCTCGACGGCCGGGGGGCGTTGGTCAGGATGACGACGGGCCCGCGGGTCTCGCGAAACCGCACCATCGCCTCCGCCGCGCCGGGGAAAATCTTCACGCCGTTATGGATGACGCCCCATGCGTCGCACAGGAGAGCGTCATAGTCCGATGCGATGTCGCGCAGCCGTTTCTGGAAGGCAAGCCGGGTCACGCATCTGCGGATAAGGCGGCCCCGGCGGCGGGTCAAGCGGCAATCGCCGCGCGCCCGCGCCGGGCGCCGGTCAGGAAACCGCGGCCAGCTTTTGCGGCCCCTCGAGATGGGCGCGGGCCGGACGCGGCGGCGCAAACAGCGTGCCCTGGCCGTAACGGATGCCCAGCCCCTGCACGAGGCGCGCATCGGCCTGGCTCTCGATTTTCTCAGCGATCAGGTCGATGCCCATCTCGCCGAGGCGCCCGGCGACGTGGCGGGCTTTCTCGCGCGCGGCTTCGGCGCCGTCGCCGAGCAGCAGCGCGCTCGACGCCTTCGCATAGCGGAAATTGCGCTTGCGCAGGGCGTTCCAGTCAATGTCGAAGCGGCAAATATGATCGACCGAAAACGCATAGCCCCGGCGCGCCACCAGTTCCAGGTTGGCGGCGACCGCGTCGTTCATCATTTCCACCGCCGGGTAGGTGAACTCGAACACGAGATGCTCGGCGAGGTCTTTGTTCGCATCGAGATAGTCCGTGAATTGAACGAAGAAATCCTTGTCGAAGATGGTCGCCGGCGAGATATTGCAGAAGATGCGGCAGCCCGGATTGTTCTGGCCGAACTCGCGCAGCGCCTGCACCGCACGCAGGAGGATCATGTTGTCGATCAGTCCGATCTTGTTGGCGCGCTCGGCCGCGTCGATATAGTCTGCCGGCTGAATAATGGAGCCGTTCAGATTGCGCAGGCGGGAAAACGCCTCGAAACAGGCGGGCTTTCGGTTTTCAAGGTTGAAGATCGGCTGGAGATAAAGATCGACCCGGCCGTTTTCGATCGCGTCGTTGACCCTGTCGAGGGACAAAGCGTCGTTGGCGGCCTCGGGCGTTGCGGCGCCGCCGCCGACAAGGCTTTGATCCGCGTGGCGACGATCGGCCTTGAATTTCTGCACCAGGCTTTGCAGGAGGTCGAGCTCCTGCTGCGCCTTGCTGAGCGCGAAGCCGGCGCGCGCATGCAGGATCAGGGACGCGACGAGGCAGCAGGCGAGCCAGATTTCAAACCCGGTCCGGAAACCCGACGTGACGCTGGCCGCGACCAGCGACACCGCCGTGATGCCGGCGCAAAACAACACGCCGCTCGAATAGCGAGACCCCTTTTGGCGAAAGTTCATGACCTGCTCTTTCCCGCGTTGGGCGGCCCCCCGTTGAGCCGCATCGACACCCATGCGCGCATGACGAGCAGTCATTTTTAGACAAACTCAGTTTAAAAGCTTTTAAGCTTGTTGTTTGACGGGGCGTTAAAGCGCCGCCGCCAATTGTAGCGACACCGCGACAGGAAGCCGCGACAGGAAAAGGCCCCGGACGGAAAGGTTCCCCCGAACGCGAAAGGCCCGGCCGGGATCGCCGGCCGAGCCTGATCGCATCGCGCGGTCATTGCATTGCGCGGTCAAAGGGATGCGCCAGCCCTTAGCTGTTGAACTGGCTTTCAATCGGGTCGATGACGATTTCCACCCGGCGGTTCGCGGCGCGGCCCGCCTCGGTGTCGTTGGGCGCCACCGGGCGCGTTTCGCCGAAACCGATGGCCTGAAGCCGGGCCGGCGCGACGCCCTGTCCGGCGATATAGGACGAAACCGACTGCGCGCGGCGCTGGGACAGCCGCAGGTTGTAGTCCTCCGCGCCGGTCGCGTCCGCGTGGCCGTATACGCTGACCGTGGTCGCGTCGAACTCCTGCAGGACGATCGCTACGGAGTTCAGGGTCTCGTAAAAGCCCGGATTGATGTCCGACTGGTTGACCGCGAAGGTGATGTCGGACGGCATGTTGAGATAGATGTTGTCGCCCTGGCGCGTAACGGAAACGCCGGTGTTGGCGAGGCGCTGGCGCAGTTTTTCCTGCTGGCGGTCCTGGTAGACGCCGATGCCAACGCCCGTCGCCGCGCCGATGCCCGCGCCGATGGCCGCGCCGCGGCCGGGACTCCCGGCGATTGCGCCGACGATCGCGCCGGCCGCCGCGCCCGCCGCCGCGCCCCCGGCGCCGCTCGTGACCGCGCGGCTGGCGCGCCGCTCTCCGGTATAAGGGTTGGTCGTGCATCCCACGGCGATCAGCGCCGCCGCCCCGATGATAAGCGCTTTGCGCATGGCTGTTCTCCTTTTCCCGCTAAGCGATGGGCTCTCATGAGCCCGATTTGTGACTTCTTTGCGTTCGATATTCGGCGTTTTTGCGCGGCCGCCGCGCGAAACCGGGCGCACTATGGCCTTATTGCCGTTCGAACCAGATTAAAAACACGTAATTGCGGCGAGATTATTACGCTTTCCGCGTCCGGCGCGCGCGCCGCCGGAGACCCTGGCGCCAGCCGGCGGCAGGGGGCGTCGAGGCGCGCCGGAAAATTCGCGCAAGCCCGGCCCACAATCTCGCCGCCAGGCCCTTGACCCTGCCCCTGCGCTTGCCTAAATGCCCGCTAGCACTCGCCCCGAGCAAGTGCTAACAGGCGGCGCAAGGCCGGCTGTCATATGTTTAACAGGTTGTTTTTGTTCAGAAAATCGACCAAGGGAGATCTCACCTATGGCATTCCGCCCTCTCCATGACCGCGTGCTGGTCCGTCGCATCGACGAAGACGAAAAGACCGCCGGCGGCATCATCATCCCCGACACCGCAAAAGAAAAGCCGCAGCAAGGCGAAGTAGTCGCCGTCGGCTCCGGCGCGCGCGGCGACGACAACGAAATCGTCCCCCTCGAAGTCAAATCCGGCGACAAGGTCCTGTTCGGCAAATGGTCCGGATCGGAAGTCAAGATCGACGGCGAGGACCTGCTCATCATGAAAGAGTCGGACATCCTCGGGATCATTGACTAACCCCCACGAAATTCATCAGTTCAAGGAGAAGCTACAATGGCAGCTAAGGAAGTAAAGTTTGACGCCGAAGCGCGCGAAAAAATGCTGCGCGGCGTCGATATCCTCGCCAACGCCGTGAAAGTGACGCTCGGCCCGAAAGGCCGCAATGTCGTAATCGAAAAGTCTTTCGGCGCCCCGCGCACCACGAAGGACGGCGTCACGGTCGCCAAGGAAATCGAACTGGAAGACAAGTTCGAGAACATGGGCGCCCAGATGGTCCGCGAAGTCGCGTCGAAGACCAATGACGAGGCCGGCGACGGCACCACCACCGCCACCGTGCTGGCGCAGTCCATCGTCCGCGAAGGCGCCAAGGCCGTCGCCGCCGGCATGAACCCGATGGATCTGAAGCGCGGCGTCGATCTCGCCGTGGCCAAGGTCGTCGAGGACATCAAGACCCGCGCGACGAAAATCGCCTCGTCCGACGAAATCGCCCAGGTCGGCACGATTTCCGCCAACGGCGAAAAGGAAATCGGCCAGATGATCGCGCAGGCGATGGACAAAGTCGGCAACGAAGGCGTCATCACGGTCGAGGAAGCCAAATCCCTCGAAACCGAACTCGACGTCGTCGAAGGCATGCAGTTCGACCGCGGTTATCTGTCCCCGTACTTCATTACGAATGCGGACAAAATGATCGCCGAGCTGGAAGATCCGTTCATCCTGCTGCATGAGAAGAAACTCTCCAACCTGCAATCCATGCTGCCGCTGCTTGAAGCCGTGGTGCAGTCCGGCAAGCCGCTCCTGATCATCGCTGAAGACGTGGAAGGCGAAGCGCTCGCCACCCTCGTCGTCAACAAGCTGCGCGGCGGCCTGAAAATCGCCGCGGTCAAGGCGCCGGGCTTCGGCGACCGCCGCAAGGCCATGCTGGAAGACATCGCGGTGCTTACCGGCGGCCAGGTCATTTCCGAAGACCTCGGCATCAAGCTGGAGAACGTCACCCTCGATATGCTCGGCACGGCGAAGAAAGTCACCATCAACAAGGACGACACGACGATCGTCGACGGCGCCGGCGAGAAAGCCGACATCGAAGCGCGCACGAGCCAGATCCGTCGCCAGATCGAGGAAACGACCTCTGACTACGACCGCGAGAAACTGCAGGAGCGGCTGGCGAAACTCGCCGGCGGCGTTGCGGTGATCAAGGTCGGCGGCGCTACGGAAGTGGAAGTCAAGGAGCGCAAGGACCGCGTCGACGACGCCCTCAACGCCACCCGCGCCGCGGTGGAAGAAGGCATCGTGCCGGGCGGCGGCACGGCGCTGCTCTACGCGTCGAAATCGCTTGACGGCCTGAAAGGCGACAACGCCGACCAGGATGCGGGCGTCAACATCGTGCGCCGCGCCCTGCAAGCGCCGATCCGCCAGATCGTCGCCAATGCGGGCGGCGAAGGCTCGATCATCGTCGGCAAGCTGCTTGAGCAGGACGACTTCAAGTTCGGCTTCAATGCGCAGACCGAAGAGTACGGCGATCTGATCGCCACCGGCATTGTCGATCCGGCCAAAGTCGTGCGCACCGCGCTGCAGGACGCCGCCTCCGTCGCGGGTCTCCTGATCACGACCGAAGCCATGGTCGCCGAAGCGCCGAAGAAAGACGGCGGCGCGGCCCCGGCGATGCCCGACATGGGCGGCATGGGCGGCATGGGCGGCATGATGTAAGCCGACCGCCGAATAATTTCGTTGCGTATGAAAACGCCGCCCGAAAGGGCGGCGTTTTTTATTGCAGGTGCGGTTGGAGCATGCGCTAGGACGGCAATCGCACGGTCATCTCCATTTCAATTTGCAGGTCGGCCCCGGCGAGCGCCGCGACCGCGACGCCGGTGAGGCTCGGCTTGGCGCCGTCGCACCATTCGGTGAAGAGCGGCATCAACATCTCAAGTCGCTCGGGCGTAAGATCCACCATGAAAATCCGAACCATGGCGAGGTCGCGGGTCGTCGCGCCAAGCCCGTGGAGCGCGGCGTTTGCATTCTGGAAGACGAGCCTTGCCTGCTCGGCCAAATCGCTCGGCGCGGGCTCGCCCGCCGGCGTCCATGCGACCTGGCCGGAAACGAATGCAAGCCTGCCGGATTCAACGACCGAAATCTGGGAATACCCCATGGAACTCGCGTCCGGCATGGGCCGCCACCGGCGACCGAAGGTTAAACCAGCCTGACGCCCAGCCGGTCGAACATGGCGCTGTCTTTATCCTGGCCCGGATTGTTCGTGGTGAGAAGTTCGTCGCCGACGAAGATGGAGTTGGCGCCGGCGAGGAAACACAGCGCCTGCGCCTCCTCGCTCATGTTCTCCCGGCCCGCGGATAGGCGCACATAAGACGTCGGCATCAGGATGCGGGCGACCGCGATCAGCCGAGCGAACTCGACGGCGGAGACCGGCTCGGAACCGCCCAGCGGCGTTCCCTCGATCGGCATCAGCGCGTTGATCGGAACCGATTCCGGCGGCGGGCTCATATTCGCCAGCGCGAGCAGGAAGCCGGCGCGATCCTCGACCGCCTCGCCCATGCCGACGATGCCGCCGCAACACACCTTCATCCCCGAAGCGCGAACCCTTTCAAGCGTGTCGATGCGGTCCTGAAACGTGCGCGTCGACACCATCTTGCCGTAATATTCAGGCGAGGTGTCGATATTGTGGTTGTAGTAATCGAGCCCCGCCTCGCTCAGCCGGCCCGCCTGATCGTCCGTCAGCATGCCGAGCGTCATGCAGGTCTCAAGGCCGAGCGCCTTGACCTCGGCGACCATGGCGCAAAGATCGCCCATGTCGCGGTCCTTCGGCGCGCGCCAGGCCGCGCCCATGCAAAAGCGCGAGGCGCCTTCTTCCCTGGCGCGCCGGGCCTCGGCGACGACAGCCTCTTTGTCCATCAGCCTGGAGGCCTTGAGGCCGGTTTTGAAATGGGCCGACTGGCTGCAATAGCCGCAGTCCTCCGGACATCCGCCGGTCTTGATCGACAGAAGGCGCGAGGCCTGGACCTCGTTGGGGTCGAAATGCTCGCGGTGAACCGCCGCTGCGCGGAAAACCAGTTCCGCGAACGGGGCGCGCATCAGGGCGTCGACATCCTCGCGGACCCACTTCGCCGCCATCTGGTTCGCCGCCGCTTTTTTCACCGCTGTCTGGGGTCCCGCCTCGCCGTCCATCCCGATCCGTTCCTCGCCGATAGGTTATAAGCTATTGAAAAGGCGTACCCCATGGCGGCGAAAAGCTCAACGCACGGCGTTTCCGGCGGGACCGGACGGCCGCCTTATCGGAGAGTTTCCAAGAGGATGCGCTCTTCGGCGAAGACGCCGCCGTCCGCGCCCCGCAGGGACAGCGTTACGGCGCGCGCCTCCCAGTCAATCTCGATCAAGCCGTAATTGGCGTCATAAACCATCCCGGCGAGCCGGTTGGGACCGGGCTCCACATAGGTCTCGCCGCTCTCGGCGCGCCACCGCGACGCCGGCAGGTTGAGGGAAGAGGACGTCGCTTCGTAAAGGGGATAATCGCCGACGCCGCTCTTGCGATAGAGGGCGCCGGCATGCCGGTCGCCGGAAAGGAAGACGACGCCGTTCGCGTCGGTATGGTCGATCAGGGAATACAGCCTTGCGCGCTCCAGCGGCAGCATCCTCCAGGCTTCCCAGCCATGGCCGTCGGCGATGACCTGAACGGAGGAGACCACGAGGCGCAGGTCGGCGGGCTTTCTCAGTTCTTCTTCCAGCCACGCCCACTGCGCATCGCCCAGCATGGTCTTGGCGGGCTCCGCGTCGGGCAGATAACGCTCCCTGCCCCGGGCGCCGCGTTCATCGGTTTCCTTCAGGTCCGACCGGAAATAGCGCGTATCGAGCATGATGAGCTGAACGCGCCGGCCTTCCTCCTCGCCGAACGTCCACGATCCGTATACGCCGGGCCGGGCGCGGCGGGGATCGTCTTCGGCGAGCGCCCATACATACTCGAACAGCGCCTCGCCCTGCTCGCGCAACTCGAAGCTCGCCGCGGCGTCGTTTAGGCCGTAATCGTGGTCGTCCCACACGGTCAGGACCGGCGCGCGGGCGCGCACCCGCGAGAACGGCTCGGACCGGGCAAGGCGCATATAGGCCGCCTTGAGCTCCGGCATGGCCGGGTCGCCCGAGCGCACATCGCCATAGACATTGTCGCCGATGAAGAGAACAAGCTCCGGCGCCTCGGCGGCGACCCGGTCCCAGATCGACTGGTCTTCCTGTTGATCCGCGCAGGAACCGAAAACGATCCGCGTCAGCGTCTTTTTCTCGTCAAGGGGCGCGGACGGCATGGGGACGGCGCGAATGGCGCCGTCCGGCGCTTCCGGGGCCGCCTCGCCCCGCCCTTCAGAAGGAACCGGCGCCGGCCCCTCCTGGCAGGCGGCCAGGACGAACAGGCAGGAGACGAACAAGGAAACCAGGACGGCGAAACGCTTCATGACACCCCTCGCTACAACGAAAAGTTTTTATGTAAGACGAGAGTGTGACAAACGTTTTTCGGTCTTATTCGCGATACCCCCCGTCAAGTTCGGAGGCGATGTAAACTGCGGCCGCCCAGGCGGCGACATTCTGCCGTAGGTCCGCCTCGTCGACCTTGTCGATCGTGTCTTCCTGAGTGTGATGGAGGTCGAAATAATCGCGTCCGTCCTGGTGCAGGCGAAAGGCCGGCACGCCCGCCTGGCGCAGCGGGATGACGTCCGGACCGCCCGACGCCTCGTTGTCGCCCGGCCCGACGCCGAGACGGCGCAACGCCTTTTCGAAGACCGCCGCCTTGGCCAGGGATTGCTCGCCGAAACCGGTGCGGAACCGCCACACCGGTCCCGCGCCGAAATCGCTCTCCGAGGCGATCAGGTGCCTGTCGAGTTCGTCCGCATGCGCCCTGGCGTAAGCGCGCGCGCCGAGAAGGCCGACCTCTTCCGCTCCCCACATGATGACGCGAATGGTGCGCGCCGGCCGGCCAGGCAACTCGTCGATCAGCTTCGCGGCCGCCGCGGTGATGGCGACCCCCGCCCCGTCGTCGACCGCGCCGGTGCCGTGGTCCCAACTGTCGAGGTGGCCGCCGATAACGATGAGGTCATCCGAACGCCCCGGAATTTCGGCGATGACATTGCCGGATTCGACGCTCTCCAGGGTCCGCACGGAAATCTCCAGGCGAAGCTCCACCGGGCCGTCGGCGCGCTCCATGACGCGCGCAAGCTGATCCGCATCCGGATTGGAAATGGCGGCGATCGGCGCCGGGGTCACGTCGTCGTCATAGCGCATGTTGCCGGTATGGGGCGTGCGCACCTGGCTGGTGCCGGCCGAGCGGATAATCGCCGCCGCCGCGCCCCGCCGCGCCGCCTCGTTGGCCGCGCCGGAGCGTTTTTGCACGCCCCAGCCATAGCCTGAGCCGTCCTGGGTGCGGGGCATCGCCTCGTCCACGAAAACGATCTTGCCCTCAAGCCCGGTCATGGGCGCGTCCTGCAATTCCGGCAAGGTGCGGAAACGGACGACCTCGCCGACAACGCCCCCTTCCGGCGTCGCCACGGAATTGCCGAGCGCCGTCGCCTTCAGCTCCTGGGCGAAGGGCGAGACGATTTCCGCCGCCTCGTGGACACGCTCCCAGTACGGCATCTCAAACGTCTCGATCCGGACGTTTTTGAAACCAAGCGCCTTGAAAGTCCGCACGCCCCAGTCGCGGGCGCGCGCCTCGTCCTGCGACCCGGCGAGCCGCGGGCCGATCTCCGTCGTCAGGCTTTCGAGAATCTCCCAGGCGCGCGCGTCTTCCAGGCCGGCGTCGATGAGACGGTCAACGGTGCGGGCCTGCGCCGGCGTCAGCGCGGGGGCTTCGGCGGCGGCGGGCGCGTCCTGCGCGACGGCGGCGGCCGGCAAGGCCGGCGCGGCCAGGGCGCCCAGCGCGGCGGCGAGGAGATGACGACGATCCATTCGAAACCCTTCCATGATTGTCTCCCGTCTCGTGAGGCTCCATGTTCAGGCTTCGTCCGCGTTCGTCAAGCGTCGCCGGGGGCGCCGAAACGGTCAAGCCAGGCGTCCCGATCCGCTGTCCAGACATAAAGCGCGACGTCCCAGAACTCGAAGATCTCCCCGGTTTTCTGCTGACCGACCTTGACGGCCACGGCCTCGCTCTGCCGGTTGCCGGGATCGATCAGCGAGACCACCCGGTCGACGTCCGCAAATTCGAGAAACGTCCAGCGGATCGTCGCGATCGACGCTTCTGCGGCGTATCCCTTGCCCCAGTGGGCGCTGGAAATCGCCCATCCGCATTCGAGGCCGGGCCAGCCCTCGGGCCGCCACGGACCGACGCGCCCGACGAAAGCGCCGGTCCGCTTTTCCTCGACCGCGAAAAACCCGTATCCGCGAATCCGCCAGTGGCCGAGATAGCTCGCGAACTGGCGCCAACGGTAATTCGACGACTGCACCTTGCCGTCCGGCGCCAGGAACGCGGCGACCGCCGGGTCGGCCATCAACGCCATGTGCGCCGCCGCATCCTCCGGCCCCAGCGGACGCAATAAAAGTCGCTCCGTCTCGATATGAAATGTCATTCTCCCCCCTCCTGTTCGCGTCTGGTCGTTCCTTATGGCGTTGCCCGGCGCCGCGCCGCCGCGAGGTTTTCGGGAAACCCGGACGGCGCGCTCGCCTCAAAGGCGAATGCATGTGAAAACCAGACCATTAAGCACACTTTCGCGACGCGTCGGCTTGCCGCCCGATGGATATGGCCTCATGCTCGACGAAAAAGAGCAGCCATTGAAAGGGCCTGGATCGTGACGCCAATCGCCTTCACCGTCAAGATAAGCGCTATACTGATGAGTGCGGCTTACCTCGCCGCTGCGCCAGCGGCGGCCGCCGCGCCGGGGCCGGCCATCCTAACCGCCGGCGGGGAAGAGCCCCGCGCGTCGAAGACCGCCGGGGTCGCTTATGAAAACATCAGCGGCGTGAATGTTTTTCGCGGAACGCCCGCCCGGCCTCAAAGCATCCCGCCCCGAAGCATCCCGCCTCGCGACGCCGAGCGTCGGGACGCGGCAATGGCGGCGGGCGCAACGCCCGCCGACGCGCCTTGCGCCCGCCCCTTCCGCAGCATGCGGCGCATGCGCACCCAGGGCTTTTACGCCGGCGTTCCCTATCCCTCGCGGCGCTTCACGCAAGGCTTCTACAGCGGGCGCTAGAATGTGTCGCAGCGACAGCGGATCGCCGGTTTTGCGGTTCGCGGGCGCGCCCCAGTTAAGAATCCAGAGCCGATTATGAATCGCGTTGAACGCAATCGGCGCCAAGACGCGCCCGCCCCGAGGAATGACGGCCGAGGGCGCGCCCTAGCCGAGCGAAGGCTCGATCCGCACGCACGCTTCCATCAGCTCACGAACGGCTGCGACGGAATTGTCGAACATCGCTTTTTCGTCGTCATTGAACTTGACCTCGACGATGCGTTCGCACCCTTCCGCGCCGAGAACGATCGGCACGCCGACATACATGTCGTTCAGGCCGTATTGCCCGGTCAGATTCACCGCACACGGAACAACGAGCTTCTTGTCGTTGAGATAGCTCTCGGCCATCTGGATCGCCGAGGCCGCCGGCGCGTAATAGGCCGATCCGGTTTTCAGAAGCGCGACAATCTCGCCGCCGCCTTTGCGCGTGCGGTCGACGATGGCGTCGATGCGCTCCTGCGTGGTCCAGCCCATCTCGACAAGATCCGGCAACGGCACGCCCGCGACCGTGGAGTAGCGCACCAGCGGAACCATGGTGTCGCCGTGGCCGCCGAGCACGAACGCCGTCACGCTTTCCACCGACACGTTGAATTCCTCCGCAAGGAAATAGCGGAAACGCGCGGAATCGAGGATGCCGGCCATGCCGACCACCCTGTTGTGGGGCAGGCCGGAGAATTTCTGCAGCGCCCAGACCATCGCGTCGAGGGGGTTGGTGATGCAGATCACGAGCGCGTTCGGCGCGTATTTCGCGATGCCTTCGCCCACCGCCTTCATCACCTTGAGGTTGGTGCCGAGCAGGTCGTCCCGGCTCATGCCGGGCTTGCGGGGGATGCCGGCGGTGACGATGCACACATCCGCGCCCTCGATGTCCTTGTAGTCCTGCGTGCCCGACAGGCGGCTGTCATAGCCGTCGATCGGGGAGCTTTCCGCAATGTCGAGCCCCTTGCCCTCCGGAACGCCCTCGGCAATGTCGAACAGCACGACATCGCCCAGTTCTTTCTGCGCGGCGATATGCGCGAGGGTGCCGCCGATCATGCCGGATCCGATCATTGCAAGTTTTCTGCGGGCCATGTCTTTATCTCCTTGGAAAAGCGAGCGACGCAACGCGCCGCCAAATTTGATTTTTCGGCAGTGGTCTACCGCAACGGCGAGGGCATGGGAAGGAGCGCGCTCACGCCGCCGGGCGGCGGACTACGGCCAGCGCGGCGGCGGCCGCGAGAAGAACGCCGCCGGTGATGCGGCCCCGCCAGCGGCCGATGCGGCGCAGCAAGGGCTGGAGGCGCGCGGCGAACAGAACCCACATGCCGTCGAGGACAGCGGCGACGACGATGAACGTCGCCGCGAGCACGACAAGCTGCGGCGTCGCCGGCGCCGCCGGCGACACGAACAGCGGCAGGAACGCGCCGTGGAACAGGAGCGCCTTGGGATTGGTCAGGTTGACGAAAAAAGCCTCGACGATGGTGCGCCGGCGGGACCGCAGGTCAGCCGGCGCAAGGTCGCCGACCGGCGCGCGCAACGCCCTCACGCCCAGATAGACGAGATAGGCGACGCCCGCGAGCTTGATCCAGAAAAACGCCGCCGCCGCGAAATTGAGAATTAAGGAAAGTCCGGCGACAACCACCGCGAGTTGCAAGGCCGAGGCGGCCGCCGAGCCGATCAGCGCCATGATCCCGTGCCGCGGGCCGTGGCGCAAAGTCGCCGCGACCAGATAGGCGACCATCGGTCCCGGCGTCAGCACCAGGAGCGCCGTGGCGGCGACGAAGGCGAAATACAGTTCCGGAGACATCGGTCGCGGCGCGTCCTGCGCCTCAAAACCGCTTGCGGATCGACATCATCGCCGAGGAGGACTGGTAGTGATCGCCGTCGAGGCGCACGGACGGGCCGTCGGGGGCGAACGCGTCGTCATTCGGTCCGAAGGAAAGATCGTTGGTGCGCAGATAGATATATTCGACATCCGCCGACAGCCCTGCGCCAAAATCGTAGGAAATCCCCGCACGGCCCTGATAGGCCAGGGCGGAATCGCGGTCGGCGTTTTCGTTTTCAACGAACGCGCCGCCGACGCCGCCGCCGATAAACGGGGTGAAGCGGGAGGCGTTGTTCAGGTCGAAATAGAAATTGGTGAACAGGAAATGCGCGTTGACGTCGTCATTCGAGGGCGCGGCGAACCCGACGCGGTCAGACGGCGTCACCGCATCGACGGGCGTCGTGGCGTAGCGATACTCCAGCTCCGTGCGGATGCCGTCCATGTAATTGAAGCCGACCGCCGCCGCCGCGACAAATCCGGTTCCGTTATCGACAGTCTGACCATCGGGCAGGGGGACCGCGGGAAACGCCTGCGTGTTGTTATAGGTAATGTCCTGTTCCCAGTCGCCGGCGAAGCTGGCGCCGGCGCCGAGGCGCAGATAAATACCGTCCTCCGCGGCGGCGTCAGCGGCCTTTGCCTGAGCTTGAACCTGAGCCTGAACTTGCGCCGAGGCGGCTCCCGTCAACGCCGTCCCGGTCAGCGCGCCGGCGACGGCCGCCGAGAACGTGCAAGACTTTTTACCAAACCGCTTCATGGGCGCACACCCCTTGTTCCAACGGCGGCGACCATAGCCCGCGCCCGGAGACGGGCGCAACCGGGCAGGCGTTCAACTTGTCGGGTTTTAAAGCCGGCCTTTCTCTTTCGCCATGGCGACGACGACCGGGCTGAGCAGAAGGATGGCGATGAGGTTCGGGAACGCCATGGTGGCGTTGGCGAGATCGCCGAAACGCCAGATGAAGTCAATCGGCTGCAACGCGCCGACGAACACCATGCCGACCCAGACAAACCGCAGCGGCCGCGCCGCCCAGTCGCCCACCAGATAGGTCGCGGCCTGCTCCATATAGTAAGACCAGCCGAGAATGGTCGTGAAGGCGAACAGCGCCAGCGCGACGGCGATGAAGACGCCGCCGAAGGGCAGGCCTTGGCTGAACACGGCGGTCGTCACCTGCGCGCCCTGCAACGTCGACTGCCAGGCGTAGTCCACCGTGCCGCCGTCGGCGCCCGGAAAGCTTCCCTGCACGGAGAGAATGACGAGCGCCGTCATTGTGCAGATGACGATGGTGTCGATAAAAGAACCCAGCATGGCGATCTCGCCCTGCTTGACCGGATCGCCCGTCTTCGCCGCCGCATGGGCGATGGCGGTCGAGCCCTGGCCCGCCTCGTTGGAGAACAGCCCGCGGGCGACGCCGAAGCGAATCGCCTGCAGGACGCCGTAGCCGGCGAGGCCGCCCGCCGCCTGCTCCAGGCCCAACGCATGCGTGAAAATCTGCGTAAAGGCCGCCGGCACGTGCTCGATATTGACGATCAGCATAATGAGCGCAACGAGGATATATCCCAGCGCCATGGCGGGAACCACCTTGCCCGCGACGGAACCGATGGACTTGATGCCGCCGATGATCACGATAAAGACGAAAATCGCGATCACGAGGCCGGACGCCCAGGTGGGAACCGGCAGCGCCGCCTCCACCGCCGTCGCGATGGAGTTCGCTTGGGTCATGTTGCCGGTGACGATGGCGGAGAAAATCGTGCCCATGGAGAAGAACACGGCCAGCCATCCCCACCCCTTGCCGAGGCCGTTCTTGATGTAATACATCGGCCCGCCATGGGTGTGGCCGTCCGCATGCCGCTCGCGGAACTTCACCGCGAGGCTCGATTCCGCGAAGGCCGCGGCCATGCCGAAAATGGCCGTCACCCACATCCAGAAGATCGCGCCCGGCCCGCCGAGCGTGAGCGCCGTGGCGACGCCGGCGAGATTGCCCGTGCCCACCTGGCCGGACAGCGCCGTGGACAGCGCGTTCCAGGGCGAAATCTCGCCCTCGGAGTCGGGATCGACATTCGCCCCGCGCCCCCGCCACAGATTGCCGAAAGCGGGAAAAAGCCGCCGCAGCGGCAGGCCGCGCAGGCGGATCATGAAGAAAAGCCCCGTGCCCAGGAGCACGATCACCATCGGCGCCAGGGGCAGAATCTGCGCATCGCCCCATGATCCCCCCCAGATAAAACCGCTGAGGTTGTCGACAAATGCGTAGAAGCTTTCCATGATGCTGATCCCCGACACTGGCGCCCTTTGGTCGGCGCCGCCGCTCCGAAACGGGAGACCGGCCGCGCTTAGGCTTTGATGCGCTTTAATTTTCGGAGCAACTTACGCGCGACGCAGGGGCGAGGGCAAGAGCGCCGCGCGCATCATTTCACCCTCGCGCGCCGCAACGGCCCGCCCGCGCCGCCCAAGCGCGGATCAGGGACGTCGGTCAGGGAGATTGGCGGCGGAGCCGCCGCAAAGGTCAGTTGCAGCCGTCTTCCTTGCCGCGAACATCTTCAAGCGGATCGAATTTCTCGTCGCATTCGGTCGCTTCGTCGTGAATGAGATACCCGGCGCCGGCGGCCGCCGCGACGACGCAGCCGCTCAGCGCGCCGCCAAGGCCGATCAGCGCGGCCAGACTCAGAAGTGTTTTCATGATCGCCTCCAAATGAAATCGTCAAACCCGCTCTTGCCTGCCCGGTTCCGCCCCGTAGCGCCCTGTAGCGCGGCGCCCTGTAACGCGGACCCTGTAGCGCCAAGAACGCACGGGGGCCGGCCGCGGGCGCGGCCCCGTGCGGGATCGCCCGCCGCACCCGGCCCGCAATGCGCCATCCTATGCGCAAAGTGGTTGAAAAAACGGCGCAGGAACGGCGACAAACCGGCGGCGGCGCGAAACTATTGCGCGGCTTCCTCCGCCGGCGCAGCATCGGCCGCGGCGTCATCGGCGGGCGCGGCGGCGGCTTCCTCAGCGGCGGCCCTGGCGGCCTCTTCCTTCTCCTTGCGCTCTTCCTCGCGCTGTTTGGCTTTTTCGCCGGGGGCGCCTTTTTGCGGATTGTTCCCCCGCTCCCATTTCACGAGATCGTTGGCGGCGAGGAATCGGGCGACGCGATCGGTCGGCTTGGCGCCGACGCCGAGCCAGTGCTTGACCCGCTCTTCCTTGTACTGAACGCGGTTCGGATCGTCTTTTTTGAGAAGCGGATTGTAGGAGCCCAGCTTCTCGATGAAGCGTCCGTCGCGCGGCATCCGGCTGTCGGCGACGACGATGGAATAGAACGGACGCTTTTTCGCGCCGCCCCGGGCGAGTCTGATTTTCAATGACATTGTTTTTCCTTTCGATGGTCCTTGAATGTCGATGGTTATTTTTTCTTGCCGCCAAGTCCCGGCAGGCCGCCGCCCGGACCGCCGAGGCCCGGCGGCATCGGCGCCTGTCCCGACAGCGCCTTTTCGATGGCGTCGAAGTCAATATCCTCTGTTGGCTGATTTTTTTTGCCCTTTGCGCCCTTTCCGGCCGGGCCGCCGCCGGCGAGCGCCGACGGGTCGGGCGCGCCGACGCCCGCGCCGCCCCCGAGACCGCCGAGCATTCCGCCCAAGCCGCCGCCCATGCCTGCGGCGCCGCCCATGCCGGCGAGCTGCTGCGCCATGCCCTTCATGCCGCCGCCCTTCCCGGCATTTCGGCCAAGCTTTTTCATCATGTCGGCCATCTGGCGATGGGCCTTGAGGAGCTTGTTGATTTCCTGAACGCTGGTCCCCGAACCCGCCGCGACGCGCTTTTTGCGGCTCGCGTTCATGAGCTTGGGGTTCTTGCGCTCCTTTTTCGTCATGGAGCCGATGATCGCTTCCTGGCGCACGATCTCCTTGTCGTCGAGCCCGCCGGCCTGATCGAGCATCTTCTTGGCCTTGCCCATGCCCGGCATCAGGCCCAGGATCGCCCCCATGCCGCCCATCTTGCGCATCTGGCGGAACTGGTCGGCGAGGTCGTCCATGTCGAACTCGCCCTTGGCCATCTTCCTGGCCTGTTTTTCCGCCTTGGCGAGATCCATTTCCTCGCTGGCTTTCTCGACCAGCGAAACGATGTCGCCCATGCCGAGAATGCGCCCGGCCATCCGCTCGGGCTCGAAACTGTCGAGCGCATCGAGCTTTTCCCCCACGCCGACGAATTTGATCGGCGCGCCGGTGACCGCGCGCATCGACAGGGCGGCGCCGCCGCGCGCATCGCCGTCGATCCGTGTCATGACGACCCCGGTGACGGGCACGCGCGCCTTGAATTTCTCCGCGGTCTGAACGGCGTCCTGGCCGGTGAGGGCGTCGACGACAAGCAGCGTCTCGATCGGACCGGTGGCGGCGTGAATGTCCGCGACCTCGGTCATGAGTTGTTCGTCGATGGAAAGCCGGCCCGCGGTGTCGAGCATGACGACGTCATATCCGCCGAGGCGGCCCGCCTCCATGGCGCGCGCGGCGATGTCGCGCGGGTTCTGGCCGGCGATGATGGGGAGGGTCTTCACCGCCGCCTGCTCGCCGAGGATCCTGAGCTGCTCCTGCGCGGCCGGGCGGCGCGTGTCGAGGGAGGCCATCAGGACTTTCTTCTTGTCGCGCTTTTGCAGGCGCAGGGCGATCTTGGCGGTCGAGGTCGTCTTGCCCGACCCTTGCAGGCCGACCATCATGATCGCCGCCGGCGGGGTCGTCGCGAAGTTGAGCGCGCCCTCGCCCGCCCCCTCGCCGGCCTGCGCGTCCGCCGCGCCGCCCAGCATCTCGACCAGCGCGTCATGGACGATCTTGACGACCTGCTGGCCCGGCGTGACGGAACGCAGCACTTCCTGGCCGACGGCGCGCTCCTTGACCTTGCCGATGAACGCCTTGGCGACCGGCAGGGCGACGTCGGCCTCGAGCAGCGCCACGCGCACCTCGCGCAGGGCCGCGCTGACGTCCTTTTCCTCAAGCGCGCCCCGGCCGCGAAGGCCCTCGAAGATCGCGCCTAACCGGTCGCTCAGTGAATCAAACAAGGGCTGTCTCCAATCCCCGGCTGCGGACGACATGGCGGCGGGCGCCGGCTCGCGCATTCGCTCGCCCCTCGACCGCCGGATTTTCATCGATCGGCCCGAACCGATCTGAAAGACTTTCCACCATAACGCTCCTTTCGGCTGCGAACCGAACATCCAAGACGCCGCGGCGACGCTTGCCAGCGACCGGCCGCACAAGCCGAAGAACCGCCGCGAGGGCGTTACCCCGGCGGCGGCGCATCCCCGGCCCCGTCCCTTTTTTCATATAGGGGGTCGTGCCGGTAAATGCTGGGAAAAGTCAGGTTTCCCGAAAAACCGGGAGCCTATAGGCGAAACCCGCGCGAAAGGCAAGGCGCGCCGCCCGAGATCAAGGTCATCCGCCCGAACGCCGCAGACGTCGCGGACGCTACAGGCGCCACAGACGCGGCCTTACCGGTCCGCGCCCAGCGGGCACACCATCACGTGACCGTCAAAGACAGCCCCGACGACCAGGCGGTCCCGGGAGACGGCGCCCACGCTGGAGCCGTTGATGACGCCGTCAATGTCGATGAAGACATCCTCGTTTTCGCCGGTCTCGGGATCGACGCGCACCACATGCGACGGCGCGACCGCGGACGGGTCCTCGGCATGGGCCAGAAAGTCGAACACTTTCGTATGCCCGCCAATCCAGAGCGCGCCGTCCGCCGCCACGTCGATATTGTCCGGACCGGTTCGGGTCGGCATGGTTGCGGCATGCGCGAGGGCGCCGGTGTCCGGATCGCGGTCGAATACGGCGACGCGGCGCTTCAGGAACTCGGCGACATAGAGGGTTTTTCCGTCTTTAGACTGATTGACGCCGTTCGCATAAGCGAGCCCGTCCGCGACGATCCGCCCGGCCTTGCCGTCGTAAAAGACGACGCTTGAAAACGGCAGGGCCAGATACGCCTCGGCAAGGGAGAGGAGCCCTTCCTTGAAGCCCCGGTCGTTGGTGGCGTAAAACTGGCGCGGACCGACCGCGGCCACGTCGTTCGGCGCGTGCATCGCCTCGAACGAGACGCTTTCCGCATGGGTCAGGGCGCCGTCGGCGGCGACATCGAAAATTTCGACGATCTCCTCGCCCGTTGAAGGATGGTTGACGACGAACAGCCTTTTCCCGCCATTCGGCCCGCGCCACAGGCTGATCCCGTGGGGCAGGAAATCCTCCATGCCGGCGGGCGAAACGCGCCGCACCGCATGGGGCGGGTCAAGATCCATCAGGTAGATCCCGTTCCGCGCGCCGCCCGCCGCTGCGCCGTCGTTGAACCACGCGCGTCTGTCCCCCGCCGAGACAAACGCCGCGTTCAGCTCCGGGTCGACGGCGACATCTTCAGTACCCGGCGCAATGTCGACGCGCACGCACCGCTCCACAAGCGTCGGGCGAAGATCGGCGAACACGCCGGACGCCGGGACCAGATTGGCGAGCACATAGGCGCCGAAAGCCGCGGCCGCCGCGGCGAGACCAATCAACCCCACGCGCATGGCGCTTCTCCCGGATTGCTGCAATAGCCGGACGCGAGTGTCACAAAACGCCGCCGGCGAGGCAAGCGAATTGATCCGGCGGGCCAATCGGGCCAGCGGTCTCTTAGGCCAGAGGTCTGGCGCGGAAGGTTTCCTCGTCCAGCTCGCCTTCCCATTTCGCCACCGCCGTCGCCACCGCCGTATCGCCGGTGACGTTGACCACGGTGCGCATCATGTCGAGCAGGCGGTCGAACGGGAAGATGAAGCCGATCACGAGCGCGATGTGCTCCGGGCTCGTCTCGAACACGTCGAGCACAATCGCCAGCAGGAACAGGGAAGCGGAAGGCACGCCCGCGGTGCCGATGGAGACGAGCGCGCAGGTGAGCGCGATCAGGATGTAGTGCTGCGGCTCAAGCGCATAGCCGAAAGCCTGCGCCGTGAACAGCGCGACGATGCCGAGATAGAGCGAGGTGCCGTCCATGTTGATGGTCGCGCCCAGGGGCAGGACGGAGCCGGCGACGGATTTCCTGATGCCGAGGTTTTCCGTCGCCGCGCGGATGGTGACGGGAAGCGTCGCGGACGAAGACGAGGTCGAATAGGCGACCATCATCGGATCGAGGATGCCGCGGAAGAAATCGACGAAGGGCAGTCGCAGGACGAGCCTGACGAGCCCGCCGTAAACGATCAGCATGTGCAAGGCCGCGCCGAGGTAAACCGCGATGGCGAGGGTCAGGATCGCGGTGAAGGTCTGCACGCCTTGCGTACCCGCCACATAAGCGATGAGCCCGAAAACGCCGAACGGCGCCAGTTCCATGATGATATGGGTCATTTTCAGAACGCCCTCGGAGATCGCCTCGAAGAAGCGCCCGGCGGGCTTGCCCGTCTCGCCCGCCATCAACAGGCCGACGCCGAGCAGAAGGGCGAAGAAAATCACCGCCAGGATGTCCCCCTCGACCAGCGCCTGAAAGGGATTGGCCGGAATGATCGCCATCAGGCGCTCGCCGATCGGCTGGGCCTCGCCGAGTTGCCGCGGCTCGGCGCCGCCGAGATCGACATTGGCGCCGGGACGCAGAAGCGTGCCCATGCCGAGGCCGATCAGATTGGCGAAAAACGTCGTCGCCATGTAAAGGGCGAAGGCCTTCACGCCGATGGTGCCGAGCTTTTTCGGATCGCCCATGGCGTAGATGCCGGCGACGAGCGTGAAAAAGACGAGCGGCACGACGATCATCCGGATCAGGCGGATGAAGATGTCGCCGATGACCTTGACGTCGCGGAGCAGCGCCTCGGCCCGCACCGCGTCCATGGTCTGCGAAACCACCAGGCCGAAAGCGATTCCCAGCGCGAGACCGAGAAACACGCGCTTCCAGAGTTTAATGCCGAACCACCAGGCCATGCCGCCCCCTTTTTTCATCCTGTCATTGCCGTTCGCGGCCAGTTTCTTGTTTTTGCTTGTTTTGTCGCCCGCCGCCAGCCCCACGCACCGCGAGCCCCACGCACCGCGAGCCCATCCGAAGAAGGCGCCGCCTGCGGCAGGGCGCGAGGCGGCGGGCGGGCTATCGGGCGCGCACGCGGCGCAGCCGCGGTTTATGGTGCGTCGCAAAAAGCTGAAAGGCGCCGGAAAAACCGGCCGCGAATGGTGAATACATAAAAGTCGAATGCTTTCCTTCAGAAAAGTTTTGATGACTGGCCGGTAGTTTGCAACCCGCGTGGGCATTGGCAATGACGTGGACGCGAGAATGTTCAAAAAGGATCAAAGACGGTACCGCCGGATCAGCCTCAGCCTGCCGGCGCGCATCATCGTTAACGCCTCGGAGGAAAGCGACGGGCGTCTGGTGAACATCTCCCCGGGGGACATGGCGCTGATCACCAGCGCCCGGGCGATGGTCGGCGACGCGGCGGTGGTCCACATCAAGGGGCTCGACATCATCGAGGGCACGGTGGCGCGCAGCTTTCCCGACGGGATTGCGATCTCGTTCCTGCTGTCGAAAAGCCGCAAGGCGGTGCTGACGGAAAAGCTGATGCTGCTCGCCAATCCGAATTTTTCCGAGGGCCTGTCCGATCAGCGCGCCGAACCGCGTCACAGCGCCGCCAACGCGCGCACGGTCTGCCGCCTCGAAGACGGGACGTCGCTGTTCGTCAAGGTGGTGAACATGTCCGTCAGCGGCGCGGCGGTGGACGCGCCCCGCCGCCCCCCGATCGGCTCTCCCATCGTCATGGGCCGACGGCGCGGCGTGATCGTGCGTCATACGCCGCGGGGGTTCGTGATCGTCTATGACGAGCCCAGGGCGGACGCCGACGACGAAGCGGGCGCTGCCGGGGGCGGCGGCGAAACAGGCGGAGCGCCGGTTCTCAAGGCCGTCTGAAGGACCGCGCCCGGCGCGGCCCTTCCCGGCAGTCCGTCTCAGTAGCGCGTCACCGCCGGCTGGCCGTCGAGCACGAAGGGCGCAAGATTGGTCAGCACCTCGCGGGCGGTAAAGGCCTGCGGGTTGTTTTCCGGCTTCGGCCCGCGATGCATGGTCACGAAGGCGATCGCCGAATAGCGGGTGATTTCCCGCGTGTAGGTGTCGTAGGGATAGCCCCAGCCGAAACCATAGGCGTAATAGGGAAATCCGAAATACGGCCGGTGAAACGCCCGGCCGTATCCATACCGCCCGTAAAACGCCGGGTAGGACGTGCCGGTGAAGGTGCGGCGGGTCTCGGTGTCGTTCTCGACGACGATGAAATAATCGTACCCCTGCTGCACGGTGAGTTCCGCCGCGCGAAACAGGAGGGAGTTTTCCACCGTCTCGCGCGCCGTCGACGAGTTGCCGCGAAAGGTGATGCGGAACCGGTTATTTTCGATGCGCTGCTCGGAAAAGCCGTATCCGCCCCCCTGCGCCGCCGGTCCGTATGGCGTCGAGGTCGCGCACCCCGCCAGCACCAGCATCGCCGACAGCATCATCGCCGGCGTCAGCGTTTTGTTGATCATGTTCGTCGTCTCCCGACTTCGCCCCGCGGCGAGTATAGGCGCCCCGCGGCGCGCATGCAAAGCCGGAGCGCGCAGGAACGCTCAGGGGCGCGCTCGGGATGCGGGACCGGCTATTCCTGCGCGGCGTCGCCGGGCGCCTCGCCGGCAAGGCCCCGGATGGCGTCGCGCGCTTCAGCCGAGACCGACCGCAAGTGCAGGTCGCGCTGCGGGAAAGGGATCTCGACGCCGTCCTCCGCCAGCATGTCCCAGATCGCCATCAGGACGTCGCTGCGCACATTGGCGCTGCCGTTGGCGGGATCGTTGATCCAGAACCGCAGGTCGTAATTGATGGAGCTGTCGCCGAACGCCATGAGATTGCACCGCGGCGCGGGCGTCTTCAACACCCGGTCGATGGTGAGCGCCACTTCCTCGGCGCGCCGCGCGATGCGGCGCACGTCCTTCGCGCCGTAACTCACGCCGAACGGCGCATGCAGACGCACGACCCGGTCCGCGTGGGACCAGTTGGTGACGCCTTCCTGAATGAACTTGTCATTGGGAACGAGATGCGAGGTGCCGTCCCGCGTGCGGATCGCCACATATCGCGCGTTCATCTCCGTCACCCAGCCATAGGTGTCCTCGATCTCGATGATGTCGCCCGGCTTGATGGACTTGTCGGCGATCAGCGTGAAGCCGGCGAAGAAATTCGACACCGTGCGCTGCATGCCGAGGCCGACGCCGAGGCCGACGGCGCCGCCGAAGATCGCCAGCGCGCCGAAGGGAAAGCCGACAATCTGCAACGCCAGCACGAGCGCGATGACCGGCAGCAGCACGTCGAGGATTTTCCCCGTCAGGGCCTTGAAGGAAACCGTCAGCTCGTCGGTCGCGTTGAGGCGGCTCTTGATCACGCCGTTCAGGAGTCGCGCCCCCCAGAACAGGATCCCGAAAATCGCCAGCGTGCGGATAAAATCGAGCGCGGAAAACGTCTGCGACGCGCCGTCCTCGGTCTCGCCGATGGGCACCGCAAAGGCTTCAAGCTGGCGCACCACGTCGTCGAGCACGCCGAAAGCGTCCATCGCCGCGACCGGCCAGACGATGTAGAAAGCGAGCCGCGACCAGAAGGGCGAACGGATCACCAGCGTCACCATGCGGATGACGATCCAGGCGGCGAGCAGGCTGACCGCGGCGGAGACGAGGCTGGTGGAGTTGCCGAAAGCGTTGAGGGCGACGATGGCCGCCTGGAGGAAAACGTAAAGCGCGATCGCCGTCGCCAGATGCGCGAAGGCCGCCGCCGCCCGGCGCAACAGGCCGTAAGGCGCGCGCGGGGCGATGCTGCTCTGGATGAACTTGCGCAACTGCGGCCCGAACGCGGCGGCGGGGGCGAGCGCCGCGATCAGGAGCGCGGCCTCGATTGCAACGCCGAGGGTCAGCATGTGGTTCTGGATAAAGGCGAGGACGCCGTTCAGCCGCTCGCGCAGCACGTCCGCGCCGATCAGGGTTTCCAGCGCCGAGCCTTCGTCGATGACGAGATCGCCGATGGCGGGCTCCTCGGCCGGCGCCCCGGCCTCTGCGCTCGGCTCCGGCGGCGCGCCCGGTCCTTCCGCCGCCGCGTCCGTCGCTCCCGCCGCTTCCTGCGTCGATGAAGGCGTATCGCCGGGCTCGCCTTCGCGAGGCGCGCCCTCCTCTTGTCCCTGGTCCTGCGTTTCAGTCATGGCCGGCCATTATGGGCGCGATGCGCGGCGCGAAACAAGCATCGCCGTCGCGGCCCCGCGTTGGGGCGAATAAATCGGGGCCGGTGAGGATAAAGACAAAGACGACGGGAAACGGCGCCCTCAGGTCTCAAGCGCGGCCTGCTTTTCCGACAATGTCACGCATCCCTGTTTGGCGAGCGAGAGGAGAGCGGCGAACTGATCGTCCGAAAACGGATCGCCTTCCGCCGTCGCCTGCACCTCGACGAGACCGCCGGCGCCGGTGATGACGAAATTGGCGTCGGCCTGGGCCGTCGAGTCCTCGTCATAGTCGAGGTCGAGCGCAGGCGCGCCGCCGACAAGCCCGCAGGAAATCGCCGCGACCCGGTCCGTAATCGGATTGTTCTCGATGACCCCCTGCGTCACGGCCCAGTCGCAGCACTGTTTCATGGCGACCCAGGCGCCGGTGACGGAAGCGGTGCGCGTGCCGCCGTCGGCCTGGAGGACGTCGCAATCGATCAGGATCTGGCGCTCGCCGAGGCGTTTCAGGTTGATCACGGCGCGTAAGGAGCGCCCGATCAGGCGCTGGATCTCCTGCGTGCGGCCCGACTGGCCGCCCTTGGCCTCGCGCTTCATGCGCCCGCCGGTGGAGCGCGGCAGCATGCCGTATTCCGCCGTCACCCATCCCCGGCCGGCCCCGCGCAGCCAGGGCGGCGTCGTCTCATCCCAGCTTGCGGTGCACAGCACATGGGTGTCGCCGAACTTGACGAGGCAGGAGCCTTCGGCGTGTTTGGCGTATCCAGGTTCGAGGGAAACAGGGCGAAGTTCGTTGAAGGCGCGGCCCGAAGGTCTCATGCAGGTCTCCGTTGACTGCCCACCCTCCTAGAGCACGGGCCGGGGCGTGGAAACCGGTTTTGCGAAAAATCCCCCCGAAAAGCGTAAGGCCCGGCGCGACGGCGGCAGGACCGGAACGGCGCGGCGGCGGGGCGCGCCGATTGCCTCGCGCGACCGGCTCCCCATATACTGCGTGTAAACCGTCGAGGCGTCGCCGCCGCGCAACAAGGAGCCGCAGCGCACGGAGCCGCAGCGCACAAGGACCGCCCAGCCGACGAAAACCAGAACCATGACGCTCCAGACCCATGACGCTGCTGCAAGATATTGACGCGCGCTCGCGCGAGATTTTCCGACGCCTGGTGGAGACCTATCTCTCCACCGGCGAGCCGGTGGGCTCGCGCACGCTCAGCAATGACGAGGCCATCGGCGTGTCGGCGGCGACCATCCGCAACGTGATGGCCGATCTCACCGATCTCGGCCTGTTGCATTCGCCGCACGCCTCTGCCGGCCGCATGCCGACCGAGACCGGCCTCAGGCTGTTCGTGGACGGGCTGATGCAGGTGGGCGAACTGAGCGAGGAAGAACGCCGGGCGATCGAGCGCGAAGCCCGCAGCGACAATGTGGAAAGCCTTCTCCAGGACGCCGCCGCGCGCCTTTCCGGCCTCACCCAGACCGCCAGCCTGATCGTGACGCAAAAAGCCGACGCGCCCCTGCGTCATATAGAATTCATCGCCGCCGGGCCGGGCCAGGCGCTCGTCATCATGGTGTTCGAGGACGGGCGCGTGGAAAACCGCGTCATCGAGACGCCGAGCGACATGCCGGTCTCGGCGCTGACCATGGCGGGGAACTACCTTAACGCGCGGCTCGGCGGGCGCAGCCTGTCCGAGGCGCGGGCGAAAATTCTGGAAGAAGTGCGCAGCAACCGGGCCGAGCTGGACGCCCTCGCCGCGCGCCTGGTCGAGGACGGCGTCGCCGACATCGCCGGCGGCGACGACTGGACCCTGATCGTGCGCGGGCGCGGGCACCTGATCGAGGACGGCCCGGCGCAGGATCTCGAACGGGTGCGCATGCTGCTCAACGACCTGGAGCGCAAGAGCGAAGTGGTCGAGCTTCTGACCGCCGCTGGTGACGGCGAAGGCGTCAAGGTGTTTATCGGCTCGGAAAACCGGCTGTTCTCGCTTTCCGGCTCCTCCATCATCGCCGCGCCCTATCGTGATGAAAACCGCAAGATCGTCGGCGTCCTCGGCGTGATCGGCCCGACCCGGCTCAACTACGCCAAAGTTGTGCCGATCGTGGATTATACGGCCGAAGTGCTCTCGCGCATGTTGAAATAGCGCGCGGCGGCGCGTAAATGCGCTGGATCCTTTTTCACGCCTGATTGACGCGAGCAGTTGTAAAAAAGCCCATGAGCGAAAACGACTACAAGCCGAACACCGGCCAAGACGCCGCCGGAACCGCGCCGACATCCAACGACGACGAGGCCGATAGCGCCCGCGATCCAGCGGAAGCCGCCGCCGGACGCGATGCGGCGGGATCGGCGCCGGACGCCCCGCAAGCGGAAATCACCGCGCTGAACGAGCGGGTCCTGCGCCTCGCCGCCGAGCTGGAGAACACCCGCAGGCGCGCGGAACGCGAAAAGGCCGACGCCGGGCGCTACGCCATCGCCAGCTTCGCGCGCGATCTCCTGGACGTCGCCGACAATTTCGACCGCGCCCTGCGCGCCGCGGACGGGGCGAGCGGGGAAGACGCCATCGCCGGCCTCCTGGACGGGGTGCGGATGACGGAAAAAGAGCTGCTGACCGCGCTCGAACGTCACGGCGTGCGCCGGATCCATCCGGAAGGCGAAAAGTTCGACCCCAACCTGCACCAGGCGGTCGCCCACGTGCCGAGCGCGGCGGTGCCCTCCGGCCATGTGGTCGACGTGGCGCAGCCGGGCTTCACCATCGGCGAGCGCGTATTGCGCGCGGCCATGGTCACGGTCTCGGCGGGGGGCGGCGCCCAGAACGGCGGTCCCCAAAATAGCGGCCCCGAGAAAAGCGGGGGCGCGGACGACGGTGTTGGCGACGGCGCCGCGGAAAAAGGCGCCGCGGACAATGCCAGAAGCGAGCGCGCGGGCGCCGCACCGCGCGGGGAAAGCGGCGGCCTTGGCGGCGAGGGCGTTTCCGGCGCCAATCTCGATACGCAAGTCTGACGCGCGCTCCCGGCGCGCGAGATCGCGGCGGATCAGATCCTCGGAGCCGCCGCGCGCACCGCGTCGTCGACGTAATCCTCGTAGGCCTTGAAGTTCTCCACGAACATCGCGGCGAGCCGCGCCGCCTGGGCGTCGTATGCGGCGCCGTCCTCCCAGGTCCCGCGCGGGTCGAGAATGGCCTCGTTCACGCCCGGCGCATGCCGCGGCGTCTCGAAGCCGAACACCGGATCGACACGCATGGGCGCGCCCGCGAGCGAGCCGTCGAGGGCGGCGGCCAGCAGCGCGCGCGTCTCCTGGATGGGCATGCGCGCGCCGACCCCGTGCGGGCCGCCGGTCCAGCCGGTCGAGACCATCCAGCAGGACGCGCCGTGCCGGTCGATCAGCTCGCCCAGCAACCTGCCGTATTCGGACGGGTGGCGCGGCATGAACGGCGCGCCGAAACAGGTCGAGAAGGTCGCTTCCGGCTCGTTGCCGAGACCTTTTTCCGTACCCGCCACTTTCGCCGTATAGCCGGAGAGAAACATGTACATGGCCTGCGCCGGGGACAGGCGCGCGATCGGCGGCATCACGCCGAAGGCGTCGCAGGTCAGCATGATGATGTTTCGCGGATGCGTCGTCATGCCCGTAAGACTGGCGTTCGGAATGTAATGGATCGGATAGGCCCCGCGGGAGTTTTCCGCGAGCGTCGCATCATCCAGGTCGAGCGCGCGCGTATCCGGGTCCATGACGACGTTTTCAAGCACGGTGCCGAAGCGCCGGGTGGTGGCGTAGATCTCCGGCTCCGCCTTTTCCGACAGGCGGATCATCTTAGCGTAGCAGCCGCCTTCGAAATTGAACAGCCCGTTCGCGCCCCAGCCATGCTCGTCGTCGCCGATCAGCATGCGGTTCGGATCGGCCGACAGCGTTGTCTTGCCGGTGCCGGAAAGGCCGAAGAAAATCGCCGGGTCGTCGTCCTTTCCAACGTTTACGGAACAATGCATCGGCATCACCCCCGCTTCCGGCAGGAAGTAATTCAGGATCGTGAACACCGACTTTTTCATTTCGCCCGCATAAGAGGTGCCGGCGATGAGCACCACGCGGCGCACGAAATCGACGGCGATCACCGTCTTGCTGCGGCAGCCATGGCGCCCGGGATCGGCTTCGAACGTCGGCAAGTCGACAATGGTGAAATCCGGATCGGCGCCGCGCTCCTCCATCGGGGGGCGCACGAGCAGGTGCTGGATAAACAGTCCGTGCCAGGCGTATTGGGTGAACACGCGCACATTGACGGCGTGGGCGGGGTCGGCGCCGCCGCGCAGATCCTGCCGGATCAGCTCGCGCTCGCCCGCATAGGCCAGCATGTCGTCGTAAAGACGGTCGAAATGATCGGGGGACATCGCCTTGTTGGCGTCCCACCAGATCTTGTCCTCAATCTCCCCGTGGCGAACGATGAACTTGTCCTGCGCCGAGCGGCCGGTGTGTTCTCCGGTGCGCACGACCAGCGGGCCGTCCCTGGCGACCTCGCCTTCGCCGCGGCGCACGGCCAACTCGTACAGCGACGCGGCGGAGAGATTGGCGAGCGTCTCCGGCGCGCAGTCTTCAAAGCGTGTCGCGCCCGCGGATGCAGGCGAAACAGAAGCAACCATTTTTTTCCTCCCAAGTCCCTTTTTCAGGGGCGGCGCGTCCACGAAAAAACGCCGCGGCGCGCCATGCCCCGGCTCTTAGGGCAAAAACGCCGCCATGGCTAGGATCGGCGCCGCCGCTCCTCTCCCCCGGCCCTTTCCCGCGCGCGCCGCCCGCGTCGCGGGCGCTCAAGGGGGGCCGCCGCGTCGACGCGCGCTTGTCTCCGCGCGCGGCGCCGTGCAACATCGTCCCCCTGAACGATTTACCGGAGGGCAATGAATGCGTTACGCAATCAAGACCGGCATCGCCGTCGCCATCGCCGCCATGGCGGGCGCCTGCGGCGGCGAGCAAACGACAAGCGCGACGAAGGAAACAGCGGCGCAGGAAACAGCGGCGCAATCTGGCGCTGCACAATCTGGCGCTGCGCAGGCTGGCGGGACTGGAATCTCGGCGGAAAGCCTCGCCCGTCATATCGCGACCCTTTCCGACGACAGCTTCGAAGGCCGCGCGCCGGCGACGGCGGGGGGCGAGAAAACCCGCGCCTATCTGATCGACGAAATGAAGGCGATCGGCCTGGAGCCGGCGAACGGCGACAGCTTCGAGCAGGAAACCCCGCTGGTGGAAATCACCGCCGACCCGGCGCAATCCTATCTGCGCATTAACGGCGAGGCCCTTGCTTACGGCGGTGACGCGGTGTTCTGGACCAAGCGCGTCCGGGAAGAGGTCGCGTTCGAGGACAGCCCGATGGTCTTTGTCGGCTATGGCGTCGTGGCGCCGGAATATGGCTGGAACGATTACGAAGGGCTCGACGTCGAGGGCAAGACGGTGGTGATGCTGGTCAACGATCCCGGCTACGCCTCGGAAGATCCCGATCTCTTCAACGGCCGCGCCATGACCTATTACGGGCGCTGGACCTACAAGTTCGAGGAAGCGGCGCGCCAGGGCGCGGCGGCGGCGATCATCGTGCACCAGACGGCGCCGGCGTCCTATGGCTGGGGCGTCGTCGAGGGAAGCTGGTCCGGCGCGCAGCTCGATCTCGACCGTCCGGACGGCGGGGCGGGCCGGGTCGCGCTCGAAGGCTGGATCCAGGAAGACGTCGCGCGCGCGCTGTTCGCCCGGGCCGGCCTCGATTTCGACGAGACGGCGGCGGCGGCGCACGCGCCCGGCTTCGCGCCGGTCGAGATGGCGGGCCTTGCGGCCTCCGGGAAGCTCGTCAACGCCATCCGGCGCAGCGCCTCGGCGAACGTGGCGGGCATGCTGCGCGGCGCAACGCATCCTGACGAATATGTTCTGTACATGGCCCATTGGGACCACCTCGGCGTCGCCGCGCCGTCGCCGGACGGCGGCGCGGACGAAGACCTCGTCTCCAACGGCGCGGTCGACAACGCGACGGGCACGGGCGGCATTCTCGCCATCGCGGAAGCCTTCGTGCGGAACGAAACGCCGCCCGCCCGCTCGATCGTGTTCATGGGCGTGACGGCGGAGGAGTCCGGTCTTCTGGGGTCGGGCTATTTCGCGGAAGACCCGTTCATTCCCCTGGAGAACATCGTCGGCGGCGTCAACATCGACGGTCTGCAACCGACGCCGCCGGCGAAGGACATCATCGTCGTCGGCTATGGCGCGTCGGAACTGGAGGACATCCTGAAGGACGCGGCGGAAAAACGCGACCTCTATCTGCGTCCCGACATGAGCCCGGAAAGCGGCTATTTCTACCGTTCCGACCATATCTCGCTCGCCAAGAAAGGCGTGCCCATGCTTTACGCCGGCAGCGGCGTCGACTTTGTGGACGGCGGCGAGGATGCGGGCCTCGCTTTCATGGAGGACTACCGCGCGAAGCGCTACCACGCTCCCGCGGACGAATACAGCGCGGACTGGGATCTGCGCGCCATGACCAGGACGCTGAACGCCCTTTACGATGTCGGCGCCGGTCTCGCCTATTCCGACGCCTGGCCCACCTGGTATGAAGGAAACGAATTCCGGGCCCTGCGCGACGCGCAACGCGCCGGCGGGTAAAGCCGGCGTTAACCATCCGCACTAAAGGCTTGTTAAGCAAAAAAGTCGACGATGAAGCGTATTCTTCGTCGACCATGCTATGTTCAATCTGTTTTCAGTCCTGCTCTTCATGGCCGCGGCGGGCTTGTTCCTGTTGCGCATGCGCCACGAAAAGCCCTCGCTCGCGCCTTATCTCATTTTGTGCCATGTCAGCATCGTCGGCGCCTGGCTCGGCAACAATGGCGGCGGTCCGGCGGCGGTGGGACTGCTGATCGCCGGCTCGTTCCTGGCGCTGCACCTTGCCAGCCAGCCCTATGAGGACGACGCGGAAGAAACCCGGCGGTCCTGAAAAAGCCCGGCGCGGCCGCGCCGCGTTCCGGGACGCCTCGTTCAGGCCACGGCGCCGCCCCCGCAAATCGCCCCGCTCGTGCAAATATGGTTTATGGGCGGGGAAAATGCGCGTAAAAACAGGCGTTCCACCGATCGCCAGAGCCGCCGGAGCACGCCGCCCATGATCGCACCGCAATCGACGACCGCCGCCGACAAGCGCGGCGCCCGGCGTCCCGCCGCCGACGAGGAGGCGGGCGCGCGCGCCGGGGCGGATGCGCACGCGGCCCCGGCCAAGCATATCGTCGACGTGCTGATCGAGGAGCGGGCGCAAAAGCTCATCCGCTCGCCGCTCTGGCCCCTTTACCGCAGCGTTCTCTACCCGGTGCTGCTGCACCGCAAGGCCAAGCGGATGGCGGACGCGATCGCGCCCCTGCCGGGACGGGGCGTCATGGATTATCTGAGCGCGCTTCTTCACCTCGACCTGACCGTGACGGGGCTTGAGAACCTGCCGGAAAAAGGACGGGTGCTGATCGCGCCGACCCACCCGACCGGCATCCCCGACGGCATCGCGGTCTACGACGCGCTTAAAGACCGCCGCCCGGACATGACCTTCTTCGCCAATCGCGACGCCATCCGCGCCGCGCCGGGGCTCGCCGATATGATCATCCCGGTGGAATGGGTGGAGGAAAAGCGGACCATGCCGCGCTCGCGCGAGACCCTGGCCGGCGCCATCCGCGCGTTCAACGCCGAACAGTGCGTCGTTCTGTTCCCGTCCGGAAGAATTTCCTACATGGACCGGTCGAAAACCCTGGTCGAGCAGGAATGGCTTCCCTCCGTGGCCATCTTTGCACGGAAATACGACTGCACGGTGGTTCCCGCCCATATCGAGGCGCGCAATTCCTGGCTATATTACTGGTTCTGGACGCTCAGCACGGAGCTGCGCGACATCACGCTGTTCCACGAACTGCTCAACAAAAAAGGCAGGCCCTACCGCATCAGCTTCGGCGCGCCGATCCCGCCGGAAGCGCTCAAAGGCGAGGCTCCGCAAGTGGCCGACGCCCTGCGGCGGCACGCCATGTCCCTGCGGGCGGACCAGCCGCCGGCGTGGCGGCCGCTGGACGGATGAGAACGGGGCCGCCGGCTGCGGGCCGGCCGCGTCAGGCGCCGATGACGCCGGCATAGCGCCATTCAAGGCTTTTTCCCGCATGGAAAGGCACAATCTCCGCCCCCCCCGCCTCCAGCCGCTCGGGCACGTCGAGGGCGCGCCGCTCGATCGCGATACGCTCTTCATTGAGCGGCAGGCCGTAAAACCGCGGCCCATGCTCGGCGGCGAAGCCTTCCAGCCTGTCCAGGGCGCCCTCCTCCTCGAAGCTCTTGGCGTAACTTTCAAGCGCGACCGGCGCGCTGAAAATCCCCGCGCAGCCGCAGGCGGATTCCTTGGCGTGCACCTCGTGCGGCGCGGAGTCCGTACCCAGAAAAAATTTCGGGGAGCCCGATGTCGCCGCGCGCCGCACCTCAAGCCGGTGCCGCTCGCGCTTCGCCACCGGCAGGCAGTAATGATGCGGGCGCAGGCCGCCCTCGAACATGGCGTTGCGACTGATCTCCAGATGGTGCGCGGTGATGGTGGCCGCGACATTCGGCCCCGCGCTTTCGACGAACGCCACCGCGTCGGCGGTGGTGATGTGTTCGAACACCACTTTCAGCCCCGGAAGGTCGGCGATCATCTTCGACAGGGTGCGCTCGATGAAAACCGCCTCCCTGTCGAACACGTCAATGTCCGCATCGGTAACCTCTCCGTGCACCAACAAAGGCATGCCGATCCGCTGCATCGTCTCCAGGACGGGATAGACGTGAGCGATGTCTGTGACGCCGGCGCTGGAGTTGGTCGTGGCGTTCGCGGGGTAAAGCTTGCAGGCGGCGAAAACCCCGCCCTCGAAGCCCCGTTCGACTTCGGCCGGATCGAGCGTGTCGGTGAGGTAACATGTCATCAGCGGGGTGAAGTTGTACGCCGGGTCCACCGCGTCGAAGATCCGCTGGCGGTAGGCGGCGCCCGCGGCGACGGTCGTGACCGGCGGGACGAGGTTGGGCATGACGATCGCGCGCGCGAACTGGCGGGCGGTGTAATTGACGACGCTTTTCAGCATCGCCCCGTCACGCAGATGCAGGTGCCAGTCGTCGGGACGGCGCAGGACCAGGCGATTGGTTTGGGGGGTGGTTTGGGAGGTGGTTCGGGGAGCGCCGGCGGCTCCACCGGCGCCCGGCGCGTTCAACTCGTTCATCGTCAAGCCTTTGATGCAGCCATGAATTTCACCGCCGACACCTAGCACCGCCGACGGTGAAAAAGCAATCGGCGCGGGACCTTGCGCGAGGTCCCGCGCCGATTTCGTTCGCCGCGCGGCCTTCGCCGCGCCATTTAACCGGCCGCGTGAGGCGTCAGCCCGCGAATGAGAGCGTGATGAGCGTCATCGTGAAAAGGGCGATGGTGAAGGACGTGATCAGCACCTTGTCGACGCCGCGTATTTCACCTTGACGAATTTCTTCGGTTACGGAGCTTTCCTGCTCTGTCATTTGCCTGGTCCTCCTGTTACTGAACGATGAGCGCGTTGAGCATCCAGGACGCCTCTTCGTGGGCGCCGATGCGCGCGGTCAGAAGGTCCGCCGTGTACACGTCATCCACTTTTTCGGCTTCCTTCGCGGCGTCGCGGAGTTGCGCCGCGACTTCCTGGTGGTCCCTGGCGAGTTGCATCGCCATCGAGACGGCGTCTTCGAGATCGGTCTCGTCGCTGATGCGGCTTTCGCTCACATACCGGCTGAGACCGGTCGGCGCAGTGAAGCCGATGGCGCGAATGCGCTCGGCGATGTCGTCGATGGCGCTTGCCATGTCCTGATAATGTTCGTCCGTCATCTTGTGGATCGAATAGAACATCGGACCGGTGACGTTCCAGTGAAAGGCGTGCGTCTTGTGGTAAAGAACATAGGTGCTGGCGAGCGCGCGCCCCATCAACTCCGCGAGCATCTTGCGGTCCTTGCGGTCGACGCCGGAACGGATGGGGAGTTCTTCGTACTGAGTGTTCAATACTTCAAGGGTCATGTGACATGCTCCTTTCGCTTGGGATCGCCGGGCGGGTCCCGGCGGATCTTCAGTGAAAGATGCAATTGGCGCTCTAGTTGCGCTTGACGCGCGCCTTGGCGCGTCCGTTTACCGCCGGCGCAGCATCGGTCGCGTCGGCGTTCATCATCGCGGCCATATCGGAGAGCACGGATGATATCTCCTGGCGTCGCGCCGCCGGCAGTTCGGCGAAGCGCGACATAAATTTGTCGTCCAGCAGGGCGGGCATCGACGTCAGCATCGCCTCGCCCTGCGGCGTCAGCCGGGCGTGAACAATGCGCCTGTCGCGGGCGCTTCTGTAGCGCTCGATCAGGTTTTTCGCTTCCAGCCGGTCGAGAACGCTGGTCAGCGTCGCCTGGCTGATGGCGACCATGGCGGACAGCGTTCTCGTCGTGACTTCCCCGGCCTCCGCGATGGCTTTAAGCGCCACCGCCTGCGCCGTGGTGAGCCCGGTCGCGCGGTGCAGCTTCTTGGAAAAGACATCGCTCGCGCGGATGATCATGCGGATGGTCGACAGGACGTCTGCGGCTTCGGCGCCGTCTTGAGCACCCGGCATATCGCGGCCGTTCGGACCGTCGCGCGTCAGCTCGACGTCGCCATGTGAATTCCCGCAATATGTGTTTCCATCTGTAATCATTTGATGTCTAAATGATAGAGGTCGAAAGGTCTGATGTCAAGGGGCCTGCCTAGAGCGTCCCTTGTCCGGCCAGCCGCCGGGGCTAGCCGGCGTTGCGGTAGGTCAGTTCCAGGAAGACGTCTTCAAGATCGGATTCGACGGTGGAGAGGTCTTTCACGCCGACCCCGGCGGCGGCGAGCCGTTCCAGGATGGCGCCGACCTGGCTCCGGCTCGGCTGGTAAGGGATCGCCAGGCGTCCGTCGCCCCTCAGATCGCCGGCGAATTCGCCGAGATCCGGGGCCGAGGTCAGCGGATCGACCGGCGTCACCATCAGCGTCTTGCGGTCGAGGGAGGCGATCAGGGTTTCCGTCGGCTCGCAGGCGACCACCTGGCCGTTGTGGATGATGGCGATTTCCTCGCACAGTTCCTGCGCTTCTTCGAGGTAATGCGTCGTCAGGACGATCGTCACCCCGGTCTCGTGCAGCGCCTTGACGTAATCCCAGAGCTGGCGGCGCAGCTCGATGTCCACCCCCGCCGTCGGCTCGTCGAGGATGAGGACGGGCGGGGAATGCACCATCGCCTTGGCGACGAGCAGGCGGCGTTTCATGCCGCCGGAAAGCTGGCGCACATAGGCGCTCGCCTTATCGGACAGCCCGAGAGCCTCGAGGATTTCCATGGTGCGCCGGTCGCGCCGGGCGACGCCGTAAAGGCCGGCCTGGATCTCCAGCGCCTCATACGGCGTGAAGAAGACGTCCATGTTGATTTCCTGCGGCACCACGCCGATGGAGGCGCGCGCCTGACGCGGATTTTTGTCGATGTCGAACCCCCAGACCGCCGCCGAGCCCGCGGTCTTGTTCACCAGGCCCGCGAGAATGTTGATGAAGGTCGACTTGCCCGCGCCGTTGGGCCCCAGAAGGCCGAAGATCGATCCGCGCCGCACGGAAATGTCGACGCCCTTCAGCGCCTCCTTGGCGGGGGATTTTTTAGAGGCGGCGTAGGTTTTGCGCAGCCCCCGCGCGGCGATGGCGTATTCGTCGGACATGAAGAGCGGCCTTTCCTGAACCTGTCCGGCCATAGCGGGCAGGCCCGTCCGCGGTCAAGGACGCACGGGCGCGGACCAGGGACGGCGCGCCGGCGCAAAAGCGGAAAGAGACGCGAAAACAGGGCATACAAGCACAATGGTAAAGGCGTCGCGATGCGGCGCCGTCTTGACGAAAGCGCCCGCCGCCTGTCATGGAACGGGCGTTGAAGCGTTGCAGAAAACACCCTCATGACAGACGTCCCCTCGCCCGACTCGACCGAAGTCGCCACGAACCAAGGCGCGCCCATGCCGACCGTCACGCCAGACCCTGAAGTCATCTACGTCAACACGCGCCGCGTCGCCTGCGATGGCGGCGGCGGCGCGCTCGGTCATCCGGTCGTGTGGTACTCGCTCGAGGACGGCGAAGCGGAATGCATGTATTGCGACCGCAAGTTCATCTACCGCGCCGACGCCGAGGGCAACGGCGCGCCGGGCGTCAAGACCAGCTAGGGACCGCGTGACGGAACCGCCGCCGCGCGGCGGCGTCAGGCGCTAGCTCGCCTCGCCGCGGGCGAGCCGCCAGACGTCGCGCGCCCTGGGCGGCGAGGCCTGAAGGATCGCCTGCCGGAAGATGCGGCCCATGACCCGCATCAGCACGATCGCAAAAGCCAGCATCAGCGCCGTCGCGCCGAGCACCTCCCACAGGGGCGGATCGGCGGCGGCCCGCATCATCACCGCATAGGGGGTGTAGATCGGGATCCAGGTCAGGATCGAGGCGACGAGGCCGTTCGGGTTCTGGAACACCAGGATCATGAAGGGCAGCGGCGCGAACACCACCAGCATCACCGGCCCCATATAGGACTGCGCGTCCTGCAGGGAATTGGAGATCGCGCCGATCGCCAGGAAGATCATCGCGAATATGGCGTAGGCGCACAAAAAGTAGAACAGGTAGATCAACAGGAGCGGCGAGGCGAACAGGGCGTCGAGAATCGCCGTCAGGAATTCCCCGTCGCCGGCCTGGGTCATCGAGGCGCCCACGCCGACGACCAGGAAAATCGTCGGCATGGTCAGGCCGACCGCGGCGATGCCGATCAGCTTGCCCATCATCAGCTGGTTGGCGGTCACCGAGGACAGCAGGATCTCGACGATCTTGTTCGAACGCTCCTCGATCGTATTGGTCAGGAGCAGATTGCCGACGCCGAAAATGATCACCAGCAGCATATAGGTCAGCGCCGCCGGCAACGCCGTCTCGATCCGGTCGCGCATGCTGAGCTGGGCGTCTTCCGCGGCGCGGTCCGGACGATAGGCGTCGAGCGGCGCCTCCAGCGCGGCGATCCCGTCGATGGCGTCGGCGCTGAGACCGAAAGCGGCGATCCGGTCGCGGCGCAGCGCCGCGTCGAGCGCCGCGTCGATCACCAGCTCCAGCGCCGTGTCGGTGAGGTTGCGGCTCCAGTACTGGGCGGGCGCGCCCTGCGCCCCGGCGCCGAAATCGGCCGGGATCAGGATCGCCGCGAAGATCCGTTCCGCCTCGCCGCCCGGCCTCGCGGCGAAACGCTCCTCCAGGAGATAGGGCCGCAGCGCCGCTTCCGCCTCCTCAAGGGTCGCGGCCGAAGCCGCCTCAGGCGGCAGGGCGAGACGGCGGAACGCCGGGCGCGGCATCTCAAAGGCGGACGCGCCCGGCTTGAGATAGGGCGCGGCGGCCCGGCGCGCGGCGTCGAACCCGCCGGCCTCGCGGAACGCGCGCAGCCGCGCGTCGGTGGCGAAGGCCGGGGCGAAAGGCTCGGCCAGCGCCCCGTCGGCGAGCGCGTCCTGCCGCAGGTTCATCGCGAGGTAAACGTCCCATGCGGACAGCGCGCTCATGAGCCCGCGGCGTTCGATCTCGCGGTCGATGTCGTCCGTATACTGTCCGGTCTGGTCGTAGACGACGAAGGCGCGCGTCGGCTTGTTGCGCTCGGCGAGGCCGAGGGCGCCGAAGCCCGCCAGAAGGCCGATGGGAAACATCACCAGGAACAGGAGGAACCCGCGCGAAAGAACGTATTGCTTGTATTCGCGCCATGCGATGAGCAGCGCCTGTCTCATTCCGCAGCCTCCATCACCGCGTCGCGCGCAGGCGGAGAAGCGCCCCGGCGCGCGTCCCCGCCATCCGGGTTATCACTGTCCGCGTCCTCGCCGGCGTCGCCGGCCAGGGCGACGAAAATGTCGTGCAGGGAAACGCCCGCCTGTTCGAACCGGGTCACCGGAACGCCGGCGTCGATCAGGGTTTTCAGGAAGGTCTGGAGATCGACCCCGTCGGCGAGGGCGATCTCGTACACCGTCTCGCGCCCGTCGCTCTGGGTCTCCTCCACCCGCGCCGAGGCGACCCCGGGCAGGTCGGCGATCACGGACATGGGCGCGGCGCTGCGCACGTGCAGGCGCTGGGCGAAGGACGCGCGCGCCTCGGCCAGGGTGCCCTCGAAGCGCTTTTTACCCTTCGCAAGGATCAGGAAGCGGTCGCACAGCCGCTCGGCGTGCTGCATGACATGGGTGGAGAAAATGATCGTGCGCCCGGCCGCGCGCTGGTCGCGGATCAGCGCCTCCAGGGTCTGCTGGTTGATCGGGTCGAGGCCGGAAAAAGGCTCGTCGAGGATCAGGAGTTCCGGCTCGTGGGCGATGGTGGCGAGAAGCTGGACTTTCTGCGCCATGCCCTTGGACAGGGCCTCGTTCTTGGAGCGGGCGAACTTCTCAAGTCCGAACCGCGCCAGCAGCTCGTGCGCGCGCGCCTTCGCCGCCGCGCCGGAAAGCCCGCGCAGGCGCGCGAAATAGGCGATCGAGTCCGCCGCCTTCATCTTGCGGTAAAGCCCGCGCTCCTCCGGCAGGTAGCCGATGCGCCGGCGCACGGAGATCGCCGAGGAGGAGCCGAGAATGGCGACCGAGCCCGAAGTCGGCTGGATGATGTCGAGCATCATCCGCAGCGTCGTCGTCTTGCCGGCGCCGTTCGGCCCCAGAAATCCGTAAATCTCTCCTTCCGACACCTCGAAGCTGAGATCGTCGACCGCCGTGAAGGCGCCGTAGCGTTTGGTCACGTTTTGCAGGGAAACCGATATCTCCGGCATTCAGGCGCCTTTCCGAGAGGGATTGCAGACGGCGGGGCCGACGTCAGGGCGTTGCGGGCCCGGCGCGGGAGGCCGTTTCCCGGCCGGCGTTTCCGGCGCGCGGGGGCGCGGAAACGCTGTCCTATATGGTCTCGCGGCGTTAAGGAAGCAATAAAGGCCGTTGCGCGCCCGGTGCGCGCCCGGCGCGCGCCTGGCGCGCCGCCGCGGCGCGTTCGGCCCGCGCGGGTCCTACCAGGTTCCGGTGTTGGGCATGTCGGCCCAGGGCGCGGCGGGCGCCAGCGCCTCGCCTTTTTGCAGAAGCTCGATCGAAATGCCGTCCGGCGAGCGGACGAAAGCCATGTGGCCGTCGCGCGGGGGACGGTTGATGACGACGCCGCCATCCATGAGCCGCCGGCAAACGGCGTAGATGTCGTCGACCCGGTAGGCGAGGTGGCCGAAATTGCGCCCGCCGTCATACTCCTCCGGGTCCCAATTATAGGTCAGTTCGACCAGCGGCGCCTTGTCCTGCCTGGCGCGCTCCAGGTCTTCCGGCGCAGCGAGGAAAACCAGCGTGAACCGGCCGCCCTCGTTGTCGTAGCGATTCACTTCCGTCAAGCCGAGCTTGTTGCAGTAAAAATCCAGCGACGCGTCGAGATCGCGAACGCGAACCATCGTGTGCAGATATTGCATCTGGGTCTCCTTTGCTGAAACGGGCGCGGGGCTATTCGCGCGCCCGGATAATCTCGTCGCGCAGATAACCGGGCCGGCGCGCATGAAACCGGCGCATGAACGCCGCGACGATCACGAGCCAGACAATCAGCACCCCAAAGAAATAGTAAAACCCGGCGATGTCCTCCGCGTAGTAAAGGGCCGCTTCCGGCGGAGCGTCGGAAAAGAACCGCATTTCGCCGTCCTCCAGGAACAGCCGGTCGGCCACCTCGACCGGCTCCGGCGTCATGCCCGCCGCTTCAGCGCCCAACAGGACCGCCGCCAGCAGCGCGAACGTCGCCGGCAGGGAGACGAGGAACGCGGCGAACGCGGCGAGGGCGTAGCCGGGAAAGCGCGGCGTATGCACGCGGGCGTAAATTTTCTGGAATTCCTCTTGCGACAGGCCCTCGACGAATTCCGGCTCGCGCGCCTGGAAGCGCGCCCACTCGATCGCCGCGCCCTCGGCGTTTTCCGCGTCGATCATGCGCCGCCAGCGCCAGTAAATCCCGCCCGCAAGGGCAAGCGCGGCGAAGGCGATGAGAAAAAACCACAGCATTGATAACGAGCCTGTCGGTTACGGTATGCGAGCTTGCGTGGAGGTGTTTACCTCAACCGCGCGCGCGGCCCAAGGCGCCGGAGAGCGCTTCGGCGAACCGGGCGCGCTCTTCGGGCGACAGGAACGCGCCGAGGATCAGGGTCTTGCCCTTGCTCGTGACGCGGACCTGGCTCTCATGGCCGACGGGCCGGTCGATCGCGACGCGGGTCCAGTAGGGCTGGAGCCGCCACCGCGTCTCGTGGCCAGAGGGCAGGACCCGCGCCACCAGCATCTCCTCCTTCGTCACGCGCACCCGCTCGCGCAGCCGCCCCTGGCGGTAATTGAGCTTGAAGGCGAGCCAGACGATAACAATGTCGAGGCCGCAGAAACCGAGCACCGGCCATGCGCCGATGGAAAAAAAATACCCGCCGAGCAGCAGGTTGACCGCGATGACGATGCCCATCACCACGGCGAACCCGCCGCTGCGCAGCGACCGGTTGGGATAGAGCACCGCGTCGAACAGGCTGGGCCCGGACACATCGTCGAGGCCGGACGCGTCCGACGCCCGGCCTTTCGCCGCCGGCGGCATGGTTTCGATGTGTTGTGCACGGCCCATCGCGCGATCTTACCGGCGCGGGGGAAAGGCGGCAAATCCCGCAAGCCGTGCGACAGCGTCGCAGCCGGGCGACCGCCGGCGCGCCGCGGAACCCGTTGGCTCCCCGGCCGCTGCGGCTTTACCCGGCCCGGGCTTTCTGTAAGGTCGCCGGCCAACACGGTTCAGCAACAGGCAACGCCGACAGGACCCGCCCCATGCCCCGAAAAATGACGCGCGACAAGGCGCGCATTCTTTTCCAGCGCCTGCGCGAAAAGACCCCGGCGCCGGAAACCGAGCTTTCCTATACCGACCCTTACACCCTCCTCGTGGCGGTCGCCCTATCCGCGCAGGCGACGGACGAAGGCGTCAACAAGGCGACGAAAAAGCTCTTCCCCGTCGCCGACACGCCCGAAAAGATGGTCGCGCTGGGCGAGGCGGCGCTGGGCGATTACATCAAGACCATCGGCCTGTGGCGCAACAAGGCGAAGAACGTGATCGCGCTGTCGCAGATGCTGCTCGACGAGCATGACGGGCAGGTGCCGCGGGACCGCGACGCGCTCGAAAAGCTGCCCGGCGTCGGACGCAAGACCGCGAACGTGGTCATGAACGTCGCCTTCGGCGCGCCGACCATCGCGGTCGACACCCATATTTTCCGGGTCTCGAACCGAACCGGCCTCGCCCCCGGCAAAAACCCGCTCCAGGTCGAGCTGGCGCTGGAAAAAGCCGTTCCGGCGGAATTTCTTCAGTACGCCCACCACTGGCTGATCCTGCACGGGCGCTATGTCTGCAAGGCGCGGACGCCGGACTGTTCGGCCTGCTGCCTGACCGATCTCTGTCTTTACAAGGACAAGGTCTTCAAAGAGGAAAACGACAAGGCCGCGAAGCCGAAACGCGTCCTCGCCGGCGCGCCAAAGCTGCGACGCGCATCGCCGGCGAAAAAGACAGCAGCGAAGAAGACGGCGGCAAAAAAGACAACAGCAAAGAAAAAGACTGAAACGCCGAGAAAAAAAGCGGCGGCGCCGAAAATCGCGAAAGCCACCGCCGCCAAGACCGCAAGGAAAGCCCGCGCATGACCCGCAACGATCGTCTCATCATCGCCCTCGACCTGCCGTCCGTCGATGCGGCGGAGGCCGCCGTCGGCGCCATCGGCGACGCCGGCGCGTTCTACAAGATCGGCTATCAGCTGATGCCTGTCGGCGGCCTTCAGCTTGCGGCGCGCCTCGGCGAGGCCGGCAAGAAGGTGTTTCTCGACTTCAAGTTCCACGATATCGGCGCGACGGTCGAGCGCGGCGTGGCGAGCGTGGCGCAACTTGGCGGGGACTTCCTCACCGTGCACGCCGAACCGGACGTGCTGAACGGCGCCGTGGCCGGGCGCGGCGACGATCCGCGGCTGAAGATCCTTGCCGTGACCGTGCTGACGAGTCTCGATCAGGCGAGCCTCGCCCGCATGGGGATCGACATGGCGCTTGAGGACCTGGTGCTGAAACGCGCGGAATTCGCCGCCGAGGCGGGGGTCGACGGGGTCGTCGCCTCGGCCCGCGAAGCGCGCGCCGTCAAGGCGCGGTTCGGCGACGCCCTCGCCGTCGTCACGCCGGGCGTGCGCCCGGCCGGCGCGGGCGCGGACGATCAGAAGCGCGTCGTCACCCCCGGCGAGGCGGTGAAGGCCGGCGCGGACTATCTCGTCGTCGGCAGGCCGATCGTCGCCGCGCCGGACCCCGGCGCGCGCGCGGCCGCGATCGCGGCGGAAATCGAGGCGGGGATCGAGGCGGCGCGCGCATCGGCGGCGCCGTAAGCGCCCGCCCGCGAGGGGATATTTTTTACAAAATCCGATCGATCCGGTATGACTGACGGCAAGCGCCGGGACTTCTACAATGGCGCAAAAGCGACGTCGCCAATTCGAACGTCGTCAGACAGGGATCGGAAACCTCGCCATGGGCGATCTGGCAAAGCGCGTGGAGCGGCGCTCGAAACGCTCGATTTTTCAGGCCTATCTTGAGCGCGCGCGCAAAAGCGGCGCTGGCGCCGTCGCCCTCACCGACGGCGACGGCAAGGATTTCCGCTTCGCGGACATCACGCGCGCGGCGTTCGCGCTGGGGAGCGCGCTGGCCCGCCGCACGGCGAAGGGCGAGCATGTGGGGATCATGCTGCCGACCGGCGCGGGCGCGGTGATTTCCCTTCTGGCGCTGTTGTCGCGGGGGCGCGCGCCGGCGATGCTGAACTTCACCGCGGGCTCGAAAAACCTCCTCGCCGCGTGCCGGGCGGCGCAAGTCACCCGCATCGTGACGGCGAAAAAGTTCATCGACATCGCCAATCTCGAAACCCTCGTCGGGGAATTGTCCGGCGCCGTCGAGATCATCCTCCTCGAAGACGTGCGCGAGACGCTGACGCCGCGCGACAAGGCCCTGGCGATCGCCGGCCCGTTCCTGCCGGGGCTGCTCGCCGCGACGCCGGACCCGGAGGAAACCGGCGTCATCCTGTTTACATCGGGTACGGAGGGGGCGCCCAAGGGCGTCGCCCTGTCCCATCGAAACATCATGGCGAACGTGGAACAGGTGTCCGCCCATGTGAAGCTTGAACCGTCGGAGCGGTTTTTCAATCCGCTCCCGGTGTTCCACTGTTACGGCCTGACGGCGGGAACCCTGTGGCCGATCCTCAACGGATACCCGGTCGTCCTGCATCCCTCGCCCCTGCAAACCAAGATCATCCCCAAGCGGATCTTCGAAACCGGTTCGACCCTGCTCCTGGCGACCGATACGTTCCTGTCGCAATATATGCGCGCGAGCGACGATGGCGGCATGTCGTCCTTACGCATTGCCGTCTGCGGCGCAGAGCGGGTGCGCGACGAAACCCGCCAGGCGGCGGAAAAGCGTTTCGGGTTCGAGGTGATCGAAGGCTACGGCGTCACCGAAGGCTCGCCGGTGCTCGCCGTCAATCAGCCGGGCGACGTCCGCGCGGGCACGGTCGGCAGGATGCTGCCGGGGATCGAGGCGCGCCTGGAGCCGGTGGACGGCCTGGAAGGGGCGGGGCGGCTGCATGTGCGCGGCCTCAATATCATGAAAGGGTATCTTTCCCCGGACCAGCCGGGCGTCATCACGCCGCTCAGGGGCGGCTGGCACGACACCGGCGACATCGTCGCGATCGACGACGAAGGGTATGTGTCAATCCGCGGGCGGCTGAAACGCTTCGCCAAGATCGGCGGGGAGATGGTCTCCCTCGCCGTGGTCGAGAACTGCGCTTCGGCCATCTGGCCGGACAACATGCACGCGGCGGCGATCCTGCCCGACAAACGCAAGGGCGAGCAAATCGTTCTGGTGACGGACAAACGGGACGCCAATCGCGGATTGCTGCTGGCCTGGGCGCAATCCCACGGCGTGCCGGAAATCGCCGTGCCGAAAAAGATCATCGAAGTGGAAGCCGTGCCCGTGCTCGGCGCCGGCAAGATCGACTTCGTATCGGTGAACAGGCTTGCCGGGGAAGGGCTCGCCGCCATGACCGCGAAAGCGACGCCGCTCGGCGATGACGACAGCGCGGCCGCAGAGGCGCAAGACCCGCACAGGGACAGCCCAAGCAACGCCGGCCCGAAAAAAAACGGCGCCGCCGGGAGCGGTCCGGCCGGCGGCGAGGCGCCCATGAAAGACGCTGCCGAGTAACGCGCGTCAATGGGACTTTACGGGGTTTTTCCGGCCGCCGCCGCGGCGCGGGCAAGCCTTTCCTCATCCGTTAACGGCTCATCGCCGCCCGGCGCATCCTTCGTCGCCGCGCCGTCTTTTGATGAGTCATCTGACGGGTCATTCCTTGATGGATCGTTCGCCGGCGCACCATCCGCATGAACGCGGTCCGGGGAGACGCCCTTAGAGGGGGCGTTTTCAGTGGGAGCCGGATCGGACGAGGGCGCATCGGACGCCGCCGGGGCTTGTCCTTTCGGATCGTCGTCAGCTTTCGCGGCCGCCGCCGGTTCCGCCGGGGCGGCCGCGGTTTCCTCAAGACCCGCCCGCCCGGCCGCATCGCCCCGGACGGCCGTTTCCTTCGTCACCGACGCAGGCGGCGCCTTTTGTTCTTCCGTATCGGGAGCGCTTGACGCGCCTTGTGCGCCGGAAGCCGCCGCCGCCGCGGCGGCGGCGTCCCGGCCCTCCCTGCCGTCTTCCGCGCCGGGGGACGACAACGCATCCACCTGGGCATCGACCGGCGCATCCGCCGGCGCGTCGCCAGACGCCCGGCCCGATCTGTCGGGCGCGGGGGCGCCCGCACCGCTTTCTTCCGCTTTCGGTTTGTCTTCCTTATGCTGACCGGCCTGATCCTCCGCCGCCCGCCCGTCCGCCGCGAGGCCGGTTGTCCCGGCGGCTTTGTCGGTGATCCTTTTCACCGGCGGAGCCAGAAGAATATGCACTTCGTCCACGGACATGGCGCCCTGGCCGGTTTCCTCCAGCGGCGGCGGAGCGAGACGCGCATGCTCCATATACTCGCGGACCATCAGGGCCCAGCCGTCACGGGTGAAGTGGAACTCGCCGTCCGCGCCCGGACGCGGGTCGCGCGGCGCACCGGCGGCCCGCTCCAGCCAGGGCCGGGCAGCGTCGGAGCCGTGAAGCCCGGCCGCCGCCTCGGCCATCAGGGAAAACGCCGCCGGCCCCGGCGCGTCGGTGAGCGCCGCTTCAAGCGCCTCGGCCGCTTCACGCCAGCCGCCTTCGAGAAGATGCGCGCGCGCGCGCAACAATGCGGCTTCGTAAGACGCGGGGTTTTTCGCCGCCAGCTTGCGCAGGAGATCGGCGCGGCTTGCCGCATCTTCATCAGCATAAAGATTGTTATACGCCTTGACCAGCGCGGGATGAGGGTCGGCCGCGAAAGCCGCCTCAATGATCTTCGCCGCCTTGGCGGTCTTGTTGTTGGCGGCGTGCAAACGCGCGGCGAGGGCGGCGGCGGGCGAGAATCCGGGCGCCCGTTTCAGCGCCGCCTCCGCTTCGGTCAGCGCGAGCTTGGGCTCGTTCGTCAGCGCCGCCGCATACGCGTCCGCCGTCAACAGCGCCGCCGCGGCGCGGTCGGCCTTGTCCGCCGGGACCACATTGTTGCGCCGCGCCTGCATCAGCGCCTCTCGCGTCTCGCGCCAGGCGCCGCGCTGAAGCCCGAGTTCGAACACGGATTCGAACGCCCATTGCGCGTTCGGCCGCAAGCGATAGGCGCGTTCGGCGTATTGCATCGCCCGCTCGCGCTCGCCAGCCTTCATCGCCTGGAGATAAAGCCCTTTCAGCCCGAGAAACTCCGTCTCCGGCGCTTCCAGCATGGCGGAAAAGCTGCTTTCGGCGGCGACCGCGTCGCCGCTCAGTTGCGCCGCCTGCGCGCTCAGCAGACGCGTCAGCGCCATGTCGTCAAGATGGCGGCGGGCGACCCTGGCGTGATGCGAGGCGTCCGCCGCGTCGCCCGCGGCCACAGCTTCGAGCCCACGGGTGAGCGCCGCAACGCCGCGCGAACGCCGCGCCTCTTTTTCCCGGGCCTTCAGCTTTCCGGGAATGGCGAGAATGTTCTTCACCGCATGGGTGACGTAGATCACCGCGAGAAACAGGAAAGCGAGCCCGCCGAGGATCAGCCCCGAAGGCCCGTCGAAGCGATAGCCGAAAGCCTCGCCGGTGATGCGGCTGTCAAGGCTCGCAAGAATGGTGATCGTCCCCGCGAAGAAGACGATGAACAGCAGAAAAATGAGGATACGGATCATAAACGCTCGCTATCTCGCGGCCTGCGCCAGGACGGCGCCGTTCAGCGCGACGAGCGCCGCTCTCGCCTCTTCATGGGCGCGCACAAGCGCGGCCCAGTCCTCCAGTTCGGCCCGGGCGGGCGCGGGCAACTCCGAGAGCAGCGCCAGCGCCAGGGCGAAAGCGTCGCGCCGCACCGCATCCTCGATCCGCGACATCACCGCGCCGGGGCTGTCGCCCGGCTGCGGCTCGGCGGGCCGTATGCTGACGAGGCTTTTCATGCGCGCCTCCAGGCTGTCGACCATGCCGTCCGCCGCGGCCTGGTCGGCGGCGGCGAGCGCCTTGCGCGCGGCGTCGGCGAAGCGCCGTTTCAACTCGCGCCGGGTCGGCGCGCCCGCCTCGGCGCGCGCGCGCAGGGGCTGCAACGCCGCCTCGTTGGCCACGATCGCCGCGACGGCCGCCAGCTCCGGTTCGAACGACCGGCCGGCCTCCACCGCGGCGGCGAGACGGGCCAGCGCCGCCGACGCCTCCCCCGCCGCCTCGGGCGGCATGTCGAGGGCGCGCCGCGCGGCGTCGAGGTCGGCGCGGACCGAAGCAAGCGCCGCCTCGGCCGAAGCCTCGCGCGCGCGCAGCGTTTCCTCATAGGAAGCGCGCATGGCCGTCATTTCCGCCTGCAGGGCCGCGCTGCGCTCCCGCTCGGCGACGAGATCGGCCGTAAGCTGTTCAATCCGGCGGGCGAACCCTTCCTTGACCGCGTCCAGTTCGGCGTCGAAATCAGCCTGCGCCGCTTTCAGCTCGGCGCGATTTTCCTCCGCAGCAAGATCTTGCGGATCAGCCTCTTCAGAACCGGCGCCGTCAAAGGCAGGATTTTCGGAAGCGGGGTTTTCAGCAGTCGAAGCTTCAGCGGCAAGACTTTCAGGGACGAGATCTCCGGAAGCCGTCCCGGCGACATCACCGGCGCCGGCGCCGTCCGCGAGGCCGGCCTCGCTCTCATCGTCGGGCGCCGCTGTCGCCGCAATTTCGGAGGCGCTGGACAACCCGTCCGGTTGCGGATCGCCTGCGCGGTCGCGCGTTGGGGCCTGAGCCGGGATCTGCTGCTCTGGACCCTTCTGCTCTGGACTCTTCTGCTCTGGGGCCAGCGTCAGATCATCGTCATCCGCCGCTGCCGCCGCCGCGGTCGGTTCTTGAGTTGAGAAAACGCCATCGTCGTGCGCATTGTCCTGCGCCGGGGCGACAGCCTGGAACCGGCTCGCCACGGCCGCCGCCGCGCCGCCGCTTTCGCGCCCCTGCCACAGCCAGTATGCGAAGACCGCCAACGCGCCCGCGGCGAAAACGGCGAAGATCGTCACGCCGGACATGCGCGGCTTCGCCCGTTTCGCATCGGACGCGGCGTCGCCGGACACATCGTCCTCGTCCACCGACATGTCAGCTTGCGCCGCCTCGTCCTCGCCGTCAGGATCAACCGTCTCCTTCAGCAAGGCCGCGTCCGGCGCGGCGCGTTCCTCCTCGACAATTTCCGCCTCGACCTCGGGTATGGCGCCCTTGTCGCGGGATGCGGACGAGGGGTCCGCGCCGTCGTTCTCCGGGCCTTGCTTGTCTTGTCGCTCGTCGGTCACGCGAAAGATCTCCCTGAACGCGCTCGCGCCTCGTTCTACATTATCAGGCCGTGTCAGGCCGTCACTCTCCGGCCGTTGACGGCTGGACGTAAATGGCCGTCATTTCAACATGCATACGATAAACCGCGCCCCATCCTTGCTCAACCGCGCCGGCGCATGCGGCGGCGAACGCGTGTCGCGGCGAAAGCGGGCCGCCGGTTTTGCGGCTCGCAATTGCTCCATGTAAAAGTCCGGCGTCAATTGTGAACGCGGTGAACGCAACTGGCCCTAGGAACGCATCAGGTCGATCATGCTCTCCATAGTGCGGTCGGCGGCGACCTCCAGCGAGCCCCAGCGCGCTCCCTGTTCGCGGGCCGCGTCGGCCACCGCATCGCTGAGGCAGGCGGCGCGCGTCCCGGCCAGCCGCGCCGCCAGGCCGGCCTCCCGCGCCAACCTCACGAACAGCCTCGCCGTTCGCGGGGAGAACAACGCCGCCCACAGCACGGACCCCGCCGTCCGGAGCGCATCCCGCGCCGCCGGCGGCAACGCGTCGACCGCCCGCGCGGCGTAGAGAACCTCCCGCCGCGCGGCGACGCCCGCTGCGCCGAGCGCGGCGACAAGGTCGCCCGCGCGGTCGCTTCCCGCCACATGCACGACCGCGCCCTCAAGCTCGCCGCGCGCCCCGGCGATCACCCGCGCGAGGTCGTCCACATCCCCGCCCGCCGCGCGAATGTCGCCGAACCCCGCCGCCCGGGCCGCCTCTGCGGTCGCCCCGCCGACGGCGAAAACGATTAGTGTACGGATATTGCTGTTCGCGGCGAAGGCGCGCGCGCCGTTGGCGGAGGTGAAGGCGAGCGCGCCGGCCCCGTCAAGATCCGGCGCGCGCCGGAAGACATCAAGCGTCATCAACGGCGCGCGGACAGGATTGAAACCGTTCGCCGCGCACAAATCGGCGAACGCCCCGGCGTCCGGTTCGGGCCGGGTGACAATCACCCGGGCGGGCGCTGAGGTCACAGGGACAACTCTTCGAAAAACGCTTCGCCGGCGACGTCGCGAATTTCGCGCGCCGCCTCGGCGCCGACGAACGCCGCATGGGCCGCGCCTTCGGGGTCGTAAGCGAATTCCCGGCTCGCAGCGAACCGCCGCCGCCCGTCGAGGGACAACAACTCGCCGCGGAACGTCACCACGCCCGCCTCGACCCGGGCGAGGCCGGCGATGGGCGTGCGGCAAGACCCGTCGAGCCCGGCGAGAAAGGCGCGCTCCGCCTCAAGGCAGATCGTCGTCTCGGGGCAGGCGATTTTCCTGGCCAGGGCAAGCGCCTCCGCGTCGTCTTCGCGCGCCTGAATGCACAGGGCGCCCTGCCCCACGGCGGGCAGCATGTCCTCCAGCGGATCGAGAACCCGCGTCGCCCGGTCTTCCAGCCCGAGCCGCCGCAAGCCGGCCAGGGCGAGAAAGGTCGCGTCGGCGTCGCCGGCGGCGAGCTTGTTGAGGCGCGTCGCCACATTGCCGCGCAGGACGACGGTATCGAGGTCCGGCCGGCGGCTGAGGATCTGCGCGATCCGCCGGACCGAGGCCGCGCCGATGCGGGCCCCTTGCGGCAGGTCCCACGGACTGTCCGCCCTGGGGCTCAGAAAACAGTCGCGCGGATCCTCGCGCGGCGGGATCGCCGCGGTGACGAGCCCGGGCGGATGCGCCGCCGGCATGTCCTTCATCGAATGCACGGCGAAGCGGGCCGCGCCGGACAGGAGCGCGTCCTCCACTTCCTTGGTGAACAGGCCCTTGCCGCCGATCTCGGCCAGCGGACCGGAAAGATTGCGATCGCCGGCGGACACAAAGGTCTGGATGGGCATGCGCTTCTCGGCGGCGGCGGGCTCCAGGCCCAGCGCGGCCGCGATCAGGCCGCGCACATGGCGCGCCTGCACCTGGGCCAGCGGCGATTGTCGGCTTGCTATGGCAAAATTGTTCTGGTCGTTCACTTGTTTCGCTTGCGCAACTATATGGGGCTGGAGGCGGCGACCGGGACGCAACGTCAGCGGCCGGGATTTATGGCTTGCCTTGGCCGCCGCTTCGGTCTTCAAGCGAGTATCAGAGTTTCAAAGGATTAGGCAAGCCGTTGAGCGCCCATCTTCTTTCCGCCGGCGGCGTTTCGGGCGAGACGCGACACGGCGCCCTCCGGGACATGTTCGTGCTGGGCGTGGAGACAAGCTGCGACGATACGGCGGCGGCCGTGGTGCGCCGCCGCGCGGACGGAGGCTGCGACATTCTGGCGAACAGGGTCTGGGCGCAGCATGAGGATCATGCCGCTTACGGGGGCGTGGTCCCCGAAATCGCGGCGCGCAGCCATGTGGAGCGGCTTGATCGAACTGTTATCGATACGATTGCAGATTCAGGCGTCGCCTTCGGAGACCTCGACGCGGTCGCGGCGACGGCGGGGCCGGGTCTTGTCGGCGGCGTGATGGTCGGGCTGACCACGGCCAAGGCGATCGCTCTCGCTCACAGCAAAAGGCTGGTCCCGGTCAACCATCTGGAAGGTCACGCCCTTTCCGCGCGGATGACCGAAGCGGCGCCGTTTCCCTACCTCCTTCTGCTGATTTCCGGCGGCCATACCCAGCTTATCAGCGTTGACGGGGTCGGCGCGTATCGCCGGCTGGGCTCGACCATTGACGACGCCGCGGGCGAGTCCTTCGACAAGACGGCGAAGCTGCTCGGCCTAGGCCAGCCGGGGGGTCCGCGCGTTGAAGCCGCCGCGGTCGGCGGGCGGCGCGACCGGTTCGCCTTTCCCAAACCCCTGGACAAGCGCGAAGGGTGCGATTTTTCCTTCTCCGGGCTGAAGACCGCGGTGCGCGACGCCGCCGCCGGCCTTGGCGCGCCGACCGGTCAGGACATCGCCGACCTCGCCGCCTCGTTCCAGTTCGCCGCCGCGCGCCATCTCGCCATGCGCACGGAAAAGGCCATGACCATGGTCGAGGACGCCCGCGCGCAAGACAAACAGGAGGAAGCCGCGCCGAGACGGCTGGTGGTCGCCGGCGGCGTCGCCGCCAATTGCGCCGTCAAGTCGATGCTGGATGAGCTGTGCCGTCGGCGAGGCTGGGCAATGGTCGTTCCTCCGCCGAAATACTGCACCGACAATGGCGCGATGATCGCCTGGGCGGGGGCTGAGCGTCTCGCCGCCGGGCTGGCCCCGCCGCATGACGCCGCCATGGCGCTGGCGCCGCGCGCGCGATGGCCGCTGGCCCCGCCCCCGGCGGGCCGGGAAATCGGCGGCGGGCGCAAAGGCCCGAAAGCCTGAATTCTTTATTGCGTCAGATATAGAGCATCGGACAGGACGCGCCAGAAAGATCGCGAAGGATCGGTCATACCCGACCTGTACAGCAAGCAGATCCCTGCGCGCCGATCTTACGCCGCCGCTTTCACGACCTGTCTTAATGATACGTCGTTAAGGGCGGCGAAGAACGCCGCTTCAGCCTCGGCGACCGCGCCGCGCAAAACCGGCTCCACGCGCGCCGCCAACGCCGCGCCGTCAAGGGGCTTTCCGCTGCTCTCTGTTTTCCTTATCGAAACGATCGCCGCGCATTCAACCGCGCGATAAATGTCAAGAAGGCTGATACGCTTCGGCCCCCTGGCGAGGCTCGCGCCGCCGCCCTTCCCCAAACGGCCCCGCGTGAGACCGGCTCGAGCGAGGTCGGCAAGGATGCGGCGAACAAAAGCCGGATTTGTCCCCACGCACTGCGCGATCTGCGTCGAACTGAGCGTTTCGCCCCGATGCTGCGCGAGCACGGTCAGAATATGAACGCTGAGCGAAAATCGCGTCGATGGTTGCGCCATGAGCCCTCAAATTTTGTATGTGTAATGGTAACACATACTACTATAATTAAAAAATGACGCGGAAGCGAGGGTGGCGCTTCCGCGTCGGGGCATCGCGTAAGGTCCGAGGGAGGATTGTCCTTACCGGGGGAGCAAGGACACAAGCCTTAGCGATGTGGGGTCTCGGTTCGGTTAAAGGACCACGCCCTGCATGGCGTAGTCTGCGAAGCGGTAGAGCGCGAAGCCCAGAACGCCCGAAAGGGCGAGGGTCGCGGCCGCCTGCACAGCGATGTTTTTCAACGGCGTCATTTCTATCTCACTCTGATCGATTTTTTTGTCTTTAGCGCGCGAGCCGAATTCCGAACTCAGAACCGTCTCGACACGCCAGCCGGATATAGGCGGCCACTGAAGTACTGTCAATGAATATTTTCGTTAATATTCATTTTTTATCGTTCATCAATTAGCTCTCTCAGCCTGCGTAAAGTTTCAATCTTTTCAATGAAGTAAAAAGAAATTGCGAACGCTCGCTGAAGACGTCGGCATTTCTATATGGCGTTATTCATGGCGTTATCGGCGAAACGCAGCGGCCTCAGCCTTCGCAAACTTGCATCCTGTTTGAATACCCAGAGGCGAAAGGCATAGGCCCGACGCGCCGCCGGTCCGTCTGAAAACGCCCTTCGGCGCTAAAGAGGCGCACCGGATTTCGGCGCGCCGCGCTGCAAGGCGCGCCAACTGAAACCGTCCAGCACAAGATCGACAACGCCGTTCAACTCCTCGGCCAGGTCGTCGAAGTCCCCTTCGTGAAAAACAGCGGGACTGGTGAAGCGATAAGCGGCGTCGAGAAGAATTTTCGCCGTCCGCCGGGCGTCACCGACCGCGAAGGCCCCTTGAGCGTCGCCCTCCAAGAGGATTTCCGCCAGAACCCGGCCTTCCGCGCCCTCCCACTCAAGGGCGATCTTCGGGCGCGCCGCCATCAACTCGCTTGACAGCTCATACGCCTTCGGCTTGTCGTGGAACCGCTCATAGGCGATCCTGAATTTCAACAGGAAGAAATCGCGCAGCTTGTCTCGCGGCAGCGTGTCCGGACGCTCCAGCACCGCTCTCAGTTTTCCCACCTGTTCGCGCCGCAGGGTGTGAACGAACATCTCCGCGATATCCAGTTTCGACGGGAAATAGCGGTAGAGATTGCCGGTGGACATATTGCAGTCCTTGGCGATCTCCGACATGGTCGTCTTCCCGTAGCCGTAATGCAGAAATCGTCGGCTCGCGGCGTCCAGAATCTGCCTGGCCGTTTCGTCTAGGGTTTCTGTCGGCATCATGAACCGGTAGGTTTCCTGAGCATTATATAAAACGTTCAATCCTCATTCAGCAAGAACACCATGGTCACTCCGCAAGGTTTTACTTCCGTCGCCGTCATCGGAGCGGGCGCCTGGGGCACGGCGCTGGCCGCCCTGTGCGCGCGCGGCGGCGTCGATACGACCCTGTGGGCGCGCGAGGAAGAGGTGGCGACGGCGATCCGGGAGACCGGCGAAAATCCGGCCTTCCTCCCGGGAATCAAGCTTCCTCAAGGGATTGGCGCCACACACGACCTGGGTATGGCCGCCGCTTGCGAGGCCATACTCTTTGTCGTGCCGGCGCAGTTCGCCCGGCCGATGTTCGCCGAGCTGAAAATCATCGCCGCCGAAAACGCGCCGGTTGCGCTCTGCTCGAAAGGCGTTGAACGCGAGACCGGCCTGCTCATGACCGAGGTGCTGGCCGAGGTATGGCCGCATGCAAGGCCGGCGGTTCTGTCCGGTCCGAGCTTCGCCCGGGACGTCGCCGCGGGCATGCCCACCGCGGTCACGCTCGCCTGCGCACACGCGGCCCTGGGCGAGCGCTGGGCCGCCACCCTCGGCGGGCCTACTTTCCGGCCATACCTGTCGGAGGACCTGACCGGGGCCGAGCTGGGCGGCGCGGTGAAAAACGTGCTCGCCGTCGCCGCCGGCGTGGTCGACGGCAAGGGGCTGGGCGAAAGCGCGCGGGCGGCGCTGATCACCAGGGGCTTCGCCGAGTTCCGGCGCCTCGGCGAAGCCCTGGGCGCGCAGCCGCAGACCATGGCAGGCCTGTCCGGACTCGGCGATCTCATTCTCACGGCCTCCTCGCCGCAGTCGCGCAACATGTCCCTCGGCGTCGAGCTGGGCAAGGGCCGGGCCCTCAACGACATTCTCGGCGAGCGCATATCGGTCAGCGAAGGCGCGGCCAGCGCCGCCGCGGTCATCCGCCTCGCCAGAACCGCCGGCGTCGAGACCCCGATCTGCGACGCCGTCGCGGCCCTGATCGAGGGCGCGCGCGACGTCGACGGGATCATCGCGGATCTGCTATCCCGCCCAATCACATCGGAAGCGAAATAATGTCTGAATTCATTCTCTTATGCCATGACAAGGACGGCGCCGCGGCGGTGCGCAAGGAAACCCGCCCCGCGCATCTGGATTACATCGCCGCCGCCGGCGACAGCGTCCTGCTGGCGGGGCCGATACTGAATGATGCCGGGGAGCCGAAAGGCAGCATGCTGGTCATACGCGCTGACAACGAAGCCGCCGCGCTGGCCTTCGCCGACGCGGACCCATACGCGCGGGCCGGCCTGTTCAAATCGGTGGAGATCAACCCGTTTCGCATCGCAGCGGGGACGCTGGCGCCGTCATCCTGAGCCGGAACGCCGCCAGGGCCAGTTCTCAGCGCCGAGGGTGCGGGCGGCGCCTTCCGAAGCGGAACTATTTTTACAAGGAGCCTTCAGGCCTTGCGACGCTTGTAGGAACGGCAACTCGACTCATACGGACGCGCCGAGAGACGGGCGTTCCAGCCGGCGGTCCAGGCCTGACCGCCATCGACGCCGGCGCGGGCGCGGCACTGCTCGAAGCCGGTGCGGTACGCCGGGGAGAGCACGTTCGCCTTACCCGCGAGAAGGAAGGCGTCGTCATAGCATTCGCAGATGAGGTCCTGGCCGGAGGAAGCCGTCAGCGTCGGCGCCGCCGCGCCCCCCGCCTGCGGCGCGGCCCCGCCGGCGTAACCGCCGCCCTGGCCGACCGCCGGCCCGAAGCTGGTGGTGACGACGGCGTATACCGCAATGCCGAGAACGACCAGCGCCAGAACGCCGCCGAAGATCGCTTCGATCTTGAAATTCTGCATCCCTTACCCCTCGAACCACCCCTTGGAAAGCCGCGAATTCAAAGCTGCGAATTCAAAGCCGAAGCGACTGCACGCGCGCCCGGCAATCCCGGCATGCGCCGCCGGAAGCCGCCTGTCCGTTGGTTAATCTAACGCGAAGATAGTCCTTAAAAAAGGTCTAAATTGGGCGGGACGGGCGAGCGTCACTCTTTTGCCGCATCAATCCCCTTGAGGATCAGCGCCTCGGCCTCGTCGCGGTCTCTCCAGCCGACGATCTTGACCCATTTGTCGGGCTCCAGATCCTTGTAATGCTCGAAGAAGTGGCGGATCCGGTCGTTCAGGATCTCCGGCAGGTCGGTGTAGCTATCGATCCTGTTGTAATAGCGCGTCAAGCGCGACGAAGGTACGGCGAGGATCTTTTCGTCGAGGCCGGCCTCGTCCTCCATCAGCAGGACGCCGACCGGCCGGGCGCCGACGACCGCGCCGGGAAACAGCGACCGGTTGCCCACCACCATCACGTCCACCGGGTCGCCGTCGTCGGCGAGGGTGCGCGGCACGAAGCCGTAATTACAAGGATAGCGCATGTCGGTGTAAAGAAAGCGGTCGACGAACATCGCCCCCGAGGCCTTGTCGATTTCATACTTGATGGGGTCGCCGCCGAGCGGCACCTCGATCACCACGTTCACGTCCTTGGGCGGATTGACGCCAATCTCGATTTTCGACAGGTCCATAAACTACTCGCAGGCGTTAAGGGCTATTTCAGGTTCATGTTGCGCCGCGCCAGGAGCTTCAGGCGCAAGGCGTTCAGGCGGATGAAGCCTTCGGCGTCCTTCTGGTCGTAAACCGCGTCCTCCTCGAAGGTGACATGCGCCTCCGAGTACAATGTTTGAGCCGACGCTCGGCCAATGACGCAAGCCAGACCTTTGTAGAGCTTGACCGTGACGGTTCCCGTCACATGCTCCTGACTTTTATCGATGGCCGCCTGGAGCATCTCGCGCTCCGGCGCGAACCAGAAACCGTTATAGATCAGCTCCGCGTAACGGGGCATGAGTTCATCCTTGAGATGCGCCGCGCCGCGGTCAAGCGTAATCTGCTCGATCCCGCGATGGGCTTCGAGCAGGATGGTTCCCCCCGGCGTTTCGTAGATCCCGCGCGACTTCATGCCGACGAACCGGTTCTCCACAAGATCGAGACGACCGATCCCATGCTTGCGGCCGTACTCGTTGAGCCGCGTCAGCAGCGCCGCCGGCGACAGGGCCTCGCCATTGATCGAAACGGCGTCGCCGCGCTTAAAGCCGATCTCGATGACCTCGGCCTCGTCCGGGGCGTCCTCCGGATTGACCGTGCGCTGGTAAACGTAATCCGGCGCCGACTGGGCCGGATCCTCCAGCACCTTGCCCTCGGACGAGGTGTGCAAAAGGTTCGCGTCGACCGAGAACGGCGCCTCCCCGCGCTTGTCCCTGGGGATTTCGATCTGGTGTTTCTCCGCCCAGTCGATCAGCTTTTCGCGCGAATTCAGGTCCCATTCGCGCCACGGCGCGATGACGCGAATATCCGGATTGAGGGCGTAGGCGTTCAGCTCGAAGCGCACCTGGTCGTTGCCCTTGCCCGTGGCGCCGTGGGCGATGGCGTCGGCGCCGGTTTCCCCGGCAATCTCGATCAGGCGCTTGGCGATCAGCGGGCGCGCGATCGAGGTGCCGAGAAGATAAAGCCCCTCATAGACCGCGTTGGCGCGAAACATCGGAAAGACGAAATCGCGCACGAACTCCTCGCGCAGGTCCTCGATATAAATGTCCTTGACGCCCGCGCGCTCGGCCTTGCGCCGCGCCGGCTCCAGCTCCTCGCCCTGCCCCAGATCGGCGGTGAAGGTGACGACCTCGCAGTCATACTCCACCTGAAGCCATTTCAGGATGACCGAGGTGTCGAGACCGCCGGAATAAGCGAGGACGACTTTGTTAACAGCGTTCTTGTCCGCCACCGTCATGGGCGCGCGCTCCTTTTCGCGTTGCAGCGGAGCCTATAGCGCACAGGGCCGACGGAAACCAGAGGCGAAACTGGGGGGCGGGCCGCCGAGGCGGCGTCCTAACCGCCGAGCGCGTCCATGACCGAAAAGATGTCCTTGTCTCCGCGACCGCACATATTGAGCACGAGAATCTGGTCGCGCTCCATCGCCATGGCCTTGTCGACGGCGCGGGCGAGCGCATGGGACGGCTCCAGCGCCGGAATGATCCCTTCCAGCCGGGCGCAGCGCTGGAAGGCGTCCAGGGCTTCGTCGTCGGTCGCGGAGAGATAGGCGACCCGCCCGGTCTCGTGCAGCCAGGCGTGTTCCGGACCGATGCCGGGATAATCGAGGCCGGCGGAAATCGAGTGCGCGTCGAGGATCTGCCCGTCCGCGTCCTGCAACAGATAGGTCCGGTTGCCGTGCAGGACGCCGGGCCGCCCGCCGGTCAGCGACGCCGCATGGGACCCGGTTTCGACGCCGCGGCCGGCGGCTTCGACGCCGATGATCTCCACGTCCGGATCGTCGAGGAAAGGATGGAAAAGACCGATCGCGTTGGAGCCGCCGCCGATGCAGGCCATGATCGCGTCCGGCAGGCGCCCCTCCGCCTCCATGATCTGCTGTTTCGCCTCGCGGCCGATCACCGACTGGAAATCGCGCACCATCGCGGGATAGGGATGCGGGCCGGCCGCGGTGCCGATGATGTAGAAGGTGTCGTCGACATTGGTGACCCAGTCGCGCAGGGCCTCGTTCATGGCGTCTTTCAGGGTGCCGCGGCCGGACGTGACGGGCACGATCTCCGCGCCGAGAAGCTTCATGCGAAAGACATTGGGCTTTTGCCGCTCCACGTCGGTCTCACCCATATAAACGACGCAAGGCAGGCCGAAGCGCGCGCACACCGTGGCCGTGGCGACGCCGTGCTGGCCGGCGCCGGTCTCGGCGATGATGCGGGTCTTGCCCATGCGCCGGGCCAGCAGGATCTGGCCGATGCAGTTATTGATCTTGTGCGCGCCGGTGTGGTTCAGCTCGTCGCGCTTGAAATAGATCTTCGCGCCCTTGCCGGCGGCGGCCTCGCCGCGGCAATGCTCGGTCAGGCGCTCGGCGAAATAAAGCGGCGACGGGCGGCCGACATAGTGCTTGAGGTAATAATCAAGCTCCGCCCTGAAAGCGTCGTCGGTCCGGGCCGCATCGTAGTGGCGCTCCAGGTCGAGGACGAGAGGCATCAGGGTCTCAGCCACGAACCGGCCGCCGAAAATGCCGAACCGGCCTTCCGCGTCCGGGCCGGTGCGGTAGGAGTTGGGCGGGGGGGATGCGGCTTCAGAGGTCATTGATCGATTACCGGTGTTCGATTGCGAGGGAGCGGGCGACGCGGCGGCGGCGCCTCGCGACAGCGCTTCACGGCGGCGCGCTTCGTGCTTAGCGCGTGACGGGCCGCGACGCCACTGCGACAGGATCGACGCCGCCTTCGCAGATATTTTTGTGCGCAGCATAAGTGCAGCATGGAGCGCAGCATTTTAGATTTTGCTGCACTTATGCTGCACTTATGCTGCGCACAAAAAAGTGCGGCGTTTTTTCTTTTCAGGCGGATTTTGCTTTTGATATGAAAGCTTTGACGGCATCTATGTCCTTGACGCCGGGCGCGCGCTCGACGCCGCTGGAAACATCGACGCCGCGGAACGCGGCGGCCTTTTGTTGCGCCGCAACAGCGCTGTTCACATTGTCCGGCGTCAGCCCGCCGGCGACCAGATAGGGGGTCTCTCCGGCATAGGCGGAGATCATCGACCAATCGTAAGCGACGCCGTGTCCGCCCGGCCGCCCGGCGCCGGGCGGCGGCTTTGCGTCGAACAACAACATGTCCGCCGCCTCGGCGTATTCGTCGGCGAGCGCGACGTCGCCTTTCTCGCCGACGGGGATCGCCTTGATCACGTCGACGGCGAATTCCACGCCCAGCTCCTCGACGCGCTCAGGGCTTTCATGGCCGTGAAACTGAAAATGCGTCAGGAAAGGCGCGGCCTCGGCGATCTCCTTTTCGCCGGCGTCGACGAACAGCCCCACCAGCCTGGGCAGTGCGAATCCTTCCTCGAAGCTCGCTTCCTTGAGGGCCATGGTCATGTCCTCGGCCTGCTCGGCGGAGATGCAGCGCGGACTTTTGCGAAAGAAGATGAAGCCGAGATAATCGGCGCCGGCCTTGGCTGCGGCGACAGCCGTCCGGCTGTCTTTTATTCCGCAGATTTTAACGGCGACGGCGGTCATGGGTCAGCTCAGGGCAGGGACGTTTCCAACAGCGGCGCTTCGCGCGCATCCTGGAGCGCGCGCTCGGCTTCCTCGCGGCGGCGGCGTTCCTCGGTCAGAGTCCGGCGCAGGGCCTTCACCTCGCGATGCGCCGCGCGCGCCCTGGCGCGTTTCGGCCCGGCCGAAATCCACAACGCCACGGCGCCGATGGCGAAACCGAGAAACAGCATGGCGACCAGCCATCCCCACAAGGGCAAAGGGAAGGTCGTCACCGAAGGCGCCGAGGCATTGAACGGATCGAGGCTGATCGCCACCGGCTGCCTGTTCGCCACCAGAAACAGAACGGCGAACACAAGGACCGGAATCCAGAGCAGACGGGAAAGCCATTTCTTCATTTGCCCCATGTTTTCACGTAATCGGCGGTTTTCGCAAGCCGCAAAGCGCGGCAAAACGCGCCGCCGGCGGCGGGCCGTCCATTACAAAACCCACAGACGCGCCGCGGCGGCTAGACGCCGCCGCCGTCATCGGCCGCGGAAGGGGCTTCGGCTCCGAAACGGCCGTTTCTGTTAAGGCGGTCGCGCAGCTCCTTGCCGGCCTTGAAAAAGGGCGCCCACTTCTCTTCGATCCGCACGGCTTCCCCGCTGCGCGGATTGCGCCCGACGCGGGCGGGACGATGCTTGACGGAAAACGCGCCGAAGCCGCGCAACTCGACCCGGTCGCCGCGCGCCAGGGCGTCAGCGATTTCGTCGAACACAATGGAAACGATTCTTTCTATGTCCCGATGAAACAAATTCGGATTCTCATCGGCGAGCTTTTGCACCAATTCGGATTTGATCATGACGTAATAAACCTTCCCCCAGGTCGCCTCGCATTACGCTTTTCTAGCGACAAATGTGATATCATACTGAAATATCACGATATTCAACCAATTGAGCCTCTCAGAAGGCCGATGCGGCGTCAAGGCCGCTTCTCGCGCGCCGCTGTAAAAGATATGTAACCCGTCATGACAGACGCCCCCGACAGGTCCGACCGCGCCGACGCCGCCAGCTTCGGCTTCCGCACCGTGCGCGCCTCGGAAAAGGCCGGCCTCGTGCGCGGGGTGTTCGACAGCGTCGCCGGCCGGTACGACGTCATGAACGACCTGATGTCCGGCGGCGTTCACCGCATCTGGAAATCGGTCATGCTCGACCGGCTCAACCCGCAGCCGGGGGAGACCCTGCTCGACGTCGCGGGGGGCACGGGCGACGTGGCGGCCGGCTTCCTGACCCGCGCCAATGCGCGCCCGCGCGCCGGGGAAAAGCCGCCGGCTCATGCGCTCGTCTGCGACATCAATGCGGAAATGCTGCGCGCCGGGGCCGCGCGCAAGGACCACGCGCCGCTCGCGGCGCAGATCACGCGCGTCTGCGGCGACGCGGAAAAACTGCCGCTGAAGAACGGCGCCGTCGACGCCTATACGATCGCGTTCGGCATCCGCAACGTCACCGCCATGGACGCCGCGCTGGCGGAGGCGCGCCGCGTCCTCAAGCCCGGCGGGCGGTTTGTCTGCCTTGAGTTCTCCCATCCGGTCACGGACGGACTGCAACGGCTCTACGATCTTTACTCCTTCAACGCGATCCCGCGGCTCGGCGAGGTTGTCGCAGGGGACCGGGACTCCTATCAGTATCTGGTGGAATCGATCCGTCAGTTCCCTTCCCAAGAGGCGTTCGCGGCGGCAATCCGAAACGCCGGCTTTGCCCGCGTGCGGTACGAAAACCTCACCGGCGGGGTGGCCGCCCTGCATATGGGCTGGCGCATCTAAAGGCGAACCGCATCCATGATCTCCGCCCTCGCCGACTACGCCCGCCTCGCCCGCGCCGGATGGACGCTGGCGCGCCACGACGCGCTGATCCCGCGCGAGTTCGCGCATCTGACGCCGGCGCCGGTGCGCCTTGCCGGAGCGGTCTCGCGCATCGGCGCCGTCGGCCGGGCGAAGCGTCCCGGCGAGCGTCTCGCGCTCGCCTTCGAAAAACTCGGCCCCGCTTACGTCAAGCTCGGCCAGTTCATGGCGACCCGCCCGGACATCGTCGGTTTCGAACTCGCCGACGACCTTGGACGGTTGCAGGACAAGATGCCCCCGTTTTCCGAAGCGGCGGCGCGGCGCGAGATCGAAAAGGCGTTCGGCAAGCCCGTCGAAGCCCTGTTCGAGACGTTCTCCGCGCCGATCGCCGCCGCCTCCATCGCCCAGGCCCACAAGGCGACCCTGAAGGACGGCTCCAGGGTCGCGGTGAAAATCCTCCGCCCCCAGATCGAGGCGAAGGCGGGACGCGAGTTTCGCGCCTTCGCGCGGGCCGCCGCGGTCGTCGAGGCCGTATCAAAGGCCGCCAGGCGCATGGAGCCGGTAAAGTTCGTCGAAACCCTCAAAGCCTCCGCCGCCATCGAGCTGGACCTGCGCCTGGAAGCGGGCGCGGCGTCGGAACTGGCGGAAAACCTGAAAAGCGAGTCGCAAGTGCGCGTGCCCGGCGTCGTCTGGCCGCTCACCGCCAAGCGCGTCCTCACCGTCGAATGGATCTCCGGCACGCCGCTCGGCGACCTCGCCGCCCTCGACAGGCGGGGCGTCGACCGCAGGGCGCTTGCGAAACTCGTGATACGGAATTTTCTCACTCAGGCGCTGCATGACGGCTTTTTCCACGCCGACATGCACCAGGGCAACATGATCGTCGACGACGACGGGCGCCTCGGCCTGATCGACTTCGGCATCATGGGCCGGCTCGACGAACAGGCGCGGCGCACCTTCGCGGAGATCATCTACGGTTTCATCGCGCGCGATTACCGGCGCACGGCGGAAGTCCATTTCGAGGCCGGCTACGTCCCCCCGGGGCACTCCATGGAAGCGTTCGCCCAGGCCCTGCGCGCCGTGGGCGAGCCCCTTCAGGGCCGCAACGCGCACGAAGTGGACATGTCCCGCGTGCTGCAACAACTGTTCGACGTCACCGCCCTGTTCGACATGCACCTGCGGCCCGAACTCGTGCTTCTGCAACGGACCATGGTCACGGTCGAAGGGGTGGCGCGGGTGCTCGATCCGGGGATCGACATGTGGGACGCGGCGACGCCGGTGGTGAAGGACTATGTCACCCGGTCGATCGGGCTGGAGGCGCAAGGCGAAAAGCTCAGGGCCGCGACGCGCAAGGCGGCGGAAATCGCCCCCCGCCTGCCCCACTATGTTGAGGCGATCGGCAAGGCGGCCGAGCGCTACATGGAAAACGGCGCCGCCGCCGAGCCGGCCCGGTCCGGCGACCGGGGCGCCCTCGCCGCCGCCCTGTGGTTCGCCGGCGCGTCAGGGCTGGCGCTCGCGGCGGCGCTCGCCCTGCGCTAGGCGGCGACGACCCTTCGCGCATCGCCGAATTGTGGACCGGCGTGAGGTGACTTTACCCCGTAATGGCCGTATTTTGCGGCCCATGACCCAACACGCTCCATCCGTCCTGTTGATCATCGGCGGCGGCGTCGCCGCCTACAAGAGTCTTGAGCTGATCCGCGAATTGTCCCGGCGCGGGGTGCGTGCGCGGGGGGTCCTGACCCGCGCGGGAGCGGAATTCATCACCCCGCTGTCGGTGTCGAGCCTGACCGGGGAAAAGTGCCATACGGAGCTTTTCGACCTCACCGACGAGGCGGAAATGGGTCATATCGAACTGTCGCGGTCGGCGGACCTCGTTGTGGTCGCGCCGGCGACGGCGGACCTCATGGCCAAGGCCGCGAACGGCGTCGCCGGGGACCTCGCCTCCACCGCGCTGCTGGCGACCGACAAGCCGGTGTTGTACGCGCCGGCCATGAACGTGCGCATGTGGACCCACGCGGCGACCCGGCGCAATGTCGAAACCCTGAAGGGAGACGGCGCCCTGTTCGTCGGCCCCAATGAGGGCGACATGGCCTGCGGCGAATACGGCCCGGGCCGCATGGCCGAGCCGCACGAGATCGCCGACGCCATTGAATGTTACTTCGCCAAGCGCGAGGGCGGGCCGCTCTCCGGCAAGCGCGTTCTCGTGACCGCCGGGCCGACCCACGAGCCGCTCGACCCGGTGCGCTACATCGCCAACCGCTCCTCCGGCAAACAGGGCTACGCCATCGCAGCGGCGCTGCGCAATCTCGGCGCGGAGGTCGCGCTCGTTACCGGGCCGACCAGCGTATCGATCCCGGCCGGCCTTGACACCGTCCGCGTCCAGAGCGCGCGCGAGATGATGGCGGCGAGCGAAAACGCCCTGCCTGTCGACTGCGCGGTCTGCTGCGCCGCGGTGGCCGACTACCGGCCGGCGATCGAAACCGACCACAAGATCAAGAAGGAGCGCGGCGGGCTCACCAGCATTCCGGTCGCGGAAAACCCGGACATCCTGAAAACCATTTCCCAGCTCGGCGAAAAACGCCCGCGCCTGGTGGTCGGCTTCGCCGCGGAAACCGACGACATCCTGTGCAACGCCGAAGCCAAGCGCAAGCGCAAGGGCTGCGACTGGATCGTCGCCAACGACGTTTCCCCCGGCGACAACTGCCCCATGGGCGGGGAACGCAACTCGATTATTCTGATTACGGAAGAGGGCGACGAGACCTGGCCGGAGATGCCCAAGGACGAGGTCGCCCGCCGGCTCGCCGAGCGCATCGCCGCCGCCCTCGCCGGGCCGACGCTGGCAAGGGCCGCTGAATAACCCTGCTGATCCGGACCCCGGAAACCCGGCCTGTTGAAAACTCGTTGGTCCGTCGCCGCGCGAACCGTCTAAGGTTTCGGAAACGAATCAGGAGCGCGCCCCCTTGAACGACGACCTCAAACCCGCCCGGCTGACCGTCCGGGTGAAACGTCTTCCCCATGGAACCGACCTCGACCTGCCGCGTTACGAGACGGCGCTGGCCGCGGGCTGCGACGTGCGCGCGGCCCTCGACGCGCCGATGACCCTGCGCCCCGGCGAGCGCTTCATGGTTCCGACGGGCCTCGCCATCGCCCTGCCGCCGGGCTGGGAGGCGCAGATGCGCCCGCGCTCAGGCCTCGCCGCCAAGCACGGGATCGCCTGCGTCAACGCGCCGGGCACGATCGACGCCGACTATCGCGGGGAGATCAAGGTCATTCTGATCAATCACGGCGCCGAGCCGTTCACCATCGACCGCGGCGACCGCATCGGCCAGATGGTCTTCGCGCCGGTGTTCCAGGCGGCCTTCGAGGAGGTCGACGCGCTTGACGAGACCGGCCGCGGCCAGGGCGGGTTCGGCTCGACCGGGATCTGACGGGAACAGGACCGGAAAAACCGGGCCGAAAACGCGGGGGCCGTCACTTTCCCCAGAAGCGAACAACCAGGGTCAGCGCGAGCGAGATCAGGATCATCGTCGTGATCGGGAAATAGAAGGTGAAGCCCTCCCGCCGGATGACGATGTCGCCCGGCAGGCGGCCGATGCCGAGTTTGGACAGGACCGGCCACAACAGGCCCGTCGCCAGAAGGATCACGCCGATGGTGATGAGCAGCTTCTGCATGCCGCCCGCGCGGTAACGCTCCGTTTGAGTCCGGCGCCGGGCCGGCGCCTCGCCCGATCATAGTCCATTCCCGCGGCGCACGTCATCGGGCCCTGTTCAAACGCGCGCGGAGCCCATACATCATGACCGCCGCGCAGCATGAGCCATGATCCGCCCGCGATGAACAAGGACGAACGAGAACGCTACGCCCGCCACATCCTGCTGAAGGAAGTCGGCGGACAGGGCCAGAAGGCGCTGATGGCCGCGCGGGTTCTGATCGTCGGCGCCGGCGGCCTCGGCGCGCCGATCCTGCAATATCTCGCGGCGGCGGGGGTCGGGACCATCGGCGTCGCCGATGACGATACGGTGGAACTGTCGAACCTTCAGCGCCAGACCATTTTCCGCACGGAGGATATAGGGCGCCTAAAGACGGAGGCCGCGCGCGATTTCGCCAACCGGCTGAACCCGCATGTGTCGATCGAGGCCCTGCCGCGCCGCCTCGACGACGGCAACGCCGCGGAGATCCTCGCCGGCTACGATCTCGTGATCGAGGGCGTAGACAGCTTCGAGGCGCGCTATGCGCTCAACCGCGCCGCCATCGCGCTTGAAAAACCGCTCCTGTCCGCCGCCGTCGGCCGGTTCGACGGCCAGCTCGCCCTGTTCAAGCCTTATGAAAACCCCGGCGTTCTGCCCTGTTACCGCTGCCTCGTGCCGCACGCGCCCCCGCGCGACGCGCAGGTCGGTTGCGCCGAGGAGGGCGTCCTCGGCGCGGTGACGGGGGTGGTCGGCGCGCTCGCGGCGATGGAGGCCGTCAAGGCCCTGTTGTCCCTTGGAGAGCCCCTCGCCGGGCGGCTGCTCGCTTATGACGGTCTCGCCGGCAGGATGCGCTCGATCGCGCTGCGCGCTGATCCGGCCTGCCCCGACTGCCGTAATCTGAAGCATGCAGGCGAAAGCGCCACCGCCTAGCCGGAGAGCGTCATGCAGACCGCGCCGATACGCCGTTTCACCGTCCTTCGTCTCGGCGTTCTCGCCGCGATCCTGTGCGGCCTCGCCGGATGCGCCGCGCTGGCCCCGGCCCTCGCGCCCGCCGTCAACGCCGATCCGACCGCGCTGAAACAGGGCGATTACGCCCTCGACCGCGACCATGCGGCCCTTCTGTTCAAGGTCAATCATCTCGGCTTCGCCAACTATGTCGGACGCTTCGAACGCTTCGACGTCAGTCTCGATTTCGACGCCGACAATCCCGAGGCGGCGCGGGTCGAGGCGGTGATCGACATGACCAGCCTCGACGTCGCCAACGATCCGTTCGCCAAGACGCTGATGGGGCCGAACTGGTTCGACGCCGGACAGCACCCCGAAGCGTTTTTCCGCTCGACTGCGATCGAGGTGACGGGAGAGAACGCCGGCGTTCTGACCGGCGACCTCACCATGCGCGGCGTGACCAATCCGGTGAGGATGGACGTCGTCTTCAACGGCGGCGCCTACGACCGGCTGCGCGGCGCCTATGTGGTCGGGCTGTCCGCCGTATCGGAAATCGACCGCCGCGCATTCGGCGTCAACCGTTTCGCCGGGCTTGTCGGCAACACCGTGAAACTGGAAATCGAAGCGGAGTTTGTCAGGCGGTAAACCGGCGGCGGGGACGGGATCGGCGCCGAAACGGTCAGTCTTTCAGTGTTCAGTCTTTCAGTGTAATGACGACCACGCTGCCGGGTTCGACCTCGACCTTGGTTTCGTCGAATTTCGGCCGCCGCAGTTTCGGCACGACGCCGTTGGAAAAGGCGAACGGCTCCGTCGGGGCGCCGAACGGGCCGCGGTTGAGCTTGCCGTCCCCGTTTTCGTCAAGATAGGCCACGAACGCATAGGCGCCGGGTTCGAGACCGTAGAACCTGACCAGCGCGACGCCGCTCTCGTCCAGCTCTCCCTGGTGCTTGATCGCCGCCATTTCGAGAAAATCGTCTTCGTTGTCGTAAACGGAAAGCCGCACCGGTTGCCCGCTGGGCGCGGCGAAGGTCGTCCGCACCGCGGCGACCACGCTTCTCGGGTCCGAATAGAGGTCGCTGCGGGCCGCGGCGTCGAGGCTGTCGGCAAATACGCCGGAAAAGCCGAGGCTGAAAATGGCCAGCGCCGCGGTCGCCCCTGATTTCATTAGGATATTCACCGCTTTCACGCCTTTTTCGTTGCTTCCGGCCGCCCGCTCGGCGCCGCTGTCCGCGCCTCGCGCCGGGGAGCCCCGCGCCATTGTTTGCGCTGCGACAACAATGTGCCCTGATCCTATGGATTCAACTAAAATTTTTTCGAATTCACGCGCCCGTGAACGGGTGTTGCGGCAATGTCACGTCGCCCCGGGCGGTTGGCGCGGCCCACGCGCCGAAAAACGGCGCCGCGACGCATCCCCGTCCGGACGCGTCAATCGAGGCCAAGGATCACCCGGTCGGGCGGCTTATGTCCGTCCGCAAACATTTTGATGTTGATGATCACGCGCTCGCCCATCTCGACGCGGCTTTCGACGGTCGCGGAGGCCATGTGCGGCAGCAGCACCACGTTGGGCGCGTTGAGCAGCTTTTCGTTGGGCGCGCCTCGCTCGAATACGTCGAGGCCCGCGCCGGCGATCCTGCCGTCCTCGATGAGATCGGCGAGCGCGGCCTCGTCCAGGATTTCCCCCCGCGAGACGTTGACCACATAGGCGTGCGGCTGAAGCAGTTGCAGGCGGCGGCGCGACAAGAGATGAAACGTCGCCGGGGTATGCGGACAATTGACCGAAACGATATCGACCCGCGCCAGCATCTGATCGAGGCTGTCCCAGTAGGTCGCCTCCAGGGCTTCTTCAATATGCGGATTAATCGGCTTGCGGTTATGGTAGTGAATGGAAAGTCCGAACGCCCGCGCCCGGCGGGCGATGGCCTCGCCGACGCGTCCGAGCCCGATAATGCCGAGCTTTTTGCCGCGCACCCGCCGGCCCAGCATCCAGGTGGGAGACCAGCCGTGGAAGGCCCCGGTCTCCAGCGCGCGCACGCCCTCGACCAGGCGGCGCGGCACGGCGAGCATCAGCGCCATCGCCATGTCCGCGGCGTCCTCCGCCAGCACGGAAGGCGTGTTGGTGACGGTCACGCCCCGCGCCGTCGCCGCGGCGATGTCGATATGGTCGACGCCGGCGCCGAAATTGGCGACCATCTTCAGGCGCTCGCCGGCGGCCTCGAAGAACGCGGCGTCGAGCCGGTCGCCCAGGGTCGCGGCCAGCACGTCCGCGTCCTGCGCCGCGTCGATCAGGGCCGCGGGCGACAGCGGCGCATCGTCCGGGTTCAGGCGCACGTCGAACAGATCGGCGAGGCGCGCCTCCACCTGGGCGGGCAGCCGCCGCGTGACGACGACCCTGACGTTCTTGTTGACGCCGCCGGTAACGCGCTGGGCGTCGCCCTCGCTCATGCGCGCCCTCCCCGACCGGCGCGGGCGAGCAGGTCAAGACAGGCGCGGCTGGCCCGGCAATGCAGGACGGAAGGACAGGGCGTCGAAGGGGATGGGGCGCGAATGGGCATTCTGGTTAACTCGCGATTAACGGCTTCGTGCTCGAATAAGCTTTTCTTCATGTTTATCAAATTCCGAGCCGCTTTCCATGCGCCGCATTCCCCTTGTTTTCGCTGTTTTTTTAGCCGCGGCAGCGCATATGACCCCGCCGCGCGCGCTGGCGCAAGAGCCCGCGGACGCCTCCAGGGACGAGACAAGGAGCCGGGCAGGCGCGTGGAGCTGGGACGCCGCGGCGCGAGGTCCGGGCGCGGACGGGCCTGGCGCAAACGGACCGGGCGCAGTCAGAACCGGCGCGGTCGACGCAGTCCGGCGCGACACGCCCTCGGGCCTGCCCGTGCCGCGGTTCGTGTCGCTCAAATCGGGCAAAACCTTCTGCCGCATCGGTCCGAGCTTTTCCCATCCGGTGCGCCTGACCTATATGCGCCGGGGATTGCCGGTGGTCGTCGTCGCGGAAACCCACGATCACTGGCGCAAGGTGCGCGATCGCGACGGCGACGAATGCTGGGTGCACCGCTCGAAACTCTCGGGCGCGGAAACCGCGCTGGTGGTCGAGGACGGGCTGGTCGTGCGCGCGCGGCCCAGCGCGGGCGCGCCCGCGCGGGCGCGGCTCGGCGCCGGCGTCGTCGCCCGCGTCGAGGAACACCGCGACGGCTGGAGCCGGGTCGCGGCGGACGCCGCACGCGGCTGGGTGCCGCGGGCGGGGCTGTGGGGCGCGTCGGAATCGGACGCCTTTGCTGCGGCGCATAATTGACCAAAAGGCGCTGCGCCTATACCTAGCGCCTCTAGAGAGGGCTTAACGAGCTTGATGACCGAACAAAAACATACGTACACCCGCGAAGAACTGCTGGAATGCGGTTACAACGGTTTTCGCGGCGCCGGCACCGCGCAACTCCCCGTCCCGCCCATGCTGATGTTCGACCGCGTCACCCATATCAGCGGCGACGGCGGCGCTTACGGCAAGGGCCGCATCGAGGCGGAGCTGGATATCAACCCGGATCTGTGGTTCTTTGACTGCCATTTCCCGAACGACCCGGTGATGCCGGGCTGCCTCGGCCTCGACGCCCTGTGGCAGTTGATCGGGTTTTTCCTCACCTGGTCCGGCAATCCCGGGCACGGTCGCGCGCTCGGCGCAAAAGAGGTAAAATTCTCCGGAATGGTGGTGCCGAGCGCGAAAATTGTGCGGTATGAAATCGATATCCGCAGGATGATGCGCAAGCCGCTGATTCTCGGCATCGGCGACGGCGTCATGTCGGTGGACGGACGCAAGATTTACGAAGCCAAGGATCTTCGCGTCGGCCTGTTCTCCGCGGAGCAGCTTGCCGACGGCCTGACGCTCTAGGCGCCAGGCCGTTTCGCGATCGGCGTGTCGCATCTCCTCCCCGGCAACGCGATGAAAGGACTTATATGCGCCGTGTCGTAATTACTGGAATGGGCGTCGTTTCCTCGATCGGCGGCAATGTCGAGGAGACGACGCGAGCCCTGCGCGAGGGAACGTCGGGCGTGTCCCGGTCGGAGGATTTCGCCGAACACGGCTTCAGATGCCAGGTCTGGGCGCGGCCGGCGCTCAATCCGGAAGAAGTTCTCGACCGGCGCACCCGCCGCTTCATGGGCGAGGGCGCCGCATGGAACTACATCGCCATGCAGGAGGCGATCGCCGACGCGAAGCTCGCCGAGGATGAGATCAGCCACCCCATGACGGGGATCATCATGGGCTCGGGCGGGCCGTCGACGCGGGCCATCGTCGCGGCGGCGGACAAGACCCGGGAGAGCGGCGGCACCAAGAAGATCGGCCCGACCGTGGTGCCCAAGGCGATGTCCTCGACCAATTCGGCGACCCTGTCCGTGCCGTTCAAGATCCTCGGGGTGAACTATTCCATCTCGTCCGCCTGCACCACGTCGCTGCACTGCATCGGCGCGGCCGCCGAACAGATCATGTGGGGCAAGCAGGACGTGGTGTTCGCCGGCGGCGGCGAGGAACTCGACTGGACGCTGGCGAACATCTTCGACGCCATGGGCGCCATGTCCTGCGGGTACAACGAAACACCGGCCGTCGCCTCGCGCGCCTATGACAAGAACCGCGACGGCTTCGTCATCGCCGGCGGCGCGGGCGTCGTGGTGCTGGAGGAATACGAGCGGGCGAAAGCGCGCGGCGCGACCATCCATGGCGAGATCACGGGCTACTACGCCAATTCCGACGGCTACGACATGGTCCAGCTTTCCGGCGAGGGCGCGGTGCGCTGCATGCGCGGCGCGCTGGAAACGGTGAAGCAGCCGATCGACTACATCAACCCGCACGGCACCTCGACGCCGGTGGGCGACCAGAAAGAAACCGCCGCCATCCGCGAGGTGTTCGGCCCGGACATTCCGCCCTTCTCGTCGACCAAATCCCTGACCGGCCACTCCCTCGGCGCGGTGGGCGCGCAGGAAACGATTTTCGGCCTCATCATGATGCGCGAACGCTTCCTCGCCGCCTCCGCGCATATCGACACGCTCGACCCGGAATTCGAGGGCCTGCCGATCATCCGCGAGCGGGTCGACAACGCCAAGATCGACTGCTTCCTGACCAACAGCTTCGGCTTCGGCGGCACCAACGGCTGTCTCGTCGTCTCCCGCGTCGAGGATTAGGCGACCATGAACGCCGGCGGCCTGATCGCTGCGCTGGTCGCCGCGCTGATCGCTTCGCTGGGCCTGTGGTGGTTTCGTCTCATCCTGCGAGGCGTTAGAACGCTCCCGGCATCGAGCCGCTACGGCGTCTACGCCCTCGTCTGGCTCGCCTATTTTATCTTGACGCTGATAATCATCGGCCAAACCACTTGACGTCCGAGGCGGGGCGGCAAGCCGCAAAGGAGACATTTGATGAGCGAAGAGGCGACTTTCCCCAAAGGCGACCTGATGGCCGGCAAGCGCGGGCTGATCATGGGCGTCGCCAACAAGAACTCCATCGCCTGGGCGATCGCGCAGCAACTGCGCGCGCAGGGCGCGGACCTCGCCTTCACCTATGTAAACGCCGCCATGGAGCGCCGGGTGCGCCCGCTGGCCGAAAGCGTCGGCGCGGAGATCATCGTCGAATGCGACGTAACCGACGACGCCTCCATGGACGCGGCGTTCAAGGCGGTCGCGGACAAATGGGGCGCGCTCGACTTCCTGGTCCATTCGATCGCCTTCACCGACAAGAGCGCGCTTGAAGGCTCGTTCGTCGAAAACACGACGCGGCAGGTTTTCAAGGATACGATGGACGTCTCGGCGTTCTCCTTCGTGGACGCGGCGAACCGCGCCTCGAAGATGATGAAGCCGGGGGGATCGATGATCACGCTGACCTATCTCGGCTCGGAGCGCACGATCCCGAACTACAACGTCATGGGCGTCGCCAAGGCGGCGCTGGAAGCCTCGACGCGGTACATCGCCCGCGATCTCGGCCCCAGGGGCATCCGCGTCAACGCGATTTCCGCCGGGCCGATCAAGACCCTGGCCGCCGCCGGCATTTCCTCAGGACGCCACATGTTTTCCTTCAACCGGTCGGCGAGCCCGTTGCGCGACGACACCGACCCGAAAGGCGTCGCCGGCGCGGCGCTCTATCTCCTGTCCGACCTCGGCGCGTCCTGCACCGGCGAGACGCACCATGTGGACGGCGGCTTCCACATCGTCGGCATGCCGGACGAATCGGCGCTGCGCGGCGCATAAGCGATCGTCCCCGCCGGGCATGGCAGCCGGCTCATAGCAAGGGCGGTTGGAGGCTGGCCGGCAGCGCCGTGTCGCCAGGCTTCGAGTTCGAGCGGTTCGACCGCACGCCGCCGGACTGGCGGTCCGGCGGTTTGGGGGATTGGCGGTTTAGGGGATTGGCGACTGATCCTTCAGCCTACTGTTTTTGCGCTTCGATCCAGCGGTTGATCTTGCGCTCCAGCACCGGCAGCGGCATCGCCCCGGTCAGCAGGATCTCGTCATGGAAGGCGCGGATGTTGAACGCCTCGTCCAATTCCGCCTCAGCCTTGTCGCGAAGGGCGTTGATCTTGATCATGCCGAGCTTGTAGGAGGTCGCCTGACCCGGCCACACCGCATAGCGTTCGATCTCGCGCGTGACCGAGTCGAGGGTGTCGCCGGTGACCCCTTGCATGTACTCGATCGCCTGCTCGCGGGTCCAGCGCTTGTGGTGGAGCCCCGTATCGACGACGAGGCGCGCGGCGCGGAACAGCTCCGACTGCAGCCTGCCGAGATCGCCGAGCGGGTCGTCCGCATACATGCCCATTTCAGCGGCGACGTCCTCCGCATAGAGCGCCCAGCCCTCGGCGTATTCCGAATAGCCCATCATGTTGCGGATCAGCGGCAGGTCCGCCGCGCGCTCCAGCGACCGCTGGAAGTGGTGCCCCGGCACGGCCTCGTGATAGGTGAGCGTTTTCAGGGTGTGCTTGGGCCAGTCCGCCGTGTTTTTCAGGTTGATCCAGTAAATGCCCGGCCGCGTCCCGTCGAGGGACGGGGAGGAATAGTACCCGCCCGGCGCGGAATCCTGTTCGTAGACCGGAATGCGGCGCACCTCCACCGGCTGACTCGGCAGCGTCCCGAACCAGTCCGGCGACAGCGCCATGATTTCGTCGACCTGGTCGTTAAGGTCGGCCAGCAGCACCGCGCGGCCGTCATCCGTGTTCGGATAACGCATGTCCTCGCGGGCGCCGATAGCCGCGAAACGCTCGGCCACCGTTCCCTCGCTCATGCCCTGGTCCTTCAGGATCGCGTCCATGGCGGCGGTGATGCGCTCCACCTCGGCGAGGCCGAGCTGGTGGATTTCCTCCCCCGTCATGCCCCCGGCGCCGTAGGAATTGAGCGCATGCTGATAAAATGCCGCGCCCTCCTCCTCGCCGATGCGCCACACGCCGGCGTCGCGGCCGGCCTGGGGCGCGAGCCCGTCCAGGGTTTCGGAAAGCCGCGCATAGGCCGGGTAGACGACCTCTTCGATGCGCGCCGCGGCGCCCTCGACAAGCGCGGCGCGTTCGGCTTCGGAAAGCCCCTCGACCGCGGCGAGACGCGACGCGAAGGTCGTCGCCAGCGGATTGTCCGCCGGCGCCGGCGCGGTGAACGCCCGCATCGAGCGGGCCGCGCCCTCCAGAGCGAAATACGGCGGGACGACGCCGGCGGCGGCGTCCCCGCCCAGCGTTTCGATGGTTTCGTCGAACGCCCGGCCGAACGCCTCCAGCCGGGCGAGATAGGCCTCCGCGTCCGCCTTCGAGCGCAGGGGATGCTGCGTCTGCAAAAGCCGCGGCAGGAAAATATGCGGACCGGACAGCTGCGTCACCACATACGGCCCCGTCGAGCCCCATGGCGCGGCGCCGCCGAACACGAACTGATTGCGCTGGGCGCCGGTCTGGTAGGCGTCGCGCAAGACATCGTAGGTGATCGCCTCCTGCGTCGTCAGCGCCCCGCGCTCGACGCCCCGGATCTCCCGCAGAAAGGCTTCGTTCATCGCCCGCGAGCGCTGCGTCGCCTCGAAGCCGTACCCGCCGAGACGCGCATTGTAGCCCTCGCCGGCGACGCTCTCGCCGACCCCCAGGATGGTGGCGTATTCAGGCGACTCGCGGAGAACCTGGGCCGCATGGTCGTCGGCGAGGGCGCGCAGGGCCGCGCCCTCGTCCATCGCCGCCGGCGCCGCGGCGCCCGCTTCCCCGGCCGCCGCCTCGGCGCCCTCGACCGGCGGGGCCGGCGTTTCCTCAGCGCAGGCGGCGAGCAGGAGCGCGCCGAACGCGGCCGCGCGGAAAAGAACGTCTCTTAGCGAAGCAGGGCAGCAAAGGCGGGTCGGCGTGCATGCGGTCATGGTCGTTCCCCTTCAAGCCTTGATTTGATTGACGGCAATTTACCCCGTGCGCGCCGGAAAACCCAAGCCCTCCGGCGCGTCGCCGCGATCAAAAATGAAGCGGACGGCCATAAAGCAACAGGGCCGCCGGAACGCCGGCGGCCCTGTCGGTCATCGGCCGGGCCGAGAAAGGCGAATCAAGCGCTTAGTCCTCGCCGCCGTCCCTGGCGATTTCCTTGCCGGTCTCCTGGTCGACGACCTTCATCGACAGGCGCACCTTGCCGCGGTCGTCGAAACCGAGAAGTTTCACATAAACTTCATCGCCTTCCTTGACGACGTCGGTGGTTTTCTCCGGGCGTCCGTCGTTGAGCTGGGAGATATGGACGAGGCCGTCGCGGGCGCCGAAGAAATTGACGAAGGCGCCGAAATCCATGGTCTTGACGACCTTGCCCTTGTAAACCTCGCCGACTTCCGGCTCGGCGACGATGGAATGGATCCACTTGTACGCCGCGTCGATCTTTTCCTTGTCGCTGGAGGCGATCTTGATCAGGCCGTCGTCATTGATGTCGACCTTGGCGCCGGTCTCCTCGACGATCTCGCGGATCACCTTGCCGCCGGAGCCGATCACGTCGCGGATCTTGTCCTTGGCGATCTGCATCGTCTCGATGCGCGGGGCGTAATCGCCCAGCTCCTCGCGGGCGTGGTCGAGCGCCTTGCCCATTTCGCCGAGAATGTGCATGCGGCCGTCTTTCGCCTGGTTGAGGGCGACCTGCATGATCTCCTCGGTGATGCCGGCGATCTTGATGTCCATCTGCAGCGAGGTGACGCCGGCTTCGGTGCCCGCCACCTTGAAGTCCATGTCGCCGAGATGATCCTCATCGCCCAGAATGTCCGACAACACGGCGTAGCGCTCGCCTTCGAGGATGAGGCCCATGGCGATCCCCGCCACCGGGCGCTTGATCGGCACGCCGGCGTCCATCAGCGCGAGCGACGATCCGCATACGGTCGCCATGGAGGACGAACCGTTGGACTCGGTGATTTCCGAGACGAGGCGCAAGACATAAGGGAATTCTTCCTGGGTCGGAATGACCGCCTTCATGGCGCGCCAGGCGAGCTTGCCGTGGCCGATCTCGCGGCGGCCGGTGGCGCCCATGCGGCCCACTTCGCCGACGGAATAAGGCGGGAAGTTGTAGTGCAGCAGGAAGTTTTCCTTGTAGGTGCCCGAAAGCGCGTCGATGAACTGCTCGTCCTCGCCGGTGCCCAGCGTGGCGACGACCAGCGCCTGCGTTTCCCCGCGGGTGAACAGCGCCGAGCCGTGCGTGCGCGGCAGGACGCCGACTTCCGACACGATGGGACGCACCGTCTTGGTGTCGCGCCCGTCGATGCGCGCGCCGGTCTCCAGGATGCCGCCGCGGACGATGTCGGATTCGATCGCCTTGAAGGCGCCGCCGACGACGGCCTTGGAGGGCGCGTTCTCGTCCTCCTCGTCGCACAGGGCCTCGACCGCCTTGTCCTTCGCCGCGGCGATCGCCGCCTGGCGGTCCTGCTTGACGACGATCTTGTAGGCGTCGCGCACGTCGCTTTCGACCAGCGCGCGCACTTTCGCTTCGACCTCGGAATTGTCGGCGGGAGCGAAGTTCCACGGCTCCTTGGCGCTTTGCTCGGCGAAATCGATGATCAGGTCGATCGCCTGTTTCGCCGCCTTGTGACCGAACGTCACCGAGCCGAGCATGACGTCCTCGGACAGTTCCTTGGCTTCGGATTCGACCATCATCACCGCGTCCGCGGTGCCCGCCATGACGAGGTCGAGGGCGCTCTCGCCCATCTCGTCGAGTTGCGGGTTCAGGACATAATCGCCGTTGATGTAGCCGACGCGCGCCGCGGCGATCGGGCCGAGAAAGGGCAGGCCAGACACGGTCAGCGCGGCGGAAGCGGCGATCATCGCCACCACGTCCGGGTCGTTTTCAAGATCGTGCGAGAGCACCTGCGCGACGACCAGAACCTCGTTCTTGAAGCCCTTGGCGAACAGGGGACGGATCGGCCGGTCGATCAGACGCGAGGTCAGGGTTTCCTTCTCCGTCGGACGGCCTTCGCGCTTGAAATAGCCGCCGGGAATGCGTCCCGCGGCGTAGTATTTCTCCTGATAGTGCACCGTCAGCGGAAAGAAATCGAAAGCGGGGTTCGGTTCCTTCGCCGCGGTGACGGCGGCCAGGACGGAGGTTTCGCCATAGGTGGCGAGCACCGCGCCGTCGGCCTGACGCGCGATGCGCCCTGTTTCGAGGGTCAGCGTGCGACCGCCCCATTCGATCGATTTTTTCGTGATATCAAACATTTCTTTCTTCTCTTCTTCGTGACGCGCCGCACGCGGATCGTAACGGCGCCCTTGGCATCCAGCCGAAAAGCAAAAAGCGCCGCCCGATGAGGCGGCGCTTTCAGCGGCATGGTTATTTCGGCTGCATTCTGATGGCGCCGTCGAGTCGGATGACGGCCCCGTTGATCATGGTATTGCGACAGATTTCCATCGCGAGGGAGGCGAACTCGTCCGGGCGTCCAAGCCGTTTCGGGAACGGAACCATGGCGGCCAGCGCATCCTGCACCTTCTGGTCCATGCCAGCCATCATCGGGGTCCAGAAAATGCCCGGCGCGATGGTGTTGCAGCGGATCCCTGCGTTCATGAGGTCGCGCGCGACCGGCAGGGTCATGCCGACGACGCCGCCTTTCGACGCGGCGTAGGCGGCCTGGCCGATCTGGCCTTCATAGGCGGCGACCGACGCGGTGTTGATGATCACGCCGCGCTCGCCGTCCGCCTGCGGCGCGTTCTTTTCCATCTCCACCGCGACGAGGCGGATGCAGTTGAATGTGCCGACGAGGTTGACGTCGAGCACCTTTCGGTAGCTCTCCAGCCGGTGCGGCCCGTTCTTGCCGACGGTTTTCTCCCCGATGGCGATGCCGGCGCAGTTGACCAGCACCGACGGGGTTCCGTGGGCGGAGACGGTCCCGGCAAGGGCCTCGGCGACGCTGTCCTCGCTGGACACGTTGACCGGGAAGAAAGCGCCGCCGAGCGTCGCCGCGTGCTCGCGTCCCTTCTCCTCGTTAAGGTCCCAGATCGCGACCTTCGCGCCGGCGCCGGCGAGGGCCTCGGCCGTCGCGCCGCCAAGTCCCGACGCGCCGCCGGTCACGATTGCCGATACGCCAGATAAGTCCATGATGCGTCTCCGTCTTTTCCCAGGCATAACCGCCCGGCCAAACCGGCCCGACCGAACCGGCCAGACAAGGGGCGGCGCGGGCCGGGCGCGCCCTAGCGGCGCAGGCCCAGCTCCGCGATCAGCTTCTGATAACGCTCTTCGTCGTTGCGCTTGACATAGTCTAGCAGACGACGGCGCTGGGAGACCATTTTCAGCAGCCCGCGGCGGGAATGGTTGTCTTTCTTGTGGCCCTTGAAATGCTCGGTGAGGTTGGAAATCCGCTCCGAGAGGATCGCCACCTGCACCTCCGGAGAGCCGGTGTCGCCGTCTTTCTGGGCGAATTTCTTGATGAGTTCGGCCTTGCGGCCCGCCGTAATCGACATGTGCGTTCTCCGCGGCGCCGCATCACAATGCCGGCCCCGCCGGGACGCCGTCCAGCGAGGTCGAAAGATCAAGCGCGCCTTATGGGCGAAAAGGGGGCGAATGGCAAGATCGGAAGTCAGGCGCCCTTTTCCGCGTCCCGCCCCTTTTCCGCGTGCAGTATTGAGCGCGGCTTTGAGCCAGGTCTTAAACCCCGTTGCGCAACAGATCGGCGACCGGCCAAGGCCCACTCGCTTTTTTGATTTATACCTGAATAGGTAATAGTAATGAATAATCTTTACTGTATTTTTTACTTCAAAGAAAAAACTTCTTCATGAATTCGTTGAGAACAGCGCAACATTGCTCGGCCGATTACCCTATCGGCGCCGGGACGCTTGCCGTATTTGGGACAGAATGTCATGGACGGCGTCGCGATCATGGTGCTGGCCTGCCACTATTGCCTCATCGGCGCGCTGTGCGTCTATGGCGGCCATCGCATACACCACTCCCTGATCGCCCTGCGGCGGAACCGGGCTGCGCCGGGCGGCGCCGGAACGCCGCCTGGCGCGCCCTCCACCGAGCCGCGGGCCTGTACGCGGGTCTATACGCAGATCTGGCCACGGGTCACGGTGCAGGCGCCGGTGTACAACGAACGCTACGTGGTGGAACGCCTGATCGACGCCCTCGCCGCCCTCGACTACCCGCGCGATCGGCTTCAGATCCAGATTCTCGACGACTCCACCGATGACAGCGTGGCCATCGCGGCGCGGCGCATCGCTTTCCACCGCGCCCGGGGAATCGACATCGCGCATGTCCGCCGCGCCGCCCGCGACGGCTTCAAGGCCGGCGCGCTGAACGATGCGCTCGCCTTGAGCACGGGAGATTTCATCGCGGTCTTCGACGCGGATTTCGCGCCGGCGCCGGATTTTCTGAAACGGACCATGCCGTCTTTCGACGACCCCGGGATCGGCATGGTGCAGACCCGATGGCGCCATCTCAATCTCGACGAGAACCTGCTGACGCGGGTGCAGGGGGTTTTTCTGGACGCCCATTTCGCCGTCGAGCAATGTGCGCGCGCGCGGCTCGGGGTGTTTTTCAACTTCAACGGCACCGCCGGCATATGGCGCAAGCGGACGATCCTCGACGCCGGGGGCTGGCGCGCGGACACCCTGACAGAGGATCTCGATCTCAGCTATCGCGCGCAACTGAACCGCTGGCGCTTTCGCTACCTGCCCGACGTGGGGTGCCCGAGCGAGCTGCCCGCGGACATGGCGGCTTTCAAGAGCCAGCAGCATCGCTGGGCGAAGGGCGCAATCGAGGTGATGAAAAAACTCCTCGGCGCGGTCTGGAAAAGCCCGGCGCCGCTGACGACCAAGATCGAGGCGACGTTCCATCTGACGGGGAACTTCACCTACATGCTGATGCTGATCGACACGCTTTTTTTCCTGCTCCCGTCGGTGCACATCCGCGAAACCGCCGGTCTCGGCCTTCTCGCCTGGCTCGACGCGCCGCTGTTCCTGCTGGCGAGCCTCAGCCACGCCTGGTTTTTCCTGTCCAGTCAGAAACTCACTTACGGCCGGGTCGCCGGCGCATTCGCCATGCTGCCGGCGCTGCTGGCGGTCTCCATCGGTCTCGGGGTCAATAACGGCCGCGCGGTGATCGAGGCGCTGGCCGGGCGCGTCAGCGGGTTCGTCCGCACGCCAAAGACCGGCGAGCGCGCGGCAGCGGCGGCGGGAACGCCGGCGCCGGCCGGCGCCTACAGGGCGGCGAGCGCGCAATGGGCCTACCGGCTTGAGATCGCCCTGGGCCTCGCCTATGCGGGCTATATCCTGTGGGCGGCCCTGCGCGGCTATGCGCTGATCATGCCCTTTCTCACCCTGTTCGCGATCGGTTTTTTCGGCGTCGGCGTGGCCAGCCGTCGGGCGCACCGGAGCGCTACAGGTTGAACACGCGGCTCGGCTTCAGTTTCAGCCCGTCCAGCGCGCAGATCGCCACCGGCTCGTCATGCAGCATGGCGAGCACCGCCGGCACGAGACCGGCGCCGTCGCCGCGCACGCCCTTGGCGACCGGCGGGGCGACGACCGCCGCCTGGCCGCGGCGCAACTTGTCCGCCTGCGGACCGTCCACCGCGGCCTGGGGCAGGGCGCCGAGCGCAACGCTGATCGGAGTCAGGAGCGCGTCGCGCGCTTCCGCCGGCTCCAGCGCTTCGAGGTCCGCCACCGTCACCGCGCCATCGGCGCGGAACGGCCCGACGGCGAGACGGCGCAGGGCGCTCACATGCCCTTCGGTTCCAAGCGCGCGCGCCATGTCGCGCACCAGCGCGCGGACATAGGCGCCCTTGCCGGTGATCGCCTCGAAAACCGCTTCGTCCGCAGACGGCGTATCGACGAGGTCGAGCGCGTGAATGACAATGCGCCGCGGCGCCAGCGTGACCGCTTCGCCGTCCCGGGCGATGTCATAGGCGCGCTCGCCGCCGACCTTGATCGCGGAGAATTGAGGCGGCGCCTGGTCGATTTCGCCGGTGAAGCGCTCCAGCACCGCCTCGATCCCGGCGCGGTCGGGCCGCGTGTCGGACCTGGCGATAACCTCGCCCTCGGCGTCGTCAGTCGCCGTCGCCGCGCCCCAGCGCGCGGTGAAGCGATAGCGTTTTTGCGCGTCGACCACGTAAGGGGCGGTCTTGGTCGCCTCGCCCAAAGCGATCGGCAGCACCCCCGTCGCCAGCGGATCGAGGGTGCCGGCGTGGCCGGCCTTTTGCGCCTTGAACAGCCATTTCACCTTCGACACCGCCTCGGTGGACCCCATGTCGTACGGCTTGTCGAGGATCAGCCAGCCGGACACCGGCCGGCCTTTCTTGCGTCGCGCGCCCATCTTGCGCCCCTTGTCTGCCCGCGATGCGCGCCTGCCCGCCCGTCGCGTCGATGATCATGAAATCGCTGGTTTGCCTCCCGGCGGGCGCCGGATCGGACGGCGGCGCGGGAAAGCGCTCCTTCAATCAGGTCGCGCCCGCGCGGTCAAGCGCCGCGCCCGTCCGGCGGCGTTCAATCTTCCCCCTCGCCGCCGGCGTCACTGTCTCCGTCGCCATCGACGTCGCCGCCGTCGACGTCGCCAAGGTCGCCGAGGTCGCGGGCGACCTCCGGCCGGGCGAGGAGAGCGTCGATCTTCTGCGCTTCGGCGAAGACGTCGTCGCGGCGGAATTTGAGCGCGGGCGTGAACTTCATGTCGATCGCCTTGCCGAGAAGGCCGCGCAGATAAGGCGCGACGCGATTAAGCCCGTCAATAACCTCAGCTTCGCCAGCGCCCCCAAGAGGCGAGGCGTAGACCGTCGCCTGTTTCAGATCCGGCGACAGCCGCACCTCGCTGACCGTGACGGAGACGCCCTCCAGCGCCGGATCGCGCAGGGTCTCGCGCTGCATGATCTCCACCAGGGCGTGACGGATCAACTCGCCGGCGCGCAACTGGCGCTGTGAAGGGCCTTTATGCCGGGAAAATCGCTTGGCCATGAGGCTCACCATAAGTCTTGTCGAAACGCAAGGACGGCGGGACGCGGGACCGTTCGCGGCGCCGTCAGGCCCTCTCCCGTGTCCCCGTCCCGTCCGCAGACGGAACGCACAAAGCCGTGGCGGGAAGGCCCGCAACAGGGCCTTGACGAGGGAGCCCTGGGCGGCGCGGCGCGCTTTACAGCGTCCGCGTCACCTTTTCGACCGCGAAACACTCGATCACGTCGCCGGCTTTCAGGTCGTCGTAATTGGCGAAGCTCATGCCGCATTCCTGACCCATGGGCACGTCCTGAACGTCGTCCTTGAAGCGCTTGAGCTGGGACAGCTCGCCTTCGTGGATGACGACGTTGTCGCGGATGAGGCGCACTTTCGCGCCGCGGCGCACGCTGCCTTCGGTGACGCGGCAACCGGCGACCTTGCCGATCTTGGAGATGTTGAACACCTCCAGGATTTCCGCGTTGCCGAGAAAAGTCTCGCGCAGTTCCGGCTCAAGCATGCCCGAAAGGACGCCCTTGATGTCGTCGATCAGATCGTAGATCACCGAATAATAACGGATCTCGACCCCGTCGCGCTCAGCCTCGTCGCGGGCCTGTTTGTTGGCGCGCACGTTGAAGCCGATCACCGGCGCCTTCGACGCCCCCGCGAGGATGACGTCGCTTTCGGAAATGCCGCCGACGCCGGTATGCAGAACGCGCACGCGCACTTCGTCCGTGGACATCTTTTCCAGCGAACCGACGATCGCCTCGATCGATCCCTGCACGTCGCCCTTGATGACGATCGGCAGTTCCTTGATCTCGGCGTCCTGGAGCTGGGCCATCATCTGCTCCAGCGAGGTGCCGGAACTCTTGGCGGCCTGTTTCTCCTTGCGCTTGCGCTGGCGGAACTCCGCGACCTCGCGCGCGCGCGCCTCGTTTTCAACCACATAGAACGTGTCGCCGGGTTCCGGCACGCCGTTCAGGCCCAGGATCTCAACCGGGAAGGCCGGCCCCGCCTCGCTGACATTGCGGCCCTTGTCGTCGGTCATGGCGCGGACCTTGCCCCATTCCGAGCCGACGACCAGAACGTCGCCGCGCTGAAGCGTGCCGCGCTGGACAAGCACTGTCGCCACCGCGCCGCGCCCCTTGTCGAGGCGCGCCTCGACCACGGCGCCTTCAGCGGAGCGGTCGGGGTTGGCCTTCAGCTCAAGCAGCTCGGCCTGCAGAAGGATCGCCTCCTGAAGGCCGTCGAGATTGGTCTTCTTCAAGGCGGAAACGGCCACGTCCTGAATCTCGCCGCCCAGGCTTTCGACCTGAATCTCATGCTGCAGGAGATCGGTGCGGACCTTGTCCGGGTTGGCGTCGGGCTTGTCGACCTTGTTGATCGCGACGATGATCGGCGCGCCGGCCGCCTTGGCGTGACTGATCGCTTCTTCCGTCTGCGGCATGATCGAGTCGTCGGCGGCGACCACCAGCACGATGATGTCCGTCACCTGGGCGCCGCGCGCACGCATCTGCGTGAAGGCGGCGTGGCCGGGCGTGTCGAGGAAGGTGATCTTGCGGTCGTCCCCGAGGTCGACCTGATAGGCGCCGATATGCTGCGTGATGCCGCCGGCCTCGCCCGCGACCACGTCGGTCTGGCGCATGGCGTCAAGCAGCGAGGTCTTGCCGTGGTCCACATGGCCCATGATCGTGACCACCGGCGGGCGCGGCTTCATGTCCGCCGCCGCGTCGGGCGCGCCGCCGAGACCTTCCTCCACGTCCGCTTCCGCGACCCGCTTGACCGAGTGGCCGAGATCCTCGGCCACCAGTTGCGCCGTATCGGCGTCGAGGACCGCGTTGGCGGTGACCATCTGGCCCTGCTTCATCAGTTCCTTGACGAGATCGACGGCGCGCATGGACATGCGCGCGGCGAGTTCCTGCACCGTGATCGTCTCGGGAATGACGACGTCGCGCACCACGCGCGAGCCGTCGCCGCGCTGTTGCCGGGCGAGCTTTTCGCGTTCGCGGGCGCGCTTGACGGAGGCGAGCGAGCGTTGGCGCTCCTCGTCGTCGAGGGCGTTGGCGATGGTGAGCTTGCCGGAGCGCCGGCGCGGCGCTTCCTTCGCCTTGGAATCGCGGCGATCGTCGCCGCCCTTGCGGCGGGTCTTCAGGCGGCCGCCCAGTTGCGCCAGCGGGTTGTCCTGTTCGGCCGGCGGGGCGCCCGCATCCGTCGTCCTGACGTCTTTCTGGTCGGCCTTGGCCGCGCTGCGGCGCTTGCGTTCGAGTTCTTCTTCCTCGAGGGCGCGCTTGGCCTCCTCTTCGGCGCGGCGGCGCTCCTCGGCCTCCTTGGCGCGTTTCGCCTCTTCCTCGGCGATGCGCTTGCGCTCGGCGTCCAGCCGCGCCCGTTCCTCGGCCTCGCGGGCCTCCCGCTCGGCGCGCTCGGCGGCTTCGCGGCGGTCGCGCTCCTGTTTGTCGCGGCGCGCCTTGACCAGCGCCTCGGCGCGGGCGTTCTTCTCATCGTCGGAGAGGGTGCGCAGGACCGTCGCCTTCTTGCGCTCCGGCGCCGGCGCGTCGGCGCGGGACTTGGCGCGGGCGTCCGCCCCGGACGACGGCGCGGGCTTGCCGGCCGCGGCCTTCGCGGCGGCCGGTTTCGCCGCGGGTTTCGACGCCTCGCCCGCCGCGTCCGCGGGCGCGTCTTTTTTCGGCGATAGGACCCGGCGGCGCTTGGTCTCCACCACCACCGTCTTGGAACGGCCGTGGGAGAAGCTCTGCTTCACCGCGCCGGTTTCCGTGCGCCGCAGAGTCAGCGGGCGCCGGCCCTTGGTCTTGCCTTTTGTTTCCGTTTCGACGTCGTCGCTCATCCGATCTCCAGGCGGCGCCGTCGCCGGCGCCAGGTTCAGCTTTTGCCAAAGCCCGCAAGGACATACCGCCCTATGGGACCGGGGTCCACCGGGACCCCTTCATTTCTCTTCATCCGTTCGGCGCCGCGCCGACTTCACCGACCGCGTCGCGGCGGCGCCGTTGCGAAACCCTTCAAGCCGGCGCGCCTCGCGCAGGAACCGCGCCGCCGCCGGTCCGCGCTTCACCGCGACATGCACAAGGCCGTCGCGCCCGAGAGCCGCGGACAACTCGCTCCCGGCAAACACATCCACCAGCGCCGCGTCGCGGGCGAGCCGCGCCAGCCTTGCCCGGCCGTCCTCGCCGGCGTCGGCGGCGCTGACGAGGGCCGCGACATCGCCGGATTTAAGCGCGGCGCGGACCTTTTCAAATCCCGCGACCGCTTCTCCCGCCCGGCGGGCGAGGCCCAGCGCCGACAGGGCCGCTTTCGCCAGTCCCGCCTCGACGCGGTCGGCGAGGTCGTCTGGCGCGCGCACGCCTTTTCGAAACGCCCGCGCGAACGCGCCCTTGGCGGCCGCCGCGTCGACCGCCGCGCGGGACGCGCCGACCCATGCGCCGCGGCCCGGCAGCTTGCCGGAAAAATCCGGCGCCACCTCGCCGTCGGGCGAGGCCACGAACCGGACGAACCCGTCCGGGGACCCGCGCGCGCCGGTGGCGATGCAGGTGCGCGTGCGCGGATCGTCGCCGCCGACAGCTTCAGGCCGTGGCTTCAGCGGCCTCCTCCCCGGCTTCGGCGTCGGCGTCCTCGTCGCCCGCATGCATGGCGTCCAGCTCCTCCTGGGTGATCCAGCCGGACTGCACCCGCGCGCGCATGATAAGGTCTTCGGCCGCCTCGGGCTTGATCTTGTAAGCCTCCAGCATGCCTTCGTAGTGCTTGCGCTCGCCGTCGACGCGCTCGGTCCAACCGGTCAGGTCGTCGGTGGCGCAGCCGGCGAGATCCTCGACCGACTTCACGTCGTTCTCGCCGAGGGTGACGATCATCTTCAGATCGAGCCCGTCCATGGCGAGAATGTCGTCATCGACGCCAAGCTCCCGGCGGCGCTCGTCGAGCTTCTTGTTCTCCGCCTCGATGAAGTCGCGGGCGCGCGCCTGAAGCTCCTCGGCGGTCTCCTCGTCGAGGCCGTCGATATCCATCAGTTCCTCGACGCTGACAAAGGCGATCTCCTCGATCGAGGCGAAGCCTTCGGAGACCAGGAGGCCGGCCATCATGTCGTCGACGTCGAGCCCGTTCATGAACAGTTCGGACCGTATGCGGAACTCTTCCTGGCGCTTGGCGCTCTCCTCCTCCTCGGTCATGATGTCGATTTCGTAGCCGGTGAGCTGCGAGGCGAGGCGCACGTTCTGGCCGCGCCGGCCGATGGCGAGGGAGAGCTGCTCGTCGGGCACCACCACCTCGATGCGCTCCAGCTCCTCGTCGAGCACGACCTTGGCGACTTCCGCCGGGGCGAGCGCGTTGACGACGAAGGTCGCGTCGTTCTCGTTCCACGGCACGATGTCGATTTTCTCGCCGCCCAGCTCGTTCACCACCGCCTGCACGCGGCTGCCGCGCATGCCGACGCAGGCGCCGACCGGGTCGATGCCGGCGTCGTTGGACATCACGCCGATCTTGGCGCGGCTGCCGGGATCGCGGGCGACGGCGCGGATCTCGATCACGCCGTCATAGACTTCGGGCACTTCCTGTTCGAACAGTTTCGCCATGAACTGCGGGTGGGCGCGGGAAAGGAAAATCTGCGGGCCCCGAGGCTCGCGGCGCACGTCCATGATGTAGGCGCGAACGCGGTCGCCGTTGCGGTAATTCTCGCGGGGGAGCTGCTGGTCGCGGCGGATGATCGCCTCGGCCTTGCCGAGATCGACGATCACGTGGCCGTATTCGACCCGCTTGACGATGCCGTTGATGATCTCCCCGATACGGTCCTTGAAGTCTTCATACTGACGGTCGCGTTCGGCCTCGCGCACCTTCTGGGTGATGACCTGCTTGGCGGCCATGGCGGCGACGCGGCCGAAGTCGATCGGCGGCAGGGGCTCGGACATGAAATCGCCGATCTCCGCCTCCGGATTGCGGTGACGCGCATCCTCAAGCGCGATCTGCGTGGCGTCGTCCTCAAGCGCTTCGACGACTTCGAGCAGGCGCCACAGCCGGGTTTCGCCCGTGGACGGATTGATTTCCGCCCTGACGTTGGTTTCATGGCCGTAGCGCGAACGCGCGGCGCGGGCGAGCGCGTCTTCCATCGCCTCGATCACCAGGGCCTTTTCAATCGACTTCTCGCGCGCGACGGCGTCGGCGATCTGAACCAACTCCAGCTTGTTGGCGCTAACCGCGTTCATTGATGGTCTCCATGCAACGTCTCCTGTTGTGCATCATTGTCCTGCCGGCCGGTGACGGCCTCTTTGTCGATAGCCTGTTCGCCGCTGGCCAGTTCGCCTCCGGGCTGATCGCCTGCGGCCTGTTCGGCGGCGTCCGCCGCCGCGCGGCCGGCTTTCAGGCTTTCCTCGATCAGCGCGTCGGTGAGAACGAGCTTGGCGTTCGCGATCCAGTCCAGCGGAAAAAGCGCGGTCTCTTCCTCGCCGTCAATGTCGAAGGCGACGGCGCCGTCGTCCATGCCGGCGAGCGTTCCGGCGAACCGCTTGCGGCCCTCGACGAGACGGTTCAGTTCAAGCTTCGCGGGCCAGCCCGCCCAGTCTTCGAAGTCTTTCGCACGCACCAGCGGCCGGTCGATGCCGGGAGACGATACCTCCAGGACATAGGCGCCGGCAATAGGGTCGGCCGCCTCAAGCGCCGGCGACAGGGCGCGCGACAGGGCCGCGCAATCCTCCGCCGTCATCGTATGGTCGGGACGTTCGGCCATCACCTGCAGCGTTCTGGTCCTGGCGCCGGTCATCCGCACGCGCACGAGTTCGAACCCCTCGCCTTCAACGACGGGACGGATAAGATCGACCAGCGCATCGCGGGATTCGGTCAACAAGCGTCCTTTCAAGTCCTTCGGCTCAAACCGTGAAGCTCAAATCCTTGGGCCCCGTTCATCGGGCCGCGTTTATCGGGCCGCGTTCATCCTTTCGTCGTTTCCGCCGCGCCCGGACGCGCCCCGACTGTCCGAAAGACAAAGCGCCGGGCGATCGGCGCGCGCGAAAGGGCGGCGAGGCGACAACGGAGCGGCAACGAAAAAGCGGGCCCCGCGGGGCCCGCTTTCGATAAACGACAGCGTTTGATCACCATATAGGGCGCCGAAGCGGGTTTGTCAGCCCCCAGGCGTCAATGGCGCCGCCGGTCGATGCGCGCCGTTCGAACCGCGCACGCCCCGCCGCGACCTCCGCGCCCGCACGCCCTCGTTAACGAACGGGAAACCATGTCTGGCCCGGCTCTTGAAACGCGCTGCGTCCAGGAGTGACGGAGACTTTCCACCCATGACCCGCAAACGCGCCCGCAACACCGCCGCCGGACTTGGCGTTATTGCCGGATTCTTCGCCCTTATTGCGTTTTTCGCAGGGTTTCACGAGGGTCAGCACCTGGCCTACGGCGCCGGGCCGGACCTGTTTCATGATGAAACGCCGGACAGCGCAAAGGCCCAGCGCCTCGCCGCGGGCGGCCCGCATCGGCCCGCCTGCAGCGGCGGCTTCGGCTGGGGAGGCCATACCGGCCCGGCGAGCGGCGCTTTCTGCCACCCGTTTTTCAAGGCCGCGCCGGGGGCGACGCGCCCGCGCCTGGCGGCCGCTGAACGTACGCCCGGGGCGCCGCGCCGCAAAACCGCCCGCACCCTCGACGACGCGGTGGCGTCCATGGTGGCGCGCGAAGCCGGTCTCAGCCGCCCGCAAGGCGCGGGCGGGCCGGACGCGCTGCGCCTGGCGCTGGCGCCGCAACCGGCCGCCGGTAGCGGCGATGGCCGCGCGCCGACCGTCCCGCGCGGCGTCGGCCTCGCCCCGCTGAGCCCCTGGGCGCTGATGACGCCCGGCGCCGGCGGCGACAATGGCGGCGGCGATAATGGCGGCGATGGGCCGGCGCCCGAAACGCCGGACGAACCGGAAATGCCCTTGCCGCCTCTCGACCCGGTGGGCCCGGACCCGGTCGGCCCGATTTACCCCGGCGGGCCGGACCTGCCGACGGACCCGATCGTCACGCCCATCCCCGGCGCGGCGGTCCTGTGGATCGCCGGCCTCGCGGCGCTTGGCGCCACCGCGAACCGCAAACGGCGGGCATAGCCTCCCGCGCCCGCCGCCCGACCGCGGTTCCGGCCCCCCATGGATTTTACGCCCGCAGATTTTACGCCCCGGATTTTGAGACCCCCGAATTGTGAGACCCCGAATTGTGAGACCCCGAATTGTGGGACCCCGAATTGTTGGGCCTATGGATTTTAACCGGCCATTCGGGCATGGTTAACGCTGAGGACAGCGCTTTTGTGAGGGGACAAGATCGTGGCGCGGTTGCTGGCATTTTTACTGGGGGTCGCCGGCGCGGTGACCGCCTCGCAGGGGCCGGGGTTCACCCTGCAATACATGCAGAACCTCCAGGGGCGGATCGACGAGTTGCGCCCGCTGGTGGAACAGTACGACGCCGACCTTGCGGGCTACGGCTACAACCGCGCCATGGCCTCGGCGGAATGCGAGACGGCGACGACCCTTCTCAACGTCCTGTGCGACGGCTATGAGCGCACCGTCGTCCGCTACGAACGCCTGACCGCCCATCTTGAAGAGCTTGAAGCGGCCGACGCCTATGTTCGCCCGCTCCTGCTTGTGCGCAACCGGATGGACGACGTCGCGCAATCGACCTACAGCCGGTTCGAGCCGGCCGTCCCGACGACGCTTGTCGGCGGGATCTACGCCGGCGGCGGATTTGCGTTTTTCTGGGGCGCGTCGACATTTCTGTTCGGCCTTCTCGGCGGCCGGCGTTAAGCCTCTCGCAACCCGCCTGGTGTTTGTGGAAGAGCGCGCTTGTCGCCGACGGCGCGCCGCCCACGGAAAGACCCGCGCACGCCCATGACGGACACGCTTGAGCCACCCGCCGATCAGCCGCAGACAGACAACGCGCAATCCCGGACAGGAGCGCGCCGCATTGGCGTCGTCGCCATCGGCCGCAACGAGGGCGAACGCCTCGTCGCCTGCCTGAAATCGGTGCGCGGCGCCGCGGGCCGGGTCGTCTATGTCGACTCCGGATCGACCGACGGCAGCCTTGACGCCGCGGCGGCGCTGGGGGCGGAGACGGTGAGCCTCGATCTGTCGACGCCGTTTACCGCCGCGCGCGCGCGCAACGCCGGCTACCGGCGCCTGAAAGAGATCGCCGCGCCCGACTATGTGCAGTTCATCGACGGCGACTGCGAACTTGCGGCGGGCTGGATCGAAACCGCCGCCGCCTTTCTCGACGACGCGCCGGACGCCGCGGCCGTCTGCGGGCGGCGGCGCGAGAAATTCCCCGAGCGGACAATCTACAACCGCCTGTGCGACCGCGAGTGGGACACGCCTGCGGGAGAGGCGCTGTCCTGCGGCGGCGACGTTCTGATCCGCGCGCGGGCCTTCGACGCGGTCGGCGGCTATCGCGACGGCCTGATCGCGGGGGAGGAGCCGGAATTGTGCGTGCGCCTGCGCGCCGCGGGGTGGCGCATCCACCGCCTCGACGCGGAGATGACCCGCCACGACATCGCCATGACCTCGCTCGGCCAGTGGATGAAGCGCGCCAGCCGCGCCGGCCATGCGTATGCGGAAGTCTCCCACCTGCATCGCGGCGAGCCGGAGAACATCTGGACCCGCGAGACCCTGCGCGCGCTGGCCTGGGCCGGCCTTGCGCCCGTTTCGCTGGCGGCGGGGGCGTTGGCGCATCCGCTCGGCTTCGCGCTCCTCCTCGCCTATCCGCTTCAGGTCGCGCGCATCGCCCTGCGCGGCGGCGGCGCGCCCGTCGACTGGGCCGACGGATTTTTATCCGTCACGGGAAAATTCGCCGAGGCGAAAGGCGCGATGGGCTATCACCTCAACCGCCTGACGGGCAGGAAAGCCGGGATCATCGAATACAAGGGATGAGGCAAGGACGGACCGCTCACCGCGCCCAGTCGAGCGACCGGCCCGTCACCGTTTCCCGGTAGGCGTCGCAATCGAGCCCGACGCCCAGCATCGCGCCGAGCGCGCCCAGATCCTCGTCGAAAACGGGCTTCACGCGCTTCAGGTTGTCCTCGGACAGGGACGGGCGCTCGCGCATCTGGAGCCGTGACTTCACCCAGTCGCGCAGGCCCTGGGGCGCCAGCGCGCGGCGCAGCGCGCGCGCCGGCGCATTGTCGATCAGGAGGCCGGACATGGGGATCTTGCGCAAGCGGTCTTTCGAAACGTTCTGCGGGCTGATGTCGTCGCGCCATGCGAGCGGCCGCTCCGCGCCGAGAAACGCCCCGATCCGCGACAGTTCGCCTTGCGGATCGGCCTTCATCCGCTCAAAGAACACCGGCAGGATGCGCTCCTTCCCGTAATGATCGAGATAGGGCTCAAGCTGATAGGCGTAGCGTCCGTAATCGATCAGCTCACGGCGCGTCTCGATTTCCTCCGTCAGCGCGCCCTTGACGTTGCCCATGGTCCATTCGTGGATGTAATGGGAGACGAGCCTGTCGAGCGGGTCGCGCATGACATAGATGAAACGCGCCTCCGGCAGGGCTGCGGAAAGGCGCTCGAAACACGCCGGATAGGTCGGCCGCTTGGTGTAATGGGTGCTCGATTCGCCTTTCAGGACGCCTTCGCCGCCGCGGAACAGCGACCGGTACCAGTCAAGCCCCCTGGCGAAGACGTCGTCGTCGCTGAAAAAGTTCGGCTCCTTCGGCTCGCTCATGAGGAAACCGTCCTGCGCGGCAAGCTGGGCGTGCAGGCTCGACGTGCCGCATTTCATGGCGCCGATAATGACAAAGTCAGGAAGCGGCATGGTCACCCCCGGTTTTTCCTGCGGCGACTGGGCGCGCCGGCGCCCGCCAGGGGCGCAACGGCGTCCGCCAGTTCATCCAGATATCGCGCCCCTGCCCTTCGCAGACGGGCGGCGGCGCCTTGCCGGCGACAAGCCGCAGACAGCCGAGGGCGCGTCCGGCCATCCACATGGCGTTCGCCAGAAAAAGGCCCGCGGGCCCGAAGCTCTTGCGGAAATAGCGCGTGCGCGAGGCGTAATAATAGGCGGGCGGACGTTTCTTCTGGGCCATGCGTTTTTTCACCGGCGAGGAGCCGCCGCGCAAATGCACCACCCGCGCCGACGGATCGTAAACGACCTCGAAGCCGGCCCGGCGCACGGCCCGACAGTAATCGGCGTCCTCGTAATACATGAAAAACCCGTCATCCATGAGACCCGCCGCGTCTACGGCCGCGCGCCGGATCATGACGCAGGCGAAGCTGACCCAGTCGGCCTCCATCGCCGTATCGCTGACCGGGACGGGAACGTCGTGAGCCTTCATCAGCCGGGTGACGGCGCTAAGGGACGCGCCCGCGATGAACTCGCTCAACGGGGTGTGATGGCGGAAGGCGCTGATCTGCGCGGTCCCGTCCCTGTCCTCTAGCCGCGGCGCGACGACGCCCGCGCGCGGCCGCGCCTCCATCGCCGCGAGCAGCGCCGCCAGGGCGCCGGGGCGGACCAGCGCGTCGCTGTTGATCAACAGGTAATATTCAGCATCGAGAGCGTTGAAACCGATATTGTTGCCGCCGGAAAAACCGGTGTTCTCAGGAGAGGCGATCAGGTCGACCGGCGCGCCCTCGCCAAGGCCCGCCCGCCATCGCGCGAGGGCGTCGACGGAGCCGTCGCCGGACGCGTTGTCGACGATCACGATGCGCGCGTCCAGCGCCGCCAGGTCGTCCAGCATGGATCGGACGCACTGCTCGACAAGGTCAGGCGTGCGGTAGTTGATGACGATCACGCCCAGGCGACAGGGCTTGGCGGCGAATTCGTCAGGCGCGGGAGCGGCGGCCATGGCAAAACATCTCTCGTTACGAAAGCCGCTTACTGGAAAACCGTTGCGATTGCGTCAATAAAGCGTCGCGGCGGGGTTAACCCTTGAAGGGTTAACGCTTAACGCGCCGCGGCTTCAAGCGCGGGACCGGCGCCGTTCAGATGCGCATCGAGGAATTCAAGGAACGCAGGCCAGTCCTCCTCGACGACGCCGTGGGTGCCGGGGCGCAGCCAGAAAGCCAGCGGCGCATGCGGGCGCCATTCGTCGAGCCGCGCCTGCTCCAGTCCGCCCGCGCCGTAAAGCCGGTATACCGGATCGGCGCCCATGGCCGCGCGGAAAGCCCCGTTCGGGTCCGACCAGACGTCCCGCCGGGCGTTGCCGAGCAACACCGGGCGCGGCGCGATCAGCGCCAGCAGGTGATGCTGGTCGACCGGCATGGCCTCCTCCCGGCCTGCGAACTCGGCATAGCGGGGGGCGAACCAGTGCGGATAGGACCGGGTGATCGACTTGACGCTTTCGCCTTTCTTGCCGCGATTGAGCGAGGCGCCGCCGGCGCCCGACTGGTGCGAGACGACCGCGCTGACGCGCGGGTCGAAAGCCGCCGCCACCAGCGCCGACTTTCCGTACCGGGAATGGCCGTAGGCGACGTAAGCGGATGTTGACAGATCCGGCTCGCGTTCCAGCGCGTCGATCATCAGCGAATAACCCCAGCCCCAGGCCGCGATCGCGCCCCAGCGCCGCTTCTCGTCATCGACGCCCGCCGCAAGTTGGTTCAGCGTTGCAAGGCCGGCCTCGCCGTTATCGGGCGCGAACTCGCTCGGATAGACCGCCGCGACGGCGTAGCCGCGATCGAGGATTTCTTCGAGCGGCGGCGTCGCGATATAGCGCCCGAAGACATAGGTCATGACGCCCGACAGGAAACCGTCGCCGCAATCGCGCGCGTCGTCGGGCCGCGGGATCGCCGGATGCGGGATGGCGTTCCAGCGGGGACAGAACGTCTGCATCAGGATGACCGGGGCGTCCGGGTTGTCCCTCGGCGCCACAAGGTTCATGGCGAACGGCCGGGTCTTGCGCGTCTCGTCGCCGAACCGGACATCGGCCTGGAGCACATATTCATAGAGCCGCGCGCGGCCGCCGAACGCGCGCTCGTCAAGGACCCGGCGCGACGTGACCTCAAGCGCATGCGAATCCGGCATTGCGCCGTAAACATAGGTTTCAAGCGCGTCGCGCAGGACGGGCGCGCGCGCACGCTCCCACCGTTCGACGCTGGCGACGGCGTCCCCGTTCGGCCCGCCGCCGAGCGCCGGGGGCGCGGCCGCCGGCCCCTGGGGCGTCAGCGCCGTCCAGGCGAGCGTCAGCGGCGCGCAGCCACCCGCGACCAGCGCCGCAACGACGACAACGACCCGCATCAAACCCATCGCCCGCATCATGTTCGTCCCGTTTTTTCAATCCGCCTCTGCGTGACGCCCACCATGCGCGGCTTCGCGGCCGGGACAAGTCACAACACCGTAACCGCGCGCCGGTCAACGCCGGCGAAAGACGAGATAGGCCGGGTCGCGGCCTTCCTTGAGCGCCTTGGCTTCGTAGCGGGTCCGGGGCCAGTCGGGGGGACGCTCGCGCCAGTCGGCGGCGCGCCGCGCCGTCCACTCGAACGCCGGCGCGTTGGCCGCGTGCATCAGCGTCCAGCGCACGTAATCGCGAATGTCGGACGCGACCCGCAACTCCCCCCCGGACCGCAGCAGGCGCGCCGCCGCGGCGAAGAACCAGGGAGAGATCATGCGCCGCTTGTGATGGCGTTTCTTCGGCCAGGGGTCCGGGTGCAACACGAAGATCCGGCCGAGACTGGCGGCGGGCAGCGCCTCGATCAGCGGGCGCGCGTCGCCGAAATGGATGCGGACATTATCGAGGCCGTCGTCATCGACCAGGGCCAGCAGCTTGCCGACGCCGTTGACGAAGGGTTCCGCGCCGATCAGGCCGACCGAGGGGTTTCGCGCCGCCTGCCAGGCGAGATGCTCTCCGCCGCCGAAGCCGACCTCCAGCCAGACGTCCTCCGCCTGCGGAAAAAGCGCCCTGGGATCGATAGGGCCGCCGCTCGGATCCGGAACGGCGAGGCGCGGCAGCAGGCTCTGCATCAGCCGCGCCTGGCGCGGCTTCAGGGGCTTGTCCTGCCGGCGGCCGTAAAGCCGCGGGATATAGGCGCGTCTCCCGGCCGTTTCGTCCATCGTTTTACCGGGGGCCTCGCCCGGAACCGGACGCTTCGGCGCCCCGCCGCCTGCGTTCAAGGCTAGACCGCGCTTTTCAGCGCGTCGACGAGGTCCGTGCGCTCCCAGGAAAAGCCGCCGTCGGCGTCCGGCTCGCGGCCGAAATGGCCGTAGGCGGCGGTGCGCGCATAGACCGGCTTGTTGAGGTCGAGCGTGCGGCGAATGCCGGAGGGCGACAGGTCCATCACCTCGCCGAGGGCGCGTTCGAGCGCGGCTTCCTCGACCCGGCCGGCGCCGTGCAGGTCGACATAGATCGACAGCGGCTGGGCCACGCCGATGGCGTAGGAAAGCTGGATCGTGCAGCGGTCGGCCATGCCCGCCGCGACGACGTTCTTGGCGAGATAGCGCGCGGCGTAGGCGGCCGACCGGTCCACCTTGGTCGTGTCCTTGCCGGAGAACGCGCCGCCGCCATGGGGCGCCGCGCCGCCATAGGTGTCGACAATGATCTTGCGGCCGGTCAGGCCTGCATCGCCGTCCGGCCCGCCGATCACGAACTTGCCGGTCGGGTTGACGTGCCAGACGCAGTCGTCGGCGATCCTGATGTCGCTGACGGACTTGCGGATATAGGGCTCGACCACTTCGCGCACCTTGGCGGAGTTCCAGCTTTCATCGAGATGCTGGGTCGACAGGACGATCGAGGTGATCGCGTCGGGCTGGCCGTCGCGGTAATGCACCGTGACCTGACTTTTCGCATCCGGGCCCAGAAGCGCGGCCTCGCCTTCGCGCGCATGGCGGGCGGCGGCGAGATCCTGAAGAATCTTGTGGCTGTAATAGATGGGCGCGGGCATCAGCGACGGCGTTTCGCGGCAGGCGTAGCCGAACATGATGCCCTGGTCGCCGGCGCCTTCCGCATTGGCGTCCGCCGCCTTGTCAACGCCCTGAGCGATGTCCGCGGACTGTCCGTGCAGCAAAACGTCGATATCCACGGTGTTCCAGTGGAAACCGTCCTGCTCGTAACCGATCGACCTGATCGCCTCGCGCGCGGCCTGAACGAAAGGCTCCGGCGTGACGCCGCCGGCGCCGTCCATCAGGTTTTCCGGCGCGCGCACCTCCCCGGCGATGACGGCCTTGTTGGTGGTGGTGAGCGTTTCGCAGGCGACGCGCACGTCCCAGGAGTTCATGCCCGCCTTTTCCGCCTCGCGATAGATCAGGTCGACGATTTCATCGGAAATGCGATCGCAAACCTTGTCCGGGTGGCCTTCGGAAACGCTTTCGCTTGTGAAGAGATAGGATTGACGGGCCATGGAACGGTCGCCCCTTTCATATAAGGAAAAGTTTATATGGCAGGGTCGTATAACCAATGGGCGCGGCTGTGTCCATTGAAAGAACAGGTCCGTCGCAAGAACAGGTGCGCGGAACCGGGATTCGGCCAGCCGGCGGCGTTCGAATTTCGCAAGCTTACTTCTTTTCCGCGCCTTCGGTTTCGGCGATCGTTTTGACGAGATCGAGAACGCGCTTTTTCACCTGCGGATCGGCGATCGCGGCGAAGTACCGGCACAGTTCGACGCCGTCCGGCGAGTTGACGAGGGCCATGAACGTATCGCCGGCGTCGCTTTCAGCCATGCCGGTCGCCCGCTCCCCGATCATGTCGCCATAGTCGTCGTAGAAATACTGGATCGGCACGTCGAGCAGTTTGGACAATTCGAAGATGCGGCTCGCGCCGATGCGGTTGGCGCCTTTCTCGTATTTCTGGATTTGCTGAAACGTCAGGCCAAGCGCCTTGCCCAAGGCTTCCTGGCTCATGCCAAGCAGCATCCGCCGCAGCTTCACGCGCGCGCCCACATGCACGTCGATGGGATGGGGGCCCTTGGTTTTTATGTCTTTTTCGAGCGGGTTGTCTTCCCGCATTTTGTCATGCGACGTGTGTGAGGTCTTCGCCATGATTGTGTCATCCCTGCCCAATCCGGTCGCATCCGGTTCCATGTAAGCCTATAACGCCGTTTCCGGATCGCGCAATAGTTGCAGTTCGCGGGCGTCAACGCGCGAACCGCGCTGTCGTCGGGCGCGTCATAGCAATCGCAAGGAAAACCAGCGTTAAAATCCAGAAAACAATGTTTCCCCCCCGATCGTAAAGGGTTAGCGGCAAAGAAGAAGGCAATGCGGCTTCGATTTTTCCGGATTCGTACAAAGGGACGCGCTCAAGGACGCGACCCTTGGCGTCGATCAGCGCCGAAATCCCGGTGTTGGCGGCGCGGGCCATGGGAAGGCCGGCCTCGATGGCGCGCAGGCGCGCCATGTCGAGATGCTGGCGCGGTCCTGACGTATCGCCGAACCAGGCGTCATTGGTGACGGTGACGAGCCAGTCCGGGCGCCGCCCCCTGGGATAGGAAGCGCGGGGGAAGATCGCTTCGTAACAGATCATCGGCGAGAAAGACGGCCCGCCGGCGTTGAGAACCGCCGGCCCCGGCCCCGCCGTGAACCCGCTGTCGCCGTAAGGCGCGAGCTGGGCGAGACCGACGGCGCGCAGGAAGCCGTAAAACGGAAGATATTCCCCGAAGGGCACCAGGTGGTGCTTGTCGTAATAGGCGACCGGGCGGCGACCCGCGGGGGTGTCGGGCAGGACCAGCACGGAATTGTAATAGCGCATGACGTCGCCCGCGTCGGGCGCGCGCCGGACCGCCCCGGCGATGAGGACGGCGTTGTCCGGCAGGGTCTGGCCGAGCGCCGTCAGCGCGGTGGGCGCCTCGGCGAGAAGGGGCGCGGCGTTTTCCGGCCAGACCACGAACAGGCGCGCGTCCGGCGGGGCCGGACCTTCGGAAAGCTCGAGATTGCGGGTGAAGTTGCGCCCCCACAGACCGGGATCGATCTTCTCGCGCTGGGGAATGTTGGGCTGGACAATGCGCACATAGGCCTCACCGTCCGGCGCCGGTTCGGGCGCGGCGAGACGCAGAGCGCCCGCCGCGAGAAGGACCGCAAAGCCCGCAGCCATCGCCGCAGCGCCGCCGAAAACGCCTGGCGCGGCGCGCTCGCCATCCAGTCCCGCCGCCGGCGCGCCCGCCAGCAGGGCGGTGACAAGGCTTAATCCGTATGCGCCGCCCCAGGCCGCGGCCTGCGCCGTCAGCGCCGACCCGGCGAGCGCCTGGCCCGCCAGGTTCCAGGGCAGACCGGTCAGGACATGGCCGCGCAGGAATTCGAACACCGACCAGATCGCCGCGAACAGGAACACCCGCCGCCAGCCGGGGCGCCAGAACTGGGCGCAAAGGGCCGCGGCCGCGCCAGAAAAAAGCGCCAGAAAAGCCGGCAGGCCGGCCATCGCGAACGGCGCCATCCAGGCGAATTCATCGGCCTGCACGAAAAACGAAAACGCCATCCAGTAGGTTCCGGCAAGGAAAAAACCGAAACCGAAAAACCATCCCGCGGCGAACGCCCGGAGACGGCGGCGGCGGCCCGCCGGCCCGACGCCGGCTCCGTCAATCAGCAGAATGAATATCGAAAACCCGGCCGCCAGCAGGGGCAGCGCATAAACCGGCGCCATCGCCAACGCCGCCATCACGCCGGCGATGAAGGCGAGGCCGGCGCGCTTCCAGCCGGCAAGGGCGGCGATCCGCCGGGCGCCCGCGTTCACCGCCGCCGCGGCGCGCTCGCCCGCGCCATGCGGCGCGCCGCCGTTTTCGCGCCCGGCGCGGTCGGAGGCGGATTTCAGCAACGCCTACTCCGCGGCTTCATTGCGGTTCGACGCCGCGGGGCGAATGCGCAGCTTGCGGACCTTGCGCGCGTCGGCCTCCGTCACCTCGATGTCGAAACCGTGGGCGCCGGCCAGCACCTCGCCGCGCTGCGGCACGCGCCCGGCGATATACGCCACATAGCCGCCCACCGTGTCGATCTCGTCCTCTTCATCCGTTTCAAGACGAAACCCGGTCTCCTCGGCGAAGGCGTCAAGCTCGACCCGGGCGTCGACCTCCCAGCCGCCGCCGGATAGGACGGAGACGGACGGGGTGTCGTCCTCGTCATGCTCGTCGTTGATTTCGCCGACGATTTCCTCGACCAGGTTTTCGATCGTGACGAGACCGTCCGTACCGCCATATTCGTCGATCACGAGCGCCATGTGAATGCGCGACGCCTGCATCCGCAGGAGAAGATCCGTCACGCGCATCGACGGCGGCACGTAGAGAATGTCGCGGCGGATGGCTTTCAGCACCGGCTCCTCGACTGTTGTTTCCGGCGCGCCGTCCCCGTTCGCGATCAGGCTGACGACGTCCTTGATGTGGACCATGCCGACGGGATCGTCGAGTTCGCCGCGATAGATCGGCATGCGCGAATGGCCGGCCTCGGCGAAGGCGGCGAGCAGTTCGGGCAGCGGCGTGTCGATGTCGACGGCGCAGATGTCGGCGCGCGGCGCCTTGACGTCGAGAACGCGCTTTTCGTCGAAAGCGACCACGCGGGCGATCATGTCGCGCCGCGCCTGGTCCAGCGCCGGGGTCGCGTCCGGGTCCGCTTCGGCCGCTTCCGCGGCGGCGTCTTCCCGGGGTGAGGAAAATCCGATCATCGCCCTTAACCGTGCGATCAGGCCGCTTTCGCGCCTCCCGCCCTCTCCATCGTCGCCGCTTTCCGCGCCCCGGCGTTTCGGGGGCGAGGACGCAGGGCTTTCGCCGTTCATAAGGTCTCTACCTCATCTCCATAAGGCTCGTCCGGACAAGGCCCGGTCTCGTCATGGTCCGCGGCGTCGTAGGGATCGGCGACGCCAAGCGCCGCCAGGATCGCCGTCTCGCGGTTTTCCATCCGGACAGCCTCGTCCTCGTCCTGGTGATCATATCCAATAAGATGCAGAACGCCATGCACAATCAGATGCGCGGCGTGGTCGGCGACGGCGACGCCCCTGCCGCGCGCCTCGCGCAGGCAGGTCTCGCGGGCGAGCGCCACGTCGCCGAGAAAACGCGGCGCGGGTTCCGCCGCTCGCCTTTCCGTCGGCCAATCTGGCGGCCAATCTGGCGACACGTGCGCCGGAAAGGCGAGGACGTTGGTCGGCGCGTCCTTGCCGCGAAAGCGCACGTTGAGATCACGCAGCGCGGCGTCGCTGGTCAGGAGAAGGGAGAGCCCGGCGCCGCCGAGGGCGGGCTCGAACCGGGACGCGGCGTCGTAACAGGCGGCGGCGAGGGCGTCCGGCGCCGGGATCGCCGCCGTCCAGCCGTCGTCCTCGACGATGAGGTCGACCCCGCCCGGAAGCGATGCGTCGGGACCGCCGGTCATTGCCGGCGCCCCCGCCCGAGCCCCCGCCCGAGCCCTTGGCCGCGCCCCTGGTCCCGTGCGTCGTAAGCGCCGATGATCCGCGCCACCAGCGGGTGGCGAACCACGTCCGCGCCGGTGAACCGGGCTTCGGCGACGCCGTCCACGCCGGACAGCACCGACAGCGCATCGGCCAGCCCCGAGACCTCGCCGGACGGCAGATCGGTCTGAGTCGGGTCGCCGGTGACCGCCATGTGCGCGCCGTCGCCAAGGCGGGTGAGGAACATCTTCATCTGCGCGGGCGTGGCGTTCTGCGCCTCGTCGAGGATGATCGCGGAACGCGCCAGCGTGCGCCCGCGCATGAAGGCGATGGGGGCGATTTCGATATCGCCGGCCGCGATGCGGCGCTCCACATAATCCCCGTGCATCATATCGTGCAGCGCGTCGTAGAGCGGCTGCAGGAACGGATCGACCTTTTCCTTCACATCGCCGGGCAGGAACCCGATGCGCTCGCCCGCTTCCAGGGCCGGACGCGACAGGATGATCCGCTCCACCGCGCCGCCGAGGAGCAGTCCGACCGCATGCGCCACGGCGAGGTAGGTCTTGCCGGTGCCGGCGGGGCCGACGCCGAAGGTCAGGTCGTGACGGCCGAGTTTTTCAAGATACGCCGCCTGGTTCGGCGTACGCGCGGTGATCACGCGTTTCGGCGTCTTGATGGCGGGACCGGCGGTTTTCAGCGCCGCGGCCGGCGACGCGCTCGGCCCTGGCGCCGCCGAACCGGCCAGCCGGGCGGCCGCGCGCGCCTCGGCGACGCTCACCGGCTCGCCCCGCATCGCGCGGGCGTAAAGATCGCCGAGCGCGGCGACGGCGCGGCGGCGCGCCGATGCTTCGCCGGTTATCGCGAAACGGTTTCCACGCGGATCGATGCGCACGCCCAGGGCGTCTTCCAGAATGGCGAGATGTTCGTCATGGCCGCCGGAAATCTCCGCGACGAGGCGGTTGTCGTCGAAATCGACATGATCCACGGCGTCCGCCGCGTCAGACTGTCTCAACCGGCAGCCCCATTATCCAGCATTCGCGGAGCCGCCATTATCGGCCGCTCCGGCTCCTTCCGTTCCTCGCCGGCCCTCAGGGCGTCCCTGTAAGCGTCCCTGTAAGCGTCACCGTCTGCATCTTTGTCGGCGCCCGTCGCGACGGCTTTTACCAGGACGCCCGCAAGCGCGTTCGGCGTCGACGCCGCGATGCGCGCCGGCGCGATCGATCCTAGCATGGATTTTGGCGCGGAGACGTGAACGCTTTGCAAATAGGGCGACCTGCCGACCAGTTGGCCCGGATGGCGGCCTTCCTTTTCGAACAGCACCGGCAGCGTGCGGCCGATCTGCGCCTCGTTGAAGGCCTGTTTTTGCCGGTCGAGCAGGGCCTGGAGGCGGGCGAGGCGGTCGTCCTTCTCCGGCTCGGCGACCTGTCTGGGCATCGCGGCGCCGGGGGTGCCGGGCCGGCGGGAGTATTTGAAGGAATAGGCCGAGGCGTAGCCCACCGCCTCCACAAGCGCCAATGTCCGTTCGAAATCCTCGTTCGTTTCGCCTGGAAAACCAACGATGAAGTCGCCGGAAAGCGCAATGTCCGGCCGGGCGGCGCGGATGCGCTCGATCAGCCGGACGTAATGCTCGGCGGTATGGCCGCGGTTCATCGCCTTCAGCACCGTGTCCGAGCCCGCCTGCACCGGCAGGTGAAGGTACGGCATCAGCTTCTCCTCCTCGCCAAGGGCGGCGATCAGGCCGTCGTCCATGTCGCGCGGATGGGAGGTGGTGAAGCGAATGCGGTCAAGGCCGTCGATCGCCGCCAGATGGCGGCACAACTCGCCCAGGCCCCAGGCGTTCTCGTTTCCATGTCCCCGCGGCGGCGGCGATGTCCAGGCGTTGACGTTCTGGCCGAGAAGCGTCACCTCGCGCACCCCCTGTGCGGCGAGCGCGCGCGCCTCCGCGACGATGGCGTCGACGCCGCGCGAGACCTCGGCGCCGCGGGTATAGGGCACGACGCAGAAAGTGCAGAACTTGTCGCATCCTTCCTGCACTGTCAGGAACGCGGACGGGCCGTCGGCCTCGCGGGTAGCGAGGCGGTCGAACTTTTCCTCCACGGCGAAATCGGTTTCAAGAATCTCGCCCCCGGCCCGGGCGGCCCGCGCCAGCATCTCCGGCAGGCGGTGATAGGATTGCGGCCCCACGACCATGTCCACCTGGGGCGCGCGGGCGGTGATTTCCGCCCCCTCGGCCTGCGCCACGCAACCGGCGACGGCGATCTTCATCTCCTTGCCGGCGGCGGCCTTGCCGGTCTTGATCTTTTTCAGCCGGCCAAGTTCGGAATAGACCTTCTCCGCAGCCTTCTCGCGGATGTGGCAGGTGTTGAGGATGACAAGATCGGCGTCTTCCGGACGCGCCGCCGCGCCATAGCCGAGGGGCTTCAGCAACCCGGCCATGCGCTCGGAATCGTAGACGTTCATCTGACACCCGTAGGTGCGGATGAAAACGGATTTGCGGGGCGCGGCGTCCCCCTGTTCCGGCGGTGTTTTCGGCGGCGTGTCGGTCATGATGCGGCGCTTGAATGGCGAAGGCCCCGTATTTACGCGCTGGCGCCGTGTGATGCAAACAACACGATCCGCTCGCCGGCGCACGGGTCTCGCGCGGATTTGACCAGGTTTGGTTTGATCGGCGGGCGCAAACTCGGCAAATGAAATCAGTCGTTAAAGAGTATTGCCAAACGTCGGAAGGCGTTTTGAAGTCGAAACCTGTATGATCGGATTTAAAAACATCGCCGCTTCGCCGTCACCCGCCTGCGCGCAAGTCCGCGTGCAAGTCCGCGCGCAACGACGCGCCCGGCGGTTCGCAGCGGCGCTGGTTTTCGCGCTCGCCGGCGCGGCCAGCCCGGCGTCGGCGCAGGATGGCCCCGCATCGGCGCAGGATGGCCGCGCGCCGTCTCGCCAGGGCGTCGTCACGGTGGAGTTTTTCACCTCGCAGGCATGCAGCTCATGCATACCGGCGGCGGCGTATTTTCGCGAACTGGCCGCGCGCGAGGATATCGTCGCCCTGTCCTGGCATGTCGACTACTGGAACGCGCTGCAAACCCGCGCGGGCCATTGGGTCGATCCGTATTCCAGCAAGGTCTACACCGCGCGTCAGCGCAAATATAACATCAACCTGCGCAACCGCAGCTCGGTCTTCACCCCGCAAATGGTGATCAATGGCGGCGCAGAAGCGATCGGGTCCGAAAAAGCGACGGTCAACAGGCTGATCGCCGAGGCCGCGGCCGACATGCCGGCGGTGGCGGTCTCGGCCCGCCGCGAGGCGGACGGCGCGATCCGGTTCGACGTCAGCGGATCGGCGGCGGGCGGCAAGGCTTATCTGGTCGTGTTCAAACACGACATAACGACCGAGATCCATGGCGGCGAGAACTATGGCCGCGTCTATCACGGGGTGAACGCGGTCAAGCGGATCGAACCCCTCGGCGACGTCGAGGCCGCCGGCGGCGCGCTCGCCGTGACGCCGCCCGCCGACGGCCATGGCTGCGCGCTGATCCTCCAGGCGCCGGACCAGGGCCGCATTCTCAGCGCGCGCTACTGCCCGAAATCCTGACCGCCGACCGCGGCCCTGCCCCCACCCCGACCGCGTCGAAGCGCGCGGCGGCTCGACCCGCGCGCCCTTGCGGTTTATGGTGAAGGAGTTGTCACCGGCGGCGCCCATGAGGCGGCGCGCGTCGGCGGGGAGTGCGCGTCATGCCCAAATGGCTTTCTTCAACATTGGTCGCCATCGCCGTCATCGCCTTTATCGTGATGGCGCTGCTGCCGAAAAACGTCACCGTGACGGTGACGAGCACGGTTCAGAACAACTCAACCAGCGAGCGGTCCATCACCTATAACGGGGATGTTCAGTATAACGCCGATCACCACGGGGCGGTCGCGGGCGGCGGCGCCGGAGACGACGCCGGCGATGGGGCGGCCGAGCCGGCGGAAGCGGACGCGCCGGGCCGCTGACGATTCTTCCGGCAGGCGGCAGGCCTTCCGGCATATCGTTACGGGAGGCCCTACCCGCGCGCCGCTCTTGACCGGCGGGACGGCCTCTCCCGGGACCTTTATTCCGCGGCGACGCCGTTCGCGCCGTGGGCCGCCACCTCTTCCACATACGCCTGGCGCTTCTGTTTGTTGATCTCGTCAAGCTCCTCGGCGCGGGCGTTGTCGCCCTGCATCAGGGTTTCGTAATCGATGTCGGCGAAGCCGAGGACGCCCATGTCGGCATAGGCCTTCTGGATCTTGTCAGACCACAGACCGATGTCGCGGACGATCGGCACGATGCGCGAGAACAGCATGGTGCGGAACATTTTCTGGAACCCGGACTCGTTCTGAGCGGCGATGATCTCGTCCGCCGGCAAATCGAGGGTTTCATAAAGCTCGCGCGCCTCGAACCGGTCGCGCATGTGGTAACACGCCTCGACCAGGAACTCCTCGCGTTCGTCGCGCTCCTTCTGGGTCAGTTGCGGGTAATAGTCCTTGAGAGTCAGCCGGCCGAAGGCGACATGGCGCGACTCGTCCTGCATGACATAGGCGTTGACCTGCTGCGCCAGGGAATTGCCGGCGGTCTCGCGGATATTGTTGAACGCGGCGAGGGCCAGCCCCTCGATCACCACTTGCATGGCGAGATAGGTCATGTCCCAGCGCGAATCCCTGAGCGCCTGGTCGACCAGGGTCTGCAGGGGATGCGTCATCGGATAGGCGACGCCGAAACATTCGATCAGCTTCTTGTAGGCCTCCACGTGGCGGGCCTCGTCCATCACCTGCGTCGAGGCGTAGAATTTCGCGTCCAGGTCCGGCACCTGCTGCACGATCTTCGCCGCGCAGATCAGCGCCGCCTGCTCGCCCTGCATGAACTGCGAAACGGTCCAGGCCTGCATGTGGCGGCGGTAATGGGCGCGCTCCCTGTCGTTCATCTTCGCCCAGACGGGCGTGGTCTGGATGCCGCCGAGTTCGTCGGGGATCTCCATCGGGTTGTCGTCGCCGAGATCGATCGACCAGTCGATGCGATTGAGCGCATCCCACTGCATGTCCTTGCCCTTTTGATAAAGGTGCATCATCTGCTTGCGGCCGTCGTCGTAGTCCCAGTCGAAGGACGCCTCGAAGCCTTGCGGCACGGTCCAGACGGGGTCGATGTCGGGGATGGGGTAAAGCTCGCGCAGGGACGTCATGGGGCTCTCCTTGGGTTTCCTCCTTGGCGCGACGGCGTGCGGTCTTCTTCCCTTCAGGGCGTCTTTGCCCTTCAGGGCGTCTTTCCGCTTCAAACGCCTTCCGCTTTTCTCCGCTTTCCGGCTGTTCGCAGCCGGCGCGTCAGCGGTGGTCGGGAGCGGTAGTCGGGCGCAGCCGTTTTGCAGAATTACACTGACCAGTTTACCTCGATCCTGTCAAGTTTCCCCCGCCCAGATCGCGAGGATCTGCTAACATCGCGCGACGGAAACCTCAGAAAGACCCGGATTAAAGCCCGAAGACGTCTTTTGCTGCGCCGAACAGAAACCGGTCGCGGTCCTGCTCGCCGAGACCGAGCCGGTCGAGCCCGGCGAGACACTGCGCCGGCGTCAGCATCGGCCAGTTGGTGCCGAACATCACCCGCCCGGCGCCCGCGCCCTTCATATAGGCGACAAAGTCCGGGGGCAGACGATGCAGGGCGTAGGCGGACGTATCGACGTAGAAATTCGGGAACTTCACCGTCAGGGTGACAAGCTCGTTGACCCACGGGAACCCCACATGGCCGCCGACCACGGTCAGCTCGGGGAAGTCGAGCAGGACGTCCTCCAGATAGGGGATCGGCCGTCCGGTCTCGGATCGTTTCAGGGGGCCGGTGTGGCCGATCTGGGTGCAGAACGGAACGCCGGCCTCGACGCAGGCGGCGTAGACCGGATAGTAGCGCCGGTCGTTCGGCGGCAGGTCCCACAGCCACGGCACGACGCGCACGCCGACAAAGCGCTTCGCGTCGACCCAGCGGCGGATCTCGCGCACCGCCCCCATGGGATCGGCGAGATCGACGCTGGCGAGCCCGCGCAGGCGCGCCGGCGCTTCATCGACCTGGGCCGCGACGTCCTCGTTGCTGATAAGCGCGCCCTCCGGCCCGCGCCAGGCGGACACCAGCATCGTCTCGACCCCGGCCTCGTCCATGGCGGCGAGGGTCGCGGGAACCGTGGTCGCGACAGTGTCCGCGCCGGTCCAGCGCAGCAGCGTCGCCAGCCATGGCGCGCGCGCCATACGCTCGGTCGTCACCTGCCCCCAGACGTCGATGATGGTCATGGCCTTCTCCTGCTGCGTTCGCATTTTACTTCACTAGTAAAGTATATTTCTCCCGTGCGGCCGCGGCAAGCGCGCGCTACACACGAAAGCCAGCCGCAACACGCCCTGGCCCGTCAACCGCGCCAGGTAACAACCAGCCCAGCGACAAGCCGCCCGTCATGACCGCCGCCCGCCTCCGCCTTTACGCCAAGCTCCAGACCGCCGCCCATGCGGTGAAGAAAGCCGCCGACCGGGCGCTGCTCGACGCGGCGGGGGTGACGACGGCGCAGGCTGCGGTTCTGGCCGTCGTCAAGGCCGTTGCGACCGGAGGGCGCGGCGATGAAGGTGGGGGCGGCGATGAAGATGAAGACAAACGCGGGCCGACCCAGAAGGCCGTCGCCGAGGCCCTGGGCCTCAACGAATCCGCCGTTACGGCCATGGCGAACCGGCTGATCGCGCTCGGTTATCTGACGCGGGAAAAGGACGCCCGCGACGGTCGGGCGCGCCGCCTCGCCCTGACGCCCGCGGGCGAGGCCGCCATGCACCGCATCAAGGCGCCGTTCGACGAGATCAACGCGGCGATCGAGGATGCACTGGGTACGGACGACCTCGCCGGGTTCGCGAACTGGCTGGACGCGCTCGCGCGGGCGTTCCGGGGCCAGTGACGGCGCCGGGCTAGCCCTTGGGCTTTTCCAGCGGCACGCCGTAAAGCTCAAGCCGATGGTCCACCAGCCGGTAGCCGAGTTTTTCGGCGATCTTTTCCTGCAGCAGTTCGATCTCCTCATCGACGAACTCGACCACCTCGCCGGTGCGCAGGTCGATCAGGTGGTCATGGTGGTCTTCGGTCGCCTCCTCGTAGCGCGCGCGGCCGTCCTGAAAATCGTGACGCTCGACGACGCCCGCCTCCTCGAACAGGCGCATGGTGCGGTAGACCGTGGCGATCGAGATGTTGGAATCGATCTCCGTCGCGCGGCGGTGGATTTCCTCCACGTCCGGATGATCCTCGGCCAGCGACAGCACCCGCGCGATCACCCGGCGCTGGCCGGTCATGCGCATGCCTTTTGCGATACAGATTTTCTCTAGCCGATCCATGGGTCCTGCTCCCGTGCGCCTTGCGTGCTGGGTCCGTGCACAACGACTTTACATAAGCAGCGCCGCCGATAACTGCAAAAGAGAATTTGCCGCCCGATCGAGCCGCGAACGGAGGACGGGCCGCTAGAGGTCGCGCGCCATGATCACCGCGTCGGCCCCGTCGCGGTAATAGCCCTTGCGCAGGCCAGTCTCGACATAGCCGCCCCTGCGGTAAAGGGAAAAGGCGGCGGGGTTGCCGGCGTCGACCTCAAGAAACATGCGCCGCACGCCGGCCGCCCTCGCCGCGTCCGCCGCGGCGGCGAGGAGCGCCGCGCCCAGCCCGGCGCGGCGGACGGCGGCGAGAACGCCGAGGGTGAGGATCTCCGCCTCCACGCCGAGGCTGCGCCAGATGACGAAGCCCTGCGCCGAGGGCGCCTCGACCGGCGTCTCGCGCACCCGAGTTTCCGGGCCCGGCGCAGCGCGGCTCTCGCCCAGGATCACCCGTACGCCGGGCGCGCCGATGCTGCTCCTGACGCTGTCCGCGCCCCAGCTCCGGGTCCCGAACACCGCCGCCTCCAGCGCGCACAGGGCGTCGGCGTCCGCCGCCATGGCGGGCCGCACGCGCCAGGGGGCTCCGTGCGCGGCGGCGCCCGCCCCGTCCTGGGCGGTCACGGCCCCCCGCCCCGCAACAGGACCGGCTTCGGCGGCTTGGCGTCCGGCGCGCGCAGATAGAGCGGCGCGGGTCCGCTCCCTGACCGGCGGAGCGCGTCCGGGGGCGCGGCGGCGGCGAGGCGGGCGACGACGACCGGATCGATCTGCGGGTCTCCCTCCATGGACAGGCGCCAGGCCGGCGGCGGGCCGGGAACAAGCGCCGCGCCGCTCCCGATCAGGCTGACGGGCTGCGCCCCGGCGGCGGCGGCGAGGATGTCGCGGGCCGCCGCCGGCGCGGCGACGAAGGGCGCCAGGCGCGCCGCGCCCGCCGCGTCGTAGAGGGCGGCGTAAACCTGGCCCCGGCGGGCGTCGATCAGCGGGGCGACAAGACCGTCGCGCCCGTCTCCGAGGTCATCCGGGCGCTCTTCAAGTCGCGCGTTCGCCGCGATCGCGGCCAGGCTGGAGACGCCGACAACGCCAAGGTCCGTGCCGATGGCGAGCCCCCGCGCGAAGGCGAGGCCGACGCGCACGCCGGTAAAGCCCCCCGGCCCGACGACGACGCCGACCCGGTCGAGATCGCCGACGCCGAGGCCCGCCGCCGCCAGCGCCGAGGCCGCCATGGGGGCGAGCCGCTCCGCATGGCCCCTGGCCATCTCCTCGACGATCCGCACGGCGACCGCGCCGTCGCGCAGGATCGCCACGGAGCAGCGCTGCAACGCGGTATCGAGCCCCAGGATGTTCATCGGGCTCTCCTATGGGAAAGGGACCGGAATGGCAAAACCCGCCGCGTCGGGGTCGGATCGGCGCCCGCCCGCGGGCCGCGAAACCGCCGATCCGCGAGCGCCGCGACAGAGCCTGGATGATCCGGCCCTAGATGATCCGGCACGCCTCGTCGAAGGGAAGGCGGGGGCTGCGCTCGAACAGGTTTTCGTCCGTGCCGTAGCCGATATTGCACAGGAAATTCGCCTTGCAGGTCGTGCCGGCGAAGAACTCCTTGTTGACGCCGTCCTGGTCGAAGCCGGACATCGGGCCGCAATCGAGGCCGAGCGCGCGCGCCGCGATCATGAAATAGGCGCCCTGGAGCGAGCCGTTGCGGAAGGCGGTTTCCCTGATCAGATCGTCATTGCCCACGAACCAGCTTTTTGCGTCCGTATGCGGAAAAAGCTCGGGCAGCCTTTCGTAGAATTCCATGTCGTGACCGATGATGACGCAGGCCGGCGCCGCCATGGTCTTGTCCGCATTACTGCCGAGCAGATGCGGCTTCAGCCGTTCCTTGGCCGCCTGGGAAGCGACGAAGACGAACCGCGCCGGCGAGCAGTTGGCCGAGGTCGGCCCCCACTTCATGAGGTCGTAGACCGCCTGCATCAGGGTTTCGGAGACCGGGCGGTCTTCCCAGCCGTTGCGCGTGCGCGCGGCGCGGAAAATGATGTCGAGGGCTTCGTCGTTGATCATCTTGTCGGACATTGGGCCCGTCCTTTCTTCGCCTGGCTCAGCCGGCGTCTTTTCGCCCGGTTTCACGGAACTTTGCAATGCGTTTTTCGGCGTCCTCGCGCGAGCCGGCGTCGACGAGGCCGAACAGGGATTCGCGCACCGGCCTCACGCCGGCGAATTTCAGGATGTTCCGCTCAAGGCTTTTGAGGCTGTGGGCGCCGAAAAACCAGCGATAGGCCAGCGCGGGCATGCCCATGGTGACCGCGACCCGCGCCGACTTGCCCGTGAAGGCGGGTTTTGGAAACCCCTTGGTCCCTTCAAGCAGCGCCACGCCGGGGCGGTAGGCCTGTTCCAGAAACGCTTTCAGCAGCGCCGGCATAGTCCCGAGCCATAGCGGGTAGATGATGAGCATGTGCTCGGCCCAGCGGCTGTCGGCGATGGCGGGGCGAAGGCTTTCCGGCGCGCCGGCCTCGCCAGCGCTCCAGTCGGCCTTGGTGCGCAGAACGGGAAAGTCGAGCTGCGCGATCTCCACGCGGCGCACCTCGGCGCCGGCGTCGCGCGCGCCCGCCGCATAAGCGTCGGCGAGGGCGTGGCACAGGCCCCCGCCGGCCGGATCAGGATGCCCCTGAAGGATAAGGACTTTCTTCGCCATGGCGTTCGATCACGTTTTGGCCCCTTTTGACGCCGTTCAGCGCGCGCAATCAGACTCCGCGGGCCGTTCCGTCAAGCCGGCCGCGCCTTACTTCTCGTAGCGGAAGCCAAGCTCCAGACTGACTTGATAATACGCCACCTTGCCGCCGTCGATATAGCCGCGGGTTTCCTTCACCTCGAACCAGTCGAGATTGTTGATCGACTTCGCGGCGGTCTCGACCGCGTTCCTGATGGCGTCTTCGATGGATTCCTTGGACGTGCCGACGACTTTCGAGACGGCGTAGACATTGGCGGACATGCATGCCTCCCTGTTGCAACAACCAGGGAGGGTAGCGGTTTACATCGCCGCTTCAACCTTTGCGACTTCCGGCACGTAATGCTTCAGCATGTTCTCGATGCCGGCCTTGAGCGTCATGGTCGAGGACGGACAGCCGGCGCAGGCGCCGCGCATGGACAGGAAGACGACGCCGGTGCGCGGCTCGAAATGCTGGAAAACGATGTCGCCGCCGTCCGCCGCCACCGCCGGTCGGACGCGGGTTTCGATCAGCTCGATGATCTGCTCGACCGTCTCGCGGTCCTCTCCCTCATAGTCGTCGAGGCTGGTGGCGGGCTTGTGGCCGCCGGCCGCGCCGAGCGCCCCGTCCTCCAGCACCGGCAGGCCGGCGGCGAGGAAATCGGCCAGCGCGCCGAGGATCGCGGGCTTGATGTGCAGCCACTCCACCGCCTCGGTCTTGGTCACGGTGACAAAATCCGCGCCCAGATAAACGCTCATCACGCCGTCGACCTCGAACAGGGTCCGGGCGAGGGGCGACGTCTCGGCCGACCCCGGTGTCGGAAAGTCCATGCCCATCATCGGCGCGCCCCGCTCGTCGAGGCCCAGCACCGCCTGACCCGGCAGGAATTTCATGGATTGAGGGTTCGGCGTGTCTTCGGTCTGGATGAACATCGGCTCCTCGCGCCTCTTTCTGGCTTTTGCGTCGCAATCTTACGTTCTGCTTATCTAGGCATTCGCCGGCGGCCCTGCAACAAAGGACGCGCAGGGAAAAGGCGCGCCTGGGAGGGCGCCTCGGGGGCCGCGACCGCGGTCCTTGCGCGCGCAGGATCAAGCGCGTAAGCGCTAGGATGCGCCCCGCATCCAGGCAATCTTGCATCATCAGCGCAAAACCAACGACCTGAACGACGTCCGCAGCTTGGCGCGCCACGAAGCCCCCTTCCGGAGACGGCGCCGGCGACGGAGAAAAGCGGCCAGAATGACGGGCGAGAGGGACGGGGGGCGAGAGGGACGACGGGCGACAGGAACGACGGACGAGAATACACAGGACGATTAAGAAAACAGGCGACACCCACCATGGACGACGAAAAAACCAATTTCACCGACGAGGAAGCGCTCCGCTTCCACGCGCGCGGCAAGCCCGGCAAGCTGGAGATCAACCCGACCAAGCCGATGGCGACCCAGCGCGATCTGTCCCTCGCCTACTCGCCCGGGGTGGCCGCGCCGGTCCAGCGCATCGCCGACGATCCGGACAGCGCCTATGACTATACCTCCAAGGGCAACATGGTCGCGGTGATTTCCAACGGCACGGCGATCTTAGGGATGGGCGATCTCGGCGCCCTCGCCTCCAAGCCGGTGATGGAAGGCAAGTCGGTCCTGTTCAAACGCTTCGCTGACATCGACTCGGTTGATATCGAGGTCGACACCAAGGACCCGGAAGCGTTCATCAACGCGGTGAAATATCTCGGCCCCGCCTTCGGCGGCATCAACCTTGAGGACATCGCCGCCCCGGCAAGCTTCGAGATCGAGCAGCGCCTGAAGGAGCTGATGGACATCCCGGTGTTCCACGACGACCAGCACGGCACCGCCATCATCGCCGCCGCGGGCCTGTTGAACGCCCTCGACATCACCGGCAAGTCGATCAAGGAAATCAAGGTCGCCGTCTCCGGCGCCGGCTCCTCCGCGCTTTCGGTGATCGGCCTGATCAAGGCCATGGGCCTGCCCCACGAAAACGCGCTCGTGTGCGATTCGAAAGGCGTTCTTTACAAGGGCCGCGCGCAGGGCATGGACCAGTGGCGCTCGGCCCATGCGGTCGAGACCGACAAGCGCACCCTCGCCGAAGCGATGGACGGCGCGGATGTGTGCATCGGCCTGTCCGTCGCCGGCGCGGTCACCAAGGACATGGTGAAGTCGATGGCGAAGAACCCGATCATCTTCGCCATGGCCAACCCGACGCCGGAAATCCTGCCCGAGGAAATCCGCGAGGTGCGCACCGACGCGATCATCGCCACGGGCCGGTCGGACTATCCGAACCAGGTCAACAACGTGCTCGGCTTTCCCTACATCTTCCGCGGCGCCCTGGACGCGCGCGCGCGCACCATCAACGAGGAAATGAAGATCGCTTGCGCCCGCGCCCTCGCCGAGCTGGCCCGCAAGGACGTGCCGGACGAGGTCGCCGCCGCCTATGGCAAGCGCCTCAAATACGGCCCCGGCTATATCATCCCGACCCCGTTCGATCCGCGCCTGATCGTCGAAATCCCGCCGGCGGTCGCCAGGGCCGCCGCGGACACCGGCGTCGCCAGAAAGCCGATCGAGGACCTGAACGCCTATTCGGAAACCCTGGCGGCGCGGCTTAATCCGTCAGCGTCCTTTCTGCAGAAGATCCAGTCCACTCTGCGCGGCTGCGAAGAGCCGAAACGGGTCGTGTTCGCCGAAGGCGAGGAAGACACGGTCATCCGCGCCGCCTACGGCTTCCAGCAGGAGGGCCTGGGGCGCGCCATCCTGATCGGGCGGGAAGAGGAGATCAAACAGAAGCTGGCGATCCTCGGCCTGCCGCAGGACGCCGATTTCGAGATCATCCATTCGCGCACCGCGCCGAACAAGGAACTCTATACCGACTACATTTACAGGCGCCTGCAACGAAAGGGATATCTTTACCGCGACGCCCTTCGCCTCGCCAACAACGACCGCAACGTGCACGCCGCCTGCATGCTCGCCCACGGCCATGCGGACGGCATGGTCACCGGCGTCACCCGCCACTACGACGTTGCGTTCAGCAATGTCCGCCTCGCCCTCGATCCGCGACCGGAAGAACGCATCATCGGCATGTCGATCATCCTGACGCAGAACCGGACCCTGTTCGTGGCCGACACCAGCGTCACCGAATTGCCCAACTCCGAGGAACTCGCCGACATCGCCGTGCAGGTCGCGCACGCGGTTCGCACGCTCGGCTTCACGCCAAGGGTCGCCTTCGTTTCCTACTCGAATTTCGGCAATCCGGATACGGAACACTCGCGCCGGGTCGCCGGCGCGGTGAAGCGCCTCGACGCGCGCGAGGACGTCGATTTCAACTATGAGGGCGAGATGACGCCGCGCATGGCGCTTAACGAAAAGCTGCGCGCGGTCTATCCCTTCTCCCGGCTGGAGGGACAGGCGAACGTGCTGATCACGCCGGGGGTTCACTCCGCCGGCATCGCCACCAAGCTGGTCGGGGAGGTCGGCGGCGCGGTCGTCATCGGGCCGGTGCTGATCGGCCTTGAACGGTCGGTGCAGATCGCCCAGGTCGGCGCGCAGGTGGGCGACGTCGTCACCCTCGCCGCCATGGCCGCCTACGGCCTCGACCAGGAACACAGGAGCTGGCTGGAAAAAGCCGTCTGCTGACCGCCTCAAGGCGGCGCGCGCCAGATTACGACAGGAACCCGACATGGCCTATCCGCCGCCGCCGCACGCCGACCGGGACGCCGCCTCGATTGCGGCGCTGATGCGCGCGCATCCCTTCGCGCATCTTTTCACCAGCGTCGGCGATCAACCGCTGGCGACGCGTCTTCCCTTCGCCATCGACGCGGACGGCGCCCAAATCGTCCGCCTGCGCGCGCATATGAACGCCAACAACCCCCAGGCGGCGACGCTGGAGGGCGCGCGGGCGCTGGTCGCGTTTTCCGGACCGGATCATTACGTCTCCCCGAACTGGCGGGTCGACAAGGGGCGGGGGGCGACATGGGACTACGCCGCGGCGCATGCGTGGGGCCGGATCACGGTCCGCCCGGAGCGGGCGTTTTTCCGCGATCTCGTCAACGACCTCGCCGCCGCCGTCGAACCGCGATACCGCGACGTCTCCGACCGGCCGGACTGGTCCTATGACGACGCGCCCGCGCCCTATGTCGACCGGCTCTTTCCCAAGCTCGTATCGTTCGAAATCGCCGTCGAGCGCGTTCAGGGCATCGCCAAGTTCCATCAGGACTTCCCGGCGGAGGACCGGGCGAGCGTCGCCGACCACCTCGACAGGACGGGTTCGCCGGACGCCGCGCGCGTCGCCGCCGACATCCGCCGCCGCATGCCGCCGTCGTCCGGCGAAACCTGAAGCGCGGGCCCAGGGCGCCGGACTTGTGATTTCCGCGCGCGCCGCGGCGCGCTCTATAGTCAATCTCGCGACCAGCGAAACCGGCGTCGACAACAACAAGGCCAGACCGTCATGAAGACAATCCTGTTCGCGCTCGCGCTTTGCGCCGCCGCCCCGAACGCATATGCCCAGAACGCCCCCACCTTGAACGCCCCCACCTTGAATGCCCCCACCTTGAACGCCGCCGCGCGGAACGAGATCGACCGCCGCACGAAGGACGCCGCGTTCGATTTCCCCGCCCTGGCGGGGGCGGACAACGCCTCCGAGGCGACGGTGGACAACGCAGCGTGGAACGGGTTTCTGGGCCGCTATCTGCTGCGGTCTCCGGACGGCGTCGTGCTGGTCGATTACGGCGCCGTCTCCCCGGCCGACAGGGCTGCGCTCAACGGCTATGTCGCGATGCTGGAGGCGACGGACCCGACGGCGCTTTCCTCCGACGAGCAACTCGCCTACTGGCTGAACTTCTACAACGCGCTGACGGTGAAGGTCATTCTCGACAATTACCCGCTGGCGTCCATCCGCGACATCAAGGACGGTCCCTTCGACTTCAAGGGGCCGTGGAACAACAAGCGCGTCACGGTCAACGGCGCGGCGCTTTCGCTTGACGACATCGAGCACGGAATCATCCGCCGGCTCTACGCCGAGCCGCGCATCCACTACGGCGTCAACTGCGCCTCGATCGGGTGTCCGAACCTTCAGCCGACCGCCTTTGCCGGCGCGACGCTTGACGAGGCCCTGACGCAGGCGGCGCGCGCCTTCGTCAACCACCCGCGCGGCGTCAGCGTCGACGACGGGCGGGTGACGGTCTCCAGCATCTTCGTCTGGTTCCGGGAGGATTTCGGCGACGCCGACGCGGCGGTGCTGAACCACATCCGCCAATACGCCGACCCGGATCTCGCCGCCGCCCTGGAAGGGCGCGCGCGCATCGACGGTCACGACTATGACTGGACCCTCAACGACGCGGCGGCGGCGCGATAACGCGCCCGCGCGCCAGCCAGGACGCCGGCGTCAGCCGCCGGCGATCCCCGCGCTCAGCGCTTCGGCCAGCGGCGGCAGGCCGAGCGCCAGGGCGATGCTGATCACGAGACCGGTGAGCGCTTTCGCCGCGTCCACGCCGACGATGCGGGCGGGCGCGCCGACCGAGCGGACCTTGTCCAGGGTGGCGATGGCGAATTCCCGGCCGGCGATCAGACCCAGAAAGACCCAGGTGGTCGACATCGGAATGTCGCTCATTTCCTTGAAATAGAACAGCAGGCACGCATAGGTGAAGTCGATGATGGTGGCCGAGCGGATATCGGTGACGCTCGTCTTGCTCTTCAGCACCTTCTGCACCGGTCCGCCGCCGTTCCAGAACGTGTAGCCGAGCAGGAGGACCAGCACCGCCACCGCGCCCGCGGCCTCGACCGGGTTCAGCGCGGCCGCGCCGGTCTCGTCGACGCCGCGGGGCAGGAAGATGAAAATGTTGGCGAAATCCTGCATCAGCCAGACCGACCACAGATAGCCGGTGGTGATCCACTGCAACAGGACCCAGACCGGCGCGCGCTGGCCGTCGGCGGTTTTCAGGAACCACCGCTCCAGCGTCGGCGCCAGCACGACATAAATGATCCCGCCGGTGAGGAATGCGACGACATAGCCGATGATGGACTTCTCCAGCATGCTGTAAAGACCGGCCATCGTGGCGAAACTGGCCAGCACCATGAAGGAGGTCGAGACCGGGATGCCGAACCGGGTCAGCACCAACAGCACGAGCGGCGGCACGGCGTGGTACCATTGCGGCTCGAAAATCGGGTATTTGTCGGTGTTGTCCAACCGGCCGAAGGACGGATCGCCCCCGCTGGTGACGTAGCCGAACGCAAACACCACGACGAGAACGGTCGCCGCGTAGAGAAACAGCGCCCACCAGGGGAGTTTGCGGTTTGAATTGATGAAAGTGCCGAGGGTTTGCAGGGCGTCGTTGCCCACAACCGCATAAGCGGCGAACAGAAAGCCGATCGCCGCCCACAATCCGATGTCGATTTCCACACGTACCCCTATTCTTTAATCGCTTCAGTCTACCGACGCCACTGTCCCCGAACAGGCCAGAACAAGCATATTATGAAAACACGGGAAACCTTTTTTTATGTTTCAGTTTTGTGACGATACGGCGATTTCCTAATCCGTGCGATGACGTTTATATCAGCCAAAACACGACCTTCCGAAAGCAAGCGCATGAACAAGCCCGCCGCCAGTTTCGACGCCGCCGACCCCGCAACCCCGTCCGGGGAGCGGCCGCAGGACCATGACCGGTCCCGGCGCGCGCCCGGCTATCAGGCGCGATACGCCCCGGTCGGCCATCCGGAGATAAAGCAGGGCCGCGTCGGCGTGCTGCTGGTCAATCTGGGCACCCCCAATGCGCCGACGGCGCCGGCGGTGCGCCGGTATCTCGCGGAGTTTCTCAGCGACGAGCGGATCGTCGATCTGCCGCGGGCCCTGTGGCTGCCGATCCTCCACGGCGTCATCCTGAACGTGCGGCCCGGCGCGACGGCGCGAAATTACGCCAAGATCTGGGACAATGAGCGCAATGAGAGCCCGCTGCGCACCTACACCCGCGCCCAGGCTGCGGGCGTCGGCAAGGCGTTCGGCGACAGGATCGTGACGGACTGGGCGATGCGCTATGGCGAGCCCTCCGTCGCCTCGCGGCTTGAGGCGCTGAAGGACAAGGGCTGTACGCGCATTCTCGTCGTTCCGCTCTATCCGCAATATTCGGCGACCACGACCGCCAGCGTCCACGACGCCGTCTTCGACGCGGTCAGGGGCATGCGCTGGCAGCCGGCGCTGCGGTTCGCGCCGGCGTTCCATGACGAGCCCGCCTATATCGACGCCCTGGCGGCGGTGACGCGCGCGCGCCTGGCCGCCCTCGACTGGGCGCCGGAATGCGTCGTCATCTCCTTCCACGGCCTGCCGCAGCGCTATTTCGACGCGGGCGATCCCTATCACTGCCACTGCGCCAAGACCGCCAGGCTCCTGCGCGAGGCGATGGGGTGGACGGACAAGTTCGCGCCGATGGCGTTCCAGTCGAAATTCGGCCGCGAGAAATGGCTGGAGCCGGCCACGGAGGACACGATCGAGGAACTCGCCGCCGACGGCGTGAAGCGTCTCGCGGTGATCACGCCGGGCTTCACCGCGGACTGCATCGAAACGCTGGAGGAAATCGACATGGCGGCCCGCGAAACCTTCATCGCGGCCGGCGGCAAGGAATTCGACGCCATCCCCTGCCTCAACGACGCGCCGGAGGCGATCGCGCTGCTTGAGACGATCGTCCGGCGCGAGACCGCCGGCTGGGTCGATTAGGCGCGCGCCGGCCGCGGATGCACTTTTTCTATTCCGACGTCTTCAACCTGAACCTTCCCGCCGGACACCGCTTTCCCGGCGGCAAATACGCCTTGCTGCGCCGGGCGCTCGCAGAGGAAGGGATCGTCGCCCCGGCGCGGCTGCGCCTCGCGCCCGCCGTCGCCGACGCCGATCTTCTGCGCGCCCACGATCCGGCTTACGTCGCCGCCATCGACAGCGGAACAATCGACGCCGCCGCCATGCGCCGGATCGGGTTTCCGTGGACCGAGCATATCCCGCGCCGGGCGCGCGCCACCATGGGCGGGGCCGCGGCCGCCGCCAGGGCGGCGCTCAAGCACGGCCTTTCCGGCCAGCTCGCCGGCGGCACCCATCACGCCCATTACGATTTCGGGTCCGGCTACTGCGTTTTCAACGACTTCGCCGTGGCGGCCCTGGCCGTCCTCGCCGAAGGGCTGGCCGAGCGGGTCGCCGTCATCGATCTCGACGTGCATCAGGGCGACGGCAACGCCGCGATCCTCTCCCCGCGCGACGACGTCTTTGTTCTCTCGCTCCATGGCGAGAAGAACTTCCCGTTCCGCAAGGTCGCGTCCGATCTGGACGTCGCCCTCGCGGACGGGACGGAGGACGCGGCCTATCTGCGCGCCCTCGACGAGGCGCTGCCGGCGGTATGGGGCTTCCGGCCCGACCTCGTCCTCTACCAGGCGGGGGTCGATCCGCTGGCGGAGGACAAGCTGGGGCGCATGGCGCTCACCCATGACGGGCTGATGCAGCGCGACGAGATGGTGCTCGGCGGGGCCAAGGGGCGCGGGGTTCCGGTGTCGATGGCCATCGGCGGCGGCTACGCCGACCCGATCGAGGCGAGTGTCGCGGCCTACGCCAACACCTATCGCGTCGCGAAAACGCTGTGGCGGTTCTGACGCCAATTGCCCTCGACGCGATTTACAATTGGCTTTGGATTCTGACGTGCAGCGCGCCCGCGAACCGCAGCATCGGCAATCCGCTTTTGCTGCACGACGCTCTAGATGAACGGCACCAGGGGAATGCCGCGCCGGAGCCGGCGCTCGCAGCGGTCGAGCTGGGCGCGATAGCGCGCGGCGTTGCGCGAGACCTGCTCGGCGACGTCCTGGAGCCAGCGCTTGCGCCGCCAGGTTCCGCTGCGATAGCCCTCCCAGCCTTCGTGATAGGCGAGATACTGACGATAGGCGTTGTCCATGGGCACGCCGGCGCGGCGGTTGCTCTGCCGGCCGTACCAGGAGACGAAATCGGCGGCGTCCGAAAAGCTGCGCCGGCTGGCGCCGCGATTGCCGCTGTCGCGCTGATAGCGCTCCCACGTGCCTTCCACCGCCTGCGGATATCCGCGGGCGGACGACTTGCGCGATCCCGGAAAGACGAACAGGAAGCGGCGGCGCGCAGGCTTGGCGTCGGCGTCGAAGCCGGATTCCTGGCGGATGATGGCGAGCTGGATATGCTTGGGCAGTCCCCAGCGCTTCTCCGCGCGGCGGGTCGCGCCGTACCAGCCGCCCTTGTCCTCGAAGATCTCGCAGGCGTCGGAAATGTCGTCCGGCGGCGTGGACGCGCAGGCCGCGAGAACCGCAGCGCCGGCGAGCGCCGCGAGGACGATCCGAAATGTCGCCGGCAGGGTCATGTGCTCATCCTCGTTCCGGGGCGCGCCGCGTCCAAATCACCGTTGCGTCATCTCCCGCACAAGCGCGAGGAAAGCATCGACATCCTCCCCGGTCGTCCCGAACGACGCGATCAGCCGCTGCATGCGTCCGCCCGCCGGATCGCCAGGGGTCACCCACGGATAGAATGTCGCCCCCGCCGCCCGGAGCCGGTCCGCGACGCCATCCGGAAAGATCGCGAAGACCTCGTTGATCTCGGCGGGATAGGCGATCTCGACCCCGTCGATCGCCGAGAGGCCGCCGGCGAGCCGTCCCGCCATGGCGTTGGCGCGGGTCGCCAGGTCAAGCCACAGCCCGTCCGCCAGATAGGCGTCGAACTGGGCCGCGATGAACCGCATCTTCGACCACAGATGCCCGGCGCGCTTGCGCCGGAACTCGAAATCCGCAGCCTTTTCCGGATCGAAGAACACCACCGCCTCCGCCGCGAGGCAGCCGTTCTTGGTGCCGCCGAAACACAAAACGTCAACGCCGGCCTTCCAGCTCAGCTCGGCGGGCGAGGCGCCGGACGCGGCGACGGCGTTGGCGAAGCGCGCGCCGTCCATGTGCACGGCGAGCGCGTTTTCCCTCGCGACGGCGCAAAGATCCATCAGTTCCCGCGCCGAATAGAGCGTTCCGCATTCGCTCGCCTGGGTCAGGGAGAGAACCGCCGCCGGCGCGCCATGGGGCGGGCGATGGGGAAACCCCGCCAGCGCCGCCCGCACCGCATCGGGCGTCAGCTTCGCCGCGCGCCCGGCCACGGGCAGCAGCTTCGCACCGCCGGTGAAAAACTCCGGCCCGCCGCATTCGTCCATCTGGATATGGCTTTCCTCATGGCACAGGATCATGCCGTAGGGGGGCGTCAGCACCGACAGGGCGAGCCCGTTCGCCGCCCCGCCGGTGGCGACGAAGAAGACAGCGCAGTCGCGCTCGAAGATCTCCGCGATCCGCGCCTCGACCCGACGCGTCAGCGCGTCGCCGCCATAGGCCGGCGCCGGCTCCTCATTGGCGCGCGCCAGCGCCTCCATCACCTGCGGGGCCGCGCCCGCCCAGTTGTCCGATGCGAAAATCATCCCCGTTTTTCGCCCGGACCGAGCGGGCCGGTCAAGCCGGGCTCGCTTTTGTCACATTTAAGGCGCATGACTAAGAAACGATGCAATAAAACGGGGAGATTTATGGCAATCACGGTAGGAACCTTCAATCTCAACAACCTTTTTTCGCGGTTTAACTTCCAGGCGACGGTGGCCGACGACCCCAGCGTCAGCGCCGGCGGCCTGGAGATGACTTTCGCGGAAGGCGACGTTCGTGTACGAACGTTCATGGGCCGGCTGGTGCGGCAGAAAGATCCGGGCGATACAGAAACGATCGCCAGGCGCATCAGGGAAGTGATGAACGCCGACGTCCTCGCGGTGCAGGAAGTCGAACATATCGAGATCCTGAAACAGTTCAACCGCGACCAGCTCGGCGGGCTCTACGGTCATGTGGCGCTGGTCGAAGGCAACGACCCGCGCCTGATCGACGTCGGCGTCCTGTCGAAACTGCCGATCGGCGCGATCACCTCGCACCAGACCGCGACGCACCCGGACGATTCGGAGACGCGCGTCTTTGGCCGCGATCTGTTGCAGGTGGAAATCCTGAAGCCCGACGGCGCCCGGCTGTTCAGCCTTTACAACACGCATATGAAGAGCCACTTCGTTCCGTTCCACGAAGACCAGGAGGAAGGCGCCGCCCGCGCCAATGCGCGGCGCAGACGCCAGGCGGAGACAACCGCGCGGATCATTTCCAGGCAGGAGCGCAAAGGGGCGAATTTCATCCTGCTCGGCGACATGAACGATCCGCCGGACTCCGAATTCCTGGCGCCGATGCTCACCGTCGACGGCGATCCGCTCACGAACGGTCTCGCCGGCGCGCAGGAAACGCGTCCGCCGAAGCCGGAAACGCCGGGACAGGGAGACGGCCCGGCGACCCCGCAATGGACGCACCGCTTCAACCCGCCGGGCGCCGAACCGCCGCGATACGAGCTGTTCGACCAGGTCTGGCTCAGCAAGGGGCTCGCCCCCAGGCTGCAATCGGCGAGCATCGACCGGCGCACCAGGCATGGCGGCGACGGTTCGGACCACGACCCGGCCTGGGTCGTGCTGGACCTTTAAGTCAGCGCGGATAAAAACGCCTCGAAGTCATCGACGGTCGCGCTTGCGCCCGCCTCTTTCAGGCGCGCGCCATGGCCGTCGAAAACATGGCCGCCGCCGAGAAAGCCCCATACGGTCATGCCCGCGGCGACGCCCGCCGCAACCCCGTTGACGCTGTCCTCAAGGACGAGACAGCGTTCGGGGGCGACGGCGATCTTTTCAGCGGCATACAGAAAAATATCCGGCGCCGGCTTTCCCTGCGCCACGAGATCGGCCGAGTAAACATGCGGCGCGGCCGCATCCCACAGCGCCATGCGCTTCAGCTTGGATTCCAGGAAATGCGCCCGGGAGGAGGAAGCGACGGCGACGCGGCCGACGCGCGCCCGCGCCGCGGCGAGGGCCTCGCCAGCCCCGTCGACGACCGTCAGCGCGCCCATCTCCCGGCGCCGCCCGTCGATGATCCGGTCCTCGAAATCGGCCGGCGGCGGCGCGCCGATGCGGGCGCGGTAATCCGCGCGCAACTGGCCGAGAAACGCCTTGTCATGCAGGCCGACGAAACGGCGCACATAGTCTTGGGGACTGTAGTCGAGGCCCATTTGCGCCAGCGCGACGCGCTCGCCGCGGATCGCCAGCACCTCGGAATCGACGAGCACCCCGTCGCAATCGAAAATCACCGCCTCGAACATACGCCGCCGTTCCGCCTCGTATTGCGCACAAAAAAGCCCCGGCCGGAACCGGGGCTTTTCCTATCATGAAACCGCGTCCGCCGTCAGCCGGCGAGCACCGCGAGCAACAGGAGGGCGACGATATTCGTGATCTTGATCATCGGGTTGACCGCGGGGCCGGCGGTGTCCTTGTACGGATCGCCCACCGTGTCGCCGGTGACCGCCGCCTTGTGGGCTTCCGATCCCTTGCCGCCGTGATTGCCGTCCTCGATGTACTTTTTGGCGTTGTCCCACGCGCCGCCGCCGGCGGTCATGGACAGCGCGACGAAGAGGCCGGTGATGATGACGCCCATCAGCATCGCGCCCAGCGCGGACAGCGCGGCGGACTTGTCCGCGACGATGCTGACGATGCCGTAAAGCGCGATCGGCGACAGGATCGGCAGCATGGACGGCACCACCATTTCCTTGATCGCCGCGCCGGTGAGCATGTTCACCGCCGCCGCGTAATCGGGTTTTTCCGTACCCTGCATGATGCCCGGCTTCTCGCGGAACTGACGGCGCACCTCTTCAACGATAGCGCCCGCCGCCCGGCCCACGGCCATCATCGCCATGGAGCCGAAGAGGTAGGGCAAGAGCCCGCCGACGAACAGACCGACGACCACGTAAGGGTTGGACAGGGAGAAGTCGATCGCCACATCCGCGAAGAACGGATAGTCGCCCGGATGGCTGACGAAGTGTTTGATGTCCTCGGTATAGGCCGCGAACAGAACGAGCGCGCCGAGGCCGGCGGACCCGATCGCGTACCCCTTGGTCACCGCCTTGGTGGTGTTGCCGACCGCGTCCAGGGCGTCGGTGGTGTCGCGCACCGAGCCTTCAAGGCCGGACATCTCGGCGATGCCGCCGGCGTTGTCCGTGACCGGACCGAAGGCGTCGAGGGCGACGATCATCCCCGCCAGCGCCAGCATGGTCGTCACCGCGGTCGCGATGCCGTAAAGGCCGGCCAGCGAATAGGTGGCGACGATGGCGATGACGATCACCAGCGCGGGCAGCGCGGTCGCTTCCATGGAGACCGCGAGCCCCTGGATGACATTGGTGCCGTGGCCGGATTCCGACGACTTGGCGACCGACTTCACCGGGCGGAAGCCGGTGCCGGTGTAATATTCCGTGATCCAGACGATCAGTCCCGTGACGACAAGGCCGATGACGCCGCACAGGAACAGGCTGAGCCCGGTAAACGGCGCGCCGCTCGACGTCTCGGCGATCTCCTCGGAAAAACCGAAAACCTGGAACGTGACGACCGCGATCGCCAGGAGCGAGAGGACGCCGGTGGCGATCAGCCCCTTGTAGAGCGCGGCCATGATGTTGGTCGAGCCCTTGCCGAGGGTCACCGCGAAGGTGCCGATGATGGAGGTCGCGATGCACACCGCGCCGATCGCCATCGGGTAGAACATGAATTGCGCCGCGTCGGCGGTGAACAGGATCGAGCCGAGCACCATGGTCGCGACCAGCGTCACCACATAAGTCTCGAACAGGTCCGCGGCCATGCCGGCGCAGTCGCCGACATTGTCGCCCACATTGTCGGCGATGGTGGCCGGATTGCGCGGATCGTCCTCGGGAATGCCGGCTTCGACCTTGCCGACAAGGTCGCCGCCGACATCGGCGCCCTTGGTGAAGATGCCGCCGCCGAGACGGGCGAAGACCGAAATCAGCGAAGCGCCGAGGGAAAGGGCGACAAGACCGTTGATCACGGTCCGGCTTTCCGGCGCGTTGCCCATGGCGAAGGTTAAAATCGCGTAATATCCCGACAGGCCGAGCAGGGCGAGGCCGGCGACGAGCATGCCGGTGACTGCGCCCGACCGGAACGCCACCGACAGCCCCTTGCCGAGGCTCTCGCTCGCGGCCTGGGTGGTGCGCACATTCGCCCGCACCGACACCAGCATGCCGATGAACCCGGCCGCGCCGGACAGCACCGCGCCGATGGCGAAACCGATCGCCGTCGGCAGATCGAGGAGGACCAGCAGGAGAAGAAAGACGACCGCGCCGACAGCCGCGATGGTCGTGTATTGACGGTTCAAATAGGCCTGCGCCCCTTCCTGAATGGCGGCGGCGATTTCTTTCATGCGGTCGCTGCCCGCCGACATCGCCATGACCGAGTTCACCGTGAACGCGCCATAGGCGATCGCAAGCAAGCCGGCCGCAATGACCAACCAAAGCTCCAAGCTCATGTTGTACCTTTCCTTGGGAGTTTCTTTCCTTGGGGAGTTATTCCTGGGTTCATGCCTGGGATGTTCTTATCATTCGCCGGCTTGGCGACAGCACGCGCGAACGCGCGCGTTAGCCTTCGATCCAGCCCCCGTTTTCATCGGCGGGAAGGTGGCAAAGCCCTTGGGGAAAAGCAACAAAAAGTTACCCGCGACGGGCGCGGGGCGCGGCGGGCGAACGCCTCAGACCGCCTCGCCGGCGCGGGCGCGGCGGGCGCCGGTGCGGTGCGCGTCCGCGTCGGTCAGCTCCTTGACCCAAGGATATTTGCGGGCCATTTCGGCAGTGTAACCAAGATTGCGCGCCGTCTGCGTGCGCGGCATGTCCTTCGCCTCGTCGTAATAGGTGCCGAACACCTTGTCCCAGAAGAACTCCGAAATGCCGTGATTGCCGTTTTCATTGTGAAAATGGTGGGCGAGGTGACGGCGTTTGATGTCCTGCCAGTATTTCCATTTCGGCTCGAAAGCGAGATGCTGGCCGGCGTGCAGAAACTCGGTGATGCAGGTCATCAAGAGCGTGCCGGTCACCGCGCCGAAAGCCCCCGGCAGCCCGCCGATGAGCCAGCCGACCGGCCCGGCCACCGCGAGGATGGTCGGCAGAGTGGTGTGCAGACCGCCGAACAGCACCGACAGATCGTTGGGATAAAGATGATGGTCGTAGTGGACGCGCTTCCACAGTTTCGCGAGATGCGGCGATTTATACATCCAGCTGCCATGCAGGACGAAACGGTGGATGAGGTACCAGGCAAGCTGAAACAGGAACATGCCCGCCGCGATCGCACCTGCGAACACCCAAGGGGAGGTCATGGTCGCCAGCCCGCCGACGAGCGAGATCAGGATGATCACGGCGTAAACCTGTATGCCCGGATAGGTGACGTAGGCCCGGACCAGGTCCTTCAGGGTCATGCGATTGAGGAGATAGTCCTCTTCTTTCCAGGCCTTGTATCCCACAAACAACCGCATTGCCGCCGCTCCCTTGCGAATTTCCGGCGCGTTCGCGCCTGCGGAAGGTTCCGCGCCGGTAGAATTATGACCGTGGGCGTCGTTGATCAAGCGCCGCTGACGCCGATGGCCCCTATGACGCATCCCGGGCGCGGAACACCCCCCGCAACTTCAAGGCATTGAACGAAGTTTTGTAACAGGGCTGTAACAACTGCGCGTAAATCTTGATGAAATTCTTCATCCGGCGGGGGCTTGCCCGGCGCGGCGCAGGCTTGTATCCGCTCAAGCTTGAATATCTGCTGGAAAAGTGTGAATTGTAAATCCGGGGCGTAGGCGCCTTCAGGGGCATCTGACCTGAAAAGGCATGTGATCTGAAGGACGTCTGGACCGGGATCGCGGGAGCAAGACCTCTCCCGAGAGACCGGGGTCACTGGAGAAGAGACGGCGAGCGGCTCTAAGGGCGGGCCGAAACCTTTGAAAATCCATGTACGGCGCTCGATACCTTGCGCCGAGCAAAGTGCGGGGGCGTTGATGGCCGTCAATTCGGAACAATCTCTGGCGACACCGACCGGAAACAAAAATCTCGATCACCGGGTCGGCGACTTTTCCACGCTTGCCGACGCGCTCGATTACGCGGCGCGCGGCGAGACCGGATACACCTTCTACGATCTGCGGGGCGAGATCGCGCATGTTCTGCCCTATGCGGACCTTCGCGAGCGCGCCCGCGCCCTCGCCGATCGCCTGGCCGCGCGGTTCGAGCGCGGCGCGCGCATCGCGGTGATCGCCGAGACCAGCCCCGATTTCGCCACCGTCTTTTTCGCCTGTCAGTATGCCGGGCTCGTGCCCGCGCCGATGCCGATGCCGATCAATCTCGGCGGCAAGGAAGGCTATATCAACCAGGCGCGCCAGATGATCGCCGGCGCGAAGGCCGCCGCCGCGGTCGGCCCGGCCCAGTTGACCGGCTTCCTGACCGAAGCCGTCGCCGGCCTCGACGGTGTGGAAACCCTCGATTACGCCGCCCTGTCGGCGCTGAAGGCCAACGGCGCCGCCGCCCGCCCGTTCGCTCCCGACGAGCACTGCTACATTCAGTATTCCTCGGGATCGACCAGCGCGCCGAAGGGCGTGATCGGCACGCAGGCCTCGGTCAGCAGCAACCTTACCGCCATCACGCGGCACGGCATGGTCTGCACGCCGAACGACCGGGCCGCAAGCTGGCTGCCGCTCTATCACGACATGGGCCTGATCGGCTTTCTGCTGGCGCCGATGGCCGCGCAGATGAGCGTCGATTTCCTCGCCACGTCCGACTTCGTCCGCCGTCCCCTGTTGTGGCTGCGGATCATGACCGAGAGCGGGGCGACCATCACCTACAGCCCGTCCTTCGGGTACGAGCTTGCCGCGAAACGCGCCGCCCGGGCCGAGCCGGGCGCCATCAACCTGGCGCCGGTGCGCGTCGCCGGCATCGGCGGCGACATGGTGCGGCCCGAGGCGCTCGACGCGTTCGCAGAAGCGTTCGGCCCGTTCGGCTTCAAACGCGCTGCGTTCACGCCGAGCTACGGCATGGCCGAGGCGACGCTGGCGATTTCCTTCCCGACGCTGGGCGACGACGTCATCGTCGACGAGGTGGACATGCGCCACTATACGCGCTCCGGCGTGGCGCAGCCGGCTTCGGCGATCACCTCGCCGGAGCACAAGCGCGGCTTCGTGCCCTGCGGCCGGGCGCTGCCGGGGCACGCGATCGAGGTGCGCGACGAAGACGGCGCCGCCCTCGCCGACCGCATCGTCGGGCGCATCTTCATCAAGGGGCCAAGCCTGACGCCCGGCTATTTCTCCGACCCCGAAGCCTCCGCGGCGATGTATGCGGGCGAGTGGCTCGACACCGGCGACATGGGATACTTCCTGAACGGACAGATCGTGATCACGGGACGCGCCAAGGATCTCATCATCATCAATGGACGGAATATCTGGCCGCAGGACATTGAATGGGCGGTGGAGAAAGTCGACGGCGTCAGGAGCGGCGGCGTCGCCGCGTTTTCCGTCGACGACGGCCGCGGCGAGCGCATCGTCGTCGTCGCGGAACGCCGCGGCATGGACGACGCGGCCCGCTCCGCGCTGAAACGCGAAGTCAGCGCGGTGATCCAGAACGCCGCCGGCGCGGCGGCGGAGGTGGTGCTGGCCCGGCCGCATTCGATGGTAATGACATCGTCGGGCAAACTGTCGCGCGCCAAGGTCAAGCAGAAATATCTCGACGGCGCCTTTGACGAGCATCGCGGCGAGAGCGAGGCCGGCCGGCCGGCCCTCGCCGAAGCGCGAGGCTGAGGCCCCTTGCCCGCCGCCCCCTCCGGAGCCGCGGACAGCAGCGCTCCGGACACGATGAATTCGAACGCGACAAATCCGGAAAAGACGGACCCGGAAAAGACGGACCCGGACAGGGCGGCCGCGCATGGGAGGGTTCCTGGCGTCGCCAGGGCCGGGCGCGCCGCCGTCACCGGGGGCACCGGACTGATCGGCGCGGCGCTGATCGATCTCCTGCTCGCGGGAGGCTGGCGCGTAACGGCGCTGGCGCGCAATCCCGGCGGGCTCGCGCGGGCGGGCGAAATGCGGCCGGGAGACCTGCGCGTGGTCAAGGGCGACCTCGCCAGCGACGAGGCCCTGGCCGACCTGGCGGCGGGCGCGGACGCGTTTTTCCACCTTGCCGGCGTGACCCACGCCCGCGAGGCGGCGGCATATCGCGCGGCGAATGTGGAGGGCGCGGCGAACGTCGCGCGCGCCGCCGCCGCCGCCGGGGCCGCCTTCATCCATATCTCCTCGCTCTCCGCCCGCGCGCCCTGGACCTCGGCCTATGCGGACAGCAAGGCCGAAAGCGAGGCGGCGGTCCGCGCCGCGTCCGGAGAAAATCCTTGGCGCGCCTTGCGCCTGCCGGCAATCTACGGCCCCGGCGATCACGCGACCCTGCCCTATTTCAAGCTGGTTCGCGCGGGGTTCGCCCTTGAGCCGCGCACCGAGCCGCCGGCGCAGGCTTCCCTCCTGTTCGTGGCGGACGCCGCGGCGGCCGCCGTCGCGGCCCTCGACGCGCCGGCCGGGGCCGTCTACGAGGTCGGCGACGAAAGCCCCGGCGGCGGGCGCCCCTGGCGCGAGATCGGCCGCTGCCTCGGCGAGGTGATGGGGTCGGCGCCGCGCCCCTTGCGCGTGCCGCGGCCGGTCGTGAGCGCGCTGCACGGGGCGACCATCGCCATTGAGCGCATAACGGGAAAACGCCCCAGCGTGCGCCCCGGACAGGCGAGGGAATTCTTCCACCCGGACTGGGTCGCGCGCGAACGCCTGCTGTCGCAAGCCTGCGGCTGGACGCCGGCGACGCCGCTCAAAGAAGGGTTTGCAAAAACCGTTCTTTGGTATCAAGAAAACGGTTTACTGTAACCGGCGAGGCCGCGGGCGCGGATTGCGCCCGCCCGGCCCCGCGTCCACGGAGAGGATCACCATGTCCGGCATCCAGGAAGACGACGATCTCGTATTTCACAAAATCTGCTCCCTGCTCGAGCCGCTGAACGACAAGGGCGTCAAACTGACCCGCGACACCGACATGATTGCAGATCTTGAGGTGGATTCGGTATCCGTGTTGGATATCGTCATGGATATCGAGGACAATTACGACATTTCGATTCCGGTCAACACGATCTCGGAAATCAAGACGATCGGCGAACTGGTGGACGCCATTCACGCCATCAAGAAAGAGCAGAGCGCCTCATGAGCCTTTTTGATAAATTCGCAAGCACCGCCGAGCAGTACAACGCCATCTGCGCGGCGGGCGGGCGCGATCCGTTCGGCGTCTCCATGGACAAGATGCTGGGCCCGACCCGCGCCATGGTGAAGGGGCGCGAGATCGTCCTTGCCGGGACGAACAACTATCTCGGCCTCACCTATAACGAGGACGCGGTCGAAGCCGCCAAGGACGCGGTCGCGGCGTCGGGCACCGGCACGACCGGCTCGCGCTTCGCCAACGGCACCTATGACGGACACCGCCAGCTTGAACGCGACCTCGCCGAGTTTCTCGGCTTCAAGCACTGCATGGTGTTCTCCACCGGCTACCAGAGCAATCTCGGCGCGATTTCCGCCCTGGCGCAGCCGCCCGACGACGTCATCCTGATCGACGCCGACTGTCACGCCTGCATCTATGACGGCTGCCAGTTGTCCGGCGCGCAGACGATCCGCTTCCGGCACAATGATCCGGAGAGCCTCGACAAGCGCCTCGCCCGCCTCGGCCCGGCGGTGAAGGGCAAGCTCGTCTGCATCGAGGGGATGTACTCCATGTTCGGCGACACCGCCCCGGTGAAGGCGTTCGCCGAGGTCGCGCACAAACACGGCGCCTATCTTCTGCTCGACGAAGCCCACTCCTTCGGCGTCTACGGACCGGGCGGGCGCGGCGTGTGCGAGGCGGAAGGCGTTCTGGAGGAGGTGGACTTCTACACCGGCACCTTCTCCAAGAGCCTGGCGTCGATCGGCGGCTTCGTCGCCTCGAACCATCCGGAACTGGAGTATTTGCGCTTTTCCAGCCGGCCTTACATGTTCACCGCCTCGCCCTCGCCGGCCAATGTCGCCGCGGCGTCGGCGGCGCTGAAGACCCTGGCCGCCGACGATTCCATGCGCAAGTCCCTGTGGTCCAACGCCAGGCGCGTGCATGAGGCGTTCACCCAGCTTGGCTTTGAGCTCTGCGCCGACGTCGGCCCGGTCGTCGCGGTGCTGATGAAAAGCCGCGAGGAAGCGGTGACGGCCTGGAACATGCTCATGGAGCACGGCGTTTACGTGAACCTGGCGATCCCGCCTGGCACGCCGAATGCAGCCTCGATCCTGCGCCTCAGCGTTTCCGCGGCGCACACAAGCGAGGATCTCGATGTCGTCATCAGCGCGTACACGGCTGTTTCCGAAGCACTTTCCGTTGTGGAGGCGAGCGCCTAGCGCGGCCTCCGACGCGTCGTCACGATCCCGTCAGCAAGGCCGAAGCATCGGATCTGACCCAATTCTCGACACAGTTTCCCCACCCAATCGGAGCGTGAGACCAATCTGAGCGTAAGACGGGCCGGCGCCGGCTGAAGGAATGAATAATGACGACCCGAAGACTAATCGCGATCGCCGCCGTCGCCGCGGCCTTCGCAACCCTTCCCCCGCAGGACGGTGACGCGGCGACCGACATCGCAGTTGGCGGCGCATTGGGCGGCGCATCGGTGGTCGCGGCGGCGCATGACGATGCAAGCGGAGCGCGCGGCGATAACATCGGCGCCCCCAGCGCTGCCGGGAAAAGCGCCAAGATCGACAACCGTTTCGACTTCGAGCATGTGAGCTGCCGCGGCGGCGAGAACGAAATCCGGGTGATCGTGACCGGCGTGAAGCGCAATGAGGGGCTGATCATCGCCGACATGTACCCCAACGACCAGGAGGTGTTCCTGCGCGGTCGGGGGCGGATCAAGAAGGTCCGCTACGCGGCGCGGGCGCCGGAAACGAAATTCTGCGTCCCGGCGCCGGGACCGGGCGTCTTCGCCATGGCCGTCTATCACGACCGCAACGCCAACGGCAATTTCGACAAGACGGGGCTGGGCCTGCCGGCGGAGCCCTGGGGCCTGTCCAACAATCCGCGCGGCCTGTTCGGACCGCCCAAGATCGAGCGCACCCTGTTCGAGGTCGACGCCGGCGGCGCGGCGCTGGAAATCGAGCTGAATTAGGGCTAGGCCAGGCCCGCCGAAAGCCCCCGCCGGCGCCGTTCCCGCGCGCCGTCCCGCCCTTGAGAAAGCAAGCCCCGTCATGTCCGCATCCGCCCCGCCCCGCCCCGCCATCGACGACGCCGCCAAGGACGCCATCGACGACGCCGGGCCCCTAAAGGCCGGCGCCGGCGTTGAGATCCGGCCGGTCGAGACCGCGAGGGACCGGCGCGCGTTCATCCGGCTCGTTCATGACATATATCGCGACGATCCGAATTACGTCGCCCCCCTGGAGTTCGAGATCGGCCCGCGCATCGACCCGGAGAAAAATCCGGGTCTGAAAAACGCGCCGCACCGGCTCTGGATCGCCTACAGGAACGGCGCCCCGGCGGGCCGGATCGCCGCCATCGTCAACAAGGCGCATCTCGACACCCATCGCGACGGGGCCGGCCATTTCGGCTTTATCGAGATGATCGACGACGAGGCCGTGGCGAACGCCCTTCTGGCAACCGCGAGCGACTGGCTGAAACGGCAGGGCATGAGCAAGATCGCAGGGCCGTTCAGTTTCTCCGTAAACGAAGAGTGCGGGCTCCTGGTGGACGGATTCGACACGCCGCCTTACGTGATGATGCCCCATGGGCGGCCCTATTACGCCGGGCACCTGGAACGGCTGGGGTTTCGCAAGGCGATGGACGCCTACGCGCTCAGCTATCTGCCGCGGCGACAGTTCATCCCCGAAAAGCGCCAGCGTTTCGTCGACAAGGTCCTGTCGAAATCGAACATCACCATCCGCAATATCGATTTCGCCAAATTCAACACCGAAATCCGACTGGTGATCGACATCTATAACGATGCGTGGTCGGATAACTGGGGATACGTTCCGATGTCGGACGAACAGATCGCCCACATGGCCAAGGAACTGCGCCCGATCATCGAACGGCACAATGTGGTGTTCTGCGAGCTGGACGGCGAGCCGGTCGCCTTCGGTCTCGTCCTGCCCGACGTCAACGCGGCGATCCGCGGCTTCAACGGCAAGCTGGCGCCGTTCAACTGGGCGACGTTTCTGTGGCGCCTGAAAGTGAAAGGCGTCGGGCGCTCGCGCATGCCGCTGATGGGCGTGCGCAAACGCCTTCAGGGAAAGCCCGTCGGCGCGGCGTTCGCCTACAAGATCATCGATCTCGTCAACTCCGCCAATATGGACCATGGCTGCAAGCACGCGGAGCTGTCCTGGATTCTTGAGAACAACACCGCAATGCTCACCATGCTGACGGATATCGGCGGCGAGATTTACAAAACCTACCGCTTCTACGAAAAGGCGCTGTGAAGCGTAGCGCGCCGGCGAAGCGCGACACGGAGCCCTGCGAAGCATGCCGGCCGAAGCCGATTAACCGGGACTTGCTTTAGAACCGCGCGAGCAGCTCCACGCCCCAGACCGGCGGTTCGTTGACGAAGGCGGAGAAGTTGTTGAAGTCGATCGCGCCCTCTATCGAAACGTCGTTCAGGATATTGCGGCCGAACGCCGCCGCTTCCCACTTGCCGCTCTCATGGGCGTAACCGACGCGCACGCCGCCCTCGACCAGGTCCCGGTCCTGGAACTCAACGCTCTCGTATAGAAAGAAATTGATCCGGCTACGGTAATACCAGTCCGTGAAGATGAAAAACTCGCCCCGCGCGGCGGCGGCGGGAACGCCGTAACGCGCGGTGAGACTGGCGATGAAGCGCGGCGCCTGGGGCAAGGGGTTGCCGTCGATCAGCGCGTTGCCGGTCTGCGGATTGACCGGATCGAGCAGCGTGCAGGGCGCGCCGCAAACGCCGACTTCCAGGTCGGGGTCGCGGATTTCGGTCTCGTTCAGGCTGAGGCCCGCGGTCAGGTCAAGCCGCTCGACCGGGGTCAGCGCGGCGTCCAGCTCGAAACCGTATCCGACGACACGCTCGGCGTTCAGAAGCTGGTTGAAATTGCCGGCGCCGCCGACCGCGGTCAATTGCTGATCGTTGGTGCGGAAATAAAACCCGGAGGCGTTAAGGCGGCCGCGCCCGTTCCAGAACCGTGTTTTCACCCCGCCCTCGAAGGAATCGACGGTCTCGGTGTCGGCGACGGTGACGACGTCGCCGAAGACGATGCGCCCCTGCGCATTCGGCGCCCTGAACCCGCGCGCGTAGCGGGCGTAGACGCTAACCCCCTCGCTCAGCGCATAGCGCGCGCTGACATCCCCGGAGACGACCACGTCGTCGAGGTTTTCCGTAAGCGGTCCAAGCGTTCCGGACCCGAACGGCCCGACAAGGCGCTCGGCGGAAAACCGGCGGTCCTCGGCGGTGATCCGAACGCCGCCGCTCAAGGTGAGCCGGTCCGTCGCCGCCCATGACGCGGAGGCGAACAGGGCGCCGGAAAACGTGCGCTGGTCCTGCACGGCGCGGCCGTTCTCGACGCCGCCGGCAAGCGTGTCGAAGCTCAAATTCTCAAGCTGCAAATCCTCGAAAAAGAAAAACGCGCCAACCGTCGCGTCGAGATCCCGGCCCGGCCTGAACGCGAAGCGCAGCTCCTGAGTGATCTGATCGTGACCGGTGATGTTGTCGGCGCTTTCCGCCGAGAACGGAATAAACCCCGGTCCGGAAGGCGGCGCGAAGGAGGCGCCGAAGCCGCCATCCACATCGCCGCGCCCGGTCACGCCTGCCTGTTCGTACCCCGTCACGCTGGTCAGCGTTCCGGCGGCGAACTCGATATCGGTCTTCAGGCTCGCCCCAATGTTGAACACCTCAAGAACCTGCGTTGCATCCTGCGCCGTGCGGCGGCGGTCGAACCCGTCGACAAGCCCGCCGGCGCCCGGCTCGATCACATTGGCGCGGAAGAGGCGCGACCCGCCGTCGAGGCGGCGGCCGTGGATATTGAGGAGCGCGGATATGCGGTCGCCGGGCCTGAACAGGAGCTGCGCCCTTCCGGCGAATTCAGAAAACTCCTCGAACCCCTCCTCACCGCCGTCAAACGTGTTGTCGACGAAATCGTCCCTGTCCTGAAAAAGCAGCGAGAGCCGACCCGTCAGCACGTCGCCGGCAATGGGGCCGCTGATCGCCGCTTCGGCGTCGACCGTATCGAACCGTCCGTATGAGGCGCGGGCATATCCTTCGAAAGTCTCTGTCGGCTTTGCGGATTCGAACTTGATCGTTCCCGCGGGGGTGTTGCGGCCGAACAGCGCGCCCTGCGGCCCGCGCAACACTTCCACCCGCTCCAGGTCGAAAACCGGAAACCCCTTGAGAATGGAGTTTTCCAGAACGATTTCATCGTAAACGAGGCTGACCGGTTGATTGGCGTTCAGATCAAAATCGGTGTTGCCGAGGCCGCGGATATAGAACCGGGGAAACGTGCGGCCCGACGAGGCTTCGGCGTAAAGGCTGGGGCTGCGCCCCGCGAGGAACAGGATATCCTCGCCCGCCGCGCTCAGCGCATCGAGCTTCTGTCCGGAAAGAACGTCGACGGAGAACGGCACATCCTGAAGATCCTGTTCTTTTTTCTGCGCCGTGACGATGATGACGTCGGCGTTAAGCGCATCGTCCTGGGCGTGCGCGGTCAGGGGCGCCGAAACGGCGCTCCCGACACTCGCCATAGACAGCAGGACGCGGCGTAAACGCAAGTCAGCCATGGATTTCCCCTTCAAGATCGGCGTCGCGGGGCTCGGCCCTGTCCCCTTTTGTCGACCCGGAGTTTTTGATGGAAGCGGCCTCGCCTGCAAATAACTTTACCGTGAAAGGCGACGATCGGCGCAGGCTCGCCTTGATCCGCAAGAAATCCGTAGAAAGATGAATGGAGCCGGACGGGTCAGCGCAGGAACGGCTCGTCGAAGCTGCGCAGCTTGCGCGAGTGGAGCGCCCCGGCCTCCGCTTCCCGGCGGAGGAGATCGATGGCGCGCAGGCCGATCTCCAGATGCTGACTGACCCGCTCCTGATAAAACGCGTCCGCCATGCCGGGAAGCTTGATCTCGCCGTGGAGCGGCCTGTCGGAAACGCACAGAAGCGTGCCGTAGGGAACCCGGTAACGATAGCCGTTGGCGGCGATGGTCGCCGATTCCATGTCGATGGCGATGGCGCGCGCCTGATTGAGGCGGGCAGCGACCCGTTCGAAGCGCAGCTCCCAGTTGCGGTCGTCGGTGGTGACGACGGTGCCGGTGCGCAGCTGCTCTTTCAACTTGTCGTCCTCGATGCCGGTTACGTGCTTGACGGCGCTGGTGAGGGCGAGCTGCACCTCGGCAAGGGTCGGCAACGGCACCGAAGGCGGCAGGACCGCGTCGAGCACGTTATCCTCACGCAGATAGGCGTGGGCGAGGACGTAATCGCCAAGCCGCTGGGTGCGGCGCAGACCGCCGCAATGGCCGATCATCAGCCATACCTGCGGGCGCAGGACCGCGAGATGATCCGTAATCGTCTTGGCGTTGGACGGCCCGACGCCGATATTGACGAGGGTGACGCCTTTCTTTCCGGGCTGGGTCAGGTGATAGGCCGGCATCTGCGGCAGCTTGGCGAGGCGCGGCCCCGGCGGGGCGCCGTCCTTGACGGTGATCCGCTCGCCCGGCTCGACAAGAGAGGCGGCGCGGCCGGCCTCGACTTCCCGAAGGCCGTATTCGACGAACTCGTCCACATAGCGCTGATAGTTCGTAAAAAGAATGAAATCCTGAAAATGCTCCGGCTGCGTCGCGGTGTAGTGACGAATGCGGTGCAGGGAGTAATCCACGCGCTCGGCGGTGAAGAGCGACATGGGCAGCGGGCCTTCGCTCTGCAGGATCGAATGGCCGTCGACGATGTCGTCATTGGTGTTGACGAGGTTGGGCGTGTGGAAATGATATTGCAGCCCGGCGCGCAGCGGCGGCGTCAGCGACGCCGTCGCCTTTTCCAGGGCGAAACTGAGCGGGATCGGCGTGGTCGACTTGCCCACGAAAAGCCGCGCGGAGAACCGGTCGATCACCCGCGCGAGCTGCTCGCGCAAATAGTCGGTGAAGAGCGCGGGCTGGGTGACGGTGGTGCCGTGCAGGCTTGTCGCGGGGATGCGGCCGAGCGCCAGCTTGGAGGTATGCAGCACGCTCTGGGCCGGCACCTCGGCGCAGAGATAGGGATAGACCGGCGCTTCATCGACGCCGGCGCTCGCATCCCCAGCGATGTAACGCTCGAACAGCGCTTCGATCCGGACGAGGGCGTCCTCGTAAAGCTGGCCCAGGCGGTCGATGGCGTCCTGCGGCGTCTCGCATGAGGCGAGTTCCGTGGCGGGGACCGCGGCGCGCGGCGCAGAACCGGGGGACGGATTGAGTGTCGGCATCGATCTTTTCTAGTCGCTGCCGCCGTTTCTGCATAGCCCTTCGGCGCAACCCGACGCCTCTCACCCAGCGCCTCTCTCCAGGCGCCGGCCTTAGACGACCTCGTCGTCGCTCAAGGGGCGGGCTTCGTCGACCAGCATGATCGGCACGCCGTCGCGCACCGGGTAGGCCAGCATTGCGGTCTTGCTGATCAGTTCCGACTTTTCCCGGTCGAAGGTCAGCGGCCCCTTGGTCTGGGGACAGACCAATATATCGAGCAACCGGGGATCGACCGCGCCGGGGGCCGGGGCGTTGTGGGCTGAAGCGTTGTGGGCTGGGGCGTTACCGTCTGGGGCGTCACGATCTGACATGGGTCGTCTCTTCGCTACTGGGTGTCGGTTTGGTCGTGCGTCAAAGGGCCGTTCATTGCAGGCGCTGGTCGCCGTCGGGATCCGCCGCGCCCGACATTTCCATCAGCGCGGTCAGGCACTGCGCGCGGTCGAGCGTCGTCAGCGCTTCGAGGAGCGCCTGTTTTTCCGTCGGCTCGAACGGGCAGCCCATGGCCAGGGACGCAATCAGCGCATCGATCGGCGCCGCCGCCGCCGCGTCCCAGTCGGTCTTCAGCCCTTCCGCCGCCAGATAATCGCGCATCACCTCCAGAAGGGCCTCGCGGTCCACCGCTTCGCCGGTCGGGTCTTCATGAACGTCGATATCGAACGGGGCCCAGTCCGCCTCGCCCTGCCGGTAGGGGGTATCGGCGGCGATCTCCGCGGCGAGCCGGAACCGGCGCTGGCCCGTGAGCGTGATCAGATAGCGCCCGTCCCCGGTCTCGGAGAAGGACGTGATGCGGCCGGCGCATCCCACCGAAAACAGAGAGGCCCCGCGCGGGCTGTCTTCTCCCGAGGGCTGGATCATGCCGATCAGCCGTTCGCCGCCGAGGGCGTCGTCCACCATGCGCAGGTATCGCGGCTCGAAAATGTTGAGGGGCAACTGGCCGCCAGGCAACAGGAGCGCCCCTGAAAGCGGAAACAGGGGAATGATTTCGGGCGGACGATGGGGCGAGGACGGCGTTTCGTGATCGGTCATGGAGCGGTTGGGAGCCTCCCGTAAGCAGCTTGCGCGCGGCGCTGGGGCGAGTTGCAGCACAAGTGGTTGGCAGGTTTGTATCCCGCAACTCGCTCGAACAATAACCCGGAGCCGTTTGAATGAATCACATGAACTGCAAACGGCTCTAGGAAAACAGAATCGACGACAGGCGGCGCCGCCCGCGCAGGGTTTCCGGATGCGTGGGGCCCAGCGCCTCGAACACGGTCAGCAGCTTCTGCCGCGCGGCGCCCTCGTTCCAGTCGCGCTCGCGCTCGATAATGGAAAGCAGCGCATCCATCGCCGGGCCCATGGCCCCGGCGCCCAGACGCGCCCGCGCCAACTCGAACAGGGCGTCGAAATCGCCGGGATCGGCGCCGGCGCGCGCTTCGATGGCCGCAATATCCGCGACAGGCGGGTTGTCTTCGGCGAGCGCGACGGCCGCCCGGACGCTGGCGAGGGCCGGATCGTTCTGTTTGTCTTCCGGCGCCATCGAGAGGGTGTTGCGGGCCTGGGCCGCGTCGCCGAGGGCGAGCTGGCAGCGCGCAAGCCCCGCGATCGCGGCGACATTGCCGGGGTCGTCCTGGGCGGCCTGGGCGAAGGCCTGGGCCGCGCCGGCGAGATCGCCGGCGTCGAGGGCGGCGTTGCCCGCCTCCACATAGTCCGCGCCGGCAGGCTGAGCGCCGAGGCCGGCCGCGCCCGCAGCCTGGACGAGACGGTCGATGAACGCCTTGATCTCGCTTTCCGGCACCGCGCCCTGGAACCCGTCGACGGGACGGCCCTGGAAAAACGCATAAACCGTCGGGATCGACTGGATGCGCAATTGCGAGGCGAGCATCTGGTTCTGGTCGATATCGACCTTGACGAGCCGGACCTTGCCGCCTGCGGCCGCAACCGCCTTTTCCAGCGCCGGCGCAAGCTGTTTGCACGGTCCGCACCACTCGGCCCAGAAATCGACGATAACCGGGGTTTGCATGGACGCGGCGAGCACGTCCTGTTCGAATGTCTCGATCGTGGCGTCCTTGATCAAACCGTCGCCCGCCTTCGGTCCCGCGTTCAGCAACTCGCTCATCTCTTGCGCCTCCATCCTGTCGCTCTCTTAAATGAGGGCGCAGGCGCGGAAAGGCAACCGTCTAGCGGGCCTCGCCCTGCGATCCCAGGGGCGCGGCGAGGTCTTCGATCCGCGGGAAAAAGCCGCACGCCTCGATAAAGCGCAGCAGTCCCGCCGGCGAGACGGCTGTGGACGCAGTGTTTTCAAGCGGATGGAACCATACCGGGTCGTGGTCGAGGAGCGCGCGGTCCAGCACCAGCGTCCCCAGCGCCCGCGCGGTCTCATTGATCAAGGCGAACGGCGTCACCGCGCCCGGGACGACGCCGAGGGTCTGCGTCATCAGCTCGGGCCTGCCGAAGGACAGACGCCCTTTGGCGCCGATCGCCCTGCCCAGGCCGACCAGATCGACCCGCGTGTCGCAATGGGCGACGGCCAGGGTCAGCGCGCCTTTCTTGTCTTTCAGAAAGAGATTTTTTGAGTGCCCGCCGGGCATGTCGGCCTTGAAATCGCGGCCCTCCTCGACGGTGAAAATCGCCGGGTGATCGACCGTGCGATGGTCAAGACCCAGGCGGTCGAGCATGGCGAACAAATCGGCGCGGGCGGCGGGCATGGCGGATGTCCCCACGGGTTCCGTGAACAGGCCCCGGCTTTACGTCGCCGGCGCGCGCCGGCGCAAGTCCCCGCCATCTCGCGGCGCCATTTCTTCTCTTCATGCAAGTCTTCATTCAAGTCTTCGTGCAAGTCTCACTCCATGGGCCTCACCCGCGACGCCCCGCCTTGCCGGCGAAGTCCGTTGCGGCGCAGCGCCAATGTTCCCCGAAACCCTGGCCCCGCCCGCCCGAAGGCGTCGCGACCAGCGGCCCCGAAGGCCTTGCGCCAGCGCTCTGGGGATCGAGCCGCCGGAACGCGGATTTAGGCTTGCAATACGCCTGCGCTTGGCGCATATCTCCCGCCTCAACGATGTTTCTCGTTGACGAGCGGGCGTAGCTCAGGGGTAGAGCGCAACCTTGCCAAGGTTGAAGTCGTGAGTTCGAATCTCATCGCCCGCTCCAGTTTTCAGAGCTTTCCGGGATAGGCGCCGGCCTGCGAAGGAGCCGCGGAACCGCCCGGCGCGCTTGCCGCCGCGGCGCCCGGCCCGAACGCCGTCCTCGCACAGTCCGCGTCGAGCGCCTCCATGGCCTCGAACTGGTGCAAAAAAACCTTCCCGGTCAGGTCTTCCAGGAAATGCGTTCGTTTCAACCGGTCCATGACCGGCCCCTTCACCTCAGAAAGGTGCAGCGTGACGCCGGCGTCTTTCAGGGCGTGATTGATGCGTTCGAGGCTTTCCAGCCCGCTGGCGTCGATCCGGTTGACGGCGGGGCACATCAAGACGAGGTGGCGCAGATCCGGCCGCTCGCCGATAACGCCGTAAACCACGTCTTCGAGAAAACGCGCATTGGCGAAATAAAGACTCTCGTCGATGCGTATCGTCAGCACACGTTCAGAAGTGACGACGGCGTGGCGTTCTATGTTTCTGTAATGCTGCGTGCCCGGAACCTGACCGACGACGGCGAAATGCGGGCGGCTGGTGTTGTAGAGATGCAAAAGCAGGGACAGCGCCACACCCGTGGTCACGCCGAGTTCAACGCCGAAAGCGAGCGTTGCGAGGATCGTCGCCGCCATGGCCGCGAAATCGGATTTCGAATACCGCCAGACGTTGATCACTTCGCCCATGTCGACGAGCGACAGGACGGCGACGATAATGGTGGCGGCCAGCACGGCCTGGGGCAGGTAGAACAGAAAGGGCGTGAGAAACACCGTCGCGAGGGCGATGCCGATAGCGGTGAACGCGCCCGCCGCCGGCGTTTGCGCGCCGGCGTCGAAATTGACGGCGGAGCGGGCAAGACCGCCCGTCACCGGATAACCGGACGAGACCCCGGCCGAGAGGCTCGCCGCGCCCAGCGCGATCAGTTCCTGGTTCGGATCAATGCGCTCGCGTTTCTTCGCGGCCAGCGTCTGACCGACGGAGACCGACTCGACGAACCCGATGAGACTGATGAGCGCCGCCGACCCGAGAAGCTGCATCCACAAATCCGGGGCGAACCGCGGCGCGCCCAGCGCCGGCAGGTCCTGCGGCACCTCGCGCAGGATCTTCACGCCCTGCGCGTCGAGGTTGAGGCCGGCGACCGCCGCGATGCCCGCGGCCACCGCGAAGACAGGCCCCGCCCGGGCGATGATCGTCGCAGTCTTGTCGGACAGGCCGAGCCGTTTCAGCAGGGGCCTGAACTGTTTGCGGACCCAGAACAGGAAGATGAGCGACGCGCCGCCGATATAGAGCGTAGGCGGATTTGTTTCCGGCGCGCTCCCGGCCAGCGTGCGGACAATCTCGAACAGGGTGTGCCCGCCCGCATCGACGCCGAGAATATGCTTGAGCTGAGAAGCGGCGATGATGATCCCCGACGCCGTGATAAATCCGGAAACAACGGGGTGACTGAGGAAGTTCGCCAGGAACCCCATGCGAAACAGGCCCATGGCGAGAAGGATCGCGCCAGACAAGACGGCGAGGATCAGCGCCGCCTCGATGTATTCCGCCGTGCCCTGGGGCGCGATCTTTCCGGCGGCGGCGGCCGTCATAAGCGACAGGATCGCAACGGGGCCGACGGCGAGCTGGCGGCTGGTGCCGAACACCGCATAGGCGATGAGCGGCAAAATTGACGCGTAAAGACCGATTTGCGGCGGCAGGCCCGCAAGCAGCGCATAAGCGAGCGATTGCGGAATCAGCATGATCGTCACGATGACCGCGGCGACCAGGTCGTTGACGAAGGTCTCGCCGCGATACCCGGCGCCCCAGTCAAGGATCGGAAAATATCTGGCGAGCTTCATCGGGCGCGACCTGTCTCGAACATGAAGGGACACTGGAAACCGCCCACGGCCGGCGGCGGGAAAGGCGTGCCGGCGCGGCCCCGCATCACGCCGGGGTCACGCCGCCTTGGACGGCGTTCCCGAGAAATCGCAGGCCTCCTGCGCCTCGTGCGCGGCGGGCCGGTGCGGCAGAAGTTTGGGCCTGGCCAGCGTTTCGTCGCCGCGAAGCATCTGGTTGAAATAGATGCCGGGCAGCATCTTCTCCTTCAGGAACCACGCCGCCCGGCTCGGCTTCGTTCCGTCCAGGGCCCATCTCGGGAAGGTCGGGTCAAGCTTGCCGCCATAGGCGAATTCAGCGAGCACGATCTTGCCCCGTTCCACGGTCAGCGGACAGGAGCCGTATCCGTTATAGACCGCGTTGGGCGCCTTGCCGTCGAGCGCGCAGAGAACATTATGCGCCGCGACCGGCGCCTGCTTGCGCACGGCCGCCGCCGTTTTCGCGTTCGGCGTGGACCCGGCGTCGCCAAGACCGAAGACATTGCCGTACTTCGTATGCTGAAGGGTTTCGCCGTCGACGTCGACCCAGCCGGCGTCATTGGCGAGGGGGGAGGCTTTGACGAAATCGAGAGATGTCTGGGGCGGGCAGACATGCAGCATGTCGAACGCCCGCGCCTGACGCGAGACGCGGCCGTCGCCGTCCTTTACATCGAAATAGGCCGTCCTGGCCGGCCCATCCACCGCGACAAGCGTTTCGTTGAAACACAGATCAATGCCGTACCGTTCGACATATTCCATCAGGGCGGGAACATAGTCCTTCACGCCGAACAGGGCGCCGCCGGCGTTGTGAAACGCAACCTCGATATCTTTCAGAACGCCGCGCCGGCGCCATGCGTCGCAGGCAAGATACATCGCCTTCTGCGGCGCGCCGGCGCATTTGATCGGCATCGGCGGCTGGGTGAACAACGCCCGTCCGCCCTTGAGCGATTGCACCAGCTCCCAGGTGTAGGACGCCATGTCGAAGAGGTAATTCGAGGTGACGCCGTTCCTGCCCAGCGTCTCCTTCAGACCGTCGATGGCGTCCCAGTCGAGTTTGAGGCCCGGCGCGACGACCAGCACTTTGTAGCCGACGCGCTCGCCGTCTTCGAGAATGACCTGGTTGCGCTCGGGCGCGAAGCCGGCGCAGGCCGCGCGCACCCACTGAACGCCCTTCGGGATCAGGCTCGCCATCTGGCGCTCGGTCTGCTCGCGTTTGAAAACGCCGCCGCCGACAAGCGTCCATCCGGGCTGGTAGTAATGCTCGGTGCGCGGCTCGATGATGGCGATATCGACGCCCTTGCGCCGGCGCAGAATGGACGCCGCGGTCGAGACGCCGGCCGCGCCGCCGCCAATGATGACGACGTCGTGGGATTTCACGGGTCCTGTTTCGCCGGCCGCCGCCTTGTCCCGCGCATCGAGCCTGGCGCGGAGCCCCTCCAGATCGTAGCCGGCGGCGCGCGTGGTTTTTAAAATGGCGTCCGTGGACAAATGGCCGGCCTGCGACAGCGCCCACAGCGTCGCCGAGCGCGTGCCCGAGCGGCAGAACGCGAGCGCCGGCGCAGGCAGGTCGCGCATCGCCCTTGCGAAGGCTTCGACATCGGCGTCGGTGACGTTGCCCGGCACGACGGGCACATAGCGAACCTCAAGACCGTGGCGCCGCGCGGCCTCGGCGATCTCCCGCTGACCGGGCTGATCGCTTGTCTCCCCGTCCGGGCGGTTGATGATAACGGCCCGGAACCCCTGACCGGCCGCGACGCCGACATCCTGCGGCGTGATTTGCGGCGAAACCGACAGGTCCGGCGCGATGGTCTTGATGTCCATGGGAGTAGTCCTCCGTTTTATGGCCTCAGAGCGCGTTGATCGGAATCTTCATGTAGCGCTGGCCGTTGTCCTCGGGCGGGGGCATCTCGCCCGCGCGCATGTTGACCTGGACGGACGGCAGGATGAGTTTGGGCATGTCGAGCGTCGCATCGCGCGCCGTGCGCATGGCGATGAAGTCCTCGCGCGACATGCCCGCCTTCACGTGGATGTTGGACCGCTTCTGTTCGCCGACGGTCGTCTCCCACTGATACTGGTCGCGCCCCGGCGCCTTGTAATCGTGGCACAGGAACATCCGCGTCTCGTCCGGCAGGGCGAAGAGTTTCTGAATGGAATCGAACAGCGTGCCGGCGTCGCCGCCCGGAAAGTCGCACCGGGCCGTGCCGAAATCCGGCATGAAGATGGTGTCGCCGACGAACAGCGCGTCGCCGATCAGGTGGCTCATGCAGGCCGGCGTATGGCCGGGCGTGTGAATGGCCTTCGCCTCAATCCCGCCGACGCGATAGGCTTCCCCGTCGTGGAAAAGGTGGTCGAACTGGCTTCCGTCCGTATGGAAAGCCTGTCCTTCGTTGAAGATCTCTCCGAAAACGCGCTGGACCGTAGGAATATTGTCGCCGATCGCCATCTTGCCGCCGAGCTTCGCCTTGATATAGGGCGCGGCGGTCAAATGATCGGCGTGGACATGGGTGTCGATGATCCAGTCGCAGGCAAGGCCGTTCCGACGGACGAAGTCTATCAGCCTGTCGGCGGAAGCCGTGTCGGTGCGTCCGGACGCCTGGTCGAAATCGAGGAGCGAGTCGATGACCGCGCAGCGTTTCGTTTCTGGATCGGCGACAACGTAGCTGATCGTGTATGTCGCGTCGTCGAAAAATCCGGTGACGGTTGGCTTTGACATGGAAAGGCTCCTCATTTGAGTTGGCGATCGGCCGGCGCAAGATCGGTTCGCGCGAAAACCCCGTAGCCGCCCCGGCGGCTTGGCGCCCGCGGCGCCGGGAGGCTCGGCGCGCGCGCATCGGAAACGGCCGCCCCGCGGCCGAGCATGACGGCGCAAATCGCGTCCGCCATCGCGCGCGCCCGCCCGTCGCTCAGCCGGTAAAAAACGACCTTGGACTCGCGCCGGGTCCTGACGAGGCCCTCTTCGCGAAGCTTCGAGAGTTCGCGCGACAGCCTGGGCTGCCTGACGCCTAGGGTTTCCTCGATCTCGCCGACCGACATCTCCGTTTCCTTCAGCAGGCAACAGATCATCAGCCGGGCGGGGTGGGCCAGCGCCTTCAACAACGCGGTCGCTTCCTCGGCCAGCGGCTCCATATCCCGAACCGTCTCCGTCATCGCGCGCCGCCATGATGTTTATCCGCATGCGTCAGGTACCAGGCGCCGCCGTTCATCCCGGCGCGCGTATCCGCCTCGTCCTGGTCGAGCGGAGGCGGCAGGACGGCGGCCTCGCCGGGGCGCCAGCCTTCAGGCGTCGCGACGTCCGAGGCTTCCGCTTCCTGAAGCGCCGCCAGCACGCGAAGAAGTTCGTCGACAGACCGGCCGACATTCATCGGGTAATGGATCAGGGCGCGAACGATTCCTTCCGGATCGATGAAAAAGACCGACCGCACCGCGGCGGTGGTCGCCGACGCCTCGTGGATCATGCCGTAAGCGCGCGACACGGCCATGGAAATGTCCTCGACGATGGGAAAGGCGATCCTGACGCCGAACCGCTCCTCGATGTCTTTCACCCAGGCGATATGCGCATAGAGGCTGTCCACCGAGAGGCCCAGAAGGTCGCAGTTCAGGGCGCCGAAACGATCCCTGGCGTTTTCGAGCGCCACGAACTCGGACGTACAGACCGGGGTGAAATCCGCCGGATGGGAAAAGAACAGGAGCCACCGGCCGCGGTAATCGGAAAGCCGCACGAGACCTTGCGTCGTTCGGGCCTCGAAATCCGGCGCGACGTCGTCAATGCGCGCGGCGACCGCGGGAGGGTTCTGGGGCGTTTCCGTCATGCTGCGTCCTTAGTTGTCGATTAACGTAATACAATTTACGATAATGTCAACTATAAAGCCGTGAGAAGTCCAGGGGGCGGCCCGGCCCATCCCGGCGGGGCTCGCCCGTCCCGGCGCCGGGACGGCCCCGACCTCGCCTCATCCCCGGGCGACCGCGGGGCGAGGCTTGCCTCGGTCCTGGAGCGACGGCCTGTGAGCGACGGGCCATGAGCGGCGGGCCATGAGCGGCGGGCCTGGGCTGGATCCGACTGCTGACGGTTCCGGCCGCGTCCGGCAGGCGCGCATTCTGTCAACGAAGAATAATCTGTCTTCCTCCTATGTCTTTTTGACAACACCGCGCTCTTCTCACGGGCTGGCCGCCAATTTCTCCCACTGGGGGCACAAATCTTCAAAACAACCATGGCGGCGCGTGAATACCATTTTAGCGACGGCGCGCCCCTCCAAGGGGCGGGCGCGCGTCGATGAACGCGCAGAACGCCATCAAAGAACGGGAGGGAAAAATGCGTAACGCCCACTACATGAAAACGAGCGCGGCAGCGTTAATGCTCAGCATGGGGCCGGCCATCGCTCAAGACAATTCGCCGGCAGAGGATAACTCGTCCGTACAGGATACGATCGTGGTGACGGCCACGAAACGCGCGGAGTCTATACAAACAGTAGGGCTGAGCGTGACGGCCCTCTCCGGAGAAGAGTTGCAGGCGCGCGGCGCGGAGGATTTCGAGGATTTCGCGATCTCCGTACCGAACCTTTCCTTCGGCGCGACGGATGACGGCATTCTCGCCAACCGGACCATCTCCATTCGCGGAATCGAGGGGCTGAACACGACGGGCTTTTACATCGACGACATCCCGCTCGACGAATCCGTCAATCCCTTGGTGCTGGATGTGGAGCGCGTCGAGGTGCTGCGCGGGCCGCAGGGCACGCTTTACGGCGCGCGCGGCCTCGGCGGGACCGTTCGCCTGATCACCAGGCAGCCGGATTTCGACGCCTATTCGGGCCGCATCCATGCGGGCGTTTCCTACACCGAGGAAGGGGAAATCAATTACACCGTGGACGGCTCCGTAAACCTTCCGCTGGCGGAAAACGCGGCGCTGCGCCTGACCGCCTATTATCAGGACGAGGGCGGGATATTCGACCGTGTGGTCGGCCCGATCGCAACGCCCGGCGTCATAGCGCCGGCTGGCGCGCCCGGCGCTCTTGTGGGGGACGCGCCGCGCACCGTCGAAAATGTCGACAACAGGCGCACGGTCGGCGGGCAGGCGGCGCTGCGCTGGGCGCCGACGGCGTCGCTCGACATCGTTGCGCGCGCCTTCCTGCAGCGCACGGAAATCGACGGGTTCCCGCTGGCGGACTTCGTCTTCGATCCCGCGGCGCCGGGCCAGGTCGAACTGGCCGCGGACGATTTCACCCAGGAGCGCCTGTTCGATATCGAGGAATTCGGCGAGGACCAGTTCGCGCAGTTCAGCCTGACGGGAACCTACGACGCCGGGTTCGGCGCGTTTACCTCGTCAACCGGATACTTCGAGCGCAACACGCAAGAAGGGGAGGATTCAAGCGAATTCGTCTCCTTCACCCTGCTGCGCGACATACTCGGCCCCGGCGGCGCGGGCCTGCCGACATCGCCGGCGCCGGTCCCGTCGCCCATTTTTCAGGAGCTGGATTTCCGCACGATCGTTCAGGAAACGCGGTTCGTGTCCGATTTCGAAGGCCCGTTCCAGATGACCACGGGGGTCTTCTATCAGCGCACCGACGATGACGAGGCGTTCAATCCGCCGAACGTCGCCGAAGGCTTCGACGCGGTTTTCTCGACGCAGCTCAACGGCGGCGCGCCGGCGACCGGGTTTTCCGGCGTCGGCGATCTGATCTTCCTTTCCAATACGGGGTTCGAAGTCAAGGAACTCGGCGTTTACGGCGAGTTCACCTACAATCTCACCGACCGGCTGTCGGCGACGTTCGGCGTACGCTATTTCGACACGGAGACCGAGTTCGAGGATCTTCAGAGCGGTTTCGCCGTCGGCGGGATCGGCGCGGTCGATATCGGCCCCGTGGTGCAGGCCGAAGACGGCTTCAACTTCAAGGGGTTGATCGAATTCGAAGCGACCGACGACCTTTACCTTTACGCATCGGCCTCGGAGGGCTTCCGCATCGGCGGCGCCAACGGCGATCTCCCCGCGGCGCTCGGCTGCCCGGCCGATGCGGCGGCGCTCGGCATTTCCACCGACGAGGCGCGGACCTTCGAATCCGACAGCCTTTGGAGCTATGAGGGCGGGGTGAAATCCACGCTTGCCGGCGGCAAGGTGCAGGTCAACGCGGCCGGCTTCTTCATCGACTTCTCCGGCATTCAGCAGCGCATCCTGTTGTCATGCGGGTTCAGCTTCATCGCCAATATCGGCGAAGCGCGCAGCGCAGGGTTTGAAGTCGAGACGACGGTCCGGCCGACAAGCGACCTCACCCTGCAATTCGCCGCGGGGTACACGGACGCACAGTTCACGGAGACCGTGCCGGGGCTTGTGAACGACGGCGACCGTCTCCAGCAGGTGCCGGAATGGACTGTGTCCTCGACGGTCGATTACGCCCGGCCTATCAGCGACGCCTATGAAGGCTTCTTCCGTGCGGACTTCGCCCATGTCGGCGAAAGCATCAGCCGGGTGGTCGATTCGGGCAACCCGCGCCTGCGCCCGGGCTATGAAATCCTGAACGCCCGCCTCGGCTTCCGCAGCGATCAGTATTCGGTCGGGGTCTTCGTCAACAACCTTCTGGATGAAGACGCCGTCTTCGCCGACAACCGCACGCTCGCGGCGGAAGTCGGCGGCAGACCGCGCGTGGTTCGCAACCGGCCGCGGACCTTCGGCGTCGATCTGCGCGCGCGTTTCTGAACCGCCGCCGCAAGAACCCTCCCTGTGACTTGGGCCCGCGGCGACCGCCGCGGGCTTTTTTTGCGCGGGCGTCGCGTCGAGGGCAAAAATCTTCAAGTGAGCGCGCATCGTGCGCTGCTAGGATGCAGCGAGGAGATCTTGCCCATGACAAGCGTTGCCGAGCATTTTGTCACCGTCAGCGACGACGTGGAGCTTTACGTCCGCGACGAGGGCGCCGGCGAGCGGGCGATCGTTTTCATCACGGGCTGGTCCTGCACCCACGATTTCTTTGTCCATCAGTTCGGCGCTTTTTCTACGTCCTATCGCACGATCTTCTACGATCCGCGCGGCGCGGGCCGGTCGTCTACCAGTCTCGGCGGCAACAACTACGCCCGCCACGGCGAAGACCTGGCGCGCCTGCTCGACCGGTTGGGCGTCATGGAGTGCGTCCTGGCGCCGTGGTCCTACGGCAATCACGCGGCGCTCAACTATATCGCCGCGAACCAGCTCGGCCGCGTCCGCGGCTACCTCAACATAGACAGTTCGCCGAAACCGATGTCCAGCGACGCGCACGCCTGGCGCGACGGCGGCCCGGATGAACTGGCGGGCTATTACCAGGCGGTCCGGGACGGACAGCGCGACTTCTTCGCCGGCTACGCCGACGCCATGGTGTCCCGCCCGCTGACGGACGCCGAACGCAACTGGATCGTGCGCCATGCCGCCAGCGTCGATCCCTTCGCGGCGGCGGCGACGTTCGCGGACGGCCATTTCAGCGACGGGCGCGACGCGTTTATCGCGGCGGCAAGATCCGTCGCCGCCATGGTGATGGTGAACGAAGCCTCCGCGCCGGCGGCGAAGGCGTGGCTTGACGACCATGCGCCGGAGGCGGACGTGGAAGTCTATCCCAGTCACATGCTGTTCTGGGAATTCCCGGAACGGTTCAACGAACAGTGCCTGGAGTTTTGCGCGCGGGCCTTCGGCGACAAGAAACCGAAGAAGAAAACGGGGCTCGGCTTCCTCACCCGCCGATAAGCGTCACCGGCCGGAAGACGTCGATCCCGGCAACCCGTTGAGGAGGATGGCGACGACAAGCTCGGCGAACGCGTCGGGACTGACGGGACCGTCGGCGTCGAACCATGTGTACGTCCAGTTGATCATTCCCATAAAGATCATCGCGACCGGCCGGCGCAGTTTCGTCTTTTTCTTCAGGCCGGGCTCGATCGCTTCCAGGACCGACTGAATGCGGTCGAGAATCCGGTTCTGCATATCGACGATCGTGCGGCGCGCCTCCTCCGGCAGGCTGCCGAGTTCGTTGAGCAGGACCACATGGCGCGCCTGGGCGGTGGCGTATACCTGCATCAGGGACCGGGTGACGGCGAGAAGCTGTTCGGCCGGCGCGCCGCCCCGGCCGATCGCCTCGTCCGCGATCCCGAGCAGCAGCTCCGTATGGTCGTGCATGACCGCGTAAAGAATATCTTCCTTTGACGGAAAATAGTGATAAAGGGCGGACTTCGACGTGTCGCAGGCGCGCGCAATGCCGGACATGGAAGCCTTGTGAAATCCTTCGGCCGCGAAAAGGCGGGCGGCGTGATCGACGATATGCTGCCGACGGTCGTCATAGTCGGGGGCGAGGGTCCGGGCCATGCCGATACGCTTAACGGCGTCCGGGCCGGCCGTCCAGCGCAGGCGATCCGGACCGGCGCGGGCGGCGCGCGGCTTCTAGACGCCCCTGAACGCCGGCTTGCGCTTGCCCAGAAACGCATCGACGCCCTCGCGCTTGTCGTCCGTCGCAAACAGCAGCGAAAAGTGCTTGCGCTCATAGGCGAGCGCCTGGGCCGCGGTCATGTCGCCGCCATGGCGGATCATGTCCTTGACCGCCTCCACGGCGAGCGGCGCCCGGACGCTCAGTTTCTCGGCAAGCCTGATCGCGTCCGCCAATGCGTCCTTGTCGCTCACATGGGAAACCAGCCCGCAGGACAACGCCTCGTGCGCAGTGAGGAATTCGCACAGCATCGCAAGACGCGCGGCGCGCTTCGGACCGATCAACCGCGGCAGGAGCGCCGCGCCGCCGGCCCCGGGCATGACGCCGACATTGATTTCCGGCTGACCGAACCTGGCGGTCGGCCCGGCGACAGCGAGGTCGCACCGCAGGAGAAGTTCGTTCCCGGCGCCCAGGCAATAGCCGTTGACCGCGCCGATCAGGGGTTTGGCGAACGCGGCGATGCGCCGCCAGAATTCCGGGCGGCTGTCCCCGGCGGCGTCGACGGCGGACATGGCCGCCATTTCGCGGATGTCGGCGCCGGCGGCGAAGATGTCGGGGCCGCCGGTGATGACGACGGCGCGCACCGCCGCATCGGCGTCCGCGTCATGGAGCGCATCGGCGATGTCTTCCAGGAGCGACGTGCGCACCGCATTGCGCTGATCCGGACGATTGAGCGTCAGTACCCGGATCGACGGGGCCGGCGCGTCGATCAGCAGTTGTCCGGCCGGGTTACTCATCGAAACTCACCACCAGGGTCTCGCTCCTGGGAACCGCCTGGCATGTGAGGATGTGGCCCGCCGCCACCTCGTCCTCTTCCAGCGCGTAATTGACCTTCATCTCCGCCTCGCCCTCAAGGACCCTGGCGCGGCAGGCGCCGCAGACCCCGCCCTTGCAGGCGAAGGGCAGCGGCGCGCCGGCGGCGTGCCCGGCTTCGAGAACGCTTGCGTCGGCCGGGCCGAAACCGAACTCGATCCGCCGTCCGTCGATGACCGCGCTCACCCTGGCGAGGGCGTCTTCGGCGACGGCGCGGCGCGCGGCGGACGGCGGCGCGACGGGATCGACCGAGGCGGACGGCCCGTCGCTGGAAAAACGCTCGATCAGGATCCTGTCCTTCCCGACGCCCGCGTCGACGAGGGCCGCTTCCGCGGCGTCCATCATCAGCGCGGGTCCGCAGATGAAAAAAGCATGCACGTCGTCGAGCCGGGGAATGGCTGAAACGATCTCGTTGCATTTCTCCCGGTCGAGCTGGCCGTTGAAAAGGTCGATTTCCTGCACGTCCTCGGAGAGGATGTGCGTCACGGCGAGGCGGTCGAGAAAACGGTCCTTCAGGGCCGCGAGTTCTTCCATGAAGATGATCGAGCGGCTGTCGCGGTTGCCGTAAAAAATGGAGAAAGACGAGGTCGGCTCCCGCGCCAGGGTCGTCTTGACGAGCGACAGGATGGGCGTCACCCCGGAGCCGCCGGCGAAAGCGACGTAGCGGCGCGAGGCGGCCGGGTCCAGCTCGGTGTGAAAGTCGCCGAGGGGCGGGAAGACATGCAGAACATCGCCCACGGAGAGCGCGGCGTTGGCGAAGGTCGAAAACCGGCCTCCCGCGACGGCCTTCACCGCGATGCGCAGCTCGCCGTCGTCGACGCCGGCGCAAATCGAATAGCACCGCCTTAACTCCTCGCCGTCCACTTCGTGACGAAAGGTGAGGTACTGGCCCTGGGTGAACCGGAATTCTTCGCGCAGCGCCTCCGGCACGTCGAACGCAAGGGAGACGGCGTCGGCGGTCTCGCGCCGGATGTCGCGGATGGGAAGGGGATAGAACAGTTTCATGGCGAATCCTGGCGTTCTTCGGAGCGGTTTTCGTGTCGTTTCGGCCGGTCAGTGGCACTTGAAATGGTCGAAAGGCTCCGCGCAGTTTCGGCAACGGTGGAGCGACTTGCAGGCGGTTGAGCCGAATTCGCTGATAAGCTCCGTATGGTGACTGCCGCATTGCGGACAGGCCGGGCGCGGCGCGCCGGAAAGGCGCGCCTTGTCGGCGCTCGCGCCGGCCGGCGGCGCGATGCCGTAGGCTTTCAGCTTCCGGCGGGCCTCCTGCGTCAGCCAGTCGGTCGTCCAGGGCGGAGACAGCACCTGTTTCAACCTGACGGCGAAGCCGGCGGCTTCAAGAACTGCGCGCACGGACATCCCCATGGCGTCGATGGCCGGGCAGCCCGAATAGGTGGGCGTCATGTCGACGTGAACCACTGCGGGCGAGACGGTCTCATCGACGCGAACGGCCCGCACGACGCCGAGGTCGACCACCGTCAGCACCGGGATCTCCGGGTCCGGAACGGTTTCCAGAAGACGCCAGACCGCCGCTTCCCGGTTTTGCCGTCCGGTGCCGGATTTTCCGTTTGCTGTTTTTTCGGGAGCGCGTTCCATGCGCGTCACCATTGCGCGCCGGGATAGGCGCGCTGCAGGAACTGCAAATCCGACAGAAGGCGGCCCAGATGCTCGGTATGGCGTCCGGCCCGCCCGCCGGCGACGCCGCGCCGCACGTCCGGCGGCGTGAGGCCGGCCTGCGCGAACGTCGCCTGCATATCCGCGCGCCATGACTCTTCCGCGTCTGCCATGTCGGGAAGCACGCCTTCGGCGACCAGCGCCGTTTCGACGTCGTCCCGCTCGAAGAGTTCGCCGACGAAGCGCCAAAGCGCCTCCAGCGCCTGTTGCATGTGGTCATGGCTTTCTTCCGTGCCGGCGCCGAGACGGATCACCCAGTCGCGCGAGAAGCGCTCGTGATACTGCGCCTCCTTCAGTGACTTTTGCGCAATGGCGGCAAGGCGCTTGTCGGCGGACGCGGACAGGGCGTCGTAAAGGCGGCGTTGATAAGCGGCGAACAGAAACTGTCTCAGAACGGTCCGCCCGAAATCGCCATTGGGCTGTTCCACCAGCAGGACGTTGCGATAGTCAAAGGCGTCCCGGCCGTAAGCGAGCATGTCTTCATCGCGTCCCTTCCCTTCCAGTTCGCCGGCATACTGAAGGAACAGACGGGCCTGGCCGATCTGGTCCAGCGCGAGATTGGACAGGCTGAGATCGAGTTCGAGCGCAGGGCCATGGCCGCACCATTCGGCGAGGCGCTGGCCGAGGACGAGACACGCATCGCCCTGGCGCAGACAGAAAATCGTCTTGGCGTCTTCTATGCGGTCCGTCACGTCCCCCTCCTAGAGGTTCTTCACGTTTTCCGGGATCTCGTAAAAGGTCGGGTGGCGATAGATCTTGTCTTTCGCCGGTTCGTAAAGCATGCCGGCGGCGTCGGGATCGGCAGCTGTTATTTCCCTGGATGGAACGACCCAGAGACTGACGCCTTCCAGGCGGCGGGTGTAGACGTCGCGGGCCGCTTCGACGGCGGCATGACCGTCCGGCGCATGCACGCTGCCGACATGCTTGTGCGACAAACCGTTTCTGGAACGGACGAAAACTTCGTAGAGGGGCCATTCTCCAGACATGATGCGCTCCATCGCTTATGCGGCCGCCTTGGCCCGCGTTTTCCTGTCATAGGCGAGCGCGGCGCGGCGCACCCAGGCGCCCTCGTCATGGGCGCGGCGGCGCGCCGCCATGCGGTCCGCGTTACACGGACCGTCGCCGGCGATGACGGCGAAAAACTCGTCCCAATCGATATCGCCGAAATCGTAATGGCCGCGCGCTTCGTTCCAGGAAAGATCGGGATCGGGAACGACAAGGCCGATGGCTTCGGCCTGCGGCGCGGTGACGTCCACGAACTTTTGACGAAGCTCGTCGTTGGAATTGCGTTTGATGCGCCATTTCATCGACTGCGCCGAGTTCGGCGAGTTATCGTCGCTCGGCCCGAACATCATCAGCGACGGCCACCACCAGCGATCGAGGGCGTCCTGGGCCATGGCCTTCTGCGCGTCGGTCCCCTTCATGAGCGTCGCCATGATCTCGAAGCCCTGGCGCTGGTGAAAGCTTTCCTCCTTGCAGATGCGCACCATGGCGCGCGCATAAGGCCCGTAGGAACAGCGTTGCAGGGGAACCTGGTTCATGATCGCCGCGCCGTCCACAAGCCAGCCGACGGCGCCGATGTCGGCCCAGGTGAGCGTCGGATAATTGAAGATCGAGGAATATTTCGCCTTCCCCTTATGCAGCGCGTCGATCATGTCGTCGCGCGAAACGCCGAGGGTTTCGGCCGCGCTGTAGAGATAAAGACCGTGGCCGCCTTCATCCTGCACCTTGGCGAGGAGGATCGCCTTGCGCTTGAGGGTCGGCGCGCGGGTGATCCAGTTGGCTTCGGGCAGCATGCCGACGACTTCGGAATGGGCGTGCTGGGACATCTGACGGATGAGCGTCTTGCGATAGGCGGCGGGCATCCAGTCCTTGGGTTCGATCGTCTGGTCGGCGTCGATCCGGGCCTGGAAGCGGTCGTTCTGCGCCGCGTCTTCGGCCGGTCCGGGCGACGCGTCCGATTGCGTCTGGCGGCTGAAATCAGTGGTGTACATGGCGGGCGTCCTCTTTTGCGCCGTGGCGATGATGCCGGCACAATACATAAGACCGACCGGACGGTCAATTAATTTTATCATCCCGCCGCAGGCTGCTGCGGGCCGGCGCGGCACAGACGTTCAATACGGCGCGCGGCCCGGCGCGCGAAAAAAGAGCGTCGGGCGCGCGCCGGCGCCTTTTCTCATCCACGACTATGGAACGACCGTCATGTCATCGTATCTTTCCGCCCTACACGCCTTAACCCCTGACCCGCTGCTCGACATGATGGCGCGGGCCGGCGCCGATATGCGCGCCGAGAAGATCGACGTCAGCGTGGGCGTCTATCGCAATGACGCCGGCGTGACGCCGGTTATGGACGCGGTGCGGGAAGCGGAAAGGCGCCTCGCGGCCGGCCAGGCGACGAAGGCGTATGAGGGCCAGCGCGGCAATACGGATTTCTGCGCGGCGATAGAGCGCTTTTGCCTTGGAGACGATCTGCGTGCGGACCTCGGGGAACGCCTGGTCTCCTACGCGACGCCCGGCGGATGCGGCGCCCTGTGGGCCGGCATGGCCGTGGCGCGCCGCGCGCTGCCGGATGGCCGGGTGTGGATAAGCGCGCCGACCTGGATCAACCACCGCCATATTGCGGCGGCGGCGGGCTTTGAGGCGCTGGAATACCGATACTGGGACCCGGCCTCTCAGACGCTCGACTTCGACGGTTTCGTTGCAAGCCTGACCCGGGCGCGCGCCGGCGATATCGTCATCCTTCAGGGCCCCTGCCACAATCCGACGGGGGCGGACCTGACTGACGCGCAATGGCTTCAGCTTGCGGCCGTCTTTGAAGAGCGCGCGCTTATCGCCTTTCTCGATATCGCCTATCACGGCTTCGGCGCCGAGCCGGAAGCGGACCTGTTCGGCCCGCGGCTTTTCATGGAACGACAATCGGAGTTCTTCGTCTCCTATTCATGCTCGAAAAACTTCGGGCTATACAGGGAGCGCGCCGGTTGCCTGCTGGCGGTCTGCGACGATCGGCGGGCCGCCAACAGAACGGCGCTTCACATCGCCGACGCAACGCGCGCCGTTTACTCCATGCCGCCTGCGCATGGCCAGGCCGTCGTCAACGCCATCCTGACGAACCCGGGATTGCGCCGAACCTGGTCCGAAGAGCTGACGGCCATGCGCCGGCAAATCGAGGAAGCCCGGCGCGGGCTTCACCGGGCGCTGACCCAGATGATGAACACACGGAGCTTCTCTTTCCTCACCGACCAGAAGGGGATGTTCTCAATCCTGCCGCTTCGGGACGGCGCCGGCGCGCGGTTGCGCGAACGCCGGGCGGTGTACATGCCCGGCTCCGGCAGGATCAATTTCGCGGCCCTGAACAACAGCAATATCGAGCGCTTTGCCGAAGCGCTCGCAGGTGAACTGGCCGATTAGGCGCCGGGCCGCGGAACGTCGTCACCGGGCGGAACATGGCCGGGCGCCCGCATCTCAGATCCGTTCTATGATCATCGCCACGCCCTGACCGACGCCGATGCACATTGTACAGAGCGCATAAGTTCCATGGCGTCGTTCCAGCTCCCGCGCGGCGGTGAGGACGAGGCGCGCGCCGCTCATGCCGAGAGGATGGCCAAGCGCGATAGCGCCGCCGTTCGGGTTAACGTGATCGGCGTCGTCAGGCAGATTCAATTGGCGCAAGACCGCGAGCCCCTGGGCGGCGAACGCTTCGTTGAGTTCAATGACGTCGATCCGGTCAAGCGACAGGTCCGCGCGCGCCAGGGCTTTTTGCGCCGCCGGCGCGGGGCCGACGCCCATGATCCGCGGCGCGACGCCGGCGACCGCGCTTGTCACCACCCGCGCCATCGGCGTCAGGCCGTTTTCCGCGACGGCCTTTTCCGAGGCGATCAACAACGCTGCGGCGCCGTCATTGACCCCCGACGCATTGCCCGCCGTAACGGTCCCGTTTTCGCGGAACGGTGTTTTCAGCCCGGCCAACCTTTCCATCGTCGTATCCGCCCGCGGATGTTCGTCCTCGCGGACCACGACGTCCTCGCCCCGCCGGACCGGTATGGTCACGGGAACGATTTCGCCGTCGAAGAAACCGCTGTCCCGCGCCGCAGCGGCGCGCTGCTGGGAGCGGAGCGCCATCGCATCCTGGTCGTCCCGCGAGACACGGAATTCCTCGGCGACGTTTTCAGCGGTCTCCGGCATGGAATCGACGCCGTATTGCGCTTTCAACGCCGGATTGACGAACCGCCAGCCGATCGTCGTGTCGTACACTTCGGCATTGCGCGAAAAAGGCTTGTCCGCTTTCGGCATCACCAACGGCGCCCGGGACATGCTCTCCGCGCCGCCGGCGATGAAAAGATCGCCCGCGCCGGCGGCGATGGCGTTCGCCGCGACGGCGACGGCGTCCATGCCCGAACCGCACAGACGGTTGACGGTCACGCCGGGAACCGTCTCGCCCAGCCCTGCGAGCAAAGCGGCCATGCGCGCAAGATTGCGATTGTCTTCGCCGGCCTGATTGGCGCAGCCGAGAATAACGTCGTCTACGGACGACCAGTCGACCCTGTCATGGCGCGCCATCAGGGCCTTGATCGGCGCCGCCGCAAGGTCATCGGCGCGCACCGAAGACAGGGCGCCGCCATAGCGGCCGATTGGCGTCCTCACGCCGTCGCAGATATAGGCTGTCATGACGCCTCCCTCCTCGCGCCCGCCGGCGCCGGTAAACCTTCCCGGATGTGCGCCATCATCACATGCGCGCCCCGGACAGAGCGGCCCGCCTTCGGAGATATTCCGATGGCAGATAAATCGGATCGCCGGTTTCCTCAGCTATGCTGCTCAGCGCCCGCGTCAGAAAAGCCGGACCGATGAGGTCCGCCCACTCGAAGGGGCCTCTCGGGTAGTTCACCCCGAAACGCATGGCGCGATCGATATCATCTTCACGAGCGACCTCGTCGCGCGCGGCGTCGCACGCCGCATTGACGATCATGGCGATCGTCCGCAGGGCGATCAGGCCGGGGCGGTCTTTCAGGACGACTCCCTCGACGCCGACGGCGGACAGGAGGGCCAGGAACGCCTGTTCCATGTCCGGCGTCGACGCGGAAAAGCCGAGCAACCGCGATCCGCCAGGATCATGCGCCCAGTCATGGACGATGCAGGGCTTGTCGATCTCGGTCGAGAGCGCAAGGGCGGACCTGCCGGCATTGGGGCTGACCACGCCGCCCGCCAGCGCCCACTGGCCTGGCGCGAGATCGCGATCGGTTTCCGGCGCATGGCCCGCTTTCCGAAGGGCGTCCCTGCACCACAGGGCGGCGCCCGTCGGCGCCGGCGAAAACCGCACCGCCATCGCCGCAATCTGCGCTGCCGGCGGAGGCGGCGGCGAGAGCGACGGCGCGGGCGGCGTTTGCGGATCGCCCGCGCCGTCATAGCGATAAATGCCGCAGCCGGATTTTCGGCCAAGCCTGCCGGCGGCGACCAGTTCCTGCTGCGCAAGGGAGGGGCGAAACCGCGTATGACCGTTACAGGCGTCAAAGACGCCCTGCGCGACGGCGGCGTTGACGTCGTGACCGATCAGGTCCGCGAGCGCGAGAGGGCCCATCCGGAAACCGGCGGACTTTTCGATAAGCGCGTCGATCTGCGCCGGCGCGGCGACGCCCTGCTCCAGCGCGAGAAACCCTTCGGCGTAAAACGGCCGCGCCACACGGTTGACAATAAATCCGGGAACTGACTTTGCCTGAACGCCGACTTTTTCCCAGTGCGCGCACAGGCCGAGAAGCGTACGAACCGTTGCCTGCGTGGTTTGCAGGCCGGGGACGACCTCGACCAGTTTCATGACGGGCGCCGGATTGAAGAAATGAAGGCCGGCGACCCGGCCGGGCTTTTCAAGCGGGCGCGCGATGGCGGTGATCGAGATGGAGGAGGTGTTGCTGGCGAGGATCGCGTCGGGACCGGCAAGCCGCTCAAGGCTGGAGAAAAGATCCTGTTTGATCTTGAGATCCTCGACCACCGCCTCGACGATAAGCGCGCACGGGGCGAGCGCGTCCAGCGCGGGCGCGCAGGTCAACCGCGAGAGGATTGCGTCGGCATCGTCGCGGGCGATTTTCCCCCGGGCGACGCGACCGTCCAACCGATCCGCAAGCGCGCTCAACGCGGTTTGCGCCGCCGACTCGCTCACGTCGAACAGGAAAACCCGATGCCCGGCGCGCGCGGCGGTTTCCGCGACGCCAATCCCCATCGTCCCCGCGCCGACAACCCCGACGACGCCGTCTTTCAGATCGATCTGCGCCACGCTTTCCCTGCTCGCATGCCGGACGTAGGAGGCGCGCCCCGACGCGACTTGCTATTTATCGTCCGACCGGTCATACTATTAATCAGATACCATAGGGCCGCCCGCGCGCAAGCCTTTTTTTTGCGCGACTGCCGGGCAAAATCCGCAACGGATCGCGCCGCCGCGCCGCCAGATCGGAACAGCGGCGACGGGCCATGACGCGCTCATGATCTTGATACGCATGACAAGGAGGCCGGGAGAGCCTACGATGATGAAAGAAATGCAACCAGACAGTAACGGCGCAGTGCGGAGTTAAGGTCCGAACGAGATGTCCGGTTCGGTAACAGTATGGACGACGATCACAAACCGCCAGGACCTGCTCGCGGCGCGGATCAAGGCTTCCCATTTCGATTTCCACCTGCACGACACCTATACGATCGGCGTCATGCGGTCGGGCACCGCGAATTTTGTCATCCGCGACCAGCGCCATCGCGCGCATCCGGGGGACGTTTTCATCGTTCACCCTTACGAAGTGCATGACGCCAACACGGCGGACCCCAATATCGAATATGACGTGCTTTATCCGTCAACGGCCTTGATGGCGGATGCGATGGGGCTGGCGATCCGGGCCGGCGAGATTCCAAGGTTCGGCCCGACGGTGTTGCGCAAATGCGGCCGCACCGAAGACCTGCTGACAGCCATCGAAGACTATATCGACGCGCCGCCGGAGACCCGGTCGCAAACCCGCCTTGAGAACGCCTTCACGGGCGTTTTCCGCCATCGCGGCGCGCCCAGGCGTTTCGATCCGACGCCTGAAAATCAGATTGCCGCTGTTCACCTCGCATGCGAACTGATGCAGGCGTTCCCGCAAGAGCCGCTCGACCTCCACGAAATCGCCGCGCGCGTCGGCTTCAGCCGCTTTCATTTCACGCGCGTCTTCACCAAGGCCACCGGCATGTCGCCGGGGGCGTTCCTGCGCCAGGTGCGCCTCGCCGAAGCGCGCAATCTTATCCTTGAAGGACGCCGCCTGGTGGACGTCGCGCTGGAGGTCGGCTTTTCGGACCAGGCGCACCTGACGCGGGAGTTCAAGCGCGTATACGGCCTGACCCCCGGCCACTTCGCGCGGTCGGTCAGCGAAGGCCCCGACGCGGACAGCCGCACATAGGAACCGCGAACGGGAAACGCCTCAGGCCCGGGCAAGGACGGCGCGCCCGAGAAGCATCGCATTCGACGGGTTCTCGCCGATGCGCCTGACCGCATAAGGCCACCAGTCTTCGCCGAAGGGCAGATAAAGGCGAACCCGCTCGCCCGCATCGGCAAGGGAGCGGGCGACGTCGTCGCGCGCGCCATACAGCATTTCAAATTCGTAGCGCCCGCGCTCCCATCCGTTGCGGCGCGCAGCCTCGCAGGCGTATTCATGCAATCTGTGATCATGAGTGGCGAAGATCGGATAAAATCCAGACGCCTTCGCTTTTTCCGACAACATCAGATCGATCAGTTTCTGGTAGTTGGCCTTGATCTGCGCATGGGTGGAAAACGATATTTCAGGCGGCGCCGCAAACGCGCCCTTGACGAGGCGGACTTTCGCGCCCTGTTCAATTTTCCGCTCCATGTCGGCGCGGGTGCGCTTGAGATAGGCCTGAAGCGTCTGCGCCATGAGAAAGCCCCTGCCATGGAGATCATCGAAGAGGTCGATCGTTTTCTGGGTGACCGCGGAGTCTTCCATGTCGAGCATGAGGCAGTGAACGCCGGGCGCATTGCCCGCGGCGCCGCGCACCGCCTCAGCGATCCTGGCGATGTTGTCGGCGCCCATGTCCCAGTCCATGGAGCACCCGACCTGGGTGGGGTCCACGGACACATGAACGTCGAGACCGGCCCGCCCCAAGGCCCGCGCCACGTTGATCTTGTTTTCGACGTTTTCCCGAACGAGATCGTCCGTATCCACATATTCCCCGAGATAGAAAAGCGAACTGGCGATTTTCTGATCCGCAAGCCGCTTCGCGGTGGCGATGCTGCTCGCGGGATCGGCGCCGCCGACATAACGCGAGGCCAGCGCGCTCGTGGCGCCCCAGTTCTGCATGAAATTCTTCCAGCCGCTCGATCGCGCCAGCGCGATCATCATGGACTGCCAGTGGCGCCGGATCATAGCACTCTCCCTATCCCTATGTCGCCGTTCACCCTGTTTCGCCTGTTGCGCGGTGAAAGCGCGAAGCGGCTTCAGATCATCAATCGTCAAACCGGCGGTCATGGCGCCCTCGCGGAAAGCCGAGCGGGCCGGACTTGGCCGCTGCGCCCGGCGGCGTTGCGAAACCTGTCAGCATAAAACCTCCCGATACCGGCGCGCAGGATATGGCCGTCAGCGCTCTTGCTTCTTGAAAATTCTTGCGTTCCGCCGAACCCGGGGCACAATTCTTCAATATCCCGCCGGATCGTCATGACAGGCTGGCGCGAAACGCTGATTGTAGTTTCAAGGTTTCGCATGTCCGCAACAGCCCCCCTAGACAACGCGCCCGCCAGACACGCATCGAACGAACTGCCCGCGCATGATTGGGCCGGGATCGCGCTGACCCTCCTGACATCGCGCAAGCTGGACGACCTGGAAGAGAAAACGCTCGTCCCGCAAAAAAAGATTCTCTATCAGTTCTCGGCGCGCGGTCATGAGCTGTCGCAAATTCTCCTCGCCCAACGCCTGACGCACCCCCATGACGCGGTGACCGGGTACTACAGGTCGAGGCCGATGGTCCTGTCGCTCGGCATGCCGATTGAAGACGCGCTTTCATCCTGCATGGCGAAGGAAGGCGGATACAGCAACGGCCGCGACATCGGCGCGGTGTTCAACTTTCCGAACCCGGGCGGACCGACGGCCCTGCCCATGTGCGGCGGCGTCGGCGCTCAGTACACCCCGGCGGCAGGCTGGGCGCAGGCGATCGACTATCGGCGCAAGGTGCTCGGCGACGTCGCCTACGAGGGGGCGATCGCGGTCGCGCATGGCGGCGAAGCCTCGGTGGCGACGAACGGGTTCTGGGCGGCGCTGACCATTGCGACCACGCTCCGCCTGCCGATGCTATTCTTTATCGAAGACAACGGCTTCGGCATCTCCGTGACGTCGGATTTCCAGACGCCGGGCGCGAATATCGCCGAAAACCTCGCCTCGTTTAAAAACCTCAAGATCCATGACGGCGACGGCACGGACCCGAAAGAGGCCGGTCGGATGATCGACGACGCTGTCCTGCACGTGCGCGGAGGCCATGGTCCGGCTCTGCTGCGTCTGACCGTCCCGCGCCTGAACGGACACTCCGCGCAAGACACGCAAGCTTACAAGAGCGACGATCATGTCGCGGCGGAATGGGCGCGCGATCCCCTGCCCAGGCTGCGCAAACATATCTCGGACAAGGGCGTCGCCAGCGCCGAATGGGCCCGGCTTGAGAAAGAAGCCGACCGGCGCATCGAGGCGGCGCTCGCCGCGGCGGAGGCCAAAGCCGCGCCGGACACTGCAAGCGTCTCGACGCATGTCTTCGCCGAGGCGGACCGCCCGGCGCTAATCGGCGGCATGGCGGCGGAAGGCGTTGCGCCGGCGAAGGGCGCTGACACGCCGGCGCCGACGGGCAAGCGCATCAACATGGTGACGGCGATCCGGATGACGCTCGACCATGAACTCGCCGTGAATTCGCGGATCGCCGTTTTCGGTGAGGATGTCGGCCCCAAGGGCGGCGTGCACGCGGTCACCATGGGCCTGCAGGAAAAATACGGAACCGAGCGCGTGTTCGACACCAGCCTTTCCGAGGAAGGGATCATCGGGCGCGCCGTCGGCATGGCGATGGCCGGGCTGGTGCCGGTTCCGGAAATCCAGTTTCGAAAATACGCCGAACCCGCGACGGAACAGATCAACGATTGCGGAACCGTTCGCTGGCGGACGGATAACCGGTTCTCGGCGCCGATGGTCATTCGTATGCCGGGCGGCTTCTTTAAATGCGGCGATCCCTGGCACAGCCAGATGAACGAGGTGCAATGGCTCCATTCCATCGGCTGGAAACTCGCCATGCCGTCGAACGCAGAGGACGCGGTCGGCCTTCTGCGCTCGGCGATGCGCGGCGACGACCCCGTGATTTTCTTCGAACACCGCAACATGCTCGACGCCATGTCGGCGCGCCGCCCATATCCGGGAGACGACTACGCGCTTCCGTTCGGACGCGCACGGAAAGTTACGCCGGGGGAAAGACTTACGGTCGTTACCTGGGGCGCCATGGTGGAGCGCTGCGAGACCGCCGCCCTTGCGGAGAACGGCCGGGTTGAGGTGATCGATCTCCGCACGCTTTCTCCGTGGGACAAGGACGCGGTGCTGTCGTCGGTGCGCCGCACCGGCCGGTGCCTGATCGTCCATGAGGACACGATGACGGCCGGTTTCGGCGCGGAAATCTCCGCGACTGTCACCGAGGAAGTCTTTCTGGATCTTGACGCGCCTGTCCGCCGGCTGACGATGCCGGACGTGCCGAGCCCGCACAGCCCTGTCCTGCTGAACGCGGTTGTTCCGTCCATGGACGATATCCGCGCCGCCATCACCGAGCTTTTGGAATTCTAGACGCCATGGCCGAATTAATCGACATCGCCACGCCCGCCGACCACCAGGAAGGAACCTTCGCGATCCTGCGCTCCTGGCTGAAATCGCCGGGAGATGCAGTGTGTAAGGACGAACCGGTCGCCGAGCTTGAAACCGACAAGGTTGCGGTGGAGGTATGCGCGCCGGCGGACGGGGTTCTGCACGCGCTCGTGCGCGAGATCGACGAGGAGATCGAACCGGGGTCGGTAATCGCGCAGCTTGCGCCCGCCGCCGCCGGCGATAAGGCGCGCCCGGGTTCGGACGGCGGCGGGGAAAACGCCGCAAACGGCGCCGCGAAAGCCTCGCCGGCCACCCCGGCCGACGAAACGAAGGTCCCCCGTCACAGTCCCGCGGTGCGCCGTCTGCTGAATGAACACAATCTCGCGGCCGAGACCATTACGGGAACGGGAAAACACGGCCGGCTGACAAAACAGGACGTCCTTGATCACCTGGAAACAGCGCCGTCCCGCGCGGCCCAGCCTGCCCCGTCCGTATTGACCGCGCCGGCCGCGCCGCCCGCGACGGGGGCCGCAGCCGCACCCGCGCCGGGCGCGCACCCGGCCCTGTCCGGCGCGGGCGTCGTTCAGGTTCCGCACACGCCGATGCGCAAACAGATCGCGGCGCATATGCACAAGAGCGTCAGCGTCGCCCCCCATGTCACCGCTCTTTTCGAAACGGACTTGACGGCGATCGCGGCGGACCGGCGCGCGCGCAAGGCGGCGTACGCGGAAAAAGGCGTGAACCTGACCTACACCGCCTATTTCGTCCGGGCGGCGATTGAAGCCCTGAAAGCCGTCCCAGAGGTGAACAGCCGGTTCCACGAGGACCGGATCGATATCTACAAGAGTCTCAATATCGGCGTCGGCGTCGCCCTCGGCGATGACGGCCTCGTGGCGCCGGTCATCCACGAGGCGCAGGATTTGAATCTCCTCGGCATTGCGACGCGGCTGCAGGATCTGACAACGCGGGCCAAGTCCGGCGCGCTAACGCCGCAAGACGTGCAGGGCGGCACCTTCACCATTTCAAATCACGGCGTAAGCGGAAGCCTGCTCGCGGCCCCGGTCATCATCAATCAGCCGCAGTCGGCGATCCTGGGGCTCGGGAAAATGGAAAAACGCGCGGTCGTGGAAGAGACGGACAAGGGCGACGTCATCGCCATCCGGCTGAGGGCGTTCGTGACCCTGTCGATCGACCACCGGGTCCTGGATGGTTACCAGACAAACAAATTCCTCACCGTTTTCACCGACACGATCGCCGACTGGCGGGGGGAATAGCATGACGGTGCATCGCGCCCTTGTTGAATGGGAAGCCGGCGCGAAAGCGTTCACGTACAAAACCTATAACAGGCGCCACCATTGGCGGCTGGATGGCGGCCAGCAGGTGACGCTGTCGGCGGCGCCGCATTATCTCGGCGACCCGGATTGCATGGACCCGGAGGAAGCCTTCGTCGGCGCGCTGTCCAGTTGTCATTTGCTGACTTTCCTGATGGTGGCCTGCAAGCGGGGCTACAGGGTTCTGTCCTATGTGGACGACGCCGAAGGCGAGCTGGGAAAAACGAATAGCGGCGCCATGGCGATCACGAGGGTGACGCTTTCTCCCGAGATCGAATTCGACGGCGACGCCCCCGGTGACGACGACCTGCGCGCGATGCACGAAGAGGCGCACAGGCAGTGCTTCATCGCGAATTCAGTTTCTACGGAAATCGTCTTTTCAAGCAGCTGAAGCTCAGGGAGAAGAACAATGACCTATGAAACGATCCGTTTCGAGCTGGAGGACGGCGCGGCGACGCTCACCCTGAACCGGCCTGAACGGCTCAACAGCTTTACCGCCCGGATGCACGAAGAAGTGCGGGACGCGCTGCATCTCGTGGAAAACGACGAAGCCGTCAGGGCGTTGATGATCACCGGCGCGGGGCGCGGTTTCTGCGCGGGTCAGGACCTGTCCGACCGCGCCGTCTCGCCGGGCGGCGACGCGGTCGATCTCGGCGAGTCCGTCGAGACATACTACAACCCTCTCATCCGCAGGCTGACATCCCTGCCCATGCCGGTCATCTGCGCGGTCAACGGCGTGGCGGCGGGCGCCGGCGCGAATATCGCCCTGGCGTGCGACGTGGTTTTCGCCGCGCAAAGCGCGACGTTCATCCAGTCCTTCGCCAATATCGGGCTGATCCCCGACTCCGGAGGCACATGGATCCTGCCGCGGCTGGCGGGCCAGGCGCGCGCGCTCGGTTTGGCGCTCACCGGCGAGCCGTTGCAGGCGAAGGACGCGGAAGACTGGGGCCTGATCTGGAAATGCGTTTCCGACGACGCGCTTGTTCAGGAAGCGCGCGCGCTCCTGCGAAAATTCGCCGCCGGTCCGACCCTGGGTCTCGCCGCCACCAAGGCGCGGATCCGCGCGGCCGGCCTGAACACGCTTGACGAGGCGCTTGACGCCGAACGCGATGCGATGCGCCGGCTTGGACGGAGCGCCGACTACGCCGAAGGCGTTGCGGCGTTCATGGAAAAGCGCGCACCCAGTTTCGCCGGACGGTAACAAGCAGGAGGAGACGCAGTAATGAGTGTACAGAATTATGTCAAAGGCGGCTGGCTGACGGGCCGGGGCGAAACGCTGGCGCTGACAAGCGCCGTCACGGGCGAGCCGCTCGGCGCATGCTCGTCGGCGGGCCTCGATTTCGAAGGCGTTCGCAATTATGCGGTTAAGACAGGCGGGCCGGCCCTTCGCGCGCTTACGTTTCACGATCGCGCGCATATCCTGAAAAGCCTTGCGCTTTATCTCAGTGAGCGGAAAGACGGCCTTTACGATCTCTCCTATCATACGGGCGCGACCTTGCGGGACAGCCAGATCGATATCGACGGGGGGATCGGGACATTGTTCGCCTATTCCTCCAAGGGCCGTCGGGAAATGCCGGATGCGACCCTGATGATCGACGGTGATGTCGAGCCCCTGTCAAAAGACGGCAGTTTCGCGGGCCAGCACATTTTCACGTCCCTTGAGGGCGCGGCCTATCAGATCAACGCCTTCAACTTCCCGTGCTGGGGCATGCTGGAGAAGTTCGCGGCCGCCTTCCTGGCGGGAGCGCCGACGATCGCGAAGCCCGCGCCGCAAACATGCTATCTCGCCGAAGCGATGGTCAGGCTGATCGCCGAGTCCGGACTGCTGCCGGAAGGCGCCCTGCAACTGATCTGCGGCAAGCCGGACGGCTTGCTCGATTTTGTCGGCTCACAGGATGTCGTCGCGTTTACGGGTTCGGCGCAAACGGCGCGGCTTGTACGGACGAAGGAAAATATCGTCCGCAACGCCACGCGGTTCATCGCCGAACAGGACTCTCTGAACTGTTCGATCCTCGGCCGCGACGCGGCGCCGGGCGCGCCGGTCTTCGACGCCTTCATCAGGGAAATCGTTCGCGAGATGACGGCCAAGGCGGGACAGAAATGCACGGCCATAAGGCGAATCCTCGTTCCCGCGGAAACCGCCGACGCGGTCGCCGACGCCGTCGCCGCCAGGCTTGAGGCCGTAACCGTCGGCGATCCGCGCCATGAGGCGGTCCGGATGGGCGCGCTCGTGAGCCTTGATCAACGCGCCAGCGTGCGCGCCAGCGTGCGCGACCTGCTTGAAGAAGCGAACCTCGTCTTCGGCGACGCCCACAACGTCGAGGTCATCGGCGCCGACGCCGAGGCGGGCGCGTTCATGTCGCCGGTCCTCATGCGCGTGCGCGACCCCGGCGCATCCAGGCGCGTGCATGAAATTGAAGCCTTCGGACCCGTCAGTTCCATTATTGCGTATAATGACGAAAACGAGGCGATCGCGCTCGCCAAACGCGGCGGCGGCTCACTGGCCGGCTCGGTGTTTACGAACGATGTCGATATCGCAAAACATCTCGTCCTCGGAGCCGCCGCGTATCACGGCCGGCTGCTCGCCGTCGACGAGAGCACCGCGAAAAGCTCCACGGGACATGGCTCGCCATTGCCGCAACTGGTTCACGGCGGACCTGGCCGGGCCGGCGGGGGCGAGGAGCTGGGCGGCGTGCGCGGCGTGACGCACTACATGCAGCGGACAGCAATCCAGGGTTCGCCGAGTCTGCTGTCGCGCGTCACCGGCGCTTATGTCACGGGCGCAGCGCGGCGGAAAAGCCCGGAACATCTGTTTACGAAATATTTCGAGGAACTGGCGGTCGGCGATTCGATCGAAACGGCGGCGCGCGCGATTACGCTTGACGACATCGAGCGCTTCGCGGCCTTTACGGGGGATCGTTTCTACGCCCATATGGACGAAGAGGCGGCAAAGGCCAATCCGTTTTTCGACGGGCGCGTGGCGCATGGATATCTTGTCCTGTCCTTCGCGGCCGGGCTGTTCGTGGAACCCGCGCCGGGCCCGGTGCTCGCCAATTACGGCCTCGACAATCTGCGGTTCGCGAAACCGACCAATCCGGGGGACGCGATATCGGTTACCCTGACCGTCAAGCGCAAAACCCCGAGGAACGCCGATTACGGCGAGGTGCGATGGGACGTATCGGTGGTCAATCAGGATGGCGACGCCGTCGCGTCCTATGACCTGCTCACCATGAACGCGCTCAGAAAGTAGCCCCCGGAGAGGCGCTCCACGCGCCCCTCTCCAGGCGGCCGGTTTCACATGGCTTCTCGCGCACCTAGTTCCGTGTACGTTTTATTATTCCATGCGCCAACCGCACCGACCGCAGCGCGGTTCGGCGTCGGGCGCATGGCTTTCCATTTTCCCGCACCGGCCTAAATCATTTGCACTCTATGCAGGTTCGGTCTTAACTGTGTATGCGGCATACACGGTACGGATAATTATGGAACTGACGCTTTTCACGCTGCTGCATCTTCTGGTCTTCGTTTACTGGCTCGGCGGGGATGTCGGCGTATTCTATGCGAGCACGCTACTTACCGATGAAAAGCGCGCGGCGGCGGGGCGCCTGGCCGCCGGCAAGATTGTCGCCGACGTGGACCTCGCGCCGCGGTTTTGCCTGCTGCTCGCCTTGCCCACCGGCCTCGCCCTCGCGGCTGTGAAGGGCTGGCTCCGGATTGATCCGCCATGGCTCATCGCGGCCTTCATCGCCGCATTCGCATGGATTTACATCGTCATACAACTCCATCTGCATCATACTGGCATGGAGACCATGAAACGGCTCGATGCGCTGCTGCGTATCGTCCTGCTGGCTGCGCTGCTGGCCGGCGGCGGCGGCGGGCTCGCCGGCGCTTTTGCGCTGCCCCTGTTTCTGTCGCTCAAGCTCCTTCTTCTCGCCTTCGCCATTGCGATGGGTCTTCTCGTACGCATTGCGCTCAAACCCTTCGGTCCGGCCTATGTCGCGCTGGCGACGCAAGGCGCTTCTCCCGATACGGATCGAATCATCAAATCGTCGCTCAACCGGGCGCGCCCCGCCGTCGTGATGATCTGGCTCGCCCTCCTTGCGGCGGCGTGGCTGGGTCTTTCAACCCCGGTCTGATCTCTCCGTGTTCAGCGCCGGAGACACCGTCGTCGGCGCGGCGAGCCCGTCAAACAGATAAACGTCGAACCGGCCCCAGTTCTTCGCGATGCGTTCCTCACGGATCGGCGTGTATTCGCGACTGTCCCAGAAGGCGCGGGCCGCTTCGGCCGACGGCCATTTGCTGATCACATAACTCTGAAACGTTCCCTCGCCTTCAAGAACCTCGTAATCGCGGCCGACGGCGAGATACTCCCCGCCATAGCGGGCGTAAATCGGCGGCAGTTTCGCCGCATAGCCGCTGATGAAGGCGTCGCGGTCGTAAACCTCGCCGACGACGACCAGATAGGCGGGCGCGCCGGCCGCACCCTCCGGAACGGGCGGCGCGCCCGACCCGGACGACGCGGCGTCATAGGCCCGCAGGCCAGCCGCGCCCATTCCCGCTCCGATCAGCCCCGCCCCGATCAGCATTGCTCCCATAACCGCCGCTGAGGATTTCATAGTCGCGTCGCCTTTCCTGTCGCGCGCTGCGCCCCGGCGGCGCGGCGTTTTCCGGAACACATAAAAACAATCAGCAAACCAACAACCCAGGGAAGGATACGCTCTTTCCAGGCGCCCGGCCCCGCGGGCAGGATCTGGTTGAATACAACCGCAAGGGCGAAACCGGCGATCATGGCCGCGAGAATAGCCGCGGGCGCGGGCGTGCGGCCTGCGGCGCGCGCGACCAGCGTCGGCCCGAAGGCGGCGCCCAGCGCCGTCCAGGCAAAGAGCACGCGCTCGAAAATCGTCGCGGGCAGGTAAAGCGTCAGGACGACCGCGCCGGCGCACAGGCATGCGACGACCGCGCGGGTGATCGTCACTTCGCGGCCTGGCGCGGCCCTGGCGAGACCGAGGTCATGGCTCGCGGCGGCGGAGGCGACAAGAAGCTGGCTGTCCACCGTCGACATGATCGCCGACAGGATGGCGGCGTAGACGAGGGCGGGAAGAACTCCCGGCAAAACGGTTTGCGCGGCGTCGAAAACGATGGCTTCGCCCAGCGCCGCCCCAGGCGGCGCCGCCGCGCGCGCGGCGAGAGCGACGACCGCCATCCCGGCATAGACCAGCGCGCCCCAGCCGAGCGCCACCGCGGCGCCCTGCAACCGCGCCTTGCGGTCGCGCACCGCCATGACCCAGGTGAGGAGATGCGGCTGGCCCAGCGCGCCGAACCCGACGGCGCCGACGCCGACGGCGAACCCCGCGGCCGACCAGCCGACATGGGCGCCGAACGGCGCCGTCAGCGCTTCAGGCGCCGCCGCGAGGCCCGCGGCGACGCCGGGCAGGCCGCCGGCGGCGCCCCAGACGGCGACGGGGAGAATGAGGGCGATCGCGGCGATGGCGAGCCCTTGCAGCGTATCGGTCAGGCTCACCGCCCAGAACCCGCCAAGAAACGTATACAGAAGGATGACCGCCGCCCCGGCGACGATCGCGGCGGCCCTGGATACGCCGAAGACATCCCCCAGCGCTTCGCCGGCGCCCTGGAACTGGGCGGCGATGTAGAACGAAAAACAGAACAGGATCATCAGCGCGGCGACGATCTTGATCGACCGGCCGGCCGGTCCCGTCGCGCCGGCGGAAATAACGTCGAGGACCGTCAGATGGCCTTCTTCCCGGGAGACCCGGTTGAGATACGGCCCGAGCCACAGCCACACCGCCGCATAGCCGGCGAGAATGCCAGGAACCATCCACAGGGCCGAAACGCCGGCGGCGGCGACAAAGCCGGTGAACCCCAGAAGAACCCATGCGGACGACGTCGAGGCCGCATAGGCGAGGCCGGCGACCACCGGACCGAGCGCACGCCCGCCGAGGAGAAACTCCGCCTGCGTATTCGCCTTGCGCGACGCCCAGAAGCCGATCGCCGCCAGCGCCAGCATGTAGACGACAAGGGTCAGCGCGCTCGGATTGAGCTCGACCGGGAGCGAAACGCCAAATCCTGACGCGCCCGACGCCGAAACGCCAGGCCCTGAAAAGCCAGGCGCCGGGAAATCCGGGTCGCTGATGCCGTTCTGCGGTTCCAAAACGCCCTCTTTTTCGAATAATTTACCAGCTTGCCTTTGACCGGGAAAGCAGAAACCGTCAAAATGATATACCATTTAAACGGGAAGGATGTCAGCGATGAGTCTCAGCTTCGAGCCCACCATGGCCTGTCCGGGCAAGACGGCCCGCGAAATCTACGAGGAGGTCAAGGCCAACCCGGCGCGCGCCCGGTTCGGGTTCGGCGAGAAGCTGGCGATCGTCAATGTCGATTTCCAGCAGGCCTACACCCGGCCCGATCTGTTTCCGAAGACCGCTTATGTAACGCATCCGAACCAGATCGGTTTCGTCAACGACATCTCGCGGCTCGCCCGCGCCAGGGGCATGCCCGTGATCTGGTCGCGCGTCGCCTACAAGGCCGATGGCGGCGACGCGGGCGTGTGGGGCACGCGGACGGATACGCCGGACAGCCTGCAAAACATCAAATACGCATCCGAGCGCCACGCTTTCGATCCGCGCTGCGAGATCGACGAGGATGTGGACATGATCTACACGAAACGGATGCCGAGCGCGTTTTTCGAAACCCCGCTGGCGAGCTACCTCACCTGGCACAAAGTGGACACGCTCGTCGTCACCGGCGGCTCCACCTCGGGCTGCGTGCGCGCCACCGCGGTCGACAGCCTGTCCCACGGCTACCGGACGATCGTGCCGGAAGAATGCGTCGCCGACAAACATGAAAGCTATCACTTCGCCAATCTCACCGACCTGCAACTGAAATACGCCGACGTGACGCCGGTGGGCGAGGTTGTGGACAGGCTGGAGGCGCGGTGATGCAGGCCGATCCCAATCTCTACGACTACTGGCCCTACAAGGACCGCCCCCGGATCGAATGGCCGGGCGGCGGGAAACTCGCCTTCTGGATCGCGCCGAATATCGAGTTCTACGAGTTCGACCCGCCGGCCAATCCGTCGCGTCCCGGCTGGCCCCGGCCCGCGCCGGACGTGACCGCGTATTCCCAGCGCGATTGGGGCAATCGCGTCGGCCACTGGCGGCTGATGGAGCTGCTCGACAAATACGCCATGCGCGGATCGATTTCGCTCAACGTCGCCCTGTGCGATCACCACCCGGAGATCATCGAGGCGTGCGCCGCGCGGGACTGGGAGTTTTTCTCCCATGGGGTCTACAACACGCGCTATTCTTACGGCATGAGCGAGGCGCAGGAACGCGCTGTTCTGGAGGACTCCATCAACACCGTTGAAAAGGCGACCGGAAAGCGGATTCGCGGCTATCTTGCGCCGGCCCTGACGCATACGGAGCGCACCTTCGACCTCATCGCCGAATATGATTTCTGGTATACCTGCGACTTGTTCCAGGACGATCAGCCCCAGCCCGTCAAGACGAGGACCGGCAAACTGATTTCCATGCCCTACTCCCTTGAGGTGAACGACGTCATCACCTACGGCGCGCAAGCAATGTCGCCCTGGCGCTATGCGGACATCCTCAAACGCCATTTCGACGAACTCCTCTCGGAAGGCGAGACCTCCGGCACGGTCATGTGCATTCCGCTGCACGCCTATCTCGTCAGTCAGCCCCACCGCATCCGCCCGTTCGAGGAAGCGCTGAAACACATCGCTTCCCACGGGGAGGATGTGTGGATCACGACCGGCGCGGAGATCGCCGGCCATTACCGCGAGCATTACTGGGACCAGACTCTCGCCGACATCGACCGGCGCGGCCAGTCCCGGCCGGGAACCGGGTTCGCCGGACATGGAGCGGCGTCATGACCCTGCCCGACGATTACACGTCCTACCCGAAACGCCGGCGCGGCATGGATCACGAACGATACCAATGGCGGCCTGTCGTCGAGAGAAAAAAAACAGCGCTGAAGGGCGGCGAGGCGCTGGGCGTTTCGATTGTCGTTCCCCTGGAATACTTCATGCTGAACCCCAGCGGCGAACCGTTCAAGCATCCGGGCGCGATGGCGACGCCCTATCCGGATCTTCGCCACTACACGACCCGCGACTACGGCAACCGCGTCGGCGCCTTCCGCCTGCTCAAGGCGTTCGCCGGCGCCGGCGTCCGCGCGACATTCGTCGTCAACGCGGTTTTGCTGGACCGCGTCCGGCCGCTTATCGACGCCATCGCCGAGGCGGGGCACGAATTCGCGGCGCACGGTCTCGACACGGACAGCATCCACTGGAGCGGCGTCGATCCCGACACGGAAAAGCGCTATGTCGCCGAGACCCGGGCGGCCTTCGACAAGGCGGGGCTTTCTCCGCGCGCATGGATGAGCCCGGCGCGCCAGCAGAGCTTCGCAACCCTCGACCTCATCCGCGACGCCGGGTTCGATATCTGCCTTGACTGGGAGCCGGACCGGGCGCCGGTCGCCATGACCGCCGGCGCGGGCGCGGTGACGGCCTTTCCGGTGCTGAACGAACTCGACGACCGGTTTATCCTCACCGCCAAGCGCCACCCGGAGGATCTCTGGCGCGACCAGGTTCTGGAAGCCGCCGCGATGATGAAAGCCGAAGCGGCGCGCTACGGCGCCGGCGCCTTCGGCTTTACGATGACGCCTTATGTCGCCGGGCTTCCCTATCGCCTGTGGGCGGTGCGCGATATTCTCGGCGCGCTGGCGCGGGACGGCGACATCATGCTCGATAGGGTTTCCGCCGTCACGGACGCCTGCCAATGAACCGCCGCTCGTTTCTCGCTTCATCCGCCGTCTTCGGAGCTTTTATGACCCTGCCCGCCGCAAACGCCGCCGCGACCGCCGGACCCGGCCCGTTTGAACGCTATTCGGCGCTTGCGCTGCAGACCGTCTGCGAGGCGGTGAACCAGGACACAACCCGCGAGGGCGCGCGCGACCGGATGCGCGCGGCGGTCGGCCGCGTGACGGGCCAGATCGCCGCCTCGAAAGGGTTCCTGAAAAGCTTCAACGGTTACGAGTTGAAACTCGTCGTGCTGCCGGAATACTGGATGACCGGCTTCCCCCTGGGAGAGACGCGCGAGGAATGGCAGGACAAGGCCGTCATCGACATGGACGGGGAGTTCTCCGGCATGATCGGCGCGGTGGCGAAGAAATTCGGCGTCTATCTGTGCTCGAACCATTACGAGAACGATCCGGCGTTTCCGGACCTCTATTTCCAGGCGAACGTGATCTACGCGCCCTCGGGCGAGGCGGTGCTGCGCTACCGCCGGATGATCTCGCTTTACTCGCCCAGCCCCTACGATGTATGGGACGCCTATCTTGAGCGCTATGGCGCCGAGGCGATTTTTCCCACCGTGGAAACCGAGCTTGGCGTTCTCGGCACGATCGCCAGCGAGGAAATTCTGTATCCGGAAATCGCCCGCATGCATGCGCTGAACGGGGCGGAAATCCTGCTCCACCCGACATCGGAGGTCGGCGCGCCGGGCCTGACGCCCAAGGACATCGCCAAGCGCGCCCGGGCGCTGGAGAATATGGCGTATGTGGTCTCGGCAAATTCCGCCGCCATCACGGGAACCGCGGTGCCTGCGGCCTCCACCGACGGCATGTCGAAAATCGTCGACTGGAAAGGCGCCGTCGTCGCGCAAACCTATCCCGGCGAGACGATGAACGCCAACGCGGTGATCGACCTCGACGGCCTGCGCGCAGCGCGCCGCAAGACCGGCATGTCGAATTTCCTCTCACGCCTGCCCATGAGCGCGTTCGGCGAAGGCTATGGGCGCATCGTCGCGGCCGCGAACCGCACGCCCGACGGCAAAATGGTCGAACGGGCCGACGCCATCGCCGCGCAGCAGGCGGTGATCGACCGCCTCGTCAGGGACGGGGTCATCAAATAGACAGCAGGCAGATTATATGACCGAGGCCTCCCTCCATTATCGTTCCGGATCGCCGGTCGGCGAGATCGTTCTCAACCAGCCGGACCGGCGCAACGCCGTCAGCGCCGCTATGTGGGCGAGCCTTGCCGGCGCCGTCGCCGAGGCGGAAGCGGACAAGGGCGCGACCGTCATCATCGTGCGCGGCGAGGGCGGGCATTTCGCCGCCGGCGCCGACATCAGCGAATTCGCCGAAGTGTACGCAACCGCGGAAACGGCCCGGCGCTATACCGAAACCATGCTGGACGGCCTGAAACGGCTGGAGACATGCGGAAAACCGACCATCGCCAGGATCGCCGGCTCATGCGTCGGCGGCGGGTGCTCCATCGCGCTCGCCTGCGATTTTCGCTTTGCCGGCGCGTCCGCCCGGTTCGGCGTAACGCCCGGCAAGCTCGGCCTCGTCTATTCCCTCGCCGATACGCGCCGGCTCGCCGCCGCCGCGGGGGTCAGCGGCGCCAGGGATCTGTTGCTCACCGCGCGCCTGATCGACGCGGACGAAGCGCGGCGGATGGGGCTTTGCGACCGCCTTTATTCCGACGACGCGCTGGAAGCGGAAACCGCCGGCTTCGCTGCGCAAATCGCCGCCCTGTCGCAATGGTCCATCCGCGCGACCCGAAAAACCCTGCGTATGCTGAAGGATGGCGTTCCGGACGACGCTGCCGAAGCGATAGCGCTGATGCTGGAGGCGTTCGAGGGCGAGGATTTCAGGGAAGGCTACAAGGCGTTCCTGGAAAAGCGCAAAGCCGACTTTCCCACGCGGTAGGTCAGAAATATCCCGGCGGACGCGGCGCCTCGCCCCGGGCCTCTTCGAATGCGCGCGCCGCCGCCAGGGCGATGTCGTCCCGGCCTTTCGGCGCGATGAATTGCACAGACGCCGGCGGCGCGCCGCGACGCGACGCCGGCAGGACCGTCGCCGGCGCGCCGGCAAAGTTCGCCATCGCGGTGAAGTCGGCCTGATTGGCGGGAACAGCATCGGCGAAATCGAACGGCCCCTGGGGCGTCGCCGGGGTCATGATCACGTCAACCCGTTCCTCGGCGAAAAGCGCCGCGAGCCGCGCCCCGGCAAGGCGAATGCCGGCATAGGCGGCGTCGATTTTCTCCGGCGGCTGGCGGGCGCCCCATTCCAGTAGGTCGCGAAACGCCGGCGAGAACCCCTCGGGGCGCCGCGCCAGCATGGGCTGATGCGCCGCAAAGCCCTCGACTTCGCTGACCAGCAGCCCCTTGCGGCGAAAGGCGCCGAAATCGATGCCGGAGAGATCGACGCGCGCCGTCGGCCCGATCCGTTTCGCAATGCGCTTCGCTTCCTCGTGAGCCTCCGCGACGGCGCTGTCGACATCGACGGCGCCGCCCCAGAAAGCGATCCCGATACGCAGGTCGATCGGCGCGGGCGCAGCAGATGCGGGCGCCGCCGGACGGCCCGTCAGCACCGGAAGAATGTCCATCAGATCGGCGATTGTATGCGCATGCGGACCGATATGATCCAGCGTCGGCGAAAGATCGATCAGCCCCTCGGCGGGGACAGCCCCCTTGCTGGGCTTGTGGGCCGCGATCCCGCAATAAGCCGAGGGGATGCGCACGCTGCCCATGGTGTCGGTGCCCAGGGCGAAAGCGCACAACCCGGCGGCGACCGCGGCGCCCGACCCGCCGGACGAGCCGCCGGGCGTCGCGCCCTCTTTCCACGGATTGCCGCATCTGCCGAAATGGGGGTTGTCGGTGACGGCGCCCAGGGCGCCCTCATGCATGTTCAAGGTCCCCAGCGCGATGGCGCCGCCTTTCCGCAACAGGGAGACGCAGGCCGCATCTTTTTCCGCCACGCGGTCCCGGTATGCGGCGACGCCCCCATGCCAGGGCAAATCCTCAACGGCGATATTGGCCTTGACCCCGTAAGGGACGCCGTCAAGCGACGATAAAGGCGCGCCCGCCCGCCATCGTTCCGTCGACGCCCGCGCCTCTTCCAGCGCGGCGTCCCTGCGCAACGCGAGGAAGGCGTTCAGCGCCGGATTGAAACGGTCTATCCGTTCAAGGAAGGCCTCGACCGCGTCGAGCGGCGTCAGGCGCCCCGCGCCATAGGCGGCGCCCAAACCCGTAACGTCCAGCCGCGCGACATCCAGCCTTTCAGCGCCTGCCCCCGCGGCGCCGGGCGCGGCGACGACCTCATCGCTCATGAAAAACGCTCGTCGATCAGCCGGATCGGCTTTTGCCGAACCTCCGTCTGCGTCAACGGCGCGAGCGATCCCGGGTCCGCCAGTTCGACCATGGGCGCAATGCCGATCTTGCGCTTCAGAATATCCTGAAAGGCTTCGACAACCGCGGGAGACTTTTCCTTCGCTTCGGCGATGACGATAAAATCATCCCGGCCCGCCGCATCCCGCACCGCCTTGCAGATGAATTCGCCGGCGAAAGCCGGCGCCTCCTCCAGCAGCGGACCGATCGCCTGCGGGAAAATATTGATGCCCCTGATCTTCACCATGTTGTCGGAGCGCCCGAGAAACCCCTCGATCCGCCTGAACGTCGCACCGATGGTCGACGCATCGGTTCTCACCCGCGTCACGTCGTGGGTGTTGAACCGGATAATAGGATAAATATCATCCTTGTAAAGACAGGTCACGACCATGTCGCCGTCCTCGCCGTCCTCGACGGGCGCATGGCTGTCGATATCGCAAACTTCAAGATATTGCGCGTCTTCCATGACATAGAGACCGTCCTGATCCGGCCCCTCGCCGGCGATGGCGCCGGTGTCGCCGACGCCGTACCAGTCGAAGCACTTCGCACCGCCCCAGCTCTCGGACAGGGACGCCTTGTCCTCGCGCCCGAGATGGCCGGAAATCATCCGTATGTTGATATCCCGGCCGGGTTCGATGCCGGCCTCCCTGGCGACAACGGCGAGTTTCTTTATGTAGTCGGCGAACCCGACGATCGCCGTCGCCCGGAAATCGCGCATCAGCTCCACCTGCCTTGCGGAGCGCGTCTCAACGCCGGTGCCCGCGGACATGAAGATCGCACTCGTCCAGTGAATCACGGCCTCGCGCACATAATGGCCGCCATTGATCATGCCGTGCCCGTAAACGGAGTGCACGACGTCGTCGGGCCGCAATCCCTGAAACCGGTACAGCCTGCCAAGCAGGAGGTTTTGCACCTCCCGGCTTTTCGGTCCGAACAGGAGCACCTGCGGCGTCCCCGTCGTGCCCGACGTCGTGTGAAAGATCACCGGCGGCTTGTCCCCCGCAGCGTAGCTCTCGAAGCCGGCGAAATCCCCGATCGGCGGCGCGGCGGCGATCGAGTCCATGATATCCTGCTTGTCGAAGACCGGCAGCTTCGGCAGATCGTCAAGCGAGGCGATATCCCCCTTCTGTGCGCCGGCTGCGCTCCACAGGCGCTGGTAGAACGGCGTCGCCCAGGCGCGCTCAACACACCGCATAAAGAGTTTTTCCTGACGCGCGCGCAACTCGTCCCGGGAAATTCCGGTCACCATCTTCGTAAATGCGTCGCCCACCGGGTGTTCCGCCTGCATGGCCGCCCAGTCGACCGCGTTGAAATATGTTCTGTGCCCGTCCATACCCTTCTCCTTAAACGCCCGCAGCAAGGCGAATCAAACGTCCCGCATCCTTTTCTTCTTCAAGGTGCTCGATGCGCGCAATCAACTCATCCGCCCAGATGCTGACGTTTCGGCCGAAGCCATAATCCATGCAGCGCCGGAATTTTTCCCGAGCGGCGGCGCGGTCCATCGGGGCCTGCGGCGATCCGTAGAGATCCCCGATGCGCGCTTCGATGCTGCGGCCGTCCTTCAGGACGGCGCACGCGGTCTGAGGCGTAAAGGCGGCGGGGTCGGCCGGCCCGGCCTCGACCACCTCCATGCGCCGGGCGAGGCGGGCAATCGCGCCATCCCGGCGGCGTGCGGCGTCGAAGTCGTCAAGCCCCACGGCGCCGTCACGCAGCGCGACGGCGCCGAGATAGGGGAAACACAGCCGGGCGTAATTCACGTCCATCTCATCCTTATACGGACGCCCGACAAGTCTTCGAATCAGGGGCGGCGCGGTCAGCGTCAGGCGCTCAAGATTATCGGCGGAAACGCCGCTCTCCCTTAATCGCTGAATCGCGGAAATCCCGCCCTGCGCCGCCCGCCCGGTCGGGAAGGGCTTGTGGGAAACCTCTGTCATGCGCCAGACCTTGCCCAGACTGTCGAGAACAGGCGCGACGGCGCTTTCCTCCTCGAACAGGGAAAGATATCCATACGGACCGTCAATAACGTCATGCGGTCCTGGCAATCCGCCGGCCGCAAGATCGCACGCCATCAGGGCGCCACGCGCGGCGTTGCCGATCTGTATGGGAAGCGCCGGCTTTCCCTCCACATGCGCCTGCATGGTTCCCGAACAGAAAGCAAGGGCGTAACCGGCGGCGTCGAGCGCCGCGGGCAGGTCAAATCCGCGCAGCCTCGCAACGCCCAGGGTCGCGCCGAAAATGCCGGCATTGGCGGGCCGGAAAAACCGGATTGCCGATCTCGCCGCGACGCCCAGTCCCGCGGCGACGTCGACGCCCGTGCAGACGGCCGCAATCAACGAGCGCCCGTCCACCGGTCCGGCGCGTTGCGTTTCCGCGGACAGGGCAGCGAATAGGGTCGCCATGGGATGAACCACCGCCGGCTCGTGCACGCAGTCATATTCCTGGCAATGAATCTGGAAGCCATTGACGAAAGCAGCCGACGGCGCCGGCAGCGCGGCGCCGCGCCCCAGCACATGCGCCGGCGCGGCCCCGTCGCAGCCGCCCCAGCGCTTGACCGTTTCGAACACCGCGTCCGCATGGGGCGCGGCGGCGCCGGCGACGCCGACGCCGATGGTGTCGAGAATGAAGATTTTCGCCGCATCCACCGCTTCACCCGGCAGATCCGCATAGGATGTCTCAAGCGCATGACGAGCGAACCGTTCCGTAGACGTCACTGCAACGCTCCCGATTTCAGCATCTCCAGGAAAGCCTTCAACGAGCCATCCGGTTCGGGCAGCGAAAGCGCGCAGGAAATCAGATTTTCCATTTTATCCGTGTCAAGACCGCCATGCGCCATGAGCATTCGCGCCTTGTCGAGGACGAGATCGCGCGGGGGCGGATTTTCAGGATCGCCAAGGGCGTCCGGGATCTCGACCGTTCTGCGCCCGCCGCCGACGAGAACGATATCCAGCGCGGCGCCGAACCGCGCAGGGTACCGGCGGGAATAGGCTTCGTCCTCCGCCGCCGCGATCTTTCCGCGCAGGGCGCGGATCGCCGGATCGGCGAGCGCCGGTCCCTCGAAATCGTCAAGGCGCGGGGGTCCGTTCAACAGGGAGACCGCCACGGAATGCTGAAGGGAAAACTTCGCGCTCAGAACATCCTCCGGTGAGGGCTTGTCACAGAACACCAGCGCGTCACCATAGGTGCGGATAACGGCGCGTTCAACATCGCCCGCGTCAACGCCCCCTGCGCGCAGGGCGAGCGCCGCGTCGATCGCCGCATGGGCATGGCGACAGGCCGGCCACGGCTTCACGCTGACATCGTGAACGGCCCAGCCCGCACGGTCAAAATCGACAACCGCCATCGGGTCGGCGTCGCCGCAGGTCGCCGCGAAAAACCCTTGCGGCCCTTCCAGGATCGCCTTTACGCCGACAAAACCGTTCGCCGCCAGTCGCGCCGCCATCAATCCCGAATGAGCCGCGCGCGCGGTGTGCAGTTGCTTTGCCTGCGACGCCGGCTCATGGCGGGTTTGCCAGAACCCGCTCGCCTGCGTGCCGGCAAGCCCCAGGGCCCAGACGGTTTTTTCCGTGTCCAGATCGAATATCGACGCCGCCGCCGCGGCCGCGCCGAAAGGACCGCACGTACCCGTATTGTGCCAGAACCGGTAATGATCCGGTCCGACGGCGCGTCCGATACGGATGACCGCCTCATAACCGCGCACGACGCCGTTGAGGAACCGCCGCCCGTCCGCGCCGGCATCATCGGCGCTACCGGCGGCGGTATCGGCGGCGGCCGCCAGCGCTGCGGGAACGACGACAGGCCCCGGATGCAACAGGGCGCGCTTGTCTACATCGTCCATCTCAAGGACATTGCCGAGCGCCCCCCAGTACAGAACATCCGTCAGCGGATCGGTTTTCCGACCCGCTCCTGCGCCCGCTCCTTCGCCGGCGCCCGCGAGCCCCGCGCGCATCGCCGCCGCCGCCGGCGAGGCCGCGCCCGCGACGGCGCAGCCCGCCCAGTCCAGAACGCACAGCGCCGCTTTTTCGCGATCGGCTGCGGTGACGGGCCCGGCAAGGCGATCAGCGAGAATTTCCGTAGCCGTCGGGCGATTTTGGCTTTGTCCGGACATTTGAATTGTGTAGCATAGACAGCGATGACCGCAAACACTCTTTCGCCGCGCGCGGGGACAAACCGCAGGGAGACGACCCCGCCGGCGGCGTTGCGCGCCTTGCGCCGGCGCCTGCCCGAGGGCGGACGGATTTACGCGCCCGGTTGCGCCGGCGAGGCGCTTGCCTTCGTTGAAGCCATGCGGGCCGAACCGGCCCTCGCCGACAATGCGACGTTTCTGGGCGTGTGGATCCCGGGCGTGAACCGGGTCGATTACGCGCAATTGCACGAGCGCGCACGGTCGGAGCTGATTTTTCTTTCCGCTGACGTTCGCGCCAGCTTCGAGCGCGGCGCGGCGCGGCTGCGGCCTCTTTCCTATACCCAGGCCTATGAATGGCTCGGCCGGACCCCGCTTGACGCCGCCTTCATTCAGGTCTCGCCGCCGGACCGGGACGGGCGGTGTTCGCTCGGCGTCAGCGCGGATTTCACGCCCGCACTGAACGGGCGCGAGGACATCATCCGGATCGCCCATATCAACCCGCTGATGCCGTCGCCGGCGCGGTCGCCGCGGCTCTCTATCGATACGTTCGACATCGTCGTCGAAGCGGCGCATGCCCTGCTCGAATACGCGCCGCCCGCACTGTCCCCGGTTTTTGACGCCATCGCCGAAACCATCGCCGCGCGGATCAGCGACGGGGACGTTTTGCAATTCGGCCTGGGCAATGTTCAACTTGCGGTGCTGAAAGCGCTGAAAGGAAAGCGACGGTTGCGCATTCATTCCGGCATGATCTCCGATCCGGTTCTCGACGCGGTCGGGGCCGGCGTCATCGCCGAAGGGGAGGGGGCGATCACCGCCGGCGTCGCCCTCGGCTCGCGGGCGCTGTACGATTTCGCCGCGACGGATCGCCGGACGGTCTTCGCGCCGGTCGGCCATACCCACGCCCTGAAAACCCTGAGCGGCGTCGAAAACTTCACCGCGATCAACTCGGTGATCGAGGTCGATCTTTTCGGCCAGGCGAACGCGGAATATATCGGCGGACGGCAGGTTTCCGGCGCCGGCGGACTGGTCGATTTCCTGCGCGGCGCGGCGGCCGCGCCGGGCGGGAAACCGATCGTCGCCCTGGCTTCGGCAGCGAAGGGCGGCGCCGTCTCGCGCATCGTCCCCAGGCTGAACGCCGCGTCAGTGTCCGTCGCGCGGGCGGACATGGGACTTGTCGTAACGGAATACGGGGCGGCGGATCTGCGCGATTTGTCCGTCGAGGAGCGGGCCAAGGCGCTGATCGCGATTGCGCATCCCGATCACAGGGCCAGCCTGCGCAAGGCGTGGCGCGCCGTCCGGGAGGAGATCTGACCGATGCCGCGAACGCCGCGCTACATCGCCCTCGCCGCAACCTTGCGCAAGTCCATTGTCGCGGGGAAGTACAAACTCGGCGCGCACCTGCCGACCGAACACGCCCTTTGCGAGCGACATGACGTATCGCGGCATACGGCCCGCGCGGCCCTTCAGGTGCTTGAAGACGAAGGGCTGATCGAGCGCCGTCCGGGCCTGGGGACAAGCGTCATCTCCACGGGCGCGCCGGCGGCGTTCTCTCAACCGCTCGGGGGGCTCGACGATCTCCTGCAATACGCGCACGAAGCAAAACTGAACATAACCGTTACGGACGATTGCAGGCTGACGCCGTCCCTCGCCGGCCTGCTCGGCGCGTCCAGGGGAACCCGGTGGCTTCGCCTGCGCGGGGTGCGGCGCGCGGGCGAGCGGGCCATCGCCGCGACGACGATCTACATCGCCGAGGCGATCGGCGCAAAACCGGGCGACTTCAGGGATTCAAGCAAAGCCGTCACCGAACATATCGACAGGAAATACGGCGTCAGCGTCGCCGGCATTACGCAGACCATCCGCGCGGAACTCCTGAACCCGGACGACGCGGCGGCGCTTCATGCGGTTGCGGGCCAGGCCGCCCTGCGCACCATCCGGCGGTATTTCGATGCGGCGGACAGGCTTTTTGTCATTTCCGACACACGCCATCCGTCGGACCGCTTCGCCTACGAACTGTCCTACAAACGCACATAGGCTCAGATTGCGCCGCACGCGCGCAGGCGCGCGACCGCCGCCGCGTCGTAACCGAGCGCCGCAAGGATGTCGTCCGTATCGGCGCCTTTGCCGGGGAGCGCGGGGTCGATCGAAGCCGGTTCGTCCTTGAATTTCATCGGGGCGCCAACGATCTCGTTGCCGGCGCCGTCAAAGGAAAGCATCTCCCTTTCGACCGTATTGGGGTCATCGAACGCCTCTTTCAAGTTCAGCACAGGCGCGAAGGCGATATCCTTGTCGGCGAACCAGTCGATCCACGCCGCGCGCGGCCTGGTTTTGAACGTCTCATGCAGGAAAGCGCGCAGCGGCGCCTGAGCCTCTCCCGGCAGCTGCATCGCGCAGTCGAAAAGATCCATGCGCCCCAGCGGCTCCAGCAGGTTTCTGGCGAATTTCGGCTCCGCGCCGCCAAGCGCGATCCATGCGCCATCCGCGCACTGGTAAAGGTTATACATGGCGTTGCCGCCCCAGGAGCGCTCGTTCTTCACCACATGGGGTTCGCCGGTGGCAAAGATCCGCCCCGTGACGTTCGGGGTCCAGGCAAGGACGCTGTCGAGCATGGCGACGTCAAGATAGTCGCCCCGGCCCGTCTCCCGCGCCCTTAGAAGCGCCATCAGCACGCCGGAAAGCGCGGTCAGGGAGGCGAGCGCATCGGCGACCGGCATATGCGGCATCGCCGGTTCGCCGTCGCGCCCCTCATTCAGCGCGACAACACCCGCAAGCGCCTGCACCGCCAGGTCGTGAGCGGGTTTTTTCACATACGCCCCGGTCTGGCCGAATGCGGAGATAGAACAATAGACCGTTTTCGGATTAACCGCCTTCACGGCGTCGTAGTGAACGCCGAGCCGTTCCACGACGCCAGGCCTGAACGCCTCCACCACCACGTCCGCCGCCTCCGCCAGCCGAAAGAAAATCTCCCTGCCTTCATCCGTCTTCAGATCGAGCTGGAGGCTTTTCTTGCCGCGATGGGTATTGCGGAACCAGACGCTTTCGCCGTTTTTCCTGTAGCCAATGTCGCGGGTCGGCTCGCCGGCGCCCCGCGGCTCGATTTTGATCACCTCCGCGCCGTGATCCGCCATCATCAGGGTCAGCATCGGCCCGGGCAGGAAAAGCGACAGATCCAGAACCTTGACGCCGTCGAGCTTCATGAGCCGGCGCCCAAGATTTCATCCGTGTGCTCGCCCAGTTTCGGCGCCCGGCGCCCGGCGCTTCGCGCGCCGTTAACCTTCAGGGGAGAGGCCAGCATGTCAAGCTTGCCGCCATGCGCATCCGGATGGTCGACCGAATCGCGCATGGCGACCGAGCGCACATACGGATTGTCGAGCGCCTGTTTCAGATCATAGACAGGGGCGAACGGGACTTTCCCCCCGAGCAGAGCCATCCATTCCGCCGTGGTCCGACCCTTGCAAACCCGATCGATTTCATCCGTAAGCGCCGCAAGATTCTCACGGCGGGCGCGGATGGAGGAAAACCGCTCATCTTCGTTCAGCGCCTCGCAGCCGGCGAGCGTGCAGAAGGCGTTCCAGAATTTCGGCGTCTGGCACATGAGAAGGCCCCAGCCGTCCTTGGTTTTTACAGTTTGCGAGGGCGCGATCGACGGATGCGCCCCGCGCGGCAGGCGGGCGACCACGTCCCCGCCATTCATGGCCCAGACACCGGGATAGCTGAGCTGGTGCAGGGCGACGTCGAACAGCGATACGTCCACGTCGCATCCCTCGCCGCTTGCGCGCGCGCGCAGGATGGCGGACACGCAGCCGAGCGCCATTTGCGCGCCGGTCATGAAATCGACCATGGAGAGGCCAAAGCGCGTCGGCGGCGCGTCCGGCTCACCGGTAAGCGACATGAAGCCCGCTTCGGCCTGCATCAGGTAGTCGTAACCCGGCCATGCAGCGCGTTCGTTGTCCCGTCCGTAAGCGGAAAGATGCGCGCAGACGATCGCCGGCTTGACGCCTTTCAGGTCATCATACGCAATCTTCAGCTTCGCCGGCTGATCGCCGCGCAGATTGTTGACCACCGCGTCGGCGGTTTTCACAAGGCGTTCGAAATCGGCGCGGCCTTCGGCGGTTTTCAGCTCCAGCGCAACGGATTTCTTGGCGCGGGAAAAGGTCTGATAGAACTGGCTGTCGCCCTCGCCCAGCATGTGGGGGCCGACGCTTCGCGAGACATCCCCGCCCATGGACGGCGCCTCGATCTTGATCACCTCGGCCCCAAGCTCGGCGAGCAGCATCGTGCCGTACGGCCCCGCGCCGTACTGCTCCACGGCGAGGATGCGCACCCCGTCCAGAAGGCCGATCATCAGACCGGGTTCCTTTTGACAAGCTGCTTGGCGATGATGATGCGCTGCATCTCGTTCGTTCCCTCGCCGATGCACATCAGCGGCGCGTCGCGGTAAAGCCGCTCGATCGGATACTCCTTGGAATATCCGTACCCGCCATGAATGCGCATGGCTTGCGTCGCGACGTCGACGGCGGTCTCGGAAGCGAAGTATTTCGCCATGCCCGCCTCCATGTCGACCCGCTCTCCGGTGTCGTACATGCGCGCGGCGTCCTCGACCAGAAGCTCGGCCGCGCGCGTCTTCGCCGCCATCTCGCCGAGCTTCAACTGGATCGCCTGGTGCTCGCAAATCGGCTTGCCCATGGTCTTGCGCGTCTGTGCGTAGGCGACGCTTTCGGCCAGCGCGCGCTGGGCGATGCCGACGGACCGCGCGGCGATATTGATGCGGCCGATTTCGAGACCGCCGGTGGCCATGAAAAAACCCCTGCCTTCCTCGCCGCCGACCAACGCCAGGTCCGCGTCGCATTCGTAGTCCTCGAAAATGAACTCCCCGGAATCGATGCCCTTGTAGCCGAGCTTTTCGAGCTTCTTGCCGTTCTTGACGCCGGGCAACGGCGCCTTCGTTTCCGGATCGATCTTGGTGACGATCATCATCGACATGCCCTTGTAGCGCGGTTCGGCGCTGGGGTCGGTCTTGACCAGAAGCGCGTTGGCGTCGCCCTCGATGGCGTTGGAAATCCAGGTCTTGGCGCCGTTGATGACGTATTTGTCGCCTTTTCGGGTCGCCGTCGTACGGATCGCCTGGAGATCGGTGCCGGCGTCCGGCTCGGTCAGGCCGAGACCGCCGCGCAACGCTCCGGTCGCGAATTTCGGCAGCCAGTATTCCTTTTGCCTGTCGGTCCCGAACCGCTGAACGATCTGCGCCATCATCAGGTGCGAGTTGAAAATGCCGGTAAGCGACATCCATTCCCGGGCGATGCGCGTAACGATGCGGCTGTAGGTGGTCGCCGACAGGCCGAGCCCGCCATAGGCGGGATCGATCAGGGCGCCGAACAGCCCGAGTTCCTTCATGTCCTCGACAAGGTCGGCGGGATAAACGTCGCCATGCTCCAGCTCCATGGCGACGGGCGCAACTTTGCGCGCCACCCACTTGTCGATGGCGTCGAGGATCAACCCCTCTTCACTTTCGTCCGTATGGGCCATGCGGTTCTCCTCTCAATAGGTGTCGATCTTGTCTTCAACGGCGGCGCCGCGCGACGGGATCAGCATGTTGCGCCTGAACGTGCAGACCATCACCCCGTCCTGGTTGTGGCCGCGGGTGACGATGGTCACGACGCCCTGACCGGGGCGGGACTTGCTCTCGCGCTTGCCCAGGACTTCGCTCTCGCCGTAAATCGTGTCGCCGGCGAATACGGGCGCGGTGAACTTCACCTCGTCCATGCCGAGATTGGCGATGGCTTTCTGCGAGCAGTCGGTGACGCTCATGCCGATCAGCAGCGCCAGCGTATAGGGGCTGACCACCAGATTGCGCTTGAACTCCGACGCCTTCGCGAATTCGGCGTCGAAATGCATCGGATGGGTGTTCATGGTCATCAGGGTAAAGAGGTGGTTGTCGTATTCCGTCACCGTCTTGCCGGGGCGATGTTCATAGACATCGCCTTGCCTGAAGTCCTCGAAATACCGGCCGAATGTCTCGCGATAGCGGTTCGGTCCGACTTCCTTCCAGTTTTGAACCATGCCGGTCAGTCCTTCCTGCGGGCGAGCACGCGCTCCGCCGCGCGCAGCACCGGTTTCTCGATCAGCTTGCCGTCGAGCAGGGCGACCCCGCCTTCCGCCGCCTCATAGGCGGCGACAACCCGTTCCGCCCTGGCCGTTTCCTCCGTAGACGGTGTAAAAATCTCGTTCACCGCATCGATCTGCGCCGGGTGAATGCATGCGCGGCCGGTAAATCCCATGGCCTTGACGCGCGCCGTTTCCGCGCGCAGCCCCGCCTCGTCCCTGACGTCGAGATACGGAACATCGATCAGACCGCACGCGCCGATCGCCGCCGCATTGACCAGCGCGCCGCGCGCATAGGCAAGCGCATCCCAGCTCATGTCGGACCCGATGGATGCGGCATAATCCGCGCCGCCGAACATCACCCCGCCGCTGGAGGAGCCCTTGGAAGTCCTGGCGCCCCCGACGGCGCGCGCGATGTCCGCCGCCGCCAGCAATCCTTCCGGCGTTTCGACAAGCGGCCACAAGGGCGGGCAATCCGCGCCGAGGGCGCTGCGCACAACGTCAATATCGCCGGCGCCGACCGCCTTGGGGATCATGACGAATGCAGGCTTCGCCCGGCTTCGCCCGAAGGCGGCGATGTCGGCTTCGGCCTCGGCCCCGCCGAGCGCGTTGAGACGCAAGCCGACCGCCGCACCGTCATGGGCGCGCTCCAGAAAATGCAGCGCATGCGCGCGCGCTTCATCCTTCAGATGCGGCGCGACCGCGTCTTCGAGATCGATGCACACCGCGTCGGCGCCCGAGGCGACCGCCTTTTCGAAACGGTCGGGGCGCGCGCCGGGAACGAACAGCAGGGAGCGATAGGTCATGGAGAGCCTCTGACAGGTACTTTGTCCGGACAAAGTACCCTCCCCTTTCCCGGCGGTCAAATGCTTTCGCCGGCTAGAACGGCTTCACGGCGCCGAAAAAGGCGGTCAGCATGATGCCGAACCAGTAGAGATAGGCGACGCCGCGGCCGAGATTGATCGATCTCTTCAGCTTCGCCTCGACGTCGGGGTTCGGCCCCTGGGCCAGGACCGGAAACATCGCCCGCCATTCATGCATGATAAGGCGGAGAATGACGCCGATGATCAGCAAAGACCCGTAAGTAAGCATTTTGGCGGAAAACCATTTCTGGCCCGGCCCGGCCTCGAACGGCCCGAAACCGGCGAGGGAGCTAAGAGCGAGAATGATCAGCGTCGGGATGAGAAGGTAGCGCGTCCAATCCTCAATGTCGGACAGGCGCTTGCCGAGCGGCCGGCCGCGCAACGAAAACGCGCCCCAGGTAAGCGCCATCCAAAAGGCCCACACCCCCCACATGGCGACGAGCCAGGCGCCGCCATAAGGCTGGACGCCCCAGAGATGGCCCATATGGAGACCGAGCGGAAGGAGCGAAATGATGCCCGTGCGGGCAAGAATGTCGATGCGGTACGCCGTATCCATATGGCGGCTGCGCTCTTCCAGCGACAGGGCGGGGTTGACGACTTTGTACGAGGTCTGAAAAACGCCCCATTCCCCGCCCAGCCAATAGACCATGGCGATGATATGCAGCCAGCGCAGGATCGCGAGTTCATGGGTTGCGATAAAGTCGACCATGGCGGCCCTCCCGGTGGTTTCTTTCGCCGATCCGGCGCCCCCGCCGGATACGCCGCTCAAATGGTATATCATTTAACGGGTCGGCTTGCATAGGCTGCGACAATCTAGCCGCCCGCGCCGCCCGCATGATCGCATGGGGCGCGCCGGGGATGGCTTATTCCTTGCGCTGAAAAACATAGCCGCCGCCCGCCGGGCCCCAGATGCGGGTTCCGTCTTCGGCGAAGCCGCGGTCCCAGTTGGCGTAGCCGCCTTCATGAACGACGCCGAGGCTGATCGCATAGGCGGCGCCCTTATAGGCGTTCGGACACCGCGCCGACCGGCCGGTCCAGTAGTTCTCGGCAATCCGGGTAAGCACGATCTCGCACCCGACCGCCGCCAGGTCGTCAGGGGACAAACCGGCGAGAGGCTCGTCCTCGCGCCATGCGCCGAGAGCCGCATCGGGATCGCGCAGGCGATAGGGCGTGCGGCGCACGACGCCCGGTTCGACTTCAACGCTGTGAATGACCCGCGCCAGATAAGGCGCGCCCTTTGCGGCGCGATCAACCGCATCCGGACGCTCGCCGAGAAAAGCCTGCTCCTGGTAGAGCCAGTAGCCGTCGCGCCGGTCCGGCCAGATACGCACGGCCTCCGCTTCGACGACGCCATATCGGGCGTCGCGGCGGGCGTGTTCAAGGCTTGTGAAGGAGCCGAGGCTGAGGGCGAGCAATTCCGCGTGGAAGCCGCTTTCGGACGACGTTTGCGCGGACGCCGGCGAGCCAAAACCCGCGACGGCAACCCAAAGCGCAGCGGCGGTCCGGCGATAAGGCATCGGTTTTTCCTTTCTATCGCAATCCCAGATCGTCGAGCGCCTTGCCCGGGGCGGGCTCCAGCGCCGTTTTCAGGGTCGAATTCCAGCGATTGAGGAAACCGAACATGGCGATCACGGAGACGATCTCGATAATCTGATCGTCGTCGAAATGCGCCCTCAGGGCGTTGAAATCCTCGTCGGTCGTTTCATTGGGGGACATGCCCGCTTTCATTGCGACACGGATCGCCGCACGCTCCGCCTCGTCGAACAGCGGGCTTTCCTCAAACCGCCACACCGCCTCGATCCGCGCGGGATCGACGCCCTGCGTCTGCGCGCCTTTTGCAGCGTGGGCGGAACAGTAAAAGCAGCCGGCCGCCTTCGACGCCGCCTCGCCGACAAGACGCTTCAGCCCGGCGTCGACCCGCCCCTCGCCATAGGCGGCGGCGACCAGCGCGCCCATCGCCCGCAGGAGCGCGGGGCGACGCGCCATCACCAGCGCGTCGTTGGGCCGGAAACCCATCAGGGCTTCGGCCTCGTCAAGCCGGGCGCGGCTTTGCGGGTCCAGCGCGTCGATGTCGAGGGGGGCGACGCGGCTCACGGACTTACCGTGTGCGTCGAAAAGGCGAGATCGGGATCGCGCTCGACAAGATTGATCATGATCCCCTCCGGATCGCGGATGGTCGCTTCCACCTGCGCCGCGTGGGGCATGGCGATCTCTTCGGGGCCGGCGATCACGCTCGCCCCGCGCCGCCGAGCGAGGGCGACGGTTTTTGCGACCTCCGCGCAGTAAAACACCAGCACCGCCTCGCTCAGCGAGGCGCCGCGATGGCTGCGCCGCAGGGACGGCGGATCGGGGTTTTTCACCTCGAACAGGCCCACCATGCCGAAATTCGGCCCCTCTCCGCGGAGAATGCGGCAGGAGACGACCGCATCCGCGCCGGCGCCGACGAGGCGCGCCGCCGCCGGGTGAGCCAGTTCGCCTTCGTAGTAAACGACCGTTAATCCGAGCACGTCTCGATAAAACGACGAAGCCCTGTCGAGATCGCGCACGAACAGCGCCGCGCGGATCAGCGGACTGACGGAACGGCGGGTCATGACGCGCCCGGCGCCGGGAAAGCGTCCGCATAAGCGCGAGCGATCTCCTCGCGCGTCGCGATCCAGACATCGTCGCGCGCCCGGACATGGTCGAAAAAGCCCTTGAGCGCGCCGATGCGGCCCGGCCTTCCGATAATGCGCAGGTGCAGGCCGAGGGACATGTAGCGCGCACCCTCTTCGCGCGCCTCGGCGCGGAGCCAGTCGAAGCTGTCCGTCGCATATTGCAGCCAGTCCCGCGCGGCGAGGGACGGGGCGAGCCAGAACTTCATGTCGTTGGAATCGAGCGCATAAGGCATGATCAGCATCGGCGTTTCGCCGTCGGCGGTCTTCACCCGGTCCCAGAACGGAAAATCGCCCGAGTAATCGTCCATGTGGTAGAAAAAGCCCTCTTCCGCCAGGAGGCGCCGGGTTTCCTCCGTATGGAGATAACGCGACAGCCAGCCGACGGGGCGCCGGCCGCATGTCCGTTCGATCGACCGCCAGCCCTCGCGGATAAACGCGCGCTCCTTGTCTTCCTTCATCCAGAACTGGTGCGCCCACCGGTGTCCGTGGCAGCAAACCTCGTCGCCGCGGGCAACGATCGCCTCGGCGATGTGCGGCGCGCGCTCCAGCGCCAGGGCCGCCGCCGTCCAGGTTGCGCGGATCTCGTACTCGTCGAGCAGCTTGAGGACGCGCGGAAACCCTTCCTTGATCCCGTACCGATAATTGGACTCGTTGCCGTGCATACGGATCGGTTTCGCCAGCGTCACGCCAAGCTCGTCCACCGGCTCCGGCCCCTTGTCGCCGTCGCGGATGTTCTGCTCCGCGCCTTCTTCCACGTTGACGACGACGGAGAGGGCGAATGTCGCGCCGTTCGGCCAGGTAAAGTCTCGCCTGTTCATCAATGGGGCTCCTCTCCGCCGGAGACGTTCATGCTCTCGCCGGTAATGTAGCGGGCGTCGTCGGAACACAGGAAAGCCACCGCCGCGGCGGTGTCCTCCGGCAAGCCGGGCCGGCGCATGGGAATGCGGTTTTTCATGGCCTCCAGATAATCCTCGACGGTATCGGCGCCGACCACCCTGGCGAAATACTCGTTCTGCCAGGCGCCGAGCCCCGTCGTCACATGGTTCGGACACACATTATTGACCGTGATCCCTTCCGGGCCCAGCTCGATCGCGGCGGACCGCACAAGCCCGACAAGGCCGTGCTTGGACGAGGTATAGGCCTGCGCGTGGGGAAAGCCGGACTTCGCCGCCTGGCTCGCGATATTGACGATGCGCCCGCCTTTGTTCTGCGCCAGCATCGCCCCGGCGGCGGCCTTGAGGCCGAAAAACGCGCCCGTCAGGTTGACGTCGATGACCGCGCGCCAGTCTTCCTCCGTCACCTCCATCAGCGGTTTCATGATGTAGCCGATGCCGGCGTTGTTGACCCAGATGTCGAGGGAGCCGTGGGTCGCCGCCGCATGGGCGGCGAGCGCCTCCATCTCCGCGAGGTTTCGCACATCGGCGACGCATGTGGAGGCCGCGCCGCCAGCCTCGCGGATGGCGTGCGCGATCGCTTCCATCTCGTCGCTCGCGCCGATATGCGCCGCCTCCGTGGCCGCGTCGCGCGGCTTGCCGATGTCGGAGACGACCACCGCGGCGCCCTCAGCGGCGAGGCGCTTCGCGATCGCCTCACCCAGTCCTTTTTTGCGGCCCGAGCCGGTAATGACGGCCGTTTTTCCTGAAAACCGCGCCATGCCTCAGACCAGCCTGTCGCTCAGGATGAAGACGAGATCGTCCGTCATCGCCTGAAATTCGCCGGCGACCTTCTGCATCGTCTCGCCCGCAACGTCCCTGCCGAATTGCTCCATATCCGCAACGTCGATGATTTCGTAATACGCATAGGGCGGCGCCCCGTCCGCCCCCAGCAGCCCCGTCGCCATGAAAACCTCAAACTTTTCAATGGACCCGAGACCGTTCACGGCGGGGATGTCGACGGTTCTGGACCAGCGTTCGTAATCCTCGACGCTGACGCCGGGTTTCAAGTTGAATAGCGCCAGAATGCGCGTGCTCATATGTCGCTCCCTTATGCCGGCCGTTTTTTCGATCAACGGGCTGGCGGTATTATAGAAAAAATGAAATGATATACCAATTGAAATTTGCGCCGCATCGCCGCGCGCGCCATACTTTTGCGCCGACGCAGGAGGAACATCATGCCCCAGCCCAAATCAGACGCCGCCTATGACGGCCCCCCCGATTATCGCGTCGTCGGCAGACACGGCATGTTTCCGGAGGTGAGCCATGACGAAATCGCCCGGTTCAATTTCCTGGCGCACATGAACCGCCACCTGTCGACGCAGGTGATGCCGGGGGTCCGGGACGCCTTCGAGGCGCGGGTCGAACCGCAGTTCAGGAAACAGGAAGGCCGCGATTTCGACAACCGTCACGAGGTCAGGAAAGCCCTCCTGAAAGACCCGATGTTCCAGTGGTGGTCGGCCCTGCGCCGCGCCACCATGGAGCAGCGCCAGCAAGCAGGCCGCTGGGTCGTCCTGCGCCAGGGCGAGGCGCTGAACCGCCGCGCCGACGCGCTGACCGCGGGCGACAATCGGCTTTCGCTCGATCCGGATCTTGAAACGCCCCGCTATCTTGCGGCGGTGGATCATCACTGCATGCCCGGCAGTTACCATACGGAGCTTGTGCGGGGGGACGTCACCGGCGCGGCGAATTACGACATCGGCCTGTTCGCCACCACCGGCGGCATGCTCGGCAGGTTCAACGACGGGGGCGGCGTCGCCGTCGCGAAATGGGTCAAGGAAAACCTGCCGGCCTTCAAGCCGAAACGCATCCTCGATATCGGCTGCGGCCTCGGTCATAACGTTCTGCCGATCGCCGAGGCTTTTCCGGATGCGGAAATTGTCGCCGTCGACGCCGGCGCGCCGATGCTGCGCTACGGCCTTGCCCGCGCCAAGTCCATGGGCGTGGAGAATGTGACGTTCGTGCAGGGCGACGTCTCGAAACTCGCCGACTTCGAGGATGAAAGCTTCGACTGGATCCAGTCGACCATGTTCCTGCATGAAACGAGCTACCGCGCGATGCAGGAGATCTTCCGCGAAACGCAGCGGCTCCTGAAGCCGGGCGGCGTGGTCCTGCATGTGGAGCAGCCGCAATACGCGGAGGGGATGCCGCTTTTCGAACAGGCGATGCGCGACTGGGACGCTTTTTACAACAACGAGCCGTTCTGGACCAAGATGCACGAAATCGACCTGGACGCCTTCATGGCGCAGGCCGGTTTTTCGCAGGACGCCCTTCTCCATGGCGGCGTGGCGGCGGTTGTCGATCCCGCGGTGTTCCCGGAAGCGGCCAAGGACGAAAAACAGGAAGACTACGGACGAAAGGCCGCGTGGCATGTGATCGGCGCGCGCAAACCCAACGCGGAGGCCGCGTAAATGACCGCTCTGGACCCGTTATCGCTCGCCGGCGCCAAGGCCAGAGGCAAGCGCCCGTATTTTCTGGCGGATCAGGACGTGGAGCGTCTCGCCGCAATCGTCATGACTCTCGCGCAGGAATTGTCCGTGATGCGCGAGCGCCTCGACACCGTCGAGCGGCTTCTGGAACGCAAAGGAACGATCAGCCGGGACGACATTGAAACCTTCGAACCCGCCAAAGCCGAAGCTGACGAACGCGGCGCCTGGACGCAGGAATACATCGCCCGCGTCCTGCGCGTGCTGCAACAGGACCGCGAAGCGATGGGCGCCGACGAAAAGACGTCCGAGGACGTCGCCGAGGAACTGGCGAGAGACTAAACCGCAGCCCCGCGTCAAGGGGCGGCGACCCTGAACCGGTCGTCGGAAAAGTCGACGTCGAGATCGAAGTCCTCCCAGATCACTTCGTTCTGCTTGACCCCGTCGTAATATAGACGCACGCGCCCCGGCTGGACCCAGGAACGGCCGGGCCTGGTGAAAAACTCAGAGTACCGCCGCTCATGCCAGCCGCGGGGCGTATCGAAACCCACATAAAGGATGGCGTAATCGTCCGCGGCGATGGCGAATCGGGTCGTCCCGCCGGACGGGTCCGTCAACTCGACGACATGAGCAAGACGTCCGTCTACGAGATCGTCGGGAAGACGGCGTTGCGACCACCCCTCGTCGAGGGCGTGGCGGATCGCGCCGAAGCCGAAATTCGACGCCCAGCGCGCATTGGCGCTTTGATCCGTGACAGGGCCGTTGGCGTCATAGGTGCGCTCGCCGTCATAGGCGATGACGAATGCGCGCTCCCCGTCCCGCCAGGCCTCGATGCGCACCTTGCCGTCGGCCTTGTGGGCGTCGCCCTTCCGCGCGGGATAGACCCGCGACATTTCATAACGGTCATAGGTCGCCGCCGCGCCGTCGCGATACATTACCGAATAGCCGCTCATGAACAGCGACGCGGGGCGCGCCCATGTCTCCCCGCCGGCCGCCGCATGGGCGCGCGCGATGATCTCGGCGGCCGGAAGGGTCTCGTCTCGCGGATAAAGACCGGGAAGCGCGGAGAGGCCGGCGCGGTCCGCCGCCGTTGCAGCGGCGACAGCCGAGAAGACGCAACAGGCTGCGGCGACCGCCAGAATGATCCGTAACGACATTATCAGCGCTCCTTCAGTTATCACCCGCGCGGGCCTCATCGGGGGCCGCGGGGAAAGTCCGGTACCGGCCCAGGGCCAGCAAGGGAATGGTAAAGACGAACAGCAGGATCGCCGCGTTTTGAAGCGTCGTATCCCACCCGTTCGCATCGGCGAGATTGTTCATGATCGTCGGGCCGAACCCGGCGCCGGCGGCGAAAAATCCGTACAGGGCGCCGTAAATCGCGGAATAGCGGCGCATGCCGAAATATTTCGATACGAGATAGGCCATGAAATCATACTCGACCCCCGCGCCGAAGCCGATCATCAGGATCGCGAGGGTGGCGACGTTCGGACTGATGTCCCCCATCAGGAGGAGAAGCGCGAGCGAAGGCGAGGCCAGGAAGACGAACGCGACCCCCGGCGCCCAGAACCGGTCGATCAGCAACCCGCCGATCAATCGTCCGCCCAACACGGCAAGGCCGGTCAGCGTCGCCAGCGAGACCGCCTCCGCCACCGGATAGCCCTTGCTCATCAGCAGCGGCACGAGGCTCGGAATGATCGCGCCCAGCGCATAGGAAATCGGCACGAAGCAAGCCGCCAGCAGCCAGAAGCGCCAGGTTTTCACCGCCTCGCCGAGGCTGAGGCCGGGCAGTTCGACCTTGCGGCCGGCCTCCTGACGCTGCGGCGGCGTTTTGCGGATGTCGAACAGCATCATCATCAGCGGCGCCGCCAGGACGAACGCCATGAAGACAAAGGCCATGGCGTATTCGAGCCGCAGCCCCCGCCCCTGCAACTGCGGCCAGATGAAGCTGAAGGAGAACGCGACCAGCGCCGCCGCGCCGAGAAGGGAAATCGCCAGAAGCGGGATCTTGAAGCGCACTAAGAGCGCCTCGCTCAACGGCTTGTCATTGATGTCGCGCAGGGCGACAAGGCCCACCGGCAGGGCGATGGTGAGCGGCAGCAGGCCAAGCGCCACGTAAGCGCCGCGCCAGCCGACCCAGTCGACCATGAACTGCGCATAGGACTTGGCGAGGGCGCCGAAAACGCCGGTCGCGATCAGCGCGACGCCGAGGGCGAGGCCGCGGGACTTGTCGAACCAGTTGTTGATCGGTCGGGTGAACGAAATCGGCAGCGTGCCCGCGCCGCCCACCGCGAGCAGGAACCACAACAGGAAATACAGCGCCTTGTCGCCGGTATTCAGCGACAGCGCCATCATTGACAGACTGAAGGTCACGATGGAAATCAGCGCCACGCGGCGCGCGCCGAACCGTTCGGTCAGGACGCCGATAATCGGCGACATTAACAGGGCGCTGAAGGTGTAGATGGCGAGCGAGGAATAAACGTCGCCGCGGGACCAGCCGAACTCCTCGCCAAGCGGGCCCACCATCACGTCGATGGTGTAGAACGGCAGCGGCGACAGGCCGAGGCCGATGCCGATGGCGGCGGCGGCGACAACCGGCCACCCTTGGTTAAACTCAGCTTTGTTCATGTCCCACCCTTTATGGCGCGGTTTCAGGTTGTCGCGGCGGCGACGGCCTTGGCAAGGCTTTTAATTGATATATCATTTCACCCCGACAGCCCCGCAGACGCAAGGCGTAAGGGCGAAAAAGTCGGCGCCGCGAGGGAACCGCGCAAGAAGGCGACAACACAAAAAGAGAATCACGCAGGGAGGGAAATGCGATGGCGAACGGCGTGTTTCGCATCACCAGAAGGTCGGCGACGGCGGCGCTCGGCCTCGCCATGGGCGCCGGCGCGCTCGCCGCCTGGCCGCGGCGTCCGGTGGCGGGAAAAGACGCCGACGTGATTGTCGTCGGCGCCGGGCTTGCCGGGCTCTTTTGCGCAACCTGGCTGACGGATGCGGGCTATCGCGTCAAGGTTCTGGAAGCGGGCGAGCGCATCGGCGGGCGGCTGTGGACGCTGGACCGCCTGCCCGGCGCGCCTGAAGCCGGCGGCGCACAGATCGGCCAGAGCTATGCGCGCATTCGTTACGTTGCGGAACGTTTCGGGGTCCGCATTGTCGATGCGCCCGCTCGGCGCGAGGAAACCCTGATCGCCTGCGGCGACAGGGTCATCAACTCGCGCGACTGGGCCGCGGCGCCAGGCAATCCGATGCCGGACGAATTCAAATCCACGCCGCCCGGAGCGGCGCTTTTCGCCGCCGCGGCGCGGGACAACCCGTTCGCCTGGGCCGGCGACTGGCGCACCAAGACCGCCTTTGCGCGAGATGTATCGGCCGGCGCCTTTCTCGACAGGCTCGGCTTTTCTCCCGAGGCGCGCGCCCTGGCGGAGATATCGCTGAACGCCAACGCGCTCGACGAATACTCAATCTTGAATGTGTGGCGGTCGCTACAGATTTTTCAGCAGGACGCGGAGATCGGCCCCGCCGGGGCGGCGAAGGGCGGCGCGCAGCGGATCCCGGAAGCCATGGCCGCCGCGCTCGGGGACGCGGTCGTGACGCGCTTCAGGGCGAGGCAGGTTCGGCCCGACGGCGACGGCGTCGCCATTACCGATGGCGTACGGACATTCCGGGCGGATTATTGCGTCCTCGCCCTTCCCTTTCCCGCGCTGAACGCAATCGAAATCGATCCCGCGCCGACGGGCGCGCAAGCGCGGGCGATCGCGTCGCTGCCCTACACGCAAATCCTGCAACTGCACCTGGAGCCGGAAACGGCGTTCTGGGAAGATGACGGCCTGCCCCTTGCGATGTGGACGGACGGCCCCCTGGAACGTCTTTTCGTCACGCGCGACCGGGAAAGCGGCGCGCCGCTGGGACTTGTCGCCTGGATCAACGGCGAAGGCGCGCGCGCCCTTGCAACGCTCGACGACGGGGCGCTTTCCGCCCTCGCCGCGAAGGAGCTGAAACGGCTTCGGCCCGCCAGCAGGGGCGCGGTTCGCCTGCGCCGGACGATGCGCTGGACGCAAGGGGCGAGCTATGCGGGCGGCGCCTACATGCACTGGGCGCCCGGCCAGGCGGAACGATGGGCGACGGTCATGGGCGCCCCCCTGGGACGGGTCCATTTCGCGGGGGAACACCTATCCTATCTCCACACCGGTATGGAGGGCGCGATGGAATCCGGCCAGAACGCGGCGGAAGCGATCATGGGTCTCAGCCGATAAAAAACGGCGGGGCCGCGCGCGCCCCCGCCGTTTTCCGTCTGTACCGGCATCGTTACTTGCGCTTCGGCGCCTTGACCTCGCCTTTCTTCACCTGGTCGTAATACTTCCAACTGGTGATGTTCGCCCGGTCGTCGTCGGTCGGCGGCGGCGCGTCATATTCCGGATAGTACGTCCTGATTTCCTGTTTCATCGATGCAGGCAGATCGTCCCAGGACTCCAGCTTGCGGCCCGCCGTATGCATGTATATCACGCCCTCGCGCCCGGCCATTTTCATCCAGGGCAGCCAGTCGGACATGCGCACCCAGCCGACTTTCACCGCGCCCGCCGTCGTCGCCTCCCGGTCGAGGAGGGACGCCGTTTCGCCGAGGAAGTTGAACATCTCCGTTGCGTGATAATAGGGACCGACCTCATCCTGGTATTCCGAACCGAGAACATTGTCATAGTAGAGCGGGACCGTCACGGTCTGCCACCAGACGTCGCCCTTGATCGTGCCGTTCCATGTATAGTCTTCGCCCGTCCGGGTTTTCGGCCGATACTTGCCGTTGACCGGATCGTTGGCGACATGCAGCACGTCAACCGTTTCGTCCGTCCATGGATTGTCCCAGGTCTTCAGAACCTCGCCCGTATTTTTATCCTTGTACAACAAGAGTTCCCGCGAGACGAGGTTGAAACCGCCTTCCGGCGCGGAAACGCAGGCGCGCACATTCATGCCCTCCACGTCGAAGAGATGCTTGTCACGCTCGCCCTGGCGGCGCGAATACGCCGCGCCATGCCACCAGTAGGTCGACGGCGCCCCGTCCTCAGTGGAACAGGCGATCTTGCGCGATATCGTCAGCGCGTCTTCCGTGTTCGTCGGATCGAGCGGCTGCGCCGCCGCGCTACCGATTGTCGCCGCGCCCCAAAGCGCCGCCGCGCAAGCGGCCATCGCTGTCATTGAATTTGTCATTACCCGGTCTCCCTTAACCTCGCCTTGAAATGGTATATCATTTCGCAGGATAGGCAAGAGCGCAGGCGATGGCGGAAACAAACAGGCCCGAAACAGGCCACGGACGGTCCGCGGCGGCGGATGCGCGTTGTCCGGCAAAAAAACCCTTGCGAGGACGTTCGGCCCTCGCAAGGGGAAACAAGACCGCCGGCGCCGCCGGGTCAGAAGCTGACATTGACCTCCACGCCCCAGGTGCGCGGCGGCATGGCGAACACGTTGTTGAGGGCCGTCGTCGCCCGGAAGAATTCCCGGTCGCCGAGATTCTGCCCCCACAGGGCGACCCGCCACGGCCCGCGATCGGGCTGATAGGACAGCCGCGCATTGAACGTCACGCCCGGATCGACCAGCGATCCCGGATTGTTCGCGATCAGGGCGAAGGATTCGTCCTCATACGCCATGTCGCCGCCCAGCGTGAACTCGCCGGCAAGGGCGGGCAAGGTGGCGAGGAAGCCGGCATTGACCTTGAATTCCGGCGCGTTTTTCAGCTCCAGCCCGAGGGCGCATTCAACCGAGGGAACGCCGCCGGGGCACGGCGCGCCGTTATTGGTGACGCCGGCGGCCTGTTGCTCGGTAAGGCTGTCATATTCCGCATCCAGAAACCCGAAATTGCCGAACAGTTCGAGATATTCCGTCGGATAGACATTGGCCTCGATTTCAACGCCCTGGATGACCGCCTTGTCGGCGTTGATGCGGGTGAAGCCGAGATCCGGCACCGTCGCCGAAATCTGAAGATCCTGATAGTCGTTGTAGAAATAGGTTGCGTTGAACCGCACGCGATTATCGAAAAACTCCGAGCGCAGCCCGACCTCGAACGAATCGAGCTGTTCCTCGTTCACCGGCAGGAAACAGGCGGTCGGACCGAAACAGTCCGGCGAGAACCCGGCGGTTTTGAATCCATTGGCAAAAGATGCGTATACGGACACATCTTCGGTGAAGGCGTAATTCAGCTTCACCGTGAAATTGACGTTGTCGGACTCGATGGTTTCGCTGCGGCTGTTCGGCGAGAACGGCGTCGGCGAGGCCGCGTTGCTGACGTTTTCGCCGAAGAAATCGCGCTCCTCCGACGTATATCGCATGCCCGCCGTCAGGGTCAGGCTGTCGGTGAGGTCAAGATCGCCCTGCGTGAAAATAGCAAAGGACTGGGTTTCGACGTTCATTGCGAAGTCCGAAATGAACGTCGATTCAAGCCCCGCATCTTCCGTGTAGTAATAAAGTCCGGTGACGAAATTGAGCGGTCCTTCGAAATTCGAGGACAGGGTGACTTCCTGACTGAACTGGGTTTGATCCGTATTCTGGAAAAACGGGAAGTTGATATGCGAGGAAAGGTCGTCCTCCAGCGAGCGGTAAGACGTGATCGACGCCACGTCGAAGTCGCCGAGCTTGCCGTCGATGTTCAGCGCGACGCCGAAAATGTCGATTTCGCTGCTGAAGTCGGTGAAGCAGCCGACCGGCTGGAAAATCCCCGGCGTCGCCGAGGAACAGACAACGCCCGGCTGCGGTTCGATGGTGAAGATGTCGCCGTCGGCGTCGGTGACGACGCTCGGATGGTCGCTTTCGGCGATAATGCTGCTTGGCGTCGGGTCGGAGTTGTCGTTGGTGTAATCGACCGCCACCATGGCCGACCAGTCTTCCGTAAAATCATGGCGCAGGCTGCCGCGCAGGGACAACACCTCCTGCCGCCCGACCTCGCCGCCGGTTCCGGCGAGGTCGCCATTGGGAATGAGTTCGTGAAAGCCGTCCCGCTCCCTGTACGTAAAGGCGAAACGCGCGGCGGTTTGATCCGTAAACGCCAAATTGCCGACGCCCCGGAACTCAAGGCGGTCGTCGCTGCCGAAACCGGCGCCGAGATCAAGAGTGTTTTCCGATTGCGGCCGTTTGCTGATCAGCTTGATGGCGCCGCCATTGGTGTTGCGTCCGTAAAGCGTGCCCTGGGGGCCGCGCAAAACCTCGATGCGCTCAAGGTCGACGACGTCGAGAAGGGAGCCGACCGTGCGGCCGAGATAAACGCCGTCCACATAAATGCCCACCGCCGGATCGATGGCGCCGCGGGATTCGTCCTCGCCGACGCCCCGGAAAAAGATCCGCGCCGAATTCGCCGTCCCCGTGCCGTTCGTGATGAAGGCGTTGGGAATTTTGCCCTGGAGGTCGAGAACCTGTCTGATCTGGCGCTTCTCCAGATCGTCGGACCCGAATGCCGTGATCGCAACCGGCACGTCCTGAAGGCTTTCCTCGCGCCGCTGCGCCGTGACCATGATGGTGTCGCGGCCGGGGGCGTCGGCTTCCTCGCCGTCAGCGACTTGCGCAAGCGCCGGCCCGAGCGGCGCGCCCAGCATGGCCGCCATGGCTGCAAAGGATGCGCCGGCTGTCTTGATCGATCTGTTTCGCACGTCATTCTCCTCCAGAACGTCAGTGGTTCGCCTTTGCGCCCGGTGAATTTTAAATGATATGACATTATATCATTTCAGCGCAAAGCTGCGCCGACCACGTTAAGGACGCGCATTTTTGCCAAGCCAACTATTTTCCGAACCATTGGAACAACAATTGGTTGTTGCGGCAATTATGAGACGATCCGTTGAGACGTCCCGCGTCCCGCCTGTCAGACGCGCGCGCGCACGCCCGGAATCGACCGCTCAGAGGGGGACGCAGACAGCCCCATGCAGCCCCCACAGCGTTCGACGGCCCCGCGGCGCCGGCCCTCCTCGGCGGATCCGTTTCGCGCTAATAAAGCGCGTTGCACACGTGAATGAGATCGCTTTTCAGCGCCTTGGCCGCGGGCTGCAACACCGCCCCGCGCCGCGCCGTGAAATAGGCCTCGCGCATATGCGGAAACTCCGGGCGCTCCAGCGCCTTGAAGTCGCCGCGCTCCAGCTCCGGCGCCACCTGCTCGCGGGCCAGGAGCGCGATGCAATTGCTTTGTTCCAGGAGCGCCTTGGCGAGGATCAGGGAGTCGAGATCGACGATTTGAGACGGGGGCGACAGGCCGTTGGACACGAAGGCTTCGGATATCATGCGCCAGTGTTCGTGCAGCGCAAGCGAGATGATCCATGTCTGTACGGACAACTCCTCAAGCGTAACGACGGATTTTTTGGCCAGCGGATGACCCGCGCGCATGACGACGACGTCCCAGTCGGTGAACAGCGGGGCGGAATCGAGCGCGTCGTCGATTTTGACGCCCGCAGCCGGCGCGCTTGCGACAAACTCGATTTCCCCCGCCAGGAGCTTGTTGAAAAGGCTGACGGACGGCCCCGTCACCACGCTGACGGTCACCCCCGGGCGGCGACGGCGAAACCGGTTGACCACCTGCGGCGCGATCCGAGGCAAAAACGACCAGCCGAACCCGACCTTGACGAACCCGTCGGTCGCCCCTTTCAGCGCGTTCAACTCGGCCGCGGCGAGCCGGGTTTCCGTCATGATGATATTGGCCCGCTTCGCCAGCGCGCGGCCATACGCCGTCGGTTCCGCGCCGAACGCGCCGCGCTCGAACAGTTTCACGCCGATGGAGTCTTCAATCCTGGCGATGCTCTTGGACACCGCCTGCTGCGTCACGCCGCAGGCCTCCGCCGCGCGCGCGAAATTGCGATGCTCGAACACCGCGAGAAACTGCTGCAGTTTCTGCGGGTCCATGAGAAGTCTCGACGCTGACGGCAGCCGCTCATCGTTCATGACGGGGGCTCATGCGAGGCTTGTGGCGGGCCCTGGAGAGAATGCACGCACCAACGACAGGTTGTTGGATTAGACAAACAAGGTTGTGTAAAGTCAAATCCTTTCCGTCTCGCCCCCTTTCACGGAAGCGCCGGTTTCATGCCTGTGTCCACGCCCGACAACACAGCCGCGATCCGCGACGCCATGCCGGCGCTGCTGCGGCATGCCGGGGTGTGGGAAGGGATCTACACCCATCTCGACGCGGCGGGGGCGGTGATCGACCGGCACCGGGCGCGCGTGCGCTGCGAATTTCCGGCACACGGCCCTTACGCCTATGTTCAGCACAATCATTTCACCTGGGAGGACGGCCGCGAAGCGCGCGTCAAATTGCCCGGGGTGTTGCGCGAGGGCAGGCTGTGGTGGGATGTCGAGACGTTCAAAGGGTGCGCCTGGCAGACCGATTTCGGGCTTATCCTGCTGAATCTGGAACGGAAAGACGAACCCGGCGCCCGCTTTTACGAGATCATCGCCCTAGGCGACGGCGCCGATCATCGCGCCCGCACCTGGCAGTGGTTCCGGAACGGCAAGCTTTACAAGCGCACGCTTTGCGATGAAAAGCGCATTGGCTGAGGCGGCGAGGCGTGATTTGAACGCGGGCGAGACAGCCGCTAAATGAAAGGCCGCTTGTCTTTAAGAAGACCAAACAACGCCGCCTGCATCGAAGGCGAGGCGCCAAAGGGACTGGGGACGCGCATGACGGGCTCGACGGCTTTCAAACTCGGCAGGAAAAGACTGAACGAAAACGCGGACGCCCCGCTCTATCGCCAGATCTACGATATGTTTCAGCAGCAGATCGTCTCCGGCCGCGTTGCGAAAAACGCGCATCTTCCATCGGAACAGGAGATCATCGAAGCGCTTGGCGTCTCGCGGATCACGGTCCGGCGCGCGCTGAACGAACTTGCCGCCTCCGGCCTCGTCAAGCGCCAGCGCGGGCGCGGCACGGTGGTCACGTTCAACGCCGCCGCGCCGACGGTGAAGGCGAGCTTTGAAAACCTCATCGAGGGCCTGACGCGCATGGGGGTGGAAACCGAAGTGCGCCTCCTGAAAAGCAAGATCATCAAGCCGTCGCGCGCGCTGGCGTCGATGATGGAACTGCCCGCGGGGGAAAAGGTCCAGCGCATTGTGCGCCTGCGAACGATGCAGGGCGAGCCGTTTTCCTATCTCATCACGCACGTCCCGGAATACGTGGCCTCGTCCTATGACTGCAAGGCGCTCGCCTCAGCGTCCCTGATCGAACTGCTCGACGCCGCCGGACACCGTCCCTGCGCGGCGACGCAGACGATCACCGCCGTCAGCGCCGACGAGGACATCGCCAACGCCCTCCAGGTCAGCGTCGGCATGCCGCTCCTGCGCATTCACCGGCTGATGCGCGACAAGGACGACAACGTGGTGCAGGAAATCACCGCGCACTACCGCGCGGACCGCTTTCAGTACCAGATGAGCCTCGCGCGACAGGGCGACGCCGATTGGACTGCGGACGAATAAGCGCCGAAGGCCCGGGCCGGCGAGGCGTCGCGACGACGCACTTTGCACCCTCCCCTAAATGATATACCATTTAAGGCGTCGAGCGACGCGGCCCGAAACGCTTCGCGCGCGCCATCGCCGACAGACGAACCCGGGAGACGCCCATGAACAAGCCCTTCGCGCCCGCCGACCGAAACGCGCTCCTGGCCGATCTGAGGTCCATCCTCGGCGAGGCGGGCGTCAGCGACCGGCTCGACGACATCGCGTTGATGAGCCAGGATATCTGGGCGACGGGCGTCCATGCGGCCTTCGTCGCCGCGCCGTCCTCCGTTCAGGAACTGTCCGCGACGGTCGCCGCAGCGAGCCGCCGGGGCGTCGCGCTCAATCCGCGCGGCGCGGGCATGTCCTATACGAAGGGCTATATTCCCGACAGGGAGAATGTCGGCGTCCTCGATCTGTCGAGAATGAACCGCATCGTCGAGATCAACGAAGACGATATGTACGTCACGGTGGAGGCGGGCTGCACATGGGACGCGCTATACCGCGCGCTGAAGCCCAGGGGCCTGCGCACGCCTTTCTGGGGCCCGTTATCGGGCCTGACCTCGACCATCGGCGGCGGCGTGTCGCAGAACAACGCCTTTTTCGGCGGCGGCCTCCATGGCACGACCGGCGAGAGCGTCTTGGCGCTGACGGTCGTTCTTGCGGACGGCGCCGTCCTGCGCACCGGGTCGGCGGGAACAAGAGGCGGGAAACCGTTTTTCCGTTACTACGGCCCGGACCTGACGGGCCTGTTCTGCGGCGATTGCGGCGCCCTCGGGCACAAGGCGGAGATCACGCTGCGCCTGACGCCGGCGCCGGCGCATGAAGACTGGGCGAGTTTCCAGTTCGCCTCACGCGACGCCTGCGCCGAGGCCATGCGGGCGGTGATGAAGGAAAACATCGCCTGCGAGGTTTTCGGATTCGATCCCAATCTGCAACGGGTGCGGATGAAACGCGCCTCCATCGCCGCCGACGTCAGGACCCTCGGCAAGGTCGTCAAGGCCCAGACTTCGCTTCTGAAAGGACTGAAGGAAGGCGCGCGCATCGCGCTCGCCGGCCGCAATTTCGCTGACGAAGCGGCCTATTCGCTTCATTTCGTGGTCGAGGGCCGGTCCGCGGCCACCGTCGCCGACGGCATGGCCCGCCTTGCCGGCCTGTGCGAGGCGCATGCGGGCGAGGCGACGGAAAACTCGATCCCGAAAATCATCCGCGCCAATCCCTTCACGCCGCTCAACAACATTCTCGGTCCGGAAGGAGAACGCTGGGCGCCGATCCACGGCATCGTCCCCGCCTCGGAAGGCCCCGCCGCCTGGGCCGATATCGAACGCTGTTTCGACGCCATGCGCGAGGAATTGGACGCCCATGATATCCTGACGGGTTTTCTCGTCACCACCCTCGGCGCCGCCGGCTACCTGATCGAACCGGTGTTCATCTGGCCGGAAGCGCTTTATCCCATTCACGAAAAAACCGTGGAGGCGGACTTTCTCGCCAGGCTGCCTCGCCATCAGCCCAACCCCCGGGCGACGGCGGTCGTGGAAAAAGCGCGCCAGGCCGTTCTCGACGTGTTCGCGACGCACAAGGCCGTCCATTTCCAGATCGGCCGAACCTATCCGTATAAGGAAAACCGGGAGCCGGAAGCGTGGCGCCTCCTTGAAGCCGTCAAGCGCGCCGCCGACCCCGAGGGGCGAATCAATCCGGGCGTTCTCGGCCTTGACGTTTCGCCGCCGCCCGGCCGGGTCATCGCCGCGCGCAATCCGCGAACGGGCGAGACCGACTTCCGGTTTTCGCCCGCCGGCGCGGACGATATCAAGGCGCTGGCGGCGGGCCTGCGCGCGGCGCAAGTCGGCTGGGCGGCGGCGTCGCTCGACGAGCGCTCGGCGCGGCTGCGCGCCTTCGCCGCCGCCCTGCGCGAACACAGGGACGCCATCGCCGGCGCCCTGGAGGCCGATACGGGCCGGCGGCGCATCGCCCGGCTGGAAGTCGACGGCGTCGCCGCCTCCATCGACGGCTGGCTGGCGCAGGCGCCGGACCTCCTCCCTGACGAGTGGACGCAAGGGAAGGCCAACCCGGCTATCCGCCACGCTCCGCAATTCGTCCCATACGGACTGACGGGCGTCATCTCGCCCTGGAACTTTCCCTTGACCCTGTCGATGATCGACACCGTTCCGGCCCTGCTGGCGGGCTGCGCCGTAATGCTGAAGCCCTCGGAAGCAACCCCGCGCTTCATCGCGCCCCTCGAAAAGGCGATCGCGGCGTCCGGGCTCGACGCCGTTCTCGCCATCGTCCCCGGCGACGGCGCGACGGGCGCGGCGCTCATTGGCGCCGTCGACGCGGTGTGTTTCACCGGCTCCGTCGCCACGGGCCGCAAGGTCGCGGCAGCCTGCGCCGCGCGCCTGATCCCGGCCTTTCTGGAGCTTGGCGGCAAGGACCCCATGATCGTCACGGCAAGCGCGGATCTTAACACGGCGACGGACGCCGCTCTGCGCGGATCGGCGCTATCCACGGGCCAGGCGTGCCAGTCGATCGAGCGGATCTATGTCGACCGCGCCGTTTATGATCCGTTTACGGAAATGCTGACGGAAAAGGCCCGCGCCGCCCGCCTCAACTGGCCGGACATCGCCAGCGGCGAGATCGGCCCGATCATCTTCGACCGCCAGGCGGATATTCTCAAAGCGCATATCGACGACGCCCTCGCCCGGGGCGCGCGCCTGCTCTGCGGCGGCGAGATCGAGCGTCACGGCGGCGGCCTGTGGCTTCGTCCGACCGTTCTCGCCGACGTCAATCACGACATGGCGGTCATGCGCGACGAAACCTTCGGCCCGATTATGCCGGTCATGGCCTATGCGAACGCGGAAGAGGCCGTCGCTCTCGCCAACGACACCGAGTACGGATTGTCAGCGGCGGTCTTCGCCGGTTCGCTGGACGAGGCCGAAGCGATCGCGCGGCGCATCGACGCCGGCGCCGTCAGCCTGAACGACGCCGCGCTGACGGCGCTCTTCCACGAAGCCGAAAAGCACGCTTTCAAATGTTCCGGGCTCGGCGCGTCGCGCATGGGGCCGGCGGGGTTTCAGCGCTTCCTGCGGCGCAAGGCGCTGATCGCCAATACCGGAACGCCGGCGCCGCTCGGCGCGTTCGCGGAAGACGCATCATAAGGATTACGGCGCCTCGACCACCATTACGTGACAATCGGCGAGCGGCGCGCGGGCCGCTTTCAACTTCCGATAGGCGTCGGAATTCCAGAACGCCTCGATGGCGGCGCGGTCCGGCCATCTGGAGATGACGGCCGACGCCCCCTCGAACAACGCCCCTTCAAGCGTCGTCACGCCGGGGGCGCGCACCACGTATTCGCCGCCATATTCCTTGACGAGGGCGCCGGCGGGCGCGCCGTATTCAGCGATGAACCGGTCCCGGTCGTGAATGTCGGCGAAGACGATCATGTAGGCGGCCATGTTTTCTCCTTCTTTTCTCCGTCCGGCCTTATGGCGCCGGCCCCATAAATGATATACCATTTGAGCAGTCCACCGCCCAGAAAAATCAAAGGCGGACAATTCAGGAAAGGCCCCGTTTCATGAAACTGCTGCGCGCCGCCACGCTGACCGTCGCCGATCTGAAAACATCCGCGGGAAATTACGCGCGCTATCTCGACTACGCCGTCGTGGACGAGGGCGCGGTCGCGCAGGATCTTGCGGCAAGCTGGGATGCGCCGGAAACCGCCGGACGGCCTTACGCGATCATGCAGCCCGCGTCCGGCGCTGAGATCTATCTGCGCCTCGTAGAGCAACCGCCGCATCCCGATTTCGTCCCCTTGCGCAGTTACGGCTGGGCGGCCATCGAAATCTGCGTTGAAGACGTCCTCGCGGCCAACGCGCGCATGGAAGACTCGCCGTTCGAAATCATCGGTCCCCCGAGGGAAATCGACGGACTTCCCGCCATCTATCCGATGCAGGTCAAGGGACCGGACGGCGAGATCGTGTACCTGACGCAGATCCGGGACGATCTGCCCGCTTACGACCTGCCCCGCGCAGCGAGCCCGATCGACAAGCTGTTCATTCTCGTCATGGCCTGTTCCGACCTCGACGCCTCCCTTGACTGGATGGAACGACACGCAGGGGTTGAAAAAGGCCGCGACATGGAAATCGTCTACACCATGCTCGCCAACGCTTTCGACGCGCCGCTTGACGAGCTTCACCGCATCGCCACCATGATCCATGGCCGGGACGTGTTCCTGGAACTCGATCAGTACCCGGACGCGGCGAACTTACGGCCGAAACACGAGGGGATGCTCGCGCCCGGCTGCGCGATCGGCACGTTCTGGACGCCGGATTTCGACGCGCTGCCCGGACCGTGGGTCGTCCCGCCGGCGCGCCGCGACGGACCGGTCTACAAGGGCGGGCGCGTCGGCGTCGTCAAAGACCTTGACGGCGCGCTGATTGAGATTGTCGAAAGCGAGGCGCCGCCGTCATGAAGCTTGTCGCCCTCAAAGCGCCCGTCGACCGTAAGCCGCGTGCGGATGATTTCGCGCTGATCGAGGCGGCGCCGCCTTCCTGCCCCGAGGGGGGCGTCCTTGTGCGCGTCGCGCGCCTTTCCCTCGATCCTTATGTGGGCAGCCGCCTGCGGGGGCGTCATATGGGCGAGGCGCCGCCGGCGCCGATGAAGGACGCCGTTCCCGGCGCCGTTGTCGGCGAGGTGGCCGAAAGCCGCTGCGACGGCCTGACGCCCGGCGACTGGGTGCATTCCATGGATGGCGGCTGGTGCGACATCGCAGCGCTTCCCGGCGCGGCGTGCCGCAAGCTCGACCCCGCGCTGGCGCCGCTCGACGCCCATCTCGGCGCGCTGGGCATGCCGGGCCTGACCGGCTGGGCCGGGATAACGCGGCTCGCGGAGGTCGGGAACGGCGACGTCGTTCTCGTCGATGCGGCGGCCGGCCCGGTCGGCGGCGTCGCCGGACAGATCGCGAAACTCAACGGCGCCGCCCGCGTCGTCGGCGTCGCCGGCGGTGTCGAGAAATGCGCGCTGGTGACGGAGCGATACGGCTTCGACGCCTGCGTCGATTACAAAAAAGAGGGGTGGCGCGACGCCCTCGCCGAAGCCCTGCCGGACGGGCTCACCGTTTTTTTCGAGAATGTGTCGGCGGACATGGCCATGGTCGCCCTCTCCCATGCGCGCCCCTATGCACGCGGGGTTCTGTGCGGGCTGGTCGATGCATACCATACGGATCAGCAGAGCCTGCATCCGCTGAACGCGGGCGTCATCATCGCCAGGCGTGCGCGGCTGATGGGGCTCGTCGTCTACGACTATTATCCGCAATGGGACGATTATATGCGCACCGCCGCCGAATGGGTGCGCGAGGGCGCCCTCGTGGTGGCGGAAGACGCGGTCGACGGCCTCGAAAACGCGCCGGCGTTGTTCGAACGGCTGATGGACGGACGGAACATCGGCAAATGCCTGGTTCGCGTTTCGCCGCTGACCGCGTGAAACAGTCTTTGTCACGATCAGGGGAAAAGCGCCATGGCTGAACCGAAAAGGCGGTTTATCGACGGCGAGTACGGCCAGATTCATCTTCGCATGGCGGCCCCGGAAAAACCGACCGCCCCGCCGCTTTACTGTCTCCATATGAGTCCGAAGTCCGGACGGCAGTTCGAGCGTTTCATGCGGGCGGCGAGCGACGACCGGATTGTGGTGGCCTCGGATTATCCGGGCTACGGCGAGTCCGCGCCGCCGCCGGCCGAGCCCCATGTCTGCGTCGCCGACTACGCCCGCAGCGTATGGCGGGTCGCGGACGCGCTGGGTCACACGAAGGTCGACCTGTTCGGCCACCATACCGGATCGAAAGTCGCGGCGGAAATGACGTATATCGCGCCGGAGCGCGTCAACAGGATCGTCATGGTGTCCGCGGCGATGCTGACGGACGAGGAACGCGCCGCCTTCAACGCCTATTTCTCACCCATCCCGCTGGACGAGGAAGGCACCCGCTTTAAAGTGATGTGGGAGCGGATCATCCATTTCAAAGGACCCGGCATGACGCTGGAGATGATGGCCGAATCCATGGCGGAAAACCTGCGCGGCGGGGAGAATTACGAATGGGGCCACCGGGCCGCCTTCGTCTATGGAACCCGTTTCGACGATATCATCCGCATGCTCCCGCACCGGATCACCATCCTCAACCCGAAAGACGAACTCCACGAACACACGAAACGGGCGCGTCCGCTGTTGAGAAACGGGGAGATCATCGACTATCCCGAGTGGGGCCACGGATTTCTCGATGTTTTCACCGAAGACGCCGTCAGGGCCGTGAAGGCCGCGCTTCGATAGGTTTTTCCGTCCGACATGCAGTTGAGAAAGGCATTCCATGTCACAAACCGTCACCGCAAACGATCTCAAGAAACTCATGCCGTTGCTGGCACGCCATGAAGGCGTGTGGGAAGGGTATTACCGATATTTCGACGTCAACGGCGCCAAGACCGACGAACACCGCTCGCGGCTGTTGTGCCGTTTTCCCGAAAGCGGCCGCCCCTATCACCAGACCAACCATTACGCCTGGGCCGACGGCAGGACCGAGACGCGCGATTTTCCCGCCGCCGTCCGCGACGGGCGGCTCTGGTGGGACAACGACTTCATCAAGGGGTGGGCGGCGGATGTTTCCTACGATACGTTTTCGCGCACCACCATGCTGAACTGGGTGCGCACGGGCGAGCCGGATCTTTATCTTTACGAGATGATCCAGCTTTCCGATGACGGACAATCGCGCGCCCGCGTCTGGCAATGGTTCAAGGCGGACCGGCTTTTTCAACGCACGCTGGTCGACGAAACCCGCGTCAGCGACGACTGGCGCGCCTATGAGGGCGAGGACTTCAGCTATACAAGCTGAACGGGCGAAATGACGCCGTCGGCTGGATCAGGCCCCTGACCCGGAGCCGGCGGCCTGCGCGGCGCGTCGGAACCCGAGCGGCAGGCCGGCGCGCGGCGTGAAGCCGTAAAGCGCCTCATCCGGCAGGGCGTCGCGAACGATTTCCCGGCATTTGATGAGCGCCTCAAGGTCAACGCCGGTTGCAACGCCCATGGCTTCGAACATGAAGACCAGATCCTCAGTGACGATATTGCCGCTTGCGCCCGGCGCGGTGGGGCACCCGCCCAGCCCGCCGAGGGAAGCGTCGAACGTCGTTATTCCTTCCTCATAAGCGGCGAGCGCGTTGGCGAGCCCGAGCCCGCGCGTATTGTGCAGGTGAACCCCCGTCAGCCTGTCCGCGCCGACGACGCCGCGAACGGCGCGAATGAGACGGCGCATGGACGACGGGTCGCCGTAACCCGTCGTATCGGAAAGACCGACCTCGTCGCATCCGGCTTCCATCAACCGCTCGGCCAGCCGCAGGATCGTCGCTTCCTCAATCGGCCCTTCGAGGGTACAGCCGAACGCCGTCGACAACGATCCCTCGAAGTGAGGCCGCCTGTCGGCGGGAAGCGTTTCGAGCAATGCCGAAATCGCCCGCGCCTCGTCGATTACCTGCGCGTGCGTGCGGCGGATATTGCGTATCGAATGGGTCTCGCTGGCCGACAGGGGAAGAGTGATCTTGTGGGCGCCGGCCTCGACCGCCGCTTCGGCGCCGCGCAGATTGGGCACGAGAACCGCAACCGTCAGTCCAGGGATCGTCAGTGCGTGAGCAACCACCTCGGCGGTGTCGGCCATCTGCGGCAGCAGCTTTTTAGACACGAACGAGCCGACCTCGATTTCCCTCACCCCGGCGGCCGCCTCCGCGTCGATCCATCGCCGCTTGTGCGCCAGCGGCATGATGGCGGCGCAATTCTGCAACCCGTCGCGGGGGCCTACCTCGCTGATTTCAATGGATTTTTCAGACATCAACCGTGCTTTCTTCTGCGTTTTGGCGCTTGCGCTCAACGCCCGTTCTGTGAAATGATATACCAAATAGACGAGATCGAATTCAACCGGACGGAATCCATGACAAGCGCCCCAAAACCGCTCGACGGCCTGCGAGTCGTAGAATTCACGCACATGGTGATGGGCCCTGCCGCCGGGTTGATCTTCGCCGACCTCGGCGCCGACGTCCTGAAGATCGAGCCGGTGGACGGCGACAAGACGCGACGGCTGCGCGGGTCCGGCGCGGGCTACTTTTCGATGTATAACCGCAACAAGAAAAGCCTCGCCATCGACCTGAAGTCCGAAGAAGGCGCAAAGATCGCCCACGACCTGATCGACAAGGCCGACGTCTTCATCGAAAACTTTCGTCCCGGCGCGCTCGACAAACTCGGTTTCGGCTACGAGGCTTTGTCCGTACGCAACCCCCGTCTTGTCTATTGCTCGGAAAAGGGCTTTCTCGACGGCCCCTACGCCCACCGCACGGCGCTCGACGAAGTGGCGCAGATGATGGGCGGGCTCGCCTATATGACGGGTCCGCCGGGGCGGCCGCTGCGCGCGGGATCGTCCGTGATCGACGTTACCGGCGGCATGTTCGGCGCCATTGCAGCGCTCGCCGCCCTGCGGGAACGGGACCGCACGGGCAAGGGAAGCCACGTCACCGCGTCGCTGTTCGAAACGACGGTCTTCCTGGTGGGGCAGCATATCGCGCAACTGGCCGTTACCGGCGCGCCGGCGGCGCCCATGCCGGCGCGGGTTTCCGCTTGGGCGGTTTATGACGTCTTTGACGTGAAAAATGACGATAAGGTCTTCATTGGCGTCGTGACGGACACCCAGTGGAAAAAGTTCTGCGACGCTTTTGGCCTTGACGATCTCGCCGCCGATGAAACGCTGTCAACGAATAATGAGCGCGTCGCGAAACGCGACACCCTGTTGCCGCGGCTGCGCACGCTGTTCAGCGGCTATGCGCAAGGCGAGTTGATGGACAGGCTTGAGGACATCGGACTGCCTTTCGCGCCGATCACGAAACCGGAGGACCTGCTGCACGATCCGCATCTCATAGCGAGCGGCGGGCTTCTGGACATGAAAATTCCGAATGGCGACGATATCGCCCTGCCGGCGCTGCCCGTGAGCCTGTCCGGGGAGCGCCTCGGCAAGCGCTTCGATCCGCCCATGGCGGGCGAACACAGCCGCGAGATCCTGCGCGGGCTCGGTCTTTCCGACGACAGGATCAACGCCCTCGACAAGAGCAACATCATTTGCGATCCGCACAACCGGAAATCTTCCTGCGAAGCGGCGGAGTAGAGTCTAGCCGCCCTCTCCCGAGCCGTAGATCCAGGGCCGTTCCGCCGCATCGGCCGCCAGGAATGCGTCGATCTCCGCGCGGCGTGAAAGGGTCAGCCCGATCGGGTCGAGCCCTTCCGTCAACAGACGTTTTGAATAAGCGTCAATGTCGAAGCTGAATTCCAGACCGGACCCGCCGGCGATGGAAACCCGTTGCGCCGGCAGGTCGACGGTAAGGAGGCGTTCCCGGGGGTCTTCTGCGACCAAGCGCGCCAGGCGAGCGACGAGATCCGCGTCGGCGACGACGGGCAGAAGACCGTTGCGAATACAATTCGCCAGAAAAATCTCGCCGAAGGACGGCGCAATGATCGCCAGGACGCCGTAATCCTTCAGCGCCCAGACGGCATGCTCCCGGGAAGATCCGCAGCCGAAATTCCGCCCGCCCAGCAAAAAAGCCGCCTGGCGGTAGGCTGGCCGGTTCAAAATGAAATCGGGATTTTCCTCGCGCCCGCCGGGGCTCAGATAGCGCCATCCGGCGAACAGGGCGCCGCCCAGACCTTCGCGGCTGACCGCTTTCATCTCCCGCGAGGGGATAATCTGATCCGTATCGATATTATCGGCCAGCAACGGCGCCGCGACGCCGCGGTGGCGCAGGAAAGGGAGCCGTCCGGTCATGCCGCCCCCGCCGCCGCGCCTAACGACGACGCCCCGACGATCCGTCCGGCGACGGCGCTCGCCGCGACCGTGGCGGGGCTGGCGAGATGAGTGCGCACGCCCGGCCCCTGGCGGCCTTCGAAATTCCGGTTGGTGGACGAGACCACACGCGCTTTCGGGGCGAAAGTCTCGCCGCCCGCATAGAAGCACATGGCGCAGCCGGGCGCGCCCCATTCAAAACCGGCGGTTTTGAAAATCTCGTCGAGCCCTTCGGCCTCGGCCTCGGCCCGCACTCGCTGGGAGCCGGGAACGCAGACCGCGCGCACGCCGTCGACGACCGTGCGCCCCTTGAGCACGGCCCCCGCCGCACGCAGGTCGGACAGACGGCCATTGGTGCACGAACCGATAAAGGCGCCGTCGATCGGCAGGTCGGCAAACCGCGTCCCCGGCGCGAATCCCATATAGGCCATCGCCTGTCTCGCCCGGTCGACGCGCCCGGGCCCCAGCGCATCGAGATCCGGGGCGCCGCCGGTCACGGGCGCGCACTGGTCCGGGCTCGTCCCCCAACTGACAAATGGCGCCATATGGTCCGCATTGATCCGGATTTCTTCGTCGAAAACCGCGTCCCGGTCGGTATAAAGCTCCGCCCAGTGTTCTTCAGCCGCGGCCAGAAGGTTGCCGGAGGGAGCATGGGGGCGGCCGCGCAGATAATTGCGTATCTTTTCATCCGGCGCGATCAGCGCCGTGAACGCCGCGAATTCGACGGCGAGATTGCACAGGGTCAAGCGCGCCTCCGGGTCCATCGCCGACACGGCGGCGCCGCAGAATTCAATCGCCCGCCGCTTGCCCCCGTCCGCGCCGTAAGCCGAGATAAGATGAAGCGCAAGATCCTTCGCGGACACGCCATCCGGCAAAACGCCGTCAATTCGTACACGCAACTGTTCGGGTTTGTGAATGCGCATGACGCCGGTCGCCATGATATGCTCGGCCTCGCTGGAGCCGATGCCCATGGCGAGCGCGCCGAACGCGCCGAGACTGCAGGTGTGGCTGTCCGGACAGACGATGGAAACGCCGGGCGCGACAACGCCCAGTTCCGGCGCGATGACGTGCACGATGCCCTGACGCGGGTCGTCGGTATCGATGAGCGCGATCCCGGTTTTCTCCGCCATCGCCCGGGTCTGCGTAATGAAGGTCTCGCCGCCGGGAGAACGCGCGTCGTTGCGCCCCCGTCCGGCCGCGAAGGAGACGATATGGTCCATGACGCAGAACACCCGGTCCGGCGCTTTAACCTGGCGCCCGGCTTCCAGCAGGGATTTCAGCGCCACGCCGCCGGTGCGTTCGTGCAGGAAGACGCGGTCGACGGCGATATAGGCCGCGCCGTCGTCGTCGACGGCGACGCGGTGAATGTCCCAGAGCTTGTCGAACAGGGTGCGGCCCACATTTCCTCTTTCACGGTACAAGCCGGCGCGCGTCGCCGCCTGATACCCGCCCGTTTTAAATGATATACCATTTAGGCTCAAGGGTCCAAAGGCGGCGCCGCCCCCCCCCGAAGACACCGTGTCGCGGCCGGGATGCGATGTTTTCTGGAAACGCCGGACGGCGGGCGGGCGATTACGTCGCCGCCGCCGTTGCGTCACTGTCGGCAGCGCGCAACCGTTCCATCTGTTTCAGGTACAGCCGGCGCGTTACGGGGATCAGCACAAGCGGGCCGACGCCGTAGATCAGCGGCGCCGCGCCCACCGCGAGGTTCAGGTTCTCTTCGCCGAAAACCCGCGTGGACAGAACGCCCACGGTCGTCGGCCCCAGGAAAAGGCCGGAAAGGCTGATCGTCATGTAGTAAAGGGCGAGCGCCTGCCCGCGGATCTGCGACGGCGTGATCAGCAAGAGCGCCGTTACGCCCACAGCGCTGATCATCCCGATGCCGATCGTGTTCAGGCCCAGCACCGCAAAGGCCAGCACGCCCGTCGGCATGACCATGGCGAGGACGCCCGTGGGCGCCATGACCAGATAGCCGGCGACCAGCAGCCTGAACGGCGCATCGCGCACGCCCGCCTGCATCCAGCGATCAGAAAGACAGCCGGTGAAAAAAATGGTCGCCGGACCGATGACGAGAAGCGCAGCCCCGTTGGCGAAAGCGTAAAGTTCGCGCTCCCAGCCCCAGACCCGCTCAAAGGTGGAGGGCAGATATCCCTGACTGTAGGCGATAATGGTCATGACCATGACAAGCGACGCAAAGGTGAAATAGGTCGCGCCGTTCTTCGCCACATAGCTCCAGGCTTGAAAGACGCTGGCGCCCTGGAGCGCCGCGTCGCCGCCGACAGTCGGGCGGCGCGCCGGCTCGCGGACGACAAAAAAATAGACCGCCAGAAGGAGCCCCGGCGTTCCCACGGTCATGAAAACCAGCTGCCACGGCGCGAGCAGGCCCAAAAACGGCAGGCTCACGCCGTCGGTCGTTTTCGCCCATAACAGGACGCCGCCGCCGATCAGGGAGGCGATGCCGGCGCCGAGCGTCAGGGCGGCGGTGTAGAACGCAATCGGCTTGCCGCGCCGATGCTCCGGAAAACTGTCGGCGATCATGGAAAACGCCGAAGGGCTGAGGACCGACTCGCCGGCGCCGATGGTCATGCGGGCCAGGAACAATTGCCAGAAATTCGCGGCAAGTCCGGAAAACGCCGTCGCCAGAGACCACACGGTCATCCCGATGCCGACAATCCAGGCGCGCCGCCAGTTGTCGACGAACCAGCCGATAAAGAGCCCGCTGAACGCATAGATGAGACCGAAGGCCGGACCGAGGACAAGGCCGATCTGTTCGTCGCTGAGACCGAGATCAGCCTTGATCGGTTCAATCAGCAGGCCGAGAATATACCGGTCGACGAAACTGAACACATAGGCGATGGTGAGCATCGCCACCAGGAACCACGAGGCCCCGGAACCGGGGTAAGGCGCCGGGCCCGCCCGCGGCGCCGCCGGAGCGTCGGACATCACGCGCCCTCGTCGAGGCGGTAGATGACGACGAGGTTGTCGTCAAAATCGGCGATGCCGATTTCCCGACCCTTGCGGCCATCATGGGTGACGAGCGCGCCTTCCGGATAAACCTTGAGATCGAGATCGCGGGCGCCCTGAACAACGGCGTCCGGATCCGCCATGTCGAGAACGATGGCGCTGCGACGCGGATGCGGGACAGGCGCAAGCGGGACACCCGCGATCTCGCTGAGCGCCATCACCCGCGGCTGGTCCGGCGCCGACAGCACGCAAAACCCGAGCGTCGCCTCGGGGGGTATGTCGAACACAGGGTAGGAATAGCTGTCTGGATTGGGACCCTGCCGAAAAGCTACTTCAAAGCCCAGGACGCCGCGATAAAAAGTCAGTGAACGCTCTATATCCGCGACGACAAAGTTGGCCCGCTGGAAACGCAGTTGTGGTTTTTCGCTCATCTCGGTCCCTGTTCTCCATGCGATCGACGCACGCGGATCGAATGGCGCGACGCCGGCGCCGTCAACGCTCGCGGATGCGCACAAGCTGGTTCACTTCGAAAAAATAGCCGTCCGGGTCCCAGAACGAACATCCGATCATGTCGCGCTCGGCGCCGTCGGCGCCGGTCACGGTCCATTGGCGGGGCTCGCAATGAATGGTCGAACCGAGCCGGCGCGCGCGCTCGGCGGTCGCATGCGCGTCGTCCGCGGCGACCACGAAAATCGGCGCCCCGAAAGCGATTTCGCGCGGCCGCTGCGGCGGCGCGTCGCTGCGTTCCGGCGCCAGCCATTGCAGAAGGCCGATCATGCCGATCGTCTCGTGCCGGCATTTCATGATGACGAGGCGGGTCTTGTCGCCCTTTTGACCCGCCGCGAGCTGGGTCCCGGAAAGGGTGAAGGGCGTGTCCATCCAGCGGGTCATTCCAAAAACCGCTTCGTACCACGCAGCGGCCTCTTCCGCGTCGCGCACGATCAGGGTTGTCCGTTTGATTTCATCCGTCACAGGAAGAACCGCGTAGAAAAAGACCAAGGGCGACCGGCCCGGATGGTCGCCCGTGATCGGTTGATCCGTCGCCCTGCGCGCCAGGCGGCAGGGCGATCTTTATGCGAGTCGGCCGCAACCGGAACTGGGCCGGCCGGGCCGGAACGCCGTCAAAACCTGACGCGGGCGACCACGCCCCACCGCGCGCCAAGCCTGTTGTTGTACTGGAACCCGCGCGACTGACCGTCGGATGCAAGGTTAAATGCGGTAGACGGAATTTGTCCATTGACGACGAAGCTGCCGTTTCCGGGGCTCGGGTCGATGAAGCGCAGCACGCCCAGCGGCGCATCCTCGTTGGTGAGGTTTTTACCGTAAAAGGACAGGCTGTATTTGTCGTCGAGGTCGAATGTAATGCGCGCATCCAGCTCGAAGGCTTCGCCCGTTTCAGCGAGGTTCTGCACCTGCGCGAAGCGACTGGACAGGTAGTTGCCGTTGATCGAGAACAGCGCGCCCACCCGCTCGCTGATCTGGTAGTCGTAATCGGCGAAGAAAGACGCCTGGTGCCGCGCCTGTCGGGGAATTTCCTGTCCGACAATGGAGCTGTCGCCGAAGACCGCGCCCTGGGTCGCTTCCGTTCCGGCGGTAAACTCCGTATCGGTCCAGGCGTATGTGCCGCCAATGGTCAGCTCTGGGAGGATATTCGGCGTATAGGACGTTTCAAGCTCCAGGCCGAAAATGTCGGCGTCGCCCACATTGGCGGTGACCGAGCCGACGGTGGTGTTGGCGCCAAGCGCGGCAAGGTTTTCCGTTAGCTGATAATCCCTGAGGCTGGAGTAAAAGAACGCCGCATTGACCAGGAACTGATTGTCAAAGAAAAGGTTTTTCGATCCGATCTCGAATTGCCAGTTGGTCTCCTCGTCGAAGGTGCCGAAGCCGAATTCAAACCCTTGCGCGCCGTTGAAGCCGCCCGGCTTGGTGCCCCGCGCGGCGGAGGCGTAAAGGAGGCTGTCGTCCGTGGCCTGCCAATTAAGGATGAAGCGGGGCGTAAGCGCGGTAAATGTTGCGCTGACCTCGTCGGACTCGCCGTCGAGCTGGATGATCTCGCCGGTGTCGAAATCGACAACCTGCTGGCGGATTTCCTCCTCGGCCCAGCGCAACTCGGCCGTCGCCGTCAACCGGTCCGTAATGTCATAATAGACCGAACCGAACACGGAAACATTTCGGTTGATGGTGTCTGTCGGGTCGACGGGCCCGTAATCGAAAGGCGAAAGCCGAACGACGAAGAACTGCCCAAGGGCGGACGCGATCTCCGCTTCGGCCTGCTCGAAAGATTCGAGTGCGGCCTGTTCGAAACGGGGGTCCCTGAAACGGCCCAGCAGATCCCGGTCGCTGCGGTCATTCCTGAAGAAATAGCCGCCCAGCCGCCAGCGAAACCGGCGGTCCTGAGGCGAGTCTATACGCATCTCCGCAACGAACGTTTCCTGTACGTCGTCATCGGTCGTCGTGAAGTCAAACGGCGTCAGACCGACGCCGAACGCCGTCGGCTGCCCCCCGCTGTCAAACGAAAGCGGAAAAGGACCAAAGATTCGCGCCGTGGCGAAGGACGTCAGCTGACCATCGGAATCGATCTCGTCGCGGAAGTTTTCCTTCGTGTAGCCGAGCGTGGCGAAAAGGTTATAGCCGTCGCCGAACTCGTAATTGGTGTTGATGGCGTAGAACTGCTCCTCGCGCTCAAGGCCGCCGCCCTCGCCCAGCGTATCGGAAAGCTGGCTGGAGCCGCTGGGCGAGGGAAACAGCGCCGGCACCTCCCCCTGGAAGAAAGGCTGCGTGCCGCCGAGCTGCGCGCCGCCCGGCACATTGACGTTGAGATCCTCGAAGCCCAGCAGGCTGATGGGAAAATGACCGTCGTCGTCTTCGTTGTAGGCGCCGCGGAAAACGATTTCCCAGTTGTCGGTGGGCAGAAATCTCAGAACGCCGGAAACGCTTCTCGACGACTCGTTGCCGACGGAAGGGTTTTTGTTCTCCGGAACGTCGAATTCGCTGTCGAAGTCATAGACCCGTCCGGCCAGGGAGAAGAACAGCTTGTCCTCGATAATCGGTCCGCGCACATTCCCGAGAAACTGGTAAAGGCCGTCCGCGCCCGCCTCAAAGCTGAGATCGCCGTCGAATTCGTTGGTCGGCTGGCGCGTCGTGATATTGATCGCGCCGGAATAGGTGTTCCGGCCGAACAGCGCGCTTTGCGGTCCCTTGATGATCTCAATACGGTCGATATCGCCGAAATTCAGGGACCGGATCGACTGGGTCACGTTCACGCCGTCGATAAAGACCGAGACCCCGGAATCGCCGAGGATGTTGGCCTGACCGCGGATGATCGGCCGGTCGAACTGGCGCCCGAACGGGGTATCGAAGACAAAGCCGGGCGTGCGCCGCGACAGGTCCTCGATATTCTGAATGCCCTGTTCGAACAGGTCTTCCGACGTGAAGGCGCTGACCGCGACCGGCACGTCCTGGATGTTTTCCTCGCGCTTGCGCGCCGTGACGGTGATGATGTCGCGATTATCGGCCGCCTCTTCGTCCTGCGACAGCGCCGGAGACGCGCCGAACCCGGCCAGGGCCAGCGACGCCGCACCGCCGAACCATATAGATTTCTTCATTTGCCGCCCTCCCTGAGCATTTGTCATATCAATAAATGATATACCATTTGCAATGAAACACCGCTCTGGTTTAGAATGTCAACGGCTAAAATGTGGGATGACGGACAAAGTGTGACTATTTGGTCACGAGCGGCGACGTCCCCGAAACAACTCTGGGCGGCGCGGAACCCCTGCATTTCCCGCCGGCCGAATCGTGCACGTTCGTTTTGGAGCCCCGCTCATGACGTCTCTCCCGCCCCATGTTCCGAAAACGGATCAGTCCTGTTTTCTGGTGATTTGCAGGGACGGCCCCGGCGCAAGCGCTTTGCGTAAGGAACATCTAGACGGTCATCTTCAGCATGTTGAGGATCACTGGCGGCGATATGTGACGGCCGGCCCCATGCGCGAGCCCGGCGGGGAGATGATCGTCGGATCGGTTTTCCTGGTCCTCGCCGACTCCCTTGAGGACGCCGAAGCGCTGATGAAAGGCGATCCCTATATCGCCTGCGGCATGTACGAGACCATCGAGTACAAGGCGTTCACCAATTCGATCGGACTGTTCCTGGGCGGCAAGATCTGGGCGAACAGCGACGCCATCCGCCACCGCGCCGCCGGCGGACCGCCCGGCGACCCGTCGACGGGACTGGCCTGACCGCCAGCGCCGCCAGCCTCGACGCCTGAGCGCCTTGGGCGCGCCGCGCCTGGACGGGGCGATTGCGCGAATTCTGCAAGACTACGACGCGATCTTTACGGGGACGCCCCGGGCGGACAGTGCTATTTTCAGCTGAACCGCGTTGTCGCAGAACCGGGGCCCGCCCCGAAGCACCAAAAAAAGCGCCTCCCAACGGCGCGAGAGAGCCGTTCCCATGGCGCCGCACCGCTATCAGGACGTTTACCCGTCGCCGCCATTGATACGCAGCGCGGACGAGTTGCCGCCGCGCGCATCGGACCTCGTTCACCTCGACTATTTCGAAGCCGACGAAGACAGCATGCCGACGGCAGTTTTCAGTCAGCATCACGTCCTGTTCAACCTGCGCGACGAACCGCAACAGGTCGAAAACTGGCGCGGCGGAACGCGGCGGGCGTTCACCTACGCCCGCAACGAGGTGGTGGTCACGCCGGCGGGCATGCCCGCCGGATGGCGCTGGCGCGGCCGGTCGCGCTGCATCGTGATCACGCTCGATCCCGAGCCGCTGGCCCGCTTCGCCGGACGCGAGCTTGGCCTTGTCCTGACGGCGCGCCAGCTCGTCGACGAGCCTCAGCGCCTCGACGAAGACCTGACCATGGCGGCGGAACAGCTTTATCAGGCGCTCGCCTCAAAAGACAGCGGCTCGGCCGTCGTGTACGAGGCGCTCGCCCGCGTCTTCGTGGTCAAACTGCTTCGTACGTATGCGGAACGGCGCGGTGTCATGGAAAATCCGACGGCGGAGTTCAGCGCCGAACGGTATCGGCGCGTGCTTGACTTCGTCGAAGACAATATGGCGCGGCCGATCACCGTCGAAGACATGGCCGCGGCGGCGGGGATGAGCGCCTCGGCGTTCGCGCGGGTCTTCAAGGCGGCGATCGGCGACACCCCGCACCAATTCCTTTCTCGCTACCGTGTCGAACAGGCGCAGGCGATGATGCGCGACCTTTCCCGGCCGCTGATCGACGTGGCGCTCGCCTGCGGCTTCGCCGACCAGCCGCATCTCGGCCGGGTGTTCAAAAAGTTCACCGGACAGACCCCGAAAGCCTGGCGCGACCAGCTTCGAGGCTAGGGGCGCGGCAAGAAGCCCCCCACGCGGCGCGGCGCGGCTTTCCTGCATCATCCGCCCCGCGCCGGCGGGATCGTACCAAAATTACGGCGGGATGCTCAAAACCCGGCCCCGCGCCGCGGCTATGGTCGCCGAGGAGAGCCTCAAACCCCGACATCGGAAAGGAGATCCCCATGAGCATGTTTTCCAGTCTCACAAGCGTTCTGGCGACCGCGATGCTGTTCGGCGCCGGAGCCGAACATTTCCGCAAGACGCTGAAAAAATGACCGACAAAGCCGGCGCAATGAAAATCGGAGGATTGATCATGGCCATGAACATGGGCCTGACCGCGGCGAGCGCCGAGGAGGCGGACATCGCCGCGGTAAAAACCATCGTTGAAAGCGTCGCCGTTCTCGCCGATATGCGAAACTTCGAAGACCTGGAAACACTCTATGCTGATGAATTCCTGCTGGACTACAGCGCCCTCAACGGGCACGCCGCCGAACTGAGGAGCCCGCGCGGGCTGATGACCGAGTGGGCCGGCGTCCTGCCCGGCTTCGACCGCACCCGTCACGACCTTGCCAACGTAACGGCGTCGGTGGAAGGCGCGTCAGCGACCGCGTCGGCGGACGTCACGGCGGGTCACTGGCTGGGCGGGTCCTACTGGGAGGCGTCCGGCCGGTACGATTACCGGCTTGAAAAAGACAACGGCGCCTGGCGCATTACCGCGATGACCTTTTTGCTTGAGGACGAAAAAGGCGCGCGCGACATTATCGGGCCGGCGGCGACGAACGCCGCCGAGGCGCCGCCCGGCTACATCGTCCGCCAACAGACCGAAAAGGCGGTTCGCGACTTCCTCGAAGGCCTGGAGACCTTCGACATGGACCGGGTCAACGCCGTCTGGGCGCAGGACGCCGTCCAGGACATGCCCTACACGCCGGCGGGCTTCCCGGGCCGGATCGTCGGGCGCGACAACATCGTTGCGCTTTACGAAACCTGGCCCGACGCGGTCCGCAATCCCAGCTTAACCGAAACCCTCGTCCTCTATCCGGGCGCTGATCCGCAAATCGTCTTTGCGGAATGGAACGGGCGCGCCGAGGTTGTCGCCACGGGCCGGCTCTATGAGCAGCGCTATGGCGGTCTCTTCCATGTGGAGAACACAAAGATCACCCTCTACCGGGAGTATTTCGACCCGAGGCCGTTTGCCTACGCCTTCGCCATGGCCGGGGAGCGGGATCAATAAGCGCCGAACCGCGCTTGTCACCGGCGCCCCTCACGGGCTTGGATTCGAGGCCTCCTGGCCCTCGGCCGGGACGTCTGGCTTTTGGCGACGGGCGCGCCGGCGCGGGGCGTCGCCATTGCCGGAAAGGATCCGTTTCGAAATCGAAAGGGCTATAAAATGCGCTTGATCGCCGCGCCGCGCTGTTCCAGCTGCGGGCGCAACCGCCGAAACACCTCGCCATAGCGGTAGAAAGGGATGCGCGGATTGAGGTGGTGCACCAGATGGTAATTCTGGAACACGAACACCGCCGTGATCAGCGGCTGGAGCCACGCCGGCGCCAGGATGATATTGCTCGCCTGGTTTGTTTCGGTGCTGGAGTGGGGATGGTGCACGATGTAAGCGAAGAACAGGGACAGGAACGGAATGGTCAGAAAGGCGGGCCCGAGCCAGAATACGACAGCCTCAAGACCGAGGCCGACCGACGCCAGCCAGAACACGATCGCGGCGCCGAGCAGCCGTTCCAGGTAGAAAACGACCACCATGCGCGCCGGGATATGGCCGAGCTTGAGCAGGCGCCACATCTGGAACTCGTATTTGTTGAGCAACGTCAGGCAGGACAGGGCGACGGCGAGCGGATGCCGGCGCGCGACCCACATGTCGCTGTCCAGCGCCGGATCGTTGGTGAAGCGGTGATGCGCGTGGTGCACCGCCTGGAACGCCGGAAACGAAAAGAAAAAGCTGAAGCTGATGATGCGCCCGATGCCGTCATTGAGCCATTTCAGGTCGCTGTTGCGCCCGCTGATATTGCGGTGGAACGCCTCGTGGTTCACATGCGCCACGTAATAGAACAGCACGGTGTTGAGGGCGAAGGCGGCCCAGTAGGGGATCAAGCCGGAGTAAGCGGCGTATGAGACGCCGCCGATCCCGGCGAAGGCCGCGACGAACAAGCCGACGCTGACCCAGGACGCGTCAAAGGCGGCGGCCCTGATGCGCATCATGCCTGACGGCGAGGTGACGAGCGTTTGCGACATGAACTTTTCTACAGCCTTAATAAATCGTTAAATATTTATCGCCACAGGATTGATAATTCAAGCAGAACGCTGCCGATATGGATGTTTTTCGTGCCGCGCCGGCCCTTTTCGCCGCGAACGCGACGTTAACCTTGTTCGGCTACAGCTTGGCGATGATGATGTCGCCCCGCAAAGACAGGGATCAAGCAATGTTCGGCAAGGGAGCTGTCACCGGTTTCTTGTCGACCCTTGAGCGCGACGGCCTGTCCGCGGCGACGGCGAGCTTCAAGGACAAGGCGACCGAGCGGGCCTACATCAAATATCTGGTCGACACCCAGCTGACCTATGAGCGGCTGTTCTGGTGGGCCACGATCGTCACCTTCTTCATGTACGCCCTGCTCGACGTTTTCACGATCAAGGAAAACCTCAAGGAGGTGTTGATCCTGCGCGCGGCCACCGGCCTCCTCGTGGTCGCCATGGTGCCTTTTTCCTATATCGAGCGGCTCAAGCCCTATTTCGGCTATATGAGCGCGCTCGGCATGGTGGTCTTCGCGATCTCGATCATCTGGATGATCTCGATCATCCCGCCCCAGGGCGCCCCGCCCTACATCATCGGCGTGCTCGTCACCTTCATCGCCTCATCCTGCCTGATGCGCATCCATTTCCTCGTGGCGTCCAGCGTCTATATCGCCGCCTCGGGGCTCTATCTCGTCATTCTCAATGTCGATCCTGATTTCAGCCAGGTCGACATCGCGTCCGGCCATTTCTTCATGATCAGCATCGCCATCGTCGCCGTGGCGACGATCTATGCGCAGGAAATTCGTTCACGGATGATCTGGAAGCGCGACCAGCAGCGCGCCGCGGACGCGGCCTACATCGAACAATTGCTGATCGAGGCGACGGCCGCGGACCGGTCCAAGATCAATTTCCTGTCGATGATGAGCCACGAGCTGCGCACCCCGCTGCACCAGATTATCGGCTACACGGAAATTGCGAAAACCACCCTGGAAAGCGCCAATGACGACATCCCGCAGAATGATGACGGCCCGCACGACCAGATCCTGAGCGCGGCGCACATTCTCCTGGAGCGCATCCAGAAAATGCTGCGCTACGCGGATGCGACGGCGGGCAAGATCGAATACGACATCGCGCCGACGAAAATCAGCGAGATCATCGACGCCTCGGTCGAGCAGATGCTGAACGGGTTGCAGAAAAAATCGCTGAGCATCGACATGAGCGAGGTGGCGGACGCGAAAGTGCGCGTCGACATCTTCCATACCTGCTACGCCATCAACAACATCATGGAAAACGCCCTGGAGGCGTCGTCCGTCGGCGGCAAGATCTGGATCACCGGATCGCTGGGGGAGGACAACGCCTACCGCCTGACCATCCGCGACGAAGGGCCGGGCATGACCGCCGAACAGCTTGAGCGGGTCCTGCAACCCTTCGCGCAGAGCGATCACGTGCTGGTGCGAAAGAACGAGGGGCTCGGCCTTGGATTGACCATCGCCAATCGAATCTTCTCCGATCAGAACGCCGCGCTGTCGCTGGAAAGCAAGGAAGGCGAAGGGGTCTCTGTCTCGATCGTCTTCCGCGAAGCCGAACCCGCGCGAAAAAAAATCGCGAGCCCCCGCTGAGGGAAGCCGACGGGGCCGACCCGGCGCTAGGCGGGTTTTTCGACGATCAGGAAATGGATCGCCTTCATGGGATCGGAAATGACCGAGACGACGGCGCCGGGGATGTCGCGCGCGATCGCACGCATTTCGTCTTCCGTACGGAAATAAAGGCTCCAGTCGGTGACGAACTCAAGCGGCCAGATCATGCCGGTCGGCGCTTCGTTGACATTGCCGATGATCACCTGTCCGCCGGGCTTCACATATTCGTACAGGCGCTTGACGAAACGCTGGGCGAGAAGCGGATTGAGATAGTCCACCAGCCCCGACGAATAAATGATGTCATTGTCCATGAAGGATTCCGCGTCGCGCGAGGGCGTGAGCATATCGCGGAAGGAGATGTTGAGAGCGCTGAGGCGAAGCCGCTCGCGCCCCTCCATCCCGGCGATCCGTTCGTACACGTAGTCGAGCGCCGCCGGCTCCTGATCGATCAAGGTCGCGTCCCAGGAAATATGCGAAGGGGTCGCGGCGAGAATATCGTCAAGCTCGCGCGCCGGACCGGCGCCGACGCTGGTGATGGCGTAGCGCACGCCTTTCGTCGCGTCGGCGAGGGCGCCGCGCGAGAGGGCGTAATCTGAGATCAGGCCGGCCAGGGTTTCCATGCGCGAGACGATCGCGTCCGAGGCGATCATACCGAGAAGGTGGAGAAACTTCTCGCGCACGGTCTTGCCTTCCGGCCGGCGCTCATAGCCGTAGTTCATGATCTTGAAGTCGCCCGGATAGCCGGCGGGCTTGTAATAGCAGCGCGCCCAGCCGGGTCCTTCAACGAGCATCTGGGTCACGACCCGCTCGGTGAAAGCCTTCATGGCGATGCGCTGAGCCTTGTTGTGAAAACTCGCCGCCGCGAGCCGGTTGCCTTCATGCAAAACGGCGACCCAGCCGTCCTTGGCGTCCTCGCTGAGGCTGCGCGCAATGTCGTCGCGCTCCTCAGGGCTGAGCTTCGCCTCGATCGGCCCGATGAAGCGATCAATACGCTGAAGATAATCGCCGACGAAAGCGGCGGCGTCCGCGCAGAACGCCCGGTACTCGCGCGGCGCCGTAACGCCGTTGTCCGCGTCCGCGGCGCCGGAGATCGCCAGCGCGCGCGCGTTGTCGCGCACGATGCGGTGGAGATCGAAATGATCGCAGGTCAGTTCGAAGCCGGCGACGGCGCCGCCGCGGGTCGGCGTGACGCGCGCCTTGCGCGCCGCCGCGCGGAACAGATCGCGCCCGTGCTGGGTCAGCCGCAACAGTCCGGTCGCGCCGGGTTCGGAAACCGCGTCAGCGGTTTGCGGGCCTCGCTCTATACATCCCGCGCCCTGCACGCTGATGTCCTGAAGTGCAAATTCCTCTTCATCAAACCAGAGCTTCGGCGGCGCGCCCGCGAAAAGTTCGGCGGCCTTATAACGACGCGGTCGGAACAACCGTTCGCGACCGGCCGCGCCGCGCAAATTTTCATAGGACTGAGACATGGCGATCAGATCTTTGGATTTTGCACATGCTCAATATGCCTAACAAAACGTAAAGATCAATCCACTATTCTGATTTTTTACGAGAAATCAGGCGGTTACTCGCCTCAGTTGTACAAAACCGAAAGCCGGAGAGGAACTGTTGCAGTCCTGAAGAATAATTTTCCACAAAACGATCAGCAACTTACACAGCATTAAGCGGCGCTACGCGGCGTCTTCGCCGGCCAGCACGTCCCGCTTGCCCGCATGGTTCGGCGCCGAAATGACCCCGTCCTCCTCCATGCGTTCGATCAGCGTTGCGGCCCGGTTGTAGCCGATCTGCAACCGTCTCTGCACATAGGAAATCGACGCCTTGCGATCGCGCAGCACCACCGCCACCGCCTTGTCGTAAAGGGCGTCCCCGGAGGAGGTGTTGCCACCGACGTCGAAACCGCCCTCGCCCCCGTCCTCGTCGCGCATCTCGGTCACTTCCTGCACATAGTCGGGGGCGCCCTGTTTCTTCAGGAACTTGACGATCTTCTCGACCTCGTCGTCGGACACGAACGCGCCATGCACCCGGCGCAGCCGTCCCCCGCCCGCCATGTGCAGCATGTCCCCCTGGCCGAGCAACTGTTCGGCGCCCTGCTCGCCGAGGATCGTGCGGCTGTCGATCTTGGACGTGACCTGAAAGGAAATCCGGGTCGGGAAGTTCGCCTTGATCGTACCCGTGATCACGTCAACGGACGGGCGCTGCGTCGCCATGATCATGTGGATGCCGGCGGCGCGCGCCATCTGCGCGAGGCGCTGGACCATGCCCTCGATGTCCTTGCCGGCGACCATCATCAGGTCGGCGACCTCGTCGATGACGACGACGATGAAGGGCATCGCTTCATATTCCAGATCCTCGGTCTCGTAGACCGGCTCGCCCGTTTCCTCGTCATAGCCGGTATGCACCGTGCGCGTCAGGGTTTCGCCGTTTTCCTCTGCCTCCGCGATGCGCGCGTTGAACCCCTCTATGTTCCGTACGCCGACCTTGGACATCTTGCGGTAGCGCTCTTCCATTTCGCGCACCGTCCATTTCAGCGCCACCACCGCCTTGTTGGGGTCGGTCACCACCGGCGCGAGAAGATGCGGCACGCCCTCGTAAACCGACAGCTCCAGCATTTTCGGGTCGATCAGGATCAGCTTGCACTGATCCGGCGGCAGGCGGTACAGCAGCGACAGGATCATGGTGTTGATCCCCACCGACTTGCCCGACCCCGTGGTTCCGGCGATCAGCAGGTGCGGCATCCGCGCGAGATCGGCGAAGGTCGGCTCGCCGCCGATCCCCTTGCCGAGGGCGAGGGTGAGGTCGCCGCCGGACTGCTCGTAGTCTTCCGCACCCAGAAGCTCGCGCAGGTAAACCATTTCCCGGTCCTGGTTCGGCAGCTCGATGCCGATGACGTTGCGGCCCGGCACCAGCGCGACGCGGCAGGCGACCGCGCTCATGGAGCGGGCGATGTCGTCAGCCAGGCCGATGACGCGGGAGGACTTCACCCCGGCGGCCGGCTCCAGCTCGTACAGGGTGACGACCGGGCCGGGGCGCACATTGATGATTTCGCCGCGCACGCCGAAATCGGAAAGCACGGTCTCCAGCATGCGCGCGTTCTGCTCCAGCGCGTCGTCGGAAATGACGGCGCGGGCGCCGGCCTTGGGTTTGGCGAGCAGGTTGAGCGGCGGCAGTTCGTAATCGCCGGCGGAGAACACCGGCAGGGCGGGCTGGATCTCGCGGCGCTCGCGCCGGCTCTCCGCTTCTCTGTTCTTTTTTCGGATGATCTTGCGGCGGCGCCGGGCGGACTCGCGCGCCGGCGCGGCCAGGGGCGGCGCGCCGCCGGCGTCGTCCTCATCCGCGTCCGCCCCGTCTTCCCCGTCGTCCTCATACGTCCATTCCTCGCCGTTTTCTTCGTCTTCGTCCGCCGCCGGCGCTGTGTCGCCGGCGCGGTCTTGAAACGCGGCGATGCGTTCGTCGATCACGTCGCGCGCGGCGTCGTAAAGGTCCTCGACCGCCCACAGCGCCTGCCGGGCGCGCGCCGCGGTCAGCCCGCACAGGCTGAGATAGGCGGCGAGCGCGATCGCGGCGAAGAGCGTTGCGAACGGCCACGCCGGGACGGGAACGCCGAGGGCCGCCGGCATGCCCGCCGCCGCGCCGAAAAGTGCCTCGCCCAGAACGCCCCCCGGCCCGACGGCGAAAGGCCAGCCCGCCGGCGTCGGCAGGACCGCCGCGAACGCGGCCGCGCACAAGACCGCTGCGGGCGCGAGCGCCGCCCGGCGCCAGAACACCGGCGGCGTTTCCAGCGGGGCGCCCCGGAACAGGGCGACGCCGCCCCAAAGGGCCAGCGGCGGAACGATGACGAAGGCCGCGCCGCCGAAAAGCTGCAGCAACAGATCCGCCGCGGCTGCGCCGGCGCGCCCGGCCGCGTTGGCGACCGGCGCGGGCGTCGCGGTGTTGAAGCTCGGATCGCTGATGGAAAAACTCGAAAGCGCGAGCGCCAGCCAGCCCGCGAGGACGATCAGCGCCAGCCCGCCGAGACGCATCAGCACGTTGCGCGCGAAAGCGCGCGCCCGCGCGGCGAGGGCGGCGAACTGTTCACGGCGGGCGGCGCGGCGGCTGTAGGCTCTTGCGGAACGCGGCATAGGACAAACGCTGGCGGTGATGCTGTCTCGACCCGCGCAAGTCTGGCACGGGCGAACGGGAAATGGGTTAACGCCGGTTAACTATTTGCAAAAAGCCTCACGCATTGGCTTCGCTGGGCGCCGGGGCCGGCGCGGCGTCGTCCGCGGACGTCGAGCGCACGCCGGCGAAGTATTTCAGCGACGTCCAAAGCAAAAGGCTCATGAAAAAGACGAAGGCCGCGACGGCGGCGAGGCCGACGAACTGGCCGAGCACCCGGATGTCGGGATTGCTCCACGGCGCGATCGCCGCGCCCCACAGGCCGCATAACAGATGCGGGGCGATGCAGAACCCGGCGTCGTCAATGCGAAAGCGGTCGAGAAAGGGCGGCGCGATGGTCACGATCATCCCGCCGACCCCGCCGATCATCGCCGCCTGCCAGGCCGCCGGGTGCGCCGGATCGGCGGCGATGGCGACAAGCCCGCCGACGGCGCCGGCAATGGAGCTGACCACCCCCGCCCGGCGATAGACCGCCTTGGTGATGACGAGCGCGGTGACGACGCCGCCCCCCGCCGCAAGGCAGGCATTGGCGGCGATCAGCGCAACCGTGTTCGCCGCCGGCGCGGAGGAAACGGAGCCGTTCATGGCGATCAGCGCCAGGGTCCATCCGGGAACGAACAGCAACGCGCCGAGGGCGGACAGGGACAGCGCCGTCTTGGCCGCCGGCCGCACCACGCCGCCGGCGTAGCGGCCCGGCCGCGGGCCGACCACGATTGCGCCGGCCAGCGCCGCCGCGCCGCCGGCGATATGCAGGACGGCGCCGCCGAAGTCGTAAAAGCCCCATGTTTCCGCGAAGTAGCCCTGGCCCCGGGTCCAGCCGGCGGCGACCGGGTAGACCAGGCCGGCCAGCAGCGCCGAAAAAACCAGGAACGGCCACAGTCGGGCCCGCTCCGACACGGCGCCGGACACCGCCGCGACCGCAAGGCCGGCAAGGCTCGCCTGGAAAAACCACGCCGCCGCAGGGGCCCGTGCGGTCGCCGCCACGCCTGAAGCCGCGGCCGGCGCCGCCGCGTCAAGCGGCGTCCAGGGACGGAACTCGCCGAGGAGCCCGCCCTCTTCGACCGTGTAAATGAGGTTGTAACCGACCAGCCAGAATGCGAGCGCGGCGACGCCGAACCCCGCAAGAACGCGAAGACAGGCGGCGGGCGTGTGCTGCGGACGGGCGAGCCCCGCCTCGCGCATGCAAAGTCCGGCCAGCGCGACCAGCGCGCCAACGCCGCCCATGACAAGAAGCGCGCTGTCGAGAATGTAGCGAACCGTATCCCCGGCCGGGGCCATGTCCCCGGCCGCGTTCTCCAGCCCGCCCTGGGCCAGCGCCGACGCCGGCCAGGCCAGGACGCCCGCCGCCGCAACCATGGTGAAGCCTCTCCGCATCGCGCTCTCCTTCCCGGCAGGGCGCCGCCCTTACACGCGGCTCCTATATGCACGAGTTCGCCGCCGGTGCGACCGAATACCTCTCCCGCAACCGCCGCCAAACCCGGACGACGAGTTCAGGCGGCGCATCTTTACGCCTATACTCTTTCAATCATGACCAGGACCTTTCATTTCGACATCGCAATTGTAGGCGGCGGCCTTGCCGGATCGCTCGCCGCCCTGGCGCTGGCCGACAGCGGCTTTTCCTGCGCCCTGATCGACGCGACGGACCCCGCGACGATGCGCGGCGCCGGCTTCGACGGGCGAACCTCGGCGATTTCCTACGCATCGGCGCGGGTCTTCAGGCGCCTCGGCCTGTGGGAAGCGATATGCGGCGCCGGCGGCGAGCCGGACGCCGAACCCATACGCGACATTCTCGTAACCGACGGGCGCGCGAACAGCCGTTTCGACCGGGGCGGGGCGTCGCCGTTCTTCCTTCATTTCGACAGCCGCGAGCTTGGCGAGGACCAGCCCTTGGGGTTTATCGTCGAGAACCGGCGCCTGCGCGACGTGATGTTCGACGCCGTCGACACGGCGCCCGGCGTGACGATGGTCGCGCCGGCCCGGCGCGTCGCGACCCGCTTTGACAGGGGCGCGGCCGTTATGCGCCTCGACAACGGCCGCGACATCGTCGCGTCGCTGATCATTGCGGCGGACGGGCGGTCGTCCCCGCTGCGCGCGGAGGCGAAAATCAAGACCCACCACTGGGGATGCGGACAGACAGGCATCGTCGCGACGGTCGCCCATGAGCGCCCGCACCGGGGCGTTGCGCAGGAGTTTTTCCTGCCCTCGGGTCCGTTCGCGATCCTGCCGATGACGCAAAACCGATCCTCGATCGTCTGGACCGAGCGCGAGGAGGCCGCCCCCGCCTATATGGCGCTGGACGACGCCGCGTTTCTCGGCGCCCTCCGCCAGCGTTTCGGCGCGCATCTCGGCGAACTTCGGCTCGCCGGCCCGCGCTGGTCCTACCCGTTCGCCTTCACGCTGGCGCAGCGTTACGCCGCGCCGCGGCTGGCCCTGATCGGCGACGCGGCCCGCGCGGTGCATCCCATCGCCGGGCAGGGGTTCAATCTCGGCGTCAAGGATATCGCCGCGCTGGCGGACGTCCTGCGCGAGGGGCGCGATGTGGGCCTCGATATCGGGTCGCTGACGGTCCTGCAAGAGTATCAGCGCTGGCGGCGGTTCGATTCCATGGCGCTTGCGCTCGGCATGGATTTCCTCAATCGTCTGTTCTCAAACGATCTCGGTCCGTTGCGCCTGGCGCGCGATCTCGGCATGTCCGCCGTCGGCCGGGTCGGCCCCTTGCGCAATTTCCTGATGCGCGAAGCCGGCGCGGATATGGGAAGCCTGCCGAGCCTGATGATGGCGGAAGGCTAGAGCGCGTCGCAGCAAAAGCGGATCGGCGGTTTTGCGGGTCGCAATATCTGACAGCGCTTCGCCTGCGAGCATATGCGGTTATCCGCGAACGAAGCGCGGCAGAGTAAGATCTGGATGAATTGAGCGTATCCGTAGGGGTGCGAAATGCTCCGGCGCGGCGGCCTGTCAGCCCCGCAGCACCATCTCGCCGCGCCGCGCCTCGACGCTTTCAAGACGCGACAGGAAGCTCATGCCGAGAAGGTTCACCGCGAGCTGTTCGTCGCGCAGGATGAACGCCTTGACGTCGTCAACGCGCAGGCCGTTGATCTCGATTTCCTCCAGGGTGACGAACGCGGCCCTGGTCTCGCCATTGGCGGTTTTCACCGGGTACGTATAATCCGTATGGGATGTGTAGACGCCGGCCTCGCGGGCGTCGCTCTCGCGCAGGGCGACATAGGTGGCGCCGGTGTCCACCAGGAAGCGCGCGTCGCGCCGGTTGACGGCGGCGTCCACGTAAAACTGGTTGTCGAGGGCGGCCTTGATGCGCACCTCCCGGCCCCATGCGGACGCCGGCGGGACCGGCGCGGCGGGGCTTGCGCTCATGGCGAAACCAGGCGCGGGGGCGGGGCGGGCCTCGCCCGCCTCGTCGAGATGGCGCGCCGTGAAAACCGCGCCGGCGACAATCACGGCTGCGGCGATGATGTCTCCTCGCATGGGAAGCTCCTTCGACAGGGCCGGGCGCCGAAACGCAGGCGCGCAAACATTCATCGTGACGCCTTGTGGTTGAAGGAGGGTGAACCGATCGATCAAATTTTAGGCACGTCGACGTCCGCACGGCGTCGCGCCGGCCATTCAAAGTCCCAGAACGTCGCGCATGGAGTACAGCCCCGGCGCCTTGCCGATCGCCCACCGGGCGGCTTTCACGGCTCCTTTCGCAAACAGCGCGCGGTCGATGGCGCTGTGGGAGAGCGTGACCACCTCGTCGGCGGCGGCGAAGGAAACCCGGTGCTCGCCGACAACGCCGCCGCCGCGGAACACCGAAAAGCCGATATCGCCCTCGCGCCGCGCGCCGTTCCGGTCCGCATCGGCTTTCCTGTCGTCAAGACCGACGCCGCGGCCGGCCGCGGCGGCCTCGCCCAGCATCAGCGCCGTGCCCGACGGGGCGTCGACCTTGTGGCGGTGATGGGCCTCGAAGATTTCGATGTCGTATTCCTCCCCCAGCGCCGCGGCCGCGCGCTCCACCAGCGCAGTCAGGAGGTTCACGCCAAGGCTCATATTGCCGGACTTGACGATCGGAATGTCGGCGGCGACTTCGGCGAGGGCCGCTTCCTGGTCCGCCGAAAAGCCGGTCGTGCCGATGACATGGGCGACCCCCCGGGCCGCCGCGGCGCGGGCGTGGTCGACGCTGGCGGCGGGGGCGGTGAAGTCGATCATCGCCCCGGCGCGCTTCAGCCCGCCGTCCATGTCCGGCTCCACCGCGAGGCCGATGGCGTCGAGCCCGGCGAGCGCGCCGATATCCTTGCCGACATCCGCCCCGCCCGCGCGTTCGAAGCCGCCCGCCAGGCTCGCGCCCGGCGTGCGCAGGACTTCGGCGATCACCGCCCTGCCCATGCGCCCGCCGGCGCCGGCGACGAGAATAGAAGAATTGGCCATGGGGATTTCCGCTCACGCTGCAAATGCGCAACTTAAAGCGTGACTTCCATGTAGCGCAAGGCGGCCGTCGACGCGCCCGCAACCTCGGCCCAGCCCTGGGCGGCGTAAAAACGGCGCGCCCTGGCGTTGCGCGCGGTCACGTTCAGCCGGGCGCGGACAAATCCCGCGCGCTTCAGGGCGGCGCGCGCATAATCGTCCAGAAGACCGCCGAAGCCGCGCCCGCGGTGGGACGGCCTGACATAGAAATGGTGCACATGGCCGATGCGCGCACGGCGGTCGCCCGTTCCCATGACGACAAGGCCGATGGCGGCGCCGTCTTCGGTGAGAAGCGCGGAGAAAGCCGGGTCCGCCTCGGCGCAGGAGGCGACCCATAGCGGAAACTTCTGTCCGTAGCGGCCGAAATCGCGGGCGAACCCGGCGGCGGCGCCGGTGCTTTCAACATAAAGATCGCGTCCGAACGCGATTAGCGCCGCCGCGTCTGCGGCCGGATCAATCGCGCGAAAAGCGAGCGTGCGGGCGTACTGATAAGGTGCGCTTTGGGGCATGGAACGCCTCCGGTCGGCTCGGGAAGCCGGTTCGTCCCCGGCGCCATGGCGCGGGCCGCCCGGCGCTTACGCGCCGCGCGGAAACGGCGTCCCGTAAAGGTGAGCGAAATACTTGCCGATATCGCGGGCGCTGTCGAGATAGCGCAGGCCCCGGGCGGTTTTCGCTTCCGCGTGGGGACCAGGGTCGGCCCCCGCCGCCAGCACCAGCGTCGGGCAGTTCCAGGCCCCCTCGCCCAGCATCCCGACAAGGCCGGGCCGGGGGTGGGCGATCGGCTGATAGCGGATCTCAAGCGCTTCCCTGACGGCCGGGAAATAGCTCAGCACGCCCCACATCTCCGCGCATTCGGGACAGTATTCGCGACGATTGTCGTCTTCAAAACCGGGGGCGAGAAGGAAGAGAATGTCGCGGGTCATATCAGCCTTTGCCGAGCCGGCGGGCGGGGAGGGCGCCGGCGCCCTACCGCCCGTCGGTCACGTCTTCCCAGAAATTCTTCGCGCGCTGAAAAAAGTTCTTCGACTGCGGACAGGCGTCCTCGCCGCCGCCGGCTTCGCAGAACTGGCGCAAGAGGTTTTTCTGCTCCGCGTTGAGGCCGGTGGGGGTTTCCACCTGCACCTCCACATAGAGGTCGCCGCGGCGGTGGGTGTGGCCGCGGCCGGTCTGGTCGAGCTGGGTCATGCCGCGCCCGCGGACGCGAAAGCGCTTGCCGGTCTGGGACCCTTCGGGCACGGAGATTTTCACGCGCCCGCCGTCGATGGTCGGCGCCTCGAAGTCGCCGCCGAGCGCCGCCGTCGTCATCGGGATCGGCATGACGCAGTAAAGGTCCTTTCCGTCGCGGTCGAACAGATCGTGCTGGGCGACGTTGACGAAAATGTAGAGATCGCCTTCCGGCCCGCCGCGCGGTCCCGCCTCGCCCTCGCCGGACAGGCGGATGCGCGTCCCGCTTTCGATGCCCGCCGGCACGTCGACGGCAAGGGTGCGCTCGCGCCGCACGCGGCCCTGACCGCCGCAATCCGTGCACGGATCGGAGATCACGCGCCCTTCGCCGTTGCAGTGCGGGCAAGTGCGTTCGATGGTGAAAAATCCCTGCTGCATGCGCACGCGGCCCGCGCCGCGGCAGGTCTGGCATTCCGTCGGACCGGACCCCGGCTTGGCGCCCGAGCCGTCGCAGGTCTCGCAAGCGACGGAGCCCGGCACGCTGATCTCCGCCTTCTTGCCGTTGAACGCCTCTTCCAACGTGATGTCGAGATTGTATTTGAGATCGGCGCCGCGGCCCGGCCCGGCCCGGCGCGCGCCGCCGGCGCGCCCGCCCATGAACTCGCCGAAGATTTCATCGAAAATGTCGGAGAACCCGGCCCCGCCGGCGGCGCCGTTGAAACCGCCGAAGCCGCCGGGGCCGCCCGCGGCGCCGTTCTGGAACGCCGCGTGGCCGAACCGGTCATAGGCCGCGCGCTTTTGGCCGTCGGAGAGGACCTCGTAGGCTTCGCCCAGTTCCTTGAACTTTTTCTCCGCCTCAGGATCGTCCTTGTTGCGGTCCGGGTGGTACTGCATCGCGCGTTTGCGGAAGGCGGATTTGATCGCCGCCGCGTCTGCGCCGCGCTCTACGCCGAGAATGTCGTAATAGTCCTGTTGCGCCATAATCTATGCGCCGCCTTTTGGTTGCGCCGGACCCCGCGCGCACGCCTCCCGACGCAGGGTCGGCGAAGCGGCGGCGCGTCATCCGCGCCGCCGTTGATTTCCCCTTAGTTTTTCTTGTCGCCGTCGACTTCCTCGAAGTCGGCGTCGACGACGTCGTCGTCGGCCGCCTCTTCGCGCGCCGCGTCAGCGGCCGCAGCGGCTTCGCCCGGGTCCATGCCGTCGGGGCCGTCCTGACCGGCGCCTTCCTTGTACATGGCCTCGCCAAGCTTCATGGACGCCTGCGCCAGCACGCCGGCGGCTTCGTTGACCGCCTCGCCGTCGGCGTTCTCGTCGGCCAGTTTTTCCTTCAGACCGGCGAGGGCGTCCTCGATGGTCTGCTTGTCGTCGCCGGAGATCTTGTCGCCGTATTCTTCGAGGTTTTTCTCCGTAGAATGAACGAGCGCCTCGGCGCGGTTGCGCGCCTCGACCGCCTCGCGGCGTTTCTTGTCCGCATCCGCGTTCGCCTCGGCGTCCTTGACCATCTGTTCGATGTCGTTGTCGGAAAGCCCGCCCGACGCCTGGATGCGGATCGACTGCTCCTTGTTGGTCGCCTTGTCCTTGGCGGAGACGTGGACAATGCCGTTGGCGTCGATGTCGAACGTCACCTCGACCTGCGGCACGCCGCGCGGGGCAGGCGGGATCCCAACGAGATCGAACTGGCCGAGCATCTTGTTGTCGGCGGCCATTTCGCGTTCGCCCTGGAAGACCCGGATGGTCACCGCGGACTGATTGTCCTCGGCGGTGGAAAAGACCTGGGACTTCTTGGTGGGGATCGTCGTGTTGCGGTCGATGAGCCGGGTGAACACGCCGCCCAGGGTTTCGATGCCGAGGGAAAGCGGCGTCACGTCGAGCAGGAGAACGTCCTTGACGTCGCCCTGCAGGACGCCGGCCTGAATGGCGGCGCCGAGCGCGACCACTTCGTCCGGGTTGACGCCCTTGTGCGGGTCCTTGCCGAAGAAGGTCTTCACCGTTTCCTGGACTTTCGGCATGCGGGTCATGCCGCCGACGAGAATGACGTCGTCGATGTCGCCCGGCGACAGGCCCGCATCCTTGAGCGCGGCCTTGCAGGGCTCGACCGTGCGCTTGACGAGATCGTCGACCAGGGTTTCCAGCTTGGAGCGCGACAGCTTGATGTTGAGGTGTTTCGGCCCGGAAGCGTCGGCGGTGATGAAGGGCAGGTTGACCTCGTACTGCGCGGTCGAGGAAAGCTCCTTCTTGGCCTTTTCCGCTTCTTCCTTCAGGCGCTGCAACGCCAGTTTGTCCTGGCGCAGATCAATGCCCTGGTCTTTCTTGAACTCGTCGGCGAGGTAATCGACGATGCGCAGGTCGAAGTCCTCACCGCCCAGGAAGGTGTCGCCATTGGTGGAGAGCACCTCGAAAACGCCATCGCCGATTTCCAGGATGGAGATGTCGAAGGTGCCGCCGCCGAGGTCGTACACGGCGATTTTCTTGCCGCCGTCCTTCTTGTCGAGGCCGTAGGCGAGGGCCGCCGCGGTCGGCTCGTTAATGATGCGCAGCACCTCCAGCCCGGCGATCTTGCCCGCGTCCTTGGTGGCCTGGCGCTGGGCGTCGTTGAAATAGGCCGGCACGGTGATCACGGCCTGCGTCACGTCCTGGCCGAGATAGGCTTCGGCCGTTTCCTTCATCTTTTGCAGGATGAAGGCGGAAATCTGGGAGGGGGCGTATTTTTCGCCGCGGCTTTCGACCCAGGCGTCGCCATTGTCGGCCTTGACGATGGAATAAGGGACCATGCCCTTGTCCTTCTCCACCGTCGGGTCAGCGAACGGACGGCCGATCAGGCGCTTGATGGCGAAAAAGGTGTTTTCCGGATTGGTGACCGCCTGGCGTTTCGCGGGCTGGCCGATGAGCCGCTCGCCGTCTTCCGCGAAGGCGACGACCGAGGGGGTCGTCCGCGCGCCTTCGGCGTTTTCGATGACCTTCGGCTCCTTGCCTTCCATGACGGCGACGCATGAGTTCGTCGTTCCGAGGTCGATGCCTATGACTTTGCCCATCAGATTTTTCTCCTTTTAAGCGAGCCGCCCTGTTTTCGGATCTCCGGCCTTATCCGCGGGCTCCGGTCCAGCCGGGCGCTCGCATTGAGCGCCGTTTCTGGCGGATCGAAGACCAGCAAAGCGCCGGAAGCGGGCGCGCCCCTTCAACAGACAAATGATGCGTCGGCGCCGCCTTCTCCTCGACGCCTTCCGCGTTCGGCGGGGATATAAGCAGGCCGCGGCGCCCCCGCAACCCGGCGCCGCGCCGGCGCGGGTAAAAAATCACGCCGGGCGCCCGCCTGCGGGAAAGCGAAACCGACGCCGCGGGGCCGATTTAAGCAATGCTTCACCTTCCTCGTTTATCACGACTGTCAAACATCCGGAGGTCATGCATGCGTAGTTTGCGTCCCATTGCCTGCGCCGCCGCCGCGGCGGGCGCGGCGGCCTGTTCATCCACGGGAGGCGACAGCCCCGATCCGGTGATCAACACGCCGGTCGGCGCCGTCGATCAGCTGAACACGACCCTTGGCCCGCTTTCCTACGGCAATCCTGACAACGGCGCGGCGCGCAACGAGGTGTTCGGCGCCGCATCGGCCGGCCTGACCCTTGCGGTTTCCGAAAGCGGCGACGGCCTCGAATTCGTCAGCGCCACCCAGGGCGATTTCCGCGATCTCGCGCCCAATGACGACCCGACGCTGGACTCGGTCACGTACAACGCCGCCGCCGACACGCTGACCTTCGACATCAACAACGGCGATCTGAGCTTTCAGGATACGATCGGGCGGCTCCTGCTGGCCGACCCGGGCGACTTCGCCGGCCTCCTGAACGACGACCTCGCGATTTTGATCTCCGCCTTCCCGGATTCCTTTCCTTCCGGCTTCGATTTCTCGCCCGCCGACTTCGCCGGGAACCCGAGCGGCGTCGACAACGAAATCGAACGCATCCGCAATATCGGCTCGGAGGAGGCCGCCGATTATCTGGCGCGGATCGACGAGATCGCCCAGGCGACTTTCCTGGACCAGGATTTCTACTTTTACGGCAGGGACGCCGCGGATCTCGACGGCGACGGCGCATCGGACGAGCGGCCTTTCTACGCCCAGTTCAAAATCACCGGCGTCAACAGCGGCACCACGACGAACTACGTCGCCCTCGGCATCTGGAACAATCCGCCGGCCGCCGGCGTCGACGCAGACGTTTCCTACGGCGTCACCCTGTTCGGCGCGCCGACGCCGCCGGGGGAAATCCCCGACACCGGGACGGGCACCTACAACACCACGATCATCGGCTGGCTGCTGCGCCAAAACAAGGTCGAGGAACTGCGCGGGAGCCTGACCCTCGAAGTCGATTTCGCGCGGCGCAACGCGAATGCGCAGATCGCTTCGACCATCGCCACCAACGGACCGAGCGGCGAGACCATCTTCACCGACTTCGCCACATTGTCCGGGAACGGAGAAATCGCCAACAGCAACCGCTTTTTCGGCAATCTTCGCGGCGACGACGATCCGACCCTGACCGGCGGCTACGAAGGCGCGTTTTACGGCCCGAACGCCGCGGAGGCCGGCGGCACCTTCACCTTCAGCAATGACGACGTCGCCGCCGCCGCAGGCTTCGTCGGGCCGCGGGCGGGCGCCACGACCGGGACCGAAAACTGACGCCAGACGGCTGGAAAAGACGCCGGTTGAAGAACAAGCGCCGGCCCGCGGCGCGGCGTCTCAGAACGTGCGGGTCATGCCGATATTGGCGCGGTGGCGCGTGAAGTCGAAACGCGCGACATTCGAGTCGTTCACCAGATACTGATAGCTGACGATCGGCGCGAAGCCGCCGATGCGCCAGTCGCGCTTGGTCACGAACACCGACCCGCCATAGGTCCAGTCGCGGCGAAACGCGACGCCGGCGTTGATCGGGTCCTCATTGTCGAACCGGCGATAATAAAGATCCGGACCCGCCTGAACGGTGACGCCATAGGGCAGCTCCCGCGAATAGGCGGCGTTGAAAAGAAACTGGGTATTGCGCAGCACCTGGTCGTCGGTCTGCTCGCGCGTCACCGTCACGCCGGCTTGCGCCGTAGACAGACGGTTGAGCGCGCGCCGCAGGGTCAGCCCGGCCGAATAGACAGGGCCGTCGCGAAAATCCGTATCGTCGTAATCGAGATGCGCGCCGGAAATCCTGAGCGTGGCCCAGGTGCGCGCGTTCAACCCCTTCGCGAACGCCGCCTTGCCGCCGACGCTGGTGGTGAAACCGTCGCCGCCGAAATAGCGCCGGCTGACCGCCGCAAGGGCGCTGACGCTCATCCCCGGTTTTTCAAAACGCGGTCCCGCCTCAGCGAATATGAACGCATCGTCGAAGCGGATGTTTTCGTAATCCGTGATTGAACCGCCGCCGCGCAGCTCCGCGCGCCAGCGGCGGGCGATCCGCGGAAAGTAAGACGCGCTCAGGGACGAGGCGAGACCGAACCCCGATCGTTCCAGCGCCGCGTCGTCAAGCTGAAACGGCAGGCCGAACAGCTCCACCGAGCGGTCCTTGGGACCGGCGTTGACGTTGGAATCCGGCGCGACGCCGAACTGCGCGTTGACGCGCCATATCTTGCGCGCCTGGATCTGGTCGAGAAACAGGCGGATGTTGGTCTTGGTCGCTTCCGGCAAGCCGTCCGCGAGGGCGAGGCGGAAATGATAGGCCGCCGCCTGGTCGCGTTTCAGCGCGAACAGCGCCCGCGCCAGTTCCAGCCGTACACGAACGAGGTCCGGCCGCCGGTCGAGAATATCGCGAAAAGCCTCCACGGCGTCCGCATAGGCCCCGCGCGAGACCGCGATCATGCCGAGGAGGAACGTCACCTGCGTCTGGTCGACATCCGCCGCCTTGGCCTTGCGCAGCGCCGACAGGATCGCCGCCGCCTCGTCCGTTCGCCCCTCCTCGAAGAGGGTCTCGGCAAGGGCGAGGCCGGCCGCGCCGGACATGGCGACGGATTGAACGGGATTTTGCCTGTCCGAAGGGTGTTCGCGATCGTCGGCGCCCGGCGGCGCCGCGGCCCGAGCCGAAAGCCGGGCCGACAGCCCGCCCTGGCGCAGGGCCGGCGCCGGGACCGCAACGCCGCGCATGGCCGCCGGCGACGGACCGTCCCGCAGGGCGATCGCCGCGAGCCCGCCTTCGCGCGGGGCGCCGTTAAACGCAGTCCCCGCCTGTTCCGGCGGCGGCGACTGAAACGGCGCAGCGCCCAGCGCGGCGCTTGCGCCGGCGACGGCGAGACCGATCGACATGTTCAGCCAACGCATGAACGCTCCCCTCGGCGGGATTGCTCATGTCCTCGCCGAAGAAAAAATTAAGAGCTTATAAAGGTTAACATCGCGTGTAGCCGCGCGCCCTGACCCGCGCCGGCCCGTCCGGCGATGATGAGGAAAACCGACCGCGCCTCAGTCAAGATCCCTGACGACCCGGAACCCGTTGTCGAATTCGCGCGCCGTCGCCGGCTTGCCGATGCGATGCGCCGCGCGCAAACGCCAGCCGCCAGTGTTCCACGCGCCGCCCTTCAGCACCCGGCGGGCGCAGTCGCCGCCATTGCCGCCGTCGCGGGGCGCGCCATGAACATCCGTATTCCGATGACTGTCCGCCCAGCAGTCGGCGGTCCATTCCCAGACATTGCCGTGCATGTCGTAAAGGCCGAACCCGTTGGGCGCGTAGCTGCCCGTGGCGACGGCCCGGCCCAGGCCGGTCCCGACGGGCCCGCCATAGGCGTAGGCCGCGTTGTAGTTCGCGCGCGCCGGGGTCAGACTTGCGCCGAAGGAAAACGGACCCGACGCGCCGGCGCGCGCGGCGTATTCCCATTCCGCCTCGCTGGGCAGGCGATAATCGCGCCCGGTCTTGCGCGACAGCCAGTCGGCGTAGCGCTGCGCGTCCTCGAAAGAAACGCTGACGACAGGCTGGTCGCCGCGCCCCCAGCCATGGGCCGGCGGCGTGTAGCCGCGGCAGCCGCCGTCGGCGACGCAGGCGTCCCATTGCGCCATGGTGGTCTCGCGCACGGCCATGGCGAAACCGCCGACGATGTCGACCATGGCGAGCGGCCCTTCGGTTTCATGGCGCGCCCGCTCCCCCGGCGGCGATCCCATGAGAAACCGCCCGGCGGGAACGATCGCCATGTCGGGACAGGAAACGCAGTCGCGCAGATAGCCGCCGCCCGTTCCTAAGCCAGTCCCGAAGCCAGCCTCCAGGTCAGACCCGGCGCCCGCCCTGGCGCTTTGGCCATCCGTATGCGGCGTTTCCTCGCCGACGACGGCCGCGGGTTCGGCCTGCGGCGCCGGCTTGGGCGCTGCCGATTTGGGCGCCGCCGATTTGGGCGCCGGGGCGACGGCGATCGGCTCCACATCGCGCAGGGGCGGCGGGATGTCCGGATCGGTTCCGGACCGGGCCGGTGCGTCGTCTGAGGCCGGGACGCCCGCGGCGACCGCGCCGAGGATCGCCGGGTTCGGCGAGGGTTCAGGACGGTTCTCAGGCCGGTCCTGGGGCGTTTCTTGGACCGGATTCTGAGAAGGGCTTCCGGGCGAGGTCGCGGCGGTGCGGGCGGTCTCCTGCGGCGCCTTTCGCTCTTCGGGTGCGAACGCCCGCAGCAGGTCTCCGGGCGAAAAAGCCGTCGGCGCGGTAATCAGGGCGAAGCCGGTCGCGCCGATCAGAACCCCGGCGGTGATGTAGGCGAGGTGAGACAGGCGAAAGGCGGCGCGCCGGGGCGGCGGATCGAAATGGAAGCCGACGGCTTCGTCGTCGGCGCCGCGGGACGCGTACGGCGCACCGGCGGGCGGCGACGGGCCTTGCTGAGACGGGGATGGCGGCGCTTCCGCCGGCGCCCCGTCCCAGACATCGCCGTCGCCAAGCCGGCGGCGGGCGGCGATCAGCGCCGCCTCCTCGATAACGAAACGCCAGCGCGGGTCGTCGTCGTCGCCGGTCCATCCGCTGAGGTCGGCCGGCGCCAGCGCGGCGAACTCAGGACCCGGCGCCGCGCCGGCGACCTTCACCGGGATCAGGGCGCCGGCGGCCATGGCCGACCTGGCGAGGCGGACGATCCGCGGCGACGCGGCGGAACGGCGGGTCCACAGCACGAGAACCGGACCCGGCGCCAGCGCTTCCGAAGCGGGCCGGGCGTCATAGCCCGCGCGCGCAAGCGCCGCCGCAATCCGCTCGGCGAGGGCCTCGTCTTCCTCAGCATAAAGAACCGAAATATGCGTCATCATCTCGCCGGGCGCTCCGCCGGTTGCCGCCGGCCTCCGATCGGACGCTAACAGGCCGGGGCGGGCCGCGCCAAATTCCCCCTTGCATCGGCCGCGCGCCAGTCGCGTCGAAACTACGCGACCTTGGGTCGGCGGCAAAAAATAAAGGCTGTTTACTATCTGCACTATCTGCGAACCTTCGCTGTTTAGCCGCCGCCGCGTCGCCCGCCAATGGCCCCGCGAACTTAACGATCTGCAATAAAACCGGGCCCGCAGATGAAGAGGACAAGGGACGAGTTCAAATGTTCTTGTATTGTTCTTTTTCCCGTGCATAATCGTCAGGACCGGTAAAGAGAGCAGGGGGGCGCGCCATGGTCGCCAAAATCACGACTTTCGCCTTTCACGGCGTCGATGCACGGCCCGTCGACGTCCAGGTTCAGCTCACCAACGGGTCTAATCCGTTCACCATTGTGGGTTTGCCCGACAAGGCCGTTTCGGAGGCGAGAGAAAGGGTCCGCGCCGCGCTCAGCGCCGTCGGCCTCGGCCTCCCGGCCAAACGCGTCACGGTGAATCTCGCCCCGGCGGATCTCCCCAAGGAAGGAAGCCATTTCGATCTCGCCATCGCCCTGGGACTGCTGATGGAAATGGGCGCCGCGCCCCATGACGCAGCGGAAGGCTACGCGGTGATGGGCGAGCTGGCGCTCGACGGCTCCATCGCGCCGGTTGCGGGCGCGCTTCCCGCCGCCGTCGCCGCCAACGCCATGGGCCTGGGCCTGATCTGCCCCGAAGCCTGCGGTCCGGAAGCGGCCTGGGCGGGGGGCGACGCGCCGGTGCTCGCGCCCAGGTCCCTCATCCAGCTGGCGAACCATTTCAAGGGCGTCCAGACGTTGTCCCCGGCGGCGCCGGGGGCGCTGGAAGGACCCGGCGCCGCGCCGGACCTGATTGACGTAAGGGGGCAGGAAACCGCAAAGCGCGCTCTCGAAATCGCCGCCGCCGGGGGGCATAACCTGCTTATGATCGGCCCGCCGGGGGCGGGCAAGTCCATGCTCGCCGCCCGCCTGCCGGGGCTTTTGCCGCCGCTGGAGCCGGCGGAAATGCTCGAAATCTCGATGGTGCAGTCCCTTGCCGGGCTGCTGGAGGACGGTCGCCTGACGCGGGCGCGGCCGTTTCGCGCGCCGCACCACTCCGCCTCCATGGCGGCGATGATCGGCGGCGGCGTGCGCGCCAAACCCGGAGAAGCCTCGCTCAGCCATCGCGGCGTTCTTTTTCTCGACGAGCTGCCTGAATTTTCCGCGTCGGTGCTGGACAGCCTCCGACAGCCGATGGAAACCGGCGACGTGCTGATTGCGCGGGCGAATTTCCACGTCCGATACCCGGCCCGTTTCCAGCTTGTCGCAGCCATGAATCCCTGCCGATGCGGCTATGGCCGGGCGAGCGGGCGCGCCTGCGGGCGCGGACCGAATTGCGAAGAAGTCTACCAGGGGCGCATTTCCGGCCCGCTGCTGGACCGCATGGACCTGTCCGTCACGCTGCCGGCGGTGACGCCGGCCGATCTCGGCGCGCCGGCGAGCGGCGAAACCACCGCCGCCGTGGCGACCCGCGTCGCCGCGGCCCGAACGATCCAGATCGACCGCGGCGGTCGGGTCAACGCCGCCCTTGAGGATGCGGCGCTCGCCAGGATTGCGGCCCCCGATCCCGAGGGAGCGGCCCTTCTTGCCCGGGCGACCGAGGCGATGGGCCTTTCGGCGCGGGCCTATATGCGCATCTTGCGCGTCGCCCGCACGCTTGCGGACCTCGACGGGGGCGGCGGCGTGCGGCGGCGCCATATCGCCGAGGCGGTTTCCTATCGCCGCCGCGACGGCTCTCCCTCGACCGCCTCGCCGGTCAGGGCCGACCTATCCGGAACCGAGCCGCCGGGCGCCGGGCCGCCTCGAATCGGACCCCTCGCCGCCACAGCGGGGAGACCTTCATAGGACGGCGTTAACCAATCCTTTCAACGCTTTCTCAAAACCGTGAGCGCAAGGTCGCGGAACTTATCGTTGTGTTTGAGGGAAAGGCGTCGGCAACATGCTCCGCGCGAATGCGAATGAAAGATACGGCCACGGGACGGAACAGCACGCAGACGCCGCCTCACGCCGTGTTTCCCGCGACCGGGAGCTGATCGTCCTGTGCGACGCTCACGGCGCCATCCGGTTTGTCTCGCGCAGTTTCGCCAGCTTTTTCGGCGCGGCCCCGGAAGCATGGCTCGGACGGTCGTTCGCGCCCGGCGGCGAAATCGCCAAGACCGGGCTGCCGGCCCGCTACAGCACGCAGGCGCGGGCGGGCGCGCAGCATGTGGTTATCGACTGGACGGAGACGCTTCTGGAAAGCGGCGAGCGGCTTTACCTCGGCGCGGCCGCAGGAAACGATAATTCCCGAAATGACGATATTGCGCGCAGGGACGGCATCGCTCGCGAGAACGGGCGGGCGGAAACCGCCGGCGACGAGCCGGCGATTCTTGAAGACCACGAGGATCCGAAAATGCGGCTCCTCGCCACCATGAGCCACGAGATGCGCACGCCGCTGAACGGCATTCTCGGCATGACGGGGCTGCTGCTCCAGACCGAGCTTGAGCCGAACCAGCGCGCCTATGCGGAATCGGTGCGCGAATCAGGCGCGGCGCTCCTGGCGCTGATCAATGATCTGCTCGACTATTCCAAGATCGACGCCGGCAAGCTGACGCTTGAAACGTCCGCCTTCAACCCGAGCGCCCTCATTCAAGGCGTCGCGGAACTGCTCTCGCCCAAGGCCGCCGACAAGGGCGTTGAGATCGTCTCCTATATCGATCCGGGCACGCCCGCCCGGCTCTATGGCGATGAGGGGCGCTTGCGCCAGGTGCTGATCAATCTGGCCGGCAACGGCGTCAAATTCACCGATGCGGGCGGCGTGTCCATCGAATTGCGCGTCGCCAGCCGCAGCGCGCATGAGGCCCGCCTTTCCTTTGTCGTGCGCGACACCGGCGTCGGCGTTCCCGATCACATGCAGAACGTCATCTTCGAGGAATTCGCCCAGGCCGACGCCAGCGCGTCGCGCAACCGCGAGGGAACGGGGCTCGGACTGACGATTGCGCGAAAGCTCGTCCGCGCCATGGACAGCGACATCACGCTGCAAAGCGCGGAAGGCGAAGGCAGCGCTTTTTCCTTCGACGTCGTTTTCGCCTGTGACGCAGGGAGCCCGGCGCAGGAGGAATGCCGGGACGCGCCCGAGGACCTGCTTTCAGCACCCATCGTCATTGCGACCGCCAATCGGGTGCTGGGGCGCAGCCTTGAGTTGCAGCTTGGCAGCGGCGGGTTCTCCACGGTCATCCGCGTTACAACGGCGCAGGAGGCCGAGGCCGTGCTGCGCCGGGACGCCGTCGCCGTTCTGCTTTATGACAGCGCGCTCGGCGACCGCGACCTCGCCTCGCTGACGGCGCTCAGCACACGGTCTTTTATCCTGATCCCGCCGCTTGAGCGCGGGCGCCTCAACGACCTGCGCAAGTCGGGTTTCGACGGCTATCTGATCAAGCCCGTACGCCAGACTTCCCTGCGCACGCTGCTCGTCGAAGCGCCGCGGGAAAAACCGGCGGCGGGCGGCGAGGCGAAAACCGGCGACGCGTCGAAGCGGACCTACCGGGTGCTGCTCGCCGAGGATAATCAGATCAACGCCGTCCTCGCCAGCACCATCATCCGCCGGGACGGACATGAGGTGCGCCTCGCCCGTGACGGGGCGGAAGCGCTCGAAGCGGTCGCGCGGGAAGATTTCGACCTCATCCTGATGGACATGCACATGCCGGGCGTGGACGGCCTGGAAGCGACGCGCCGCTTGCGCGAGATGGGCGGACGCGCCGCCCGCGCGCCGGTGGTTGCGCTAACCGCCAACGCCATGGCCTCGGACCGGCAGAGATGCATCGCCGCCGGCATGGACGACTTCCTGTGCAAACCTTTCGAACCCGAAGCGCTGACCGCGATGGTGACGAAGTGGGGCGAGGCGCAAAGCCGGTTCAGCGAAGCGTCCTAGATCGCGGCCCGGAGCGGGCGCGCCTTTATTCGGTCGAAAAACACGCTTAAAGCGGGGGTCATGTCCTGCTGTTGTCTCCCTGCCGCTAAAGCCGCCCGACCGGCGCCGGCGGCGATCCGAAACGCGCCCCGCGCGCAGAAAAGGCGCGCCCATGTCTGACGCCGGGAAACCCCAACATCCCCCGTCCGCCACGCTCGCGCAATCGCTCGGCGATTACCTGAAGCCCCGGGCCCTGATCATGTTGCTGCTCGGGTTTTCCGCCGGGCTGCCGTTTTACATGATCTACCAGAATCTTTCGCTGTGGCTGGCGGAGGCGGGCGTTGACAAGGGCGAAATCGGCCTGTTCGCGTGGACCGGCCTGGCGTTCAGCTTCAAGTTCGTGTGGGCGCCGGCGGTGGATCGCACGCCGATCCCGGTGCTGGAGAAATATGTCGGGCGCCGGCGCGCGTGGATGGCCGCGGCGCAGATCGGCGTCGCCGCGACCCTGGTCGCGATGTCCTTCGCCGATCCGCAACGCAACCTTTATTACGTCGCGGCCGTTGCCGTCGCCATGGCCTTCGCCGCCGCGACGCAGGATATCGCCATCGACGCCTGGCGGATCGAGGCGGCGAACGACGCCGAGCAGGGGGTCATGGCCGCAATGTATCAGTACGGATACAGAGTGGCGATCATGGTCGCCGGCGCCGGCGCGCTGATCGTCGCCGACACCGTCAACTGGTCGGCGGCGTATCAGTTCATGGCCCTGTTGATGGGCGTCGGCCTTGCCACATCCCTGTTCGCGCCAAAGGTCGAGGTTCGGCGCTACGAGCCGCCGCCCCGGGCGAATTTCGCCGAGACGGTGTCGCGTTCGGTCATTGGTCCGTTCCGGGACTTTTTCAGCCGTTACGGCGTGCACGCCATGGTGATCCTGTTGTTCATCGCCTTGTTCCGCATCCCGGATTTCGTCATGGGCTACATGACCGGCCCGCTTTACATCGATCTCGGCTACGACAAGACGACCATCGGGGCGATCCGCTCCGGGGCCGGACTGTTCGCCACTCTTGGCGGGGTGTTCCTCGGCGGGCTGATGGTGGCCCGCCTGGACATCAAACAGTGCCTGCTGTTCGGGGTGGTGTCGCAATCGGCGACGAACCTGATCTATAGCTGGCTGGCGCTCGCCGACGTCTCGGCCGGCAATCTCGCCCTCGCCGTCATCACCGACAACATCGCCTATGGCGCAGCGGGAACGATCCTGATCGCCTACATGTCACAGCTTACCAACACGGCGTTCACCGCGACCCAATACGCCCTGTTCAGCTCGTTTTACGCCCTGCCGGGGAAGTTCGTCGGCGGTTTTTCAGGCTTCGCGGTGGAGGCGATCGGCTTCGCCTGGTTCTTCGCGATGACCGCGGCGATCGGCGTGCCGGCGCTGATCCTGTTGTTTTTCCTACGGTTCTCGGAACGCAAGTTCACGCGGGAAAGCCCCGCCCCGGAACCGGCCCGGGAACCCGCCGCGCCGCCCTCCTGACGCGCCGGTCATCCGCCGGCAAGACATGCATCGAGATCCGGCTTGCCGTCCCCGGCATGCAGCGCCGTCGCCTCCACATGCTTCGCCACCAGCCCGGCGTTTTCATCCGGGTAAAGAATAACGATCAGCGAGCAGGCGCGAAGGGCGTAGCGGCGAAACTCCCCCGCGCCTTCACGCCGGACGAGAGCCGGCGCGCCCAGCAGGGCGTCGACCGCTTCGCCGTCGGCGCCCAGTATGTCCCTGCGCTCATAAGCCGGCGCGACCTGGACAGGCGGCGGCGCGCCGGCGGTGTCCGGCGCCGAGGGCCCGCCCGCGCAGGAAACGGCGCCAACAGCGGCGAGGACGGGAACGATGCGGGCGGCGCCATGCGCAAGCGGCGAGCTGGCGGTGTTTCGTAAACAGGCGGCGATCACGCGAAACCTTCTTCAGTGGCTGAATGACAAGTTGAAGCGAATGTCGCAGCGGGCGCCCGCGACGCAACGGAACCGTAACCGCCGGGGACCCCGAAGCGCAATCGAGTCGAGATGACAATCTGCACGCCTGTCCGCATGCCGGCCGGCGCGGGACCGATCGTCCACCGGCGCCGCGCGGCGGGTCGCGCCGGGCGTTCGGTTGCGCCTGCCCGGTCATCTCCCTATAAGCGCTGAGGTTTTCAGCTCGCCAACGGGGATTTTCAATGTCGCACCACGAACTCGACGTCATCGGCGTCGGCAACGCCATCGTAGACGTTCTGGCCAAGGCCGAGGATGCGTTTCTCGATACGCACGACATCCCCAAGGGCGGCATGATCCTGATCGACGAGGACCGGGCGTCGGCGATCTACGGCGCCATGGCGGCGGGGGTCGAGATTTCCGGCGGTTCCGCGGCGAACAGCATCGCCTGCCTCGCGTCGCTGGGCGGAAAGGCCGGCTTTGTCGGCAAGGTCGCGAACGACGCCCTGGGCGAGATCTTTCGCCACGATCTGAAGGCGATGGGGGTTGAGTTCGAAACAGGGGCCTTGCAGGAGGGACCGGCGACCGGACGTTGCCTGATCAATGTCACGCCTGACGCGCAGCGCTCCATGACCACCTATCTGGGCGCCGCCGGCCTGGTCTCGCCAGACGACATCGATCCGGAACAGATCACCCGCGCGGCGATCACCTTTTTCGAAGGCTACCTGTTCGAGCAGCCTGTCGCGCGGGAAGCCTTTATCAAGGCATGCGCGGCGGCGGACGCGGCGGGCAGGCGCACCGCGCTGACCCTGTCGGACGCCGGCTGCGTCGAGCGCCAGTTCGACGCCCTCAACGATTTCATCTCCCAGCATGTGGATATTCTCCTGGCCAACGAACAGGAAGCGCAGGCCCTGTTCCAGACGCAGGATCTTTCGGCCATCGCCGAAAAAGCCCGCAAGATGGCCCCGCTGACGGCGGTGACGCGTTCGGAAAAAGGCTCGATCCTGATCCCGCGGGAGGGAGACGCCATCGAAGTCTCCGCCGTCCCGCCGGAGCGCCTGGAAGACACAACCGGGGCGGGCGACGCCTATGCGGCCGGCCTCCTGTTCGGGCTCGCGCGCGATTACGACCTGGCGCGGGCGGGCGCCATCGGCTCCCTCGCGGCGAGTGAGGTGATCAGCCATTTCGGCGCCCGGCCGGCGGAATCGCTGAAAGATCTCGCGCATGGGCGCGGTCTCCTGTAAGTTGCCGCATCATGCGCTGGATTGTCGGAATCGCCGTTTTTCTTCTGCTCGCCGGCTTCGCCGCCTGGAAGATCGAGCCTATCCTTCTGAAAGCATCCGCATGGCGGACGGAGAAAACAACGCTCACGGAACACCTCGCTTTTCTGGAGGACCACATCACGGTCTTGACACCGGAACGAGGCGAGGGACCCTTCCCCACGGTCATCCAGTTTCACGGCTGCGCCGGGTTGCGGCAGCAATTCAACGAGACCTGGGCGCGTCGCGCCAACGACGCCGGCTACGCCGCGGTGCTGGTCGACAGCAACCGCGCGCGGGAGATTTCCTACGAGGAATCGCTTGAGACCGTTTGCAAGGGAAAAGCCCTTCTGGGACAGGAGCGCGCCGGCGACGTGCTTGCCGCGATTTCCTATATCGAAAACGACCCGCGCTTGGACGCAGGCCGGCTTATCCTCGCCGGCTGGTCCCACGGCGCCTGGACGGTGATGGATTTTCTCACCATGGACATGACGCGCGCCCGTCCGGCGAACCTTGCCGACGACGTCCTGGCGCGGCCGGATGTGGACGGAGCAATCCTGTTCTACCCCCATTGCGGGCCCGGCGCGCTTTCCCGCCTGCGCCGCTGGACCGAGGAAACGCCGGTGCTGGCGTTCGTGGCCGGGCGCGATTCCATCGTCGAGGCGCAGCCATGCATCGATTTCTTCACCAGGCAGAAGAACGAAGGCTCGCCGACGGATCTCGTTATTTATCCCGATGCGGATCACATCTTCGACGATGCAACCCTTGTCAGCGAACATCCGCAATTTTACGACGAGCCGTCCGCCCGGGACGCCGCCAAGCGCTACGGCGCCTTCCTGCGTAAGCTGATGAAAGACGCCTGAAGCAACGATTTCCGGGGCGACGATTTCCGGGGCCGCTCCAGCGATGCGCGCGCGGCGGCGCAGCGCTTCACCTGCTGTCTTCGCGGCCCAGTATTCGCCGGTAAACGCTGCGCACGGCGGCACGCGTTTTGTCAAGCGATGTGTCTGTAGGAATGACGTAATCGGCCCGCGCGCGCTTTTCCGCGTCCGGCGTCTGGCGCGCCAGGATTGCATCCAGTTTTTCCTGCGTCATTCCCGGCCGCGCCAGAACGCGGCGGCGCTGCACCGCCTCCGGCGCGCTGACAACGACGACGGCGTCGAAAGCGTCCTGCTGGCCCGTCTCGAAAAGCAGGGGAATGTCCAGAACAAGCATCGGCGCGCCATCGCGAGCCGCGGCGGCGACAAGATCCGCGCGATCGCTTGCGACAAGGGGATGCACGATCGCCTCAAGCGCGCGCAGGGCGTCGGGATCATTGAGCACCAGCGCGCCCAGGCGTTCGCGATCCACCGCGTCGCCGGGAACGGCGTCCGGAAACGCTTTCCTGACGGGCGCGACCGCCGCGCCGCCGGCGGCGTAAAGGCGATGCACCGCGTCGTCGGCGTCCCACAAGACCGCGCCCAGATCCGCGAACATCCTTGCCACCGTGGATTTTCCCATGCCAATCGAACCGGTAAGGCCAACGGTTTTCATGGCGCGGCCCGCCGCTCCAGCTCATTGATCAGGACCTGGCGTAATTCCTCATCGACGCTCGCCGACCCGTGGAACCATTGCTGAAAGCCGGGCGCCGCCTGGTGCATCAGCATGGCGAGCCCGTCGACCGTGCGCAGCGCCGCGCCGGCCGCCTGGCGCAAAAGAGGCGTTTTCAACGGGGTGTAAACGATATCGGCGACAACGCCGCCGGCGGGCATGGCGGACAGGTCGATGTCGAGCGGCGGCTGGCCCGCCATGCCGAGGGAAGTTGTGTTGACCAGGACCACGCTTCGCGACAAGGCGGCGGATCGCGCCCCCCAGTCGACCACATCGTCCGCCCCAAGCGCCTGAGCGAGGGCTTCGGCCTTGCGCCGGGTGCGGTTGGCGATCGCGATGCGGCGGCAACCGGCGTCTTTCAGGGCGAGAACGATCGCCCGCGCCGCCCCGCCGGCGCCGAGAACCAGCGCCTTGCCAAGATCCTCGCCTTCTTCCAGCACCGACGCAAGCGCGGACGCAAAACCCGGAATGTCGGAATTATCAGCATGGACCGTATCGCCGTCAAAGGTGAGCATGTTGGCGGCGGCGGCCGCGCGGGCCCGATCGGTAGACGCGCCGGCGTAACGGAACGCATTTTCCTTATGCGGCAAGGTTACGTTGACGCCGGCGAAACCGACGCGGCGAAGGCCGTCGACGACGGACGCGAACGCTTCATATGACGGGGGCGCCGCCACCGGAACATAATACCCGTCGATCGCCGCGCGGCGAGCCCAGAATGTATGGATCAGCGGCGACAGGGAATGGGTCACGGGATGGCCGACGACGCCGGCGAGGATGGGCGCGTTATTGCCTGAAGTCTCGGAAGCCTCGCCCGCCATCAGAACGCAAGCGCCCCTTCCTGGCGCAGGAACTCAAGAAGGGGATAAAGAGAAAGGCCGAGCACGGCGTAATGATCGCCGTCTATGCGTTCGAACAACCGTGCGCCGAGCTTTTCAACCTGGTAGGCGCCGACGCTGTTGAGAATGTCCGGGCCCGCGGCGTCGAGATAGGCGTCGATCTGTCCGGCCGTGAAGGAGCGCATCATAAGGCGCGGGCGGTCGATATGACGCCAGCGGAGATTCCGGCCGCGGGAAACCGCAACCGCGTTGATCAGCGTGTGCGGCTTGCCCGCCATGTCGAGAAGACGCGCGCGCGCCTCCGCCATGGACTTGGGCTTGTCGAAAGGCCGGCCTTCGAATTCGAGGATCTGATCGGAACCGATCACAAGATCGTCTTCGCCGACCGTCGTCTCGCCGACGGCGACGGCGAGAGACTTCGCTTCGGCAAGCGCCAGGGCCGTCGCCTCAAGGTCGAGCCCTTCTTCGAAACAGCGCTGCTTGATAATGTCTTCATCGACATCGGGACGCATGATTTCAAAGCTCAGTCCCGCATTGCGCAGGATGTCGGCGCGAATGGCGCTGCCGGAGGCGAGAATGATGGTACGGGACGTCACTGGTTTTTCCGCGATGACAGTTTGGTGAGGATGGCCGCGGCGGTTTCTTCCACGGACCTTCGCGTCACGTCAATCACCGGCCATTTGTTCCTGGCGTAGAGACGCCGGGCGCGGAGCACTTCCTCGCGAATGAGATCAATATCGGAATACTCCTCCACCTGCCCGTCCACATTCAGCCCGCCGAGACGGCTCTTGCGGATCTGCGCCAGCCTTTCGGGTGAGGCGACCAGGCCGACGATCAGCGGGTTACGCAAGGAGAAGAGTATGTCCGGCGGGGGCGAAGTGGGGACAAGCGGCACATTCGCCGCCTTCACGCCGCGATTGGCGAGGTACATGCAGGTCGGGGTTTTCGACGTTCGACTGACGCCCACCAGCACCACGTCGGCGCTTTCCAGATCCCACGTCATCTGACCGTCATCATGGGACAGGGTATAGTCGAGCGCGGCGATGCGCTTGAAATAATCATCGTCGAGCTGATACTGCGCGCCGGTCTTCAGGCTCTGTTGCAGCCCGAGATAATCCGTGAAGGCGTTGCGCAGGGGGTCGAGCACCGAAATGGCAGGGGTCTGCAACTCGCTGCAACGGATCTCCAGGAGCCGGCGCAATTCCGGATTGATCACGGTGTAAAGAACAAGGCCGGGCGAGGCTTCTATCTCCGCCAGGGTTCGCTCCATCTGAACGCGCGAACGGATAAGCGCGTAGATATGCTCCAGCGGTTTGGCCGCCGCGAATTGCGACGCAGTGGCCTTCAACATGGCGTTCAGCGTTTCCCCAGTCGAATCGGAGACAAGGTGAACATGGAAAAAGCTGGCGATGGGATCACGCTTTTTCCGGGACGGCGAGGCGCCCTGCGACGGATCTGATTCACGGTTCATGGCGTAGGACTATCGCTTGGGAAATGAGGGGAAAACAAGCCGCAACTGCGGCCAGCGGTTTTCCCCTGCGCAAAGGCCGGAGATTCATGCCGGCCCGGCGCCCATGGGGATCTGAAAACTCTTTCCGGTATGACCGGCCATTCCGCGGCGCCCGCCTTCGGGGACGAAATCCTTTTCCGCTGGTTTTCCTGACGCCGCCACCCGTCGGACAAGGGCGATTTCACGTTTTTCACCAGTCATGTGAATGGATGTTTCCCTTGGTAAAAATTCGTGTAAATCATACGCGCCGCAAGGGGATGACCGGCATGGGGGCGTTTTTCCCCGAGATCCGGTATGACTCTTTAAATTAATCCTTTCTTAAGAATCCTTTATAGAAAGTAAACGGAACTGTAGAGGCCACATGAGCGACACACCGAAACTGCTTCGCAGCCTGGCGGGAGAGCCTTCGGCCATACCGCCGATCTGGCTCATGCGGCAGGCCGGGCGATATCTGCCGGAATACCGGGAAGTGCGGGCACAGGCGGGTTCCTTTCTGGACCTGTGCTATAATCCCGAGCTGGCGAGCGAAGTGACTCTGCAACCGATCCGGCGATATGATCTCGATGCGGCGATCCTGTTCGCGGATATCCTCCTCATCCCTCATGCGCTGGGCCAGAAGCTGTGGTTCGCGGAAGGGCACGGGCCGCGCCTGGAGCCGGTCGTAACGCCGGAAACGCTTAAATCATTCCGAGATCGAGACGTTGTTGACATCCTCGCCCCGGTGTTTGAAACGGTGCGTCTGACGAGAGCGGGGTTGAGCCCGGACAAGGCGCTGATCGGCTTTGCCGGCGCCCCGTGGACCGTGGCCACCTACATGCTGGCGGGCCGGTCGCTGAAGGATCCTTCCAGCCTTCGCGAGCATTATTACAAGGCCGGTTCGTTCATCACCGAACTGATCGACATCCTGACCGACAAGACCATCGACTATCTCATCGCGCAGATCGACGCCGGCGCCGACGCGGTTCAGCTTTTCGACAGCTGGGCCGGCGGCCTGCCTTGGCCGGTGCTGGACGCGGTCTCGGTGCGGCCCCTGGAGCGGATCGCGCGGAGCATCAAGACCGCGCGGCCGAACGCCCCCGTGATCCTGTTTCCGAAAGGGGTCGGGGAAAAGGCGGGCGAATACGCCGCGGTGAAGCATTGCGACGCAATCGGCATCGACTACGCCATGGACCCTTCCTGGGCGCGGAGCAACATCAGTCCGCTGAAGACGGTGCAGGGCGGGCTCGATCCGATGCTGGTGGTGGCCGGCGGGCGCGCCATGGAGCGGGAGGCCGAAACCTACCTCAAGCTGTTCCATGACGTTCCCTATATATTCAACCTCGGCCACGGGTTGACCCCGGACACGCCGCCGGCGCATGTGGCGGCCTTGATCGAGTTCATACGCCAGGACCGTTGATGGCCGACTTTCTCGCCGGAATTTATCTCTGGATCAAAGCTCTCCACATCATCGCGATCATCGCATGGATGGCCGGGATGATGTATTTGCCGCGGCTGTTCGTTTACCATCATCAGGCGGAAAAGGGCGGCGAGGCGGAAGCGATGTTCGTGAAAATGGAGCGTCGGCTCCTGAAAGGCATCATGAACCCCTCGGTGGCGATCGTCTGGGTTCTGGGCCTTTCCATGCTCTACGCCGCGCCGGCGACGCTCTCCTCCGGGTGGTTTCACGTCAAGCTGGCGAGCGTCGTCGCGATTTCCGCCATCCATGGGTTTTACGCCGCGAGCGCCCGGAAATTCGCCGCGGGCGAGCGTCCGCGCAGCGAAAAATTCTGGCGCATTGTCAACGAGGCGCCGTTCATTCTGCTGATCGCGGTCGTCTTCCTTGCTGTGGTGAAACCGTTTTAGACGCCGGTTGCGAGCGCTCCGGCGTCGTCATGTCCATTGACGCCGTCATGACAGCATCTATATCTATTGCCAACTCACCTCGTTCAGCGCGCGTCCGCACACGCAGCGCTCTAGCTTTTTCATTGTTTTAATAGCGTCCCCGCTGCGAAGGCGGGATCGTTTCCGATTGAGGATTGCATGCTGCCTGAAAGAATGACTCTCGATGAGTTGAAAGCCAAAACGCCGGCGGAACTGCTCGCGTTCGCAGAGGATCTGGAGGTTGAAAACGCCTCCACCATGCGCAAGCAGGATATGATGTTCGCCATCCTAAAGGAACTGGCGGATCACGATGTGGAAATCGCCGGCGGCGGCGTGCTGGAAGTGCTGCCCGACGGATTCGGCTTCCTTCGCTCGCCGGAAGCGAACTATCTCGCCGGGCCCGATGACATCTATGTGAGCCCAAGCCAGATCCGGCGGTTCGCCTTGCGCACCGGGGACACGGTGATCGGCGAGATCCGCAGTCCGAAGGACGGCGAACGCTACTTCGCCCTGCTGAAAGTCGGATCGATTAATTTCGAGGAGCCGGAGAAGGCCCGGCACAAGGTTCACTTCGACAATCTGACGCCGCTTTACCCGGATGAACGCATCCAGATGGAGACGGAAGATCCGAAGGACAAAAAGGATCTTTCGGCCCGGGTGATTGATCTCGTGGCGCCCCTTGGAAAGGGGCAGCGGGCGCTGATCGTGGCGCCGCCGCGTACGGGGAAAACCGTCCTGCTCCAGAACATCGCGCACTCCATCGCCGACAATCATCCGGAATGCTACCTGATCGTTCTCCTGATCGACGAGCGGCCCGAGGAAGTGACCGACATGCAGCGGTCGGTGAAGGGCGAGGTGATTTCCTCCACCTTCGACGAACCTGCGACCCGTCACGTTCAGGTCGCCGAGATGGTGATTGAGAAAGCCAAGCGCCTTGTGGAACACGGGCGCGACGTGGTCATCCTCCTGGATTCGATCACCCGTCTCGGCCGCGCTTACAACACCGTCGTGCCGTCGTCCGGGAAAGTCCTGACCGGCGGCGTCGACGCCAACGCGCTGCAACGGCCGAAGCGGTTTTTCGGCGCCGCCCGAAACATCGAGGAAGGCGGTTCCCTGACGATTATCGCCACCGCCCTGATCGACACGGGATCGAAAATGGACGAAGTGATTTTCGAAGAGTTCAAGGGCACCGGCAACTCCGAAATTGTCCTTGACCGGAAGGTTGCGGACAAGCGGGTTTATCCGGCGATCGACATCGCCAAGTCGGGCACCCGCAAGGAAGACCTGATCACCGCCAAGGGCGATATGTCGAAAGTGTTCGTGCTGCGGCGCATTCTCTCGCCCATGGGCGTCTCCGACGCGATCGAGTTCCTGATCGACAAGCTGCGTCAGACAAAGTCAAACAAGGATTTCTTCGACTCCATGAATACCTGACGATGTCCGGCGCATCGGGGTCGAGAGCCGTTGACGGGAACTGTTGAAAAGGGATGCGCGGTTTTTCCGTTATGTTATGTTCTGGCGCACGCCATGAAGCGAGGTGACGTCCATGTCCCTGAAACTGATCCATTTCCCCCAGAGCCGGTCGCTGCGAGTCCTGTGGGCGCTTTACGAGCTTGGGGTCGATGCGCAAATCGACGCTCGTCCTTTCGACCTCAGCCAGTTGAAAACCGAGGATTACCGGCGCATCAATCCCCTCGGCAAGGCGCCGGTCTTCTTTGACGGCGATCAGCGTTTGGTGGAATCCGTGGCCATCACGGAATATATCGCCAATAAATACGCAGACGGACGGTTGACCCGCGATCCGCAAGACGCCCGCTATGGCGAGTACCTGCAATGGCTGCATTTCGGCGAGGCGGGCATGGGCGGCTACGTCAACATGCTGATTGCGCAAACCGCGCTCCTGCCGGAGGAACAACGCAGTCCGCCGCTGAAAGCCTGGGCCGAAAAAGAAGTTAAAAACTGCCTCAACTTCATCGAGCAGCATCTCGGCGAAGACGGGTACATTCTTGATGCGTTTTCCATCGCCGACATCTCGCTGGTCTATCCTCTCTTCCTGATCAAGGTCACGCGCAACGGCGGTCTTCTCGACGAAAAAACGAATGCTTACTTCAAGCGGGCGACCGCGCGTGATGCGTGGAAGCGGGCCTGCGAGGTGCAGGCCTGATCCTTTCGGATTCCTTCCTGCTGCGGCCGCGGAGTTCGGACGACCGGGCCTGCCGTTGAATTTTTCGTGAACGCGCAAACCCTTCCGGCCTTCTCTCCGGCCTTGTATTGGTTCTCACCGGAGATCACATCTACGGAAGAATTTCCGGAAAACCGCCAGGGGTCCGGATCTTTTCATCCTTCAGCATCCAGACCCAGAGGCGTCCTTGACCGCAGCAGACGAACCAGAACCGGGCAAGGCTGCGGTCGATCAGGCTGTAGTGGACAAGACCGCGGCGGACAGGGCGCCGGCCAATACCGCGAAATTCCTCCACGGGCCGCTGATGCGGCATGTGGTCGTCATGTCCCTGTCGGCCAGCGTCGGGCTGTTGTCCATCTTCATCGTCGATTTCGTCGACCTGTTTTTCATTTCGCTGCTTGGCGAGGCTGCGCTCGCCGCCGCGGTCGGGTTCGCCGGCACGATCCTCTTTTTCAACATGTCCGCGACCATCGGGCTGATGATCGCCATGGGCGCTCTCGCGGCGCAGCGGATTGGCCGGGGGGAGCCCGAGGAAGCGCGGCGGATTGCAACCAGCGTGATCGCGGTCGGCCTCGTTATCGGCGCCGCGCTGGGGGCGGCGACATGGGCTTTCGCGCCGCAGTTCCTGAGCGCCCTGGGCGCTGTCGGGGAGACAAAGGATTTCGCCGTCAGTTACCTGCGCATTGTCACGCCCACCCTGCCGGTGATGGTCCTGGCGATGGTTTCCTCAGGGCTCCTGCGCGCTCATGGGGACGCCCGCCGCGCAATGAACGCCACCCTCGCCGCCGGCCTCGTCAACGCGGTCCTCGATCCGATCCTTATCTTCGGGCTGTTTTTCATGCCCGCGCTCGGCCTCGACGGCGCCGCCTATGCCTCCGCCGCCGCCCGCTTCGCCATGGCCGGCGCGGCGCTCTATCCGGTGATCAAACACTATGGCGGTTTCGCGCCTTTCGACGGCAACGCCTTGCGCCGTGATCTTGCGCCGATCTTCGCCATCGCCGCGCCGGCGATCCTCACTAATGTCGCCACCCCGGTCGGCAATTTCATCGTCACCCGCGCGATCGCGCCTTACGGGGACGCGGCGATGGCGGGATATTCCGTCATCGGCCGGCTGACGCCCCTTGCCTTTTGCGTCATTTTCGCCCTGTCCGGCGCGGTCGGCCCGATTATCGGCCAGAATTTCGGGGCCGGGAATTTCAGCCGCGTGCGGACGGCCCTGATGCGCGCGCTTCAGTTCACCGCCGGCTACACCGTCCTTGTCTGGATCGTCCTGGTCGCCTTGCAGGGGTCGATCGTCGAGACTTTCGGTCTGCGCGACCTTGGCGCGACCCTGGTGTTCTGGTTCGCCGTGGTGATTACGCCGCTGTTCTTTTTCAACGGCGTTCTGTTCGTGGCGAATGCGAGCTTCAACAATCTCAACCGGCCGGTCTGGTCGACGATGCTCAACTGGGGACGCAACACCGTCGGCGCCGCGCCGTTCGCTTTTGTCGGCGGCGCCCTCGCCGGCGCGCCCGGCGTTCTGATCGGCCATGCGCTCGGCGGCGTCCTGTTCGCGGCGCTGGGGGCGGTCGTCTGTCTGCGGCTTATCAATGCGTATGAAACGGGCCGCGCCGATCCGGGCAAGGGGTGGAAAATCACCCTGATGCGCCCCCGCCCGACGCCGCCCTTTTCATCCCCCCGCGCTTGAAAGATCCGCCTGAAACGCGCGCCTTAACGCGCCGCCGCAACGGACCGCTGGCGGCTTGGGACAACGCTCGGAACGCCGTTGGCGTGAAGACTTTTCCACAATACCCGCCCCCTAACCGCCTCTTGTCGCAAAACCGACACCAGCGTTGGCTATAGCACATCCCATTCCGGATCAGCAGGCAAGTCGGGCGGCGTTGGCGACAACAACGCACCCGGATCGTTTGTATTCGCCAGTTTCAGAAGGAGCTGCATGCACATGTTTTCGGTAGCGGCGGCAATCGGCTTTATCAGCCTCGCCTTGTTGTTGGCGTCGGTTTCCTATTTCCTGCGCCAACTGGGCGCGGGGGAGGTGGTGCGCCTTCTGCTCGGCGCGGCCGCTGTTTGCCTGACGGCGGCGCTGATCGGAACGCTGCTGTAGCCGAATATCGCCGGCCTCCACTCCTATCCATATCGATTTATGCGCACCGTTTCATCCGTATCCGGTGCGACTGGCGTCCTGAACGCAACGCGCTTTATCCGCGGTCGACGCCGCAAATCCCGATGCGCGGAGCCCGGTTCGCCGCAACAAGGGCGGCATGCGCTTCGGCCGGCCGGTCCGAGGCGATAATGTCCACGCCTTGCGCGGCGATAGAGGCGTAACGGGCCTCCTCGCCGCTTCTGGCGATTTCGGTATCGATGGAACTCTCCCGGCCCAGCGTCCCGAAAATCACCTCCACGCCGCGATCATTCAAGATGCTGAACAATCGCGGGCGGGGGGCTTCCGTTCCGGTGAACCCGAGAAGGCGGTCGGCCGGCAATCCTTTCGCCACGGCGCGGTTGATCTCCGATTGAGAACTGAGGCCGAGCGATATCATGGCGTCGGGCAACAGCCGGTGCAGCTTTTGCGCCGCAGGGATGGAATAGGCGATCAGGATCACTCGATGCTCCGCCCCCTGACGGCGAATTTCCATCGCGATCGCTTCGAAGTCGGCCGAAGGCTTGAAGTCGATTTGCAGGATTGTGCGCGTCTTCGCCCAGGCCAGGGCGTCGTCGAAGCGGGTCGGCGAAAACCTCGTCAGCGCGCCGTCATTGTCCTTAAGGCGGAGTGCGGAAATCTCGTCCCAGCTCAGCGCGTCCACGGCGCCCATGCCGTCGGTTGTGCGCTCAAGCGTCGCGTCGTGCATCAGGTAATGGACGCCGTCGGCGGATGCGGCCACATCGGCTTCCATGATGACCGGCGCCCGGGCGAGCATGGCGGCCATGGTCTCCAGCGCGTTTTCTGGATAGCCGGGCGACGGTCCGCCGCGATGGGCGGAAACGAGCGTGACGCCTTCCGCCTCCAGACAATCGAAAAACCCGTTGAGATCGCCGCCCGGCGTCAGCGTCCAGCCGCCGTCTGCGCCGGCGCCCATTCCTGCGTATCCGCCCGCATGGCCGCCGCCCGCGCGCTCGCCTCTCCCTTCGTCAGCGCAAGCCGCGGCAAGCAGCAAAAGGCCGGCCCAGGCCCAGCTTCGTTGCGAGGTCCGTCGCAGTGCGGTCATGAACATCCCCTGTAAAACTGGCGTTAGGGCGTCAGTATGACGCCGCCGCTCGTCTCCCCGCTTTCCAGGCGGCGATGCGCTTCGGCGGCGTCGGCGAGCGCGAAGCGCTGGCCGACGCGGGCCTTGACGGCGCCTTCGGCGACCATGGAAAACAGGGCTTCGGCCATGGCCGGGAGCCGATCGGGCGTGGCGTAATGAAACAGCGTCGGACGGGTGAGAGTCAGCGAGCCCCGGCGGGCAAGATCAAGCGGCGCGATCGCCGGCGCCGGTCCGGAAGCGTTGCCATAACTGACCATGTGACCGCGCATCGCAAGGGAATCGAGCGAGGCTTCGAAGGTCTCGGCGCCGACTGAGTCGTAGACGATGTTGACCCCCGCCCCGTCGGTTAGCTGGCGAACCTTCGCCGATATTGAATCGGCGCCGGTCCTGACGATCACGTCGGCGGCGCCGCTTTCCCTGGCGAGCGCGGCCTTGTCCTCGCGTCCGACGACGCCGATCACCCGCGCGCCGATATGGTTCGCCCACTGACAAAGAAGCGTGCCGACGCCGCCCGCGGCGGCATAGACAAGACAGGCGTCCTCCGCCGCAAGCGCGTGCACCTGGCGCACCAGCATCTCCACCGTAAGCCCCTTCAGGAACAGGGCGGCGGCGTCTTCATCCGTGACGGCGTCGGGAATTTTCGCCGCGGCGCCGGCGGGCACGTTGGCCGCCTGCGCATAACCGCCGGCGGCGGCGATATACGCGACCCGATCCCCGACAGCGAAGTCGCGCACGCCCTCGCCCACGGCTTCGACCACGCCCGCCGCTTCGGAGCCGAGGATCGCGGGCGGCGCGATGGGATAAAGCCCCCGGCGTTGATAAATGTCGATGAAATTCAATCCGATGGCGCGATGGCGCACGCATATGGCGCCGGGACCGGGGGGGTCCAGTTCATGATCGCGCATGGTCAGCGTTTCGGGGCCGCCCCCAATCTCGTCGAGAAACACAGCTTTTATTTTCATGCCCGCAGCATGCCCATGGCCCTGCGCAATGCAACAGGAAGCGCTTTCGTTGCGCCATTTTATTGTCGGGTGCGTTGCATGGCGCTAGCCCGGGGCGGGCCAGGCGCTTCGATGGCGGTGGTCTTTATCGCGGCAAAGGCTTATATGCCGGAAAACCGCAAGGCGGGAGCGCCCCATGAAGCTGACGATCAATATTGACTGCACCCCCCAGGAAGCGCGCACTTTTTTCGGCATGCCCGATCTCGACCCGATGAACGAGATGATCGTGCAGGAAATGACCCGGCGCGCGAAGGAGAATATCGACACCCTCGCGGACCCTGAGCGGTTCGTGGAGCAATGGTTCGCCATGAGCGGCAAGGGGTTCGAGGCGTTTCAGAACCTGATGGGCGCCGGCATGGCCGGATCCGGCCCGGCGAAAAAGAAATAGCCTCTTGGCTGGCGCGCAGACAGGACTGCCCCCGGCGCCGCGCGGGGAACACGCTGGAGCCAGCCATGGGCGCTGACCTGGCGTCCGCAGCCCCGGCGGACGCGGATACGATTTACGCGCGCGCTTCCGGAGCGGGCAAGGCCGGCGTTGCGGTCTACCGCATTTCCGGCCCGGCGGCCCTTAGCGTCGCCGGAACCCTCGTCGGCAAGAACCCGCGCCCCCGAGAGGCGGCGGTAACGAAATTGCGCGATCCGGCGGATGGCTCGATCATCGATCAGGGGCTGGTCATACTTTTCGAGGGACCGGCAAGCTTCACCGGCGAGGACGTGGCGGAGTTTCATCTCCACGGGTCCCGCGCGGTGGAAATCGCCCTTTACGATGCGCTTGCCCGCCTCGGCGCGCGGCCCGCCGAAGCGGGAGAATTCACCTTGCGCGCGCTTCGCAACGATAAGCTCGATCTCACCCAGGTCGAGGCGCTTGCCGATCTTATCGACTCCGAAACAACCCTTCAAAGGAAGCAGGCTTTGGGTCAGCTTGGCGGCCGTCTGTCGGAAGCGGCGGAGGGCTGGCGGCGACGCCTTCTGGCCATCATGGCGCCGCTTGAGGCGGATATCGATTTCCCCGACGAAGGCGACGTGCCCGCGGCGGTTGCGGCGCGAGCGGGACCGGAGATGACCGCCCTTCGCCGGGAACTGGAGTCATACCTCGCCGCGTCGGCGCAGGCGCAGACGATCCGCGAGGGGCTTTCCGTCGCCGTGCTCGGCCCGCCCAATGCAGGGAAATCCTCCCTGGTGAACGCCCTCGCCGGCTCGGACGTCGCCATCGTTTCCGATGTCGCCGGGACGACCCGGGATATCATCGAAACGCGCCTCGATCTCTGCGGCGTCGTGGCCGTCGTCGCGGATACGGCCGGTCTGCGCGACGAGACCGAGGATGCGATCGAGCGGGAGGGCATGCGACGCGCCCGCGCCTATGCGGAACAGGCTGACGTCAGGCTCGGCGTTCTCGATCCCGGCGCAGCGGTTGTTTCACGTGAAACGCTGGCGCGTCTCCGGCCCGGGGATGCGCTGATCTGGACGCGGGCGGACCGCTCTGCGGCCACGCCGAACACGCCTCTTGGGGAAGACATCGCTGTGTTGAGCCTGTCCTCAACGACCGGCGCCGGTATAGACGCGCTGGTCGACTTCCTGAAGGCGAAAGTTTCACGTGGAACAGGCGCGGAACCCTTGCTCACGCGCGCACGACATGCACAGGCGGTGGAAAGGGCGATCGCCGCCCTCATCCGCGCCGAAGAAGCGCTGGCTGCGTCCCCCGAGCTGGCGGCGGAGGACGCCCGTCTGGCCGCGAGGGCGCTTGGCGGCGTTACCGGGGCCGTCGGCGTTGAGGACGTGTTGGGCGAAATTTTTTCCAGCTTTTGCATCGGCAAGTAACGCCCGGTAGCGGGGCTTAGAAAGTAGCGGGGCTTACAAATCTTCGTCGGAATCCTTGCGGAGCATGTTTTTCCGTCGGCGGGCCGTCTTCAGCAGCGCCTCGGCGTCGTCGTGCCTGCCCCGAATGTCGAGCCTCGCCGCTTCACGCTCGTCATTCCGGATTTTTTCCCGAAGTCTGTTGAGCAGTGCGCGGCGCGTTGCGCGCCGCTCCAGCGCGTCGAGCGCCGTTTCCCGAACCGAACTGGAACTCTCTGCCGCCGCCAGCTCGTTCTGCAGCTTTGTCATGGCGCATCCCCATGGTAATCGGCTCCCCCTGAAGAAAGGCGCGCTGCAGAACCGGCGCCAGAGACAAGGCGAAGCGGCGCCGGTTACGAATTCTTAAGCTCATGACGGTCGGTCTTTTGAGGGGCGCTTTTCCGACCGGCGGGCGTTTCACGTGAAACACGGCGAAAAGAGATGCAGTTTCGCCCTTTCGCCCCTATATGGTCGGCGCAAGCAGGTATTATGACGAATAGCAGTTACGACGTTATTGTTATCGGCGGCGGGCATGCGGGCTGCGAGGCGGCGGCGGCGGCGGCGCGCGCCGGCGCGCGAACCCTCCTCGCCACCCATCGCCAGGACACGATCGGAGAAATGTCCTGCAACCCGGCCATCGGGGGATTGGGCAAGGGCCATCTGGTGCGCGAGGTTGATGCGCTGGACGGGCTTATGGGCCGTATCATTGATCGGGCCGGCATCCAGTTCCGGATGCTGAACCGGTCCAAGGGGCCGGCGGTCCGGGGCCCCCGAGCGCAGGCCGACCGCAAGCTCTATCGCGAGGCCATGCAGAGCGCCCTTTCGGAAATCGACAATCTCGACATCGCCGAAATGGCCATCGAGGACCTCATTGTTTCACGTGGAACCGTTGCGGGGGTGATCGCCGGCGATGGGGCGCAAGCGCGCGCCCCGGCGGTGGTGCTCACCACGGGCACCTTTTTGAAAGGGGTCATCCACATCGGCGACCGGCGCATCCCGGCGGGGCGCGCCACGTCCCGCCCTGACGCCGCCGCTGCGGACAATAGTTGGGGCGGCGTCGAGGCGCCGGCGATGGGTCTTTCGGATCGCCTTTACGGGCTTGGCCTCGCCATGGGCAGGCTCAAAACCGGCACCCCGGCGCGTCTCGACGGGCGAACGATCGACTGGGACGGGCTGGCGATGCAGCCGGCGGACGATGCGCCGGTCCCGTTTTCATTTTTGACCGACCGCATCACCGTGCCCCAGATAGCCTGCGGCGTCACCGCGACCACGGCCGAGACCCACCGCATTATCGAGACGAATATCGGCAAGTCGGCTGTTTATGGCGGTGGCGTTTCCGGGCGGGGGCCGCGTTATTGTCCGTCCATCGAGGATAAGGTGGTCCGCTTCGCCGAGCGCGACAGCCACCAGATTTTCCTCGAACCCGAAGGTCTTGACGATCACACGGTGTATCCGAACGGCATATCGACGTCCCTGCCCGAGGATGTGCAGGCCGCGTTTCTTAAGACCATCCCCGGTCTGGAGCGCGCATCGGTGATCCGCTTCGGCTACGCCATCGAGTATGATTATGTGGACCCGCGTTCGCTGACGGCGAGCCTGGAGACAAAGGCCCTGCCCGGTCTTTTCCTGGCCGGTCAGATCAACGGGACCACGGGCTATGAGGAGGCGGCGGCGCAAGGGCTGATGGCCGGGGTCAACGCCGCCCGCAAGGCCGGCGGCGGGGCTCCTTTCGTGCTGGACCGCGCCGAAGCCTATATCGGGGTTCTTGTCGACGACCTCATCACCCACGGCGTGACGGAACCCTATCGGATGTTCACCAGCCGCGCGGAGTATCGCCTGACCCTGCGGGCGGATAACGCGGACCAGCGCCTGACGCCGTTGGGCGTCGCGGCCGGCATTGTCGGGCCGGAACGCGCGTCGGCGTTTCACGTGAAACAGGCCGCCCTGAACGAGGCGCGCGACTGGGCGAATGCGACGACGCTGACGCCGAACGAGGCCGCGCGTCACGGGCTGACGCTGAACCGGGACGGGCGGCGGCGGTCGGTGATCGATCTTCTCGCCCTGCCGGCGGTCGGCGTTGAGGACCTCGCCCGCATCTGGCCGCGGCTGCGGGAGATGGCGCCGGCGGTTCGCGAACAGCTTGAGTTCGACGCGCTTTATGCCGGCTATCTGCATCGTCAGGAGGCGGATATTGTCGCTTTCAAAAAGGACGAGGCCCGGTCCCTGCCCCCGGATCTCGATTACGCCGCCATCAAGGGGCTTTCCAACGAAGTGCGCCAGAAGCTGATCGAGGCGCGCCCGGCGACCCTCGGCCAGGCCAGCCGGATCGAGGGCGTCACCCCCGCCGCCCTGGCGCTCGTCCTGGCGTGGGTGAAAAAGAACGCCGCAAGGGTCGCTTCATGACGCCCGAGGACTTCGCTGCGGCGGCGAATGTTTCACGTGAAACGCTCAACCGGCTCATGGAAATGGACCGTGTGCTGACGGAGTGGAGCGCGCGCCACAATCTTGTCGCCCGGTCCACGCTGGAGACGCGCTGGTCGCGTCATTACCTCGACTCCGCCCAGATTGCGCCGCATGTGCCGGCGCATGCGCGGCGCTTGGCCGATATCGGGTCCGGCGGGGGGTTTCCCGGCCTCGTCCTTGCGGCGATGCTGGCGGAAAAGAACGTCCGCGTTACGCTGATCGAATCGACGGGGAAGAAAGCGGCCTTTCTGCGCGCGGCGGGCGACGCCATGGGCCTCGCCAATCTTGAGGTCATACCGGCGCGAATCGAATCGACGACGCTCGCCGCACCGCCGGACGTCGTGACTGCGCGCGCTCTTGCCCGGCTTGATCAGCTTCTGGGCTATGTACATGGAATTCAAGGAAAAAACACGCGCGCGCTGTTGCTGAAAGGGCAGGATGTAGAGGCTGAATTGACCGAGGCGGCTAAATCTTGGCATATGGATGTCAAGCGTCACCCGAGTCTGACCAGTCCTGACGCGACCTTGCTGGAGATCGCCGGTCTCCGCCCGCTGACCTGAGCCGTCCCCGGCCAACCGCCATGTCGCCATCGCTTATGCCTGACGCTCCCGATCCGTCCAGCGCCCGAACCGGGGCGCCGCCCGCGCCGACGGCGCCGCCCTGCCTCGCAATCGCCAACCAGAAAGGCGGGGTGGGCAAGACGACGACCGCGATCAACCTGTCGACGGCGCTCGCCGCGGTGGGCGAGCGGGTGCTCCTGATCGATCTCGACCCGCAGGGTAATGCGTCGACCGGCCTCGGCGTCGGCGCCCAGGCGCGGGACGTGACCACCTATGACGTTCTGACCGGCGAGTACCGGCTCGAAGCGGCGGTCGTCGAGACGGATATTCCGGGCCTGATGCTCGCCCCGGCGGGCGTCGACCTCGCTGGCGCGGAGATCGAGCTGATCGACGCCGAGCGGCGCCATTTCCGCCTCGCCGAGGCGATCGAGGAATATCGCGAGACGCAGAGCGGCGCCGAAGCGAGCTATGTGATCATCGATTGCCCGCCATCCCTCAGCCTACTGACTTTAAACGCGCTCGCCGCGGCCCATGCGGTGATGATCCCCTTGCAGTGCGAATTTTTCGCCCTTGAGGGGCTGAGCCAGATCCTGCGCACGATCGAAACGGTTCGTTCCCGGATCAATCCGCGGCTGGAATTGCAGGGCGTCGTTCTCACCATGCATGACCGGCGCAACAATCTGACCGTGCAGGTCGAGGAAGACGTGCGCGCCCATTTGCAGGACAAGGTCTACCGCACGGTGATTCCGCGCAATGTGCGCATTTCCGAAGCGCCGAGCCACGGCAAGCCGGCCTTGCTTTACGACCTCAAATGTTCGGGCAGCCAGGCGTATATTCAGCTTGCCTCGGAAGTGATCCAGCGCGAACGCGCGCGCGACAAGGCGGCGTAAAGGCGGAAAACAGAGATGGCTACAGCAGCGAACAAGAAAAAAGGATTGGGCAAGGGCCTCGGGCGCGGTCTCGACGCGCTTCTCGGCGACGCGCCGGTCGCCCGTGCGGTCGAGGACGAGCCGCCGGCGTCCGGACCGGGACCGAGACGGGAACTTCCGATCGAGCATCTTGCGCCGAACCCGGACCAGCCGCGCCGGGTATTCGCCGAAGACGCCATCGGGGAGCTTGCCGAATCGATCAAGGCGCGGGGCCTGCTTCAGCCGATCCTGGTGCGGCCCCGCGGGCGCGACCGCTACGAGATCGTGGCCGGCGAACGGCGCTGGCGCGCGGCGCAACAGGCGCAACTGCATAAGGTCGCCGTTGTCATCCGTGAACTGACGGATGAGGAAACCGCCGAGATCGCGCTAATCGAAAACGTGCAGCGCGTGGACCTGAGCCCGCTTGAAGAAGCGCAAGCCTATCATCGGCTCGCCGACGCTTATGGCCGGACCCAGGAAGAGATCGCCCGGGCCGTCGGCAAATCCCGCAGCCACGTCGCCAACATCATGCGGCTTGTCAATCTTCCGGACAGGGCGCGCGAGGCGCTGGCCGCCGGGACGATCACCATGGGTCACGCCCGCGCCCTTCTCGGCGCGCCGGACCCGGACGCGGCCTGCGCCCGGCTGATCGCGGGCGACTGGTCGGTGCGCGAGACGGAGGCCTATGTCAAAAGCGCGGCCAACGGCGCCGGGCCGGGCGCGTCCGCCGGGGAAGACAAGAGCGACGGCAAAGGCGCCGGCGCGGCGTCGACGTCCCGGGCCGGCGGCCCGAAAGACGCGGACACCCGCGCGGCCGAGCGCGAACTGGCGTCCATTCTCGGGCTCGAAGTCGAGATCGACCATTCGAGGAAGGGCGCCGGGACCGTGACCATCAAATATCTCACCCTTGACCAGCTTGACGATGTCTGCCGCCGCCTGATGGGCGCCGGCGTTTAGCATGAGCGCGGGGGCCGCGCATCTCGACCCCTGCAGCAAAGGGGTCATCGACGCGCAGCCCTGCCCGGAGGCGCTGAAACGCGTCTATACCCCGGCGCAGCGGCGGCTTGCCCTGGCGGGCTGCATCCTCGCCTCGTCGATGGCGTTTATCGACGGGTCGGCGCTGACAGTCGCGCTGCCCGCCCTGCGCAACGATTTCGGGGCCAATCTCGGCGCCGTGCAATGGGTGATGAACGGCTACATGCTGGCGCTGGCGTCGTTCGTTCTCGTCGGCGGCGCTCTCGCGGACATTTACGGGAAATCACGCATACTGATGATCGGCTGTGCGGGTTTCGCCGGCGCGTCGGCGGCCTGCGCTTTGGCGCCGACGGTCGAGACGCTTGTCATCGCCCGCTTTGTCCAGGGGCTCGCCGCCGCCATCGTCGCCCCGTCCAGCCTTGCCCTGATCGGCGCGGTGTATCCGAAATCCGCGCGCAACCGCGCCATCGGGGCGTGGGCGTCAGCCTCCGCACTGACGACGGCCGGCGGCCCGGTGCTGGGCGGTTGGCTTACGGAAAATCCGGGTTGGGAATGGATCTTCTGGATCAACCCGCCCGTCGCCATGCTCGCGGTCGGCTTGTTGCTGGCCGCCCGGCTGCGCGATTATCCCTCGCCGCGCCGTTTCGACCTGCCCGGCGCCGGGCTCCTGGCCGCCGCCCTTGCCGCTATCGCCTGGTCCCTGTCGGCGATCGGACCCGGCGAGGGCGGCCTTGCGACGCCTGTCGAGGCGCCGGCGGAAGCGTCGGCCGGCGGCGGCGCGGCGTTGCTTGCGGGGCTTGCGGGGATGGCCGGCCTTGTCCTGCTCGTCGGTTTCTGGCTTTGGGAGCGGCGCAGCGACCACCCGATGACGCCGCTGCGGCTTTACCGGAACCGGACGTTTACGGGGCTGAACCTTGCGACCCTGTGGCTCTATGGGGGCCTGTCGATCATGTTTTTCGTTCTGCCGTTCGAGCTTGCGGACGGGCGCGGGCTTTCCGCCGTCGCCGTGGGTCTCGCCTTCCTGCCCTTCACGCTGTGCGTCGGGTTTCTGTCCGGCGTGTTCGGCGGCCTCGCCGACAGGGCCGGCCCGCGCCGCCTGCTGATCGCCGGCGCTTGCGGCGCCGCGCTCGCCTATGCGGCCATGCTGGCGCTGCGTGAGGCGGGGTTCCTCCTCAGCATCGCGGCGCCGATGACCCTGCTCGGCTTGTCCTTTGCGCTGATCGTCACCCCGCTGACGGCGTCGGTCATGTCCAGCGTCGACGCCGACGACGAGGGCCTCGCCTCGGGCATGAACAACGCGGCGAGCCGGATCGCGCAACTTGTCGGGGTTGCGCTCGCGGCGGGGCTCGCCTCCTTCGCAGACGGTTTCGGGCTCGCGCTCGCCGCCGCCGCAGCGATGTCGCTCGCCGCGGTACCCATCGCGGTCCGAATGGAAGGGGCGCCGCCGGAGCGAGGTCCCGCGCGCTGAACGGCCCGGCGAGCCGTCCTTCATCCTGCGGCCCTCATCCATCAGCCTTGACTGATCCGCGATCCTAGCGGTCGGCCATCAGCGACAGGCGCAGGGCCGCGCGTTCGACGATCTCGCGTTGCGGCGCGGCCGCCGATTTGGCGTCCAGTTCCGCATCGATCAGCATACGAACCGCCATGTCGAGCTTGGCGCCCTGGCGCCATTTGTACAGGCGCTGTTCGAAGGCGCGCTGTTCGGCGAAAAAAACCGGCGGTTTCAGTTTTTTCATGGCGCTCGCCGCGGTGTCGCCGCCGTCGATGAAGGATTGCGCCGCGCGCAGCCTGGAGAACGCCCGTTGCAGCGCCCGCAACAGGCCGATCGGACTGGCGCCGGCGGCGTCGGCTTTCTGCAGCGCCCTGGAGAGCCGTCCGGTTGCGCCGTCGGCGCAGGCGGCGGCGATGTCGTCCAGCGCGTCGCCGAGCCCATCCACCAGCGAGGCGCGCACGTCCTCGAGGGCGATCGTGCCGGGGCCCGCGCGCAGGGCTTTCGGCCCCTTGTAGAGGATGAGCTTGTCGATTTCGGCGCGGCTGATCCCCCGGTCCTCGCCAAGGACGGCGACGGCGAGATCGAGCGCGTCATCGTCAAAGCGCAAATCCTCCGCCTTCGCCGCTTCCACGGCCATGGCGCGCACGTCCGCCGGCGCGTCGGCGTAGCAGGGCAGCGCCGCCGCGCGCCGCGCGCCTTCGAACGTCTTGCGCAGTTTCGATCGCGGTGTAAGCTCGCCGGCCTCGATCAGGACGAGACCGTTCGGTTTGAGATGGCCGCCGTCAAGGCCGGCAATGAGCCGTTCGGCGGGTTTCGCCGCCGCGTCCCCATTCGTCCGCAGGCGAACGATGCGCTCTCCCCCCGCGAAGGAAAGGGCCGTGATCTCGTCGCCGAGCCGGCCGGGCTCCTCTTTCAGATCCGCATCGGTCAGTTCGATATAGTTGAAAGGGTCCTTGAAATCGGCGACCAGCGAGCGGGCGAGCGCATCGCCGCGTTCGCGCACAAGCCCGCCGTCGGGTCCATAGATCAGCACGGCCGCGATCGCCTCCTGCCGGTTGGCGAGAAACTCCTTGATGGCGCGGCCCTTGAGCGCAACCATTATTCCGGCAGCTCGGGCGCGATAATGACGGGGGCCGGCGCGTCGAACGGGTCGTCGTCGCTGACGGCGTCGACGATCAGGTTGGTTTCGTCGTCGATTTCGACCGGCCGGCTGTCTTCCGCCGGGGCGGGCGTTTCCGGCGCCGAGAACTGGATCAGCAGGTCGCGCTCGATATTCGCCGCGAGAAGCTGGGCGGCCTTTTCCTGCGCCGTGCGCTCGGCGAACAGGGTCGAGTATTGCGAGGTTACGATATTGTAGGACGCGATGGCGTCGGCGCCGCCGCTGATGCGCTTGCCTGTTTGCAGATCGACCAGCGTATACTTGCCGATCAGGCGATAGTTGAAGCGCGTCACCGTCGCGTCGATCTGCACGGCGAGGCGTTCGGCGCGCTCGCGCGCCTGGACATAAAGTTCATAGCGCGGGCTTTGCCCCTGGCGCAGCGGCAGGCGGCGATCGAGAGCGTCGTTGAGATAGGGGGCGACGGTTTCCGGCGCGGAGACCTGCCGGACGGCGATGGCGTGGCTGATGGCCGCGCCCGCGCTGTCTTCCGCGCCGCCTTCTGCGCTGGCGACGGGCGTTGCGTAAATGGGCTTGAAGCCGCATCCGGTCAGGGCCGGAGCGAGCAAGGCGACGGCGGCGGCGAACGGTTTCAGGGTCATGAGCGGGCGGCCCGTTGTTCCGGCGACACAGGGTAGCTAGGTCGCCACGATATTGACGATGCGCCCCGGCACGACGACCACCTTGCGCACGGTCTTGCCGTCAATATGGCGCTGAACCGCCTCCAGGGACAAGGCCGCCTTTTCCACCGCCTCCCGGTCGTCGCCGGCCCGGGTTTCAAGCTCCGCCCGGCGCTTGCCGTTGATCTGGACGCCGAGGACGACCACATCCCGCGCCAGCAGGGTTTCCTCGGCCGCCGGCCATGGCGCCTCGCAGACGAGACCGGCGCCGCCCAGCGTCTCCCAGCATTCCTCGGCGAGGTGCGGCGTGAACGGCGCGATCAGCCGCGTCAACGCGGACAAGGCCTCAGCGCGCGCCCATGCGCCGGCGCCCGTTTCCTTGCGCAGCGTGTTGAGGAACTCGTAAAGCCGCGCGATCGCCTTGTTGAAGCGGAACTGCTCGATATCGTCCGTTACGCTGGCAATCGCCGCGTGGGTCGCCTGGCGCAGCGCTTTGTCCGTATCCGCAGCATCCGGCGCCCGGTTGAGGTCGACGTCTTTCAGGACGCCGCGCGCCGGCTCGACCGCGTCCCAGATGCGGCCCACCAGCTTCCAGGCGCCCTCGACGCCGTTGGCGGTCCATTCCACGTCGCGCTCCGGCGGGGAATCCGACAGCATGAACCAGCGCGCCGCATCGGCGCCGTAGGTGTCGGCGATCTCCTCCGGCGAGACGACGTTCTTTTTCGATTTCGACATTTTTTCGATGGGGCCGACCGCAACGGGCTTGCCGTTGTCGGCGCGCTTCGCGCCGCCGTCCTCGACGATCACTTCCTCGGGGAGCAGCCAGGCGCCGTCCTCGTCGCGGTAGGTGGCGTGCGTCACCATGCCCTGCGTGAACAGGTCGGCGAACGGTTCCTCCACGGACAGATGTCCGCATGACTTCATCATGCGGGTGAAATAGCGCGCATAAAGAAGGTGCAGGATTGCGTGCTCGACGCCGCCGATATACTGGTCGACCGGCAACCATCGGTCGGCTTCGGCCGGATCCACCGGCCTGTCCTCGCGAGGGGCGGCGAAGCGGGCGAAGTACCACGAGGAATCGACGAACGTGTCCATGGTGTCGGTTTCGCGCCGCGCGTCTCCGCCGCAGGCCGGGCACTTGACGTTTTTCCAGTCGGGGTGGCGATCGAGAGGGTTGCCGGGTACGGAGAAATCCGCTTCCTCGGGCAGCGTCACCGGCAGGTCGCTTTCCGGCACGGGGACGACCCCGCACGTCTCGCAGTGAATGGCCGGGATCGGGCAGCCCCAATAGCGCTGCCGCGAGACGCCCCAGTCGCGCAGGCGGAACTGGGTGGCGCCGCGCCCCTGCCCCATCTCCTCGACCCTGGCGATGACCGCCTCGATGCCCTCCTCCACGCCAAGGCCGTCGAGAAAGCCGGAGTTGAAAAGCGTTCCCGGCCCGACATAGGCCTCGTCGCCGATCTCGAACGCGGCCGGGTCGGCGCCTTCCGGCAGGACCACCGGGATCGCCTCAAGCCCGTATTTTCGAACGAAATCGAGATCGCGCTGATCATGGGCCGGGCAGCCGAAAATGGCGCCGGTCCCGTATTGCATGAGGATGAAATTGGCGATGTAGACCGGCAGCGTCTTGCCGTCGACAAACGGGTGCGCCACGTGCAGCGGCAGGGGGACGCCCTCTTTTTCCGCCTTCTCGATGGCTTCCTCGGACGCGCCGATCGTCTTGCACCGCGCGACGAAGTCGGCGACGGCCGGGTCCCTGTCGGCGAAGTGGGCGGCGAGGGGATGGTCCGGCGCGACGGCGCAGAAACTTGCGCCGAAGAGCGTGTCGGGCCTGGTCGTGTAGATCTCAAGGCCGTCTTCGAACCCGGCCGGGATTTGCGTTCCAGCAGCGAAACGAAACTTCATCTGCAAGCCTTTTGACTTGCCGATCCAGTTTTTCTGCATCAGGCGCACATTCTCCGGCCAGCCTTTCAGCCGGCCGTCGTCAAGGGCCGCCAGAAGATCCTCGGCGGCGTCCGTAATCCTGAAAAACCACTGGGTCAGCTTGCGCTGCTCGACCGCGGCGCCCGAGCGCCATCCTTTCCCGTCGATAACCTGTTCGTTGGCAAGGACGGTCTGGTCCACCGGGTCCCAGTTGACGTTGCTTTCCTTGCGGTAGGCGAAGCCCTTTTTCCAGAAGTCGATGAACATCTTCTGCTGGTGGCGGTAATAGGACGGATCGCAGGTGGCGAATTCGCGGCTCCAGTCGATCGACAGCCCCATGCGCTGAAGCTGGCCGCGCATGGTTTCGATATTGGCGTAGGTCCACGCGGCCGGGTGCGATTTCGTCTGCATCGCCGCGTTTTCCGCCGGCATGCCGAAGGCGTCCCATCCCATCGGATGCAGGACGTTGAACCCGCAGGCTTTCTTGTACCGCGCAATGACGTCGCCCATGGCGTAATTGCGCACGTGACCGATGTGAATGCGCCCTGACGGGTATGGGAACATTTCCAGCACGTAGTAGTTCGCCCGGCCGTCATCGGCGCGGGTGCGGAAGGTCTCCGCCGCGTCCCAGGCGCGCTGCCATTTCGGTTCGACTTCTTTGGGGTTGTATCGTGTCATAGGGATCAGGAAACAGGGATTGCCAATGGGCGGGCCGCGCCGTCGGGCCGCTCGCATTCCTAATCCTTAACGGCGCTTGCCCACAAGCGGTTACAAGGGACTACTCGATGACGTTCAGCCGGAGTTGGCGCGCGCGGGTCAGAATCGCGTTCTCGATTTCCCTGGCGGTGGCGGGGTTGACCGTCGCGTCGATCCATTCGCCGGCCTCGTCGCGCTCCTGGCGGAACACCGAAACGCGCAGGGCGTCGGCGCGCAGGGCGCTGTCGAGAATATAGACATTCGTCTTGAGGCGTTCGCTGGGCGCTTCCGGATTGACGTACCATTCCGTGATAATCAGCCCGGCGATCGGGTCGGCGGAAAAAATCGGCAGAAAGTCAAGGGTTTCCAGGGAAGCTGACCAGAGATACCGGTTCACCGTCGCCGCCTGCGCCGCGCCGCCGGAATACTCCGCCAGGGTTGCGTTGCGGTCGCTGCCGGAACGCCCGCCGCCGCACGCGGCCACCGCCGCGGCGCCGAAGGAAAGAGCCAGCAGCTTGAAAGTCCGAACAGTTTCCGGCTTCATAGTGATGTAATCCAAATCTTGACGCCCATCACGCGCAAACAGCGCGCTCCCGTGGCTTTCCTACCACAACTGCGCAATTAGACAATGGCGGCGCGCCGCGCGCGCTTGAACGCCGTGGCGAGGGGCGCCAATATCTATTCTGCGTCACATGGCTGTCACGTATCTGGCGTCTAACCTGTCATACCGGTCAGGCCGTTGCATTGGCCAGGCCGTCTCGACAGTCTGAAATGCGTTACAGTCGGCAAGACGTTGGAGCGCTGCTGTTTTGGAGCGCTGCCGTATCGGGGCAGTTTTGTATCGGGGCGATGTTGCGTTGGGGTGATGGGATCGCCGGCCTTGGCCGGCGGCTGCGTAGAACAGCAATATCCGCTGGGATCAAACATCTTGCGGAAAACATGCTGTTGAGAGATACAAGCGTCGCGGCGCGGGCGTTCCGGCGGGCGGAACGACAGGCGGTGCGATAAAAAGGCAGGACCCTGACCGGCGGATGACCCAGGTCGGCGAACATAACGCAAGCGCCAGCATTGCGGCCATGGCCGCAAGCATCGGCGCTTTGTGCGTTTTGGGATGCGCATTCGGCGCGGGTTCCGCCCATGCCGCCGATCCGGTGGAATTCGACGTCAAGGGTGAAGTGAGCGCGGTCATCGGCGGGGTCGACCGCGAAAACGCCGACGAGATCGACCTCGAGGCGGACGTCAACGCCCTCGTCACGGCGCAGGGCTCGACCCTTTTTGACAACGGCCTCGAAATCGGGGCGGTGCTCGAAGCGCGGCTCGACGCGGACCAGCCGCGCCAGACATTCGCGGGCGGGCGGTTTTCCAGCCTGCTGATCGGCGGACCGCGCGGCGTCGCGCCGCTCTCCAGCGACGCCTATCTCCAGGGCGCCTACGCCTACGCAAAGGGCGGATTCGGCCAGATCATCGTCGGGCGCGACCATGGCGTCGCGCGGGCGCTGGCGGTGACGTCGCCGACGATCTTCCGCGCCGTGAACGTCAATGATTGGCAGACGGATCTCACCGGCCTCAACGACGTCCACACAGTGAACGACTTCACCGGCTATTCCACCAAGTTCAGCTATATGCCGCCGGCCAATCTTCTGGGCGGCGTTCTCGGCGGATTTCAGTTCGGGGTTTCCTATTCGCCGGCGCTTCAGACATGCGGCGATCGCCTGTGCGCGCCGGAAACCGGCTTCATCATCACGCCGGACGGCACCATGCTGACGGAAAGCGCCCGCTGGGACGACGCTTTCGAGGCGGCGCTCTACTATCAGAAAGGCATCGGGTTCGGATCCGACCGGCTGTTTCTCGGCGTCGGCGCCAGTTACGTGACGGCCGACGAAGACGCGATCGCCTCATCGCTCGTTTATGACGACTACGAAGCTTATTCGGTCGGTCTCAACCTCGCCTATCGCGGCGTCACGCTTGGCGGGTCGGTCAAGACCACCAATGCGGGGCTCGCCTCGCTGGAAGACGACGGGTATCTCGCCTTCGACGCCGGCGTGACGTTTCAGACCGGCGATGAAGGCGGCGACTGGGCCTTCATGTTGGGGTACGGACAGTCGGAGGCCACGGTGATCGGGCCGAACCCGCTCGACCCCACCCTGTTCCAGGATACGCAGACCGCGCAGGCGGGCGTGTCCTACATCCTCGGACGCGGCATTTCGATCGGCGCCGCCGCGCAATATGTCGAGTCCGAGAAATCCGAAGCCGTAGGCGGACCTGAAGAAGCCGCCACGCTTGTGATCGAAAGTTCGATCCGGTTCTAGCATTCTAAGCGCCTATGCTTAGAGGGGATAAGGAAAGGGGCGACGCTTCACGGCGCCGCCCCTTTCCTTTATGCTTTCCGGCTCGCCCGAATGGATGACTGTTCAAGGATAGGCCATGACGCAAACCGATAATCACATTGACTATGTTGAGTTCGCCGCGGAAAACCTCGCCGCTATAAAGACATTTTACAGCGAGGCGTTCGGCTGGGTTTTCGAGGATTGGGGTCCCGGCTACGCCAGTTTTTCCGGCTCGGGTCTCGCCGGCGGGTTTCGCGGCGGCGAAGCGCCGGTCCCCGGCAGCACGCTTGTCATTCTTTATGCGGATGACCTTGACGCGGCGGAGGCGCGCGTCGCCGCCGCCGGCGGGACCGTGATCGAGCGCGAGGATTTTCCCGGCGGGCGCCGGTTCCATTTCCATGATCCGGCGGGAAACCGGCTGGCGGTGTGGACAAAGGCCGAGGACGCCTAACCGCCGTCATTCGCGAAAGCGCCGATGGCGCCCAGGCCGGCGACGTTCCGGCCGGCCAGGCGGCGGGCGCTGCGGTCGTTGACGCCGCCCAGCGCCAGCACCGGCAGGCGGGCCGCGGCGGCGAGCCGGCGGAAGGCGTCGGCGCCAAGCGCGCCCTCGCCCGGATGGCTCGCCGTGGGCAAGGCGGGAGAAAGAAACGCCATGTCCGCGCCCATGGCCGCGGCCGCGCGCAGCGCCGCCGCATCATGGCAGGCGGCGGTCAGGATCATGCCCGGCGGGAGGGTCTCCCGGATATGGTTTTGATCTCGAAACCAGCTTGGGGCGTGAACGCCTTTGGCCCCTACGCGAACAGCCAGCGCCGGGTCGGCGCCGACCAGGAACAAAAGTCCGCGCGATCGGCAGAGCGCCGCGAGCCGCGCGGCGCTTTGCGCCCGCCGCGGGGCGTCGTAATCACGCAGGATCACCGCCGACCCCGCGGGCAAGGCGCGCAGGACGGCGTCGGGGTTGGGAATGCGCGCGCGGTCGGTGAGGAAAGCCAGGCTGAAGAGCGCCGCGCCGGGCTCGAGCCCGGATTTGCGTTTGAGCGCTTTTGCGGCGCCTGCTAGGCTCGCCGCCCGCATGCGGAGTGCCTGATGACCCTTCCCGTTCAAGACCGCGATCCTTCCGACATCGGTCCTGACCCTGCCGAAAATCTCGCCCGGATCAAGGCCGAACTCGACGCCGCCCTTGAAGAGGCCGGGCGCCCCGCCGGTTCCGTGACCGTGACCGCGGTGTCCAAGCAGCATGACGCGGCGCGCATCCTGCCCGCCCTGGAGGCCGGCCACCGCGTCTTCGGCGAGAACCGCGTTCAGGAGGCGGCGGCCAAGTGGCCGGATTTGCGCGAGCGGTTCTCGGACCTTGAGCTGAGGCTGATCGGCCCCTTGCAGTCCAACAAGGCCGGCGACGCGGTCGCCCTGTTCGACGTCATCGAAACCGTGGACCGGCCGAAGATCGCCGCCGCCCTCGCCGCCGCCATCCGCAAACAGGGCAAGACCCCGGGTCTCCTGGTGCAGGTGAACACCGGCGAGGAGCCCCAGAAGGCGGGGATCGCCCCGGCGGACGCGGAAGCGTTCGTCGCCGCCTGCGCCCGCGAGCACGGGCTTTCCATTGACGGCCTGATGTGCATACCCCCGCTCGACGACGACCCGGCGCCCCACTTCGCCTTGCTCGCCAAACTCGCGAAAACATGCGGGTTGAGCGTCCTCAGCATGGGCATGAGCGCGGACTACGCCATCGCCGCCCAGCTCGGCGCGACCCATGTGCGGATCGGCGCCGGCGTCTTCGGCCCGCGCCCGGTCAGGCGGTAGGGCGGCGCGGCGGATCATGCTACGTAACAAAAAGTTGTGGCTGTTGTGATTTTCATCTCGGGGCCGTTTGCGGCTAAGACGCTGCTCGATCACTCAGAGAAAGATGGATTAGAGAATGACGCGGGCGAAAAAAATTCTTCTGGTCGACGATGACGACCTGTTGCGGGACACCCTGATTGAACAATTCGGCGTACATGACGAGTTCGCCGTCGAACCGGTGGAGAACGCCGCGAAAGCGATCGAGCGCGCCAAGGAAGAGGCGCATATCGATCTGATGCTCCTGGATGTGGGCCTGCCGGACATGGATGGGCGAGAGGCCTGCCGGGTGATGCGCAAGAACGGGTTCAAGTCGCCGATCATCATGTTGACCGGCGCCGACAGCGAAGCGGACACCATTCTTGGCCTCGACGCGGGCGCGAACGATTATGTCGCCAAGCCGTTCAAGTTCGGCGTGCTCCTCGCACGGGTCCGCGCGCATCTGCGCAGCCACGAACAGAGCGAGGACGCTGTCTTCAAGGTCGGCCCTTACGAGTTCCGGCCTGCGGTGAAGATGCTTGTCAGCCCGGAAGACAGGAAAATCCGGCTGACGGAGAAGGAAACGTCGATCCTGAAGTTTCTGTACCGCGCCGGCGGCAAGCCCGTCACGCGCGATATCCTTCTTGACGAGGTATGGGGGTACAATTCCGGCGTGACGACGCACACGCTGGAAACCCATGTCTATCGTCTGCGCCAGAAGATCGAGCCGGATCCGTCCAACGCCTCGATCCTGCTGACGGAGAGCGGCGGCTACCGTTTGGCGCTGTAGGGGGGCGGATTATCCGTGGGCGTTGTCATTTATCACAATCCGCGTTGCTCGAAGTCCCGTCAGGTCCTGGCGCTGCTCGAGGACCGCGGGATCGAGCCGGAAATCGTCCGCTATCTTGAGGTCCCGCCCGGCGCGGCGGCGCTGAAAGCCATCGCCGGCAAGCTCGGCGCCGCGCCGCGCGAGATGATGCGGGTCAAAGAAGCGCCCTACAAGGAACTGGGGCTGAAGGATGTCGATGACGCCGATGCGCTGTTCAGGGCGATGGCGGACAATCCGATCCTGATCGAGCGGCCGATTGTCGTCAACGGCGACAGGGCCGCGATTGGCCGCCCGCCCGAAGCGGTGCTGGCGATTTTGTAGGGCCGGGCGCGCCGCCGGGCTATGGCCGGGCCGGCTTGCGGGGCCTAGATGCGCTTCCCGTCGTCGAGACGCTTGAGCAGTCCCTGCGCCCGTGCGCGATAGGCTTTCTTGACATCCGGCTTCATCCGCTCCCAGGTGCGGTACATCTGGGCCATGCGCGGGTTGCCTTTCAGCGCGCGCGCGTTGCGGGCGAGAAAATCCCAGTACAGAGCATTGAAGGGGCATGCGTCCTCTTCGGTCTTCTTCGAGACCTTGTAGGCGCAACCCTTGCAGTAATCCGACATGCGGTTGATATAGGCGCCGCTCGCCGCATAGGGCTTCGAGGCCAGGGCGCCGCCATCCGCATACTGACTCATGCCGATCACGTTTGGCGCCTCCACCCACTCATAGGCGTCCGCGTAGACGCCGAGATACCATTCGTGGACCTCGTACGGATCGATTCCCGCCAGCATGGCGAACGTTCCCGTCACCATCAGGCGCTGGATATGATGAGCGTAGGCTTCCTCACGGGTCTGGGTAACGGCGGCCCTGACGCAGGCCATGTCGGTCTCTGCGGTCCAGTAGAAGTCCGGCAGCGCGCGCTCGCAACCGAAGACGTTCTGCCGGACATAGTCGCCGTCATGGAACCAGTAGATTCCGCGCATGTATTCGCGCCAGCCGATGATCTGGCGGATGAAGCCCTCCGCCGCGTTGAGGGGCGCGTCTGCCCGGTCATAGGCGTCGGCGACGCGGCGGCAGACCTCGAGCGGGCCGATCAGCCCGGCGTTGATGTAAAACGACAACAGCGAGTGATAGAGAAAGTTTTCCCCCTGAAGCATCGCATCCTGATAATCGCCGAACAGGGGCAGGGCGCATTCGACAAAATGGTCGAGCGCCTTCAGCGCGTCCTTGCGCGTCACCGCGAAGCCGAAGGGCTCCAGATCGCCGAAATGATCCGAAAAGCGCTCATTCGTCAGTTCAATGACGCTTTTGGTGACGGCATCCGGCTTGAAGCGCCTGACCCGGGGCATGAACAGGTCTGCGTTGGCCGGCTTGCGGTTTTCCTTGTCGAAGTTCCACTGTCCGCCAACGGGATCGTCCCCTTCCATCAGAAGGCCCGTCTTTCGGCGCATTTCCCGGTAGAAGTATTCCATGCGGAGGGTTTTGCGGCCCTCGGCCCAGTCCCTGAATTCCGCGTGGGAACAGATGAAGCGTTCGTCCTCGCGGATCTCAACGGGCAATCCCAGGGCCTTTTCCCACCCCTTCATGTCGTCCATCAGGCGGCGTTCGCCGGGCTCCGTGACGATGACGCACTCAGGTTCGTGTTCGCCGACCGCCGCCTTGACCAGATCCCGAAAGGAGCGCGCCGCGCCTTTTTGATCGTAGGGCTGATAATCGACCGAAAACCCGTCCTTCTTCAGCGCCTCCGCGAAATGCCGCATGGCCGAGAACAGGAAGGCGATCTTCTTCTTGTGGTGATTGACGTAGGACGCCTCGTCCGCCAGTTCGCCCATGACGATTACGTCCTTGGTCTTGCGAACGCCTTCGAGGCTGGACATGTCGCGTGAAAGCTGGTCGCCGAGGATGAGGATAAGACGGGCGCCGCTCACCATTCGATCTCGTCGCCGGCGTAATCGAAAAAGCCCCCCGACTGCTCGGCGCGGAGACCGGCGAGGACGCGCAACAGATTCGCCGCCGCCTCTTCGCGGGTGGCGGTGAACCGCCCGCCCGCATATTTCTCCGTCAGCGGCGTATCGATGGTGCCCGGATGAAGGGCGACGACGACGCTTTCCGGGTTGACGCGGGCGAACTCGATCGCCGCGCAGCGCACGATCTGGTTCAGCGCCGCCTTGGAGGCGCGGTAGCTGACCCAGCCGCCGAGGCGGTTGTCGCTGATGGAGCCGACGCGGGCGGACAGGGTGGCGAAGACGCTGCGCGATTTGCGCGCCATCAGCGGCAGGAAGTATTTCAGCGCCATCGCCGATCCGACGCTGTTGACGGCGAAAGCGCGCAGCATTGTGTCGGCGTCGATGCTGCGGAAGGCTTTTTCCGGGGGAACCCCGTCGATTTCCAGAACGCCGCTCGCGTTGACGATAAGGTCGAAACACTCGCCGTCCCCGTCCAGACGTTCCGCACACGCTGCAACGCTCTGCTCGTTGCTGAGGTCAAGGCCGTTTCCGGACCGGCTGAGCCGCACCGCCGTCCTGCACGCCGGATCGGCGTCGAGCGCGGCGGCGAGGCTTGCGCCGATGCCGCCGCTGGCGCCGATGACTAACGCCGAATATCCCTCTTGCTGGTCGTTTCCGGCCATGGCCGCCTCTCTCCCCCCGCCCTTGATCAACGCTTTACGCAAAGACGCTGGCGGCGGATGGCGCCCGCGTTATTGCGCCGCAGCATCCGCTGCGATGGCGTCAAGGGCCGCGCTGATCGCCGTCAGCCGCTTGTCCTGGCCGGTAACGCCGTATTTGTCTAAAATTTTATCCATCTCGGGGTAAAAAAGCGTTACCGCGCCGCCATCTTTTTCGGCGACCAGCATTTTCAGCGGCAATTCGATCCCCATCCGCTGCTCCGCCTGCATCAGGGGCGTGCCGCCCCTGGGATTGCCGAAGACGATCAGGGTCGTCGGGCGCAGGGATTCGCCGATGGACGCCGCCCCCTTGGCGTGGTCGATCACCGCGAAGGTCGTCATCCCGCGGGCGTCCAGCGCTTTAAGCAATCTGGCGAGGGTCGTCTCGAAGTCGTTTTCGCTCTCGACGGCCAGCAGGGCCGGGCCGGTTTCGGCGCGGAGTTGGGCGCCCGGCGCAAGAACGGTCCCGGCCAGGAGGGCGGCGGCGATAAAAGTCTTCAGCATGGAACGAAACTCCTTTGATATTCAAAAGGTCAATGTCTTTTCAGGCTAAGCGTGCCGCGCGCCGTTAATCGGCGAGCAGGGATTTGATGCGGTCGGCCTGGGCCAACAGCGCCTGGCGGCCTTCCTCGATAAACTCGTCGGCGCGGTCGAAGGCGACCGGCATGGCGTCGCGCATGTCCGGTTTCAGCATGACGTCCGGCGGGTCGGCCTTGGCCCGGGCGCGGGCGAGGTGCATCTGGAAGATGTCGGCGGCGGCGTAAGCGGTTTCGATGAGGTGCGGCGAGGCGTCGGCCCTGGCCCGCGCGAGGTCGAGCTGGCGCTGCACCGCGCTGTGGGTGTCCTCGATCAGGCGCGCCACGGCGCCGGTGAAGGTATCGGCCGGCGGCGGCGGCGCCGGGGCGACCGTCGGCGGGCTCGGCGGCGGCGGATCGAAGCGGTCCAGCACTTTCGGCACGGCGTTCAGATCGACGGCGACGACCACATCCGCGCCAAGGGCGCGGGCGACCGAAATCGGGGCCGGGTTGGCGAGGGCCCCGTCCACCAGCCAGCGATTGTTGAGGGACACCGCGTGGAACAACACCGGGATGGCGCTGGAGGCCCGGGCCGCGTCGATCACCGACCCCCTGGTGATCACCACCTCCTCGCCGGTTCCCAGATCGGCGGCCACCGCCGCGTAGCGCGTGGGCAGGTCCTCGATCGCCTTGTCGTAATCGCGGAACGCCTCGAAGGCCGGCTCGGTGTCGATGAAGCCGCCGCGCACCAGTTTCAGGTTGAACCGTTGCAAGGCCGACAGGGGCTTCAATTCCCGCGCCCAGCTTTCGAATGCGTCGAGCGCGCCGAGGAGATAGGCGCCGCCGACCAGCGCGCCGACCGAACAGCCGGCGATCGCCTGCGGCGCCAGGCCGATTTCCTCAAGGCCTCGCAAAACGCCGATATGGGCCCAGCCGCGGGCCGCGCCGGAGCCCAGGGCGAGGCCGAGTTTTTTCTCGCCGGCGGGCTCGGCTCTCATGGTCTTCGCCGTCATATGCGCTCCGTATAGGGATCGAGACGCGGCCGCCGCCGCGAAAGACGAGCGGCATTATACGCCAGGACCGAGGCCGAATGAACCGCGCCGCGGCGCGCCTGCGGGAAAGTGAACGGCTGCCCCGGGCGCTTGCGGCGGCGGGCCCGGTTGCGCACAATGGGTTCGGAAAGCCGCGGGAGTTCCCACCATGGGCGAGTTTGACCTGATTATCCGCAACGCCAGGATTTTCGACGGTTCCGGCGGCGCGCCGGAGACCGCCGATATCGCGGTCAAGGACGGCAGGATCGCCGCGCGCGGGCCCCGCCTTCCTGCGGTTGACGGGCCCGACGGACCGGACGTCATCGACGCGGACGGCCTGTGGCTGACGCCCGGTTTTCTCGACATTCACACCCATTACGACCTGGAGGTGGAGCTGGCGCCGGGGCTGCCGGAATCGGTTCGTCACGGCGTGACCAGCGTCGTCGTCTCAAACTGTTCGCTGGGTCTTGCGTTCGGCGCCCAGCGCGAGAACGGCCAGGACCCGATCGTCGACTGTTTCGCGCGGGTGGAGAACATTCCCAAGCCGGTCCTGAAGCGCGTCGCGGACAAAGTGACGTGGACGGACAGCGCGGACTATATCAGACATCTCGACAGCCTGAAGCTCGGCGCCAACATCGCGCCGATGATCCCCTATTCCATGCTGCGCATCGCCGCCATGGGCGTCACCCCATCCGTCACGCGCAATCCGACGGCGGACGAACTCGCCGATATGGAGCGGCTCCTGGAAAAGGGCATGAGGGAGGGATATGTCGGCTTCTCTTCCGACAGCCTGCCGTTTCATTATCTTTCCAATGATCCGAACCGGGAGCGCCGCATCCCGTCGCAATATGCCGGGTTCGAGGAGCTGAAACGGCTTACCCATATCGTGCGCCGCTACGGCCGGGTATGGCAGGCGACGCCGGCGACCGACAGCCCGATGGACGTGATCCGGAATTTCCTCCTCACCAGCGGCCGGCTCTACAGGAAAACGCTGAAGATCACCGTCGTCGCGGCGCTCGACGTCCGTTCCAACCAAAATATCATCCGTAGCGCGCATATTCTCTCGCGGCTGCTGAATTCCGCCCTCGTCAAGGGGAACTTCGCCCTGCAATCCCTCGCGGCGCGGTTCAAGGTCTGGTCCGACGGCGCGATTACGCCGCTGGCGGAGGAAATTCCGGAGATGCGGGCCCTCGCCATGCTTGACCTCGAAGACGACGCCGGGCGTCGGGCGCTCTATGAGGACCCGGACTTCGAACGCCGCTTCAAGGCCATGTGGCGCACCGGCAAGAGCGGGGTCAACCTTGCGCGGCTGAAACGGCTGTTGCGGCTGGAGGACATGGCGCTGCGCCGCGCGCCGGCGGAGATGGTGGTCGAGCGCGCGCCGGTCGCCGCCTGGGCGGGGGATAGTTTCGCCGACCTCACGGCGCGGGTGCGGCGGTTCCAGGCGACGGGCGAGGGCGCGCGAGACGACGAGGAGCGGGCCGCGTTCGAACGGTTCGCGCCGGTTGCGGACGATGCGGACTTCACCTTCAACGCCCTGAAACTCTTCGACCGGGCGCTTTACTGGCATACGGTCAGCGCCAACGCGAACAAAGAGAAACTTCGTAAGCTGACCATGAGCCCCGCCTTCCTGCCGGGTTTTTCCGACGCCGGCGCGCATCTGACCAACATGGCGTTTTACGACGTCAACCTGCGCGCGCTTCAGATCGCGGCCGACGAGCGGGGGGAGGCGGGCGTCGCCTATATGGTCAGGCGGCTGACCCGCGATCCGGCGGATTTCTTCGCGGTCGACGCGGGGCGCATCGACATCGGCGCCCAGGCCGACATGGCGCTGATCGACCCGGCGGCGTTGCGCCGTTACAGGCCCGAGGCGACCACCCGCCGGGTCCATCGCGAGGTGCTCGGCCATGACCAGCTCGTCAACCGCTCCGACGGGGTCGTCGCGCATGTTTTCGTCGCGGGCGTGCGGGTTTTTTCCGGCGGGCGTTTTACGCCCGCTTTTCAGTCCCGCAAGCTGGGGCGGGTGCTGCTCAACCGGGACGCGCCGGGCGTCCTCGACGCCAGGGCGGCGCCGGCGGTTCAGGCGGCCGAATAACGTCTTTTTCCTCGATAGCTTCGCGAAACCGGCGCCGCGCGAAACTGGCCTTCCGGCGCCGCGGCGGATATGGTTAACGTCGGCATGGGCGCCGTCGGCGGAGGGGTTATGTTCGGCATTCGGATTCTGGGTCTGGCGACCGGCTACTGCGTCGTTCTGCTCGAAATCTATTCCGGCGCCATCAACGGACCGCAATGGTGGGTTTATCCGGGGGCGCTGGTGATCGCGCTCCTGCTCGCCATATCGATGTTCGGGCTTAACGGGTCCGCCGCTGACGCCCCGCGCCCGCCCCTCGCGGCGGGCGCCGCCCAATGGGGGATCATCCTCGCCGCCGCGTTCGCCATGGCCTTTTTCGCCAACTATTTCGGCCGCGAAATCCTGCCGACGCTGATTGCCGTTTGACCCGGTTGCGCGCGGTCCCGGCGCGATCGCCGGATTGGGGAAAAAATGCCGGGCCGGCCCCGCGCCCCGGCTGGCGCGCATGCGCGAACCGCGCCATAGTTTTCGGCTCGAATCAGTATTGAGCCGGAGTCTTACCCGCCCATGCCGTCTTCCGCGACCGCGCAGAATGTTCCGGAAAAACAGACCGATGCGCCGTCCTCGCCTTCGGATGCGCGCACGGAGGACCCGTCCGTTCCGGCCGCCGGGGACGGCGCGCCGCGCCCGCACACCAGCGAGGAAATCGTCGCCATGATGAAGGCGGAGGCCGAAAAGCGCGCCGCCAGGGGCGGGCCTGGCGGGGCCGACGGGTCGCCCCAAACCGATGCGTCCAAAACCGACGCGCCTCAGACCCGTGCAACGCCGGCTGAGGGCGGGCTATGGAACGCGGCGACTTTCTGGCTCCTGTGGGCCGGGGTGTTCGCCGCGGTCGGCGCGATCGCCTATGTGGTGCTGGTCGCGCGCAATGTCGGCGGCTCGGGACTGATGCTGGCGGCGGCGCTGTCGCTTGTCCTGGCGGTGTTTCTCGCCGGCGCGGCGCTGAAGATGTTCTCCCCGACGCTGTTCGCGGGAGCGATGTTGCGCCGCGCCGCCGGGCAGGAGGCGGGCGCCGCGGCGGGTCTTGCGGGCGCGGACATTCTCGGCGCCCTCGGCCTCGCCGAGCGCGTCCTCGACGCGGACCCGGATGCGCGCCTCGTCACCCGCCGCGACGGCGTCGTCACTTACGCCAACGCCGCCTATTTCGAGCTTGCAAGGGCGGCGGGAGTGATCGGCCCGGCGGGGTTGCCGCCGCGGATGGACCGGCTGTTCTCCCAGCAGGGCGCGGAGGCGACCAAGATCTTCCGCCTCAGCCGCGCGGCGAAAAGCGCCGAGCCGGCGGAGGAAACCGTCTATCAGGTCATGGGCCTGAAGGACGGCGGCGCGCGGCGGCGTTTCGAGGTTAGCGTGCGGCCGATCCGCGGCTCCGACGAGCACGTGGCCTGGCGCCTGCGCGAGCTGCCGGTCGAGGAAACGGAGCACGATGCGCTCGCCGCTGCGTATGCGGATTTTCCGCGCCCGGTCTTCGCGCTGGAGCGGTCCGGACAGATTGCGTGGGCCAATGCGGCCATGCGCGAGGGGCTGGGCGCGAGCCGCGGCGACCTTCTGCATATAGACGACGTTGTTCTGGGCGAAACGGCCGATCTCATCCGCGAATTATGGCGGCTGGACCGAACCCCGCACGAGGCGCAGGTCAGGCGGCGCAACGCCGACCCCGCGGCCGGGGAGTTCAGGGGCTTTCGCCGCGGCGGCGTCGGCGAGGGTTTCGCCTGTGTCGAGCTGACCATCGATGAAGGCGAGGACGATGTCGAGGACGTCACGCTGTCCGGCGACATCTCCGAGTCGCCGTTCGGGATCGCCATCATCGACGGGGAGATCAACCGCGACGGCCGGGTCAGCGAGGCGAACAGGGCGTTTACGGATGTTTTCGGCGGGTCGAAAAAGAACACGCCCCTGTCGCGGCTCTTTTCTTCCATGACGCTGGAAGAGCTGGCGAGCGAAATCAAACGCAAGACCCGAGCCGGCGCGTCGCCGACGCCGGTGGAGGCGACCGTTGGCGACGGGGCCGGCGCGCGCGCCTTCGCGCTCTACGCCCGCCCGGTGCGCCGCAAGCGCGGTTCCTACGGCGCGCGGCGCACGCTGCTTTACTCGGTGGACATTACCGACCGCAAGCGGATGGAACAGGACTACGCCCAGGACCAGAAACTGCGCGGCGTCGGCGTCCTGGCCAGCAAGGTCGCCCATGATTTCAACAACTATCTCCAGGTGATTCTCGGCTACTGCGAACGCCTGATGCTGAAACACCCCGCCGGCGATCCGGCCTATCAGGACCTTGTGCAGATCCGACAGAACGCCCAGCGCGCGGCGAACACGACAAAACAGATGCTGGCTTTCTCCAGCAAGCAGACATTGCAGCGCGAAGTCGTGTCGATCACGGAGATCCTGCGCGACTTTTCGCGCTTCCTGAACCGCGCGATCGGCGAGAAGGTGAAGCTCAATCTCGTCAACGGCCGCGGGCTTCCGCCGATCAAGGTCGATCCGTATCAGCTGGAAAACGCGCTCATGAACCTTGCGGTGAACGCGCGCGACGCCATGGCTCCGAAGGGCGGCGTGCTGACGATCAGCACCCGGTTCGTGCCGGAAAGCGAGGTCGCGGGTCTTGCCGCGCCGGGGCTGATCGCCCAGGATTACGTGCTGATCGAGGTCGCCGACACCGGGCCGGGCGTTCCCGCGGAGATTGCCGACAAGATTTTCGACCCGTTCTTCACCACCAAGGAAACCGGCAAGGGAACGGGGCTCGGCCTTTCGACCGTATACGGCGTCATTCGCCAGATGGAAGGCGCGATCGTCCTCAAGAGCGAGCCCGGAAACGGCGCCGCGTTCCGGATCTACCTGCCGGCGCATCACCAGGAGGAGGCCGCGGCCCCGCCCGCGGAGGTCGCGCGCGGCGCGTCGGCCGCCGCCGAGCCGCAGGATCTCACCGGCGCGGGCCGTATCCTGATCGTCGAGGACGAGGACCCGGTTCGCGCCTTCGTCGTCGCCGTGCTGACCGATTGCGGCTATGAAGTGACCGAGGCGGCGGACGGCGAAGAGGCGCTGGAAATCCTCGAGGAGGACGCCGCTTACGATCTTGTGCTGTCCGATGTGATGATGCCCGACCTTGACGGTCCGTCGCTGGTGCACAAGGCGCGCGAGACCCTGGGCCTCAGTGCGAAGATCATCTTCATGTCGGCCTATGCGGAAACGGCGGTGCGCGATCAGCTCGATCTGATCGAGGGCGCGGACTATATCCAGAAGCCTTTCACGTTGAAGAGCGTCGCCGCGCAGGTGAAGAAAACGCTTCGCGCCGGAGAAAACAAGGCCGGTAATGGGGCCGGCGCCGAGGGCGACGACGGCGCCTGATTGCGTCAGGGAGCTGAGAATCTATGAGAGAGATCGTATTCGACCTGGAAACCACCGGTTTCAAGTTCGCCGAAGGTCATCGCATTGTCGAGATCGGCGCCGTGGAGATGGTCAACGGCGCCGTCACCGGCCGCACCTACCACGCTTACGTCAATCCGCAGCGCGACATGCCGATCGAGGCTTATCGCGTCCACGGACTGTCCGAGGAGTTCCTGCGCGACAAGCCCGTCTTCACCGACCCGGCGATCGCGCCGGCGTTCCTGGAGTTCGTCGGCGGCGCCCGGCTCGTCGCCCATAACGGGATCGGCTTCGACCTGCCGTTTCTGAACGCGGAGCTGGAGGCGGCGCGCCTTCGGCCGTTCGACAACGAGATTGTCGATACCCTGCACATGGCGCGGCGCAAGTTCCCGGGCGCGCCGGCCAGTCTCGACGCACTGTGCGGGCGGTTCGGGATCGACACCAAGGAGCGCGAGCGCGACGGCCACGGCGCGCTGCTCGATTCGCGGCTGCTGGCGGAAGTCTATATCGAGCTGACAGGCGGCGCGCAGGCGGGGCTTAATTTCGCGCGGCGTGACGGCGAACCCGAAGACAAGGCCAGTTCGGGCGGCGGCTGGGGCAAGGCGAGGCCGCGCCCTCGCGCGCTCGCGTCCAGGATCACCGATGACGAGGCGCGCGCGCACGCCGCCTTTCTGGACGAGATGGGCGAGGGCTGCCTCTGGCGAAAGCCCGCCTAGAGCCAATTGCGTTCATCGCGCTTCACAACTGGCTCTGAATTCTTAGGTGAAGAACGGTGCGAATCGAAAAACCGGTGATCCACTGTTGCCGCCATACGGGTCTCGCCGCCTGATCCGCCGGCTGGCGCTAGACGGTAATCGGCGTACCCTGGCCCTGTTCGCGCTGGCGTTTCTCGGCGTTGGCCATGTAGATGCCCATGAAGTCGATCGGTTCGAGCATCAGCGGCGGGAAATTGCCGTTGCGCGTCGCCTCGGCGACGATCTGGCGCATGAACGGGAACAGCAGCCGGGGGCATTCCACCAGCATCACCATTTCCATCTGCTCGCGCGGCAGGTTCTTGATTTCAAAAGCGCCGGCGTATGTCGCCTCCACCACGAACACCGGATCGTCGTCGCGCTTGGCGCGCGCCGCCAGCGACAGCTCGACCTCGTACTGGTCGCCGCCGAGGCTGCGCGCCTGGACGTCCACATTGACGTCGATCTTGGGCGATCCCTCGCCCTGAAAGCTTTGCGGCGCGCGGGGGTTCTCGAAGGAAAGGTCCTTCAGATACTGCGCCAGGACGCTGAGCGAAGGCGGATTGTTCGGATCGATCTGGCCGGATGCGCCGCCCGGCGCGCCGTTCGGGTTGGGGGGTGTTTCTGACATGGGCTCCGCCAATCTTCTTCGTGAGGGAAAGCGCGGTCCTTACACGGGCTTCGGCCGGCTCGCAAGGCGGACGCCGCGTTCGCCAGCGCCCGAGGCGGGTCCGCCGCGCCGCGCCGCCGCGGGGCCTCGCCGGCTTCAGTAGCGCCGGATGGTGATCGTTGCGTCGCCGCGCTCGATCCGGCGTTTGATTTTTTCCAGCACGAACCGTCCGACGACGCGCCGCACCTGGGGGATGAGGAGGGAAAAGCCGAGCGCATCGGTCAGGAAGCCCGGCGTCATCAGGAGCGGCGCGGCGACGAACAGGAGCGCGCCGTCAACCGCCGATTCCACGGGCAGGCGCCCGGAATCCATGTCCCTGCGCGCGGCGTTGAGGGCCGCCGCTCCCTGGAGCCGGATCAGCCAGCCGCCAAGGAAGGCCGTCCCCAGACAGGCGGCGATAACCGGCCATACGCCGAAAGCGGACCCCGCCGTCAGGAGAACATAGATCTCCGCGATCGGGCCGAGCACGAAGAGGATGATGAGGATTGCCGCCATTTGCCGTAGTGTAATTTGCTGCGTCCGTCCTATATAAGTAGGGCTCGTGCAAAATTAAGGTTTTTAGCGCTAACATATCGTCATGGATCCAGTACTTCTCGTTCTCGCAGGCATATCGGCTTTTGTCATCTACCGGCTCATCTCCGTGATGGGCACGCGCACGGGCCACGAACAGCAACACGACATGGAAGCGATGCAGCGCGCCGGCGCCGACCGCGGCGGCGATGATGCGCGCGACGCGGACCGGAACCTCGAGGCCCAGGCGGCGCCCAAGCCGGTCTCGACCAACGCCCGGGTTCTGCGCGACGCGGATCCGTCCTTCGATGAAAGCGCCTTTCTCGACGGCGCGCGCCGCGCCTATGAGATGATCGTCGAGGCGTTCGCCGCCGGCGACATCCGCTCCATCCGGCCCTATCTCAGCGAATCCGTGTTCAATGCGTTCAAGGAAGCGGTCTCCGCGCGCGATGCCGCCGGTCAGGCCAGCGACGTCAAGTTCGTGGGCGTCGAAAACGCGGCGATCGTGCAAAGCGATGTCGATGCCGACGCCATGAACGCGGTGGTTGCGTTCACGTCCAACCAGGTGCGCGTGACCCGCGACCGGGACGGCGCGGTGGTCGACGGCGACCCGAACCGGATCGACCTGGTCAAGGACCGCTGGACCTTCAGCCGCAAACGGACGAGCCGAGATCCCAACTGGATTCTTGTGGCGACGGGCGGCTCGGCCTAGACTTTCGCCGACGCGAAAGCGCCAAGCGCAAGGATGCGGTCTCGCTTGTCATGGTCTCCGTGCGATCCAAGCCGATCCTTTTACTGTTCTGCGGGATAGCGTTGGCCGCCGCAGCCGCCTTCGTGGTGTTCGGCGGATTGCTTCCCCCCTCCCCCGTGCGCGACAGGCCGGCCGCGCTTTACGGCCCCGCGACATTCGATTTCCGCATGGTCGAATTCGCCGACCTGCCCGGATGGATGCAGGACGATCCGTCAGCGGCGTTCGATGCATTTCTGCTCTCCTGCGACAGGCTGTCGGTGAAGGAAGAGGACGCGCCGGCGAACCCCCATGAAAACCTCGCCGCCGCACGCGGCCCCGGCGACGAGACCGGTTTTACGGCGATCAGCCTCGCCGGCGCCGTTGCTGACTGGCGCGCGCCCTGCGGCGGCGCGGCGGAGATTGCCGGGCGGGTCCATGCGGACCCGGCGGCGCGGCGCGGCGATATCCGCGCGTTCTTCGAGTTCTATTTCCAGCCGGTGCAGGCGCTTTCCCGCCGCGTTCCGCTGAACGGAGACGGCCCGCCGTTGCTCGAGGAACGCGGGACGTTCACCGGCTATTTCGAGCCGGTTTATCGCGCCGCGCGCGCGCCGACGCCGCGTTACAGCGGCCCTCTTTATCCGCGTCCGGATGATTTAGTCGATGTCGATCTCGGTCAGTTTCGCGAAGAGTTGAAAGGCGAGCGCGTCGCCGGCCGCATCGACGGTGACCGGCTTGTTCCCTACCCGTCCCGGCGCGCCATCTATGACGGCGCCCTGCGCGGCGAGGTTGCGCCCCTCGCCTGGTTAGACGAAACCGATCTTTTCTTTCTCCAGATCCAGGGGTCCGGCCGGCTTGTCTTCGAGGACGGAGAGGAGATGCGCGTCAATTACGACGGTCAGAACGGCCGCGCCTACACCGCCATCGGGCGCGTGTTGCGCGACCGCGGGCTGATGTCGCTCGAAGACATTTCCATGCAGAGCATCCGCGCGTGGCTGGAAAGCGCCGACCCTGCCGAGGCGCGCGCCCTGCGGGCCGAAAACGAGTCGTATGTGTTTTTCCGGACGCTGGAAGACGACAGCCTCGGCACCGGGCCGCTCGGCGCCCTCGGGGCGCCGCTCACCGCCGGGCGGTCCCTGGCGGTCGATCGGCGGTTTCATGCGCTGGGCGCGCCGGTCTTCGTCGATATCGACCCGGCGCCCGGGGTCAGCGCCGCGCCGATCCGTCGGCTGATGATTGCGCAGGACACGGGCGGCGCGATCCGCGGGCCGGTGCGGGGGGACTTTTACTGGGGCTCGGGACCGGAAGCCGGCGCCCTGGCCGGGCGCATGAACGCGCAGGGGCGCATGTTCGTTTTCCTGCCCAAGCCGGTTGCGGCGCGGCTCGCCGAGCGGCCGGCGGCGCGGTCCGCGTCATGACCCGGCGCCGGGTCACGCCGGAAGAGCGCGCGCTGTGGCGGCGTGCGGCCAGCACGGTGCGCCCGCTCCACGAAAACAATGTCCTGTGCGATCACGACGCGGACGACGCCATGGTCGGCAAGACGCGCAAAGCGGGCGCCTCTTCGTCGGCTCGCGCCTCGGACGCGCCCTCCCCGCTTCCCTCCTCTGAGGCGCCTGCCTCTCCCTCTCCCGCGCGTCGCCGTTTTCCGGCCCTTGCCGACGGCCGCGACGGCGCGAAAGCGCAAGCGAGGGCGGTCCGCGCGCCCGACCCGTTCGGCGCCGGCGATCCGCGCGCCGAACGGCTGGTGCGCCGGGGCCGGCGGCCCATCGACGCGGTGTTCGACCTGCACGGCCATACGCAAAGCTCGGCGCGCGCCGCGCTGTACGGTTTTCTCATGGAGGCGCGGGCCCGCCATTACGCCTGCGTTTTGGTCATTACGGGCAAGGGCGTGCGGCGCGCCCTTGCGGCGGATGCGCCCCGACAGGCTGGCGCGGCGCCGCGCGGCGCCGGCGTTCTGCGCGCGCGGTTCAAGGACTGGATGCGCGAGGAAGCGTTCCGTCAGCATGTTGTGCGGGTCAGCCCCGCCCATGAACGTCATGGCGGCGGCGGCGCGTTTTACGTGTTTTTGCGACGCAAGATGTAACCCGGGGCGGCGGCTAGCCGTTCAGCAGGAAGCGCCAGACCAGAAGCGTCACCAGGGCGGCGGGCAGAACCCAGATAAAGAGAATGCGCGACAGGCGGATGAACCAGGTTTCCGCCGCATCCGCGAACCAGGCGGAGACGGCGTGATTCCACCACTGGCGCGCCCTGTGCTTGGGCAGCTGCGCCTGACCGTCCTCGACCGGCATCGCCGCGAGGACGACAACGCCCCGATTCTTCCAGCGCTGAAACGCTTTCTTCAGGGCGCCGTTGACGACCGAGCCGCGCAGGCGCCGGGACAGCATGGAGAAGGGGCCGTAGGAAAAGTCGCGGCCGTCAAACTCGACATCCAGAACGATCGACGCCGGCGCATCCCGCTCGCTGTCCTCGTCCATGCGAACCACCGCATGCGGAACGCCGAAATTGCGCAGGAAGTTCTCGACATCGCCGATCGACGCGGCGACGCCGTCGCGCCGGAAGCGGAGCATGACGCGCACGCCGCGCCGGCCCGCGCTGCGCACCGAACTCATGATGAACGCCATCAGGGCTGCGGCCGCGCCGAGCGCCATCACGCCGCCGGCGGTCATCGAGGTCAGCCATGACAGCGACGCGGGCAGCGGCACGGACGCCGCCGTCGACGCAGTGACGCCGTAAACGCCGAAGCCGATCAGCAGCATGGCGGCGACGCCCAGCAAGGCGCCGCCGAGCTGCATCAGCCCGGCGCCCAGGGTGCCGTGGGGGCGGGCGATGGCTTCAAGGCGGCGCACCCAATAGGCGGTGCGCGCGTCGGTGGTGCGGTACTTGTCTTCGAACAGACTGACGTCGGGGTTGTTTTCCACCACGGCGAAGCGGGTTTTCGCCGGCGGCGCGTCGTCGAAATCATGGTCGATAATGATGTAGTCTGACGACCGCATGGCCACCTCGTAAGGCAGCACCATGCCGTAAAGACTGCCGGTCTGGGATTCCGCGCCGAGGGAGGAGAAGAACCGGGTCTCGCCGCTGACCGGATCGAAAAAAGTGTTGGTCTGCCGCGACGGGTTTGTCGAGGACCGAGCAAGTTTCGCCAGCTCGCGATGGGGCTCGACCATCTGGGCGGTTTCCTGCACCTCGACGCCGATGGCGCGCAGGCCGTCAAGCTTCGACTTGCAGCGGCGGGCGGCCTCGGGGCCGGCGAACACGGTATCGATGCGGTCACGGATCAGTTTCTGGTCCGCCATGTCGATCGGCAGGCCGGCGCGCGGCATTTCCGCCTCGTACTCGCTGCCGGGGCTGTTGCCGCTGCCGGAATCGACGCCGCCCCAGGATTTGCGCATGCGCCGTTGCAAGGCCGAGAAGCCGGTTCCGGGGTGGGCTGACTGAATGATGTCGTAAAGCTGGGACTCATGAACGGCGAGACAGAGCGTGTCGGTCGCCTCCACCTGCTCGACCGCGAGCACCGAGAACATGCTGCTGAGCGCGCGCAGGGTCTCGTAGTCGTAGCCCGCATACGGGCTGTAGAACGGAACAAGCGCAAAGTCCGCCGTCTGACTTTTGACGGCCATGATCGCCTGTTCTTTGGTGCGCAGGGGCTGCGGGATGTCGGCGGCGTAGTCGAAGCGGCTGTTCTTGCTGGGCGCCTCGAACTCGCGCTCGGTGCGGGCGTTCACGCCCTTGACGCCGCCATCGGAAACGTCGCCGTTTTCGCGCGCGCGCTTCAGGAAGCGTTCCGCGGCCTGATAACCGAAACCGTATTCCTCGCCGGTGAAGGCGATGCGGGGCCGCTTTTTCGGCTTGCCGCTAAAGACCCCCTTGGGCGCGGCGGCTTCGCGGCGCTTGGAAAAGCGCGGATCGGCGTCCTCGGCGTCCGCCATCATGGAGCGTTTCTTGCCGAAAAAGGTCGGTCCGGAGCCGAAACGGCGTTCCGCCGATCTGCCCGTCCCCCTGTCCAACATGCCATCAGCCATTTGTTCAAGCCCACTCGCTTCCCCTCAGCGGAAACAGGATACCCTGCTATTAACCATAGCGAAAGTCCCGCGGCGTTCGGCGCGCGCGCAAGTAGCGCGCCGCGCCGCGCCCGGCCGCCGACGTCATCGCCGACATCATCACCCGCGTCATCGCCGCCGCCTGCGGCGCGCGCCGGGTCGGCCCTTGGGAAGGCGGGCAAGGTCTTGAAAAAACGCGCTTTTCTTAGCCGCGCGGGGCGCCGCCGGGGGCCGCAAGGCGTTGCCGAGACACCGTTTCGATGGCGAAACCGGCCTGTCGGACTAAAGGATATACTTGGAAAGATCGGCGTTTTTGGCGATGTCGGCCAGGCGCTCGTTCACGAAGGCGGCGTCGATCTCGACCGTCTCGCCGCTGCGGTCGACCGCCGAGAACGAGATGTCGTCCAGCACTTTTTCCATGATCGTCGCCAGGCGGCGCGCGCCGATATTCTCCACGCCTGAATTGACCGCAGCGGCCGCGTCGGCCAGGGCGTCGACCGCGTCGTCGGTGAACGCGAGCAAGACCCCTTCCGTCTGCATCAGCGCCGAATACTGTTTCAGAAGGCTCGCCTCCGGCTCCTGGAGGATGCGTTTCAGGTCGTCGCGCGACAGGGCGTCCAGCTCGACCCGGATCGGCAGACGCCCCTGAAGCTCAGGCAGGAGATCGGACGGTTTGGACAGGTGGAAAGCGCCCGAGGCGATGAACAGGATGTGGTCGGTTTTCACCGGGCCGTATTTGGTGGCCACGGTCGCGCCCTCGATCAGCGGCAGGAGATCGCGCTGCACGCCCTCGCGGGAGACGTCGGCGCCGCCGCGCTCGCTGCTGCGCGCGACCTTGTCGATTTCGTCGAGAAAGACGATGCCGTCATTCTGCGCCAGGTCCACGGCCTCGCGGGCCAAGGCGTCCTCGTCGAGCATCTTGTCCGACTCCTCCGCGACAACCGGATCGTAAGCGTCCTTGACCTTGATGCGCCGCTTGGCGCGCGGGCCGCCCTGGAACGCCTTACCCAGCATGTCGGAGAGGTTGATCATGCCCATCTGGGCGCCGGGCATGCCGGGAATCTCGAACATCGGCGCGCCGCCCTGGGTCTCGCGCAGCTCCATTTCGATCTCGCGGTCGTCAAGCTCGCCGGCGCGCAGTTTCTCGCGGAAGCGCTCGCGGGTCGCCTCGCCGCCGCTTTCGCCGACAAGCGCGTCGATCACCCGCTCCTCGGCGGCGGCGTGGGCGGCGGCGCGCACCTCCTCGCGCTTTTTCTCGCGCACGAGGCCGACGGCGATTTCCACCAGGTCGCGCACGATCGAGTCGACGTCGCGGCCGACATAGCCGACCTCGGTGAACTTGGTCGCCTCGACTTTCAGGAACGGCGCTCCGGCCAGCCTGGCGAGCCGGCGCGAGATCTCGGTCTTGCCGACGCCGGTCGGGCCGATCATGAGAATGTTCTTCGGGGTGACTTCCTCGCGCAGCGGCCCCTCGATCCGCCGGCGCCGCCAGCGGTTGCGCAGGGCGATGGCCACGGCGCGCTTGGCCGCGGTCTGGCCGATAATGAACCGGTCGAGTTCGGATACGATTTCGCGGGGCGAGAAGTCTGTCATCGGGTCTTTCTATGACGTTCGGGATGCAACAGCACATAAGCCCGTCCGCCCAAAGCGCAATCCCGCCGGCCGGAAAATAGCGCCGCCCCCGATGGGAAAACGCTGCGAAAAAGAGGGGACAAAGAGGGCACAAAGAGGGCGCTGGGCCGCAAAAAAAAGGCGTCCCGAAGGACGCCTTTTTGCAGTTCGGGAAAACGCCGTGTTAGGCGGCTTTGCGGCGGCGCTTGGCGAGACCCAGCGCGCCGAGGCCGGCGATGAACAGCGGCAGCGCAGCCGGAAGCGGCACTTCCGGAATGTGCTTGGCCACGGTGATCGCTTTCAGCTTCCAGCCGTCGTTGTTGCCGTCGGCGCCGAGCGCGAACAGGTTGCCGATCAGCGCGTAGCCGAGCTGATCTTCGAACGCGAACGGGTTGTTGCCGCTGTGGATGTCCCACTCGCCGCTGTCATAGACAAGGCTGCCGAGGTCGTTCGGGTCCTCGACGAAGATGTCGATGTCGTCGCCGTCACTGCTCCAGCTCGGGCCGTTGACATAGGTGAATTTCGCCGAGACGAGTTTGACCTTGTGGTCGAATTTCAGAACCACCGCTTCGTTGGTTCTGTCGCCGTCGACCTGGTGGCCGTCTCTCCAGCCGCGGTCGATGCCGGTGCCGTTGCTCCAGACCTGGGTCGGCGCGCCGCCGTTGATCGCCTGGGGTGATCCGTCGTCATAGGTGGCGCCTTTGACGGTCAGCGTCAGACCGTCCCGGGTGTATTCCTGATACCCGGACTGGCTGCCGCCGGAGCCGTAATAGGAAAATCCCGTGGACGTGGTGTAGAAGGTGGTTGGCGGAGCGAACGCCGCGTTCGCCACGCCGGCCATCGCCGTTACGGCGGCGAAAAGACCGATGATTTTTTTCATGCTTGTCCCCCTTAGGACGTAACGCAAAGTTTACAGAATATTAAACTCGTATCGGACTTGACGGGTATGTCAATGCGTGTGCGGCGCGTCTGCAACTACTTGAACGGGAAACCGGCGGGGCGATTGGCCTAAAACGCGAATGTTAATCTTCGGTTAACCCTTCCGGCGGCTAAAATCATTTTATTTCAATATGTTGTGGGTTTGTTAAGAACGTGTCGCCGGCGCCGCGGCGGGCAAAAAAATTCTGAGAACGGAAAAATTCCCGGAACGGATCGGCGCGGCTTGCCCGGCGTCGTTCGCCCTTGGGCGGCCCCTTTCCGGCTGGAACTTTTCCCTCCCTCGCCGATCCCTCGCCGATCCTGCGCCGGGTCAGCCCAGGGTTTCGACGGTGAGGGACCCGTTGGTGTAAACGCAGATCGAGGCGGCGATGGCCATGGCCTTGCGGACGATCGCTTCCGGGTCGAGGTCGGTCTCCTCGGCCAGCGCCCGGGCCGCCGCGCGGGCGTAGTCGCCGCCGGAGCCGATCCCGGCGATGCCCCGTTCCGGTTCCAGAACGTCGCCCGCGCCGGACAGCGTTAGGGTCACCGACCGGTCGGCGACGATCATCATCGCCTCCAGCCGGCGGAGATAGCGGTCGGTGCGCCAGTCCTTCGCGAGTTCGACGCTGGCGCGCGTGAGCTGGTCCGGGTATTGCTCCAGCTTGGCTTCCAGCCGCTCCAGCAGCGTGAACGCATCCGCGGTGGCGCCGGCGAACCCAGCCAGCACCCGCCCTCCGGCGAGGGGTCGCACCTTGCGCGCGTCGCCCTTCACCACCGTCTGTCCGAGGCTCACCTGGCCGTCGCCGCCGAGGCAGACCTTGCCGCCCCGCCGCACCGCCAGGATCGTGGTTGCGTGCATCTCAATCGCCATCGGGGCCGCCTTTCCGCACGAAGGCGCGCGGCCGGCTCCACCGGCTTGTGGACGGGCGCGCCTATATTCAATAGATGTCAACCGGTTTACGGCCTTATGCCGTCTCCGATCCAGCCCGTAAAGGAGGGCTTTATGCGCGCGGCGACCATCGAACGCAAAACCCGCGAAACCGACATTTTCGTCGCCATGGAGCTTGACGGGTCCGGCGATTACGACATCGAAACGGGCGTCGGCTTCTTCGATCACATGCTGGAAGGCTTTTCGAAGCATTCGCTGATCGACCTGAAGGTCCGCGCCGAGGGCGATCTGCATATCGACATGCACCACACGGTCGAGGATGTGGGCATCGTAATGGGTCAGGCGGCGGCCAAGGCGCTCGGCGACTGCGCCGGCATCCGCCGGTTCGGCCACGCTTACGTGCCGATGGACGAAACCCTGTCCCGCGCCGCCATCGACATCTGCAAGCGTCCTTACCTCGTCTGGAATGTCGAATTCGCGCGCGACAAGATCGGCGAGATGGACACCGAGCTGTTCAAGGAGTGGTTCCACGCCTTTGCAAGCAACGCCGGCGTCTGCCTGCATGTGGAAAACATCTACGGCGTCAACACGCACCATATTATCGAAAGCTGCTTCAAGGCGACGGCGCGGGCCTTTCGCATGGGACTGGAACTCGATCCCCGCGCCGACGGCGCAACGCCCTCGACGAAGGGCGTCCTCGGCGGATAGCCGCGCCTCGCCCAAGCGCCGGTTCTGCAGGCGCCGGTCCTGGCGGACGAGTTCGGCGGGCGCGCGCGCCAATGTTGGGAAATGGCGTTGGGAAACGGTGTTGAGAAAAGTTCATGCTGACCGCTGACAAGGCGCGTTGACGACCGGCGCGTTCGCTGTCTTTGATGCTGGCGTTTGCGTTTGTCGCGCGCCGAAGCCCCTGTTGCGTATCCGTCTTTCTCCCGGCGCATTCATCAACATAGGGACTGAACATCATGATGCTGAAGATTTTCGTTGCGTCCGCGCTGAGCGCGGGCGCGCTCGCCGCCGGCGCCGCTCTGGCGAACGAGCTTGAAGACGCCTGCGTCGCCCAGCTTGAAGCCGAAGGCCGCGATACGTCCGGTTGCGGCTGCCTCGTGGACATGGTCGAGGGCGATGCCGCCCTGGAGGAAGAATTCACCGCGCTTGCGGAAATCGCCGACGCCGACGAGCGTTACGACGCTGCGTCCGACGACGCCAAAGCGGCCATGGACGCCTGCACGCGCTAACCGCGTCAGGCCGAATAACAGGGACTGAAAATGAAAAAACTGATTGCCGCTCTTTGCGCCGCCGGCTTCGCCATCGCGCCGGCCCTCGCCGACGACCTTGAAGCGCACTGCGAAGCCTACGCCGCCGACAACGGCACGGACCCGGCCGGCTGTGCGTGCCTCGCCGACGCCGCTGACGCGGACATGGCCGCGGAGCTGATGGAAGTAAGCTCCGAAGCCGATATCGAGAGCCTCAGCGACGCCTCGCGCGAGGCGATCGCGAGTTGCTGGCCGGACGCCGCCTAGCACGCGATGCAGCAAAACCGGATTGCCGGTTTTGCTGTTCGCGGACACGCTCCACGCAAGAATCCAGAGCCAATGGCGACCAGCGCCAATTTTCAATCGCGTTGACCGCCATTGGCTCAAGCGGTCCGGGCTTCAGGCGATATCCAGCACATCCTGACGCGCGCCGCGCTTGCGCTTCTCGGCGCGCCCGGTAAAAGCGCGCCATGGCGCAAACCATTGCAATCCTGGATTACGGCTCGGGAAATCTCAGATCCGTCGAGAAGGCCTTCGAGCATGCCGCGCGGCGGCACGGTCTGGCCTGCCGCATCGCCGTCACCGACGACCCGGATCTGGTGGCCGGCGCGGACCGCCTTGTCCTGCCGGGCGTCGGCGCGTTCGCGGCGTGCATGAACGGGCTGGCCGCGCGCGAGGGCCTGCTCGAAGCGTTGCAGCACGGGGTTCTGGTCGAAAGGCGCCCGTTCCTCGGCGTGTGCGTCGGCATGCAGTTGCTGGCGACAAGGGGCCTTGAGTACGGCGCCCATGACGGGCTCGGCTGGACGCCCGGCGCAGTGCGCCCGATCGAACCGGCGGGGCCGGATATCCGCACCCCGCACATGGGCTGGAACGCATTGCAGGTGGAAACGCCGCATCCGCTGCTCGACGGTCTCGACGGAGAGGTCTTCTACTTCGCCCATTCCTATCATTTCGAGTGCGAAAACGCCTCGTTCAGATATGCCGTTACGGATCACGGACGCCCCCTGACGGCGGCGGTCGGCCGGGACAACATTTTCGGCGTCCAGTTCCACCCGGAAAAGAGCCAGCGGGCGGGCATGGACCTGATCGGGAACTTTCTCGCCTGGTCGCCCCTTTGAACACGTCCGCCCTTGAAAGAACCGCTGCGAGCCAACCATGACGACGCGAGATTTCACGCTGTATCCGGCCATCGACCTGAAAGACGGGCGCTGCGTCCGTCTGCTGCACGGCCGCATGGACCAGTCCACAGTTTACAATGACGATCCAGGCGCGCAGGCGAAGCTGTTCTCGCAAAACGGGTTTGGCTGGATCCATATCGTGGATCTCAATGGGGCGTTTTCCGGACAATCAGAGAACGCCGCCGCCGTGCGTTCGGTGCTGGCCGGCGCCGATGTGAAGACGCAACTCGGCGGCGGCATCCGCGACATGGCCGCGGTTGAAACATGGCTGTCGGCGGGGCTCGCCCGGGTCATCCTCGGCACCGCCGCCGTGCGCGACGCCGCTTTTGTCGAAGCGGCCTGCAAGGCGTATCCGGGCCGGATCGTCCTGGGCGTCGATGCGCGCGACGGCCGGGTGCGAACCGACGGTTGGGACGGCGATACCGGCCATACCCCGGCGGAGGTGGTAAAACGCTATGAAGATCAGGGGGTTGCCGCGGTCATCTATACCGACATCGGCCGCGACGGCGCCCTCTCCGGCGTCAATGTCGAGGCCACGGCGGCCCTCGCCGAGGCGGCGGCCATACCGGTGATCGCCTCCGGCGGCGTCGCTTCCGCGGAAGATGTCCAGGCGCTGCGGGCCGCCCACCCCAATATCGAGGGGGTGGTCATCGGGCGCGCCCTCTATGACGGTCGCATCGACATTGGCGAGGCTTTTGCAGCGGCGCAGGGACGCCCGGCGTGACCGCCCTTCACGCTCGCTTCGCCGACCAGAGTATTTAAAGTAGAGTTTTGATGAAAACCGGCGCCGCCATTTGCGCCGGGAACGAGCGCCGATCCCCATGACCGCCGACGACAAAGAACTGGAAATCAAGTTTGCGGGCGGCGGCGCGGCGCTGGCCGCGCTGACGGACAGCGCCTTCATGGCGGCGCTGACCCGCGGCGAAGGCGCATGGGAAAGACTTGAAACCCGCTATTTCGACACCCCGTCCGGCGAGCTTGCCGCGCGCGGCGTCAGCCTGCGCCTGCGCGCTTTCGGGACCAAGCGGATACAGACGGTCAAGCGCAAGGGCGCCGACGGCGTGATCGCCCGCGACGAGTGGGAGAGCGTGCTTGAGCCAGACGCGCCATTTCCGGCGCTTACCGGCGCGTGCGAGGTGGACGTCCTGTTGACGACCCTGTCCGAGCGGCTGCGCCCGACGGTGGAAATGGACGTCGACCGCTGGGCCTGTACGTTCCCGTTCCGCCGGTCGATGCTTGAAATCGCCGTCGACATGGGGGTTTCGAAGATCGCCCGCGACGGCGCGGAGATCGAGGACGGCGAGGGGGGCGCGCCGCCGTCCTTTCTGGGCGAAGTCGAACTGGAGCTGGTCAGCGGCGACGCGAAGGACCTGTTCGAGGCGGCGCGGCTGGTGCTGGTCAATACCAGGCTGCGCCTTCACGCCAGGTCGAAGCTCGACGCGGCGCGGGCCGCGGCCATACCGGGCCGCGGCGCGGTCATGCCGCGGCGGGCGGCGCTGAAATTCGGCGAGGACGAGCGCGTCGAGGCGGTCCTGCGCCAGGCGTTGACGGCTATCGGCGAGCGGATGATCGGCATCCAGCCGGCCATCCTCGACGCGCGCGATCCCGCCGGCGTTCACCAGATGCGCGTCGAATTGCGTCGGTTCCGCGCCGTTGAACGGGTGTTTCGCCGCGCCATGGGCGAGGATCGCACCCTGGCGCGGCTGGCCGGGCGGGCGAAGATCATCGCCCGCATTCTCGGCGGCGCGCGCGACTGGGACGTCTTTGTGGGCGAGACCCTGCCCATCGCCGCGCGGCACGGTTATGCGCCGGAGGGGTTCGCCGCGCTGCGGGCGCGGGCTTACGGCCTGCGCGCGGACGCCTGGCGGCGGGCCGCCGGGGCGTTGAACGATCCCGAGTTCTCGCAATTCCTCCTCGATCTCCTGGACGCCGCTCACACCGCGCCCTGGCGGGGCGGCGCGGACGCGCACGCCCTGGCGCAGCCGGCGCGGGCGTTCTCGCGCAAGGCGCTCCAGCGGGCCTTGCGCAAAACCCGCAAGACGGCGCGCGACATGGACCCGGACAGTCTCGCCGCCCGCCACCCCTTGCGCGTGGCGCTGAAGAAGCAGCGCTACGCGGTGCAGCTTTTCCGCTCGTTCTATCCAAAAGAGACGCGCAAGCCCTATATGGCCGCCATGTCCGCCTTGCAGGACGCCTTCGGGGTCGTCAATGATGCGGTGGTGGCGCAAGGCCTGGCCGAGGAAGCCGCCGCCGACGCCGGGGCGGAGGCGATGCGCGCGGCCGGTTTCGTCAGCGGCTGCCACAGCGCGCGCGCCGAAGCGGCCGTCATGGAGATCGACGAGGCCTGGCGGCGCTTCGAGGCGATGACGCCGTTCTGGCGGAGTGCGGGCGCCATCGACGGCGGGACGCAGGGAGAGGACGAATGCTGAATGTGCGGATCATTCCGTGTCTTGACGTCAAGGACGGCCGCGTCGTCAAGGGCGTGAACTTCGTCAACCTGCGCGACGCCGGCGATCCGGTGGCGGCGGCGGAGGCTTACGACGCGGCGGGGGCGGACGAGCTTTGCTTTCTCGACATCTCCGCCAGCCATGAGGGCCGGGGCGTCCTGATCGAGGCGGTCAACAAGGTCGCCGAACGCTGTTTCATGCCGCTCACCGTCGGCGGCGGCGTCGCTTCCGTCGAGGACTTTCGCAATCTCCTGCTGGCCGGGGCCGACAAGGTCGCCATCAACACCGCCGCGGTGAAGACGCCCGATCTCATCGACGCCGCCGCCCGGCAGTTCGGCGCCCAGTGCGTCGTCGTCGCGATCGACGCGCGCCGGCGCGAGGGCGGCGGCGGATGGGAGATCTTCACCCATGGCGGGCGCACGCCTGCGGGCGTCGACGCGGTCGCTTTCGCCAGGGAGGCGGTGTCCCGGGGCGCGGGGGAAATCCTGTTGACCTCGATGGATTGCGACGGCGTGAAGACCGGCTACGACATTGCCCTGACCCGCGCCGTCGCGGAGGCGGTGCACGCGCCGGTCATCGCCTCTGGCGGGGCGGGGTGCGCCGCGCATATGGCCGAAGCCGCGAAGGAGGGCAAGGCGGCGGCGGTGCTCGCCGCGTCGATCTTCCATTTCGGCGAGGTTTCGATCGATGAAGCGAAAGACGCCCTGGCGGCGGCGGGCCTGCCCGTGCGGCGGCTGAAAGCGGCGTAAACGGATAAAAAGAAGGGAACATCGCGAATGGCGGCGGACACGCTCGGCGACATATTGATCCGGCTTTATGCGGTTATCGAGGCGCGACGGGGCGCGGCGCCCGCGGAATCCTACACCGCCTCCCTGCTGGCGGCGGGCACGCCGCGCTGCGCCAAGAAGTTCGGCGAGGAAGCGGTGGAGGCGGCCATCGCCGGGGTCGAGGGCGACCGGGCGGCGCTGGCTGAGGAAACCGCGGACGTTCTCTATCACCTGCTGGTGCTGATGGCGTCCGCCGAGGTGTCGCTGGACGACGTGGCCGCCGTCCTGGTCAAGCGCCAGGGCGTGTCCGGCCACGAGGAAAAATCGGCGCGGGGCTGACAGACTGCGCCGCCGGGCGTCACGCGCGCGCGGTCTTAGCCTTGGCTTTTTTCCAACGGGCCGCTACCTGGCCGCGGCGCCGCCGGCTGATGTCAGCGATCCCTACCAACCGCACTGGCGGTCGGCGTTCTGTTCCTCCAGCCACGTCATCAGCGGCGCGAAATACTCCACCACCGCCGAGCCGTCCATCTCCGGCGCGCCGACGAAGGCTTCCAGCGCCTCCGGCCAGGGGCGCGAGCGTCCCATCTCGAGCATGGCGTTGAACGGCTCGCCGACCGTTTCCGCCGCGCCGTAGATCGAGCAGCGATGCAGCGGCCCCTCCCAGCCCATCATGTCGCAGGCGGCCTTGTGGAACTGGAACTGGAGGATGTGCGCGATGAAATAGCGCGTGTACGACACGTTATTGGGAATGTGGTATTTGCCCCCGGCGTCGAAATAATCCGCGCCGCGCGGCGCCGGCGGGCGCACCCCCTGGTACTGGGTGCGCAGGGCCCACCAGCCGTCATTATAGGTTTCGGGCGTCAGTTCGCCGGAGAACACCTGCCAGCGCCATTTGTCCATCAGGAGGCCGAACGGCATGAAGGCGATTTTTTCGAGCGCCTGGTTCATCAGCAGGCCGACATCCTTCGACGCATCGGGAACCTCCTCAAGCAGGCCGATCTGCTTCAGATAGTCCGGCGTGATCGACAGGGCGATCATGTCGCCGATCGCCTCGTGGAAGCCGCCATTGGCGCCGTCCCAGTAAATCGGGGACTGATCCTTGTAGGCGCGCTGGTAGTAGTTGTGCCCGAGTTCGTGATGCACGGTCTGGAAATCGTCGGCGTTGACCTTGGTGCACATCTTGATCCGGATGTCGTCCTGGCCGTCCAGGTTCCAGGCCGAGGCGTGGCAGGCGACTTCGCGCCCGTCGGGTTTGACGATCTGCGAGCGCGCCCAGAAACTGTCTGGCAGGGGAGCGAAGCCGAGGGAGGAGAAAAAGCCCTCCCCCGTTTCCACCATCTTCATGGCGTCGTAGCCGTTGTCCTTCAGGAGCGCGGTCAGATCGTAACCGGGGTCGGCGTCCTCCGGCGCGACGAGGTCGTAGATGTTGCCCCAGCTCTGCGCCCACATGTTGCCGAGGAGGTCGGCGCGGATCGGCTGGTCGAGCGGGACGATCTCGTCGCCATACGCCGCGTTCAGTTCCGCGCGCACATGGCAGTGAAGCTGGTCGTAGAGCGGTTTGACCTGGCTCCACAGCCGGTCGGTCTCGGCGGCGAAGGCCGCGGGCGGCAGGTCATACCGGGCGCGCCACATGGCGCCCACATCGTCAAAGCCAAGCTCGCGCGCGCCTTCGTTGGCGAGGGCGGTCATCGCGGCGTAGTCGTCCTTCATGGAGCCGCCGCCATTGTCCGCAACCGGGATCTCGCGCCATTTCACCCAGATTTCCTGAAGCTTTTCCGGGTCGCGGATCTCCCCCATCATCGCCTCCAGATCGACGCGCGGCACGCGCGCGCCGTCGAGGTCGATCGCGCCGGTCGCATAGGTCGATCCCATGCGCGTGGCGATCTCGGAGAGTTCCTCCGCGGCGCCGTCGCGCTCGGACGCGGGGATGTTGAGACCGAGCTTGATCAGCTCCAGCTTGCGGCGCAGGTCCGGCGGCAGGTCGAGATCATTGAAGCGCTTGGCTTCGTTGGCGAACTCGACGCCCTTCCTGGTGTCTTCGGCCAGCACCTTCGCGTAGAGCCAGTTGGTGTCGTGGGTGATGTAGGTCTGGTTCACCCAGGCGATCCGGGCCGCGTACTCGCCGAACTCGCGGTGGTGCGCCTCGACCCGGCGGATCAGCGCCGCCGCGTCCGCAGACGTCGGCGCGGCTTCGCCGGAAGCCTCCGCCGTCTCTTCGGGTTGAACGGCCGCCGCAAGGGCGGCGACGTCGCGGGCGGTTTCAACGGCGGCGGGGTTGTCAGCGCGTCCTGCGTCAGCGGTTTCCGCGTCCGGGGCGCAGGCGACGCCCAGCGCGCAGGCGGAGACGCCGCACAAGGCGGCGGCGAGACGCAGGGGGTGCGTTGAGACCATAAAGCTGTCCTGTTGTTGTTCCGGTGAAGAGACGGCTGACGTTTCAGCACCCTAAACGACTTGCGCCGACGGGCAAAGTAGCCCCGCGCAACGGTTTCGGATGCGAAATAAAGCTCCCCGGCAAAGGCGTTTGCCCGGTGGCGGGACGGGAAGGCGCCGGGCGCGCCCCGGATCAGATTTTTTCAGCGATCCGGATGGCGCCGCGGCAGCCGATTTTGATCACCGCCGACAGGAGGCCGTAGCCCGGGGCCTGCCTTGCGCCGGCGTTTTCGGCCGTGGTCTTGTGCCCGATCTCGTCTTCGCGGAACCGGATCAGGGTCTGGCGCAGGTCCTGTTCCGCATCGTCCGTCTCCAGGGCGTCGATCTGTTCCGCGTAGTGCTTCTCGATGACGTCCTCCACCGCTTCGGTGCAGGCCATCGCCGCCTTTTCGCCCATCAGCGCCGTCGCCGCGCCGAGGCCGAAGCCGGCCGCGTTCCACAACGGGCTGAGCAGGGTCGGGCGAACGCCGCGTTCGGCGAGAACCCGGTCGAAGGTGTCCAGATGGTCGATTTCTCCCGCTTCCATCTCCGCGATCTCCCCGGCGATGGCGGCCTTGTGCGGCAGCGCGTCGAACACCGCCCGCTGACCGCGATAGATCGCAACAGCGCCGTATTCGCCGGCATGGTCGACGCGCAGCATTTCCTCAAGGCGGCGGCTTCTGGGACCGGGCAGGGCGGCGGCGGCGTCAAGGGGATCGTGGGTCATGGGATCACAGCTTTTCAGAGGGCGACAGGATTGTGCGCGTTTCCCGCGCGCGGCGGGTTTCGGCGCCGGCGGCGAACGCGGTCAGCGCGAACAGGCCGGCGGAGGCGAGCATGTTGTAGCCCGCCATGGAAACGCCGAGAAACGTCCACGGAACATCGTCGCAGGCCGGCGCGTCCGAAGGACCGGCAAGGGCGGCGGCGATGGAGTCGATCGCGACGGGCCCGTCCGCGCCGCCCTCCGCGCACAGGGCCGGCCCCGGCCAGAAGTGATGCTCGACACCGGTATGGTAAAAGGAAAGCCCGGTGCTGACCGCGTAGACCAGCGCCAGGGCGCCGACCGCGGCCGCCGCGCCCAGCCTTGAATTGAAGGCGCGGGCGAACACAAGGCCGGCGGCGGCGACCGTCAGGGCCGTCCAGTGGGCCTCGCGCTGGTCGAGGCACAGGATGCAGGGCGCAAAGCCGCCCACCCGCTCGAACAGGTGCGCCCCGGCCAGCAAGGCGGCGCTGACCGCGGCCGCCGCGGCAAGCGACAGTTCGGTTCTGGTATGCCCTGAAAGCAGTTTCATCACCAAGGGATCATAACGCGCCGGGCCGCCATAACGCTAAGACGGATCGTCACACAGGATGGCCATACTGCCGCGTTATTTAGGCGCTAAAACAAGCCGCTCAACCAGTCCTTGATCAGCTGGGCGGCTTCCGCGCCCAGGAACAAAAGCAGGGCGACCCACAAAAAACCGATCAGCAATCCGCCGATCACCAGGACGCCGTCGCGTTCGATCAGGCCGATGGCGGCGACGGCGACGCCGATGCCGGGCACGGTGTTGGTGGAGGGCAGGGGAACCAGGATCGAGGCGGTCGGCACAAGCAGCAGCAGGCCCGCAAGGCGCGCGCCGCCATGGCCGGTGACGGGTTTCAGCCTCGGCCGCGCGATGCTTTCCACCCAGCCGACATAGCGTTCGCTGCGCGCCAGCACCCGCTCGAACGCGGCGATAGAGAACTGACGCCGGTTCAGCGTTTCGGGCAGCCACGGGTGGCGGCGTCCCGCGGCGAGCTGTCCGGCCAGGGCCAGCATCGGCAGGGCCACGATCTGCGGCAGCACATAGACGAACGGCAGGCAGCACGGCAGCGCCAGCAGGAGGAGCAGGAAGCCATAGGCGCGCTCGTCCAGCCGGGTGAGCACATCGCCGAGGCTCGCCCGCGGCCCCTCCCCGGCGTCCTCCTCCGGGGCATGCGCGGTTTCAGCGGCGCCCGCAGCGCTCGCAGCGCCCGCGGCGCGGCGCAAATCGGCGAGGATATGAAACAGCGTTTGCGTGGCGCCGCGCATGGGCTGGTCGATATCGGGGGAAGCGGCGGTCATAAACGTCTCTGGTCAAGGCTCTCGCCCGGGAGGCGGAGGCGTACAGCAAAAAACCCGATCATCAAGGCGTATGGTAAACAATTTATGGGGCTGATTTGCGGCCGGCGCGCGCCCGCCGCGCCGGAAACCGCGGGCGGGGATAAAAGCGGTTTTCTTCTCCGCCCGCGCGCATTATAGGTGAAGCCCTGACAGCGCAGCGATTTAGCCCCTCTGGCGGAACTGGTAGACGCGCTGGATTCAAAATCCAGTTCCCTTTGGGAGTGCCGGTTCGATTCCGGCGGGGGGCACCACCGACTTTCTCTGAATTCCGCTTCTGCAGACCGCCAGGATCTTGAAAAGTGTTATGTCGTCTCGCGCCGTCGCCCGGGTCGCCGGGGCGGAGGGCGTTCTTTTGTCGAGGCGCCGCCGTCAGGCGGCGTAGGGAAGGACGCTGTTATTCGCCCTTGTGGCGGCGGTCGCCGTCGCGGGTCACGTAAAGGCCGACCGCAATGGCGGCGACAAGCACGATTGCGGTGAGGACGCTGCCTTCCATCAATCCCATGTGTCGTGTCCCTTCTTTCCTCTGCTGAAAACGTAAAGCGCCACGGCGAAAACCGCAATGCCGGCGAACAGGAATACAAATCTCAACGCCGGCGGCGCCTCGCCGAAAAACGCGGCCAGCAGGAACCCCAGAGAAATGGTCCTGAGCCATTCGGCGCTGAATTCTTTATCAGATTTCATATGGTTAGTCCCGATTGCCGCGTCAAGCGCATTGCCGGCGTTCGTGTCCGCCGGGCTTTACGATGCTTTGGCGCTTTCAAGCCTTTTGCGCATGGCTTCGGCAATGAGTTTCAGCGTGTCGAGATAGTCCGGCGTCAGATGTTTCAAGTCGCGGTTGATGGCGTTGATCAGGATGTCGGTTTCGGACAGTTCGTCTGACAATTCGTAATCTGGGAAAAAGCTAGCTACCGGCACGTTATAAATTTTTGCAAGCTTCATCAGCATGCTGAAAGACGGGCGTGTTTTCCCTCGTTCAATATCCCCTGGCGTTTGATGATGTATCCCGGCTTTCTCCGCAGCTTCAGCTTGTGTCAAGCCGGCCGCTTCTCTGGCGTCGGCGATTAATGGGCCTACTAGGTTCTCTAGCTGTATTTCTTCCTCATCGGCCATCGTCGTTTGCTCTCTTTACTTTGCAGATGTTCTAGCGAGCCCCAGTAACTTCGCCAATAGCCCTAAATGGATCATTTTTTGCCTTATGTCCATGTCCTTCGATGGTTCGGGCGCCTCAGGATGAAGGGCGTACGGATCGTACGCGCCCTTCATTCTGAGGCGGCGTCGCGAAGGAACGTGGCAATGACTGCTAGTCGTTCAGTGTTTCAGCTTTTTCCAGCAGTGTGCGGATAATCAAGGCCGCTACTCTTAATTCGCGCGGTTTGAGTTGCGTTACGTCTTTAGAAATTTGATCGACCAACTCCATATCCTTGTGTGGCTCCTCGCCGAGCAGAAAGTTGGGAAAAAAGTATGACGGCGGAACTCCCAGCGCTGCCGACAATGCGATAGTCAAATCATTTGACGGCCAGCTTTCTCCCCTCTCTATCAATCCAAGATTTTGTCTGGATGTTCCCGCCATTTCAGCGAGCGTTTCCTGAGATATTCGCGGATTCTGCTGTTCTCTCGCGGAGACGATCTGCGATCCGATGTAGGCTTTCAGTTGCTGGCTCAACGTGTTGGTCATTTCAGTCTTTTACATCGATCCGACTTGCTAATCACTCCCATAAGGCGCGCTTCTCCATCCTTCGAAGCCCGGGCGCCTCAGGATGAAGGGCGTACGGATCGTAACGCGCCCTTCATCCTGAGGCGGGGCCGCGAGGGGCAATTGTCTTAGCCGTCCTTGGACTGAAGGCGGCTTAAGGTGACGTCAAGCTGGTCAATGATCTGACGAATGTGCGTTTCGTCAAGCTTGGCGAGACGGTCGGTTGCTTGTGTCAGCAGCTTGAGTTGTCGCTTGGGTTTTGAGTACTTCGACGCAACATATTTGAACAGATCGGGCACCGTTGTGTGCAGGGCGTCGGCTATGGGCGCCAGCGAGTTCAAGCTCGGGCCGATATTGCCGCGTTCCATCTCACTGATGGAGGCGACCCGCATGCCCACACGATCCGCGAGTTCGGGCTGGGTCATATCCAGGCCGATTCGCAAATCGCGTATTCGCTGTCCGACATGAACTCTGACATTCATGTCTAGTGTTTGGATGAATTTAAAGAATCTGAAAAACTGGTGTTGGATTGATAAATTCATACGAATATACGGTCTTACATGTATTTCTTCTGCATGCATATTTTCAATGATTTTACTTTTACTAAGCGGCGGGCATCAAAGGATCGCGTCTTGATAAGGGCTAGATGGCGTTCTCGAGATAAAATCTAAGATTATTTATAAAGCCATAGTAAAATATCTTCTTAGGTATGAAGGTGTTTACGGTGCGGGCGTTATTTATTTTACAAAAAACCTATTCTCACCGTATCGTTTAATTTTTCTATTATCATTAAATAGGTCGAATGCGAATTATCATTCGAAGGCAATAACTCACTTATTCGCGACGGCGCGGGACGAGTCGATCCCCGCGCGGTCGCCGGCGGGCGGAGCAGGGGGTTCCCGAGTTTATCCTGTTCCGCCCGCGATCATCTCCGCCGGGTTCCGGCGTCTGGCTTCGGGGCGTCTCGTCGTCCGGCGCCGGGGCGGCTCTTGGAAGGCTGAAAGTCCGGCGGGGACCCGCGCGCGTTCCGTGGATTGGGGGGGAGCGCGCGCCCCGAAAGGGGGGCGGGCGAGGGGGTATGCGCCGAAGCGCCCCTCGCCCGCCCATTACAACGCATGCGGACGGCGCGCGCCGCCCGCATCACCGCGACCCTTGGAATCGCGACACTCGAAACCGCCCTATGGAGAGCGCCTTGTGAGTAACGACCATCCAACGTGTAAAGACCGTCCGGGCAAAGAAGACCGCGCCCGGTTTCGCCGCCCCGGCTATTTCAGTCAGTTCGCCAGCGGCGACTTGCGCCCGCCGGGCAACGACAATGCGGATCCGGTCCCCACCGACGCAGCGGCGCCCATTGCCGGCGCGCCCGCAAATGGGGACGACGGCTTGGAAGCGGGCAGGGGAAAGGCCCGCGCCGCAGCGGTCGCCACGATCCTCGCGCGGGTCGGCGGGGAAGAACGCGCGGCGCGCCTGTGCGGCGTCGCCGGCGACGCCCTGCGCAAATGGCGCGAGAAAGGCTATATCCCGCCGAAGAACTGGCCCGCCATCGTCCACGGGTCCGGCGGCCAGGTGGGGTATGAAACGCTGAACGCCCTCTATCAGCAGGCCAAGCCGCCGCGCGCCCCGAAGCCGCCGCGCGCCCCGAAGCCGGACGCGCCCGGTTAGGCGGCCGCCGGATCGCGGTTGTCGCGGCAAGGTCCGGTGGCCGGGCCCGCGCGCCTCTTAAAGGCGAAAAGGGGGCGTGGGGCGCTTGATTAGTGGCGGCTTGATCGCCGCAAGCGGTCACTCACCGTAATTCGCCGCGTGTGTTAGTCGAGGCGAGGAAAGGGCGCTTCTTCGCGGCTGCTAAGCGGGCAGAAGGGGACATTGGAATTTGGGGCGTGAAAGGGCAATCCGGGGTCCAAACTCACACTGCAATCGCAAAATACATAACGGAGATGTTCGAAAGTGATCGTCCGATAGTCTCTCACGGATGTGTGACGGGAAATCCGAAAGTAGTACCTGCAAAGGATTACACGTCGTTTGTTGGCTAGTCCTTCTCAGATATTCAGGCTCGTCACACGCTATACCGAATCTATTTCTATCGAGGCTGCCAGAGGAGGAGCACGAGTGCAGTAATGATAAGCAAGGCGCAACCTGATAGCAAAAACGAGTCAAAGTATATTGGATCGTGAAATTCGAATTCGCCGGCGGAGATGCGGACCCAACCACGAAAGTGTTGATTGGAAGCAACAACCGCCCCGAAGAATCCGAGAACAAGCGACAAATAACGGACCAGCCAGTTTCCGTACCACGGTAAAAGCATCATCAGCCCGAGAATACCAATAATCGTTCGCTGAGCGCGACAAAAGGGACACACGTAGGTGATAGACGCAAGATCAACGTACCATGCCCAAATACTAATACCGATTGCCACCAAGCCGATCATAAGGCGGAGCCTTAACAAGATACTTAGCATACTTTTTTCCCATGTTTGCGGAACCGCCCAACGCTTTATTCAAATCGATATTATCAAGATCAGAAAGCGGAACAAATATAAAATACCGTCCGTTTTTGGCGAGAAATTATCGGGCTCTAAGGCTGGGGTAAATCACTGCTGGGCGGGCAAAAGCGGGTATTCGCAAACGGAGACTGCCTAGAATCAGACTGTCATCTCCTTCACGTTATTTCAACGTGACGATGAGCCATTCGGCGGTCGTCTCGCCAACATTTTCAGCAGCGTGGAAGCCAGGCTCATGCCAGTGGACTTGACCTTGAGACCAATGCTTCTCGACCACTGGATCGTCGCCTTCCCGCCAATTCAGGGCATAGTCCGTCAGCGAGTAAATCACCCGCCAACCACCTTCGTGCAGGGGCTGGGCTTGTTCGGGCGCTAAACTCACCCGTATAACTTGGAAATGCTCATTTTCAAAAAGTAAACTGGCGTGCTCCGAATCTGCGATTGCGGCGTCCAGCTCTGTTGCGGTCGAACTTGCAGGCAAAGTAGCGTCCTGTCTCTCAAATACGAGGAACTGGGCGGGAGTGTCGCCGATATTGGTCAGGCTGTGACTAAGCGCTTCGTGAGCGTGAACATCGCCAGCTTTCCAGGATGTCGTCGTTTCGGATTTGCCTTCCTCGCGCCATGCGATCGTATAATCGCTCAAAGCATAGATCACACGGTTGCGACCGGGATGTTCTGCGATCGTCTTTCCCGGCGCCACGTCAAAGCGCAGCACACGGACATACTCGTTTTCATAAAGCGGCGTCATCGCCTGCTCCATAGGGACAACCGCATTCGCGGTCGTATCAGTGTCTCGGACTGAAAGACCTGATTGATCACAGCCAGTCGCAAGCATGAGCGTCATAGCCGCCGCGGCAAGAAAACGGGAATGGTTCATTTGTTTCTCCTATGCGAGAGCATCATCCAAGAAAGTTTGACTAAGAAACGAGGTTGCGAGGCAGACTATTGTCTCCGGCGAGCACCGCACTGATCTAAATCAAATGATTTAATCTTCAGTTTTTTATTGGTTCAGGATCAACTGGTCCATTTCCATCAGTCGGCATGATTTCATTTTCTTTTTTTGTACCTCGCCGGCCTCGGCGCCGCGCCTTTGCGTCTTTTGCCTTCCTATCCCGTGGCGCTTTGCGCTTTGGACAGCGGGATGGTCAATACACTCCTCACAAAGGGGGCCAATTGCCTTGCCCTCTTCGACTTAGCAAGGAAGCGTGATCCGGCGTTCAGGGGAACCGAAACTGCGTTCAACGTTGTGGTCATCTTCGCTTCCCTCACGTTAGCCGCGCGAGCCACGGGCCTCTTATCCAGCAGAGCCTGGCGTTTGATTCGCGAAAACCTCATTCAAAACGGCAAGCTTCAGAAATGCGCTTTCGGCTGCGATGCGATAGTCAACGAGCGCTTGTTCAGTGCGCGTTAATGTCCGGCGCGTCGATATGAGGTCGCTCAAATTCACCGCCCCGATCGAGTATCCCTCCTGAAGTCGCGCCATGGCGTCACGCGCTCTGACAACTGCTTGTTCCGCCGTCTCCAGGTTCATTGCGGCGGCTTTCGCCGCACGTTTCGCCTGATCGAGGCGACGCGCCGCGTCAATTTCCATAGCGCGCAATTTCACTGCGGCCGTCGCCGCCATGCTTTGTGCTTCAGCGGCGGCGCCTCCACGCGCCCGCCCGCCAATTGGTATCGAAACCGTCGCCATTAGACTGGTCTCGTTTCCAGCGAATTCATTTGAGAACTGAACGCCGAGTGTTGGATCCGGCAGCCGGTTTAGACGGGCCCGTCGCGCTTTCGTTTTCGTTTGCTCGAAGGCAAATCGCGCTTCGCGAACTGAAGCGAACTCACGAGCATCTGTCTCCATCAATGAAGCGAGTTGGGCGTCATCCCATTGAAACGCAGTCGCCTTCTCGGGCAAAACAAGATCGGGAAATGTAGCGGCGAGGTCTGCCTTAGCATTTTCAGCCTCAACGCCTCGCTGATTTGCCTCCAGTAACAGGAGCCCGGCTTCGGCGCGCAGTTGATCCACGTAAATCTGTCGGCTGGCGCCCAGCGCCACGGCTTCGGTCTCCCGGTCGGCAAGCATTTGAGCGTCATCGGCAAGGCGCAGCGCGGTAGCCGCCGCTTCGCTGGCGCGTCGCCAATCTGTCCAAAGCGAGACAAACTCAAGAAGCGCCTGCTGCCGTACTCGCGAGAATGCCGCCGTCGCTTTCTCAATTTCGAGGGACGCCAGGTCCTTGTCGATGCTGCGTTTGCCCGGCAAGCGAATGGTGCGGCTGAGCCCCGCATTCCACTCAGTAAATTCCGTATCGCCACTGATCGGGCTATCAACTGTACGACGCCCTCCTGCACCAGAGAGCTGGACCTCGTAGTCTCCGACCCGAAGTCTCCGGGCGGTTGCTTGTGCGCGCTCAAGATCGGTCCTCGCGACAGCAACCATTGGAGAGGCGTCGACGGCTTCAGAAATTAGGTTCTCCGGCGGCATGGCGGCAGCCGTGTCGATGCCATCGACGGCGAAGACGGTAGCGCTTAATACAATCATTATACGCATCATATTAGTCGACCAAAATCTTCTACGGGCTCCACCCAGAACGCAATTTGCGGACGCGGACTCGCGACACGGACGGTTTCCAGCACGCTGTCGACGCGTTCTCGCGGAAGAATCAGGATGAACATTGCAGTCCGAAGGGAGCCGTGCACCTTTTCGGCGGAAGTCGCCCTTTGCATAGGTTCCCCGCGCCCATGCGCTCTGATCACTGTGTAGCCGGGAAGCGGCGGGTCGGCGTTGTCGAGCGCGTTCTCGAGAACTATCTCGATTTCGTGCGGACAAGTGATCGTTAATTTGCATAAGGACGCGCCCATGCGACCTCCTGAACTGAAGGAGCAAGCGCAAACTTCGGCGCTGAGAACCGTTGATAGAGCAATGGAAGCAAGAACAGGGTTAAAATGGTCGAAGATACAAGCCCGCCGATGACGACGATTGCTAGCGGTCGCTGAATTTCAGATCCAGGACCACTGGCGAAAAGCAATGGCGCGAGGCCGAAGGCGGCCGTTGTCGCTGTCATCAGAACCGGGCGGAGCCGGCGCGCGCACCCCTGCCTGACGGCTTCGTCGACCTTGAGGCCGATAGCCCGCAGATCGTTGAAGTGGGTGACAAGAACGAGGCCATTCAGAACGGCGATGCCGAGAAGGGCGATAAATCCCACTGACGCCGGAACCGAGAGATACTGGCCTGACAAGGTCAGTGCAATGATGCCTCCGACAAGCGCGAAGGGGATATTGAAGAGGATTAAGAGCGCCTGGCGCAGCGATCGAAGTGTTGCGAACAGAACAACGAAGATCAGCGCCAGCGATAAAGGCGCCATCAGGGAAAGCTGCGCCGAAGCGCGTTGTTGATTCTCAAATTCGCCGCCCCAGTTCAACCGATAGCCAGCCGGCAGCGGCCCGATCCCGGCGACCGCTGTTTTCGCGTCTTCGACGAAACTCACCAGATCTCGACCTGAAACAAACGCCTGAACGACAGCGAACCGCGAGCCGTTTTCACGCTCGACAGCAGCAAGGCCTTCAGCCCTGAAAACGCGGGCGATATCCGACAGGATCGCTGCGCGGCCATCAGGTCCAACGAGTCGCGCGTCTTCAAAGCCATATGGGTCTGCCGTTTCGTCGGTGTCGGCCCGAATGATGATGGGTGTTCGGCGACCGGCTTCGATCACTTCGCCCGCTGCAACGCCCTCAAGGCGAGAGCGTAATTCCCCTTGTACGGATAAAATATCCATTCCAAAACGGCCAGCGCGTTCCGGGTCTATGTCGACTTGCAGGTACTCAGCGACGTCGTTCGAGGTAGTGAACACGTCTGCGGCCCCGGGAATGCCCGTCAAAACAGTTTCAATTTCCCCAGCAAGCTTTGCGAGCGTGGCGCTATCGGGGCCGAAGATCTTGACCGCGACATCGCCTCGCGAGCCTGTAAGCATTTCGGAGACGCGCATTTCAATCGGTTGGGTAAACGAGGTCTCGATGCCTCGGAAGTCCTCCATGACAGCGCGCATCTCCCCAACAAGCCAATCGGTATCGGGACCGCGCCATGTTGAGCGCGGCGCCAGTTCGAGGAACATATCGCTCTCATTGAGGCTCATCGGATCGAGACCCAGCTCATCGGAACCGACGCGCGATATGACGTGTTTTACCTCAGGGACGCGTTCAATCAGTGCACGTTGCATACGCATGTCGTCAGCCTGACTTTGATCAAGATTGATGGACGGCAGCGAGGCCGCCTGCATGACGATCGCGCCTTCATTCATGGTTGGCATGAATATCTTGCCGACCGAATGATAACTGAACGCCGCAAGGAGGACGGCTGAGCCAGCCGCCGCGTAAATCGGCCATTGGCGATGCATCGAGAAGGCGAGAAAGCGAACGTATACAGGGGTGATCGCCTGCATTAGCAGCGCTTCCTTGGAGGATGTTGCTTTCAGCAGATAAGTTGCAAGGACGGGGATGAGCGTTAAGGCGAGTATAAGCGCAGAGCCGAGCGCGAAGATAATTGTGAGCGCGACCGGAGCAAAAAGCTTTCCTTCCAATCCTTCGAGTGTGAGCAGCGGCAAAAAGACAAGGCAAATGATGAGCGTACCCGCCGCTACAGGCGCAGCGACTTCCGTCGCCGCACGATAAACGACATTGAGTTTCGTAGCGCGGCCGGCTTTCTTAATTCTCTCGGCGGCGTTCTCGGTCACGACGATTGCGCCGTCGACAATCATGCCTATGGCTATTGCCAATCCGCCTAAACTCATGAGGTTTGCGGACAGGCCAACCATCTGCATTAAGAGGAACGTAGCGAGAGCGGAGAACGGTAGAATAAGCGCTACGACAAACGCCGCTCTAAGATTATTTAGGAACAAAAGCAGCAAACCGATCACGAGTATGGCTGCGATCAACAGTGCGGTTGTTACTGTACTGATGGCCTTTTGAATTAAATCAGACCGATTATAGAAAACCTTGATTTCGACCCCTTCAGCAAAACTCGCCGCAAGTTCCTGAAGGCGTTGTTCTACGCCAGCGACGACCATGCGGGCGTCAGCGCCCTTCAAAGCAACAACAATCCCCTCGACGACTTCCCCTTCGCCGTCTTTGGTGACGGAGCCGTAGCGCGTTAAAGACCCCATCGAAACACGCGCGATATCGCCAACCTTCACGATCCCATTTTCTGTTTCCCGAACAACAATGGCTGCTACTTCTTCAGGCGCCTGAACGGCCCCAATGCTTCGAACAACGAGCGTTTCCTCTCCGTCGGCAAGTCGCCCCGCCCCATCATTTCGATTGTTTTGTTCGAGGGCGGCGCGAAGCGCGGCGAGGCTGACGCCTGCTGCCGCCATTGCGGCTTCGTCGGGCGCTACATTGAAAGTTCGGACACGTCCGCCAAGCGCGTTGACGTCCGCAACGCCCGGTAGGGTCCTGAGACTTGGTCGTATCACCCAGTCAAGAAGGGATCGGCGTTCTTCAAGGCTGAGGTCGCCGCCTTCAATCGTAAACATGAAGAGCTCAGAAAGCGCCGTTGAGATCGGAGCCAGGCCGCCAGAGACGGTTGACGGCATATCCGGCATCACTGTCGATAAGCGCTCGCTCACCTGCTGGCGCGCCCAGTAGATGTCTGTACCGTCTTCGAAATCGATCGTTATGTCTGCGATCGCGTATTTTGTTTTGGCGCGCATGACTTTTTGGTTTGGGATGCCGAGCAGCTCCATTTCAAGCGGTCGGACGACGCGGGCCTCGACTTCTTCAGGCGTCATTCCCGGCGCCTTCATGATGAGTTTTACTTGCGTTGGGGCGATTTCCGGGAACGCGTCTATCGGCAGGCGCGAAGCGGCAAGCACTCCAGCAGCCGCCAATAAGACACTGACGCCAAGGACAAACAGGCGTTGCGTCAAAGAAAATGCAATAAGCCGATCGAGCATCGCTTAAACCCCGCTGGCGATGTTTTTGAGCGCTGCGAGGCCTGAGACGACGACCTGATCGCCTGATGCAACATCCCCACGGATAAATGCGTTCTGACGCGAACGAGATATGACTTCGACAGGTGTTGGGCGAAATCCATTTTCCGTCCGTATAAAGATGTATTCCACATCGTCCATGCGGACAATCGCTCTCGCCGGTACCAGGAGTGCGCCAGCGCCTGGCGTTGCCGAAAAGGAAAGCGTCACCATCGAACCAAGGCGCCATTGTTGCACCGAGGGCAGCTCCACAATAACGTCAAGGGATCGCGTTTCCGGATCGATTTCCGGATCGACCGACACAATACGCCCTGCAGCGGGAACGCTGCTGATCTCTACGGTTTGTCCGGTTCGAAGTGTTGAAGCGTTGCGCTCAGAGATCTGCGCGCGAGCCCAAAAAACATCGCCGGTAAGGATTGAGGCGACTGTCGCCCCCGAACGCAGCCCATCGCTGGCGTTAGCATAAATGTGGGTGACTTGCCCTGCGGCGGGGGACGTTAGAACAAAGACGCCCGGCCGATTTCCTGGCTCAACATATTGAAGTTGCGTTCGTAAAGCTTCGAACGAGATCTGCGCTTCAGCCGCCTCATGGTGCGCCTCTTCCGCTTCTTGATCCGACCGCAGACCTATTTTCAAGAGTTCATCTGCGCGCTTCGCCAAATGTGCTTTATGCGTTTTTTTCAGTTCGCGGGCTTCTAGATCGGCGATGCCATCGGCATAGGCATTACTCTGGATTATCGCCAGTTCGTCGCCAGCTTCGATTTTCCTTCCAGGCGCCGCGAGGATATCGACGATCATGCCGTCATAAGGCGTCGTCGCAGACTGTATTGCTCCGAAGGGAGCTATGATCATCGCCGGCGCTTCGACGCCAACGGAGGCGTCTACTTTGGATACTGTGGCGGTTTCCACCCCAAGGGCCATTTGGGAGGCTGGCGAGAGTTCAATGGTTTCTTCAGCAAGAGATGAGGATATTGCGACGAATTGAGCTGCCGCAAAGATCAACCCCGGCAAGTATTTTCTCGCGTTCATTCAAACAGGTCCCGCGATTGTTCCCGACATGGGCGCAATTCTAGGCGCGGGTTGCTGACATAAACCTGACTTCAGGTGAAATGATTATTGAACTGCAAATGATAAGCGAATGCCAGCGCGTTCAGGCAGGCAGCTATGGAGCTCAGCCCCATGCGCAGCAGCAATGCGGTCTGCTATAGCGAGGCCTAAGCCTGCCGTTCCGCTCGGGGCTAGATCAGCTCTTACGCCGCGCGCCTTGAGGCGATCGAGGGTCGCATTGTCGATACCGTCGCCGCCGTCAAAGACGCTGACAACCGCGCCTGGCCCCGATTCAATAATTACTTCGCCACCTGACGGTGTCGCGCGAATGGCGTTCACTGCCAAAGTGCGTAGAGCCGCAGCAACGGCTTCTTCCAGGCCAGGCACTTTTTCAGTTGGTTCGGAGCATTGGAAAGCGATTGATTTTCCCTCGGCTACGGCTGTTGGGGCCAGTTCACCGGCAACTCGCCGAGCCACATTTTGAAGGCTCACTCTTGGTGGATTAGACAACGGACTGATCGATTGGCTTCGCGCCAATAGGAGGAACTGATCGACCATCTCTGTCATGGCCTCGAGTTGTGTACGAAGACGGGCGGCGACGTCGGCTGGCAAATTGTCAAGCTCGAGTGCAAGAATAGCAAGCGGCGTTTTTAGTTCATGGGCCGCGTCCGCGGCGAACGCCTCTTGTCGGCGGGCATAGGCCTCAAGCTTCTCCGACAAGTGTGCGACGGCCTTGGCGAACGGTTCGATTTCAGCCGGTAAACGCGCATTAGCGGCATCATAACTCTCAAGCCGTTCCGCCGAAGCAACAACCTCCCGCGTCGCAGCTTTGAGCCTTTGCGATACGCGCCGTATGACCCAATAAGCGCCTGCCCCGAACAGAAGTAAGAAAACGGCAAGCGGAATGATTATGTGGTCGACAATTTCGACCCAGGTCGCCGTTAGAGGAGGGGGGTAATCAGTAAAGAAACCATATTGTCGTCCAACTAAAATAATCAGCACGCATGCGCTGAAGATGCCGGCCCCGGCAAGCCCTAAAGCAATTTGCCCCCCGATCGATCGCATCACGCCTTATTCCCTCCAATGAAGTATCCGACGCCTCGGACGGTGTGCAACATATCGGTTGCGCCAACTTCAGATAACCGTCTGCGCACGCGTGACGCCAGCGCTTCTAATGCGTTCGGCGTCACGGGCTCGTCCAGGCCATAGAGGACCGCTTCGATTGCCTCGCGCGGCACCACTTTGCCCGCGCGGCGCAGAAGGAGTTCAAGGAAGTCAGTTTCTTTGCGGCCCAAAGAGATGGGCGCCCCGTCAAAGGCGACATGACGACTTACCGTATCAAGTGAAAGCCCTCCAGCATCGAGGACGACCGCATCGCGAACGCCTGGACGCCGCGTCATCGCTCGTATTCGCGCTGCGATTTCCTCAATTTCAGCGGGTTTCACCAAGTAATCATCCGCACCCGTATCTAATCCAAGAACCCGCTCGGCCAGCGCGCCGCGCGCCGTTAAAATGAGCACCGGCGGACGATCAGGTCGAAGTTTGCCAAGCCATTCGATGCCGTCTCCATCCGGCAATCCAAGATCAAGAATGATCACATCATAGGCATTGTTCGCAAAGAATGACGCAGCCTCGAGCAAACTCGATGCATGCTCCACCGATATGTTTCGCTTAGCCAATCCTTCGGCAAGCAACGCAGCAAAATCCGAATTGTCTTCTATCAGTAAAATTCGCATTGTGGTCCGACACTGGCTTTTTCGACGTTGTATCAGCAGATCTTGCTGACAAACAGCTGACATGCGACGCGATTGGCAGCCGGCATCTCACAAACGCATGGTGTGAAGAGGACGACGTTGGTAGGCCAATCATTGCCCAAATAGGAATTGTGTCCAGCCTGTGGATCGTCCATTTCCAATAAAATCAGTGGGTTAGAAGCCAAGAATGCCCCACTTTTCGCTCGGAAATGCTCGAGTGGGACACTTTTTCAGTAAAAGCGTAATAACATCAATAGGTACACATGTCTGATGCCCCCGGGGGCGGGTCTCCATTCTAACTTTATTGGTTTGGGGCGTAATGTCCGCATTGAGGATCTTTCTGAAGTCCGCTCCGCGGGCAAAAGAAGACGTTGGAAATCGGGGTTACGACCGGGCACTATGGCCCGTTAGAGACATTGGCATCGCGGTTTCCAATGTCAGGTTTTAGGGGCATTCCCGTCGTCGCTTATCCGACAACTTAGATTGTCGGAAATTTCAAGGAGAAATTTTGAGATGATGCAGAACGTGCTCGAGAGTTAGTTTGACCAATTTCTGAGCACATTAGTATTCGGCGCAGTCAGATAAGCCGTGCAAGATACGCATAGATCGGATCAGTTAACTGCCGGTCATTGTCGATTGCGACGAGTTCAATATCCGATAGCCCATTAAACGGTCCCGCCATCAATATTCCCTGCTCAATCCTTTCGCGTAGGTCATTGAGTTGTGCGCGAAAATCGCCGACGGTTTCGCTCGCCGCCTTGCTGCGCTTGTCGTTTTCGAATGCCGAAAAATAGACAAGATCAAGTACGGCAGTTTCCGCAACGAAAATCGCGAGAGTCGCCCAGCCGCCTTTTACGCGTTTTTTCGCGCGCTTGGTCAAATCTGTGCCAGCCTTTGCGAGATTGGCTCTTGCGCGCTGTTCAGCCGCTTCGCCAAGATCATCGCTCATGGCTTGCGCCAACTTCACGCGCCCGCTGGAAGCGGGCTTCCTTATACTGTAACGCTCAGTAATGAAGGATTGGATGACCTTGACGCTGGAATGTTTCATCGCCTCCCAACCGAGTTCGATCGCGATTTTTTTGAGAACATACTGGCCAAGGCCCCCGGCGGTGCCTGCTTTAGAGGTTGATGATGCGGCGAAGTCCTTGAGCGTGGCAAAGCCGTTGCGCCTAGCTTCCCAAAAAGTTGTAGCTTCAGTCAGCGGGATTGCCGCCAACAACGCTAGATAATCGTCGCGTGAAAGCCCGAGCGACTCACCGCCCGAGACGAGTTCCGATTGAAATGCTGCGAGATAGGCTTCTTGTAACGCGTCAATAGAAAGCTGTACGTAAGCTTCATATTGTGCGTCATTAAGGACGCGTTCCTGGAACAACGCCGCCATTTTTTCCTCGGCGGCCTGGCAGTTTTCAACATCATTTTCCGAGAGTTCGTATTCTCTTTCGCCAAAATTCTGCGAAAACCACTGACGGACCGATGCGAGCAGATTGGCACCAGTGTCGCCAACAAGCTCTACGGCGCAATTGGCCATTTGCTTACGCACGAAACCATAGCTTTGCAGGTCTTGCCAGAAATCGCCGCCATAGATAAGCGGGACGAAATCATTTTCAAATCGACCGATTATGACGTTATTGAAAAAGTCCATGCGCTCGCGAAACGCACCGTCACCTTCGCTTGTCCCGGCGACAACATTCAGTCCGGCCTGATGCGCTGCGTTACGGATTTCTCCTCGAACTGACGACCATTTGAGATCGTTGTCCTGCAGGATCGCGTATGCTTTCACGCTATTGTAATGATGTTGCAGTGGTGCATTGACTAGCGCGGCCGTAGTTCCCAAAACAATTAATAAAAGTAGCGACGCAAAAAACCTTTTCAGCATCCGTCTTCATGGTCCCTTAATAATTACCAAAAGCCAACACGAACGTTGCTTTAGGTTGTTTTTTCATCATCTTTTCCTCTAAAGCCCGACGTCGACGTTAATTTTTTTAAGTAACAGTGTTGTGACGCCGCTTCACTCTATTGGCAATTCGGTGAAATGCGCTGCCTCGGGCTGCGCCCACAACGGCACCAGACACCCCCGTCTGCCCCCGTCAATTTAACACTATTCGTGGATACCGTTAAATCAGGCGTGATGCATAACTCACCAAATACGACACTTGAAAAAGTAAAGTAATTTCAATTTTTTACGTGTTGCAAATTCCAGTTGCGATACTCTGAACCTTAGAAGAGTGTCATCTATATTGAAGGTCGCAATTTGGGAGATTTCCGGTCAATCGGTAAACTAGACCATAGGTCGGTTTTTGGCGAGGAATTGCCGGTTGGTGCTTAGCCTCGGGACGGCTGGAGTGCGCGCAAGAGGGGACATTGGATTTCAATAGAGTAAAAGGCGTTCTGATTTAAATCCCGACGAAAGTCGTTGTGACGGTGAGTGCCGTGCCACATGCGCCTTTCACAATTTCACGGCAATTGTTTGCCCGCACAGATCAGCCATTCTTGCTCAATGAACCACCATTTAACGCACAAGGCTGAAAAGTGCGTCTGAGAAGCGGATGTGCGCTGTTATTCCGCCGATGCGACGTCAACGCGCACTTCCATCCTGTCAAATGAAGCCGCGCCGCCAAAAAAGCTGCCCGCTACAGGCATGGTCTGGCGAATATGGCGGGCGACGGCGACCGGGATCAGATTGAAGCCGCCGACGCTTCGGTTCGTTGGATCAAAGGTAATCCACCCCGCGTCGGGCACATAGACCTCTGCCCAGGCATGGGTCGATCCCGCACCGTGTGAGCCAAGCGCATTCCGATCCGGATCGTAAAGATATCCCGAGACAATGCGGGCGCCAAAACCGAGACTGCGAACGGCGTCGACGAACAGCACGGCGAAATCGCGGCATGACCCCTGACCACGAGCGAGTGTATCCATCGGTGACTGGGTGTTCTCCTCTTCGCGTACCTCGTAGGCAATTTGCGCGGCTACACCGGAAGAGATGTCTTTCAACAGCGCAAGTGTCCCTGTCGAGTTGCCGGCTATGAAGCCTTGCGCCCACTCACGAAGTCGCCCGGCGCTGTCAAGATAGCTCTGCAGCCGCAAGGCGCCGAGGTCCGTTACCTCGTCCTCGGTTAGCAGAAACGGGTAGTGTGCAGCCGATGCGGCGATGTCAAAGACAGGCCACTGGTCGACATTGAGGGTGAGTTCGGCTGAGCTTTCTATCACAAGCGTATCCGACGATTCGTCGAACAGTGCGGTAGCGACGGCGTTGCCGGAGACGTCGTGCGCCCACGTCACCGTCGCATTCGGCGTAAACGATAAAGCATGAGCGGTAAGACGTAGACTGCGGCTTTCTCGGGGCCGCAGCATTAATCGATGCGGACCGAACTCCATTGGTGATCGGTATCGGTAAGTCGTTCGGTGGTGGATTGAAATCCTAATCGATAAATCTCTTGTTTTGGGGAGACGATTACGGTTTCTGCCGTCAGCTTACTCTTCGCTTGGTTTATCAATCCGCGTTGATTGCTTCGTCCAATGCTTTTGCCAGCGCCTTCGCTTTAGAAAGCGCCGCGCGCTCTTTGTCTTTATCGGATTGAGCATCCGTTTCATGGCCAGAGGCGACGGTAACCATGCATCGAATGGTATCGTCGCCTCTCGATAGTACTACAGAGAATTGGTCCGTCTCGCCGTTTCGAGATAGTTCCAGCTTTTCCATTTTCATTCCCTGAATGTCGCAAGTTTCGCGAAGACGGCGCGCGGATAAAAAGGGGACCTGTCGTTATAGTCCGCCTAATCAGAGTCTGGTTTGTGGAAAGGACGTGAAGAGAACCAATAAAGCGCTTACATTGCGCCTTTCACGGTGTTTGTTCGTTTTGCCTGTGCGACAGCGTCTTTCAAATCCGTGTATCGGAAGCCATTGATGTGGAAATAATCAACAGGAACGCGCTTGATCCCGTATCTGCGCATCTCGGCTTCCGGCCCTTTTTCATCCTCTTTTATCGCCACGTCATTGGTCATATCTAATTCCTTTAAAAGACTTAAGTGGCTATCCGCCGCAGTTAAATCAATCAGCTTGAGCATTCTCGACAAAAATATTCAACAATTTTCCGTATTCGAATATAATTACAGAATGCAGCTTGCTAACAACGTATTTTGGGCGCAGTCATTTAGGCGCTAATTCGCGCAAGGAAAGGCGCGCGGCATGAATACAAGGCGGCATAAACACCGCCTCACGTTCACGACATCTAAATTGTTGTTTTCGGCGACCTGGGTGAGATGGGGCGTCCGCTGGAAAGCTTGTCCGGCGGGCCGACCCACCGGGGGCGCCGCGGCATATACAAAGGAATACTCAAATATGGCTAAGGGACAAAAACGCGGCAATCGCGAAGCGAAAAAGCCGAAACAGAACAAACCGAAAAAAGTCGAGAGCAAACTTTCAAAGGTTGCGGAAACTTTTGGAAGTAAGCTCAACCCGCAGCCCAAAAAGGGCGGCAAGAAATAGCCGCAACACTCCTTGTTTAGGGCGCCACGCATATATTGTCCCGCCGCGTGTTGGGCTTGTCGCACTCCCAATCATTACCCGAATAATCGAGATGGGCATACTCTGGAACAATGACGGCGACGCAGGTCGCCCCGTTCACCCGAAAACCTCTTTCGCATGTCCAGCCAGAGCCATAGGCGGTTCCTGTCAAAAACCCATGCTCAGGCACATCTACCTTGATGCAGGCGTCATTGGTCGCGCGAAACCCACGATCGCATTCCCAGCCGCGTCCATGACTTGAAACGACGGGAAAACCGTTCTCCGGAACTGCAACCGAGACGCAGCGCCCATTTTCGTAACGATAGCTTCGCTCACACTCCCACCCGCGTCCATGATACGCGTTTGTGGCAAAGGCATTGGCTGGAATGACAATAGCGGCGCAGCCTGCATCCTCCGCGCGGTAGCCTCGATTGCATTCCCAACCGTCGCCATATCTCGCATCGGAAAGAAAGCCGTTTTCAGGCACTTTGATTGCGACGCAAGTTTCTTTTGTCTTCCTGAATCCCCGGTCGCAACTCCATTGATCGCCGAAGGATGTCAGATAGGCGTTCGCGGGCAGGTTGATTTCAGCACACATCTCCTCCGAACGGTGAAAGCCGCGATGGCACTCCCATGCGCGGCCGTAGGAAGAATTCGTAGCATAAGCATTATCAGGAACGATGACGGCAATGCAGGCGCCAGCTTTTTCCTGAAAACTCCGGTCGCACTCCCAGCCGTCGCCATAGCTCTTTTTGTGTGCGTTAGCAGGCGGATCGTAGCTGCGCGTTTGCGCATAGGCGGAGGAAACCGTGGTGGGCGCTAATGTAAATGCGAACGGAATCGCCGTGCACAGCGCAGTTACGCGGAAATATTCTAAAAATCGATTTATCACCGGAAATTCCTGTTCTTACAATTAGGAAGATGAAAGTGCAAAAGCACACCGGTCAGGAAGGAAGCGACCGGCTCTCGCCCGAGCCAGCATAGAGCATATGACCGCGCTGAAGCGCCTATAGGTTGTTATTGGCGGCTCAATGATAAAACTGACTAAGCTGCAGCTCGCATCCGGTCTCTTTCCAGCGCGCTAAACAGATCCCGCGGATCCAACTCGTAGTCATGCAACCGGCCTTCAATTCCCGACATAGTGTGGAGGCGGATGGTCGTTTTTGTCGTCTTTTTCCATGCAAATGGGAATGACCAGGAATACCGGTCACGTGTTTCGATACTGTAAAACCCGGCCGGCTGCATGGCCGCGATGCCCTTCAAAGAAAAAGGATGTTGAAAGTTGATCCGCGAATAGACCACCGGCGTGCGCATAAGGAAAAGCCCATCTGTTGATGAACGAAGCTTGGTCAGGCCGTCGCGGAGAGGGAATAGCCCCCTCCGCAGGGCGTTTTATGATTTTTTGTCTTCGTTCGCAGGCGCAGCCGTTTTATCCGCCGTTGGCGCAGGTTGGTCGGCCGTTGCTTCTGCTTTGGCCGCGTGGTCCTTGTTTTCCTGCTTCGGAGTTTTGTCGCCTTTATTATGACTTTTATTAAACATTTTATTTGGCTTCCATTTTGCACGGCAATGATTTGCTGGTGCACTTTATTAAATGGGCGCAGTGAATCAGAATTACAATGGATAGTAACAAAAGGGCGAATTTATTTTTGTACGGAACTTTATAGAATTCAGGCCAGGCCCAAAGGGCTCTATAACAGATAAGTTCATCGGATTTTTGCAATCAAATAACCCGCTCCACATATGCCGCCTAAGACGCGCAATCCGCTAACGCGGCTCCCCGGAATTAACCGGAGAAGCGGATTTGCCTCTGACCTAGCGCCGTCCGCGAGGCCGGTAAACGCTTCTTTTCTTGGGAGACGTCGATCCGACGCCTTCTGGCTTGTGGCGAAAATGTGATGCGCCCCTTTGTCAGATCGTAGGCGGACATCTCGACAGTAACGCGATCACCCGCAAGGGTCTTGATACGGTGCTTGCGCATCTTGCCGCCTGCATAGGCCAGTAATTCATGACCGTTGTCTAATTTTACGCGATAGTTCCCATCGGGAAGCGCCTCGGTAACATCGCCATCAAATTCAAGCAGCTCTTCTTTCGCCATTATGCACGCTGCCAGGCTGGTCGCTTTTTCTTTGCAGGCTTCTTTCTTGCGGGTTTTTTTGGCTTGGCATTCTCTTCGGTGCGCTCCGCCGCTTCTTTTTCGAGACGCAACGCGCGGAGCTTTTCAGTTTTTTTGAGAGTCGCCTTGCGAAGCTTTTCCGCTTCTGAAAGGGCGGCTTTCTTGTCGCTATCGCGAAAGAATTTTCGTTCCGCAGCGGTGCCTTTTTGAATCAAAACAGGTTTCCTTCAATCGTCGAAACACTAAAATTTGCAGTACGTTGAGTATTAATAGAATCGATAATGCAGTTGCATGAAGCAAACCGTTGCGAGCGGCTATGACTGTTGTGTGCGCCATGACTTGAAGCGTAAAGCGTCCGCCTTTTCTTTCTCCAACCGAAGTTTTCGCAGTTTGTTCGACTTTTCACGCTGGTATTCGGCCTGCGTTTCTAGCTCATTCATCGCTGCGGCTTGAGCGCATTCCCGTCTGGCTTGGCGGTCGCGGATCATTCGGCGTCTCCCGGGAACGATGGGTCAAAAAGAAGCGGAGTCCGCGCAGAACACGCAATGCGCTCTGCGCAGACAGATCGATTTAGCCGCCAATTTTCAGTTGTGCTGCGGAAGTCTTCCCACGCTCTTCCTGCAATTCAAATGAAACTTGCTGGCCGTCGTCGAGGCCGCGGATACCTGCAACCTCTAGTGCGGTCGCATGGACAAAGACGTCTTTGCCGCCATCATCCGGCGCGATAAAACCAAAGCCTTTTTGCGGGTTGTACCATTTCACTGTTCCAGTCGCCATTTTATAATTCCTTTCAAACAGGCGTTAGCGCCCGGAAAATTCCGGACACTGAAAAATGCTGCCGATGTTTGGAGGGGAATAAGAAGCTTGCTTCAGAGGCCTAATAGACGGCCTTCAATCATGGCGCATACCCTACATGGACCTCATGCACCGTAATTACAAGCATATTCCACTTTTGGCCAACCTACGGCCTTTTCTTCACTTGCTATTAACCCCGAGCTGCGCCATATGCGGACCATAGGCTGCGTGTAGCGGGAGCCGCCCCTATGGCGATAATGTCCCCCTCCGGCCATTACCCATACAATCGGACGCCCAGACACGCGGGGTCTCTTATTGAACCCGGACGCTGTTTTCGCGCGCTTTTGAAAAGCGCCTCCTGCGCCTGCAGAAGCAGCTGGCGAAACTGAAGCTGTTGATCGTTGACGAACTCGGCTTTGTGCCGCTGTCGAAAACCGGCGCCGAACTTCTTTTCGAGGTGTTCTCACAGCGCTACGAACGCGGATCAACGATCGTCACCACCAACCTGCCGCTTGACGAATGGACCGAAGTGTTCGGATCTGAGCGTCTGACTGGCGCGCTCCTCGACTGGCTGACGCATCATGTTCATATCCTTGAACTGAACGCCGACAGCTACCGTCTTACCGAGGCGAGGCGCAAACGTACTGCAGAACCGAAGCAATAAACCGCTGGCTCCAGCGCGGAATGGACAAAAGGCGCGCGCTGACTCGTGACGGTCAGCGCGCCTTTTGCGTCATCCCGCGCACCACGCCAACACCGGGCAAATGGCCCCTTTTTGAACCGCCCCGTGGACCAATTTTACGCCGCCATTGACAGATCAGCGCGCACTCCAAGGGTTACGTCCCGGCTGATGGTGTAGGAAGACCATAACGGTCATCGCGTTCGAATCCTGAGAGGTTGCGGTTGCGACACAGCAACTGGAAAGGACCTCACGCGATGACCGTCGATAGAATGGCGCTATTTGACTTGATTGACCAGCGGGCGGACGACGATCTTGTCCGCGAGATGCTGGCCTTTGCGGCGGATAGACTGATAGCCTACGAAGTGGACGAGTTGACCGGCGCGCCCGACGGCATCGTGACGACGGCGACACGTCCGGCGTGAAAGACCCATCCAGCGCCGGCTTCGCGGCGCGCCGGCTCCTGGCGAACAATTCTGACAGACAGTCGGACAACTGTTCGGAAAGGCAAAAGCCCCGCGCGCCGGCGGGGCTTTGAGGCGACGCCGTTGATGAAGGCGGGGATCGATCCGTGAAGTTCTAGGCCGTGCGAAGGGCAGGCCGCGCAAAGAAATGCCGGCCGGCCGCCCGTCTAGCGGAACAGGCCGCGGCGCTTCTTGCGGTCCTTGTCGCCGGAATTGTTGTCGATGAAATTGTTGGTGATTTTCGGCTCCATGCCCTCGCGCACGAAGATCGACAGGCCCTCATTGCCGACGATGTCGTTGTTCTCGATGACGCCGTTGACGCCGAACGGGATGGCGACGCCGTCGCCGCTGTTCTGGGCGATTTCATTGTACCGCACGAGGGACAGCTTGGCGTATTTGTCGAGGATGACGCCGCTTCCCTTGTTGTTGCGGATCTTGTTGCCGATCAGCTTCGCCGATCCGTAGCCGGACGATTTCACGCCGCTGTCGAGATTGTCGAAGATCTCGTTGCCGGCGACGACGACGTCGGCGCGGCTGCCGGAGGCGATGTCGACGCCGACCTTGTTCTGGAGAATCTTGTTGTCGATGATGAAGCTCTGGGACAGGGAGTGGGCCTGTTCGACGAACACGCCCTCGGACCCGGCGCTGATGCGGTTTTTCTCCAGCATCACGGTGCCGCCGGAGATTTTCACGGCGGGCCTGAGGCCGGAGCCGAGCACGTCGCTTTCCTTCAGGGTGAAGACCCCCTGGCGCACGTCGACGCAGGCGGCGGCGCCGGAATTGATCTTGGCCGCGAACTGCACGTTCGCCACAACCGCGTGGGCGGTCGGCTGTTTCGGGTCGAATTCCAGGCAGGGCGCGTTCATCGGCGCGCTGATCTCGACCCCGGAGCCCGGCCCGCGATCGCCCTGGATGAACACCGATTTGTCGAGCGAAATCGTCTCGTTATAGACGCCGTGCATGACGTAGACGACGCCGCCCTCGGCGACGTCGTGGACGGCCCGGGAAATCGTCTTGTACGGGCCGGGGCCGTTGGCGTCGACGATGATCTGGAGCGGGCCTTCTTTCTTTTTGCCGGCGCTCTGGCCGCTCGCTTGCGTATTCGCGCCCGGCTCGCGGATCGGAAAGCCGCCGAGGGACTGGGCTTGCGCGACCCCGCCGGCGGCGAGGGTGAGGCTGAGCGAGACGCAGGCGAGAGCCGGGGCGCGGCCTGCGGTGATGGAATTGGCGCGGGTCATGGTGCTCTCTTCCCCCTACTGAATGTCACGCGTGGATTCGAAGCTCAGCCGGCGCAGCGCGTCGTTGGCCGGGCGGTAGCCGAGGGCCGAAGCCTGCGCCAGGTGCAACGCCGACTTGCGCTCGTCCGGGGCGACCTCGTTCAGACCCGTGGTCCCGTCGCGGAAGACGACGCCGAGGGCGTAATGGGCGATGGCGAGGTTCTGGTCGGCGGCTTTTTCGAGCCAGGAAACGGCCTGCTGGCCGTCCTGCTCCACGCCGATCCCGCGCACATGCATGATGCCGTAGACATATTGCGACATCGGATGATCCGCGTCGGCGGCGTCGGCGAAAAGGTCGACGGTCTGGCGCGGGGTCAGGACGCCGGTGACGATCGCCTGTTTTTCGTCCTCGGTCATGTCGCGGTCGCGCGCCACAGTGGAATACTGGAAGCGGCGAATGGCCGCCCGCGTCGACGGGCCGAGCTGGTTGTCGACGACGCCGGCGCGGAAGCCGAGGGCGTTGAGCGCGCGCTGGACCAGCTCCACGTCGATATCCGACACCGCCCGCAGGGCGTCGGCCATCTTGATTTCCTCAAGCTCTTTTTTCAGACGCTCCAGTTCTTCCTGCTGGCGGGTCTTGCCGGTGTGCTCGGGCGGCAGGGGCGGCTGCCACTTTTCCGCGTCGGCGAGCGCCTTCTTGATTTCCTTCGGCCCCATCAGCGGCTCGAGGAACTCATAGGCCGCGCTCGCTTCGCCGACGCCGCGCTCCTTGGCGAGGGCGTACATCTGCAGCGCGCGGGTGTTGTCCTTTTCGACGCCGGCGCCTTTCTGGTACATGTCGCCGAGCCGGTAGATGTCATAGGCGCTGCCGGCCTCGAAAGTCTGCGACACCAGCTTTTCCGCCTTGTTGACGTCGTTCGTGCTCATCCGTGCGCGGATTTCCGGCAGGCGCTGTTCGGCGAGGATGCGCGCATTGACCTCCTCCGCAGAGGGCGTCTGGTAAGCGGTGAAATCGTGATAGGCGGCGAGGGAGTACCACAGCAGCGCCTGCACGTTGTCGACCGGGATTTCCTCCAGCGGCGTGGCGGCGGCGCTCGCCCCTTCCAGGGTCTTGCCGGAATAGATGTCGCCGAGAATTTTTTTCGACCGGACGTCGCCGGCCACGGCGAAGCGCCGCCAGATGTCGATCGCCTGGCTGTACTGGCCGTTCATATACGCCTGGACCCCGGCCTCGAACGTGGCGTGGGCCGGCGTGAGGCTCGTCAGCGCCATGGCGGCGGACGCTGTCAGCGCGCCAAGGACGAGGCGCATCCCGCTCGCGCGTTTCGCGCCGGTCCAGTTCCGCATCCCGGTCCAGTTCTGCATCATTATCGTCATAACCCCAGCTTCCCCTCGGTCAGACTTCCCCAAGCCCCTGCGATCCCAAGTCCTCGCGATCCCAAGCCTTCGAGATCACACACTTTTGCGATCCGTAGCGCGCCCGCGCCGCCGGGGCGATCGACGCGACTTGCGCATGCCTGATTACATTAACCTTACCTGTTAACGAAAGCAAAGGGTTGCGCGCGCCCGCCGGCGGATTCCGGGGCGCGGCGTCAAGCGGTTGATTTGCGTCGTGATTTTTGCCGTCTGCGCCGGCCTCACCCGGGCTTGGGGCCGACCAGGAAAACCGCCGCGCCATCTTCGTCCGCCTGCCGGCGCGCCGCGACGCCGGCTTCGCGGCAGAAATGGGGAATGTCCACCGCCGCGACCGGGTCGTCGGCGAGGGCGGCGATGACCGCGCCCGGCGGCGCCCTGCGCAGGGCCGCTTCGAGCCGGATCACCGGCGCCGGGCAGCGATAGCCGCGCAGATCAAGGCGGATGACGCCGTCTTTGTTGTCTTCCATCCCTGAGGCCCTTTCGCGGTCGTTTTCAACAATGGCCCATTATTCTCGCCGGCGGCAAAGAAAAAGGCCCCGGCGCATCGCCGGGGCCTCTCTGCAAGGGGGCGCTTGCGGCGCGCCTAGAACCGGTAGCGCACGGTGACGCCGTAGGTGCGCGGCTCGGCCACGAAGGCGCTGAACGATCCGCTTTGCAGGGGCGTGTCGAACGCCACCTGGATGATGTCGGCGTCGGTGATGTTGCGCACGAACGCTTCCAGCTCCAGGCCGTTTTCCTGCGCCGTCAGGCCGATGGACGCATTGGCCACGACGAAGTCGTCCTGCTTCTTCTCCGGATCGAGGTCCGACCCGGTGTTATAGTCGGAGCTGTAGCGGAAGTTCCAGTTCATGAAGATGTCGTAGCTCGTGTCGAGCAACTGCTCCGTGAACGTCATGGCGCCGGTCAGCGAGTGCAGCGGCGCGAGCGTGATGCGCCGTCCGTTCAGCGGCTGGCCGTTGGAGGAAACGATGCTGGAGTTGATGTCGTCCCCATACCGCGTATTGGCGTAGGTGTAGCCGCCCTGGAGGAAGATCTGCTCGATCGGCTGGGCGAGGAAGTCGACTTCGAAGCCGCTTGACGTAACGTCTTCGATGTTCTCGACAATGAAGCTGATGCCGTTGAAGGTGTTGAGCTGATAGTCCTCATATTCGGCGTAGAACCCGGTGAGGTTGAGCGTCGCGTCGCCGCCGAACAGGGTGGTCTTGAAGCCGCCTTCGTAGTTGATGACGGTTTCCTGCTCGAACTCAAGCTGATCGGCCGTCACCGGAACGCCTGCGGCGATCGGGCCGCCGCCCGCGCGATCGAGGTTGTAGCCGCCGGCCTTGTAGCCGCGCGCCGCGCCGCCGTAGAAGCTGATGTTGTCCGTAAGCTGATAGGTCAGCTTGGCGTCCCAGGTGAACTCGTTCTCTTCGCGTTCATCCGTAATCACGCCGTCCGTCAGCGGGGTGATGTTCAAGAGACAGGCAAGGCCCGCCACCGAGGCGGCGGCCGGCGATGCGGCGACCGCCGCTGCGAGCGGCGTGGCGCCGGTTTGCAGCGCCCCGAGGGTCGCCGCGCAGCCCGTGTTGGAGGAGCTCAGATTGCCGGTATAGTCGATCTGCTCGTTGGTGTAGCGCCCGCCGAGGACGATCGCCAGCCGGTCGGTCAGGTTGAAGGTGTTGTTGGTGAACACCGCGATCGATCGCGATTCCGAGAGGTGATTGTCGTTCTGGCCTGCGCCGGCGAACACGGCGCCCGGAGCCAGTCCGGTCAGGGCGGAGAAGGAGAAGCCCGGCACGCTCACGCCAAGCAGGGCGTCGGTGAACAGCTCGTACTGCGAGCCGTAGGTCTGCTGGTCCTGCAGCGCCACGTCTTCATCGGCGTAGTAAACGCCGACCAGCCAGTCGAGCGGACCGGCCTGGCCGTTCGCCCGCAATTCCTGGGTGAAGGTCTCGAAAGTATTGACGAAACCGCCATTCTCCGGGCGCACGAAAATCGACGGTCCGGAGAGGTCGGAATCCTGCGAGCGGTCGATATCGAATTCGCGGTAGGACGTCACGGAGACAACTTCGGCGAAGCCAGCGTCCCAGTTGCCCTGAAGCGATACGCCCCAGTCCTGGGTGTCCTGATTGAGGCTTGCGTCCGGCGAGATGTCGGTGACGCGCTCGAAAGGATCGTCGGGCAGGGCGCTGACGGCGCCGCCGGTGAGAGCGTCCGCGATCGGGGTCGTCGGCCCGCGGACGATGCGCACGGCGGCGCAGCATTGCTCGTCGCGTTCGGAATAGTCGCCGATCAGGCGGAAGCTGAGGACGTCGTTCGGTTCGTAGAGGAGCTGTCCGCGCAGACCGAACTGGTCACGGTCGTTGAAGTCGCGGCCGGAGATGGCGTCTGTCAGGAAGCCGTCGCGGTTTTCATAAAAACCGTTGATCCGCGCGGCGAGCACGTCCTCGATCAGCGGGCCGGTGACGGCGCCTTCGGCGCGGTTGCCGCTGAAGTTCTGGCGGGTGTATTCCGCATAGCCGCCGAACTCATATTCCGGCTGCTTGGTGCGGACGATGAGCGCGCCGGCGGATGAGTTCCGGCCGAAGGTTGTGCCCTGCGGGCCGCGCGCCACCTCGATGGCGTCGATTTCGCCAAGGTCGCCGAGCGCGACCGAGTTGCGCGAGCGGTAAACGTCGTCAATAAAAACGCCCACGGAGGATTGAAGGCCGGGGTTGTCGCCGACCGTGCCGACGCCGCGGATGCGCGCGTTGACGCCGACCGCTTCGGACTGGGTCGCGACGACGATCAGGCTGGGCGACAGGATCGACAACTCGCGAATATCGGAAACGCCTGATTTGTCCAGCAGGTCGCCGGAGTAGGCGGAGACGGCGATCGGCACGTCCTGGATGTTTTCCGCGCGCTTCGTCGCGGTGACGACGATCTGGTCGGCAAGCGATTGCGCGAGGGCGTTTGCCGGCAACGCCGTTGCGGCGGCGATGGCGACGGCGGATGTTCTGGCGGCGAGGCCAACCTTCATAAAGTCCTCCCTGGGGGTACGCTTAAAATCATTTGCAAACGAGTATCCCGCTTGCATGGTTAATAAATTCTTTTGTCGTTGGTGTGGTCGACAGCAACGCACACGCCTTCAAATTAATCCGTATTACGACGCACGCTAGTCGCAAGTCTGTTTTTCACTGCGCCAGGGGGGGGCGTGTTGCGCAAAATCAACAGCCCGTCCTTGCGTTGCGGCGCAACATGAAAACGCCCGCTCTCTAGCGAGCGGGCGCAGCATTGACGCGGCCAAGACCGGCCGGGCGGGTTTCGCCGGCGGCGGAAAATCGGCTTAACGATTTTCCCCGCGGACCGCCTTGGCGATCTGTTCCAGCGAGAACGGGAAGACGATGGTGTTGGTGCGGTCGCCGGCGATTTCCTGAAGCGAGTTGAGATAGCGCAGCTCCATCGCGCCCTGGGATCTGGCGAGAATGTCGGAGGCTTCGGCGAGCTTCGCCGCGGCCTGCTGTTCGCCTTCGGCGAGGATGACCTTCGCGCGCCGCTCGCGCTCGGCTTCGGCCTGCTTGGCGATGGCGCGGATCATCGACTGATCGACGTCGACATGCTTGATCTCGACATTGGAGACCTTGATGCCCCAGGCCTCGGTCTGGTGGTCGAGGATCTCCTGGATATCCTTGTTGAGCTTGTCGCGCTCCTGCAGCATCTCGTCGAGATCGTGCTTTCCGAGTACGGACCGCAGCGTCGTCTGCGCAAGCTGGCTGGTGGCGGCCATGAAGTTCTCCACCTGCACGATGGCGCGCACGGAATCGACGACGCGGTAATAGATCACCGCGTTGACCTTCACCGAAACGTTGTCCTGGGAAATCACGTCCTGCGTCGGCACGTCGTGAACAAGTGTTCGCATGTCGACCTTGCGCATCACCTGCAGGCCCGGGACGAGCAGGACGAGGCCCGGTCCCGCCGCTTTCCGGCCCACCCGGCCGAGGGTGAAGATCACCCCTTTCTCATACTCCTTCAGAACCTTGATGACGTTCGTCAGGATAAAGATGATGAACAGCCCAAGGGCTCCCAGAATGCCGATGCCCGACATGGCTCTCTCCTTCATGTTGCACGGCGCGCGGCGCGCCGGCGCCTGTTGCGGCGATTACGCCTTTTTTACCTCTAGCTTCAATCCCTCGACCCGCACCACGGCGACGCTGTCGCCCTCGGCGAGGGCGTCCTGCGAGGCTGCGCGCCAGCGCTCGCCGCCGACCCTGACATAGCCCGCGCCGCCGGCCCACTCCAGCACCTCCGCCCGGGCGCCGGCCATCTGCGCGCCGACGCGCCGCGCGCTCGGCCGGCCCAGCGGGCTTGCGCGCCAGGCGATTTTCGCGGCGACGAACAATGCGCCGCCAAGGGCGAACAGCGCCAGCGCCGTTTCCAGGGTGATTCCGGCGGCGAGCGGTCCGCCAAGCGCCGATGCGTCGCTCACGGCAGTCGCGGCGCGCGCGTCACGCCGCCTCGCCCGGGGCGAGGTTGGCGAACAGGCCGCCGGCCTTGGCCTGCTTGACGGTGACGACAAGGCCGTCGACGTTGACGACCCGAATGCGGTCGCCGGGCTTGAGGGGTTTGTCGGACCGGGCGCGCCAGCGCTCGCCCTCGATGATCACCCAGCCTTCGCCGCCTTCCCAGTCGTCGACGACGCCCTCGCGCTTGCGGATGGCGTCGCCGCCGATCATCGGCCCGTGGCTGCGCGAACCGATAAACGCGATGAGGATCGCCGCCATCAGGGCACCCGCGGTCACGACGGCGCCGCCGATGATCGCCGGCGAGACGCGCAAGGATTCCGGGAACAGGAAATACATGCCGACGCCGAAAAGACTGAGGCCCGCGAGGCCGGCGACGCCGAAGGTGGGCGAATAGGCCTCGACGACGATCAGGATCGCGCCGATGCCCATCAGGGCGAGCGGCAGCCCGTTGAACGGCAGCACCTGAAGCGAATAGAGCCCGAGGGCGAGGCAGGTCAGGCCCACCGCGCCGGGGAAGATCGAACCCGGGTTCCACATTTCGATGATGATGCCGGTGGTCGCCAGAGACATCAGGATCACCGCGACGTTCGGGTTGGCGATGAAACTCAGAATGCGCTCGACCATGGTCGGCTCGATGCGTTCGAGGCGGATATTCCCGGTCGTGACGGTTATCTCGCCGGAGGCCGTGGTGACCGTGCGCCCGTCGATCTGCGTCAGCAGGTCGTCGATGTCGTCGGCGATGAGGTCGATGACGTTCAGCTCCAGCGCCTCGTTGGCGGAAACGGACGCGGCGTCGCGCACCGCGCTTTCCGCCCAGTCCGCGTTGCGGCCGCGCTCCTCGGCGAGGGCGCGGATATAGGCGACGGAATCGTTGACGACCTTGGCGCGCATGGCGTCCGGGCTCGTCAGCGGCGGCGCGCCTTGAGTGTCCTCGCCGTCGCCCGACCCGCCTTCAGGCGCGTCGCTTTCGGGCCTGTCAGCCGCGCCGGCGTCCAGCTCGTCCGTGTTCGCCGCGTCCGTGTTCGTCGCGTCAGGGGTCTGGCCGTCATTCTCGTCCCCATTCTCATTATCGGGGGCCGCGTCGTCCTCCGCCGGAGCGTCGTTTCCGGTTTCCGGGGCGGGCGCGTCGAACGGACTTTCCGAGGGCGCGCCGCCGAGTTCGACCGGCGTCGCTGCGCCGGTGTTGGTGGCCGGCGCCATGGCCGAGACATGCGAGGCGTACATGATGTAAAGCCCGGCGCTGGCCGATCGCGCGCCCTGCGGCGAGACGAAACTCGCCACCGGCGTGTCGGAGGCGAGAATCGCCTTGATGATCGTTTTCATGGAATCGACGAGCCCGCCGGGGGTGTCGATTTCAAGGATGACGAGATCCTTGCCGGCGTCCGATGCGGTCTCGATTTCCCGTGCGAGATATTGGGCGACCGGCGGCGTCACCGGACCGTTGAGAGAGAGGATGACGCCTTCCCTTGACGGGCCTGAACCGGCTGGCTGTTCGGCGGACGGCGCCGTTTCACCGCGCGGCGCGTCCGCGCCGGCTTGCCCGGGGGCGTCCTGTGCGCCCGCCGAAAAGGCCATGAGGGCCCCCGCCAGCGCCGCCAGGGCCAGGTAAACTTTTATGCGCCAGGACTTCACGTTCCAGGACTTCATGCTCAAAGACTTCATGCTTAAAGACTTCATGAGCCAGGATGCGCCCCTCGTATTCGCCGCCTTGACCTTGTCCATGGCTGCGCCTCCACAAGCTTCGCCGCGATAAAGAGTTAAGGCATCGTAGCGGGCTTTCAATGCAATTTTGTGAGGTGCGGCCCTGCGGCCCTTCAAGCGGCCCGTCAAGCGGCCCTTCCCAGCGATCCGGTTCAGCAACCTGGCCCGGCCTTGCGGACGGCGCGGGCGCGCGCGGCGGCGCCATATAACGCATCGTTGCGTCCGCCGGCCGCCGGTCCGGGCGTCAGTAGGCGGCGATTTCCACCTCGTAGCCTTCCTGGCGCAGGCTTTCGATAATGCGGTCCAGATGGTCGCGGCCCTGCGTGTCGATGGTCACGTCCATGCAGGTCATCTTCGCCGGGAGGTCGGAATAGGTGCGGTGGTGGCCCACATCGATGACGTTGCCGTCGAGATCGGCGATGATCGTCGCCACCCGCACGAGCTGGCCGGGCATGTCGAGGAGCTGGACCCGCAGTCGCGCGAGACGTCCGGACCGGGCGAGGTCGCGCATCAGGATCATCGACAACAGCCGCTGGTCGATGTTGCCGCCGCACAGGACAAGGCCGACGGTGCGCCCCTTGTACCGGGGCAGGTCGGAGAGGATGGCGGCGAGGCCCGCCGCGCCCGCGCCCTCCACCAGCAACTGCTGTTCGTTCATCAGCATGGAGAGCGCGCGTTCCAGCACGCGCTCCTCGACCAGGGCGATGTTGTCCACATGCGCGGCGACGATCCGCCGCGTCAGGGCGCCGGCCTCTTTCACCGCGATGCCCTCCGCCAGGGTGTCCCCGCCGGCGGTCCGCGCGCCGCCGTCAAGGGCGTTGACCATGGACGGGAACAGCGCGGTCTGAACGCCGATCATTCGGGTGCGGGGCGCGGCGTCCTTGACGGCGAGCGCCATGCCGCTGATCAGCCCGCCGCCGCCGATGGGCGTGATGATGTCGTCGAAGGCCGGGCCGTCGTCGAGCATTTCCAGGGCGATCGTGCCCTGTCCGGCGATGACCGCCGGATCGTCGAAAGGATGGACGAAGGTCAGCCCGCGCTCGCGTTGCAGGGCGAAGGCCGCCTCGCTCGCTTCGTCGAAGGCGTGACCCGCGAGCACGATCTCCGCGCCGAGATCGCGCGTCTGGCGGACTTTCACATCCGGCGTGGTCTTCGGCATGACAATGGTCGCCGGCGTGCCGAGCGCCCGCGCATGGTAGGCGAGCCCCTGCGCGTGGTTGCCCGCCGAGGCGGCGATCACTCCCCGCCTGCGCGCCTCGTCATCCAGCATCAACAGCTTGTTTAGCGCGCCGCGCTCCTTAAATGCCCCTGTGTACTGAAGGTTTTCCAGCTTCAGCCAGATGTCGGCGCCGGTGAGCGCCGACAGCTTCGCCGCGCGGACCAGCGGGGTGCGCATCACCCGGCCCGCAATGCGCCCGGCCGCCTCGCGGACGTCTTTTGCGGCGGGGCATGCATCGGCGGCGTGCGCTTCGTCGGGTTGCGCATCGGGTTTGGCGGTTTTGGCGGTCGCGGTCATGGCTCTATGGTCGGCGGCTTCGGTTACGTCTCTGTCAACGGCCGCCGCCGCATCCGAGCGCGGCCGTATCGGGACCGGCTTTCTTGGCGGCGGCTTTCGCACATGCGATAAGTCGCCGGACACTGGCGCTTTTTTTTAAAGAGGTCTACCGTTTTGGCGGAAAATTATATCCCGGACACCGCTTTTAGCCGACTTGGCGACGACGACGGCGCGCCCTTTTACGACCCGGTGGCCGCGGCGACGTTCCCGACCCATGTGCTGCGCTACCGCAATCAGCGCTGGGCGGGCCGGGTCGGGCTCGGCGCGCTCGACGGCGACGGCTGGATCGATCATTTCGGCCGGTTTCGCCCCCTGCCGGACAATCTCCAGCGCCCGATCGCGCTGCGCTATCATGGGCACCAGTTCCGCACCTACAATCCGGATATCGGCGACGGACGCGGATTTCTCTTCGCCCAGTTGCGCGACGATCAGGGTCGCCTGCTCGATCTCGGCACGAAGGGCTCGGGCAAGACGCCCTATTCGCGCTTCGGCGACGGGCGGCTCACTCTCAAGGGCGGCGTGCGCGAGGCGCTGGCGACGGAGATGCTGGAGGCGCTCGGCGTTTACACCTCCAAGACCTTCAGCCTCGTGGAGACGGGCGAGGCGCTGATCCGTCAGGACGAGCCCTCGCCGACGCGCTCGGCGGTGATGGTGCGCCTGTCCCACTCCCATGTGCGGTTCGGCGCGTTCCAGCGGCTCGCCTTCGAGAAGGACGCCGGGGCGATCGGCGATCTCGTCGATTACTGCGTTGCGCAGTTCTACCCCTCGCTGGCCGCGCTGGACGGCGCGGAGAAGACGGCGGCCTTTTTCGGCAGGGTGGTCGCGCGCACCGCGCGGCTCGCGGCGCAGTGGATGGCGGCGGGCTTCGTTCACGGGGTGCTCAACACCGACAACATGAACGTCACCGGCGAAAGCTTCGACTACGGACCGTGGCGGTTCGCGCCGGTCGCCGATCCGGGCTTCACCGCCGCCTATTTCGACCAGACCGGCCTTTACGCCTTCGGCCGGCAGGCGGAAGCCGGCGCGTGGAACCTCGCCCAGCTCGGCGGGGCGTTGTCTCTCGTCGCGGAGGCCGACGCCCTCAACGCGGCCCTGAAAGCCTATGGCGATCATTATCAGGAAGCCATGGCCGACGCGTTTTTCGCGCGGCTCGGGCTGGAACGGACGGGGACTGACGATTTCGATCTCGTCGGCGACCTTCTCGGCTGGATGACGGAAAAAGGCGCGCCCTATGAACAGGTCCTGTTCGACTGGTTCGCCGGCGCGGCGTCGGCAGGCCGGGCGGCGGAAAGCCCCGCCGCGCCGCTTTACGCCGAGGACGCTTTCGCCCCGATCCGCGACAGGCTGCTGGCGTCTGCGCCGGTCCGGCCTGAGCGGCTTTCCCACGCCTATTTCGCCTCGCCGCGCCCCTGCACCATGCTGATCGACGAGGTCGAGGCGATCTGGGAGCCCATCGCCGAGGCCGACGACTGGTCGGCGTTCGAGCAAAAGCTGGACGCCGTCGCTGGGATGCGCGAGGCGTATGGCTTTGAGGCGTCGCGATACGAGGCCGACGCGTAGCGTTCGATTCTGTGGCGTTCGATTCTAGAGATTCGGGCTCAAGCTTGGACCGTGCGGCTGGACCTGGCTCGCGAGCGTGCGCCTCGTCGCGCCGATGCGTTTCATGAAGCGGTGCAGCACATAGGAACCGCACAGAACAGAGTTCGCGGCGATGAAGCCGACAATCAGCCATTCGATAAAGCCGAAACCGGCGAGGATGCTAGTAATGCTCATAAATATGCGTCCAAGATTACAGAATGGTCAGATTCAGTCCCAGATCTTAAAATTCGCCTTAACGTCCCGGCGTCCTCGGTAAAGGATGGGTAAACGCGCGAAAGCCCCGATTTCCGGCCGCGCGGCGCGTTAACCCTTGTTCCCTTGGGTTCGATTTCCCGCTAACATCCCTGCAAGGGGCGGGCCGCTCCGCCGTTAAACGTCTGGCCGCGTTCGCTTTTCACCCGGCGCGCTGGGGTTGGCCGGCGCTGTGTCTGTGTTGTGCAGGCGTTGTGCAGGCGTTGTGTCGGCGCTGCTGTGGGGCGCGCCGGGGAATGGACCCGGGCAAGGACCGGGCGCTCACTGGGGACCGAAGCGAGGGGTCATGACATCGGAAGTCGTGTTGATGAACCGCCAGGCGGTGGCGATGGCGGCGGACAGCGCCGTGACCATTTCCGGCGACCGGTATCTGAAAACCTACCAGTCGGCGGACAAGCTGTTTCCGCTGGTCGACGGCCAGCCGATCGCGGTGATGATCTATAACAACGCCGAAATCATGTCGACGCCATGGGAGACGGTCATCTCCCTTTACCGGGAACAGGCGCGGGGCCGCCCGCTCGACACGGTCGAGGCGTATGCCGAGGATTTCATGGAATTCCTCTCGGGCAATCCGGACCTGTTTCCCGCGGAGCATCAGGACACGGAGTTCTTCAAGGTCGTCGCGGTGGTCTATACGGTGATCGCCGAGGAGTTCGACCACCAGGTGCGCAAGTTCCAGCAGGCCAAGGCCGCCCCCGTGCGCGAGCACCTGTCGTCGATTTTCGAATTCGTCGTCGGCCAGATTCACACCGATTACCAGCGTTGCCCGGACGACAGCCCGCGCGGCGATCTCGCCTGTTTCCCAAAGGGCATGGGCGAGCAGGTGCGCCGGCGTTACGGCGGCGAAATCGAGCAGTTGATCGACAGCCTGATCCAGTCCCTGCGCAACGATTTCCCCGGCCTGTCGGTGTCGGAGGGCACCAAGACGCGGCTGCGCGAGATCGCGGTGTTCGCGGTCACGAAGGACGCCTTTTTCGAGCATTTCACCGGGGTTGTTTTCGCCGGCTTCGGCGCGCGGGAGAAATTCCCTTCCATGCGCTCTTATCTGACCTCCAGCGTGATCCTCGGCATCCTGAAGCGCAAGCGCGACCGCGAGGCGGATATCGGATCGGATTCCGGTCCGGTGTTCCAGCCCTTCGCTCAGGACCGGATGATCCGCACCTTCCTGACCGGCATGGACCAGTATCTGCGCATGTTCATTTACGGCGAGACGCTCAAGCTCACCAACGGGCTCGTCTCCGACATCGTCCGGCGCGCGCCCAACCTCACCGACGCGCAGCGCAACGCGATTTACAAGGATTACAGCCAGAACAACCTCGCCCATGCGCTGAACGAGTTCTTCCGTTCCGTCGACGGCTATCAGTATGCGGTGCATACCCGCCCGATCCTGCGCGCCGTGAACTCCCTGCCGAAAAAGGAGCTGGGCGAGACCGCGGCCTCGCTGATCAAGCTGAACTCCTTCCAGCAGAAGGTGATGAATTCCGTGGAAACCGTGGGCGGGCCGATCGACGTCGCCGTCATCACCCGCAATGGCGGCCTTGAGTGGAAACGTGAAAAGGCGGAGCTATAAGGGAACAGCGCCATGACCGAACGGCTGAAACAGATCTGGTCCGGCTTCGAGGACGCAACGAGCCGGCAATTGACGGGGCGCGGGATCGACAATATCGCCCCGCCCCGCCGGGTCGATTATCTCGCCGAGGATGAGGAATGCCTGCCGCAGGATTTCCACGGTCCCGCCGAGACCGCCTTTGCGGCGCTGCGCGAGACGCTGGCCGGCCACGAGAAAAAGTTCTCCCGCGGCGGGCGCCGCGACGCCGCCCCGGCGCCGTCTCCGGAGGACATGCTGACCGCGCCGGTGTCGTTCAACGACGACGACCTGATCCGGGGGCTTCGCGCCACGGCCCTGCGCACCGAGCGGGCCGAATATGATTACAGCGCCTTCATGACCACCGACGAGGGCAAGCGCTCGGTCAGGCGGTACAAGAAGAAAAAGCGGTTCGGCTTGTTTTAAGGCGGGGTCTTCAGCGAGACCGGTTATTCGCCCGCGCTTTCCTCGCCGCCGCCCGCGCTGGCGATCGGCTCGGGGTAGGGCGGCGCGTTCGGCGACAGAGAGCCGAGATAGGCGATGATATCCGCGCGCTGCTCGTCCCGTGCGATGCGCTGGACCATGCCGCCGTTAGGGACGTATTCCTGCGAGTTCTGAAGATACTTGTCCATGCGCTCCCATGTCCACACGCCGTCGAGGGACGCAAGGGCGGACGAGTAATTGAACCCGGGCTTGGAGGCGATGTCCGTGCCGATCTTGTTATAGAGGTTGGGGCCGGTGCCGTTGGGGCCGCCTTCCTCGAAACTGTGGCAGGACTTGCACACCGCGACCCGGCGTTCGCCGCTGGCGGGATTGGCGTTCGCCAGCAGCAGGCCGAGATCATAGGGGGCTTCTTCTTCCGCCGCGGCGGCCTCGGCGAAGTCAAGTTCGACGCAGCAATAGGCGAGGTGCAGTTCCTTGCCGCCGCCATGGCCGCCGCCGAACAGCATCCCGGCGAACTGGGGCAGGCCGAAAACCAGGAGCAGCGCGGTAAGAAGGGCGGCGGCGATCTTGTTGCCTAGCAACGGGTCTTTCATGGGTCCTGGCCTCGACGGGGTGTGCGCAACGAATGTGCGAATAGAATTTTCGCCGGGTTCTAGCGGCCTTCTCGACGACGCGCAATCGGCTTTGTCCGCCGTCGGCCCGCGTCTTTTAGGCGCGGGACCGCCCCCGCCGCGCCGCGCCGCCGCGCCGCCGCAGCTCGTCCCGGCGCCCGCCGCACGCCCGGTTGCAAGATCGCTGCAACGGCGTCGTTGCAACGCCGCCGGCGATTGGGCATGTAACGATGCCGCGTTGGAGTTGGGATTGATGAGCGACAGTCAGGCGACGAAAAAAGCGATAGCCTATCAGGGCGAACCGGGCGCGTTTTCAGAACTCGCCTGCATCACGTTCGCCCCGTCCTACGATCCTTCGCCATGCGCCACGTTCGAGCGGGCCTTCGAAGCGGTTGCGTCCGGCCGCGCCGAGCGGGCCATGCTGCCGGTCGAAAACTCCCTCGCCGGGCGCGTTTCGGACATTCACCATTTGCTGCCCGAGGCCGACCTGCACATCGTCGCCGAGCACTTTCTGCCTGTCGAGCATCATCTGATGGCCCGCCCCGGCGCCCGGCTTGAGGACATCAAAGTGGTGCGCAGTCACGCCATGGCGCTGGGTCAGTGCCGCGGCGTCATCGAGGAGCTGGGCGTGCGCCCGGAGGTCAGCGGCGACACCGCCGGCGCCGCCCGGTGGCTCGCCGACAGCGGCGCGGCGGGGGATGCGGTGATCGCCTCGATCCGCGCGGCGGAAATCTACGGCCTTGAGGTGCTGCGCGCCAATGTCGAGGATGCGAAGCACAACACCACCCGCTTTCTGGAGATGGCGCGCGAGCCGGACGATGCGGCGCTCGGCGACGGGCCCATCGTCACCAGCTTCGTCTTTCAGGTGCGCAACATTCCGGCGGCGCTCTACAAGGCGCTTGGCGGGTTCGCCACCAACGGCGTCAACATGACCAAGCTGGAGAGCTACCAGCTCGAAGGTTCGTTCAGCGCGTCCATGTTCTACGCCGACGCCGAAGGCCATCCGCAGGAGGAGCCGATGCGCCTGGCGCTGGAGGAGCTGAGCTTCTTCTCATCCTCCCTAAAGATTCTCGGGGTTTACAAATCCGCGCGGGACCGGGGCTGATCGCCTGGAGCCGATCGCGTTCAACGCGTTCACAATTGGCGCCGCATTCTCAGGCGGCGCGCGCCGGCAAGCCGCAAAACCGGCGATCCGCAGTTGCTGCGCCAAACGCTAGCTGCCGGGATCGCCCGCCCAGCGTTCGATAAGCTGATGCGCGATGGTGAACGGCGGCGGCAGGAACAGCCCGTCCACGGACCCGCCGCCCAGCAACGCCCGGGCCTCGGCGAGCGTGACCCAGCGCGCTTCCTCGATCTCTTCCTTGTCCAGCGTCAGATCGCTGTCTATTGCGTCGGCGATGAACCCCATCATCAGCGTCGAGGGGAAGGGCCAGGGCTGCGAGAACTGGTAGCGTACCCCCGCGAGGCGCACGCCGGCTTCCTCGAAGACTTCCCGCCGCGCGGCCTCCTCCGGGGTTTCCGCCGCCTCCACATAGCCGGCGAGGGCCGAGAACAGCCCCGGCGGGAATTGCGGGCCCCGGCCCAGCAGGCAGGCGCCGTCATGGATGGCGAGCACGATCGCCACCGGATCGGAGCGCGGGAAATGCTCCGCGCCGCAGGCCGGGCAGGCGCGCTTGGCCCCGCCCTGTTGCAGCTCGGTCATCGCGCCGCACACGGCGCAGTGCGGATGCTTGCGGTGCCATTCGAACAGCCAGCGCGCATGGCCGATCATGGCGAGATTGTCGCGGCCGATCCGGCCCGCGGCGTCGCGGATCGGCGTGTAGCGGCCGAGATCGGCGAAGGGCGCGCGTTCGGGATGGTCTGCCGCCCCGGAAAGGTCGACGGCGAAATGGGCGGTGTCGCCCCGCATGCCGAGAAAGACGACCGGCGCGTCGGCGGGCAGTTCCGCGCGCGCCGCCGCGCTCAGAAACGCCGCGTCCTCTCCCGCGACCAGCGGATCGCCGCGCCACAGGGGGATCAGGACGGTGTCCGGATCGGCGAGGCGGTCGTTCAGGAAGCCGTCCTGTCCGCGCCGGTCATAGGCGCGGTCCAGCGGGCTGCCGGCGAACCAGTTCGGATTGTCCCCATCGGTCATCTCCGCCCTTATGCGGCTCGAAAACCGCGCCCGCAACCCGGCCCGCGCATGTGTTTTCCCCGCCCGTCGGCGAGCCGGTCCGGCAAGGCCGATCGCATGGACGAGCGGGGTTCTTCGCCGCCGCCGCCGGCGAATTGCTGCACTTATGCTGCACTTATTGTGCGCAGCATAAGCGCAGCATAAACGCCGCGAGGCGCCCCGTCCGCGCCTGGCTGCGGGCGGCCAGGGGTCTGTTATAGTATTGTTTTTAAGAGGTTCTTCCGATCCGCACCATGGGTCCCCATGGCGGTCCGCGCGGCGCTCTTGCAATTCCCGCCGCCCGCGACGATATTCCGCCGCGGAAGGCTGGCGGACGCGCTCCTCGCCAACCCGGTCAGGTCCGGAAGGAAGCAGCCGTAACGAGTTTCCGCGCGGGTCGTTTCAGCCTTCCACTCCTATTTGTTCCCTGCAGCGTCCCTTCGTCTTCTGCGGCGTCCCTGCCTCGCGCGACGGAGCCCGGCGCTCCGCCCGCCCATCGACGGACGAAACAGCATGAAGAGGCGCGGGCATGAATGAGCGCTGCCGCAAGGCAATCTGTTCCCGGTCAAACCGTTCCTGGGCAAGTTTTCTTCGGGGAAATTGTCTCCAGGCAAATTGTTTGCGGGCAAGGGTCGCGAGCAAGTTTTCCCCGCGCGGGATCGACCGGCTTTCGCCGGGCGCCGCCCCGCGCCATAATGCAAGTCCATGAGCGAGCCATCAAAAGACGCAACCGCCGCTGCGCGGCCGCCGGCGCGCGGCGCCGGCGCCTATCAGGTGCTGGCGCGCAAATATCGCCCGCAGCGCTTTGACGACCTCATCGGCCATCAGGCCATGGTCAAGACCCTGAAGAACGCTTTCGCCTCCGGGCGGATCGCCCACGCCTATATCCTCACCGGCGTGCGCGGGGTCGGCAAAACGACCACCGCCCGCATCCTCGCCCGCGCCCTCAATTATGTCGGACCGGACGGCGCCGACGACGGCCCGCAGATGGACATGCCCGAAGAGGGCCGGCACTGCCGCGCCATCGCCGAAAGCCGCCACCCGGACGTGATGGAGATGGACGCCGCCTCGCGCACCGGCGTCGGCGACATCCGCGAGCTGATCGAGGGGGTGCGCTACGCGCCGGTGGAGGCGCGCTACAAGGTCTACATCATCGACGAGGTGCACATGCTCTCGACGGCGGCGTTCAACGCCCTGTTGAAGACGCTGGAGGAGCCGCCGCCGCATGTGAAGTTCATCTTCGCCACCACGGAAATCCGCAAGCTGCCGGTGACGGTGCTGTCGCGATGCCAGCGTTTCGACCTGCGCCGTATCGACGCCGAAACGCTGACCGGCCACCTCGCCGGGATCGCGGACAGGGAGGGCGTTTCCATCGACCGCGAGGCGCTGTGGATGATCGCGCGCGCCGCCGAGGGGTCCGTGCGCGACGCCCTGTCGATCCTCGACCAGGCGATCGTGCAGCACGCGTCCGGCGGCGGCGAAGGCGCGGTCAACCCGGAGGAGATCCGGACGATGCTGGGCCTTGCGGACCGGTCGGGCGTGTGGGACCTGCTCGACGCGGCGATGAAGGGCGATGCCGGTGCGGCGCTTGAAGGCTTTCGGTCGCAATATGATTCCGGCGCCGAGCCGGCGGCGATCCTGCGCGACCTTCTCGACCTTGTGCATCTGCTGACGCGGGTCAAGGCGGCCGGGCCGGCGGCGGCGTCCCACGGACCCGCCGGCGAGGCGGAGGCGGAGCGGGCGAAGGCCATGGCGGGCGCCCTGCCCATGAACGGGCTTACCCGCGCCTGGTCGCTTCTCATGAAGGGGCTCGCGGAAACGCAAGTCGCGCCGGACCCGGCGGCGGCGGGGGACATGGCGCTGATCCGGTTGTGCTTCGCGGCCGACCTGCCGACTCCGGACGAGGCCCTGAAAGCCTTAAAAAAAAATTCTAGCGCCCGGAATGCGGGCGCCGGACAACAGGACGCCGGACAATGGCGCGCCAGAGAGCGGGACGCGGGGGCGGGGGGCGTAAGCGCGTCGTCAATGCCCGTTGCGTATGCGGAACAAGCGCCGGGCCCTCGGCCCGATGCGCCGTCCCCCGCGCCTCCCGCTGCGCCTTCCCCTATGTCCGGGGCCGTGTCCGAAGCCGTGTCCGGGGCCGCGTCCAGGGCGCCAGACGTCCACAGCTTCCGCGACGTGGTGCGCCTGGCCGGGCGCATGCGCGACGCCAAGCTGCGCACGGAGCTGGAGAGCTACGTGCACCTGGTCTCCTTCGCGGAGGGCAATATCGAGCTGCGCCTGGCGGATGCGGCGCCGGACGATCTCGTCAATCGTCTTACCCTGCGGCTGAAGGAGTGGACGGGACGGCCCTGGTTCGTCACCCTGAGCGCGGACGACAAGGGCGCGGCCACCTTGCGCGACGCCCGCGAGCGGGAAGTGCGCGCTCACCCCATGGTGGAAAAGGCGCTGGCGCTGTTTCCGGGGGCGGAGATCACCGCCATTCGCGAGCCGGAGCCGGCGCCCGCGCCGCCGCCGGACGAGGCGACCGGGGAGGGCGGCGAGGATAGCGACGAGGGCGCGAGCGGAGGCGCAGGCTCCGGCGCGGACACACACATAAGCGACCAGTTGAGCGAACAAGGGAACGGATGATGGATATCGGCAATCTGATGAAACAGGCCGGCGCGATGCAGGCCAAGATGCAGGAAATGCAGGAGAAGCTGGCTGACCTCGAAGCGACCGGCGAGGCCGGGGGCGGCATGGTCAAGGTGGTGCTGAACGGCAAGGGCTACGCCAGCGGCGTCGCCATCGAGCGCTCGCTCCTGAAGGAGGACGAGGCGGAGATCCTCGAAGACCTCATCGCCGCGGCCATCAACGACGCCAAGGCGAAGCTGGAAACCCAGACCCAGGAGCAGATGAAGGAACTCACCGCCGGACTGCCCCTGCCGCCGGGGATGAAGCTGCCGTTTTGACGGCGCCGGCTTTACGGTTCCATGGGTCGTCTGGCCGGGTCGTCTGGTCGGGTCAGCGGCGCTTATGCGCAGTCCTTCACGGCGAATAAAAGCAGACCCGTCGCCTCGCGGTAACAAGCGTCCCCTTCCAGCGCCCGCGTCCGGATCGGCAGCGTCATCGCGGCATCCTCCCAGGATTTCAGCGGCCGCGCCACGATCTCGGCTTCCACATCGTCGAGCCAGCGGTCAATGCGTGCGCAATAATCGTGCAGCATCTCCCCCGACGGCGTGTCGTCGTGGCAGGGCCGGCAGGTTTCCGCGCCGATCAGGCTGCTGACGGCGTAGAGCGATTCATGTAGACGGATCATGTCTTTCAGTGACAGGCCGGAGAACTTGGACATGGCGGCGCTCCTTTATGATTGGCTTTTTCAGTATTAGTCACTCTGTGCAGGTACGATAACAAAATACATGCAATTTGCATACATGAAGAATGTATTTTTTGGAGATAAATTTGCAGCTTACAGCCAAGCTTGTAAAAGCCGCGCGCGGCCTCGCCGGATGGACATCCGCAGAGTTGTCGAGGTCCTCCGGGGTGTCTATCGATACGATCAGGTCGTTCGAATCGGGCCGGAACAAAAGCCTTAACGCCAGGAACCAGCGCGCTATTGTCACCGCGTTCGACGCGGCGGGAATTGCGTTCATCCCCGAGAACGGCGGCGGCGCGGGCGTCAGGCTGAAAGAGAAGCAGACCGGTCAGGCGGGACGCCGCCGGTGAAGCCCCATGCCCTGATCCAATCCTGTCTTCGGACGCCAGAGCCTGATCGTAATGAGAATCGTACCTGAACACTGCAAAATGGCGCGCGCCGGGCTGGGGCTCAGCGTCAAGGACCTCAGCGAACGCGCCGGGGTCGGGCTGAACACCGTCATTCGGTTCGAGAACGGCGCCGACGCCCGGTCGAGTTCGATTGACAAGATCCAGAAAGCCCTGGAAGCGCTTGGGGTCGAATTTTCGAATGGCGATGCGATTGGCGTCAGGGTTCTGAGAGCGCGGTGACGATCTTGGATATGCAGCGAACTGAAGCTGTCAGCATTCAATTTGCGGCGGCCGGATAAAATGGTGCGGCTGACGTCGAAATTGACGAAAGCCGCCCGCGCCCTCGCGGGTTGGACGGCGGCGGACTTGTCGTCGGTTTCCGGCGTGGCGCACGATACGATTCGATCCTTTGAATCGGGCCGGACCAAGACTCTTACCGCCGTGAATGAACGCGCTATTGTCACCGCGTTCGACGCGGCGGGAATTGCGTTCATCCCCGAGAACGGCGGCGGCGCGGGCGTCAGGCTGAAAGAGAAGTAGACCGTCAAGGAATGGCGCCGTTGCGCTGAAGTGTAAGCAAAGATTTATGCCCCAATCCCCCATCGGCCCCGAGTTGCAGCGCCTGATCGACCTGCTTGCGAAAATGCCGGGTCTCGGCCCGCGCTCGGCCAAGCGCGCGGCGCTGTACCTCCTGAAAAAGCGCGAGCCGGTGATGCGCCCGCTCGCCTTCGCCCTCGACGACGCGGCGCAGAAGGTGAAAGCCTGCTCCATTTGCGGCAACTGGGATTCGATCGATCCGTGCGCCATCTGCGCCGATCCCGAGCGGTCGGGCGCGGTGATCTGCGTCGTGCAGGATGTGGGCGATCTGTGGGCGCTGGAGCGGGCGGGCGCCCACAAGGGTCGGTATCACGTGCTCGGCGGGCTGTTGTCCCCCCTCGACGGCATTGGTCCTGAGGAGCTGAATATCGGCGGCCTCATCGCGCGCGCCGGCGACGACGCGGTGAAGGAGGTGATCCTCGCCCTCGCCGCCACGGTGGACGGTCAGACCACGGCGCATTATCTCACCGAGCGGCTGGAGGAAACGGGCGTGACGGTGACGCGCCTCAGCCAGGGCGTGCCGGTCGGCGGCGAGCTTGACTATCTCGACGAAGGCACCATCGCCGCGGCGATGAAGACCCGCCGCCCGGCCTAAATCGTTTCAGCCGCCGGCGCACTCATGGCGGTCCCCGGCGAGCACATGCCTTGCGCACAGGGCGAACGCCCCGGCGGCCGCGAGCGCGGCCATCATCGAGCCCCGCTCCCCGGGAACCATCAGCGGCAGCGCCCACAGGGCGGCCAGCGCCGGGCGCTCCCAGGCGAGCCAGCCATGGGCGAGGCCCCGCCGCGCGAGCAGGAGAAGGGCGGGAATGAAGATCGTCAGCTCGTAATAAAGCGCGTAGGGCGTCGCCAGCGGCGCCGCGGCGATCAGCGCCATGGCGCGCAGGTCCCATGCCGCCGTCCGCCGCCACACATAGAAGACGAAGCCTGCGAGACAGAGCGCCGCAAGCGCCTGGCCCGTCATGGCGACGGCGGCGGGCGCGCCCAGTTGCGTCAGCAGGCCGAGCGCCGTGATCAGCTTGAAATAGGGGAAAACGTCCGTACCCATCAGGCCGCCATGACCGCCGGCCGCGTCCTTGAAGGCGATCCAGCCTTCCGCGCCGAACAGGGCGAGGCTGAAGGCGGCGAGGGCGCCGCCAGTCAGGGCCGCGACGCCGAAGGCGCGCCAGCAGCCGGCGGCGGCGAAGGCGATCGGGATCAGGAGGCCGAGCTGGGGTTTCACCGTCAGCAATCCCGCCGCCAGTCCCGCGAGGACCGGGCGCCGACCGGCGAACGCCGCCGCGAGCGCGATCAGCCCGGCGGTGAGGAATCCGGTCTGGCCGGTGATGAGGGCGTGAAACGCCGCGGCGGAGGAGAAGGCGAGCGCGAGCGCGGTCGCGTTGCGCCACAGATTGAGGAGAACGCCTGCGAGGAACGCGGCCGTTCCCGCGCCCCACAGACACAGGGCGGGCGCATAGCCGAGGCTCGCAAACGGCGCGATGAGGAGAAACATGGTCGGCGGATACTGCCAGGTCAGGCGATAACTGTCCCGGCCCGGAAAATTCGCCATCAGCATCGCTTCCATCGTCTCCGGGTCGTAAACGGCGAGGGGCGCGTCGGTGGCGAGCGCCTGCGCCGCGGTCCAGAAAACGATGAAGTCCCCGCCGACGATGGTGTCGTGCACGGTCAGGAGGTTTTCCGAGGTCAGAATGACGTTGGCGTAAACACCGGCGTAGATGACGGCCATGCCGGCCGCGACGGTCAGGAGCGTCGGCTTGTCGTAGCCGGAGACGATGCGGGCGAGGAGCGGATAGCGCCCGGCGACCGCCGCGCCGAGACGCGCCGCCGTGGTCGACAGGGCGGCCAGCGTCGCCGACAGGGCGTGGGGAGCATGAGCGGTTTTCATAAGCGTCGCAGAGGCGTTTACCGCCTAGAAATAAAGAAAGGTTTACCTTGCTCCGCGGTTAACCGGCACTGGAGCGTTCCCTTGAAGGCGACCCCTTCTCCCGCGCCGTCCCATGGGGCGGCCCCCAAGCCCCGCCCGCGCGCGGAGACGCGCCCGGCGCTTCTGTCCGTGGTGTGCCCGGCCTACAACGAGGCCGAGACGCTGACGGCGTTTCACAAGGCGCTGTCGAAAGTCATGCGCCGGCTCGGCCAGCCTTTCGAGGTGGTGTTCGTCAATGACGGCAGCCGCGACGGCACCCTCGCCCTGATGCGCGCGCTGAGAGACGTTCATCCGAACACGGCGATTGTCGATCTCAGCCGCAATTTCGGCAAGGAGGTCGCGGTGACCGCCGGTCTCGACCACGCGCGCGGCGACGCGGTGGTGGTCATGGACGCGGATCTACAGGACCCGCCGGCGCTGCTGGAGGATTTCATCGAGGGATGGCGTGAAGGCTATGACGTCGTTTACGCCAAACGGCGCACCCGCGCGGGCGAGAACTGGCTCAAGAAAACTACCGCGGCGCTGTTCTACAAGCTGATGTCGCGGGCCGGCGCGGCGCCCCTGCCGGAAAATGTCGGGGATTACCGGTTGATGAGCCGCAAGGCCGTCGACGCCGTGTGCGCCATGCGCGAGCACCACCGAATGATGAAGGGCGTTTTCGCCTGGGCCGGCTTCGCCTCCAAGGCGGTCCTGTTCGACCGTCCGGCGCGGGTCGCCGGCGCGACGAAATGGAACTACTGGAAGCTGTGGACCCTGTCGATTGAAGGCGTGACGTCCACGACGCTGGCCCCGCTCAAGATCGCCACCTATCTGGGCTTCGCGGTGTCCGCCGCCGCCTTCGCCATGGGCGGATTTTACTTCGTCAAGGCGGCGCTGTTCGGCGATCCCGTTCCCGGCTTTCCGACGCTTGCGACACTGATCCTGTTCCTGGGCGGGGTGCAGCTTACCGTGCTTGGCGTGATGGGCGAATATCTCGGCCGCGTCTTCAACGAGACCAAGAACCGCCCGCTCTATTTCGCCGCCGAGGTGGAGCCGTCCGACGTCGGAGGAACCGTCGCTCAATCCCTCGCCGACGGGCCGCGCGCGCCAGGGCGCAACGCATGGCCCGCGGCGTGAGCGCGCCCGCCGCCTGGGCGCGGCGGCGGGGCGGGCAGTTCCTGCGGTTCGGCATGGTCGGCGTTCTGAACACCGGCGTCGATCTTGCGGTCTACGCTGCGGGACTGGCGGCGGGGCTCGCGCCGGCGGGCGCCAACGTGGCGGCCTTCACGGTCACCAACCTCTTCAGCTACGCCGTCAACGCCCACGTCACCTTTCGCCGCGCCGGCGCGCCTGCGCGAATGTCGCTGAGGGGCTACGGCGCATTCTGGGCGGCGCATCTTGTCTCTCTCGCGATCTCCACAGCGATCGTTTTTTTTCTTGCCGGGCGTATCGGGCCGTTTGCCGCCAAGGCTGTCGCCATCGCGGCGACGGTGTTTATCAATTTCGGCGCAAGCGCGGCGTTCGTCTTCAAGCCGCGCGAGCATGGCTGACAACCCGGACCCGAACCGGGGGGAAGCTGGGCGCGGGGCTTGACGCGCCCGCTTCCGGCGGGGAAGCCGCTCGGCGAATCGCCCTAGACTATAATTCATGATTGCAGATGCGCTGACATATCTCGGTTTCGCCGCCGACAAACCCGGCCTGTGGCTCGTCGCCGGCCTTGCCGGGGCGGCGGTGGTCCTTGCCCTGCGCCTGCGGCGGGCGGCGGGGGGGACGCGCCGCCCGCGCGAGGGGCGGGGCAAGGCGCGGGTCCGCCCCACCCCGCGCCCGGCGCGGGGGGGGGTGGAGCCGCGCCTTGTCCAGCCCCTCGCGCAGGCGGCGCGTCTCCCCCGCCGCCCGCCGCAGGCGCAGGGCAAGGACCACCGCCGCCCCGGCAAGGCCGGCGACGAGCC
>LYSZ01000031.1 GCA_001657385.1 Parvularcula sp. BBD 1991-13 | reverse complement strand
CGATCGCCTGCGCGCCGACACCGTCGACGGACACAAGCCGCGTGCGCAGCACCTCGTGGCGGCGAACGATCTCGCAAACCGAACGCTCGAAAGCGTCCCCGTCAAACACTCCAGAAAGGCCAAAGGCCGAGCCGATGGAATAAGCTTCGGCAACACCGCCAAGCTGTTCGACAAACCAGATGCGCTCCTGACCGAAAGACAAAGGAATCAAGTCAGGCCGCGGACCGGGTGAGATCGCACGCGTCGCCGCGCGCGCGCCAAGCCGTTGGCGCAGTTCCGCTATGGAAAGATTCTCGATAGAGGAAAGATCAGCCATACGCCTTCGCTTCGCCCTTTGCGTTGTTGCCTCCGCGCCGCCTCACCCGGCCTTGAGCACTTCCGACAGAAAATACTTCGCCATTCCCTCGATAGTGCCGTCGTCGAAAAAGACCTGGAGCGGAACATCGACCGAAAGTTCCGTTTTCACCCGCGCAATGATGCGTATCGCCGCCAGAGAATGTCCGCCCAGGGAAAAGAAATTGTCGGCGACGCCGATTTCGTCGCGCCGCAAGACGTCGCACCATATAGCGGCGAGCGCGCGTTCGAGCGGCGTTCGGGGCGGCGTCGAGCCGGCGTCGTCAAAACGGGGCGCCGGCAGGGAGAGGCGGTCCAGCTTGCCGTTCGCCGTCACCGGCAGCGCATCGAGGACGACAAAGGCGGACGGCGCCATGGCGGCGGGCAGGCGCTGTTTCAGATGCGGCAGGATCTGCGCCGGGCCGAGCGGTCGCCGGCGGCGTCTGACCTGTTCGAGGTTCGGCAGCATGCCCAGGATCTCCGCCTGGGAAACGCCGAAATCGACAAGGCAGGCAATTTCGTCGACGCCGAGGCCCGCCACGAGATCCAGCATCGCCGCGCAGCGCTCGGGGCCGCCGATCAGCGCCGACGTTTCCAGATAACGCTCGACGATGCGAGAGACGAAAAGCTCCGCATTGTCCTCGTAAATCATTCCGGAGGCGTTGATTTCGGAGAATACGCGCGAACGAAGATCCGCATGCGATTGAAAATAGGCCTTCAGCGCAGGCGTTGCGATGTCACGAGCGCGCGCGTCGTCGTCGTCGACAAAGGCGTGCAGCATCAGCGTGACCCGGCCGCTCTCGGGATCATAGCCCGCCGCCGCCCGCTCGGCGCGGTAAAGCGCGATGCGTTCGCGGAGTTCGTCCGTGTTGAGCGCAAGCAGCGCGGTCAGCACGTTCCCGCCCGACCGTCCGGCGAGCGCAAAGCTTTCCTTGCTCTGGGTCGACGTCACCCAGAAAGGAAGCTCCTTCTGGATCGCCCGCGGATAGGATGTAACCGAGGCGCGCGCGCCGACCCCGTTCGTCATTTCCACCGCCTCGCCCCGCCATAACCGTTTCACCGTGTCCAGATGATCGTGCATGACGTCGCGGCGCGTTTCGTAGGCGTTCGGCGCGAAAACGAAATCGTCCGGGACCCAGCCCGATGCGAACGACACGCCGGCGCGTCCATTTGACAGGATGTCGACCGTCGCCCAGTCCTCGGCTACCCGGATGGGATCGTGCAACGGCAAGACCACGCTGCCGGCGCGCAGCTTGAGGTTCTTCGTCACGGCGGAAAGGGCGGCGCACAGGGTTGCGGGGCTGCTATACGCCCCGGCGAGGCCTGTAAAATGCCGTTCAGGAAGCCACATCGCGTCGAAGTCCAGACTGTCCGCGATCCGCGCCGTCTCGAACAACAGGTCGTAAGCGCCCGACGTTCCGGGCGTCGCGGCGTCGGCGAAAAAGAACAGGCTGAGATCCGGACGCGGCGTATCGGCTGCGTCATTCTCGTTCTCAACAACATAGGCGACGAGTCTTTTGTCCCCGCCCGGACCGTCCCAAACCGCGGCCGCCGCCTGGCGCACCCGCGGATGCGACGACAGCGCCGCCTCAACCTCCCCGAGCTCGCCGCGAAGCTTCACCTGATCGTCCGTCCGCCCGAGATATTCAAGCTCGCCGCTCTCAAGACGGCGCACCCGGTCCCCCGTCGCATACATCAGGCCCCCCGCCGGGCCGAACGGGTCCGCGATAAACCGGGACGCCGTCAGCCCGGGGCGGCCCAGATACCCCCGCGCCAGGCCCGATCCGGCGATGTAAAGGTCGCCCGGCGTCCCGATCGGCGCCGGGGCAAGATCCGCATCCAGAACATAAGCCCGCGTGTTCCGGATCGGACGGCCGATGGTGACGCCGTCCTCAGGCGATATTCGCTTCGCCGTCGACCAGATGGTCGTTTCCGTGGGGCCATAGACGTTCCAGGCCGCGCCGCCCGACGCCAGGTCGTTCCAGAGAGTCGGAGTGAGCGCCTCGCCGCCGCACAGTTTTTTAAGGCGGGGCGGAATCGATGCGTAATCCAATAATAACCGCCATCCGGTCGGCGTCGCCTGCGCAAACGCGGCGTCCTCGATCAACCCTTGCGCTTCCTGGATGCGCGCCGAGGAATCTCCGGCGGCGAGCATGCATGTCCCCCCGCGGGTCAGAGGCAGAAAAATTTCAAGCGCGGCAATGTCGAATGTCAGCGGCGTCAGCGCCAACATCGGCGATGCATCATACGTGACGATGTCTTCAAAGGCGCTCAGCGCATTCGCCAGACTCCCGTGCTGGATCATAACGCCTTTCGGCATCCCGGTGGAACCCGACGTATACGCCACATAGGCAAGGTGATCCGGCTTCGCCGCATTGAGCGGCGTCGTTCCGGAACCCTCCGGCAGCCCGCCATCGTCAACAACACCGCCCTCGTTGTCCAGAAACGCCGTACGCGCTTCGTGAGAAGGCAACCGGTCGGACAGCGATACGCTCGCGAGGAGAACGCCGGCCCGGGCATTTTCAAGCATGTATCGAAACCGCGACGCAGGGGCGTCGGGGTCGAGCGGCAGATAGGCGCCGCCGGCTTTCAGAATCGCCAGAAGACCGACAATCATTTCCGGACCACGCTCAACACACAGACCGGTTACCGTTTCAGGGCCGACGCCCAGCGCCTGAAGACGGCGCGCCAGCCGGTTCGCGCGCGCGTCAAGGTCGCGATAGGTCAAGGCGCTGGCCGCACACCGCAGCGCGATCGCGTCCGGTTTGAGCCGCGCCTGTTCCGCGATCATGTCATGGACGCATCTGACGGTTCCCCCATGTTCGGTATCGTTCCATTCATCGATAACCAGGCGCCGCTCTTCATCCGTCAGCACGCTCATCTCGCACAGACGCCGGTCCGGGGCGGCCAGCGCCTGATCAAGCAGCCGCTCGAAGTGCGCGCATAGACGCGCTATCGTCGCTTCGTCGAAACGATCCCTGTCGTAAACGATTCGCGCTTCGAGATTCGAATGCAGCGCAAACATGGTGTTCAGGGGATAATGGGGATTGTCGACGCCTTCGAACGACGTCACGGCAAGATTTTTGAACAGCCGCAGGTCGGACTGCGGATAGTTCTGAAAAATGAAGGAGCTTTCGAACAGCGGCGCGCCGTTGGGCGTCTCGCTCACGCCCTGGACTTCCGCAAGCGAACTATATTGCAAATCGGCGAGCCGGACTTGCGCATCGTGCACGCGGCGCAGCGCATCCCCGACCGCTTCGGTTTTATGCGCGCGAAACCGGAAGGGCAGCGTGTTGACGAAGAGTCCGACCTGGGCGTTCACTGTCGGCAATTCAGCCGGACGCCCAGACACCGTCACGCCGAACACGACGTCGTCCATGCCGCTTAGTTTCGACAAGGCGATGGACCAGACGCCCAGCACGAGAGCGCTTGGGGTAATGCGCAAAGAACGGCAATACGCTGATATCTCCCCGGCGGGCGCCCGGAAACGATGCGCAACCTCGCCGCGCGAGGACGCTGCCGGCGCCGACCGATCGGCGTTCAGCGGCGTCGCCTCACGGAACCCGGACAGTTCCTGACGCCAGTAGGCAAGGGCCTTTTCGTGATCCTGTTTCCGCAGCCAGGCTATATAGTCCTTGTAAGGATTGACTGCATCAAGACCGGGGGCGTCGCCGCGCCTCATCGCGCCATAAACATGATCAAGCTCCGACAGCAGTATGGATGTGGACCAGCCGTCAAGTATGCTGTGATGCGTTGTCCACAGGACGTGCTGTTCCTCATCGCCAAGGCGGATAAGGCGCAACCGCATCAGTGGCGGCCTTGCAAAATCGAAGCTTGACGCGCGCTCGCGCTCGATCTCCTCTTGCAGCCGCTCGGCGCTGTCCGCGGCGGGAGAAGCGCGCCAATCCTCCAACGTCAATGGCACAGCGACGTTGCGCATCACCGCCTGCGCCGGCGTGTCAAGGTCGAAACCGATGAAAGCCGTACGCAGAACGTCATGTCGTTCGATCAAATACGCCCATGCGCGCCGGTAGGTCTCAACATCAAGATCGCCGGTCATGCGCCATGAATAGGTTGTCGTATAAACAGGACGATCCGGCTCCAGATAGCTGTGAAACAGAATACCCTGCTGCATTGAGGAGAGAGGATACAGCGATTGCACCTGCTTGCGCCCGCCCAGGGCGCTGACGATCCTGTCAAGATCCGCCTGCCGCACGGCGCCGCCTTTCCTGATCTGACTTTCAATATTCATTATACAGCTCTTTAACTATCGGTAAGCAGAAAATCGGAAACCGTAAATCCACCGTCAGCGCCCAGGCAGTGTTCGATAAGGTTTTCGAGATGGCGCATGTAACCGGCGGCAAGCTCATCGACGACGGCGCAAGCCGCCGCCTGCGGCGGATGTATCCAATCTATCCGCAACGCTTCGTCCTCAATGCGGGCGAGGACTTCCAATAGATTCGCCCGCGGCCGCTTCGGGCTGCGTGATGCGCCCACGGACTGAATCGCGGCGAGGCTCAACCCTTCAGCGGACATGCCGTCCTGAAAAACGCGGCCAAGATAGTTGAAACTGATGTCCGGCGTCTCTTGAGCGGCAAGCATGCCGTCAGCATGCAAATGGCGTAAAACCCCGTAACCGACGCCGCCTTGCGGTATCCGGCGCAACTGCTCCTTCACCGCTTTCAGGCTGCCGCCGATATCGCTCGCGCCTTCGAGATCCAGCGACACCGGGAACAGTGCAGCGAACCAGCCCACCGTTCGCGACAGATCCACATCCTCGAAAAGATCCTCACGCCCGTGCCCTTCAAGTTCAATCCGCAGGCGTCTGGACCCGGTTATGTCCGCATGCGCCTCTGCAAGCGCGGTTAACAGCGCGTCATTGATGCGGGTCTGATAAACACCGGGTACGTCCTTCAATAATGCGGCTGTCGCTTCTTTATCGAGCGCGGTCGTGATGGTGCGCGCCGCGCCGGCGCTGCGGTCCGCGTCGGATTCGAAAAGAGCCGGTCCTCGCCGGACGCCTGGATCTTGGCGCTGCTTGATCCAGAAGTCCCGTTGGGCCGCGAGGTCGGGACTGTCGGCATAGGCGGAGAGGCGCTCCGCCC
>LYSZ01000030.1 GCA_001657385.1 Parvularcula sp. BBD 1991-13 | reverse complement strand
GTGATGAAATCGTCGTTGCGGAATGCGTCTGCGATGTTGTCTGGGTTGAGATTGAAGAAGAGGCGTGTTTCGAGTTCTGCGGTCCAGTTGTCGCCGATGCGTCTTTGGGCTTCGACGAGCATGGCCATGGAGCCGTCCTCGGCGTCGGTGGTGAGGCCGGCGAGGGCTTCGGTGTCCTGGGGGTCGTTGAGGGCGAGGCGGGCGCCGGCGAAGACGTCGTTTTGGAAGACGGTGAAGGGGCTTTGGGAGACGAGGCCGAAGGGCGCTGGGACGAAGCCGTCGTCGCGGCCGTCATAGAGATGTTCGGCGAGGAGGCCGAGGTCCCAGTTGCGGTCGAACAGCTGGTACAGCGTGTATTCGAACCCGGCGACAGAGGCGAAGAAGACGTCGCCCTGGCCGGCGCGGACGATCGCTTCGCCTTTCCAGAGCCATGCGCCGGCGGTGTACTGAATGTCGAGGCCGCCTTGCGTGATGCGGTCATAGACCGGGCGCAGGGCGTCGCCGTCCGGGGCGAGGGCGAAGCGCGGTTCGCGCGAGGTTCCGTGGAAGACCGACAGGCCGACATCCCAGGCGCCGAAGAAGTTGGCGTAGCGCGCGGCGTAGTCGACCGCGCCGCGCTTGTCGTCGCGCTCGAAGATCACCGCGTCGGTGTCCACGGCCGGATTGAAGCGCAGCCGCCCGTCCGCGCCCGGAAAGGTTCGGTCGCGGAAGCCGGGCAGGATGAAGAGGTCGAGCTGGCCCCAGTTTTTCAGGAGCGACAGCTTGACCATGGGCTGGCCGAGGCGGTCTTCCTCGTCGATGTCCTCGACCCCGTCGACCTGGTTGACGATGTCGACGAGGTGGCGGGATTCCGTCACCCCCCAGAACACTTTCGCCGCGCCGACGAGGAGGGTCCAGTCGCCGTCGCTGACATAGCGGTAATAGCCCTCGCGCAGATCGACATGGGTGCGCTGGTCGTCCTGGCCGTCGATGCGCGCGAAGGGGATGAGGACGAACTGGTGCTTGCCGTCGTCGCTGTCCCAGCGGATGTCCGGCTGGATCGCGGCGGCGGGCTGCCAGTGGTCGAACTGGCCGGGAAAGCGCCCTTCCACGGGGAAGTACCGCACCTCCCCGGCGATTTCGCCGCCGACGTCCCATTCGCCGGCGGTCGCGGGGAGGGCCGGCGCGAGCGCCAGGAGGGCGGCGGCGAGGGCGCTCGCCGGTCTGTAAACGGATTGTCTCATGACGGGTTCATGGCAGGAGGGCAGAGTTGCGGGGAGGGCGGTGCGGGGGCGGGCTAGCGCACCCGCTGCAGCACGCCGCGCACGAAGTCGCCCTCGTCGAGGCCGGTCCCGAAGGCGTAGTCGCCATAGAGAAGATCGGTTTCCTTGCCCGTCTGGCGGTTCACCATGGTCAGTTTATGGGCGCGCCAGACGCCGTCATAGTCGCGATAATCCGACAGCGTCAGCGTTTTCAACAGGGCGCCGCGGCGGTCGTAGAATTCGAGCTTGCGCGCCTGGTGAATGTCCTGGTCGATCCAGGAGCGTTGCCGGGTGTAGCCGGAACGCTCATAGCGGGGGAAGCGGTCGACGACGTCGACGGTCATGCCGTCAAGCTCTTCCTCGCCGACATAGGCGTAGGTGAACTTGTTCAGCTCGGTGATGGTGAAGTCCTCGAAGGCGAATTCCGAGCCGACGAAGGGGCCGGACTTGTTGGCGGAGGAAATCCGCTTCACCCGCTTCAGCGCCGGCAGGTAGAGCCATTGATCGTCCGGGTCGAGGATCTTGGCGTGGGAGAGGAGCGCGGTTCCCTCCACGTCGCGCGGGGAGTTGAAGATCACCAGCGACTTGTCGCCGACGGTTTCGTCCGCCTTTTCCAGGGTGGCGAAGGACAGGCTGCGCTCGGTCGACTGGCCGGCGGCGTTGCGCAGGACCATGGCGGCCTCGACGCGGCTGTCGCCGAAGCCGTAGTCGGAGCGGTCGCTGCGCGCGGCGATCTCGTAGCCGCGCTGCGCCTCGGGCGTCTCCCCCTTCGCCGCCGGATCGTCGGTGAAGGCGGGCGTTTCCTGCGCCGCGGCGGCGATGGAAAAGGCGGCCGCGAGGGCGGCGGCCAGGAAGCGTTTACGCGGGGTGTGCGGCAAGGCTGTGCTGGACATAGCTGTCTCCTTTGGAATCGATCCGCTCGCCGGAAAACCGCGCCAGCAGCAGAAGGAAGGGGGGAAGGAAAAGGAAGTCAAGGACGAGGGCGAACATGATCGACATGGACGTCAGGAGGCCCATCTCCATGTTGATCTTGAACGCCGAAAACGTCAGCATCATGAAGCCCGCCGTCAGCACGACGGTGTTGACGATGATGGCGACGCCCACCGTCTCGAAGGCGTAGCGGATGGAATTGGCGGCGCAGAAACCGTTCTCCCGGCGGGCGCGCATGTATTTGGTCAGGAAATGCACCGTATCGTCGATCACGATGCCGAGGGAGATGGCGGCGACGGCGGCGACGGAAAAGCCGATTTCGCCGAAAAGAACCGCCCACAGGCCGAAGGCCGAAAGGATCGGCAGGGCGTTGGGGATGAGGCTGACAAGGCCCATGGACAGGCTGCGCAGGGCCAGGATCATGATGATCGCGATGGCGAGGATGGCGATGAGGGTGCCGCTGATCATGCTTTCCACGTTGCGCTGGGCGATGAAGGTGAACATCACCTGGGCGCCGGTGGGCGGGGCCGTCATCGCCGGCGCGTTGTCTTCGAACCACGCTTCGGATTGCCGCAGGAATTCGCGCACGCGCTCGGTTGAGACGTAGCCGTCCAGGGTGGCGGTGACGCGGGTCGCGGACTTGTCGATGTTGATGCGGTCGTTGAGATCGAGGCCGAAGGGCAGCGACAGTTCGTACAGCAACAGATACTGGGCCGACAGGTCGCGATTGTCTGGCAGGCGGTAATAGGCCGGGTCGTCGCCGTTCAGGTTCTTGTTCAGCCGTTTCATGATGTCGGTCAGGGAATAGACGTGCACCACGTTGGGCTGGGCGCGCAGCCATTCGGTATAGGCGTCGAGCTTTTCCAGAAACGCCGGGTCGCTGACCCCGCCGGGCTCGCCGGCCGGGACCGAGTATTCGATGGGATAGAAGCCGAAATGCCGGATCGCCTTGTCGGTCTCCGCCCGGAACTCGATGCGCGGGGCGAAATATTCCCGCCACTGATCGCTCAGCGCAAGGGAAGGGATATTGGATATGAGCGCGGCAGAGGCGACGCTCATCGCCACGAGCAGGACCCGCGAATGACGGATGACGACATTCGCCAGTCCCAGCATGAGCGCGCCGCGCGCCTCGGTTTCCGGGCGCGGCCTGACGCGGATCGGCGCAAGGCTGAGCAGCGCCGGCAGCAAGGTGACGGAAAGGGCCCAGGCCGCGAAAATGCCGACGGCGGTGATGGAACCGAGGTCCCGGAACGGCGGCGAATCGGAAAAGTGAAGGGACAGGAAGCCGACCATGGTGGTGATCGACGTCACCGCGACGGGCAGGAAATTGATCCGCACCGCTTCGATAATGGCGTCGCGTTTTTCCAGGCCGTCGCGCATGGCCTTGCGCATGGAGATGAGAATGTGAATGGAGTCGGCGATGGCCAGCGTCAGGATGATGATCGGCGCCGAGGGCGACGGTCCGGCCAGCTTGATGCCGACGAGGCCGGCGAAGCCCATGGCGACGACGCAGGACAAAACGATGATGACCACGGTCGCCGCCGTCGCCGAGGCCGAGCGCAGGGCGATCGCCGTCGTAACGATGATGATCAGAAACATCAGCGGCACGAGCAGGTTGAAATCGTTCAGGCTGGCCTCGGCGAAGGCGTTGTTGAGCGCGGACGTGCCGGTCAGGTGGACGTCGAGATGGGGGAAGTCGCGCTCGATGTCGTCGCGCAGCCGCCGCGCCATGGCAACGGCTTCCGGCACCTCCGTCAGGGATTTTTCGGGAAATTGCAGAACAACGTTGACGGCGGTGACGGCGCCGTCGGGGGTGACGAGCTGGTTGCGCAGGAGCGGTTCGGCGAGGGCGACGGCGCGCTTTTCCGCCAGTTCGTCCGGCGTCAGGGCGCGCGCGTTCTCGACCAGGTCCTCGACGACGAGGTCGTCGCCGATTGCGTAGGTATGCTGAAAGTTACTGACGGAATCGACCCGCAGGGCGTAGGGAATTTGCCAGCCCAGCTCGGTCAGGCGCTCGACCGCGGCCAGGGTCTCGTTGGTGAAGGCGCCGCCCCCGTCCTTCGGCTCCAGCACGAAAAGCAGGTTGTCGTTCTTGGTGTACGTGCCCTGAAAGGTTTCGAACGCCTGCAGCTCCGGGTTCTCCTTGGAAAAGAACG
>LYSZ01000029.1 GCA_001657385.1 Parvularcula sp. BBD 1991-13 | reverse complement strand
ACGCGCTATGACAAGACGAGGAAATCATTTGAAGCCTTCCTCGCCCTGGCCGCAGTGAAGTTATGGCCCCCAACTTTTTTCAACAGGGCCTAGTCCGCGAAAACAACAACAAGCCTGGCAACAACAGGAAATCAAATACTAATGCAAGGCCGATGGTAATCGTTGTGAGCATGCCAAGCTCTTGATTGATTTTGAACGTGGAAAAAGTGAGCACGAAAAAACCCGCCATCAGGATTATCGTGTTCATGATGATAGCTAAACCGACCGTTTCGAAAACATAAGCTATCGCCTCTCGTTTATTAAGCCCTTTTTTTTGTCGCGCATGCTTATATTTCGTTAAAAAATGTACCGTATCGTCTACGACAATGCCTAATGAGAGGGAAGCAATGGAGGCGACGGAAAACCCGACTTCGCCAACAAGGACCGCCCACACGCCAAAGGCGGTCAGAACAGGCAAGCCATTCGGAACAATGCTCCACAACCCCATGGAAGCGCTGCGCAGCGTCACCATCATTACCAAGACTATGGCGACGATGGCGATTGACGTGCCTGATATCATGCTTTCAATATTGCGTTGTGCGATAAAGGCGAACATGACGAAAGACCCAGTTGCCGGCCCCTCGAATTCCGGCGCATTTTCTGAAATCCAATCATCTGCATTACTTAACAGTTTTCGAAACTGACTGGTGCTGATATCGCCATTGAGGGACGCGGTAACCCGCGTTGCAGACTTATCGACCGTAATACGGTCGTTGAGATCGAGACCAAGCGGCGTCGACAATTCATATAAAAGCAAATACTGCGCCGCAAGCTGACGATCCTCGGGCAAGGAGTAAAAAGCCTGATCATCTTCATGTAAATTCTTGTTAAGCCTTTTCATGACGTCGGCGACTGAATCGACGTGGGTAACATTTGATTGGCTTCGCAGCCAATCGGCGAAGGAATCCAGTTTTTTCAAGTAGGCGGGGTCGGTAATGCCGCCAGGTTCGCCTGATTTAAAAGAGAAATCGACCGTATATAATCCAAAATACTTTTTTATTTCATCCGTTTCTTCACGGAATTGAGTGCGCGTGTCAAAATAGTTAAAAAAGGCGTCATTAAACTCGATCCGCGGTATCAAGCCAATCAGCACGACCGACAAAGCAGCCGATCCCCACAAAAGTTTGCGGTTATTGGCGATAACAAAATCAGCCAAACGGCGCATCATGCTCTTCTGAGCGCCCGTTGCAATCGCATGGATTCGCAACGGGAGCAGAGAAAATACAGCCGGTAAAAAGGTTATCGACAATATCCAGGCCGCGAAAATTCCGATAGCGGAAATATTGCCAAAGTCTCGAAATGGCGGGGCATCCGAAAAATTCAGCGTTAAGAAGCCGACAATCGTCGTCAACGACGTAACGGCGATCGCGAGGAAATTTATACGAATGGATTCGATGATCGCTGCGAGTTTTTCTTCCCCCGCCCGCATTGCGGTGCGCATGGTGATGATAATGTGCATGGCGTCGGCAATGGCTAGCGTCAATATCACAATGATCGCCGTCGGGCTGGGGCCGGCCAGTTCGACTCCAATAAAGCCCGCGACACCCATCGCGACCATGCCTGACATGATGACAAGGGCAAGAGTCGTCAGTGTTATAAAAACAGACCGCACCGCAATCGTCATTGTAATCAGAATAACAATGACCATGAGCGGGATCAGCGTGCGGATATCGGTTCTCACCGCCTCGCTGAACGCATGATTGAGCATTGTCGAGCCGGTAAGATAGATTTCGAACTGTGGATGCGCGCTCGTTGTTTCCGCAATAAGCGCGCGAGCCGCCCTCACTGCTTTGGGAACTTCCGATCGGGAAAGTTCAGGAAAGCGCAAGGAGGCGCTTACCGCGCTGACGCGCCCATCATTTGTGATCAGCCGACCTTTAAGCAATGGTTCATGAAGCGCCGCCGCTCTACGTTTGACCAGATCATCGGGCGAGCTTTCACCAGGCTTCGGGACGAGATCTTCAACAATCAACTCATCGCCATCCGCGTAGGTATACTGAAAATTTGTGACAGAATCGACGCGCGCAGAAAAGGGAAGCATCCAAGCTTTTTCCGTGACTTCTCCAATCGCTGCTAAATTTTCATTCGTAAAGATATCCGAACCGTTTTTCGGCACGAAGACGAAAAGGAGACTGTCTCTTTTGCTGTAAGTTGCCTGGAACTCCTCGAAAAATTGTAACTCCGGATTATCTTGGGAAAAAAAGGCCCGGTAATTGCTCGAAAAAACAAGCTTGCCCATTCCTGTGGAAAGAAAGACGACGCCCGCAAGCGAGATGATGATCACCAGCCATCGCCACCGGATGGCGAATTGCGCCAACCGGGTGGTGAAGTCGTTAAGGCGATCGGTTTTGTTCGACATTTTCAATAACGCCGGAAATTCGGGAACCATCTTTAAGAAGGAGCGATATGCCGTTCTTTCATGTTGCTATAACAGTTCAGCTTAATGATGACGACTAGAACGCGTTGCCGCAAAAGTGGATCGCGGTTGATGGCTCCCGGCCATCGACTGCGTGTGCAACGCGCCCAAACAAACCTTAGAGCCGTTTGGATGAAACATATGGACTGCAAACGGCTCTAATGGCGCTAGGCAAAGCAGCATTCGGTTTTACGCCCTTTGCAATATCTTTCCGGCCGGCAAGCGTGATCTGATCGAAACGGAAGAGCTTTTAACGTCTTTGTGGGGCATGGCTGTTTAACGCACCGGTGATACGACAAGACACTGCTGTTTAAGAATTTTCCTTCGCGGGCGTCACGGCGGCGCCCAGACCGGTGTTGAGCTGTCCGATAACCGTCGGATGGCGCCGCCCTCGTGAACCCGAATCATGAATCTGAATGAAGTTCGCCTTGTCAGTGATGTGAAAAATTGAACCGCTTGAATGAGCCGCGGCGCCTGAAATTTTGGAATAGGGACTGCGTTCGCAACCGCGTCGCCCTCCGCTGGGATAGTGCTTTCTTCGGTTTGTTGCTTCAGCCTGCAGCCACTGTTTCTCTGATCCAGCCGTCGAGTTTCGCCCAAAAAGCATCCGCGCTTTTCAACGCGCCGAAATGACCAACTTTCGTTTTCGAAATCTCTTCAGGGCGCAGGTGCCAGCGGGTTATAGGCGCCGCGGACATCTCTCTGCAAAAACGATCGCAGGCTTTCTTTGGCCCGAGAGCCGTGTCGTCGGAGAACGAGACAGCCAGCACAGGCTGATGAACGCAGCGCAGGCAGGCCCGCATATCACCCCCGCGATAAGTGTATCGTCCGACAATGCCCCAAGAAGACCAGTCGCGGATATGCTGCTTGGCGAAGCGCGAGCCCCATCCGAGTTTATCGCCCGGACCATAACCGAGAATCTCAGCGCTTACACGCATTAGGATATAAAAAAAGAGCCCCCCTAATTGATGATGCAACGATCCGAGTTCGCGAAAATGAATCCAGACTGCGCAAAGGTTGATAAGGGCGTCGATTTCTTCCGGATGATTGCCGGCGTAAGCTGAATTCAACTGACCGCCGAAACTATGCCCCATAAGGATCAGTTTTCGCGACGGATAAGCGTGCCGAAGCCAACCAACCGCCGCAGGCCAGTCTTGTTCCAAGAATTCCTTGACGCCGAAATTCACTGCATGTGAGGGAATTTGATCGCTTTGGCCATTTCCCCGAGGATCAAGGATGCCGACTGCGTGGCCTCTGGCCGCCAATGCGCGCCCCAGCCGTCGGTAGGCGCGCGCCGGTGCGCCCATCGCAGGAGTAATGAGAACCGCGCCGCCGTTTTCATCGGAAGGCTTGATATGGTTCAGACTCAAGCGCACCCCGTCGCCGGCTCTTAGCGAGACAGAACGATAGAGATCGCTTCCTGTGGGATGCTCAGCCGCTGATCGATGAGCAAGGTCTTCAGCCTGTTCCTGTATTTCCATGAACGGAGATTACCATTGATAGTTTCAGTATACAATAGAAAGAAGCCTTTGTCTTCAATATCAAAAAAATTCTATCATAGTTAAAATTCTGATTACACCAGGATTTGATTCATGGAATATGAAACCAGTTTTTTAAACCCGCCCGCCATTCTGCGGGGCGCCTGATCTTATTCGCCAAATGCGTCCGCCCTGTTTCGCAGGACATGATCTGATACTGAAAGTCCGCTCAGCCTGGGGTTCGCCTCGAAGGTCGTCGCTGTGGCGCGGATGCCGTCAAGGCGCGGCCCGAACGACGTTACGAAATTTTTCTCGCAGCCATGACGGCGCCTCTTCGGTCTTGTTGACAATAGATTAGCATGACGCGCGAATTTTGATTCAAGACGCGCTTGTTAGGGGGGGGGGCGGTCTTGTGTCGAGGAAGCCGCGTCGCGGAGATTTATTGAAAGGGGGACGCATAAGGAGGCTTTTGGTCGATCACGCGGCG
>LYSZ01000028.1 GCA_001657385.1 Parvularcula sp. BBD 1991-13 | reverse complement strand
ACGACCCCGTCATCGGAAGGTTCCTCTCCAACGATCCGGTGGGGTTTGCCCCGCAGAGGCCGCAGTACTTTAATCGGTATGCTTATGTCCAAAATGATCCGGTGAATAATACCGATCCGACAGGGGAGTTCGTAGTTCTAGCCGCTTGTTTGAATCCTGCTTGCGGTGCGGTGATCGCTGCTGGTGTGGCTGGAGGAGTTGCGTTGGCGGCAAAGGCGTATGTTGATATCAAAAATACGCTGCAAAATGATAACAGTGCTACCGGTGAAGGCGATTCATCTGACTCGGTTCGAGGATCAGGCGTACGTCCAACCGATCAACCTGTTGACCTCCCAGAGCAATTAGCAGGAGAAGAAATTCTTGGCGAGCTCGCTGAAGGTGGCGGCGAGAACATCAGCGAAGGTATGGGAGATTCACGATATAATCCGGAGACCGGCACACATGACAAGGTTCGTGGAAGTCACACGCATCCCGACGGCACCGTTACTGAAGTCCACGGCGATAGGAATCGAGAAACTGGTGAACTTTCGGACACTAAGTTCAAAGATCCTCCCGATAACAACAAAAGTCGCGGAACGCTCCATCCGGGGGAGTAAGCTGGAAGCAAACTATGATAATTGAAATTGTTGACGACGAAATGATCGAAAAGCTGGGATCAAAGGGCCCCTTCATCGTCTACGCTCTGGCGTTTAGCGACGAGGTAAAGTTTGCGATCCAAACGGAAAAATTCCCGTCTGCTCCATCGTTCGTGAGTGAGTGCCAAGCCCGTACGATTGATCGAAGATTATCAAGACATTGGGTTTTGAGGAACAGCAAGGAAATCGACACAGAGCCAGTCGCAAGACTCTCAATGATTTCCTTCCCTGAGTGGGCTGATGATACGATGTTCTATTCCAAGCTAGTAAACTCTGATTCTGACGCCGGTGAGCATTGGCGGAGGTCCAAGGCTTTGCTCGACCGCGAGTTTGCTATTCCTTCAATGAAAGCGGCAATTTTTCTAGGCAGCGGTTGGGGCCAATGCGCTTTTTGTCAGGAGACGTTCGAGTTTGAGAATGGAGAGGACGAAGTAATTACGTGTACGGCCTGTGGCGCAAACCAGAGGCTTCCCAAAAATGAAAGCTGATTGAATCGGCAAGATAAAGCGAAACGGCGTTTTGGTGCATGGGTGCCCCTAACGCGTTCGTTAAATCTTTGTTCCACAAAGATTTTTCCTCACTCTGCACACTGTTTTTTTGGCGCCAAATTGGCGCCCCCTTCCTCGCTGATGGCGCCATTTTGTGCATAGTTTGCACATGGTTCGCGTTAAGCGATTGACGGCGCTTTAGAACAGGAAGTGTTCAGGGCGCGGCCGCTGCAGGCGATGTAACCAGCTCGGCCGCAAACACGGTGAGCAACCAAGCGGCTATTGTTGGCGAGGGCGCTGGGATCATTGCCGGCGCGGCGGGAGCCTGCACTACAGAGGAGAGCGGCTGTTGAAGAATTTAAAACTGATTCTCTGGGCGTGGCTTGGAGCGGCTGTGATCGTCGCACCTTTGCTTTACCTTACCTTTCGGTATCTTGGAGAAATGTCCGATCGACCAGCCCTCAGTTTTTCTATTGGATTGGCTGTTATGTCGGGCGTGATCTCCACGTTCACCATCGTCTCATCGAACCGACCAGAATAGTGCTTCCCCTTCCGCGTGATGGGAGGTGGGTTCGTTCCGGTCAGTTGGCCGGGGTGCGGTCGCTCCCGAGAGAGGGTCCGTTTGGGCATGCTGAGAGGACCGGAGGTCCCTTTGTGCCGTATCACACATGACGCACAGGGTGCTGGGCGCTTGTTTCGGCAGTGGGAACAGGGGGTTAAGGTCAAGTCCGGATTGTTGGGCGTGATCGTCCTTGTGGAGACAGCGCCCTTCGAAGGTCAGTGGTTATGCGGTGTACGGCGGATACGGTGTGGAGACATTTTGCGCCGGTTTGCCAACAAGTTGGGAATTACCCGTTCTTAGGGTGAAAACCGTTCCGCACCCGTGGGGTTGGTCCGCCCCTCTGCGGACGGTCTGAACCCTTCCATGGCGGCCCTCTGGGATCTTCCCTTCTTCAGCTGCTGACAGGGGGCGTCTTCGCCGCTGAGGGGTGATCTCGGCGGCGTGGTTGATGCTGGTGCTGTGTGGGCCGTCATGGCCTCTGGGGGTGCCTTGGGGCGCCCTTTGCGGTTCTGTCTCCCGGTGTTCGGTGATGGCCGCCAGGGGGTTCGTTGCGGCCCTAGGAGGGTTCGGCGACCTGCTGGGTGCGGTGCTGGATGACGAGGCCCTGGAGCATCTTCTTGACGAGGGCTTTGTCCTCCGGGGTGAACTGGCTGACGGCTTCGAACATGAACTTGAGGTCGTCGCAGGGGCCGCGTTCGCCTGGGGCATAGTGAAAAGAAAACCCTCGGTGAGGCAGGCAAAGCACCGGATAAGGGTGATCGCACGAAAGCTGGCCGGGCCGCCGAAAAACATGGCAGCCGTGAAGGAAGCGCATTTCCTCCCACAAGTGGCGATGCTGAGTCGATCAATGATCAAGGTCAGGGTACTCTCGAAGGAATTTTGGGAGACGAAGGCTCAACGATTGAAGTCGATGATCGTGGAAGAACGACGGTTACTGCACCGGATGGCCGTGCTGCTCGGTTCAATCCAGATGGATCGATGCAAGGCTTTCGTGAGCCAGAAATTCCGGATGAAAAACAGTAAAATGTTCGAAAGTATCAAAAATGACCGATGAAAAAAGTTATAAATTGTCAGTTGGATCAGCCGACGAATACGAAGATTTGATTGCTGAAATCCACTTTCCTGGAAAGGCTGGCGTTATTGTCAGCCAAGAAAAAAAGCCGGAAGAATTTGAGTTTTCGCTTCACTCATTCAACGACTCTGCGGGTGATAACTTTGACTATTGTCGCAATGTCGATGATGCGAAAATCCCGTTATCTGAATTGAAAGAGGCGATTGAAAAGGCCGTAAGTGAGTTGAAACGGCTAAAAAAGAGCTGACCACGCTATTGATAGGCATCGGTACGACGGCAATCCAACGGCAATCAAGTCGTTGTAAATTGCTTGCGAACCTCTGAATTTGGCGGCTTTCACGGAGGTGCGATGATTAAATAGCGGTACGACATGAGCCGCTGACAAGCGCAAAAAGCGTTTTTTGCATATGTCAACAATGATCCTGTCAATAACATCGATCCGGATGGGCGGATTGCTGGCAAGGTTGCGCGCTTTGGTTACAAGGCCGTCAAGCACCGTGGCAATCTTAAAAAAGCTGGTAAGGAAATTCTCGACGAAATAGACGCAGCCGTTGATGTTTTGAGTGATGGCCAGATCAATGCTGATGACGCTCTTGCTATATTTGATTTGGCTTCGCCGGTTTCGTCAAAAGAGGCTGGAGATATTGTCCAGTCGCTCAAAAAAGGCAAAAAAGGAGGGCATCGCAAAAACCGCAGGGAATCGAACCGAGAGAAACACGAAAAAGGTGATGGACGACGCGGTCGAGATCAGGGCAATGAAAAAGGCGACTGCAGACGAAAACGCAATCCCGGCGGCGGCGGGCCAGGCGGAAGCCGCAAGCGTCATAGTTCTGAAGTCGAAGGATCTGCTCCACAAGCCGATGAAATGCCGCCTCCCCAGGAACAGCCGCGCATAGAAGATCGGCCGCTTTGACGAAGAAACATAGCGCAACTTTTGAGGTGCCCACGATGGCTTTGCTCACAAAATATTTGAAAGAAAAGCAAGTCTCAGGCGACGTTTTGGACGTCTATCGAGACAATCTTGATGCTGAAACGATACGAGGCAAGATTGTTACCCTGTCTGATGAAATCCTTCAGATTGAGAAGTATTCGGATACCGGCCAGTTTGATGGTGCTGCTTTTATAAGACTGTCAGACGTTACCAGAATCCGCGCGAAAGGGCGCGAATTAGAGTTCTTGTCGTCAGTTATTGCTAGTGCGGACAGTAACGGCAGCCCAAAAAAGTTGCCAGCTCAAGACCTATGGAGTGCTGTCGATGCAGTACATCAGGAATATGGATATGTTGCCTTGTTTATTGAGGATATAGATCCTGACATAGTTGTTCTTGGCGAGATTATTGACCACGACTCAGACCATTTGCGTCTTAAAGAATATGGCACCTTGAAAAGCTGTGATGAGAGAGAATTGGTTTTGTCGAAAGATGAGATCACTCGCGTCGATGCCGATGGAAATTACGAACGATTGGTTCGAGTGTCGCAGAGTAAGTAACTCGGACCAGCTTGTGGTTATCGTGCAATATCGCGAAGCGCTTAGGTGGCGCACCTTTCCATTTGAGCGTTGACTGCCCGCCTCCTGATTTTTTGTTGTCCCCGGTGTCTTGTGCTCGTTTGATTTGTAACGGACATTACGCACTACCTGCGGGTTTGCGGGGAATGACAGTGTTAACAAGGGTTTGGGGCGATTTTTGCGTTGGAAATCGCGTTTTAAAACTCATCGCTGGGGAAGATTCAAAAACACAAGGCCCTTTGTTTTTGTTGGAGTATTTGCGTTTCCAGTGTTTACACGCGGGCCGGTTGCGGCAGTTTTGAGTGTTGGCGGAGAAGCTCGGCCGCGTTCAGGGCGGCGCGACGGCGGTCGATCTCGCCTACGCTTATGACGCCAATGGGCGCATCGTGGAAAAGATCGACCGCGCGACGCCGGTTATCGCCGGCCCGCCCGCCCCGCGCACGGTCGAGGCGGAGTATGACGCCGCGACCAATCGCCTGTCGCGCATGCGCGACAGCCGCGACGGCGGAGCGTGGCGCAACTACGCTTATGACGCGCGCGGCAATGTCAGCGATGACGGGCGGCTCACCTTCAGCTATGACGCGGCGGAGCAGCCGACCTCCATGGGCGGGGCGGGTTCAATGGGGAGCGGGGCCCCATTGAACGGATCGTTCGTTTATGACGGCAATCTGAAGCGCGTCAAACAGGTGCTGGGCGGGGAGACGATCTACTCCGTCTACGGCCTCGACGGGTCGATTCTCTATCGCGACAACGCGACGACCGGCGAGGCGACGGACTATATCCGCGCGAACGGCATGACGATTGCGCGCGTGCGGGGAAACGCGACCACCTTTCTCCATAGCGACCATCTGG
>LYSZ01000027.1:682-6088 GCA_001657385.1 Parvularcula sp. BBD 1991-13 | reverse complement strand
CTCCGTCCGGTTCCACTCGTCAAGAACAACACCCCGCTCACCATCCCCTAAAACGTCGTAATCTCCCAAAACAACAGAACCGCCGCAGGCGATCCACAGGAGCGCGTCTTCTATTCCGTTTAGAATTTCCACAACAGACGCCTCGCTGAAACGCGAAGAGTCGTAAACGCACCGCACCCAGAGCGAATCATCGCAGATAAAAAGTAGATTGATCGCATAATGAGGCAGATCGACACCCTCAAAATCACGCAGGACAAGATCGCCGAGACGGTCAATGTCTTTCTGAACCGGATAATTTTCAAACACATAAATACTGTCAAACAGCGTTTTGTCGGCTCCCTCGCCGCGCCAGGACAATATATCCGTAAGCGGGGTGTACTGATGCTCGATAACGTCCTTCTGAATCGAGTTCGCCAGCGCAAGCCATTCCGAAACGGTCATGTCCGGCGGCGTCGGCAGGCGAAACGGCAAGGTGTTCACGAACAGGCCAATGCGCCTTTCAAAGGACTCAAGCGTGGGCGACCGCCCGGATGCGGTGACGCCGAACAGAACCTCCGTCCCGCCGGTAAGGCGGCGCAGCACGAGAGACCAAGCCGCCATAGCCAGGACGTTGACGGTGACGCGGTGTTCGCGGGCGACCCGTTTCAGCGTTTCGACGTCGATGGCGAAGGTATGGCGCCGTTCAGTATGCCGATCGCCTGAACCTGGACCTGCTCCCGCGCCGTCTTCTGTCGCGTCTGCAAGCAGCCTGGAGTCCGGCGGGTCATCCATGACAGCGCGCCAGTACGCCTCAGCGCCGGCCTTGTCGTACGTCCGCAGCCACGCAATATAGTCCTTATAAGACGGCGGTTCGGACAGGGCGACAGGCTCGCCGCGACAGAGCGCAACGTAAATGTCGGCGACCTCCTGCATGAGGATAGGCATGGACCAGCCGTCGAGAATGGCGTGGTGACTGGTCCAGACAATACGGTGCTCTTCGTCGCCAAGACGAACCAGCGTCAGTCGCATCAGCGGCGGTTTCTCGAGATCGAAGCCGCGACGCCTTTCATCCGCCTCAAGACGAGCGAGGCGGATCCGGCGCGCGCCCTCATCCATGTCGCGCCAGTCCAGCCGTTCGAACGACAACGGCGCTGACCGCATCAGCACCTGAACAGGGGAAGCGAGTTCAAGCCCCGTCAGCGCCGTACGCAGAACGTCATGACGCTCGATGACCCGCGTCCAAGCCGCCTGATAATGATCGGCATTGAGAGGCCCCGAGACGTTCCAGCAAATCGTCGTGACGTATAGCGTATTGCTCTCATCATAGGCGGAATGAAACAAAAGTCCTCGCTGCATGGGCGTCAGCGGATAAATATCCTGAATGTTGGAAGGCCCGCCGAAACGGCGCACCAGTTTATCGAGATCGTGCTGCGTGAACGTATGATCTGAAGGCATGTCTCTATCCGCCGTAACGATACGATTTTCGGGAAAGCTCTGGGCGTGCGAATGTTGAGAAGGCGAAAGCCGTAACATCATATCAGAATTTAGTCTTTCATAGATACTCCCCTGGTGAAGTTTCAGTGAAAAATTATAACGGATGCAAATTATTGTTGACCTTGTAAGTACTGAACGTTTATGATGAGAACCAATACTTCTATAAATCGTGATAGGATTGTTTTATAGCCAAGGATGACGCCCTTGTTTTCCAGAACCGTCAACGCCATGCCGAGTCCTCAGAATGCGCTGGATATCTTTCGGGGCGAATGGGCCGCAAAATTCCCTTCTGAACTCGGGCTTGTGGCCGGAGGATTTCACGGCGATCTGTTCAATGATCATCGGCTGGACGCCGCCGAAGAACGGCTCGGCGGATTCGAGGGAAAATCGATACTGGAACTCGGGCCCTTCGAAGGCTACCACACGGCGATGCTGGAGGCGCGCGGCGCGGCGCACATTACCGCCATCGAAGCCAATACGCGCTCCTTTTTGAAATGCCTGATCACCAAGGAGGTGATGGGACTGACAAGAACAAGCGTCATGCTTGGAAACTTCGTCGACTTTATGAGGGAATCGGATGAACGTTTCGATATTCTGATTGCTTCGGGCGTCCTTTATCACCTGCCGCACCCCGACGAAGCGCTGGCGCTGATGTCCAGGGTTTCGAGCAGGCTGTTTATCCAGACCCATTACTATGATCCCGGCCCCATCGCCAAAAGTCATTTTTCAAATCAGTTTACGGAAATTCCTGGTCAGGGCGCCGATGGGAAGCTGACATATCACCGGATGGAGTATCAGGACCGCGATTCTCCGCTCTATAATGGCGGCGTCAACGCCTATACCCACTGGCTTACCCGTCATGATATGCTCGGCTTGCTTGAAGAACTCGGTTTCGAGATCGATATTGTCTTCGAGGAAACCGATAATCCGAACGGGCCTGTTCTGTCTTTTTCCGCCACACGATAGAATTTTTCATATACGCCCTTTTCATCACTTCTCTTTATACAGATAATATCTTCGCAGCCGCAACGCCGCCGCTTCATGACGCGTCGGCATGGCTGTCGATAAAGCGCCGCAGTCTTTCGGCGATCTTCTTTGCAACCGTCAAAGTCTCGTCGTCGCTGACGCATTCCAGCAGCATCATGCCTGACGTCTCCACCGGGTCGATCGACACAACAAGCTTCAGCGGATGATGGAAGCGATCAACACCGGAAACGAACGTCAGCAATTCGGAGCCGGCGCCCGCCTGATTGCGAAAATGAACATAGTTGAATGAAGCGTTGCTTAGGCTGGACGACAGACCTAGTTCGTCCGCAAACTGGCGTAGGGGAAAAGGCATGTGCGCTTCGGCTTCCAGAAGCGCGCCGTGCAACCTTGCAGGATCAGCATTCAATACATTCATCCCCACGGGGATGAAGTTCCAGAAAAGGCCGACAGCATGCAATGGATCGGACATGCGCGGCGAGCGTCCGTTTGCAACAACATCGACAACGACCTCTTGTTGTTCGTACACGGCGCTCAGCGACAGCATGTATTCGTATAGTACAAGCGCCTTCAGCGACACCCCCCGCTCCGCGGCGTTATGCTTCAGGGTTTGCAACGCTTCCACGGGCACGGGGATCGCCATATCCGCATAATCACGGCGGGCGCCAGCGGACGTCGACCCCGAACGCATTGGCGCAAGGGGCGTTGGACGCAAGCCAGACAGGCGCCGGCGCCAGAATGAGCGGGCGTTCTCGTTTCGGGCCGCTTCCATTTCAAGTGCAACATATTCCCTGGCGCCGTTTGACGCCTCAGTCACCGCAGGCGTCGGCGCGGCGTCGTTCACCGCGGCGGCGTAAAACCGTTCGAGGTCGCCTTTGACCTCGGCAAAGCCCCATCCGTCCTCGATTGCGTGATGCGCGGTCAATCCAAGGAGCTGCCTGCCGGCGCCCAGATCAAAAAGATCGAAGCGCATGAGAGACCGGCCCTCCGCAACGTCCCAGTATTCGTTGAGACGTCTACGCATAATGGCGTTGACTTCCTGTTCATAAGCGTCCGCCTCCACGTTATCCAATCTCCAGCGGTTCAATTCAAACGGCGCCGACGTCAGAACGTCCTGATAGAAACCTTCATTTTCAAGAATCAGAAACCGCGTACGCAATACGCGGTGCCGGCGGGTAAGCTGACGAAACGCCGTTTCAAACGCATTGAGGTCAAGCGCGCCCCCATTGACGGAAAAAATCTGTTGCGGGCGATAAACGCCGCCGCCAAGATCTTCGCCGACTTTGAGCATCAGCCGTTGCGCATCGCTGGCCGGATAGCGATCTTCAACGCCTTCCGGCAGGGCGCCAGGCGACGGCAGTACGAAACGGCGCTCCCCGACATCCGCCGCCGGCGCCGTCGCTCTTTCTTTACGCTGTATAAAGTCGGCGAGAGCGGAGACCGTCTGATATCGGAATAAGTCCTCGATACCAACTGGGCAACCTAATCTGGACAGCGCCGTCGCCAGTTGAACGATATGGATGGAGTCTCCGCCAACGGTAAAATAGTTATCGTCGACGCCGAGTTTATCAATCCCCAACACTTCCCTGTATGCGTCAAGAAGCCTTGCCTGAAGAGCGGTTTCCGGCGCCTTGCGGCCCGCCGCCCGTCGCCCTTTCAGCTGGCTTAATGCTTTTTTGTCGACTTTTCCGTTCACGGTGAGCGGGATTTCCTTCACAAAGAAAATTGCGCTCGGCAGCATGTACATGGGCAGCCTGTCGACGAGCCAGTTGCTTATGACGGCGAGGTCCGGAGAATGCCGCGCACCGTCGCCGGCGACAACATATGCGCACAATTGCATATGCTGACCATCGGTCGCTTCCGCGGCGACAACAGCCTCGTCGATCTCCGGGTGAAGGCGCAGCGCGCGCTCGATTTCCGCCGGCTCGATCCGGTGCCCACGGATTTTTACCTGTGTATCCGCACGGCCGATATACTCCAGTTCGCCATTGCTTCGCCAGCGGGCGACATCCCCGGTCTTGTAGTATCGTCCAGAGAGCGACGGAAGGGTTTCGACAAAACGCTGACCCGTCAGATCGGGTCTGCCGAGATAGCCTCGCGCAAGCCCCGCGCCGCCAATGTATAGTTCACCCGGCACGCCGATGGGAGCGAGCCGCCCCGACGGTTCAAGCACATGCGCTTCAACATCCGGCAACGGACGACCGACGCTGCGGTCGCCTTTTTCGATATCCGCAGGAGTCAGGCATTTGAAAGTCGAGTGCACCGTCGTCTCGGTAATGCCGTACATGTTAATCAGTTTCGCGTGTTCGCCCTGCGCCCGGCGCCATTCGTCAAGTTTCGCCGCGTCAAGCGCCTCGCCGCCGAAAACGACGTATCGCAAGCGATGCTCGTCGGCGTGTGCGGAAAGCGGCCCGACAAGCCGGTAGAACGCCGAGGGCGTCTGGCTGAGGACGGTGACGCCTTCTTCAACAACCAGTTGCGCGAATTTTTCCGGCGAACGGCTGACCTCGAAAGGAACAATGACAAGCCGCCCGCCCGTTGAAAGAGCGCCGAATATTTCCCAGACGGAGAAGTCAAAGGAAAGGGAATGATACATTGTCCATACATCGTCCGTAGACGTTGAAACCTCTTCAGTAGCGTCGAAAAGGCGAACGAGCTGACGGTGTTCGATCATCACGCCTTTGGGCTCGCCGGTTGAGCCCGATGTGTAAATAATATAGGCGAGGTCTTCAGGCGCCGCCTGAAACGTGGCGCCCCCGCCGGAATGGAGTCCCGGGGCCGCCAGGTCGATCGCCATTGTTTCATGCGATGATAATACGCCGCGCGCCTCGACCGTCTCGCCGATCAGGACAAGCTTGGCCCCGGCGTCTTTGATCATGTAGGCGAGACGCTCGTCCGGGTAGTCAGGGTCGAGAGGCAGATAAGCGCCGCCGGCCTTGAGAATGCCCA
>LYSZ01000027.1:0-625 GCA_001657385.1 Parvularcula sp. BBD 1991-13 | reverse complement strand
ACGCCGACCGCCCGCAAGCGCCCGGCCAGCGCGTCCGACTGGCGCTCAAGCGCGCCATAGGTCAAGCGCGCATCGCCGCACACAAGCGCGATTTTGTCGGGCTGGTTTTGCGCATGCGCCGATATGCGCCGGCAAACCGAACCGTCATACTCAAACTGCGTCGATGCGGCGCCCCAACCGAGAACGCTCTCGCGCTCCCGCTCCGGCAGAAAATCAATCTCGAAAACAGAGGCTGACGGATCTTCCGTCATGATCTCCAGAACACGCGCGAAATGCGCCGACAGCCGCTCGATCGTCGAAGGATCGAACAGGTCGAGAGAAAACTCAAAATATCCCGAAAGGGTATCGTCCGATTGCATCACATGGAGGGATATATCGAAAAGGGAGTTTCTTCGTTCCGGCGCGAGCCTGCTGACGGAAGCGCCGGGCAAGGAAAAGTCGAGTTCGGTGAGATTATGCAAAGCAAAGAGCGTTTGCACGAGGGGCTGTCTGCTGAGATCGCGTTCTGGCTGGAGGTCGGCGACCAGCTTCTCAAACGGCAGGTCCTGGTGCGCATAAGCCTCCAGCGTCGTCTCCTTCACCCGACCGATCAGCGCACGGAAGTCAGGGTCCCCCGACAGGTCCG
>LYSZ01000026.1 GCA_001657385.1 Parvularcula sp. BBD 1991-13 | reverse complement strand
GCGCGTCGAGCACGAAAGCCGCGCAGATCGACCTCAGGCAGGGCGTGGTTGAGGTGAACGCGGGTACGACGTTCTTGGGCGGCGTAAGCGTCGGAGCCGGGCGGCTTCAGGTCAATGCGGGCACGTTGTTCTCCGGCCCGGTTGCGCTGAACGGCGGCGGCGAGATCGAGATTAATCAGGGCTCGACCTTCGCGAACGGACTCACGGTGCAGGACGGCGTCTTCGACGTGAATGCCGGTGTGACGGCTGGTGGTTCAGGATTTCTTCTTAATGCCGGCCAACTTGATCTCGGCTCTGATGATGCGGGCGCAAACTTCGAAACGCAATCGCTGATTATCGGCGAAGGCGGCGCGATTTCCGGAAGGGGGGCGTTTGGGTCTTTTACTCCGGGCGTATTGGCCGACATTGTCTTTGATGGAACGGTCATGCCGGACGCGCGTGCGGACGCAACGCTGCTCGACACCACCTTCACAGCGCTTGGCAATGTAACCTTCGGCGAGAGCGCCAGCTTCATCGCAGGCTTCGGGTCCGGTTCCGCGTTGCCTGGCGACGTCCCCGAAGACGGCGTCGTATCCGCTTTGCTCGGTGTGACAGGCCGCACAGTAATCGAGGGCGGTTCGCTCACATTAAACCAGGCGTTCGGGGGGGGAGCCTTGATCGGGGTGTTTGAACTGCCCGTTATCTCTTCCGCCGGCCTCGTTAGCGGGGCGTTCGACGACATTAGCGTCAATGGCAATTTCATTGTTTCGGATGTCGATTACCTTGCCAATTCGGTTGTGGTGACGGTGCGCACCTCGCTAGGCGGCGGACGAGAATTTCGCGCCGATGCGAATGCGCTCAGCGGTTATCTTAACACGCTGATCAACTCCGACATCGAGACGACCCGTTCCGCCTTAATCGAATTGGTCGGTCTTGATCCTTCAAACGGGGATCTCGAGGTCGCGCTGCAGCAGCTTGCGCCGCAATCATATGCGTCAGTAAGCGGTTTATCCCGTGTGCTGGGCTTCGGCGTTATCGAGACCGCGGCCGGCGCGAACCAGTATCGCACTATATCCCAAGGCCGCAAGACGCTGTGGGCGGGCGGCGTCCTGTCCGCTTCCTCGCAGGAGAGCGATGTCGCGGGCGTTTCGGGTTTTGACGCCGATGCGGCTGGCGCGCTGTTCGGTTTTGATTATGCAGTCAACGATTCGCTGACCCTGGGCGTATTCGGTGGGTATACTGACTTCGAGCAGCAGTTCGATAGCGCTGCCGCGGCGACGCACGGCGATGGCTATGTGGTCGGGGGTAAGGCGGAAATCAATTCTGCAAACCTTCAACTGTCCTTTATCGCCGGCAACGTATTTGGCGAAGCCGCCACGAGACGTCGTTTCACGTCAATTGGTTCATCGACGGCGGCGGCGTTCGATATTGATGCGACTTTTGCCAGGGTGGGCGCCGCGTACGCGCTGCCGATGTCTGAATATTTCGCCGTCACCCCTCATGTGCGGGCGACTTTGACGCGCTCAACGATTGGCGACTATGAAGAAACGGGATCTGCAGTCGTCAACTTTCAAGGCGATCAAACCAGCATAGACGCACTGTATACAGATATTGGCGCTACGTTTTCGACCAGGGCCGACTTTGCCGGCGGGCAAATTCTCCCCTATGCGGAGGGCGGCTTGCGTTATGAGATGCTCGGCAACGAAGCGGTGGCGGAAGCAGGCCTCGCAAACGAGCGAACGCGCTATCTTGTTCAGGGACAGGCAACCGAACGCAGCGGCGGATATGTAGGCGCCGGTTTCGTTGCCACACTGACGGATATGATGAGCGTGAAGCTGGAAGGGCGTCGTGTTTTCGGCGGAGGCTATAGTCGGCAAAACCTGTCATTGAGAGTGGAAGCCGCCCTGTAAGCCGTTACGGCGGCGCTCCTGAAGCTGTCGGAAGGCGTCCTCATTTGATCAGGAGGCTGCGCCGTATTCGAAACAACAGGATGATCATTCCGGCGACGACGACCGTGACGCCCAGCGCCGCGGAGATGACAAGGAGCGGGTGATTGAAGTCCGCGCCGTCGTCATAGTCCATCACATGAAGCCGCCAGAAGAAGTCGAAGACCCGCCACATAGATGACCGCCGCGCCCGGACAACGCCGCTTTGCGGGTCGATGTAAAGGCGCGTCTCGCCCTTGTCGTCAAAGACAACCTGCCATGCCGGAAGGCCGGGACCATATTCCGGAGGCGGATCGCTGAGGAGCCGGGCGCTCTTTATGCCGGCATCGGGAGCGAAGTCATGGTCGGCGATCTGCACCGCCCGTTCCCGCGATATCGGCGACAGGAGAGCGCCGGTCCCGGCGGCGACGAGGACGACCGCCGCGCCGTTTTCAAGACGCCAGACCGGCTCGCCCGCCAGCCCCGTCAGCGTCGCCTCGTCAACCGTCCGCCAACCGGCCGCCGCGACCGCCTGTTCTAGCGACAGGAGCGTTCCCGGCGCCGCGGCCAACGGCGGATGGTCGGCAATCTTATGCTCGCCGCGGACTTTTTCGATCGGCAGCAGGCTCATGACGAACCCTCCGAGCAGCCAGAGAAAAAGCTGCAACCCGATCACAAGCGCAAGCCATTTGTGGATACGCACGGCCCATCTGAGAACAATCATCGCAGTTTCTTCCCGTCTGAGAAATATTGGGACGCCTGCCCCTTTTCTTCAGTCGACCTTGAACGTGACCGTGGCCCAATTGGATTCGTAATCCGCATTCGAATCGTTATCCAGTTTTTTCATATGGATCAGCGTCAGATACCAGACGCCTTTTGCTGTCAGGTCAAAAAAACCGCGCCCGTCATCGTCGGTGCGCAGGGTCTGCGCCCGTTGGTGGGCGCCGTCTTCCGCATGACGGTGGAAGCCGTCATGGCTCGCATAAACGAGTTGATCGGTCAACGGCTCGCCGCCTGAGAAAACGCGAAAACCGACCCTGTCGCCTACATGTGCAGTATAGGGATTGTTTTCGAGAATAATCTCGACCGGGTAGCCGAATTCGATCCGGTGGTCTTCGGAGCGCGCATCGCCGACCTGCACGATCGTTCGGACATGTTTCGAGTAACGCTCGCGCACCTGGTCAAGCGTGCTGTTCTTTTCAAAATCCGCTAGCGTGTCGGAAACGCCTTCATGCTTCAGATAGTCGGAAAACGCCTTGCGGCTCAGCGTGATCATGCGCGGCTTTGTTGAAACGCCGATGGCGTAGGTTCCCTCTCCGCCGGTCTCGTAGGCGAGGAAGGCGGAGAGCCCGCTTTCGCTCCACTGCGCTTCGGATGGGCTCAGAGTCTCGCCGCCGCCATGGACCGTCACGTCCCGCATTCGGTCGCGGGAGATGACATTCTCGCTCTGATCGAATGTTCCGTTCACCAATTCAGCCGTCGCGTGCGTGTCGGGCGCAAGGCGATAGGCTTGCGGTTTCAAGAACATTTCATGCGCGGAGGCGGGCAGCGCGGCGCTCAGCACGAAGGCGAGGAGGAAGAAGAAGCGGGGGGCGGTGCGTTTCACGGACAGTCCTTTCGTCGATGGGGCCGATACCCGGCGAGGCGGCGCCGCCCGGAGGCGAGTCCCCGAAGCGGTCGCTCGCGTTACAGGTTAAACGTAGCGCGGACGTAAATGAACCGTCCGAGCAGCGAGTAAGTCAATGTGTCTGTATTGCCGTCCGACCAGGATTGCACGAACGGTGCGTCTTTGTCGAAGAGGTTGTCGACCCCGACGCGCAGGGCGGCCGCATCGGAAATGCGATAGCTGCCCTGAATATTGTTATAGATGACCGCGCCGATGTCGTAGCCGACGCCGTCCGGGTCGCCGAAGAAATCCGTCGCTGCGCCGATATATTGGGTATTCCAGGTCGCGCTCCATTTCTCTGCGGAGAGCGTCCAGCTCGCTTGGCCGCGCCATTCCGGGTATCCGCCTTCGCAGCAGCCGACGCCGCCGGCGAAAACGAACGGCGTGTCTCCTTCGAACGCCGTGGTTTCGTAATCGATGAGATAGGACGCCTGGATCTCGGCGGCGCTGTCGATCCCGCCGATCCGCGCATTGTAGAAGACGCCGATGTCGATGCCGCGCATGGTTTCGTCGCCGGTATTGGCGCTTTGCGCCGACAGGAAGTCCACATCCCCGGTCAGGGCGTTGCGCGTATGGTGTACTGCGTCGCAGAAGGGGTGAGAGAAATCCGGCGTCGTGTAACAACTCCGGAGTTTCGACGCGCCCGAGTTTTGCCGGATCGCATCCTCGATCTCTATGTCGAAGTAATCGACGGTGAAGGAAAAGCCGGGCAGGAATTCAGGTTCGGCCACAAGACCGACCGTAAAGGTTGTTGCGTTTTCCGGCTCAAGATCGGGGTTGCCGCCCTGGTCGGTCAGGATGACCGAGCCGAACTGTTCAAAGTTCAGCGGAACCCCCGCCGCCTTACAGTTCCGGAAAACGACGCTTGACGGGTCGAGTTGGCCGTAGTTCGAACAGGGATCGGCCGTCGGCAACTGCGCCTCGCTGACGCCGGAGAAAAGCTCCCTGACGCTCGGCACGCGAAACGCCGTGGAGTATGTGCCGCGCAGTTTGAACGACGGCAAGACCTGCCAGTTGAGGCCAAGCTTGTAATTGGTATCGCCGCCAAAAAGGTCGTAGTCGGAAAACCGCACCGCCGCGTCAAGGTCGACCGCCGCCGCGAAGGGGAGGTCTTTCAGGAGCGGAACGGCGACTTCCCCGTAGACCTCGTTGGCCCTAATGGAGCCGCGCACCGGGTCCTGCGCATTGCCGAGCGCGTCCCCAGCGACGAGCAGCGCGTCGGGTTCGAGCCACCCCTCGTCCTCGCGGATCTCGAAACCGGCCGCAAAGCCGACAGCGCCTGCGGGAAGCTGGAACAGCGCGCCGGATACATTGCCGGTGAGGCTGATCTGCTCATTGCCGCCCGTGTCGCGCTGGTTGACAAGGACATAGTCGCCGACCGCCGCCGTCAGATCGCCCTCGCCGAGAATGTCGGCGCAGGGAACCTCGTTCGATCCGCAAATGTCCGGGTCCAGCGTTTCCGCGAACCGGCGGGTGTTGATATTGTTGAGGAGCGCGTCCACAGCGGTGTTGCGGCCCCAGTTGACGGCGAGGTCGTATCGCCAATCGTCTGCGAACGCGCCTTCCAGTCCGAGAACGACGCGCCAGGTTTCCACATCCTGCTCGAAGGTCCGGGCGCCGAATTCCGTCGTGCGTCGGCGCAGGACGACAATATCCTCGCCAGTCGGATTGGTCGGGTGCGAGGCCGAAAACGCGATATCGCGCAGGGTGGCCGGCGAGGCGGGCTGGGTCGATGTGCGCCAGTTGAAGAGCGCTTCGGAAATGAAGCGAAGATTGTCGGCGATCTCATAATTGCCGAACGCGCTGAAGCTAAGCCGCTCGACCGGGTTCGCGGCATTGAAGAACGGATTGAAGTTGAAGCCGTGCCGCTGAATATCGAAGGGTTCGAAAGCGTCCCCGCCGATAAAGTTGATCTGTCCGCCGTCGGGCAGAACCGCCCGGCCGCCCGCTGTGGACGAACTGCCCGGCGTGCATTCGAGGTCTCCGTCACCGTCGAGATCGGCAAGCGAACACGGCGCGCGCGTCTCCAGCGGCGCGGCCTGATTGTTCTGGTAGCTGGCGTTGAAAACGAGACTGCCTCGTGCGCCCTGAACGCCCCAGGCGACATCGAGCAGATATTGCTCGCCGTCCTCTTCATCGGTAATCCCGAACTGGCCCTCGACCTGAAGGCCGTCGAAGGCGTCCTTGGTGATCAGGTTGACGACGCCCGCCACCGCGTCCGCGCCGTATACGGCCGAAGCGCCGTCCTTCAGCACCTCGACCCGCTCCAGGAGCGACACCGGGATCATGTTGAGATCGACGGAGTCGTTAGCGCCGGAGCCGCCCGCGACAACGCGGCGGCCGTTCAGCAGCACCAGCGTTCGGTTAACGCCGAGCCCGCGCAGGTTTACCTGCGCTGTCCCCCAGCCGCCGGCGACCCAATAGGCGGCGTTGGCGTTGCCCCCGAAACCGGCGGAGAACGGAAAGCGCTGGAGCAGAACCTCGACATTGGCGACGCCCGTATTGTCGATAAAGCTCTCGCCGATAACCGTCAGCGGGCCGACGGAGGTCAGGTCCTTACGGACAATGCGGCTGCCGGTGACGACGATACTGTCCGTCGTCATTTCACCGGCGGCGCCGGCGGTCCGGCCTTTGGGGACTGCGATCGTCTCCTGTGCGAGGGTTAAGGCGGGAGCGGTCATGGCCGCAAGGCTCGCGCCCGCGAGGAGCGCGTGTTGAAGTTGTCTTGGCATTGTTGGTCTCACAAAATGAAAGCATGATTTGCGCGCGCGGCAGCATATGGGCGCACACGGAACATTCCGCCGAAGCGGGCCGTTGCTCGAAAAAGCAATCAGACGTGAGAGGGAGGCGCACGCGAGCCAAGCGGCGGCCCGCGCGAATCCCGGGCGAAGCGGGCCTCAACACTGCCAATGACGCCTCCGCCGGCAATATGCGGGGGCGGGCCGGTCGCCGCCGAAAGCGGCAGGTCGATATGTTTTCCCAGCGAACACAGCGGGCAGTGATCCCCCTGTCGCGGCTCGTCCGGGTCGTCCTCGCCGATGAGATCGGCAAACGTCTTCAGCGCCGTAATCGCTTCCGCGCTGGGAGCCGCCTCGGACGGCGAACACAGGAAGCGGTCGGCGCCGGCTCCTTTCCCTTGCGCAAAGGCGCCCGGCGCCGGCAGGATGACCTGCAAGCACAAAGCCGCCATCGCCATCAGCCTGGCGAGGGATAGAGGCGAAATCGTCTTCACGATCCAGTGATTAACAGCCATCCCGCTGAAAAGAAAGGAGAAAAAAGGAACTTGATGGAGTGGACGTGACGGCTTTCATGCCGACGTGCCAAATCGCGGTGAGAAGAGATTTAAGCCCTTTTGTCTCACATTTGTTGGGTGGATGTTTTTCTTGCAGAGTATGTAAGTGACGTGCGCCCCGTTTGGTCCCTCATTTGAAAGGTGAGTCCGTCAACCGGAAGGAGACGACGGACATGCGTAAATCGCGTTTCACAGA
>LYSZ01000011.1 GCA_001657385.1 Parvularcula sp. BBD 1991-13 | reverse complement strand
CAGAACGGTTCGCAACTGGTGATTTTCTTCGATGAGCCGGCGAATACCGGAACGGTGCGCCTGTACCAGAACGGGGGCCAGCAGATCGCCTACGAAAAGGGCGGCGACGTAGCGAAATGGCTCGCCGCGATACCGAGCCCGGCGTCCGCAGTCGAGGCCGGACACCGTTTGAGCGGTCGGAAGGACGCCGACGCCTTCACCCCGCCTCCTTGCTTCTCAAACGCTTCAGCCTGGCCGGACGCTGGATGTTAACCGGATCAGTCAGCCAAACCGGTGCGGTGGAACAAGAAGAAAATCACATACAATATTCTCTATACACCCTACATATTGAAAAATTATTTTTTAATGATACTATCAAAAATCATATGCAAAGGCTTTTCTAATGAGCAATCCCGTCTTTCATTTCGAAATCCCTGTATCCGACATGGACCGCGCCCTCGCCTTTTACCAAAATGTGCTCGGCCTTGAGTTGCGCAGACAGTCCGTAGACGGTTATGAAATGGCGTTTTTCCCCCGCAGCGATCTTCACCCCGGCGCGAGCGGCGCCTTGGCTAAAGGAGACGTCTACAAACCGTCGCATGACGGACCAGTCATCTACTTCGATGTCGCCGATATCGACGATGTGCTCAAGCGAGCAAAAGCTCTTGGCGCGCATATACTTTACGAAAAGAAAGATATTGGCGAAGCCGGCTTTGTAGCCGAATTCGAGGACAGCGAGGGCAATCGAATTGCGCTTTCACAAGCGCAGGACTGAATACGGCCTGGCGGCAGAAACGCAACCCGACCCATTCGGGCATGTTGACGGGATATCCGGCCTAAAGCTGTAAGGGCGCACCTCTTTGTCTCCGGAAACGAGGCTCCGCTGAAATCAGGCCATGGGATATTCCGACAGGCAAACCCATTGCGGAACGGATTGATCAACAGAAAATTATTCTGTTGTGACTATGCTTCTTCGACAGAAGCAGATTTCACAAAGCCAAAGCGGGCGGCAGTCTGACCTCTGAATGTTCACTACACTGGCCGCATGCCGCTTCAAGATTCCGGTCTGAGCACATCGCACAAATGCTACAACGTGCAGGCAACCCGGAACCCAATATCATCATCGCGAAAATCACGTACATATCGAACACGGTTCGCGGATCTCAGAAACACCGGCAAACTGTACCACGACCCGCCGCGCAACACGCGACGCTCCGTGTCGCCTCTTAACGCCGGCGTCTCGTCGTTCGGCGCGCCGGCGTAGCCTTCGCTCCAGACGTCTTCCACCCATTCCCAGACATTGCCGTGCATGTCATGAAGACCGAACGCGTTCGGAGGAAAGGCGTAAACAGGCGTCGTCTGTCCGCGATACTCTCCCTTGCGCCCATCGCCATAAACATAACCGCCGTTATAGTTAGCCTGGTCAGTATTGATCGTATCCCCAAAAGCAAACACGGTCTGCGATCCGGCGCGACAGCAATACTCCCATTCCGTTTCGCTCAGTAAACGATACATCTTCCCGGTTTTCGCGCTTAGCCATTTCACATACTCCAGGGCATCGATCCAGGAAACATTGATGATCGGCATTGCGCCGCGGCCCCAGCCTTCGTCGCCACACGTCGCCCACCGACGATCCCAGCAAAAAGCGTCATACTCCTCAAAAGTGATGAGGTAGCGCGACACCGCAAAAGGCTTGGATATGACGACTTCTCGCTGCTCGCCTTCTGAAAACGCATTCCGGCCCTCTTCGTCGGGAGGCGATCCCATGATAAAACGCCCGGATGGAATGACGACCATGTCCGGCGCGATGAGGCCATTGCCGGAATCGTTGTAAACTTCGCCCGAGGCTTGACCACGAAACTGCGCAACACGGCCTTTTTCTTCGACAACTCTTTCCGCCGCGGTTTTTTCAACCGGCCGATTGTGGGCGTACTCAACGCTCGGCTCCCAGAATTCGGCCTCATGGGTCTGCGCCTTGCGGCTTCCGGGCGATGCGATCAACCCAATCAAGAACAGCACCAAGACGGCGAACGCAGCACAAAGCGCAAAGAACCAGGGAGACATCAATGACGGCGTCGACAACCCGTCGAACGGGGAGGCGTGCGCATTTGCAAAAGGCGGCAAGGCGAACAACAGCGCGGCCAGCACGAACCTCGCCGGCAAGGCCGAGGTCGCGCCCCCCTCCCGAGGGGACGTCTCTTGAACGCCTTCGCCGATCGTATAAAGGACGCCAGCCCTGAAAATTTTTTTCATAGCCTTTCCCCGGTCTAGTATCGATAAAATATCTCAATATCTTTTTTTCTTGGTGCAGATAAGTTTATATACGACTATGATGCACAAATCCATCCATTTACTCACTTCTTCCGCAAACAGATGAATGAGAATCGTATGACAGATATTGTTAATATCGTTGTTGAGAGGTTAGACGACGGGAACTATGTCGCGGTGAGCGGCAACATGAAAGGGCTCTACGCGCGCGCGCCGCGTCTCGACGCTCTTGAAGAAAAAATCAAGGACGCCATCGCGGATATCTATAGCGCGTCCCGGATGAATGTGATTGTCAGCCGAGCGGGCGGCCACACGTCCGATCATGCCGCGACATGGGTGGTGGTTCCGGCCGAAACGGCGCGCTCCGAGTTGAAGCGCCTCGGTCTGTACCCGACGGACATGTCAGCGAGCCGCAGCGCGCGCGACCACGGCAAGTCCCGCCAAAGCCAATCCGCGTTATCAGCTGAAAACTTCCTGCTTCGTCGCAGCTATCGGGCGGCGCGTTAGGCGCCATAACCTGCTGCTTTGCAACGCGGCGTCCGCGGCGACGCCGCAGAAAAGCCCAAGCCAGACGCCCATGGCGCCCATTGACGTAAACAGCCCGAACCAGGCGGCAAGCGGGAAACCGATTACCCAGTAACTGACGCCCGTCAAAACCATTGGTATACGCACGTCCTTCAAACCTCGCAGACACTGATTAGCGCCCATCTGCACGGCGTCAAACAGCGCAAACGCGCCCGCAATGGGAAGGAATACAACGACCAGGTCGAACAGCGCCGCGTTCGCAGCCTTGTCGCTTTCGAGATACAGGGACGCGACAAAAACCGGCGCAAAGAGAGCGGGGCCGGCGACGGCCAGCACCGAGATTGTACACACGCCAATCGTCAACGCCGATGCGCGGCGGATACGATCGATATCGCCCGCGCCGGCCGCAAGCCCAACGCGCACCGCCCCCGCCATGGCCAGGCCGACGGCGATCATGTAAGCGATTTGCGCGACATTGAAGGCAACCTGATAGGCCGCAACCTCAAGAACGCCAATCCGCCCCATGAGAAATACAGCGGCGTTGAACAGCATCGCCTCAAAAGCGACGTCGGCGCCGATCGGCGCGCCAAGACCGAAAACCTCACGCAGCCGCGGCCAGTCCGGTTTCAGCAAGCCGGAAAAGATACGATACGACTTCGCTTCCCTGTCCAGCGCGACGTAAGCCGCCAATGCGAGGAAGCCGATGAGGTGGGATAGCGAGGACGCGACGCCCGCCCCGATCAATTCAAGCCGAGGCATGCCGAAATTGCCGTAAATCAACATGTAATTGAGGAGCGCATTCAGAATCGTTGTGACGATGACGATCAACAAAGGAACACGCATTTTTTCGAGGGCGGCGAGGAAATTCCGCAGCACGAGAATGCCGAGCGAAAAGGGCAAACCGAAGGCCAGGGCCAGAACATAATTTCGCGCAGACGCGGCCAAAACCTCTGGCTGGCCGAGAGCAAGGGCGACCTTGTCCGTTATCAGAAAAAGCGCCAATGCGGCCGGGAAGAGCATGGCGACCGCCCACAATCCCATCCGAACCGAAACGCGAACGTCGTCACGGGGATCGCCGCCCGCCCCGACAGCATGCGAAACCATCGGCGAGACCGCCATTGCAGGTCCGCACGCAAACAACCAGACCGACAAGTACAGCACAAAGCCGAGCGTGGAAGCCGCCAGGGCTTCCGGCCCCAACCGGCCGATCATGATAATGTCAATCGTGTTGACCGAAAATTGCACCAGTTGCGTTAAAACAATCGGAATACCGATCAACAGCAGCCCCGAAAACTCGGACGACCAGTCGCTTTTTCGTTTCTGGATCAACATGCCCGCCCTGGCCGAAGCTCGCCCTTTCAAGGCGCTCCCATGAAAAGAACTTTCGAAATTATCACTTTCACATCACTTGTGAAATAGATGTTTTCCCGTAATTTGAAGACATTATGTCTATGATTTCGTGAATATCGTATTTTGCAAAAATTCTGTTGCGGACCCACGGCCTGCAGCTAAAGGCGGGGTCCGGATTAACAAAAAACATAAGAGACTGACGGCGCTTGCTTCCGGTGTTCCGCACGCCATGCCATAAAGGCTTGACGAGGCCGCCCGTTAACAAGGCCGTGGGCGTGCTTGGGATCACAATGGCCTCCCTCGGCCCGAGGTCAATATCCAGGTAGCCCGTGGGCGGGCCGTAAACGCCAAGTCGATTTTCAGGCGTTGGCGGCTCAATGAGTTCGCGCGGACTAACCGCCAGCCCGGGCGCGGTAGGTTTCAGAATTGTCAGCACATGGCCGTCTTCATGAGGCTCCATGACATTCGCGCGCCCGTCGCCGGCATGGTCCGCGGGGCGATAGTAGTTTTGCTGTAGATAGGACAGGGCCCGAATGTTGATATCGCCAGCAGCGGCGCCGCCGTCCTCTTGGGCGACCTCGCGACGCAACGCCGAGAGAATGTCCTCTGCAAGAGTCGCATATGCATCGAGCGCATTGCTCATCAGCCCGTGCAATTCGCAGGATCTCGCCCATCGGCGCACATCCTCGCTATGTTGATTTCGACGCCAGACGGCAAAACCTTCGGAAAGATCTTCAAGCCCGGTTTCCGGATCGAGTTCTTCACCGAAGCTGCGATACCCCTCCAGATCGTCCGCCGCGCTTCGGCGCTGCGTTTTAACCTCCAGGGGCTGTTCGAAGAAACGCCGCCCTGCGTCGAGAATGTTGTAGGCGTGGCTGAAAACATCGTCCGGCATATGCAAAATCGCATAGGAATAATGGACCAGCGCGCGGGCGGCCTGTTCGGGATTACTTGCACGCGGTCCGCCGCCGCTCGGTTCCGGCCGAGTTGTCTGCGCTATCGAGCCTTCGCGCTCACTGTGCATAGGAAGCGCTCCCCCATGGCGCAATGCTGTCCACAAGCGCCAGTCGCGCGCGCGCAAACCCGTTGAACTGCGTCGCCGTTGCGTTCGAATACGCGCCCATCATGCCGAACTCCAGATAGTCGCCGGTTTTCAGGATTTTTGGCAGCCTGACCTGTTTCGGCAACTGGTCGATGCTGTCGCATGTGGGCCCCATGATCGTGTAGAGCGCGGCGCCTTCACTGTCGGCTTTTATCTCGGCGCCGCGGGGGGTGTAAGCCCGCACCGGCGGGCTAAAGTCGACAAACTTCGACTCCATGAACGAGCCGTAGAAACCATCATTCAGATAAAGAAGCCCGCTTTCCGGCTTTACAAGCATGATTTTGGCGACCACGCTAACGCTGTCCGCGACGATCGACCGGCCCGGCTCGCAATAAACCAGACAATCGCCAAAATCTGACGCGTCCGAGACCGCTTCGAAGTAGCGCTGCAACGCAGGCTCTCCGCCATTCGGATAACGGCAGGGGAAACCGCCGCCGACGCTGAGCTTGGCGATCCGTTGCGGAACGCCCTCGCCCGCGCGCGCGGCGACTTTCCGCGCAAGCCGCATGAGCCGAGCGTAGACGTTCGGATCGCGTTCCTGCGATCCGGGGTTGAAACTCAGCCCGAGGGAAAACCCCCTGCGCTCGCAATCCCTTAACATCTCCGCGGCGAGATCCGGCGCCGCGCCGAACTTGCTGCCAAAATCGTAGTTGACATTTCCACGATAAGACGGATCTCTAAAGCGCACCATCAGCGTAACGTCGGCGATTTTATCGGCGCCCGCTTTTTTGAGGCTTTCATGAACTTTCTCAATCTCGCCGGGATGATCGACGGCAAAATCGCGGACGCCGGCCGCCGCATAGGCGTAAGCGATGTCTTCAGGCGATTTTATCGGGTGGTTAAAGTAGAGCTTGGCCCATGGATGCTGGTATCTTAACTGTTCGATTTCGCCGCGAGACGAAACGTCAAATGCGTTGATCCCGGCCATCGCAACGGCGCGCACGACTTCGGGATGGGGGTTAGACTTGATCGCCCACGATACGGCGCCTGGAAAGCCGGCCAGAAACGTATCGACATTTTCGCGAACGCGGCTGGGATCGAAGCAAAGCACGGGCTCGGCGGGACTTTCCTTGACAACGTCTGCAACGCGCGAAAAAGCGCTCGGAAACAGTAACGTCATTCTGCGTTCCTTTTTAACGGAGAAATGGATCAAAGTCGCAAGCACGTCGATTTTATGAAATCCGCGGCATGAATAATTATTTGCATACGGCTTAAGACGATAACGCCCGCCTATCATAAGGGAGTGTCGGACGCGAAAATCAATTGCAAAAAACTATCATCAGGATTGATTTAATTGAGAAACGCAAAACCAAAACAATTACAGTCAAGTATTTTTTTATTCTCGACAAAATTTTTTCTCCCCCTACTGATCGACAAGATTTTCGAAAAATATTCATTGTAAAGATTAATCGATAAGCTAGGTAGATAACGCGGCGCACGAAAGGCGTGTAAGCCGCCCTTCTTATCACAGTCACAGCTATCACAAAGGAGACGAGAATGAGCCTGAAGTCTGGAATCCGCCCCGACGCCGTTCTTAAAGCCGGCATCCGCCCGGACGCTCTGAAAGCCGGCATCCGTCCGGATGCTGATCTGAAAGCCGGTGTTCGTCCCGACGCCTAAGCTCGGCAAGATGCGAGGCGGGCGGATCTTCGATCCGCTCGCCTCAATCCGCAGGCCCGCAGATACAGTCCGTTAACGAACGGCAAAAAGGCTGAAAAGCATGTCCTTCACATTTTCTTCAGATATATGGGGTGATTTCGATGATCAGACGAAGGACGGCATTGCGCCCTATCTGTTTGAGGGCGTCTTGCCGTTAAGCGACGGCTTTGCTGGATTTCGCGAAGTCGAAAAAGCGTTTTTTTCCTTGTTCGATGAACAACGCCGCGCCGAAACCGACTGTCGCGCCCGCATCTATGTAGGGGAAGACCGGCGCGACGACCTCGTCGAAGAGCTTTATGCACAAACCCCGCGAAATGCCGGCGGCCTTGTTGAATTCATGCAGGAGTACACCGGCGCGCCGCGCTTTAGTCTTGTGCTGAACAATCTCGAACAGGCGAGCGCACGCCTCGCCGCGGACTTCAGCGATTTTGCCCAATCGTTCTTCTCGGCGCGCGGATTTCCGATCGGCGGCACGGAGCAGGCCGTCTTTTGCGGCAATTATTCCGGTACGGCCTTTGGCGTTCACGAAGGTTTTGAGCACGCGCTTCTTTGCCATCTGGGTCCAGGCGTAAAAAACTTTTACTGCTGGTCTCGCGAGGCTTATCTCAGCATCGCGGACGGAAGAGAGCCGACATTTTCCAATGCGCCGGCCTTTGACCGGCTGTTCGACAACGCCGAGCTTTTTGTGCTGAAGCCCGGCGACGTGCTTTACCTTCCGGCGGCGGTCTATCACATCGGTCGACAGAACGAGTATTCGGTCTCGGTCGCGTTGCCGCTATACACTTATCCTTACACGCGCTTTGTGTCGCGCGCCGTACTGCCGGCGCTTTGCGATCTCTCGCTGCCGTTCGATCAGGAGGGCATGTCGCCGTTCCTTCCGCTCAACGGTAAAAATCCTTTTGCGGCGCCGATTACGGATCTCCTGCACTCAACCTGCGATCAATGGTTCACGCGCGAGTTGCCGCGCTTTCTGTCCTATTACTGGAATCGCTTGCGAAGCAACGGCGGATGGGATTTGCCGCAACGCCTGGCTGCGGACATGTTCGCTGACTGCAACAATGCGCCGGCTTTCGATCTGTCGCCTGGACAGAGCGTGCGCCTTCTCAAGCCATACGCGCCGATCGTCGAGCCCGATCTTGACTGCGCCGCGACGCAAACGCGCGTTTTCCTGGCGGCCCGCAGCGTCGTTGCCGATGCGCAGGATGTCGATGTCGAAAGGATTTGCGGCCAGCTGGGCCGCCATGAACCGGTCGCCGCGGCAACGCATGCCGAAATCGCGTTTCTGCAGGAACTGTCCCGCACCGGCGCGCTTGAGCGAATTTAATCCTTAGAAAGAGGGCCTGCCTTATGTACCGTTCATTTGATAGTCTCGTTGATGCGTTTTTCGAACAGCACCCCGAAACGTCGTCCCTTTTCAACGCTACAATCGGAGAGGGAAAAGCACTCGTCTCCGGCCGGGAACTGGTCGAAAATCACTTTGACCCAATGGTTTTGTGGATTTACGAACGAATTGCGAAAACGGTCGACGCAACGAACCTCTCCGCGGACGAAGCGCGCTATTACATCGGCGAAATTTCCGTCTTCGCGCGCTATAATTCGACGCTGCTGCTGAGAGCGGCGGACACCATGCGGGGGTACAGTCCGGAACTCGCGCAGGAACTGACGCGCAACTACCTTGAAGAGGGCGGCGAGCGGGGAAAGCTGCCGGCGCATTATGTCATCTTCAGCGGCGCGCTGGCCAAGGACCTCGATTTCCGCGTCAATGGCTGGACGCCGCGAACCATGACCACGCTCGCCCTGTCCTCGATCATAGACATTTTGGCCTGGTCGCATTGTCCATCGACTATTCTCGGCATGTACTACGCCACCGAGGCGGTCGCGATTTCCGAAACGGAACAAATGCGCGACATCACAAACCGCCTCGGACACCTGCTCGGAAAAGGCTCCAATGAAAGTCTCGAAAACCTCGATTTCTATTATCGGATGCACCTTGACGAAAGCCATGACGCGGCGACCGACGGCGTTGCTGTGGAACAGGGCCATCAAGAAGGCATCGCGCGTTTCATAAAAGACGCGGATACCTTTCACTTTCTGCAACCTCAAATCATAGACGGTTTCCTGCAAATGCTTTATCCGTTTTCTGATCAATGGATAGAGATTACTTCATTGATACAAAAGGAACGTCGTTCCGACGCAAAAGTTGCATAGGACACTTATTCATGGCGAAACCGAAAACTTATGAGGGAGGATGCCTGTGCGGCGAGATACGCTACACCGTGACCGCAGATCCGATCTTTCCTCATCTTTGCTCTTGCAAAATGTGCCGCCGCTGGAGCGGCGCGCCCACGGTGGCGTGGGTTGAATTTCCGCTTGATGACTTCTCGTGGACCGGGCCCGGCGGAACGCCCGCCTTGTACCGGTCTTCGGAAAAGACCCGCCGCGGCAATTGCCCGAAATGCGGCAGCGCCATATGCGCCATTGACGATGGATATGACAACATATCCATCGTCATAGGGAGCCTGGACCGGCCAAACCTGATCGCGCCGGACGTTCAGCATAGCTACAAGTCTTTCCGGCCGAAATGGTGGCGGCCTATAGTCGACGTTACCGGACCACGCAAGCAAAAAAGCGCAACAAACGACTCGCGGCTTGAGGAAAAGCACACCGCGGCGTCATAATTTTTACGGGCAATGCTTGCAATGATTGGCGATCTTCAGCGCCCTTATCGTTGCCGTTGATCGCAGGAAAAGAGCGATGAAGCGCACATGCGTTCAAACGCGGCGACGAGTCATTCTTGATCAAAAAGGCAGAACAATGAATCTTTCACCGCCCAAGATCAGCGCTTCGATGACGCAGTTCTCGAACGCGCCGCGTTTCGATGAAAAACGCCTTTCAATGTTGCGCGACGATCCCCTCCTGATGCTCGCTGAAACGATACAAGCCATGCGCCTGCATCTTTGGGACAAAGGCTTCATCGAATTTTCAACCCCGGTGATTCGCGCTCATGACAGCTGCGACGTCATTCCCCGTATTCCACTATTGGACGGCCGTTACTTGCAGGACTCCCCTGCTTTGGCGCTGCGTCGACAGTTGGGTCGGCATGACAAAGTCTTCTCTGTTGGACAGTGTTTCCGTCCGGACCGTATCGATGACACCCATCTCCAGCAATTCCATATGCTCGACATTTATATTCGCGACGCATCGCTTACGGAAATCGTCGACTTGTTCAGGGAGATTGTCGCAATCGTGTTCGACGGGCCTGTGGAAAGGCTGTCAGTAGCCCAAAAACTTAGAACCGATTTCGGCGTCGACTTATTCAAAGACCCGGACAGCATGACTGCGCTACACGCCAAATTGGCGGAAGCATACGGGAGCCCTGACGAAAAACTCTTTCCCATGCTGGATCGTTGGATTTCTGAAGAAGTCGAACCGTTATCGCTTAACAAATGTCTGATCGTTTCCGAGTTTCCATATGCAGCGGAAGCGCGAGCAAAACCAAAGCACGGGACCATTGCCGTCGCAGACCGGGTTGAGTTTCAGATCCAGGGCGTCGAAGTCGTTCATCTTTATGAGGATGACCCTGATGTGCGCGGTTTCGTGGAGCGTGCGAAGGTTTACGGTCACTACGGGCCTGAAGACGATATCATACGCGAACTTGTCGAATCTGGCCAAGCGCCCCGTCACAGCGCGGGGGGCGCCATCGGCCTTGAAAGATTATGCGCGGTCTGCCTGGGTTTAACGACTATTCAAGGGTTTGCTTTGTCGCCTGAGTTTTTAAGTGAATATGAGAGGCCATCGTAGAAACGTCTTTTTAGATTCAAGGTATTTTTCCGAGGAGCGCCGCAGCATGAAACCAGTCGCCAATCATGACACGCACGGAGAACGGGGCGTCGCAAAATGGATACGAAGCTTTCTTATGTTCCTGGCCGGTCCGCCATTGGATAACACGGGATTGTTTAATGCGGAAACGCAAGACGCCAATCAGCAGCAAGCTGATGAAAGTGGACGTATGAGCGATAAAGACCGCGCAGATACTACTTACATCGAGGAGATGCAACGGCAGAACTTGAGCTACTACATGCGTCGCCGGTATTTGTAAGACGCGTCATGCCGCTGATTCTCGGTGACATAGCCGTTTAAAGAAGATTGAGCCGATACGGCGTGAACGCAGCGCTCTCCCGCTGAGCGGCACGCCCTCAAGAATATGAGAGACATCTGCCATTCCGCGTCGAGATCAAGCCGCGCGGTTCGGTCGCATAGGGTGAAGACGCGATAACCACCGCCAGGAACGTCAGGCCGTGCGCCGAGCCGGCCCAGGTGTCGCCGCCTCCGGGGCAGCGCGCCCCGGATCGTCGGAAGATGCGCCGTCGCCGGGCGCGGCCATGTCCGCCGCCAGGGGACGAAGGCGGGCCGCGGGGAGGACGACGACGCATTCCGTGCCGCCTTGCGCGCGCGCCTTTTCGCATCCGTCCGCACCGACATCTTCGGCGGCTCCGTCGCCCCGCGAACTCAGCCGGAAAGCGGCGCCGTGGGCCTGGGCGATCGCCTGAGTCAGGGGAATGCCGAGGCCCAGCCCCTCCTTCGAGCGGCTGATTGACATGTCCGACTGGGCGAACATCGCCTTGAACTCGTCAACCTTGTCGCGCGGCACGCCGGGCCCGTCGTCCTTGACCAGCAGCGCCAGGTCGCCGGCGGGGGTCAGCGCCGAGGCGATCAAGACGCGAACGCCGCGCCGGCCGAACTTGATCGAATTGTCGACCAGCTTCCCGATCGCCCGGGACAGGAGCGCCTGGTCGCAGCGGACCTCCTGGCGCGGGTTCTGCAGCTTGACCGAGATCTTCGCGCCGGAAATGGCGATGGACTTTTCAAGGGACGCAAGCGCGTCCGCGACGATTTCCTCGACGGTTGCGCTCGTCTCGCTGATGGCGATCGAGCCGGTGCGCGCCTCCGACGCAAGCAACATGTCGGATACAGAATTCAGCAACCGCTTTCCGCTTTCGAGAATATAATCCGTATACTCTTTATTGACCGTGTCGTCCTGCTTGTCGAAATGGGCGGCGACGAGCTGTCCGAAGCCGATGATGGCGTTCAGGGGCGTGCGCAACTCATGGCTCATCACGGACATGAGATTGTCCTTGAAACGGTCCCCCGCCTCGGCCCGGTCGCGCGCCTCGCGCAGGGCGCGCTGGGTCTCGCTGGCGCGCAGGACAAAGCGCACCGAGTGGTTGAACAACGACCAGTTGATCGGCTTGGAGAGGAACGACGTGGCGCCGGCGGCGAACGCCTCGTCCACCGCCTCGCCGCCATCGCTGGAGGTGATGACGATGACCGGCTTTTCGCTCAGGCGGGGATGAGCGCGAATGATCTTCGTCAGTTCGAACCCGTTCAGGATCGGCATGTCGATATCGGAAATGACGAGATCCGCCCCGTCCCGCTCCAGCGCCACCAGGGCGCGAACGCCGTCGGCGCAGGCGTTGACGTCGTACCCCGCCTCGCGAAGCCGCGTCGAAGCCAGCTCCAGCATGATCGGGTCGTCGTCCACGAGAAGGATTCGCGCAGGGCTCATCATTAACCAAGTTTTTCCGCCGGAGCGATCCGCCTGTCGTTAAACAACCAAAATTGTATTAAAAAGTCTTTTCACAACCCGGCGGGAAATACATTGGCAAGCAATTGACGCGATGATGCGCGCCCATGGTAGTCAATGCGCCGGACGTCCGCCTTGTTGAAGCCTGAAAGCCCCAAGCCTGAGAAATCCTTGCGCTCACGGCTGACCACCTTTGTGGTGATCGCCATTTTCGGCGCCGTATGCATCGCCACCGCGTCGTCAATCGGCCGCGAGGTGCAGCATCACAACCGCGACCGGCAGAAAGAGCTGACGATCATCGCCAACGTCCTCGCCTCGACGGCGGCGGCGCCGGTGGCGCGGAACGATCCCGAAAGGGCGCTGGCCGGCTTGCAGAAAAACCTGACGCTGGTGCCGGCGATCGACTATGCCCGCATCAGAACCCCGGACGGCGCCCTGTTTATCGAAACCGGGGACGGGGCCGTGCGCGAGCGCGCCATCCCGCCGCCCTCAGGACCGCGGCCCTCCTTCCTGCCGCATTACCTCTTCACCGCCGCGCACCGGACCGTGCGCGCCAGCGTCGCGATCGAGGCGCCGGACGGCGCGGGCGCCGTCGGTGAACTGACGATCTTCGCGACAGGCGAGTCGCTCGCTAACCGCATCGGCCTGTTGATCTACGACGCCGCCATCGCGGCGGTGTTCGCCGGCGGCATCGGCGTTCTCATCGCGCTGCGGCTTCAGCGGTCCATCACCGGACCGCTGCTCGAACTCGTCAGCGTCATGCGCCGGGTGCGCGAGACCGGGGACTTCTCGGTGCGCGCCAGACAGGACGCCGACGACGAAACGGGCCAGCTCGCCGGCACGCTCAACAACATGCTTGATCAGCTTCAGGAGCGGGACGCCAAATTACAGGCGCACCAGCGGGATCTGCAGAAGGTGGTCCAGAGCCGCACCGAACAGTTGCAGAAAGCCAAGGAGGCCGCCGAGGCGGCCAACCTCGCCAAGTCGGAGTTTCTCGCCATCATGAGCCATGAAATCCGTACGCCAATGAACGGGATGATGGTGATGGCCGAACTTCTCAGCAAGGCCCAGCTGGCGCCGCGGCAGAAACGCTACGCCGACGTGATCGCGAAATCGGGCAAGAGCCTGCTCGCCATCATCAACGACATCCTCGATTTTTCCAAGATCGAGGCGGGACGGCTCGAAATCGAGAAAATTCCCGTCGCGCCGACCGACGTCATCGACGACGTGGTCAGCCTGTTCTGGGAGCATGCCGCATCGAAGGGTATCGACCTCGCCGTCTACGTCGCGCCGAACACCCCGGCCAGAATCGAGGGCGACCCGGTGCGAATTAACCAGGTCATCTCCAACCTGGTCAGCAACGCGCTTAAATTCACCCAGTCCGGGTACGTTCTTGTCTCCGCGCGGCGCCTGACCGGCAAGGGCGTTGAGGCGGGCGCGGACGACGAAGACGTGATCGAGTTTTCCGTCACCGACACCGGCCCGGGCATCTGCGCCGACAAGCAGAACATCATCTTCGACGCCTTTTCCCAAGCGGATCAGACGACGACCCGGCGCTTCGGCGGCACCGGCCTCGGCCTTGCGATCAGCCGCCGGCTGGTGGAGGCGATGGGCGGTTCGATCGGCGTCGCCAGCCGCAAGGACAAGGGGTCGCGGTTTTACTTCAGCCTGCCCGCGAAGACCCTCGAGCCGCCCGCCGCCGCGCCCCGGCGCCATGAGAAAAAACGCGCCGTCATCGCCATTGACGGCCCCGCGACGGCGAAAGCGCTCGCCCATTACCTGAAGGAAACCGGCGTCGCGGCGCAGATCGTCGACGCCGGAAAGGCCCGCGCGGCCAGTCTTTCCCATGCGGACATGATCTTTGCGTCGCCCGACTTCTACGGCCGGCTCGAAGAAAGCGTCAGGCGGGCGCCGGACCGGTGGATACCCGCGCGGGTGTGCGTATGCGAGCTTGGTGACGCCGCGCCGGACGCGCTGCTCGAACAGGGGCTCGCCGGGGACATCCTGCTGTCGCCGCTGTCGCGGCCGGACGTGATGGACCAGATCGCACGGATTTTCGATGGCGCGTTGCGCGGCCGCGCGGCCGTCAACAATGGCGCGCGGGGCGCGCCTGGCTTCACCACCTTCGAGGGACAGCGGATCCTCGCGGCGGACGACAGCATCGTCAACCGCGAGGTCGTCAGGGAAGCCCTGCAGCGTCTCAACCTTCAGCCGACGCTGGCCGAAAACGGTCTCGACGCGGTGCGCGCGGTCGAAACGCAACGGTTCGACCTTATCCTGATGGATTGCTCCATGCCGGAAATGGACGGGTTCGAAGCGACCCGCGCGATCCGCGCCCTTGAAGATCGCCTGCGCAGGAAACCGGCGCCGATCGTCGCCCTCACCGCCCATGTGGCGAACAGCAACATTCCCTGGCGCGAGGCGGGAATGAACGACTTCCTGCCCAAGCCGTTCACCATCGACGCTCTGTCCGCGGTCATCGCCAAGCACCTGACGTCGAAACTCGCCCATAACAGCCTGCAAAAGCCGATTCTCGAGCGCACCTCGCCGCCGGCGCCGCAACCGGGCGCGCTTGAGGCCCCCCTCGATCAGACCGGCGATGCGAATGGCGACGCCCCCCGTGACGCGTCCAGCGACGCGGCCGGCGGGTACGCCTATTTCGATCCGCACACGCTCAATCAGCTTTCCGCCATGCAGGGGTCGAACGACGGCGCAGGCGCCCTGCCCCTGCGGGCGCTGACGCTGTTCGGGGAACACGCGCGCGGCGCCATGCAGAAAATCCTCGTCGCCAATGACGGCGCCGGCAATGCGGCGTTGCGCAGCGCGGCGCATGCGCTGAAATCCATGAGCCTCAATGTCGGCGCCACGCTGCTGGCGCAGTCCTGCGGCGCGCTCGAGCGCAAGGCCGCCGACGATGCGCCCGCCCATGAACTTGCAAACAGCGTCAAGGCGACCGCCGCGATCTATCGCAAGACCATGAAAGCCCTGCCCGACGTCATCGCCGACTACGAACGCAAAGCCGCATGATGCAAGGGCCGCCCAATCAGGGTCGTCGGGATCGCTTGAATCGGGGTCGCTTGAATCGGGGCCGCCCGCATTGGGGCGCCCCGGAGGCGCGCCAGCCGGCGTCAGTGCAGCCGGATCGAAAACCGCACGCAGCCGATGACGATCATCGCGGCGTTGTAGGGGATCGCCTCATAGCCGGTTTCGCTCGTATGCGGATCGAATCGGGGCGGGGCCGCCCGCCACCGCCGCAGGAGCGGCCGCTCATTGACATAGGCGAGGCAGTAATCGCCGTCGTCCGGGGCACGGTCCTGGTAGTCGACCACGACGAGCGTGTCCGGCAGGAATGCGAGATTGACCGCGGGATCGTTCAGGAACACGGCGAACAGCTTGGTCGAGCCGGCGGTGACAGGGATATAGTCTTCCGCCATGGCGTGCGGATCGGCCTCCGGGTCGCGGGCGAACAGCCCGGCCGCGCGCATGCTGATCAAGGGCACGTGGCGCAGGGGCCGGCGGATATAGGCCGCCGCGGCGTGCTTGTCGCTCTCCGCCGCCGAGCGGTCGCCGGCCGAAAGCCAGTCGAGGGGGGTTTCCAGCGCCTCGGCGAGCGCCGCGAGCATCAGCCGCCGCGGGTCGTGCACGCCGCTTTCCCAGTTGGCGACGGCCGGCTGGCTGACCCCGAGGCGGCGGGCCAGATCCGCCTGGCTCAGCCCTTGCGCCTTGCGCGCCTGCTTGATGCGTTCGCCGATGGAACGCGCTGCGGGGGGAGGATCCGCAACCTTCATAACACGCCCTCCATTATATAAGCCAGGCTTATATAAGCTTAGCTTATCGCGCGATAAAACACCACTAAAAATTTCTAAAACGTGACTGTTTCAGGAGTATAATGGAAACTGAGGAGTATAAAATTTGAAATTACAGTCTTGAAAAAATCAGCATATCTTATATCGTGCAATGGTGGAAACGTTCAAAGCATAGCTCGGGGTTACTCAATGGCTGACCTGTGCGACAAAGATGGTGCAAACCGCCTCGCTCAAAAAATCCAGGACTTCTGGCGCAAACGCGGCTTCGACGTCGTGGTCGAAATGAAAGACGAAGGGTTCGTATCGACCATGCGATCTGCCCGCACGGATGTCCGCAGCGACATGGTGAACGGCATGCCGACGCGCATGGCCGCCGCCGAGGCGAGCTAAGACGAGGGCAACCGCCGCTGTTTCGAGGCGCGGACCGCTCAGGAAAACGGGGCCGGCGCCGACAGGACGGACCGCAACAGCGCCTCGAAAGCGCCGTCATAGGCATCGAATGACGCTGCGGCCTGCGCCCTGAGCGCAACAGGCCCGTAGCCGAACGTCGCGAGCAGACAGGGCAGGCCCGCAGCCTGCGCCGCACGGATATCGGTGTCGCTGTCGCCGATAAACGCCGCGTGGGCCGCTCCCGTCGCCTTCAGACAGAGACGCACGGGCGCCGGGTCGGGCTTGGCGACGCCGGCGGTGTCGGCGCCGACGATCACGTCGAAATGCGCGCGCAGGCCAAGCGCATCAATAAGCCGCGCCGCAAGCGCCTCGCGCTTGTTGGTGCAGATCGCGATCGCCGCGCGCTCGGCGCGCAATCGCTCGATCAGGCCGACCACACCCTCAAAAGGAGTTGAAGAAACAGCTATATTTTCTTGATAATGCTCGGTGAAACGATCAAAGGCTAAATCCAGTTCGGCCGTGTCGGCAGCCCGGCCGGCGACAAGCTCATACCCGCGCATGAGCATCATGCGCCCGCCGTGACCGACCAGGTGACGCACCTCCCCGACGGGAACCGGCGCCAGGCCCGCCGCCGCAAGGGCATGGTTCATGGACGCGGCGAGATCGGCCGCGGTGTCGATCAGCGTGCCGTCTAGGTCGAAGATCACTGTCGCGCCCTTCAGCATCGTCGCATCCCCCCTCACCCCTTTTTTCTTTTTCTTCTTCGCCCCGCCGCGCCGTCGACGCCTCGATTTCGCCGTTCACGCACTTTACTTTTACGCGCGTCTTATGGCGAATCGCGCCAGCACGCTAGGCGTTCGCAGCGCCGCCGCCGGCGTGTAGAAGCCGCACGACGCGCGCCCATTGCAACAGGACGAGCCGCCCATGACCGATCCCGCCATCGCCGCCGTCATTCTCGCCGCCGGTCATGGGACCCGGATGCGATCCGCCACGCCCAAGGTGTTGCACGAAATCGGCGCCCTGCCGATGATCGGCCATATCATCGACGCAGCCCGACGACTTGACCCGGAACGCATGGCGGTGGTCATCGGCGACCACGCGCCGGAGGTCGGCGAGGTCGCAAAGGGGATCGATCCGCGGATTACGACGGCGGTTCAGACCCCGCCGCAGGGCACCGCCCACGCGGTCGCGCAGGCCCTGCCCGCGCTTGAGGGCTTTTGCGGCGCAGCGCTGGTGCTCTACGCCGACACGCCGCTGGTCCGACCGGAAACCATGCACGCGCTGGCCGACGAAATCGCCGCCGGCGCGGCGGTGGCCGTCCTCGGCTTCACGCCCGGCGATCCCGGCGCCTATGGCCGGCTGAAGCGCGATGAAACGGGCGCCCTCGCCGCCATCGTCGAAGCGCGGGACGCAAGCCCCGAAGAGCTTGCAATCGCCTTGTGCAATTCCGGCGTCATGGCGATCGACGGCGCGTTTTTGCGGGCGCGTCTCAAGGATATCGGCAACGACAACGCCAAGGGAGAATACTACCTCACCGACATCGTCGCCCTCGCCCGCGCGGACGGGCGCGCCTGCGCCGTGATCGAAGCCGACGCGGCGGAAGTGATGGGCGTCAACGCCCGATCCGAACTCGCCGACGCCGAAGCGGCGTTCCAGAAGCGGATGCGCGAGCGGGCGATGGAAAACGGCGCGACGCTCGCCGATCCGTCCACGGTCTATTTCTCCCATGACACGATCGTCGGCCGCGACGTCGTGATCGGTCAGAACGTGGTGTTCGGGCCGGGCGTCGAGATCGCGGACGGCGCGCGGATCAACCCCTTCTCGCATCTTGAAGGCGCGCGCATCGCCGCGGGCGCGGTCGTCGGGCCGTTCGCGCGCCTGCGCCCCGGCGCGGAGATCGGCGCCGCCGCCAGGATCGGCAATTTCGTCGAGGTGAAGAAGGCGGCGATCGGCGACGGCGCGAAAGTCAGCCATCTGAGCTATATCGGCGACGCGGAGATCGGCGCGGGGGCGAATATCGGCGCCGGGACCATCACCTGCAACTATGACGGCTACAACAAACACAAGACGACCATCGGCGCGGGCGCCTTCATCGGATCGAACTCCGCGCTGGTTGCGCCCCTGTCGATCGGCGACGGCGCGTATGTGGGGTCCGGCTCGGTCATCACCAAAACCGTCGCGCCCGGCGATCTCGCCGTCGCGCGCGGGCGCCAGGCCGCCATCGAGGGTTGGGCGGCGCGCTTTCACGAGATACACAAGGGAAAGAAGGACTGATGGACAAGGAACTCGGCAAGCGCAAGGCCGCGGAGGAAGCGGCGACTTATGTCGAGGACGGCATGACGCTGGGGCTCGGCACCGGCTCGACGGCGGCGCACTTCATCGATATTCTCCGTGACCGGATCGCCGGAGGGTGGGTCCTGCGCGGCGTTCCGACCTCGGAGGAAACGAAACGGCTCGCCGTGGCGGCGGGGGTCGAGATCATCGCCCCGGACGAAACCACCGTACTCGACCTCGCCGTGGACGGCGCGGACGAGGCCGACCCGAACCTTAACCTCGTCAAGGGCGGCGGCGGCGCGCTGCTGCGAGAAAAGATCGTCGCCGCGGCCGCGAAGCGGTTCATCGTCATCGCCGACAAGACCAAGCGCGTCGCGCATCTCGGCGCTTTCCCCCTGCCCGTGGAGATCGACGCCTTCGCGTGGCCGCTCACGGTCGCGCGCATCCGCGAAGCGCTGGCGATCCACGGCTTCGCCGCGCCGGGCCTCACCCTGCGCGGCGGTCCGGGGGCGCGCGCCGCAACCGACGGCGGCAACTACATCGTCGATTGCGCGCTCGGCCGCATCGACGCGCCCGCGGCCCTCAACGACGCCCTGTGCGCCCTTCCCGGCGTCATCGAAACCGGGCTGTTCTGCGCCATGGCGGATATGGCGATTTTCGGCGATGAAACCGGCGTGACGGTCGAGCGCGCGTGAGGAAGGTTTTTGCGCCGCCGCGCGCAACGCGCTAGCCTCGCCCGTAAGGCGCAAGGCAGCGCGAAGGACCATTGAAGCGATGACGACTGACCCCGCGAACGCCCCGTCGCGATTTGAAACGCTGAAACAGGCGATTACCGCCTACGGCGCGGCCGCTTTCGAAAATCTCCTGCGCTGCAAGGGACTTGCCGATGCGATCATCCGCGAGTTTCCGGCCTATATGGACTGCGATCCGGGCTGCGTCCGGCCGGCCCCGCCGATCGGTCCGTTCGACCCCTTGCGCGATTACGGCGAGGAGGCTTTCAGCTACAGCCGCAAGCCGGTCATCGTCCTGGAGCCGGTGCAGTTCGGCCTCGCCCTGACGGTGCGCAACCAGGAGGATTCCGGCTCGCTCTGGCTGCGCACCGCGATCGCCGTGGAAGTCACCGGCGACAGTTTCGACGTCTTCGTCGCGCAGCAGCGGGTGATCCACACGCCGCTCGAATATGACGGCAAGCTCGCCCCGGTGCTGGAGGCGATCTATCAAGAATTTTTGAACACGTTTCGGTTGGAAGTGCTCGAATTTAATGACAAGCGGTTCGAGACCGGCATCGGCTTCATTCCTTTCAGTTGATTGACGGGCAGTCGATCGGCGGGGCCCGGCGGACCACCACCAGCAGCAAGGCGGCGACACGGATTATGACAAAGTTTGACTACGATCTATTCACCATCGGCGCGGGCTCGGGCGGCGTGCGCGCCTCAAGGCTGGCGTCGATCTACGGCGCCCGGGTGGGCGTGGCGGAGGAATACCGCGTCGGCGGCACCTGCGTCATTCGCGGCTGCGTGCCGAAGAAGTTCCTCGTCTTCGCCAGCGAGTACGGCCACGCCTTCGCCGACGCGCGCGGCTATGGCTGGTCGGCGGAAAGCGTCGCATTCGACTGGGCGCGGCTGATCGAGAACAAGGACGCGGAAATCGACCGGCTGAACGGCATTTACATCCGTAACCTGAAAAACGCGGGCGCGGACATTTTTCAGTCCCGCGCGATCGTCAAGGACGCGCACACCGTTCACCTGACCGCGGAGGGGCGCGACGTGACCGCCGAGCGCATCCTGATCGCGACGGGCGGCGCGCCCTTTGTCGACGAAACGGTGCCGGGGCACGATCTCGGGATCACATCCAACGAGGTGTTCCATCTCGAAACGCTGCCGAAACACGTGGTCGTCGCCGGGGGCGGCTACATCGCCATCGAATTCGCCTGCATTTTCCGCGGGCTCGGCTGCGAGGTATGCCTCGTCTATCGCGGCGAGGACATCCTGCGCTATTTCGACACCGATATCTCGGTCCAGGTGCATGCGGAGCTGAAGCGCCAGGGCATCCGCGTCGTCACCCAGTCGGTGTTCGACAAGATCGAACAGCTCGACGGCGACAACAAGCGCGTTCACCTGTCCAATGGGAGCCATGTGGACACGGATCTCGTCTTGTGGGCCATCGGCCGCAAACCGGCGACGAAAGGGCTTGGCCTTGAAAGCGCCGGGGTCGAACTGGACAGGCACGGCGCCGTCGTCGTCGACGATTATTCCAAGTCTTCCGTAGACAGCATTTACGCGGTCGGCGACGTCACCAACCGGGTCAATCTGACGCCCGTGGCCATCCGCGAGGGCGCGGCCTTCGCCGAGACCACGTATAACGACAACCCGCAAAAAATGGATTACACCTTCATTCCGAAAGCCGTATTCTCACAGCCGCCCGTCGGCACGGTCGGCTACGCCGAACACGAGGCGCGGCGCAAGTACCGGAATATCGACATCTACAAGACGAACTTCCGCGCCATGAAGAACATGCTCACAGGTTCGGAAGAACGGGTGCTGATGAAGCTCGTCGTCGACGGCGACACCGACCGTGTGCTGGGCTGTCACATTGTCGGGGCGGAAGCCGCGGAGATGATCCAGTGCGTCGCCATCGCCGTGAAAGCCGGCTGCACCAAGAAGCAGTTTGACGAGACGGTTGCCCTCCACCCGACGATCGCGGAGGAACTGGTGACCATGAAGGAAAAATTCAAACCGCCCATGTAAGGCGGCTTGCCGCGTCCGGCGCCCTCAGACGACGAAGGCGCGATAGCCCCAATAGGCCAGCAGCCAAAGGCCGCCATAAGCGGCGAGTTTCAGACCTGCACCGCGCACCGCGGACATGACGCTTTCGCGGGCCTCGAAATTCGCCGCCATCGCGCGCGCCGCGATGAGGCCGAACAGGAATGCGTAAAACCCGGTCCCGAGAAACGCGATGTCAAGGGCGATGGTGAGCGCGGTCTGGTCCGGCCCGAACAGGCTGAACAGCGGCAGAATGGACAACAGCATCCAGGCCGCGAGAACCGGCGTTGCAATGGTCCAGACGATAATGGCGTTGATGTCGGTTTTGAGGGAGGACGGACCGGGCATAAACCTTCTTTCGCGTTGAAAAACTTGAATGTGAAACTTTTACGCACTGACGCGATCGAAGGATCGGCCCCGGGGGTGCGGCGTTTTCTCCGGCCCGGCTGCACCCGGCGCCTTGCCACCGCGAAGGGGGCTCGGATAAACACGGACACGATCTGGTTTCACGGCCTGATCTGGTTTTACGGAAAAAGAAAGGCGAAGGCCCATGGCGACCCAACACGCGACGGAGCGCGGCGGACTTGAGTTTACCGAAGAGCTGACCTCGGCCGATGACGACATCCTGACGGCGGACGCATGCGCGTTCCTGTGCGAGCTTGTAGACGCATTCGCCGATCGCCGCGACGCGCTCCTGAGCGCGCGGGCGGACTGGCAGGCGAAGATCGACGCCGGCGCGCTGCCGGACTTCCGCGAGGATTCGAAAGCCGTGCGCGAGGGCGACTGGAAAGTCGGCGCGCTGCCCGCCGATCTTCTCGACCGACGGGTGGAAATCACCGGCCCGACCGACCGCAAGATGGTCATCAACGCCCTGAATGCGGATGTGAAGGTCTTCATGGCCGATTTCGAGGACGCCCTCTCGCCGACCTGGCGTAACCTGATCGAGGGGCAGACGAATCTGCGCGACGCGGTCAACCGCAACATCAGCTTCGAAGATCCGAAATCCGGCAAAAGCTACGCCCTCGGCGACGACCCGGCGGTGCTGATCGCCCGCGTGCGCGGCCTGCATCTCGACGAAAAGCACGTGCTGCGAAACGGCAAGGCGATCCCCGGCTGCCTCATGGATTTCGCGCTCTATTTCCTGCATAATCAGGAACGGCTTCGCAAGAACGGGTCCGGCCCTTATTTCTACGTGCCCAAGCTTGAGCATTACGAGGAAGCGCGCTGGTGGAACGACGTCTTCGTCCACGCCCAGAACAAGGTCGGCCTGCCGGTCGGCGCGATCAAGGCGACCATGCTGATCGAGACCCTGCCGGCGGTGTTCGAGATGGACGAGATCCTCTTTGAACTGAAAGATCACGCTGCTGCGCTCAATTGCGGGCGCTGGGATTACATCTTCAGCTATATCAAGACACTGAAAGCCCATCCCGACCGGATGCTCCCCGACCGTCATGCGGTCGGCATGGACAAGCCCTTCCTCGACGCCTATTCGCGGCTGCTCGTGAAAACCTGCCACCGCCGCGGCGCGCTCGCGATGGGCGGGATGTCCGCCTTCCTTCCGGCCAAGACGCCTGACCAGGACGCGGCGAACAAGGAAAAGGTGCGCCAGGACAAGCAGCGCGAGGCCGACAACGGCCATGACGGCTCGTGGGTCGCCCACCCGGCGCTGGCCGAAGTGGTGAACGCGGTGTATTCGAACGCCTTCAAGCCCGGGGCGACCAACCAGCTCGACGTCTCCCGCGACAATGACGGGGAGATCGCGGCGGCGCACCTTCTGGCGGCGCCGGAAGGCCCGTTCACGGATGAAGGGCTGCGCAACAACATCCGAGTCGCCGCGCAGTATATCGAGGCGTGGCTCGGCGGGCTCGGCGCGGTCGCGATTTACGGCCTGATGGAAGACGCGGCGACGGCGGAGATTTCCCGCGCCTCGATCTGGCAGTGGATCAGAAACGGCGCGACGCTCTCCAACGGCGAAAAGATGACGGCGGACTATTTCCGCAAAGTCATGGCCGAGGAGTTGGAGGTCGTGAAATCCGAAGTCGGCGAGGCGCGCTGGAATGCGGGCCGCTTTGACGAAGCCGCCGGCCTGCTGGAACATCTTTGCGTGTCGGAAGCGTTCGACACCTTCCTCACCCTCGGCGCCTACGAGAAAATCTGACCCGGCGCCGTCCTTCGTATGCAGTCTTTTCGTTACCGCAGGCGGACGAAATCCGCCGGATCGCCCGCCGCGGCGGCGGGCGCGTCCGGCGCGCGGCGGATCAGCGCATTGGCGCGCGCGAAAGGCGATAAAAGCGCGCTGTCCTGATTGTCGGCGGGGTCGAGCGAATATCCCGCCGCCGACGCGACGGCCTCGGCGCGCAGATAGCTCTCCCGCCGGCCGTTCGGCGGCAGCGGCTCGGCAAGGCGCCCCTCGACAAACGGCGCGCGCCATCGCTCGCCGGCAAGACGGCGCAACAGGGGCTGCGCGAACAGCGCCGACGCCACGACCGCCGACGCCGGGTTGCCCGGCAGGCCGACGACGCGCGCCGCGCCAAGGCGACCGAACCAGGTCGGCTTGCCGGGCCGCATGGCGACTTTGTCGAAAACGATTTCGCCGCCCGCCGCCGCAAACGCAGATTTCACATAATCATGGTCGCCAACCGAAGCGCCGCCGATCGGCAGAATCAGGTCCGCGTCGCGGGCGCGCTCGAACGCCCGGCGCACCGCATCCGGATCGTCCGGCGCGCGGCCGAGATAATCCGGCGCGCCGCCCCATGTGCGGACCATTTCCGACAGGGCGAAGGGATTGGCGTTGACCACCTGGCCGGGGCGAAGCGCGCTTCCGGGATCGACCAGTTCGTCGCCATTGGCGAAAAACGCAACGCGCGGACGACGATGCACGCTGACGGCCGCGAGATTGCCGGCGGCGAAAATGGCGCCGTGCAATTCATGCAGGCGCGTTCCCGCCGGCGCCAGGACGTCGCCTTGACGAAAATCGAGCCCCGCCTCGCGGATGTGCCGCGGCGCCGGTTGCTCCGCCTGCACCGTAATCGCATCGCCCTCGCGGGCGGCGTCTTCCTGGATGAGAACATGGTCGGCGCCCGCCGGAACGACGGCGCCGGTGAAAATCCGCACCGCCTGCCCCGCGCCCACCGCGCCGGCGAAGGGCGCGCCCGCCGGCGCCTCGCCGATGACCGAGAGCCGCGCGCCGACCGCCATGTCGGCGAAGCGCACCGCGTATCCGTCCATCGCCGAGGCGGCGAAAGGCGGCTGCGTCGCGCCCGCCAGGGCGTCGCGCGCAAGGATGCGCCCGCAAAGCGCCGTTAACGGCGCGTCTTCCGCGTCGAGCGCGTCAACGCCGTCGAGCACGGCGGACAGGGCGTCGTCCACGCTCAGCATCGGCTATTCCCCGCGGCTGAAATCGCCCGACGCGCCGCCGGATTTTTCAAGCAGCTTCACGTCGTCGATGATCATGGATTTGTCCACCGCCTTCGCCATGTCGTAAATCGTGAGGCACGCGGTCATGACGGCGGTCAGCGCTTCCATCTCGACGCCGGTCTTGCCGGCGGTTTTCACCTCGGCGGTGACGATGAACGCCCCGGCCTCGTCGTCGGGCTCAACCGCGACCCGGAGCCCGGTGATCGGCAGGGGATGGCAAAGCGGGATCAGGTCCGCCGTGCGCTTGGCGCCCATGACGCCGGCAAGCTCGGCGACCGGTCCGATGTCGCCCTTTTTGACGCCATGGGCGCGCACCGTGCGATAGGCGTCCGGGGAGAACACCACGCGCCCGCGCGCCACGGCGCGGCGGACCGTTTCGTCCTTGGACGACACGTCCACCATGCGCGAACGGCCGGTCTCGTCGAAATGGGTGAGCCTGGCGTCGGTCAACGGCCCCTCTCAGCGTTCGGTCAGCCGCGGCATCAGCTCGACAAGATTGCAGGGGCGATGGCGCGCGTCGAGCTGATACGAGATCACCTTGTCCCAGCCGTCTTTCACCGCGCCGTTCGATCCCGGCAGGCAGAAGATGAAGGCGCCCTTCGCCACCCCGGCGCAGGCCCGCGATTGCAGCGTGGAAAGCCCGACGCTTTCGAAGCTCACCTGATGGAAGATTACCGAAAAGCCCTCGATCTCCTTCTCGAACAGGGGCCTGACCGCCTCCGGCGTCACGTCGCGGCCGGTCAGCCCGGTCCCGCCGGTGGAGATCACCGCATCGACGCTCGCATCGTCGATCCAGGCCGAGACCGTCTCGCGGATCGCGTCTTTGTCATCCGGTACGATGGCGCGGGCGGCGACCTCGTGGCCCGCCGCCTCGATCCGCCGCGCGAGCGTGTCGCCGGACGTATCCGTTTCCTCCGTACGCGTATCGCTTACCGTCAGCACCGCGATCCGCACCGGGATGAAATCAAGGCTCTCATTGATGCCGTGCATGGCGTTATCCTGTATGTTGTTCCCGCGTGTCGGTCTTGCGCATTGTCCGGGCCGCCCCGCGCGCCGTTTCGGTGGATCGTCCTCCCGGTCGGTCGCCCTCTCCTATGGCCGCGTCCCGCCGTTCCGCTAGTCTTTCCATCGCGCTTCGTCCGCATGATCCGCCGGCCGCGGCTCGATCCACGCCTCGCTGTTGTCGCGCATTTCCTTCTTCCAGAAAAGCGCTTTCGTCTTGAGATAATCCATGAGCCGGTCCGCGGCCTGGAAAGCGTCCCGTCGGTGGGCCGCACTGGCGCAGACGAAGACGATCGGCTCGCCCGGCGCCATGGCGCCGACGCGGTGAATGACGAGGCAGTCGAACAGGCTCCAGCGGCGTTGCGCCTCGGCCGCGGTCGCCTCGATCGCGCGTTCCGTCATGCCCGGATAATGTTCGAGGTAAAGGGCGCGCACCGGATCGTCGCTCGCGCCCTCGCGCACCTTGCCGAGAAAACAGACCACCGCGCCGGCGGTCCGGCCGGCGTCCGTCTCGAAGGCCGCCAGTTCCGCCGCCGGATCGAACGGCGCGCTTTCGATGCGGATGCGCGGAGCGGAGGAAGCGCCCATGACGCCTAACCGCCGCTGACCGGGGGCAGGAAGGCGATCTCGTCGCCATCGGCGATCGGCGCGTCGCGGCCGACCATCGCCTCGTTCACCGCGCAGCGCACGGACGGCGCAGACAGCGCGGCGCCCAGCGCCGCATCCGCCGCCGCGATCGCGTCGATCAGGCCGGCGACCGTGCGCGCCTCGCCGTCGAGCGGCCAGTCCCTTTCGCGCCCGGCGGCGAGATCGGCGAGCTTTCCGAAAAACATCAGCCGCGCCATGGCTACCCTCCGGTAACGGACATATGCCGCGGCGCCGCCGGCGCCTGGCCAGGTCCGGAAATATCGAAGCCATGCCGCTCCGGCTTGCGCGCCATGGCGAGGTCGAGCGCGCGCGCAAGATCGCGTTGCGGATCGGGCCCGCGCAGCGCCGCGCGAAGGTCGATGCGGTCCATATGGCCGAGGCACATGTAGATCTGGCCGGTGCAGGTGACGCGCACGCGATTGCAACCGTCGCAGAAATTATTCGTAAGCGGCGTAATGAAACCGAGAACGCCCCCGGTATGCGCCACGGTCATATAGCGGGACGGCCCGCCCGTGCGCATGGGGGACGGGGTCAGCGTCCAGCGCGCCTCCAGGTCCTCGCGCACGGCGCTCAGCGGCAGGTACTGGTCGAAGCGGTCGGCGCCCACATCGCCGAGCGGCATCACCTCGATCAGGGTCATCGCCATGCCGCGCCCATGGGCCCATTCGATCATCGCCGGGATTTCGTCGCGGTTGGCGTCCTTGAGGGCGACGGTGTTGATCTTGACCTCAAGCCCCGCCGCCTGCGCCGCGTCGATTCCGGCGAGCGCCAGGCTGAGCGCGCGGCGCCGGGTCAGCCGCTCGAAAACGGCGTCGTCCAGGGTGTCGAGCGAGACGTTGACGCGCCTGACGCCGGCGGCCTTCAGATCCGCCGCATGGCGCGACAACTGGGTTGCGTTGGTGGTCAGGGTCAGCTCTTCCAGGCCGCGCCCCAAACGCCCGCCCAGCCGCTCGATCAGGCGCAAGACGTCGCGCCGGACCAGCGGCTCTCCGCCGGTGATGCGGATCTTCTCGACGCCGCGGTCGATGAAGGCGGCGGACAGCCGCTCCAGTTCCTCCAGGCTCAGGACCTCCTGCTTCGGCAGGAAGCGCATGTTCTCCGCCATGCAGTAGACGCATCTGAGGTCGCAGCGGTCGGTCACGGACAGCCGCAGGTAGGAGATGCGCCGCCCGAAACGGTCGCTGAGAACGCCTGAAGACATGCGGTTTCTCCTAGCACGGGCCGGGCGCGGCTCCAATCGCGCCAGCAATCACGGAGCTGCGATCACGGGCCGGCGATTGCGGGCCGGCGATCATATTCCCGCGAAGCGCCGCGTCAGCCCGACGCCGCCGCGCCGATCATCCAGCAGCGCGCGGTGAAGCGGACCTCGCCGCCCTGGACGTACCGTCCATAGGCGTCGCGGACGGCGGCGCGAACCGTATCGCCCAGGCCGGGCTCAAGGGCGGCGACATCCTGGGCGTTCGGCGCCAGTTCGTCGACAAAGAGGTCAAGCCGCTCCGCCGGGAACGCGCATGGCAGGTCAAGCGGCGCCAGTTCGACCCGCCCCCAGCCGCCCGCGTCCAGTATGGCGCGGACCCGGTCGGGATCGCCGAGCGAAAACGGCCCCGGCGCATGCGGATCGCGGGGCGGCGGCTCCGGCAGGTGCGGCGCCGCGGCGCGATGCCCGGCGGTCATGAAATCGTTCTCCTCCGCGCTGCGCCAGACGACGAAGGCGAGCCGCCCGTCATCCGACGCCGCCCGGCGGAGATTGGCGAAGGCCGCGGCCGGGTCGGCGAAAAACATGACGCCGAAACGCGATGCGAGGATATCGAACTCGCCCCGCCGGAAATCATGGGCGCCGGCGTCGGCGCACAGGAACCGCACGTTGAGACCGGATTTGTCCGCCCGCGCCCTGGCGGTGTCGAGCAGCGGCCCGGAAATGTCGACGCCGAGGCAGCTCGCCGCCGCCGGCAGGGCGCGCTTGAGGGCGAGGGTCGTGGCGCCCGCGCCGCAGCCGACATCGAGCACGTGGACCGGCCCGTCGGCCGGCGACAGGCGCCTGACCTCGTCGACGAGGCGGTCCTCGAACGGCTGCAACATCGCGTCCATGAACGCGCGCCGCCGGCTCCAGACCTCTCCGCGCGGACCGTTCCAGAACGCTTGCTGCTGCTGTTTCAGCTCGTCCACAGACGTCATGGCCGCGCCCTCCCGGCGTCGGGGGCGGCGTTGCGGAACCCGATGGCGCATTGTCCGGCGGAGCGGAACGATGCGCGCGGCGATTGAGGCGTCATCATGATGGTCCTTCAAAGTGGCGACGGCGCATTGCCGCCCTGGGATGTCGGTCATATAACACCACTTGAAGTCAACTTGAGGTCAAGCGCCGCCATGCAGACGACGATCGATATCGCCGAGGTCGCCCGGCGCAGCGGCCAGCCCGCATCGACCCTGCGATATTACGAAGCGCGCGGACTGATTGTCTCCGCCGGCCGCAAGGGGCTTCGCCGGACGTTCCATCCGAGCGTGCTTGAGCGGCTCGCCCTGATCGCGCTCGGCCGCGCGGGCGGGTTTTCCCTTGAGGAGATCGCCGGCATGTTCGCCGCCGGCGACGGCATGGACATCGACCGGGAAAAACTGATCGAAAAGGCCGACGATCTCGACGAACAGATCAGGCGCCTGAAAGCGATCCGCGACGGCCTGCGCCACACCGCGGCCTGCGGGGCGCCGAGTCATTTGCAGTGCCCGACCTTTCGCCGCATCCTCGCCGCCGCTGGGCGCGGGCTGCTCCCGCCGCTGGACGCGCGGCTCAAGCAGGAGCCGCGGCGCGGGCGCAGGCCCGGGGACGGAAAGCCCCGAAGCGACCGAACCGGGAAGGCAATGCGCTAGAACAGCTCGACGTCGTTGCCCTCGGGCGCCGGCGGCGGCGCGACGGGCTCCTCGACGACCGGCGCTTCGCTGATCGGGATGAGCAACACCCGGGCCTTTCCGTCATAGGGCCAGAATTTCAGCCGCCGCGCGGAAACGCCGCCAAGGCTTTTCGCCAGACAGGGAATTTTTTCCCGGTGCAGAAAATCGCAGGCGAATTCCGAATTCTGCCGGCCGATATCCGACAGGCCGGACATGACGGCGGCGCCGCCGAACAGCTTGGCCACGAGACGGGAGCGTTCCGCCCCGCGTTTCAACATCCCGTTGATCAAAAGCTCCATCGAATAGGCGCCGTGACTGAGGCTCTGGGTGGTCGCGTCGCCCCCCGGCACGAGGAAATGGTTCATGCCCCCGATATGGGCCACCGGATCATGCAGGCAGACGGAAACGCAGGAGCCGAGAATGGTGCACAACACCGCGTTGGGCGTGTTGGAAACCTTGTACTTGCCCTGATAGACATGAAACCGCCGCTCGTCGCGGCCGGACGGACTGGCGTCGTCTGTCTGGCGCTTGTGCAAACCCGCGCTCATGCCGCCGCCTCGTTCGATGACTTGCGCCCGCACACGCCCAGGATGGCGGGCGCGATGCGCGAGAGCGAGCACTGTTTTTCCACCGCGCTGATTTCAAAAGCGACCTTCGGCATGCCGTAGATCACGCAGGACGCCTCGTCCTGGCCGATCGTCGCGCCGCCGGCCTGGCGGATCTTCAACAGCCCCGAGGCGCCGTCCCGGCCCATGCCGGTCAGGATCGCGCCGACCGCGCGCCGCCCGACAATCGAGGCGACGCTCCTGAACAATACGTCTACCGATGGCCTGTGGCCGCTTACCGTATCGCCGGCGCGAAGCTGGCAGGCGAGCTGCTTGCCGCCTTTCAGGGAAAGATGGCGCGCGCCCCCCGGCGCGATGTAAACGCGCCCGGTCTCAAGCGGCGCGCCGTCCTCGGCTTCGGCCACCTTCGGCGCGCAGATGCCGTCGAGCCGCCGGGCGAAACTGCCGGTGAAAAGCGCCGGCATATGTTGCACGATGACCGTGGGCGGACAGTTTTCGGGAAAGCCGGAAAGCACTTCCGTCAGGGCTTCGACGCCGCCGGTCGAGGATCCGATCGCCACAATTCTTCCATTGGGCTGGAACCCCGCCGGCGGCGTCGGCCTCACCGCACCCTGCCCCGCGTGCCCCACTTTCGCCTTGGCGGCGTTTTTCACAAGCTGCGTCAGCGTTTCGAAAACTTCCTTGGCGTTGCCGTTTTCCGGCTTGCCGAGGCAGTCGACCGCGCCAAGCTCCAGCGCCTTGACCGCCGCCTCCGCCCCCTTGTGGGTCAGCGTCGAGACCATCACCACGGGCATCGGGCGCAGGCGCATCAGTTTTTCGAGGAATTCAAGCCCGTTCATCTTGGGCATTTCGACGTCGAGCGTCAGGACGTCGGGATTGAGTTTCTTGATCGCCTGCCGCGCGTCGTAAGGGTCGCTTGCGGTTCCCACGACTTCAATGTCGGCGTCTTTTTCGAGCGCGCGCGTCATCAGGCCGCGCATAATCGGAGAATCGTCGACAATCAGTACACGAACCGGCATCTTCTGACCCTTCTCTTCTGGCTGGTGGCGAAGCCCCCGCGCGCCGGTTTCATGAAGCGCGCGGGGGCCGTTCTTGCGAGGAGCTTAGAAGTCAGTCCAGTCTTCTGCGCCCGCTTCGGGCTCCATTTGCAGGGCCGCCGATCCGTTCATCGCCGAACTCGCCGCGAAGGACGCAACCCGGTCCTGCTGTTCGGCGACGGACGGTTTTTTCACCGCGCCGCCGGCGCGCTGGCCGGACCTCGCCGCCCCTTTGCCCCCGGCGCCCGACTGGCCGCCGATGTTGAAGTGCGACACCTGGTTCATCAGCTCGTCGGCGTCTTTCGCCAGCGAATGGCTGGCCGCGGTGGTTTCTTCCACCATCGACGCGTTCTGCTGCGTGACCTGGTCCATCTTGTTGACGGCGGTGTTGACCTCCGAAAGGCTGGTCGACTGCTCTTTCGCGGAGGCCGCGATGTCGGAGACGAGGCTGCTCACGCTTTCAACGCGCGTGATGATCTCCTCCAGCGCCTTGCCGGCGCGGCCGACGCGGTCGACGCCGGTCTCCACATGCTGCGAGCTTGCGGTGATGAGACCCTTGATCTCCTTGGCCGCATCGGAGGAGCGTTGCGCCAGGGCGCGAACTTCCTGCGCGACGACCGCGAAGCCTCGGCCTGCGTCGCCCGCCCGCGCCGCCTCGACGCCGGCGTTGAGGGCGAGGAGGTTGGTCTGGAAGGCGATGTCGTCGATGACGCCGATGATCTGGGAGATCTGGCCGGACGACTTTTCGATTTCGCCCATGGCCTCGACGGTTTCCTTGACGATTTCGCCGCTCTGCTGGGCTTCCTTGCGCGCATCGGAGGCGACCGAGTTGGCTTCCGTCGCGCCTTCGGCCGTCTGTTTGACGGTCGAGGTGATTTCGTCGAGGGCCGCGGCGGTCTGCTCCAGCGTCGCCGCCTGGTTTTCCGTGCGTTTGGAAAGATCGTCCGCGGCGTTGCTGATTTCCGACGAACCGTGACGAATGCCGCCGACCGTGGCGATAATCGTCGACAGGGTGCCCTTCAGGTTGGCCACCGCGTCATTGAAATCGTGACGCAGCTGTTCGTACTCCTCGGAGAACGTCACGTCGATCGTCTCCGTCAGGTCGCCTTTCGACAGCTTGCGCAATCCGTCGGCGAGGGAGGTCACGACCAGCGCCTGCGCGTCGGCTTTCTCCTTGCGTTCTTTCTCGGTCTTGTGACGCAGCACCACTTCGTTCGTGATGTCGGTCGCGAATTTGATGACTTTGAACGGCTTGCCGTTGCCGTCGAGGATGGGGTTGTAGATCGCCTGGATCCAGACGTCCGAACCGTCCCGCGCGCGGCGTTTGAACTCGCCGGTGTGCGGTTCGCCGCGGCCGAGCGCCGCCCAGAATTCCCGGTACTCCGGGCTGTTCTTGTAGTCGGAGTCGACGAAGATCGAATGGTGCTTGCCTTTGATTTCGTCCTGGGTGTAGCCCATCACGGTCAGGAAGTTCTCGTTCGCCTCGACGATCTTGCCTTCGAGCGTGAACTCGATCGTCGCCTGGGCGCGGTCGATGGCCCTGAGCTTGCCTTCATTGATGCGCGATTGCGTAACGTCCGCCCATTCAAGCACATTGCCGACATACTCGCCTTTCGGGCCGAAAACGCCGCTGACGTTCAGCGCGAAGCGGAAATCGCCGATGGCGATGTCCGTGCTGTAAGGCAGCCGCGCAGGGTCGGACAGGAGCTGACGCTGGTGCGCCGGGTTCTTGTGGAACATGTCGATGCACGACCCGATGATCTTGTCCGGATCGAAGCTCGGCCAGAATTCCTTGAAAACGGCGGCGTTCTGGGAAAGGAGCTTCCTCGTTGCGCCGTTCGCATAGGTGACCATGAAGTCACGGTCGATCATCATCATCGCAACCGACGTGCCGTCGAAGGCCGCGCTTTTGTAGACCGCCTCTTGCCTGATCTTCTGCCCTTCGGTGATGTCCGTGGCGAACTTGACGACTTTCACCGGCTTGCCGTCGGGGCCGAGGATCGGGTTGTAACTCGCCTGAATCCAGACTTCCTTGCCGCCCTTGCCGAAACGCTTGTACTCCGCAGCCTGATATTCACCGCGTGCGAGCGCTTTCCAGAAGGCGCTGTACTCGGCGCTGTTGCGATCTTCCGGGTCGACGAACATGGAGTGATGCTGGCCTTGAATTTCTTCAAGCCGGTAGCCCACCGTGGCGAGGAAGTTCTCGTTGGCGGTAATGATCGTCCCGTCAAGCTCGAACTCGATCCGCGCCTGGGAGCGGTCGATCGCGTCGAGCTTGGCGTTGACATCCGTCAACGTACTGCGCGCGCTCTCGACCTCTTCATGCTCCTGCGTGAACTTCTTCAAAAGCTGGGGCAGATCGCCCAACCCGTCTCCGCCGCGCTCATCGGCGCCGAACAGAGACGGGTTGGAGCGACGCAGACCGTTAATCGCCCTGGAGGCTTCCGACAGTTTGCTGATAATAGGACGTGCAAAAAAGTATGATAAACAAACGCTTGCCAATATCATAATAGTGGTGATCAGTACGGGGAACACAAATCCGTTCCAACCGACAGTCGCACCGTAAATTGGCGTAATAAGCAAGAAAAGAATAGGAGGCGCTATAATCAAAGCGACCTGGCGTTTCATATTCATGTCGAAAGTCTCCTTCTGGGCGTCGACGACTGCAAAAGATTCAGTACACGACAATAGTTAATATTGGTTTTCCGTATGCGTTCTGTATGGGGAATATCTCAGGATATAGATATTTAATGGCAGTATGTATTATATGGTAAGCTGATTATTTTTCCATGCCAGTGGACCTTCCGCCGGGAATGATTACAATTTTATATTGTGCACTGAATATACTGCAGCCTTATAATTTTCAGAAAAAGGAGCAATCCCCGTCGCCCGCCCCAGCATCGCCGCCGCCTCGCGGCTCGTCGGCGAGACGCACCGCCAGGTCCCGCAGGGTGACGGATGCTAGCGCGCGATCCATGTCGACGGCCCAGTCCGGCCCCGCCTGTCGCGCCAGTTCTTCCGTAAACGCTGCAAGATTGTCGGCGATCTGCGTGGCGCGGTCGATTTCCTGCAATTCGTAAACGGATGGCGGAAGGTTCGCATCCGGACCGGCGTCGGACAGCAACTGGCCGATCAGAAGCTGCAAGCGCTCATTGCGAAGCGCGAGCGCTTTCAGCTCCGCGCCCATTGCGCTCAGGACGACGGCAAGCAACGCCTCGGCGGGCCTGGTCTCAACGGGCCCGGCCTCAACTGACGGGGCCTCAACCGACGGGACCTCAACAGGCTGGGTCTCAGTTTTTCTAATCGCAGACACGCGCGCCGCTCCCCCTTGGCGAAATCGGAATTCGTCCTTTCAGGGACGGCCTAGTCGAGCCGTCCGAAAATCTGAACGACGCACCGTCTCAGATCCGCGAGCTTGAAAGGTTTTTGAAGGTAATTGTTCATGCCGAGCTTGCGCCCCTTGTCGATGAGCGTCTGGTCCGGACTGCCGGAAACGAGGATAAACCCTGTCTTCGCCGTCTTTGGGTTGCTGCGCAGCGCCTTCAGGAGCTGCAACCCGTCCATGCTCGGCATGTTGTAATCCGAAATCACCAGGTGCACGGGATTTTTCTTGAGCGATTTCAGCGCGTCGGCGCCGTTTTTGGCGGCGCTGACATTAGTGATGCCTAACGTATCGAAACAATCGTAAATCAGGGCGCGGCTGGTCGTCATGTCGTCGACGACCATGACCCGCAAATCTTTCTTATTCGCCACTTCTATCTCCAGACAAATATATCGCTACATCAAATCGCTTACGTATATCAGGCTATCTTTCTCGCATCGGCCGCCGAGAGTTTGCGGAAGGCCGTAAACCCTTCCGAGGCGAAACTGTCCTGCGCCACGCCGGTGATGCGCTCGGAGTGACCAATGAAAAGCCAGCCGTCCGGAGACAGAACATCGGCGAACTTCCGCCACAGGGCCTGCTGCGTTTCCCGGTCGAAATAGATCACGACATTGCGGCAGAAGATGGCGTCGAACGGACCCTTGACCGGCCATGGCTTCGTCAGGCTGAGCGGACGAAAGGTAATCAGCGATTTCACGCGATCGTCGACGACAAGCTCCGTCCCCGACGCATCCGCCTTGGAAAAATACTTGTTTCGCAAATCGACCGGCGCCGCCTCCACGTTTGACGCCGCGTATACGCCGCGTTTCGCCTTGGCGATGACGTTCTGGTCGATATCGGTGGCGAGAATCTTGATGTCGTAGGACGCCGCGTCCGGCAAGACCGACAGGATCGTCAGCGCCATGGAATAAGGCTCCTCGCCGGTCGAACAGGCCGAAGACCAGAGCCTGATGCGCGCGCCCTGTTTCGCCTGCGCCAGCAGGGGCGGAAGGGTCCTGGTTTTCAGCATCTCGAAATGATGCGGTTCCCGGAAAAAGCGCGTGACATTCGTCGTCAGCGCGTTCAGCATATGTCCGCGTTCTTCGACGCCCTCTTCGCTGGCGACAAGCGCGCAGTATTCGGCGAATGTCGTCAGTTTGATCGCGCGAAGCCGCTTGGCGAGGCGGGAATAAACAAGCGGCGCCTTCGCGGCCACCAGGTGAATGCCCGCCACTTCCTTGATCAAGGCGGCGATCTGGTGGAAGTCGTCCTCCGTGAAGAGAAACTCCCCGGGCGTAATCGCCTGCTTGCTTTTATGCCGTCGCCGTTGTTCGGACATTACGCCGCTATGCCTTCTACTGCGTCGGTGGGCAGAATGCTGCTGAGGTCGAGCAGGTTGATCATCCGGTCTTCCATGGCCAGCACGCCTTCGACGAACTCGCGGACGGAATCGGAGGAAACATCCGGCGTCGGCTGAATGCTGTCCGACGTGATGGTGAGAATGTCGGAGACCGCGTCGACCACGAGGCCGACCAGTTGATTTTCGATCTGGGTAATGATGATGACATGCCGCGCACAGGGCTCGACCGGCTCAAGCCCCAGACGTCCGGAAAGGTCGACGATCGGCACCACCGATCCGCGCAGATTGATCACGCCACGGACATAATCCGGCGCCAGCGGAAGCACCGTTTCACGTGTCCATCCGCGAATTTCGCGTACGGACATTATATTGACGCAGTATTCCTGCTTACGGATGCGAAATGCGACAAGTTCGATCGCGTTTTCGTGTTCAGTGGCGCCATTTTCTGACATTGGAATTACCCCGTTGCTGCCAATTTAGTTTCATAATATGCGCGGGCGCCGCCATTGCGGCTGAGTATGGCTTCGATATCGAGAATGAGCGCGATCCTGCCGTCGCCGAGAATGGTGGCGGCGGCGACGCTGGAAACATTGCCGTAGTTTTCTTCAAGACTTTTGATCACGACCTGGCGCTGGTCCTGGATCATGTCGACGATCAGGGCGGCCCGGCCGCCGCTTTCGGTTTCGACCGACAGCGCCACGCCTTTCAGCGGATCGGCGGGCTCGGACCGGTAGCCCATGGAAACGCCGATGTCGATCAGCGGGATGAATTCCCCGCGAATGGACATCACGCGGCCGTCCGAACCCAGATCGTGCAGGTCGTCCGGCTGCGGCTTCAGGGTTTCGGTTATCGCGGTCAGCGGAATGACAAGCGTCTGATCGGCGACCTCGACAACCATGCCGTCAAGGATCGCAAGGGTCAGCGGCAGGCTGATGGTGAACGTCGATCCCTTGCCGGGCTGGGAAGAGATGGAAATCTTTCCGCCGACCGCCTGAATGGCGCGTTTGACCACGTCCATGCCGACGCCGCGGCCCGACAATTGGGACACTTCAGCGGCCGTGGAAAACCCGGGCATGAACAGGAGATTGTCGATCTCGCTGTCCGTCAGCGGATCGTCGGGAGAGATCAGGCCGTTTTCCGCGGCTTTCTGCTTGACGCGCTGCCGGTTGATGCCGGCGCCGTCGTCGGAAACCTCGATCACGACGCGCCCGGACCGGTGGGCCGCGGTAAGCGAGACCGTTCCCTGCGGCGTTTTGCCGGCTTCAACCCGGGCTTCCTGGGACTCAAGGCCGTGATCGACCGCGTTGCGAATCATGTGCGTCAGCGGATCGGCAAGACGTTCGATGACGGTCTTGTCGACTTCGGTCGCTTCGCCTTCCATGACAAGGCGCACGGATTTGTTGGTGGCCTCGCCTGCTTCGCGAACGATACGCGACATGCGCTGGAACAGCGCCTTGACGGGCTGGGCGCGGATCGCCATGACGCTTTCCTGGATTTCCCGCGTCAGCTGTTTCAATTCCTCCAAGCCGGACTCGATGGCGTCGCCGCGCTCAAGGCCGGCCTCGTAAACGCCCTGCGTCAGCATCGCCTGGTTGATCACAAGCTCCCCGACGAGATTGACGAGCCGGTCGACCCGGCCGAGATTGACGCGAATGGTGGCGTCCGCCGCCGCGTCCCGCCCGGCGCCGCCGCGGCCGCGCGCCGCGGCTTTCGGATCTTCCTTGAGCGCACTATCATTTGCGGCCTGTTCCATGGCCGCGCCGCCGGCCGGACTCTCCGGAGCCTGAATGTCAGCAGGGACCGCTGCCGGCGTTCCGTCCGACATGTCCTGGGACGACGCCTCCAACGGCTCTTCCAAAGGCTCTTCCTCCCCCGGCGCGCCGGTCTCGGCCGCCTCGGCCTTATCGGCGTCGCCGTCCTCGTCGCCGTCAGGGTCATCGTCGCCGTTATGATCGTCAGCGTCCTCGCTTTCGGCGGCGGACCGAACCTCGATCTCCAGGTCGCATTCGCTTTCGACGAAATCAAAGACTTCCCGAATGTCGGCCTCGTCGCAATCACTCCGCAGCGTGATGGTCCAGGCGAGGAAAGCCCCTTCCGGATCAAGCTCGTCTAGTTCGGGAAGGTCCGACGCATCGCACTCGATCTCAGCCTCGCCCATGGCCGCGAGATTGCGCAGCAGGAGCGCGGCTTCATTGCCCGTCGAGTAAAGGGAAGGCAGCGGGCGGAAGGTGATGACGAAAACCTGGTCGCCGTCTTCGTCGTCCCAGTCACCCCCGTCGTCCCCGTCGCCAAGATCGAGGTCAATGTCGATCGGCAGCGGCGTAAAATCGATATCGCCGCCGCCGGCCTCGCCGTCAGCGTCATCAGCGGCGGCGGGTTCGACGCCGATCAGCGCGGAAAGCTCGCCGATCAACGCTTCACACCGCGCCGCATCGTGCTCTTCCTCGTCGCGGGCCGCGCGCACAAGGTCCGCAAGGACGTCCGCGGAGCGCAGAAGCACCTTCATCACATCGGGGCCGGCTTCAAGATTATCCGAACGCACCGCATCCAGCGTCGTCTCGAAACTGTGGGCGAAGGCGACGAGATCATCGAGACCGAAAGCGCCGGCGCCGCCCTTGATCGAATGCACAGCGCGGAAGACGGCGTTGACGGTTTCGCTGTCGGTTTCGCCAGCGTCCATGTCAAGAAGGCCCGCCTCCATCTCGCTGAGCAGGTCTTCGCATTCCTGAAAGAACGTCTGCTTGATTTCCGCCATCGAATCCATGTGACGCGCTCCCCTCGTCTCTATGCGGCCACGCGCTTGATCGCGGCGATGAGTTTCGTTTTGTCGAAAGGCTTGACAATCCAGCCGGTGGCGCCGGCGGCTTTCGCCCGCATTTTCAGCTTCGGATCGGACTCCGTCGTCAGCACCAGGATCGGCGTCACGCGATGAGCGCTGGTCTGGCGGACGCCTTCTATAAAGCCGAATCCGTCAAGCTTCGGCATGTTGATATCGGTGATGATAACATTCGGCGACATGCCCTGAAGAACTTCCAGGCCATGTTCGCCGTCTTCCGCCAGCGAAACGTCGAAGCCCGCTTCGTTAAGCGCCATGCAGATCATGTCCCGCATGGTGCGGGAATCGTCTACCGCAAGGATGGTTAAAGGCATAGCGAGCCCTCTTCTGTTTGACTGTTCGGCAATGACAAGCCAAGCAGGGACGCCCCGTCCCGAAACGCCTCGGACTCGTCGACAAGTGAAAATGCGTGGTGATCCGCTTCCCAGGTCTTCATTGCTGACAACAGCACCTGGGCGCACTGGGCGCCGATGCGCTCGACCTTTGACGCATCGACGTTAAGGTCGGCGCCCTTGAGCGCCAGAAGCTCGTCGGTAAGCGGCTTGGCCGCCCGAAGATCGAGCACCGGCTCAAGGGTAAGGCGATTGACTTCGCTTTGGGAGCAATTCGTATCCAACGTTCTGTCTTCCTTGGACTGAGTTCTTCGTTCGAATAAGTCTGTACACCGCAAATAATACTAATTGCTTAAAAGCCCCGTTAGAGATCGCGGACAGGCTTCCTACGGATCAATGACGGAACTCTTGCTGGTGAGACAGCAGTGCGCCGCGAGGATACTGAAAACACGGCTTTCCAATAACGATTGCCTCAACTTAGGAAACTAGCTCCCTACACGGCGGATCGCGGCGGCCGGCGGGACATCGGCGCGTTAAATCCAATTCTAAAAGCCATCATGATACGGAAAGGCGCGCCGTCGCGCGCGGGGGCTGGCGCCGGGCGAGCCCAAAGCCCCGCCGGAACGATAAAAAGGCGCAAAACCCCAGGGAGAGGGCTTTGCGCCAGTAACCTTAACGGCTTGAAAAAACAGCGAGTCCCAGCGCTCTAGGCGCGGCTCCGGATGCCGCAAAAGAGGACCGGGCGCGAGGGCATGCGCGACACGTAGTCGCTCATCCGCATGCCCTCAGTAATCAGAACTCCACGGTGATGGAGCCGCCAAAAGTGCGCGGCGGACCGAACAGGGAGAACCCGTTGCCGAGAAAGGGAATGACATGGGTCTGGTATTCCGCGTCGGCGAGGTTCTTGCCCCACATGGCGATTTCGACATTGGCGTTGTCCGGACGATAAGCGATGCGGGCGTCGAAAAGGCCGTAACTGCCGATCTCCGTCTCGCGCAGGTTGGTCGCCTCATGGAAGAAATCATCCCGCCAGGAATAGTTGCCGCGAATGAAAACCTCTCCGCCCGGCGCATCAAACGTCGTCGCGGCGAAGGCGTTGAAGGAAACATTCGGCGACCGCGGAAGGTCGTTCCCGTCAAGATCAATATTGTTGACCACCGACCCCTGAATTTCCGTCTCCAAAATCGAAAGCGTGCCGCCAAGCTCCAGCCAGTCGACCGGGCGCGCGACTGATTCGAACTCGAACCCGTAGACTTCCGCGTCGACGCTGAAGGTGACGAGGTTGAGACCGGCGTCGAGAATAAACTGTTGCAGGTCGGCGTAATCAAGATAAAACGCCGTCGCATTGAGGCGAAGCCGGTTGTTGAACGAGTCGGTCTTGACGCCGATTTCGTAGTTGTTGACCTTTTCCGGCGCCAGGGCCTCGCCGACATTCTGAAGAATGTTGTTCTGGCTCGGGAAGACGCCCGACTTGAACCCGCGGCTGTAGGATACGTAGATGAGATCGCCGGTAGGCATGGTGTATTCAAGGCTCGCCCGGCCGGTGACGGCGTCGAAATCCTCCTCCGCGGAGATGTCATAAGGCTGCCCGGGGAACAGCGGCACGCCCGGAAAGCCGTCCGGCGGCGTCTCGTTGTCGAGCGCGATCTGGCGGATTTCCTTCTCATCATAGGTGTAGCGAACCCCGCCGGTGAAATTGAGCGCGTCGGTGATCGGAATGGTCGCCTGAGCGAAGGCCGCGTAACTGGTGTTCTTCGCATCCTGAATAAATTCCGTCGAGCCCCCGGCGATCGGCACCGGCGCGAAAACGACGTCGAAGGTTTCGTTCCGGTCGACATTCTCCGTAAAGTAATAAAGCCCGGCGACCCACTGGATCTCGCTTTCAGCGGTCGAAGACAGTCGCAGTTCCTGACTGAACTGGTTCGACTCCTCCAGCACGCGGTCGTCGTTCCGTGGCAGCAGCGGCGCGGCGGCGAGATCCTCGAACCAGTTCAGTTCGACCTCGCGATAGCTGGTGATGGACGTGACGACGCCGATATCGGTCTCCACCTCGCCGCGCGCCATGACGCCCCACAACTCCCGGTCCTGAAAACCGTCGGGATTAGAGGGCGAGACGCGAATGTCCGTTCCCTCCGGATACACCGCCCGGAAGGCGGGCGTCGTCGGTTCATCGTCGAAAAGCGGGAACGGGACGCGCGCATTGCCGCCATTGTCGTCCTTGGCGTAATCGGCGCTGATCAGGATGGAGGCTCGGTCGGTCGGTTCGAAAAGCCCCTGCAGCCGGGCGCTGATGTTTTCGCGTCCGCCCAATTCCTCGCCGGTGAAAAGGTTCGTAGAGAAACCATCCTGCGTGCGGTACGAGACGGCGGCCTTGACGGCGGCGGCGTCGGACAGCGGCATGTTGCCCACGACACGCCCCTCATAGGTGTCGTAGTTTCCGGCGACGCCTTGAAGACGCAGATACGGGTCTTCCGTGCTCGGCTTTTTGGTCACGACGGAAATCGCGCCGCCGGTCGTGTTGCGCCCGTAAAGCGTGCCCTGCGGCCCGCGCAGAACCTCGATCCGCTCAAGATCGAAGAAATCGAAATTCGAACCGGCCGCGCGGCCGATATAAACCTCGTCGATGAAGACCGGAACGGTGGGGTCGCTCGCAGCGGAGTCCGATGTGGAGCCGACGCCGCGAATATAATATTGCGGTTCGCCCAGATTGAACTGCGTTGCGGTAAAGTTGGGGGTGCGCACCGCAATGTCGCTCACATCCACCGCCTTGATGGCCTCGAGGTCGTTTTCGCCGAAGGCGGTCACGGCGAGCGGCACGTCCTGAATGCTCTCGGCGCGCTTTTGCGCCGTGACGACGATGGTGTCGTTCCCAGACTGAGCAATCTCGACGGCGGCGTTTTGCGCCCCCTCCTGGGCGAACGCGGACGTCGCGAGCGAGGCCCCGACGACGGCGCCCGCGCTCACGACCGCGGAGCTTGAGTTAAGCAGTTTTTTCAATGGCTTCATTGAGTTGACCCTCCCTGTCCTGCAACGCCGATCGTCAAGCCGTACGTTGGTGTATTTATGCAAGCGACCCTATTACGTTTGCCGATCCGGCACAAGTTAGTTTAATTATGCAATCTATTTGACCGGCCTTGTATGGTAAGGACGGAGGCGGAGTGATACGTAAAAACCACACCTCCCGCAGCCGGCCGCATTCAACCGCGCAAGCCGGATACGCCGTCGGGCGGGTATGCTGCGCCGCGCAAACACGCAAGCTTGCAGCAGCCCGGCGCCTGGGCCCTCAGCCTACAAACAGGTTCCGCCGGTTTCCCGCCATCGCTTCCGTAGCGCCGCAGCTCCCCGATGCGGCGGCGCAGCGGTCAGACGCCGACGACGAAGGCGCAATTGGTCGTACCCGAACCGCCCACATTATAGGTGGCGACGGTTTTCGCCCCCCCAACCTGATAGTCGCCCGCCTGTCCCGTGGTCTGTTTCATCGCATCCAGCACCATGCGCACGCCCGTCGCGCCGACCGGATGGCCGAGGCCGATGAGGCCGCCCGAAGGATTGACGGGGATCGCCCCGTCAAACGCAATGCGCCCGTCCTCGACGGCTTTCCATGCCTCTCCCGGCGCAGTGATCCCGAAATGTTCGATCGCCATGTACTCGGTGATGGAAAAGCAGTCATGGGTCTCGATCGCGTCCAGCGCCTCGGGCCCGCTGACGCCGGCGCGCGCATACGCATCGGTGACGGCTTTGCGCACCCAGGGGAAGACATAACCGCCGCCGGCGCTCTCCTCCAGCTTGGTTTTCATCAGCATCGGCGCCGTCGTGTGGCCCCATCCCTTGATGCGGGCGATGGCGTCGAGCGGCGTGTCGGTCGCCAGGGCGTATTCGCGCGCGCGCTGTTCGGACGCCAGGAAGACCACCGCGGCGCCGTCCGTCACCTGACCGCAGTCCTGCCGGCGCATCCATCCCTCGATGACCGGGTTCGCCTCATCGTCCGTGGAGAAACTCTTTTCGGTGAATGTCCAGTTTCGCGCTTGGGCGTTCGGATTGCGGCGCCCGTTGTCGAAGTTGATTTTCGAAATGCCGGCGAGATGCTCGTAGTTCAGGCCGTAGCGGCGGTCGTATTCCTCCGCGAGGCCGGAAAACATGGCGGGCCAGACATATTTGGCGGCGGCGGCTTCCTTGCCGCGCCACGCCGCGGCGCCGAGATGATCGGCGGCGAGATCGCCGGGCACGTTGCGCATCAGCTCCAGCCCGACGACACAGGCAAGATCGTACCGCCCGCTTTCGATGTCGGCCATCGCCGCCAGCATGGCGAGGGACCCCGAAGCGCAGGCGCCCTCGTGCCGCGAGGCCGGCATGCCGGAAAAATCCGGATGGACATGGCCGAAATACCCGCCCAGCATGCCCTGCCCCGTAAACAGCTCGGCGACGAAGTTGCCCACATGCCCGACCTCGACGTCTTTCGGCTCGATCCTGGCGGCCTCGAGGCCGGCAAGCACCGTGTCGGAAAACAGATCGAACAGGGTTCGGTTGTCGCGCGTCCAGTTTTTCGAAAAGTCCGTCTGCGTCCCGCCGAGAATGTAAATCGTCTCGCTCATGGCCTGGCTCCTTCGCCTGCTGGCTGGTCGTGATGGATTACCGGCTCGGCCGGGTACGGCCGATAGGAAACGCCGCTGACCGTCAGCCCCGCCTGGGCGGGGGACGGCGCCGCCTCGATGACGTCGGGCGCGACGCCGTCTTCCACCCAGGCCTCAAGCGCGGCGAGGGGATCGAAGTCGTCCGGTCCGGCCCCCGGCGCCTCCCAGCAATGGCCGACGCCGGGCGCGAGAAACATCCGGAAAAACGCCTGCGTCTCGCGAACGCCGCCGATCTTGGCGATGACCGAGCGGTAATAATCGACGGATTGTTGCGGGACCACGAGCGGATCGGCCATGCCGTGCCAGAGCAAAAGCTTGCCGCCCGCGTCGCGGAAGGCGCGCAGATCGGGATCGGTCGCGTTGTAAAGCGCGCCCTGCGCGGCGAGCCCGGCGACGTCGCGGTCGAAATCGAAATCCTCCGGCGCGTAATCCTCCGGGTCTTCCGGAAACGCCATATACCGTCCGTACCCGTCGGCGAGCAGCATCCCGGGGCCGGGACCGTTTTCATCGCCGAGATACCACACGCCCCAGAAGCGTTCGCTGCCCGGCGGCATGCCGGAAAAAAGCCGTGCGCCGGCGCTGTCATGCGGCCCGCGATACCAGGCGGCGACGGCTCGCTTTTCCGCGTCGCTCAGGCAGGCCGGCGCGCCCGCCTCGGACCTTCCCTCGCAGGACGCGGCCCCGTCGAGATCGACCGCGCAACGGTCCGGCGCCGCGATCAGCCCGTCGAGCGAACCGTCGAGCCCGTCGCACTGCGCTTCGACGAGCCCCTCCAGATAAGCAAGCTTGCCGCGAAAGGACGCATCGAGAATGCGTCCGCTTTCCGCGCGCGGGTCCTGGTTCGCCTGCAACACCCAGGCGCCGAACACGCCGCCGGATCCGGCAAGATCCACGACCGGACAGCCGCTGACGATCCCGTCAAAAAGCGCCGGGTACCGCTGCGCCGCGATCAGCGCCATGCGTCCGCCATTGGAGCATCCGGAAAAATAGGCGTAGTCCGGATCTTCGCCGTAAAAGGCGCGGACAAGGGCGCGCCCCGCCCGATAGGTCAGCGCGATGGCGCGGTGCGCGAACAGCGCCTCCGCCTGCGGATTGTCGCGCGCCCAGCGCGCATCCCCGATATGGGCGCCTTCGTGCCCGCCATCGGTCGTGATCACCGCATAACCGCGCTTCAGCGCATGGTTGATCGCGTTCGACCGCCCGCCCTTGTCAGGCAGGACCGCACCGCAGAAACCGCCGCAGCCGGTCTGGTAGTATTTGCCGTTCCACCCGCTGAGCGGCAGCCGCGCCTCGAATCCGATGCTCGGTCCGATGACGCCGCGCACTCGGCAATAGCCCGGCAGACCAAGCGCGGGCGAGACGGCTTCCGCCGCCGCGACGTCGAGCAATGCATCGCCGGCCTGGACATCGCCGGCCTGGACATCGCTTGTGTGGACGTCGCTTGTGTGGACGTCGGCGATCCGGGCCGGCGTCGTCGCGCAGGTGTCCGCGGGCCCGGCGCCGAGGGCCGCGAGAGCAAGAAAAAGCAAGGCCGAAGCGCCCACAGTCGTTCCTCGTCAAGGCGTGCCGCATGTCAGACGGCGCGGCGGAACTTACGCCGCTTCACCGGCGTCCGGCGGCTCTTGGAGCAGGCCCATGACCGGCCCATACCTGTTCATGACCAGTCCAGGCGCAACACGGCCGCCGGCCGGCCAAGTTAGTACATTTATACAAGGCATAGGAAAGGATTGCAAATTCGGATGCGATTGCACAGATTATTTCCCTGGCGACGCCGCGACAGCGCCCGCAAGGCACGCAAGGAATGAGTGAGAGTGAAAACCGCCTCAAAAAACGTGCAGTTGATCCGCACCTGCTCGATCTGGCGCGCGCTGGAAATCATCGGCGACACGCCCACATTGCTGATCGCGCAGAGTTACTGGCTCGGGGCGAGGCGATTTGACGATTTCTGCCAGCAGACGGGGCTGCTGAAAACAGTGATCAGCGACCGGTTGAAGCGCCTCATCGACAATGACTGCCTTGTCAAGATCGCTTACAGCGAACGCCCGAAACGCTACGAGTACAAAGCGACCCGGCAATTCCTGGATTTTTTTCCGACCGCTCTCGCGATGCTGTGGTGGGAGCGTAAATGGGGCGTACGGACGGGCAAAATCGATATTCGCCTGACGCACGCCACCTGCGGCCGGACAACGGAACCCCGGCCGGTGTGCAAGGCCTGCGGCGAGGACATCGATCCGCGGGACGTCAGCTGGAAGCCGGGGCCGGGCGTCGGCCTGATGCCGGCGACCTACAGCCGGCGGCGGCGTCAGACATCCTCCTCGGCGCGCGAGACCGCGCTTCCCGACCAGATCGTGCGGATTATCGGGGACCGCTGGGCGACGCTCATCCTGCGGTCGATCTTCACTGGGATTAACCAGTTTCAGGAAATCGTCGAGGACACCGCGATCTCGACCAATATCCTCGCGGACCGCCTCGCCGACCTCTGCGACCGCGAGATCATCGCCGGGATCGAAGATCCCAACGATATGCGGCGCACGAATTACAAGCTGACCGACAAGGGCCGGAGCGTGTACCCGATCCTCCTTACCCTGCTCGAATGGGGCGATAAATGGCGCCCCGCGCCGGAAGGCCCGCCCCTCCTCCTGACCCATAATCCGTGCGGGAAGCGGTTAAGGGCGATAATGGCCTGTTCGGCGTGCGACGAGCGGGTCGAGCCGCACGAGACCACTTACGAATTGCTGCCCGCGAAAAGCGTCCGGGGCGCGGCCGCGAAAATCCGCGCCTAGGGCGGGCCGCGAAAGCACGGCCCCGCCCCCCGCAACCTCCGGTCAGTTCCAGGAATCGATCTGGTCTGGCTTCATCCAGCAGGCGTGAAATCCGGGCGGGATGCGGTGCGGAAACTTGATCCGCGCGACAGGGCCGGCGCCGATGTCCCGGGCGTCGAACACCTGCAATTCCTGCACCCGCGTCTTGTCGTTCCAGCAAAACGCGACGACATAGCCATGATCTTCCGCGGTTGCGTTATCCGCCGGCGCGAACCAGGGCTCGCTGTACCAGCAATGCTCGTGATCGTCGGACCATTCGCCCACGCTTTCGCCCGTGTCCGTATTGAACTTGCGGATGCCGGTCCAGCGCAGGATCTTCGGATCGTGATCGATCAGGTAGGCCCATTTCGTATGGCGACCGGTCAGCGCGCTGTTATAGCCGGGAAACTCGACGTTATAGTCCGGGTTCAGACATTCCTCCCTGCCTTCGCCGGTCTTCAGGTTCATGCGATACCGCCACAGGCGCGCATCCATTTCCAGGCCGCCGATCATTTTCGCCGTGCGTTCCTCGTCGATGGAGCCGTCGTCATGTTTCGCCGGCATGTAGCGGCAGGCGACCATCACTACCTCGTCGCCTTCTTCCCAGCAATTGACGACATGATAGAGAAAACAGGAGGAAAACTCGAACCAGCGGATGCTGTCGGAAGCGCCGTAGCGCGGGATCACGCCGAACCGGATCGGCAGCGAGGCGTCGAAACGGATCTTGTGGCGCCCGGCCTTTAGCGCCTCCTCGTCGTGATACACGGGCACGTCATGGAGAATGGAATAATGCTCCGTAACGCCCATATCGTGCATAAGCCGGTCGCCCGGCAGGTCAATGGGCACATGATGGGTCAGCTTCCCGTCGGCGCTGACAACGCCGTAACTCATATGCGGCTTCTTGGTGAAGTAGTCGAAAAACAAAAGTTCCCCGGTATGTTCGTCGACCTTGAAATGCGCCGACATGCCCTTGCCCGGCCCGCTGACATATTCCGGCGCGGCCCTGACGGTTTCCAGCGTCATCGGATCGATGATGTAAGGAACGCCCGCGAGATACCAGCTCGTCACCGCCTTGCCGCCATGGCCGATGACATCCGTGTTGGAGACGTCGTTCATCGGCATGTCCTTGCTGTCCTTTACCGACACCATGACGCCCCAGAACGATTCTTCTCCGGTTTGGTCGTTCCTGTTCCAACCTTCCGTACGGATCCATTTGTTCCGGTAGGTGAACGCGCCATTGCGGAACTGTCCCGCATGGAGCATGCCGTCGCCGTCGAAATAGTGATGAAACCCCTTGGGCTCGAAACGCGGATTCGGGCCGTTACGCAGGTAGACGCCGTTAAGGTCGGTCGGGATCTTTCCTTCCACCGGCAGGTCCTCAAGGATCTCTTCGTCCGTGATCGGCGCAAAGTTTCCCGTCAGCATGGGACCGTGATTGTGTCCGAACGGGGCTTCCAGGTCTTCCAGCACAGCGCTCATGGCGTCCTCCTCGCGGCAATCTCGTGTTAGTATGCTTACGCAAGCTATTAGACCGCAACTCCGCCCGCAATTCAACTCACAAATGCAGAGCGGGCAACATGCGGCGACGCGCCGGCAAGGCGGGCCTTATATACTTTCGAGCAAAGTCGAGATTTCTTTTTTATATAATCTTTTCAATTGGATAGATCATATCCGCCGACAGGCGGGCGGGCCGGATCAAGGCTGGCGTCGTCCCGGTCCGCGCGTCGTTTCGGCGCGACGCGCCATGTCGCGCCCGGCGATCGGGCATGTCGGCCAAATCAACGCCAAGGAGCCCACACTGCTTGCGAACAAGGCTCTTTGCAAACCCTTTCGCCGCACCGGCGCGTCAATCCGAAGCGCGCAACAAACGGCCCGCTTCCTAAACGACTCCCTTGGCGCGCAGACGCCGATAGTCTTCGTCGCCGAGGCCGATTTCGCGGAGGATCTCTTGGGTGTGTTCGCCCAGCGTCGGCGCCCGTGAAAATGCGCCGACGGGTGTTTTCGAATACCGCACCGGATGCTCCGCGACCGGCGCGGACTTCTTCACGCCGGGATAAGCCGTGTACTGAAACATACCGGCGGCGCGCACATGGTCGTTTTCAAGCAACTGACGCGGGGTCAGCAATTCGCCGCAGGGAACGCCCGCCTCGACAAGCGCGGAAACGGCCTCGGCGTTGGTGCGGCCGGCGCACCACGCCGCCATGCGATCACTGATCGCCTCGCCATGATCGCCGCGCGCCTGATCGGTCGAAAAGCGCGGATCGTCGAGCCACGCCTCCTCGCCGACCAGGGTCGCCCAGCGCCTGAACAGGCCGTCGCCGACGATCTGGACCGTCACCCAGCCGTCCCTGGTCCGAAAGGAATCCGTCGGCGCGTTGTACTGGCCGCGCGTTCCCGACCCTTCGCGCCCGAGCGCCAGCACCGCTTCTTCCATGAGGGCGGCGTTGTTGAAGGCGAGCGCCGCACCGAGCAGCGTTCCCTCGACCACCTGCCCCTCGCCGGTTTCGCGCCTGTGCATCAATGCGGCCAGCGTGCCGAACGCGCTGAGGGCGGCGGCGCCGAAATCGCAATAAGGCGCGAAGGATTTCGCCGGGGCGCCAGGGACCCCGCTGAGATGCATTGCGCCCGACATGGCCTGCGCCACCGTGTCGAAACCGCCACGCGTTGCGTAAGGACCGGTCGACCCGAAAGCCGATCCGGTGGTCAGGATGATGTCCGGCCTGACCGCGCAGAGCGCGTCGTAATCAAGGCTCAGTTTCTCCAGCGCCGGGTACGGAAGGTTGGCGACCACCACATCGGCGGTCTTGACGAGACGGCGGACGATCTCGCGGCCTTCCGGCGCGCGCGGGTCCAGCGTCATGCCGCGCTTGTTGCGCCCGATCTGGATGTGATACGCGCCTTCGCCGTCGGCGCTGACCGGGACCGTGTACCGGTCTTCACCGCCCGCGGGTTTTTCGATGCGGATCACGTCAGCGCCCAGATCGGCGAGCAGCGTCGCGCAGAACGGACCGGCGATATAACGGCCGAAATCGAGTACGCGAACGCCCCTCAGAAGCGTGCTCATGACTTGCGCCGCTCCCTGAACGTTGATCGGAAAAGCCTCACGGCGGCGGACGCTAGCATTGCGCGATGATGCGGTCGAAACGCTCGACTGCCGCCATGAATTCCCGCTCAAGCGCCTCGACCACGTCGGCGACGGCCTCCCTTGAGCGGCTGCGCCCGACGCCCTGCCCGGCGGCCCAGATATCGCGCCAGCGTTTCGCCGCGCCGCCCGAATAGTCCCGCGCAGCGGCGTCTCCCGGATTGTCCGGATCGATGCCGGCGGCGGCAAGGCTCGGTTTCAGCCACGAAGCGGGCGTGCCCGTCACCGCCGACGAGACGACAAGGTCGTCCGCTCCCGCCGCAATCACCATATCCTTGTATTCATCCTGCGCCATGCTCTCAAAGGTCGGCAGGAAGCGCGTTCCCATGTAGACATAGTCGGCCCCGGCGGCGATGGCGCCGGCGACGCCGGCGCCGTCTGAAACGCCGCCGCCGACGGCGATGAAACCGTCGAAAAATTCGCGTATGGCCGAAATGAAAGCAAACGGCGAGAGGTGCCCCGTGTGCCCGCCGGCGCCGGCGCTGATGCAGGCGAGGCCGTCCACCCCGGCCTCCACCGCCTTCCTCGCCAGTTTGAGATTGACCACGTCGGCGAAGACCAGCCCGCCATAGGACTTGACGGTGTCCATCACCGGCTTCGGCGAGCCAAGGGCCGTGATCACCACTGCCGGCTTGTACGCCGCGACAAGCCGCAACTCCTCCTCAAGCCGCGTATAGGTGGAATGGGTGATAAGGTTCATGATCCACGGCGCGTCCCCCGGCGAGAGCCGATCGACGATTTCGTCCATCCACTGATCAAGTTCTTCGATGGAGCGCGTATTGGTGGACGGGAACGCCCCGGGAACCCCCGCCTTGCAGGCGGCGACCACAAGATCAGGCCCCGACACGAGAAACATAGGCGCGCAGAAAACCGGCAGCCGCAGGCCCTTCAGTCCTTCATGATGCATCGTTTAACCGCTTTCTCAAATCGCGTTTCAGAATTTTGCCCACGGGGTTGCGCGGAAGCGCGTCCACCGCCTCCAGCCGCTCGATCTGTTTGAACACGGCGACTTTCTTTTCTTCCGTGAGGTAACGGTTGATCGCTTCGAGGTCCGCCGTGTGATCCGACTTGAACACGACGAAAGCGCACAGACGTTCGCCCAGATTCGGATCGGGCGCGCCGACCAGCGCCACGTCGGCGATCGCCGGATGACCCTGAAGATATCCCTCGATTTCCTCGGAGGAAATATTCATCCCGCCGCGAATGATAATGTCTTTCAGACGGCCGACAAATTCATAGAATTGAAGGCCGTCGCCCGCGATCCTGAACAGATCGCCGGTGCGGAACCAGCCGTCCCGGTCGAAGGCGCGGTCGGTGATCTCGGGCGCCTTCCAATAGCCGGAGAATATCGTCGGCCCCTTGATGCGCATCTCGCCGACACGCCCGGCCTCGCTGATCTCTTCTTCCGTGTCGGGATCGACCAGCCGTGTCCGAATCCGGTCATGCAGGACCGCGTTCCATTCAAACCCGTCGGCGAAGCGGGGAAAATACGACGCGCGATCCGCGGCGTTCGGCACGTCCTTGTATGTGCTGGTGAAACAGGCGCCTTCGTTGGAGCCGAAGAAATTGGTGATCCGCACGCCATATTTTTCGTGGAACGTCCCCACCATCCACGCCGAGAGCGGCGCGGAGCCGGACCCGATATTCTGCAGGCGGCTGAAATCGATCCCCTCCAGAAGCGCTTCGTTCTGCAACAGCAGGTTGAGGACCGCGGGCGGCGCGACCGTATAATCGACCTTCTCCTCCCGGATCTGCTGAAGGAAAACCGGAAGATCGAAAGGATGATGCTGGATCAGCAGACCGCCGACCAGCAGCCAACTGACGAACGACGTTGAAATGCCGGCCATATTCACCATGGGAAACGGGTTCAGCAGATGATCGCCCGGCTCGATATCGCCGGCGTCGACGATCCCCTGCCCCATGATGATCCATTCATTATGGCTTCGCGGCACGCCCTTGGGGGCGGACTCGGTGCCGGACGTCCAGCAGATCGTGAAGATGTCGTCCGCGGTAACGTCCGCCGCCTGCGCCGCCGCCTGCGCCGCAACGAGATCGGCGGGCTGAAGCGCGGCCAGCGCCGCATCGGCCTGGAGCGCGCCCTGCGTCTCGGCGCCGACCGTCAGCACGAAGTCGACGCCGGGCTGCGCCTCCTTGACGCGCATCGCCATTGCGGCGTGATCGTGCTTGCCGATCCGCGTTGCGGTTATGATCGCGCGCGCATTGACGCGCTCGGCGATATAGGCGAGTTCGTTTTCCCGATATTGCACCGGCGCCGGACTGACGATCACGCCGAGACGCGCGCAGGCGAGATAAACCGCTCCCAACTCAATAATGTTCGGAAGCTGAACGACGACCGCATCGTCCTTGCCGACGCCTTTGCCGACCAGCAAGGCCGCGTAGCGGGCGACGAGATCGTCCAGTTCGCGCCAGGTCAGGCGCAGCGGCGCCCTGCCGACGATGGCCTCGCAATTCAGCGGATCGACACAGGCCTGCGCATCCGGCTTGGCGCGCAAATGGGTCCGGAACAGATCGTCGAGCCTGACGTCGCCCCACCAGTTTTGTTCCTTGTACGCTGCGATGCGGTCCGCTGGAACGACAATCATGGTGTTTCCTCCCGTTGATGCGGCGTCTGTTATGGCGTTGCCGCGCCCGGCCGACGGTTCCGCATGGCGATCATGCGGCGCCGCCGCCGGCGCGCTCCAGGATCGTGACCGCGGTGACGCCCTCCTCGACGCCGAGAAATCCGCCGCCGTTTTCCGCGATGGCGATGCGCGCGCCCTCGACCTGCCGCGCGCCGGCCTCGCCGCGAAGCTGCGTCGTCAGTTCATAAAGCTGCGCAACGCCGGTAGCGCCCACCGGATGCCCCCTGGCGAGCAAACCGCCGGACGGGTTCACCGGCGCGCGCCCGCCGAGCGCGAAGTCGCCCGCCCGCAGACGGGCGCCCGTCTCGCCCGGTCCGGCGAGCCGGAGATTTTCGATCTGCTGAATGCTCGCGAACGCCGTCGCGTCGTGCACCTCGACGACGTCGACGTCATCCGGCGCGACGCCCGCCTGGGCATAGGCGGCGTCGGCGCCGCGCCGACCGATATGGTTCCGGTAATCGTCCCTGGACCGCTCAATCGTGCTCACAAGCGCGCAGGCGCGAACCCGCACGGCCCGCGTCGCGCCGATCCGCTTCAGCGCGCCTTGCGAACACACAACCGCCGCCGCCGCGCCGTCGCTGATCGGCGCGCACATCGCGCGGGTAAAGGGAAACACGACGGGCTTGTCGGCCAGCACCTCGTCCACCGTGAACGGCGTGCGATACTGCGCATTCGGATTATGCTGCCCATGGCGATGGGTGTTCGCGGCGACGCGGGCGAAGTCTTCCTGCGTCGTGCCGAAGCGGTCCATGTGCACCCGCGCCTGCGCCGCATAAAGGTCCATGAACAGGCTGCGGTCCGGTCCGGGCTCCTCTCCGCCGATGGAAACGATGTAATCGAGGACGGACTGCCGATCGTGAACGTCGACTCCGCCGGCGAACGCCGCCGCGACTTTTTCGGGCCGGTCCGGATACGCCATCTTCTCAGCGCCGACGACCAGCGCGATCTCCGCCATGCCGGCGCGGATCGCCGCCATGGCCTGCCACAGGGCCGTGGACCCGGACGCACAGGCGTTCTCCACGTTAACGATGGGGATGCCGGAAACGCCCGCCGCCCGCAGGGCAATCTGCCCACGGATCGTGTTCTGTCCCTCCAGCATCGGCTGGCGCGTATTGGAAAACCACGCCGCCTCGATGTCGCCCCGTTCGAGCCCTGCATCCCTCAACGCCGCATCGACGGCGCTCGCGGTCAGCGACTTGACGGTTTCGTCCGGCCGCTTGCCGAAGGCGGTCATGGACGCGCCGACAATGTACACCGCTGCGCTCATGCGGCGTCGGGAATGGGCCGACGGCGCTGCGCGATGCGAAAGCGCGACGCGACGAAGGAAAGGTCGGTCAGGCAGGCGTTGCCCGCGGGATTCAGGCCGGTCACGTGATAATCGCTGTATGCGGCGGCGAAGTTGATCCACATGGCGCCGGTAAGGTTGATGGTCAGGTTGGCGCCCGCTTCGGCATAGGCGTCGACCCAGCGATCGATAAAATCGTCGTCGGTCGAATACATGTAGCAGGCGATCGTTCCCCGCGTGCGGGCAAGCTCCACCGCCTCGCCTGCGGCGGCGTCGCCGTCTTCGGCGGCGACGATAAACAGGACCGGGCCGAAACGTTCCTCCGCATACATCTCCTTTTCCTCAGGCGTCGCCGAGATCACCAGCGGCGTCAGGGTGCGCGCATCGGGATAGTCGGGATGATCGTAGGGCGTCGCATGGCGCAGGATCGAAAGCCGCTCGCGGGCCGCCATCGCTTCAGCCTCGGCGACGACGTCGAGGCTGACCGCCCCCTGAACCGCGCCCATGATCCCGGCCGCCATTTTCGGGTTGCCGGCGATGGCGTCGATTTCGGCCACGATCGCCTCGGCGACCGCATCGAAGCCGACATGACCGTCGGCTGTCTGTACGCCGGACCGCGGAACGTAAACGACTTGCGGGCTGGTGCACATTTGCGCCGAGAAAAGGCATGTGGCGCGGGCGACCGCGCGGGCCGCCTCCCGCAGATCGCCGACGGACTCCATGACGACGCTGTTGACGCCGGCAGTTTCCGTATAGAGAAGTTTTCCAGTCACCGTGCGCTCCAGGCGTCCGCCGTAACGGGGGCTGCCGGTGAAATCGATGATCTGCACCGCCGGATGGTCGACGTAAACCCCCGCAACAGGGTCGGCGAGGGAGTCGACGGCGAGGGTCACAAGGTTGGGATCAAATCCGTAGTCGGACAGGACCTCGCGGCAGGTCTCAACGACGATCGCCATCGGAAGGACGGCGATCGGATGCGGTTTCACGATCACGGGATTGCCCGTGGCGAGGCTTGCGAACATCGCGGGATATGCATTCCACGTTGGAAACGACGCGCAGCAGATCACCAGGCCGAGCCCGCGCGGCACCATCGCATAGGATTTCTCAAGCGCCACCCGTTCGCCTGCGAAATGGCGATGATAAGTCCCCGCCGGGGCAACCGCGTCCATGGCGATCGACGCATAGGCGAGCGCCTCCAGGCCGCGGTCGAGCGCATTGGGACCGGAACCGCTATAGGCCTGGGTGTAGCTTTGTCCGGCCACGTGCATGACCGCGTTCGCCATTTCGAAATTACGGTCGTATAGGCGCTCGGCCATTTCAACGCAAAGCGCCGTGCGCAACGCCGGCTCGGCCTTCGCCCACCCCGCCATGGCCGATTTCGCCGCGCCAATCAGGGCCTGCGGGTCGCAGAGCGGATAGTCAATCCCGAGGGGCTCCTGGGTAAATGGCGAGACCTCTTCGCCGGTCCAGCCGACAATGCCGGGCTGATCGATCTCGAACCGCCCGCCCAGGCGCGCCTCGAACGCCGCCCTGCCGGCTTTGGGTTTCTCGGCTCCATGAATTTTCGTGGACGGAGAATCCTTGAACGGACTCCAGCTCTCGCGTGTCCTGACAGCCTCGATCGCCCGCTCCAGGAGCGGCGCATGTTCTTCGATGAGCGCTGCGCGCCTTTCGCTTTCGGACATAACTTATCCTCCCATTCGCTCGACGATCATGGCGCTGCCGATGCCGGAAGCGCCGGCGGCGACCACCAGCCCGTACCGCCCTTGCGCCAGGTCGAGAGCGTCCATCAAAGACGACAGAAGGATGCCGCCCGAAGCGCCGAGCGGATGCCCCTTGGCCATGTGGCCGCCGCCGACATTGACCTTGTCCATGTCCGGGCTCCAGTCGCGGATGAACGCCGCCATGGTGACGGCGAAGGCCTCCATGAATTCAATACGGTCCATGTCGCTCAAGGAAAGACCGGCGCGCGCGAGCGCGCGTTCCATGGCGGCGAAGCCCGCGGTCAGGGACGCCGCCGGATCGCCGCCCGCCTCGGCCCAGGCGACAATGCGCGCGCGGGGCGGGGCGTCCACCGCCCCTTCCGCCCCCACGAGCGCGAGCGCGGCGCCGTCGCAGACCGGCGGCGCATGGGCGATGGTGTGGCGATGATCGATGTCCCGGCCGAGTATGTCCTTATACTGAGCGGCAAGCGGCGCGAATGCCGGCTCCAGCCCGCTCAGCGTTTCCTGCGTGGTCAGGCGCACGCATTCCTCGCGGTCGAGCCCGTTGACGGCGATGCGCGAGGCGACAAGCGCCGTATCCTCGGCGGCGGCGGCGCGCTCCTGCGACAGGAGCGCCGCCTCGTCCATCTCGCGGCGGGAAATCTCCATGTCCTCGGCCAGCCGGTCGGCGGCGAGCGCCACCGGCAGATACCGGCTGCGTGTCGGCAGGGCGTCGTCCTCGTAATAGCTCGCGGCGTCGCCCATGAACGGAACGCGGGACATCATCTCCACCCCGCCGGCCAGCACGCGCTCGGCCTGGCCCGCCGCCGTCATGGCGGCCGCCTGGCCCACCGCCGTCAGGCCTGAGACGCAGTAATTGTTGATTGTAAAGGCGGCGGCGGCGTCGGCCAGGCCGGCCTTGAGCTTGGAGACAAGGGCGATATTGCCGCCCTGCGCGCCGACCTGCCCGACGCAGCCGAGGATCAGCGCATCCGGGTTCATGCGCCGGTCCGTGCGCAGCCTGACCGCGTTGACAAGCGCCGCGACCAGCTCCTCCGGCTTCATCGATGCAAGCCCGCCTTCTGTTTTTCCTTTGCCGCGCGGCGTGCGCACCGCGTCGTAGAGAAATGCCGTCAACGATCCTGCCCTCTGCCTTTTGCCCTCTGGTCTTGTGGTTGTGCGCCGCCCCAACATCAGCTTCAGTCTCGACCGCATCGCCCGGATGCCGCGCTCCACGATCGCCGCCATTCGCGGGAGACGTCTTAGGAGTATCATGTTAGTATGTTTACGCAAGCTTTTAATGCAGGACGCGGCGGAAAACCCGCCGCCCGCAAAAAGGCGGCGAATGCGAAGCGGGATGCAGCTCCCCTCGATCCTCAGCCCGCAGGACGATGCGCACAGGCCCCATGGGCGCCGCAGCGGGTATCAATAAAAAAGCGAGCGGGCCGGCGGTCCTGCGCGCTTCGTTGCGACTGTTTAGTGTTGCGACTGTTTCAGGGCGCGGCCTAACAAAAACGGATCAAGGGCGGATCAAGACCGGACGTAGACACGCGGCGAGAAATCAGCTCTCCGGCTTTTCGCCGCGGTCGAGGCCGCGATTGCGCAACAGCGGCCCGGTTTCCGGCGCGCGGCCGCGAAAGCCGATATACGCGTCCATGGCCGGACGCGAATTGCCGGCGGCGTAGACGTAATCGCGAAGCTTAGCGGCGAGAGCGGGATCGAAAATGTCGCCCGCCTCTTCAAACGCGGCGAAGCCGTCATTATCGAGCACGCCGGCCCACATATAGGTGTAATAGCCGCCCGCATAGAGTTCTCCGGCGAAGGCGTGGAGAAAATGCGGCGAGCGATGGCGCATGGCGATGGCGTCCGGCTTGCCTGCGGCGTCAAGGATGTCGTCCTCGAACTGATTGATGTCGAGCGCGGCGATGACGCGCCGATCCTCGATCCGGTGCAATGCAAGATCGACGAAAGCCGAAGCGATGAACTCAACATTGTCGAAACCGGACTTGGCGTTCGCCGCCGCGCGGACTTTTTCCAACAACGCCGCCGGCATCGGCTCGCCGGTTTCGTGATGCAGCGCGAATTCCTCGATCACCTGGGGCGCCCGCATCCAGTGTTCGTAGATCTGAGCCGGGAATTCCACGAAATCGTAGTCGACCGACGTTCCGGCGATCGACGGATAGGTAACGTCCGACATCAGTCCGTGCAGGGCGTGACCGAACTCATGGAAAACCACTTCGGCTTCGCGCAGGGTAATCAGCGCCGGCTCGCCGGGCGCGGGCTTGTTATAGTTGCAGTTGTTCATGATCAGCGGCGTTACCTCGCCGTCGAGCCGGTGCTGCACGCGCAGCGCGCTCATCCAGGCGCCGGAACGCTTTCCCTGGCGGGCGAAATAATCGCCGTAGAAAAGACCGATATGCGCTCCGCCGGCGTCTTTCATTTCCCACACCCGAACATCGTGGTGATAGACGGGGATGTCGAAGCGCTCCTCGAAAGTGACGCCGAACAGCCTGTTGGCGACGGCGAACTGGGCCTTCAGCACATTGTCGAGGGAAAGGTAGGCCTTGACTTCATCCTCGTTGAAATCATAGCGGGCGGCGCGGGATTTTTCCGCATACCGCCACCAGTCCCAGGGCTCCAGCGGATGCTCGGCGCCGTCCGCGGCCATCGCCGCGCGGATCTCTTCAGCCTCCGCCTCGGCCTTGGCGAGGGCGCCGGCCCAGACCTCGTCGAGCAGGTCCCTGGCGTTCTGCGGCGTGGCCGCCATGGTGTTCGCCGTGCGGTACTGCGCGAAATTGTCGTAGCCCAGAAGCCGCGCGCGCTCCAGACGCAGGTCCAGGATCCGGCGGATGGACTCCTTGTTGTCGAAAGCGTTGCCGTTGTCGCCGCGATTGGTCCAGGCGCGGAACAGTTTCTCGCGCAAGTCGCGGCGCTCGGAGAATGTCATGAACGGCTCGAACGACGACCGCGCCAGGGTGACGACATGCTTGCCCGCAAGGCCGCGTTCGGCGGCGGCCTGCGCGGCGGCGCCGAGGGCGACGTCCGGCAGGCCGGCCGTGTCCGCGTCGGTTTCGAGGACCAGCATGAAACTTTCGGCGTCTTTCTGAACGTTCTGGCTGAAGGCCGTATAGAGCCCGGCCAGTTCCTCGATGATCGCCGCCAGCCGCGCGCGCCCGTCGCCGTCAAGCTCCGCGCCCGCGCGGACAAAGGCGGTGTGCGTGCGCTCGACGACCCGCGCCTGTTCCGCGGCGAGGTTCAGGGTCTCCAGATTGCGGTAGACCGCGTCAATGCGGTCGAACAGGGCTTCGTTCAGAAAAATCGCGCTGCGGTGCGCGGCGAGTCGCGGCGCCATCTCACGCTGGATGGCGCGGATGTCATCATTCGTCGCGGATGAGGCGTATGCGGAGAAAGTGCGCTGCACCCGCGCCAGGGCGCCGCCGGACCGCTCCAGCGCGGCGATGGTGTTGTCGAAGGTCGGCTCATGGGGATTGGCGGCGATGACGGCGATTTCGTCGCGATGGACCCGCATGGCCGCCTCGAACGCCGGCGTGAAGTGGCCGCTGTCGATATCGTCGAAGGGGGGCGCGCCAAAAGGGGCCGTCCATGGGGCGAGCAGCGGGTTCGACGCCTCGGCCTCGGACACGGCCTCGCCCGCCGCGCCTTGCACCATCTCGCCTTGCCCCATCTCGCCGCGTTCCGTTTCGCCCTGTCCGCCGCAGGCGGCGAGCAATGCAAACGCGCTCACCGCGGCGAGACGCGCCGCGCGCCCATTCATCAACGCCACTTTATTTTGAAACCCCATGCAAACGCACCCTGCCTTGACGCCGCGGCCTATGACCGCAGGTCGCTTCCTAAACTGGCTTTACCCTCGCCGAAGCGAAACCGATTCATATTGTCAGGAAAGGCGTTATATTATAACAGACCTGAAAAATCCACCGCCGCGCTTTTCTTTGCCGCGCTGAAAAAGCCAGCCGCCTAATAAAAGAGAGACAGGACCGATTCCAGGCAAATGCGCGCCCTTGAAAAACCTTTGCGATTGCTGTCACAGGCGCGCCACTTCGACAGCGTAGCGTAAAGATTGCCAGCACAATTCCGAACCCTGCACGAAGACGAACCCAGCAGAATTGCGAACAGAGAGGCCGAAGAGCATGCAAGACGACGACAACACGCCCAGCAACCCGAGAGCATTGGCGGGCGCCCGGACGATCGGCGACATCATTGCTTCGCGCCTGACACGGCGCGGTTTCGTCAGCGGCATGGCGGCGGCCTCCGGGCTTGCCCTGGCGGCGTGCGGCCGCGACGGGGCCGCTGACGGGTTAGGCGGAAACGCGGCCGGCAACGCCGCCGGAGACAACGGGGGCGCCGCAATGGAGGCGCCGGCCTTCGACTTCAAGGAGATTGCGCGCGGCCTTGACGAGACCCACCACCTCCCCGCCGACTACGACGCCGACATTCTCCTGCGCTGGGGCGACGCCCTCTTTCCGGATTCGCCCGCCTTTGACCCGCAGGCGCAAAGCGCCGACGCCCAGCGCCGCCAATTCGGCTACAACAACGATTTCATCGGATTCTGGCCCCTGGCGCCGCGCGACGGCGAGGAAGCGCGGGGCATTCTCTGCGTCAACCATGAATATGTTTCGACCTTGCTGATGCAGCCGGGGCTCGCCGCCGACTATCCGGAGAGCATGACGCGCGAGCGCTGCGAAACGGAAATGGCCGCGCACGGAGGAACGGTCGTCGAAATCGCGCAACGGAACGGCAAGTGGGCGCCGGTGCTGGACTCGACCTATAATCGACGCATCACCGCCGGAGACACGGCAATGGAAATCACCGGCCCCGCGGCGGGACATCCGCGCCTGCGCACCGGCGCGGACCCGACCGGGCGCGCCGTGACCGGCACCGTCAATAACTGCGCCGGCGGGGTCACGCCCTGGGGCTCCTATCTGATGGCGGAAGAGAACTTCAACGCCTATTTCCTCGGCGCGCTGCCGGAAGACCATCCGGAAGCAGAGAATTACGGGCGCTACGGCCTGCCGGGCGGGGGGTATCAATGGGGCCGCCACGTCGACCGGTTCAACGTCGCGGCGGAGCCGAACGAACCCAACCGCTTCGGATGGGTGGTGGAGGTGGATATTCTCAATCCCGCCTCGACGCCGAAAAAGCGTACGGCCCTCGGCCGGTTCAAACATGAAGGCGCGGAAACCGTCCTCGCGCCCGACGGCCGCGTCGTCATCTATATGGGCGACGATCAACGCTTCGACTATGTCTACAAATTCGTCTCGGCGCGGGCCTATGACGAGGGGGACCGCGAGGCTAACCTCTCCCTGCTCGACGAGGGAACCCTTTACGTCGCGCGATTTGAGGACGACGGAACGCTTGAGTGGATGCCGCTGGTTTTCGGGAAAGGTCCGTTGACGCCGGAAAACGGCTTCGCGTCACAGGGCGAGGTCCTGATCGAGACGCGGCGCGCGGCCGACCTTCTGGGCGCGACGCCGATGGACCGGCCGGAAGATGTGGAAGCCGACCCCAAGGGCGGGCGCGTATGGGTCATGCTCACCAATAACAGTCAGCGCACGGCCGATCAGACCGACGCCGCCAATCCGCGGGCGGAGAACCTCTTCGGCCACATTATCGAGATAACCGAGCCGGACGGCGATTTCGCCGCGACCCGCTCGCGCTGGGAAATCCTGATAAAATGCGGAGACCCGGACAAACCGGAATTCGGCGCGATGTGGAATCCGCTGACCTCCGAGAACGGATGGTTCGGCGCGCCGGACAATTGCGCGGTCGACCCGTTCGGCCGGCTGTGGGTGGCGACCGACGGCAACCGGAGCACCGGCGCGGCGGACGGGCTCTGGGCGATCGAAACGGATGGCGCGCGGCGCGGCGCGGGGCGCGCTTTCTTTCGGGCGCCGATCGGCGCGGAAGTCTGCGGCCCGCGCTTCGCCGCCGACGGCGCGACCCTGTTCTTGTCCGTGCAGCATCCGGGGGACGGGCGCGGCGCGACGTTCGAGGCCCCGACGACGCGCTGGCCGGATTTCGACGACGCCGCCCCGCCCCGCCCGGCGGTCGTCGCCGTCCGGCGCAAGGACGGCGGGCCCATCGGCGGACCGCTTACCGGCTGAGCCGCGCCGCGAGCCCGCGCCAACGCCCCATACGAGCCCATACGAGAAAGAACGCCGCGCGCCGCCCTGTTCCGGGCGGCGTTGCGGTTTGCCGGGGCGCAACCATGACCGGGTTTCCCATGCGAGGCGGCGACAGGCGCACACGGCGGTAGGCGTGTTGGGGCGAGCAAGGCCGGCAGAGGCGTGCGACCCAACGAAGCGGGGGCGCTCAATGATTTGATTTTCGAATCAAACGGCGCCGTCGATTTTCGGGCAACAGATTGATTTTATTTGTTTATTTAATTTTCACGCGAATGCGAGGGCGCATCTGACAGATTTTCTGCGGGTACTATTTCGTTTTTCTAATTATTTGCTATAAGCCAGCCATTACCCATAGCCGGTCGAGGCATGCCGCGCCGCAGCGCGACGTCCGCAAAACGCATTCTCGACCCGCAACAGGCTTGAGCGGACGCAGGCAATACAGAACGAGGGGCAAAACCTGTGAAAAAGCATATGATCGGCGCATCTGCGATCGCCGTTACAACAGCGCTGTTTTCGACCGCTCTCGCGGAAGTGGACCAGATCGTCGTCACCGCCACCAAGCGCGCGGAGAACGCCCAGGACATTCCAGTGGCGGTCCAGGCGCTTGGCGGTCAGCAGCTTGACGAACTGAACGTCGACAACTTCACCGATTATCTGGTCCAGTTGCCGGGCGTGACCGCAGGCGGCGGCGGACCGGGACAGAACACGATCTATATCCGCGGTCTCGCCTCGACGACGCCGAACCTGACCGTGGCGGGCGTCGCAGGCCTAGCGCCGAACGTGGCGCTCTATCTTGACGAGCAGCCGCTCGCCCAGCCGGGCCGCAACCTCGACGTCTACGCCGTCGACCTCGAGCGGGTGGAAGTCCTGCCCGGCCCGCAGGGCACGCTGTTCGGCGCAAGCTCCCAGGCCGGCACGATCCGCCTGATCACGAACAAGCCGAAGCTCGGCGAGTTCGAGGCCATCGCCAACGCCGGCGTCTCCTTCACCGAGGGCGGGGAGATGAGCAACAAGGTCGAAGGCATCATCAACATTCCGGTTACGGAAAACCTCGCGCTGCGCGGCGTCGCCTATACCGACGAGCGCGGAGGATACATCGACAACGTGCCGGGAACGCGCGATGCGTCTGAAAGCGCGCGCTTCCGCAGCGCGGGAACCGTTCGCCGCAACGGCGTGCCGGTCTCGCGCGCGCGGGACGGCTTCCAGTCCGAGAGCCAGGTCGCCGACAATCTCGCGGCGGACCCGGGGGCCAACCCCGACCTCGCCGATCTGTCGGGGGTCAATTTCCTCCAGGCGAACAACGGCGCCCTGGTCGAAGACGATTTCAACGACGCAAGCTATGCCGGTTCCGCATCAGCGCCCTTTACGCCATCAACGACGACTGGACGCTGACGGTCGCCCATGCGCGCCAGAGCCTTGAAACGGAAGGCGTGTTCTTCGCCGACCCGGAGCTTGACGAATACGAGATCCAGCGCTTCGCCGGCGACGAGCTGGAAGACGACTTCAATAACACGAGCTGGACGCTGGAAGGCCGCCTCGGCGCCCTGGAAGCGGTCTACACCGGCGCCTATACTGACCGCGACACCGATCAGACAGTCGATTACGCGGACTACCTGTTCATCGGTCAGTACCTGCCCTATTATATCTGCGACGGGTCCGTCACCTATCCCGGCGCCGACGCGCCGAGCGGAACCTGTCAGGCCCCGGACGGCTTCGTTCGCTCGACGACCGAAACCCAGATCTTCACGCACGAGCTGCGTTTCAACACGCCGTCGGAATATCGCCTGCGCGCCACCTTCGGCGCGTTCTACAGCGACATGGAGCTGACCGAACGCAACGACTTTACTTACACTACCGGTTTCGACCAGATCGACCTGTTCGGGCAGCAAGGCTTTCCGCCGAACTTCCCCTTCACCACCGGTTTCGCTTCCGATCCGGGACCGTTCCCGCCGGGCGTGATCTTCCGCAACGACATCAAGCGCACCGACGAGCAACTCGGCTTTTTCGGCGAAGTGAACTTCGACCTCATCCCGGATACGCTGACGCTGACCTTCGGCACGCGCTATTACGATATCGAGGTCGATTTCGAGGGCGGCGCCAACTCCTCGTTCTGCAACAGCTCCGGGGTCGACGAAAACGCCTTCGGCACGGACATCAGCGATCTCTACAACGGCGATGGAGAATTCACCTTCCGCGGCACCTGCGACCTCAGCCGCCAGATCACCTACACCCAGGGACAGAGCATCGCCGACATCCAGGCGATCGATCCGGACCTGACCGACGCGCAGGCGGCGCAGATCTTCAACGCCCTGAGCGCGCCGGATACTGCGTCTACGGACGGATTTATTTTCAAGGGCAATGTGAGCTGGACGCCGACGGACGGCGTCCTGCTATACGCCACCTATTCGGAAGGATTCCGCCCCGGCCTTCTCAACCGCCCCGGCGGCGCGCAGGGTCCGGACGGCTTCACCGTGCCTTTCGCGATCGATACGGACGAAGTGACGAATTACGAGATCGGCTGGAAAACGAACCTTTTCGACAACCAGCTTCAGTTTAACGGCAATGCTTTCTTCGTCGAGGTTGACCGACTGCAGACGACGATCTTCGATCCGTCGATCACCAACCTTTTCTTCTCCGACAACGCGGCGAACGCGGAAATCTACGGCGTTGAAGGCGATTTCATCCTCGCGCCGTCGGCTGTCCCCGGCCTGACCGTGGCCGGCGCGTTCTCGGTCCTGGAAACGGAAATCACGGACGTGCTGACGCCAACCGGCGACGTGGTCTCGGGATCGGAACTGGCGTTCGCGCCGAATTTCCAGGGCAATCTCCGGGCCCGGTACGAGTGGAGCCTGAACACCGAAATGACGGCGCATGTCATGCCGCAGGTGGTGTATTCCGGGTCGAGCCGCAGCGACATCATCGAAATCAACGCCGCGCCGGTGGACAGTTACACGACGGTCGGCCTCACCGCCGGCGTCGCCACCGACCGCTGGTCGGCGGAAATTTTCGGCGAGAACCTCAACAACACCTATGGCGAGCTTGCGAACAACTTCGTGTTCGACCGCGAGCGCGTCCTGGTGATCCGACCACGGACGGTTGGAGTGCGCGTCAGCGTGCGGTATTAACCGCACCGACGACACCATTCAAGGCGTTGAAAAGGCGTCCCCGGCCAGGGGGCGCCTTTTCGGACTTCGGGAAGCAAGTCACAGGATCGTGATGCCTGCAATGACGGCGGACGGAAAACAGGATGATCGCCCACCGGCGCACGGAAGACCCGCGGACAGTCCGCCGGCGAACGACGCGCCCGCGTCGGACAGCGATCCAAAAGACGGGCGCGCAAAAGATGGGCGCACAAAAGACGGGGGCATCGACGAGGCGCTGAAAACGGCGCAGGCCCTGATGTACCGGAACCGCTTTGAAGACGCCCTCGACGCCGTCGCCGGGCCGCTCGCAGACAATCCGGACAATATCGACGCGCTCTATGTCAGGGCGGTCTGCCTGCGCTACCTGAAGCGTTATGATGATGCGGCGCAAACGCTCAGCATACTGCTCGGCGCGGCGCCGGAATTCGGCCGCGCCTATCAGGAGCAGGGACATCTTTTCAAGGCGCGCGGCGAGGCGCAGGCGGCGCTGCGCGCCTACGACCTCGCCTGCCGCGCCAACCCCGCGCTGATCGCAAGCTGGCGGGCGCAAGCGGATCTACTGTCCCGGGCGGGACGCCGCGCGGAAGCGCGGCGCGCGGCGGCGCAGGCGGACCGCCTCGCGGCCCTGCCGAAAGAGCTGCTGACGGTGTCGAACTTCATCCATGAGGGCAAGCTGCTCAAGGCGGAAGCGCTGTGCCGGGCGTTTCTGCAGAACACGCCGCACCATGTCGAAGCGATGCGGCTGCTGGCCGATATCGGCGTGCGGCTCGGCGTTCTTGAAGACGCCGATTTCCTGCTTGAAAGCGCGCTGGAATTCGAGCCCGACAACATCCAGGCGCGCCTGGACTATGTCCAGACGCTGCGCAAGCGGCAAAAATTCGCGGCCGCCCTGGCGCAAGCGAAAATACTTTACGATACGGACCCGGACAATCCCGTTTTCCAGTCATGCTACGCGATCGAGCGGCTGCAAACCGGCGATTTCGAAGGAGCGCTCAGCCTGTTCGACCGCATCCTCGAAACCCTTCCGGACGATCCGGCGACGCTGACCTCGCGCGGTCACGCGCTGAAAACCTATGGCAGGACCGAGGACGCCGTCGCATCCTACCGCCGCGCCTGCAAGGCCAGGCCGGGGCACGGCGACGCCTATTTTTCCCTCGCCAATCTCAAGACCTATCGTTTTGGGGATGATGAAATCGAGGCCATGACCGCCGCCGAAGCCAGGCGCGACATCGCCAACGCGGACCGGGTGCAGCTTTGCTTCGCGCTGGGCAAGGCGCACGAAGACCACGGCGCGTTCGAGCGCGCCTTCGCCTATTACGACCGCGGCAACGCGCTGAAACGCGCCCAGAGCCGGTACGACGCCGACCAGATGACCGCCGAGCTGGCGGCGCAGATCGCCCATTGCGGACCGGATCTGTTCGAGGCGCGCAAGGGCGCGGGTCATGACGCGCCGGATCCGATCTTCATCGTCGGCCTGCCGCGCGCGGGCTCGACCCTGCTTGAGCAGATCCTCGCCTCTCACTCCCAGGTCGACGGAACGCTCGAACTGCCGAATATCCTGAGCCTGTCCCAGCGCCTGCGCGGGCGCGACCGGCGCGCCGGGAAATCGCAATATCCCGCGACGCTGAAAGACCTCGGGGCGGACACGCTGCGGGCAATGGGCGAACAGTATATCGCCGAGACGCGCATTCATCGCGCCGGCGCGCCTTTCTTCACCGACAAGATGCCCAACAATTTCCGGCATATCGCGCTGATCCGGCTCATCCTGCCCAACGCCAAGATCATCGACGCGCGGCGCGAGCCCATGGCGTGCTGTTTTTCCGGCTTCAAGCAGTTGTTCGCCGAGGGCCAGGAGTTCACCTACGGCCTGAAGGAAATCGGCCAGTACTATCGCGATTACGTTGCGCTGATGCGCCACTGGGACGCAGCGCTGCCGGGACAGATCCTGCGCGTTCAGCATGAAGACGTTCTCGACGACCTGGAAACCCAGGTGCGCCGCATCCTCGATTTCTGCGGCCTGCCCTTCGAGCGCGCCTGCCTGGAATTCCACAAGACCGACCGCTCCGTGCGCACCGCCAGTTCGGAACAGGTCCGCAAACCCATCAACAGAGCCGGCGTCGATCAGTGGCGGCCTTTCGAGCCTTATCTCGACCCGCTGAAAGCCGCCCTTGGCCCGACGCTTACGGAGCACCGCGCGTGACGAACCAGGACCAGAAACTGCCAGAAGAGCTTGCGCCGCCGGAATCGGTCTACGATACGGATTACGAGACGGGCCAGGACAACGTGGATTTCCTCGGCCTCGATCTGCACAATCCCGTTTTCTTCGTCAGCGCGGCGGCAATCCTGTCCTTCGTCATCGGCGCGCTCGCGTTTCCGGACACGGCGGGCGTTCTGCTCAACGGGGCGCGCGACTTCACGCTCAACCGTTTCGACTGGCTGTTCGTCATCACCACCAACGTGGCTATTTTCTTCTGCATCGCCATCGGCGTGTCGCCGCTCGGGCGCATCCGCCTTGGCGGCCCCGACGCGCGGCCCGAATTCTCAACCAAGTCCTGGCTGTCCATGCTGTTTTCCGCCGGCGTCGGCATCGGCATGATCTTTTACGGCGCAGCCGAACCGATGGCGTATTACACGGACTGGTTCGGCACGCCGCTCGATGTCGAGGCGCTGACGCCGGAAGCGCGCCGCCTCGCCTTCAGCGCGACGATCTTCCACTGGGGAGTGACGCCCTGGGCGGTTTACGCCGTTGTCGGCCTGTCGCTTGCATTCTTCACCTTCAACAAGGGCCTGCCGCTGACGATCCGCTCGGCGTTCTATCCGATCCTCGGCGAGCGGGTGTGGGGCTGGCCGGGACACCTTATCGACCTCGTCGCTGTCGTCGCGACTCTGTTCGGCCTCGCCACCTCGCTCGGCCTCGGCGCGAAACAGGCGGCGAGCGGACTGACCTTCCTGTTCGGGATCGACGGCGGCCTGGGAACTCAGATCACGCTGGTCGCGGGCATCACCTCGCTGGCGATTTTCTCCGTCGTGCGCGGCCTCGACGGCGGCATCAAGGTGCTCAGCAACATCAACATCGTCATCGCGATCTGCCTGCTGATCTTCGTCGTCGTCGCCGGCCCCACCGCCGACATTCTCAAAAGCTACGCGCCGAACGCGATCGCCTATGTCACGGACGCCGCGCGGCTCAGCAACTGGATCGGCCGCGAGGATACGGAATGGTTCCACGGCTGGACCGTGTTCTACTGGGCGTGGTGGATTTCCTGGTCGCCCTTTGTCGGCATGTTCATCGCCCGGGTGTCGCGGGGCCGGACCATCCGCGAGTTCCTCACGGCGGTCCTGGTCATCCCGGTCATCGTCGCGGTGATCTGGTTTTCATCTTTCGGCGTGGTCGCGATCGAACAGGTGGAAAACAATGTCGGCTCGCTGCCGGACGGCATTTCGGACGTATCCCTCGTCCTGTTTCAGATGCTGGAAAACCTGCCCTTCGCGACCGTTTCCTCCCTGCTCGCCATTACGCTGCTCCTGGTCTTCTTCGTCACCTCCTCGGATTCCGGCTCCCTGGTGATCGACACCATCACGGCGGGCGGCAAGCTTCACGCGCCCGTGCCGCAGCGCATTTTCTGGGCGACCATGGAGGGGCTGACGGCGATCGTCCTTTTGGTCGGCGGCGGGTCGGCGGCGCTGACCTCGCTCCAGTCCGGGGCGATCACCGCCGGACTGCCGTTCACGCTGGTGCTGCTTGCATGTTGCTTCAGCCTTTATCGCGGCTTAATAACGGAAAATCCGAAACGCGCCGCAACGGCGTGACGGACCCCGTTCAACCGCTATGGCTCTCACAACCTCGGGCTGGCCGTGACATGACCGAACGCCTGGAACCTGCGCTGATCGCGCTGCGGCAAATCCTCCGCGCAACGGAGCTAAGCTCGCGCGCCCTCGCGAAACAGTGCGGCCTGACGCCGTCGCAGCTGATCCTGATGCAGATCATCACCAATGTTCCGGGCGCCACGCCGAGCTTTCTGGCGAAAGAAGTCTCGCTGAGCCAGGCGACGGTTACCGCCCTGATCGACAAGCTCGAACAGCGCGGCCTTGCCCGCCGCCGCCGCGACGAGACCGACAAGCGCCGGGTCTGCGTCGAACTGACGGGAGACGGCGCGGCGACCCTGCGCGATGCGCCGGACAGCCTGCAGGCGCGCTTCGAAAACGGCTTCGGCAAGCTCGAAAGCTGGGAGCAGTCGTTTCTCGTGGCGGCGCTGGAGCGCACTGCGGCCCTGCTCGACGCCGAGGCGCTGGACGCCGCGCCGGTGCTGGATGTGGGCGCGATCGGCCGGCTGACGGACTGACGCGCCGGCGGCAAAAGACCGGCAGGCGCGCAAGACGCGTCAGGCTGGGCGGAACCGCAACCGGGCGCGGCGGATCGATGGTGAAACGACAATGGCGCAGGAACCATGGGAGGCGAACGGATGACATCATGGGCGTTGACATCGATGGCGGAGACATCGGCCGGGCGCGTCGCCGCCGGGTCGGTCGGACGCGGCCCCGACCTCGTGCTCGCGCATGGCTGGCCCTGGTCATCCTACGCCTGGCGGCGCGTCGTCCCCGAGCTTGCCAAACGCTACACGGTCCACTGGTACGACATGCCCGGCTACGGCCGCTCGTCCATGGACCCGGCGCAGGCGACGTCGCTCGACGTGCAAGGGGAGGTGTTCCTGGAAATGGCGGCCCATTGGGGCCTCGACCGGCCGGCCGTCGTCGCGCATGATTTCGGCGGCGCGGCGACCCTGCGCGCGCATCTGCTCGGCGGCCTCGACTTCTCCCGGTACGTGCTGATGAACGTCGTCGCCCTGCGCCCGTGGGGATCGGACTTCTTCGACCATGTGGGACGGCATGTGGACGCCTTCGCCGGCCTGCCGCCGCATATTCACGAGGCGGTCGTGCGCGCCTATATCCGCGGCGCCCTCGTTAATGAGCTGCCCGAAGACGACCTGGAAGCGCTTGTCGACCCCTGGCTTTCCGATGCGGGCCGCGTCAGTTTCTACCGCCAGTTCGCGCAGGCCGATGAGCGGTATACGGCTGAAGTCGAACCTATGCTCGGCGACATCCGCTGTCCCGCAGCGATCCTCTGGGGAGAGTGCGATCCGTGGATTCCGCTCGAGCGCGGCCTGGCCCTGAAGGACCGGATCGGAACGGATGATTTCGTTACGCTGGACGGGCTGGGGCACCTGCCGCAACTGGAGGCGCCGGCGCGGGTCGCGGGGGCGCTCCTCGACGCCCTCGACCGGCTTGCCTGACCCGCGGTCTGACGTTCAGCCGACGGCGCCCGCGCGCGGATCTCAGGCGTCCTCGTGCAGCCACGCCGCATGGCGCGGCGCGCGCCTTGTGCGCGACCACTCTTCGAGCATGGCCGGAGCCGCTTCGCGAAGCCGTTCTAACTGTTCCGGGGCGCCCGTATTGGCAGCGAGTTCGATGCGGTGGCCGTTCGGATCGAAAAAATAGATCGACTTGAAGATGCCGTGATTGGTCGGCCCGACAACGTCGAGCCCCTCGGCCTCCACCCGTTGCTTGGCCGCCGTCAGCGCGTCGACATCCTCCACCTCAAAGGCGATGTGCTGAACCCATTCCGGCGTGTTGCGGTCGCGATCCATGGGCTCGCGCGTCGGCAATTCGAAGAACGCCAGCACGTTGCCCATGCCGGCGTCGAGAAAGACATGCATGTAAGGATCGGGGTCTTTCGTCGACGGCACTTCGTTTTCAGCGATCGCAAGCTGAAAATCCATGTTGAGAACGCGCTGGTAGAACTCGACCGTCTCCTTGGCGTCCTTGCAGCGATAGGCGACGTGGTGGATGCGCTTTATCTTGACCGTCATCGGCCCGGCCTCCCTTACGCTTTCGCCGCGTCTTCGCTGAAAACGCCGCGGGCGAGCTGATCGCGTTCGATCGATTCGAACAGCGCCTTGAAGTTGCCCTCGCCGAAGCCGTCGTCTTTCTTGCGCTGGATAAACTCGAAAAAGATCGGCCCCACCAGGGTTTCGGAAAAAATCTGCAGCAACAGCCGCGGATCGCCGTCTTCCGTCGAACCGTCCAGGAGAATGCCGCGCTGTTGCAGCTCCGCGACAGGCTCGCCATGGCCCGGCAGGCGTTCTTCGAGCATCGCGTAATAGGTGTCCGGCGGCGCCGTCATGAAAGGAACGCCGCGCTCCTTCAGCCGGTCCCAGCAGGCGATGAGGTCGTCGCAGGAAAAGGCGATGTGCTGAATGCCCTCGCCGTTATACTGCATCAGGAATTCCTCGATCTGGCCCTTGCCGCCGGCGCCCTCCTCGTTAAGGGGGATGCGGATCTTTCCGTCAGGCGCCGTCATCGCGCGGGACAACAGCCCGGTGTACTCGCCCTTGATATCGAAATACCGGATTTCGCGGAAGTTGAAGAGACGCTCGTAATAGTCGGCCCAGTAATCCATCCGGCCGCGGTACACATTGTGCGTGAGGTGGTCGATTACCTTGAAACCGCACCCCTCCGGATGGCGGTCGACGCCTTCCAGATACTCAAAATCGATGTCGTAGATCGACGCGCCTTCTTCATAACGGTCGATGAGGTACAACAGGGCGCCGCCAATGCCTTTGATCGCGGGCAGGCGCAGCTCCATCGGGCCGGTCGGCGTCTCCATCGGCTGCGCGCCGTTCTCGATCGCCATGGCGTAGGCCTTTTTGGCGTCGCGCACGCGAAACGCCATGCCGCAGGCGGACGGTCCGTGCTCCTGCGCATAATAGAAAGCATGTGACTTGGGCTCGTAATTGATGATGAAATTGACGTCCCCCTGGCGCCACAGATCGACATCCTTGGAGCGATGGCGGGCGACATGGGCGAATCCGATTTTCTCAAACACGCTTTCCAGCATGCCGCGTTCCGGCGCGGCGAACTCCACGAACTCGAAGCCGTCCAGTCCCATCGGGTTGTCAAACAAGTCAGCCATCCTCGCCTCCTTTGCGCTGCCGCGCTGCGTCGTGTCTTTTGCCGTCTGTTTCGCTGCGTCTTTATCAGCGCGTCTTTTCATCTCGCCGCCGCAGCAGCCCCCCAACCGCGTCGCCCGCTAGCGGGGCCGGAGGTTCGACCAGAGTCCGGACCGGGACTTGATCGGCGGCGCGGTTCGCGCCAATCTTGTCTTTAACGCAACTTGTTGCAATTACAACTTTATGGGCGTGGATCATGAATGTCAAACCGGAAATCGACGTCATTCGGCTGGAAACCTTTCCGCCCTATCAGATTTCCCTGCTCGCCGACCGGATCGCCCGGCGCACCGCGGCCATCGCCAGGGACCATGACGGCCTCAACCTCTCCCACTGGAGAGTGCTCGCCGCGGTCGGCGAAGCGCCGGGGCGCACGGCCAACGATGTCGTCGCCGTCACGCCCATGGACAAGGGCATTGTCAGCCGCGCGGTGAAAAGCCTGATCGACATGAAGCTGTTAAGCCGCAAAGCCTCCCAGGAGGACGGTCGCGTCGGCCACCTTTATCTGACGGCGAAAGGCATGCGCCGATACGCAGCGATGGCGGGCGAGGTTCGCGGCGTTGAAAAGCGCCTTCGCGCGTGCCTGACCGATGAGGACTGGTCCGTCCTAAGCGACCTTCTCAGGCGCCTCAACGACCATGTGCGCGACGGCGCGCTCGAAAAAAAATCACCGTAATTCTTGCAGCGAAACCTGACGCGGATTGCGAGGGCGGCCGCGCCGCGGGACGTTCCGGCCCGGCGCGCGCCCGCATGGGCGGGCCTGAATCCGGGGCCGATCCGCCGGCGCATTCGATGCAAAATCAATACTTGATAAAAACAAAATTTATACAGTCATTTTCTATTTTTTACTGCATTTTTATTTTATTTATTGACTGCCGGACGTATTGCGACAAAATAGATCGGGCGTCTTGCCGGGAACACTTGCGGCGCCAACGGACCGAAAACTCCACACATTTCATCTGAACGAACAATCAAGAACCATCGGGCGCTCAGAAAAAACGAGCATTACCGGCCCGCCAACGGGAGGACGATTGTGACCAGCAGGGCAATAGGCATTATCGCCGGAACCGGACTGGCCGACAGGTTGACCGATTCGCTTGACGACGCGAAATCCTACGCAAACACGAAAATACTGGTCGGCGATCAGGTCGTTCCCATACTGTATTTTACAGTCGGCAGGCTCAACAATCTCGAAATTGTGGTCATCCCGCGCCACGGGCCGACAAGGGACGTGCCCGATCGCGGCCCGGCTGAACTGATCATCCAGAAAGGCCATGAAGCGCACCTGCTGCATATGCATCACATGGGCGTCAGCGCCATTTACGCATTCAATTCGGTCGGCGCCATCGACCGCACCGTCCCCCTCGCCAGCGAGCTGACTTTTCTCGTCCCCGACCAGATCGCGCGAGGCTTTTCATCCTTTCCCCACAGCCTCGGCAAGCAGGCGAAAAAGGTCCATCCTTCCATGCACAAACCGTTCGGAAAGAGGGAACGCGCTGTTCTCATCGACGCGGCGGCGCGCGCATCGGCGAAAACCATTGACCACGGTCTTTATATACAGTCGGTCGGCGACTGCTTCGAAACGGCGGCGGAGATTTCGGCATACAAGCTTCTTTATGCGGATTACCGCAACAGGGTCGTGGGCATGACCGCGGGCGCCGAGGCCTCGCTCGCGCAGCAACTGCAAATTCCGTACGCGCTTATATGCGCCAACTGCAACTGGGCGGAGGGAACAGAAGGCGCCGCCCCGGTGGACCATGAACTCGTTCTGGAGGGCATGCGTCCGGCGGCGGTGATGATGGATCAGATCGCCGAAAACGTGATGATGGCGGAGGCTTCCCATGCATGACGCGGTTGGTTCCGATCCCCTTGAGGTCTTGCTGATTGGCGCCGGATTTGGCCGTCAGCATGCGAACTGGATACGCGAAACCGACGGTCTCCGCCTGAAGACCGTCGGCTACCACGCCAACAAAAAAGCGGCGGAAGAACTCGCGCGCGAGCATGAGCATTGCGACGTCACTGACGCGCCGCTGGCGCTAATCGGGACCGGGCGGTACGACGTCGTCAGCATCGTCTCCCCGCCGGCGACGCATGAAGCCTTTTTGTCGGAAGCCATGAAGGCCGGCGTCACCGTCATGTGCGAAAAGCCGCTGACCGACAGCGCCGCATCGGCGGAAAACCTGTTCAAACTGTATACGGAACGCCAGGCGCAGGTCCACGTCACTTTCCAGTGGCGGCTCCATCCCGCATTGATCAGGGCGAGGTCCCTGATCCGCGACAGCGACGCCGCGGAATGGTCGGACATCTCGATTTCATTCAAGCATAATTTCCTGACCGACAACGACAGCAACTGGGCCTGGCGGCATACGGGCGGTCCCGGCGAGGGCGCGCTGTCGGATCTCGGGTCGCACATGCTCGACCTGCTGCGCTTTCTATTTCCGCTGGACTGGCGGGTGACGTCAGCCTCCTTTTGCATCGTGCATGAAACACGCAACATTCGAGGCGCCGACGCGCCGTGCACGTCGGACGACCGTTGCGACATCGACCTGGAGACAGCCGCGCGCCCCCTCAAGGCCCGGATCGGCTGCAACAGGGCCTCGGACAACCACCCCGCCATCACCATCGCGATATCGGGAGAAAATCGGAAAATCCTGATCGACATCAATCCCGACAACGCCGCGGCCAAGTTTTCCCTAGATATTCAGGGAGGTCGTCCGGTCAAGGATCTTTATACTGACGTTTCAATTAATCCATATCAATTCATTTTACCGGCGCGCGGCCCGTCGATCGACGAGCCTTCCGCGCATGCGACTCTGGAAGACGCTTACAAAGTTCAAAAACTGATCGAAGAGGCAAAATCGCTTTTCCGGAATTCATAAGCCTCGATTATATTATCTAGGAGGAATTTCACCGTGTCCAACAAGCTTAAACTGGCGGTTGCCGGGGTCGGCAACAATATTCTCGCCCTGTGTCAAGGCATTAAATTTTATGAAACCGACGGCCGGAATGTCGGCATCAAGCGGGCCGATATCGGCGGCATGACCCCGCATCACGTGGAGGTTGTCGCGGCATTTGATATTGATGCGGAAAAGATCGGCCAGCCGCTGAAGCGCGCCATCTTCGCCGGTAAAAACAACTATCCCGACCTGCAACAGGATTTGAGCGAGTTCGCCTTGGAGGTGAGCGCCGGGATCGCGCCCGGTGGCGACCAGGAGGGAGAGATCAACAGGGTCGCGGATATCCTGAAGTCTTCCAGCGCGGAAGTCCTTTTGTATTCGCTGCCGACCGGCCTTCAGGAGGCCGCAACCGCTTACGCCCTCGCCGCCTGCCGGGCCGGCGTTGCTTTCGTCAACTGCACGCCGGAGATCGTCGCGCGTTCCGATGAAATCATGCAACAGTTCGTTGCGCAGGAAACGCCGCTGATCGGCGACGATCTCGCCAGTCATATCGGCACGTCGATCATTCACCGGGAACTCCTCGGCCTGCTGAATGAACGGGGCATTACGCTGGACAGCTCCTATCAGCTCAATCTCGGCGGCAATGCCGATTTCATGAACCTGAGAGAACACGGCGGAACCAAGCAGCAATCGAAAATGAACGCACTCGCCCAGGAGGGCGTTGACGTTTCGAATGTCGAGGTGATCCCTTCCGCGGGCTTCATACCGCATCTTCGCGACAACAAGGTCGCCTACCTCAATATCGAGGGCAGCGGCTGGGCCGGAACGCCCATCTCGATCGATCTCAAACTGAAAGTGCAGGATTCCAGCAACGCAGCCGGGGTCATCATCGACCTGATCCGCATCGGCGCGGCGGCGCGGCGAAAGGCCATGCACGGATTTATTCCGGCCGCGGCCCGGCTGTTGAAGTCGCCCCCCGGCGGACACCCGCTCTACGCCGACGCGGACATCGACGCGAGCTTCGCCGACCTTCGCTAGAACCCATTCCTTCACTCCCGGAGGCGGTCCATGAGGATCGGCATTGTTACTTTTCCCGGCGTCGACGAACTCGACTTTTTCGGCGTCCATGGAATCCTTTCCAAGCTCGACGCCGGCCACGGGCAAAGCCTTCCGTATACACTGTCCTGCATAAGCCACAGCGACAGCGTGGAAACGGCGGCGGGGTTTGCAGTCAACCCCGCCCTCCTGGAAAAACCCGAGGGCGCGTACGACGCCGTCATCATTCCCGGCGGCAGGGCCGCGACCGACCTTGCGGACACGGGCGCCTATGACGACTTTATCAAGGCGCAGGTCGCTTTCGGCGCCAGGATTTACACGGTGTGTTCCGGTGTCTTCCTTTTGAAGAACACCGGCCTGCTGAACGATATCCGGTTTTCGTGTCACGCGAACAAGAGGCGCCTGTTTCCCGGCCATTACGCCGCCAATATCCAGCAGGGCCTGGTGCGCCATGACTGGCTCACGTCGATCGGCGGGGCGCCGTCGGCGTCGGTAAAGTCCGTGGACATTGCATTCCAGGTGATCCGGGACTTCTTTCCCGAGCAATTCGACGCCGTAAGCAAGCGCACTGAAATCAGTCCGGACCGCGCCCTTGTCGACATGGCCGGGGCGATGGCGTTTTCGCCATGACCGGGGATGCGCCGCTCGCACTTGTCACCGGGGCCGGCAAAGGCATCGGCCGGGCGATCGCGGAGCAACTCGCCCGCGACGGTTATGAGCTTGCCTGCTGGTCGAGGACCCCTGCCGACCTTGAAAGCCTGAGCGGGTATTTTCAAAGCCGGAGAATCCCGCACGTGGTCCAGAAAGTCGATGTCGGCGACAGACAGGCGGTTGATTCGGCCCTGAACGCGCTGATGAAAGAACGCAGCGCCATTGACGCCGTCATCGTCAATGCGGGCTTCGGGCGCTGGCGACGTTTTGAAGACATCGCCCTGGAAGACTGGCGGGACGAGTTGCGGACGAACCTCGACGGCGCCTTCAACTGCGTCTCCGCCACCCTGGGCTATCTCCTGCTCGGCGGGAAAAAGTCGCTCATCGGCGTCGGTTCCGACGCCAGCCTTTATCCGTTCACCGGCCGGGCGTCCTACGCCGCGTCAAAAACAGGCATGCGCGCGCTCTTCGATGTGTTGCGCAAGGAGTATCGCGGCAAGGGCCTCAAGGTTTCGATGCTTTATCCCGGCGCCGTCGATACGTCGTTCAAGGGAAGCTACGAAAAGGCAAGCCCCGGAACGAGACCCCAAGCGCTGAAACCGGAACACATTGCAAGGCTTGTTTCGTTCATTCTGTCTCAGGACGATATGGTGGAACTTCGCGAAATCCAGGTTGCGGCGCTGACAGGCTCTTATGGTCCATACCCGGAAAAACATGAAGGCGGCTCGACATGAAACGGACAAACATTACACCGAAAAGTCATTCCAAACCGATCGGTTGCTATTCCCCGGGCGTGGCGGTGTCGCTTGAGCCCGGCGACACGCTGCTGTTCCTGACCGGACAGGTGGCGACGGACACCCACGGCGGCGTTCTGTGTCCCAACGACCCGGCGGGACAGGCGGAAGTCATCTTCCAGCGGCTGAACGCCATCCTGGCCGAGGCGGGCGGCGGGATAAGCGATCTGACCTGTCTGAACATATTCGTCACCCAGCAGCATTATTTCAGGGACGTATCGAATGTCCGCAACCGATGGCTGTCGGACGTCAACCCGGCGAGCACGATGGTCGTCTCCAAGCTGATGGAAGACGGCTGCATGGTTGAAATCAACGGCGTCGCGGTTATCGGAAACCGTCCGTCGTGACCCGCCGCGCCCGTCACGCCCGGACGTCGCCCGGCGGCTGGCCGCTTGACGACGCCGAGAAGGAGCGGCTGCGCCGCCGCCGCCGGGAAGTCCGCGTTTTCGTGGCGGGGTCGATCAATGTCGACATCATGCTTTACCTGGACGAATGGCCGGCGCAGGACACCGCCGCCACCGTCAGCGGCGCGCGGATCGCGATGGGAGGACATGCCGGCAATTGCGCCGAAGCCTTCGCCGGCCTGGAGACGCCCTGTTACGTGTCCGGCGCCGTTGGAACGGACGACTACGGACGGATGGCCGTGTCGCATCTTGAAAACAGGGGTGTAAAAACGGATTTCATCGCGCGGATGGAAGGCGAAAATACCGGAACGGTCTACATTCCCGTCTGCGGCAAGGAACACAGGCTGCTCCTCCACAGGGGGGCGAATAACGGCCACCGCGGCGCCGTCCTCGACCAGGCTGCGTCGGTCAACGCCGATGCGCTGATCGTCTTCGACCCCAGCCGGCATGTCATTGACCGGTTCATAGCAGACATCCGGTCCGCTCAGGCGCATCGTCCGATGACGGTCTGGTCCCCCGCATCGGTCAACATGGACCGGGAAACGCTGAACGCCCTCCTGCCCCATATCGACTGGCTCATCGTCAACTCCGGCGAACACGACATGATCAACAACATTCTCGGCCGGCAATCGGAATCGATCAGGGGGCTGAACCTCGCCGTGACGAAAGGCGAGGCGGGATCGGCGGCGCGGTATGAGGGCGACTGGTTCGAAGCGCCCGCGTTCAGCGCGCCCGTCGTCGACTGTGTCGGCGCCGGCGACGCGTTCATGGCGGGCTTCGTCCTGGGGCTCCAGGCCGGCCTGTCGGTCGAAACGGCCCTGGTGGTCGGCAATCGAAGCGGCGCCTTCGCAGTTCAGACCGAAGGCGCGCGCACCCGCCTCAAAAACATCGACGAATTCCTGAACATGGACGCCGTTTTCCTCCGTTAACGTTGTTTATTGCACCCTTTTTGTCGTGACGCCCGGATCAACGCCATGGACGATCAGAACCAACACCCGGTAGAGGCGCTCCCTCCGCGCACCGCGGACGGCTGGCGCGGCGTCGTCGGCGCCTCGATCGACGAGCGAACCCTCGCGGCCCTGGCGGTCGCCGCCTGCGAGGAGACGGTCGCCGCCGCCGGCGGGCGTAAACGGCTGCTCCTGTGTTGCGACAACCGCCCGTCGAGCCCGGCCTTCCTCCGCGCCGTTCAGGCGGCGGCGTCCTCCCTGGCGCTCGAAACAATAGGCGTAGCGCCGAATCTTCCCACGCCCTTCGCCAGCGCGGCCGTCAGCGTCGGGCGTTTCGACCTGGCGATCCTGGTCACGGCCAGCCACAATCCCTGGAGCTGGAACGGGCTGAAACTGAAAGTTCCCCCCGGACGGCCGCCCGCCAGCGCCGTCGAAGCCGCGGTCCATGAGCGCGCGAAGGCAATCCTGAAAACCGGCAGCCCTCATCTTGCCGCTTCTCGGCATCACGCGGACGCGCCGGCGGACGCCTTCGACAAGGCCCTGTCGCAATCGATCATGGAAAACAGGATCGACGCCATCGGCCGGCAATTCGGACACTGCATAAAACAGGGACTGACCGTGGCCGTGGACGGCCTCGGCGGCGTGGCCGGCGGGCCGATGCAGACGCTTTGCGCGCGTTTCGGCTGGACCCCGCTGCCGGTGGGCGACGACCGGCAGATCGATCTCCATACAATCGGTCCGGACCCGTCGGTTCCCGAAAGACGCATCCGCGCCATGGACACGGTCAGGCGGCGCAAGGCGTCCTTCGGCGTCGTTCTCGACGGGGACGGGGACCGCATCTACGTCATCGACGATCTCGGCCGGCTGGTTCACCCCCATGAACTCGCCGCCTACATCATATGGCATGCGACAGGGGACCTGGCGGCAAACGTCCGGGGCAGGCTGTTCGCCACCGTCGCCACCGGCGCGCTGCTTAAAAAACTCGCCCGCGCCCTCGACCGGCCCATGACCTACACGCCCATCGGCTTCAAGAACATCGCCGATCACCTGCTCAGCGAAGATCACGCCGTGGCCGCGGGCGGCGTGGGCGACATGGCGCTCGGCGATTTCAGTTGCGACCGCGACCCGTTTCTCGTCATCGCCGCTTTCGGGGCCGTTTTCAGCCAGTCAAGCGAACCGCTCTCGATACAAATGGACCGGCTGCGGCGCCATTTCGGAACCGACCGGCTCAACTGGATCGAGCACCATGTCAGGAAACCCCTCGCGCCGTCCGACTACGATGCTTTCCTGGCGGGCGCAGCGCGGCGTCTCGGGATGGACCCGACATCGGCGGCGGCCGATCGTACGGACGGATTGAGGCTGGAGTATCCCGACGGGCAGTGGCTCCTGGTCAGGGCGTCCACGACGGAAGGCGGAACGCGGGTCTATGGCGAGGTATACGACGACAGCGACTGCCGCCGAAAAATACTGGAAGCGTTTCCCGGCGACTGGCGCGGCCAGCGAAACCCGTGCGCCCCCGGATAGATTGGTGAACTGATGACATTCACAACCCTGACGATCGTCCGCCACGGCCCGACCTCCTATACCCGCGACAGCCTTTACTGCGGCTCGTCGAACCCGGCGCTGACATCCGCAGGCATGGAAATCGCCCGCTCGGTCGGGAACGCCGCCGGCATAGACAGCGCCGACGTCATCGTCTCAAGCCCCCTGAAACGGGCCCTGCAAACGGCCATGGCCGTTTCCGGTCGCTTGCGCCTGCCCGTTGTCACCGACGCCAGGCTCAGGGAAATCTCGTACGGAGACTGGGAGGGACAGCCGCCTTCGAGCCTGAAAAACACCAAGGCTTACGAGCGTTGGCTTAAAGACCCGTCCCGGCATGCGCCGCCGGGCGGGGAAACGGCGCAGAACGCGCTGGAGCGGGCGGCCGAGGCCGTGGGCGAGTATTTCCGCAAGCACGACCATATCCTGCTGTTCACCCACAAGGGCGTCATCCGTCTTTTGTATTGTTTCTATACGGCCTTGCCGCTGGAGCAGTACAGGGAAGTTTCCGGCATCCCGACCGGGTCGATCACAACCTTTACTTTCGAGAACAACCGCATGACCGGGGCGACGCTCGGCGACACCGCCCACATCCCGCAGGAATATCTCGATACGGAAGTCCTTAACTTCTAGACGCACAAACAAGAGGAAACATATGGACAAGATCGTCGTTACAGGAAGCGCTGGAAAGACCGGCCCGTTCGTCATCGAAGAATTCGGCAATCACGGTTACGAGGTTTACGGCGTCGACCGGAATGAAGACATCAGGTCCAGCGCCGCCGGCGACATCAGGGGCGTTCGCGCCGACCTGACCTCTCTGGGCGAAACCATCGAGGCGTTCGAAGGCGCAAGCGCCGTCGTGCACCTCGCCAATGTCGCGTTGCCCGGATTGAGACCGCCGACCGACACCTTCATCGAGAACGTGTCGATCAACTACAATGTCTTCCGCGCCGCCGGCATCCTCGGCGTCGACACCGTGGTCTGGCTGTCGAGCGCCGCGGTCGCGGAACAGTTTTTCGGCGACGACGCCGACATTCCGGTTCCCCTCGGCCGGGAAACCCTCGTCCAGCCGGCGTCGGCCTATGCTTTGTCCAAGGCGGTCACCGAGTATCTTGCCGGCCATGTCGCGACAAGCGGCGGCTGCGTCGTCGGCCTGAGGGCGCCCCTGATCGAGGACCCCAAGGACTACGCCGCCTATTCGCGCTATCATCACGACCCGGATATTCGCCGGTGGCACATGTGGTCCTATATCGACGCGCGCGATGTGGCGCGCGCCTGCCGGCTGGCGGTCGAGCGGCGCCCGCCCGGCGTGACGAACATGTTCATCTCCGCGCCCGACACGGTCATGGACTGCGATATCGCCGACTTGTTCCGTTTGCGGTTTCCCGGCCGCACGCCGCCGCCCGGCCTTGCCGAGACAGGCGCCTTCATTTCCAACAGGCAGGCGAACGAGCTCATCGGCTTCGAGCCGAAGCATTCATGGCGCGACGGCCGGTGACAGCCGGGGAGCGCAAATCGCCGCCGACGGACGATCATCCGTTTTCGCTGCACGGCGCCAGCGTGGCGGTGCTCGGCGGCTCCAGCGGCATTGGCCGCTGCGTCGCGGAACAGGCGGCGCGCCTGGGCGCCCGGGTTTTCATCGGCGCGCGATCCGCAAAAAAAATTGATTGCGCGATATCGGAAATCGGCCAAAACATAAACGGTCAATCTGTCGATGTCGCCGACGCCGCTTCATTACGGCGTTTCTTTGAATTCACCGGACCTGTCGATCATCTATGCTGGAGCGTCGCCGCAAAAACCGATCACCGAAGGATCGCGGACGATGACCTGTCGGCGTTGAAAACCGATTGGGACAAACTGTTCTGGGCGCTCGTCGAGGCGGTGCAGCTTGCATTGCCCGGGATCGGCGCGACCGGCTCCGTGACGGCCGTGACGGGAAGCCTGCGTCTGCGCCCCGTAGCGGGAAAATCCATGCTGACGGCGTCGCAGCAAGCCATCGAGGGTCTTTTCAGAGCCCTGGCGGTGGAGCACGCGCCGGTCCGGTTCAACATCGTCGCGCCCGGCGTCATCGACACCGCCCTCTGGACGCAGATGGAAAAGAACGAGCGCGCGGCGTTTTTCAGGCGGCACGCCGAAAAGATCCCGGCGAAGGCGATCGGCGCGCCGCAGTCGATTTCCTCCCTGATCATTTCGGCCATGGTCAACCCGTTCATGACCGGGTCCGTCTTAACCGCCGACGGAGGCGAAGCGCTTGTATAACCGTCGGGATTGCTGAGCCATGTCGGAAGTCGCGAAAGCGCCGTCCGCCGCATTCTGGCTGCAAGGTCTCGGCCTCCTGGTTGGCGCTTTCGCGATCGGCTGTACGGAATTCCTGATCGTCGGGCTGCTCGCCGACATCGCGCAAGACCTGAACGCGGCAAACGACCGGTCCGGACTGCTGGTCTCCGGCTACGCCTTCGGCGTCGTCGCCGCCGCTCCGCTCAGCGCGGTTCTCGTGGCGGGGCGGGGACTGAAACGGATGCTGTTCGCGTTTCTGATTCTCTTCGTCGCCGGCAACGTCTTCTGCGCCGTGGCCGGCTCATTCGAAGCGCTGCTCATTGCACGCATCGTCACGGCGGTCAGCCATCCCGGCTATTTCGGCGTCGCCGCGGTCATCATCGGCGTCATCGCCCCGCCCCGGCGCCGCTCGCAAATGGTGGCCTTGTTGTTCACCTGCATCACCGCAGCGAATGTCATCGGCGTTCCCGCCGGAACGGCGATCGGTCAGGCCCTGGGCTGGCGGTCCGCTTTCGTGTTCGTCGCGGGCCTTGGCGGCGCGGCGCTGGCGCTGAACATTCTGTTTCTGCCGAACGCCGTCGGGCGGGACGCGACCGCCCGCACGTTCAGCGAAATATGCTCGATCATCAATAACCCGGCCGTAAAGGGGCTCCTGGTCAGCGTCATTTCGTCCATATGCGTATTCTCCGTATTCACTTATCTCGCCTTCATTCTGACGCTGGTGACGAATGCGCCAGGCGGCGCGATCCCGGTTTACCTGCTCATTTCCGGCGTCGGCAGCACCATCGGCGGCCTGGCGAGCGGGTTCATCGGCAAGGGAAACCTCAAAACGGCGATCCTCGGCCTGCTGATCGCCCAACTGGCGATCCTCGTCGTTTTCTATTTCTCCGCTTCCCAACCGATATGGACAGGCCTGGTCATCCTGGCATGGGGCGCGGTTTCTTTCGCCGCCGTGCCGGTGTGCCAGTTGCTCGTGATGAAAATGGCGGGACCGCTGGAAAGCGTCGCTTCGATCATGAACCAGGGCGCGTTCAACATCGGCATTGGCGTCGGCGCCGCCCTCGGCGGCCTCTGGCTCGATCTGACCGGGTCCTATGCGACCCTGCCGCTACTGGGCGCGTTTCTCGCCGCGCTCGCCCTGCCCGCGGCCCGTCTCCTGCTAAAGGACGCCTGACAGGCGAACGGCTCGCCGCCGCAGCATCGGGGAAGCCGGGGGGGCACGCACCGGATCGGCGAACGCCGGACGGCTTTCGTTCGTTTACAGACGGCTTTTCAGGAACAGCGTCCGGCCGCCGCCGGCCGTTTGCGCAATATCGGGCGCGTCCCGCGCCCAGCCCGCCTCGCCGATCAGCGGCACGAAACGAACGTCCGCGATGCGTTCGCGCACGAACTCGTTTTCCGACGCGCGGGTTACGCGGACAAGTTCCTGCGCCCGCGGATGGTCGCCGACGGGAACGACCATGCGCCCGCCCACCGCCAGTTGACGCTGCAACGCTTCGGAGATCGACGGCGCGCCGGCGGAAACGAGGATCGCGTCGTAAGGCGCGTGGTCGGGCCATCCGCCGCTGCCGTCGGCAAAGCGGACATGGACGTTCTCAACGCCGGTCTCGCGCAGGGTTTTCGCCGCGGCGGCGGCGAGCCGTTCGATGCGCTCAACGGCGTAGACGTCGCCGCAGATCCGCCCGAGGACGGCGGCCGCGTAGCCGGAGCCGGCGCCGATCTCCAGCGCCTTTTCGCCGCCCTTCAACGCCAGGGCCTCGATCATGAAGGCGACGATGTAGGGCTGGGAAATCGTCTGGCCTTCGCCGATCGGCAGCGGGGCGTCGTCATAGGCCATTGGCCGGCGCTCGACGGGCACGAATTGTTCCCGCGGAACCTCCCCCATGGCGGCGAGCACCTTTTCGTCCCGAACGCCCCGCGCGCGCAATTGCGTCGCCACCATTCGCTGTCGATCGCGAGAAAAATCCATCTCAGGCATCCGTTTAAACCGTTCCGTGAGCAAGTATCGGGGCGCGCGCCGTGCAGGCTTTAGGCCGTCCGGGCTTTATGGCGTCCGCGCCGGGCCGACATCATTGAGCCAGGTCAATGACGAACCGCCCGCTTTCGTTCAGGAGCGCTCGCCATGGCGCGATCCGCCGGCGAGCATGCGGCCGCCCGAACGGCGCGCCAGCCCCCCACCCTTCGCCGCGCGGTCGGTCTGTGCTACTGGACAGATCATCCGCATCGGGGCGCGTTTTCCATATGTCCGGTTTCGAATTCATCTGGGTTTTGTTCATCATCATGGCGCTGCAACCGGTGGTCGCGCGCCGGGCGCTCGAACTGATGCGCCAGAACAGGATCGCGCAAATCGAACGCCGGCGCGAATCGCGCGTCATCGTGCTGATCCATCGCCAGGAAACCATGAGCCTCCTCGGCTTTCCGCTGATGCGCTACATCGACATGCAGGATTCCGAACAGGTCCTGCGCGCCATCCACATGACCGACGACAACGTGCCGCTCGACATCGTCCTGCACACCCCCGGCGGTCTTGTGCTGGCGTCGGTGCAGATCGCCCGCGCCATCCGGGCGCACCCCGCGAAAGTCACGGTGTTCGTGCCGCACATGGCCATGTCGGGCGGCACGCTGATCGCGCTCGCCGCAGACGAAGTCGTAATGTGCGAACACTCGGTGCTTGGGCCCGTCGATCCGCAGATCAATCAGGACCCGGCGGTCTCCATCATCAAGGCCGTCGAGGACAAACCCATCGCCGAGGTCGACGACAAGACGCTGATCCGGGCCGACGTCGCGCGCAAGGCCGTGGCGCAACTGCGCGAAACGGTCGAGCGGATCCTGCCCGAAGCCATGCCGGACGCGGACCGGCGCCGCCTTATCGACGCGCTGACATCGGGGAAGTGGACCCACGATTACCCGATCCTGGCCGAAGACGCGAAGGCCATCGGGATTCCCGTCTCCACCGCCATGCCCGAAGCGGTCCTCGATCTCATGACGATGTACCCTCAGCCAAACCGTCTTCAGCGCACGGTGGAATTCTCGCCGGGGCCGAGGGAGCCGAAACCGCAGGAAACCGGCCGCATCGGTTGATGCGCGTTGCGGCCCCGGCTGACAGGCGGAAACCGTCAACCGGCGATCCCCCTCAGCGGCGACTCGCCTCGTCGTTCTTGCGCAGCGCGGCGCGCTGACGCCGGAACTCTTCTTCGATATTGTCGGCGTCGCCGTAATCGGCGAAGTCGAGATATCGTCTGTCGACATTGCGGATGCGCACGGCGTGTTTGATGGGACACCAGTATTGTTCCGTACGCCTTGCGATCTGCGTCACATAGGCGAGGACGCCGTTCGCATAGCCGCAGTAGAGGCAGTTCAGCTTTCGGACCCAGTTCAGATAGGCGAGCCGATGGCGGTCGAGAATGACGTAATCGCGCCTTGAAACGCGGGGAATGTCCCATAGCCGGAACGCGACGGCCTGGTAAACCGTCGCAAAAAGATCGAGCGCCGCAAGCGGGAAGATGAGCCCGTAGATAAACGGCGCCGCGACCAGGTTTCTTAGATAGGTCTGGCCCAGCGAGGCGACGGTCGATTTTCTCGCTTGCCGCTGCGCCTTCACCGTCGCGTCTTCAAAGAATGCGCGCCCCCGCTCCAGCCGGTAGCGCAGCATAACGCGGCGGCGCTCGACGGCGCCGGCGAAATCATCCTCGAAGAGATCGAGTCTTTCGCGAAACTCCTTGAAAAACCTGCCCATATCGCGCCATCCTTGATTGCTTCGCTGGCGTCGATCACACTATCGCGCTTTATCTCCGGGACCAAAGGCGCGCGCGCGTCCGGACCCTCCCGCCCGCAGGGCCATGCGCCGGACGGGCCATGACATAGATCAATCAAAACCGGCGAAGACGGGCTAGAATGGCGCCATGCTGCGCCAGACCAGAATCGCCCCGCGCGTGCTGGAGCGCGACGCCTTCGGCGCGCTGATCGACCGGCTCGCCGCCGACGGGCGGCGCGTGATCGGCCCGACCCGCCGCGACGGCGCGATCGTCTATGCCGAGATCGCCGGGGAAAAAGACCTCCCCGCCGGTTGGGGCGACGAACAGGCGGCGGGCCGTTACAGGCTGAGGCCGCGCGCGGACAAGGCTCTTTTCGGCTATGCGGTCGGCCCTGACTCGTGGAAACGCTGGCTGCGCCCGCCGCGCCGCACGTTGTGGCGCGCGAAACGCACGAACGGATCGTTCGAGATCGTGCGGGACGACGCCGACGCGGCGAAGCTCGCCTTTCTCGGCGTGCGCGCCTGCGAGCTTGCCGCCGTCGCCGCGCTGGACGACGCGCTGCTCGCGGGGCCGCATCCGGACAAGGCCTACGCCGCGCGGCGGGCGAACGCGCTCCTTGTCGCCGTCAATTGCGGATCGCCCGCGGGCGGGTGTTTTTGCGTCTCCATGAAAACCGGACCGAAAGCGCAGGCCGGCTTCGACCTGGCGTTGACGGAAATCATCGACGCGAACGGTCATCGCTTCATGGTCGAGGCGGGTTCGGACGCCGGGGTCGGCGTGCTCGCCGCGCTGCCGACGCGAAAGGCGCGGCAAGCCGATCTGGCGGCGGCGTCCGCCGTCATCGACGGCGCCCGGGAGCGGATGGGCCGAACGCTGGACACGGACGGCCTGAAGCAGCGCCTCGCCGACCGCCCGCAGGATCGCGGCTGGGACCGCATCGCCGAGCGCTGCCTCGCCTGCGGCGCCTGCACGCAGGTCTGTCCGACCTGTTTCTGCGCCACCGTCGAGGATCACACGAGCCTTTCCGGCAACGAAGCCGAGCGCGTCGAGGTCTGGGATTCGTGCTTTACCGGCCGCTTCTCCGAGCTTGGCGGCGGACAGGTGCGCGAGACGACGGCCGCGCGCTATCGCCAGTGGATGACGCACAAGCTCTCAAGCTGGCATGACCAGTTCGGAACGTCCGGGTGCGTCGGATGCGGCCGCTGCATCGCCTGGTGCCCGGTCGGCATCGACATCACCGAGGAAGCCGCAGCGGTTGGCGCGCCCCCGGAGGACCGGACATGAGCGCCGTCGTCGATCTCATCCGCGATCATCCGATCCTCGCCGGCCTCGCCGAGGAACACCTTCGAACGATCGCGGAATGCGGCAGGGAAGCGGCGTTCGACGCCGGCGCGAAGATCTATGGCGAGGGCGACGATCAGCGGTATTTTTATCTCATCCGCGACGGCGCCGTGGCTCTCCAGACCGCCGCGCCCGACCGCGGACCGGCGACGTTCCAGACCCTGCACCGGCGCGATTTCGTCGGCGTGTCGTGGCTCGCGCCGCCCTACCGCTCCAGTTTCGACGCGCTCGCGGTCACGGACGTGAAAACCATCGCCTTCGACGCCCGTTGCCTGCGCGCGAAATGCGACGCCGATCCGGCGCTCGGTTACGCGCTGTTGCAACGCTTCACGCCCGCGCTCATTGAACGGATGAAATGCGCCCGCCTTCAGGCCCTCGACCTTTACGGCAAACCGGCGTGACGGCGGCCGGCGACGATCCCCGGGTCCCCCTTGTCGCCCGCGTCATGCATGCGCGCAAGGAAATGGCGGACGTCGTCAGCCTGGACCTCGCACTTGAAAAGGAGGCCGCACGCCTTTCCTTCGAGCCCGGCCAGTTCGCCATGCTCTACGCATTCGGCGTCGGCGAGGCGGCGATCAGCTTTTCCGGCGACCCTCAGTGTTCTGATCGCATCACCCATACGATACGCGCGGCCGGCGCGACGTCGGCCGCGCTCGCCTCGCTCGGTCCGGGCGGCGCCCTCGGCCTGCGCGGACCGTTCGGACGCGGATGGCCGATGGAAGAAGCCCACGGGCGCGACCTGGTGATCATGGCGGGCGGGCTCGGCCTTGCGCCGCTGCGCCCGGCGATCCTCGCGGCGATGCGCCCGCCCCGCGCCGTCAAGCGGATCTTCCTCATCTACGGCGCAAGAAGCCCCGATCTCATTCTCTACCGCGACGAGATCGCCGAATGGGCGGACCGGGGCGTGCAGGTGCTGACCACGGTGGACGCCGCCGCGCCGTCCTGGACCGGCGACGTGGGGCTGGTAACGGCCCTCGCGCCGCGCGCATCCTTCGACCCGGGGAACGCCGTCGCGTTCATCTGCGGACCGGAGGTCATGATGCGGTTTTCCGCCGACGCGCTTGTCGATCTGGGCCTGCCCGCCAGCCGCATCTGGCTTTCCCTGGAGCGCAACATGAAATGCGCCACCGGCCATTGCGGGCATTGCCAGTTCGGCGCGGATTTCGTCTGCAAGACCGGCCCGGTGTTTCGTTTCGACGCCATTCGCCCGAGGCTTTTCGTGCGGGAGATCTGACATGGAAGAAACCGGAAAAGCCAAACTCGCCGTCTGGAAATTCGCATCCTGCGACGGGTGCCAGCTCAGCCTGCTCGACTGCGAGGACGAATTCCTCGCCGTCGCCGACGCCGTGGAGATCGCGCATTTCCCCGAAGCGACCCGCGCCTCCGCGCCTGGGCCCTATGACCTTTCCCTTGTCGAGGGCTCGATCGCGACCGAGGCGGACAGGGCGCGCATTCTTGAGGTTCGAAAACAGTCGAAGCGCGTCGTCACGATCGGCGCCTGCGCCGCGGCGGGGGGAATCCAGGCGCTCCGGAACGGGCGGGACGTCGCCGCCTTCGCCGCCGCGGTCTATGCGCAGCCGCAATATATCGACGCGCTCGCGGCCTCGACGCCCATCGCCGATCACATCGACGTCGATTTCGAACTGCGCGGCTGTCCGATCAACAAGCGGCAATTGCTGGAGGTGATTTCCGCCTTTCTCGTCGAGCGGCGCCCCGCGATCCCGACCCACAGCGTCTGCCTCGAATGCAAGGCGCGCGGGGTCGTCTGCGTCATGGCCGCCGGGAGCGAGCCGTGCATGGGACCGGTCACGCAAGCCGGCTGCGGCGCGATCTGCCCGGCATACAGGCGCGGCTGCTATGGCTGCTACGGACCGATGGAGCAGCCGAACACGGCGGCGCTCGCCCGTCAGTGGGCGGATCTTGGCGTCAGCCGGCGGCGCATCCATGACGCTTTCCGGTCTTTCAACGCCGCCGCGCCCGCGTTCAAGGCGGAGGCCGACGCCCATGCCGACTAGAACGATCAAGGTCGACTATCTCGCCCGCGTCGAAGGCGAGAGCGCGTTGTCGCTGACGATCCGCGACGGCGCCGTGACCGGCGCCAGGCTGAAGATTTTCGAGCCGCCGCGCTTTTTCGAACAGCTCCTTGTCGGCCGGGACTGGGCCGAAGCGTCCGACATCACCGCGCGGATATGCGGCATCTGCCCCGTCGCCTATCAGATGAGCGCCGTGCATGCGATGGAGCGCGCCGCGGGCGTCCGGGTTGACGGACCGCTGCGCGCCTTGCGCCGTCTGCTTTACTGCGGCGAGTGGATCGAGAGCCACGCGCTGCATATCTTCATGCTGCACGCTCCCGACTTCCTCGGTTTCGAGGACGCGGTGAGCATGGCCCGCGAGCACCGGGGCGTCGTCGAGACGGGACTGGCGATCAAAAAGGCCGGCAACGACATCGTCTCGCTCGTCGGCGGGCGTGAGATCCATCCGGTCAATGTCCGCCTCGGCGGTTTCTACAGCGTCCCCCGCAAGGCGACGCTCGAAACGCTGCGCGCGCCTCTGGAGCGCGCCCGCGACGACATGCGCGCGATGATCGACTGGGCGGCTCGCCTTCCCTTTCCGGATGTGGAGATCGACCACGAATTCGTCGCTCTCCGGCACGAGCGCGAGTATCCGATGAATGAGGGCCGCATCGTCTCCAGCCGCGGTCTCGATATCGATGCGGACGAATACGACGCGCATTTCGAGGAAACGCACGAACCGCACTCCACGGCGCTGCATTCGGCGATCAGGGGCAGGGGCGGCTATGTCGTCGGCCCCATGGCGCGTTTTAACCTGAACCGCCACCGGCTGACGCCGGGCGCGCTGGAGGCGGCGGACGCCGCGGGGCTCGACGTTCCGTGCAGGAATCCCTTCAAAAGCATTCTCGTGCGCGGCGTCGAAGTCCTGTTCGCTCTGGAGGAAGCGCTTCGCCTGATCGACGCCTATGAGGAGCCCGACCCGCCGCACCTCGCTGTCGAGCCTCGCGCAGCGGTTGGGTGCGCCGCGACGGAAGCGCCGCGGGGCCTGCTTTATCACCGTTACGCCCTCGGCGGCGACGGGCGCATCGCCTCTGCCCGCATTGTTCCGCCTACGTCTCAAAACCAGAAGACCATCGAAGACGATCTGAAGACCGTCGCCCAGCGCTTCATCGATCTGCCGGACGAAGACCTGCAATGGCGCTGCGAACAGACGATCCGCAACTATGATCCGTGCATCTCCTGCGCCGCGCACTTTCTGAAACTCGACGTGATCCGGGAGACCGACCGATGACCGTCAAAGTGATCGGCGTCGGCAACCGCTTCCGGCGCGATGACGGCATCGGCCCCGCCGCTGTCGATCTGCTGCGCGGCGTTTTGCCCGCGCATATCCGCGCCGAGACCCGCCGGTGCGACCCGGCGGACCTCATCGCGGCATGGCGCGGCGCGGCCGCCGCCGTGATAATCGACGCCGCCGCGCCCGCCGGCAATCCCGGCCGCATCGTCCGTATCGATATGAACGAGACCGCGCCGGCGCCGCGGGCCGCAGCCTCGACTCACGGCTTCGGTCTCGCCGAGGCGCTCGCCCTTGCCCGGGCGCTCGCGGCCGCGCCGCAAAACGTGATCGTCTACGCCATGGAAGGGGAGGATTTCGGCCATGGCGACGGTTTGTCGGCGGCCGTGCACGCCAGGCTGCCCGCACTTGTCGCGCGGGTGCGCGCGCAAGCCATGGCGGCCGCGGCGGCGGAACGTCAGGAGATTAAGGAAAGAAGCGCCTGAAGCCTTGCGCGCGAACAGCGCCGCAGGCGGTGGGCGGCGTTGAAACAGGAGGAGAAGACGCCATGTGCCTGGCGGTTCCCGGCGAGATTATCGAAATCCTGAACGAAGACGCCCTGCCCGCGGGCCGCGTTTCCTTCGCCGGCGTCGTCCAACGCATCTGTCTCGCCTGTACGCCCGACGCCGAACCGGGCGATTACGTGATTGCGCATGCCGGCTTCGCGATTACAGTCATCGACGCGCGGGAGGCGCGAGTTCGACTTGCCGCGCTTGGCGTAGACGAGGCATGCGGATGAAACGGTCGACACGCCCCGCATGGACGAGGCGCTCGATTTGCTGAATCGAACATGCTCGCCTTTTAAATCCTATAAAAAGATGTTATTGACGTTTGATAAGACAACCATCAACCTCGAGAGCGTTGACGGCTCATACTTTTTTAAACGACGCCATTTCGCAGACAATACTATTGCCCAGGCAACAATATCGCCCCGACAATACTAGGGAAATTCAGCATACATCGCAGCCGCAAAAGACAATCCAGAGACGAATATCCGAATGCGGCCGCGAAGCAGACAATTCAAGGCCGCCCAGGTCTAAAAAATCAATTGCCGACATTCAGAAACAGGTGATTCCCCAGCAATCCGGGAACTCGGTCAAATCTTAGACCGTGTCTTGATCTTGCAGCACGCGACAGCTCATGCCGGTTAGTCCTGTATACGATATATTGTTAGCTGGAATTGGCTCGGATTCTCATTCCGTAGGCTTACAACTTTTACGCCGGGCGATCGCGGCATGGGGGTACAAACTCAAATATCTTGGAATCCAAACAAACGCCAGCGACATTAAGACCTATTCAGCTTTAAGTCGGGTGATAATGCTGTCTTCACTAGACGGACATGCAAAAATCTACCTGAATCAATTTCCACAAGGCGTTCATGAGTATAAATCGGATAACCAATACTGGCTGATCGGAGGAAATCTGGGAATAAGAGATAACCCGGCCGAAATCATATCTGAAATTCAATCGCTCGGTTTTGATGAAGTCTTCCCTCATTATGTCGACTTGAATACCGTCAGAAAAACAATCGGAAAATACATAAAGGCAGATACGCATAACACCCTTCCAAATTACAAAAGCGCCTATCGCCGAATAGAAAGCACGCCAGCCAGACTGGCTTTTCTCTCGGACGAGGTTTTCTATCAGGATAGAGAGAATGTTTTAACAAGTTGGCCGACAGGCCGTCAGGCTTCCAGCCTTCAAAAGGCGTTTGAAACCCAATCAAATCTGAACATACGGTTTGTCGACGTACTAAAAAGCCAAAGGAGAAAAGCCGCCCCTATTCTCCACCCGCGTTGCGGCGTGGCGGACGTCGACGAACAACTATCGATATTCAAGGGCCTGTTTAGCGCCGATGTCGAAGTGTTTTCATTTCAGATCGACAGCTTAACCCGGTCCAATGAATACGGCGCGATAGAGAGGGAGATACGAACGAACAATTATGTGGAAAAAGCCAAACTAAACGGGTTTCCCCTGATCAATCACGGCGTGACGGTCACAAACTCGATAATCAAGAGTTTCGACACGGTTCCCTTTCAGGTAAGGCACAGCACAAGAGATCCGCGACTGCTCGCAGAAATGTCCCTGGCCTCCGGATGCACGTCTTTTGAAGGCGGCGCGCTCAGCTACTGCTTACCTTATTTCAAATCGCAGTCACTTGTCACATCGATCAAGAATTGGCGATATGTCGATAAGCTGTGCGGCTTGTATGAGAAAAGCGGATTTCCAATTGATCGAGAATTTTTCGGCACTCTAACCGGAACGCTTGTCGAGCCGTCAATTGCCATATCGGTTTGCATCCTCGAGACCTTGTTAGCTGCTGAACAAGGGTGTCGTCACTTTTCGCTTGGATATGCCGAACAGGGCAACAGGTCGCAAGACATCGCGGCGATACAATCGATGAAAGCCCTTGCGGAGCATTACCTTCGTCTACTGAATTATTCCGATTACCATGTTAGCACTGTCTTTCATCAATACATGGCCGGGTTTCCAACCGACCTCAAAAAAGCCAAATCCCTGCTTCAAGGCTCTGCAATTTCTTCCCAACTGTCCGGCGCAACGCGCCTTATGACAAAGACATTGGTCGAAGCGACCGAAGTGCCGACAGTGAATGAAAATATCGAGGCGTTGCATATAATCAAAGACGCCTTAAACGACAAAAGCAAACGCATCACCGTCGATGAAACTCAGATTGCTCTGGAGCGCAGCCTTATCGACAAGGAAGCGCATTCCATTGTCGGTCGCGTTTTATCGCTAAGCGAGGGGCATACGGATCTTGGCGGGGCGATCGTTGACGCAATCAGGCTGGGCTATTTGGATGTCCCTTTCAGCCCTCATATTGAGAATGCAGGCCTTGTCATAACCGCGCGAGACAAAAACGGAGCGATACGCTTTCTCGACACCGGTAACTTACCGTTCAATAAAGAGATTTGTCAGTTTCATAAAAATTCATTGAGCATTCAAAAAGCGCCATGCCATGATGCGGCAATCATTAAAAAAATTGAACGCGATTTGACTTTTATTCCGCATGGTAATTTTTCCGCCTGGCCTCTGGACGGCTGATTCTGATTTGCGGAAGAAACACCCGACAAGGCGGCGCCCGTCTCACAGCCTGCGTTGAACGGCTTCCTCCAGACAGACCTTCCGGCAAAGACCTTCGAAGACACATATCGAACCGCCGCAATCGCAGAGCCTGTAAGGCTTTTAGCGCTTTTGAGCGACCCGGCATCAAAGGCGGTGAAGCAAACCGAAGCTTCATCGAACCACGCCCCAAGCGGCCGACTGGCCGCCGGGCGGTCAGCCCGCCCCATCGGAGACACGAGCAAAGCGAGTTGTCGTGAAATATGTAAAGTGGTGGAGGGGGCTGGATTCGAACCAGCGTACGCCGAAGCGGGCAGATTTACAGTCTGCTGGATTTAACCACTCTCCCACCCCTCCACGGGAGACCGCCGCCTTTCCGAACCGGTCCGCCGCAGCGCGCGGCGGGGGCGGGATCGTCATGGCCACGGCCTATGGCGACAGACCGGAAGCGGCGCACGCCGCGACCGGATCGCCGGGAGAACGGCGTCTATAACCGCCGGCGCGGCGCTTCGCAAGCGTTGATCCGGGGGATATTTGCCTTTCGCCGGCGGGCCAATAAGGCTAAGGCCGGAGCCATGGCCGCGAAAACAAAAAAAACCGCCGCAAAGGCGCCGCGCGCCGCGCCCCGGAGAAAACCGCGCGGCGCGCCCAAGGACGGCGCGACCGGCAATACGCCGCCTTCAACAGCCGCCGCGATCGGCAAAAAAGACAAAAAGCCCGTCGCGAAACCGGCGCAAAAACCCGCGCCGAAAACAGTATCGAAAACAGCCTCAAAACCGGGCCCCGCGCGGCTCTGGCTCTACGGACGCCATGCGGCGGCGGCGGCCCTCGCCAACCCGGAACGGCGCGTGCGCCGCGTCCTCGCCACCAGAAACGCCGCTGACTGGCTCAGGAAAGCGGGCGTCGTCGAAGCGGCGTTGACGAGGATCGAGGACGCCCGGCCCGACGAGATCGACCGCCTCCTCCCCGCCGGCGCCGTGCATCAGGGTCTCGCGGCGGAGGTTTTCGACCTGCCAAGGGCGCGGCTGAAAGACGCCTGCGCCCCCGCGGAGACGGCGCGCCCGGTGCTGGTGCTCGACCAGATCACCGACCCGCAGAACATCGGCGCCCTCTTCCGCGTCGCCGCCGCCTTCGGCGCCCGCGCCGTCATCGTGCAGGAACGCCGCACGCCGCCGCTCGCCGGCGCGCTCGCCAAGGCCGCGGCGGGGGCGATCGAAACCACGCCCTGCGTCAAGGTCGTCAACATCGCCCGGGCGCTGGAGGCCCTCGCCGGTCTCGGCTACGAAACGGCGGGGCTGGCCGGCGAGGCCGACGAGACCATTGCGGCGGCGCCGAAGGACAGGCCCGTGGCCCTCGTCATGGGCGCGGAAGGCGCGGGACTGCGCCCGCTCGTGGCGTCGAGCTGCGCCCGGCTCGCGCGCATCCCCATTGCGCCGGCCATGGAGAGCCTCAACGTGTCGACGGCGGCGGCGGTCGCGCTTTACGAGATCACGCGGCGGTGACTGCACAAAAACGCCCCGCCCGGCGGCGGGCGGGATAAACGATCCGCAGCGCGCCCCGTTGCGTAAACGACGCAAGACTCAAAAAGGGAAGATCAATGACGGACCAACGAACCGCTGTCGTCACCGGGGCCTCCACCGGGATCGGACGCGCCATCGCCAAAAGCCTGACAGAGGCGGGCTGGCGCGTATTCGGCAGCGTGCGGAAGGAAGCGGACGCGGCCAGCCTGCAAAGCGAGCTGGGCGAGCGTTTCACGCCGCTGATATTCGACGTCACCGACAATGACGCCATACGGCGCGGCGCGGACATTGTGCGCGAGGCGCTGAACGGTCGTACGCTGAACGGTCTTGTCAACAACGCCGGGATCGCCGTCGCCGGGCCGCTGCGCCATATCCCCCTTGAGGAGCTGGAGCGCCAGCTCAACGTCAATCTGTTCGGCGTGATGCGCGTGACGCAGGCGTTCCTGCCCATGCTCGGCGCCGACAAGACCTATCGGGGCGCGCCCGGACGCATCATCAACATGAGTTCCGTCGCGGGCAAGATCGCCTCGCCGATCATGGGCCCCTACTCCATGTCGAAACACGCCCTGGAGGCCCTGTCCGACAGCCTGCGGCGGGAACTGATGATGCACGGCATCGACGTCGTCGTCATCGGGCCGGGCGCGGTGAAAACCCCGATCTGGGACAAGGCCGACGATATCGACGCCGAGAAATATAAGGATACGGAATATTACGACGTCCTGATCGGCATGCGGGAAAAATACAAGACCGTCGGCCAGGAGGGTCTGCCCCCGGAGGACATCGGCGCCTTGGCCCGCGACATCCTGACGGGCCGGAAGACCGGAACCCGCTACGCCGTCCTGCGCAACAAGTTCATGATGTGGACGCTGCCGCGGCTGATGCCCAAGCGCATGCTCGACAGGGTCATCGCCAGGCGTTTCGGCTTCCCCGAAAAAGCGCGCTAAGATCGTGGCGATCGAAGCGGTCATCTTCGATTTCGGCGGGGTCTTCACCTCTTCGCCGGTGGAGAATTTCACCCGGTACGAGCGCGAAAACGGCCTGCCGGAAAAGTTCATCGGCGGCGTCATCAAGACCAACCATCACGCGAACGCCTGGGCGCGGTTCGAGCGGGCGGAGATTTCCCTCGACGCCTTCGACAGGGCGTTCGCCTCTGAAACCAGAGCGGCCGGGTTCGAGATCCCCGGCCGCACGCTCATCTCCCTGCTGGCGCTCGATCTCTACCCGGAGATGGCCGAAGCGCTGCGGCGCGTCAAAGCCGCCGGACTGAAAACCGGCTGCATCACCAACAACCTGCCGCAGTTCGACAGCGCGGCCATGGTCGCCGCAGCGGACGATGCCGAGAATGCGGACGGGGCGGAACGGCGTGACAGGGCCGGCGCGGCGGTCGCCGCGATCCTCGATCGCTTCGACCATGTGATCGAGTCCTCGAAAGCGGGCGTCAGAAAGCCGGAGCCGCGCATTTACGAAATGATGTGCGAGGCGCTCGGCGCCCAGCCGGAAGCCTGCGTGTTCCTCGACGATCTCGGCATCAACCTGAAACCCGCCCGGGCCATGGGCATGACGACGATCAAGGTTCCGCTTGGCGACGTGACGCCGGCCATCGACGCGCTCGGCGCCCTGCTCGAACTCTCCCTGCGCTGAAAACGCGCCGCCGTCGCCGGATTGCGCTTCAGGGCCGGTCCGCAGGTTGCGCCGCCTCGAAATCAATCGCGGTGAATTCGAAACAATGCGCTCCCGGCCCCTGCGGCGCGTCGACGTAGCGCGCGCCCGCGGTTCCGTCGTAAGAACCGTCGAGGCGGCGGCGCCTGTCCGCGGGTTCGCGCGTCTCCGGCCAGCCGCGTTGAAACGTCATGCACACGCGATACGCGTCCCCCGCCAACGGCGCATAGTCGTACGCCGCGGCGCCGACAGGATCGCCCGGGACCCGCGCGCCGCAGCCGGGAGCCACGGGCGCGCCGCCGGCGCGCGCCGACAGCGCTTCGTCCAGCGCGGCAAGATCCGCCGGCGTCGCACCCTCATAGGTGCGGTGGCAATCGACGAGGCGGACAATGACGCCGAGATCGCGCAGGCGCTGTTCGTCGGCGAGGCTCGCGCGTGCGGTCTGGGGCGCACGGATGATCGTGAACGCCCAGACGATCAGCGCGGCGACCACGACCGTCGTCACGGCGGCGAGAACGCGGCCGGGCCAGTCGGCGCCAGCCTTGCGGTTTTCCGCATCGCCATCAGCGTCGCGACCGTAATGCCACAGGATCGCGCCGGAGATGACGCCCACGACCGCCGCCTTGGACAGGAACCGCGCGCCCAGTTCGCCGGAAAGGAAATGATAGACGACGGAGATGAGATCGCCGATGAGCGCCAGCGCGGCGAAAATCAGGGTGACGTAGGTCAGCCAGGCGCGCACCCGCGAGGCGCGCCGTTGCGGGTTCGCTCGCCGCGCCGCGCCGAGCCGGGCGCCAAGATAAAGAAAGACCGGATAACCGACGATCAGCGCGGCGACGCCCCATCGCAGGCCGGACGGCGCCCCGCGCCAGCCGGCCCGCGCCAGTTCGTCCGCGAACAGCGCTTCGATGAAGGCGAAGGCCAGCGCGCCCGCATAGCCGGCGACCACGCCCAGGAGCGCAAAGTAGACGATGTACAAGAACGCCTCGCGGGCCGAGCCGTATCGCCGCGGGCGCGGCACCGGCACGGGAAAATCGCTCTCCGCATAGGCCGCGAGGGCGTCGTCGATCCGGTCAGCCGCCCAGCCGGCGTCGCGCAACGCGGCCGCGATTGCTCCGCGCGGCTGTCCCGCGGCCAGCGCCTCGCGCACGAAAAGGTCAAGATCCCTGTCAGCCATAACGCCCTTCGATCACGGCGGCGTTCAAGCATGACGTCCGCCGCCGCCCATGGCGGACGCCTTTGACGCCGGCGCCGTCTTTTCCCAACTGCAACGCATCCTAACGCACGCCGTCGCGCTGGCGTATAGTCTGAAGCCGGAAAGGAGCGTTTTTATGGCCTATTTTCGACCCCGCGCCGACCTCGCCACCCACGCCGTCACCAACCAGCCGCCGCCCCTCGAAGACGTCAACCTGTTCGAGGGGGACGCCGGCCTCAAAGACGCGGCGGCGGCCCATGGCGGCGGCGCGCATCGCGAAGGCGGCGCGCACCGGGACCGGCTGTCGCGTTTCGGCGCCCGCTGCGGCGGCGCCGAGGCGCTGGAGTGGGCGCGGCAGGCCAACGCGCACCCGCCGCAACTGAAAAGCTTCGACCGATACGGCCAGCGCCTTGACGAGGTGGAGTTTCATCCGGCCTACCACGCCCTTATGGATCTGGGCCTGTCCTCCGGCTACGCCTCGCTCGCCTGGACCGGCGAAGACGGCGGCCATGTCGCCCATGCGGCCATGGTCTATCTCCAGGCGGGACTGGAGCCCGGCGTCGGCTGCCCCATGACGATGACATACGCCGCCGCGCCCGCCCTGCGCCACGCGCCCGAGATCGCGCGGGAATGGACGCCGCGCATCACCGCCGGCGCCTATGACGGCCGTTTCCTTCCGTCTGCGGACAAAAAAGCCGCGACCATGGGCATGGCCATGACGGAAAAACAGGGCGGCTCCGACATTCGCGCCAACGCGACGCAGGCCGTCCATATCGGCGCGGACGAGTATGAACTCACCGGGCACAAATGGTTCTGTTCCGCGCCCATGTGCGACGCTTTCCTGACGCTGGCGCAGACCGGGGACGGGGCGGGCGTGACCTGTTTCCTCGCGCCGCGCTGGCGCCCGGACGGAACGCGCAACCCGTTTCACATCATGCGCCTGAAAGACAAGATGGGCGACCGCGCCAACGCCTCCTCGGAAATCGAGTATCACCGGACCTATGCGCGCCGCGTCGGCGAGGAAGGCCGCGGCGTGCGCACCATCATCGACATGGTCCAGCACACGCGCCTCGACTGCGTCGCCGGCTCGGCGGGGGGCATGCGCGCCGCCCTCGCCCAGGCCCTGTGGCATACGGCGCATCGCACCGCTTTTCAGAAAAAGCTTATCGACCAGCCGGCCATGGCCGCGGTGCTCGCCGACCTCGCGCTCGAAGTCGAGGCGGCGACCGCCCTCGCCATGCGCATCGCCGGCGGGTTCGACCGCGCCGCGTCGGACGAACGCGAGGCCGCGTTCGTGCGGCTGGCGACGCCGATCGCCAAATACTGGGTGTGCAAGCGCCAGCCGGGGGTCGTCTACGAGGCGCTGGAATGCCATGGCGGCGCCGGCTTCGTGGAGGAAGGGCCGATGCCGCGCCTCTTCCGTCAATCGCCCCTGAACGCCATCTGGGAAGGCTCGGGCAACGTCATCGCCCTCGACATCCTGCGCGCCCTGGCGCGCGAGCCGGACAGCCTGGAAGCCGTCCGTATGGAAATCGCCGGCGCGAAAGGCGGCAACGCCCATCTTGACCGGCATATCGGGAAACTCGACGGCTGGTTCAGACCGGGCGCGCTGAACGAACAAACGGCGCGCGCCTTCGCCGAGGACATGGCGCTGGCGCTGGAGGCCGCCGCGCTGCGCGCGAGCGCGCCGGAGGCGGTGTTCGACGGCTTTTGCAACGCCCGCCTCGACGAGACGCGCCGCGCCTATGTCTACGGCGCCGCTGCGGCGGCGGTCGACGCGCGCGCGGTGATCGAGCGGGCGCTGCCCAGATGACCGCAGGATGGTGGCGTTTCGCCAGGATCGAATAGATTGAGATGCTGATGAAACACGCCGGCCAACGGCGCTGACGACAAATGCTGCCGACAGATGCTGCCGACAGATACGGGGGGACATTCGCCATCGCCCCGGCCGTCCGCCGTTTGGCGCAATTCTGCGGCGGGGCGCTCCCTTCTTGTGTTCGCGGAACGGATGCTGGGCGCCATGAAAAAACGCCGCCCCGTGGCGGAGGCGGCGATTTCGAGAACCGGCGGCTTGAGCGAGCCGCGCCCGGTGCGGCGGGGCGGTTAGCGTTTGGAGAACTGGAAGCTCCGGCGGGCCTTGGCGCGGCCGTATTTCTTGCGCTCGACGACCCGGCTGTCGCGGGTCAGGAAGCCGCCTTTTTTCAGAACGCCGCGCAGGGAGGGCTCGTAATGGGTGAGCGCCTTGGCGATGCCGTGGCGCACCGCGCCGGCCTGCCCCGAGGGGCCGGAGCCCGTCACCGTGCAGTAAACGTCGTACTGGTCGTTGCGCTCGGCGGCGACCAGCGGCTGTTTGATGATCATCTGCAGGACCGCGCGGCCGAAATAGTCCGCATGGTCCTTTTTATTGACGATGATCTTGCCGGCGCCCGGCTTGATCCACACGCGCGCGACGGCGGTCTTGCGCTTGCCGGTGGCGTAGGACCGTCCGTGCTCGTCGATTTTCGGCTCGGGCAGGGCGGCCTCTTCCTCGACCGGCGCGTCGATGACGCCGGCTTCCGCGGCGACGTCTTTCAGGTCTTCAAGAGAAGTCGTGCTCATCGGTTAGGCGTCCCTTTTGTTCTTGGGGTTCATGGCGGCGACGTCGAGGGGCGTCGGCTGCTGCGCTTCGTGCGGATGTTCCGCGCCGGCGTAGACTTTGAGGTTGGTCATCTGCTTGCGCGCCAGCGGCGAGTCCTTGGGCATCATGCGCTCGACGGCCTTCGTCAGCACGCGCTCCGGATGGGCGCCGCCGAGGAGCTTTTCCATGGTGCGCTCCTTGATGCCGCCCGGATGGCCGGTGTGCCAGTAGAATTTCTTGTCGGTCAGCTTCCTGCCGGTGAAGACGACCTTCTCGGCGTTGATGACGACGACGTTGTCGCCGCAGTCGACATGGGGCGTGTAGCCGGCGAGGTGCTTGCCGCGCAGGCGGGTGGCGATGATCGACGCAACGCGGCCCACCACGAGGCCCTCCGCGTCGATCAGGACCCATTTCTTATCCACGTCCGCCGGTTTCATGGCGTAGGTTTTCATGGCGCAAATCCCGAATTGAGAAGCCGACGCGGGGCATGGTTTCAAGCCCGGCGCCGGCGATTGAACCGCGCAAATAGCGGAATGACTCTCCGCCGTCAACAGGTTTCGATAAACTGTTTTAAAACAGATAGTTATAAATGCGGTATCCCGTTACCGCTTTTCGAGGGGCGATATTATAGTTCACGTACCCAACCCAATATGTTGATTTCCCGCCTCATTTTGGGCGGTCGGTTAAGGCTTATGCCTTCTCGTCTTCGCCGTCGCCTTTGGTCCCGCTCTTAGGAGGGACGACGTGCGAGAAGGAATCTTCGAAAGCCTCTTCGGACTCATCGCATTCGAGGTCCTTTGCGGTTTCGATGAACCGCTGTTTCTGGCTCTTTGGCTTTTCCTTTATTTCTTCTTTTACTTTCCTAACTCGTAATACTGTTTTATTTTGACCGGCTGTTATGCCGGACAAACCTTCAGAATATGGCTTCGTAGCATATATCGATGAAGCAGGGGACCCCGGCTTAAGGCGCGTGCGCCCGATTGATAAAGTCGGTGGAACGGAATGGTTTACGCTTGGCTGTGTTGTTGTATCCGCTGAAAATGAAAAGAACGTAGTTGAATGGACGCGGCAAATTCGAGAAGACGCTAGCGCAATTCAGGGGCCTGAGCTGCATTTCAGAAAGCAGGGACCATCTAAATCTAAGGCAATCGTAAAATCACTTATAAAACGTGATTTGCGCTGCTTTTGCGTCGCTTCGAATAAGAAAAATATGCGAGGCCATCGCAATCCAAATGCCGAGAAAATCCCGTCACAGGAATGGTTTTATTGCTGGATGACCCGCATTTTACTGGAACGTGTAACAGATTTCTGCGCGCACCGATCAATCAAGGACGGTAGGAATCCTAAGGTCAAAATAATGATGTCGCAACGTGGTGGCCTTCGGTATTCGCAAATGCGGGCTTACCTTAAGTATTATCAAAATCAAGTATGGTCTGGCACGACCGTATTGACCCATCGTAATGTCGCACCTCAATGTATCGATTGGGATCTTGTCGAAGATCACCCATCGCGAAGTATTGCAGGCCTTCAACTCGCGGACGTTGTTGCCAGTTCCTTTTATAGAGCGGCAAACACCTTAGGTCCAAACAAGTGGGATACAACATATGCTGAATTATTGAAGGATAGGCTTTGGGGTAAAAAAACGTACGCGGACGAAGGAATCGTACTGCAACCAATGCCCCATATTGCCCGGCACTATCTTTCCGATGATCAAAAGAAAATATTTCAGTACTATGGGTACAGATTATAAAAAAGGCGGCGAGCCCCGGCTCCCGTTTCATCTGTAAGCGGATAGGTAGCCATCCGCAGGGCTACCGTCTCACAAACTGCGAGGCACCTAATGGCACCAAGCTAGGAGTTTTATCCGGCGTATCTCGCCGACGTTTATATGGCATATTTGATTCGGCTCTTCAACCCAACAAGTCAAAAAAGTTCAATTGAATCAATTTATTATCAACCCTTTGATCGAACTCGTCTTTTGTATCTTTATATCGATGCCTCGTCGGTGACAACCCGAGCCTCTTTATCGAGGTTCTCGCGCAGGATGGGCAGGATGGTCGCCTTGTCCGCCTTATCGACCCTGAACGAGCGGGCGACGCCCGCGCAGGCGGCGGACGCCGGAGAGGCCGAAGGGGATGACGCTGCAGCGGACGACGCCGAAACCGGCGCAACGGCGGCGGCGGCGAAGAACGCAAGACCGGCGAAAAATGAAACCCGCATGTGAAGTACCCTGACGAAGGTTCGAAAAACCCGGGATCGATCCTGCCCGCGATTTGGCGCCCGGTCCACAGGACATGCAAGATTGTGGCGATTTTCGGCGCGCCGGGCGATCATTTCTGCTCCCGCACGGGAAAAAACTGGCCGCGGCGCATCGCGTAGGGACCGCGGGCAAGGCGGGCGGCCGCGGACAGGGACAGAGACAGGCGGCGCAGAAAAGGAAGACGGGCGCACGGACGCGGAATCGCAAGCAAAGATCTTGCAGAATACCGTCGCATGACAATCCGTCAAAGCAATATATTTACAAGAATACTATGACATTGAGGCAATATGCCTGTAAAATGAAATTACTTTGTACACTTACTTTTATGAATTTTTTTTAAACAGGAGATTGTATGAAGAATCCATTTGTCGTTTCCATTCTGGCGGCGGCCGTCGGCCTGGCCCATGCCGCCCTGCCCGACACCGCGGCGGCCCAGACCGCTTCGGACAGAACCGCTTCGGACGGGACCGCGGCGGCTTCGCTCCAGCCGGCGCCGATCCCGCTGCTTCCGGCCGGCAAGCTGGAGGCCGACCTCGCCTCCAAGCTCACGGGCATGACGGCCGACGAGGAAGCCCGCGTCATCATTGAATTCGCCATGCCCTCGACCGCTCGCCCGGGCGTCGGGGACAGCAACGTCTTCGGTTCGGTCAGGCGGATCGATCAGCGCAACGCCGTCGCCGCCGGCCGCGAGGCGCTGTTGCAGTCGCCGGCGCTCGCCACCCTGTCGGACGGGCTGCGCGACGGCGTCAAGCGCACCTACGACTATACGCCGATGATCGCCTACGAGGGCAGCCGCTCGGAAATCGAGGCCTTCGCACGCAGCGCCAACGTGTCCCGCATTTTCGAGGACAAACCCGTTCCGCTGGCCCTGGCGACCAGCACCAACAGGATCAACGCGCCCTCGGTCTGGGCGGCGGGCTTTGACGGCTCCGGCCAGGCGGTCGCGATCCTCGACACCGGTGTCGACGCCTCGCACTCGCATTTCGGCGGCCGCGTCGTGGCGGAAGCGTGCTTCTCGACCAACAGCTCGTTCTACTCCGCAACCACCGTGTGCCCGAACGGGCTGCAAACCCAGATCGGAGCGGGCGCCGGCGACCATTGCAGCCTGTCGATCCCGGGCTGCGACCACGGCACCCACGTCGCCGGCATCGCCGCCGCCGACGATCCGTTCTCCGCCGCCGACGGCGTCGCCAAGGGCGCGTCGATCATCGCGGTGCAGGTGTTCACGCGGTTCAACAATCCGTCCGTCTGCGGCTCGTCCACGCCCTGCATCCTCTCGTTCCAGAGCGACCAGATCGCCGGGCTCGACTACGTCTTGTCGCTGACCGGATCGCTCAACGTCGCCTCGGTGAACATGAGCCTCGGCGGCGGGCGCTACTTCTCGCCCTGCTCCGGCCAGCCGCAGGAAACGTCCATCAACAACCTGAAAGCCGCCGGCGTCGCCGTGATCGCGGCTTCCGGCAATAACGGCTACGTCGATTCCATCGGCGCGCCGGCCTGCATTCCCAACGCCATCAGCGTCGGCTCGACGACCTCCACCACCGACCAGGTGTCGTCCTTCACCAACAGCGCGTCGTTCCTCGACCTGCTCGCGCCGGGACAGGTGATTACCGCCCCGATCCCGAACAACTTGATCGGCAACAAGTCCGGCACGTCGATGGCGACGCCGCATGTCGCCGGCGCCTACGCCGTCCTGCGCGAGGTGCAGCCGAGCCTGACCGTCGATCAGATCACGAACGTTCTGGCGTCGACCGGCGCGCCGATTTTCGATCCCGGCAACGGCCTCGTCAAACCGCGGATCGATCTCTTGGGCGCTTACAACTCGGTGATCGCAAGCCCGTAGCCGCTGCTGCCGCCCACCTCAAGGCTTCGGCAAGGAAGCGCCCAAGACCCAAGGGCGGGGAGCCCCTCCCGCCCCTCAAGGAAGCTGGCCCGGTCCCCCCCCCCCGGGCCAGCTTCTCGCTGTCGGCCGCCCCGCTCCAAAGCCCTCCCCTAAGCCCCGCTCCAAAGCCCCGGCCGAAGCCTTCCCCGGAGCGTCCAGTCCCAACGGTTGACGCATCGCGGCGTTGAGGCGAGATAACCCCAGCAGACAAAGGGATCTCTCATGCGCCTCGCCGCCCTTCCGGCCATCGCCCTTCTCGCCCTCGCCGCCTGTGAACGGGGAAGTGAGGACGCGCCCGCGCCGCCCGAAACGCCGCGCGCCGCCATCCCGGTGAGCGACGAATTGCCGGGGCTTTCGGCCGCAGCGACGGGCGTCGCTTTCTGGGAGCATCCGACGCTCGCCTTCAACTCGATGCTGATCGTCGCCGGGGCGGACGGCGCAGCGGCCTACAATATCGAGGACGGGGTTGAGGCCGCGCGCCTGGACGACATCGCCGCCGACGGCGCGGCCCTCAGCTATTTCGGCTACGGCGCCAACGCGGCGGGGGTGCTGGCCCTGTTCGAGGCGGCGGAAAACCGCTTTTCGTTCTACGGCGTGGACAACGCGACGCGCCGGTTCCTGCCGCTTGCGGGCGGACCGGCGATTGACGGCCAGCTGCGCGGCTTTTGCCTCGGGCGCGGGCGCGAAACGCCGGCGCCAGCCCTGTTCGCGTTACAGGACGGACGGGTCCGGATTTTCAACCTCGACGCGACGCAGGACGGCGTTACGGTGTCCGGCGAGGGCGCGATCGACGCGCCGGTCGCGCTCGTCTCCTGCGCGGTGGACATCGACGGCGTCCTCGTGGCCGCCGCCGAGGACGGCGCGGTCTATCGCGTCGACGGAGCGGAGAGCTTCGCGGCGCCGTTCGCAAGGATGGATGTGGAAAAGGCCGGCGATATCGCGATTGTCGCCGTCGAGCCCGCCGCGGACGGCCCCGCCATCCGTGGGCAGATCGCCCTCCTGGACGAGGCCGACGGCGCCCTGCACCTCGCCGATCGGACCGACGGGAGCGCTCTCGGCGTCGTGACGGTCGAGGCGACGGACCAGCTGCCGGGCGTGACCGCGGCGAGGGCCATGGGCCTTTCCGGGGCCAATTTCGGCGCGCTCTACCGCAACGGCGTCGCGGCGTTCGCGGTGACGGCGGAGGACGGACCGGCCCTGCGCCTTGCGCCCTATGGCGCGGTGCTGAACGCGCTGTCCCTGCCGGCGGGGCGGGCCCTGTCCCCGCGCGGGGAAGCGACGGCGGCGCCGGAAAATGCGTTGATCATCGATGCGCCGCCCGCCCCGCGGCGGTAGACGCGCGCGCCGACGTCAATCCGTGTGCGGCGTAAAGGGCGGTCGCGAGAACGATCAGCGCCCCGCCCTGGTGCGCCAGACCAAGCGCAATCGGCGTCGCCGCCAGGACAGTCCAGACGCCGAGCAGCATTTGTCCGACAACCGCGGCAAGGACCCAGCGCGCGCGCGAAACGGCGCCGGTCCGGCGGGCGGCGATGGCGAACCAGACCGCTCCCGCCGCGAGCAGATAAGCGCCGATGCGATGGTTGAACTGCACCGCCGCGGCGGTTTCGAACAGATCGTTAAGCCCCGGCGTTCCGGCGAAGTAACCGTCCGGAAAGAACTTTCCGTCCATCAGCGGCCAGGTGTTGAAGGTCCGCCCGGCGCGCAGGCCGGCGACGAACGCGCCGAGCGTCATCTGTGCGAACACGCCCGCCGCGAGCAGCGCGGCGCCGATCCGGAGTCCCTTCGGCGCGGCGTCGCGGCCGATGCGCCGCGCCGGCCATAAATCCAGCGCCAGCCAGAACATCAGTGCAAAGAGCAGCACCGCCAGCGACAGATGCGCCGCCAGACGGTACTGGCTGACGTCGACGCGCTCGGAAAGGCCGGACTGGACCATGTACCAGCCCAGCGCGCCCTGAAGCCCGCCGAGGAGGAACAGCCCCGCCAGTTTCCAGGACAGCGGGCGGCGCGCCTGGCCGGTCGCAATAAAAAACGCCATGGGGATGAAAAAGGCGAGGCCGATCGCCCGCCCCAGCAGCCGATGGCCCCATTCCCACCAGTAAATGAATTTGAAGTCGGCAAGGCTCATGCCGTAATTTACTTCTCGATATTCCGGAATCTGACGATATTTCTCAAGCTCTTCCAGCCAGCCCGCCTCCGTCAGCGGCGGAACGACCCCCGTGACCGGGCGCCATTCGGTGATGGAAAGGCCGGAATCGGTAAGGCGCGTCGCGCCGCCGACGATCACCATCGCGGCCACCAGGGCGCACATGAAGAACAGCCAGAGCGCCATGCGCCGGGCGGCCCGGTGCGAGGCGGCGCCGGACGCGGTCAGGGCGCTGGGCGCGGCCGGGGTGCTGGGCGGGGTCTGGGCCTTCGCCGTGCGGGGTGCGTTTTGCGCCTCCTCGGACATGCTGGTAATGCTCATGACGCTTTATCTAAACCGTCCGTTCCGGACGCGCCGCGCGACCCCGCGTCGCGCCTTCTCGGGGCGTCCATAAGCGGGCGGGATGAGTATTGTCTATAACTCTCGGGAGGATCTTACGCCATGCCGGCGCGCGTCAAAAAACTGATCGGATTCGCCGCCTTCCTGCCGGCGCTGACCCTTTATTTCTTCGCCGCGGCGGCGCTGGGCGAGCGCGTGCCCGACATCCAGCTCCTGAAGGCGTTGTACTTCCTGCTCGCCGGGATCGCCTGGGCCTTTCCGGCCAAACACCTGATCACCTGGATGAACGCCGATCCGCCCTCGGGACCGACCTAATCCTAGACGCTTTGCGCGGACGGTCCGCCCATGAGGCCGGGTCTTCGTTCACGCCAGGGTTGATCCGCGGGTCTTGACGGGCGAACGCCCGCGCCGTGCGTTCAGCGCTGGCGGCAGTTATACTGGTTCCACTCGGGCTGATCGGCGCAAAGCGGCGCGCGCGCCGGCAGCGCGGCGATCACTGCGGCGGCGGCGACCGCCAAGGCGGCGGCGGCGAAAACAACGGCGATGGCGCGACGCCCGACCCCGCGCCCCCCGGATGGCGGCGACGCGCCGCGCCGGTCGGCGGCGGCCGCGGCGCTCAATCGCGGCGCGGGAGACGTCCGGACATTCCCCTGATGCAAGGAAGAGGGAAAAGACGTCTCAGACGCGGAAGACGTCGCCGGCGCGGCCCTTGCGAATTGCGGCGTCGCCATGTCCGGGACCGGACCCGTGGAACTGTCCGGAACCGGACCCGTCGAACTGTCCGGGACCAGTCCTGACGAAAAGGCTCCGCCAGCTGGGGCCGCATAGCGCGTGCCCGGCGTATTGCTGGCCGGCACGCCCCCCGGCAATCCCTCCAGCAAGCCTTCCCGCCGCATGTCGCCCTCGCGATCCATGATTACCCCCTGGAACTCGCATCTTTTGCGTCCCTGTTAACCAATATCACGCTTTGGCGGCGATGTCGTCCGGACGGCGGGGGGTCCCGACCCAAGCCCGGCTTTCGGGCCTGGACAGGGCCGCGCGAAAGACAGCAATAAATTTCGCGGTGCAGCAATTACCGCCATTTCCATGAACGTTTTGGAAACTGACGCAGCGGTTAGACTATGCCACCTTCGAAACCCGGCCGGCGCCGGGAGCGTCAGGGCGAAAGGGCGGGCGGCGCCCGGCTCGAAACAGGCGGGGCGACGACACCATGCTGAACCGCATTTTTCCGGACGCCAGGCGCGCCCTGATCAGAAAACTGTCGCCGGCCCCGCGCCCGCAGCGTCGGATCGAGGCCGATCCCGGCTTCCGGCGCGTGACGGCGGGCGGCGTTGAAAGCGAGGACGGCGTGGAGATCGCCTGGCGCCTCTGGGGCCGGCCCGCCGCGAACCGTCCGACCCTGGTGCTGATTCACGGCCTCGGCGCGAACCAGACCCAGTTCGAGCAGGACGCGGCGTGGTTCGCCGCCGGCGGCTTCGCGACGCTCACCCTAGATCTGCGCGGCCACGGGGCGTCGACGCGGCCGAGCCCCTTCGCCAGGGCGGCGCTGACCCCGGACAAGATGGCGACGGACATCGAGCGGGCCATGGCCGCCGCGCGGGTGCGCGACGCCTGTCTTGTCGGCGCCTCCATGGGCGGGCTCGCCGCCCTCGCGCTGGTCGCGCGCGGCGGCCCGGCGGCGGCGCGGATTGCCGCCCTCGTCACCTTCGGCGCCACCTATTCGCTGAATTATCCGGCGGGCTTCCCGGCGATGCACCGTCTTGCCTACGGCGTCGTCGGCCACCGCCGCTTCGTGGAGAGCATCGCGGCGCACGCCAGCGCCGAGCCCCGGGCCCGCGAGATCGTCCGGCGCATGTACGCCGATTACGCGCCGGAACTCAGTTTCCTCATCACACAGAATATCCGCAAATACGACTACCGCGAGGCGGCGCGCGCGTTCGCCCGGCCGATCCTTATCCTGCGCGGCGAGGAGGACAGGGACATCAACCGGCATCTGGGCGCGACATTGCGGCGTCTCGGCGACGCAGCGCATGTGGAAACGCAGGATCTCGCGCGGGCCGGCCACTTCGCCAATCTTGATCAGCCCGCGGCGTTTCGCGGCGCCGTGCTGGCGTTCCTGCAGCGCGCGGGGTGACGGGGCCGCCGCCGTCAGGAGGATCGCAACCGCAGGACCGGCAGCGCGCAGAAGAATGATTCCGCCGGATACTGCGCCTGTTCGCCGGGCGGCGCTTCGACCAGGCGCTCATGCACCCACAGCGCCGACAAGACAGGCGTCGCGCACCCGCGCGGCGGCCATAGCGGCCCGGCCATCTAGCTGCGAACATAACGCTGCGGGCATGCGGGTAGGCATGCGGGGAGAGTTGAAATGGTCGGAGCGGCGGGATTCGAACCCACGACCCCTTGACCCCCAGTCAAGTGCGCTACCAGGCTGCGCTACGCTCCGA
>LYSZ01000010.1 GCA_001657385.1 Parvularcula sp. BBD 1991-13 | reverse complement strand
GCCGGAACAGGCGGGCGCCGGGCGCGAGCCGATAGAGCCGGAACGCTTCGACGACGGCGCGCCAGGGGGTCAGGACGTCCCGCCGCGAGCCCTGCTGCTCGCGCCCGTCGGGGCCGACAAGCTTCGCCCCCGTCACCCACGGGCGGGGCGCGGAAGCCATGTCGGCGAGAAGGCGCGCGGCCCCGCCTTCCGGCATCACCGCGTCCGGGTTGAAGAACAGCAGGATGTCGCGCGTCGCGGCGGCCGCGCCCAGATTGCACGCGGCGGCGAAGCCGATATTTCCGTGCCCTGACAGAATGCGCATGGGCGCGCCGGCGCCGTCCCCTTCGGCGGCGGCCTTGTCCACGTCCCCGGGGGGATTGCCGTTGTCCACCAGAACGATCTCGGCGACGCCGCCCGCCGCGCGCAGGGACGCCAGGCAGCGGCGCAGGACGGGCCCCGTGTAATAGCTGACGACGACGGCGCTGACGCCGGGCGCAGTGTCGTCGGACGCAGTGTCGTCGGGCGCGGCGACGCCGGCGGCGGTCACGACCGCTGCCTCGCGCGCAGTCGGTAAAGCGAGTGAATCAGCGCCGCGCCCATGGCGGCGAGCGCCATCGCCGCAAGGCGCCAGACCTGCCACAGGCTGCCCTCCACGAACATGGAAACGGCGATCGCGCCGGCCGCGCCGCACGCCGCGACGGCGACGCCGGTCCGCAGCGGCGCGGCGACGAGAACCCGCATGCCGAAATAGATGAACGCCGCCATGGACAGCACGCCCACAAGGCCGAGTTCGAGCCAGATTTGCAGGAACATGTTATGGGGATGGGTCGGCATCAGCGACACCGGCGCCGCGGCGCCCGGCACGGCGATCATCGGCGCGGTCTCCTTCCAGACGCGCGCGTAATCCGCGCCCGCGCCGAACGGCAACGCCTCCGGGATGTGAGCGGACACGGACTGCCATACCGCGATGCGGTGCAGCCAGGAGGGCGGGGCGACGCCGCCGAAGCGCTCGAAAAGCGCCTCGACCGGCGCCAGCGCCGTCAGCGGCGCGGCGAACAGGAGCGCCAGCAACAGCCAGCCGCAACACCGCACCGCGGCGCGCGGCGCGACAAGCGCGAAACCCGCCCCGGCCGCGCCGGCCGTCAGAGCCGTGACGTTCGCCGCGACGTCGTTGGCCGCGGCGGCGGCGAAGCCGACGGCGAAAACGCCCGCGCCGACCCACTTGCCTTTCAGCATCGCCGCCAGCGCCGCGGCGGAAAACACCGCCGGCGCCAGCGCCGTCACCCCGCGCCCGAGCGCGATCGCGTCGCGCACGCCGGGCGGGCCAGGCTCATGCGGCGGCAGGAGGCCGCGCAGGAAACCGCCCGTCATCCCCTCGACCGCGAGCACGCCGGCGCCCCCGGCGATCGCCATGACGAATGCGTAGGAAAGAAGATAGGCCCACACGCCGGCAAGGTTCATCGCGAACCAGACCACGCTGCCGCCCACCAGCGCCGGCGCCAGCACGTACATCGCCAGCCACGGCTCGCCCCGCGGCGACCAGAAGCCGGAGAGGAAAATCCAGATACAGAATATCAGGATCGATACGAATCCGGCGAAGAACGGGCGGCGCAAATCCGGCGTGTCGAACAACTGGCCGAACGCCGACTGCCAGAAATCGCCGCGCGCAAAGGCCGGCAGGCTCGCCAGCAAAAGCCAGGGCGCGACGCCGCGATGCCCGAAGACAGCCGTCAGCGGCAACAGGGCGAAGAGGAAAAACAGCCAGTAAAGGCTGATCCGGTCGCGCTGCTGCCGCAGGGTCAAAGGCATGGCGCGGCTCCCCTTCGTTACGACGCCTTGAGGTCGGGCGCGCGCGCCTCCGCGGCCAGCGCGCGCAGGGCGTCGTCGCGGGAGGCGACTTCCTGATCCTTGCGGCCGAGCCGGCGCAGGGAAAGCTTTTCCTCCGCCGCCTCGCGGGCGCCGACGACGGCGATCACCGGGACCTTGGCGTGGGAGTGCTCGCGCACCTTGTAGTTGATCTTTTCGTTGCGGATGTCGAGATCGACGCGCAGGCCCGCCTTGCGCATGCGTTCGGCCGTCTCCTCGGCGTAGGCGTTCGCCTCCGACGTGATCGTCGCGATGACGACCTGCACCGGCGCGAGCCAGAAAGGCAGCTTGCCGGCATAGTGTTCGATCAGCAGGCCGATGAACCGTTCGAACGTGCCGAACACGGCCCGGTGCAGCATGACCGGGCGCTTTTTCGCGCCGGTCTCGTCCACATAGGCGGCGTCGAGCCGCTCGGGCAGCACGTAATCGAGCTGATAGGTGCCCGCCTGCCAGGTGCGGCCGATGGCGTCGGTGAGGTGAAACTCCAGCTTCGGCCCGTAAAACGCGCCCTCGCCCTCGGCGATGTCGAACGCCAGCCCCGCCGCGCCCAGCGCGTCGGCGAGCGCCTTTTCCGCGCGGTCCCAGGTGGCGTCGTCGCCGGCGCGCTGCGCCGGCCGGGTCGCGAGTTTATAGGCGATGTCGGTCATGCCCATATCGTTGTAGACGCGGCTGAACAGCGCCAGGAACCGCTGCGTCTCTTCCGTAATCTGATCTTCCCGGCAGAAAATATGCGCATCGTCCTGGGTCATCTGGCGCACGCGCATCAGCCCGTGCAGCGCGCCATGGGCCTCGTTGCGGTGGCAGCAGCCGAACTCCGCCATACGGATCGGCAGATCGCGATAGGATTTCACGCCCTGCTTGAAAATCTGTACGTGCGCCGGGCAGTTCATGGGCTTCAGCGCCATCAGGTCGCCTTCGCCGGACAGGACCGGCCCCTCGTCTTCCGTCGACGGAATTTCGTCGGGCACGACGAACATGTTCTCGCGGAACTTCGCCCAGTGCCCGGACTGCTCCCAGAACACCGAGTTGAGAAGCTGCGGGGTCTTCACCTCCACGTAACCGTCCTCGTCCAGGCGGCGGCGGATATAGCCCTCAAGCTCGCGCCAGATGAGATAGCCCTTCGCGTGCCAGAAGACCGAGCCCTGCGCCTCCGGCTGGAAATGAAACAGGTCCATTTCGCGGCCGAGCTTCCTGTGGTCCCGCTTTTCCGCCTCTTCGAGACGCTGGAGATAGGCTTTCAGGTCTTTCTCGCTCGCCCAGGCGGTGCCGTAGATCCGATGCAGCATCGGATTGCGGTGATCGCCGCGCCAGTAGGCGCCCGCCACCTTCATCAGCTTGAACGCCTTGCCGATATGCTTCGTGGACGGAAGGTGCGGCCCGCGGCACAGATCGTGCCAGTCGCCGTGGAAATAGACGCGGATCTCCTCGTCCTCCGGCAGATCGGAAATGATCTCGGCCTTGTAGGTCTCGCCGATGTCCTTGAAATGGGCGATGGCCTCGTCCCGGCCCCAGACTTCCTTGCGGGTCGGCCGTCCCTCGTCGACGATTTCGCCCATGCGCTTTTCGATCGCGGCGAGGTCGTCGGTGGAAAACGGTTCGTCGCGGGCGAAATCGTAAAAAAAACCGTCGGCGATGTTGGGGCCGATGGTGACCTGCGTGCCGGGGAACAACTCCTGCACCGCCTGGGCCATCAGGTGCGCCGTGTCGTGACGGATGAGATCGAGCGCGTCCTCGTGGTCGCGGGTGACGATCTCGACGCGCGCATCGTCCTCGATCGGGGCGAACAGGTCCGTCAGCGCGCCGTCGACCTTCACCGCCAGCGCCTTCTTGGCGAGCGACCTGGAAATGTTCTCCGCGAGTTCGGTTCCCGTCACGGCGCCGTCGAACTGGCGAACGGAACCGTCGGGAAGGGTAATGGCGACCATGGCGTTGCTTTACAGACTGGATTTGGGCTTCGGATAAAAGCGTTGGGTTAAAGGCGCGTCATCAGCGCGTCGGCGAATCGCGCCGCCGCGCCGGAAGACGGAAAATAGGTAAAAAACAGCTCCGGCTCAATGAGTTCGACTTCCATCAACTGAAAACCGCCGTCAAGGACAACGCCGTCGATGCGCGCATAGACCGCCGGTTCGGGCAGGCGGTCGAGCAGCCGTCCGGCGGCCTCGACCGCGAAAGCGGGGGGATCGACCGGCCCGGCGCGCCCGCCATGGTCTTCCTGCACGCGGATGTCGCCGGCCTTCGGGCGCTTCACCACCGCATGACTGAAGGCGCCGTCGACGAAGATCATGGAGGTCTCGCCGCGCGTTTCAATCTCGGGCATGAACGCCTGCACCAGCGCCTGCCCGCCCTTGAGCGCGCCGGCGGCGCGCGCGAGGCTCGACGGATCGCGCGCCTCGACCATAGATAGTCCCCGCGCCCCGGCGCCGATGCGCGGTTTCACGATCGCCCGTTCAACGCCAAGCCCTGTCAGCGCGTCGGCGATCGCCGCGGCCTCGGGCGCGGCCGAGAGCGTCGGCGGCAGGGCCGCGCCGTGCGCCGCCAGATCGAGAAGGTAGCGCTTGTCCATGTTCCAGCGCATGAGCCCCGGCGCATTGACGACGGGGCGGCCCTCGCCGCGCGCCCGGTCGAGCCCGTCCAGCCACGCCGCGAACGCCTCGGGCTGCTCGGCGTAATCCCAGGTCGAGCGCACGACGGTCATGTCGGCGCGCTCGAACGGCGCTTGCGGCCCGCTCCACGGCGCGGCCTCGACGCGCGCGCCGCGCGCCTCCAGCGCCGCGGCGAGGATCGCGTCGCTTTGCGTCGGCGCCGGCATGCGGGCGCAGGTGGCGAAAACAATGGTCGGCATGACATCCCGAAAAGCGTTGCCTGAGGGCTCTGCCTACGCTCGATTGCAGGGGCGGCGCAACGCCCGCCGGGCGCCCCCGCGATAACGGGGTATGATCGTCGCATGGAAAGACCCGGCCAAGGGGAAAGGACCGCACATGACAAGAATGTCTTTTATCGGAGCAGCCGTTGCGGCGGGCCTTGCCGCCGCAACGGCGTTGGCGCACGGAAGCGCCCCAGAGAGCGCCCCAGAGAGCGCGCAAGAGAGCGCGCAAGAGAGCGGGCGGGCGCTTGCCCAGGGGGGCGCCGAAGAGTCCGCGTCCGTCTGGGCCGACGTCGCCTTCCTCCAGGGCGCCTGGCGCGGCGGAGACGGTTTCGTCTTCGAGGAAATATGGAGCGCGCCCGCCGGCGGGGTGATGACCGGCATGGCGCGCGGATACGATGCACAGGCGCTGCGGGTTCTCGAATACATCATCATCGCGGAAACCGGCGACGGACTGGAAATGCGCTTCAAGCATTTCAACGCGGACTATTCGACCTGGGAGGATGGCGGCCCCGTGACCCTGCGGCTTACCGAGGCGCGTCCGGAGGATGTGACCTTCTCCGCCGACCCGCCGTCCGAAACGGTCAGTTCAGTGCGATACTGGAAACCCGCGCCCGACCGCCTTCAGGCCGATGTCGTCGTGGTCGAGGACGGCGAGGAAGGCGGCTTTTCCCTGTCGTTCGTCAACTCGTCGGTCGCGGCGGATTGACCGGCGCCTTCGCTCCCGGCGCCGCCGCGTTCGGTCCAGCGCCAGTCGCCAAGGCGCCAGAATCGCAAGCCGGGACGGGGATCGTCGCCCGGAACGGGATCGAAGCCATGACTGCCGAACGGATGACAGCGCGACAGGCGCGATACGCTCAGCCAGAAGGCCCGCGCGAAGCGATGCCGCGCAAACGCCTCAGCAGCGTAGCTCGAACAGCTCGGCTCGTGCCGGCAACGAACGCCGAGGGCGTAGAGAAACGGCGACAGGGAGCGCCGATAGAGCCACAGGGCGGCGAGCGCCGCCCGGTTCGGCGCGGGCGGCGAAGACGGACCGCCGTCACCTTGCGTCACTGGTTCGCCTGACATCATTGGCGGCATGTTCCATGCATGAGAGCAACTATAAAGAGCAACCTGTAATAAGATCGTTTCTGTATCGTAATTTTATCTTGCAGGTGCTAAGTCATGCGTATAGGGTCGGCGTCGCGTGGGCAAGCTATATCCATTTTGGGGAAATCCAATGAAAACTCTTCTGACCTCTGTCGCCGTCTCCGCGGCGATGATCGGCGCGGCCAGCGCCGCGACCGTCGACTTTGAATCTTTTGCAAACGGCGAAATCATCAACACCCAGGTCTCCGGCGTCACCTTCAGCGCGACCGGCGGCACGGGCGAAGCCGTTATCTTCACCACCACCGCGCCGGTTGACCCGGCCTCTGGCGATCCGGACCTCGAAGCGCCGTTCGAGGATGTGGACGGCGGCGCCGACCTCTTCCCGGGCAATGTCCTGATCGTCTCTGAAAACGCCTGCAGCGGCGGCTTCTGCCTTCCGGCCGACGACGCCGTCGGCGGCACGATCACCGCTGATTTCGACAACGCCGAGGGCGTTATCTTCGAAAGCATCAACGTGTTCGACGTCACGGACGGCAACGCTAGCTTCAGCATCGACGTTTTCGGCCTCGACGACGTCACCATGCTCGGCACCATCACCGCGGCGGCGGGCATCGGCGACAACGAATTCGCCACCCTCGTCAACGACATCGAAGGCGTCGTCGGCAAGCTTGTATTTAACTTCGGCGGCTCGGGCGCGATCGACGACCTGAAATTCACCGAAGTGCCGCTTCCGGGCGCGCTGCTCCTGATGCTGACGGGTCTCGGCCTCGGCCGTTTCGCGTCGCGCAAAGGCAAAAAAGCGACCGCCTAACTTCGCACGGCGACATTTAGTCTAAAAAGAAAAGCGCATTGCCCCGGCAATGCGCTTTTCTTTTCGGCTGATCGCCCGAGACCACTGTTCGGCGCACAGGCAAATGACGCGCGGACGGCGGAGGGAGGGGCCGTGGTGTGAACCGTCCGCGCGCCAAGCTTCACGCCGCGCAAGGGGGACAATGACGCGGGTCACGACCGGAAATCGCACAATCATTTCCGGCCGAACGCCATGGAGGGTGCGCAACGCGAACTCGCTTGCCTGTCGGCTATTCCTGTCGTCCTTTCATCGTAAAACCACCGTCACGCGGGTTTGGTTCGGGCCGTAACGGAAGTAACGACCCGCGCGCCAGTCATAATAGACGGCCGCCGCCGCCGGTCGGGCCGGGCGGTAACGGCGCGGACCGTCCCAGACCCATGCGCTTGCCGGGCACACGGTCACGCGCTCGTCGCGCCGGCTTTCCCGCCGGTCGCGGCGGTCCTCCGCGCGGTCGAGGGGGCCGTAATCGAACCGCTCGTCGCGACGGCTTTCCCGCCGGTCGCGATAGTCCTCGACCAGGTCCGGACAGCGCGACGGCACAAAGCGCCAGTCGCCCGCATAAGCCGGCGCCGGCGCCGCCGCGCAGCCGAGGGCGAACAGGCCGGCGCACCCCGCCGCGATCTTCACAATGCTTCCCGTCATCACATCGTTCCTTTGCATCGAACCCGCGCAAATCTCGACGCGCGTTCGCCCCGCAACCAATTGTAAAACGCGCGGGGCGGCGGGTTTCCGTCGCCGCCGGCGGCATTTTTTTACCGGCGCGTCCAACGCGCGAGCGCCAGCGCCGGGAAGCTGCTAATGGTTCACTGTGGAACACGGAAAGGGCGCACCCGCGCCGTCAGGGAGGCTATCGCCATGCGCCGTTTCTTCTTCTCCTTCGCCGCGGCGCTTGCCGCCGGCGCCGCCGGTCTGGCCGGATGCGGCAAGGCTGGCGATCCGCCCGGCCGGGACGGGCCTGAATGGGCGACGCTTGACGGGCGGGCGCCGCTTGTCATCGCCCATCGCGGGGCCAGCGGCTATCTGCCCGAACACACGCTTGAAGCCTACGCCCTAGCCATCGAACAGGGGGCGGACATTATCGAGCCGGACCTTGTGATCACGAAAGACGGCGTCCTCATCGCGCGGCACGACCGGTATCTGTCGACAACGACCGACGTCGCCGACCGGCCGGCATTCGCCGATCGCAGGCGCATCGATCCGGACCCGAACGGGAACGGGCGCGCCGACTGGTGGGTCGAGGATTTCACCCTCGCGGAGATCAACACCTTGCGCGCCCGCCAGCCGCGTAAAGGGCGCCCGCAAGAATACAACGGCCTTTATGCGGTCCCCACTTTTGCCGAGGTTCTCGCCCTCGCCGCGAGGGAGGCGCAGGAAACGGGCCGTCCCGTGGGCGTTTATCCGGAGACGAAGCATCCGGGCTATTTCGCCGGCATCGGCCTCGATTTCGAGGCGCCGCTCCTCGACGCCCTCGACGGGTTCGACGCCGGGCCGGTGTTCATTCAGTCCTTCGAGCCGGACATTCTGAAGCGCCTGAAGGGAAAGTCGCCGCATCGGCTTGTCCAGCTCGTCTATGAGGAAACGCCGGGCGCCGGGCCGAACCTTCCGCTCTCGGAGGTTGCCGCCTACGCGCACGCCGTGGGGCCGCAGAAAAGCCTGCTTCACGATTCCGCCGACGGACCCGGCGCGTTCGTTTCGGAGGCGCACGCCCTCGGCCTCGCCGTGCATCCGTGGACGTTTCGCGACGACGCGCCGTCCGCGGTCGTCAGCGCCCTGTGCGGACCGGGCGCGCCGGCGCCGGAACAGGAATGCGGCGGCGCCGCCGACATCGGCGAGATCGAATATGCGATCTTTTATCGTTCGGGCGTGGACGGCGTCTTTTCGGATTTTCCGGATACGGCGGTCCGGGTGCGAGACGCCATGAGCGGCGCCGCGCCCGAAGCTCGGGACTAGAGCGTGTCGAATGCAATTGGCTCTAGAGACGCGGCGGAATTACTCCGCTGCCGGAAGATCGACGATTTCCACCCGGCGGTTGCGGGCGCGGCCCGCCTCGGTCCGGTTGGTGGCGACGGGCGAGGCCGGCCCGACGCCGACGGCGAACAGGCGATCCGCGTCGATCCCGTGATCGTCGGAGAGTTTGGCGACCACCGCCGCCGCGCGCCGTTCCGACAGATCGCGGTTGTAGTCGAACGCGCCGGTGGCGTCGGTATGCCCGACGACAAGTACAGTCGCCTGCGGATTGTCCTTGAGAAACGCCGCAACTTCCGCGATCTGCGGCGCTGAAGATCCTTTGACGGCGTCGCTGTCGTAATCGAATTCGATACCGTAAAGCGCAATCCGCCCGTCGATCCCGATCTTCTCGGCCAGCGCGTCCGCTCTGACAAGGGCGATCTTGCCGGTCTCGATCGGCCGCTCCTCCATCACCCGCAGGGCGATGTAAGGGGTGAGCGGTTTGCCTGGACGCGCCTTCGTCTCCACCGCGAAGACGCTCGCCCAGACCGTTCCCTCAGGGCGATCGAGCTTCATCAGCGCATAGATGTTCGTATCCCAGAAGGTCGGCATGCCGATCTCCCCGCGGGCCGCCTCCCAGAAGGTTGCGGCGTGACCGCATTCTTTCTGGCGGCAAGTGAAAACCGTGGTGAAACCGCGCCCTTCCAGCGCCGCCTGATAGTTGCGCAAGACTTCCAGCGCGGACCGGTCGGCCGGGCCTTCATACTTGATGGAGGTGAGCTTCCCGGCGACCGACGCCGATTTGGGCGCCAGGTTTTCCTTGTCCTTGAAGGTCAGCGCCGCGCGCGGCATGACGGTTTCCTCATACCCCTTGACCTGGTGAAAGGTAATGACCGAGCCTTCATAACGCCCGACAAGCGGGTGGTCGGCGGCGCCGTCGATGTCTTCCTGGGCGGTCGCCACCGAACCCATGGCGACGGCGGCAACGACAATAGCGGCGACAGCAACGGCGCGGGCCGACGCGGCGGCGCCAAGGCGATGGAACAGTTTCATGTGACGATCCCCTGATTGAACTCCCCTTAATGGGCCAACCTTATCATGCGCCGCGCGGCGGATCATCGTTTCCGCGAATGAAAGGCCCGTAAGGGCGACGGAATCCGCGGCGCGAACCGTTTCAGGAAGCATGAGGTTTCAAGAAGGGCGGACATTCACCATGATGCGATCGACATCCTTATCGGCGCGCGCGCCAGTCCCTGCGCCGGTCCCTGCGCCAGTCCTTGCTCTGGTCTTTGCGCTGGTCCTTGCATTGGCGGCGTGCGCGTCGGGACCCGACCGCGGTCCGCGCGGACAGGGCCCCGGCGGCGCCGGCGTCAATCAGGGGCTGAGCCAGGGACAGACGCTGCTCGCCCGCGCCCGCGACATCCAGGGCGAGGAAGGCTGCGCGCGGGCGGCCCCCGCCTATCGCGTGGTCGCCAGCTTCGGCGCGGATTACGAAGTCGCGCAATACGAACTTGGCGCATGCCTTCTGGAAATGACCGGCGTCAACGACGACGAGACCGCGCTTCTGCGCGAGGAAGGCCTTTTCTGGACGAGGCGCGCCGCCTGGGCCGGGCACGCCCGGGCGCAGCATCGGCTGGCGCATCTCCTGAGCGGCGCGAATTACGACCAGGTAAGCGACGTCGCGCCGGACCCGGTCGCCGCGATGGGGTGGGCGCTGGTCTATGACGACAACGCCGCCCGCTCCCTTTACGCCCTGCCGGATGTGGCCGAGCCGGTGCTGGAACACCTCCGGGCGTCGCTGAGCGATGAGGAAGCCGCCGACGCCGACGCCTTCGCGGCGTCCTTCGAGACGATGGCGATGGCCGCCTTCGCGCCGCCGGCGCCGTCGCGGGCCGCCGGTTCGGGGCGCATCCGCGCGCCGAACGGACAGCGCCCAGGCCGGCGGCGTCTCGCCGAAGACAGCGCCGGAACCGCGTCCCCGACCGACGGGGCGATCAAGACGCCCTAAACTAAAGAGAACGCCGCCGCGGCGCATTCCCATGCCGCGGCGGCGTCCTGATCGGCGCATCCTCCCTGCAAGAGCGCCTCTTCGAAGGGGCGGGGTTGCGCGAGACCGTGGAAACAGTATGCCTCGCGAGCGCGCGCCCCGTTCGAACCGGTGTCGGCCGGCCCGAAGCGTTGCGCGGCGTTATTCCGCCGCCGACGTGAATTGCGACGTTTCGGTCGACTCGCCCATGGCCGTCGTCGACGCCTGACCGCCGGACAGGGTGTTCGCGACCAGGTCGAAATAGCCGGTGCCGACCTCGCGCTGGTGGCGGGTCGCCTCGTAGCCGTTTTCTTCCGCACCGAATTCCGCCTGCTGAAGTTCCGAGTACGCCGCCATGCCGCGGTCGCGATAGCCGCGCGCAAGTTCGAACATGGAATAGTTGAGCGCGTGGAACCCGGCCAGGGTCACGAACTGGAACTTGTAGCCCATGGCGCCCAGCTCGCGCTGGAACTTCGCGATCGTGTCCTTGTCGAGATTGGCTTCCCAGTTGAAGGAGGGCGAGCAGTTATAGGCCATCATCTTGCCGGGGAATTCTTTCTGGATCGCCTCCGCGAAGCGGCGCGCGTCGTCCAGGTTGGGCTTGGACGTCTCCCACCACAACAGATCGGCGTATTTCGCATAGTTGAGCCCGCGCGCAATGCAGTGATCGACGCCGGTCCCGTCCTTGAGGCGGAAAAACCCTTCCGGCGTGCGGCCCTGGTCGAAATCGATGAAGGCGTGGTCGCGCTCGTCGATGTCGGAGGTGATCAGTTTGGCCGATTCCGCGTCCGTGCGGGCGATCAGCACGGTGGACGCGCCCGCCACATCGGCGGCGAGGCGGGCCGCGTTCAGGTTGCGCTCATGCGCCTTGGTCGGGATCAGCACCTTGCCGCCGAGATGGCCGCATTTCTTTTCCGATGCAAGCTGGTCCTCGAAGTGGACGCCCGCCGCGCCCGCCTCGATATAGGCCTTCATGATCTCGTAGCAGTTGAGCGGACCGCCGAAACCGGCCTCCGCGTCGGCGACGATCGGCAGGAAGTAGTCGCGCTTCACGTCGCCTTCGGCAAATTCGATCTGGTCCGCCCGGCGCAGGGCGTTGTTGATGCGGCGCGCCAGTTCGGGCCCGGAATTGGCCGGATACAGCGACTGGTCCGGATAGGTCTGGGCGGCGATGTTGGAATCGCCGGCGACCTGCCATCCGGAGAGATAAATCGCCTTCAGGCCCGCCTTGGCCATCTGCACCGCCTGGTTGCCGGAAAGCGCGCCGAGCGCGTTGATGTAATCTTCGGTTTTCAACAGCTCCCACAACTTGGCCGCGCCGCGCTCGGCCAGCGTGTTGCGGATTTCGACGGAGCCTTTCAGCTTCGCCACGTCTTCGGGGCCGTAATTGCGCTCCACGCCGTCGAAACGGCCTTCCGGGGCGGACGGGATCAGATCGGTGAAAGTAGTCATTCAAGGGCCTCGCTCGGGTTAGGGTTGAGGCCCTTGTCTCCGATCGCCGCGCCCGCGACAATCGCTATGAGGTCATTCTGTAGTTATTGACACTTTCATATCTGTCATGTTGTAATTTTTGTAATTATATCGTCTTAAGGGTTTGTGAATGAATAATAATTTCTATATCGAAATAAAGATGAAAATTCACTATGCCAGAAGGGCGGAGCATTGCGATGGCCCGTGAATCGAAGCGGCTTTACATCGGCCCCCGGCTGCGCCGGATCCGGCGCGACATGGGTCTGACCCAGGCGCAGATGGCGAGCGACCTCGACGTTTCCGCGTCCTACATCACCCTCATCGAACGCAACCAGCGCCCGTTGCCGGCGGATCTCCTGCTGCGCCTGGCGGAGGTATACGGGCTCGATCTCAGCGCCTTTTCCAGCGGCGAGGACGAAACCTTCGCGCATCTGGAAAAGGCGATCGCCGACCCGATCTTCCAGGATCTTTCGATCACGCGCGAGGACGTGCGCGATCTTCTTTCGGCGAACCCGGCCATGGGCGAGGCGGTCGCCGCGCTGTACCAGGCCTACCGGGCGAGCGAGGCGGCGACGCTGGAAGCCAGGGCGCGCGGCGGGGCGGGGCCGGCGGACCCGCTGGAGGAAGCGCGCAATTTCATCGCCGAGGCGCACAATCATTTCCCGGCCCTCGACGAAGCGGGCGAAGCCGTCGCGCGCGATCTCGCGCGCAGCGGCGACAGCGCCTATCCCTCGCTCGTCCGGCGGTTCAAGGACGCGCACAAGCTGACGGTGCGCGTCCTGCCGGCGGACGTGATGGTCGGCGCCTATCGCCGCCTCGACCGGCACCGCGCCCAGATCGCCGTGTCCGAAGCGCTCGACGGGGCGAGCCGCGCGTTCCAGCTCTCCCTCCAGCTCGCCCTCCTCGAGATGCGCGACCTCCTCGACGCGGCGGTCAACGCCGCGCCTTTCGAGACGGACGCCGGACGCCGCCTTGCGCGCGCCGCGCTCGGCAATTACGCCGCCGCCGCGATCCTTCTGCCCTATGACCGGTTCTTCCAGTCGGTGCGCGAGCTGCATTACGACATCGAAGCGCTCGGCCGGCGTTTCGGCGCCAGCTTTGAACAGATCGCCCACCGCCTGACAACGCTGCAACGGCCGGGCAGCGAAGGCGTGCCGTTTTTCTTTTTACGGATCGACGCGGCGGGCAACGTGTCGAAACGCTTTTCCGGCGGCGTTTTCTCCTTCGCGCGTTATGGCGGCTCCTGTCCCTTGTGGAACATTCACGAGACCTTCCGTACACCGCGTAAAATCATGACGCAGATCATTCAGATGCCGGACGGCGACGCCTATTTCTCCGTCGCCCGGACGGTGCATGGCGGCGAGGGCGGCTTCACCGCGCCGCAGGCGGAGCGCGCCGTGGCGCTCGGCTGCGATCTGAAATACGCCGAAAAGCTGATCTACGCGCGCGGGCGCAACCTCGCCGAGGAAACGCCGACGCCGGTGGGCGTCACCTGCCGCTTGTGCCTGCGACAGACCTGCGCGGCGCGGGCGCACCCGCCGTTGGAGCGCCGGCTGATCGTCGACGAACACCGCCGCATGGCGACGCCGTTCAGCTTCGCTTTCGACTGACGCGCCACCCTGCATCCGGTCCGGCGCCCCGTCGGCGCCCCATCCGGAGCCCCATCCGGAGCCTCGTCCGGAGCCCGGCGCTCAACACGGCGCGGCTGGGTCCGACGCTTGCGGGGGCCGGAGCGATCGCCTAGCCTGCACGCCAGGTCGACGGCTAAAGCGTGTTGCAGCAAAAGTGGATTACCGGTTTTGCGGTTCGCGGGCACGCTCCGCTTAAGAATCCAGAGCCAATTGTGAATCGCGTCGAACGCAATTGGCTCTAATGTGTCGATATTAAAGGAGAAATTCATGAACCTCTCGATGCGGCCCCCCTCCCGGCCCGGACCTTTCACGCGCGCTTCGGCGGCGCGCCTTCTGCTGACGGCGGGCGCGGCAGCGCTGCTCGCCGCCTGCGGCGGAGAGGGCGCGGGCGACGCCGCCCCCGCCGGCGCGCCGGCGCAAACCGCCGCGGGCGAGACGACGCCGGGCGCGCTGAAGCCGACCGGCGCGGCGCGGCAGGACGATCAGTCCGCGGCGATCAACGCCTGGTTTGAGGAAAAGTTCGAGCAGGACCTGGCGCGCTCTCCGGTGTCGCAGACCTTCCTGGGGCGGAAGACCGACTACGACAAGTGGGACGACGTCTCCGAGGCGTTCGAGGCGCAGACGCACGCCCTGAAAGTGGCGGCGCTGGCCGACATGCGCGAGACGTTTTCGCCGGAAAACCTCGACCCCGCCGCCCGGCTGTCCTATCGCCTATTCGAATACTCGGTGGAGCGCGACATCGAACAGTTCGCGTTCCGCGACCACTGGTACGCGTTCAGCGCCTTCCGCGGCTATCACACGCTCATCCCGTCGTTCATGATCAACCAGCACCAGGTGTCGTCCGCCGGGGACGCCGAAGCCTATATCGCGCGCCTGGAAGGCGTTCGCGACTATCTCGGCCAGCACCGGGCGAACGCGGAACGCCAGTTTGAAAAAGACATCTATCCGCCGCGCTGGTCCTACGACAAGATGATCGCGACCGCGCGAAACGTCATTGCCGGCGCGCCCTTCGACGACGGCGAGGCGCCCTCCGCGCTGCTCGCCGATTTCGACGGCAAGCTGGCGGCCCTCGACATCGACGACGGGCAAAGACAGGCCCTGCGCGACCGCGCCGTCAGCGCCCTTCTGACTTCGGTGAAGCCGGCCTATGAAGAGCTGATCGCCATGTTCGAGCGCCATGAGCAAGCGGCCGGCGACGAGGACGGCGCATGGAAACTTCCCGATGGCGAGGCCTACTACGCCATGCGCCTGAAGCGGATGACCACGACGGACATCACGGCCCAAGAGGTGCACGAGCTCGGCCTCGCCCAGGTGGCGCGCATCCACGGGGAAATGACGCAGATCAAGGACGCCGTCGGCTTCGACGGGACGCTGAAGGAATTCTTCGTCTATATGCGCGAGGACCCGGAGGGCCGCTTCACCTATCCGAACACGGATGAAGGCCGCGAGCGTTATCTCGCCGAGGCGACGGCCTATATCGACGCCATGCGCGGCCGGCTCGACGAGCTGTTCTACACCAAGCCGAAAGCGGCGCTGATCGTCAAACGGGTCGAGCCGTTCCGCGAAAAAACCGCGGGCAAAGCGTTCTACCAGCGCCCGGCCGCCGACGGCTCGCGCCCCGGCATCTACTACGCCAATCTTTACAACATGGCGGATATGCCGATCTACCAGATGGAGGCCCTCGCCTATCACGAAGGCGTGCCCGGCCACCACATGCAACTGGCCATCGCCCAGGAGCTTGAGGACGTGCCGAGTTTCCGCAAGTTCGGCGGCTATACGGCGTATACCGAAGGCTGGGGGCTTTACTCGGAAGCCTTCCCCAAGGAAATGGGGCTCTATGAAGATCCTTACTCGGACTTCGGACGCCTCGCCATGGAGTTGTGGCGCGCCTGCCGCCTCGTCGTCGACAGCGGCATCCACGCAAAGAAATGGACGCGCGAGGAGGCGATCGACTACCTGCTCGAAAACACGCCCAACCCGGAAGGCGACGTCGTCAAGGCGATCGAACGCTATATCGTCATGCCCGGGCAGGCGACCGCCTATACCATTGGCATGCTGAAAATCCTCGAATTGCGCGACCGGGGCCGCGAGGTCCTGGGCGAGGATTTCGACATCCGCGGCTTCCACGACGTGATCCTGAAGGACGGCGCGGTGCCGCTCGCCACGCTTGAGGACAATGTCGACGCCTGGATCGCCCGCGAAAAGGCGCGCCGCGGCTCCTAAGGGCGCGCGAGCGCGCAAGGCTATGACGGCGCGGCTCGCCATGCCGCGCCGTTTTGTTTAAAACCCTCGCCATGGAACACCCGCCCGACACGCGCCCGCCGGTCTCCGCGTATATCCGGACCCTGAACGAAGAGCGGATGATCGCCGACACGGTGCGCGCCGCCCTGCGCGCGGCGCGCGAGGTGGTGGTCGTCGATTCCGGATCGAGCGACGACACGGTCGCCCTGGCCGAAGGCGCGGGCGCGCGCGTCATCGCCCGTGAATGGCTCGGCAACGGCCGGCAGAAACGCATCGCCGAAGATGCCTGCGTCCATGACTGGCTGCTCGATCTCGATGCGGATGAAATCGTCACGCCCGCGCTGGCGGCGGAGATCGCCGCGCTGTTCCGGGACGGCGCCCCGCCGCGGCGGATCTACGAAACGCCGCTCGCCCTCGTCCCGCCGGTCGGCCGCGCCTGGCGCGCCTTCGGCCTGCAAAGCCGGCGCAAGCTCTACGACCGGCGCGCCGTGCGCATGCCGGACCACGAGGCGTGGGACCAGTTCGAGGTCCCTGCGGGCGAAGCGGTCGGCGCGCTGAAAGAGCCGATCCTGCACTACGCCTTCACCGGCGCAGCGCAGTTCATGGCGAAGCTGAACCGCAATTCGTCGGTGCGCGCCCGCGCCCTGCCCCTGAAACCGCGCGCGTATCTTGCGTTGCGCATTCTCTTCGGGATGCCGTTTTACTTCGCCAAGAAATACCTGTTGCAGCAATATTGCCGCGGCGGGGTTTACGGCTTCGCCCTCGCCTTCATGTCCGCCTACGGACGCTGGCTTCGCGACGTCAAGATGTGGGAGCGCCGCGCCGGATGCGACGACGCCGACGCGAAGCCGGTCAGTCCGGATAATAATCCGTGATCAGGTTGAGGGCCTCCAGCGGCGGATCGCGATAGTCGCCATTGCCGTGGGCGGGACGCGGCGGCAGGGCGAGGGGCTCGAACGCGTCCTCGTTGAACTCGTAAGGAACGCGGTCGAGGATCGCGCGGATGATGTTGAGCCGCGCGCGCCGCTTGTCGTTGCCGTCGGCGACCAGCCAGGGCGCATAATCCGTACCGGTCCTTTCGAACATCATGTCGCGATAGCGGGTCGCCTCGATCCAGCGCTCGCGCGCCTTGAGGTCGACCGGCGAGAGTTTCCACCGCTTGCGCGGATCGCAGGCGCGGTCCTGGAACCGCGCCTCCTGCTCCTCCGGACTGACATGCAGCCAGAACTTGATCAGCACGAGCCCGCTGTCGATCAGCATCTTTTCGAACAGCGGCGCCTCGCGCATGAAGACCTCGTATTCCTCGTCGGTGCAAAACCCCATGACCGGCTCGACCACCGCGCGGTTGTACCAGGAACGGTCGAACAGGACGATCTCCCCGCCGGCCGGCAGGTGGCGCACATAGCGCTCGAAATACCACTGCGTGCGTTCGCGGTCGGAGGGTTTGGGCAGGGCGGCGATGCGCCAGATCCGGGCGTTCATCCGCCGCATAATGGTCTTGATGGCGCCGCCCTTGCCGGCCGCGTCGCGCCCCTCGAAGATGACGGCGACCTTCATGCGCTTGCGGGCGACGGTCTCCTGAAGCTTGGCCAGTTCGAATTCAAGGTCGGCCAGTTCTTTTTCGAATTGCTTTTTCTTCATAGGCTCCGCTCACGCCGCATCGATCGGCGCGCCGGACGGCGAGAACCGGTAGGCCTTGCGGCAAAACTCGCAGGTGACGGTGATCGCCCCGTCCTCGACCATGTCGCTCAGCTCGGCCTCGTCGTAGCGCGCGAGCACGGCGGCGATCTTGCCGCTGTTGCAGGTGCAGGCGTGATGGACGCGCTGCGCCTCGAACACCCTGACGCCGTCCTCGTGGAACAGCCGGTAGAGCAGCCGCTCCGGGCTGATCGCCGGGTCGAGCAACTCGTCCGCCTGCACCGTTTCCACGAAGGCGGCCGCACGCTCCCACATCTCCCGGTCGAACGCGCCCATGATGACGTCCTCGCCGCGCTCGCGCGCGCCGCCCTCCCCCGGCATGAACTGCGCCATGACGCCGCCGGCGCGCCAGCGCTCGACGCCGCCGGGCTCGGCGATGCGCCCCACGGCCAGCCGGATCGCCGTCGGGATCTGCTCGGACTGGTCGAAATAGGCGACGGCGGCGGCGCTGAGATCCGCGCCCTCGACCGGCGTCACCGCCTGGTAGCGGTCCATGTCCGGCCCCTGATCGATCGTCATGGCGATGTGACCCTTGCCGATCAGGGCCGCGATCCCCCGCGCGCCGTCGGGGACCCCGCCGTCCGAGAGCTTCGCCATGCCGCGGATGGCGCCGCCGGCGACGTAATCGGCCACCGCCATGGAAACGGGTCCGTCCCCCTGGGTCTGGAAAATCAGCTTGCCGTCGAATTTCAGCGCCGCGCCCATCATCGCGACCAGACACGCCGCCTCCCCCACCAGTTCGGACACCGCGCCCGGATAGTCATGCACGGAGAGGATCGCGTCGATCGCGTCGCCGAGGCGGACGACCCGGCCGCGCACGGCGCTTTCGCCGACCTGAAAGGGCAGAACGGCGTCGTCGCCGGTTTCCTCGATGGCTGCGCTCATCCGCCGGCGCCCTTTCCTATTCCTTGATCTTGTAGCCCGCCTTCAAAAGCGCGTAGCACGCCGCGCCCAGCGCGATCATGAGGCCCAGCGTCACGGCCACCCCGACGCGCAGGTCGGATTCCGCGACGCCCGTAAAGCCGGAGCGGAAACCGTCGATGAGATAGTAGACCGGATTGGCGTGGCTGACGGTGCGGAACGGCTCCGGCAGGACGTTCACCGAATAGAACGTGCCCGACAGGAAGGTCAGCGGCGTGATGGCGAAATTCGTCACCGCCGCGAGCTGGTCGAACTTGTCCGCCCAGATCCCGCCGATCAGCCCCAGCATGCCGAAGATCGCCGCCGCCGCGAACGAGAAATAGAGGATCGCGAAAAGGTTCTCCACGCCCATGGGATCGCCGCCCGCGGCCATGAACCCGGCGCTGGTCAGCGCGGTGACGAACCCGACCAGAAGCCCGCGCGTCGCCGCGCCGGCGGCGATCGCCACCGCCAGCTCCGCGGCCGACAGCGGCGGCATCAGAACGTCGACGATGGAGCCCTGCACCTTGGCGATCACCAGGGAAGAGGACGAGTTGGCGAAGGCGTTGGTCAGCACCGCCATCATCACCAGCCCCGGCGCCAGGAAGGAAATGAACGGCACGCCGTTGATGTCGGGCCGGTTTCCGGCGAAGGCGACGGTGAAGACGATCAGCAGCAGCAGCGTCGAGATCACCGGCGCGAGCACGGTCTGGAACGCGACCTTCAGGAACCGGCGCACCTCCCGCGCATACAGCGTCCACAGCCCGAGCCAGTTGACCCGGCCGAACCGGCGCGCGCCGAAATCCGCCGCCGGCGGGGTCCGCGCGGGATTTGCCGTGTCGATCGCACCTTGCGTTCCATCCATGATTGCCGCTTCCCGTTCGACCCTGCCGGCCAGTTGCTACCCTTCCCCTTGTGAACACCCGCAGGGGCGGCGCCGTCAAGCGCGGGCGGACATGACAGGGAATCAATATCTGGTGGGTAAAAATACCATTAGGCGCCATGTTGTGTTTCAAATTGTATCAGCTACTATATTTAGGCGCATGAGGGACGGCGCATGTTGAAAACACCAAATATTGATTCAGGAACAGGGCGTTAGCCCCGTTCCCCATAAGGCAAGGAGTCGCGACGGATATGGCCTGGACGGACGAACGGGTAGAGTTACTCAAAACCTTGTGGGCGGAGGGGCTTTCCGCAGCGCAAATTGCAAACAAAATGGGCGGCGTCACCCGCAACGCGGTGATCGGCAAGGTCCACCGCCTCGGCCTGTCGGGCCGCGCGACGCCGGCGAAACCGCAGCGCGGGCGCGTCACCGCGCCGGAGCCGCGCGAGGAGGTCTCCGCGCCCTCCGCCGCGCCGCGCCAACTCTCGAAACCCTCGGCGCAGGAGCCGGAATTCATCGCCCCGCTGGTGCTCGACAGCGGCGACCCGACGACCGTCTCCACCATCAAGAACAACATGTGCAAATGGCCGATCGGCGATCCGGCCAAGGACGATTTCCATTTCTGCGGCCAGCCCACCCTGTCGGGAAAGTCCTACTGCGCCTACCACGCCCACATGGCGTTCCAGCCGCCGCAACAGCGCCGCAGCGAGCGCCGCCCGGAACAGCGCCGGGTCCTCGCCAAGCCGGAGCGCAAGCGCGCCGTCGGCTGATCCCCGCGCGCAGCCGACGCCTGTAAAGAAACGTCTGTAAAGAAACGCGAGTAAAGGCCCGCGCCCCGGCGCGGGCTTTTTGCGTCGGGGGCTTATCCGCGCGCACCCGCCCCGAGGACGAGCCGTTGCAGGCGCCAGACCTGCCGCCGGATGATCAGGGACAAGCCGAACGCTTCGTCGTCGACGAACGCAACCTTGTCGAACGCATCGATGACGACGTTGAGTTCGCAGGCGATTTCATAAAGCTCGTCGGCGACGGCGTCCGGATTATCAGGCCGCGCCGGCCCCGGAGGCGGAGATGGAGACAGGGACGGTCTGGAGACTTTTTTCGCTATTCTGGATGTTAAACGCTGGAAAATGTTCATGATCGCTTCGCCTTTTTCCTATGCGTGTCTAATGTTAGTCACTATGACTTCAATTTATCATAAAGTAAACCACCAAGGATAACGTTAGTCAAAATGACTATTTCTCCGCGCCAATGTCGAGCCGCTCGCGGCCTCATCAATATGGATCAGGCGACGCTGGCGAAATCGGCGTCGGTCTCCCGAAGCGTTGTCGTCGATTTCGAAAACGGCAAACGCAAACCAAACAGGAACAATCTCGCCGCCATTCAGCGCGTCCTTGAAGACGCCGGGGTCGAACTCATCCCCGAGAACGGCGGCGGGGCGGGGGTTCGGCTGCGCAAGAAAGCCTGAAGCCGCGCGAACGCAGCCGCGCAAGGAGGTCGCCCAAAAGGGGGGGCCGCGTTACTTCGTATCCAGCGCGTAGCCGGCCGAGCGCACGGTGCGGATCGGATCGCCCTGCTTGTGCTTGTTGAGGGCCTTGCGCAGGCGGCCGATATGGACGTCCACGGTGCGCACCTCGACGAACACGTCCGAGCCCCAGACCGCGTTCAGCAACTGCTCGCGGGAGAACACCCGGCCCGGATGCTGGATCAGGTGGTCGAGCAGGCGGAATTCCGTGGGTCCGAGATGGATTTCCTTCTCCCCCCGCGTCACCCGGTGCGAGACGCGGTCGACCCTGATGTCGCCGCAGGTCACCGTGTCGTCGGCGAGGCCCGGCCGGATGCGGCGCAGGACGGCGCGCACGCGGGCGATCAACTCGTTGGTGGAGAACGGCTTGGTCAGGTAATCGTCCGCCCCCGTCTCCAGCCCGCGGATGCGGTCGGCTTCCTCCGACCGGGCGGTGAGCATGATGATGGGAATGTTGCGGGTTTCCGGCTTGGAGCGGATGCGCCGGCAGATCTCGATGCCGGAGATTTTCGGCAGCATCCAGTCGAGGATCACCACGTCGGGCGGGTTTTCCTCGATCTTCAAAATGCCCTCCTCGCCGTCCGAGGCGAGGGTGACGTCGAACTTCTCCTGACCGAGATTGTATTCGAGCAGGGTGGCGAGCGCCTCCTCGTCCTCGACAATCAACACTCGTGTCGCCATGGCAACCTCCGCAACCTCCGATGCGGGCGCCCCCAGCGCGCCCTAGAGACCAGATGCGGGCAGATGCTTAGGCGGCGGAACCGCGATTGTCGAGGTCTCATCGCCCTTCGGGCGCTCTTCCACCAGCGGCGTGCCGGTGACGAGGAAGTGGATCGCCTCGGCGATGTTGGTGGCGTGGTCGCCGACCCGTTCGAAATTCTTGGCGATGAACACCAGATGGGTGCACACATTGATCAGTTGCGGGTCTTCCATCATGGACTGGACGATTTCCTGAAAAACCGAGTTGTAGAGGGCGTCCAGCTCGTTGTCCCCGCCCCACACCGCCCGCGCCGCGGTGATGTTGCGCGCGCCGTAGGCGTTGAGGATGTCCGACATCTGGCGCAGGCTGACGCGGCCCATGCGGGTGACGCCGGAGGTCGGCTGGGCCGGCATGCCCTCGCTGCTGACGACGCGGGTGCGCTTGGCGATGTTCTTGGCGAGGTCGCCGACCCGCTCCAGCTCGCCGGCGATCTTCATCATGGTCATGACGTCGCGCAGCGCGTCCTGCGGCAGGGCGCCCTTGCCGAGCAGCTCCATGACCTTCACCTCGATATCGCGGTCATACTCGTCGATGCGCTGGTCGGCGGCGATCAGCGCCGTCGCCGCCGCCACGTCTCGCCGCTCGAACGCGGAGATCGCGCCCGCGAGCTGCGTTTCCACGAGCGCGGCCATGCGCGAAAGCTCCGTCTCCAGATGGCGGCGTTCGGGCAATGCAGTCTTTAGATCGGTTACGGCCATAAGCGACCAGTTCTAGGGTTTGCAAAGCGAAGGGCAGTGTTAGTGCACCTGTTTTGTGACATATTCTTGTCCGGCCTTTTTTTCCGGTCCTTTCCTGTCGGGTCTTTTATCGGCTCCCTGTTATCCGGCCCGGCTCCCGACGCGGCGCCGTATGGGGCGCCTTGCAGGGCAACAGCGGCGATGGCGCAAAATTTGCGCCTGTCGTAACAGATTCATCTCACGGCGCCGACTGAAAATAACAGGTGAAGGCCGATCCGCGCGCGAGCTTGCTTTCGATCTGGAACCCGCCCTTGTGGCGGTTGAGGATATGCTTGACGATCGCCAGCCCCAGGCCGGTGCCGCCGCTCTTGCGGCTGCGCTCCACATTGACGCGGTAGAACCGTTCCGTCAGCCGCGGCAGGGCGGCGCGATCCACGCCGGGGCCGAAATCGCGCACCTGGAAGTAAACCAGATCGCCCACCTCGACGCCGAGACGCGCGGCGACCTGTTCCGGGGCGTCGCCCGCGCGCACGCCGGGCTCGTCGTCCTCGGTCAGCGCCGGCGCCGCGCCGCGCCCGACGCGCAGCTTGATCATCGCCGGCTCGCCGCCGTATTTCACCGCATTGTGCAGCAGGTTCTGCACCGCCTGGAAGATTTCGTCGCGCGCCCCGCGCACGGTCGTCGGCTCCTCCGTCCCGGCGATGAAATCGACGATCGATCCGGCCTGTTCGAACAGCGGCCCCAGGCTTTCGATGACGTCGGCGGCGACGGCGCGCACGTCGACAATATCCTTGGGCGGAACATGTTCGTTCAACTCGATATGCGACAGCGACATCAGGTCGGAGACGAGCCGCTGCATGCGCTCGGCCTGGGCCTGCATGATCGAGAGGAACTTTTTCTGCGCCTCCGGGTCGTTCCGGGCGTGGCCGCGCAGGGTCTCGATAAAGCCGAGGAGCGAGGCCAGCGGCGTGCGCAGCTCGTGGCTGGCGCTGGCGATGAAGTCGGCGCGCATCTGCTCCAGCCGGTGCTCGCTGGTCAAATCGCGGATGAAGACGAGGGAGCGCTGCGAGCGATGGGACGGCCAGTCCGCGCCGGTCTCGATGGCGGTCACATAGGCCCGGCACCAGCGGTCGACGGAGCCCTTGGTGGAAAACTCGACCCGCTCCGCGGCCTTGCTCTCCAGGGTGCGCTCCACCGCTTCGTATACCGCCGGCGCGCGCAGCACCGCCGCGAAATGGCGCCCGGAAATGTCCTTCGCGCCGACAAGCTCTTCCGCAGCCGGATTGGCGTGTTCGACGATCCCCTCCGCATCGAGAATAAACAGCGGCTCGGGCAGGGCCTCGGCCACGTCCCGGACCATGCGCAGGTTGACGAGCTCGGCCTCCTGCGCGTTCAGTTCCGTTTCGACCACCCGCTGCACCGGCGCGGCCCATACGCGCCCCGACGAAAACCGATAACGCACCGCGAGCGCCGCCAGGAACGCGCCCCAGGCCAGGAGAACCGGCCCCCATTCGGCGAGATCGGCGAGGATGACCGCCGCCCCGACCCCGGCGCTGATGCCCACCGCCCACATGAAATCGCGGGCGCGCACCCGCGCGGCGGTGTTGCGGATAAGGGTGGCGAGATCCTCCTGCATAAGAGCCGGACCCTAGGCGCGCGGCGCAGCCGACGCAACGCCGCCCGTGATTTTCTTCCAAATTCTACCGTGTTCGCGCTTTTTCCATCTCGATCCACGCGTCCATATGGGTTTCCAGGAACGACAGCGGCACGGCGCCGTTTCCTAAAAGCGCGTCGTGGAATCGCCGCACGTCGAAGGCGGCGCCCAGTTCCTCCTCGGCGCGATCGCGCAGGGCCTGCATTTTCAGTTCGCCAACTTTATAGGCCAGCGCCTGCCCCGGACCGGTGATGTAGCGGTTCACTTCCGCTTCGATGTTGTGCAGTGAAAGCGCGGTGTTCTCCGCCATGAAATCCACCGCCTGCTGCTTCGTCCATCCCTTGGCGTGCAGCCCGGTGTCGACCACGAGCCGGCAGGCGCGCCACATCTCGTAGGAAAGACGGCCGAAATTCGAGTACGGGTCCTGGTAGAACCCCATCTCAAGGCCGAGGCTTTCGGCGTACAGTCCCCAGCCTTCGATGAACGCGGTGAAGCCGCCATAGCGCCGGAACGGCGGCAGGTCGAGTTCCTGCGACAGGGCGATCTGGTGGTGATGGCCGGGAACCGCTTCATGCAGGCCGAGCGCCTCCAGTTCGAACAGCGGGCGCTGATCGAGAAGCGAGGTGTTGATGCGGTAAACGCCGGCGCGCGTGCCGTCCCCGGCGGGGCGCTCGTAATAGGCCGTGGTCGTCCCTTCGGCGATGTCGGCCGGCACCGGCTGCACCGTGTAGGGCATGCGCGCCAGCGTGCCGAACACCAGCGGCATCGCGCCGTCGGCCTTTTTCGCGATCACCGAAACCGCCGCGACAAGCTCTTCCGGCGTTCCGGCGTAGAACTGCGGATCGGTGCGCAGAAACGTCTGAAAGGCCTTGAAGTCGCCGTCGAATTCGACCTCTCCGATGACCTCCATCATCTCGGCGCGAATGCGCGCGACCTCCGAAAGGCCGAGGTCGTGAATCTCATCGACGCTCATGTCCGTGGTGGTGAAGACCTTTGCGCGCCAGGCGTAATACGCTTCACCGTCCGGAAAGCCCGAGGCGCCGAGATCCTCGCGGCAGGCGGGTGCGTATTCCTCCGCATAGAAATCGGCGAACGCGGCCATCGCCGGCAGGACGTCGCGCTCGACGGCGCGCGCTGCGCGGCGTCTGAGGCCGCGCCAGTCGCGCGCGGAAATCGCATCGGGCTTTTGCGCAAACGGCTTCATGAAAACGCTGTCGTCGGCGCTGTCCGTCACATGGAACCGGATCGAGGCCTCGACCCCCGCCATCGGCTCGCAGGGCTGCGTCCAGCCGGCCGCCGCCCCGGCGCGCAGGGTTTGCTGCGCCTCGCCGAGATAGCGCGGCGCGTCGCCGAGGCGGGCGATGTAGCTTTCATAGTCGGCCATGGTGAAGAACGGCAATTGGCCGGGCAGGCGCGCCAGGAAAGTGTGCGGCCCCGACCGATTGCTCATCAGCAGGTATTCCATGCCGTAGGGCGCGGCCTCCACATCGGTCCGCAGATCGAGCCGGAGAAGGTCGTAGTTGATGCGGTCGGCTGGATCGAGCGCCGCCGCGTCGATCGCCTCAAGCCGCTCCAGAAACGCCGCCGCCTGGGCGTCGCGCGCCGCGGCGGCCTCAAGCGACACCGACCGCAGGCGGTCGTCATGATCGCGCACGCCGAGCGAGGTGGCCAGGATCGGCCGCTGTTCCAGGGTCCACGCCCAATGCTCGTCCATCAGGCGCTGCAACCGCCCGGCGGCGTCCGGTTGCGCCGACGCCGCCGATGCGAACGCGGCGGACGCTGCGGACAGGGCGGCGGCGAGAATAATCTTCAGACCCATGAAAAAGTTCCTCCTTGACGCGGGGCGCAGGCGGCCCCGTCTTTACTGCATTTGCTTTTTTTGCATTTACGAATTGTTTTGATGCGGACGAATTACCGAGAAGACGACGCCGGCGGCGAAACCGGCGACGCCCTGAAGGGCGAGCCCGACGGGGCCCCTCGCGCCGCTCATGACGCCGGCGCCGCCGCCGAGCACCTGCTCGATGAGAACCACCGTCAACGGAATGGCCAGCGCCCCCGCAACCGGATACGCGACCGGCGCGAGGGGGCGCAGGACGCGCTTGACGAGCGCGGCGACGATAAAGCCGATCATGAGGGCGATGGCGATGACGACGCCGTACATCCACAAACCGGCGAGGTTGTAGGCGAATGTCTCGAACGCCTGGGCGGGCGTATAGCGGATGAAGGATTGGCTGGCGATGACCTGCTGGGTGTAGAAACCGACCGCGAGCCCGTAGGCGGTCAGCGCCGTCAGGATGAATGCAATCGCCGTTCTGCGAAACGCCATGGTCAGCCCCTCGGATCAGCCCTTGTCGCGCCGCCGAATGCCGGACGCGCGGACGCCAGCATGCGGGAGGGCGACGCGCCGGTCAAATCCGCTCCGCCGCTCCGGGACGTGGGCATTGACGCGCCGCGGGCGATCGTTCAACTCTTGGGCTATCGGTTTCAGACAGGACAACGGACCCCCATCATGGCCCTTTTCACGGCGAAATCCCTGGCGTTCCTTTCAGCCGGCCTGTGCGCGGCGGCGATGCTTTCGGCCTGTTCCAACAGCGAGGACGCCGAGGCGTCGAACGACGCCGTCGAGGACGCCTCCGCGGCGGCGGGCGCCCTGCCGGGCGCGCTGGTTCCCGGCGGCGGCGGCGGCGATCCGGCGCTCCAGGAAACGATGCAGGAGATCGCGCCGGAGGGAGAGACCGCGCTGAGCGTGGAAACCCTCGCCGAGGGCCTGGTCAATCCCTGGGGTCTCGCCTTCCTGCCGAACGGCGACATGCTGGTGACGGAGCGCGAAGGGCGCATCCGCATCATCCGCGAGGGCGCGCTCGTCGACGACCCGGTCGCCGGCGCGCCGGAACCGCTGGTGTGGAACCAGGGCGGCTATTTCGACGTTCTTCCGCATCCGGACTTCGCCGAGAACAACATTCTTTACCTTTCCTACGCCCATGGAACGCGGGAGGGCAACGCGACCCGCGTGGTGCGGGGCGTTTTCGACGGCGCGACCCTGAGCGACGTGGAGACGATCTACGAGGTCACGCCGCTGAAGGACACGGGCCATCATTTCGGCGGACGCATGGCGTGGGGCGGCGACGGCAGGCTCTACCTCACCACCGGCGACGGCGGACGCTACCAGGAGCGCGCGCAGGACATGGCGACGAGCTTCGGCGCCGTCGTGCGCCTGAACGAGGACGGATCGCTCCCGGCGGACAATCCGACCTTCGGACCGGGCTCCCTGCCGGAGCTGTACTCCAAGGGACACCGCAACCCGCAAGGGCTCGTCTATGACGCCGGGCGGGGCGTTCTCTGGTCGAACGAGCACGGTCCGCGCGGCGGCGACGAGATCAACGACGTCCAGGCGGGCGCCAATTACGGCTGGCCGGCGGCGACATACGGCATCAACTACAACGGATCGAAGGTGACGCCGTTCACTGAATTCGAAGGGGCGCGCCAGCCGGTGAAATACTGGACGCCGTCCATCGCGCCGTCGGGCATGGCGGTTTACCGCGGCGACATGTTCGCGGCATGGGAAGGCGACCTGCTGGTCGGGGCCATGGCCGACCATTCGAGCCAGGCGCTGCACCGCGTGATCATGGATGCGAACCTGCCCATCGGCGAGGAGCGCTATCTCGTTGGCGAGCGGATTCGCGACGTGCGCGTCGGCCCGGACGGCGCCGTCTATGTCACGACCGAAGACCGGGGCGGCGCGCCGGTCGGCAAGGTCCTGCGCCTGACGCCGCGCAACTGAGGCGCCAAGCGCGGAAACAAGCGCGGAAAGCAACGGCGATCCGGGCCGGGTCAGGGTGACTAGGGTGGGCTACGGGGGGGCTACGCGCCGGACAGGGCTTTGAGCGCCGCCTGGCGCGCGAACCGCAGCGTCACCGCCTTGCGCCGCGCCGGGGCGAGCGCGCGCGCCTCGGCCTCGCGGGCGATCATGGCGCCATAGGCGTCGGCGAGGATCAACCCTTCCGACGGCGGCAGAATGTCTTGCGGGAATTCGGGACTGACGGCGAAATAAAACCGGTCGCAGAAATCGAGATAATCGGGCCATTTGGCGTCCGACTCAAAATCGGCGCGGCACGATTTCACCTCCGCGATGACGACGCGCCCCCGCCGGTCAAGGGCGGCGATGTCGGCCCGACGGCCATTGGCGAGGGTGAACTCGGCCAGCGGGCTCAGCCCCATGTTGACGAACATGCGCGCGACGCCCCGCGTCAGGGACAGCGTCGTCTGCGGACGAAACCGCGCTGCGGCGTCGTCGCCCGCGTCAGGCAGCGCCTTTGCGTTCTCCATTTGTTCATTTGAAACCCGGAGCAACGCGAGGTCAACCGGCGTGGGTGAAAATCGCGCGCCCGGCGCGCCCGCCTTCAGGCGGGGTCGGCCCTCAACCCTGGAACTCGGGCAGGCGCACCACCAGACCGTCAAGCGCGTCGGACACCGTGATCTGGCAGGAGAGGCGGGAATTTTCCTTGGGCTCGTAGGCGAAATCGAGCATCGATTCCTCCATGCTTTCCGGCTTGCCGGTCTTTTCCACCCAGGCCTCGTCCACATAGACATGACAGGTCGCGCAAGCGCATGCGCCGCCGCAATCGGCGTCAATGCCGGGGACCATGTTCTTGACGGCCGCTTCCATCACCGACACGCCAGGCTCGGCGTCGACGACGTGTTCGGTTCCATTCTGCTCGATATACGTGATTTTGGGCATAAGGTTTTCGGCCGTTTGTCTCGTGTTTTATCCAGTTGTCGTGATTTAAGGGCTGCGCGCGCAGGAGCAAGCTTTTTATGCGCCGCAAGAACGCCCGCGTCAAAAGGACAGCCGGGAATGAATTGTGGTTGCGTTTACCAACAGCCGCTAGGACTGAGGCGATGAAGAAGATCAGCATCGATCTGAGGGACGAAGGTGAAACGCGGGCGCTCGGGGCCCGCCTCGCGCCCTTGCTGAGCGCCGGCGACGCGATCTGCCTCTCCGGCGATCTCGGCGCGGGCAAGTCGACCCTGGCGCGGGGGCTGATCGCCGCGCGCGCCGGGGCGCGCGAAGCGCCGAGCCCGACCTTCACCTTTGTCGAAACCTACGACGCCGGCGATGTCACCCTTTGGCATTTCGACTTTTACCGCCTCGAAAAACCGGACGATGTCTGGGAGCTGGGCTATGAAGAGGCTCTTGAGGAAGGCGCGGCGCTGATCGAATGGCCGGAGCGGATCGGCGCGCTGGCCCCCGCGCACGCGCTTCAGCTTCGCCTTGAAATCGAAGACAATCGCCGTATTGCAGCCATAAAGGCGAATGAAAGCTGGGCCGCGCGCCTCGACGCCGCAGGAATCGTCTAAAAGAAAAAGCAATGCACGACCCGAGCGAAAGAACGATCGACCGCGCCGACTTCCTGGCCGAGGCCGGATGGGCGGACGCCGTCGCCCGCCCCCTGGCGGGCGACGCCTCGACCCGCCGCTATGAGCGCCTGGAGAGGAACGGCGCCGTCGCGGTGCTGATGATCGCGCCGCCCGGCGCGGAGGAGCCCGCCTGCCCGCCCGCCGCAAGCCCGCAGGACCGCGCGCGCCTCGGCTACAACGCGCTGGCGCGCCTCGCCGGCCCCAATCTCGACGCCTTCACGACGCTGGCGCGCGCGCTGCGCGGCGCCGGGCTGTCCGCGCCGGAGATCTACGCCGCCGATGCGCGCGCCGGCTTCGCCCTTATCGAGGATCTCGGCGACGCCCTCTTCGCGCGGATCGCCGCGCCGGACAACGAGGAAACCCTTTACCGGAGCGCCGTCGACGCGCTGATCGCCCTGCGCGAGGCCGCGCCGGAACCGCCGTGCACGGACGATTATGTCATGCTCGACTATGACGCGGCGGCGCTGGCGGCGGAGGCGTCGCTCCTCGTCGACTGGTACTGGCCGCTGCGCAAGGGCGAGCCGGCGCCGGCCGGCGCAAGGAGCGACCTCGCCGCCTGCTGGGAGACGGTCATCGCCCGCCTCCAGCCGCCGCACAGCTTCGTCATGCGCGACTACCACGCGGAAAATCTTCTCTGGCTTTCCCGGCGCGAGGGATACCGGCGCGTCGGCGTCATCGACTTCCAGGACGCGCTGTACGGATCATCCGCATACGACGTCGTCTCCCTGCTGGAAGACGCGCGGCGCGACGTGGCGCCGGCCTTCGCCGAGGCGGTGCTGCGCTATTACGCCGAGCGCGCCGCCGGGACCGGCGGGTTCGACGCCGAAGCGTTCGCGAGCGACTACGCCATCCTCGCCGCCCAGCGCAACGCCAAGATCCTGGGCATTTTCGCGCGCCTCGCCGAGCGCGACGGCAAACCGCGCTATCTCGACTGGCTGCCGCGGGTGGAAGGCCATTTCCGCCGCGACCTCGCCCGGCCCGGGATGGAGCCCCTGAAGGCGTTTTTCGCCCGCGCCCTGCCGGAGTTTGCGTGATGGGCGCCGCGCGCGACGCCGGCCCGGATGCGGCCATGCTGCTCGCCGCCGGCCTCGGCACGCGGATGCGCCCGCTGACGGACGCAACACCCAAGCCGCTGATCCGGGTCGCGGGCAAGACGCTCATCGATTACGCCCTCGACCGGTTCGCGCAAGCCGGCGTGACGCAAGCGGTCGTCAACGTGCACTACCGCGCCGACCAGATGGAGGCGCATCTGGCGCAACGCCCGGCGCCGCCGCGGATCGTCATCTCCGACGAACGCGGCGCGCTGCTGGAGACCGGCGGCGGCCTGAAAAAAGCGCTGCCGCATTTCGGCGCGAAGCCATTCTACTGCGCCAACACCGACGCCATTCTCGTCGACGGCGCGCGCGAGGGCTGCCGCGCCCTCGCCGAGCGCTGGGACGGCGCGGCGATGGACGCCCTTCTCCTCCTGATCCCGATCGAGGCGACCAGCGGGTATGCCGGCAAGGGCGACTTTGATCAGGACAAGGACGGCCGCATCGCGCTGCGCGCCGGCGCGCGCGCGCCTTATGTGTTCACCGGCCTCCAGATCATCGCGCCGGCGCTTGTCGCCGAAGGGCCGGACGGCCCGTTTTCGACCCGGCTCCTGTGGGACAAGGCCGCCGCGCGCGGCCGTCTTTACGGCGCGGTCATCGACGGGTTCTGGCTGCATGTGGGCGATCCGGCGGGGCTGGAAGAGGCCGAACGGCGCCTCGCCGGGCGCGCGTGACGGCGCCGGCGCTCTTCTCGGGCGCGACCCCGCGCTACTTCACCATCGCGCCGGGCCGGGCGTTTTTGCGCGAGCTTGCAGCCGCCTTGCGCGATTCTGCCGGCGGCGATCCCGTCGCCCTGTCGGACGCGCTTGTCTACCTGCCGACGCGACGCGCGGTACGCGGATTGCTGGATGCGTTCGTGGATACGGCGCCGAACGGACGCGCAAGCCTGTTGCCGCGGATCCGGGCCCTTGGCGATGCGGAGGAGGATGCGCTCGACGTCTTCGACGGCGCGCCGGTCTACAGCGATGAGGGCGTCAGCGAAGGGAGCGACAGCGAAAGGGGCGAGGGGCGCGCGGCGCTCGCCCCCGTCATTTCGTCGTCGGAGCGGCGCCTGGCGCTGGCGCGTATGGTGGCGGAAAAGGACAAGGCCTTTTTCGACGGCCAGCGGGACTGGGCCGGCGCCGTCGCCGCGGCGGACGAGCTGGGCAAGCTGCTGGATTCGCTTTATACGGAAGAAATAGACTTCACCCGCTTCGAAACCCTGGCGCCGGACGCGCTCGCGGATCACTGGCGGCGCAATCTGGACTTTCTCTCGATCGTCACCCGGACCTGGCCGGCCTATCTCGCCGCGCGCGGGCGGATGGATCCGGCGGAACGGCGCATCGCCCTGATCGAGCGGCAGGCCGCCGCCTGGCGCAGGGCGCCGCCGCAAACGCCGGTCATCATCGCCGGCACCACCGGATCGACCCCGGCGGTGGCGCGCATGATGAAAACCGTCGCCGCCCTGCCGCGGGGCGCCGTCATCCTGCCGGGGCTCGATCAGGGCGCGCCCGATCATGTCTGGACGGCGGTGGACGAACCGCACCCCCAGAGCGGGCTGAAGGAGTTGCTCTCCACCCTGAGCATTTCGCGGTCCGACGTCGCCTTCCTCGCGCCGCCTCAAGACGCGCGGGCCGCGGCGCGAACCGGTCTGTTGACCATGGCGCTTCGTCCCGCCGACGCCTCGGACGACTGGCGCGGCTGGGCCGAGGACGCGCGCGCCCATCCCGAAACGCTCGCCCGCGCGCTTGAGGGGGTCGAACTCGTGGAAGCGCCTGACGAGGAGCTTGAAGCCGCGGCCATTGCGTTGAAACTGCGCGAAACCGCGCAAAGCGGCGGCGGGACGGCCATGCTCGTGACCCCCGACCGGGACCTCGCCCGCCGGGTCTCGGCGAAAATGCGCCGCTGGGGGATTTCGGTGGACGATTCCGGCGGCGTTCCGTTCTCAAATTCACCATGCGGAACGTTTTTGCGCCTGACCGCCGCCTGGCTCGCCGATATCGCCGATCCGGTCGCCCTGATGGCGATGCTCGACCATCCTCTGTTCGGCGGCGCCATGGCGCCGGGAGCGCGCCGCAAGGCGACGCTGGCGTTCGACCGGGCCTTGCGCGGGCTCCGTCCGCGGCCCGGCGTCGACGGGCTGCGGCGCAAACTGGCGGAAGACCCGGCCTTTGCGGAGGAAGGCGAGGAACTCTTTGCACAGATCGCCGCGGCGGCCGGGCGGTGGCCGAAAGCGGACGCGGCCTTCGCCTCGCGGCTCGACGCGCATCTTGAGATCAGCGAGCGTCTCGCCGAAACCGCCGGGGACGCGCCCGGACGGCTGTGGCGGGGTCCCGACGGGGAAACGGGGGCGGCGCTGCTGGCGCAGTTGCGGGACGGGCTCGACCATATCGCACATGACCGCGCGCGCGATTACCCGGCGATATTCGCCCGTCTGATCGCCGGCGCGAGCGTGCGCCGCCGCGACCGCGGCCATCCGCGGCTGTCGATCCTCGGCCCCCTGGAGGCGCGGCTGCAAACCGCGGACACGGTCATCCTCGGCGGGCTCAACGAAGGGGTCTGGCCGCGGGACGCGGCGATCGATCCGTTCCTGTCGCGGCCAATGCGAAGAGATCTCGGCCTGCCCTCGCCCGAACGGCGGATCGGTCTCGCCGCGCATGACTTCATGCAGCTCGCCGCCGCGCCGCGGCTGATGCTGACCCGCGCGGCCCGCGCCGGGGGCAAGCCCGCCAAACCCTCGCGCTGGATCGTCAGGCTCAAGAACATCCTGAAAGGCGCCGACGCGCTGTCCGGCGTCGAGCGCGGGCCGTGGTGCGAAGGCCTCGCGCGCCGTCTCGATGCGCCGGCGAAGGTCGCGCCCGCGCCGGCGCCCCGCCCGCGCCCGCCGGTCGAGGCGCGCCCGGCGGCGTTTTTCGTCACCCGCATCGAAAAGCTGATGCGCGACCCTTACGCCATTTACGCCCGCGCCGTTCTGCGGCTGAAAAAACTCGACATTCTGGACGATCCGTTCGGCGCGCGCCAGGCGGGGGAGCTCTTCCACCGGGCGCTCCAGGACTACGCGCAGGCCGCGCCGCCGCAAACCCACAAGGAAAGGGTCGCCGCCCTGGCGCGGCTTGTCGATGCGCATGCGGAAGACTACGGTCTGACCGCGGATCACCGCGCCTTCTGGTCGAGCCGCATCGAGGCGGCGCTGGACTGGCTCGCCGCCTGGGACGCCGAACGCAGCGCGCGCGGCGCGCCGGCCGTCATCGAGGGCGAAGGCGCCTGGGATTTCACCCTTGACGGGCGCGACTTCCGCCTGTCCGCGCGGGCCGACCGGATCGACCGGCTCCATGACGGAACGGCGCAGATCATCGACTACAAGACCGGCGCGCCGCCGAGCCTGAAACAACAGGCGACATTCAGCCCGCAACTGCCTCTGACCGCGATCATCGCCGCGCGCGGCGGCTTCGCGGCGCTGGGCCCGGTCACGGTCGCCGGCTTCGACTATGTGCGCGTGATCGGTCGCGGCAACGCCGCGGCGGACACGGTCGGCGCGCAGGGCGCAAAAGCCGAGGCGCTTGCGCGGGAGGCGCATGAAGGGCTGATCGCCCTGCTGCGTCACTTTAACGATCCGTCCACGCCCTACCTTTCCCAGCCGCGCCCGCAATTCATGGACGCCTATGGGGACTACGACCATCTTGCGCGGCGCCGCGAGCGCAATGCACAAGGCGAGACAGCCGAGGGGGCCGGCCCATGACCGCGCCGTCGCTCCTCGACGAGACCACCCGCAACCAGCGCAAGGCGGCGACCCCCGGACGGTCCGCGTTCGTCATGGCGAACGCAGGCTCGGGGAAAACCCGTGTCCTGACCAATCGCGTGGCGCGGCTGCTGCTGGCGGGCGCGGCGCCGGAAAAGATCCTCTGCATCACCTTCACGAAAGCCGCGGCGGCGGAAATGGCGGAGCGGCTGTTCAACGTTCTCGGCGCCTGGGCGCTTTTCGACGACGACCGTCTCAACGCGGCGCTCGCTGCGCTGGAAGGCCCCGGCGCGGCCCCGCGCGGGGCCGCGGAGCTTGCGAACGCCCGTCGGCTGTTCGCGCGCGCCCTGGAGACGCCGGGCGGGCTGAAAATCCAGACCATCCACTCGTTCTGCGAAAGCGCGCTTCGGCGCTTTCCGATCGAGGCGGGGGCGCCGCCGGGCTTTACCGTCCTTGAGGACGCGGAGGCGCGGCGGCTGGCGGGCGACGCGCTGAACGATCTCGCCCGCAATGCGCTCTATGACGACAGTCTCGGCGCTGACTTGCGCCGGCTCGGGCGCGCGCGAAACGAACGGCAACTGCGCGATCTCCTGCGCGGCGGGGCGGCGGCCCGGCTGGAGTTCGAAACCGCGCTGCGCGCCCATGGCGGCGATGTGCGCGGCGTTTGCGGCGCGTTGGCCGAAGCGCTCGGCGTCGATCCGGAAACGACCGCCGAGGCGGCGCGGCGGTCGTTTCTCGCGGCGCTGCCGCGTCACGACCTGGAGCGCTGTTACGAAGCGCTGCATCAATCCGGCGGCAATCCCGCCAAGCTCGCCGCGCACATTCAGACCTTTCTCGACGCCGACGCGACGGACGATCAGTGGGCGGCGCTTGAAAAGCTGTTCCTGACCGCCGCCGGCAAACCGCGCGACAAAATCGCCACCAAGGCGACGGACAAGGCCGATCCGGCGGCGCGGGACAGGCTCGACCGGATGCAGGGCGCGTTCGCCGAGGCGGCCGGCGCCGTGCGTGCGCTGGACATCTTCCACGACAGCGCCGCCTATTATCGCCTGACCGACGCGGCGATCACCCGCTACGCCGCCGCCAAGGCGGCCCGCGCCGCCCTCGATTTCGACGACCTGATCGCGCGGGCGCTGACGCTATTTCAGCATACAGATAATGCCTGGGTCATGTACAAACTGGACTACGGCGTCGATCATATCCTGATCGACGAAGCGCAGGATACGAGCCCCGCCCAGTGGGCGGTCATCGAAGCGCTGTTCGCGGATTATCTGAGCGGCGCCGGCGCGCGCGCCGAGGCGCGCAGCTTCTTCGCGGTCGGCGACATGAAACAGTCGATCTATTCGTTCCAGGGCGCGGACGTCGCGCTGTTCCGCGAGAAGGAACTGGACCTCGGCAAGCGGCTTGGCGCGGTCGCGCCTTACGACAACGTGCCGCTGACCTTGTCGTTCCGCACCGCCGCGCCGGTGCTGCGCTTCGTCGATGAAACATTCAACGACCGCGCCGCCGCCGAGGGGCTCGGCGATTATCCGATCCCGGCCCACGGCGTCCAGCGCGAGGGAGAGGCGGGGCTGGTCGAATTGTGGCCGCTGGCGCCCCGTCCCGATACGGAAAAACCGAACCCTTGGGACGCGCCGGTAGACGCCCCCGCCGAGGATCATCCGGTCAAGGCCCTGAGCGCGCGCATCGCATCGATCATCGGCGGCTGGATCGACGCCGGCGCCGTTTTGGAGTCCCGCGCGCGTGCGATCGCGCCGGGCGACGTGATGATCCTTGTACAGAGCCGCGGCGCGCTGTTCGAGGAGGTCATCCGCCGCCTCGCCGCCGCGGGCGTGCCGGTCGCCGGCGCGGACCGCCTGCGCCTGCTTGAGGATCCGGCCGTCGAAGACCTGTTGTCCTACGCCAGGACGGCGCTCTACGAAAATGACGACCTGTCCCTGGCGGAGGTGTTGAAAAGCCCGCTTTTCGGCTTTGACGACGATACGGACCTGTTCCCCCTCGCCCATCCGCGCGCGCCGGGCCAGAGCCTGTGGTCGGCGCTGCGGGCGCGCGCGGGGGAAAACCCCCGCTGGGCGCGCGCCGGCGAGGAAATCGCCGCCGCCCGGTCGACAGGCCGGAATGAAGGGCCGTATTCGTTCTTCTGTCATATCCTCGAATCCGACGGCAAACGATCCGGACGCAAACGGTTTCACGGACGGCTGGGCGAAGCGGCCCGCGACGGCGTCGACGAACTCCTGCGCCAGGCGCTGCATTACGAGAACAGCCGCCCGCGCAGCCTGCGCAGCTTTCTCTCCTGGTTCGAGGCGAACGCCGGCGACATCAAACGGGAGATGGAGCAGGCGACGGACGCCGTCCGCGTAATGACGACCCACGGCGCCAAGGGGCTGGAGGCGAATATCGTCTTCCTGATCGACGCCCACCGCACGCCGCGCCAGGTCTCCGACGGCGTGCTCAAGCTTTCCGCGAGCGCGGGCGACGACGCGCCTTTACGCGCGCCGTTAAGCGTGCTGGCCGGCGCCGCCGGGCGCGATACACCGCGTACGGATGAAGCCCGGGCGGAGAAAAAACGCCGGGACTACGAGGAATACCGCCGGCTTTTCTACGTCGCCGCGACCCGCGCGCGCGACCGGCTGTATATTTGCGGCGTCGAGGACGGGCGCAAGGGCGACGCGCGGGACAAGGACGTCGCCGTCAAGTCATGGCACGCCCTGGCGCAGGACGCTTTCGATCGCCTCGCCGACGCGGTGGAGGAAGGCCGGGATGCGTTCTGGCCGAGCGGCGGCGCGCCGCTGCGCCGGCTCTCAAGCCGCCAGACCGCCGCCGCCCAAACCGCAGACCAGTCCGCCGGCCAGTCCGCTGACCAGTCTGCCGGCCAGTTCGCCGCCGGGGCTGCTCAGGAGGCGCCGGCGGCCGCGCCCCCGCCATGGCTTTTCGAACCGGCGGCGCCGGAAGCCGGCCCCAGGCGGATCGTTCCCTCGCGGCTTGTCGGCGAAAGCGACGCAAGCCCCCGGCGCGAGGGCGGGGCGGACGGCCCCGACGGCGACCGCGATGACGCCGCGGCCGGCGAACCGGTTTATCCGCCGACGCTCGCCCGCGACCGTTATTTCCGCGGACGCACGCTGCATCGCCTGCTGGAGCTTCTGCCGGACATCGCGCCGGACGCGCGGCGCGCCGCCGCCGACCGGCTGCTCGGCGCGCTGGCGGGCGATCTGCCTTCCGGCGAACGCGCGGCCTGGCGCGAGGAAGTCATGACGGTCCTTGCCGAGCCGGCCTTCGCGGCGGTCTTCGCCCCCGGCTCCCGGGCCGAAGTCGCCGTGGCGGGCAGGCCGCGAGGCGCGCCGGAAAATGTGCGGATTTCAGGCCAGATCGACCGCCTGGCCGTTTCCGCGCGCGAGGTGCTGATCGTGGATTACAAAACCAACCGCCCGCCCCCGGACGACATCCGCCGCGCGAACCCGGCCTATATCGCGCAACTGGCGGCGTATCGCGCGCTGCTTCAGGAAATCTATCCCGATCATGAGATCCGCTGCGCGCTGTTATGGACCTACGCGGCGCGCCTTGCCGAAGTGCCGAAAGATATGCTCGATCACGCTTTCGAGCGTATGCTATAGACAGGTTGAAACGCCGCATGCGGGACTTACCTCGCTATCCAGCAACGAACCGCCCGAAGGGCGCCAAGGAGTATGAGACATGGCTACGAAACCCGTAACCGACAGCAGCTTTCAAAGCGACGTTCTTGACGCCGACGACATTGTCCTGGTTGATTTCTGGGCTGAATGGTGCGGCCCGTGCAAGCAGATCGGCCCGGCGCTGGAGGAAATCTCCGACGAATACGCCGGCAAGCTGACCGTCGCCAAGGTGAATATCGACGAAAATCCCGAAACGCCGGGCAAGTTCGGCGTGCGGGGCATTCCGACCCTGATGGTGTTCAAGAACGGCGAGCTTGCCGCGACCAAGGTCGGCGCCGCGCCGAAAGGCCAGCTGACCTCATGGATCGACCAGGTTCTGAAGGACGCCGCCGCGTAAGCCTGCGCCGGCGCTGAGCGGCAAGGCAACGGTCGGCGGCGTCGCCGCAACCGGCGTCAACCGTTCTCCCTCAGGATTTCCCCCGCCAGGTAAAGCGAGCCGCTGATGAGCAATCTCGGCGGCTCGCCGTATTTTTCAGTACACGCACGGCGCAGGGCCGCCTCCACGGCGCCGGCGCATTCCGCATCAAGCCCGGCGGCCTGCGCGGCCCGGGCAACATCCTCGGCGGCGGCGACCCCGGGATGGTCGGCCGCGACGGCGTACAGCTTCGACGCCAGCCCGGCGAAGGCTGAAAAATACCCCTCTGCGTCCTTGTTGGCCTGCATGCCGGCGATCATTACCAGCGGTTTCGAATTTCGCTCTTCGAAACCGGCGAGCGCGGCGGCGACCGCGCGCCCGGCATGAGGGTTGTGACCGCCGTCAAGCCAGATTTCCGGCTGCGCCCCGATCAGGGTCTGGGCGAGATCGACAATCGGTCCGCAGGTCAACCGTTGCAGCCGCGCCGGCCACCGCGTGGATGCGATCCCCTGGGAGACGACGCCGTCGGCGAGACCGAGCCCCGCCGCGCGCAACCCCGCAACGGCGAGCCCGGCATTGGCGATCTGATGCGACCCCGGCAGGCGCGGCGGATCGAGGTCGCACAGGCCCGCCTCGTCCTGGTAGATCATCCGTCCGTGCTCGGCGTAAACCTGCCACTGCCGGCCGAAAGCGAACAGGGGCGCGCCGACCTCCCCGGCCCGGGCCTCGATCGTCGCCATCGCCGCCGGCGCCTGAACGCCCACGACCGCAGGCGCGCCGGGGCGGAGGATGCCGGCTTTTTCCGCCGCGATCAGCGACAGGCTGTCGCCCAGAAACTGCTGGTGGTCGAGGTCGACGGGGGCGATCAACGCGGCGAGCGGACGGTCGAACACGTTGGTCGCGTCGAGCCGGCCGCCGAGGCCGACTTCGATGAGGGCGAAATCGGCGGGCGTCTCGGCGAAGGCGAGCAGCGCCGCGCATGTCGTCGTTTCGAAATAGGTGAGCTTTTCCTCGCCCACCGCCCGGTCGCAACGCTCCAGCGCGTCGATCAGCGCGTCGTCCCCGATCTCCCGGCCGGCGACGACGATGCGCTCGTTGAACCGCACCAGGTGAGGCGAAGTATAGACGTGTACGGATTTTCCGGCCGCTTCGAGGATCGAGCGCAGAAAGGCGATTGTCGAGCCCTTGCCGTTGGTCCCCGCCACGTGGAAAACCGGGGGCATGTTTTTATGCGGATCGCCAAGCCGTTCCAAGGCGGCGAATACGCGGTCGAGAGACAGATCGATCACCCTCGGGCGGCGCGCCGCGACCCGTTCCAGAAGCGCTTCAACCTTGTCCAACGGAGCTGTCCGATGCGGGGTCGAGAAGGCCGGTTCGGTCTATTCCGCCGCCTTGTCGAGGTTAACGGGGGATGACGGCATCGCCTTCGGCGGCTCCAGCGTCGCGACATTGTCCGCCTCCGCCTCTTTGACGGCTTCCTCGGCCTGGGGTTTCGCCGGCTGGCGGTGCTTTTTCATCAGGACGCGGATCAGGCGGGAAAGGGTGTCCTTCAGTTCGTGGCGGTGGACGACCAGGTCGACCATGCCTTTCTCCTCGAGAAACTCCGCCCGCTGGAACCCCTCGGGCAGCTTTTCGCGGATCGTCTGCTCGATCACCCTCGGGCCGGCGAAGCCGATCAGGGCGCCGGGCTCGGCCAGGTGCACGTCGCCCAGCATGGCGTAGGACGCGGTCACGCCGCCGGTCGTCGGGTTGGTGAGAACGACGATATAGGGCAGCCGCGCCTCGCGCACCATGTCGACGGCGACGGTCGTGCGCGGCATCTGCATGAGCGAAAGGATGCCCTCCTGCATGCGCGCGCCCCCGGAAGCGGCGAAAACGATCAGCGCGGCGCGGCGCGCCACGGCCTCCTCCGCCGCCTTCACCAGGACCTCGCCCAGCGCCATGCCCATGGAGCCGCCCATGAAACGGAAATTCTGCACCGCGACCACCGCTTCGGCGCCGCCGACGGCGCCGACGGCGATCTGCATCGCATCCGGCTGGCCGGTCTTGCGGCGGTTTTCACGCAGGCGGTCCGTGTAGCGTTTTTCGTCGCGGAACTTCAGCGGGTCCGTCACCGGTTCCGGCGCTTCCACCGCCTCGTAGGCGCCGTCGTCGAAAATGAGCGCGAGACGCTCCTCCGGCGTGATCGCCATATGGTGATTGCAGGACGGGCAGACATAGCGCGCCGCTTCCAGGTCGCGCTGGAAGATCATCTCGCCGCAGCCGGGACACTTGCTCCACAGGGCGTCCTTGCCGTCGTCCTCGCGGCGGAAGATGTTCTTGATGCCGGGCGGAATGTTGGATAGCCAGCTCATGATCCCTACGCGAACTCCTGTTTTGCGCCCGCATCCTTGCGGTTTCTGACGCTCGGCCGGGCTTCGCCCCGCGCCCGCTGCGTCCGTTTCTCAACCGGCCTCAAGAGCGCCGCGCGTCTCTGACGGCGCCGGCAATATCCCGCGCCAGGCTCAATACCGCGTTAACGCCCGCCCCGGCTTTCTCTTCACCATTATCGGCCTCGCGGGCGGCCCCTTCAAGGGCGGGCGCGCCGACGGTTGTCGCCAGCGCCTCCACCAGCGCGGAACCGACCACCACGGCGTCGGCGAAAGCGGCGAACTCACGCGCTTTTTCCGCGGTTTTGACGCCGAAACCGACCGCGACGGGCAAGCCCGATGCGGCTTTGAGGCGCGCGACCGCGTCCGCCACGCTTTCCGATCCGCCGACCCCGCGGCCGGTCACGCCGGCGACCGACACATAGTAGATGAAACCGGACGTATTGCGCGCCACCTGCGGCAGGCGCCCGGCATCCGTCGTCGGCGTTGCAAGCCGGATGAAATCGAGGCCCGCCGCCCGCGCCGGCAGGCAAAGCTCCTCGTCCTCCTCCGGCGGCAGATCGACGACGATCAGCCCGTCGACACCCGCGTCTTTCGCGTCGCGAACGAAAGCGTCTTGCCCATAGGCGTAAAACGGGTTGTAATAGCCCATGAGAATGATCGGCGTCGTATCGTCTTCACGCCGAAACGAGCGAACCATGTCAAGGGTTTTGCGCAAGGTTTGCCCGGCGCCGAGCGCGCGCAGGCCCGCGGCCTGGATCGCCGGGCCGTCGGCCATGGGATCGGTGAAGGCGACGCCAAGCTCGATAATGTCCGCCCCCGCGGCGGGCAGTTTTTTCAACAGGTCGAGGGAAGCCGCGCCGTCCGGGTCCCCCGCCATGATAAACGGGACGAACGCGGCGCGGCCCTCCGCCGCCAGTTGATCGAAACGCGCTTTGATTCGGGACATGAGGGACTGGACTTCGACACTCCGGCGGAACGAACGGAAATGGGGCGAACGCAACCAGGGCAAAAGCCGGACGCGGCCCCGCTACCTCGCGAAATGCCGCTGTCTACACCATCTTCCCGCAGGCGCAAACAGACCGTTGCGAACAGATCGGCGCAAACAGACCGGCGCGACATGACGGGACCGGTCTTCAGCGCGCCGGCGCGGCTTCTGCGCCCCAGCGCGCCAGCCATGTCCGAAGGGCCTCCGCGGCGATCGCCGCCGGCGGTTTCAGCGTTTCGACCTCGTCGCCGAGGATCAGGCCGCGCAGCAACGTGCCGTGCTCGATCATGCCCTGGAGCTGCCCGGCGAGGTGGGCCGGATCGTCGTGCGGTGTGACGACGCCCGCTTCCATGGCGGCGATGACGGCGCCGGCGAACGCTTCGCCGACCTGCGACTTCACCGCGGCGTAAAACCTTTCCGAGAGATCCCCCCCGGCGCCGGTTTCGGCGATCAGCATCCGCAACAGCCCCCGCGTGTCCGGCGCGCACAGGAGCGCAGCGTAACGCGACGCCAGCGCCTCAAGTCGGGGAAGCGGCGCCCCGCCCGCCTCGCCCAGCGCCAGCGTCTCGATGCTTTGCGCCGCCACCGCCTCGAACAGCGCCGCCTTGGAGGGGAAATGCCGGTAGAGCGTCGCGGTGGACACCCCCGCCTCGCGCGCGATTTCCTCCATCGCCGCGCGGGCGAAGCCGTCCCGGCGGAACATCGCCCGCGCGGCGGCGAAAATGGCGGCCCGCTTTTGCCGCGAGCGCGTCTGTCGAAACGCTTCAAGGGTCATCGTCGGCACCAGATTGTGTTCGCCGGGCCTTGTAAACGAAAATTTTCATTTTACTTTAGGCTTGTCGCTAGAGCCGCGACGACAATGAAGGACGGGTTCATGGGGCTGACACGGTGGACAATCCTGCTGACGACCGCCATTGCGGCGGCCTCCTGCGCGGCGCTGGGCGATTTCGCCAGCGACGATCCTGGCCTCGACGAAGCGCCGGGCGCATTCGCGGGGCGGTTTCTGGCGGTCGCCGATGCGGACATGGCCGCGACCGCCTACGCCGACGGGCGGCTTGAACCGCTTGGCGCGGACGCCGTCGACGAGCTTGTCCTGTTCGAGAACGGCCGCGCCGCCGCCCGCGCGCCCGCGTCCAACTCGGTTATCTCATGGCCGCAGATCGTCGATGTCTCCGACGACGGCCGCCTCGCCTTCGTGGTCGAAACCCGCGGCCCGGCCCCGCGCGATATAGACGCCTATGACAGTGTCTACACGGATTTTCCCGAAGGCTCGTCGCTGAGCGTTTTCGCCATCGGCGACGGCGCCCTTGACCTTGTCGACAAGCGCGCGGGACTTGGCCTCAACCTGCAATCGGTGGAATACGCGGACGGGCGCGGCTTCGTCGTCATCGGCAGCGAAACCGAAGGCGCGGAACTTGTCGTCGTCGAAATTGGCGCGGACGGCGCCATGGGCGAGGCGCGCCGGTTCGATCTTTCACCGGATTATCTTGATACGGATCAGGAGCGCCGCGTGCGCGCCATCCATGTCTCCCCGGACGGGCGCACGCTCGCGGCGAACGTGGCCAACCGCCGCATCCAGTTCTATCGCCTTGATTTCGACGACGAGGGCCTGCCGCGGGGCGCGGTCAAACTCGGCCCCCAAACCGACAGGATCGGCGGACGCATCGCCGTCGGCAAGTGGACGCCCGACGGGCGATACTTCATCGTCACCGACACCAACTGGGCGGACAGCGCGCTGCACATGCTGACGCAGGGACCGGGCGCGCTCACCGTCCTTGCGCCGCCGCGCGCCGCGACGGACGCGCCGCGCATTGTCGGCAAAACCTATGTCGGCCGCTCCCCCGAAGGCTTCGGCGTCAGCGCCGACGGCCGGCGGATCGCCACGATCAACATGGAGCGCACCTACCTGCCGCAGACGCCGTTCCTCACGGCCTGGCCGGGGCGGCGGCGTTACTCGGTGTCCCTCCTCGACTTCGACCCGGAGACCGGCGCGCTGGAGGAAATCGACCGCATCTATCAGGCCGGCGTCCTGCCGGAGGACGTGATCTTCGACGAGGGCGGGCAAAACCTGGCCGTCGCGGTGTTCCACCGCCGCAAAGGACCGGACAGGGCCCGCGGTTTCATCGATTTTTTCTCCATTGAAAACGGCGACACGCTGGTCAGCCAGGGCGTGACGCAGGCGACCCTCCGCGGCGCCCACGACCTCGTGCGCATTCCCTATCATTCCGACGACTGATCCTATGGAAACGCACCGGTAACAAAAGGCCGCGCCATGGAAAAAGCGCGCGAAACGGTTTCGCGCGCTTTTGATTTCAGCACTGGAAAAGGCGGCGCGAAGCGCAAGGCTTACGAGCGCTCTTCCTGTTGCGCCATATAAGCGTCAAGCTCGGCCTTGACCGCCTCCACGGTCCGCTTGTCGGCCTCGGGGGCGTTTTTCACCGTCTCCATCATGGCGAAAACCCCCTCCATCTGATCGCGCATTTCCGGCGGCATCATCTCCATCATGGAGGCGTCCATGCCATCCATCATCTCCAACGTGCGCGGGTCGTTCTCCTCCATGGTCACGGCGAGATAGGCGGCCATCACCCGGTCGCCGACAACGCCCCAGTCCGCCGCCGAAAAGCCGTGGGCTTTAAGCGCCTTGGACAGCTTGGCGTGGTCGGAAGGATGCTTCTCCTTGAGCGCGCTGACCGCCGCGGAATAGGGCCTGAACGCCTCCCCCGCTTTCGGGCGCGAGTCGATCCGGAGGTTTTCGATCTTGCCCTCCGCTTCGAGCCTGTCGCCGAGCGCGTCGACGGCGTCGAGGCTGGCCACGAAACGGCGGGCCTGATCCTCGGTCAGCGGCGCGTCGCCGGCGAACGCGACGGCGGAGAAAAACAGCGAACTGATAAAAATCGCGATTAGGCGCATCATGGCGGCCTCCCCTGCAAAATGATTCCCGGATATAGAATACCAGCTTTGCGGGCGCGATTCAGCCGGATGACGAAAGCTTAAGGATGGCCGCCCGAAACAGGCGGCTATGGCGCCCCGGCCCGCGCGCGCCGGATCTCGCTCGCGCGTTTCTTCACGCTTTCGGATTTGAGCTGGCCGCAGGCGGCGAGGATGTCGCGGCCGCGCGGCGTGCGGATCGGCGAGGCGTAGCCGGCGCGGTTGACGATGTCGGCGAACGCTTCGATCCGCGCCCAAGGAGAGCATTCATAGGGCGCGCCCGGCCAGGGGTTGAAGGGGATCAGGTTGATCTTGGCGGGAACGCCCTTCAGCAGGCGGACAAGCTCGCGCGCCTCGGCGTCGCTGTCGTTCACGCCCTTCAGCATCACATATTCGAAGGTGATGCGCCGCGCATTGCCGACGCCCGGATAAGCGCGGCAGGCGTCCATCAGCGCCGCGATCGGGTATTTCCGGTTGATCGGCACGAGAACGTCGCGCAAGGGGTCGTTCACCGCGTGCAGGGAAATGGCGAGCATCGCCGAGGTCGCCTCGCCGAGCGGGCGCATCTGCGGGACCACGCCGGAGGTCGACACGGTGATGCGCCGGCGCGAGATCGATATGCCGTCCCCGTCGGACAACACGTCGATCGCGCTGGCGACGTTGTCGAGGTTATAGAGCGGCTCGCCCATGCCCATGAAGACGATGTTGGAAAGCCGCCGCTCGTCCCCGCCGGAGGGCCATTCGCAGAGGTCGTCCTTGACCGCCATCACCTGACCGACAATTTCCGCCGCGGTGAGGTTGCGCACCAGCGCCTGCGTGCCGGTATGGCAGAAAGTGCAGTTCAGGGTGCAGCCGACCTGGGAGGAAACGCACAGCGCGCCGGCGCGCCCCACATCCGGAATGAACACGCATTCGACGTCGACGCCCGGTCCCATCCTGAGGAGGTATTTGCGCGTGCCGTCGCTCGAAACCTGGCGCTCGACGATCTCCGGGCGGGCGATGACGAAACGCTCGGCCAGCCTGGCGCGCATGTCCTTGGCGATGTCGGTCATCGCCGCGAAATCGGTCGCGCCGTAGTGATAAATCCAGCGCCAGATCTGGGTCGCGCGCATGCGCGCCTTTCTGGGGTCAAGCTCGAACGCCCGGACGAGCGCCTCTTTCAACGCGTCGCGGGTCATCCCGGCCAGATTGGCGGCGGGATGCGCGGGCGGGGCCGCCGCGATGGAGGAGCGCCTGGAGAGATCGAGTTCAGCCATAGCGAGCGGCATATAAGCGCTGGCGCCGCCCCCGTCCAGCAAGCAACGTATCCGGGCGCGGCCAGGCGAGTGCAGAATTAAGGGTAAGGCGCTAGGCCGCTTTCGGCTCCACCGCGCGGCGATAGATATGCCAGGTCGCGTGCCCGAGCATCGGCAGGGAGACCAGAAGGCCCAGAAAGGCCGGAATCGCGGAGATGAACAGCGCGATCACCACGAACAGTCCCCAAGCGAACATCGGACCGGGGTTTTCCTTGACGACCTTGATGCTGGTCACCATCGCGGTGACGAAATCGACGTCGTCGCGGTCGAGCAGCAGCGGGATCGAGATCACCGTCAGGCAGAACACGGCCAGCGCCAGCAGCGCCCCCACCGCGTGCCCCACCGCCAGGAAGGCGAGCCCCGTCGGCGTGGTGAAGATCGTCCGGACGAGACCGTCGATCCCGTGAAACGCCTCGAAACCGAGGAACAGCGCCAGCAGCATGCGCACCTGATACATCCACACCACCAGCAGGAAGATCATGACAAACCCCATCCAGGCGATCTCGCGCTTGCGCTGCGCCCAGATGACGTTGACAACCCCGCTCCAGCCCGGCGTTTCGCCCGCCTCCAGCCGCCGGCTGACCTCGTAAAGGCCGACCGCCGCGAACGGGCCGATCAGGGCGAAGCCGGCCAGCGCCGGATAGACGATCCAGCCCATGTCGTAGACCGCGGCGGCGGCGAGCATGCCGACGCCGCCGAGGGCGTAGACCGCGCCGAAGAACAGCCCGATCAGCGGCGCGCGGGTGAAATCGCGCACCCCCGCCCGCCACGCGGCGTTGATATGCGCCGCATTGACGGGATGAAGGGTTAACGGGGCGCGGCGCACGTCCCCGGAAGACGAAGATGGCGACGACGAGGAGGGCGACGGACCGGAAGAAGATGGGGCGGCGGACGTTTCGGTCATCATGCGGCGAAGCTCCCAATGCGGTCTCGCCGGATTGCGCTCCGGCGTCCTGTTTCTCCGCGAAGCGTAGCAAATCCTCCACAAAGGGCAAATGATTGCACGCCCCCGCGCAAGGCCCTGACAGCAGGCGAAAAAAGGCGACGCCGGCGGGACTTGCGGCGCGCGGTCCGTCCGGCGGCGGATTGCCAAGCCGGCGGCGTCGTGGTCAGACATCGGCCATGACCGCCCCCGACGACAAGGGCCCGGACGCAACGCCGGCCGCACCCGCTTCCCAGGACGCCCATCCGGGATCAAACAAAGTAGCGAACACGGCAACGAACAGCGAAGCGGAGAACGATGTCGGCGGCGACCGGGCGCAGGACGCCGCCAGCCGGGCGCCGACCGCGGAAGGGGACGCCGAGGAAGGGGACGCCGAGGAAGGGGACAGGCAGGACGCCTCGGACGCGCCGAGAACCAGCCCCCGCGCGCGGGCCTTCGCCATTGCGGTGCTGCTCGTCGGGGCGGTTTGCTCCGGCATGGGTCAGACGATCGTTTTTTCCGTGCTTCCGCCGCTGGCGCGCGAACTGGGCCTGCCGGAGATCAAGGTCGGGCTGATTTTCATGATCTCGGCGATCTGCTGGGTCACGCTCGGGCCGCGCTGGGGACGGCTCAGCGACGCCCGCGGCCGCAAGCCCTTCATCGTGACCGGACTGGCGGCCTTCGGCGTTTCCATGCTGTTTTTCGGCGGCTCGGTGGAACTCGGGCTGGCGGGCGTCCTTTCCGGCCTGCCGCTCTATTTGACGATGGTGCTGGCGCGCAGCCTGTACGGCGTTCTCGGCTCCGCCGGGCCGCCCGCCGCGCAGGCCTATATCGCCGACCGCACCAGCGCGGCTGACCGCACCGCCGGGATCGCCAGCTTTTCCGCCGCGTTCGGCTTCGGCGCCATGCTCGGACCGGGCTTCGGCGCGGCGGCGTCGGTGTTCGGCAAGACCGCGCCGTTCTTCGCCATCTCCGCCCTCGCCTTCGTGATGAGCGCCGCCGTGATCGCGTTCTTGCCGGAGCGCACGGCGCCGACGCGGCGCATGAAAGGTCCGCGCCTGCGCCCGACCGACCGGCGCATCGCGCCGTTCCTGATCTACGGCCTCGTCTTCGGCGTCATCAACGCCATCCCGATACAGACGGTTGCGTTTTACTTCATCGACGCGCTCGGCTTTTCCACCGATCTCGCGCCGCAGATCGTCGGCGTCGGACTGATGGGCGGGGCGATGGCCTCCTTGTTTTCCCAGCTTGTCATCGTGCAGCGGCTGCGGCTGACGCCGGCGACGCTGATGCGGGTCGCCCCGGCCCTGTTCGCCCTCGGCCACCTGCTGATCGCCGCGCTGCCCCATCTCGGGGTCGTGGTGTTCGGCATGGTGCTGGCGGGGTTCGGCGCCGGGCTCGCCGCGCCGGGCTTCAACGCCGCGGCGTCCCTCGCCGTGCGCCCGGAGGAACAGGGGGCGGCCATCGGCCTCGCCAACGCCGCGGGCGCCTCCGGTTTCATCGTCGCCCCGCTTGTCGGCTTCTGGCTGTACGGCGTCGCGCCGCAGGCGCCGTACCTGTTCACCATGACCCTCGCCCTGGTCCTCTTCGCCTATGCCTGGCGCAGCCGCGCGGTGCGCGAGGCGCGCCCCCACGCCGTCGCCGAGGACGACGCCGGGCGCGATCCCGCCGCCGCGCCCTATCGCTAGAGCAGGTTGCGGCGAACGCGGATCGCCGGTGTCGCCGTTCGCGGGCGAGCGCCGCTTGAGAAGCCGGAGCTAATGGGGACCAGCGTCAATGGCGAACCGCGTTGACCGCAATTGGCTCTAGCCGTCGTCGAAAAAGAGAATGTCCCCGGGCTGACAGTCAAGCTCCCGGCAGATCGCCTCCAGGGTGGAAAAACGGATCGCCTTGGCCTTGCCGGTCTTGAGAATGGACAGATTGGCGATGGTCACGCCGACGCGCTCCGACAGCTCGGTCAGCGACATGCCCTTGTCCAGAAGAACGCGGTCCAGCTTGACGGAAATCGCCATCAGACCGTCAGGTCCTGTTCTTTTTTCAATTCCGCGCCCTGCGCGAAAGCCAGGCTGAGGCTGACGAAGATCGCCCCCGTCAGAACCGCGAAAACGGCCATTGCGCCGCCGACGCCGACCTCGGGCAGGCCCAGCGCCCGCTCGGCGAGGCGCGCGCAGAACTGAAAGCCCACCGCCGCGCCCGCGCCCGCCGCGGCGCGCATGAACCGTTTTGCGTTGATGTCGCTGAAAGGCTTGAGCGCCGCGATGTCGAGGGCGGCGCGCGCCGCGTTCTCGCCGATGAAAACGCAGGCGGCGTAAAGCGCCGTCTCCTTGGCGATCAGCCACCCGTTCGGAATTTCGTCCTCCAGAACGAGCGCCAGCGACCGCGCCCCGTCCCCGGGCCATGCATAGAACAGCAGCGCGGCGGCGAGCTTGGTCAGGATAAGGACATAAAGGCAAGACACGACGCCGATCATCAGCGCCGGCATGGCCAGGGTGGGGCGCGTGCCGAACCAGAAGGCGCGGGTGCGCCAGTCGGGCAGGGCCTCGTGTTTGAACAAATCTATGAGCGGTAAAACGGCCATGGGGTCAGACGGTCAGGTCCTGTTCCTCCTTCATGCGCGCGCCCTCCCGGAAGACCTCGGCCAGCACGAAGACGGCGATGATCGACAGCCACGAGATAACGCTGGTGTCGATGCCGGTATCGGCGTTGTTCACCAGCGAGAGAAAACCGAAGGCGATCTTCGCGCCCTCGCCGATGAGGAGCGCGTAGCCGACCCCGCGGAAGCGGTCCGCGTTTTCCTTCACGAACGGGGCGCCGAACCGCAGGGTTTTGAGAATCTCAAGCAAGCGGTTCACCACGAACAGCATCACCGCGAAGGTGACGAAATGATGGGAGACCTCGATATAGTCGCCGGGCTCGACGTCGATATCGGCGTTGACCGCGCCGCCCGAAGCGCTTTCCGCCAGGGCGAGGATGCCCGACAGAAACGGAATGACCACCATCGCGACCGACAGGCCGATGAACCCGACCCAGAGGATGATCCGGGTGATGTGAAGGCCGGCGGCCAGTATGGATGACAGCGACCCCTTGCCGATTGCGCGCATCAATCCCTCCCGTTTCCTTTCGTCAGCGCAGCCGCGCCCAAAGTCCAGAGCCGGCCGCGGCTAAAAGATGGCGATGAAACAGGCGCCGGGCTCGCACCGCGCGGCGCCGGCGGCGGGGGTCTCGGACGCGGCGCCGGCGAAACCGACGAGGCTCGCCGCCGCCAGGGCCGCGAACGCCGCCGCGGCCCCGATCTGTGCAAGTTTCGACATCAGGCGATCCCCGCAAAGGCGCCAAGAGCCGAAAGGTAGCCCGCGCCAATGACGGTTACGGCGGCGAAAGCAATCAGGCTATTGACAAGACCGGCGAAATTTCCAAAGCTATCGTTCGAGTGTTGGTGACGCATGGTGTTTCTCCTTTTCTTTTGACGTGTTGATCTGACGCAACTCATTCTGATTTTCTTGAGCGGTTAGGGATTTCCCTGCCGCTCATTTTTTTACTCGTTTATATTTTTGTCCGCTTATGCGCGAACTCATGCTGATCCGGGTTCAGGTCTTTCGCCTGCGGCCGTCCCGGTCTATCGCCTCTTGCGCAGGCTTCCTGCGAGATCTTTTGACCGGGTTGTCCGTGCAGCGGTTGATCCGCCGTCTTGTTGATTTTCGATATAGCCTTATCGAAAAACGATGTAAAGCGGTTTTTGCCGAAAAACGATAATTTTTTTTCGAAAAGGGATAAAACCATGGCTGGAGGGATGCGAAAACTGGCGCCGGGAAGGCTGGTCATCGCCTCGCACAACGAAGGAAAGATCAGGGAAATCAAGGAGCTGGTGGAACCCTTCGGGATCGCGCCGGTCGCCGCGGCGGCGCTGGGCCTGCCCGACCCGGAAGAGACCGGAACGACCTTCGAGGCGAACGCCCGCCTCAAGGCGCGGGCGTCGGCGGACGGGGCGGACCTGCCGGCGCTGGCCGACGATTCCGGCCTTTCGGTGGACGCGCTCGGCGGCGATCCGGGCGTTTACTCCGCCCGCTGGGCGGGCGAGCCCCGCGATTTCGGCCGGGCCATGGACAAGGTCAAGGCGGCGCTGAAGGCGAAAGGCGCGACCGATTACGCGGCCCGCTTCATATGCGTCCTTTGCCTTGCCTGGCCGGACGGCGAGGACATCGTGTTCGAAGGCGAGGCGCGCGGACGCCTGGTCTTCCCGCCGCGCGGCGACAGGGGGTTCGGCTACGACCCGATATTCGTCCCCGACGGCTTCGAGACGACGTTCGGGGAGATGGAGCCGGCGCGCAAGCACGCCATGTCCCACCGCGCCGACGCCTTCCGTAAGCTGAAGAAAGCATGTCTTGATCGATGATCGCGCGCGACGATCCCATGGGCGCGGGCGCGCTTTGAGGATCCTGACGCGCCGGTTCTTCAGGGCTGTATAAATATAGAAGACAGCCTTTTTCATCTTGCATTTCCTGCAAGATTGACAACCGCGTCTTTTGCCTTTTCAAAACAATTTGAAGTCACAAACAAGTCGGAGACAGCCTGATGGACTTGGCGAGCCTTGCCGCGATCGCAACAATTCTGGCGACAACGGGCGCGGGAGGCATGTGGGTCTACAGGGTCTATTTCTCGGCGAGGAGGCGAACAGCCGCCGCTCCGGTGCCATCGACGGACGCGCCGCCGCCCACGCGGAAAGACGTCGCCAGGTCGGCGAGCCTCGTGGTCGCGGCGGCGGTGGTCGCTAGGCGCGGCCAGGTGCTCATGGTCAAGCGGCGCCCCAAGGGAGAGAAGCTGTCGTGGCAGTTTCCCTCCGGCGGCGTGCGTCCCGGTGAAGTTCCGGCCGCGGAGGTCGTTAAGGAAGTGTTTAAGGAAACCAATATCCGCTGCGAAGTCGATACGGAACTGAGCAAGAGAACGCATCCCGATACCGGCGCCTATGTCCACTATTTTGCTTGCCGCTACCTCGAAGGTGAGGCTAAAAACCTTGATCGTGATGAAAATGACGATGTCGCCTGGGTTAACGCCGGAGACGTAAAGTCCATGATATCTACGGATCTGGACGCCAAAGTCGCCGATTATCTTGAAACCATCGCTTCTTAAGCGTATATCTGTTGATTCATGGCCAGAGCTGAACACAACCGGACTCCGGAGCCTCTTGTCGCGCTCGCCGTCGTCGTGCGCGGAGACAAGGTGTTGCTCATCAAGCGGGCCAATCCGGAAGGCGATCTTGTCTGGGCCTTCCCCGGCGGCAAGGTGGAGCCCCACGAAAACAGCAAGGCGGCCACCAAGCGCGAAGTTTTCGAAGAAGCCAATATCGAATGCAAACCCCTGCGCCGCCTCGGCCGGCGCATCCATCCGCATACGAAGCACAAGATCGACTACTTTTTCTGTCAGCACCGTCGCGGCGAAGGCGAACCGGTCGAAAAGCACAAAATAGCAGAAGTCAAATGGGTGACGCTGGATGAAATGAAAGACACCCTTAAGCTGGATGTATTTTCGCCGGTGCTCGACTATCTCACCGATACGTTCAAGAACGCTCAACCTGTGGCGGCCTCGGCCCAGCAGCCGCTCCCGCTCTACTAAGACATCCGTTGCTCGGCGTTTACGTCCATTGGCCCTATTGCGCCCGGATCTGCCCCTATTGCGATTTCAACGTCTACAAGACCCGCGCCGTCGACGAAGAGGCGTGGGCGAACGCGCTCCTGCGCGATCTTGGGTACTGGGCGGCGAGAACCCCGAACCGCAGGCTCGACAGTCTTTATTTCGGCGGCGGAACGCCCTCGCTGGCGCCGGTCCGGCTGGTCGAAAGGGTGATCGACGCCTGCGCGCGCCTGTGGGGCTTTGATCGCAACCCGGAGATCACCATCGAGGCGAATCCGACCGACGCGGAGCGCGCGCGCTTCGCGGACCTGGCGGCGGCGGGCGTGAACCGGCTGTCGCTGGGCGTACAGTCCCTGCGCGACGAGGCGCTGGCGTTCCTCGGCCGCAACCACGCCGCCGACGGCGCGCGCCGTGCGATCGCAACCGCGGGGACGGTCTTTGAACGGACCACGTTCGATCTCATCTACGCCCGCCCGGACCAGTCGCTGGACGACTGGCGCGCGGAGCTGGGCGAGGCCCTCGCCCTCGGCGTGAGCCATCTCTCCCTCTACCAACTCACCATCGAGCCCGGCACGGCCTTCGACGCGCAGGTCGCCGCCGGCCGCTGGACGCCCGCCGACGATGCGCTCTGCGCCGATGCGTTCGACCTGTCGCAGGAGATGACGGCGGCGGCGGGCCTGCCCGCTTACGAAATTTCCAACCACGCCGCGCCGGGCGCGCAGTCGCGTCACAACCGCCTTTACTGGACGTATCAGGATTACATCGGCGTCGGCCCCGGCGCCCATGGACGGGTCTCGTCCGGCGGCGCAAGGCTGGCGACGCAAACGCCGCGGCGCCCGCAGGATTATCTGGCGGCGGACTGGACGCCGACGCAAACGCCGCTGAGCGAGGACGATCAGACCGTGGAGCGCTTTTCCTTCGGCCTGCGCCTGCATGAGGGCATGCCCCTTGACGAAAAAGACCCGTTTTTCAGCCGGAACGGCGCCCGGGAAAGGCTCGACCGCCTCATCGCCGACGGCCTTTTGTCATGGGACGGGCGCCGGCTCGCCGCCACGACGCGCGGACGGCGGCTGTTGAACGCCGTGCTCTGCGAATTGTTGTAGGGCGGGCTCAGTCCCCGGCGGAGGGGTCGGGAACCTCCACCACCCTGATGTCGGAATAGGCGAGCCGGGTGTCGCTGGAAAACTTCCGGAACATGGCGTCGCCAGTGGTGACGTTCTCCGACAGGCGCAACAGCGCCGGCGCGTTCTCGTCAGCAGGCGGAGAAAAGAACTGGCTCTGCTCAAGCGATTTCACCTTCACCATGGGGGTGGGTTTGAACGCATCCACCATCCGGACGTCAAGGCGGGATATGTAATCGCGCGTCTTGTCGAAGGTGATCGCCATGGTGAGAACGCCTTCCGGCGCGTCGCCGCCGATCAGCGGCCCGACAAAGACCGCTTCGGTCGCCGTCTCCGATTCCAGGACGAACCTGTCGAGATTGTCCTGGGTCAGGTTTTCGCCGAGCCGGTCGTAGACGATGCCGTCATCGCCCCGCTTCGACGCCTGAAGACTTTCGAACGCCTTGCGGGCGTGGTCGTCGAGCGCATCGAGGCTCGTCCCCTCCAGCGCCCATTGCGCGCCTTTCTCCCGGCGCGGATCGTAACTCACGGTGAAGGCCGCTTCCTGGCCGTTCTGGGTCTGGGAGAAATCGAGGGTGAAGGCGAAGCGCATGCCGGCATACTGCTCCGCATGCGACGCTTCCATGACGAGAAGGTCCATCGCCGCCCGCCGGGACGGGTCTGCGGGCGCGTCCTCGGCCGCGGCGAGCGCGCCCAGCGCCGCCGCCGCCGCCGCGCAGGCTGAAACGAAAACCGCCGCCATCGTCCTGGTCCGCATCAAAAAATCTCCTTCACGCCGGCTCTAATACCCGGCGGTAAAGCTGCGCGGCGCGGGGTCGACGACCTGAATGCCGCCCGGCTGAATCTCGAGAATCGCAAGACCGCGCTCCACCGACCCGTCCGCGTTGAGCCGGAACAGGCCGTCCGCGCCGAAATAGCCGTTCGGATCGGTGATGGCCGACGCAGAGAAGCGCTGACGCTCGCGGGGCTCGCGGGCGAGCCGCGCCGACAGCAGCGTCGCATCGTAGGCGAGGGAGGCAAGCCGCGGCGGCGGCGCGCCGAACGCCCCGGCGAAACGGTTCTCGAAATTGCGCGTAATCTCCGGGTCCGGCGCGGCGAACCAGCCGCCCCGCAAGGCGGGCTCGCGCGTCAGGCGCGGGTTGTTCCAGGACGACACGCCGAGCAGCTTGATGCGGTTGATGTCCACATTGTAGTAGGGCAGGAGCGGCGCCAACGCGCGCAGGAGCGTTCCCTGTTCCGGCATCAGCACCGCCTGGTAGCCGAGGGTGAACCCGTCCTGGCCCGCCTCGCCGGGGGTCAGCCGGTCCGGGTCGGCATTGTTGCGGTCGAATTCGTGGCGCATTTCCAGCGGAATGATTTCCTTGGAGTACTTCGCGAGCCGTTCCGCCGGCTGCAGCATCGCGTCGGGCTCCTGCAGGTACCGCTCCTCATGCACGATCACGCCGCCGCGCACGAAAACCTCCTCCGCGAAGGCGTCGGAAACCCGCGCGCCGTATTCGGTGAGGGGCGCGAGCACGCCGAAGCGGGTCATCTCCCGGGTCACGGCGAATTCGGTGACGCGCTCGATCTCTAGCTCCGGCGGGAAGCTGAGCAGGTAAACCCCGTCGCCGCCGGCTTCGAGGTCGGAGGAAAAGGCGATCATCGGCGCATCGGCGGCGCGGGTGACGCGCGCGGCCGCCTCCACGGATTCGGAAAAGAGCGGGCCGAGGATGATTTCCGCGCCGTCCGCCAGCGCCGAACGCGCCGCCGCAGCCGCGCCCTCGGGATTGCCCTTGGTGTCTTTCGGGATCAGCAGGAAGCGCCGGTCGCCGGCGTCGAACACCGCAAGCTGCGCGGCGTCGAACATGGCGGCGGCGATTTTTTGCGCCGCGTCGCTGCCGGCGGTGAACGGCAGCAGGAGGCCGACGCGCACCGGCTCGCTCTCCATGTGGGGAGGATTGACGAAGCCCCGCGGATCGTAGCTTTCCGCCTCGCCCGGCGCGTCCAGGTCCTGCGGCAGGGTCTGCGGCGGCGGATTGACGTCGGGACGGGAGACGACAGGACCGGACGTCCCGCTCGGCGTGGCGCACGCCGCCAAGGCCAGCGCGACCAACATCGCAACGCCGATTCGAATAACGCCGTTCTTGTTCAAACCCATCGCTTCCGCCCTCTGTGCCGCCCTTTACAATCGCTCTTCACAACCGTTCTCTTCTCGCCCGCCGTCCGGTTACATCGCCCGGTCAGATCGGCGCGCGGACCGGGGCGCGCGGATCGGCGCCGGACGGTCCGTGCGGAGATTAGCCGCCCCCGCAAAGCCCGTAAACACGCGATGCGCGGCGCGGTTCGCCCACAATAATGCGCCCGGCGATACGCCTGGAGCAACGCGCCGAAGCCGAGCGTTCGAGCGCAACGCGCCGGGCGCCGCGAACGGTGAGATTGACGGCGCCCGCCGGGAAGGCCAAGGCTGTATCCCATGATCGAGCCGACCATAGAGTTAAAACCCGGCCTTTATGTGACAGCAACGCCGATCGGCAATCTCGGCGACATCACCTATCGCGCCGTGAAAGCCCTGAAATCGGCGGACCTGATCCTGTGCGAAGACACCCGCCAGAGCGCCAAGCTGTGCGCCGCTTACGGGATCGAAACGCCGCTTGCCCCCTATCACGATCATAACGCCGCGCGGGTGCGTCCCGGCGTCATTAAAAAACTGCAAGGCGGGGCGCGCATCTGTCTTGTCTCCGACGCGGGGACCCCGCTGATCGCCGACCCGGGCTACAAGCTTGTGCGCGAGGCGCGCGACGCCGGGATCGACGTCTTTCCGCTGCCCGGACCGTCGGCGGCCCTCGCGGCCCTCGCCGCCGCCGGCGCGCCCAGCGACAGGTTTTTCTTCGCCGGCTTTCCGCCCCCGAAACAAGCCGCGCGCGCCAAGCTGTTCGAGGCGCTGAAGGCCGTCGACGCGGCGCTCATCTTCTACGAGACGGCGCCGCGTCTCGCCGCCAGCCTCGAAGCGATGGAAGCGGCCTTCGGCGCCCGCCGCGCGGTCGTCGCCCGCGAACTCACCAAGCTGCACGAAACCTTTCGCGAAGGCTCGCTCGACGCCCTCGCCGGGCGCTACCGGGCGGCGCCGACCCGGGGCGAAATCGTCATTATCGTCTATCCGCCGGCGGCGCAGGCGGTCAGCCCTACCGCGCTTGACGACTTCCTCGCCGAGGCGCTGACGGAGATGACCGTGAAGGACGCCGCCGGCGCCGCCGCCGAAGCCTTCGGGGTCAAGCGCGGGGAAGCCTACGCCCGCGCGCTCGACGTCAAGAAGCGGTCCTAACCGCCGGTATGGCTGGAAAACCCCGGCAAGAACAACGCCGTCAGGCCGAACGCGCGGGGCGGCGCGCCGAATGGCTGGCGGCGGCCCTACTCATGCTGAAGGGCTTTGTCATCCTTGAGCGGCGAATGAAAAACCCGGCCGGCGAGATCGACCTTGTCGCCCGCCGCGGCGCCCTCCTGGCGTTTGTCGAGGTCAAGGCGCGAGGGCGTCTCGACGACGCCGTCGAGGCGGTAGGGCCGCGCAACCGCGCCCGCGTCGCCGCCGCGGCGGATCTTTACCTTTCCCGCCGCCGCGCGCTTGCCGAATGCATGCGCCGATACGATATCATCGCCGTGGCGGGCTGGCGCCTGCGGCATGTGCCGGACGCCTGGCGCGACCGCGCCTGACCCCGCCGGACCGCGACAGGAAACGACGGACCGCGACAGGAAACGCCGCATCGCGGCCAGGAACGACAGGGCGCGGCGAGCAGCGACAAAGCCGGTTTCCCTCGCCGGCGAACAGGGCGAATGATGGGGCGAGACAAATGCGGGCCGGGCCTTGTTTCGCCTGCGGGACAGAACCGGCGCGGGCAATAACTGTTACCGTGCAAGCATGTTAAGAACACACAACGGAGTCGCCGTCATGAGTTTTCCCCTCCTTCGCCTCTGCGTCCTCGCCTTCGCCGCGGCGGGGCTCGCCGCCTGCGCCTCGAGCCGGTCGATCGACGATACGTTTTCGGACTTCTCGGCAAGCTCGGAACTGCGCGGCATCCTCTTCAGCGACCGCAACCACGATTACGGCGACGTGGACATCACCATCCATGAGGGACGCCTGATGCTGACAGGCTCCATGGCGACCGAAGACGGCCGCGAAAAGCTGATCGAAAACGCCTGGCGCGCCGATGGCGTGACCCAGGTGATCGACGAAATCATCGTCGGGGAGGGCACCGGCTTTTCGCAGGGCTTCGAGGACAGCCGCATCGACCAGGTGCTGCGCGCGCGCCTGATCGGCGCCGAGGACGTCACCAGCGGACGCTACAAGATCGCGGTCTCCAAGGGCGTCGTCTATCTCATCGGCGATGCGCGCACCCAGGCCGAGCTGGACACGGCGCTGGGCATCGCAAGTTCGATCTCCGGGGTGGAAAAAGTGGTCAACCACGTCGTCGTCAAGCCGCCCTTGGCGCCCGCCCAGCCGCGCCGATAACGAGCGGCGCTCAAAGCCCGCAAGCGCGTCAGTCCATAAACCCCCAAGCCCCGCAACGAGATCCCCATGCTGAAAATCGCCATCCAGATGGACCCGATTGAATCGGTCGACGTCAACGCCGACACCAGTTTCGACATGGCTCTGGAAGCCTTCGGCCGGGGACACGAAGTCTGGGTCTATCACCCGCGGGCGCTGCAACTGAACGGCGCCGACGTCCTCGCCCGGGCGCGGCGCGCCGAGACGCTGGCGCGCCGGCAGGGCGAACATGCGGCGCTGGCGGCGCCGGAGACGGTCGACCTGCGGTCCATGGACGCGCTCCTGGTGCGGCAGGACCCGCCCTTCGACATGGCCTATATCACGGCGGCGCAGATCCTTGAGCGGCTGGCGCCGGACGTCCTTGTCCTGAACGATCCGCGCGCCATTCGCGACGCGCCGGAAAAGCTTTTCGTGACGGAGTTTCTCGACCTCACCCCGCCGACCCTGATCACCAGCGACGCCGACGCGGTGCGGGCCTTTCGCGCCGAGCACGGCGACATGATCCTGAAGCCGCTTTACGGCAACGGGGGCGCTGGGGTTTTCCGCGTCAAACCGGACGACGGAAACTTCAACGCGCTCCTGGAACTCTTTGAGCTGACCTTCCGTGAGCCGATGATCGCGCAGAAATTCCTGCCCGCCGTCACCACCGGGGACAAGCGGATCATCCTGCTTGATGGCGAGGCGGTCGGCGCCATCAACCGGGTCCCCGCGCCGGGCGAGGCGCGCTCCAACATGCATGTGGGCGGGCGCGCCGAGGCCGTGGAGATGTCGGCCCGCGACCGCGAGATCTGCGAACGCATCGGCCCCGCGCTTTCGGAGCGCGGCCTTGTCTTCGCCGGGATCGACGTCATCGGCGACTGGCTGACGGAGATCAACGTGACCTCCCCCACCGGGGTCCAGGAAGTGCGCCGCTTCGGCGGGGCGGACATCTCCGCCCTGTTCATCGACTGGATCGAGAAAAAGCTGGGCGCCTGATCCAGCCCCGCAAGACGCAGCGCCGGGCGCCACGACACGGACGCTTGATCATCGCGCGGGTAAATGCTGTTTAGCTCCCTTCGCGGGGGCCGACGCGACAGCCCCCGCGCGACAGCTGCAACGCCGCCCCCGACCCGCGGCCCAATAACAGGCGCGCCCTATGAACACGCGATCGGAAACCGCCAGGCCGGAAGCCGCCAGGCTGGAGCCCGCAGCGCCGGCGTCCGGCGAAACGAACGCCGCCCGCGCGGCCCCGCTGCGCGTCGCGCTGTTCTCCGGCAACTACAACTACGTCATGGACGGACCGGTGCGCGCGCTCAACACGCTGGTCGCCTATCTTGAACGGAACGGGCACGACGTGCTGGTTTTCGCGCCGACCACCAGGACGCCGGCCTTTGAGCACAGCGGCACGCTGATTTCGGTGCCGTCGCTCCCCCTGCCCGGCAAGCGCAGCGAATACCGGCTCGGCCTCGGCCTGCGCGGCGCCGCGCGGCGGCGGCTGGAAGCGTTCAGGCCGACGCTCATCCACGTCGCGGCGCCGGACGTCACCGCCTATGGCGCGCTCAATTACGCCCGCGATCACGGCGTGCCGGCGGTCGCATCCTTTCACACGCGCTTCGACACCTATCCGCGCTACTACAACATGGGCTGGCTGGAGAAGCATCTGACGAACTACATGCGCCATTTCTACAGCCGCTGCGAGCACGTCTACGCGCCGTCGCAATCGATGATCGACGAGCTGGTCGCCGACGGCATCGGCCGGGACGTGAGGATCTGGACCCGCGGCGTCGACAGCGAGCTGTTCAGCCCGGACCGTCGCGACATGGCCTGGCGCGCCGCGCAGGGCTTCGCCGAGACCGAAGTGGTGGTCGCCTTCGTCGGCCGGGTGGTGCTGGAAAAGGGCATCGACATCTTCACCGAGGCGTTCCTGAAAGCCCGCGCCGCGAACCCGTCCTTGCGCGCCCTGGTGGTGGGCGAGGGGCCGGAGCGCGCCGCCTTCGAGCAGAAGCTGCCCGGCGGAGCGTTCATCGGCTACCAAGAGGGCGAACAGCTGGCGCGGGCTTACGCAAGCGCCGATATCTTTTTCAATCCCAGCATTACCGAGACCTTCGGCAACGTCACCCTCGAAGCCATGGCGTGCGGCCTGCCGTCGATCTGCGCCGAGGCGGCGGGCAGCAAGTCCCTGGTGGAGGACGGGGTGACCGGCTTCCTGGCGCCGCCGAGCGCTGACGGTTTCGCGGACAGGCTGGCGGCGCTGGGCGCCGACGGCGCGCTGCGGCGGCGTTTCGGCGCGGCGGCGCGCGCGCGCAGCGCCGATTTTTCCTGGGACGCGGTGCTGGCCGAACTGGTCGGGCATTACCGTGAAGCGATCGACGGTTTCGTCCCCTCGGCCTCATCCGCGGCGCGGCGACAGAATGCGGCGTCTTAACCGTTCAAGTCCACGATGCCGCCGAACCGCGCAAAGATGCAACACGCAGAGGCGCACAAGCAGGGACGCCATGCTCGCCGACAACCCCAGGCTCGCCAATGAACGTTGAGGCTCTCAAGTCGGCGGCGCGCGCCGTGAACGACCGCTGGCAGATCCTGCGCGAGCGGCCGGGCGTGCAGCGCGTCCTGAAATACGCCCAGTACGCCCTGTTCGGCGCCATCATCCTTTACCTCGTCAAGAAACTGTCCGAGGTCGGCTGGACCGACGTGGCGGAATCCCTGCCGTCCTCGCCGTGGTTTTACGCCTTTTTCGTGCTGCGCTTTTTCACCCTGCCGCTGTCGGAAGTGGCGATCTACGAGATCGTCTGGTCGCGCTCCCTGATCCGGCATTTCTTCGTTTTCATCCGCAAGCGCGTCTACAACTTCGCGGTGATGGGGTATTCCGGCGAAGCGTTCCTGACGCTGTGGGCGCGCCGGCGTTTGTCCCTGTCGGACAAGCGGATCATTGTCGGGGTGAAGGACAACAACCTCCTGTCGGCCTTCACCTCCAACGCGGCGACGGTGATCCTGATCCTCGTGCTCGCCGCCACCGGCAGCCTCAGGGCCGGCGTCGAGGCCTTCCCGGGCGCCGGATGGCTGTTTGCGTTCGCCTTCATTTCGGCGGGGCTCCTCTCGGTGCTGGTGATGACCTTCCGCGAGAAGCTGATGGCCCTGCCCAAGGGCGTCCTGCCCAAGCTGCTCACCGTCCATGGCGGGCGGCAGGCGCTGTTGATCCTGCTGCACGCCGCCATGTACGCGGCGGCCCTGCCGGGCGCGCCGCTGCTGGCCTGGCTGACCTTCATCGCCCTGCAACTGGTGCTGAGCCGGGTGCCGTTCCTGCCGAACCAGGATATCGTCTATCTCGGCGCCGCCCTGACGCTGGCGCCGATCGTCGGCGCGCCGGAGGCGGCGGTGGCGGGGATGCTGGTCGCCGAAGCGGGCCTGTCCCAGCTTTTCAACGCGGTCATGTTCCTGGCGACCGCGCACCTTGCGCGCACATCCTACAAAACCGCGGCCTGATCAAAAGCGCGCGGGAATCGCGCCGATTCGGCGCCTGCGCCTTTCGGACGGGCGCGGAATTCGCTACAGAGCCGGAATTCGATTTTCCACCGCGCGCCGACGGGCGGGGGGGAAGCAACGCCAACATCATCCGGTGGACCGCACGAGGTGAGCCGAGCCCCGCATCATGCCGCTGATTGACCGTTACATCCTGCGGGCGGTCGCCACGCCGTTATTGCTGGCCCTCGGGGTCGCGGCGATGCTGCTGATGCTGGAGCAGATGCTGCGCCTGTTCGATTTCGTTCTCGCCGAGCAGGGGCCGGTGGACGTGGTCTGGCGCATGCTCGCCAATCTGGTGCCGCATTATCTCGGTCTCGCCCTGCCGCTCGGCACGTTTCTCGGCATCATGCTCGCGTTTCGCAATCTCTCCATGTCGAGCGAACTGGACGCGTTAAGCTCCAGCGGGGCGTCCTTCGGCCGGCTGATGCGGCCCATCTACATGCTGGTAATCCTCCTGATGGCGGTCGACTTCCTGCTGGTCTCCTACATCCAGCCCTATGCGCGCTACACCTACCAGCAGATACGATTCGACGTCACTTCCGGCGCCCTCGGCATCAAGATCCCCGCCGGCGAATTCGTCCAGATCACCGACCGCGTCACCATCCGCCTGGGGGAAATCAACCCCGAAACCCGCGACGCGCGCGAAATCTATCTGGAACGCAAGACACGGGACGGCGGGCTCACGGTGATCACCGCGCGCTACGGCGCGATCTCGACCACGCCGGAAATCGAAAGCCTGCTGTTGAAACTCGAACAGGGCCGGCAGGTCATCATCGACCCGCTGGGCGAACAGATCCAGGCGCTCAACTTCGACAGCTTCGACCTTGAGGTGGACCTGCCGACGATCGGCGTGTTCCGCGAACGGGGCGGCGACGAACGCGAGGCGACCATCAACGAGATCGTCGCGCTGTTGCGCGCGCAAACGCCGGAGACCTCCCCGCTTTACGCCGACTACCGCGCCGGCCTGCACTGGCGGCTGATCCATCCGCTGACCTTCCTGATCATGCCGATCCTCGCCGTCGCCATGGGCGTCACCGGGCGCCGCCGCGCCTCCAACCTGAAGCCGGTGATCGGCGTGGCCATCCTGATCGTCTATCACGAGATCCTTGAGGAGTGGGGCAAGGTGGTGGCCGGCGAAGGCGCGATGTCGCCCTATATCTCCATGTGGGGGGTGTTCGCCCTTTTCGCCGTCGTCTCGCTGTTCCTGTACACCGGCTCCATCGACCAGGCGCGCGCGGCCAAGGTGATGGCGCGGCGCGACAAGGAGCCGGTGCGCATCGCCGCCCTGCAACGCAGGGAAGCTGCGGAATGACCCCGGTGCGCGGCGTCTTCGTCTTCTATGTCGGACGGCTGTTCCTGATCCGCTTTTTCGGGCTGCTCGTGTTTTTCGTCGTCATCCTGCAGATGCTCGACCTGCTGAACCGCTCCGACGACCTGATGGCGGTGGAGGGTGCGGGCGTCGCGTCGATCGCGCGCTACATCTCGCTGCAGGCGCCGCAACTGATCCGTCAGTTCACCCCCTTCGCCGCGCTCCTCGCCATCGTGCTCACGCTTGCGGGCCTCAGCCACACCAGCGAGATCACCATCATGCGCGCCGCGGGGCTGTCCGTACACCGCGTTCTCGCCCCGCTCGGAATCGTCTGCGCGCTGATCGCCGGCGCGCATTTCGCATTCAACGAGACGGTCGCGGTGCGGGCGGCAGAGCGGCTGGACTACTGGGCGGTCAACGACTACGCCCTCGATCTTGAGCCGGAGAGCGAGACGCGCACGGACATTCGGATCAATTTCGACGATGAATTCATCTCCGCGGCGAGCGCGGCGCGATTTGGCGAAGCGATCCTGCTGACCGACGTGACCATTGTCAGCTTCGATTCCAACCAGTTGATCTCGCGGCTGACACGCGCGCGCGCGGCGCGCCACATCGAAGGCGCCTGGCGGCTTTACGGCGTGCGGATCATGAACGCCGGCACCCTCGCCGTGGAGACGAGCGAAAACGCGGTCTGGACCAACGCCCTTGATCCGGAGTTCCTGTTCGCCCTCACCCTTGAGCCGGACCAGACCACCATGGCGGAGCTGATCGTCAAGATCGGCCAGTTGAAGGAGGACAACGCCGACACCCGCGCGGCCATGACCTCGCTCCTCAGCCGGTTCTCGCAGCCCATGGCGACCCTGGTGATGCCGCTTCTCGGGGCGATCGCCGGTTTCGGGGTTCACCGCCAGGGGGTGCTGCTGGCCCGGGCGGTCTCCGGGTCGGCCCTCGGCTTCGCCTATTTCGTGGCGGAAAACCTGGCCCTCGCCCTTGGCAAGCTGGGCGTCCTGCCGGCGATCATCGGGGCGTTCTTTCCCTTCGCCCTTTTCATGGTGGTCGGTTTCGCGATTCTCCTGGCGATGGAAAACTGACCTGAAACGACGCTTCATAACTTGTTAATACACAATCTTTAGTTGTATATATAGCAACTATAAATTGCAGACATGGGGCGTATCGAATGTCAGGACTGATCTTAAAACTCCGCCCGCGCGAAGAGCTGATGATCAACGGCGTTCTGGTCGAAAACGGCGACCGCAACGCCCGGCTCCGCATCAAGACGGAAGGCGCGCACGTGCTGCGCATGCGCGACGCGCTGAAACCCGAGGAGGCCGACACGCCGCTGAAACGGGTTTACTATATCGCCCAGCTTGCGGTTTCGGGGGAGATCACCAACAGCGAGGCGGCGGCGATCCTGCAAAGCGCGCTGGAGACCTTCTCCGCCGGCGACCTGCGCACGGCGATCGAAGCCAAGATCGAGGCCGGGGATTACTATCAGGTGATGCGCTGCCTGCGCGCGGACGCGCTCACCGACCGCAGGATCGACGACGGGCGCGCGCCCGCGGCCGCGACGCCGCCGCTGCAAACCGCAGCGGGCTGAGCCCCGCGACGGAAGCGCCGGCGCGCGATTGAAGGCGCGCCCCGCCTTGTTCTTCGCCGCGCAATCGCCCAAATAGGCGCGGTCATGGCGAAAGACGTCGACATCATCACCCTGGGCTGCCGCCTCAACGCCGCGGAAAGCGAAGCCATGCGCCGGATGGGCGCGAACGCGGGGCTGGACAACGCCGTCATCGTCAACAGCTGCGCCGTCACCAATGAGGCGGTCCGCACCGCCCGCCAGCGCATTCGCCGCGCCCGCCGCGAACGCCCCGACGCGCGCATCGTCGTGACCGGCTGCGCCGCGCAGATCGACCCGGAAGGGTTCGCCGCCATGCCGGAGGTCGACGCGGTGATCGGCAACCGGGAAAAACTGACCGCCGACACCTGGCGCGGCCTCGCCGCGTCCGGGCCAGACGCACCCGCACCAGACGCGCCGCCCCGGCTTCAGGTCAACGACATCATGTCGGTGCGCGACACCGCCGGACACATGATCGACGGGTACGGCGACCGCGCCCGGGCTTTCCTCCAGATCCAGAACGGCTGCGACCATCGCTGCACGTTCTGCGTCATCCCTTACGGCCGGGGCAATTCCCGGTCGGTTCCCCTCGCGGCGGTCATCGAGCAGGCGCGCCGACTGACCGGGGCCGGTCACCGCGAACTGGTGCTGACCGGCGTCGACATCACGTCCTACGGCGCGGACCTCGACGGCGCGCCACGCCTCGGCGCGCTCGTGGGGGCGGTGCTGGACGCAGTCCCTGATCTTTACCGCCTGCGGCTGTCCTCCATCGACGGCGCCGAGATCGACGACGAACTGAGGGAGCGCATCGCCGGCGACGCGCGCGTTGCGCCGTATCTGCATCTGTCGCTGCAATCCGGGGACGATTTGATCCTGAAACGCATGAAGCGCCGCCACAGCCGCGCGCAGGCGATCGAGCTGTGCCGTGCGCTTCGCGCGCGCCGGCCCGACATCGCATTCGGCGCCGACATCATCGCCGGCTTTCCGACGGAGACCGAGGAGATGTTCCAGCGCAGCCTCGACATCATCGACGAGGCCGGCCTCAACTATCTGCATGTCTTCCCTTTCTCTCCCCGCGCCGGAACGCCCGCCGCGCGCATGCCCCAACTTGACCGCGCCGTGGTGAAAGAACGCGCCGCGCGGCTGCGCGCCACTGCGGCGCGCGCGCTCCACGCCTTTCTCGACAGCCTTGTCGGCGGGGAACAGGACGCGGTGCAGGAAAGCGGCGCCCGCGCGCGGCTCGGCAATTTCGCGCCGGTGCGTCTCGCCGGCGACGCCGGAAGCCGGGCCGGCGTCCCGGGCGAGATCGTCCGCGTCGTCCTGACCGGGCGGGACGGCGACAGCCTGATCGGCGCGCCCGCCTCATGAGCCGGCGCGCGCCCTGTTTGACGAAAGGACGCGACAGACGTGGCGGGTAAATTCTTTTCCGGACTGTTCGGAAGAAAAAAAGCGCCGGCGGACGATCAGTCCGCCGCGGCTGATCCGACGGAGACCGGGGACCGCGGCCCCGAAAGCGAGGCGCCGGACGACGCGCAACAGGCGGCGCCCGAATTCGCAACGCCGGGAACCGAAACGCCCAAATCCGAAACGCAGGAAGCGGAAACGCGCGCAACAGACAACAAGGACGGCGGGCAAACCGAAAACGCCCCCCGGACGGATGCGGCCACAGCGGTTCCGCCGCCGCCCAGCGGCCCAGAAAGCGGCGCTCCTGAAAGCGCGCCGGAACCGTCCGCGGACAAGCCGAAGAAAACCGGCTGGCTGTCGCGGCTGACGTCGGGGCTTTCCAAGACCTCCGGAAAACTGACCGAAGGCGTCGCCGCCATCTTCACCAAGCGCAAGCTGGACGACGACACGCTGGAGGACCTGACCGACCTCCTGATCACCGCCGACCTCGGGGTCAAGGCCGCGACCCGCATCACCGATAAACTCGCCCGCGACAAGTTCGACAAGACCGTCACGGACGAGGAGGTGCGCACCGCCCTTGCCGAGGACGTGGCGGGCGTTCTGAGCCCTTTGGAAACCCCGCTCGAGATCGACCGCAGCCGTCGCCCGCATGTGATCTTGATGACCGGGGTCAACGGCGCCGGCAAGACGACCACCATCGGCAAGCTGGCGCAGAAATACAAGGACGAGGGCCTGAGCGTCATGCTCGCCGCCGGCGACACGTTCCGCGCCGCCGCCATCGAACAGCTGAGCGTGTGGGGCGAGCGCACGGGCGCGCCGGTCGTCGCCCGGGACGTCGGCGCGGACGCGGCGGGCCTCGCCTTCGACGCGATCAAGGCGGCGCAAGAGGCGAACACGGACGTTCTCATCATCGACACCGCCGGGCGCCTTCAGAACAAGTCGGCGCTCATGGAGGAACTCGCGAAAATCGTGCGGGTCGTGAAGAAGCTCGACGAGACCGCGCCGCACGACGTCATCCTGGTGCTCGACGCCACCGTCGGCCAGAACGCCATCGCCCAGGCCCGGGCCTTCACCGACATCGCCGGCGTGACCGGCATCGTCATGACCAAGCTTGACGGCACCGCCCGCGGCGGCGTGCTCGTCGCGCTCGCCGACGAGTTCGCCCTGCCCGTGCACTATATCGGCGTCGGCGAGGGCGTCGACGACCTTCAGCCCTTCCGCGCGCGGAGCTTCGCGCGCGCGCTTGCGGGCTTTTCCGAATAACCGCTGACCGGAGAAACGGCATGAGCGACAACACCGCCCCCTCGAATCAGTCCGCCGGCGACAGCGCCGGCCCGAACGACGGCCCGGGCGCCGGAAAAGGCCGCAAGCTCAATGGCGGGGCCAAAATGGCCGTGGACATGGGACCGCTCGCGGTGTTCATGCTCGCCTATTTTCTAGGCCCCCGCCTTGCCGGCCCGGCCGGCGACATGATCGGGCGCGACTGGTCGGTGACCGAGGGGCGCGAGATGTTTTTCGCCATCGCCCTGTTCCTGCCGGCCTATTGCGCCGCTTTCGCCTATTCGGTCTGGAAGGAGCGCCGCATCGCGCCGATGCTGTTCGTCAGCGGCGTGATCGTCGGCGTCCTGGGCGGGCTGACCCTCCTGCTCGACAACAAGGTGTTCTTCTTCATGAAGCCGACCATCGCCTATCTCCTGTTCACTATGGCGTTAGGCGGCGGACTGATCGCGAAGCGGAATTTCCTGAAAATCCTGTTCGACGGGGCGCTGCACATGCCCGACCCGGCATGGCGCACCCTGACGGTCCGCTATGCGATCTTTTTCGGCGTTCTCGCGGTTCTGAACGAAATCGCCTGGCGAACCCTGACCCGTGATTGCGACCTCTTCGCGGAGACCGCATGCGCCGGCGAGAAGATCTGGGTGCAGCTTGACGTATTCGGCTTCACGATCGTCATTCTCGGCTTCACCATGCTCCAGGCGGCGTTCATCGCCAGGCACATGATCGAGGAAGAAGAAGCGGAAAGCTGAAATCGACTTGAACAATAATCGAGACATGTTTTACTTTTGCAACAGATATAAAAAAACTGCGCCCGCCCCGCACTGTTAAAGAAAATTCATAAACTTTGCGCCCAATTTCATTTCGAATTCAAAACAGCGCCTGAAAAACTGACTCAAAGGCCGTCTTCCGGGTTGGAGAAAGGGGCGAAATCGTCCCGTCCCATTGTTTCGCGATAATGGCGCAACGCCCAGCCCACGGTCGGAAAGGCGATGTCCGACCAAGGAAGATCCTCCCACGCATACAACGCAACCGCCTCGCTCTCCGGGCCGGCGGCGATCTGCGGACTGACGAGGCGTGCGCGGAACATCAGTTGAACCTGCGAGATGCGAGGGACGCTGTAGACGGCGAGCAGCCGGTCGAGATCGAGCCGCGCCCGCGCCTCCTCCCAGGCTTCTCGCATCGCCGATTCCTCGGCCGTTTCGCCAAGCTCCATATACCCCGCAGGCAAGGTCCAGTAACCCTTTCGCGGCTCTATGGCGCGCTTGCACAAAAGGATTTTCTCCTCCCAGACGGCCACCGATCCGGTGACAATTTTCGGGTTCTGGTAGTCGATGAAGCCGCAGGCGGCGCACACGGACCGCTCCCTGTCGTCGCCGGGCGGGGTCAGCCTTTCAAAATCCGGCTCCTGCCGATAGGATTTTGTCATGCCGCCTCCTTTGGGACGGGCGTTTTCGGATCCGCCCGTCTGCTGAATGTCAGTTTAAGGCCTATCTCTGGTTTCGGCGACCCGCGGGCTTGCCTTTTCCACAACAAGGGATTATGCGCAATACTTTATTAAGGCGTCTGGTTCAAACAATCCGCATCAGGTGCAATTTTGCGCTTATCAGGGAATCATGCCAGGAACGTGCGTTAAAGCAATCCGCATAGGCCATGCGCAGCAATCGGATTTTCCTTGCAGAAACAGGCGTAAAAACGCGTTGAGAGACTGAAGACTCGCTTACAGCCAACAACGGAGCAAAACATGGCTTACTCGCTTAAAACCTCCCCGGGGCACCTCCTGCGCCGCGCGCAGCAATACGCTCACGATCTTTATTCCAAGGAAGTCGGATCCAGCGGCCCGACCCCGCGCCAGTACGAAGTCCTGCATGTCGTCGCCTCCAATGAGGGCCTCAGCCAGACCGACCTCGTGCGCCACACCGGCATCGACCGCTCCACGCTGGCCGACATGATCGCCCGCATGATGAAAAAGGGCCTGCTTTCTCGCAAACGCACAAAAGAAGACGCGCGCGCCAACGCCGTTTCCATCACCGCCGCGGGCAAACGCATGCTGACCGCCGCCAACAGCAAGGTCGCCAAAGCGGAAAACGCCGCCCTGGCCGTCCTGCCGAAAACGCAGCAGGCCGCGTTCATGAAGGCGCTGCGCGCTTACGCCGAAGCGCTTGACGCCATGGAAGAAACGCCCGCCGCGCCGAAGAAAAAAGCGCCGGCCAAGCGCAAGACGGCCAAGAAAGCCGCCAAGCGCAAGACCCCGGCCAAAGCCAAGCGCAAGACAGCGAAACGCAAGTCCGCCAAGCGCTGAGCCCGCAGGCGAGACCGCGCAAAGCCGGTCGCGCCTTGCCGATCAAAACGCCGCCGGTTCGCCGGCGGCGTTTTTTTTCGCAGCGCCCGGAGGAACCGGCAAGCCCGCCGGACGGCCGCGCCGCGAACGACCGCTCTTCGAACGATTAAACCCAGGGAACGATTGAACCCAGGACAATCGCGCCGCGGACAATCATCCGCCGGATGATCCTGCGCCGAACGATTTCACTTCGCACGATCGCGACCGTCGGGCGGTTGCAGGCGGCGCGCTTAAAGGCGATGCGCTTACCGACGGCGCCGCACCGGCGTCCAGCTTGCCGCCGGCGGCGGACCGCCCGGCGAAACCGGGCGGGGCGCGTGACCGCCGAGACAGAGGACCCGGTCATACATCACCAGCGCCGCCGCCACGGACACATTTACACAAAAGCGCGTCGGAATTTTTACAAGATGTGCGCATCGCGCCCGGGCGTCCGCTGAGAGGTCGCCTTTTTCAGGCCCCAGAATATACGCTGCGTTCAGCGGATGGCGAAAACTCGGCAAATCGACCGCCCGCTCGTCGAGTTCGACCCCGACCATCGCGCACCCCCTGGGCAGGCGCATGTCGTCCAGGCTCTCCCATTCGTAAAGCGGAAGATGCGCATCGCTTTTTGCGGTGTCGGACAGGTTCACCTCCCGCGCGCGGTGATGCGCCCCGACGGTAAAGGCGAAGCTGGCGCCGAAAGCGTGCGCGGTGCGCAGAACGGCGCCCAGGTTCATCGCCTTGGAAATCCGCTCCGCCCCGATCCCGAAATAGCCGCGCATCGGTTGACGCTCCGTCCTCTTCATCGGCGCTCCGGCGCCGAGTGCTGGCGCCCGCCTGAAATTCAGCCCATAATGGCATCCATGAGCGAGGACAATGTCCAAAGCGATCCGGCCGCCGCCGCGGACGAACGGATCAAGTTCCTGGTGATCGCGTCGGACTGCCCGGAGGCGCGCCTGGCGGCGTTTTTCGCCGGCCGCAGGGCCAGACGATCCGACGCGCGCGTCGCGCTGCTGCATGTGATGGAGCCGCCTGAATTCGGCCACTGGGCCACCGTGGCCGAAACCATGCGCGCCGAGGCGATGGAGAACGCCGAGGCGCTGATGCGCGAATTCGCGACGGAGATCAAAGCGCAGTCGGGCGAAGCGCCGGAGGAAATCCTGCGCGAGGGGCTCGCGGACGAAGAACTCCGCAAGCTCATCAAGGACGATCCGCTGATCGCATTCCTGTTTCTCGGCGCATCGACGAATGCGAGCGGCCCCGGCCCGCTTGTCGCCGAACTCGCCAGCAAGCCGGCCTATCTCGGCGCGCGGGCGATCCCGGTGGTGGTGGTGCCGGGTTCGGCGACCAAGGACGAATTACGGCGTCTGTCGGGGTAGGCGATGGATCGTCACGCGTTTCATCTGCCGGGAAAGCACTACTTTCTTTCCCACTCCATCGGCGCGCAGCCGAAATCCCATGACGCGGCGCTGGCCGAGCATTACCTCGACCCGTGGCGAACCGCGGGCGTCGGCGCGTGGGAGCGCTGGTTCGCCGCCCTTAACGCCTTCAACCAGGGCCTTGCCCCGCTGATCGGCGCGACTGCGGACGATATCTGTCCGCAGCCCAATGTTTCCAGCGGGCTTGCGAAAATCCTCTTTGGGCTGCCGGAACGGCCTGGACGGCGGAAAATCGTTCTGACCGAGGACGACTTTCCCACCGTCGGCTTCACCCTGGGTCAGGCCCGGCGCCTGGGATATGAGCTTGAGTTCCTGCCCGGCGGCGAACGCCTGGCGGACCCGGAAGCATGGGCGCCGGCCTTTCGCGACGACGTCCAGCTTGTCCTGGTCACGCAGGTGTTCTCCAATTCCGGCGTGCTCGCCCCATGCGCGGAAATCGCCCGGCGCGCGCGCCGCGCGGGGACATTCTCCATCTTCGACATCGCGCAGGCGGCCGGTGCCGTCCCGGTCGCGCTCAACGACTGGGGCGCGGATTTCGCCCTCGGCACGTCGCAGAAATACCTATGCGGCGGGACCGGCGCGTCATATCTGTGGGCCTCGCGCGACGCCGCGGCCGCGACGCGGCCGATGGATGTCGGGTGGTTCTCCCATGAAAATCCGTTCGAGTTCGACATCCATCATTTTCAGTACGCAGAAGGCGCCGCGCGGTTCACCGGCGGCACGCCCTCCTTCGCGCCCTATGCCGGCGCGACGGCGGCGCAGGCGATTTTCAACGCCCGCGGCATGGACGCGATTTACGCCCATAACCAGAGGCTCCTCTCGATGCTGATCGACACCCTGCCGCCGGCTGCGCTCGCATCCGCCCGGACCGAGGGCGCGCGCGGCGCGGCCGCCCTGATCCGGGTCCGGAACTACGACGCGGCGGCGGCGGACCTGCGCGAGGCGGGGGTCATCCACGACACCCGTAAAGGCGCGGTCAGGGCGTCATTTCATCTCTACAATGAGGAGAGCGACGTCGCCGCGCTGCTGGACGTCCTGGAACGCCACGTCTGACCTTGCGCGCTACAGCGCCAGCTTCAGCGACACCGGCGCATGGTCGGAGGACCGCTCCCAGCCGCGCGCGTCGTCATGGATGCGGTAGGCTTCGCGCCCGCCGGCCAGGGCCGCTTTCCGGAGCGACGGCGACACCCAGATATGGTCGAGGCGGCGACCGCGATTGGATGCGCGCCAGTCCTTCGCGCGGTATGACCACCATGTGTAGAGTTTTTCCGGTTCCGGCGCGAGGGCGCGCGCCACGTCCACCCAGCCATGGGAGTCGATGACGCCGGACAGCTTTTCGACCTCGACCGGGGTGTGGGAGACAACCTTCAAGAGCTGTTTGTGAGACCAGACGTCGTTTTCCGACGGCGCGACGTTGAGATCGCCGACCAGGACAGACTTCGAACGCGGCCCCAGTCCGGAAAACCAGTCCGCCATCTCGTCGAGAAAATCGAGCTTGTGGGCGAACTTGTCGTTTTTCTCCGGGTCCGGCTCGTCGCCGCCGGCGGGGACGTAGAAATTATGGACCCGCACGCCCCCGGGCAGACTGGCCGCCACATGCCGGGAATCGTCCTTGCCGCAGAAGCGACGCACCTCCACTTTCTTCAGGGGCAGGCGCGAGACGATGGCGACCCCGTGATACCCCGCCTGACCGGACACGGCGATGTGGTCGTACCCGGCCTTGCGCAGCGGCTTGTAGGGAAAATTGTCCTCAAGGCATTTGATTTCCTGAAGGCACAGAACATCCGGGGCGTGCTCGTCGAGAAACCGCGTCACCTGATCGATGCGCAGGCGGACGGAATTGATGTTCCAGGTGGAGATCAGCATGGAGGGGCCTTTGTCTGTTCGGATCGTCGCATCAAGGGTCGTTCGACCGTTCGCCGGAAAAAGAGGGCGGTAGGGCCGGTAGGGCCGGTAGGGCCGAACATCCTCACCCATCCGGCGAAATCCGGCCTAGGCGGAGGAACCGGCGCCGTCAAGGCCGACCGCCTTCCAGCGCCGGGCGATTGCCGGGCGGCGCCAAACCCCATAAGAGCGGCGCCATGGACGCATTCGGCCATACGTTCGACATGCTGACGCCGGAGGGGCTCTCCGCCTGGGCGGCGCTCGCCGTCGTCATCGCCAGTTTCTTCACCGCGGGGCTGACCGCCGCCTTCGGACTCGGCGGCGGCCTTGCTCTTCTGGGCGTGATGAGCGCCGTCTTGCCGCCGCTGGCGGTGATCCCGGTGCACGGCGTCGCGCAGCTTGGCGCCAACGCCAGCAGATTATTTCTTCAGCGAAAGGACGTTGTCTGGTCCATCGTCATGTGGTTCGCCGCCGGGGGCGTTCTCGGCGCGGCCCTGGGCGGGCGGGCGGCGATGGAACTGCCGGTGTGGGCGCTGCGCGGCGGCGTTGCGGCGTTCATCCTCTACACGGTATGGGGCCCGCGCCCGCGCTCCCTGAAGCCCGGCGCCAAGACATTTTTCGCCACTGGCGCGGTCGGATCGTTCCTGACCATGTTTTTCGGCGCGACGGGGCCGATCGCCGCGACCATGCTGTCGGCGACCGCGCTCGGGCGGTTGAGCATCGTCTCGACCCACGCCGCATGCATGGTCGCCCAGCACGGGCTGAAAAGCCTCGCCTTCGGCGCGCTCGGCTTCGCCTTCGCCGACTGGGCGTTCGTCATCGCCGGGATCATCGCCGCGGGCTTCGCCGGCTCGGCCGCCGGCACGCGCCTCCTGCGCGCCATGGGCGAGCGGGATTTCTCGCGCGGCTTCCGGTTCATCCTGACGGCGGTGGCGCTCTATCTTCTCGCCGTGGCCGCAACGGACCTCAGAACAGGTTGAAGGACGACCCGACAACGCCCACCGGCCAGCGTCCGAACTCGAACAGCCTGAACTTGGCGGCGAAGGCGTGATCCTCGACGTCGATCTCCGGGTCCGCCGCGGCGACAATCACCAGCGCCGCGCCATGCGCGGCCTGCACCGCGGCGCCGACCGCCAGGGTGCGCGACGCCTCGTCTTCCACGTCCCAGATGAAAGCCGCCTGCTCCATGGCCTCCCGGGCGGCGGCGGACACTTTCTCGGCGATCAGGGTCATGCCGATGCGCAGCGCATCCTCGGACATGGTCTCCAGCGCCGCGGCGGTAAGGTCCGCGCGCAACAGCTCCTCGGCCTCCCAGGCGGGACTGTGCCAGTCGCGGCTCTCCGCCGCGTCGGCGGCGTCCTCCCAGTCGACAAGAATGGCCACGTCCGCCTCGGGAAAGCCGAGCCCGTCGAGATAGGCCGATGCGGCGGCGCGCGCCCCCGGCGTCAGCGGCTCGCCGAGATTGGCGAACCAGGGAATTCGGTCAAGCGTGCGCGCGAACCGCGCCAGGGCGGACAGGCCCGGCAGTTCGCGTTCAAGCGCTTCGAGTTCGTCTTCGTCCATAAGCGTTCAGGCTACGTCCTTGCGCCGGCCAAGTCAGTCTTTCGTCGTGTCGCGCCGCGTCGGAAAGCGGGACCCCGCGTCCCGGAACCGCTGCAAAAAAAAGGCGTCCGATCTTGCGACCGGACGCCAAGCTGCGCTGTTGCGCCTACGCCGGGAGGGGATATTCCGGCGACGCGATTACGCGGTTCAGCCTGCTAGCGGGGGGGCAACGCCGGCCGAACCAGATGCGCCTATCGCGTACTGTTACATTAACGCATCACAGCTCGGTTTTTCAATAGGGCGGCAAAAAAAAGCTTGCCTGTGACTCGGTTACAAAGCGGAAAGGCGCGCCGCGCGCGCCCGGACCGGCCCCGGAAGGGGTGAGAGAAATCCTAGTTATCGAGGAAAATCCCGCCCGCATCCGGCGTTTCGAACAGCCGATTGGAAAGCCTTTCCCCGGTTTTCACGTTGTCGAGAGCCACCACGGTCACGCCGTTTTTGATGTCGCGCACGATCCAGCGCCGCAGCGCCATTTCCGGGGCGGAGACGATGACCGTCAGTTCGCCTTCGGTCTCGCTGTCCGCAGAAGCGAACGTCACCGCGACATTGTCGACGCCTCGGTCGACGCCGACGACCCGCGCGTCCTCCAGGTCGACCTTCCGCTGCAACAGGAACTTCAGCGGGGTCGTCCGGACCGGATAGGAATCCGTCGTCTCCAGCGCCTCGTCGCGCACGTAAACAAGGCCGCCATTGGCGACGACAAGCAGCGGGGTCGGCGGGTCGTATTCGAACCGCAACAGGCCCGGGCGGCGCAGATAGACCTTTCCCGTCGTCACCCCGCCGGACGGCGAGACCTGGGTGAAATCGCCGCTCAGGGTTTTCAGCGCCGCCAGATAGGCTTCGAGCCGCGCCACCACCGCGGCGTCGCTTTCATCGGCGAAGACGAGCGCGTCCTCGATGGATTTCGGGACCGCAACGATCTCCGCCGCATCTGCGGTTCCGGCGTCCCGCCCGGGGGCCGCGGACGCTGCGCCCGGAGCGGCAGGCATGTCGCGTTCGGCGGCGGCCAAAGGCGTTTCCTGCGCCGCCTCCTTTGTAGGCTGCGCCGCCGCCGCCTGCGTCGCCGCGGCCGACGACAGCGCCGCGGCCGGCAACGCCGCATCCGCGCAAATCAGGGAAATCGCAGACAACATGGCAATGCTCATGACATCCTCTTTCGTCGCCTCGCCGGTTTTGGCGCAATCTATCGGTATTGCCGCGCGATGGCCAAAGCGGGCCGCAAAAATGGCGTCGCGATGGCGCGCGGGACACGAGATCGTGACGCGTCAGCTCATCAGGTTGTACGGCCCGCCCCGGTCAAGGGCGCGCTTGTAGGCGTCTCGCGCCTGGATGCGCTCGACGAACCCGACGATGTTGAGATAGCCGTCCGCGCCCCCCGCGCGCCTGACGAAAGCTTCCATGGGAAAGCTCATCATGACGTCGGCGGCGGTCAACGCCTCGCCGGCAAGCCACATGCTCTTGCCCAGCTCGTCGTTGAGATAGCCGAACAGCGCGGCGATCGTGTCGTCGAGATATCCGTCCCGCAGCGCGCCCGCGAGCTTCCTGGCGATCGGGCGCGCGAAAAACGGCATCGGCGCGGTTTCCATCCTGTTGAGGAACAGGCTGAACACCATGGGCGGCATGTAGGAGCCCTCCGCCGCGTGTATCCAGTAGCGATAGCGCAAATACGCATCCGACCCGCGCGGCGGGGCCATGGCCCCGTCATGCTTGTCCACCAGGTAATCGGCGATGGCGCCGGTCTCGGCGATGACGACCCCGTCATCCTCCAGGATCGGGGACTTGCCGGTGGGATGCACCCGTTTCAGCGCCGCCGGCGCGAGGCTCGTCTTCGCATCGCGTTCGTAGCGCATGACTTCATACTCGGCGCCAAGCTCTTCGAGCATCCACAGGACGCGCTGGGAGCGGGAGTTTTCAAGATGGTGAACCGTCAGCATGAGAGAGCGTCCTTGTTGGTGAACCGTTGTTACGAGAGCGTGGCGAGCGCGTCCTTGGTGAAGCGCATCAACGCATCGCTGCGCCCCTCGCGCACCTTGATCGCCCATTGCGGATCCTGCAACAGGGCGCGGCCGACGGCGATGAGGTCGAACTCCTCGCGCTCCATGCGCTCGACCAGCCTGTCGAGGCTGGTCGGCTCGGATTCCTCGCCCGCATAGGCGGCGGTGAACTCGCCCGACAGGCCGACCGAACCGACGGAGATCGACGGCTTGCCGGTCAGCTTCCGCGCCCAGCCGGCGAAGTTGAGATCGGAGCCGTCGAATTCCGGCTCCCAGAAACGGCGCTGCGAACAGTGGAAAATGTCGACGCCGGCGTCGACCAGCGGGGTCAGCCACGCCAGCATCTCGTCCGGCGTCGCGGCGGGCTTGGCGGCGAAATCCTGCTGCTTCCATTGCGACAGGCGGATCAGCAGGGGGAAGTCCGGCCCCACCGCGGCCCGCGCGCGGCGGACGATCTCGCAGGCGAAGGCGGTGCGGTCTTTCCAGTCCGGCCCGCCCCAGCGGTCGTCGCGATGGTTGGTCGCCGCCCAGAAAAAGCTGTCGATGAGATAGCTGTGCGCCCCGTGGAACTCGACGCAGTCAAACCCCAGCGCCTTGGCCGCGACCGCGGCGTCGACGAATTCGACGATGGCGGTTTCGATTTCGGCTTCCGTCATCGGCGCCCAAAGCGGTTTGCCGGGCGTTTTCTCGCCGGACGCGGACCAAGAGGGAATGTCGGGATGCGCCGTCTTCGACGGGTTGCGGAACGGCCCCTCATGCCAGAGCTGCACGCCGATCTTCCCGCCGGCCGCCTTGACCTCGTCGACAACGGTTTTCCACCCCGCCCTGGCCTCTTCGGTGACGATGTTCGGCACGTTCGGCGTGCCGGTCGCCGTCGTCGTGTTGGTCGAGACGCCCTCGGTCAGGATCAACCCGACATCGCCTTCGGCGCGGCGGCGGTAATAGGCGGCCACGTCCGGCCCCGGAACATGCCCGGGCGAGAAGCTCCGCGTCATGGGCGCCATCACGATCCGGTTAGCGAGTTTGATGACGCCAAGGTCGACCGGCTGGAAAAGAATATTCACACTGGTCATGGGCTCTCCTTGTTCGCTACTGTGAGACCGCGGGGTTGAGATCGCGCGCGCGGCGGCGATGGCGGCGTCTCGCCGCCCGACCACAGGCGCCTTTGAGGGAGGCCGTAAGGGAGAAAGGCGCGCGCCGCAAGCAGCCGCCGCCTGCTGACGCTGAAACCGGCGGGCGACAAGACCTGCCGGGCAGCGTTGACGGCGCCGCCAGGATTGCGAAATGAAACGCGAGATGGAACGCGAGATGGAGCGTGCGCCGCACGCCCGGCGCTGCGGCGCAAACCGCGACGGGGCGATGAAGGGAAGACGAAGGCGCGAAAAGCCGCCTCAAAACCGGCTTGCAAACGCAACCGGGAGAAAAGCTTAGTCTATTGAGATTAATCGTATTTTATCATAAATAGGGTATTGATAGGATAAATTTATAAGAAGCCGTCGGAGATGTTATTGTGCAACGCAGCGCGACAACCCATTTGGCAAGTCGCGCGCACTTGGCAGGTTGCCCATCGGCGCGGCGCCGCGACAATTGACGAGTGCGATCAGACGAGTGTGATTAGATGAAGAGCAGCGACTTCCAAGTCAGCGCAAAAGACCACCACGAAGGCGCATCAGTGCCGCAGTTGTTTTCCTACTTCAAGAAACTGCTCGCGCCGGAACGCGATTACTACGTGATGGCGATCATCTACGGTCTCGGCATCAGCTTCCTGTCGCTGGCGACGCCGATTTCGGTGCAGATGCTGATCAACACCGTCGCCCATACCGGGCTCGCCCAGCCGCTGTTCGTCCTCTCCGCAACCCTGTTCGGCCTTTTGCTTTTGTCCGGGCTCTTGAATGCGCTGCGCGTGCACCTGATGGAGATTTTCGGCCGCCGGTTCTTCGCCCGCATGGTCTCCGAGATCGCCTTGCGCTCGGTCTATGCGCAGAACCCGTTTTTCAACGACGAGGGCCGCGCGCCGCTGTTCAACCGGTACTTCGACATCATCACGGTGCAGAGGACCATGCCGATCCTCCTGATCGGCGGCTTTACCGTCATTCTTCAGGCGGGGGTGGGGTTCGTCCTGGTCTCGCTCTATCATCCGCTGTTTCTGATCTTCAACCTCGTGCTCGTGGCGACGATCTGGATCATCTGGCTGACCTGGGGCCGGCGCGCCATCCGCACCGCGCTGGAGCTGTCGCATCGCAAGCACGAAACCGCGGCCTGGCTTGAAGGGCTCGGCTCGTCGAACGGGTTTTACAAATCGAAACACCACATCGCCTACGCCATGAAAGGCACCGACGCCTCCACCGCGAGCTATATCGAGGCCCACAAGGACCATTTCCGCCAGCACTTCGCGCAGACCCTCGCCTTTCTCGTCATGTACGCGGCGGCGAGCGCGGTGCTGCTCGGGCTCGGCGGCTGGCTCGTCATCCAGGGGCAGTTGACGCTGGGCCAGCTTGTCGCCGCCGAGCTGGTCCTGTCGGCGGCGTTCTTCGGGCTTTCCCAGTTCGGCGCGTATCTCAACTATTTCTACGATCTGTGCGCCGCGATCGACGAGCTGTCGCTGTTTTACAAGGTGCCGCAGGAAGACACCCTCGGCGGCGAGCATCCGCGCCAGAGCGGCGACACGGCGCTCGCCTTCATCAATGTCGGCGGCGAGGCCCGCGGCGGGCCGGCGCGGCTGACCTTCTCGATCCCCGCCGGCGCCAATGTCATGGCCGCGGCCTCGGACCACGGCCTGCAACGGCTCGTCTCGCAACTGATGAAACGCAATGTCGAGCCCAAGGGCGGCTATATCAGCTTCGGCGGCATGGATATTCTCGATACGGACCCTTCGGCCCTGCGCCAGGAAATCCTGCTGCTCGACCGGCCGACGACCATCGAGACCAGCATCCGCAACTATCTCTCCCTGAGCGCGGAGACGACGACCCCGGAACGCGCCCTCGCCGCGCTGAAAGCCGTCGGCCTGGAAACGGCCGTCGCCCGCCTGGAAGAGGGCCTCGACACCCATATCGCGAGCACCGGCTGGCCGCTGTCGCTGACGGAGACCATGCAGCTCAAGCTCGCCGGCGCTATCATCGCGCGGCCGCGGGTGCTGATCCTGAACCAGCTTTACGATCTGATGCCGGAAAACTGCCTCACTGAAGCGTTGAAAACCCTGCGCGAGGACGCGCAGATCACGGTCGTCTACTTCTCCAACCGGCAGCGCGACCTCGGCTTCGATCTGTTCCTTTATCTCGAACCGGAAAAGCAATATGCGTTCGACAATTTCCGGGATTTCTACAGCGCGGCCTACGGCGAACCGCCGGCGCCGACCCTCGCGCTTCCCGAACCCAACCCGCAAATGAAGCTGATCGGGGAATAAAGGTCGATGTCGCTATACGCTAGGCATGCTGAGTATTTCACCGCGCTCAACGGCGTCAGGACGCCGGGCGTCATGAGGGTCGTCGCCTGGATCCTGGCGCTCGGCGCGGTCAGCATCATTCTGTTCCTCACCTTCGTGCCCTGGGTGCAGACGACGGCGGGCGCGGGGTCCGTCACCGCGCTCAGCCCCAATGACCGCCTGCAGGAGATCAATGCGCTCGTTTCGGGCCGCATCGAAACCTGGCACGTGCGCGACGGCAGCCGCGTCAAGGCGGGCGAGCCGATCGTCGAGATCGTCGACAACGATCCGCTCCTGCTGGACCGTCTTGAGGCGGAAAAAATGCAGATCGAAGCGAAACTGGAAGCGGCGCGCAACGCCCACCGGACCGCCCAGATCGACCTGCAGCGAATGCAGGATCTGTACAACCAGGGCCTCGCCGCGCGGCGCGATTTCGAACAGGCGCAGATCCGCGTCGACGATCTGCGCGGCCGCGAGGCGGAGGCCGCCGCGGAGCTGAACCGCATCCAGGTGAGCCTGTCGCGACAGTCCGTGCAGACCGTGATCGCGCCCCGCGACGGCATGATCCTGCGCGTCAACGCCGGCGACGCGGCGACCTTCGTCAATACGGGCGAGGTCGTCGCCACATTCGTTCCCGACAACGCGGTGCGCGCCGTCGAGCTTTTTATCGACGGGCGCGACGTCGCGCTGGTGCGGCCGGGCGCGAAAGTGCGCCTGCAGTTCGAGGGCTGGCCGGCGGTCCAGTTCAGCGGATGGCCGTCGATCTCCGTCGGCGTCTTCGGCGGCGAGGTCGTGTCGGTGGACGCATCGGCGGAAGCCAACGGACGCTTTCGCGTCCTGGTCACGGAAGACGAGGATTACACCGTTCCGTGGCCTGACAATGACTATGTCCGCTTCGGCGCGTCGGCGCGAGGCTGGATCCTTCTGGAAACCGTTTCGATCGGCTACGAATTATGGCGTCAGCTGAACAATTTCCCGCCGGAATTCCCGCCGAACCGGCAGATTGAACAAAACGCGTAAGGGGCGGTTTTGATGATGAGGCTGAACGCGCTTGCCAGCGCCGCGGCGGGATTTGTCGCCTGGACCGCGTCCGCGCCGAACGCCGGGCTCGCCGCCGGCGCCGCTGCCCAGCCTGTTCAAGAGGCCAAGTCTGCTCAAAACGCCCAGCCCGTTCAAGACGCGCCATATGTCCGATCCCAACAGCGCCTCAAGGCCGGCGAGACCGCCTTCAGCGCCCGGCGCGCGCCGCCGGCGGCGCCGTCGCTGAAATCCTTGCCCCCGGTCTCGCCGCCGTCGTCTCAGAGCGGACCGTTGCTGCTGGACGATGTCCTGCGCTCCTCGGCGGCGCACTTTCCGACCATCCTGCAGGCGTTCGCGAACGAGCGCGCCGCGGCGGGCGACGTCCTGACGGCGGACGGCGCCTTCGACCTCGTTTTCGCCGCCGACGGCTTCGACCGCGTCTCCGGGGTCTGGACGGGGCGCGTCGTCAATACCGAACTGCGCCAGAACCTGCGCCCTCTGGGCGGGACGCTTTATGGCGGCTATCGCCGTTCGGACGGGTTCTTTCCCATCTATGAGAACGTCAATTTCACCAATACCGGCGGCGAGTTGAAAGTCGGCGCCATTTTCTCGCTGCTGCGCGACCGCGCCATCGACGACCGGCGGTTCCGCACCGCCGATGCGCGCCTGGCGCTGGAGCAGGCGGAGCTGGACAGCCTGCTCATCCATATCGGTGTTCAGCATCGCGCCATCCTCGCCTATTGGCGCTGGGTCATCGCGGGCCGGCAACTGGACGTCTATGACGACCTGCTGCGCATCGCCGAGCAGCGCCAGGCGGGCCTGGAGGAACAGGTCCGCCGGGGGGCGATCGCGGAGATTTTCCTCGCCGAGAACCTCCAGAACATCATGCGCCGCCAGCGGCTCGCCACCCAGGCGCGGCGCGATTTCATGACGGCGGCGAACGCCCTTTCCATGTTTTACCGCGACGCCGCGGGATCGCCCCTGATCCCGCAGGAGCGCCGACTGCCCCCCGACGAGATGCTGGAGCCGATCAGCGCGCTCGACATCAGCGCCGCGCCGCCCATCGCCGACGCGCTGGCGCAGCGCCCCGAACTCGCCCGGCTGCGCGTCGCCCTCGACCGCGCAAGGCGGCGGATCGAGCTGAACCGCAACGAATTGCAGCCGCGGTTCGACGTGCGCGCGGAGGTCTCCCACGATCTCGGCGACATCGCCGAGGGGGGATCGACGTTCGATTCCACCGATGCGATCGTCGGTTTCCGCTTTTCCGTTCCCTTCCAGCGCAGCGAGGCGCGCGGCCGGCTGCAAAAGGCGCGGGCCGAGGCCGAAGCCCTGACCCAGCGCCGGCGCGAGGCGATGGAGCGGATGGAAATCGAGCTGCGCAACATCCTCATCGACCTCGACGTCTCGCTCCAGGTCGCCGCGATCGCGGAGGGCGAAGTCGAACAGGCGCTGATTATGCAGCGCGCGGAAAATCAGCGCTTCGCACAAGGGGCGAGCGACTTTTTCCTGGTCAACGTGCGCGAGGAAACCGCCGCCGACACCCGCATCCGGCTGCTCGCCGCGGAACTGGAATCGCGCATCGCCCGCGCCAATTACGACGCCGCGACGGTGAACCTCGACCGCCTCGGCGAGCCGCAATAGGCGGCGAGCCTTTGCGCCGGGGCGCCGGGGGGTGTAAAGCCTCGCCATGAAATTCCTCGACCGCACCAAGATTTACGTTCAAAGCGGCGCCGGCGGCGCCGGCTGCGTGTCGTTCCGGCGCGAGAAGTTCATCGAGTTCGGCGGACCGAACGGCGGCGACGGCGGCCGCGGCGGCCATGTCTGGGCCGAGGCGGTCGACAATCTCAACACGCTGATCGACTACCGCTACCAGCAGCATTTCAAGGCCAGGACCGGCCGCCCCGGCGAAGGCTCCAACCGCACCGGCGCGGACGCCGACGACGTGGTGATCAAGGTGCCGGTCGGCACGCAGTTGTTCGAGGAGGACGAGGAAACGCTGATCGCCGATCTTGACGCGCCCGGCGAGCGCGTGTTGCTCGCCAAGGGCGGCAATGGCGGTTTCGGCAACGCCCGGTTCAAATCCTCCACCAACCAGGCGCCGCGCCGCGCCAATCCCGGCCAGCCGGGAGAGCAGCGCACCATCTGGCTGCGGCTGAAGCTGATCGCCGACGTGGGCCTTGTCGGCCTGCCCAACGCCGGCAAGTCGACCTTTCTCGCGGCGGTCTCCGCGGCGAAACCGAAAATCGCCGATTATCCGTTCACGACGCTTCATCCCAATCTGGGCGTGGTGCGCGTCGGCGAGGGACAGAGCTTCGTCCTCGCCGACATTCCCGGCCTGATCGAAGGCGCGCACGAGGGCGTGGGGATCGGCGACCGGTTTCTCGGCCATATCGAGCGCTGCGCCGCGCTTCTCCACCTGGTCGACGGGACCGCAGACGACGTCGCGCACGCCTATCGCATCGTCCGCTCGGAACTGTCCGCCTACGGCGCGGGCCTTGAGAACAAGGAGGAAATCCTCGCCCTCAACAAGGTCGACGCCCTGTCGCCGGAAGAAACCGAGGCCAAGCTGGCCAGCCTGAAGGCGGCGTCGGGCAGCGCGGTCCACGCGGTTTCGGGCGCGTCGGGCGCCGGCGTGGCGGCGCTGACCGGGCGGCTGATGACCCTCGCCCGGGCGGCGCGGGACGCCGCCCCCGCCGGCGGGGCGGAGGAAAGCTGGACGCCCTGACCGGCCGCCAAAGCGGGCGTTGCGCGTCGGCGCGACCGCCCGAATGTCAGGCGCGGCCGCAATCGGACGCCGCGGATTTTGCATTTCCGGCCGGAGCCCTTATGTACGCGTCGATGATCGATCGCAGGCGCGAGAAGAGACCTTGACGCACCCCGCCTCCAGCCCGCCGCAGCGGCGCCGCCGCATCGGCTTGCTCGGCGGGTCCTTCAATCCCGCCCATGAGGGGCATCGCGAAATTTCGCTGGCCGGCCTCGAGCGGCTCGGCCTCGACGTGGTGTGGTGGCTGGTCTCTCCCGGCAATCCGCTGAAAAACCAGGACGATTACGCCCCGTATGAAATCCGCCTGGCGCAGGCGCGCGAGACCGCCGGCCATCCCGACATCGTCGTCAGCGATTTCGAGCGCCGGCAGGGCCTTCAGTACACGGCGGACACGCTGGAGCGGCTCGCCGACCTGCATCCGGACGCGGCCTTCGTCTGGCTGATGGGCGCGGACAGCCTCGCCGGGTTCCACCGCTGGAAAGACTGGCGGCGCATCGCCGGCCTTGTCCCCATCGCGGTCTTCAACCGCCCCGGCCATGGCGAGGCGGCGCTGAAGGGCGAGGCGGCGCGCGCCCTCGCGGCGTTCCGCGTTGCGCCCGACCGGGCGGGCGGCCTGGCCGACGCTGAAGCGCCCGCATGGGTGTTTTTTTCCGACACCGACAATCCGCTGTCATCAACCGCCATTAGGAACGCCGCGCCCTGAAGCGCCCGACACACCACAACGGAGACGCCCTGAACGTGACTTATTCCCCGACCGACGCCGATTTGAAATCGCCTTACGGACCGCTCGCCTTCTTCCTCGACCTCCATCCCGATCTCGGCGATTTCAGGACCGACGTCATCGAGGGACTGTCGCTCCCGCAAAAGGGGTTGTCGCCGAAATATTTTTACGACGAACCCGGATCGAAACTGTTCAACCGGATCACCGGGCTGGAGGAATACTACCCGACGCGCACGGAGCGCGCGCTGTTCCTGGAGCACGCCGACGCCATCACCGCCGCGATCGGCGAGGGCGCCGCGGTCTTCGAATACGGATCGGGTTCCAGCGAAAAAATCGAATGGCTTGTCCGGGGACTGAAAGACCCGGTCGCCTATGTGGCGATGGATATCTCGAAAGACCACCTGATCGAGAGCGCGTCGGCGCTGGCCGAACGGCTCGACCTGCCGGTGGCCGCCATATGCGCGGACTTTCACGCCCCCGTCCCGCCGCCGGCCCCGCACCTGCCGGACGCGCGGCGGTGGCTCGGCTTTTTCCCCGGCTCGACCATCGGCAACATGGCCCCGACAGCGGCGGCGCGCTTCCTAGACAATGCGGCCGACACGCTGGGCGCGTCCGCCAAACTGTTGATCGGCGTCGACCTCGAAAAAGACAAGGCCGTCCTCGAAGCGGCCTATGACGACGCCGAAGGGGTGACCGCCGCGTTCAACCTCAACCTTCTGCGGCGGATGCGGCGCGAACTGGACGCCGAACTGGCGCTGGAGGATTTCGAGCATCTGGCGTTCTACAACGAGGCGGAGGCCCGCATCGAGATGCATCTGCGCGCGCGCCGCGACACCGCCATCGTCCTCGGCGAACGCCGTTTCAACTTCGCGGCGGGCGAGACGCTGCACACGGAAAATTCCCATAAATACACACTGGAGCGGTTCAACGCCCTGATCGCGCCGACCCCCTGGCGGGTCGAGGCGGCGTGGACGGACGCGAGGGGGTGGTACGCGGCGTGCCTTTTAAGCAACAGTTAATTTCCGCCCATGCGGTTGGAGCCCGGGGCGAAGGGGCATATATTCATCGCATAAGGGATAACCCTCGTAACGTTGGCATGTCTTCAGTGGGAGGTTCACTCTGGACGCACAACCCGGCAACGCGGCCGCCGGCAAGGCCGCATTGAAGCTCGTGACGGATCATGGTCCCGGTGATCAAGGCGGTCTCGATCAGGGCGAAACCGCCGACGCGGACAGGGATGCAGGCGCGCTATCCGGCCTGAGCCCGGAGGAGCGCAGCGAAAAACTGCTGTCCCTCATCCTGCAGGAACTGGACGACGACAAGGCCGAAGACATCGTCACCATCGATCTCGAAGGCAAGTCGGACATCGCCGACGTCATGGTGATCGCCTCCGGCCGTTCGCAGCGCCATGTCGGCGCCATGGCCGACAAGGTCCTGCGGCGGCTGAAGGAAACCGGCTTCGGCAACGCCCGCTGCGAGGGCCAGCCGGCCTGCGACTGGGTGCTGATCGACGCCGGCGACGTCATCGCGCACCTGTTTCGTCCGGAAGTGCGCAGCTTCTATAACCTTGAGCGCGTCTGGTCCGAAGCGGCGCACGCGCCCGCGGCGCCGGGCGGCGCCGCCGAAGCCGACGTCCAGTAACGGCGCGGTGCGGCTCGTCATCGCCGCGATCGGCCGGATGCGCGCCGGCCCGGAGCGGGCGCTGTTCGACGATTATCGGAACCGGGCGATGCTGACGGGCAGGGCCCTGGGCCTCAGCGGCCCGGATCTCCTGGAATGCGAAGCCCCGAGAAACGCAGCGGGCGACAAGCGGCGCGACCGGGAAGCCGAAGCGCTGCTCGGCGCCGTCCCGCGGGGAGCGCATATCGTCGCCCTGGACGAGCGGGGCGACAATCTCTCCAGCGACGCCATCGCCGCCGCCGTCGCGCGGCGCCGGGACGAGGGCGCGCCGGCCCTCGCGATCCTGATCGGCGGCGCAGACGGACACGGCCGGGAAATCAGGGCGCGGGCAGACGCGCGCTGGTCGTTCGGCGCCGCGACCTGGCCGCACATGCTTGTCAGAATCATGCTCGCGGAGCAATTATACCGCGCCGCGACCATCCTTTCAGGGCATCCGTACCACCGTTCATGACCGCCAAATCGCCGAACAGACCGCTTACAGGATCGCTGGCCGGACCGTTGACCGGTCCTCTGTTCGCCCCCGTCTTCGCCCCTGTCCTCGTCCTCGCCATCGCCCTCGCCGCGCCGCAGGAAGCCGCCGCCCAGCGCGAGACCCGAGAACTCGAAGCGCTTGAGGAGCAGCTCAAGGACCAGGCCGAGGAGGAGCGCCGCCTGCGCGAGGAGGCGAAGGCGCGCGAGAAGGAAATCGCCGCCCTGCGGCATAATCTCATCGAAACCGCCCATGCGCTTCAGGAAGCAGAGCGCAAGATCACCGCGCTGGAGGCGTCCATCGCCGACCTGGAGGCCGAGAAGGGCGAGGCGCAAAGCGCGCTCGACGTCGAAAGCGGCAATCTCAGCGACGTGCTGGCGGCGCTGCAATCGCTTGAGCTGTCGCGCCCGCCCGCCCTCCTGGTGACGCCGCAAGACGCCAACCAGGCGGCGCGCGCGGCGATGCTGCTGTCAGAGGCGGCCCCGGCCCTGGAGGCGCGCGCGGCGCGCCTGCGCGCGGCCATCGACCGCCTCAACAGCCTCAGCGCCGCCCTCGACCGGGACAAGACCGCCCTTGTCGAGGCGAACCGGGAGCTGTCCGCCCGACGCGACGTCCTGACGGAGCTCACCGCGCAAAAGGAAAAGGAACGCGACGTCGCGGCCCGCCTGGCGGCGGCGGCGCAGAAGGAAAGCGCCCGCCTCGCGGCGCGGGCGACCACCCTGCGCGACCTTTTGCGGCGGCTGGAGCGCCTCGCGCATTCGGTGACGCCGCGCCTGAAACCGCCCCCGCCGGCGCCGCAGGCGCCCGCCCTCGCCCGCCCGGCGAGCCCGCCCAGCATCAAACGCGCGCCGCCGCAGCCCTACCAGTCGGCGCGGCGTTTCGCGGACGCCCGGGGCGCATTGCGACCACCGGTCGCCGGGCGCCTGATCGGAGAGTTCGGCAAGGTAAGACCCGAAGGCGGCCGGTTCGAAGGCATGCGGTTCGTCGCCCGCGATCAGGCGATTGTGACCGCGCCGTTCGAAGGTCGCATTGTATTTGCAATGGGTTGGGAGCCCGTGGGCAACATGATCGTGCTGGACGTCGGCGGCGGCTACCATATAGTGTTCAAAGGCGTCGGCGCGATCATGGTGCAGGAGAGCCAGCGCATCGCCGCCGGCGAGCCGATCGCGCAAATGACGGACGGGGGCGCGAGCCTGGATCTGGAGATCCGCAAAAACGGGGAGCCCGTTAACCCCGCGTTGTGGCTCTCAAGCAAAACTGTGGAGGACCCGGCGTTTTAGCCGGCCGAAAAGGTTAGGACGATGAACCAACATTTCGAACGCAACCGCCCCTTGCGCAACGCCCCCCGCATCACGCGCGGATATTCGTCGACGGCCCTCTTCGGCGCGGCGGTCGGCGGCGCGCTGGTCATGGGCGTCCTGTCGAACGCGGTGATGGCGCGGGCCTCGATCTCGGCAGACACCTTCCGCCAGCTCGACCTCTTCGGAGAGGTCTTTGAGCAGGTGCACGAAAACTACGTCTCCACGCCAGAAGACTCCGACCTCATCAAGGGCGCCATCGACGGCATGCTGTCGACGCTCGATCCGCATTCGAACTACCTCAGCGCGGAAGACTACCAGACCATGCAGGAGCAGACCCGGGGCAGCTTCGCCGGACTCGGCATCCAGGTCACCATGGACAATGAAGGCCCGGACAAGGGTTACGTCAAAGTGGTCGCGCCGATCGACGACACCCCGGCGGCGCGGGCCGGATTGCAGACCAACGACCTGATCGTCGAGATCGACGGCGAGGACGTCTACAGCATGTCCATCGACGAGGCGACCTCCAAGCTGAAAGGCGAGAAAGGAACCCGCGTCGACATCAAGGTGCTGCGCGATCGCGAGGCGGACCCCTTCGACCTCACCATCGTCCGCGACATCGTCACCGTGAAATCCGTGACCCACCGGGCCGAGGGCGACATCGGCTATGTGCGCATCTCCACCTTCAGCGAACAGACCGCGGACGGTCTCAAGGACGCGGTGAAGGAACTCTCGAAGGAAATTCCCGGCGGCCCGAAAGGGCTTGTCCTCGACCTGCGCTCCAATCCGGGCGGGCTCCTGGATCAGGCCGTCGAGGTGTCTGACATGTTCCTGGAAGGCGGCGAGATCGTCTCCACCCGCGGCCGCCGCGCCCGCGACACCCTGCGCGAGATGGGATCGCCCGGCGACATCCTGGCGGGCAAGCCGGTGGTCGTCCTCATCAACGGCGGGTCGGCCTCCGCGTCCGAGATCGTCGCCGGCGCCCTGCAGGACCGCAACCGCGCGCTACTGCTCGGCACCAAGAGCTTCGGCAAGGGCTCCGTCCAGACGGTGATCCCGCTGCAGAACGGGCTTCAGGGCGCGCTGCGCCTGACCACGGCGAAGTACTACACCCCCTCCGGCCGCTCCATTCAGGCGCTGGGCATCGATCCGGACATCGCCATGCCGGTGGTTTATCCGGGTCAGGAAGAACCGTTCACGCGGCCCGCGGAAAAAGACCTCGAAGGCGCGCTGGAAGCGGAAACGGGCGTCGAGGACGCGCCTGTCGTCATCGCCGACCCGGACGCCGAAACCGAGGACGACGACGCGCCGGCTGTCGAACCGGTTTCCTGCGAAACCGGCGTCGACTGTCAGCTGAACCGGGCGCTGGAGATTCTTGCCGACACGACCGGCTACCGGCAGGCGCTGGCCCAGGCCGGCGCCGCCCAGACCCAGTAGCCCCCCGTCCCCGCCACAGGCTGCGGCCATAGGGAGGGCCATAGGGGGCCGGACTTTGGGGGCTGACGTCGGAGACGGAAGCGCGTCGTCCGGCAGGACGGCCCGGGGCGAACCCGGCAAAGATGAACGCATGATCAACGCCGGGCGGGCAAGCGTCCGGCGTTTTCAAATGATTAACTCTATTCTTCCTAATTTGGAGGGTGATCCCGCCGGCCGCGCTGGCCGGCGCCAGCCATTTGAGAGAAGAGATCGTCGCGTGCCGAAGCGCCCCTATTCCCGACGCCTGCGTTTGAGACGGCCTGTTTTAAGCCGTCTGACCTGGGCGTGGCTGGGCGCGGCGGTCATCGGCGCGTTTCTCGTCGCCGGCCTCGTCGCCGCCGCCCTTAATCCGAATGGCGCGGGGCGCATCGCCTTGCCGATCAGCGAACTGGAACACACCGTACGCACATCGGCGGCCGATGGCAGGCTCTCCGCCCACTGGGAAAGCGCCCCGGCCGGACAGCCGCGCGGCCCCGGCGCGCCGTCCCTGCGCGGCGGTCTGGACGCCAGCGAACAGGAGAGAAGCGAACAGGAGACAAGAAGCGGACAGGAGGAGAGGCGGACGGCGCAGGCGGGCGCGCCCGCGGGCGCCCCGGACGCCGCCCTCCCAGCGGTCAATGGCGAGACGTTCGCCGCCGCGCTGGCCGAGCCGCGCCTGTCGCCCGAAGACATCGTCATCACCATCGACGGACAGGCGGTGGACGCCGAAGGCCGCGCCGCCGCCGTCGCACCGACCGCCGCGCGCATCGCGGCGGCCGACCGGCCCGCGCCCATCCCCGAGCCGGACCCGGCAATGCTGCGGTCGACGCCCCTGGGCAAGGTGCCGCGCGTGGCCGGCGACGGGCGCCGGCCTATGGAGTACTACGCCCGCCAGACCGCTGCGACCGGCGTCGGCGACGGGCGCCCGCGCGTGGCGGTCATCGTCGGCGGGCTCGGGCTTGACCCGGCGCTGACGGAAAAGGCGATCGACCTCTTGCCGGCGGACGTGTCCCTCGCTTTTGCGCCGTATGCGAAGGATCTGGAGTTCTGGACGGCGAAAGCGCGCCGCGACGGCCACGAAATCCTGATCGAGCTGCCGATGGAAAGCTATGGCGGCGACCAGCGCGCGCTCGGCCCGGCGGCGCTCCTGTCCTCGCGCAGCCCGTCGGAAAACCTGCAACGGCTGGACTGGCTGATGTCGCGCTTCGGCGGCTACTTCGCCGCCACCAACTATCTCGGCGGACGGTTTTCCGCCGACGCAGACGCCCTCGCCCCTGTCCTGGAGCAACTGCGCGATGCGGGCGTCGCCTATATCGACGACACCGGCGCCGCCGCCCGCGCCGCGAGCCGGTCCGGCGCGCGCGCCGCCGCGGTCGACCGCACCATTCCCCCCGTCGCCGCCGCCGACGGCGTCGCCGTGATCAAACGCGAGCTTGCGGCGCTGGAAGCGGCCGCGCGGCGAAACGGCGCGGCCCTCGCCAAAACCTACGCAGCGCCGGCGACCATCGAGGAAATCGCGCGCTGGAGCGCCCGCCTGGAAGCGGAGGGCCTCGCCGCCGCGCCGGCGTCCTACGCCTTGCGCGCCCAGGCCGCGAGCCGCTAAGACTCCCCGCGCGTCCATGACGACGACGACGGCGGGCGCATCGACGACGGCCGCCATGCAGAGAGGCGCAATGCCGAGGAAGCAATGCCGAAAGGCGGACGAATGATGGACACTGCCTATTTCCTCGACCATTACCGCCCCAATGTGGGCGTCGCCCTGTTCAACCGGGAGGGCCGGGTTTTCTACGGACGCCGCCTCAGCGGCTTCGCCGATCTCGGCAGGCCGGGCGAGGATTACCGCTGGCAAATGCCGCAAGGGGGCGTTGACGACGGCGAAGATATCGCCAGCGCGGCGTTTCGCGAACTGCGCGAGGAAACCGGGGTCTCCTCCGCGCGGCTCCTGACTATCACGCCGGGCTGGCTCGCCTATGATTTTCCGGCGGGCTACAAAAAGAAGCACTGGAAAGGCCAGCGCCAGAAATGGGCTGCGATGCTGTTCGAAGGTCGGGAAAGCGAAATCGATCTGGAAGCGGACGACCATCAGGAATTCGACGACTGGCGCTGGGGCGAACTGGAAGAGGCGCCTTCGCTGATCGTGCCGTTCAAGCACCACGTCTACAAGGAGCTGATGGCGGCGTTCGCGCCGCTGAGGGATTTCCTGCGCGAGGTCGGGCCGAACCTTCCCCGCGATTGACGACCCGGCGCGCCCTAACCGTCGCCGTCGCCGTCGGCAAGCCGGTAGATCACTTCATTGCGGCGCATGAAGAACGGCGTGAACGGGCCGTTGTAATACGCAAACTGCGCCGCGCCGTCCGTGACCAGCCCGCGCCCCTCGACGAAGGCGTCGAGCGTGCGCTTGTGTTTTTCAAAATTCGCGTCGGTAATGCGCCCGCTGAAACGGATGGCGACAGCGCGAGAGGGTTCGGTCCGGGTGATCGATATGCGCGGATCGTTCGGCTTCGGCAGCGTTTCGAGCGTGTATTTCGACGGCATCATGAAATCGACGCGCCAGCGCGCGCCCGCTGCGGCCGACTGGGTCACGGGCGCGGTCATGGCGATCTTTTCCGAAGGCGCCTGCGTGACCGGGGCGGTCATGGCGATCTCGCCGCGGCTTTGATTATCGCCGAAGATGAACCCGGCGAGAATCCGGAACGCCTTGTTGACCGCTTCGTCGCGGTCTCCCTCCACCGTTACGCTGGCGAGGATCATCGGCCGGTATTGGCGGATCTCGATATCGTCGATCGTCTCGACGACGGTGTAGTCCGGCAGTTCCTCGGCAGCCATGGCGACCTCCGCAAGGGTTGAAAAAGCTGTTGAAACAGCCGCTGCAAACAGGACAAGAAACGGGCGAACCCTTTTGACGGCCATCATGGGCGCACGCCCTTCATGTTGCTTCATGAGGCCATACGGAGACGCCGACGGTGGCGGATTTATCTTACCCCCCGGATTATCTCACCTCGCGAATTCTTTACCGCGACGGGCTGATGCTGGTGATCGACAAGCCCGCCGGGCTGCCGGTTCACGCCCGGCCAGGCGCAAGCCAGGGCGCGCGGGGGAAAGGGCCCGCCGGCGACAATCTCGAAAACTATTTCGACGCGCTGCGCTTCGGCCTGCCGCGCCCGCCGGCGCTGGCCCATCGCCTCGACCGGGACACCACCGGCTGCCTCGTCCTGGGCCGGCACCCCAAGGCGCTGCGCAAGCTTGGCAGGCTGTTCGCCGAAGGGCGCATCGACAAGACGTACTGGGCGATCACGAGGGGCGCGCCCCAACGCCCGTCCGGCTCCATCAGGGCGCGCCTCGTCAAGACGCCGCGGGGCAAAGGCTGGATCATGGCCGTCGCGGACGAGGAAAGCGACGCCGGCCAGGCGGCGGTCACCACCTACCGCACCCTCACCCGTCGCGACGGCCTCAGCTTCATCGAGGCGAAGCCGAAAACCGGACGCACCCACCAGATCCGCGCGCATCTCGCCCATATCGGCGCGCCGATCCTGGGCGATCCTCAATATGGGGATTTGCAGCATGGGAACCTGACGCCGGACGGGCGCGCCGCACCGATGATGCTGCATGCGCGGCGGATCGTCATTCCGATATCGAACGCAAAGCCGCCGGTCGTTGTCGAGGCGCCGCCGCCGGACGCCATGGCGGCGCTTCTGGCCGTCATGAAAGACGGCGGTCAGCCGGAATGACCGCCGTCCTGAAGACGCCCGATGACGGGCGTCGAAGCGCCGAGAGCGCCTTAACCCGGCACGGGACAGCTATTGCAGCCGCATACTGATTTTCCCGGCGGCGCGGCGGGGGCGACATTGGTCCATTGCCCGCTCCAGCCGTCGTGATCATCGCAGGCGGCGTCGCACTGGGCGGCCGCCTGGGACTGATTGGAAATGAAGGACGCCGATTCGAAATCGCACCCGCCGGTGAAATCTTTGCGGGACGCGGTCTTGATCGGCTGCTTGACGCTGTCGACCCAGGTGCGCGCATTCTTGTCGAGCTTGAACATCAGCGGTTCGTTGTCGGTGATCAGCGCGTACATCTGGTCGTAGATCGGGTTCTGTTCAGCGAGCGTTTCGAAAGCGCTTTTCCGGGTCGCCATGAGGAACTGCGGCGGCTCGGTCGACGTCTTGCCGGTGCTGGCCACGAAAACGTCCGTGGTGGCGATGAGGTTGGCGAGTTCGATCGCAAGGTCGCGCTGTTCCGTCTGGGCGTTGACGCCGATCACGTCAGCGTAGAACAGCTCGCCGAAATCATTGTCCGAAAACGGCATGATCTTGAAAGCGATGTCGGAGCGGGTCTGCTCCGACATCACCGACATCGACTCGGTAAAGCCCACGAAAGCCTTGCCGTAACCTGAGTTGAACCAGACGCTGCGGCCGTAAGCCATGGGCGGGTCGAGGGTCACGTTCCAGAAACTGGCGAGGCCGATCAGCTTCGTCATGGTGTCGATCGCGTCCTGGCTGAGATCGTCCGCCGCCGGCTGGGGCAGCGGGTAGACGCCCGTCTGGTTGTAGGCGACGTCGAGATAGAGCGTGGCGTTGGTGGTTCCCCCCGCCATGTCCAGCATCAGGCCGCGCCGGTCGGGCGGTTCCTGGCTGGTGTACGTAAAGCTGCCGAGAACGTCGGCGACCTTGGTCAGGGTGTCGGCCTCCGCCAGCTCGGTGTTGCTCTTGTTGTAGAACAGAACGTTGGAACAGCCGAGAAACGGGATCGCGTAGTAGTTCGAACCGTCCGTGACGCCGTTGCGGGCGTAGGCGAGCAAGTCGTCCGGATCGGTGATGCTGGACGCCGGTATGGTTGAGAGATAGCCCTGTTCCTTGAAATACTCGAAAAACATCCCGTCGAAAATGAAGATGTCGTAGTCGGATTTCGGATTGGAGCTGTACCCGCCGTCCCAATCGTCGGAGGAAACGAAGTTCAACGCCACATCGGGCTGCACTTCGGCCCAGGCGTTTGTGATCGCCTGCTTGAATTGATCAATACGCGGAACGTAAGGATACAGCGCGACCGTCAGCGTCACGGTGTTCGCCGTCGCCGTCTGTTCGGCGGCGACGGCCTTGCGATCCTTGGCCGTCGCATCCTGCGAAACGCCGACGGCAGCAAGGCCGGCCGCGGCGATCAAGGCGTAGACAAGTCGGGAAAGTTTCATGGAAGTCCCCTTTTTGCATTGTAGGCGCATGAATACAACCTATGGGCGCATAGATTTGATCCTGCGCCTGCATTTTGTCTACATTTTTATTAGGTAAAAAGAAAAGTTTTATTTTATGCTTGTTTTTAAGATTCCGTTCAGGATTTTCCTTAACCGGGTTTCTTTTGCAACATGATCAGAGCGCAACGGGATCCAAGCCCCGGGTTGCGAGCCCGGTTTTCAGGTCCCGGTTTGCAGCCGGACGCCGCATGCCCGCCTCGCCCCCCTTGCGGCGGCGGGACGGCGCCATGCGCGCGGCGGCGCGCCCGCGACGGGCGCCGCGATTGAAAGCGCCGCGCGCTCAATCGAACACGATGTCATCATGCGAAATGTATCCGTTCTTGATGCTCTTGATGACGGATACGAGCTTGTTCGGCGCGCCGAGCCGGCGCTTGGTGCTCTCGATATGGGCGTGAACCGTATGCTGACTGATGCCCAGTTCGGCGGCGGTTTCGCGTTCGGTCAGCCCGCGGGCGGCGCAGATCAGGCACTGCCGCTCGCGTTCGGACAGGATGCTGGACTTGTCGTTCGCCGCCTCCAGCTCGGCTTCCAACAGGGACAGCGCCCCGTAGCATTCGCTATGGACGATCTTCATCGCGCTCTGCGGCACCGCCGCCGCGTGATTTGAAACAAGGCATATGAAGCGGTCGCCGAAACCGTCGCGCAGGGGGATGCAGGCAAGCGTCTTCACCCCCTGTCCGCGCGCCAGCTCGATCAATTCGCGCACGCCCTTGCTTTCTTGAAACATCTCCGGCGGCGACAGGAAATCGAACGGCGACAACTGATACGCCGGCGCGTTCAGGGCCGGGTGCACGCCTTCGGCGGCGAGCCGGCGGCATTTCTCCTCGACCTCGTCGGAAATCGCGGATTTCGCCACCTGGAAGATCTGGCCGTCATTGGCGGCGCGGGCGGTGTAAAACAGGCAAGCAAAGGCCAAGTCATGACGCGCGAAAACATCCTGCAACGCAACAATCAACAGAGACGGGTTTTTCAGCACCGTTTCGCGAAAATGGTTATTCATCACTCCCCCATATCTATGTCTGTTAACTACAATTCCTGCACTATGTAGGAAGCATCGGAGAATAAGCACGAGATTTGACCGGATTCGCCGGTGAAATTTTTTGCTAATAAAATTCTAAACTAGATTTCGCCTAGCCCGAATCGGTAATCGAATTTTCCACCGAACGCCGCGATATTATTTCCCTGACGGACTGACGAGGGAAGACATGACTGGGAAAAGTCAACGACTAATAGAAATAGATGCTAATCACTGGGATGTTAGCGCTTACTGCCAGACCTTGATCAAACTATACGACGCGCAGGTTCGCGGCCTTGCAGAGGAGAGTAAACAGAACGAAAATGAATACCTGACTGATCATTTATGGGACGCTTTCTGCTCGGCGAGCGAGAGCGTCTGCAGGATGAGGGCGGCCACGCTGTCGGACATTCTGCGCAAGGTCGAGTTATGGAAACGTCTCGCCCCTGAACGCTCGCCCCATCCGACGCCGGACGAAATCCTGTTGATGTCGATTGTCGAGGATCTTGAGCGCCTGCATCAATCACACGAGGCGCCGCCGGGCGAGACCAAGCAGCGCGCATAAGCGCCTGAACACATCGAGAGGCGACGGCTTGCGCGGGAATGAACGGCGCCCGGCCTACAGCGCCGCCTGCAACTCCTTCAGGCGGTCAAGGTTTTGTTGCGCGAAGATCCGCTTCTCGTCGGTCTGCGCATCGGCGACGTCTTCCTCGGCGTCCTTGATGCGCCTGGCGATGGCGTCGGCGTCCAGCTCTTCGGCGGGCGTCGCCTCTTCCGCGAGAACGGTGAGCCCCGCCGGCGAGACTTCCGCGAAACCGCCGCGCACGAAAATACGCTTTTCTTCGGAACCGGCCTTCACCCGGACCATGCCCGGCGTCAGGGTCGTCATGAACGGCGCATGGTTCGGCAGGACGCCGAGCCAACCTTCAGCACCCGGAATATCGACCTGGTCGACCGCCGCCGACATGAGCTGACGCTCCGGCGAAACGAGGTTGAAGTGGAGTTTTTCAGCCATGTTCTCTATAGGGATGGATGGGTGGGATCGAGGATCGGCGCCCCCTCATCCATGTGCCCTCATCCCTGCTCCCTTTGTTACGCCGCTTCCGCCGCCAGCTTGCCGGCTTTCTCGATCGCGTCGTCGATCGAGCCGACCATGTAGAACGCCGCCTCCGGCAGGTGGTCGTACTCGCCGTCGATGAGGCCCTTGAAGGAGCGGACCGTGTCCTCCACCGGCACCTGGATGCCCGGGAAGCCGGTGAAGATCTGCGCCACGTCGAAAGGTTGCGACAGGAAGCGCTCGACCTTGCGGGCCCGGGCGACCACCAGCTTGTCCTCTTCCGAAAGCTCGTCCATGCCGAGGATGGCGATGATGTCCTGCAACGCCTTGTAGCGCTGGAGGATGCCCTGCACGCCGCGGGCGACGTTGTAATGCTCCTCGCCGACGATGCGCGGGTCGAGAATGCGCGAGGTGGAATCGAGCGGGTCCACCGCCGGGTAGATCCCCTTTTCGGAAATCGCGCGGTTCAGCACCGTCGTCGCGTCGAGGTGCGAGAAGGACGTCGCCGGCGCCGGGTCGGTCAAATCGTCGGCGGGCACGTAGATCGCCTGCACCGAGGTGATGGAGCCCTTGGTGGTGGTCGTGATCCGCTCCTGCATCGCGCCCATGTCGGTGGCGAGGGTCGGCTGGTAGCCCACCGCCGACGGGATGCGGCCCAGGAGCGCCGACACTTCCGATCCGGCTTGCGTGAAGCGGAAGATGTTGTCGACGAAGAACAGAACGTCCTGACCCTGATCGCGGAAATGCTCCGCCACCGTCAGGCCCGTCAGCGCCACGCGCGCGCGCGCGCCCGGCGGCTCGTTCATCTGACCGTAGATCAGCGAGCACTTGGAGCCTTCGGTCTTGCCGTCGTTCTCCGCCGGGTTCTTGTTCACGCCGGACTCGATCATCTCCCAGTAGAGGTCGTTGCCCTCGCGGGTGCGCTCGCCGACGCCGGCGAACACGGAGTAGCCGCCGTGCACCTTGGCGATGTTGTTGATCAGTTCCTGTATGAGCACCGTCTTGCCGACGCCGGCGCCGCCGAACAGGCCGATCTTGCCGCCCTTGGCGTAGGGGCACAGGAGGTCGACGACCTTGATGCCGGTGGCCAGCATTTCCGCTTCCGTCGACTGTTCGACGAAGGGCGGCGCTTCCTGGTGAATGCCGCGGCGCGTCTCCGCATGGACCGGCCCGGCTTCGTCCACCGGCTCGCCGATCACGTTCATGATCCGGCCGAGCGTCGCATCGCCCACCGGCACGGAAATCGCCGCGCCCGTGTCCGACACCGCCTGGCCGCGCACGAGGCCCTCGGTGGAGTCCATGGCGATGGTGCGCACGGTGTTCTGCCCGAGATGCTGGGCGACCTCCAGAACGAGCCGGTTCCCCTGATTGTCCGTTTCCAGCGCGTTCAAAATCGCCGGCAGGTGATCGTCGAACTCAACGTCGACGACCGCGCCGATAACCTGTGAAATGCGGCCTTGTTTGCTCATAGCGTCTTCCTTGCGTCTGATCTTTTTAGTCTACAGCGCTTCGGCGCCGGAGATGATTTCAATAAGCTCTTTGGTGATCTGCGCCTGGCGCGCGCGATTGTATTGCAGCGTCAGGCTGTCGATCATCTCGCCGGCGTTGCGCGTGGCGTTGTCCATGGCGGTCATGGAGGCGGCCTGTTCGGAGGCGACGTTTTCCAACAGCGCGCGGAAGATCTGCACCGCCGCATAACGCGGGAGCAGCGCCTTGAGAATTTCCTCTTCTTCCGGCTCGTAATCGTAAACCGCGCCTTTCAGGTCCGGGGTCTCGACCCCTTCGGGCGCCTGGGCGGGAATGATCTGCTGTGCGGTCGGGACCTGGCTGATCACCGATTTGAACTTGCCGAAAAACAGCGTCGCGACGTCGAATTCCCCGGCGTCGAACATGGCGAGGACTTTTTCCGCGATCTCGTGCGCTTCGGCGAACCCGATCTGTTTCACGTCGAGGAAGTTCGTCTTCCAGACGATCATCTCGCCGTATAGCCGCTTCAGCTGGTCGTCGCCCTTGCGCCCCACGGCGATGATCCTGACCTTCTTGCCCTCGCCCTGGAGCCGGACGATATGCTCGCGCGCAAGGCGCACGATCGACGAGTTGAAGCTGCCGCACAGACCCTTGTCGGCCGTCGCGACGATCAACAGGTGCGTTTCGTCCTTGCCCGTCCCCGCCAACAGCTTCGGGGCGTTGGGGCTGTCCTTGGCGGAGGCCGCGAGATTGGCGAGCACCGCCTCCATCCGCTCCGTATAGGGACGGGCCTCGGTTGCGCGCTCCTCGGCCCGGCGCAGCTTCGCCGCGGCGACCATCTGTTTCGCCTTGGTGATCTTCTGGGTCGATTTGACCGAGCCGATCCGGTTTTTAAGGTCTTTCAGTGAGGGCACGGAGGCTTATCCCTTACGCAAAATTCTTCGAAAACGTATCGAGAGCGTCCTTCAACGTCTTTTCGGCGTCGTCGTCGAGCTTGCCGGTCTCGCGGATGCTTTTCAGAAGGTCCGCGTGGTCGCCATGAAGTTTGCGCAGGAACTCTTCCTCGAAGGCGCCGACCTTGTCCTTGGCGACCTTGTCGAGATAGCCTTGCGTGCCGGCGTAGATGACGCAGACCTGCTCTTCCACCTGGAGCGGGGAATACTGCGCCTGCTTCATCAGCTCGGTCAGGCGGTCGCCGCGGTTGAGGATGCGCTGGGTCGTCGCGTCGAGGTCGGAGCCGAACTGGGCGAAGGCCGCAAGCTCCCGGTACTGAGCAAGCTCGCCCTTGATCTTGCCGGCGACCTTCTTCATCGCCTTGATCTGGGCGGCGGAGCCGACGCGGCTGACCGACAGGCCGACATTCACCGCGGGGCGGATGCCCTGGAAGAAGAGATCCGTTTCCAGAAAGATCTGGCCGTCGGTGATCGAGATCACGTTGGTCGGGATATAAGCCGAAACGTCGTTCGCCTGGGTCTCGATGATCGGCAGCGCCGTGAGCGAGCCCGAACCGTTGTCCTCGTTCAGCTTCGCCGCGCGCTCCAGCAGCCGGGAGTGCAGGTAGAACACGTCGCCCGGATAGGCTTCGCGGCCCGGCGGGCGGCGCAGCAGCAGCGACATCTGGCGGTAGGCCACGGCCTGTTTCGACAGATCATCGTAAATGATCAGCGAGTGCATGCCGTTGTCGCGGAAATACTCGCCCATGGCGCAGCCGGCGAAGGGCGCCAGGAACTGCAGCGGCGCGGGCTCAGACGCGGTCGCGGCGACGACGATGGAGTAATCCATGGCGCCGTTGTCCTCCAGCGTCTTGACGATCTGCGCGACGGTGGAGCGCTTCTGGCCGACCGCGACGTAAACGCAGTAGAGCTTCTTGGATTCGTCGTCGCCCGCATTCGCGTCCTTCTGGTTCAGGATCGCGTCGACGCAGATCGCGGTCTTGCCGGTCTGGCGGTCGCCGATGACGAGTTCGCGCTGGCCGCGGCCGATCGGGATCATCGCGTCGATCGCCTTGATGCCCGTCTGGACCGGTTCGTGCACGGACTTGCGCGGCAGGATGCCCGGCGCCTTGACGTCGACGAGGCGGCGTTCGCTCGCCTCGATCGGGCCCTTGCCGTCGATCGGGTTGCCGAGCGGGTCGACGACGCGGCCGAGCAGCCCCTTGCCGACCGGCACGTCGACGATGGCCTGGGTGCGCTTGACCGTGTCGCCTTCCTTGATGTCCCGGTCCTCGCCGAAGATCACGACGCCGACATTGTCCGCTTCCAGGTTCAGCGCCATGCCTTTGACGCCGTTGGCGAACTCGACCATTTCGCCGGCCTTGACGTTGTCGAGGCCGTAAATCCGGGCGATCCCGTCGCCCACGGAGAGAACCTGGCCGATCTCCGAGACTTCGGCGTCCTTGCCGAAATCCTTGATCTGCTGCTTCAGAATGGAGGAAATCTCTGCGGCGTTGAGGTCCATGGGTCTTATGCCTCTTTCATCACGGTTTTCATACGGTTGAGTTTTGTCCTGAGGGATGCGTCGATCATCCGCGAGCCGATCTTCACGATCAGGCCGCCGAGAAGATCCGGGTCGACGCGGGCGTCAAGGTTGACCGCCTTGCCGGCCATCGCCTCGATCTCCTGGCGCAGCGCCTTCGCCTGCTCCTCGTTCATCGGCGCGGCGGTGATCGCTTGCGCCGCGACTTCGCCGCGCGCGGCGGCGGCCATGGCGAGGAACGCCCGGATCATCGCCGGCAGCGCGAACAGCCGCCCGTTGCGGGCGACGAGCTTGATGAAATTCGCCGTCAGGTCGCCGAAGCCAGCTTTTTCGACGATGGCCGCGGCGGCGCGGGCCTGGTCTTCGCGGTTATAGACGGGGCTCTTCAGAAAGGCGCGCAGATCCGACGACTCGGCGATCAGCCCCGCCAGCGCCTTCAACTCGGCCTCCGTCGCGTCAACGGCCCCGGCTTCCTTCGCAAGGTCGAACAGCGCCGCCGCATAGCGCCCCGCGACGCTCGCTTCAGGGCCGATAGCGTGACCGGCGGAAGGGCCTGACTGGGCGGAGGATTGGCCTGACATGGCGCAGCGGGGCTCCTATGATGCGGTCGCCGACAGGACAATCGGCGCACAACCCGTTGGAATAACTGACAGATAGAGAGCTTTGATTGATCGGAACAAGCTCCCCGCACAAGATTTCGCGAGGGCGTAGCACGCCCCCCGCGGCAACGCAATAACAGGGCCGTGCGGCAAGTGCGGCGCCGAAAATCCCGCCCTTGCCGGGCCGCATTGGCCAAACCGCACTGGCCAAACCGCACTGGCCAGACGGCGATGCTGGCGCCGGGACGCACTTTCTGGGGCGCGGCGTCTTGACCGCAGGTTCCGGGGCGCGCCGCAAGCAGCGGCCGGGTCGGGATTCTCAGCCGAACACCGGCTTTATTACTTGAAAATATTTGAACCCCTTTCAACAATGGAAGACGGATCAAGTATTGTATGTGCGGAAGGGGACTGTTATGGCGTACAATTTTATACCTTATAGTGTGCGGGGTCGTGTGCGGGCGCATCGCGCGACGGCGCCGGCGGCGCGCCGCCCGCAGGCTGGAACGCTTGCGGAGACATGGTCCGGAAGATGCGCCGCGGTCGCGATCGCGCTTTTCCTGGCCTTGCGCCTTTCGATCGGCGCGGCGGCGGCGCAAGTCGACGGGGGCGAACCGGGCGCCGATCCGGCGCTCTACGGCGCGCTCCCGGACGTGACCGAGGCGAAAATCTCGCCCAGCGGCCGTTATGTCGCAACGCTTCGCAATGTGGGCGCGCGCAAGGCGGTGCTGATCTACGATCTGGAGCGCCCCGACGCCGCGCCCACCGGCGTCGCCGTCGGCGACGAGGACGCGCGCGGCATTAACTGGGCCAATGACGAGCACCTGTTGCTGCTGCTGTCGGCATCGGACACGGTGAATACGACCAATGGGCTGAAAACGCTGGAATTTTTCCGCTGGCTGGTGATCTCGCGCAGCAAGGGCAAGGCTGAGATGCTGTTCGGCAACGAGGCGGGCTACCTCCTACCCTCGGCCGGCGACTTTCTCGCCGTGCGCGCCGACGATCCCACCCGGGCGATCTTTTCGCGCTACGCAGTGCGCGGCGGCTACACCGCGAATGAAGGCGCCGGCTCGCGCCTGTCGGGGAAGCGCCCGTTTCAGCTCGCGCTGTTCGAGGTCAATCTGAACAACGGCCGCAGGCGCAAGATCGAGGGCGGCGAGGAAGACACCGTCAACTGGATCGTCAACAAGAACGGCGACGCTGTTATCCGCGTCGACTACGACCGCAAGACCGAAAAGCGGCGGGTTTACGTCAGGGAAGCCGACGGGTCGCGCTTCCGCCTGCTCATGGAGCGCGACCAGCCGCGCGGGCGCGGGGCGCCGCTTGTCTTCCACGGCCTGTCCCCCGATCAGACGCACGCCCTGGCGACCACTTATGGCGACCGCGACAAGCGCTCGCTGGTGCGGATCGACCTTAAAACCGGGGAGACGATCGGCACGGCTTTCAGCCATGCCGAATATGACATCGACTCCATCTCCTACGAACCGCTGGGCGGGGCGGTGATCGGCGTTTTCTACACGGACCATCTGCCGCGCATCCACTATCTGACCGAAGAGACCGACAGGGTTGTGGCGCGTCTCGACCGGGCGCTGCCCAACGCCTCGCCCCATATCGTGTCGGAATCGTCCGATATGTCGCGCATGATCGTCGAGGCGACGTATCCCGACCATCCCAAACAGTTTTTCCTGTTCGACCGGGACGCCAAACGCCTCGACATGATCGCCGCCAGCTACGAAGCGCTCGACGCAAAGCCGGCGGCGTTCAAGGAACCCTATGTCTACACCGCCTCGGACGGTCTGGACATTCCGGGCTATCTCACCTCGCCCAAGGACGCCCGGGCGGGAAAAATGCCGCTCATCGTCCTGCCTCATGGCGGACCGGAGATACGCGACAGCCAGGCGTTCGACTGGTGGTCGTTCTTCTACGCCGCCCGCGGCTATCGCGTATATCAGCCGAATTTCCGCGGCTCGGACGGCTATGGCGGCGGCTTCCGCTCGGCCGGCCATCGCGAATGGGGAAGCCGGATGCAGGACGACATCACCGAGGGGGTGCGGCGGCTGATCGACGACGGGCTTGCCGACCCCGAGCGCATCTGCATCGTCGGCGCGAGCTATGGCGGCTACGCCGCGCTCGCCGGCGCCGCCATGACGCCGGATCTCTACGCCTGCGCGGTCAGCGTCAACGGCATCGGCGACCTCATGGCCCTGGTCGGGTCGGCGTCGCGCTCGAGCGAGTTTTCGGAGGATATCCTGCGCGTGCGCGTGGGCGACCGCTTCCGCGACGCGGCGGAGATTAAGGCCCGCAGTCCCGTCAATCTGGTCGAGAACATCAAGGCTCCGGTGCTGCTGATCCACAGCGAAGACGACACCGTCGTCTCTTCGGGTCAGAGCGTCGTCATGCGCGACAGGCTGCGCGAGGCCGGCAAGCCGCACGACTATGTCGAACTGCCGGGCGAGGACCACTGGCTTTCCACCAGCGAGATGAGGACGGAAATGCTGCGCCGCTCGATCGCCTTCATCGACGCCCATATCGGCGGGTAGCGGCGCGCGGAGGGCGCAGGAAACCGGGTCCGCCGCGAGCGTCCCAGAGCCAGTTGCGCTCAACGCGATCCACAATTTGCGCTGGTCACAATTTGCACTGGTCACAATGGGCGCTGGATTCCCAGGCGGAGCCCGCGTTGCGACCCGAAAAGACCGGTGATCCGCTTTCGCCGCAACACGCTCTAGAAGCGGTAGCCGAGCCGCGCGCCGAAATGGTCCAGCCCCTCGTTCACGCTGCACAGATTGGCGTTGGAGATATGCGCCATATGAACGGACAGCCGCACCCGCTCGGAGACGTCATAGCCGATGTCGCCCGCGACGCGGAACAGGGCTCGGCAGCCGAGAAACAGCGTGTTGGACCGGCGCGGGCGATCGACGACTTCCGTGTACTTCGTCTCCCCGTCGTGAACCGCGCCGCCAAGACTGACCGAGGCGAACAGGCGCCGTTTCAGATAGGCCTGCCATTCAAGGCCGAAATAGACCTGGTTCGTCGCGTCTGAATCGCTGGCGATCGTCACGCCGAGATGAGGACGGGGCGAGCCGACGGCGGAGAGAAATCCCGGCGAGACGAAGGCTGTCTCAAGATTGAAGCCGACCCCCTGTTCCTTGTCCTTGCCGATGTTGCCCCAGCCTTGCGCGAACACGCCCACGCGCAACTCGTCGACGATGGACCCGCCTTGCGCCGTTTCGTCCCGCGCCGCCTCGCCGGTCTGCGCGCAGACCGGCGCCGTCAGCGCCCAAAGGAAAAAGGCAGCGCACCCAAACGCTCGAAACATCAGGAAAGCCCCCGTATTTTTTTCGCCATCACAGCGGCGAATCATTAAATCCAGCCTAACCGCATCGGTTTTGAAGGCAATATCGGCGCCAAAACAATCGTTACAGAAACGAATACGGATTAATGTCGACCACGCGGCGCACCGCGGACGGCGTTTTCACCCCGGCGAACCAGTCTTTTATAAAGGCCTGAAGGTTCACGTCCCGGCGCGCCTTGACCAGGAACCGCATGCGCGCCTCCCCGCGCAGCCGGTAGATCGGCGCCCGCGCCGGTCCGAGCACCTCGACCCCGTCGCCGTTCGGAACCGCGGCCGCCAGCGCGCGGGCCGCCTCGTGCAGCGCCGCCTCCCTGTCCGAACGCAAAAGCACCGCCGCGAGCCGGCCGTAAGGCGGATAGCCATAGGCGCAACGGGACTCGGCCTCGGCGGCGAGAAAGGCGTCGCGGTCGCCCCGCTCCATGGCCCGCAGCACCGGCGCGTCCGGCTGGTAGGTCTGCAACAGCGCCCGCCCGCGACGCTGTCCCGGCGTCGCCGCCCGGCCCGCCCGGCCGGTCACCTGGCTAAGCAACTGATACGTCCGCTCCGCCGCGCGCAAATCGCCCCCCGACAGGCCGAGATCGGCGTCGACCACCCCGACCAGGGTGAGACCGGGGAAATGGTGGCCTTTCGCCGCCACCTGCGTCGCGATCAGGATGTCCACCGCCCCCGTCGCCATGGCGTCCAGCACCGCGCGCATCGCCGCCGGGCTCGCCGCCGTGTCCGACGACAAGACCTCGATGCGCGCGTCGGGCCAGCGCGACGCCGCCTCCTCGGCGATACGCTCCACGCCCGGCCCGCACGGCACGAGCGCGTCGACCGCGTTGCAGGCGGGGCAGGCCGAAGGCTTGGGCATGGAAAAGCCGGTGTGGTGACACACAAGGCGGTTCTCGAAGCGGTGCTCCACGAGCATGGTGTCGGAATTGGGCGCAGTCATCTTGTGACCGCACCGCCGGCACAGGGTCAGCGGCGCATAGCCCCGGCGATTGAGAAAGAGCAGGCTCTGCTCGCCGGCGTCGAGGGTCGCGTCGACGGCCTTTTTCAGGACCGGCGACAGCCACGCCCCAGGATCGGCCGGATGCTCGCGCATGTCGACGAGGTCGATCTGCGGCATCGCCGCGCCGCTCGCCCGCGCCGGCAGGCCGACCGCGGCGTAGCGTCCCTCGTCCACATTGACGACGGTTTCCAGCGACGGCGTCGCCGAGGCGAGCACCACGGGAAATCCGCCTCGCGCCCCGCGGGCGACGGCGAAATCGCGCGCGTGATAAACGACCCCGTCTTCCTGTTTGTAGGCCCCGTCATGCTCCTCGTCGACGATGACGAGCTTCAGATTCCTGTACGGAAGGAACAGCGCCGAGCGGGCGCCGACGACAATCCGCGCCTGTCCTTCGAGAACGCGCCGCCAGACCCGGCGCCGGGCGGCTCCCGTCATTTCCGAATGCCACGGCGCGGGCGCGGCGCCGAAGCGCGCCTCCACGCGGCTGAGAAACGGCAGGGTGAGGGCGATTTCCGGCAGCAGGATCGCCACCTGCGCCGACGGGTCGCGCGCCAGCGCCGCCGCCGCCGCTTCGAGATAGACTTCCGTCTTGCCCGAACCGGTTACGCCGTCGATCAGGATCGCCTTGTGCGCGTCCTGGGCGATGATGTCGGCGACGACCGCCGCCGCGTGAGCCTGATCCTCGGTGAGCGTCTTGCCCGGCAGGGCAGGGTCCGGCGCCGCGAAGGGCGCGTCGGCGTCGACGTCGACCGCTCGCAGGGCGCCGGATCTGGCGAGACCGCGCACCACCGCGTCGCTGACGCCCGCCGCCCTGGCGAGATCGCCCGCCGACATGGGCGCGCCGTCGCCGGCGGCGCGCGCGGCCGCCAGCACGGCCTCGCGCTGCGGGGTCATGCGCGCTGGAGCCGCATGGGAGGGGGCCGCGACATAGCCCCGGCGGGTCGGCGGCGCGGCGAGCCCGTCCCCGGACCGCATGGTCATGGCGAGAACGGACCCCCTGGGCGCCATCGCGTAGCCGGCGCCCCAGTCGATAAAGTCCATCAACGCCGACGTCAGCGGCGGCGCGTCGATGATCTCCGAGACGCTCTTCAGCCGGCGGCGCGCGGCGGCATTGGCTGCGCCGGCATTGGCTGCGTCGGCGCTGGCCGCGTCAGCGTCGTCGCGGGCTCCGGGCGCCTCGAACGGGGCCGACCAGACGACGCCGACCGCCTGGCGCGGACCGAACGGCGCGCGCACGAACGTTCCCGGCGCAGGCGCGGCGCCCGGCGGCAGGGCGTAGTCGAACGCCGTGTCGAGGGGCAGGGGAAACAGGACCTTGACGCATCGCGTCCGGCCCGCCCGGTCGCCGCCGGAAACGGGCGAAACCGCATCCTCGCGTTCAGGCGCGCGCGGCATATCGGGCGGTGTCGATGTCAACGCTTGATCCGGGCCCCGGTTTCGGCTGAATTAACGTTCACTCTTTTGGTCGTTTGCAGGCAAATCGCAATGCGTCTCATCCTTTTTTCTCTTTTCGCGCTGGCGTTCAGCACCACGGGCGCCGACGCGAAATACAGCTTCTGCAACATGACCAGCTATGTCCTGTCGGCGGCCATCGGCTATGTGGACGGCGACCGCCTCGCCACCCGCGGCTGGTGGCGCCTGCGCCCCGGCCAGTGCAAGGTGGTGCTGACCGAACGCGCCAATCCCGGACCCTATTACGTCTACGCCGAAGCGATCTCCGGCCACAAAGGCCCTTTGCGAACCTGGTCCGGCGAAATCGGCCTGTGCGTCGAGAACGCAGGCTTCTTCAACATCCGCAATCAGGACGTCTGCCGCGACGAGCCCCTGCGCAAGCGCAATTTCTATGAAGTGCAGGTGACGGAGGCGGCGAACGGCGTGTGGCAGAGCGATTTCACCGAATCGGACATCTACAACGTCTACTCCGCGGAGGTGGCGGGAGTGCAGCGCCTCCTGAACGACATCGGCGAAGACTCGATCCGGGTCGACGGCGCCATGGGCCGCGCCACCCAGCGGGCGCTCAACGCCTATCGCCGGGAAAAAGGGCTCGCCGAAGGCTCCGGCATCGACGACGCGCTGATCGACGCGCTGATCGAGGACGCCAATGCGCGCGAAGCCAAGCTCGGCCTGTTTTACTGCAACAAGACGGACAACACGGTCTGGAGCGCCGTCGCCGAACCGCGCGAGGAGGAAGTCTACGGCTCGCGCGGCTGGTGGCGGGTCGAACCCGGCGACTGCGCCAAGATCATCAAGGGCGAACTGGAGCACGACCATTACTACGTATACGCCGCGATCGAGGAGGGGCTGCGCGAGCGCGCCCTTGTCGGCGGCGACAAGCCGCTCTGCGTCAACCCCGCCATGTTCGAGGCGACCAGCGAACTTGGCTGCGCGGATCAGTCCCTTGACGAAGCCGTGTTCCGGCGCTTCGAGATCGGCGGCGCATCCTCGGCGACCTTCGACTTTCTGCCGGAAATGTTCGCCGCCGACGCCCCCACGCAATGAAGGCCCCCCAATGAAGGCCCCCCAGTGAAAGCGCGACCCAGTGACGGTGCGATGAAAACGCGAACAAGCAAGAACGAGGACGACGCCGTCGCGACGGTCGATTTCCGCCATGTCGAAAACTGGGTCTTCGACCTCGACAACACGCTCTACGAAGCCGAGTGCCGGCTTTTCGCCCAGATCGACGCCCGCATGACGCAGTTCATCCGCGAGCGGCTCGATCTCGATCACGGCGAGGCGCGGCGCCTGCAAAAACAGTATTACGTCGATTACGGCACCACCATGAGCGGGCTGATGCACGAGCACGACGTCTGCCCGGAAACCTTCATGGCTTATGTGCACGACATCGACCTGGCGCCGATCCGCAGGAACGAAAGCCTGGAAAAGGCGATCGCCGCCCTGCCGGGACGCAAGTTCATCTACACCAACGGCTCGGCGCGGCATGCCGAGAACGTCGCCGGGGCCCTTGGCGTCTATCACCTCTTCGACGAGGTCTTCGACATCAAGGCCGCGGGCTACACGCCGAAACCCCATCGCGCGCCATACGAGAAATTCCTCGAAAACCATGACATCGATCCCGGCCGGGCGGCGATGTTCGAGGACCTGGCCCAGAACCTCGAAACCCCGCACGCGCTGGGCATGACCACGGTGCTTGTGTGTTCCGACGCGGCGTGGCTGGCGGACGAGCCGCACGCCAAGCGCCCCGCCCGCCCGGACGACCATGCGGATGGCGGCCCGGAGCACATTCATCACATGACGGATGATCTGACCGCGTTCCTTGAGACCCTCATGACCGGGCGTCATGCGGCGTGAGCCGCCGCCGCCCGTGAAACAAGAACCGCAAGCGACAACAGAAAAGAGAGCTTCATGACCTCACCATCCGAGCTTCAGGCCGTGATCGACGCCGCCTGGGAGGCGCGCGCCGACATTTCTCCGCAAACGGAAGGCGAGACGCGCGACGCCGTCGTCGCAGCCTTGGAGATGCTCGACGCCGGCGAAGCGCGGGTGGCGGAAAAAGCGAACGGCGACTGGATCGTCCATCAATGGCTGAAAAAAGCGGTGCTCCTGTCCTTCCGCCTTTTCCCCAACGTCATGATCGAGGGCGGACCGGGCGGCGGCGCCTGGTGGGACAAGGTTCCGTCGAAGTTCGAAGGCTGGACCCCGGACGATTTCACAAAGGCCGGCTTTCGCGCCGTGCCCCCCTGCGCCGTGCGTCGGGGCTCGTTCGTGGCGCCCTCCGCCGTGTTGATGCCGTCCTATGTCAATATCGGCGCTTATGTGGGCGAAGGCGCGATGATCGACACCTGGGCGACCGTCGGGTCCTGCGCGCAGATCGGCGCGAACTGCCATATCTCCGGCGGCGTCGGCATCGGCGGCGTGCTCGAACCGTTGCAGGCGGGCCCGGTCGTCATCGAGGACAACTGTTTCATCGGCGCGCGCTCGGAAGTGGCCGAAGGCGTGATCGTGCGCGAGGGCGCGGTTCTGTCCATGGGCGTTTATCTCGGCGCGTCGACCAAGATCGTCAACCGAGAGACCGGCGAGATCAGCTATGGCGAGGTGCCGCCCTACGCCGTGGTGGTTCCGGGCGCGCTTGGCGCCGCGAACGGCCGGACCAGCCTTTACTGCGCGGTCATCGTCAAGCAGGTCGACGAGCGGACCCGCGCCAAGACATCCGTAAACGAACTGTTGAGGAACTAGAACGGGAAGGCCGCCCCATGGCCGTAACCAGCAAGCAGGACTTGATTGCGTTGACGGAAAAGGAGTTCGACAAGCTCCGGAAAACCCTTGACGGCGTGGACGAGACGCAGGCGGCGACGCCGCATCCGGAAGACGCGATCACGATCAAGGACACGATCCTGCACCGCGTTCACTGGATCAACCTCTTTTTCAAATGGTACAAAGACGGCGAGGCCGGCAGGGAGGTGGTCACCCCCGCGCCGGGCTATAAATGGAACCAGTTGAAGGCGTACAACGCCAGGATTCGCGAAGAGACCCGGGACGTGGCGTGGCCCGCGGCGAAAGACCGGCTAAAACGCGCCCACAAAAAGCTCGTCAAGCTCCTCGCCGGACTCGACGAAAAAACGCTTTACGGGCCCAGCCCCTACAACTGGACCAACAAATGGACGCTGGGGCGATGGGCGGAATCCTCCGGACCGAGCCATTACCGCTCTGCGGCGAAATATATCCGCGAAATCAGGAAAAAAACCGGCTATCTGTAAGCCTATGGCCCATATCGATCCCATCGACCTTGCCTGCGCCCTGATCCGGCGACCCTCCGTGACCCCGGCGGACGAGGGGGCGCTGGACGTCCTCGAAGCCTCGCTCGCCGCGCTCGGCTTTGCGTGCACGCGCCTGAAATTCGAGGATGTCGACAATCTCTACGCCCGTTACGGCGAAGCGCGGCCCCATTTCTGCTTTGCGGGGCATACGGACGTCGTCCCGCCGGGAGACGAAGCGGCGTGGAGCGACCCGCCCTTCGAGGCGACGCTGAAGGACGGCCGTCTGTGGGGGCGGGGCGCGGCGGACATGAAGGCGGCGATCGCCGCCTTCGTCGCCGCGGCGGCGCGCACGCTGGCGGCGGGCAGGGTGACGGGCTCCTTGTCCTTTCTCATCACCGGCGACGAGGAAGGCCCGGCCGTCAACGGCACCCGCAAGATGCTCGACTGGCTTCGCGCCAAAAAAATCGCCATTGACCACTGCCTTGTCGGCGAGCCGTCCAACCCCGAAGCGATGGGCGAGATGATCAAGGTCGGCCGGCGCGGCAGCATCAATTGCTGGCTCACCGTCAACGGCCGCCAGGGGCATGTCGCCTATCCGCACCGCGCGGATAATCCGATCCCCGCCCTTCTGCGCAAGCTCCTGCATCTTTGCGAAACGCCCCTCGACGACGGATATGCGCGCTTTCAGCCTTCCAGCCTTCAGGTGACGGACATTCATATCGGCAATCCGGCGCATAACGTCATCCCGGAAAAAGCGACGGCGCGGTTCAACATCCGTTTCAACCCGAACTGGACCGGCGCCACGGTCGAGGCGTGGCTGCGCGAGCAACTCGACGCCCGCGCCGCGGAACTCGGCGTTCGCTACAGCCTGGAGGCGGTCGTTTCCGGCGAGGCGTTTCTGACCACGGACGAACCATATCTCACCCTTCTCAGCGACTGCGTCGAGGCGCGGACGGGGCGCAAGCCCGAGTTGTCCACTTCGGGCGGGACGTCGGACGCGCGCTTTATCAAGGATGTCGCGCCGGTTGCTGAATTCGGTCTTGTCGGCGCGACCATGCACCAGACGGATGAAAATGTCGCCGTCGCCGACATCGAAACGCTTACGGACATTTACGAGGCGATACTTGAAGACTATTACGCGCGGTTTTCGGCCGTGTCCGAACAATCCTGAGGCGTCGGCATGGACGATCTCGCCCTCCTCGCGGATCTGCATCTCGGCGGCGCGCGCCAGGGTCCCGGCGGGCCGGATGAAACGCGCCGCGCTATCGAGCTGTCGAACCTTGCGCAAGGAAAAAACCTGAAGATCGCCGATATCGGCTGCGGGACCGGGGCGTCGACGCTCATTCTCGCGCAAACGCTCGACGCGGACATTATCGCGGTCGATTTCCTGACGGATTTTCTGGACCGCCTTGACGCCGCCGCGCGCGACGCGGGCCTGCGCGGACGGATCCGCCCCCTCGCGGCCTCCATGGACGCGCTTTCCTTCGAGAATCAGTCCCTGGACGCGATCTGGTCGGAAGGCGCGATCTACAATATCGGCTTCGAGACCGGGGTCAGGGGATGGCGGCGCCTGTTGAAACCCGGCGGCGTGCTGGCCGTGTCGGATCTCACCTGGCTGACCGGCGACAGGCCCGCCGAACTGGAGCGGCGCTGGACGGAACAGTATGCGGACGTCGCAACGGCGGCGGAGAAAATGGCGGTTCTCGAAGCGAACGGATATTCCCCCATCGGATATTTTCCGCTGCCCGACCATTGCTGGCTCGACAATTACTACCGCCCGTTGCAGGCGCGGTTCGGGGATTTTCTTGCGCGAAACGACGGCGCCGCGGCGGCCCGGGCGATCGTGGATGCGGAACAAGACGAGATCGCGCTTTACGAACGCTACGGCGCGTTCTTCAGCTATGGCTTTTACGTGGCCAGGAAAGCCGATCCGTAAACGGACGGACGATTTACGCGTAGTCGGCGCGAAGAAAATAAAGCCCGTCCGGCGGCGCGACCGGGGCGCAGGCTTTACGGTCGCGCGCTTCGAGCGCGGCTTTCAGATCCGCCGCGCGCCACTTGCCGCGCCCGACCTCGACCAGCGAGCCGGCGAAGGACCGCACCTGGTGATGCAGGAAGGACCGCGCCGCGCAGCGGATGAACACCGTCTCGCCCGCGCGCGTCACCGATATTTCCTCGAGGGTTTTGACAGGGCTGTCCGCCTGACAGGCGGAAGCCCGAAACGTGGTGAAGTCGTGACGGCCGACCAGCGTCTGCGCGGCCTGGTGCATCGCCGCCGCGTCGAGAGGCTCGGCGACGCGCCAGGCAAGGCCCGCCTCCAGCGTGAGCGGCGGGCGGCGGTTGACGATGCGATACTCGTAAGCGCGCCGCACGCAGGAAAAGCGCGCATGAAAATCATCCGTCCGCGCCTCGGCGGAGAGCACCGCGACGGGCCGCGGCTTCATGTGATGGTTGAGGGCGTCGCGCACGACGTCCTCGCCATAATCCTTGGGCAGATCGATATGCGCCGCCATGGCGAAGGCGTGAACGCCGGCGTCGGTGCGGCCCGCCGCGTGGGCCGTCGCCGGCGCCCCGCACAACGCCCGCGCGGCGTCTTCCAGCACCGCCTGCACCGACAGCCCGTTATCCTGGCGCTGCCAGCCGACAAACGGGCCGCCGTGATATTCGACGGTTAGCTTGTATCGCGGCATGGCCTAAAGCCGCTCGCCGGCCGTCAACGCAAACCCGCGCAGAAACGTCGCCGCGTCCTGCGCCCGCTTGCCCGCGCGCTGAAGCGTCAACAGCGCCACCGCCCCCTCGCCGCAGGCGACGACGAGCTGTTCATCCGCTTGCAGAATTTCGCCCGGCGCGCCGCGCCCGTCGGCCGGTCTCGACAGGAGCGCCTTGACCCGGGCGTCGCCGGCGGCGAACCACGCGCCCGGAAAAGGCGACAGACCGCGAATATGGGCGTCGACCCGGGCGGCGGGGCGGGACCAGTCGATGCGCGCTTCCTCCGGAGTGATCTTTTCCGCATATGTCACGCCCTCTTCCGACTGCGGCGTTTCGATCAACGCGCCGCGTTCAAGCGCGGCCAGCGCCCGCGGGGCGAGCTGCGCCGCGACGCGCGTCAGGCGGTCATGCAGGGAGCCCGCCGTGTCGTCCGGCGCGATCTCGACGATTTCGGACAGCAGCACCGGCCCGGTGTCGAGCCCTTCCTCCATCCGCATCACCTGAACCCCGGTGCGCGCGTCGCCCGCCATGATGGCGCGCTGGATCGGCGCCGCCCCGCGCCAGCGCGGCAAGAGCGACGCATGCAGATTGACGCAGCCATGCCGGGGCGCGTCGAGCACCGCCGGCGGCAGAATAAGCCCGTACGCCGCCACGACCGCGACGTCGAGATCGAGGGCGGCGAACGCCTCGCGTTCCTCGGCGGATTTGAAAGTCTTCGGGGTGCGCACGTCCAGGCCATGCGCGTCGGCGAGTTGGTGGACCGGCGAGGGCTTCAGCTTGTGGCCGCGGCCGGACGGCCGGGGCGCGCGGGTGTAGACCGCGGCGACCTCGTGCCTTGCGGCCAGCAGCTCGGCAAGCGCGGCCGCGGCGAAATCAGGCGTTCCCATGAAAGCGATCCGCATCGCAACTGCCCTTTTAACATCCCGCCGTCGGGCCCGGTTTTAGCAGCCCCTACTCAGCAGCGAGACGTTGTTCTTTTTTAAGCTTTTTCAGAACCCGGTCGCGTTTCAGGCGCGAGAGGTGATCGATGAACAGAACGCCTTCGAGGTGATCCATCTCGTGCTGGATGCAGGTCGCAAGCAGCCCCTCGGCGTCCAGCACCTGCTCTTCTCCGTGATAGTCGAGATAGCGCACGCGGCAGCGGGCGGGCCGTTCGACATCGTCGAAGAAATCCGGCACCGACAGACACCCCTCCTGGTAGACGTTCATCTCCTCGGAGGGGTCGAGTATTTCCGGATTGACGAAGTAGCGCGGGGCCGGCTCTTCTTCCTCCCCGGCGAGGTCCATGACGATGACCCGAAGCGGCTCGCCGATCTGGATCGCCGCCAGCCCGATGCCGGGCGCGTCGTACATGGTCTCCAGCATGTCGTCCATGAGCGCGCGCAAGGCGTCGTCGACCCGCTCCACGGGTTTGGAGACCTGGCGCAGGAACGGGTCCGGCGCGGTGAGGATCGGTCGTATCGCCATGATCGTCACCTATGGCGGCAAGGGGCGAGCGTCAAGACGCACCCTTTTGAGGCGAAAACATATATCGCGCTAAACCCTCGCTTTCCAAGGCCTTTTCCCATAAGCTGGGGATCTGCGCACATGAGTATTGTCAGGGGTATGCCATGTCGGCGCCGCCGTTCCTGGCGCAAACGCCAGTCGAGGAAGCAAACAGCGAAATCGGCGTTCCGCCCGCGCCGCCGTCGCTGACCGGTCCCGCGCCCGCCCTGTGGGCGGGATTCGCCGCGTTCGTCGCAGTTTTCGTGCTCGTTCTCCTGCTGATCATCCGGGGCCGCGTTCTGCGGCCGGCCGCGCGCAAGGCCGCCGCCCCGACGGACTTTTTCGAGCCGGCGGGGCAAAGCGCGGAAATCACCTTCGACGACGACGCGCCGCCTGGCGGCCTTGCCGGCGCGCACGAAGACGCCCATGCGCACGCCGGGGCCGGCGCTGAAAACGTCCCTGAAAACGGCGCCGAAGAGAGCGCCGAAGAAGACGAGGCCGCCGCGTCGCCGCCGGCGGCGCATCGCCAGGCCGGGAAATCGAGGGGATCGCCTTTCGCGGGCCTGTTCGCGAAGAAGCCGAAAGCCGCTGACCGTCAGCCCGGCGGCGAAGACATGGCGGCGCTGGAGGAAGACGCGCCCGCAGATAAGCCCGCGGACAAGACGGCGCCGTCTGACCGCGCCGAAAACGCCCTTACCGAAAAGCCCCGCGCCGAAACCCCGCGAACGGACGACGGCCGGCCGGCGCAACCGAACATCCGCCTGAAAACCCTCGACGACGAGGTCGAAGCGCGCCGCCGCGAGGCCGAGGCGCGCGAGTTGCGCCGTCTCGAGGCCAGGGAAGAGGCGGAGGAAAAGGCGCGCCGGCGCGGGCCTTCGGCGGCGGCGGCCCTCGCCGCCTTCCCAAAACCGCCGGGCCGGCCGGCGCCCGCCGACATGCAACAGTTCGACAGGATGCGGCGCGCCCTAGAAGACGGGTTCGCCGAGCGCCTTGACCAGTTGAAACGCGACCTCGATCAGCGCCTGACCGGGCTGGCCGAGCAGATCGACCGGCAGGCGCCGCCCCCGGCCGAGCCTGCGCTCGACCCCGCAGCGGCGATTTCCGAGGCGCATTTCGCCGAACTCGCCAATCTTATCGGCGAACAGCTCGAAACCCTGCGCGAGACCTCGACCACTTCGATCGACGCGCTGACCCGGCGGCTGGACAAGCTGGAGACGGCGCCGGAGGGCGTCGCGGCGCTTTCGAAAAACGTGGCCCAGCTGAACCGCACCCTTGGCGGGCGCATGTCGGCGACGACCGCGGGACGCCTTCAGCTTACGGACATTCTCGCCAACGCCCTGCCGCCTGGCCGATACGCGCTTGCGCGCCGGCTGTCGAACGGGCGCACCGTCGACGCGCTGGTCCAGCTGGCGGACGGCGCGCCGCCCGTCCCCATTGACGCGCGCTTCCCCGTGGAAGCGTTCGACGCTTATGAGCGCAGCCGCCTGGAGAACGGCCAGAGCGAAACAACGGAGACGGAATTTCGCCGGCTGATGCTGCGGCGGATCGTCGACATCGCGGAAAAGCAGATCGCGGCCGATGAAACGGCCGACTGCGCGCTGATGTTCGCGCCCTCCGAACACATCCTGACAACGCTGTACGCCAGTTTTGCAGACATCGTTCAGGAAAGTTACCGCGCGCGCATCTGGATAACGTCGCCCGCCTCGCTGACGGCGAGCCTTTACACCATCAGCGCCCTGACGGGCGGAAGCGCCTTCGATATCAGCGGGACTGACGACGACGAGGCGCGTCACGACGACGCCGGACATGACGAAAACGGGTATCTCGACAACGGGCATGACGATGCCGGGGGCGACGAGGCCGGGGACGATGACAGCGCGCAACTGCGCAACGGCGCCGGGGCCGGACCGCGGGCGCCCGCCGGGAGCGAGCCCGAAGCGCCGCACGGCGCGGCGCATGAAGACGACGCGCGGGCCCCGGATGCGCCGCCCGCCCCGCCGCAAACCGGAACGCCGCCTTTCCCGTTGCGCTGACGACGGGCCAGTTTCCGGGCTGAAATCGGGACGCGGACGTCAGGCGGCGTCGGAACGGCCCTCGGGATTTTCAGCGCCGCCATCTTTTTCTTCGGCCATGTCGCGGGCCTCGTCATCGGCCTCGCCGTCTTTCGCGACGGGCGCACCGGGCGCGCCTTCGGGATCGTCAAGCGGCAACAGCAAATCCCGGCCGGAACGCAACTCGCGCGGCGCGGCCTCGACGGGGCCGAGCCGTTCGATCGCCTCGTCCACGCCGGGCAGTTCGTATTCGGCGAATTTGCGCGCGCGCGGCATCACCCGCTGCTCCAGCCCGCCCACCGCCGCATTGTATTTCTTGACCGTGCCTTCGAGCGCCTTGCCGAGACCGGCCATGTTCGCGCCCATGACGCGCAGGCTGTCGTAAAGATCCTTGGCCATGGCCGCGACCGCGTGCGCGTTTTCGGTCAGCTTTTCCTGACGCCAGTTCAGCGCCGCCGATTTCAGCATGGCGATCAGTATGGTCGGCGTCGCGATCAGGATCTTGCGGTCGAACGCATCCTGATAAAGGCCGGGCCGCGACTCCAGGGCGGCGGAGAAGTAATTCTCTCCGGGCACGAACATCACCACGTAATCGAGGGAGTCGCGCAAGGACGCAGCATAATCCTTCTTGGCGAGGGACTTCACGTGGCTCCACAAGTCCTCCGCATGCCGCGCAAGGTGCTGCGCGCGCGCCTCGTCGGCGTCCGCGTCCACCGCATCCAGGTAAGCGCCGAGGGAGACCTTGGAATCGACCGCGATGACGCGCCCGCCGGGCAGGCGCACCACCATGTCCGGCTGTTTCAGGCGCTCGCCGTCGGCGTGGCTCGCCTGCTCGACGAAATCCACATAGGCGTTCATCCCCGCCATCTCGACCACGTTGCGAAGCTGCTCCTCGCCCCAGCGCCCGCGCGTCTTCGGCCCGGCCCGCAGGGCGGCGGCCAGCTTCTGCGCCTCCTCGCGCACCGCATGGGTCGACTGCGCGAGGGCGCCGATCTGGCCCTGAAGCTCGCCGCGCGATTTGTGCTGCTCGGCGCGCATGTCGGCGAGCCCCTTTTCGTAGCGCACGAGCGTATCGCTCACGGGCTTGAGAAGGTCGTCAAGGGCGCGGCGGCGGCGCTCGCCCTCCGCCTCGGCGTTTTCACGATAGCGGGCGAAAGTTTCGTTGGCGCGCTGAAGAAACGCCTTGTGCGCGCCGTCCAGCATCTGCGACGCGGCGGCCTTGAATTCGGCGTCGAACCGCGCGCGAAGCTCCGCCAGCGCGCGCTCGCGCTCGGCGAGACGGGCCTCGCTGGCCGCCGCCGACGCCTCCAGACGGGCGCGCGCGTCCTTTTCCGCCGTCAGCGCGTCCTGCAGCGACGCGACCTGATCCGCCCGCGACCGGCTCGCGGCGAGGTCGAGCCGCGCCTTGTCCAGCCCCTCGCGCAGGCGGCGCGTCTCACCCGCCGCCCGCCGCAGGCG
>LYSZ01000009.1 GCA_001657385.1 Parvularcula sp. BBD 1991-13 | reverse complement strand
TGATGATGCCCAAGAGTCCATATCGACGGCATTGTTTGGCACCTCGATGTCGGCTCATCGCATCCTGGGGCTGGAGCAGGTCCCAAGGGTTCGGCTGTTCGCCGATTAAAGCGGTACGTGAGCTGGGTTTAGAACGTCGTGAGACAGTTCGGTCCCTATCTGCCGTGGGTGTAGGAATATTGAGAGGAGCTGTCCTTAGTACGAGAGGACCGGGATGGACATACCTCTGGTGGACCAGTCGTCCTGCCAAGGGCGCAGCTGGGTAGCTATGTATTGAACGGATAACCGCTGAAGGCATCTAAGCGGGAAGCCGGCCTCGAAACAAATATTCCCTTGAGAGCCGTGGAAGACCACCACGTTGATAGGATGGGTGTGGAAGCGCAGCAATGCGTGAAGCTTACCATTACTAATTGCTCGATTGGCTTGATTGTTCTCATGCGGACGTGTCCGCATGAGATGTGAAACTCATGCGTGGCGAACGGTTCGTCCATCGCGTGCATCCTCATACGGATGTTCCGCGGGGCAAGCGAATTGTTCTCATGCTGATTGTTGGAACTTCGGCTCTCGCATTAAAATCGTTTTTGCCGGCCCGGTGGTTATTGCGGGGAGCTTCCACCCGATCCCATCCCGAACTCGGCCGTTAAATTCCCCAGCGCTGATGGTACTACGTCTTAAGGCGTGGGAGAGTAAGTCGCCGCCAGGCCTGCAAAGCCGATTTTGCCCTTCTGACGATTTTCTTAAGCTTTCCATTATTTCCGTGGCTCCTGACCGCGTCGTGAATTGCATGCGCATTTGCGGCGGCGCGGCTTTCGGCGGGCGCGGCTGTTCCCGCGCGAGCCTTCTCGGAAACATTCGCGGAAACAGCGGCGTTGCCGCGCGTGCCGGCGCGCCGGGCGAGACTTTCGCGGTTTTGCGCCGCGCGGATACTGGCGCCAGCCGTCCCATGGGGTATAAGGTGCTGCGTGCAAGGGTCGGGGCGCTATTCTAATGTTCTGTTTTCCAAGAACGTTTCTGATTGTGGGCGGATGTGCGGCCGTGCTTGCAGGGTGCGGGCGCGAAGCGGCGCCGGCTGCGCCCCCCGTCGATGCGGCCGCCGCGTCGGCGGCGGCGGCGGAAGAGATCAGCATCGATCTTTGGGTCGAGCAGCTCGAAGTCGGCAGCCGCGAGCTTTATTCCGCGCGCGAGGCGGTGCTGAAAGCCGTGAATGTCGCCAGCGGCGACCGGATCGCCGATATCGGCGCGGGCACCGGTCTTTATTCCCTTCTGTTCGCGGAAGCCGTCGGCCCCGGAGGGCATGTTTATGCGATCGATATCGAGCCCCTGTTTCTCGATCTGATCAACCAGCGCGCGACGGACGCCGGTTACGACAATGTCACCGCCGTTTTCGGCCGCGACAATGACATCACGCTGCCGGCGCAATCCGTAGACGTCGTTTTCATCGCCGACACCTATCATTATTTCAGCGACCGCGAAGCCATTATGAAAACCGTTTACGAGGCGCTGAAGCCCGGCGGCTCGCTGATTCTCGTGGAGTATGACGTGGTTCCCGGCCAGCCCCGTCCCGAAGGCAAGGACCATGTCCGCTTCGGCAAGGCGGCGGTGATCAGCGAAATCGAATATGTCGGATTTGAAAAAGCCGCAGAAGACGATGTCGAGGGGCTTACAGACAATTATTTTGTGCGCTTCACGAAGCCTGAATGAGGCGTCGTTCGAATGGCGTCCCCGGCCGTCGCCGTCATGGCGCGCGCCGGGCGCGGGTTGCCGGCAAAACAACTGGAAGTAGCGTTAAGATGCGGTTACCGCCGAAAAGACAGTTTTCCTAAAGCTTTTCAATCATTTTTACAACCATAGGATGTATTCCTGTCGGCGCTTCTGACAGGAGAGCCATATTTATGCCGACGTCCATTCCCTATGATCCTTCCGTTGAACTCGCCAACATCGTTCCCCCCAAGACCCTGCAGACCCTGCTCGACATCGCCGAGGTCCAGGCGCCCGTCGATGCAGCGCAGGAGGGGCTCAATCGCGCGATCATGACCGTGCGCAGCCTCGACATGACCATGTCCGAAATGCTCAATATGGGCATCGATCCCTCGAAAATGACCGACAGCCTGAACCAGGCGAAACAGAACGTCCTGACGGCGGGCGAACAGCTGATCCAGGCGAAGCTGAAAGCCTGGCCGCAGATCAACAAGCTGCGCGGCCAGTTGAGCGGTCTCAGCGAAAGCCTCGAAAGCCCGGTCGACTACAACCGCACCATGATCAAGCAGATGCCGCTGTCCGCGGACTCGCTGAACATGGATGCGCAGTATTTCTCCCATGACGAGGAAAAGCAGGGGTCGAACAGTTCGCTCGCCGCGATCAGTTCCTATGTCAGTTCGACGACGAGTTTCCTCGGCGACAAATTCAGCTCCCAGGCCACGGCGAGCGCCCAGAGCCAGGTTTCGTCGCAGCTCGAGCATCACGACGTCGAAGGCACCCTGATCATCACCGCGTCGTGCACCCACCGACAGGCCGCCGTCCTGGCGCCGTTCATCCTCGACGTCGACAAGGGGATCCGCGTCTACAACAAGCTCTTCCCCGACAACATGATCAAGACCAACAGCGTGGCGAGCATGGCGCGGCTGGCCATCCAGCAGGAGACGAAAGACGAGAAATCCTTCAACATCATTTCCGGCGCGACCTATGGGTCAAGCTTTATCGGCATGGTTCACATTCTGAAGGCGAGCGACACCAAGGCGAGCCAGAACATGGAATCCGTCGCGGCGAGCCTTCAGGAGCAGATGAAAATCTCCTGCTGGTTCGAGAGCGAGCAGGGCGGCTTCGGCGCGAATTCCAGCTTCGCGAACGACGCCAAGAGAATGCTGAGTTCACAGAACATTTCATCGCACATCTCACTGATCTCGATGGGCGGCATTCCGTCCATCGTTTCCAACGAGGTTCAGCTCGGCGTTGAAAAATTCGCGAATTTCGATCCCGCTGAAATGATGGGCAAGCTCGCCGCGTTCCAGAATTCCACCAATGGCGACGACGACACGGTCGCGAGCGCGGCCGCCAAGGCGCGCACCGGCGAGACCATGATGGCGATCAACCACGGCCAGATCACCAGCGTCATGTCCGGTCTCCAGGCGGTCGACGACGGCAGCAACAAGATGCTCGACATCAACTCGCTGATGACCGCTTTCGAAGATTACATCAGCAAGGCGATCGACGGGAAGGTTGGTGTGCCGATCAATTATTACCTCAAACCGATCACCGCCGCGCAACTGGCGCAGATGTGGGTCGCCAAATACTATCCGGGTCAATATGTGACCGCCGCCGGCGACGATTCCAAACCGGCCGAACCGAACGCCGCCGCGAACGGCGCTTCGACCGGCGCGGGCGACGCCGCCTCGTCCACGCCGCAATAGGGCGGGCGTCTGCGACGCCCGGCCGACGAGGCGCGGGAAAGAAAACTGTCCCGCGCCGCCTTCACCTGCACAGAAAAAAGCCGCCATTGCGACAATTGTTGCAATGGCGGCTTTTTCGTTCCGGAACGCTTCGCACCGGTCAGGCGCGGATCAGCACTTGCCCGGTTCGCACATGCTGCGGCATTCGCGCCGAAGCAGATTGCCCGCATTGCTGCACAGAACGACGACGTCCTGATCCTCGACCTTGTCGCCGACATGGGTTTTCTGTTTCTGCTCGTTGTTCTGGTTCACCGTGGTCGTCACCGTCACCTGCGGGACCGGGGTCTTTTTCTTGCCTTTCTTTTTCTTCTTGTGGTGGGCGGCTTTCACGTCGTGGTCGCGTTCGATTTCACGCAGCCGTTCGGCCAGGTCGGAAAACCGCCGTTCCGCGTCCTTGCGGTCGCTGGCGGAAATATAGCAAGCCGCCTCGTCATAGCCCTTTACCTCAAGACAGTTCGTATGCGTCTTGCAGCGGGCGACCATGGTGTTGTACGCGGCGTTGATTTCGGCCCGGAACCGTTCGAGCGGCGCCTTGCTCATGTCCGGCGTGCTGCTGGTCGAAGCGATCACGCTCTGCACGGCGGAAAGATAGTTCTGCTTATCGCTCTGGTACTGGACCTCGCAGGTTTCCGCAGCGATGCTTTTTCGCTCGTCCACCGTGACGGGCGAGACGACGCCGTCCAGCACCAGCGGCCCCTCCACCTTGTTTGTCTGCGTACAGCCCGACACGGTGACGGCGCCGGCGAGGGCCGCGAAGAGCGGCAGTATAGAGAACTTCATGTCATACCCCATGGTCAGATGAGTATTGCGCCGGTGCGGATCCGCATCGGCGGGGCGGCGCGTCCCCTGGCGCGGCGCATCAGAAATCGCATCCGTTCCGGCGTGCGAACACGCTGGCGGCGTTGCACAGCCCCGCGTCGTTCAGATTAATGTCGTCGAGGACGCGCTCCGGCACGGGGCCGGAAGCAACCAGCGGCCCCCTGACCACGTTTGTCTGCTCGCAGCCGGACGCCGTCATCACGCAGATCAACAGCGCCGGCGCAACAGCAAATAGTCTTCGCTTCATGTCGTATTCCCCCTCAATTGCGCCTCAACGCGGCGCGCGCCGCCCGTCGCCGGGGCGCTGGTCATTTGCGGTCGAAGTCAAAGTCGAAGTCGAAATCGAGGCTGCCGAAGCAGCAGATGGCGTCGTGGGCGGGGATCTTGCCCGTCCGTACGCCGATGACGTAGCCGGCCGCGAAGATCGTCACGCTCAGCGCTGCGACGGCGAGGATCTGCAGGCACGGGTTGGGCTTTTCCCGAGGCGCCTCGCACTCTTTTTTGCAGCACGGGTCGTTGTTGATGATGGCGATGTCCTGGTAACGCCGCGATGTTTGCATGCTTTCGTCTCCCCCTCCATGCAACCAGCAAGTGAATTCTTAGGCGGCCACAACCGATTCGGCAATGGGTAGACAATCCGTTTTGAAGAAAAGGATACGCAAATACTGAAAAAGTCTGCGAATTCAGATATGACGCCGAATTACGGCGTTTACCGTGGACAGGATACCGAGACGATATGACAGATTTATGTTATTTCGCGGCGCACCGATATAGCGGTCTGTAAAAGCTTTCCCGGCGGATTTCCCCAGCGGTTCTCCTGCGTCCGGGGCGCGCCGAGTCGCGCGAACTATTGAGTGTATTGCATCGTGACGAAAAAACGCATCGAGACGAACGTTCCCTACAGCGCCGCGCAGATGTTCGACCTTGTGGGCGATGTCGATCGGTATCCGGAGTTTCTGCCCTGGTGCGCCGCCCTGCGCGTCGCCGAGCGCGACATCGACGCGGATGGCCGGGGAATGATTCTCGCCGACATGGTGGTCGTTTACAGGATGTTCCGCGAGCGGTTTCGCAGCCGCGTGGCCCTGGACCGGCCGGCCAGGACCATCGATGTGGAGTATGTCAGCGGCCCTTTCCGCTCGTTGCAGAACCGCTGGCGCTTTGAGGATTTGCCCGGCGGCGGGTCGGTGATCGATTTCGAGATCGATTTCGAGTTCAAGAATTTCTTTCTGCAGGCGACGGCGCAGGCGGTTTTCGACAAGGTTTTCAGCCGCATGAGCAGCGCCTTCGTGGCGCGCGCCGACGCGGTCTACGGCGCCGGCGCCATCGGAAACAAGGAGACGGCCGAGGCCTGATCCGCAAGCCCGCTCAGCAACAGGCGCAGGGCGGTTTCCGTCGCCCGCTCCCGGACAAAACTGCGCGAGCCCTGGGGAAAGACCCGGCGTTCGACGCGGGTGAAGCCGTCGGCGCGGGCGAGGCCGAACCAGACGAGGCCGACGGGTTTTTCCGCCGAGCCGCCGCCCGGGCCGGCGACCCCGGTGACCGAAACGGCGATGTCGGCGCGCGAGTTGAGCACCGCCCCTTGCGCCATCGCCCGCGCCACTTCCGGGCTGACCGCGCCGGCCCAGGCGACAAGCGCGGCGGGCACGGCGAGCATTTCCGTCTTCGCCTCGTTGGAATAGGTTACGAAACCCCGGTCCAGAACCGCGGACGATCCCGGCACGTCGGTCAGCGCGGCGGCGATCATGCCGCCGGTGCAGGACTCGGCGGTCGCCGCCATGACGCCTTCCGCGGCCGCCTTGTCGACGACCGCCTGGGCCAGGTTCCAGATGCGGTGGGGTTGGGTGATGACCGCCTCCGTTACGCGTCGACTTGGGGCAGGGCGACGGTCGCCGTCGCCATGGCGGCGATCCCCTCGCGGCGGCCGGTGAAGCCCAGTTTTTCCGTGGTCGTCGCCTTGACGGACACCCGCGCCGGCGCGACGCCGAGGATGTCCGCCAAGGCCGCGCGCATCGCCTCGCGGTGCGGTCCTATTTTTGGCGCCTCGCATATCAGCGTGACGTCCGCATGGACGATGCGCCCGCCCCGGGCCGCAACCCGTTCGCGCGCCCTGTCGAGGAAGGTGCGGCTTGGCGCGCCTTTCCATCGCGGATCGGAAGGCGGGAAATGGTCGCCGATATCGCCCTCGCCCAAGGCGCCGAAGATCGCGTCGGTCAGCGCGTGCATGCCCACATCCGCGTCGGAATGGCCTTTCAGCTTCCTGTCATGGGGCACGCTCACGCCGCAGAGGATCGCGGCGTCGCCGTCCTCGAAGGCGTGCACGTCGACGCCGTGGCCGGTGCGGTATTCCATCATGGCGGCGTGCGCCTCCTTTCTTCGGCCGAGCAGGGTTTCGGCCATGCCGAAATCCTCCGCCTGCGTGATCTTCATGTTGTCCGGCGAACCGGCGACGAGACGCACGGACAGGCCCGCGGCCTCGGCGACGGCGGCGTCGTCGGTGAGCTTGCGGCCCTCGGCGTCGCGGTGGGCGCCGAGAATTCTGGCGAAGTCGAACCCTTGCGGCGTCTGCGCCCGCCACAAGGCCTCGCGCGGCACGGTGTCTTCAATACAAGGATGGTCCGCGCCGTCGCTCCTCTTGATCGTGTCGTGAACCGGCAGGGCGGCGATCGCTCCGTCATGTCCGTCGAGGGCGTCCAGGACCCGCGAGATCGTCGCCGCGTCGATAAAGGGGCGCGCGGCGTCGTGGATGAGAACCCGGTCGGGGGCGCGCGCGGCGACGCTCTCAAGACCCAGGCGGACCGAATCCTGGCGCTCCGCGCCGCCGGTCGCCGGCGCGGCGAGCTTCGGGTGATCGACGAGGCCGGCCATGGCGGCTTCGTAGGCGTCGCGGTCGTCGCGGTGGATGATGACCCGCACCGCATCGATGCGCGGATGGGAAAGGAACGCCTCCGCCGTCCAGGCGAGCACGGCGCGCCCGGCAAGCGGGCGGTACTGCTTCGGGCCGCCGGGGCCGGCGCGGGTTCCCCGTCCGGCGGCGACGATGACTGCAAGGGTCGCGGCGCCGGTCTCCGGGTCGCCGTTCGATTGTGCGTGCGTCGCGGGGTCGTTCATCGGGCCTCAACCATCTTTGCCTTGAGCCGCCTCGGGCAAGCGGTTTGTAACCTGCTTGCGCAAGGGGTAAATAGCTGTTTCGCAACGAAGCCCGGCAACATGATCGCCATCGACGCCATTCCTTTGAAAAACCCGGTCGCGCTCGCGCCCATGTCGGGCGTCAGCGACCTGCCGTTCCGGCGCGCGGCGGCGCGCTTCGGGGCCGGTCTCGTGGTCTCGGAAATGACTGCCTGCGAGGAACTCGCGCGAGGCCGTCCCGACGTGGTGCGCCGCGCGGCCCGGGATCCGGAAGGCGGCGACGCGGCGCTTTATCCCTTCGTGGTGCAGCTTGCCGGGCGCGAGGCGCGCTGGATGGCGGCGGGGGCGCGCCTGGCAGAGGCGGCGGGCGCCGACGTCGTCGACATCAACATGGGCTGCCCGTCGCGGCAGGTGACGGGCGTTCTTTCAGGCTCGGCGCTGATGCGCGACCTTGATCACGCGCTGGCGTTGATCGAGGCGACGGTCGCGGCGACGGTGAAGCCGGTGACGGTGAAAATGCGCCTCGGCTGGGACTGGGACTGTCTGAACGCGCCGGAACTCGCCGCGCGCGCCGAGAGCGCCGGGGTGCGGCTCGTCACCGTTCATGGCCGCACCCGCAACGATTTCTACAAGGGCGAGGCGAACTGGTCCGCGGTGCGCGCGGTCAAGGATGCGGTATCCATCCCGGTCATCGTCAACGGCGACATCCGCGATGCGGACGACGCGCGCGCGGCCCTCGGGCTCTCCGGGGCCGACGGGGTGATGATCGGCCGCGCGGCGACGGGGCGGCCCTGGCTGCCGGGCGCGGTGGCGCGGGCGCTGGAGACCGGCGAGCCCATGCGGGCGCCGTCCCTGGAGGCCCAGGGGCGGGCGGCCCTCCTTCATTATCGAGAGACCATTGGGCATTACGGCGCGCCGCTGGGCGTGCGCATGGCGCGCAAGCACCTTGCGGCCTATGTGGATGTCGCGCCGGTCGAGATGGACCCGGCCGAGCGGCGGGCGTTTCGCGCGGCCGTGTGCCGGCTCGCCTCGCCGGAGAAAACCGCCGAGGCCCTGGCGGCGTTTTTCGAAAACGACGTCCGCGCCGCGGCCCGGATCGCGGCCTGACCCGCCGGCGGGGAAGACCCAGGCGGACGGCGATGAGGGCGGAAAGGCGGCGATTTATCCCCATGTCGCATTTCGGCAACAAAGGTGTTGATTTCTTGCAACAACCGACGCAGCATCCCCAACTGGTTCACGCCTTGCAAGCATCGGGGGCGAAAGGCGTGCGGCGCTTGGCCCACGGGCATGAGACCGGCGAGATTGTGGCCGACTGACACTGGGCCAACTGATATTGGGAAAGCGCGGCGGGTCGCCAGAACCGGGTCGCCGCGGATCGGCTGAAACTTGGACAACGACCCGCAAAAAGAAGCAGCCACGCCGGACGCAGCGCCTTCCTCGCCGCGCCGCTTCCTGCCGCAATGGGCGCTGTCCAATGCAATCGCCGCCGCGGCGCTGACCGGCGCCGGCGCGGTCGCGTTTTTCACCACCTGGTTTTTGATGTCGCCCCTGGTCGAGCGCGTCGACCGCGCTTTCCTGATGGCGATGATCATCGGCAATATCGCCATCGCGGCGGGCTTTGCGATCCTCATCGCCGTGCGGCTCTGGCACGTGCTCGGCGAACGCCGCGATCAGCTCGCCGGCTCGCGCACCCATCTGCAACTCGTCTGGCTGTTCTCCGCGCTTGCGGTCACGCCGGCGATTATCGCGTTCCTGTTCGCCTTCACCATCCTGCGCACCAGTCTCGACGACGTTTTCAGCGAGCGCGTGGAAACATACCAGAACACCGCGCGCGATCTCGCCAACGGCCTTGTCGAGATCAAGGCCGCCGACATGGAGCGCCGCATGCGCCTGATCGCGCAGGACCTCGCCCGCCAGGAAGAGGCCGGCGTCGGCTTCGAACAGACTCCGATCAGCTTCCGGCGCTATTTCTACGCCCAGGCCCGCATTCGCGGCCTTTCCGCGCTTTACCTGCTCGACGGCGAGCGCCGCATCATGGTGCGTGCGGAAATCGCCGACGGCCGCTATAATCTTCCGAATGCGGAAGGCTTCGCCAACCTGCAGGACGGCCGCACGCCGGGCGAGATATTTTTCTTCGGCGTCAATGACGATGCGCGCTTCGATGTTTTCCGCGGCGCTCTGCTGGTTGAGCATTACGGCGGCGGCTTCCTGATCGGCTACCAGCCGATCGATCCGACGACCACCCAGCGCCTGTTCGCCGTGCGCGAGGTGCGCAACGACTGGCTGGAGGCGGGGCTGGGCCGCGAACGGCTGGAGCGCGTCTTTTTGTTCGGGTACATCGTCCTCGCCATCATCATCCTGTTCGGCGCCATCTGGCTCGCCCTGTGGGCCGCGACGCGGATCGTCCAGCCGATCGGACGGCTCGTGAACATGGCCGAGCGGGTCTCTGCGGGGGAGCTGGGCGCGCGGGTCGAGGTCTACAGGGAGGACGGCGAGCTTGGCGTGCTGGCGCGGGCCATGAACCACATGACCGCCCAGTTGCAGACCCAGCGCGACGACCTCATCGACACCAACCGTCAGTTCGACAACCGCCGCCGGTTCACCGAGGCGGTGTTGTCGGGCGTGTCCGCCGGCGTCGTCGGCCTTGACGCCGACGGGCGCATCACCATCGCCAACAAATCCGCGGCCGAACTGTTGCGCGAAGACGCCGGGCGGCTCACCGGGGCGCATATCGGCGCGGTCATGCCGGAAGCCGAACCGCTGCTCGCGCGGGCTGCGGGCTCGCCCTTCACGGAGGTCGGCGACCAACTCGACCTGACGCGGCACGGGCGCACCCGCACGCTGAACGTTCGTATCGTGAAGGACCAGGCCGGCGAGGGCGAGCAGAACTACGTCATCACCTTCGACGACATCACGCAGCTCATCGCCGCCCAGCGCAACGCCGCCTGGGGCGACGTCGCCCGGCGCATCGCGCACGAGATCAAGAACCCGCTGACGCCGATCCAGCTTTCCGCCGAGCGCCTGCGCCGCAAGTATCTCAACGAAGTGACCTCGACGCCCGAGGTGTTCGACAAATGCACCGAGACCATCATCCGCCAGGTGAGCGACATCGGCCGCATGGTCGACGAGTTCTCGTCCTTCGCGCGGATGCCGAAACCGGTGATCGCGCGCGAGGATCTGCGCGAGATGATCAAGGCCGCGGTGTTCCCGCAGAAAGTGGCCTTTCCCGATATCGCCTTCGCGGTGGAAACGCCCGATCATCCGGTCTTCGCCGATTGCGACGGCCGCCTCATCGTGCAGGCGCTTTCCAATCTTCTCAAGAACGCGGGCGAGTCGATCGGCGCCCGCGTCGCCGACGACGCCGGAGAGGGCGCCGCAGAGGGGGCGCCGCGCGACGGGAAGATCCGGATCGTGCTCGCCGAGGACGCCGCCGTTTCGCGCATTCACGTCATCGACAACGGGATCGGATTGCCGGCGGAGCAACGTCACCGCCTGACCGAGCCCTACATGACGACGCGGGTCAAGGGCACGGGGCTCGGCCTCGCCATCGTGAAAAAAGCCGCGGAGGAGCATGGCGGCTCCCTCGATTTCAGCGACGACAACAGTCTCGGGGCCACGGGCGCGCGCATGACGCTCGTGCTGCCGCGGGCGGCGGGCGCCGACAAGGCGCAGCCGGCGGCGGCGGAGTAGCGCCGTGCGGGAAGGAGAAACGACGAGCCTATGAGCGTGGATATTCTTGTCGTCGACGACGAACACGACATTCGGGACCTTGTGTCCGGCATTCTGGAGGATGAGGGCTTTCATCCGCGTACGGCGGCAAACTCCGACGGGGCCCTCGCCGCGGTGCGCGACCGCCTGCCGGCGCTGGTCATTCTCGATGTGTGGCTTCAGAACTCGGCCATGGACGGCATCGAGATCCTCGGCGAACTGAAGGCGCTTCATCCGGACCTGCCGGTCATCATCATATCCGGCCACGGAACGATTGAAACGGCGGTCGCCGCGATCAAGAAGGGGGCCTACGATTTCGTCGAAAAACCCTTCAACGCCGACCGGCTCGTCCTGGTGGTCAACCGCGCGCTCGAAGCGGCGCGGCTGAAGCGCGAGAACACCGAGCTTCGCGAGCGCGCGCCGGACTGGGGCCTGGTCGGGGAATCCTCCGCAATCGCAGCGTTGCGCGGCGTGATCGAGCGGGTGGCCGACGCCCGCTCGCGGGTGATGATTTCCGGCCCGCCTGGATCTGGCAAGGAGATGATCGCCCGGCTGCTGCATGCGCGCTCCGGCCGTGCGGGCCAGCCTTTCGTGGTGGTCAGCGCCGCGTCCATCGCCCCCGACCGCATGGAGGAGGAGCTTTTCGGGACCGAGGGCGCCGACGGCAAGCCGCGGATGATCGGCCTGATGGAGCGCGCCCATGGCGGTACGCTGATGTTCGACGAAATCGGCGACATGCCCAAGGAGACCCAGAGCAAGATCGTCCGGGTGCTGCACGAACAGCGGTTCAAGCGCGTCGGCGGCGAGAAAGCGGTGGAAGTCGACGTGCGGATTATTTCGACGACGTCCTGCGATCTTCTGGCCCGGGCCGATGACGGCCTGTTCCGCGAGGACCTGTTTCACCGCCTGAACGTGGTGTCCATCGACGCGCCGGGACTCGGCGAGCGCCGCGAAGACATCCCGGCCCTGGTCGAACGCTTCGTCGACCAGATCGCCCGCTCGCTCGGGCTGCCGAAGCGGCGGTTCTCTCCCGACGCGATGGCCGCGCTCCAGACCTATGGCTGGCCCGGCAATGTCCGCCAGCTTCGCAATGTGATCGAGCGCACGCTGATCCTGATGGGCCGCGACGGCGACGCGGAGGTCGGCTGCGACGAGCTTCCTTCCGAGGTGATGGATGCGGGCGTGTCGATCCCGGCGGGGCAGGGTCTCGAGCAGATCATCGCGCTGCCCCTGCGCGAGGCGCGCGAGCGTTTCGAGCGGGAATATCTCATTGCGCAGATCAACCGGTTCGGCGGCAACATCTCGCGGACGGCGGCCTTCATCGGCATGGAGCGGTCGGCGCTGCACCGCAAGTTGAAGGCGCTCGGCGTCAACGGCGCGCCGCGCGCGGAAAGCGCCTGACCCATGCGCCAGCATCGAGAGGGTAAAAGCCCATGCGCGTGATTATCTGCGGCGCGGGCCGCGTCGGCGTCGGCATCGCCCGGCGCCTCGCCCGGGAGAACAACGACGTCACGGTGATCGATCAGTCCAAGGAGCTGATCCGGTCGGTCGCCGAGCGGCTCGACGTCCGCGGCGTCGTCGGCAACGGCGCCTACCCGGAAACCCTTGAGGAGGCCGGCGCGCGCGAGGCCGACATGATCATCGCCGTCACCTATTCCGACGAGGTGAACATGGTCGCCTGCCAGATCGCCCATTCCCTCTTCAACGTGCCGACGAAAATCGCCCGGATCCGCGCCCAGAATTATCTCGACCCGCGCTACTCCGACCTGTTTTCCCGCAACAACCTGCCGATCGACGTGGTGATTTCCCCGGAACGCGAAGTCTCCGAGGCGATCATGCAGCGGATGTCCACCCCCGGCGCGTTCGAGATCAAGTCGTTCGTCGACGGACGGGTCTGGGCGGTGGGCGTGAAGCTCGGCGAGAACTGTCCCATCGTCAACACGCCCCTGCGGCAGGTGGCGGAACTTTTCCCCGACCTCAAGATCACGATCACCGCGATCCGGCGCAACGCGAAGATGTGGCGCGCCCACGCCGACGACCAGCTCGAAGGAGGGGACGAGGTCTATTTCGTGTCCGACCGGCAGGATGTGACCCGGGCGCTTGAAATCATGGGCGAGGCGGCCCGCCAGGCGCGGCGCGTCATCATCATCGGCGGCGGCAATATCGGGCTCTATGTGGCGCAGGGGCTGGAAAAGCTCGGCTCGATGAAGATCCGCCTGATCGAGCGCAACCGCAAGCGCGCGGAATTCATCGCCGAGGCTCTGGAGCGGACGATCGTGCTTCAGGGCGACGGCCTCGACCGGGCGATCCTGCGCGAGGCGGGGGCGGCGGAAGCCGAAACCGTCGTCGCCGTCACCGACAACGACCAGGTGAACGTGCTCGCCTCGGTGGTCGCCAAGCGCGAGGGCGCGCGCCGCTCCATGGCGCTGATCAACGATCCGGATTACGGCGCCGTGTCGGAGGCGGTGGGCGTCGACCGCTTCGTCGATCCGCGCGCGACCACGGTCTCGACCATCCTCCAGCATATCCGCCGCGGGCGGATCAAGGGCGTCTACTCGATCTCCGACGGCGCGGCCGAGCTTGTGGACGCGGTCGCGCTCGAAACCTCGCCGCTGGTCAACAAGCCGCTGCGCGACGCAGAGCTGCCCGAGGGGGTGATGATCGGCGCGGTCTACCGCAAGGGCGAGGTGCTGATGCCCTCCGGCGATACGGTCATCGCACCCGACGACCGCATCGTCCTTCTTTCCATGCGCGAGAACGTCAAGGACGTGGAGCAGATGTTCCGCGTCAGCATCGAATATTTCTAACGCCGAAGGCTCGTGCATCGTGACCGCGAGATAGTGTTATGGGTCTGACGAGCATTCTTCGCGGCTTCGCGGCCATGCTGTTCATTATCGGCGCCGCCATGGCGGCGCCGTTTCTCGTGGCCGTGTCCGGCGGCGAGGACAGCGCCGACGCCTATCTGTTCAGCATGGCCCTGTGCCTTCTGTCGGGGGCGGCGGCGATGGCGGCGAGCGTCGGCCGCGCGCCGCCGTCGGATTTCCGCGGCGCGCTGTTGATCATCCTGTTATGGTGGACGGTTGCGCCGCTTTTTGCGGCCGCGCCCTTCGCCATGTCGGGGGCGCCCTTCGCCGACGCCTATTTCGAGGCCGTGGCGGCGCTGACCACCACCGGCGGCTGGCTGTCGCGGGAGGGCGCGCTGGCGAGCCCGGCGGGGACGGTGTGGCGCGCGCTGCTGCAATGGCTCGGCGGCCTCGCCTCCATCGCCATCGCCGCGGCGATTTTCATCAGGCCGGCCTTTATCGGCATCGACACCCTGCTGCCGCCGTTCCCGCGCGGGGAAAAGGCGTCGTTCCTGCGGCCGCTGCGCAACGCGGCGTCGAGTTTCTTTCTTGTTTACGCCTTCCTGACGGCGGTGGCGTTCACCGCGCTGGTCGCCGCCGGGGCGAGCGCTTTCGACGCCGCGGTCATGGGGATGTCGATCGTGGCGTCCGGCGGCTTTGTTCCCCATGCGGAGGGACTGGCCGGATACGAAGCGCCGGTGCTCTACGCCCTGACGCCGTTTCTCATCCTCAGCGGCGCGAATTTCGTTCTGATCGCGCGGCTGATGGGAGACCGTCGCGAGCGCGTGCGCGATGTCGAGAACGCCTCCTATGTGATGATCCTGATCGGCGTCACCGTCCTGTTCTGGGTCGCCGCGGGGGCGGGGGACATGGGGCTCTTGATCCCGCAGTTCTTCAACGCCGCCTCGTTCATGTCCACCAACGGCGTCGCCGTCGGCGAGCCGCCGCCGATCATCGCCGCCATGGTGACCGCCATCATCGGCGGCGCGGCGGTCTCCACCGCGGGCGGGTTCAAGATTTTGCGCTGGCTCGTCATCATGCGCCGCGCGCGCGAGGAAATCCGCCGGCTGGTGACGCCGAGCGGCGTTTTCGGCCAGGCCCGCGTCGGCAACGAACTCGGCGTTTGGATTCACTTTATCGTCTTCACCATGACGCTGGCGGCGCTGGTCGTCAGCCTGTCCATCGGCGGCTACGAGTTTTCCCTCGCCGCCGCCGCCGCCGTCGCCGCGCTCAGCAATACCGGACCGCTCATCTACCTTGCCGAAGGCGGCGCGGGCGGTTACGCCGTTTTCGACGAACCGCTGCGCTGGCTGCTGGTCGCCGGGATGATCCTTGGCCGGCTCGAAGCGGCGGTGGCGCTGGCGCTGTTCAACCGCGCCTTCTGGAGGACTTAGCCAATGGCTCGCATCGCCTATGTGAACGGCCGCTACATGCGCCATGACGAGGCGCGGGTGCATATCGAGGATCGCGGCTACCAGTTCGCCGACGGAATATACGAAGTCTGTCTTGTCATCGGCGGGCGGCTGTGGGATCTCGAAGGCCACCTTGCGCGCATGGATCGCTCGCTGGAAGCCTTGCGCATGGCGCGGCCGATGAGCCGGGCCGCGCTGGAGGCGGTCATCGGCGAGCTTCTGCGCCGCAACCGGCTCAGGAACGCCCTCGTCTATATCCAGACCACCCGTGGCGTGGCGCCGCGAAACCACGCCTTTCCGTCCGCCGGCGTCGCCCCGGCGATCACCGCGACGGCGCGGCCCTTCGACCTCGACAAGAGCGACGCGGCGGCGGAGCGGGGCGTCGGCGTGCTGTTGCAGGAGGATATCCGCTGGGGCCGGGTGGACATCAAGACCGTGTCCCTCCTGCCCAACGTGCTGGCGAAACAGGCCGCTGCGGAGGCGGGCTGCGCCGAGGCCTGGCTCGTGCGCGACGGCAGGGTGACGGAGGGCTCGTCCTCGAACGCCTGGATCGTCACCGGGGACGGCGCGCTCCAGACCCACCCGACGGGCCGCGAGATCCTCGGCGGCATCACCCGCCAGACCGCCATCGAATGCGCCCGCGACTTGCAGATCAAGGTCTGCGAGACGCCGTTTTCCGCCGAGGCGGCCAAGGCCGCCCGGGAAGCTTTCATCACCTCCGCGACGAGCCTCGTCATGCCGGTCGTCTCCATCGACGGCGCCCCGGTCGGCGACGGCGTTCCCGGCCCGCTCACCCGCCGGCTGCGCGAGGCGTATAAAAACCGGGCGCGATCGGTTCGTTAACGTTTGCATGCCCTTGCGAAAATCGATTTGCGGCATCAAATGCGGTTGCGCGGGCGCCTTTCAGGGGCCACAATCATGCTGCACTGCGATAATGGATAACAACAATGCGGAGACGTCGCTTAAATGAGCGAAAAGAAGCAAAATCTGCAGGACACTTTTCTTAACAACGTCCGGAAAGCCAAAATTCCGGTCACCATCTTCCTGGTGAACGGCGTGAAGCTGCAGGGCATCGTCAGCTGGTTCGATAATTTCTGCGTGCTCCTGAAGCGCGACGGACACGCCCAGCTTGTCTACAAACACGCCATTTCCACGGTCATGCCGCAATCGCCGGTGTCCCTCTGGGACGGCGAAGACGGCGAGTAGCGCAACGCTTTGACCGAAAAACAAACCGCCATCGTCATTCACCCGGCGCTGCCGGGCGCTGCGGGCGCGCGGTCGCCGGAGGCGCGCCTGGAGGAGGCGGCTGGCCTCGCCCTCGCCATTGATCTCGACGTGGCGCAAACCGCGGTGGTGAACGTGGTTCAGCCGCGGCCGTCGACGCTTATCGGGGGCGGCAAGGTGGAGGAGATCCGCGCGGCGCTTGACGCCCGCGACCCGCGTCCCGGGCTCGTCATCGTCGACGGCGCCCTTTCGCCGGTGCAACACCGCAATCTTGAAAAGGCGTGGAACGCCAAGGTGCTCGACCGGACCGCGCTGATCCTTGAGATTTTCGGCGCGCGCGCCCAGACGGCCGAGGGCCGACTTCAGGTGGAGCTTGCCCACCTCGATTACCAGCGCTCTCGCCTGGTGCGGTCCTGGACCCACCTTGAGCGTCAGCGCGGCGGCGCCGGCTTTCTCGGCGGGCCGGGGGAGCGCCAGATCGAATCCGACCGCCGCGCCCTCGACGACAAGATCGTGCGTCTGAAGAAAAAGCTCGAGGACGTGGCGCGCACGCGCAACCTCCAGCGCCGGCGCCGCAAGCGCGCGCCGCACCCGGTGGCGGCCCTGGTCGGCTACACCAACGCCGGCAAGTCGACCCTGTTCAACCGCATCACCGAATCGCGGGTCATGGCCGAGGATCTTCTCTTCGCGACGCTTGACCCGACCATGCGGGCGATCGATCTGCCCTCCGGCGTGCGGGTGATCCTGTCCGATACGGTGGGGTTCATCTCCGATCTGCCGACGCAGCTTGTGGCCGCGTTCCGGGCGACCCTGGAGGAGGTGCTGGAGGCGGACGTGATCGTGCATGTGCGCGACGCCTCGCATGAAGACGCGCAGGCCCAGCGCGCCGACGTCCTCTCCGTCCTCGCCGAACTCGGGGTGGGCGAGGAGGATCCGCGCCCCGTCATCGAGGCGCTGAACAAGATCGACCTTCTCGATGCGGAGGACCGCGCCGGCGTCGTCGCCGCGGCGCGCGCAAGCCGCCTGTCCGCAGGCCCCGCCCAGCCGTCGGCACACGGAACCATCGCCGATCCGGTCCGCGTCGCGCTGTCGGCCCGGACGGGAGAGGGCGTCGACGACCTGCTCGCCTGTATCGAGGCGGCGCTGACGGCGACCCACGAGTCCCTGCGCATCGCGCTGCCGCCGGAGGACGGCGCGGCCCGCGCCTGGCTGCACCAGCGCGGCGACATCCTGAGCGAGGAGGCGACCGCGGACGGGCTCGTCATCGCCGTGCGCCTGTCGGCAAAGGCGCAGGGGCAGTTTTTCAAGACCTTTCCCGGCGCGCGCCCCGCGCCTGACGGCGCCGCGCAGAGGCGCACCGCATGATCGTCGATCCCGATCGCGTCGGGCGCCTGATCGCCGAGATCGCCGAGGCGGAAATCGCCTCGCGGTTCGGCAGGCTGGAGGAAGGCGATATCGACACCAAGACCGGGCCGGGCGATTTCGTCACCGAGGCCGACCGGGCGGCGGAGGCGGCGCTGAAGCGCGCGCTTCACGACGTTTATCCGGGGGCGGCCTTTATCGGCGAGGAGAGCGTCGCCGACGATCCCTCGCTGCTCCTTTCGATCGACGATGCGGGGGCTTTCTGGATCGTCGATCCCCTCGACGGGACGCGCAACTTTGTCGAGGGCCGGCGCGAATTCGGGACCATCGTCGCCCTGGTCGATAAGGGCGAGATCCGCGCGGGCTGGATTTACGCCATTCCCGACCGTGCGCTCGCGACGGGGTCCCGCGGCGACGGCGCGACCTGGGCGGGCGCGCGGCTCGGCCCCGTCAACGCGGCGTCGGCGCTCGGCAACGCGGGCTATCGCGCCATCGGCAACCTTGCCGAGCCCTGGAAAAGCGATCTCGTTCCCCGCCTGCGCGCCAGGTTCAAGACCGAGCCCGCGCGCTGTTCGGCTTATGTTTACATCCGCCTTATTCGCGGCCTGAACCCGTTCGCGCTGTATTCGCGGGTGCACCCCTGGGACCATGCGGCGGGCGTCCTGATGCTGAACGAAATCGGCGGGCGCGCGGAATATCTCGACGATGCGTCCCCTTACGCGCCTGTGCCGGCGCAGGGCCGTCCGCTGCTTGTCGCCGGGACGGGCGATCTGTGGCGCTCTGTGAGCGCGCGGCTGACCTCCGGGGACGCCTGATCCCCTTTCCCTGACGGTGTGCGAAAACGTCTTCGGGGCGGCGGCGGCGACCCTGCGAGGCCGCGCCTCCCGCGACTGTGATCCATGTCCGCTCTTGATAATTGATAATGATTATCAATATTACTTCTATGGTCGCGGAACCGTCTCCGGGGAGCAGTATCGATGAATAAAATGGCTTTGAAAACAACCAGCTACGGCGTCATGCATTTTTGTGTGGCGGTGACCGTGGCCTACGCCGTCACCCAGAGTTGGGCGGCGGCCATCGGCATCGGCGTGCTGGAGCCTTTCATCCAGACCATCGCCTACGCCCTGCACGAAAGGGCGTGGGCGCGCGCGCCGGCCGGCGGAATCGCCTGAGGCGGCGCCGCGCGGCTCAGGGCCGGGCTGTGCTGATGGACCGGGCTGACCGGGCGAGGGTCGCCTTTGAACCCGGCCGGCGGCCAAGCGCGCCGGAGATCCACAGGCTGATCTCGACAAGGGCGTCGAGATCGACGCCGGTGTCGAAGCCGGATCCCTCCAGCATGTAAACGATGTCCTCGGTCGCCGCGTTGCCGGACGCGCCGGGCGCGTAGGGGCATCCGCCCAATCCGGACACGGAGGAATCGAAGACCCGGACGCCTTCCTCCAGCGCAGCGTAGACATTGGCCACGGCCTGACCGTAGGTGTCGTGAAAATGCCCGGCGAGAGCATCGACGGGAACGACGCCGGCGACGGCGCGGATCATCGCCCGCGTTTCGCGCGCCGTCCCGACGCCGATGGTGTCGCCGAGGGATATTTCATAGCACCCCATGGCGTAAAGCGCCTCGACGACGCGCGCCACGTCGGCCAGCGCCACCTTGCCTTCATACGGACAGCCGAGGACGCAGGAGACATAGCCGCGAACCCGCACGCCGTCCGCCTTCGCCGCTTCCGTCACGGGGCGGAACCGCTCAAGGCTTTCCTCGATCGAGGCGTTGATGTTCTTCCGGCTGAAGCTCTCCGACGCAGCGCCGAACACCGCGACCGTGTCGGCCTGCACGGCTCTCGCGCCTTCGTAGCCCTTCATATTGGGCGTCAGCACCGGGTAGGAGACGCCTTGCCTGCGGTCGATCCGCGCCAGCACCGCGTCGGAGGAGGCCATCTGCGGCACCCATTTCGGCGAAACGAAGGCGCCGGCCTCGACGGTCTTGAGACCCGCCGCGACAAGCTTTTCGATCAACGCCGTTTTCGTCTCGACACTGACGGTTTGCGCCTCGTTCTGTAACCCGTCGCGCGGGCCGACCTCGACAATAGAGACATGATCAGACATCACGCGACCTTCCTCCGGCTCCAGTCAATTTTCAGGGCGTTGCGCTTTTTATGGCGCGTCTTGTAGACATAGGTTGCGAACATCGCCGCGCCAATGGTGCGCCAGCCGGCGTCGATCGTGATCTCGTCGATCCAGCGCGCGCCTTGCCGGTCGGCCACGACCTGAAGGCGATGATCCCAGCGGGCGATCATGTCACTATGCTCGCGGCTTTCCAGGAGCCGGGCCGCGTCATCGCGGGCGGCCACATGGATCGTATGCGGTGGGTTCTTCATCCGGCCCCACATGGTCACGATCACGTCGAAGGTCTGCCCCTCGCGGGCCTCCCCCGGCGGCAGTCCTTCGTATGCGGCGATATCCGCCATCGCCTCGGCCAGCTCGTCATAGCGCAGCGCGGACCTGAAGACCGCGTCCGGATCTTCCGGGTAGATAGCTTCTATCCTGACCGCTATCGGCATGGCGCTCCCGCTTCAGGCGTTTTCCTCAAATTCCACCAGAAGGTCGCCGTCATTGACCTGATCGCCCGGCTGAAACCGGAACGCCTTGACGACGCCGTCATAGGGCGCCTTGACCGCGTGCTCCATTTTCATCGCTTCCATGACCAGCAGCGTCGCGCCGGCGGCCACGGTCTCGCCCGGCCGCGCCGAAAGAACGGTGACGACGCCCGGCATGGGCGCCGTGAGGGACCCTTCGCTGGAAGGGTGCGCCGATAGCCCCGCAAGCGGGTCCGGAAAAACAACGTCGTGGCAGCGCGCTCCGATCCACACGCGCAGCGTATCCTCTCGGCCGTGGGGCGCGGCGAACGCGCTTACGGCGTCGCCGTCGACGGTGAGGGAGATGTCGCCGTCCCGGGCTTCGCCGGAAAAGGAAAACGCAATCGGCGCCTGCTGCGGGCGGCCTTCGCGGCGCGCGGCCGCGCCCGCATCCGGTTCGAGGACCGCATCGAAGCCGTCCGCCGTCTCATGCAGCCGCAACAGCGCCGGCGCGCCCTCATACTGGATCCAGAGAATTTCATGATACGGACGGTTCAGCCTGAAGCCCGCAAGCGATGTCCAGGGATCGCGCGCCGGGCCGGGGCGCCGCGCCCGTTTCCACAGCGCCGCCGCCGCCCAGACGGCCGGACCGGCCCCGGCGGCCTCGAACAGGGCGTCGCGATGATCGTCGATAAACCGCGTTGAAATCTCCCCGGCGGCGAAGGCCGGCGCGGCGGCGAGGGCGTGGAGAAAACTGGCGTTGGTTTCCAGTCCAGCGACGCGGGTCCGCATGAGCGTGGCGCGCATGGCCGCGAGCGCCTCTTCCCGGGTTTCGCCCCGCGTGACGAGCTTGGCGATCATCGGGTCGTAATAGGGCGTAATCGCCTGACCCTGCTCGACGCCGGAATCGATGCGCGCATGTTCGTAAGGCAGGCGCAGCGTCGTCAGCGCCCCGGTCGACGGTGCGAAATCCTGGTCCGGATTTTCTGCATAGAGACGGGCCTCGAAGGCCCAGCCATGTTCGGTAATCGCCTCCTGCGCCAGGGGCAGGGCCTCGCCCGCGGCGATGCGCAACTGCCATTCGACGAAATCGAGGCCGGTGATCATCTCCGAAACCGGATGTTCGACCTGAAGCCGCGTGTTCATTTCCATGAAGTAAACGGCTTCTTCCTTCTCGTCATAGAGAAACTCCACCGTTCCCGCGCCGCGATAGCCGACCGCCCGGCCAGCATTGACGCCGGCCTGCAACAGGTTCCGGCGCACATGAGCAGGCAGGTTCGGCGCCGGCGCTTCCTCGATCACTTTCTGATGCCGCCTTTGTACCGAGCAGTCGCGTTCGAAAAGATGCACGATCCCGCCCCGGCCGTCGCCGAAGACCTGCACTTCCAGGTGACGCGCGCGCGCGATGTATTTTTCGATCAGGAAACGGTCGTCGCCGAACGCCGACGCGGCTTCGCGCCGGGCCGACTCCAGCGCATCTTCCAGCTCGCTTTCCCGTTCGACGAGGCGCATCCCTTTGCCGCCGCCCCCCGCCGTCGCCTTCAACAGCACCGGGTACCCGATGCGGCGCGCTTCTGCGCGGAAGGTCTCCAGGGACTGATCCGCTCCCTGATAACCGGGCGTCGTCGGCACGCCCGCCGCCTCCATCAGGTCTTTCGCCGCCGATTTCGAGCCCATGGCGCGGATCGTTTCCGCCGCCGGGCCGATAAAGACGGTCCCGGCCTGTTCCAGCCGGTCGGCGAAATCGGCGTTCTCCGACAGGAAGCCGTAGCCGGGGTGAACCGCCTCAGCGCCCGTCCGGTTGACGGCGTCAACGATCGCGTCCGCCTTCAGATAACTTTCCGCCGCCGGCGCCGGGCCGATGCGGACGGCTTCGTCGCAGGCGCGCATATGAGGCGCCCCTTTGTCCGCATCCGAATAGACCGCAACCGTCTCAACGCCCATGCGCCGGGCCGTGCGCGCGATGCGGACGGCGATTTCCCCACGATTGGCGATAAGGATTTTCTTGAACATGTCAGTTGTCGCGCCAGGCCGGGCTGCGTTTTTCGAGGAAGGCCGCCACGCCCTCCTTGCCCTCGGCGCTGGCCCGGCGCCGGGCGATCCGCTCCGCGACGTCGTTCAGCAGGTTCTCATTGATGTGTTCGTATTTCACCCGGCGGATAAGCTCTTTCGCCTCGAACTGCGCTTCCGGCGCGCCCTTCAGGAGATTTGCCAGAACCGCTTCCAGGGCGTCGCCCAGATCGGCCGCGGGGGCGCGCATATGCAGAAGGCCCATCGCCTCGGCCGCGCCAGCGTCGAACCGTTCCCCGGTCAGAAAATACCGCCGCGCCTGGCGCATGCCGATGGCGTGTACGACGAAAGGCGAGATCACCGCCGGGATCAGGCCGAGCCGCACCTCGGTCAGGGCGAAGAACGCTTCCTCCGCGCCGATCGCAATGTCGCAGGCGGCGACGAGGCCGAGCCCGCCGCCCATGGCCGGACCGTTGACCAGCGCCACGGTCGGTTTCGGCGAGTGATAGATCGCCTGGAGCATATGCGCGAGGCGGCGGGCGTCGTCCTTGTTCTCCGCGGGAGAGTAACTCGCCGCCTGCTGCATCATGTTGAGGTCCGCGCCGGCGGAAAAGGCGCCGCCCGCGCCGGTCATCACCACGGCGCGGACATTGGGGTCGTTGTTGAACCGGCCGACGGCGTCGCAGATCTGATGGATCATTTCTTCATTGAAGGCGTTGCGCACGTCGGGACGGTTAAGGGTAAGGCGCGCGACGCCCCGGCTGTCGATGGTGGTGATGAGAACCTGTTCTGTCATCTGATCAATCCTTACATCCTGAAGACGCCGAAGGACGTCTCTTCGATGGGCGCGTTCATGGACGCCGAAAGACAAAGCCCCAGAACGTCGCGGGTCTGCGCCGGGTCGATCACGCCGTCGTCCCAGAGCCGGGCGGAAGAGTAATAGGGCGAACCCTGCGCTTCGTAGTCGGCGCGGATCTTCGCCTTGAACGCGTCTTCCTCCGCCGCCGGCCAGTCCTCGCCTTTCGCCGCGGCGCCGTCCCGGCGGACGGTCGCAAGGACGTTGGCCGCCTGTTCGCCGCCCATCACCGAGATGCGGGCGTTCGGCCACATAAACATGAAGCGCGGCCCGTAGGCCCGCCCGCACATGCCGTAATTGCCCGCGCCGTAGGACCCGCCGACGACGACGGTGAATTTCGGCGTCGCGGCGGTGGCGACGGCGGCGACGAGCTTGGCGCCGTCCTTGGCGATGCCGCCCGCCTCAGCCGACCTGCCGACCATGAAGCCGGTAATGTTCTGTAGAAAGATCAACGGCGTCTTGCGCTGGGCGCACAGCTCGATGAAATGCGCGCCTTTCAGGGCGCTGTCGGAAAAGAGGATGCCGTTATTGGCGAGAACGCCGACGGGGAATCCGTGCAGGCGCGCAAAGCCCGTCACCAGCGTCGAGCCGTAGAGCGGCTTGAATTCGTCGAACGCGGAGCCGTCGACGAGCCGCGCGATGATCTCGCGCGCGTCATAGGGTTTTCTCGGGTCGGCCTCGACGACGCCGTAAAGTTCCTGTGCGTCGTAAAGCGGCGCGACGGGATCGGCGGTCGCAACCGGAACGGACTTTGTCCAGTTGAGCCGGGAGACGATGCGCCGCGCCAGGCCGAGCGCGTGATCGTCGTCTTCGGCGAGGTGGTCGGCGACACCGGACTCGCGCGTGTGAACGTCGCCGCCGCCCAGGTCTTCCGCGCTCACCACTTCGCCGGTCGCCGCCTTGACCAGCGGCGGGCCGCCGAGAAAGATCGTTCCCTGTTTCTTGACGATGACCGCCTCGTCGGACATGGCGGGCACATAGGCGCCGCCGGCGGTGCAACTGCCGTGGACGACGGCGATCTGGGGAATGCCTTGCGCGGACATCTGCGCCTGGTTGTAGAAGATGCGGCCGAAATCGTCCTTATCCGGAAAAACCTCATCCTGCATGGGCAGGAACGCGCCGCCGGATTCGACCAGGTAGATGCACGGCAGACGGTTTTTCTGCGCGATCTCCTGCGCGCGCAGATGCTTTTTCACGGTCATCGGATGATAGGCGCCGCCTTTGACGGTGGGATCGTTGGCGACGATCATGCATTCAACGCCGGCCACGCGGCCGATCCCGGCGATGACGCCGGCCGCGTAGACGTCGCCCGAATACATTCCCCATGCGGCGAACTGTCCGATTTCCAGAAACGGCGCGCCGGGATCGAGAAGACGGGCGATGCGCTCGCGCGCGAGCAGCTTGCCTCGCGCCTTGTGCCGCTCGGCGTATCGCGCGCCCCCGCCCTCGGCGATGCGGTCCATGGTCTCGCGCAGCGTCGCGACCAGCGCGCGCATCGCCGCGGCGTTCGCGGCGAACCCTTCCGAACGGGGGTCGATCCTGCTTTCGATGACGCTCATGACCGTTTCCGTCAGCCCCTTTTATTGTCTTTTGCGGAGGGTCTATCAAAGGGTCGAAGGAAAGAAAAGGCGAGCCTGTTTTCAACGGTTTGACGGATGGCCGGCGTCTGCGCGCACCGCCTCCAGGGCGGCGCGCAGAGCCGGAGGCAGGGGCGTCGGTCGGCGCGTCGCGCGATTGACGTAAACATGCGTAAAGCGCCCTTCTGCGACAGCTTCCGCCACGCCGCGCCTGAAAATCGCCAGTTCATAGCGCACCGAGGACGTTCCGATATGAGCGACCCGCAATGCTCCCTCAAGCGCGTCGGGAAAGGCCGCGGGGGCGAAATACGCGCAGCCCGTCTCGACGACGAGGCCGATGACTTCCCCTTCATGCATGTCCAGGGCGCCCGCCTCGACCAGGTAGCCGTTCACGATGGTGTCGAAATAGCTGTAATAGACGACATTGTTCACGTGGCCGTAAATGTCGTTGTCCGCCCAGCGGGTCTGGATCGGGGCGAGATGCCTGTAGTCCGCGCGGACGGCGCGTTCCTTCGCCATCAGAGAACCTCCGTATACAGCCGCAGGGCGTCCTCATAGGTCACCTCGCGCGGGTTGTTCTTCATCAGCCGCTCGATCTTGACCGCGTCCTCGGCGAGACGGGGCAGGGCGTTGTGGGAAACGCCGACCTCGGACAGGCGCTGTTTGACGCCGGTCGCCGCGCAGACGGCCGTCAGGGTCTCGATGAAAGCTTCCGCGTCCGGCCGCGCGCCGACGCACGGGCCAAGCTCCGCATAGAGATCGCCGGTCGCCGGCGCGTTGAAGCGCAGGACCGGCGCCAGCATCAGCGAATTGGCGAGGCCGTGGGGCACGTGGAAATGAACGCCCAGGGGATAGGCGAGGGCGTGCACCGCCGCGCAGGGAGCGTTGGCGAAGGCCTGTCCGGCGAGCATGGCGCCGAGCAGCATCGCTTCGCGCGCGGCGAGGTCGTCCGGCGTCTCGCAGGCGCGCACGATGTTCGACGACAACAGGGCCAGCGCCTTCGTCGCCAGCGCGTCGGAAATCGGGTTCTTTTTCAGTTTCGTCGTATACGCCTCAATCGCGTGAACCATGGCGTCGACGCCCGTCGCCGCCGTCACATGGCGGGGCATGGAAAGGGTCAGCGCGGCGTCGAGCAGCGCCATGTCGGCGTAAAGCTGCGGCGCGACAATGCCGGTTTTCTGATCGTCCTGCGTCGTGATGACGGCGATGTTGGTGACTTCCGAACCGGTGCCGGCGGTCGTCGGCGCCAGGATCAGGGGGCTGCGCGCGCCCTCGACATTGTCCATGCCGTATATGTCTTCGAGACGCTGCGCCGACTTGATCAGCACCGCGATGATTTTCGCCGTGTCCATGGACGAGCCGCCGCCGAAGCCGATCACGCCGTCGGCCCCGTGAGCCGTCGCGGCGTCGACCGCGGCCTTGACGACGGCGGCGGGCGGGTCCGCTTCGATCGTGTCGATCAGGATCGCGTCGAGGCCCGCCCTGTCGAGGCTCGCGAGGGCCGCTTCGGTCAGCCCGGCGGCGACCACCCCCTTGTCGGTGACGAAGGCGGGCCGCTTCATGCGGGGACGGACGATGTCGCCGAGGCGCGCCGCGGCCCCGGTTTCGAAGAGGATGTTCGGGACGGTGTCGAAAGCGAAGTTCATAACGTGACGGCCTAGTTGAACCGCACCAGCCGTCCGGGCCGCGCGTCCGTGACCTGATCGTTGACGATGACCGGCGCTCCGGCGACCAGCGTCGCGCGATAGCCGCTGACCGGCTGGACGAGGCGCTGTCCGCCCGCGGGCAAATCGCGGATCATCTCCGGCGCGCCGAGGCGTAAGGTGTCATGGTCGATGACGTTGATGTCGGCCCGCGCGCCGACTGTCAGCCGTCCGCGGTCGGCAAGCCCGAGATAGTCCGCGGCGTCGGCGGTGAGCATCCGGATCGCGCGGGCGAGCGGGATCTGTCCGTGATCGCGGTCGCGGCACCAGTGGCTGAGGAGATAAGTCGGAAAGCTTGCGTCGCAGATCGTGCCCACATGGGCGCCGCCGTCGGACAGGCCGAGCATGGCGTTGGGGTGGGTCAGCATGGTGCGGACGTTTTCGTAGTTGAACTCGGTGTAGTTGTAGATCGGAAAATAGATGAGCTGGCGTCCGTCGCGCTCCAGCATGACGTCATAGAGCTTTTCCATGGCGCAAACGCCGTCGCGCCGCGCTTCCTCGCCGAGGGATTGCGCCGCGGGCTGCTCATAATCCGGCGTTTCTCCAAGGCGGAAGAGTTTGTTCGCCACCAGTTCGATGGCGGCGATCATGGTGTCGGCGATGGGCGGTACGGACGAGCCTTCTCCCGCCAGCCTGACCGGCGTTTCGGCAAGGCATTTTTCCCGGAAGGACGGATCGCGCATGATCGCGACGCGTTCCGCCAGCGGCCTGTCCTTGATGGCGATGTAGCTCGGCTGCGCCATCAGCGGATGGAAGGTGCATTGCAGGCCGTTGAAAACCCCGATGGCGCGCGGCGCGACCTGCACCCGGAAATCGACGCCGTCCGCGTTGAGGCGTTCCGTAGACCGAAGAATCCGCCGCCACTGGTCCGGCGCCATGTCCCGCTGCATCAGCGAGATCGAGGCGGGCCGCCCCCCGGCGCGTACGAAGGCCTCGATAACGGCGAACTCCTCGTCGAACTGATCGCCCTCGCGCTCCAGATTGAAGTCGCAGACGATCTGCATCACGCCCCTGTCGCGTCCCCTGAACGCCTCGGCGACGCCCGTCAGTTCCTTTACGCTGGCTTCCGCGCTCGGCGTCCAGTCGCCGTCCGCGGTGCGATGAACGTCGGTGCGCCCAATGGAAAAGCCCGCCGCGCCTGCGTCCAGCGCCTCGCTCACAAGCGCGCGCATCATGGCGATGTCGTCGTCCGTGGACGGCTCGAAGGCGCTCGCCCGTTCGCCCATCGCATAGACGCGCACCGGGTCGTGCGGCGCCATGACCGCGAAATCGATCGTGTGCGGCATGGCGTCGAGGGCGTCCATGTATTCCGCGAAACTCTCCCAGCCCCAGCGCAAGCCTTCGTGCAGGGCCGTGCCCGGAATATCCTCCACGCCCTCCATCAGGCGGATCAGGCGGTCGTGATCGGTCTTGCGCACCGGGGCGAAGCCGACGCCGCAATTGCCCATGAGGACGGTCGTCACGCCGTGATTGACGGAGGGTTTCAGTTCCTCGTCCCAGGACGCCTGGCCGTCGTAATGGGTGTGCAGATCGATGAAGCCGGGCGCGACGATCGCGCCGTCGGCGTCGATCACCCGGTCCGCCGCCGCGGCGCAGGCGCCGATCTCCGCGATGCGTCCTTCCCTGACGCCGATATCGGCGCGCACGGGCGCGCCGCCGTCGCCGTCATAAAGAAGGCCGCCCGTTATCTTGACGTCGAAGCTCATAAGGCGCGCTCCTTTCTTCGGTCGATGAAACGGTAGAGCGCCACCATAGCGCTTCCCGAAAAGAGGTGCCAAACGCCCCATACAGCGGCGATGGCGGCGGCCCCGCCGAGGCCCTGCAACGGCGCGACGAGAAGAACGATGGCGAGCCCGGCGTTCTGGATGCCGACCTCAAGCGCCAGCGAGCGGCGCCGCGCCGCGGGCGCGCGCAGGAGCCGGCCGGCCCCGGCGCCGAGGACGAAGGCGAGCGCATTGTGCATGACGACGGGAACCATGATCAGCGCCCATCCCTCGGCCAGGACAGGCCAGAACCCGATGCTGCCGTGGATCACCACGGCCGCGAGGACGGCCGCGCCGGCGAAGGCGAGGGGCTTGCGCGCCCTCTCGGCGATGTCGCGGCGCCAGTAGGCGGTCGCCATGCCGAGCGACAGGGGCGCGGCGAGCAGGAGGGTCGTCTGCAAGACGAAAGCGGCGCGGTCGAAATCGATTTCGGCCAGAAGATCGGCCGTCGGCGGGTACAGGTCCGACCACAGCAGGATCGCCGCCGGCGTCCACAGGGCGGCGATAACGCTGGAGGCCGCCGTCAGGGAAACCGAGAAAGCGGCGTCGCCGCGGGCCGCGTAGCTCATGAAATTCGAGACATTCCCGCCGGGACAGGCGGCGACCACGATCATGCCGAGGGCAATGGACGGCGCCGGCCGCAGGAGCGCGGCGAGGGCGATGGTGAGCGCGGGAAGGGCGAGGATCTGCGCCGCCAGCCCGCCGTAGAAATGCTTCGGGTCCGAGCGCAGAAACGAGAAATGATCCACCCGCAGGCCGAGCGCGATCGCGTACATCATGGTGAACAGCGCTGCGGCGAGGGCGGCCTGCGCGCGCGGGTCCATGGCGATGACAAGCTGGTCGAGGGCGCTGGCGTCCATCGGGGCTCCCGTCAATGACGCTGGCGCGCCAGGGACTTAATAATAGCCCCAAAGGAAGAGACGGACCACGATCAATAACAGCGCGGCGCAGGCCCAGAAGGTCAGGCGGATGCGCAGGGGCGCATACCAGCCCGGAAACTCCCCCATGCGCACGGCGGACAGATCGCGCAGCAGCAGGTAAATCAGTAACAGGACGATCACGAGATGGCGCCACGCCGCGCCGATGGAGAAAAAGAACGTTCCCGGCGGCAGGATGAAGACAAAGGCGGCGATCGCGGCCAGCATGCCCGGCAGGAAACTGCGCTGCCCGCTCTGTGACGGCGCCAACATCGCGCCCGCGCCCATGCCGGCCATGTAAGCGACGATGATCCCGCCATAGGCGAGCGTCATCTGGTGAAAATCGAGGGCGACATGCGCGGGCAGGAGCCACGGGCTGAGCCAGACGGCGAGCGCGCCGGCGATGAAGGGCGCAAGGCCGAGAAGGCCGAGCCGCGTCATTTCTTCCTGTTTCGCATCGCCCATGGTCTACAACGTCAAACCGCTATTCAGTGAACATTTCAGTACGCAAAACGAAACTACGCAAGGCAGGGCGTTGCGGATTGGCGCCCCTCCCCCCTCGCGCTACGGACTGGCGAGATTGTCCCAGTTACTTGCGGAACGCAACCGACGCCGCCCAGCCGGCGATCAGCGACATTGCAACGCACAATAATCCGTAGGTGACCGGCCGTTCATGGGCGAGGTCGTAGATCTGACGCTCCAGCCCGACCTTGTTGACGGAAAGCGTGGCCGCGTCCTGTCCGAGCAGCAGGCCGTCCCGGTAGAGATAAACCGCCACCGAATACTCGCCGACCGGCGTCGTCGCCGGCAGGTCGACATTGACGGCGAACAGCCCTCCCTTTTTGAAATCGACCCCGCCCACCGCGTCCCGGTAAAGGCCAAGTTCCTCGATCTCGGTCAGGAAGGCGTTGCGGTAGAGATCCTCGCTCGCCGCGTCGCCGTCGTCCCCTTCGGCGTTCGCGCCCTCCGGCCGCGGCGCGGCGACCGAAACGGTCAGATGATCGGCGCCGAGACGAAACGCCGCCTGGTCGGGCAGCGGCGCAATATCCCCGATCGGACGGGTCGCGCTCGATATGTAAAGACCCGGCGCGTTGTCGATCCGGCGCGGCGCGCCGGGGGTCCAGATCAGGTTGCGCTGTTCCAGCTTGCGGATCAGGAACCGCGTCTGCGGTCCGCTGACGATGGCGATAATGTCGACCGTCGTCGGGTCCGCAACGCCCGACACCGCGCCGAACAGCGTCAGCGTCGCGCCGGTGAAGCCGGTGTCGACGTCAACGCGCTCGTCGGTGAGGGCGATCGCGATGTCGGGGGCCGCGCCCGCATCCTGCGCCGCGGCGGTCGCGCCGACGGCGCCATGCAGGGCGATGGCGAGAGAGAGGGGGAGGCAGGCGATCCGTCTCATTGGGCCGCCTCGATCACGAACAGCGATTCCGGCGGCAGGGTCAGGTCCATCATGAGCCGGGCGCAGACCGCCAGCACGATCAGCGCCAGGAGCGCGCGCAACTGCTCGCCGCGCAGGCGAACGCCGACGCGCGCGCCGATCTGGGCGCCGACGACGCCGCCGGTCAGCAGCAGCAGGGCGAGGATGACGTCGACGGTCTGGTTCGCCGCCGCGTGCAGCACCGTTGCGATGGCGGTGACGAAAATGATCTGGAACAGGGACGTGCCGACCACCACGTTGGTCGGCATGTTAAGGATATAGAGCATCGCCGGCACCATGATGAAGCCGCCGCCGACGCCCATGATCGCGGCGAGCACGCCGACGCAGAAGCCGAGAAAGATCGGCGGGATCGGACTGATGTAAAGCTGCGACCGCCGGAACCGCATCGCAAACGGCATCGCCGCCATCCAGGCGACGCTGCGCCGCTTGCGCCGCTTCGGCTTGTCCTCCGGCGAGCGCAGCAGGGCGCGCGCGCTTTCCACCAGCATCAATCCGCCGACCACGGACAGAAACGCCACATAGGAAAGCGAGATCAGGATCTCCACCTGGCCGGCCGCGCGCAGATGACGGAAAATCGCGATACCGACCGCGGCGCCGACGCCGCCGCCGAGGACGAGAAAGCCGCCCATGTGAAAGTCCACGGTCTTGCGCTTCAGATGCGCGAGCACGCCGGACACGGACGAGGCGACGATCTGCGAGGCTTCCGTGCCGACCGCGACGGCGGGCGGGATGCCGTAGAAAATCAGCAGCGGGGTCATGAGGAAGCCGCCGCCGACGCCGAACATGCCGGACAGGAAACCGACGGCCGCGCCCATGAAGATAACCACCAGGGGGTCGACGGGCATCTCCGCGATGGGGAGATAGAGTTGCATCAGGACTACGCCGGAAAAACGGAACGACCGGAAAAACAGAACAATTGCGTATCTGGTTATCTGCGCCCGCAATCAAGCGCAAGGCGGTGCTATCCCCCCGCGGCGCCGTGTTGCTTGGCGGCGGCGCCGGATCGGGACGCCGGTCCCTTCCGGTTATCCCGTCGGCGCGACTTCGTTGGCGACCGGGTCGGGCTCCTCGGCTTTCCAGGACGTCACCCGGCGGTCGATTTCCTGACGCTCCGCGGCGCTGAGCGCGCCCGAGACGCCGGCGGCGAGCGGTTCGGCCTGTGCGTCCCCGTTCCGCGACGCCAGCGAATACCAGTAATACGCCTCGCCCGCGTCCTGGACGCCGGCGCCGCCGGTCTCCGTCGGGTGGAAAATAGCGCCGAGATTGTATTGCGAATCGACGAGGCCGCGATTGGCGGCGCGCTCGAACCAGGTGACCGCGGCCTGCGGGTCCGCCGGTCCGCCGTCGCCGCGCGCGGTCATCACGCCGATGCGGTGCATGGCGAGGACGTTGCCGCCGTTGGCGGAGCGACGAAACCAGATCCGCGCCTGCCCCAGATCCTGCTCGACGCCCTGGCCCGTCTTGTAGAGTTCGCCGAGCTGAAGCTGCGCCGGCGGATGGCCGAGCGCCGCGGCTTCCTCAAGCTTGGCGATCGCCGCGGCCGCGGCTTCCGGCGAGTCTGCGGCGTTGAGGGCGGAAATACTTTCCATGTAAAGCGTCCGCGGGCTGATCACGCTGTCGCCGTCCGCGCTTGCGCCGGCGGCGGGCGCGTCCAGGCCGGATGCGGTTTGGGTCGACGCCGACGCATCCGCGTCGTCCTGCGCGCCCTGTCGGGCCGTCTCTCGCGGGGCCTGTTGCGGCGTTGGGCGCGCGGCGGGCGCGGCGGCGACGGCTGGCGCCGGCGCATCAGCGTCGGGCTTGAAGAAGACATCCTTGACCAGAAAGAACAGCGCCCCGAGCGCGAGCAGGGTGGCGCCGCCCAGGGCGAGCGTGAGCGGGCGCGCGCTGGGGGCGCCTTTCAGGGCGGCGAAAGCCGGCTGCGCGCGGCTGCGCTCGCCGCTTTCCTCGCTGTCGAAATCCTCTTCGCCGCCGTCGCGGCCATATGCGCTGTCGCGGGCGTATGCGCCGCCGGCCGGCGCCCGGGCGCCGCGTTCGGACTGTTCCGATTTGCCGCGCTCCCCGCCTCGGGAAACCCGCGCCTTCATCCATTTTATCGCCGAGGCGCCGAATCCGCCGCCGGCGTCGTCCGATGACGGATCGTCTTCCCGGGCGAGAAGATCGCGCTCGGCGGCGCTTTCGCCGGGCGCGCGGAACGCCCTTGCGTCCTGGCCGCCGAAACCGTCCCCGGACGCATCGTCCATATGCAGCGACCCTTTGACGGTGGCCGGTTTCGTCTTGACGGCCTGTCCGGCCGCCTTGCGTTTCTGGCGCGCCCGGGCGGCGAGGATGGCCTTTTGCTTCGCCGTCAGGTTCCGCCGCGTCGGGCGCGGCTGGCCTTCCCGCGCGCCGCCGGATGGGTCGATTTCAGCGCCGTCGGCGTCCGACCCGCCCTGCAGGCGCTGCGACAGCGTCGCCGGCTGCGGCGCCGCAAAAGCGCGGGTCGCCGCGCGACGCGTCGCATCTTCGTCCTCGGCGCGGCGGTCGCCGCGGGACTCCGCAGAATCAAGATCGGCGAGAATGTCGTCAAGGTCGTCGTAGCGGTCCTCCAGGCGGTCTTCGGAGCGGTCTTCGGGACGATCCTCGCGCGGGGCCGCGTCCGCATCGCCCGGCGCTTCCATGGCCGCGCCCGGTTCGGCGATTTCCGCCATCGGGTCGTCGGCGTCGCTCGCTTGCGCGCCGTCCTCGTTCTTGTCGGCCGCGATCTCGCCTGACGCGCGGTCGGCGTCGTCATCGTCGAGATCGAAGGCGAAATCGTCAAACGATTTGCCGGCGGCTTCGCTTTTGTCCGGCTCGCCGGCGAGGTCGTCGAACTCGGCTTCGGAAAAACTGAACGGATCGATGACGCCTGCATCGTCGTCGTCGCTTTCCCGCGCGCCGTCGCGCAGAACGCTTTCCGGCCAGGCGGTCTCTTCCGGGGCGCCTTGCGGCGTTGCGTCTTCCGGAGCGGCGTCTTCTCCATGGTCTTCCGCCAGAGCGTGCTCGGGTCGGGCGTCATATGCCGGGGCCGCGGCGGCGCCGCGCTCCAGCCGGCTCGCAACCTCGCGCACGGCGCTTTGCAGATCGCCGATATGCGATTCGGTGGTTTGCCGGGCCGCGGCGACGGCGATTTCAACAATGGTTGCGTGGTCCGGCTCCGCGCGACCCCCCGCGTCCTGCGCGCCTTCTCCGGCGGTGAAGCTGCGGCGCAATTCGGCGATGGTCTCCGTTACTTTCTGTACGCCGTCGGCGCTGCGCTTTTCCGCCGCCTCGATCTGATCGCCGATCTTCGCCAACGCGGTTTCGAGACTGCGGATCTGGTCGCCGCCGCGCTTGATCTCGTCGCCCAGGACGCGCAGGCGTTCGCCGGTGCGCTCGACGAAGTCCGGATCGGCCGCCGCCATTGCATCCTCGCGGAGCTTCGCCGCTTCCTCGGCGACGGCCTCGGCGCGCGCGACCCGCTTGCTGAGCCCTTCGACCGCCGTGAGCAGGGCCCCGGTATTGTCCGGGCCGGCGCCCGCAGGCCGCGTTTCGCCGAGACTGTCGATGCGTTCGCCGAGCTGCTGCATCTGCTGTTCGGTCGCGTCGAGGCGGCGAAGCGATTCCTGATGCGCGGTGTTGAACTGCACCGCCACCTGGCCGACCGCTTTCTCCAGCGCCTGCAGCGCCGCGACGCGCTGGCGGTCGCCGCCTTTTTCCTCCAGTTTCGTCAGCCGCGCCGCGAGGGCGTCGTAGTCTCCGCCCTGCGTCTGACCTCCGTCCGCCGGCTTGATCCGTTCAAGCCGCTGCAGCCGCTCGACCACGCCGCCGAATTGACGCGTCAGGTCGTTGAGCGCCTCGCCGCTTTTCGCGTCGGCGTCGGCCAGCCGTTTGTGCAGATGTTCGATGGCGGTGACGAGATCGCGCAGTTTCAGGCCCTCGATCTCGCCGTCGGACGCTTCCGGATCGCCTGCGGTATAGATCATCTGATTGAGCCATTCGCCAACGGTCATGCCCTGGCGTCTGGCCGCTTCCTTGGCCGTCTCGCGCGCATCGCGCTCGATCCCCTTCACGCTCCATGGGGCGCTCGACTTCATGGCTTCCACCGCCTCTTATTGCCGGCGGGCGCGCGCCGCCCCCGCCTTGATGGTTTCGCGCTTCTACGAACAACGCGCAGTTGAGCGACAATTCGTTAAGCTGCTTCGGGGAGGGCGCAAACACCAAACGTTAACGATTTTTCCCCTGACGGCCCGGCGTCACCCGACATTTTCGCCCTTGACGATGTTAAGGCCGATTCGCCTTGGGCGACCCAGCGTTTCGTGCGCGCCCGCGATCGCGCGCCGGCAGTTCGGGGCTGGGGCGGTTCGGGTGGGCCGGGGACGCCGCGACCGCGTGTATCAGCGCGCCGGCTGCGTTCTGCGCTTTCGCCGGCCCTTGGAGCGCGATAGGTTGTGCCTTGGATTATCGATCGAATGGTGGAGAAGACCTGACATGACGACTTACGCCGCCCCCGTAAAAGACATGCAATTCGTCCTCAACGACGTCTTGCAGATATCGAAATATTCAAACCTGCCGGGTTTTTCGGAAGCGACGGACGATGTCGTCGAGGCGATTCTGGAGGAGGGCGCCAAGCTCGCCGCCAACGTCCTGCACCCGCTCAATCATATCGGCGACGAGGAAGGCTGCACCCGCCATGACGACGCCTCCGTGACGACGCCGACCGGGTTCAAGGACGCCTACAAGACCTTCTCCGAGGGCGGCTGGCAGGGGCTCTCCTTCGATCCGGCCTATGGCGGGCAGGGTCTTCCCTACATTCTCTCGATCGCCGTCAACGAGATGGTTTCGAGCGCCAATATGGCGTTCGGCATGTATCCCGGCCTCGCCATGGGCGCGGCGCTGGCGATCCACGCCCATGGCGACGACGCCCAGAAACAGACCTACCTGCCGAAGATGGTCACCGGCGAATGGGGCGGCACGATGAACCTGACCGAGCCCCATTGCGGCACGGATCTGGGGCTGTTGCGGACCAAGGCCGTTCCGCAGCCGGACGGCTCCTACAAAATTTCCGGACAGAAGATCTGGATCTCCGCCGGCGAACACGATCTGACCGACAACATCATCCATCTCGTCCTGGCGCGGATCGAGGGCGCGCCGGAGGGCGTGAAGGGCATTTCGCTTTTTGTCGCGCCGAAATTCCTCGTCAATGAAGACGGCTCTCTCGGCGCGCGCAACGGGGTCCAGTGCGGCGGCCTTGAAAGCAAGATGGGAATCCACGGCAACGCCACCTGCGTCATGAATTACGATGAGGCGACGGGCTGGCTCATCGGCGAGGAGAACAAGGGCCTCAAGGCGATGTTCACGATGATGAACGAGGCGCGCCTCGGCGTTGCGGTGCAGGGGCTGGCGATTTCCGAGGTCGCTTATCAGAACGCTTCCGAATTCGCCCGCGACCGCGTCCAGGGCCGGTCCCTGACCGGTCCGAAGGCGCCCGACAAGGCGGCGGACCCGATCATCGTCCATCCGGACGTGCGCCGCATGCTGATGGATCAGCGCGCGACGATCGAGGGCGGACGCGCCTGGATGTACTGGTCCGCCCTCCAGGCCGACATGCATCACAAGTCCGAGGACGAGGAAACCCGCGTGCGGGCGGACGACATTCTCGGCCTGATGACGCCGGTCCTGAAAGCCTACCTCACGGAGAAAGGCTTCTGGCACGCCTCGACCGCGCAGCAGGTGCTTGGCGGGTCCGGCTACACCGCCGAATGGGGGCTGGAGCAATTCGTGCGCGACGCCCGCATCGCCATGATCTACGAAGGCACCAACGGCGTCCAGGCGCTCGATCTCGTGGGCCGCAAGCTGCCCAAGGACGGCGGCCGGGCGATCATGGCGTTCTTCGCCGAAATCGACGCCTTCGTGAACGACAATCAGGGTAATGAGGAGCTGAAGCCTTACCTCGACGGCCTCGACGCTGCCAAGGCCGATGTTCAGGAGGCGACGCAGTGGTTCATGGCGAACGCGATGCAGAACCCGGACAACGCCGGCGCGGGCTCGATGGACTATCTGCACATGGTCGCGCTTCTGTGCCTCGCGCATGGCTGGGCGCAGCTCGCCAAGGCCGCGCTGGAGCGCAAGGCGGCGGGCGATGCGGACGATTTCTTCGCCAACAAACTGATCACGGGGCGCTATTTCCTTGAGCGCATCCTGCCTGACGTCAAGGCCCATCTCGCCAAGCTCAAAGCCGGCGCCGACTCCATGATGGCGCTGCCGGCGGAGGCGTTCTAGGCGCTTCCCGCGCTTCAAGGCTGACGGCGGCGGATAAAGCGGCGTTCCTTCCGGGCGCCGCTTTTTTCGCAGCCGGATTTTGCATGGACCGCGAAGTCGGCTAGGTTGCCGCCGAATTCGCGAACGATGCGACAATCAAGGAGCTTTTCGAATGCGCGCACGCCTACTCGCCGCCCTGATGGGAACCCTGTTGGGGACCGCCTTGCTTTCCTCCTGCGGACAGGGCGGCGACGCGCCGGCGCGGTCCGGCCCGGCGGGCGAGGAGCGGGCCGCGCCGGACGCCGAAGCGGTCGCGGCCGAAACCGCGCGCCTCAACAAATGGTTCGCGGCCAAGTATGAAGAAGAACTCGACTTTTCTCCGATCCTCAAGACCCAGCTCGGGCGCAAGGATGATTACGACAAGATCGACGACGGATCGGAAGCCGCCGAGGACGTGCAGCTCGAATGGCGCCGCAAGACCGTGGCGGACCTGCGGGAAAACTTCGACTACGACCTGCTGACCCCCGCGGCGCAGCTGTCATACGACATCTGGGTTTACAATCTTCAGCAGGCGGAGGCCGAAGCCCCGTATCGCCGCCGGGAATTCGTCTTTAACCAGATGTCCGGCGCCCATTCGTTCCTGCCCAACTTCATGATCAATTTTCACCGCGTCGACGACGTCTCCGACATGGAGGCGTATATCGCGCGGATCGGGGGCGTCTCGCGGCTGATCGATCAACTGGTCGAGCGCTCGAAGCTGGGCGCGAGCGAGGGCGTGCGGCCGCCGAAATTCGCCTTCGAGGCGGTGATCGACGAATGCCGCAAGCTTCTGTCCGGCGCGCCGTTCGGCGGCGAGGGCGCGTCGCCCCTGTGGGCCGACGCCAACGCCAAGATCGACGCCCTGGTCGAAGGCGGCGCGATCGACGATGCGCGCGCGGACGCGCTGCGCGCCGCGGCCGAGGCGGCGCTGACGTCTTCTTTCGAGCCTTCCTACGAGGCGCTGATCGCCTGGATGGAGGAAGACATGCCGAATGCGGACGAGGTTGCGACCGGCGTGTGGAAGCTGCCGCAGGGGCGCGATTACTACGCCGAGCGCATCGCCAACCAGACCACGACCGACATGACGCCCGGGGAAGTGCACGCATTCGGCCTCGCGGAAGTGGCGCGCATCCGCGCCGAAATGGAGGACGTGAAGGAGCGCGTCGGTTTCGACGGCTCCCTGGAGGCGTTTTTCGTTCACATGCGCGAGGGAGAGGAATTTTACTATCCCGACACGGATGAAGGCCGCGAGGACTATCTCCAGGCCGCACGCGATCACCTCGCATTCATAAACGAGCGTCTGCCGGATTATTTCGGGCTGCTGCCCAAGGCGGACCTGGTGGTCAAGCGCGTCGAGGCGTTCCGCGAACAGGACGGCGGCGCGCAGCATTATTTCCCCGGCGCGCCCGACGGCTCGCGGCCCGGCGTCTTCTACGCGCACCTCTCCGATATGGGCTCCATGCCGATCCCGCAACTGGAAGTCATCGCCTACCATGAAGGCAATCCCGGCCACCACATGCAGATTTCGATCGCGCAGGAGCTGGAAGGCGTGCCGGAATTCCAGACGCAGAGCTTTTTCAACGGCTATGTCGAGGGTTGGGCGCTTTACTCCGAACTCCTGGCCAAGGAAATGGGCGCCTATGAAGATCCGTATTCGGATTTCGGCCGGCTGACCACTGAAATCTGGCGCGCGATCCGCCTCGTCGTCGACACCGGCCTGCACGACAAGGAGTGGACCGAGGAGGAAGCGGTCGCCTATTTCACGGCGAATTCGCCCGCCGCCGAAGGTCAGATCCGCTCCGAGGTGCGGCGCTATATCGTCATTCCCGGTCAGGCGACGGGATACAAGATCGGCATGCAGAAAATCCTGGATCTCCGGGCGAAGGCGCAAGCGGCGCTGGGCGACGAGTTCGACATCAAGGCGTTCCACGACGTCGTGCTGGGCAGCGGCGCCCTGCCGCTCGCCATCCTGGAACGGCGTATAGACCGCTGGATCGCTGAAAAAAAGACCGCGTAAGACGCATTTGCGCATCCGGCGCCGCCCCGCAGAGCGGCGCCGGGAAAGCCGCGCCCGGCGGGGGCGGACTTTCCAAAAGTTCATCGCCGCCGTTTCGCCGGTTTTCGATTTTTTAACGCTTTGCGGCGCATGTGATCGTTCACGACCCGTCGTCCACCATCCATCGTCCACGATCCATCGTGCACGACCCCGCGACGGCGCCGCCCTTATCGGCGTGCGGAATGTCCGTGCGGCCATGACCGCAAAGAGATCGGGCCGCAAAGATCCCGGGCCGCAAAGATCCGGGGCCGTCGCTCGTAAAACAGAAACGGGCCGAACCCGTTCGCCGCGCTGTTGCTCATCGCCGTTCATTCATCATGCGCCCGCCGAAGCGGCGCAAGGAGAGCATCTATGCGCAGGTCGACCTATATTTTCGAAATCGTCGATGAAACGGGAAAGCCGTTGCAGCACCTCGCCCAGCGTTGCGACAACATTCGCGCGCGTGAGAAGGTTTTCGGCCTTCTGGAGGATACGCCCGACGCCGCCGCGGTGTTTGGGTATGACCAGTCCGGATTTTCCGTTCACGCGGCGTATCGCGAGTAAGTTTTTTTCCGCCGCCTTACGGCTTTGCCGCCGGTCAGTCTTCCTCCCGCCGGATCTTCAGGCTCGCCGGGTCGAGGGTTTTCAGCTCGCACTCCCACACCGTCAGCACGCGCCAGCCGAGCGCTGTGAGGGCGTTCCTTGCTTTTTCGTCGCGGGCCTTGTTGCGGGCGATCTTGTCCACCCAGTACGCGCGGTTGGTTTTGGGAACCCGCCGCCCGCGCTTGCAGTCATGTCCGTGCCAGAAGCATCCGTGCACGAAGATAACGGCGCCGTGCCTTGGAAAGACCAGATCCGGCTTGCCGGGAAGGGTCCTGACGTTGAGCCGGTAGCGGTAGCCGAGGGCGAAGAGCGCCTTGCGCAAGGCGATTTCCGGCTTCGTATCGGATGATTTCACCGCCCGCATCACGGCCGAGCGTTGCGCCGGGGTGAAAACGTCGCCGCCATCCCCCTTTGCGCCACCCCCCTTTGCACCGGCGCCCATTCTTTACGCCGCCTGCCCTATGGAGCTTCGGTCGCGGCGCGCGGCGAGCGCCGGCTCCAGCACGTGTTCGGCCAGCCAGCGCACGGCCGGCACGCACACCCCGTCGCCGCACAGCTTGAGCGCCGCGTTCGCGCCCGCCGGCAGCACATAGTCATCCGGCAGCCCCATCAGCTGCGCCGCCTCGCGCGGGGAGATGAGGCGGGTGCGAACCGCGCCCCTGTCGACCGCGATGACGATCTGTCGCGAGGAGCCCCCCGCAGGGGTGCGCAGGCATCCGGCAAGGCCGTCAAAGCGCGCTTCCAGTCGCTGCACGCTCGTTCCGTTTTCGTTCCGTGTGCGCCGAAAAGCGGCGCCGGCGCGCCGCGCGCCGGACCGCACGAGCGCGTCGAGCCGCGCGCGCTGCCGCGGCGCCATCATGTCGATCAGCGCGCGCGTGTGCGCCGGCGCGTCCCAGCGGGGCGCCGACCAGTCGATAATGTCGCCGAGGCGGATGTTGCGTTTCGCGCGCGGCGCCGCGCCGAGCCAGAACCATTGCGCCCGGACCTCCGGCGGCAGGGCGCGCGCGGCGGCGCGCAGCGCCGGCGGCGCGATGTCGCCGACCGGCGCGGGAGAAGCGGGCGCGTCGGCGCCGGGCGCGAAGCCGAGGATGAAAAGGCGCGGTCGCGACTGCGGGGTGAACCGGCTGGCGTCGAGGACGCAGGCGGTGACGCGATAGCCGGCGCCGGTCATCAGCGTGACGATCGTCTGAAAATCCGCGCCCTGATTGGATGTCAGGAGCCCGGCGACGTTCTCCAGCGCGATCGCGCGCGGATGCGCGCCGCGGCGGGCCAGCGTTTCGATATGCCTCCACAGGGCGTAAAACGCGCCGCTGCGCGCGCCGGTCATGCCGGCGCGCCCGCCCGCCAGCGACAGGTCCTGACAGGGAAACGACCCCCATGCGAGATCGGCGCGCGCGCGGGGCAGACGCTCGGGAGGGATGGCGGCGATGTCGCCTTCGATAAGGTGGCCGCCGCCGAAATTGTCCCGATAGGCCGCGCATTTCTGCGAATCGATATCGTTGGCGAGGAGGCAGCGCCAGTTCGCGCCAAGCCCGAGCCGGGCCATGCCTCCGCCGGCGAAGAATTCCAGGAAGGAAAAATCGTTTTTTGTCATCGTCGTCATGGGCGTCAGGATGTCCCGCTTCGCCGCATTGCCGCCGCAATCGCCCCAGCAATTATCAGCATACGCATCGGCATGAACCTTTTACAGACGATTCTCGCCGTGTTTTCGCCTTATTTCAAGAGCGTTGCGCGGATGACGATCCTGTAGCGGCGGATTGACGCCGCGCGGACGGGCGCGCACACTGCGCATGGGTCCGGGGGCTTCGCTGAGGGACAGTGGAGAAGCGAATGCCCTTAAAACTAATCAATCTGGCGAGTCATCGCCCGCGACTGGCGCTGCTGCTGGCGGCGGTCATTGTCGTCCTTATCGTCACGGCGCCGCTGGCGTTCGCGCAAGACGGCGCCGCGCCGCCGTCGCGCCCATCATCACTTGCATCGTCTTCGCTTGCATCGTCATCACTCGCGTCGCCGGCGTCCGCCGCGCCGTTTCAACTCGCCATGGCCGACGCCGAACCGGAACGGCGCGGGGAGCGCTCGTCGCGGCGCGCCGACCGCAGCGCCGACCGCAGCGACGACCGCCGCGATCGCCGGGGCGAGCGTCGCGCGGACCGCCGCGACCGGCGGGACGACCGCAAAGACTACCGTCGCGATCGCCGCGACGATCGCGCCGAAAGGCGTCGCGACCGGCGCCACGACCGCCATCACCGGCGGGCGGAGCGCAAGCGCGAAATTTATCGCGACGCTTACCGCCATGGGCGGCGCGACCAGCGCCGGGTCGATCGTCGCCGTTACCGCGACGGCCACAGCCGATACCGTCAGGGCTACAGGCAAGGCTACCGGCAGGGCTATCACGACGACTGGCGCAGGGACAGGCGCTATTATCGCCGCGACCGCGTCCGCTATAAGGGGTTTGGCCCCAGGCGGCCCCACGGATACTATTCGACGAGGCGAAAGCGTTTCGTCTACCACGCAGGATTCGATCCGGGCGGCTGGCTTTTCGTCGGCTTCGGACGAGACCTCTACAGGCGCTCCTATCTCGGCGATTGCGACGTCGTCTCCCAGACCTTTTTCCGGCGCGGCTGGCGGTACGAGGAAGTGGCCCTGTTGTGCTATGACTATTGGGGCGTCGGTTATCTCAAACCCGGCAGCCGGCGCGTTTATCGCCGTTATTAGGTCATGGCATTAGGTCATGGCGCCAGGCTTGGGGAGCGGAGGGCCGGTCCTGCGCATCCCTCCCTCTGGCGTTCGAAAGGGATCTTTCCGGGGCGATCTCCAGGGGGCGTTCTTCAGGAGGCGTCCTTCAGGGGGCCACCAGGGAATGTCCCAGCGGCGCGGGGCCCGATCCCGCCGCATCGGGTCCGCAATTGACCGGCGGACCCGACTCTGCGGAAAAACGTGTATTAACTGCCGGGTCAGCGCCCGGAAAGCCTCAGCGCATAGGCCGTCATGAGCGTCCGCAACCGTCTTTTCGATCTATCGAGCATGCGCGCCGGCCTTTCAGCCGGCGCGGCGGTCGGCGTCGCTGGCCTGGCCTCCGGCGCCTTCGCCGCCGCCCCCGGCCTTGACGACGTCCAGATCGGAGAACGCGGCGACCGGACCCGCATTGCGCTTGTCTGCGAGGCCGAGTGCAGCCTGGTCAAGCACAGCGACAAGGATTTCCTGCTGCGCGGCGCGAACGCGGATCTGTCGCTTGATCTCGGCGATCACAGCGTCAACGTTGCCGGTCTGACCGCCATCGCCGCCGGCGGCGGCAGCCTCGTGCAGGTCAGCCTGGCGCGCGAGATCGACCATGCGGAGGCCGGCGCGTGCGTTGTCGGCGGTCACCGCGGCGCCTGCATCGACCTGTTTTTCAAACCCCTGCCGCCGGCGCCCGTCACCACGCCTGACGTCGCCGTGTCTTCGGCGGACCGCGCGTCCCGGGGGGCGCCGGCGCGGGACCCCGATCCGGCGCCGGCGATGCGCGATGCGCCGCGCCAAGCGTCGGTCAAGGCGGCGCTGAACGCGGCGCCGTCGATCCGCGAGGGCGCAGCGCCGCACGGGCGCGATCCCGTTTCGAAAGAGCCCGCCCCGCAGACGCCGGTGCTGCGCGAGCCGGCCGGGGCCGCCGCGCCCGTCGCTCCAGCATTTGTCGCTCCAGCGCCCGGTCTGCGCGACGGCGGATCGGCGCAGCGGTTCCGCTTCGCCGGCGCCGCCTCGCCGGAGCGTCTCGCCCCTCATGCCTTCTCCGGGGATTCGCTTTCCGGGAATGCCCCCGCGCCGGCCCAAGGCGCGGTGCTGGCGAAGTTGCAGCCGGCGACCGCCGCCGCGCCCGCCTATGCGCCGAGGGCTTTCGACGGGGGCGCCGTGCGCCTGAAGCCCGAGACCGGGGTCGGGCCGGGAAGCGATCCCTCGCTTCAGATCAGCGCGATCCTCGGCAAAGATCTGAGCCCTGAATATTGCGCGCAGGCGCGGGCGATCCTCAACGCGGACCCCTGGGCGCTCGACGCCATGGGCGATATCGGTCTGTGCGCGCTCGCCGCCGGCGACGCGGAGGAGGCCGAAGCGATCCTGTCGCGTCTGCTCGAATATACGCCGGATCACTACGAGGCCCATGTGGGCCGCGCGATCATCGCGGCCCAGGCGGGCGAGCGCAGCGTTGCGCGGCGATATTTTCAGGATGCGCTCAACGCCCTGCCGCCAATCGGCGAATCCGATCGCATCGTCGCCGCGATGAACGCTTTGTAGTCTTTGTCATCCAAGCGTAGCGCATTCGTCACATCATTGTCGCACAAGCTAACCATAAAGCGCTCACGCTATCGTGAGCGCTTTGTTCGTTCGAAGCGCGAAACTTGGGGACATGATCATGAACAAAATGACGGCTGCGCTTGGCGCAGCTTCTGCGCTCGCCATTTCGACCGCCTGCATATCCGCCGCCGAGGCCGCGGTAATCCAGGGCCGCGTCACCGAGGGCTCGGGCGCCATCGGTCTTGAAGGGGCGACGATCACCATCGTCGAGACCGGCCAGAACACGACCGCGGACCGCGACGGCCGCTTTCGTTTCGCCGGCGTGCCGGCCGGCGAGTATACGCTGGTGACCAGCTATATCGGCGCGGCGCCGACGGAAAGCGCCGTGTCCGTTGCGAGCGACGACGCCGTCGCGACCGCCGATATCGCCATCGGCGCGTTTCTTGAGATCACCGACAACATTCTCGTCGTCGGCCAGCGCGGCGCGCTCAACTCCTCGCTCAGCCGCCAGCGCGCATCCGACCGCGTGATCACGGTCCTGTCCGCGGACGCCATCGGTCAGCTCCCCGATGAAAACGTCGCCGAGGCCGCGCGCCGCGCGCCGGGCGTCAATATCCAGAACGACCAGGGCGAGGGCCGCTTCGTATCCATCCGCGGCGCCAACCCGAACTTCGTGACCTCGACCATCAACGGCATTCGCGTGCCGTCGCCGGAAGCGGACGCGCGCCAGGTGCCGCTCGACGTCATCGACTCCGACATCCTGTCCGGCATCGTCATCACCAAGTCCCTGACCCCTGACGTGGACGGCGATTCCATCGGCGGCAATATCGAGATCGAAACCCTTTCCGGCCTCGACCAGGACGACATGCTGTTCCGGATCAAGGCCGGCGGCATTTACACCAACCAGGTCGAGGAACTGGGCCAGCGTTATTCCGGCGTTTTCGCCAACAAGTTTCTCGACAACCGGCTGGGCGTCGCCGCCTCCGTGGCCTGGCAGCGCCGGGACTTCGGCTCTGAAAACCTCGAAGTGGACGGGCCGGAGTGGCTGTTCGCGCCGGAAGACGATCCCGCCGTCGCCTATCCGGGTGAGCTTGAATTCCGCGATTACCAGATCCGCCGGGAGCGGCTCTCGGCCTCCCTCAACCTCGACTACCGCGCCAACGAGAACACACTGTTGTTCCTGCGCGGGCTGTATTCCGACTTCAGCGACCAGGAATTCCGCTCCCGGGTTGAAACCAAATTCGGCGATCCGGAATTCGACCGGGCGGAGAACGGCGTCGCCTTCGTCGACGGCTCGCTCGACGATCCGCTTGAGGTCGACCGCGACATCAAGGACCGCCTGGAAGAACAGATCATCTACTCGATCTCCGGCGGCGGCGAGTTCACGAAGGACGAATGGTCGGTCGATTTCACCGCGGCCTATTCCTTCGCCGAAGAAGAAGAGCCGAACCGTCTCGATACGGCGTTCCGCTCCGACGCCGATCTCGACAGCGGGTTCGAAGGGGTGTTTGGCGTCGATCCCCGCGACGGCATCCTGCCGTCCCTGGTGTTTCCGGACGCTGCTGCTGAAGCCGCTTACTTCAATGACGACGCTTACGCGTTCGACGGTCTTGAGCTGACCAACGGCGTCAGCGAGGACGAGGAATTGTCCTTCGCCGGCAACGTCCAGTACGACATCGCCGATTTCTTCGGCGGCCCGGGTTACGTCAAAACCGGCTTCAAGGCGCGCCTGCGCGAGAAATCCTACGACCTCGATCTCCAGGTCTTCGACGGGTTCGACGGCGACGACCTGCTGCTGTCGCAATTCGCCAATACGGTCGATTATGACCTGGCGCCGATCGGAACCGTGCCCGACGGCCCGGCGATCCGCGACTTCTTCTTCGCCAACCGCGACCTTTTCGAGCTGAACGATATCGATACGGCGGTTGAATCCACCGGCGCCAACTATGTCGCCGATGAAGACGTTTTCGCCGGATACATCATGGGCCAGCGCGATTTCGGCGCCGTCAGCGTGATCGCCGGCGTGCGCGTCGAACATACCGAATACGACGCGAGCGGCTTTTCGGTGTTGCAACAGGACATCGAATTTACCGCCGATGGCGACGTGACCGGCAATCTCGACGACGTGATACCCGCCCCGGCCCTTGCCGGCGAACTGGTGGCCGAAGACATCGATGCGGAATTCGACGCCGGCGCCGACGAGACCGAGGTCGAGGGCTCCCGGGTCTTCTCGCAGTCGGTTTCGGCCAGTACGTCCTATACGGATTGGCTGCCAAGCTTCAATATGCGCTGGGACGCCACGGACGAAGTGGTCTTCCGCCTCGGATACTACAAGTCAATCGTACGCCCCAATCTCGAGGCCGCGGCCCCGCGCACGCTGATCGAGCAGGGCGAAGACGACGAAGTGCAGGGCGAAGTCGGCAATCCGAACCTTGAACGTCAGCGCGCGCACAATATCGACGCCTCCCTGGAATGGTATCGCGATAACGACTCGGTTATCTCCGTGGGCGCGTTCTACAAGGATATTTCCGACTTTATTGCAACGACGATCGAAGACGGGGTGTTCAACGGCGTTCAGTTCGACCAGGCCCTGACATTCATCAACGTGCCTGACGCATCGATCTTCGGCGTCGAATTCAACTACCAGCAGCCGCTGGACTTCCTGCCGGCGCCGCTCGACGGCTTCATCGTCACGGCGAACTACACCTTCGTCGACTCCGAGGCGACCCTGAGCGACGGCCGGGAAATCTCCGTACCGGGACAGTCCGACCACGTCGTCACCGGCATTCTCGGTTACGACAAGGGGCCGTTCGATATTCGCGTCGCCGCGACCTATCGCGATGAGTTCGTTGACGAACTGAGCGTCGCCAGCGACGTCGACGGGTCCGATCTCGACCGCATCGTCGACGATCACATTCAGGTCGACATCTCGGCGAAATATCGCCTGACGGATCAGTTCCTGCTGTTCAGCGAGTTCAAGAACATCAACAACGAGCCGTTCGTCGCGACCATCCGCTCCGGTCAGTTCGGCCGCCTGAACTCGCAGTTCGAGGAATATGGCTGGGCCGCCAAGTTCGGCGTTCAGTTCACCTACTAGGCCGTAGGGGTATGGCCCGGGGGAGAGGGCGAGCAGGCCGCCGGTTTCGGCGGCCTGCTGCTTTTTCTGGACGAACGGGCTTGTCATGCATTAATGAAAGCGCACGGTTTGCGCGAAATGGAGAATAACAATGCGGTTTGCGGCTGTCGTCGGAATGTGCGCGCTCAGCGCCTGTGCGCGGGAAAGCCTGCCCGAAGCGTATGCGGTGGCGGAAACGGCGCCGGTGGCCAGTCTGGACGACGCCGCGGATGATCCGGCGATCTGGACGCATCCGGACGATCCGGCGAAAAGCTTTATTATCGGTACGGATAAACAGGCGGGTCTTTATGTTTACGATCTCGCCGGCGCGGTGAAACAGTTCCTTCCCGCCGGGCGGCCGAACAATGTCGACCTGCGCCAGGGCGTCGTCCTCGCCGATGGCTGGCGCGGCGATCTCGCGGCCGCGTCCGATCGGGCCGACGACACGATCGCGCTGTTCGCGGTTAGTGCGGCGGGCGTTGAAAAGATCGGCGCCTTCGCCTCGGCCGAGGCGGAGCCTTACGGATTGTGCATTGGGATGATCGAGGGCGCGCCGACGGTGTTCGGCGCCTACAAAACCGGCGCCCTGATCCAGTACGCCGTGACCGGGGCCGGCGCGGGCGCGCGGGTCGCGCAGATCGACTTCGCCACACAGCTCGAAGGCTGCGTCTTCGACGACGAGATGCAGGTGCTTTACGTGGGAGAGGAGGCGCGCGGCGTCTGGCGGGTCGATTTCGAGGCGGGCCGGCCGGGCGCGCCCGTCCTGATCGACGAGGTGGCCGGCGCGAGCGGCGTCAAGGCCGATGTGGAAGGGCTCGCCCTCTACAAAACCGGGCCCGGCGCCGGCTATCTGATCGCGTCTTCGCAGGGCAACAACAGCTACGCCGTCTATGACAGGGCTGGCGCTAACCGCTTTATCGGCCGCTTCGCCGTGGGCGAGGGCGCGGCGATTGACGGCGCTCAGGAAACCGATGGGATCGAGGCGACCGCCGCCGGTCTGGGGCCGGATTTTCCGAACGGCGCCCTCATCGTGCAGGACGGGTATAACCGGCCCCGCGGCGAGGCCCAGAATTTCAAGATAATCGACTGGCGCGACGTCGAGGCCCTGCCGTTCATGACCAGGGGCGGGGCGGAGTAGGCCCCGGCCCGAATACTTGACCGCCGCGCCCGCCGGGCATAGTCAGGGCCGCATGAGCGACGCCGTGACCAATGACCGCGAGATGAAGAAGAAGCAGTCCTTTCAGGGGCTGATCCTCACGCTTCAGCAATACTGGGCCGATCAGGGCTGCGTCATCCTGCAACCCTACGACAAGGAGATGGGCGCCGGCACCTTCCACCCGGCGACGACCCTGCGCTCCCTCGGCCCGAAACTCTGGAAAGCGGCTTACGTCCAGCCCTGCCGCCGGCCGACGGACGGGCGCTTCGGCGCGAACCCGAACCGGTTCCAGCATTACTACCAGTTCCAGGTCGTCCTGAAGCCGAGCCCCGCCAATATTCAGGAGCTTTACCTCGGCTCGCTGGACGCGATCGGGGTCGATCGCTCCGTACACGACATCCGCTTTGTCGAGGACGACTGGGAAAGCCCGACGCTCGGCGCCTGGGGGCTCGGCTGGGAAGTCTGGTGCGACGGCATGGAAGTCACCCAGTTCACCTATTTTCAGCAGGTCGGCGGGTTCGACTGCAAGCCGGTGACGGGCGAGATCACCTACGGGCTGGAACGGCTCGCCATGTATGTGCAGGGCGTCGATAACGGCTTCGACCTCGACTTCAACGGCGCGCGGGGAGAAGACGCGGTGACCTATGGCGACGTCTTCCACCAGCAGGAGGTGGAGTTTTCCGGCTTCAATTTCGACCTGGCGGATACGGACGTTCTGTTCGACCAGTTCAGGGAGGCCGAGACCGCATGTCTCGCCGTCATCGAGGCGGGCAAGGCGGCGGGCCGGTCCTATGCGCTGCCGGCTTACGACCAGTGCATCGCGGCGAGCCATCTGTTCAACCTGCTCGATGCGCGCGGCGTCATTTCCGCGACCGAGCGCCAGTCCTATATCCTTCGCGTGCGGACTCTCGCCAAGGCCTGCTGCGAGGCGTGGCTGGAAAGCCCGCAGGGACGCACCGCGGGGGCGGGCGTCGTCGATTACGAAAGCGCCTGAGGGGAGATGGCCGGCGCGCCCCTTCCCCTGAAAGGGGGCTGCCAGTGCGGCGCCCTCAGATACGAGATCGCGCAGGCGCCGCTGATGGTCTATTGCTGTCACTGTACGAACTGTCAGAAAATCTCGACCTCGGCCTTCTGCATCTCCGCTGCCGTCTACGAGGCCGGAGTCTCCTATGTCGCCGGCGCGCCGTGCAGGACGACGTGGACGTCGGACGCCGGCAACGCCCGATACGGCGACTTCTGCGGCGATTGCGGCGTGCGCATCCTGCATGGGCAGACGCCCCCGATCGGCGTTCTGAGCCTTCGCGCGGGCACGCTCGACGATCCGTCGCGCGCCCGGCCCGCCGGCCATATCTGGACGAAAAGCGCGCTGCCCTGGGTCCGCTTCGACCCGGATGACATTCTGTGCGAGGGCCAGCCGACCGACTACACGCCCTATGTCGAGCGGTTCAAGGCGTTCGGGATTTTTTGACCCGCCGTTTTCGCCTAAACTGTCCGCAGGAGAATGCGTGTCGCCGCAATGACGATGTCGCTGCAATCAAGCAACCCCAAGCGAGGAAATCATGGCCTGGTCCGTATACCTTTCAGGAGAAATTCACACCAACTGGCGCGAGGAAATCGCCGCGGGGGCGAAGGCCGCCGACCTGCCCGTCGGGTTTGCCTCCCCGGTGACCGATCACGCCGCGTCGGACGATTGCGGCGTCGCCATCCTCGGCGCGGAGGAGAGCAAGTTCTGGCATGACCACAAGGGCGCGAAGATCAACGCCATCCGGACCGGAACCCTGATCCGCCGGGCCGATATCGTCGTCGTTCGCTTCGGGGAAAAATACAAGCAGTGGAATGCGGCCTTCGACGCCGGGATCGCCGCGGCGCTGGGCAAGCCGCTTATCGTCATGCACGGCCCCGATCATCAGCATGCGCTGAAAGAGGTGGACGCCGCGGCCCTCGCCGTGGTCGAAACGCCGGCCCAGGTCGTCGATATCCTGCGCTACGTCGTCGACGGCGCGCTGAAAGGGTATACGGAGTAATCCCATGTCCCCCAGGACGGTCCGCAGCGGCTCCGTAGGGCGGAAAAAGCGCGGGCTCGCCGACCGCGTCACGATCGCGCTGCGCGCCGTTCTCCTCGCCGCGCTCGCTCTGGCCGCGGGGTCTGTCCTGTGGGCGGGGGCCTATCGTTTCGTCGCGCCGCCGGGCACGCTGATCATGGCCGAACGCCGTCTCGGCGGCGTTCCGGTCAACCGCGACTGGACCGGGCTCGACGACATTTCTCCGCATCTGGCGCGCGCGGTGATCGCCGCCGAGGACGCGCGCTTCTGCCTCCATGGCGGGATCGATTTCGAGGCTGTCGAAAAGGCGCTTGAGGAGGCGGAGAAGGGCGGGCGCCTGCGCGGCGCGTCGACCATTTCCCAGCAGACCGCCAAGAACGCCTTTTTCTGGAACGGCGGCGGCTGGGCGCGCAAGGGCGCGGAGGCGTGGATGACGCTGGTGATTGAGGCGCTCTGGCCCAAACGCCGAATCATGGAGGTCTATCTCAACATCGCCGAGTGGGGCGACGGGCATTTCGGCGCCGAAGCGGCGGCGCAAGCGCGGTTTGGAAAGTCCGCGAAGTCCCTGACCGCGCGCGAGGCGGCGCTGCTTGCGGCGGTTCTGCCCAACCCGCATAAATGGCGCGTCGACCCGCCGGGCCCTTACGTCCGCCGCCGCGCGGCGACGCTGCGGGCGCGGATGAGCGAGGTCAGCCGCGACGGTTTGGACAGGTGCATCCTGCGCCGGTGAGGAGGAAGCGAATGAGCGTGATGGTGATCGCCTGCTACAGGCCGAAGCCGGGACGGGACGATGCGTTGCTGGCCCTGGTGAAAACCCACCTGCCGATCCTGCGGGCCGAAGGGCTCGTCGGCGACGGACCGGCGCTGTGCGGGCGCGCCGCCGACGGGACCGTGGTCGAGATCTTCACCTGGCTGTCGCAGGACGCAATCAATACAGCCCACGACAATCCCCAGGTGCTCGCCATGTGGGACAAATTCGCCGAAGTCTGCGACTATACCGTCATCGCGGATGTCGCCGGCGCGAAAGACCTGTTCACGCCGCTGACCCCGCTTGATCTCTAGAGTCGCGCAGGTCCGCGCAGGTCCGCGCGGGTCCGCGTTCCGGCGCGAAGCTCGTTCACCGCCTGCAGGAGGTCCGTTGGGAGGAAGTCTGAGTTCATGGCTGCTTATCTTCTGCTGGCGATCGCCATCGCCGCCGAGGTCGCCGCGACCTCGGCCCTCAAGGCCGCCGACGGGTTTTCACGGCCAGGGCCGTCCGTCGTGGTCGTCGTCGGCTATGCGATCGCCTTTTATCTCCTGTCGATCGTCGTGAAGTCGATGCCGGTGGGCGTCGCCTACGCCGTCTGGTCGGGGGCGGGCGTCGTGCTGGTGGCGCTCGTCGGCGTTTTCTTTTACCGGCAGGTTCCCGATCTCGCCGCGGCGGCGGGGATGGCGCTGATCGTCGCCGGCGTCGTCATTCTCAATCTTTTCTCCAACATGGATGTACACTGAACGATGAACGACAATATCAGCGCCGGACGGACCAGCCAGCGCCATACGGAACTTCTCAACGGGTATCAGGCCGGAACGTCGCCGTTTCACCAGTGGGCGGCGGAAAAACTCGGCGCGTTCGCGCTCACCCGCTGGGCATGGGGCGCGATCGCGATGCGCTGGGACATCGACGACCGCTTCGTCATGCCCGACGGGGTCATGTTCGGCGGTCACATCGCGGCGGTCGCCGACCACGTGGCGGGCCTTGCCGCGATGACGGTGCTGACGGAGTCCGACGAGCGGTTCCGCACCTCGCGCCTGGAGACCAATTTCTTCCGCCCCCTCGGCATGCCGCTCGCCGCCATCGAGGGGCGCGTGACCAACGCCTCCCGCAGCCTGATCCATGTGGAGGCCGACATTCTGAACGCGCAAGGCAAGCTCGCCGTGCGCATCTACGCCGTGCAGGTGCGCCGCCTCACCGGTTCCTGAGCGGTTCCAGGCGCGTCTCGCAAGGGGACCCCGCGCGCGGCCTATTGCGCCGGCGCCGAAGCCTGCCTAGAAACCCGCCATGCCCGATATGCTGCTTGAACTCTTTTCCGAAGAAATCCCCGCGCGCATGCAAGTCAAAGCCGCCCGCGACCTGGAGCGCGCCGTCAATGACCGGCTGCTGGCCGCGGGCTTCATGCCGGAAGGCGTCAAGGGATTTGCCGGCCCCCGGCGCCTCGTCGTCGTCGCGACCGGCCTGCCCGGGCGCCAGCCCGACCGGCGCGAGGAAAAGAAAGGCCCGCGCGTCGGCGCGCCGGACAAGGCGGTGCAGGGGTTCCTGAAGTCGGCGGGCCTGTCCTCCCTCGACGACTGCGAGCGGCGCGAAGACAAGAAAGGCGCCTTTTACGTCGCCGTGACCGAGCGCAAGGGGCGCGCGACCGGCGCGTTGATCGCCGAGTTCGCCCCGGAGATCGTGCGCGGCTTTTCCTGGCCGAAATCAATGCGCTGGGGCGCGGCGAGCGCCGGAGACGGCGCGCTTCGCTGGGTGCGTCCGCTGCACCGGATCCTGTGCGTCTTCGATGGCGAAATCGTCCCGTTCGAGATTGACGGGATCGTCTCCGGCGACCGCACCGAAGGGCACCGGATCATGGCGCCTGGCGAGATCCAGGCGCGCGGGTTCGAGGATTACGCGGCGAAGCTGCGCGCGGCGAAGGTCATTCTCGATACGGAGGAGCGCAAGGAGACGATCGCCGGCGACGCGGCGACCCTGTGCCAGGCGCAGGGCCTTGAACTGGCGGAGGACCCCGGCCTCCTCAACGAGGTCGCCGGGCTCGCCGAATGGCCGGTCGCCATGCTCGGCGCTTTCGACGAAAAATTCCTTGCGCTGCCCGATGAAGTGCTCACCGCCTCCATGCGCGGCCACCAGAAATATTTCTCCGTACGCGATCCGAAGACGAACCGCCTCGCCAACAGGTTCGTCTGCGTCGCCAATCTTGAGGCGCCGGACGGCGGCGCGGCCATGCGCGCCGGGTACGAGCGCGTCCTGACCGCGCGGCTGTCCGACGGCTGGTATCTCTATAACCAGGACCTGAAGACCCGGCTTGAGGACCGCATTCCCGCCCTCGACAAGGTGACCTTTTTCGAGGGGCTGGGCAGCGTCGGCGACAAGGCCCGGCGCATCGCCGCGCTGGCGAAGGAAATCGCCCCGGCGGTCGGCGCGGACCCCGCGGCGGCCGAACGCGCGGCGATGCTGGCCAAGGCCGACCTTGTCTCGGGCATGGTTTACGAGTTTCCGGAACTGCAAGGGGTGATGGGCGGATACTACGCGGCGGAAGAGGAAGTTCCGGACGATATCGCCGCCGCGATCCGCGACCATTACAAGCCCGCCGGTCAGGACGACGATATTCCGACTGCGCCGGTTTCCGTCGCCGTCGCCCTCGCCGACAAGATCGACACGCTGACGGCGTTCTGGGCCATCGGCAAGAAGCCCACCGGGTCGAGCGATCCGTTCGCGCTGCGACGGGCGGCGCTGGGGGTGATCTCGCTGACGCTCGCCAATGCGGTCCGGCACAATCTCTTCCATGTGCTCATGCCGAATTTCGAGCGCCTTGAAGCCGTTACGCCGGAGCCGCTGGCCGCGCATCTCACCCACGGCTCCAGTCTCATTGAGTTTTTCCATGACCGGCTGAAGGGTCATCTGCGCGAGGAGGGCGCGCGTCACGACCATGTGGACGCGGTCCTGGAAGACCCGAACGGCGACCCGCATGACGACCTTGTGCTGATCGTCCTGCGCCTGAAGGCCCTCGAAGCTTTCCTCAACACCGATGACGGGGAAAATCTTGTCGCCGCCTATAAACGCGCCGCGAATATTCTGAAAGCGGAGGAAAAGAAAGACGGCGCCGCCGCCGATGCGAACGCGGTCGATGAAACGCTCTTGAAGGACGCCGACGAAAAGGCGCTGTTCGCGGCGCTCAAAGAGGTTGAGACCGGCGCGCGGGCCGCCGTGGCGCAGGAGGATTTCGCGCGCGCCATGGCCGCGCTCGCTTCGCTGCGCGCGCCGCTCGATGCATTCTTCGACAACGTCACCGTCAACGCCGGGGATGCCGCGCTGCGCGCCAACCGTCTCTCCCTGCTCGCGCGGCTGACGGCGGCGGCGGCGAGCGTCGCTGATTTCTCCAGGCTTGAGGGGTAGGGGCGCCGGCGCCTAATCGACGGTCAGCACCACCTTGCCCGTCGCCTTGCGGCTTTCCAGAAGCTCCAGCGCCTCCGCGGCCCGTTCCAGCGGATAGGTCGCGGTGACCCGCGGGCGGATTTTGCCTTCCTCGTAAAAACGGAACAGCTCGGCGACGTACTCGGCGTTCCTCGCGGGGTTGCGCATGGTGAAGGCGCCCCAGAAGACGCCGACGATCTGGCAGCTTTTCAGAAGCGTCAGGTTGAGCGGAATTTTCGGAATGCCCGCGGGGAAGCCCACCACGAGGAAGCGCCCTTCCCAGGCGAGGGCGCGCAGGGCCGGTTCGGCGTAGTCCCCGCCGACGGCGTCGTAGACGATGTTCGCCCCTTCGCCGCCGCAAAGGTCCTTGATCCGTGCGGAAAGCGCCTTTTGCGCCGCGCGGTCGAGCTCTCCCGCGGGATAGACAAGCGTTTCGTCTGCGCCCAGATCTTTACAGAAGGCGGCCTTCTCTTCGGACGACACGCCAGCGACGACCTTCGCGCCGAACGCCTTGCCCAGTTCGATCGCCGCGGCGCCGACGCCGCCCGCCGCGCCGAGGATGAACAGCGCGTCTCCCGGCTTGATTTCGCCCCGATCCTTCAGGGCGTAATGGGACGTGCCGTAGGTCAGCATGAAGGCCGCGGCCTCGTCGAACGGCATCGCTTCGGGGATTTTGTTCGTCTGCGCCGCATTGGCGATGAAATGGGTGGCGAAGCCGCCATTGATCCCGCCGGCGAGCACGCGGTCGCCGACGTCGAGGCCGTCGACGCCCTCGCCCGTCGCCTCGACGACGCCGGCGACCTCGCCCCCCGGCGCGAAGGGGCGGGACGGCTTGAACTGGTAGAGGTCGCGGATGATCAGCGTGTCGGGAAAGTTGACGCCCGCCGCCTTCACGGCGATGCGCACCTGTCCGGGGCCGGGTTCGGGCGTGTCGGCGTCCGTCAGGCTAAGGCTGCGGGGGCCGCCGGGCTCGTGGCTCATCATCGCTTTCATGGGGCGTTCATCCTCTCTCGCGGTCGTCATGTGGTGTTGCAGCTTGCGGCGCGCCGTGATCTTACGCATTCTTTCCCGGCCGATAAACAATGCATGACATCTTAAGACCGGCGGAGGAAACAGGCATGGCGCAATTCGTTTCGAGGGGCGTTGCAAAAGGCGTTGCAAAAAGCGTTGTGGGGGCGGACGGGCGGTGAGCGACATCAGCGCCGACGCGCCCGCGCGCCCCGACGACAGGACGACGAGCGGTTACAGCTATTATGTTCTGGGCGTCCTGACGCTCGTCTACACCTTCAATTTCATCGACCGGCAGATCATCGCCATCCTGTCGCCCGCGATCCAGGAGGATCTCGGCCTGTCCGACTCCATGATGGGCCTGTTGAAGGGGCTCGCCTTCGCCATGCTCTACACGGTCATGGGCATTCCCATCGCCTGGCTGGCGGACCGCTGGAACCGGGTGTCGATCGTTTCGGCGTCGCTGGCGGTGTGGTCGGGCTTCACCGCGCTTTCGGGATTCGCCGCCAATGCGGCGCAACTGACGCTGGCGCGAATCGGCGTCGGCATCGGCGAGGCCGGATGCTCGCCGCCGGCGCATGCGCTGATCTCCGATTACTTCCCGAAGGAACGGCGCGCCAGCGCGCTCTCGATTTATTCGCTCGGCATCCCTTTCGGCCAGATGTTCGCGTTTCTCGCCGGCGGCTGGGTGTTGCAGACTTTCGGCTGGCGTAACGCCTTCTTTATCGTTGGCGCGCCGGGCGTCGTGCTGGCGATCGTCATGAAGCTGACGGTTCGAGAGCCGAAACGCGGCGCACTTGACGGCCCCGCGCCCGCGACCGGCGTCCCCGCCGGCGCCGGGCCGGGCGCGCTCGCCCCGCCGCCCCCGCCGGTCAGTTACGCTGAAGGGCTGAAGCGGCTCCTCAGCATTCCCACCTATTGGGGCGTGACGATCGGCGTGACGCTCGCCTCTTTCACCGCATACGGAATAGGGTTGTGGGTCGTCGACTTCTATCGCCGGACATACGGTCTTTCCTATGTGGAGATCACGACGCCGCTGGCGTTCCTCAACGGCGCCGCCTATGGCCTCGGCGCCTATCTCGGCGGGCGTATCGCGGACCGGTGCGCCCGCAAAGACAAGGGGGCCTATGCCTGGCTGCCGGGGGCGGCGATGCTGGTCACGATTCCGGCCGGCGTCCTGAACATCTGGGCGCCGACCCCGTTCTGGGCGTTCTTCTGGGCCGCGCCTTTCCTCCTGATGATCGGTTTTTATCTCGGGCCGTCCTTTTCGCTGGTGCAGACGCTGGCGCCGGTCCGCCTGCGGGCGATGGCGACGGCGTTTTTCTTCCTGGTGCTGAATCTGGTCGCCCTCGGCTTCGGTCCCCTGTGGGTCGGCGCGCTGTCCGATTTCTTCGCCGCTTCTCATGGCGACGTGACGGGGTTGCGCATCGCGCTGACGACGCTCAGCATATTCAGTCTCGCCTCGGCTTTGGTGTTTTTCTGGACTGCGAAGAAAGTGCCCGCAGACTGGGAGAAAGCGACCGGGGAGGCGGCCGCCTAGCCGCGGCGGGACAAGGCGTTCCGGCGCGTTGAGGGGAAAGGGAGACGGCATGGCGAAAGCGCAGAACAAGACCCGGCCGACGGCGCAAAGCGTGACGGCGTTCATCGACGCGGTCGAAAACGACGTCCGCCGGCGCGACGCCAGAACCCTGCTCGCCATGATGGAGAAGATCACCGGCGAGAAGCCGACCATGTGGGGGCCTTCCATCATCGGCTTCGGGGTCTATCACTATAAGTATGAAAGCGGACGGGAAGGGGATTTCCTGAATGTCGGCTTCAGCCCGCGCAAGGCGAACCTGTCGATCTATATTCTGGGATCGATCGCCGAGGACGACCCGCTGCTCTCCAAACTCGGCAAGTACAAGACCGGCAAGGGCTGCCTTTACGTCAACAGGCTCGAAGACGTCGACGCCGGGGTGCTGGAAAAGCTGATCGCCAAGTCATACCGCGCGACGCGGAAGAAATACGCGACTTGATCGGAGCGCACGTCCGCTCACATTCGCGTGCGGCGCCGTTTCGCCTTGTTTCGGCCATTCTTCGCCGCGTTTCACCCGTCATGCTGATTTCAAGGGGACGCGCGAGACGACAGGAGTGCGGCGTATGGCGCGTACGATTCATGGCGGCGGGGCGGCGTTCGACGTCCGGCCCGTCGGCGAGACGGCTTACGGAGGCCCGATCAGTATGCTGATCGGTTTTATCATGGATGCGGTTCGGGGCGCCTGCGCCGGCCTGCTGATGCTTCTCGGCGGCGCTCACGTGATGGGCGGGATCGGGGAGAAAACCCCGGCGGCGACGCAGGGATGGGACGCCTTTGCGGCTATCGCGCAGCACTTTTCCATGAACGGGTCCATGAACGGGTTCGCCGGCGCCGCCGAGTTGATCGGCGGGGCGGCCCTGTTCCTGACGGCGCGACGCGCCGTTGCGCGCACCATCGGCGTCCTGGCGTTCATCGCGCTCCTTGCGGCTTACGCGCAGGGGTATACGCTTGCGGACGTCGTGTCAGCGGCCTGGCGGCTGCTCGGCGAAGCCGCGGGCGCGGTCGGCGAGGCGACAACGGGCGAGGCGACAGCCGGCGCAATGGAGACGCGCGGCGCATAGCGCCGCCGCCCTTGCGGCCGCGCCGGGAACCGGTCAAACCTGACCCCGATGCGACTTGTCATTGAACAGCAAACGCCGGCCGACTGGCCGGAGGTCTGGGCCGCGCTGGCGCCGGCGTTCCGGGACGGCCGGTCCTATCCCGTTCCGCGCGACGTGGACGAGGCCGGCGCGAGGGCCTACTGGATCAAGCCGGACGGTTTCAACGCCGTCGCCCGCGCGCCGGACGGAACGCTCGCCGCGGTTTATTATCTGCGTCCGGATCAAGGCGGTCCGGGCGATCATGTCTGCAACGCCGGCTATGTGGTCGCCCCGGCCGCGCGCGGGCGGGGAATTGCAACCCGGCTGTGCCTTGAGTCCCAGGAGCGCGCCCGCGCGATGGGGTTTCGCGCGATGAAGTTCAATCTCGTGGTCGCCAGCAACGAGGCGGCGGTGAGGGCGTGGCGCAGGGCGGGGATGTCGATCCTCGCGACCGTGCCGGGAGCGTTTCGCGACCCGGAGCGGGGCTATGTGGACGCCCACATCATGTTCAAAAACCTCATCGAATAAATAGGAAAGTTCTATCAATATTTTTCCGGGCGCGCGTTGTTTCGCCCCCGGCGCTGTCCATCTCAAAAAGGCGGCCCATCCCGGAAAGGACGGCGCATTAAACGCCCGCCGTTCTGTCAAGCCGCCAATTCATGGAACCGCCAATTCATGGAACCGCCAGTCAACGGAAAGGAACGCGTCGATGGTCCAGCCGAAAAGCATCCTCGATCAACTCGCCAGCCAGGCCGGCCTCGACCCGATTGCAGGCCCGGGGCGGGCGGAAAGCCTGCCCGGCGGCCAACCGGCGGCGGGTCTCGATCTGCAAAACCTGATCAGCGGACGCGGCGGGCTCGCCGCGGGCGCGCTCGCCGGCGGGCTCGCGGGGCTGCTGCTCGGCGGGAAAAAGCCGCGCAAACTGGCCAAATCGGCGCTGAAGGTCGGCGGCGTCGCGCTTGTCGGCGGCCTCGCCTATAAAGCCTGGCGCGACTGGCAGGACAACAAGCTCCCGCAGCGCGCCCCCGCGCCGGCCCGGGGCGACTCCCCGCTTGCCGGCGCCCCGCTTCCCGCCGAGATGAACGCGCCCGCAGACTCCCCGTTCATGCCGGCCGAACCGCAGGCGCAGGACGACCTGACCCGCGCGCTGATCCGCGCCATGATCGCGGCGGCGAAAGCGGACGGCCATGTCTGCGACGACGAGCGCCGGCGCATCACCGATCAGCTCGGGGCGCTGCGGCTGAACGCGGCGGACATGGCCTTCATCGATGAGGAACTGTCGGGGCCGCTCGATATCGACGCGGTGGCGAACGGCGCGCGCTGTCCCGAACAGGCGGCGGAGATTTACGCCGCTTCCCTGCTCGTCGCCGACCCGGATGGGCCGGCGGAAAAAGGCTACCTGGCGATGCTGGCGGCGCGGCTGCGCCTGGACGAGGGACTGGTCGCCCATCTCCACGCCAGCGTCGACAGCGTCGCCGAACCCGGCCGCTGACCGTCGGCGCGTCCGGCGCCGCCGCGGCGGCGGATTTGATCTTTGTAAAAACGAAAAAGCCCAGGTCTTCGGCGGCGAAGACCTGGGCTTTTAAAAAGGACCCTTCGGTGGGATTTAGAACCGGACCGTCACGCCGCCGCCGAAGAAGCGCGGGGCGCCGGCGATGAAGGTCGGAATGCCGAAGCTGCCGCCGGTGTTGCCGGCGTCGATGATGAACTCCTCGTCGAGGAGGTTCTCCACATAGCCCTCGATGCGGACCTGCCCGTCGAGAAGATCGACGCCGCCGCGGATGTTGAGAAGGCCGTAGGATTCCTGCCGCACCGCGGGGATGGTGAAGACCAGCGAGCCGTCGGCCGGATTGACGACGCTGACTTCGCCCTGGTTCTCGTCCTCGAAGAAGACTTCCGACTGCCAGGTGTAAGTCGGGGTCAGGAAGAACGCGCCGTAAGACGTCGGATAGCGATAGTTGAAACCGACCGACAGGGAGTGATCCGGAGACAGACGGAACTGGTTGCCGCCGAACTCCTGCGGATTGCCCTGCGCGTCTTCATCGTCGAAGCGCGCGCGGTTGTAGCCGTAGGTCAGGAAAAAGGCGAAGTCGTCGCTCGGCTGAAGTTGCAGGCCAAGCTCCGCGCCGATCGCGTCCGCCGTGCCGGCGTTGATGGTTTCGAACACCGGCGCCTCGCCCGGATCGCTGACCCTGACGCTCGACTGGAAGTTCTCGTAATCGTAGTAATAGACCGCCGTTTCGACGGTTGCGAGATTGTCGAGGAACGAGCCTTTCAGGCCGGCTTCGTAGGAACTGACGATCTCCGCGTCGATCACCTGGAAGTCGACAATGCCGACGCCCAGGGCGTTGACGGCTTCGTCGTCGATGACCTGCGGGCGCCGGCCGCGCGAGTAGTTGACATAGCCGAACACGTTCTCGGCGATCTCGTAATTCAGGACCGCGCGCCAGGTGAAGCCCGAAAAGGTGTTGTCGATGTCGAAATCGTCCGACGAGACGACGCCGCCGGTGTCGCCGGCGAAAACGGACGGCAAGGGCGCGCCGATAACCGCGTCAAAGATGACCGGGGTCAGCGGGTTCGGGCTGGTGATGGCGCTGGAAAAGAGCGTTTCCTTGTCGTCATAGGTGAAGCGGCCGCCGGCGGTGAACTCAAGGCGATCCGTAAGCTGATAGGCGATCTCGGCAAACACGTCGAATGAGGTGTTGTCGCTGCCGTTGGTGAAATCTTCCGTCTGGAAAACGCCGGAGGGAATGCCCGCAACGCCCAGGGTCGCCTCGAGGACGGCCGGATTTCCGGTCAGGAACGCCTGTGCGATCGGCAGCGAGCCGCCGAAAAACGAAACGCCGTCCACCGGGTCGCTGATGGCGTTGAGCGAGGCGAACAGCGCCGCGGTGTTGCCGATGTCGAAGCCCAGCGGCACGCCCTGCGTTCCTTCTTCGAGGAAGATCCCGCCGCCGAAGAAGCCTTTCAGACGCCCGCCATTGTCGTAATTGAAGCGGATGTCGGAGCTGAACTGCTCGCCTTCGGCGTCTTCGCCGAAGATGAAAATGTCGAACGCCGTCCCGTCGGGATCGAACACCTCAAGGCTGTCGAATTCGCGATAGGCGGTGGTGCTGGTCACGCTCCAGGCGTCGTTGATTTCCCAGTTGACGATGCCGGTGACGTCGAACAGCTCGCGGTCGATGGACAGCGGCGCGTTGTCGAGGAAGCCGCCGAAGGTGTTGAGCGTGGCGAAGTCGTTCGGATTGGTCGTCCCGCCGAGCGCCGGGATGACGCCGGACTTGAACGAGGTTCCCGGCGGGGTGTCGCTGCCGTAATGGCCGATGAGATCGAAGGTCAGGTTGTCGGTCGGCTCCCAGCGCAGGCTGGCGCGCACCGCGACGCTGTCGGTGCCGTTAAGGTCGCGCTCGGTCGGATTGTCGATGAAGCCGGCGCGGCGCTCATAGGTGGCCGCGGCGCGGAAGGCGAGCTTGTCCTCGATCAGCGGAATGTTGATCGCGCCTTCATAATGCTGCTGGTCGAAATTGCCGAACTCGGCCGTGGCGTAGCCTTCATACGCGTAGGTCGGCTTTTGCGTGATGACGTGGACCGCGCCGATCTGGGCGGAGCGGCCGAACAGGGTGCCTTGCGGGCCTTTCAGCACTTCGACGCGCTCCAGGTCGAAGAGCTGCACGATGGAGCCGCGCGAGCGGGCGATGGAAACGCCGTTCTGGAACACCGAGACGCGAGGTTCGATGTTCGAGGCGCCGCTGTCCGAGGTGATGCCGCGAAGAACGAAGCCAGGATTATTGACGCTCTGTTCCTGAACGACAAAGCCCGGCACGAAGCGGGACAGCTCGTCGAATTCGGTCACGCCGATCGATTGTAGAAATTCGTTGTCATAGGCGGTGACGGCGAGCGGCACTTCCAGGACCGATTGTTCGCGGAACTGGGAGGTGACGATAATGACGTCGTCGATTTCCCCGAGATAAGCGTCCTGGGCGGAGTCCTGCGCGTTTGCCCCGAAGGCGCAGGATAAGGCGAGCGCGCTTGCGCACGCGGCGAAGAGGTGGCGCATGAGTACATCCCTTGTTGCACGACAGCATGATTGATTTTGCGGTCCTATGCCGCGCGCATGTTGGTTTCGTGACGAATCGATAACGTCCGTGCGACACGCGCAGAGCGCCGCCCGGCGATGCATTGAGGCAACACTGCGCCCGGCTCATCCGCCAAGCTGCGTTTCGGGGCGGCGTTTCGGGGCTGTGTCCGGGATGGGCTTTAGGGGGCTGCGGGGCCCCGCGCGTCGCCGCCTGTCGCCCGCCTGTCGCCCGTCTGTCGACGACGACGCGCCGGGGCCGCTGCTTGCGGTTCGCGGGGGCGACCCGCTATAGACTGTGCGGTTTGAGGCTGGGCCGGCTCAGCCGCGAAGTGTCAGGAAAGCGCGTCCATGGACAGAATGCTCATCACCTCGGCGTTGCCGTATATCAACGGCGTGAAGCACCTGGGCAACCTGGTGGGGTCGATGCTGCCCGCCGACGTCTACGCCCGCTTCCAGCGCCAGCGGGGACGCGAGGTCCTGTTCATCTGCGCCACCGACGAACACGGCACCCCGGCCGAGCTCGCCGCCCGCGCCGCCGGGCAGACGGTGCAGCACTATTGCCGCGAGCAGCATGACATTCAGGCCCGGGCCGGGGCGGCCTTCGGCCTTTCCTTCGACCATTTCGGCCGCTCGTCCAACGCGGCCAACCATCGCCTGACCCAGCATTTCGCCGCCGTCCTGGAGGAGAACGGCCTGATCGAGGAGCGGGTCGACAAACAGATCTACTCCATCGACGACCAGCGCTTCCTGCCGGACCGGTATGTGGAGGGAACCTGTCCCCATTGCGGCTACGAAAAAGCGCGCGGCGACCAGTGCGACAATTGCGGACGCCTGCTCGATCCGATCGAGCTGAAGGAGCCCTATTCGGCGATTTCCGGCTCGCGCAATATCGAGGTGCGCGAGACCAAGCATCTCTATCTTCTCCAGTCGAAGCTCCAGGACCGCATCGCCGACTGGGTCGCCTCCCGGACCGACTGGCCGGCGCTGACCCGGTCCATCGCCCGCAAATGGCTGACGGAGGGGCTGCGCGACCGCTCGATCACCCGCGACCTTGTCTGGGGCGTGCCGGTCATGAAGGACGGCGAACGCCGCCCCGGCTTCGAAAACAAGGTGTTTTACGTCTGGTTCGACGCCCCCATCGCCTATATCGCGGCGACGCAGGAGTGGGCCGCGGCGGCCGGCGCGGACTGGGAACGCTGGTGGCGCACCGACAAGGGCGCTGGCGACGTGCGCTACGTTCAGTTCATGGGCAAGGACAACGTCGCCTTTCACACCGTCAGTTTTCCGGCGACGCTGCTCGGCTCGGAGGAGCCTTGGAAAACGGTCGACACGTTGAAATCCCTCAACTGGCTCACCTGGTACGGCGGCAAGTTCTCCACCAGCCAGGGGCGCGGCGTGTTCATGGATCAGGCGCTGGACATTCTGCCCGCTGACTACTGGCGCTGGCACCTGATGGCCAATGCGCCGGAAAGCGATGATTCCTCTTTTACGCTGGAACAGTTCGCGGGCGTCGTGAACAAGGATCTCGCCGACGTCCTCGGCAATTTCGTCAACCGGATCACGCGGTTCTGCAAGGCGCGGTTTGGCGAGGCGGTGCCGCAGGCGGGCGCCTATGGCGAGGCGGAGGCGGCGCTGACGGCCGAGCTTGACCGGCGCATCGCCGATTATACCGCCTGTCTCGAAGCGATGGAGTTCCGCAAGGCGTTCGTCGAGCTGCGCGCGATCTGGGTCGCCGGCAACGAATATCTCCAGACCGCCGCCCCATGGACGACGATCAAACAGGACGAGGCCGCGGCGGCGGCCTCCGTGCGCTGCGCGCTCAACCTGATCGCGCTTTTCGCCGCCCTGTCGCGGCCGGTTATTCCGTTCACGGCCGACCGGATGGCGGCGATATTCGGTCTCGACCCCGAGACGGCGGCGCGCTGGCCCGAGGGGGCCGCGGCGGCGCTCTCCCGGTTCCGGGGCGGCGAGCCCTTCTCCCCGCCGGAGGTGTTGTTTAAGAAGATCGAGGATGACGAGATTGAATCCTGGCGGGCGCGGTTTGGCGCGGAATAAGGAGCGGGGCATGAAAAAGTCCATCACGGCGCGTATGGCCGGCGTCCTGGCGCTGGCGTGGATGGCGATCGGCGCGGCGGCCTGCGCGCCCGACGCGGAACGGGCCAAGCCGGCGGCGCCGGTGGGCGAGGGCGCGGAGGCGGTGATCGGCCTTGTCGAGGCGTTCAACGACCACGATCCGGACCGCATGCGCGGCTTCTGGCGCGACGACGTGACGTGGCTCGAAATCTCCGGCGAGGGAACGAGCGTCATCACCTCCAGCGCGGACCAGCTCTACGACGAACTGGTGCTCTATTTCGAGCGGTTCCCCAGCGTGCGCTCCAGCCTTGAGAACATCGCCGTCAACGGCGCCTATGTTTCCGCCGTCGAAAGGGCCGTCTGGGAAGAGGACGGCGAGCGCAAGAGCCAGTCTTCTTTCGTCGTCTACGAGATCGCGGACGGCAAGGTGAAACGCTTCTGGTACTTCCCGCCGCAGACCTGAGCGGGGCCGCGCGGCTGCGTCCGGTTCTTGGCGCGGCGTTTTTTCTCCTGTTATTGAGGGGCGCACAGGCAAGCACGAAGGAAGCCGAGACATGATGAAAGACCTTTTCTCCCTGGAAGGCCGGGTCGCGCTGGTGACCGGCGGCTCGCGCGGGATCGGCCGGATGATCGCGCAGGGTTTCCTGGAGCAGGGGGCGAGGGTCTACATCACGGCGCGCAAGGCGCCGGCCTGCGATCAGGCCGCCGAAGAGCTTTCCGGAACCGGCCCTTGCGTTTCCCTGCCGCACGATCTTTCCACGCTCGACGGATGCCGCGCGCTGACGGACGAATTCCTGGCGCGCGAGACGTCCCTCGACATCCTCGTCAACAACGCCGGCGCGGCCTGGGGCGCGCCGTTCGAGGAATTCCCCGAGGCCGGCTGGGACAAGGTGATGACCCTCAACGTCAAGTCGCCGTTCTTCCTGACGCAGATGCTGCACGGCGCGCTGAAGGCCGCCGCGAGCGCGGCGCGGCCCGCCAAGGTCGTCAATATCGCGTCGATAGACGGTATACGAATTAACCCCTGGGAGACCTATTCCTATCAGGCGTCCAAGGCGGGGATGATCCACCTGACCCGCCGCATGGCCGCGCGGCTGATCCGCGATCACATCGCCGTGAGCGGGATTGCGCCCGGCGCGTTCGCCTCGGAAATGAACAAGGCCGCTCGCGATCAGGCCGACGCGGTGGCGTCGATGGTGCCGGCGCGGCGCATCGGCCGCGACGAGGATATGGCCGGGGCGGCGGTGTTTCTCGCTTCGCGGGCCGGCGATTACGTGGTCGGCGACACCCTCGCCGTCGACGGCGGCGTCGCCTATTGTTCCCTGCCGGCGATTTAGAGCCGTTTACAAGTCCATCTGATTCATCCAAACGGCTCTGAGTTTTTGTTTGAGCGCGTTGCGGACGCAAAACCGGCGATCCGCTTTTGCTGCAACCCGCTCTGGAAAGCGCGGCAGAAAGCGCGGCGTCGCCGGCGCCGCGGATGCAACCTCTGGAAGGACAGGACATGGCGGCGAACGATCAACACCCAATCGGGTCGGGCTTTGACGCCCGCACGACGGCGGCCGAAGTGATGGCGGGCGTCAGCCTCGACGGCAAGACAGCGGTCGTCACCGGCGGCTATTCGGGGATCGGACTGGAGACGACGCGCGCGCTCGCCTCCGCCGGCGCGGCGGTCATCGTGCCGGCGCGGCGCGTCGAGACGGCGCGGGCGGCGGTGGCGGGCGTGCCGGGGCGCGTCACGGTCATGCCCCTGGACCTCGCCGACCTCGTCAGCATCGAGAATTTTTCCGCCGATGTCGCTGGCGATCATGACAAAATCCACCTCCTGATCAACAATGCCGGCGTCATGGCGTGTCCCGAGAGCCGCATCGGCGCCAACTGGGAAGCGCAATTCGCCATCAATCACATCGGTCATTTCGTCTTGACCAACGAACTGACGCCCTATCTGAAAAACGCGGACGGCGCCCGCGTCGTATGCCTGTCCTCCCTCGGGCACCGGCTGTCGCCGATCCGCTGGGACGATCCGCATTTCGTCAACGAGCCCTACGACAAATGGATCGCGTACGGACAGTCTAAAACCGCGAACGCGCTGTTCGCCCGCGAGTTGAACCGGCGTCTGTCCGGGGAAGGCGTACGCGCGTTTTCCGTTCACCCCGGCGGGATCGTGACGCCGTTGCAGCGCTATCTCGACATGGAGGAGATGGTCGCCCTGGGCTGGTATGACGAAGGCGGCGAGCTTTCGGAACGCGCGCGGAACATGTTCAAGTCGCCGGAGCAGGGGGCGGCGACGACCCTGTGGTGCGCGGTCAGCCCGATGCTCGAGGCCCATGGCGGACAGTATTGCGAAGACTGCGACATCGCCCGGGAAGGCGGCGAGGACGCTCCCCGCCACGCGCAGGTGCGCCCCTGGGCCTGCGACGACGAGGCGGCCCGGCGGTTATGGGCGTTGACCGACGACATGCTCGCGGCGGCCTGACGGGGTTTGCTATTTTCGTGAACAGGGTACACTCCCGTCCGAGCAGGCGATGAGGGCGCCGGCCGGCGGGCGCTGATCGCCGTGAGGTTGTTATGTTGTAACGCCGGCAAAGGAGGGATGACGATCATGAAAATTTCCGCGGGCGTTAAAAAAGCCATGCTGGGCGCCATGGCGTGGGCGGTCCTCGGCGCCGCCGCACAAGCCGACGACCTTGCTGACGATCTGGCCGATGCGGTGGCCGCGGATTATCCCTATGTCTTCGATCTGTACAAACACTTTCACCAGAACCCCGAACTGTCCTTCAAGGAGAGCGAAAGCGCGGCGCGCATGGCGGCGGAGCTTGAAAGCCTCGGCTTTACGGTGACGACCGGGGTCGGCGACCGCTGGGTCAGGAAAAAGGCCAAGGCCGACGCGGGCGCCGTTCTGGACGGCGTCGGCGGGTACGGCCTCGTCGCGGTGATGGAAAACGGCGACGGGCCGACGGTCATGCTGCGCGGCGACATGGACGCGCTGCCGCTTGAGGAAAAGACCGGCCTTTCCTATGCGTCGAAGGCGACGGGCGTCGATTATCTGGGCCAGGAGGCGCCGGTGATGCACGCCTGCGCCCATGACAGCCACATGGCGATGCTGATCGGCGCTGCGCGCCGGCTCGTCGACCTCAAGGGTCAATGGTCCGGCACGCTGGTGCTCATCGGTCAGCCGGCGGAGGAAATCGGCCTCGGCGCGCTGGCGATGCTGGAGGACGGCCTTTACGAGCGGTTCCCGACGCCGGATTACGTACTGGCCACCCATACCTCGGGGTGGGACGCGGCGGGGGACGTGACCTACACCCCGGCCTATGCGCTCGCCAATGTCGACAGCGTGGACATCATTATCAAGGGCGTCGGCGCGCACGGTTCGGCGCCGCATTTCGGCAAGGACCCGATCGTGATCGGCGCGCAGATCGTGAACGCCCTGCAAACGCTGGTCTCGCGCGAGCTTGACCCCCTGTCGTCGGGCGTCGTCACGGTGGGCGCCTTTCAGGCGGGATACAAGCACAACATCATCCCCGACGAGGCGCATTTGCAACTGACCGTACGTTCCTATGAGGACGACGTGCGCGAAAGGCTGCTCGCCGGCATCCGCCGCATCGCCGAGGCGCAGGCCCGCTCGGCCGGATTGCCAGAGGACCTCATGCCGGAAGTCCGTATCGAGAGCGATTACACCCCGTCGACATACAACGACCCGGAGATGACCGAACGGGTCATGGCCGCGATCCGCGAGTCCCTCGGCGCGGAGCGGGTGTATGAACGCCCGCCGAGCATGGGCGGAGAGGACTTCAGCCGCTTCGCGCGCACGCGCGAGGACGTCCCGACCCTGATTTTCTGGACCGGCGGCAACGATCCCGAGGCCATGCGCGCCGCCCGGGAAGGGCGCGCCCCGGCGCCGCCGGCGAACCATTCGCCGTTCTTCGCGCCGATCCCTGAGCCGACCCTGAAAACCGGCGTCCACGCCATGACGCTCGGCGCGCTCGAGCTCTTCGGGCGCGACTGACCGCAGGGCGCGACGGCCTCGCATCCCGCCGCCGCCGGCGCCCCTCATCCCGCCCCTGTTTGGCGCCGCCCGCGGCGGTCAGCCGATGAAACCGCGCGCCGTCGAGCCGCACCGGCGAGGCGTTTCGCGTACGGAACGCCGTCCAGATCGCCGCGCAGGCCTTCGCCTAAACCATCGTCCATATCCTCGGGCAGGCCGCCGCGCAGGTTTTTGCGTGCGCCCGTCCGGGGTCTTCTTGCGCTGGTCCGTGTGCGGCTGAACCGGGGGCGCAGGCCTTGATCAGGATTAAAATTTTGTTTCCAATATATGTTATGTGATCACATAACTATACTAGGAACATTATCGTTGAATAAATATAACCTGATATTTCTTTTGTTTTTCGCTGATGCAAAACAATATTTTTATTGTAACATTTCATAGAGAGGCGTTGCGCTCGCCGCTTGCTTCTTGGTAGCGTCGCGCCTTGACCGTTTCGCGTCTCCAGGGCGCAGCGAAGCGGGAACAAGCTGCACGCCTATACGCCTAACGCCTATACGCTTTGCCTGCCCGCAGCTTTGCGCATCACGCGCGGTTTGCGCCATTATCATCGCAGGAGAAATAGAAAGTATGAGACGTACTGTTGTTATGTTTCTAGCAGCCGCCGGCGCCATGGGGGCCGCGCTGTCCGCATCCGCGACGTCGCTTGTCAGGATGGATCTGGCGGCGATGGTCGACCGGTCCGCCGCCATCGTCGTCGGCGAAGCGGTCGAGCAGCATTCGGCCGAAACCGAACACGGACTATACACCATGACCACATTCTCGGTGTCGGACGAAGTGTTGGGCGAGGCCGGCCCCAGCGTCACCGTGGCGACGCCGGGCGGCGTCCGGATCAATGGAAAGTTCAAGCTGGCCGAGACCTGGCCCGGCGCGCCCGTCTTCACGAAAGGACAGGAAGTGCTGATGTTCCTCACCGCCGATGACGGCCCCGTCGGCGCGCAGATCGTCGGCTTCTCGCAAGGCGCGTCGACGGTGATCGACACCCCGGACGGCAAGGCCGTGCGCCTGCCGGACGGCAGCGGCGACATGGTGTCGCTCGAAGCCGCCAAGGATCGCATCCGCAAGGCTGTGGAAGCGAATGTCAGGGCCCGCGCAAGCGGCGAGGCCGCCGACCGCTGATCCCCTTTCGACGTCAACGCCGACCTTTCCATTTTCATCAGGAGCATTGAATGAAACGACTTATGCTTTGCGCCGCCGCGACGGCGCTCGCCACGCAGGCTTACGCCGGCGGCCGGCTTGAACAGATCGACCTTCTGCCGGAACAGACATTTCCGGGATTTCAGGATGCGGACGTTGTTCCGATTGTCTGGGACGACCGGTGCGTAAGCATTTCCTACACGGTCGAGGACCGGCCCGCCAATCTCGGCACGGCGCAGGAAATCTCTCCGACGGTGCTGGCCGAGGAAATGCAGACCGCCTTTGATCAGTGGAACGACATTCGCACCTCGTATATCGAATTCAACATCACGTCGATCCGCGCCATCGGCAACGGCCCGCGCAGCTTCGACTTCATCAACGAGCTGACATGGGAGACGCCGCCGGGCTTTACCGCGCTGGCCAGCTCGCCCTCCACATCCCTCGTCGACGAGACGACGTTCGTGCCGGGCGACGACATTGACGGCGACGGCGACAGCGACGTTTTCGATCCCGCCGCGGAGGGGCGCGACACCTGTTTCGACGCCGACGGCGACGGGGATATCGAATTTCCCGCCGGCGATTACGCAGCAGGGACGATCCTCGACAACGATGTTCAGTATGGGGACGCCCTTGGCGCCGGGATCATCTGGGGAATCGGACCCAGCGATTCGGCCGGCCAGCCCTTCCGCGAGGTGGACGTTCAGGCGGTGGCGGTTCACGAGTTCGGCCATTCCCACAGCCTGTCGCACACCCTGATCAACCAGATTTCCTCGACCGACGGCACCGGGTCGACCATGTTCCCCTTCATCGACATTGACGATGCCGGGGCCGAAGCCGGCACGCGCACGCTGCATACGGACGATATTTCCTGGTCGTCTTTTGTCTATCCCGAAGGTTCGGCGTCTTCCGGGCCCGGCGCGTTGCAGCCGGGCGACATTCCTTTCCACTGGGTCTTCAGCGTGATCGAGGGAGAGGTGACGCAGGGCGACGGCGCGCCGGTGTCGGGCGCCAGCGTGCAGGCGATCAGCCGTTTCAGCGGCCGTTTGCTGAGCGAGGGTTTTTCCGGCACGACGCGCCTGTTCGTCGCGCCGGACGGCAGCCTCAACCTGTTCACGCCTGAAACCAGCATTCTCGACGGCGCCTATCAGATCCCGGCGCCGCGCGGGCTTTACGATATTCGCCTGGAGGCGACGGACGGATCGCCGGTGCCCTCGACCAGCGTTTCGTTCACGGCCCAGATCGGCGATATCTTCGGCCAGCAGACATTCGCCGAGGAATTCTGGAGTTTCAAATCCTTCGAAGACGCCTTCGAACTCTTCCCCGGCTTTTCCGTTCCGGTCTTCGCCGGAACGAGCAGCCCGGTCGATCTTGTTGTCAACACCGACGTTTCGCTGAATGTGGGCGCGGTTGTCGATTTTCTCGGTTCCGGCTTTGTCGGCGAGCAGGACAATGTGATCTACGCCTCGCGGTTCTCGGGCGCGGAAGTGCTCGAAATCCTGCAAAGCGGCTCGCAGTTGACGACCGGCCTCTATCACACGGCGCATGTGGACGCATCGTTCATTCCGCTGTTCGAGGAAGCCTCCCTCGTCCTTGGCGAGGTCAGCGCCGACGGGCTTACCGCCACGCTGGACACGGACCTGCGCTTTTCGAGCACCCATGATTTCGTGGGACAGGATAACGATCTGACGCCGGACTATTACCACAACCCGACGGTCCTGAGCAACAAACTGAGCCAGGCCCTGCAGGAAAATCCGGACAAGGACGTTTTCCTCGTGCTCGAGGTGAAAGACGGTCAGGAAGGACCGACGGGTCTGGACCCGCTGGTGGCGATCGATTCGATCGACGCCTTCGAGACGCCGACGGGGAACTCCTTCCTGTCGATCGACGGCGGTCCCTTCGAGGTGCAGACCACCCGCGACTGGATCATGGAGCTGCGCTTTACCGGCCAGGAGCCGGCGGCGGGGCCGGTGGTCACGGCGACGAACTGACCGCGGGCCGAGGACGGGGCTGTCGCCGTCCGCCAAAACGAACGCGATACGCCACGCAAGCGATACGCTGGAATGATCGCGATACAACTTAACGGGGGCGCTTCGGCGCCCCTTTTTTGTCGGTTTGCGTTCCCAGGCGCGCAATTTGGCGTGCGATCAGGCGGCGGTTGCGGTCCGCAAGGACGGTCGCGCGTCGCTACTTGTTTTCGAGCAGCAGGCGGCCCTGTTTCTCGACCCGTCCGGAAATGGTTTCGGCGAGGGTCGCCAGGAGGCCGGGGAGCATCGCCTCGATCCGAACATGCTGCGGGAATATGTCGATTTGCCCGGTGATGGTCTGGCCAAGGCCGCGCGCGGTGAACGCCAGCCTGTCGTCGCTTTCCCAGCTTTCGGAGAACGCGAACATCATGCCGCCGGTCATCTGCCCTTTCAGCTTGTCAAAACCGTCGCGCACCCGGCGGCGGGCTTCTTCAAGGCCGAGATCGTGGGAGAGGGTGATGGTGACCGGTCGCGGCATTGGGCGCCTCCTGATACCCGTAAGAAATGGCGCCGCGGCGGAGGAGTTCAACCCGGTTTCAAGATGTTTTCACGATATTGTCAGGCGATGACCGGCCGGGGGAGCGGCGCGGGGTTTTTACGAAGCCCGCCGCGCAGTGTAACGTCGCCGCGCCGGGCCGCCCCCGCGTTCCGCTGAACGAACGGGGCGAGACGGCGACAGGGCGAAGCCAATGCTATGGCGACGATGAAAACGCGACGATGATAAAGATGAGGCGAAGACAATGATGGGGCGACGACAATGATCCGAATGGTTATTCTGGCTGTATCGCTGCTGGCGCTGGTTCCGGCGCTCGCGATCGGGCTGTCCGGTCCGGGCGCGCGGCTCGGCCTGTGGGAGTACGGGGACGGCCTTTCCCTCATGCGCGCGGCGGCGTTGCCCGCCATGATCGCGGCGGGGGCGGCGTTCGCCGCGTTCCTGGCTTCTCTTTTCGCCGCGCGGGGGCTCGCCTTCCTGGCGTTGATCGCGGCGCTGGCCGCCGGCGCGGCGGCGGCGGTTCCGGTGATGATGCGCGCCGAAGTGAACGCCAATCCCTTCATCCACGACATCACCACCGATTTCGACAACCCGCCCCCCATCGTCGCCGGCGCGGCGTTTCCGCGCAAGAATCCGCCCGAATATCTGGGCGACGAACCGGCGCCGCGTTCCGATCTGACCGTCGCGGAGGCGCAGCGCGATGCGTTTCCGGACATTCGGCCATTGACGGTCGACGGCGACATCGACGCCGTCGCCGACAGGGCCCGCGCCGCCCTTGACGCCATGGGGCTCGCGATCATCGCCGACGCGGAAACCGCGGATGCGGTGGTGCTGGAGGCGACGCACACCTCGCTCTGGTACGGCTTCGTCGATGATTTCGTGGTGCGACTGACGCCCGCCGATAACGGCGCGGTGCGCGTCGACGTGCGGTCGAAGTCGCGGGTCGGCCGTTCCGATGTCGGCGCCAACGCAAAGCGCGTGCGCGCGTTTCTGGCGCGCATGGAAAACGGCGCGTGAAAGCCGACCGCGCGCGCCGTCAAGGGCGCTTATGACCCGGCGGGCGGGTTCGACAGTGCGCCGTCGAAGCTGACGTCCGGGTCGAAACTGACGACGCCGCCGGACAGCCGCGCTTTCTTGCCGGCGATCAGCGCCACGCAGGCCGGATAGAGCCTGTGCTCCTGTTCGAGGATTCGCGCGGCGAGACTGTCGGCCGTGTCGCCGGGGAGAACGGGAACGGCCGCCTGGCCGATGATCGGACCGGAATCCATTTCCGGCGAGACGAAATGCACGGTGCAGCCGGCCAGCTTGACCCCGGCGTCGATCATCCGCTCATGTACGGCGAGGCCCTTGAACGCGGGCAGCAGCGAGGGATGGATGTTGATCAGCCGGCCGCGCCAGTCATTGACGAAATCCGTCGTCAGCATGCGCATGAAACCGGCGAGGCAGACATAATCCACCTTCGCCAGCCGCAGGCAGTCGCCGAGCGCCGCGTCGAAATCCTCCCGGGTCTGAAAATCCTTGTGGTCGATAACGTACTGCGGAATGTTCGCCGCCGCCGCCCGCTCCAGCCCTTTCGCTTTCGGACGGTTTGAGATGACGAGGGAGATTTCCGCCGGATAGTCCGGCCGCGTCGCCGCGTCGATCAGCGATTGCAGGTTGCTCCCGCGTCCGGAAATGAGGACTGCCAGTTTTGTCCGCGCCATGGATCAGCTTTCCACGATGTCGCCGATGACGCGGGCGCTTTCGCCGGCGCCGGCGAGAGCGTCGAGCGCGGCCTGCGCATAGGCCGGCGCGCAGACGAGCACGCCGCCGACGCCGCAGTTGAAGGTGCGCCGCATCTCCGCCGCGCTGAGACCGCCCTCCCGCTGGAGCCACTCGAACAGGGGCGGCGGGGCGAGGGCGTCGTCGTCGAAACGGGGCGCCAGGCCGTCGGGCAGGACGCGCGGCGTGTTGTCCGTCAGCCCGCCGCCGGTGACATGCGCGAACGCCCTGACTTCTTCCGCTTTCAGGAGCGGCAGGACGGACCGGACATAGATGCGCGTCGGCGCGAGCAGCGCCTTGCCGAGCGACGTCGCGGAATCGAACGGCGCCGGGGCGTCGTAGGAGAGCCCCGCCTCGGCGACGATCTTGCGGATCAGGGAATAGCCGTTGGAATGGGCGCCTGACGAGGCCAGGCCAATCATCACATCGCCGGCAACGGCGCGCCGGGGCATCATGTCGCCGCGCTCGACGGCGCCGACGCAGAACCCGGCGAGGTCGTATTCGCCGTCGGCGTAGATGCCGGGCATCTCCGCCGTCTCCCCGCCGATGAGGGCGCAGCCGGCCTGGCGGCAGCCTTCCGCGATGCCGGCGACCACCTGCGCCGCGGCGCCGGTGTCGAGTTTTCCGGTGGCGAAGTAATCGAGGAAGAACAGCGGTTCCGCCCCCTGCGCCAGGACGTCGTTGGCGCACATGGCGACAAGATCGATCCCGATCGTGTCGTGCCGGCCCGTAGCGAAGGCGATCTTGAGCTTGGTGCCGACGCCGTCAGTCCCGGAAACCAGGATCGGGTCCGCGAAACCCGCCGCCTTGAGGTCGAACAGCCCGCCAAACCCGCCCAGGGCGGCGTCCGCGCCGGGCCGGGCCGTCGCCTTGGCCAGCCCGCCGATCGCTTTCACCAGCCGCTCGCCGGCGTCGATATCGACGCCGGCCTGTTTATACGCATCTGTCATAAACCGTCCTTAACCAGGACCGGGCCAAATGCGCAACTGCGCCGTTGCGCGCGGCGCGGCGTCCGGCCCGGCGGCGGGTGCGATTGTTGCGGAATTTTAAGGGCTCGCGCGGGGCGGCGAAGCCGGGTTATAATGATGCGCGCCGCCGCATGAGCGTGTTGAACAGCGAGCCTGGCGCGGCCGACGGCGGCGCGGATCGTGGAAATTTGGCCGCGGAAAAACTGGCTGCAAAAAGTGGCCGCAAAACTGGCCGCAAAAAAAGCGGCGGCCTGAACAGGAACCGGTCAAGGGCGATTGTCGTTCAGAGGATGATCGTTGAGAGAGTGTCCGGTTGAAAACAAGGGTGAATGGATAATGCTTCGCGTGGCGGTTTTCCTGTCGATGATCATTCTCGGCGCCGGGCTCGGCGCCGGCCTGGGCGCGCCCGCGCTGGCGGTGGGCGAGGACGTCTTCGTCGTCCCCCGCGTCACGGTTCAGGCGCAGGCGGACAGCGCCACGGCGGCCAAGGCGAAAGCCCAGGCCCAGGGGCGCCGCCGGGCGATGGACATCCTCCTGCGGCGCCTGACGGTGGAGGACGACTGGCCCTACCTGCCGCAGCTCGCCGGCGCGCAGGCGCAGCCGGCCGCGGCCGTTCCGGGCGGCGAGGGCGAAAGCGAGACGCCGGGCGGCGGACTGTTCGGCGGCGCGGCGGACAGCGGGGCCGCATTCGACGCCCTGGTGCGGGACCCGTCGGCGCCGGACGCCACCACCATACTGCCCGGCGAGGACGGCGAGGCTTTCCAGCGCCGGATCATCACGCTCAGCGACCGCGACCTTGAGGAACTGGAATCGGGTTTTGAGGTCTACAACGAGAAAAGCTCGCCGCGCACCTATCGCGCCTTCATCACCTATCGTTTCAAGCCCGCCGCCGTGCGCCGGCTGTTGCGCGACGCGGGCATTCCTTACAGCGAGGCGCAGACCCGCACCGCCCTCGTGTTGCCGGTCCTGCAAACCCAGAGCGGCGTTTACCTGTGGGAGGAAAACAATCCCTGGATGGCGGCGTGGAAGGTTCGTCCCTACAACAACGAACTGACCCCTATGATCGCGCCGCTCGGCGACCTTGAGGACCAGGCCGCGGTCACCGCGCGCCAGGCGCTCGATCTCGATACGGAGGCGTTGCAGGTCATGGCGGACCGCTATTCCGTCAGCCAGGTGATCGTCGCCCACGCCTATCTGCGGCAGGTCGACGGCGAGGACCGGTTGCGGGTCCGGCTGATCAACGCGATCCGCGAATCGGCGGAACTCGACAGTCTCGACGAATTCAATACGCCAACGGACAATATCGATGCGATCGCCAACGACTTCGCGTCGTTCGACGCCGACTTCATCGCGGCGAAATCCGGCGATGTCCTCGCCGAAGCGCGGTTCCGGCGCCCGTCGGGTAATTTCCCCGTGCTCGCCGAGGACGCGATCGAGACCGCCATCGCCAAATACGCGACGCCGTGGAAACGCCAGACCCTGATCGACCATACCGAGGCGGCGCTGCTGGAGGCGAGCGCGTATTTCGAATCCATCGGCGAATGGGCGAAGATCCGCGCCGCCCTCGTTTCGACCCCGCTGATCGGTTCGATCCAGGTGCGCTCCCTGTCGCGGCGGGGCGCCGAAATGCTCGTGCGCGCTTATGGCGATCCGACCAAGCTGATCGTCGCCATGGAGGCGCAGGGGCTTACCCTCTGGACGGAAACCGGCGAACGGTGGTTGATCGCCACCCCGACGACGGCGCAAGGATTGCGCAACCAGCGGCAGGATGCGCGCCGCGGCGGCCTGTTCGGCCGCGGCGGGCGCGACGACGGCGGCGCCGAGCCCGGCTTCGATTCCGGCCGCCGCCCTGGCGGCGCGGGGGACGCAAACTTTTAACCGGAGGCGCCGGGGGAGCGGCGCCGCAGCGGCTGACTCGATGAATAACGGCATTCAGGAAAAACCCGCGCAACTCCCGCTGGACTTGCCGGATACAGATCCCTGCTACGACGCATCCCGCTTTTCGCGCTCCGAATCCAACGAGGTCGCCTGGCGCGCGGCCCATGCCTGGCTGCGCTCCGACGAGCCGGCGCTGATCATCTGCGGTCCAAGGGGCGCGGGCAAAACCCATCTCGCCCATGTCATCGCCGATGCGATCGACGCCGCCGCCGGAAGCGGACCGGGATCGGCGATGTTCGTGAGCGAGGCCGTTTTTTGCGCCGGCGCTGCGCCGGCGCCGTTCCTGATCGTCGACGGGTTGCCGCCGGCGTCTGCCCATGGGTTTCTCGAAGCCTGTGAGACCGCCGCCGCCAGGGGCGCGCGCATGGTGTTCATCGGATCGGGCCGCCCGTCGGACTGGGCGCTCGGCCTCAAGGACCTGCGCACCCGCCTGGAGGCGATGCCCCGGGCGGCGCTCGACGAACCGGACGAGGCGCTGATCCGGGCGGTCATCGCCAAGGGCTTCGCCGACCGCCAGCTTCGCGTCACCGGGCGCATCGTCGACTATGCGGCCGCGCGACTGCCGCGCACCTTCGCGGCGGCTCATGCCTTCGTGGCGCTCGCCGACCGCAAGGCGCTCCAGGAAGGGCGAAAAATCACCCTGCCGATGGTCCAAAACCTGCTTGATAACCTTTCTGAAGGCGCCATTAAGGCATAAAAGACAGGCTCAAGATCCCCATCTTGAGCGAGAGGCAGGCTTTGAAAGGACCGAATATGGCCGGCGCGGACGACGGTATGGCGGCAAGCCCCCGCGACAAGGCGACAAGCCGGGGCGCGGCGACGGCCGTCGGCGAGGACGGGACGGGCGCGGCGATCGGGCCGGCTTCGCCCGACCGCTTCATCAACCGGGAATTGTCCTGGCTCGAATTCAACATGCGCGTCCTGGAAGAGGCCTTCAACCGAAGCCACCCGCTTCTGGAGCGCCTGCGGTTCCTGTCGATTTCGGCGAGCAACCTCGACGAGTTTTTCATGGTCCGCGTCGCCGGCCTGCGCGGACAGGTGCGCGAGGGCGTCGCCGCGGTCAGCCAGGAAGGACTGACCGCCCAGCAGCAGCTCACCATGATCAGCGACCGGGCGCAGGAGCTGATGGCCGGCCAGCAGCGTTGCTGGCGGGACCTGTTGCCGCTGATGCGCGAGGCCGGGGTTATTGTCATGGATGCGGACGAGTTGTCCGCCGACGACATCGACTGGCTGGAAAAGGAATTCCACGACAACATTTTCCCGATCCTGACCCCGCTCGCCCTCGACCCGGCGCATCCGTTTCCTTTCGTGCCCAATCTCGGTTTCGTCCTGTGCTTCGAGTTGCGCCAAAGGGACGGCAGCGTGATGCAGGCGCTGTTGCCGGTGCCGACAAAGATCGGGCGCTTCATTCGGCTTCCGGAGCGCGCCGGCGACCAGCAGACCGTGCGGTTCATCGCCCTGGAGAAAATCATCGTCCGGTTCATCAACCACGTGTTCCCGGGCCTCGACATCCTCGCCCACGGCGCCTTCAGGGTCCTGCGCGACTCCGACGTTGAGATCGAAGAGGAAGCCGAAGACCTGGTGCGGGTGTTCGAGACCATGCTGAAGCGCCGCCGCCGCGGCGACGTCATCCGCGTCAAGATGGACGCCTCGACCCCGGAACACCTGCGCGCCCTGATCCAGGAGCGTCTTCAGGCGACGCCGCAGGATACGGTCGTGGTGGACGGCATGCTCGGGCTCGCCCAGGCAGGCGAGCTGATCCCGCCGGACCGGCCGGAGCTGCAATTCGAACCGTTCGAGCCGCGCTTTCCCGAGCGCCTGCGCGAGCATGGCGGCGACTGCTTCTCGGCGATCCGGGCCAAGGACATCCTCGTCCATCACCCTTACGAATCCTTCGACGTGGTGGTGCAGTTCCTGAAACAGGCGGCCGCGGACCCCCAGGTGGTCGCCATCAAGCAGACCCTTTACCGCACGTCGAAGCAGTCGCCCATCGTCGACGCCCTCGTCGAGGCGGCGGAGGCCGGCAAGAACGTGACCGCCCTCGTCGAGCTGAAGGCCCGTTTCGACGAGGAAGCGAACATCCGCTGGGCGCGCGCGCTGGAGCGGGCGGGCGTCAACGTGGTCTACGGCTTCCTCGATTACAAAACCCACGCCAAGCTGTCGCTGGTCGTTCGTCAGGAGACCGACGGCACGCGCACCTATGCGCATGTGGGCACCGGCAACTATCACCCGGTGACGGCGAAGATCTACACCGACCTGTCGCTTTTTACCTGCGACCCCGCCATCGGGCGCGACGCGGCGAAGGTGTTCAACTTCATCACCGGTTACGCCGCGCCGGAGGCGTTCGAAAAATTCGCCGTCGCGCCGCTCACGGGCCGCGCGCGGATCGTCGAACTGATCGAGGATGAAATCGCAAACGCCAGGGACGGCAAGCCTGCGGCGATCTGGATGAAAATGAACTCGCTTGTCGACGGCGCGATCATCGACAAGCTGTACGAGGCGTCCGGGGCCGGCGTCGAGATCGATCTCGTGGTGCGCGGCATCTGCTGTCTGCGGCCGGGCGTGCGGGAGCTTTCCGAGAATATCCGTGTCAAGAGCATTGTCGGGCGATATCTTGAGCATGCGCGCGTTTACTGCTTCGGCGCGGGCGCCATGCTGCCCAACCCGGCGGCGAAGGTGTTCGTCGCTTCCGCCGACCTTATGCCGCGCAATCTCGACCGGCGGGTGGAGGTGTTCTGCCCGGTGGAGAACCCGACCGTGCACAGCCAGACGCTCGATTACATCATGGCCGCCAACCTCAACGACGACACGCAAAGCTGGCGCCTGCGTCCGGACGGCGGTTATGAGCGCGTCATCCCCTCGGAGGAGGGGGACGCGTTCAACGTGCATACCTACATGATGACCAACCCCAGCCTGTCGGGCCGCGGCGCGGCGATCGAATACAACGCGCCCAAGAAGATAAAGCCGCGTCACTGAACGGCGCGGCGCCGACGAATCAAGCGACCATGACGGGCGCAAGCGAGAGTTGAGTGATGGTCAGGCGGTTCACGACGCGAGCAGGGTCGCAAGACGGGGAGACCGCGTCGGCGGGGGTCGGCGTCCTGAGTTCAAGCGCGCCAGGTTCCGGCGCTGCTGATGGCGCGCCGCCGGATGCGGGAACCCGCGACGGCGAAGCCGAGCCGGGCGCGCCTCAAAAGAACCGATCTGAAGGGGACGCGGTCCCGCAGGGCGAAACGGTCATCGCCGGCATTGCAAGCGCCGATACCGTACATGTGGAAACAGGCGAGGCCGAAATGCGGCGCGCCGCGTTTGAGGACGGCGGGCGCCGCGCTGTGGTGGATATCGGCTCGAATTCCGTGCGCCTCGTGATTTACGAGGGGCCGGCCAGAGCGCCGATCCCGATCTGTAACGAAAAAGCGCTGTGCGGGCTCGGCCGAGACAAGACCGAGGACGGCGGTCTCAATCCGGGCGCCTGCGATTACGCGCTGGCGACGCTGCGGCGTTATCGCAGCCTGGTCGACGCTTACGGCGCGCCGCGGGTTTTCGCCATCGCCACCTCGGCGGTGCGCGATGCGCGCAACGGTCCTGCGTTCATGGCGGCGGTCGCGGCGCTCGGCTTCGACGCGCAGACCCTGAGCGGCGGGGAGGAGGCCGCCCTCGCCGCGCAGGGGGTGATCTCCGTCGAACCGCATGCGGACGGTCTCGCGGGCGACATGGGCGGCGGCAGTCTGGAACTGGTCTCGCTTGACGCCGGGAGGATCGGCGATCATGTCAGCATGGCCCTGGGGCCGCTCAACCTGATGCGCCTCAGCGGCGGCGACCTTGGCCGCGCGCGCCGCCTGATCGACGCCGAGCTTGACAAAACGGATCTGTTGCGGCGCGGCGGCCGGCCCGCGCTCTACACCGTCGGCGGCGCGTGGCGGGCCGTGGCGCGCATCCACATGCGCCTGCGCAGCTATCCCCTGTCGGTGCTGCACCGCTACGAGATGACGGCGCGCGCGGCGATTGAAATCTGCAACCTGATCGCCCACCAAAGCCGCCGGTCGCTAGAGGACATTCCCGGCATTCCGCGCCGGCGCATCGACACGCTGCCCTATGCGTCTCTCGTCCTGAAGGCGGTCCTGGAGCGGATGAACGCCGAGCGCGTGATCGTCTCCTCCGGCGGGGTGCGCGAGGGCATTCTGTACCGGGAGCTTTCGCCCGCGCAAATGGCGCGCGATCCGCTTCTGGAGGCGTGCCGGTTTTTCGCCAGCCGCCTCGCGCCGCATGCGGCTTATGGGGAGGCGTGCTTTCCGGTCATCGACGGGCTTTTCGCCCCGGCGGACAATGCCGGTGATGATGTTAGTGATGATCAGGGGGACGATCCGGTGCGGCGGCTGCGCCGGGCGGCCTGTCTCCTGATCGACACCGGCGCCTATTTCCATCCGGACCTGCGCGGCGGGCACGCTTTCGAGACGGCGTTGAGCGCGCCTTTCGTCGCCGTCAGTCACGAGGAGCGCGTCTGGCTCGCCCTCGCGCTCTACCGGCGCTATCAGGGCCGCTCCGCCCCGATGCCGAACGAGGCGGCGATCAGCCTTTTGCCGTGGGAGCTTCAGCAAAGCGCGACCCAGTGCGGCCTCGCCATGCGCTTCGTCGCCTCTTATGCGCCCAAGGTCGCCGTGCCGCTGGCGGGATGCCGGCTGCGCCTGGAGGAGGACGGCCGGCTCGTCTTCCGGGCGCCGGCGGATCGCCGCGGGCTCATGGGCGACACGCCGCGCAAACGTCTGGAGGCGCTCGCCGCGTCCTTCGAGGCCGAGCCGGCGGAAATCTATGACGAGTAGCAGATGGCGCGGGCGCCGTTTCGGGGCGGCGCGATGCGTCAGAACTCGATCAGGTCGATTTCGCCCTTGTTCAGCCTGAGCCCGATCTCCCCGCGCTTCAGTTTCAGCGCCGCTTCGCCGAAGACGTCCCGGCGCCAGTCCTTCAGCGCCGGCGCGTCGGCGTTGTCGTTGCGGGCGATCTCCTCGATATCGGCCGAGGAGGCGATGAGTTTCGGCGCCACGTCATAGAGTTCGCACTGCCGCTTGAGCAGCACCTTCAACAGCTCGACCACATCCGCCGGCGGCTTCGACGTTCTCGGCTGCTCGATGTCGGGAAGCGCGGCGGCCGGCGTCGCCGCGCCGGTCCGCACCGCGTCCAGGAGGGCCGCGCCTGCGCTCGATCGTTCGTACCCGCTCGAAATGCTGCGCGCCTTGGCCAGTTCCTGCGGGGATTGCGGGTTCAGCCGCGCCAGCTCGAACAGGGCCTCGTCCTTCAGAATGCGGCTGCGCGGCACGTCCCGGTTCTGCGCTTCCGCCTCGCGCCAGGCGGCGAGGGCCATCAGGATGGCGAGTTCCTTTTTCCGCACGCCCTTGAGCTTGAGGCGCTTCCAGGCGTTCTCCGGACGGATGAAATAAAGATCCGGATCGTAAAGCGCCTGCATTTCCGCTTCGATCCAGTGGGCGCGCTCGCCCTTCTCCAGTTTCCTGCGCAGGATCGGGTACGCGTCGCGCAGATGAGTGACGTCCGACAGGGCGTAGCGGAGCTGTTTGTCGGTCAGCGGACGGCGCGCCCAGTCGGTGAACCGCGAGCCCTTGTCGATCTTCGCCTTGACGAGATCGCGCATCAGCGGCTCGTAGCCGATCTGGTCCCCGAAGCCGCAGGCCATGGCCGCGATCTGGGTGTCGAAAATCGGGGCCGGCACCGCGCCCATAAGCTTGTGGAAGATCTCCAGATCCTGCCGCGCGGCGTGAAACACCTTCAGGACGTTCCGCTCACCCATCACCTCCAGAAACGGGGCGAGGTCCATCCCCTCCGCAAGCGGATCGATGATCGCTTCCATCCCGTCCGCCGCCGCCTGGATCAGGCACAGGATCGGCCAATAGGTCTTTTCGCGCATGAATTCGGTATCGACGGCGACGAACGGCTTTTTGGCGAGTTCGGCGGAGAAGTCGGCGAGAGCCTTGGCGTCTGAAATCACCAGCATGGGCGTGGGCGTGTCTTTCCGGGGTCGGCGGCGCTCCGGATTATCCGGGGACGCGCCGCAAATAGGAACGGCCCCGAGACGATAGGGGGCCGCTGCATTTGCTATGTGATGTTTCCGCCGAGGTCAAATCGACGGCGCCGGCATAAGCGGGCGGCCAACTGCTGCGGCGGCTGGCCGTGGCGCGGCCCCGGCTCAGACGCCGCAGAGCGAGATCAGCGTCTGGGCGGTGAGGGCGACCGGGCCCTTTTTCAGCTCGGCGCACATCGCCGCGCCGGCCCTCGCCGCCGCCGGATCGACCGCGGCGTTGGCGCCGGAGGCGGTCCCGCGGGCGCTGAACAGCCGCTCGAAGGGCGAGGTTTTCTCGACTTCCGGCCCCACGAGCTTCCAGTCGCCGCCGGCCGCGCCGATTTCCGCCGCGATGAAGGCGAGGGTTTCCTGGTAATCCTTGGTGCCGTCGATATAGCCGTGCCGCTCGGCGAGGCCGTTAGCGTAGATCATGGCGCCGTGCTCCTCGATCAGCGCCGTGCGGTCCATCGGCCGGTTAGCGGTCACGTGGTCGAGGAAATTGTCGTAAATTTCCTTGGTCGAGGCGATCAGCAGGGTCTTTTCCCGCTCGGTCATCGGGCGGAACGGGTTGAAGATGTCCTTGCCCTCGGAAGCGGCGATGACGGTCGACTTGATGCCGCCTCGGGTGGTGACGCCGCCCATGAAGAGCCCGCCGTCAAGGGCGACCGGATCTTCATAGTACAGGAAATTGCCCAGGATGACGCCGACCGAGCCGATCAGCGACCCGGTGTCGGCGAAAATCTTGTCCGCCGGCGCCGTGGACCATACGCCGCCGGACGCGGACAGACCGTCCACATAGGCGACGACCGGCTTGCCGGCGGCCTTCACCGCCTCGACGCCGTCGGCGATGGCGTCGCTGCCGACAACCGTGCCGCCCGGGGTGGACACGAACAGCATCACCGCCTTGATCTTGTCGCTCGCGGCCGCGTCAAGAAGCTGCTCCTTGATTTCGTAACCATAGGCGACATTGGCCACCGCGGCGAAGAACCCGCCGTTCTCCGGCTTGTGGGTCATGATCGGGCCGACGATATCCACGCGCAGGATAGCGTTGTCGCTGTCCTCGTCGCCATAGAGCACCGGCGCTCGCTTCTCGCTCTTCTCGGCCTTGCCGGACGATGCGCCCATGCCGGCGAGAACGCCGACGGAGCAGGAGACGAGGGCGAAAATGACGATCCCGCCGACGATGATCTTGATAACCATCCGGAAGAGATCGGAAAGCAGGGGCGGCTGTTCGGTCATGGAAAACGCATCCTTCTGATCGATTTGAATTTTACCCTACATTGAATTTGACATCCCACCCTACATCCTGTTCGCCCGGGGTAAAGCCGCGACAGCGCGGGCCGGGGGCGATTTCGTCCCGCTGCGCGGTCGTCCCGCCGATTTCCGTCGCAGCGCCGGACCTTCGCCCGCGCCCTTGCGGGGCGAGGCTTGACAATCCTGCGCGCGAGGGCCACTCCCGCTCGCTGGACGAGATATCTAGCCAGTGAGCGGGGTTTTTCCATGCACGCCTATCGAACCCACCATTGCGGGCAACTGCGCAAGAGCGAGGTCGGCGAGACCGTTCGCCTGTCGGGCTGGGTGCACCGCAAGCGCGATCACGGCGGGCTCCTGTTTATCGACCTGCGCGACCATTACGGCCTGACCCAGCTCGTGGTCGAGCCGGAGGCGGCGTTCTTCGGCGCGGTCGAGCGGGTGCGCCAGGAAAGCGTGATCCGCGTCGAGGGCGCGGTGGTGGCGCGCGACGCCGAGGTGGTGAACCCGAACCTGCCCACCGGCGAGATCGAGATCCGCATCTCCTCCTTCGAAGTGCTGTCGGAAGCGGACGAGCTGCCGCTGCCGGTGTTCGGCGAGCCGGACTATCCCGAAGACATCCGCATGAAACATCGCTATCTCGATTTGCGGCGCGAGACGCTGCACCGGAATATCATGCTGCGCTCGGCGGTGATCCGCGAAATCCGCCGCGGCATGGAGGAAAAGGGCTTCACCGACTTCCAGACGCCGATCCTCACCGCCTCCTCGCCGGAGGGCGCGCGCGACTTTCTGGTGCCGTCCCGCCTGCACCCCGGCAAGTTCTACGCCCTGCCGCAGGCGCCGCAGATCTTCAAGCAACTGATCATGGTCTCCGGCTTCGACCGTTATTACCAGATCGCCCCGTGCTTTCGCGACGAGGACGCCCGCGCGGACCGTTCCGCCGGCGAGTTCTACCAGCTCGACCTGGAAATGAGTTTTGTCGAGCGCGAGGACGTGTTCGACGCCGTCGGGCCGGTGACCCGCGACGCTTTCGCCAAGTTCGCCGGCGGGCGCAGCGTGACCGCCTATCCTTTCCCGCTGATCCCCTACGACGTCGCGATGCTGAAATACGGCACCGACAAGCCGGATCTTCGCTGCCCGATCGAGATGCACGTGGTCTCCGATCATTTCCGCGGCTCGGGCTTCAAGGTGTTCGCCTCCATTCTGGAGGCCGACCCCCGCCATGAAATCCGCGCGATCCCCGCGCCCGGCGGCGGCAGCCGCGCCTTCTGCGACCGCATGAACGCCTGGGCGCAGAAGCAGGGCCTGCCCGGCATGGGCTACATGATCTTCGAGGAAAACGAGGTCAAAGGCCCGCTGGCGAAGAATATCGGTCCGGAACGCTCGGCGGCGGTCCGCGACCAGCTCGGCGCCAAGGCCGGGGACGCGGCCTTCTTCCTCGCGGGCAAGCCGGAGGATTTCCTCCCCGTCGCGGCCCGGGCGCGCGTCATGATCGGCGAAACGCTGGAGATCACCGACAAGGACCGGTTCGAACTCGCCTGGATCGTCGATTTTCCCATGTATGAATGGGACGAGGAAAACAAAAAGGTCGAGTTCGGCCACAACCCGTTCTCCATGCCCCAGGGCGGGTTGCAGGCGCTGGAAGCGGCGAGTACGGACGAGGAAAAGCTGGCGCTCAAGGCGTATCAGTACGACCTTGTGTGCAACGGTTACGAGCTCGGCTCCGGCGCCATCCGCAACCATCGCCCGGACATCATGTACAAGGCGTTCGAAAACGCCGGCTACGGCAAGGAGGTCGTCGAGGAACAGTTCGGCGGCATGCTGAACGCCTTCAGATACGGCGCGCCGCCCCATGGCGGCTGCGCGCTCGGCCTCGAACGCATCGTCATGCTCCTGTGCGACCAGGAAAACATCCGCGAAGTGACCATGTTCCCGATGAACCAGCAGGCGGAGGATCTCCTGCTCGGCGCGCCGGCGACGCCGAGCGAGGCGCAGCTCAAGGACGTGCATATTCGCGTGGCGATGCCGATCGCGGAGAAGAAAGCCTGAATGATCACGATCAAGAGCGACTTCGACCACGGCAATATCAGGGTCGTGGATGCAAACGATCCGGGCGATGTCCGCCTGGAAATCAGGCCGGACGGCAAGGCGCCTTTCTTTCAGTGGTTTTACTTCCGCGTTGAGGGCGTGAAGGAAAAAGCGCTCCGTATGCGTATCGAAAACGCCGGCGGCGCGTCCTATGTGCTCGGCTGGTCGGATTATCGCGCGGTCGCCTCCTATGACGGCGAGGACTGGTTCCGCGTCGATGCCCGCTACGAGGACGGCGTCCTGACGATCGAGCACGCGCCGCGGGCGGAGACGGTCGAATACGCCTATTTCGCGCCCTATGCGACGTCGCGTTACCGCCGTTTCATGGAGGCGCAGGAGCGCGCGCCGCTCCTTTCCCGCAGCGTTATCGGCAAGACCCTAGACGGGCAGGATATCGACCTCCTGAGCGCGGGCGAGGGGGAGCGCGCCCTGTGGGTGATCGCGCGCCAGCATCCGGGCGAGACCATGGGCTCGTGGTGGATGGAAGGTTTCCTTGAGCGCCTCGCCGACGCCGACGACGCGGCGGGGCGGGCGCTGCGCGCGAAAGCGACCATCCGCGTCGCGCCGTGCATGAATCTCGACGGCGCGCGGCGCGGCCATTTGCGCACCAACGCGGCCGGCGCGGACCTCAACCGCGCCTGGCGCAACGCCTCCATGGACGTCAGTCCGGAAGTCTGTCTCGTGCGCGAAAAAATGCGCGAGACGGGCGTCGACTTCTTTCTCGACGTTCATGGCGACGAGGCCATTCCGAACAACTTCCTCGACGGCGCGGAAGGAATTCCGTCATGGGACGCCCGTCACGAGGCGCTGTTCGCGCGCTACAGCGGGCTCCTGCTTAATGAAAGTACAGATTTTCAGACCAAGGACGGTTATCCGGCCCCGCCGCCGGGCAAGGCCAATCTCGACATCGCCGCGAACTATGTCGCCGAAACCTGGGGATGCCTCTCGATGACGCTGGAAATGCCGTTCAAGGACGCCAACGTCAATCCGGACCCGGTTTACGGCTGGTCGCCGGAACGCTGCCGCAAGCTTGGCCGCGACAATCTCGCCGTGATGGCCAGGATCGTCGACGATTTGCGGTAGGCCGGTTAAGCGCCAGTCCGTCCGCGGGCCCGATCGCCCCGGTTCAGACAACCATCGCCCGCTGCTCGTCCCGTCCCATGGCGAGGAGGAAAGGATCTTCCTTCTGGCGCGCGGCGAAATCGGCCTTCGACGCGAGGCCGAGCCAGCGCCAGCGAATCAGTTCCTGGGCGATCGGCGCGCCCAGGGTCGAGCCCGGCCCGGCGAGGATCAGGCGATCCGGCGCATATTCCTTAATCGCGACCTCGACCGATTTGGAAAAATTGTAAGTCTCCACAATCTGCGTTCCAAACGTGTACTGATAAAGCTCGGCGACGTCCGTCGCATGCGGGCTCCAGACGGCGCCGCGCCCGTCGATCAGCGGGACCGCCGGACGGCGCAGCACGTCCGCTTCCAGCGCCTTGAACGCGGCCTCCGAGACATGCGCGAGCAGCGGGGTGTGAAACGCCGCGTGGCGCGCCAGCCGGAAGGGATAGCGGCCCTCCGCCGGCGGCAGGCAGGCTTCCATCGCCGCCATGCCCGTGTCGTCGCCGGCGAGCACCGCCACGCCGCCGAGCCGGATCGACAGATAGGCGCGTCCGTGCGTACGCCCCGCATGCAGCGCTTCGGCGACGGCTTGTTCCCGCGCCGCGCTCGGGCGCCAGTCCTCGTCGACAAGGGGATAGACAAGCTGTCCGCCCACCCCCTTTTCCTCCATCAGCGCGCCCATCGTGTCGACAAGGCGGATGGCGTTCTCCGGCGACGCCGCGCCCCCGGCGGCGAGGGCGAGATACCAGCCGAGGGAATTGCCGCACACCGCGACGACATCGTATCGCTCGCGGTCGATGTCGGCGAAATCGGCGAGCGCGCAGGCGTAGATGATCGCCGAGGCGTTAAGGCTCGAAGCGTGCCGCGCAGCGGCGTAGCGCTCGCGGGCGTCCAGGGCGGAGACCGGCTCGCGGCCGTTCGCCTCGCGCCAGGCGTCGACGCCGGCGATGAAGCCGGTCTTGTCCCGATGGAAGCGCCCGAGATATCCGAGTTCCTCCCTGCCGTAGGTTCCGCGGCCCGGAAAAATGACGACGGCTGACTTTTTCATGGCTCACACCTGCCCTTGCGTCTGCGGGTTACTCCGCCGCGCGCTGGCGGCGCTGCTGCATCTTGCGGCCCGCAAGGTCGAGGGCGGCGGCGACAATCGCATCCTCGCTCACCAGCACCGTGTCGGCGGCGGGGCCGAGGGGAATGTAAGTGTCGACGCCGGTGACGCGCGAGACCGCGCCGGGCGCGCCGCGGTCCGCAAGCGCGGCGAGGATCTCCTCGCTCGGCGAGCCGGTGCGGCGGCATTCGTCGACGACGAGGACGTTGCGGCGCGCGCCGATCGCCGCGATCATGGCGTCGACCGGGAGCGGCGTCAGCCAGCGCAGATCGACGATGCGCGCGTTGACGCCGTGATCGGCGAGCCGCCGCGCCGCGCGGCGCGACAGGTAGGTCCCGTTGCCGTACGTGACGATGGCGAGGTCCTCGGCGTCGCGACCGCTGTCCTCGATGACGTTGACCTCTCCCAGCCGGGCCGTCCCGTCGATGTCGTCAAACACGGCGGTCATGCGCCCGTCGCCCGCTTCGTGGAGGTCCTTGGTTCCGTAAAGGGCGATCGGTTCGAGGAAGACGACCACCCGCGCTTCGTCGCGGGCGAGGCGGAACGCTTCACGCAGCATCCTGACCGCCTCGGCGCCGCTTGACGGGCAGGCGAGCACGATGCCGGGAATGTCGCGGAAGACGGCGAGGGAATTGTCATTGTGGAAATGACCGCCGAACCCTTTCTGATAGGCGAGGCCGGCGACGCGCACCACCATGGGATTGGCGTACTGACCGTTGGAAAAAAAGGACAGCGAGGCCGCCTCGCCGCGAAGCTGATCCTCCGCATTGTGAACATAGGCGAGAAACTGGATCTCCGGGACGGGCAGGTAGCCGTTATGGGCGAGGCCGATGGCCGTGCCGAGGATGGACTGTTCGTCGAGCAGGGTGTCGAACACCCGCGCCGGGCCGAACTTCTGTTGCAGGCGGCTCGTCGCGCCGTAGACCCCGCCCTTGCGGGCGACGTCCTCGCCGAAGACGGCGATGGCGGCGTCCTTCGCCATTTCGTCGGCGAGGGCGAGGGAGATGAGGCGCGACAGGTGCTGCGGCTCGCGCCGGGCGCGGGCGTCGCCCGGCGCGCTCGCCAGGGGCGGGCCGGGCCGGACCGCGCGGCGCGTTTCGGGCGATTGGACGAGGGGCGCGACGACGGCCTCGGCGCAGTCGAGCTTGGGGCGCGCGCAGGCCGCCTCCATGGCGCGGGCGACCCGCGCGCCGGTCGCGGCGTAAAGCCGTTCGATATCCTCAAGGGAGCATACCCCCTCCTCGACGCAGCGCCGGGCGGTGTGCAGGAGGGGGTCCTGATCCGCCTCGCGCTCGATCTCAGCCCGGTCGCGATAGCCGGTTTCGATGTCGGAGCCGGCATGGCCCATGAGACGCACCATGCGCAGATGAAGGAAAACCGGTTTTCGCCGTCCCCGCGCCCAGGCCTCGGCCTCCCGCGCCGCGCGGGCGGCGTCCACGACGTCGCGGCCGTCGCCATGGACATAACGAAGACCCGGCCGCGCGGCGTACGCCGCGGCGATCCAGCCCTCGGGGGTTTTCACCGAAATGCCGACGCCGTTGTCCTCGCAGATGCACACAAGCGGCAGGGGCAGGCCGCGAAACGCCGTGTGCGCGGCGGCGTTGATCGCGCCGGTCGCGGTGGAGTGATTGGCCGAGGCGTCGCCGAAGCTGCACAGGGCGACGGCGTCATGGGGCATCGTGGCGTCGGGCTTTTTCTGGGTGCGCGCCAGGGCGATGGCGAAGGCCGCGCCCATGGCCTTGGGCAGGTGCGAGGCGATGGTGCTGGTCTGCGGCGGTATGAAAAGCGGCTTCGAGCCGATCACCTTGTGCCGGCCGCCGGCGATCGGGTCCTCGGCGGCGGCGACGAAGGACAGCGCCATGTTCCAGACCGGCGTCTGGCCCGGAACCTTGCGCGCGCGCTCGATATAGAACGCGCCGCTGCGGTAGTGGAGGAACGCCATGTCGGTGACGCGAAACGCCTGCGCCACGGCGGCGTTGCCTTCATGGCCGGCGCTGCCGATGGAGTAGAAGCCGCGCCGTTCCGCGCCGAGGCGGCGCGCCTCCAGGTCGAGGCGGCGGCTGGCGATCTGGCTTTCGAACAGGCCCGCGAGATCGCTCCGCGACAAGCCCGCCGCGGCGAGGCTCGTCGCCGTCGCCGGCGGCGGCAGGCGGCCCTCCTGCAGCCGGGTCAGAAATCCGTCGGCGGATGCGGCGATGGCGCCGGCCATGGCGTGTCCCTTTCTGAAGCCGTCTCTTCGGGGCGGTTTTCCCGCGGTTTTTTCGCAATTGCGCCGCGGCGCCCTTGTGCGCCGCGGGGGGCGGGACTTAAGTCCATAGCAGCACGAACATCTTTTCCAAATCGATTCTTGAGACCCGAGAGGTTGACGCAGTGGACGCCAGAGACACGACCCCGAACAACATCCCGTACACGCCTCCCGAACTGGGCGCCTCCCTCGCGCCGGCCCATCCGAGCGTGGACGCCGTCAACATGCTGCGCCTGCGCCGGTCGTGTCCGGCGGACATGCTCGGCGAGCCGGGGCCGGACGCCGCCGTGCTGGAGGCGATCCTCACCATCGCCGCGCGGGCGCCGGACCACCGCCGGGTGACGCCGTTTCGCTTTGTCGTCTTCGAGGGCGACGCGCGGGCGCGGTTCGGCGCGGTCCTGAAAGCGGCGTTTGTGGAAGACCAGCCGGAGGCGGAAGCGTCCAAGGCCGAGTACGAGGCGGCGCGGTTTCTGCGCGCGCCGGTGGTGGTCGCGGTCGTTTCCAGCGTCGACAGGGCGCACCGCACGCCGGAATGGGAGCAGATCCTGTGCGCCGGCGCGGTTTGTCAGAACATGCTGCTGGCCGCCAGCGCGCACGGTTTCGCCGCCCAGTGGCTGACCGAGTGGTACGCCTATGACACGCGCGTGCGCGCGGCCCTGGGCCTCGGCGAGCACGAGCGAATCGCCGGGTTTGTCTATATCGGCGCCGCCATGCAGGACCCGAAGGAGCGCGCGCGGCCCGTCCTTTCCGACATCCTGACGCGATTTTAATGAACCGGCCGCACGCAACAGCGCCCTGGTTCACCGGCTTGTGAAGGTCCGGCGTCTTTCCGCTGCATCGCAAGCAGGTATTTGGATGCGGCGTTTTTGTGGTAATCATCAAGCGCTAGCCAAAGGGAACAGATTCATGACCAACCGGACTTTCTGCATGCCGCTGATCGGCGCGCTCGCGCTCGCCGCGTCCAGCGTCGCCGCGCAAGAGGCCGACGCCCCGTCGGGAACCTATGTCGCCGACAACGGCCACCGTTACATCACCTTCAGCTATTCGCATCTCGGCTTTTCCAACCCTTACCTGCGCTGGCGCGACTGGACGGGCGAGCTTGACTGGGACGCGGACAATCCGGAGCAGTCCTCCGTCAGCGTCACGATCGACGCGGCCTCGATCGACTCAGGCGTCGAGCGCTTCGACGGCCACCTCAAAGGCGAGACGTTCTTCGATGTGGAGAACCATCCGGAAATCACCTTCGTCAGCACCGGCGTTGAAAAAACCGGCGACGACACCGGCGTCATCACCGGCGACCTGACCATCAAGGGCGTGACGAAGCCGGTCGCGCTGGAGACGACGTTCAACAACGCCGGCTATATGGAGCGCGGCGACCTGCACAAGATCGGCTTTTCCGCGAAGACGACGGTGAAGCGCAGCGACTTCGGCCTCGGCGCCTACGCCCCGGCGGTGGGCGACGACGTTGATATCGTCATCGAGGTCGAGTTCGACAAACCCGTCGACGGCGAATAAGCCGCCGCGGCGTGCGTGAAAGGGGCGACGCCATGACCGACAGCGCCCGTTACACATCGGTTGCGGTCGCCCTGCACTGGGCGATCGCAGTCCTGATCGTCGGCAACATCGCCGGCGGGCTTTTCATGCACAACCTGCCTAATGAGTCGTCGATCAAATACGACCTCTACCAACTGCACAAATCCTTCGGCCTGTCGATCCTGGCGCTGACGTTCGCCAGGCTCGGCTGGCGCATCGGGCACAAGGCGCCGCCCCTGCCGGCCGCGACGCCGGACTGGCGGCGCATCGGCGCGCGCGCCGTCCACTGGGCGTTCTATGGGCTGATGCTGATCATACCGCTGAGCGGCTGGGCCATGGTGTCGGTCTCGCCGCTCGACATTCCCACCTATTTTTTCGGCGTGATCCCTGTCCCGCACCTGCCGTTTCTCGGCGGCGTCGCGGATCGGGCGGGCGCGGAAGATCTGTTTGCGGAGGTTCATGAGTATCTCGCCTTCGGCCTTTTGGGATTGCTGGTCCTGCATGTCGGCGCCGCGCTGAAGCATCACTACGCCGACAAGGACGGCGTCTTGCGCAGCATGCTCGTCGCCGGGCGCAGGGAATGGACGGGCCTTGCCGGCATTTTCGCCGCCCTGGGCCTCGGCGCGGTCGTTTACGCCATTGCGCCGATGCCGGGCGCAGCGGGTGCGGCGGGAGACGCGGCCGCACAGGGCGCCGGGTCGGCCTCCGCCGGCAATGGCGCCGGCGCGCCGCTATGGCGCGTCGATGACGAGGCGAGCCGCCTCGGCTTTACCGGCACGCAGCAGGGCCGCGCGTTCGACGGAAGCTTCGGCGAATTCTCGGCCGATATTCGTTTCGATCCGGATATTCTCGACGCGTCGCGCATTTCCGTCGCCGTCTCGCCGCGATCGGCGACGACCGGGGACGCCACGCGCGATTCGACGATCCCCGGTTCGGAATGGTTCGCCGTGCGCGAGCATCCGACGGCGACCTTCGTCTCCGAGGACATCCGCCGGACGGCGGACGGCGCCTACGAAGCCCGCGGCGTTCTCACCATCAAGGATTACGCGAAGGACATCGCGCTCGGCTTCACCCTCGATATCGACGGCGAGGAAGCGGTCGCGGAAGGGGGCGTTACGCTCGTTCGCACCGATTTCGGCCTCGGCCTCGACGACAGCTGGCTGAACGCAGAGGGCGTCGGGCTGGAGGTTCGGGTCGATTTCAGGATCGAGGCGTCGCGCGCGCCGTAAAACGGCGCCGCCCGTCCGATTCGACGCGTTTGAGACGCGCCTAGGCCGCCCGGCCGCCGCGTCTGGCGTCGCCGCCATTATCCTCGTCGAACAGTTCCGCCAGCTTGTCGATGATCGCCCCGCCGAGCTGGTCCACGTCGACAATCGTCAGCGCCCGGCGGTAATAGCGGGTGACGTCGTGGCCGATGCCGATGGCGAGCAATTCCACCGGAGAGCGGTTCTCGATGAAGTGGATCACCTCGCGCAGGTGGCGTTCGAGATAGGCGCCGCCATTGGCCGAGGAGGTGGTGTCGTCCACCGGCGCCCCGTCCGAGATCACCATGAGAATACGGCGCGCCTCGGCCCGGCCGAGCAATCGTCCGTGGGCCCACATCAGGGCCTCGCCGTCGATGTTCTCTTTGAGGAGACCTTCCTTCATCATCAGGCCGAGGGAGGCGCGCGCGCGCCGCCATGGCGCGTCGGCGGACTTGTAGATGACGTGACGCAGATCGTTCAGGCGTCCTGGTTTGGCGGGCCGTCCGGCCTCGACCCATTTCTCGCGGGCCTGGCCGCCTTTCCAGGCGCGGGTGGTGAAGCCCAGGATTTCGACCTTGACGCCGCAGCGTTCCAGCGTGCGCGCGAGAATGTCGGCGCAGATCGCCGCGATGGTGATCGGCCGGCCGCGCATCGAGCCGGAATTGTCGATCAGGAGCGTGACCACCGTGTCGCGGAAATCCTGCTCTTGTTCCATCTTGTAGGACAGGGGCTGCATCGGGTCGACGATGATCCGCGCCAGCCGCGCCGCGTCGAGCACGCCCTCGTCGAGGTCGAACGCCCAGCTCCGGTTCTGCTGCGCCATCAGCTTGCGCTGCAGCTTGTTGGCGAGGCGCGAGACGACCGCGTGCAGGTTTTCCAGCTGCCGGTCGAGGGTGCGGCGCAGGCGCTGCAACTCTTCCGCGTCGCACAAATCCGCGGCGTCCGCGATCTCGTCGAACGCCGTCGTATAGGCCTTGTAGGGCGCGCCGGTGTCGCCTTCGAACCGCGTGCGTAACGACGATATGCGCGCATTCTCGCTGGCGCCGTCGTCCTCCTCCAGCGCGCTGTCGAGGTCCTGTTCGGAAAGATCCGCCTCGCCCTCCGCGCTGTCGCCCGGACCGGGGTCCTCCGGCGTTTCGTTCTCCGCGTCGTTTTCGTCCTCCGCGTCGTTCCGGTCGTCCTCGTTTTCGTCGTCTTCCTGTCCCTCGCTCTGCTCGTCGCTCCTGTCCTCGCCCTGGTCGGCGTCGTCGAGATCGAGATCGCGGATGAAGTCGCGGGCGAGCCGGGCGAACGCCGCCTGATCGTCGAGGTCGCAGGCGTCGGCGAGGGCGTCGAGGGAGGCGCTGGCGCGCGCTTCCAGGTCGTCGCGCCAGGCGTCCATGATCGAGGCGGCGGCGGGCGGCGCGGCGCGCCCGGTCAGCCGCTCGCGCAGGAGCAGGGCCGCGGCGTCCGCCAGCGCGGCGGCGTCCTTCGAGCCGAGCCGGTCATAGCCCTTGTCGGCGATGGTCTTGTCGAGCGCGGCGGCGAGGTTGTCGCCGACGCCTTTAAGGGCGCGCGCGCCGATCGCCTCGCACCGCGCGTTCTCAAGGGCCGCGAACACGGCCCGCGCCTCGGCGCCGACGGGGGCGAGCCGGGCGTGGGCGTGGGCGTCGTGATGCGCGAGCCGCAGGGCCGCCGCGTCCCCCTCGCCGCGGGCGACCTGGGCGGTTTGCGCGTCGATGGTGCGCGCCGGCAGGGGAATGCGCGCCGTGTTGCCCTGAACGTGGGCGTGATCGCCGCCGAAGGCGACCTCCGCCTCGCGCTGCGCCGACAGCGCCCGGGTGGTCTGGAGGAGGGCGCGCTTGAACGCCTCGCGCTGTTGCTGTTTCGTCATCATGGCGCCGCACCATAAGGCCGGGACCGCGAAAACCCAAGCGCCGATGGCGCCGGCGACACGATGCCGCCGCGCGCCCGCGGAGGCGTTACCAGATCTGCACGCGGTCTTCCTGCGGCAGGTAGAGAGCGTCGTCTTCGCCGACGCCGAACGCCTCGTACCAGGCGTCCATGTTGCGCACCACGCCATTGGCGCGGTAGCGGGCCGGGGAATGGGGGCCGGTGGCGATCTGGCGCTTCAGCGCTTCCTCGCGCACCTGGCGCTTCCAGACCTGCGCCCAGGCCATGAAAAAGCGCTGGTCGCCGGTAAAGCCGTCAAGCACCGGCGCCGCCTTTCCGTTCAGGGACAGCTTGTAGGCGTGATAGGCCATGGCGAGGCCGCCGAGATCGCCGATATTCTCGCCCATGGAAAGCTCGGGGTTGAGCGGGAAGCCCTCGATCGGCTCATAGGTCGCATACTGAGCGCCCAGCCTGTCGGCGAGTTTCTGGAAGTTCGCCGCGTCTTCTTCCGTCCACCAGTCGCGCAGGACGCCGTCGCCGTCGGACTTGCGGCCCTGGTCGTCGAAGCCGTGACCGATTTCATGGCCGATGACCGCGCCGATGGCGCCGTAATTGACCGCCGGGTCCGCGCCGGGATCGAAAAACGGCGCTTGCAGGATCGCGGCCGGGAAGACGATCTCGTTGCGGTTGGGACTGTAATAGGCGTTCACCCGCTGCGGCGTCATGAACCATTCGGTCCGGTCGATCGGCCCGCCGAGTTTTGCGATCTCGTCGCGCCAGGAGAACTCGCGCGCGCGCCGGGCGTTGCCGTAGGCGTCGCCGCGCGTCACCTCAAGGCTGTCGTAATCCTGCCATTCGTCGGGATAGCCGATCTTGGTGGTGAACTTCGAGAGCTTGGCGTGCGCCTGTTCCTTGGTCGCCTCGCTCATCCAGGGCAGGGTGTCGAGCCGCGCGTCGAGGGCGGCCTTCAGGTTGGCCACGAGGGCCTCCATCTGGGTCTTGGACGCCGGCGGGAAATGGCGGGCGACATAGACTTCGCCCACCGCCTCGCCGAGGGCGGCGTTGACGGCGGACACGCCGCGTTTCCAGCGCTCGCGCTGTTTCGGCGTCCCACGCAGTTCGGTGCCGAAAAACGCGAAGGTCGCCTCGTCATAGGCGGCGGGAAGCACGCTGGCGTTTTCCATCAGGAAATGGAAGCGCATGTAGTCGCGCCATGTCTCCACCGGCGTTTCCGCGAAGATCGCGGCGAGCGCCTGAATCGCATCGTCCTCGCGCAGGACGAATTCCTCCTGGCCGCCGACGCCCGCGGCCTCGAACATGGCGCCCCAGGGCGCGCCGGGGGCGAAGGCCGCGATCTCCTCGGCGGTTTTCAGATTGTAGGTGAGGTCGCGGTTGCGGCGCTTGGCCGGCTCCCAGTGCGCCAGCGCCATGCGCTCTTCGAGATCGTAAATCGCCTGCGCCCGCGCAGCGGCGTCGTCGACGCCGGACAAGCGCAGCATCTGTTCGATATAGGCGCGGTATTTCGGGCGCTTGTCGGCGAACTGTTCGTCCACGTAGTAATTGCGGTTGGGCATGCCCAGCCCCGCCTGGGTCAGATACATGATGTAGCGGTCGGTCTGTTTGGAGTCGATGTCGACCCAGCCGCCGAAAAAAGAACCGGCGTTCAGGCCCGGGCTCGCCATGGCGCGTGCGACGTCTTCATGGGTCCGCAGCGCGTCGATCCGCGCCAGGTCGTCCGCCGCCGGATCAAGTCCGGCCGCGTCGATGGCGTCGACATCGGTGAAGCTGGCGAAGAAATCGCCGATTTTCTGCTCGACCGATCCGGGCGCGGTCTCGCCGGCGGCGGCGTCCTCGATGATCTCGCGCACGCGGGCCTCCGAGCGCTCGAACAGCACCGTGAACGAGCCGTAGCTGGAAAACTCTTCCGGGATTTCGAACGTATCGAGCCACTTGCCGTTCACATAGCGGTAGAAATCGTCGCCCGGATCGACGGTCTCGTCGATATTGGCGATCTCGATCCCCCAATCGCCCAGTTCCGGCGCGGGCGTTTCCCCGGCGCCGGCGAGGGCGCCCGGCGTGCGTCCTTCGGCGTTCGGGTCTCCCGTCTGGCGGCCGTCTTCTCCGCCGCAGGCGGCGAGGGCGAGAAGGGCGGCGCCGCAAAGTAAAAGCGTTCTCACGGTGTAATCCTCCAGTAAAGCTGTCCGGCGTTCGCGCGTCCAGGCGCATCTTTAAAACGGGTTTGTTTACGTCGTGCGGTCGGCGGCCCACTTTGAGGATTTATCGACAGGGCGCAAGGGATGCGCGACAAAGCGAGGCCGAACGGCGACAACCGGTTGCCGGTCATCGCCGATTCCGCCATGCTTTCGGCATGTTGGCGGCGACGGATACCGCTACGGACACCGCTGCTGACACCGCAGCGGAGGCTGCGACAATGAACCGGAGACTTGCGATGACGGATACGCGATCATGGACTTGAAAACCGCCGTGCGGACGATCCCCGACTATCCCAAGCCGGGCGTCATGTTTCGCGACATCACGACCCTGCTCGCCGATGCGCGCGCCTTTCGGCGGGCGATCGACGAACTGGTTCAGCCCCTGGCCGGGGAGAAGATCGACAAGGTCGCGGGGATCGAGGCGCGCGGGTTCATCCTCGGCGGCGCCATCGCGCACCAGCTCTCGGTCGGGTTCATCCCCATCCGCAAGAAGGGCAAGCTGCCCTATGAGACCATCGGCGAAAGCTACGCGCTGGAATACGGCGTCGACGAGGTGGAAATCCATGTCGACGCGATCGGCAAGGGCGACCGCGTTCTCTTGGTGGACGACCTGATCGCCACGGGCGGCACGGCGACGGCGTCGATCAAGCTCCTGGAGCGGGCGGGCGCTGAAATCGTTCTTTGTTCCTTCGTCGTCGACCTGCCCGATCTCGGCGGCGCCGCGAAGCTGCGCGGCATGGGCAAGCAGGTGGTCTCGCTGATCGCCTTCGAGGGCGAATAGAATGCAGTGGCGGCCGCCGGGCCGCGGCGAGGGAGGATTTCCATGGGCGTCATGATCATTGGCTTGCTGATTTTTTTCGGGACGCATTATTTCACCGCGCTGCTGCGCGGGCCGCGCGCGGCCCTGATATCCGCGCTGGGCGAGACCGGCTACAAGGCGCTTTACGCCGTGATCGCCCTTGCCGGATTTGTGCTGATCGTCGTCGGCTGGCGCGGCGCGGCGGATGCGGGCGTGCTCTATACCCCGCCGGCCTTCCTGCGCCATGTCAGCTATCTTTTGATGATCTTCGCCGTGGTGCTGATCGTCGCGGCCTACGCGCCCGCGGGGAAAATCGCCCATGCGGTGAAACATCCCATGCTGGCGGCGGTGAAAATCTGGGCGTTCGCGCACCTGCTGGTCAACGGCGAGGCGCGCTCGGTCGTCCTGTTCGGGGCGTTCCTCGCCTTCGCCGTCGTCGATCGCATCGCCGTCAAGCGCCGCGACGCGCCGGTGCGGGCGGCCGGACCGGCGACGAACGACGCCATCGCCGTCGGCGGCGGGCTCATCGCCTATGCGGCGATCCTGTTTTACCTGCACCCTTACATTGCCGGCGCAGCGCTGGTTTCCTGACGCTTCTCCATCCGATCGCCGCGCCTGCGGCGGCGGTCAGTCGCGGCGCATGGCGTCGATCATCTTGCGCATAAGGCCGATAGCGGCCGCGCGCTGGTTCTCCGTCAGCGCGGCGAGAGCATCCCGGTTGACCGCGTCCGCCGCCGTCTTCGCCGGCGCCTCCAGCGCGCGCGCCTTGTCGGTCAGCCAGATCAGTTGCGCCCTGCGGTCGTCAGGATGCGGCGTGCGCGCGATCAGCCCGTCGCGCTCCATCCGTTTCAGCGTCGCCGCCATGGTCGCCTGTTCCACGTCGAGCCGAGCGGTCAGGTCCGACTGGGTGCGCCCGTCGCGTTCCCATAGTTCCAGCAAGGTCATGAACTGCGCCGGCGCCAGGCCGAGGCGCGCGATCCGCGACTGTAATCGGTGCGCGAACAGGCGCGCCAGGTGATTGGCGAGAAAGCCCGCCGATGTCTCTTTATCAAACGCCATGACGCCATGTCGCAGATGCATAGCTTGCTGTCAAATATTACATAGCATACTATAGAATACGGCAAGCAAGGGAGACCCATCATGAAAACTCGCATCCATCTCGTCGCCGGCTGCGTCGCCGCCGGCGTGATTGCTATCTTCTGGTTGTCGACCGCGGTCGCTGAACTGAGCGGTTCGGCGGCGCTGATCGTTCAGGTCAAAACGCTGATCCCCTGGGGATTTCTCGTCCTGGTCCCGGCGCTCGCCGCGACCGGCGGCACGGGATTTTCGCTCGCCGGCGGACGCACGGGCGGGCTGGTTTCAAGGAAGAAAAAACGCATGCCGATCATCGCCGCCAACGGGATTTTCGTGCTGATGCCGGCGGCTTTTTTCCTGGCGCACAAGGCGCGCATGGGAGAATTCGACGCCGCCTTCGTCGCGGTTCAGGCGGCGGAGCTTCTGTTCGGCGCCGTCAATCTCGGCCTCATCGCGATGAACGCCCGCGACGGCTTCACGATGACGGCGGCGCGCCGGCGCGCCGGGTGAGGAACTATGGGCGAGCGGCCCCGGTAAGGCGGTTACGGCGTAGTGGCCGGGGGCTGCTCAGGAAAGTAAAGCGCGTCGGTGTCGTAGCCGAAGCCTTTCAGCGTCGCGAGGGTGTCGGCGAGGGCGTCCTCGGAGATGGCCGGCGTGCGCGACAGGACCCAGAGATAGCGCCCCTCCGGTTCGCCGACCACGGCGAGGGAGTAGTCCGCGTCGAGATCGATGATCCAGTAATCGCCCCAGAACGGGCCGAAGAAACTGACTTCCAGCTTGGCGTTGGTTGCCTCGTCGACGATCCGCGCGCGCCCTTTGGCGGCCCGCGCCTTCCCGTCCGGCGCGCCCTGGCGGCAGGTGTTGGTCACCGCGATCAGCCCGTCGTCGCGCCGGGCGTATTCGGCGGTCACCGCTTCGCAGTTCTCCTCGAACCGGTTCGGGAACCGCGCGATCTCGTACCACAGGCCGAGATAGCGCTCCACGTCGACCTCACGAACCGTCTCGAGCGGGATCGAGGCGTCGCGGTTCACCGGCGGGTCTTCGCAGGCGGCGACGGCGAGGAAAAGCGCGGCGGCGGACAGGCGGAACATCGTCATCCGGGTCTTGTACGCGCCCGCTGGCTATTCCTCAATTCCCGACAGGCCGGAATGTCGCCTCTTTTTCGTGATGCGCTCCAGCGCGAAGCCGCCTGATTGCGCCGGGTTTGAAAGGCGGTTAGAACCGGCGTTCAACCGAAAACGGCGTGAAAAGGCAATTCAAGAGTGGCGAACGACGAAAGCATGCTGCGCGAGGTCGACCAGGAACTCGCGGAAGACGACCTTAATCAGAAGCTTCGCCAATACGGGCCGATGCTCATCGGCGCCGGCGCGGCGATCGTCGTCGGCGTCGCCGGGTGGCAGATCTGGAGCGCGCGCGAGGACGCTGCGGCGAAAGCGCAGGCGCTCAACTTCGACGCCGCGGTCGAACGGCTTGCCGAGGACCGCGACGCCGGCCGCCAGGCGCTCGCCGCCGTGGGCGAGGCCGGCGGCGGATACGGCGCGCTCGCCCGGCTGCGTGCGGCCGGGTCCTATGCGAGCGGCGGGGAAAGGCTGCGCGCCGTGGAGATCTATCGCGAGGTTTACAATGACGGCGCTGTGGCGCGCCGGGTGCGCGAGTTCGCCCGCCTGCGCGCCGCCTATCTCTCCCTCGCCGACGGGCGCGACGCGGTTCTCTCGGATCTCGACGGTCTCGCCGACGACGGCGGCCCGTTCGGCGTTTACGCGCGCGAAGTCCTCGCCCTCGCCGCGCTGGGCGCCGAGGATTATGAAACGGCGCAGGCGCTGTTTCGCGAGTTGACCCTGGACTTGTCCGCACCCCCGTCGGTGCGCCAGCGCGCGGAGGATTTCGCCGCGCTCGCCGCGTCGGGCAAGGCGGGGGTCAACATCACCGGCGAGGCGCGCCTGGAAGACCTGATGCGCGCGGTCGGCGACGACGCGGCGTCCGACATGGCGGCGCCGGCGGCGGGCGACCCGCTGGCGGCGTCCATCGACGGCGACGGGCAGGACGGTGAAACCGGCGCCGCGCCCGATCTCGCCGGAGACGGGGCTCCTGAAGCCGGCGACCCTGACGCTGGCGACCTTGAGTCCGAGGCCCCCGACCCCGATAGCGAGGCGCAGTAGAGCATGACCGGTCGTTTGCCGATTTATTCCCTCACACATGGCTGTCCGGACGTTTCGGCGGACCGTCCCGCCATTTTCCGGGCGCTGCGCGCCGCGGGGATCGCCGCGCTGTTCGCGCTCGTCTCGGCCTGCGCCCTTAATCCTTTCGGCGGCGGCGACGACGACGACGAGAACGCGCCCGAGGAAGAGGACCGCGTCTCCATCCTCGCCCTTGACGAACAGCTTTCCGCAGACCCGCGCTATCTCGGCGCCGTCGTCAACATCCCCCCGTCCTACGTCAACGCTTCCTGGCCGCAGCCGGGCGGTGAGGCCGACCACACCCTCCACCATGTGAGCGCCACCCTGGAGCTGGACGAGATCTGGAAAGTCGACATCGGCGCGGCCTCGGCGCGGGCGCGGCTCACCTCGCCGCCGATCGTCGTCAACGACCGCGTCTTCGTCGTCGACGCCGAAGCCTCCGTGTCGGCGATCAACGCCGAGGACGGCGAGCTGATCTGGCGCAAGGAACTGGCGCCGGAGCTGAAGGAGCGGTTCCGCCTGCGCGAGTTTCTGCGCCGGACCGGCCCGGCGCAGATCGGGTTCGGGGGCGGCGTCGCTTTCGACCAGGGCAAGGTGTTCGTAACCTCCGGGTTCGGCTTTATCGCCGCCCTTGACGCGATCACCGGCGACGAATTGTGGCGCGTGGAGACCGACGCTCCGGTGCGCACGCCGCCCACCGCCCATCGCGGACTGGTGTTCCTGACGACCAACACGAACGAATTTCTCGCCCTCAACCAGGCTACGGGCGAGCGCGAATGGACGTTCAGCTCGTTCGAGGAAACCGCGCGCTTTCTGTCCTCGTCCTCGCCGGCCGCGGCCGGCGACCTTGTCGTTGCGCCGTTTTCGTCCGGCGAGCTTGTCGCCTTCATCGCCGATTCCGGCCGCGCCATGTGGGAAGAGACCCTCGCCCGGCAGTCGCGCCTGACGGCGCTCTCGTCGCTGAACGACATCGCCGGCAGCCCGGTGATCGACCGCGGCCTCGTCTTCGTGGTCAGCCATGGCGGGCGGCTCGCCGCCATCGACATCCGCGCCGGACGTCCGGTCTGGGAAACCACGGTGGCCAGCCTCCAGATGCCGTGGATCGCCGGCGATTACCTGTTCATCATTTCCGTGGACGGAGAGCTTGCCTGCATTTCGCGCAATGACGGCGGCGTCATCTGGGTCTCCCAACTGCCGCGCTACGAGAATGAAAAGAAACGCAAGGGCCGCATCACCTGGGCCGGGCCGGTGCTCGCCGGCGAACATCTGATCCTGGTCTCCAACGACCGCGAGATCGTCAAGGTCTCCCCGCTGACCGGCGAGATCGTTCAGCGGGAGAAAATCAGCGGCGGTTCGGTGGTGGCCCCGGTCGTCGCGAATGAAAAGCTGTTTATTCTGACGGAGGATGGCAAGCTGATCGCCATGCGCTGACGCGCTGTCGCGCGCAACGCCGGCGACGGTCCGCCCGATCGCTCATGTCCGTGAAAATCGCGCTTATCGGCCGGCCCAATGTCGGCAAGTCGACCCTGTTCAACCGGCTCGTGGGCAAGCGGCTGGCGATTGTCGACGACACGCCGGGCGTCACCCGAGACCGGCGCGAAGGCGCGGCCAGGCTCGGCGATCTTGAGTTCGTCGTCATCGACACGCCCGGTCTTGAAGAAGCGCCGGACGCCGCGCTCGAAGGGCGCATGCGCCGGCAGAGCGAAGCCGCGATCGCGGAGGCGGCCGCGTGCCTGTTCCTGATCGACGCCCGCGCGGGCGTGACGCCCCTCGACCACGGGTTCGCGGATTTCCTGCGCTCCACCGGCAAGCCGGTCATCCTCGCCGCCAACAAGTCGGAAAGCCGCGCCAGCGAAAGCGGCGTGTACGACGCTTATGCGCTGGGTCTGGGCGAGCCGGTGGCGATTTCCGCCGAACATGGCGAAGGCATGGGCGATCTCTTCAACGCGCTCGAACCCTTCATCGCCGGCGCCGCGCCGGAAGACGCCGAGGCGCTTGACTGGGACAATCCGCTGAAACCCCTGCGGGTCGCCATCGTCGGCCGGCCGAACGCGGGAAAATCGACGCTGGTCAACCGGATCATCGGCGAGGACCGGCTTCTGACCGGGCCGGAGGCGGGGATCACCCGCGATTCCATCTCCGTGGAATGGATCTGGAAGGGCCGCGACAGGGACTGGCCGGTCAAGCTGTTCGACACCGCCGGCATGCGCAAAAAAGCGAAGGTCCAGTCGAAGCTTGAAAAACTCTCGGTGGCCGACAGCCTGCGCGCCATTCAGTTCGCGGAGGTTGTCGTTCTTCTGACCGACGCCGAGGCGCCGTTCGAGAAACAGGATCTTCAGATCGCCGATCTCGCCCTGCGCGAGGGGCGCGCGCTGGTCATCGCCGTCAACAAGTGGGATCTCGTCGAGGATCGCGACGACGCCATGGCCGCCTTGCGCGAGAAGGTCTCGCGGCTCCTGCCCCAGGCGCCGGGGGCGCCGATCGTCGCCCTGTCGGCGCTGACCGGCGCGGGCATCGGCAAGCTCATGCCCGCGGTGACCGGCGTTTATGTCGACTGGAACGCGCGGGTCAAAACGCCCGATCTCAACGACTGGCTGCGCGAGGCGGTCTCGCGCCATGCGCCGCCGGCGGTCTCCGGCCAGCGGATCAAGCTGCGCTATATCGCCCAGACCAAGACGCGCCCGCCGACCTTTGTCGCCCAGTGCACGCGGGCGGAGGACCTGCCGGAATCCTACAAGCGCTATCTCGTCAACGGCATCCGGGACGCGTTCGACATCAAGGCGGTGCCGATCCGGCTGATCCTGAAAAAGCCGGACAATCCCTATGCCAAGGAAAGGCGTTAGGGCCAGTTGCGTTCAACGCGATTCGCAAATCGGCGCTGAATTCTCAAGCGGCGCGTTACGCCTTGCCGGCCTCGCGCCATTCCCGGAACACGAGCCGCACCGGCCCGTCGGCCTTGGCCGTCACCGCATGATAGAGCAGGGGCGCCAGCGCGGCCGGCTCAGGCAGGGTTTCGGGCTTTTCCCCCGGCATGGCGCGCGCGCGCATGGCGGTGCGCATCGGGCCCGGATCGATGATCGCGACGGAGAGATTGGTGTTGCGGTTTTCCTCCGCATAGGTTGCGGCGAGCATTTCGAGCGCCGCTTTCGAGACGCCGTAGGCGCCCCAGTAGGCCCGCGCCAGTTCGCCGCCGACGCGGGACGTGATGAAGACCGCGCGGCCGTCCGGGGATCGTTGGAGCAACGGGTCGAGGGCGCGGATCAGCCGCCAGTTGGCGTTGACATTGAGGTTCATCGTCGCCTGCCAGACCTTGGCGTCGATGTCGCTCAGCGGCGCGAGGTCGCCGAGGATCGCCGCGTTGCCGACGAGGATGTCGAGCGCCTCGAAGCGCTGCAACAACGCGGCGCCGAGCTTTTCGATTCCGTCTCCTTCCACGAGGTCGAGGGGGATCAGCGAGGCCGAGCCGCCGGCGGCCTTGATCTCGTCGTCAAGCTCTTCAAGGCCCCCGCTCGTACGCGCCAGCGCGAGTACATGCGCGCCGGCGCCGGCGAGCGCGAGGCTGAGCGCCCGGCCGATGCCGCGCGACGCGCCGGTGACAAGCGCGGTCTTGCCGGAAAGATCGGGAATGGCGGCGGAAGCGGCGGCGGCGTCTGGATGCTGGATCATGACCGCGCCTCTTAATCCGCCCCGGCGCTATTCGCAATGATAGCGCTCGCCGTCGATCACGAAGTCGGCCGGGTCGCCCGCCGGCGGCAGGTAGCCCATCCATCCGCCGGCCCACTCGGACGTGTCCGCCTCGACCGCATAGGCGGCGATGAAAGAAGACCAGTCCTCGGAAAAACCGATCCGGATCAGACCGCGCCGGTCGCTCAAGGTCCATACGCCTTCCAGGGTGCGGCTGGCGACCACGCCAGCCATGGCGCCGGGTCCCGGACCCGTCCGCAAGCCCGATCCGGCGCCGCCCGGAAGGGGCAGGGCGGCGAATATCCCCGCCGCCCGGCCATTCTCGAAGCGGATCATGAACGGGCCGGACTGGGTGCAGTAGCGCTGTTCGGCTGCATCGCCGCGTTGGCCCAGGATCTGCGCCTGGATCTGGGCCTGGATCTGAATCGGCATCCGAACCGGGATCAGGGCCGGCGCCTTCGCCGGCGCGCCGGTTGGGGCCAGTTTTGGAGGGTGCGTTGGAAGATGTGTTGGATATTGGCCTTGCGCGGCGCCCGCGCCATTGGCGGCGGGGGCGACAACTGCAAGCGCTGCTGCGACCAGGACGTGTTTCATCGCGACCCTCCGCTGTCCGTCGTGACAGTCCGCCGCGAACAGGCTACCCGATCGTCGCCGGCGTTTCAGATAAAATTTGAATCGGGCCCCGCTCCGTCCAAGCCTCGACCGCGCGGCGAACGCCGGGCGGTTGACAGCCTCGCGGGATTTGACTATCTCCGCGCGCTCAACAGAACAACGAAAGCCACCGTCATGAAAGTCCGCAGCTCCCTTAAGTCGTTGAAAGCCCGGCACAAAGACTGCCGCGTCGTGCGGCGCAAGGGCCGCGTCTACGTGATCAACAAGACGCAGCGGCGCTTCAAGGCCCGCCAGGGTTAACGGCTCTCTTTTCTTCCTTGGTTTTTAACGTTTTACGCGATACGCTTTCGCATATGCGATTGTTGTTTTGCGCGATATCCCTGTTCGCGGCCTTCGCCGCCCCGGCTGCGGCGGATCAGACGGACCCGCGCCTCGACATGCTGTTCGAAGAGCTTCGGGTCGGCGACGCCGTCAGCGCCGATGAAAACGTTCAGCGCATCGTCGAAATCTGGTCCGACTCGTCCAGCGACACGGTCGATCTTCTCTACGGCCGCGCCGAAGCCAGCATCGACATCGGCGAGTTGGGGCTGGCGTCCGCATTGCTCGATCACGTGGTCGGGCTGGCGCCGAACTTCGCGCAAGGCTACGCCCTGCGCGGCTCGGTGCGTCTCGCCCAGGAGGAGCGGCGGGGGGCGATGGAGGATTTCTCCCGCGCGCTTGAGCTTGAGCCGCGTCACTTCGAAGTGCGGATGATGCTGGCGGGCGTCCTGCAGGCGGCCGATGAAAAGCGCGACGCCTACGAGATGTACCAGAAGGTGCTGGAGTGGAACCCCCATGATGAGCGCGCCATCCAGCGCGCCCGCGCCCTGCGCCGCGAACTGGACGGTCAGGAAATCTGACGCGCCGTCCGCGATCGTCCGCCTGATCCCGCCGCCGGTCCCTGCTCCCGGTCAAGCCATTTAGTTTTCCCCAGAACGGCGCTTGTCGCCGGGGCGGGCTTGCCTTACCGTCCCGGCGTTTTCTATCAATTCAGCCTTGGTCCTACGGTCCGGTCTTCCGCATGCAGAATTTTTCGACCCGCCCGACGGCGTCGATCGATTCAATGGACGGGTGATGCCGGGCGGTTGACGTTGGGCGGTTGACGTTGGGCTGGTAACGCAATGGAACGGCCAGTTTCGGGAACGGCCCTTATTAGCGACGGAGAGACGACGTGGCGGACGGATCGGCGAATGTGGATGGCGCAAGCACGGTGGCGGCGGACCGTCTGAGATCCTTCATCGAGCGCATCGAGCGCCTTGAGGAGGAAAAGGCCGCGATCATGGCCGATCAAAAGGAAGTCTACGCCGAGGCGAAGGGAGAGGGATACGACTCCAAGATCCTTCGCCAGGTCATTCGCATCCGGAAGATGGACCGCGCCGACCGCCAGGAGCAGGAAGCCCTTCTGGAACTCTACCTCGCCGCCCTCGGCGACGCATAAGCCGCGCCGCGCGCGCGGCGCGCTCAGCTCGCCCGCTTGATCTCCAGATCGTGCTCGCGCAGCTTGCGGTACAAGGTCGACCGGCCCATGCCGAGGCGGCGCGCCACTTCCGACATTTTCCCGCCATAGGTTTCGATCGCGAGCTGGATCAGGTCCTTTTCGATCTCCTGCATTGAGCGCAGGTGCCCTTCGCGGTCGAACACCGCCAGCGGATTATCGTCAGCGTCGTTTTCGGCGTCGCCGGATCCGGCCGTCGCCGATTGACGCGCAGGCGCGCCCGCGGGCGCGTCGATCTGCGTCGGACCCGCGGCCGCCGCCGGCGGCGCCGCCATGGGCGGGCCCGCCTCGATGCCGGCGGCCTTGAACTCCTCGGCGAGAAAGGGAAAATCTTCCGCAGACAGATAAATACTCTCCGCGAGGACAACGGCGCGGAACACGGCGTTTTCAAGCTGGCGCACATTGCCGGGCCAGGGATGGCGCTTGAGGACTTCCAGCACTTCGTGGCGGACGCCGCGCACGTCGCGCCGCTCCTCGGCGTTGTAACGGCGGATGAAGTGATCGATCAGGGCGGGGATGTCTTCCGGCCGGTCGCGCAGGGCCGGCGCCTCGATCGGGAAGACGTTGAGGCGATAGAAGAGATCCTCGCGGAAGGAGCCTTTCTTGACCTCTGCGGCGAGATTGCGGTTGGTCGCGGAAATCACGCGCACGTCGACCTTGACGGGCCGCTTCGCGCCGACCGGGTCGACCTCGCTTTCCTGCAGCACCCGGAGCAGCTTCACCTGCATGTCGAGGGGCAGTTCGCCGACCTCGTCGAGAAAGATGGTGCCGCCGTCCGCCTCCTGAAATTTGCCGATATGCTTTGCATTGGCGCCGGTGAAGGCGCCTTTTTCGTGGCCGAAAAGAATGCTTTCGACCAGGTTTTCCGGAATCGCGCCGCAATTGACCGTAATGAACGGCCGCCCCGCGCGTTCCGACGAGCCCTGAATGGCGCGGGCGATGACTTCCTTGCCGGCGCCGGACTCGCCGGTGATCAGGATCGGGATGTTCGATGTGGCGGCGCGCTCGCCGAGGCGCGCGACATGGGCCAGCGCCGCGCTGTCGCCGATCAGGTCCTTGAAGCCCATGGCGCCGTCGGCCTTGCGTTTCAGCCGCGAGACCTCGCCTTTCAGGGTCGAGATGTTGAGCGCGTTGTTGATCGAGACCATGACCCGTTCCGGCGAGGCGGGCTTGACGAAGAAATCCGCCGCGCCGCCCTGCATCGCCTCGACGACGGTGTCGATGCCGCCCTGGGCCGTCAGTACAATGACGGGCAGGTCTTCGCGGAAGGACTTCGCCCGTTTCAGGGTCTCCATGCCGCCGAGGCCCGGCATGCGCAGATCGAGCATCATCAGGCCGACATCGCGCCCCTGCGCGCTGTGCAGCAGCGACAGGGCGCTCTCGCCGCTGTCCGCCTGCAACACCGGATAGCCGCCGCGTTCGCACACCGCGCGCATCAGGCGGCGTTGGGTCGGGTCGTCGTCAACGATCAAAATCGTGTTCGCCATGGGGCGCGGGCCTTTGTTCCTGTTCCTGAAATCGTCCGCGATCATGGCGCGCGTCGGTAAAGATGAGTTTAAACCCGTTTCATTCCGACACGGGTTTCGGCTCGCCGATGGATGATCGGTCTGCGAATTAGTTGTTCGTTAAGCTTTGGATCAGGTTTTCTGCGCCGGCCGTTAAGCAAAACCGGGCTTTGCCGACGCTGGAAGCTGCGCTATCACATGGCGCGTTACGAAAGGCGGAAACGGGCCGTGGCCGACGACAAGGACGACAGCGGGAAGACCGGCGGGAAGAAACGGGAGCATATTCGCCCCCTGGCGGCGCTGGGCGGGCGCAAGCCGCCGGCGCCGGAATGGTTCGAGAAGGCGATCGCGACGCCTTCCGAAGAGGGCGCGGTCGAGGTTCGCGGCGCGCGCATCCGCTTTTCGGCCTGGGGCGAGGAGGGGGGCCGCGGCCTTCTGTTCGTGCATGGCGGGCGCGCCCATCGCAACTGGTGGCGGCCGTTCGCCCCGTTTTTCGCCGAGGATCGCCGGGTCGCGGCGCTCGACCTGTCGGGGATGGGCGATTCCGACTGGCGCGACCGCTATTCCCTGGATTTGCTGGTGGACGAGCTGTTCGCCGTCATCGACAAGGCCGGCCTTGCAACCCGCGGCCGGCCCATCGTCGTCGGGCACAGCTTCGGCGGGTGGGTGACGCTGGCCGCGGTCGAGCGGGAGGGCGAACGCCTCGGCGGGTCGGTCGTCGTGGACAGTCCCCTGGGCGTTCCCGACCCGGACGAGGGCTACACCATCATCAAGGCGAACCCGGACGCCGGCGAGCCGGAGCGCTGGGCGCGGGTGTACGCCTCCATGGAGGAGCCGATTACGCGGTTTCGCCTGTTGCCGAACCAGCCGGCGGAGCATCTCTACCTGATCGACTACATTGCGCGGGAGGGCCTGCGCCGGGCGCCGATGCAGGACGGGTCGGGCGAGGAAGGCTGGACGTGGAAGTTCGATCCGCTCAAGGGCGCCAATTTCGACATCAATTTCCAGCGGGATCTGTTGCGCGCGGCGCGCTGCCCGCTCGCCTTCGTCTATGGCGAAAAGTCGCTGTTCGCCGCCGGCGACGGCATGAAACATCTGCGCGAGCAGGCGGCGGGCCGCTCGCCTTTCGTCGTTATTCCAGACGCTTACCACCATTTGATGATGGATCAGCCGTTGGCGTTCGTGGCCGTGTTGCGCACATTGCTGTCGTGCTGGCCCGTTCGCTTCGGGGTTTAGAAAGTTTCGCAGCCGGAACCCTTGCCGAACCGGCAAAAATCCTACAAAAACACTGCAAAACATGGGGTTAATTCACATGACGGACGAAACGCTGCAACGCGCTCAAGATGCGGAAGATCATCGCAAGGCCTATGAAGCCGTTATGAAGGCGGGCGCCGAGTTCGGGGTGCCGTTTTCGCTGGCGCTGACGATGTTTTTCACCAATCTGGTGCTGGCGAACGGGTTCTGGATGGCGTTGTTCGCGGGCGTCGCCGTTTATGTTTTCGTTTTCTTAATCGTTAAGTTCTTTTTCTCTCACTAGGTTCGTCTGCGCGTCGAGGTCGGTCGGCGCCGGCGTTCGCGCAAAGCGGAGGCTGCCATGAAAATCGCGGTTCTGAAGGAAACACGGGCCGGCGAAACCCGGGTCGCCGCCTCGCCGGAAACGGTCAAGAAGTTCGTCGCGCTGGGCGCGGAAGTCGTGGTTCAGAGCGGCGCCGGCGAGCATGCGCGCTTTGCCGACGCCGCTTACGCCGAGGCCGGCGGCCGGATCAGTCCGTCCGCGGCGGACGCCGCCCAGGGCGCCGATCTGGTGCTGAAGGTGGCGCGTCCCGGCACCGAGGAACTGCGCGTTCTCGGCCGCGGGACCAAACTGGCCGCGATTCTTTCGCCCTACGGCGATCCGGACTCGGTCGCCGCCTACGCCCGCCTCGGCATCGACGCCATGGCTATGGATTTCATGCCGCGCATCACCCGCGCGCAGTCGATGGACGTTCTGTCGTCCCAGTCGAACCTCGCCGGCTACAAGGCGGTGATCGACGCGGCGGCCTATTACGGCCGCGCCCTGCCGATGATGATGACCGCGGCGGGCACCATCGCCCCGGCCAAGGTTTTCGTCATGGGCGCCGGCGTCGCGGGGCTCCAGGCGATCGCCACGGCGCGCCGTCTCGGCGCCGTCGTCTCCGCGACCGACGTGCGCTTCGCCGCGAAAGAGCAGGTGGAAAGCCTCGGCGCGACCTTCGTCACCGTGGACGAAGAGGCGATGAAAGAGGCCGAAACCGAAGGCGGTTACGCCAAGGAGATGTCTGAGGACTTCCAGAAACGTCAGGCCGAGTTCGTCGCCGAGCATGTGGCGAAACAGGATATCGTCATCACCACCGCGCTGATCCCCGGACGTCCGGCGCCGAAACTCCTGACCGAGGACATGATCGCCGGGATGAAGGCCGGGTCGGTCATCGTCGATCTGGCGGCCGAGCAGGGCGGCAACGCGGCGCTGACCCGTCCCGGCGAGGCGATCGAGACCGGCGGGGTGACGATCATCGGCTTCATGAACGTGCCGGGCCGGCTCGCCGCGGACGCCTCCACCCTTTACGCGCGCAACCTCTATACCTTCGTGTCGACCTTCTACGACAAGGAGAAGAACGATTTCGTCGTCGACTGGGAGGACGAGATCATCAAGGGCGTGGCGCTGACCCGAGACGGCGCGGTCGTTCACCCCGCTTTCGCCGAGAGCGCCCCCGACGCGCCCCGGCCCGTGGAGGCGGCGCCGGCGGACGAGCCCGGCGCGGAGACCGAAGCCCCCGAGGCGGCCCCCGCCGCGAACGCCGATGCGCACGTCGAGCCGGGCGCGGACGGCGCCGCCCCGGTGGAGGATAACGCCGGCGCCGACGCCAAGAACTAGTTCGAACCTCAAGTCTTGCCTTAACCCAGTTGCTAAGGAGCGGGCCCATGGCCGCACAGGAGAACAGAGACGCGATAGAACAGGCCGCCAGGACGGCGGAGGAGGCGGCCAAGGCCGCCGAGGCCGCGGCGGCGAACGCCACCACCAACGCGGAATCCGCGGCGGCGGCGGCGGAGCAGGCGCGCACCATCGCCGACCAGCTCGCGGTCATCGCGGCGGCGAGCCCGATTTCGGATTTCGTCTTTCTCATCACCATTTTCGTGCTGGCGATCTTCGTCGGCTATTACGTCGTCTGGTCGGTGACGCCGGCGCTGCACACGCCGCTGATGTCGGTCACCAACGCCATCTCGTCAGTGGTGGTCGTCGGCGCCCTGATCGCCCTCGGCGCGGATTTGACGGTCAGCGCCGCCGGGTTCTGGCCAAAGGCGCTTGGCTTCGCCGGGGTGGCGCTGGCCAGCGTCAACATTTTCGGGGGCTTTCTCGTAACCCAGCGAATGCTCGCCATGTACAAGAAAAAAGAACGGTAGGAGGCGGATATGGCTCATAATTTACCCGCTCTCCTCTATGTCGTTTCCGGCATCCTGTTCATCCTGGCGCTGAGGGGCTTGTCCTCGCCGGAGACCTCGCGCGCGGGCAACCGCTTCGGCGTCATCGGCATGTTCATCGCCGTTCTGACGACCTTGTTCGTGCTGGAAGCGAAAAGCCTCGGCAACTATCTCCTGATCGCGATCGCCATTGGCGCGGGCGCGGTTCCGGGCGCGATGATCGCCCGGCGCATTCCGATGACGGCGATGCCGCAGCTCGTCGCCGCCTTCCACAGCCTGGTCGGCCTCGCCGCCGTCTTCATCGCCTGGGCGGCGTTTCTCGCGCCGCGCGCGTTCGGGGTCGGCGATCCCGGCGCGATCAAGTCCGTCTCCATGCTGGAGATGTCCCTCGGCGCGGCCATCGGCGCGATCACCTTTTCCGGGTCCGTCATCGCCTTCGCCAAGCTGAACGGCAACATGTCCGGCAAGCCGATCATTCTGCCGGCGCGGCATATCGTCAATCTGGCGATCGGCCTTGCGATCCTGTTGATGATCGGCCTCCTGATGACCGGGGAGCAATCGACGACGACGTTCCTGCTCCTGACCGTCGCGGCCTTCGTCATCGGCTTCCTCATCATCATCCCGATCGGCGGGGCCGACATGCCGGTGGTCGTCTCGATGCTCAACTCCTATTCCGGCTGGGCGGCGGCGGGCATCGGCTTCACGCTGGAGAACATGGCGCTGATCATCACCGGCGCGCTGGTCGGCTCTTCCGGCGCGATCCTCTCCTATATCATGTGCAAGGGCATGAACCGCTCGTTCATCTCGGTCATTCTCGGCGGCTTCGGCGGCGAGGATGCGGCCGCCGGCGCCGGCGGCGTGGAGGAGCGTCCGGTCAAGCAGGGGTCCGCGGACGACGCCGCTTTCGTGATGAAAAACGCCAACAAGGTCATCATCGTGCCTGGCTACGGTATGGCCGTTGCGCAGGCCCAGCACGCCCTGAAGGAGATGGCGGACAAGCTGAAAGCCGAGGGCGTCGAGGTGAAATACGCCATTCACCCGGTGGCGGGCCGGATGCCGGGCCACATGAACGTCCTCCTCGCCGAGGCGCAGGTGCCCTATGACGAGGTGTTCGAGCTTGAGGACATCAACTCCGAATTCCGCACCGCCGACGTCGCCTTCGTGATCGGCGCCAACGACGTCACCAACCCGGCGGCGAAGACCGACAAGGCCTCGCCGATCTACGGCATGCCGATCCTCGACGTGGAGAACGCCGGCACGGTCCTGTTCGTCAAGCGCGGCATGGCCAGCGGCTACGCCGGCGTGCAGAACGAATTGTTCTTCCGCGACAACACAATGATGTTATTTTCCGATGCTAAGAAAATGTGTGAGGAGATTGTAAAGTCTCTTTAATCGCCGAAGAGAGTATGCGTACGGCGACGATCCATGCGCAACCGGAGGGAAATCCGCATGACGAACCCTTTTTTCAGATCACTCTTTATCGGCGCCAGCGCGCTCGTCCTCGCCGCCTGCGGCGCTGACGAGCCCGTCGAGGCCGGAGACGACGCCGCCTCGGCGCAAGAGGAGACAGCTTCCGCGCCGGACAGCGCCGGACGTCTTCAGGCCGTACTCGACGCGCAACCGGACGACGCCAAGGCGCGCTATCAGTACCGCCATCCCGCCGAAACCCTCGCCTTTTTCGGAATTGAGCCGGGCATGACCGTGGTCGACACCCTGCCGGGCAAGGTGTGGTACGCCGGCATCCTCTCCGATTATCTGGGGGCGGACGGCAAGGTGATCGGCGCGGATTACGCTATCGACATGTGGCCGCGCTTCGGCGGTTTCGCGACGCCGGAATTCGTCGACGGCAAAAGAACATGGACCGAGACCTGGGTCGCCGACATGGAAAGCGGCCGCGACGAGGGCGACGCCGGTTTCGCCGCGTTCCAGTTCGGCGAGCTGCCCGCGGACATGGAAGGCGTCGCCGACGCCGCGCTGATGGTTCGGGCGCTGCACAATCTGCACCGGTTTGAAGACGAGGGCGCGCATCTTTCGGAGGCTCTCGCCGACATGAACGCCGTGCTGAAGCCGGGCGGCCTTCTCGGCGTCATCCAGCATCGCGCGCCGGAGGACAACGCCGACGCCTGGGCCGACGGATCGAACGGCTATCTGAAGCAGAGCCGGGTGATCGAGGCGATCGAGGCGGCCGGCTTCGAACTGGCGGACACGAGCGAGATCAACGCCAACCCTGACGATCAGCCCACGGAAGACGACTTCGTCTGGCGGCTGCCGCCGAGCCTCGGCGACAGCGAAGACGACCCCGAACGCCGCGACGCCATGATGGCGATCGGCGAGTCCGACCGGATGACGCTGCTTTTCCGCAAGCCGGAATAAGCCTTTTTTGCTTTCCGCCCGCGCCGCCTGGCGCGGGTGAGGACAATCATCGCCCGCCGCGCTGTCGGGGGGCGATTTTTTTGGTTGTCCGGTCTTGCGGGATATCAGTGAGAGACAAACGGATAGCGCCGTCTCCTATCGCGCGCCGAAGGTGAACTCGCGCATGATGTGAAAGCCGACGCGAAACTGGTTGCGGTCGCCAAACTCGCGAATGATCGGCGTCTGGGCGTAGTCGTCGAAAATGTAATCGTATGTCGCATACGGATTGAGCGACCAGCGATCGCCGATATTGATATAGAGGTTCACGCTGCCGCCGATGTCCTGAAAGCCTGCGTCGGCGTCGTAAACGTCGAGCACGCCGCGGGAGCGGGCCGACTGTTCCGGCGTCACCGAGAAATAGGCGTCCGCATAGCGGTTGCCGACCCAGGTCGCCTGCGCGCTGCTCGACATCGACACCGGGCCCGCGCGGAACAAAAGCGCGGTGAAGTTGCCTTCGACCACGGTGCCCCGGTGGCCGGTCTTCAGCCCGTGGCGCGCCTTGGCGTTGATCGCGAAGCGGTCGAGGAAGGTCGTGGCGACGAAGCCGCCGAATTCAAAGGTCGTGCCCACATCGCCGAGACCGAACAGGGCCGGGTTTTCGTCCTGGTCGCGGCGGCCGCGAATGCGGATCGTCGGACCGACGCGGAAGCGGGAAAAGCCGAGCAGGCCGAAGCTGGCGCCGTCATCGTCGAGAAAGAGGAAGTTGCGGAACTTCACGAACACCTGGGGATCGGCGTTGAACTCGTAATCGTCCGAGCCGAAATAATCGGGCTCGTATTCGGGACCGACGCCGACGCTGAGATTGGTCGCGTCCGGCGTGAGAAAGGTCAGGACGCCGAAGAAACCCGGCTCGCCGTCGTTCTCTCCGAGGGAGATGCGCCAGGCGTCGTTGCTGAGATCTTCCTCGTTTTCCCCGACGGGCGGGCCGAACAGAAGCGGCCGGGTCGAGGGGTCGTCGATCTGGCGCGCATCGCGCTGCTGCTCGCGGGAGATCTCGATCGCTTCAAGCTCGTCCTTGCGGTTCTGGCGGATCTTGTCGCGGCGTTCCTTTTCGGTTTCGCCGAACAGCATCGGGCTGAGTTGAGGATCGTCGGTGCGGTTCTGGGCGTGGGCCGCCGGCGCCAGCAGGGCCGCGCACAGCATAGCGCACAGCATCAAAGGCCCGGCGCCGGCGGCGCGGCGCCGGGCTTTTTTCCAAAATAACGTCTTGATCGGTCGCGCCGTTTCGCCCGCATTCAGTCGCATTATGTTCCTCTGACGACCTCATTCCCCAGGCGATATTGTCTCCGCGTTGGATCAGCGCCGTCAAGCGACAAGATGATGTAAAAATCCCCTGAGCGCGGGGTTTTCGGGAAAAAATGCGCCTGAATACGGATATGGATCGAGATATCTATCCCGATAAGGGAGCCCGAAAGGGAGCGTCGCGCTGTCCCGGCCGGGCCCGCCGAACCGGCAAAGGCGCGCCAGCCCGCCTTAATCGTCCGTGATCGCGTCGTCGATGGCTTCGCCCGCGCGGGTGATGTCCCGTCCCGCGCCCTGGATCGTTTCGCACGAGGCCAGAAGAAGGCAGAGCGCCGCCATCGCAAGCGTTCCGCGCATGCCCATAACCGTCTTGATAAAGTCTGCGTTCATGAATGCCGCCCAAACAATCCGCCGAAAACATTCCGCCGAAACCATAAAGCCGCGCGTAGAATGACCCATCGCGCGGAAAAACAAAAGCTGAATCAACCCTGGCGGCCCGACCCGGTCCGAGCCGACCGGTCCTAGAGCGCGCCTTCGCGTTGCAGCCGCTTGCGGATCAGCTTGCGGGCGCGGCGGACGGCCTCGGCCTTCTGGCGGGCGCGTTTTTCCGACGGCTTTTCATAGAATTTGCGGCGCTTCATTTCGCGAAACGTGCCCTCGCGCTGCATCTTTTTCTTCAGCGCGCGCAGGGCCTGCTCGACATTATTGTCGCGGACAACGATCTGGACCAAGGGCTTCAGCCTCCGTTTCAGTCAACCGGTTAAAAATAAAAACGTCACGGTGGTTGGCCCGCGACGTGAAAAACAGCACAACTCGACAACGTCCGTTTCATGCGGGCGCGTGAGGCGAAAGGGCCTATACCAAATCGCCGCGCGCCTGTCTATATAGGCGCGTAAAGGAGCCGGGCCATGGACGATCGGGCAAAATCGCCGCAAGGCGCTGAAAACATTGATGGATTCGAGCCGGCGCGGGAGCGCCTCCTGAGCGCCGCCCTGATGGAGGCCGCGTTCGAGGGCTGGACCCCGGTGATGCTGGACCGGGCGGCGGAGGCGGCGGGAATCGAGTCCAGCGTCGTCGCCGCGGCGTTTCCCGGCGGGGCGCGGGACGTTTTGCGCTACTGGTCGATCCGCGCCGACGAGGCGATGGCGGACGCCATGGCCGGCCCCGCGTTCGAGGGGCTGAAGATCCGCGAGAAAGTCGCCTTCGCGGTCAATACGCGGCTCGACGCCCTGCGCCCGCACAAGGAGGCGGCGCGCCGGGGCGCGGCGCTGCTCGCGCTGCCGACCTCGGGGCTGCTCGGCGCAAGGCTCGCCTGGAACACCGCCGACGCGATCTGGCGCGGGCTCGGCGATGCGTCCACGGACTTCAACTATTACTCCAAGCGCGGCATTCTGACTGGCGTTTGGACGTCCACCTTCGCCCGGTGGCTCGGCGACGAATCGCCGGACGAGGCCGCGACCCGCGCCTTTCTCGACGCGCGCATCGCCAATGTGATGGAAATCGAAAAGGCCAAGGCGCAGGTGCGCAAGCTCGGCCTCGACCCCGCCGCGCCGATCCGGGCGCTGGCGAAACTGCGCTATCCGCGCGGGCGGCAGGGCCGTGGCGCCTGAACCGGCGGCGAAGCGGGTCTTCGTTCTCGGCGCGACCGGAACCATCGGGCGGGCCGCGACGCGCGCGCTTGTCGAGCGGGGCCATGACGTCGTCTGCCTCGTGCGCCCCGGCGCCGACATGACTGATCTTCAGGGAGCGGATCTTCAGAGGGCGGAGCTTCGGCGCGGACAGGCCGCGGACCCCGCGTCCCTCAAGCGCGACGGGCTGAGGGGCGAGCGGTTCGACGCGGTTCTCTCCTGCCTCGCCTCGCGCACCGGCGCCCCGGACGACGCCTGGGCGATCGATTTCCAGGCCCATGCGGACGCCCTCGACGCGGCGAAAGAGGCGGGGGCGGAACAATTCGTGCTGCTCTCGGCGATCTGCGTGCAAAAGCCCCGGCTCGCCTTCCAGCGCGCCAAGCTCGCCTTCGAGGAAAAGCTCATGGCCTCCGGCATCGACTGGTCGATCGTTCGGCCCACGGCCTATTTCAAGTCCCTGTCGGGCCAGCTTGAGCGGCTGAAGCGGGGCAAGCCCTTCCTGTTGTTCGGGGACGGGCGGCTGACCGCCTGCAAGCCGATCAGCGACCGCGATCTCGGCGCGTTCATGGCCGACTGCCTGACGGACCCGCAAAAGCGCCGCCGCATCCTGCCCATCGGCGGGCCGGGCCCCGCGATCACGCCGCGCGAGCAGGGCGAACGTCTGTTTCGGCTGATGGGCCGCGCGCCGAAATTCGCCTCCGTCCCGCCGGGGATGATGACCGTGATCGCCGGCGGTCTCTCCGTCCTCGGAACGATCGTCCCGCCCCTGAAGGCGAAGGCCGAGCTTGCCCGCATCGGCCATTACTACGCGACGGAGTCCATGCTGGTCTGGGACGCGGCGGCGGGCCGCTACGACGCCGAGGCGACGCCGGAAACGGGAAGCGACACCCTGTTCGACTTTTATGAAAAGCTGGTCGCGGGCGAGGCCGAGGCGGGCCTCGGCGCGCACAAGGTGTTTTGAGCGCGGAATGTTTTGAGACGGGCGCCATGGTTGCGCCGCGGCGCGAGGCGCTCTGCCGTATGTGTATGCCCGTATGGAAAATTAAAAATACGTAATGATTGGGGGTCAAAACCAGAATATTAGGTATAGAAACTAATTTTCAGAAACCACCTATATTAAAGGCTAGTATTAGTATTGTTGGCTGCCGCTGGTCATGCAAGGGATTTGCTCAAGGAAAATTTTTCGTTCACGAGAAACAGCGAGGCGATGAACAAAATGCTCGAACGCTTGAAACCTATATTGCCGCAGAAACTATTCAGATCGGAGACGCGGGCAAAGCCGGGGCGGGGGGCCGAACACAACCTGTCGCAAATGACCGAAGACCTGTTCGACATCGCCAGCGAACTCGACGTCGTCACGACGGCGTATATGAGCGAGGACTTCAGCGACGCGGAATCCTACGGCCTCTACCTTATCCTCCGCAGGCAAATCAACCGCCTGCGCCTCATCGGGACGGAGATCCGCGCCGGTGGATGAGGGGTGCGTTAAACAGCCGCTTCCCATCTATGTCATTTCTGGGCTTGTCCGGCGAATCCAGAGAGATAGTAGGGCTACATGTGTTATGAGTTGTTGGGTAGAACTGAGCAATGAAGGGCGTGGCTTCGTAAAGCTGCGCCGTGTATTTAGTTGCACTTAAATTTCACCCATATGTGCTGAAGTAAGAAAAGTTCTATTTTGCGCAAAGACTTATAATTAATGTTTGACTTAGTGCATGGAAATGATCCATGCTTCTATAGGCCTATTAATTGTATTTTCTATTATAGACTCTTTGATGGGGAGTGAGTGATGGAAGCAGAACTCGCTAAGATTAAGTCAGGCTTACTCGAGGAGGTCGATGCGCGATTAAACCGCAGGCTAACTTTTTTGGGCGCAATGCTTGGCGCGTTAATCGCTGTTTTGGGCGCTATAATTGGTGGCGCAATCGTTTCGGTGGCTGAAAATGTAGTTGGCGGCGAGGTCGGCGAAATCCGTTCGGAGATGGAAGGGTTGGCGGTATCCCTCAATATATTTAATGAAGTTCAAAATCTTGAGGAGCAACGAGAAAATGACGAAGGTATAAGTATAGATCAAGTGATAACGATCATGAATGGGTTGGACTTTATTGCCGAAAATAAAGAAGTCCGAATCAAAATAAGGGACATGGGTTATCTTGATAGAATATTAAATAGAACATTACTGTATTTTGTCGCAACAAGGCAAAATTCAAATATTGACAAGATTGTTTCAGATTTTCAGCAGGAAATACTACTGAATACGGATACCAGCGACACGGTCACACGACACTACGCTATTCGTTTGGTTTCCCAAGAGGTAACAGAGCAGCAATATTTACGACATCTAAAAAGCCACTATTCAAAATTCAAAGAATCTGCACGAATAAATTACCCGGAAACAGTTTTGCTTCATGATATACTGATAGCTTATGGCGAGATGGAACGTAATGACACATTAGAAAACCCGAAGGGCAATGACAGAATTTTGCAGATGGTTCGTCAAATTGATTCATTGTCCGATATAGATAGAGATAATTTCGTATTTATATTGCTTGGTTATATAAGCGGAGAAAGTATGGCGGGCGGAATCGAGGCGTCTGAGTTGCAGAGAACGTCTTCGTTTGTTTTCGATCGGTATGAAGAACACTTTCCTGCGGATATCAAATCGGTTATCACGAATGGAGCCAGCGACTTTTCTCGCGAGGGGGTGTTTAGGTCAAAAGAGGTTCAGTAGGGTGCTTGTGCTGTGCGACCTCAACTGGAAGTGTGTTGGCCGTCCTGCTTCAGCATTAAGTCGTTAGGGGGGGCTGTATTTTTTCCGGATGAAGACCTATGCGCTTTTTAGCTACAATCGCTTCTTCTTTGCACCCTTCGGCTTGCTCCTTACATTACTCACTGTCCCCTCGGACTTCCTGATCCGCCCCCCGGACTGTTCCTCCACCCGCGCTTCCACGGCCGACTGGCGCGCCAGCGGATCGTCGGCGATGGCGAGTTCGGTTTCCTGAAGCCGCTTGATTTCGTCGCGCAGGCGCGCGGCGTCCTCGAACTCCAGGTTGGCGGCGGCCTCGCGCATTTCCTTTTCGAGATGCTCGATATGCGCGCGCAGATTGCCGCCCATGGGCGCGCCGTCATCGTATGTCGCGCCTTCGTCGGCAAAGCCCGGTTTCGCCGCGCGCACGCCCTTGTGGCCGACAAAGGTCTGGCCCGCCGCGGCCTTGGCGCCTTCGTCGTCGGAGCGGGCGATGTCGGCGATGGCCGCCTTCACCGTCGCCGGGGTGATCCCGTGTTCGGCGTTGTAGGCGAGTTGCTTTTCGCGCCGCCGCTCGGTCTCGCCCATGGCCCGCTCCATGGAGCCGGTGATCCGGTCCGCATAGAGAATGACCCGGCCGTCGGCGTTGCGCGCCGCGCGGCCGATGGTCTGCACGAGGGAGGTTTCCGAGCGCAGGAACCCTTCCTTGTCCGCGTCGAGAATCGCGACCAGGCGGCATTCGGGGATGTCGAGCCCCTCGCGCAGAAGGTTGATGCCGACCAGCACGTCGAACGCGCCGAGGCGCAGATCGCGGATGATCTCGATCCGCTCCAGCGTGTCGATGTCCGAGTGCATGTAGCGCACCTTGACGCCCTGTTCGTGCATGTATTCGGTCAGGTCCTCGGCCATGCGTTTCGTCAGGGTGGTGACGAGCACGCGCCCGCCCTGCTTCGCGACCTCCTTGCACTCGGCGATGACGTCGTCCACCTGGTTCGATTTCTCGCCCGTGACGGGGCGGATCTCCACCTGCGGATCGACAAGGCCGGTGGGGCGGATCACCTGCTCGGTGAAGACGCCCCCGGTGCGTTCCAGCTCCCACGGGCCGGGCGTCGCCGAGACATGGATCGTCTGGGGACGCATCTTTTCCCATTCCTCGAACTTCAGCGGCCGGTTGTCCATGCAGGAGGGCAGGCGGAAGCCGTATTCGGCCAGGGTCCGCTTGCGGTTGAAGTCGCCGCGGAACATCGCCCCGATCTGCGGCACGGTGACGTGGCTTTCGTCGCAGAAGATAAGCGCGTTGTCGGGCAGGTATTCGAACAGGGTCGGCGGCGGCTCCCCCGGCTTGCGGCCGGTGAGATAGCGCGAGTAGTTCTCGATGCCGTTGCACGAGCCGGTCGCCGCCATCATCTCCAGGTCGAACTGCACCCGCTGCTCCAGCCGCTGCGCTTCGAGCAGGCGGCCTTCCTCGCGCATGACGGGGAGGGTTTCGCTCAGCTCCCGCTTGATCGCCGCCATCGCCTGGTTGAGGGTCGGGCGCGGCGTGACATAGTGAGAGTTCGCGTACATCGTGATCTGTTCAAGCTCGCCGGTCTTCTGCCCCGTGAGCGGATCGAACTCGGCGACGCCCTCGATCTCGTCGCCGAACAGGGAGACGCGCCAGGCGCGGTCCTCATAGTGGGCGGGGAAAATCTCGATCACGTCGCCGCGCGCGCGGAACGAGCCGCGGGCGAAGGCGTTGTCGTTGCGCTTGTATTGCAGCGCCACGAGGTCGGCGAGAAGCTGCTTGCGGCTGATCTCCTGGCCGAGATTGAGGGTGAAGGTCATCGCCGTGTAGGTCTCCACCGAGCCGATGCCGTAGATGCACGAGACCGACGCGACGATCACCACGTCGTCGCGCTCCAGCAGGGCGCGGGTGGCCGCGTGGCGCATCCGGTCGATCTGCTCGTTGATGGAGCTTTCCTTCTCGATATAGGTGTCCGTGCGCGGAACATATGCTTCCGGCTGGTAATAGTCGTAATAGGAGACGAAGTATTCCACCGCGTTGTCGGGGAAGAACGCCTTGAACTCGCCATAGAGCTGGGCGGCCAGCGTCTTGTTGGGCGCGAGGATCAGCGCCGGGCGCTGGCACGCCTCGATCACCTTGGCCATGGTGAAGGTCTTGCCGGTGCCCGTCGCGCCGAGCAGGACCTGGTCGTGCTCCCCGGCGCGCACCCTGTCCGCCAGTTCCGGGATCGCCGTCACCTGGTCCCCCGCCGGCTCGTAGGCCGACGCCACCCGCAGGGGCCGCGACAGGGCTTTCGCCGTCTCCGGGCGCTCGGGCCGGTGCGGCGTCCAGTCCTCCACCGGCGTCGCGAGGCGGTCGTGATAGGTGGCCACGGCCTCGGAAAACCCGCGATCGGCGATCGCGGCCCGGTCGGTCGTCGGCTGGCTGGTCGGTTTCTTCTTACGCGCAGGCATGACGGGAAGATAAGCCCCGCGCCGCGAAAGGGAAGGGGGCGCTGTCAGGCGGGCGGGCGGTTGCGTTTGAGCGGCGGTTAGGGAATCTTGGAGACAGAAGAACAAAGCGGGGGGGCTGTGGAAGAACTGGTTCAGGGTTTTTTGAATTGGATTACATCTGGTTTTAACTGGGTCTACGCATCGCTTGGGGGCGGCGTTGTTGTCATTGCTGCGTTTGCCGCCTTTGCCGCTGGTTTTAACTCAATCGCAGACTTTGTCGGCAGGGTGATCCGCTGGATCAAAGCGCCCTTTGCAAAGAGAGCTATGGACGAGACTCCTCCAGTTGTCGTGAAAGTAGAAACGCCGATTCCGCAGGGTTCCGCTGAAAGCAACGAATACAAAACCAAACTGGTTGAATCGGTTTCAAACGGAACAATCTCCACAGAAGACGCAACGCAGCTCGCCTACGCCCTTGCGGGGGAGCGCTTCGACAACCCGCCGCCGGCGTCGGACGAGTTGCCCACGGGGCAGGAGCCGGCGGAAGAGTTCATTCGCGAGTTCGTTGCGCTGGCGACATCGAAGAACGAACGCGAGCGGGAGGCGGCGGCCCTCGACGCCGAAGGCAGGACCGAAGAAGCGCTGGCCCTGCTGCAAACGCTGGCGGAGGAAGAGGCGGCGCAGGCCGCCGAGCGCTGGAAAGCGCGGGGCGCCATGGCGTTCAACGCCTTCACCGCCAAGGCGATCGACAGCTATGAGCGCGCCGTCGGCTGCAACCCGGACGACGCCGAGGCCCATAACCAGTTGGGCCATTTGTATGACCGTACAGGCGATCTCGACCGCGCCCGGGCGGCTTATGAAAAAGTGCTCGCCCTCGGCAATCAGTCAGCGGACCAAAGCCTGCTGGCGATTGCTTACGGCATCTCGGGACCATCGAACAGACGCGGGGCAATCTGGATGCGGCGGCGGCGTATCACAATCAGGCGCTGGAATTGAACGAAGCGCTGGGCCGCAAGGCGGGGATGGCGCAGGATTAATCTCGGGACCATCGAACAGACGCGGGGCAATCTGGATGCGGCGGCGGCGTATCACAATCAGGCGCTGGAATTGAACGAAGCGCTGGGCCGTAAGGCGGGGATGGCGGCGACTTACGGCAATCTCGGGACCATCGAACAGACGCGGGGCAATCTCGATGTGGCGGAGGAGTATTTCAAAAAAGGGTTGAAGATCGATAAGGCGCTGGGCCGCAAGGAGGGGATGGCGGCAAAGTACGGCAATCTCGGGCTCATCGAGACAACGCGGGGCAATCTGGACGCGGCGGCGGCGTATCACAATCAGGCGCTGGAATTGAACGAAGCGCTGGGCCGCAAGGCGGGGATGGCGATTGCTTACGGCAATCTCGGGCTTATTGAAGAAACGCGGGGCAATCTGGATGCGGCGGCAGCGTATCACAATCAGGCGCTGGAATTGAACGAAGCGCTGGGCCGCAAGGTGGGGATGGCGATTAATTATGGCAATCTCGGGAACATTGAGCAGAAGCGCGACAACCTCGACGCGGCGGAGGAGTATTTCAAAAAAGGGTTGAAGATCGATAAGGCGCTGGGCTGCAAGGAAGGCATGGCGGCGAGTTATGGCAATCTCGGTCTTCTGGAAAAAGCGCGCGGGGACATGGACGCCGCCATCGCTTATTGGCGCAAGTCCCATGCGCTTTATGCGGAGATGGGGATTCCGCACATGGTGGAAAAAGTCGCCGGCTGGCTGCGCGATGCGGGGGCGCCGGTCGACGGGGATGCGGGGTAGGGCGCTAGCGTTACTTCTTCAGCCGCAGCCCGGGGCCGCCGCCGTTTGCCGGGATGAACGCGACGCCCGCGTCTTCCAGCACACGGATGATCGCGGCCAGGGCGTCTTCGTCCGGCGTGCGGCTGTCGTTCTCAAACCCGACCAGCGCGCTTTTCGATATGTTGGCCGCCCTGGCGAGCGACGCCTGCCCCATGTCGAGGAGGCCGCGCGCGACCCTGCATTGCGCCGGCGTGATCGCTTCGGTTTTCAACCGCAGTCCGACGCCGTTGTTGTCAGGCGTGAACTCGACCCCGGCCTGTTTGAGGACCTGCGTGATCGCGTCGAGATTTCTCTTGATCGTTTTCCGGCTGCCGCTTTCGAAGTCGATGATCACGCTCCGCGACACGCAGGCGGCTTCGGCGAGCGTGCCCTGGTCCATCCCCAGAAGCGCCCGCGCGGCCCTGCATTGCGCGGGGGAGATCATTGGGGTGATCATTCTTTCTTCAGCCGAAGCCCGGGGCCGCCGCCGTTTTCGGGGATGAACTCGACGCCCGCCTCTTCGAGGACGCGGGTGATCGCGGCGAGGTTCTTCTTGATCGTTTTGCGGCGGCCGCTCTCGAAATCGATGACGACGTTTCGTGTCACGTCGGCGGCTTCGGCAAGCGTCGCCTGATCCATATTCAGCAATCCTCGCGCCGCTCTGCACTGTGCGGGGGTTATGGGCTCTTTTTCTCCATAATGTTTAACATAAAACTTGATTTCTGAAGTTTTATTACTCATATAATTGAAATCTTGTTTTTTGGCGCGTACGGGACAACGCCTTCTCGACGAGTCGCTTCCGGCGTGAAGCAATAAACATCTCCCGCCTTCAAGACAAATCCTTCTCCGTTGTTTCATTCAGAAAGAGAAAACCGCCATGACGACTGACCCCAACCCGTTCGATCTGTGCGACAAGCTGAATGACGTCGCCTGCCAGTTGTCCGCCCTCGATTACGCCCTCACGGCCCAGGCCGCGTCGTTCCGGGCCTTATCGCCCCTGCCCGCATCCTCCCGCGAGGGCGCGGGCGGCCGGGACCGCATGGACGATCGCGTCGCCGGCGGCCTGTCCATGATCATCACCCGCCAGATCCGGGCCATCGACGCGGTCGTGAAGGAGCTTCATCCGCTCAGCGAGGATTAGGCCGCGCGCCATGGTCCGCGGACGCCGCCCATGATAGGCAACGGTCATGGTCTGGCTGAAACTGGCGCATACGGCGATTTTCGCCGCCGCCTCGGCGGGCATCCTCTACACCCTCTATTGCGGCGTGCGGGGGATTGAAAACCGCTGGCTTTATGCGTCCGTCGCCCTCACGGTCGGGATCGCCGCCTGCCTCGTCCTCAATGGCTGCGTGTGTCCGCTGCAGACGCTGGCGCGCCGCCTGGCGGGAACGCCGGATCAGGGGGTTTCGGACATTTACCTGCCGCGGGCCGTCGCCGACCTGATCGTGCCGGTGTCCTCGCCGCTGGCGGTGACGGGGATCGCCCTCGTCGCCTGGCGGGCGTGGCGCCGGCGCTACCCCCCGAAGCGGTAGCCGATCCGCACGCCCACATTGTCGAGGCCCTGATTGCGGTCGGTGCTGTCGCCGTTGAGGATCTGGCCGTTGGAGAGGTGTTCGTAAAACGCCTGCACCCGCCAGCGCTCGGAGATCCGGTAGCCGACGCCGACGGAGACCCGGAAGAGATAGCGCGCGCCGAGAAGGTTGCGGCTCGCGGCGGTCTCGGCGAACGCCGGGTCGTCCGGCGGCGGCAGGTCGATCACCCCGTCATGGCGCGCGACGCCGAAGTCGATCTCGCCGAAGGCCCGATCCTGGAACACATGCTGCTCCCAGGCGAGGCCGACGCCGTAGAAGCTCGTGTCGCCGCGGCTGTTCAGCGATCCGTGCACGAAGGGGCGCGGCTGAAGGATATAGCGGAACACGCCCGGCGACTTGAACAGGAGTTCGGCGGAGACGTTGACGCCCCCCTCGGGCGAGGGCTCGCCCCCGTTGAGGTCGAGCCCGTGGGCGGCGAGACCGATCCGCGCCTCGCTGAAGACGCCGCCGCCTTCGCCGCGTCCACTCTCGCCAGTCCCGCTTTCATCAGTCCCGCTCTCATCAGTCCCGTTCTGGACGGCCCCGCTGTCGGCGAAGGCGTGGGCGGCCGGGGCGAAAACGAGCATCGCCGCGACGAAAAGGCTTGCGGGAACGGGAAGGCGGAACGTAACCATAGGAAGGCGATCTCGCGGCTGCATAAAAAAGCGCCGCCTGTATTAAGCAGGCGATGTGACGTGGCCATGACCTAGCGGGGTCCCGCCGTCCTCACAAGCGCGTGCGATTCGCCGGTCGCGGCCGGCGGCGGCGGGGCCGGACCGGCGAAAACGGCCGTCAGCGGCGGAAAACATCCGGTTTTTCAAGCGCTCGGTCGAAATGTGGCGCCGGATCTGACATACATGGTATTTCCGGAGCGGAACGCGCCGTCGGCGCGGGAGGGCGTGATGAAAAAACTGATGGCGGGCGCCTGCGCGGCGTTGTGGATCTTTGCGGGCTCGTATGCAGGACCGGGTGCGGGCCCCGATGCGGACCTGGGCGCAAACCTGAGCGCAAACCTGGGCGCAGGCTTGGGCGTTACCATCGCCGGCGCCCTGGCTCAGTCGGACGGCCAGGCGCCGCAAGCAAGCGCCGGCGAGACGGCCCGGGCGCTGTTCGAGGCGTACTGGGCCAGCGAGATGCGCGCCGACCCGTTCCTGGCGACGACCTCAGGGGAGTTCGCCTATAACGACCGCCTGCCGCAGGTCGCGCCCGCCGATTACGCGAGGCTCAACGAGGCCCGCGCGGACTTCATGGCGCGGCTCGAAGCGCTCGACCGCGCGGCCCTGTCCCCGGCGGACCGGCGCAACGCGGATCTGATGGCGTTCATCCTCAGGCACGACCTCGCCCTCGCCGCGTTCGATCCCTGGCGCATTCCGTTTCTCGCCGACAGCGGTTTCCACAACGATGTCGGCTATGTCGTCAGCGCCGCCCCGTTCCGCAACGAAAAGGACTATACGGACTACCTCGCGCGGCTCGAGGCGATGCCGGGCTACATCGATCAGCATATCGAGAACATGCGCCGCGGTCTCGCCGACGGCTTCACCCAGCCGCGCGAGATCATGGACAACATCCTGCCGTCATTCGCGGCGCAGATAAAGGACAACGCCGCGGCGCATCCATTGTATGAGCCGTTCAACGCGATCCCCGAGACAATCCCGGCGCGCCGGCGCAAGGCGCTGAAAAGGCGGGCGAACGCGCTCCTGACGGACGACGTCATCCCGGCCTTTTCGCGGCTTTACGACTTCATGCGCGAGGAATACGCCCCGGCCGCGCGCGACAGCGTCGGCGCCGACGGCCTGCCGGACGGGGAGGCGTATTACGAGGCGCTGGTCCGCTACTACACCACGCTGGACGACGTCACCGCCGATGAGATCCACGCCATCGGCCTCAGGGAGGTGGCGCGGATCCGCGCGGAGATGAACGCGGTGATCCGCGAGACCGGGTTCCGCGGCGATTTCAGCGCCTTTCTGGACTTTCTGCGTACGGATGAACAGTTCTACGCCCGGACCCCCGAGGCGCTGCTGGAGCGCGCGGCGTGGCTGGCCAAGGACGCGGACGGCCGGCTGCCCGGCTATTTCCGGACCCTGCCGCGCCAGCCCTATTCGGTCGAGCCCGTGCCGGCGGAAATCGCCCCCAACTACACCACCGGGCGCTATGTCGGCGCGCCCCTCGACGCGGCGCGCGGCGGCCAGTACTGGGTCAACACCTACAACCTCGACAAGCGCCCGCTCTATGCGCTGCCGGCGCTGACCCTGCACGAGGCGGTCCCCGGGCACCATCTGCAGATCGCCCTGGCGCTGGAGATCGAAGGCGCGCCGGCCTTCCGCGCGCAGTTCTATCCCCACGCCTTCGGCGAGGGCTGGGCGCTCTACGCGGAAAAGCTGGGCGTGGAGATGGATTTCTACCAGACGCCCTATGACGATTTCGGCCGTCTTTCCTACGAGATGTGGCGCGCCTGCAGGCTGGTGATCGACACCGGCCTGCACGCGAAGGGCTGGACGCGCGAGCGCGCCATCGACTACCTCGCCTCCAACACCGCGCTCTCGCTGCATAATGTGCAGACGGAAGTCGACCGCTACATCGCCTGGCCGGGGCAGGCGCTCGCCTACAAGATGGGCGAGCTGACCATCTGGGAGCTTCGCCGCAAGGCCGAGCGCGAGCTTGGCGAGGCCTTCGACATTCGCGATTTCCATGACGCGGTGCTGGTCAATGGCGGCCTGCCGCTGGAAATGCTGCGTACGGAAATCGACGCCTATATCGCCGCGGCGAAAACGCGCTGATGCGGCTCGACGCGCTCGCACCGGTGATCGAAACCGAGCGGCTGCGCCTGCGCGGGCGCACGCTCGACGATTTCGCGTTCTTCGTTTCCATGTGGGCCGACCCGGCGGTGACGCGCCATATCGGCGGGACGCCGCGCAGCGAGGAAGATACGTGGACGAAGTTCCTGCGCATGATCGGCCACTGGGCGGCCCTGGGGTTCGGCTACTGGGTCGTGGAGGAAAAGGACACCGGGCGCGCCGTCGGCGAAGCGGGGTTCGGCCGGTTCAAACGGGTCATCGAACCGAGCCTGCACGACGCGCCGGAAATGGGGTGGGCGCTCGCCCCCGCCGCGCAGGGCAGGGGTTATGCGACGGAGGCGGTGCGGGCTGCGATCGCCTGGGGGGACGGCTTTTTCGACGCCGCGCGCCTGTCCTGCATCATCGGCAAGGACAACGCGGCCTCCGTGCGGGTGGCGGAAAAGGTCGGCTTCGCGCGCTCGGGCCTCGCCCGCTATCACGACGAGGACGTCCTGTTGTTTTATCGGGACCGCGCCGGCGCCAATGGTCAGTCGCGTTGAACGCAATGGGTTCTAGGCGCTGAACGCCTCCCTGTAGGTCGCGCGCAGCAGGTGCTTTTGCACCTTGCCCATGGCGTTGCGCGGCAGGGCGTCGACATAATAAAGCCGGCGCGGGCGCTTGAACCGGGCGAGACGCGACAGCGCCGCGGCGATCTCGTCGTCCGTGGGCGGATCGCCCGCCGCGACCAGAACCGCGATCGCCCCTTCGCCCAGATCCGGGTGGGGCGCGCCGACAACGGCGCTTTCGGCGACGCCGGGCAGGGCGTCGAGAACCTGCTCGATTTCCTTCGGATAGATGTTGTAGCCGCCGGCGATAATGAGATCCTTGGCGCGCCCGACTAGGCAAAGCCGTCCGTCCCCGTCCAACATGCCGATGTCGCCGGTTCTGAAGTACCCGTCTGGCGTGAACGCTTCAGCCGTTTTCTCAGGATTGCGCCAATAGCCCTTGAAAACGTTCGGCCCTTTGATTTCCACCTCGCCGGGCGGAGGCGTCGCGCCGGGCGCCGCATCCGTCGGGGCCTGCGCCGAGGCAGCGGACCCTTCGTCCGGCGGCGCGATTCTGACCGACACGCCCGGCAGGGGAAAGCCCACCGTGCCGGCGCGGCGCGCCCCGTTGCTCGCCCCGTCCTGCGTCCCCTGCTGTTCCTCGTCCAGCGGGTTTGACGCAATCATGCCCGCTTCCGACATGCCGTAGCGCTCCAGAATGCGATGGCCCGTGCGCGCTTCGAACGCGTTGAACGTCTCTTGCGTCAGCGGCGCCGAACCGGAGATGAAGAGCCGCATATGCGCCGCGTCCTCCCGGCGGAAATCATCGCGGGCGAGAAGGCGCGCATAAAATGTCGGCACGCCCATCATCACCGTGGCGCGCGCGAGGCTCTCCCGGACCGCGCCGGTGTCGAAGCTTTTGTGAAACAGGATTTCGCAACCCGACAACATGGCGACATGCAGCGCGACGAAGAGGCCATGGATGTGGAAAACCGGCAGCGCGTGCAGAAGAACGTCATCGGACGAAAATCCCCACAGGCGGTTGAGGGCGACGGCGTTGGAGGCGAGGTTGCCATGGGTCAGCATCGCCCCCTTGGAACGGCCCGTGGTGCCGGAGGTGTAGAGAATGGCGGCGAGATCGTCCTCCCCGCGCTGCGCGACGACCGTGTCGCAGGGCGCGCGCCGCGCCGCGTCGATCAGCTCGCCGCCGCCTTCCCGGTCAAGGGTGAAGACGGTCCCGACCCCGGCCTGCCGCGCATGCGGCGAAAGCTCCGCCAGCCGCCCGGGATCGCACACGAACACGGCGGGCGCCGCGTCGCCGAGAAAATAGGCGGTCTCCTCGGCGGTATAGCCGGTGTTGAGCGGCACATAGACGCCGCCGGCGAACAGCGCGCCGAGATACAAAGCGACATTGGCGACGGATTTTTCAACCTGCGCGACGACCCGGTCCCCGGGGCGCAACCCGGCGCTCGCCAGCACGTCGGCCATCTGCGCCGCCATGGCGTGCAGCGCCCGGTAGGAGAGGCTTTCCCATGCGCCGACGGTAAGGCACGGGGCCTCTCCGGCGCGCAGGCCGCGCGCGCGCAACAGGACGTAAAAATTGCCGTTCGGTGCGGTCATACGTTACAAATCCGCAGCGCGCCCATGGCGCCGGGTCGGCTCTCGCCATATAAGGCCCGGCATATCCATCAGGGCACATCTATCGGGGTCGACAAGACAGGATCGCCATGTTTGATCAGGAAAGCGGCGGAGCGCAAGGGCCGGGCGAGGCGCCGTCGAATTTCAACCGCCAGCTCACCGCATCCATCGCCGAGGCTGCCGACTGGCTCGGCAAGCGGCAAAAGCCCGAAGGCTACTGGGTCGGCCGGCTGGAATCGAACGCCTGCATGGAGGCGGAATGGACCCTCGCCCTGTGGTTCATGGGACTGGAGGATCACCCGCTGCGCCCGCGGCTCGCCGCGTCCCTGAGAAAGACCCAGCACGAGGACGGCGCCTGGCGGATCTACCACGGCGCGCCGGCGGGCGACGTCAACACCACCGTCGAGGCTTACGCCGCCCTGCGCTCCGTCGGGGACGCGCCGGACGCGCCGCACATGGCGAAGGCCCGCGCGTGGATCATGGCGAAAGGCGGGCTGCGCAACGTACGGGTGTTCACCCGCTACTGGCTGGCGCTGATCGGCGAATGGCCGTGGGCGCGGACCCCGAACGTGCCCCCGGAAGTGATCTATTTCCCGACATGGTTCCCGTTCTCGATCTACAATTTCGCCCAGTGGGCGCGCGCGACGCTGATGCCGATCGCGGTCCTGTCGGCGCGCCGCCCGTCTCGTCCGTTGCCGCCGGAGCGGCGCCTCGACGAGTTGTTTCCCGAAGGGCGCGAGCGGTTCGACTACGAGCTGCCGGAAAAGCCGGACGCGGATTTCTGGGACCGTTTTTTCCGCACGGCGGACAAGGCGCTGCACGCGATCCAGGGGTTCGGCGAGCGCGTCGGCGTCGGCCTGTTTCGCGGCGCCGCGGTCAAGCGCGCGCTGGAATGGATCATTCGCCATCAGGATGCGGACGGCGTCTGGGGCGGCATCCAGCCGCCCTGGATCTATTCCCTGATGGCCCTCTGCAACGAAGGCTATGCGCTCGACCATCCGGTCGTCGCCAAGGGACTTGCGGCCCTGGACGACCCGCGCTGGCGGGTCGATATCGGCGATGCCTCCTGGGTCCAGGCGTCGACCAGCCCGGTCTGGGACACGGTTCTGACCCTGCTCGCCTTCGACGATTGCGGCCTCAACGACGCGCGCAGGGAAGAGATCGACAGGGCTCTCGACTGGCTCCTCGACCAGCAGGTCCTGCGCCGCGGCGACTGGTCGGTGAAATGTCCCGACCTCGAGCCCGGCGGCTGGGCCTTCGAGTACAAGAATTATTTCTATCCCGATACGGACGACACCGCCGTCGCCCTGATCGCGCTGGCGCCGTTCCGCGCCGACCCCGCCTGGCGCGAGAAGGGCGTCGAGCAGGCGATCCATCGCGGCGTCAACTGGCTGATCGGCATGCAGTCGAAAAGCGGCGGCTGGGGCGCGTTCGACAAGGACAACGACAAGGCCATCCTGACCAAGATCCCGTTCTGCGATTTCGGCGAGGCGCTCGATCCCCCGTCGGTGGACGTCACCGCGCATGTCGTCGAGGCTTTCGGCAAGCTCGGGCTCGGCAAGTCGCACCCGGCCATGGTCCACGCGCTCGACTATCTCAAGGCCGAGCAGGAAGACGACGGGTCGTGGTTCGGCCGCTGGGGCGTCAACTATATCTACGGCGCGGGCGCGGTGCTGCCGGCGCTGGAGGCTGTCGGCGAGGATATGAGCCAGCCCTATGTCCAGAAGGCCGCCGACTGGGTCGTCTCTGTACAGAACGACGACGGCGGCTGGGGCGAAAGCTGCGCCTCCTACATGGAGGCGGACAAGAAAGCCGTCGGCGCGTCAACCGCCTCGCAGACGGCCTGGGCGCTGATGGCGCTGGCCGCGGCGGACCGCGGCAAAGATGAAAAAGCCATCGCGGACGGCGTGCAGTTCCTTCTGGAACGTCAGCGGGACGGCTCCTGGGACGAGCCTGAATACACCGGGACGGGCTTTCCGGGCTACGGCGTCGGCGCGACGATCAAGCTCGGCGACCCGCTGCTGGAGGAGCGCCTGAAGCAGGGGGCGGAGCTTTCCAGGGCTTTCATGATCAATTATAATCTGTACCGGCATTATTTCCCGTTGATGGCCATGGGGCGCGTGCGCAAGCGCTTCGCGTCCTAGGCCGGACGAGTGCGGCGCGAGGCCCGCGGGTGTCGGCGACGCTCAGGCGGCGCAGCCGCCCTTTGCCGGCGCATCCATGGAGGCGATCCATTCGGCGATCAGCGCGGCGCCCTCGTCATGGACGAGCGCGCGGCCAAGCTCGGGCATCATGGCGCCCGGGTCGGTTGTCTCCATGCGGAAGAGGGTGATCGAGGCGTCGGGTCGGCCCGGCACGACCGCGTAGGGCCGCCCGCCCGAACCGCGCCCGGCGGCGATGGGCGGTTTGCACACGCCGAGAGCCGGACCGGATGCGTCCGGTTTCAGATTAAGCCCGGAAGTGTCCGCCGGGCCGTAGGGGCTGTGGCAATGGCTGCAATTGATGTCGAGATAGGCCCGCGCGCGGGCCGCCAGGGGCGCGGCGGCGTCGGTCCAGTCCGCGTTGCGCGGGGCCGCGCGGGCGTTTGGCCCGCCTTCCAGCAATCCCGCGTCGCGCCAGTCGTCGAGCTGGTTCGCGCCCGGCGCGAAGGCCGACGCCTTGTTGAGGTGGCGCGCCTTCAGCCCGATCGGGCGGATCGCTTTCGACGATGAATCAGTTGCGTGGCAACCGGCGCATTGATTGGCGTTCGGCACGGCGTAATGAAAGGTCTCGCGCTCCCCGCCGGGGCGAACAATCGTCATCGGCGTCAGCGCGCCGGCGCGGGCGAGAACGGCGTCGGACTGCGCTTCGTTCCAGATATAGGGCAGAGCGTCCCAGCCCGCCTCGCGCCGCACGAGGATGCGCGTTTCCACCAGGCGCAGAGCATCCAAAGGCAGGCCGTCCGCGAGCGCGCCGGCGCCCATCGCTACGTCCCTCGCTTCGTCGGTCGCTTCTTTCGTCGCAAGAACCTCGCCGGTCCGCGACGGGTCCGCGAGCGGATAGTAAAATGTCTTGGTGATGACGGTTCCCACCGGAAACGCGAACGCCTCGTCGGCGCGGTAGGCGGCGGCGCGTCCCTCGGGAAGCCAGACGGTGCGAAGTTTCAGGGCGTAGTCGGAAAAAAGCGGCGTGGCGAGGTCGTAGGGCCTGACGCCGTCGCCGAGGACGAGGGCGCCGCCGCGCCGATGGACCATGCCCCATTCGCTCAAGCGGTCCGGACTTGTCTCCGGATGATAGGTCGGCGCCGCGGCGCGCTCACCGCCGCAAGCCGCCGCGAGCCAGCACAAAAGCGCCGTCAGCCAGCGGATCATGGCGCCGGCGTTCCCGTCAGCCGCACCGGCGGCAACTTGTCATGGGCGCAGTCATGGTCTTCCGGCGGGGCGATGCGCGGTGAGGCGAACCCGTTGGGGCTGTCCGCGTTCAGGACCCGCGCCTCGCCGTTGCGCACGCAGATCCGAAGCGCGTCGGGCAGGGCGCCGTCGACCAGTTTCGCCGTGTTCACATAGCCGTCCCACAACACGTCCGGCAGACGGCCGAAAGGCCCGGCAAGGGCGAGCTTGAGGGCCTGGAGGTCGAGCCCGTCAGGATTGTCGCCGCCGCCCTCGAAGGCGTTGTCGTAAATGAAGATGCGTTCCGGGTAGGGATCGAAATCCCCGCTCATGCCCGCCTCGGCGTAGCCGGTCGTATAGACGCTGGAGATGATCACATTCGCCGTTTTGTTATCGCGAATCCGGTTGTTGAAAATCTCCACCTCGTCATTGGCGTTGACGACGACGCCCGAGCCCGCCGGGATCGACGCGACCGGCGTTCCCGGATGCCCGAAATTACGGGTGTTGTTCTCGTAAACGTCGTTGTCGAAGATCCGCGTGCGCGCGCCGGGCTGTTGCAGGTTCGGCATGTTGAACACAAGGATGCCGCCGGTGTTGTTGACCGCGACATTGCCGTAGACATCGGCGTCGAAGGTGTTCTCGATCTCGATGCCGGCGACGTTGAACGCCGCGCGGTTGTTTCGGACAATGACGTTTTGCGACTGGCCGATGTAAAGCCCAGCGTCGGAGGCGGCGATGGCGACGTTCTCTTCCAGCAATACGTTGCGGGTCTGAACCGGATAGATGCCGTAGGCGCCGTTCCCGGTTTTCGGCCCGTCGGTCCATTCGGTCCGGACCCGGCGGATCACGATATTCTCGCCGTCCGTCACCTTCAGGGCGTCGCCCCTGGCGTCCTCGATGGCGAGATCCTCGATCGTGAAATCGCTGGCGGTGACGAGGAGACCCTCGGCCCCGGCGATCTGGTTCCTGAAGGACAGGATCGATTTGTCCATGCCCCGCCCGCGGATCGTCACGCCGTCGACGGTGAGGCTCAGGGACCGGTCGAAGGCGAAGGTTCCTTCCGGGATCTCGATCACGTCGCCCGGCGCCGCGTCCAGGAGCTGCGCTATGAGAACATCCTGATACGCCGTATCGGGGGGTTCCCGCGCCGCGTCGTCGCCGCCGCCGCAAGCGGCGAGGCTGAGACATGCAGCGAGCGGCGCGGCAAGTCCGCGTGCAAACCGGCTTCGGCCGGCGACCGATCGATGAAATGGCGTCATCTTTCCGCGTCCTTTCCTGTTGCGGGTCTTTCGCCTCTTATTCCGGCGCTTTCGCAATTGCGAGGGCGCGCGCGGCTTGACCCGGCGTTTGCGGCCCGCCAGCATCAAGTATGCTGGAATCACCGGGGGATGAAAAGGATGAGGCGCACAGGCTCGACACGCCGTGAGGTTTTGCACATGGGAACCGGCGGGGCGTTTCTCGCCATGGCCGGCGCCTGCGCGCGCCGGCCGGACCCGTCCGCCGGCGCAGACATGGCCGACTGGGATGCGGTCGAGACCGCCGCGAGAATCAAATCGGGCGAGGTTTCCGCGGCGGAGGTCGTCGAAGGGGCGATCGCCCGCACCGAGCGGATCAACCCGGCGATCAACGCCATCGCCGCGAAAACCTATGCGCGCGCGAGAGAAGCCGCGCCCGAGGCGCGCGGACCGTGGGCGGGCGTGCCCACCTTCATCAAGGATCTCGACGACGTGAAGGGCGCGCCCACCGGCTTCGGCAGCCGCGGCTTTCGCGGCTATCGCGGCTCGACCCAGACGCCGCTCACCAACGCCTATCTCGGCATGGGCGTCGTCAGCCTCGGCAAGAGCGCGACGCCGGAATTCGGCCTTTCCGCGACCACCGAGCCGATGCGCGGCGGCGCGACGCGCAATCCTTGGAACACGGATTATTCCTGCGGCGGCTCTTCGGGCGGCGCCGCGGCGCTGGTCGCCGCGGGCGCGGTCCCCGTCGCCCACGCCAGCGACGGCGGGGGATCGATCCGCATCCCGGCGTCCTGCTGCGGCACGGTGGGGCTGAAGGTGTCCCGCGAGCGCTTCCCGGAGGCGCGGCCGACGACCGCGGGACCGATCGTTATCTCCGTACACGGCGTTCAGAGCCGCACGGTGCGCGACACCGCCGCCGTGATCGCCGCCATGGAAACGCCGCCGGCGGTGAGCGGCCTCGCACCGGTCGGCCTGATCGCCGGTCCGTCCGACAGGCGGTTGAAAATCGCCTATGTCGCCCGCGGCCTGCGCGGGACGGCCCTGGACCCGGAAGTCGAGGCGGCGACGGACCGCGCGGCGGCTCTTTGCGAAAGCCTCGGCCACGTGGTCGAGCCTTTCGTCCTCCCGTTCGATCCGGCCATGGAAGAGGATTTCGTCCTCTACTGGGCGGCGTTCGCCCATGAGGCGATTTCCCTGTGGGAGAAAAAACTCAACCTGCCGCGCAACGGACTGGCTTTCGAGAAATTCACCCTCGGCCTTGCGCGCCATTACGAGGCGAATGTCGGCCGTTTCGACGAGGCGGTGGCGCGGCTTCAGACGGTTCCGGCGCAGACGGCGGCGATCTTTTCCGACCATGACGTCATCCTGTCGCCCGTGGTGGCCGCCCCGCCGCCGCCCATCGGTTTTCTTGACGGGCGGCTTGGCTTCGACGTGCTGATGGCGCGGCTGACGGATTATGTTCAGTTCACGTCGCTTTATAACCTGGCCGGCAATCCGGCGATTTCCCTGCCGCTGTCCATGTCCGAAAAAGGGCTTCCCATCGGGGCGATGTTCGCCGCCGCGGACGGGGACGAAAAAACGCTGCTCGAATTGTCCTACGAACTGGAGGAGGCCGCGCCATGGCGCGCCCGGCGTCCGGCGGTGTTCGGCTAGGGCCAGTTGCGTTCAACGCGATTCGCTGCTGGCTCTTGAGCCTTAAGTGGAGCGCGCCCGCGAACCGCAAAACCAATGATCCGCTTTTGCTGCAATGCGCTTTGGGGCCGAGCCCGGCGGTTCAGGCTGGCGATGCAGCGCGGCATGTCAGGCCTGGCGGATAAAGCGTTCAGGTCAGGCCGCCGCCTCAAGGGCGCCCCTGAAAAACGCCGCGCCGTCGACGCCGCCGAGAAGCGGGGAGATCACCCGCTCCGGATGGGGCATCATCCCGAGCACGTTGCCGGCGTCATTGAGAACGCCGGCAATGTCGCGGGCCGATCCGTTGGGATTGTCGACATAGCGGAACGCGACGCGCCCCTCGCCTTCGAGCCGGTCCAGCGTCGCCGCGTCCGCGAAGTAGTTGCCGTCATGATGGGCGACGGGGAAGTCGACGAACTGACCCGCTTCGAAGCCGCGGGTAAATACAGCTTCGGCGTTGTCGACGCGCAGCCGAACCATTCTGCACACGAAATTGAGGCCGGCGTTGCGCAACAGCGCCCCCGGCAGAAGCCCGGTCTCGCACAGGATCTGGAACCCGTTGCACACGCCGAGCACAGGCGCGCCGCCCTTCGCCTTGTCCGCGACGGCGCGCATGATCGGCGATTTCGCCGCCATGGCCCCGGCGCGCAGATAATCGCCATAGGAAAACCCGCCCGGCAGGACAATAAAGTCCGTATCGGGAAGCTCCGTTTCGCCGTGCCAGACCATGACAGGTTTCCTGCCCGTCGCCTGTTCCAGGGCGACGGCGGCGTCGCGGTCGCAGTTGGAGGCGGGAAAGACGATCACGGCGGCGTTCATGGGACGGACTTTCTGTTGTCGAACTCTTGTCGGAAGCGCCGGGGGGTCTCCAGGACCGGGTCGGCTCGCGCCGCAACGCTTTTTACGGCGACTGTCGGGCGGCGAAAGCGGCGGTCAGGCGAGAATTTCGATGGCGTAATTCTCCATCACCGGGTTGGCGAGGAGCTTTCGGCACATGTCCTCGGCCTTGGCCCGGGCGGCGGCTTCGTCGCTTTCGGCGAGTTGCACCTCGATGACCTTGCCCTGGCGCACATTGGACGCCCCCTCGAAGCCCAGGCCGGCGAGAGAGCCTTCGATCGCCTTTCCTTGCGGGTCGAGAACGCCGTTTTTCAGGGTGATGGTGATTTTGGCTTTCATTTGAACGGTCTTTGCTTGCAGCTCCGGTCCTGATTACGCCGCCGCGCCGGCAAGCGCAATGGCGCCCGGAACGCGCGCGTGCGCAAGACCGCGTCGCCGGCGGCGCCCGGCCGGATCGCGCTTGGCGAAAGCGTTAACAGGAGGTAAGATCTCTACCCGTCATTGCAATCGAGAGGGGGATCGCATGATCCGTATCTTACTGCCGCTGGCGATCGTGGCGTGCATCTTTTTCGGGCCGATGTACGGCTATGAATCGGCCAATCCGGTCAGCGGGCAGGATCAGCTCACCCGCATTACCGGCGACGTATTTCTGAAGGAAAGCGTCAACTGCCTGCGGGATGCGCGCCCGCCCTTCGGCGAAGACTGCGCATCGGAAGAAAAGATCGGCGGCTCGACGCTGCCGGCGAACGCGATCGCCTGGTCGGCGATGCTGGCGCTGGCGGCCGGCGCGCTGGGAGTTCTTGGGCTGTTGCCGTTCATCGGCCGCGTCACCAGCGTCGTCACCATTCTTGCCGGTCTCGGCGGCATGGGCGCCATGGGGCTGTTCATGCTCACCATGCTGGGCACGTCCGAAGGGCTGCCGGCGGTGCAGTGGGGGGCGTATCTCGCGGCGGGCGTATCGCTCCTGACGGTTATCGCCGGGCTGTCCGGCCTCAGAGGGCGCTGAAAAAGGGCGCATGATGCGGCGGCCGTTGACGCAACCGGCGGCGACAGCGAAACCGACAATAAAAAAGCCGCTTCATGCGAAGCGGCTTTTTCATGCGAAGCGGCTTTTGCGTGTTCGGCTATAAAACGAACGCCGTTCCGGACGGCGCTATTTGGTGCGCCAGATGCGTGCTTCAGTGCGGCCAGACAAGTCCAGTAAGACAAGTCCAATCAGCAGACAGGCCGGGGCCTAGCGCAGGGGCGAGCGGCCCTGGCTGAGAAACGCCGGCGTATCGCCAGCGGGCTGGGCTTCGGCCGTATCAAGACCGTTCTCCTTCGACGTCGACACCGGGCGGGGCGCCGGCGCAGGGGAGGGAGAAGACGGACGCGCCCGGCGGAAATCCTTGGCCGAGGAGTCGGAAAGCGGATCGTCTGAGTGGCGGCAGTTGCCCTCGAAATGCGCGCCGGTTTCCACCGACAGCGAACTGTGCAGGATGTCGCCCTGAATGTGCGCCGTCGAGGCGAGCGACACCGACTTGGCGCGAATGCCGCCTTCGACGCGGCCGCGCACGGTCACCGTTTCGCAAATCACCTCGCCCTTGACGGTCGCTTTCTCGCCGATGATCAGCGACGCCGATTTGATGTCGCCCTCAAGGGTGCCGTCGAACTGGATTTCCCCGGCGGAGTTGATGTTGCCCTGCATCACCACGTCGGTGGAGATGAGCGAGGGAACGCCGGCCGATTTCGCCGGCGCGGCTTTCTTGCCCGACGACGCCTGGGTGATGGTCTGGGGCGGCGCATCGTTCAGCGAACCGTTCATCGCTTTCGTCTCCTGGGGCTTGCCGCCGGGTTTAGCTTTCGAAAACATATCTGCCTGCCTCAATAAAGCGTTTCGGGTTTAGGTGTTTGCCTCTGAATAGGACTTCGTAATGGATGTGCGGGCCGGTCGAACGCCCGGAGTTGCCAAGCTCGCCAACCTTGTCGTGAAGTCCGACTTTTTGACCGCGCCTCACCGTGATCTTACTCATATGCGCGTAACGGGTTATGAAACCGTTGCCGTGGTCGACTTCGACCATTAGTCCCCAGCCCGAACGGCGTCCGGCGGATTTCACGACGCCTTCCGCCGTCGCGGTGATGGGCGAGGCGTAGGGCGCGGCGAAGTCGATGCCGTAATGGCTGGCGTAGCGGTCGGGCGACAGGGGATCGCGCCGGATGCCGAAGCCGCTCGTGTAGCGGCGGCTGACCGTCAGCGGCGAGGACAGCGGTATGGACTTCAGCGCCGCGTAAAACGCCTCCAGTTCGTCGATGGCCTCCGCCGCGCGGCCCGCATGCTGGAGGAAGCGCGGCGAGCCGATATTCGCACCGGCCGGATCGATGAACGGGCCGCCCTGCGCGAACGCCACATTGGAGATTTTCGCCGGCGTCACCAAAAGGCCGACATCGACCCCGGTGCTCGACAGCACCTGTTCGAGATGGACTTTTTTATCGACCGCGTTGCTCTCGATCGCCGCGAGCAGCAGCATTTGCTCCGCATGCAGATCGGTTGACGCCTGGCGCATGGCGTCGAGCGCTTCGGAGGAGATCATCTCGTCGCCGTCGCCGTCGCGCGCTTCGAGAAACGCTTCCTTGCGCAGGGCGGACAGACGCGACTGGCGCGGCGTCGGTTCGCTCGTCTTGACGTCGATCATGATCCGGTTGCTGTTTTTCGGCTTTTCGCCCGACGGGCCGCCGGCCTGGGCGAGGCCGGACGCAAGCGCGTCGAGGCCCTGTTCAATGGTGACCTTGCGCTCGACCATGTTGCGCAACAGATGGTGGCGGGCGGAAATGTCCGCCATGGTCTCGTCGAAATTGCGCTGGATGATATGATTCATCGCGTTGACGTCGTCATAAGCGCGCTGAGCGTCGTGGAGGCGTTTGTTGTAGGTCGTCTCCATGATCCGGCTGTCGCGCTCCTTGGCGACGATGATCTGTTCCTTGAAGACCACGTTCACCGACGCATAGGCGACCCACAACAGAGCCGCGCCGACGACCGTCGCAAGGGCGATCTGCGTCTTGGTCGACATGGAAATGAAGTGAACGACGCCGTCGCTGCGATGGTAAATCTGCCGTTCCTTGAAGAAACGGCTGATAAAACGGCTCACCTTGCCGGAACGACGGCCCATTTAAACTACGCCCCTTGCACACACGCTAACGATGATGCGCTGCCACCCCTTAAGATATTGCAGCCCAAAACCGGAAATTACGCAATAGTTATGTGACCGTGTAACGGCGTTTTCTGACAATCCCGCGACGGAATGGCCATCGGCGCGCATTTTTCTATCACTCGGGGTCATAATAGGCCCTCGGCAATCCTGCCTGCTCTCTCGCCTCATGATTGAACGGCGGCTTTAAACTGCCCTTAAAGCACGCTTTGATGAGCGCCTGAAACTCGGTCGCCGGGTCGCGCCCCGCCGCCTTGCAAACCCTTTCGAACCAGCGCCGCCCGCACGCCACATGGCCGATCTCGTCCTCGTAGATCACCTGAAGCACGCCGGCGCTTTCCGCGTCCCCCGCGAGGCGCAGCCTGTCCATCATATCCGGCGTCACGTCAAGTCCTCTCGCCTCCAAAACGAGCGGCGCTATTGCTAGGCGCGCTGCGAAATTGTCAGCGGTCGCCTCGGCGGCTTCCCACAGGCCGTTATGGGCCGGCAGATCGCCATAGGCGGCGCCGAGGTCTGCGAGGCGGCGCTCGACCATCGCGAAATGGCGCGCCTCGTCGTCGCCGACGCCGATCCAGTCGCGCACGAAGGCGTTCGCATCGAGTCCCAGCCGCGCCGCGTCGGCGGCGAACCGGACCGCCATGTCGAAGGCGAGGTCGATGGCGTTGAACTCGATATGGGCGATGGCGTGGAGGAGGGCGGCGCGGCCCGCCGGCGAGCCGAGACGGCGGCGGGGGACGTCACCCGGCGGGGCGAGCCGCGGCTTGCGGGGCCGCGCAGGCGCCGCGGGCGGGCGGCAGCGCGCCGGATCCCCGAGCGCCGCGCCGCGCGCCAGCCGGGCGGCGGC
>LYSZ01000025.1 GCA_001657385.1 Parvularcula sp. BBD 1991-13 | reverse complement strand
GGGCGGAGCGCCTCTCCGCCTATGCCGACAGTCCCGACCTCGCGGCCCAACGGGACTTCTGGATCAAGCAGCGCCAAGATCCAGGCGTCCGCCTCTTCGAGGCCGTATCTGAAAACACCCTCGGCGCATCCCGGCTTGTAACGACGGCGCTTGACAGCGGAGAAACGTCGGCGCTGTTGCGCGAGACGCCAAAAGCTTACCGTACAAGGATTAATGATGTTCTGTTGACGCCCTTGGTCGAAGCTTGCGGGGAACTTACCGGCCGCCGAACCGTCTTGATCGAACTTGAAGGTCATGGTCGCGAAGATCTTTTCGAGGGCGTGGACCTGTCACGCACGGTGGGCTGGTTTTCGGCGCTGTTTCCGGTTCGCCTAGATCTTGAAGGGGTTATCGGCGTCGGTGAGGCCCTGAAGGCGGTGAAGGAGCAGTTGCGCCGGATACCGCAAGGCGGCGTCGGTTATGGCGTTCTGCGGCGTCTTGCCGGTGATGAAGCGCTGGGCCGCCAGGCCGCGCCGCAGATCAGCTTCAATTATCTCGGGCGCGTGTCCGAGGGCGGCAAAACGTCCCAAAACGGCATGCGACTCGCTCCGGCGCAGATTACCGGCGCATCGCGCAGCCCGAATCGGCCGCGGGCGAACCTCCTGGAGATCGTCGCCCGGGTGGAAAAAGACCGCTTACTGATCGACTGGACCGGCCCGGTGGAAACCTCCCCCGGTACGGCGGTGCAGGATCTCGCCGACAGTTACATGCGTCACCTGCGCCGTCTCATCCGCCATTGTCAGGAAGCGGAAGGCGGCTTCACACTCTCTGATTTTCCTTTGTTAAAACAATAGGCGCGCGTTAATATGGCATATCTCTCCGGCGATACGAATCTTCAGCCCCTGGTCGGGAACTGGTACGCATGGTGTCATTTGCTGGCGCCGGCGCCGCTGGCGATGAACCTCGCCCACCGTTATCTCGGCACCATCAAGTCGTTCATCAGAAACCCGCAGGTTCATGGCAACGCGTCGCGCGATCCGTCGATGTTCGGCGGACCGTTTGTCAGCCTGTCTCCCGATCGCCTTGACGACGTCGTCGCGTTGCAGCAGGCAATGGAGCGCGACTTCTCGGCGCTCCTCGCATTCGCCGGCGACGTCAAGTCGTTCAATCAAACGCTGCAACAGGAAGCGACCGGACATTCCCTCGACGGATTTTACGACCGTCTGCCGCAAAGCCTGAAAGGCTGCGTCGAGCTTCTGTACGACAATATGAACCAGCCGCGCATCCGGTTCATTGAGGAGTTGATGACCGGCGCCGAGTTCTCAAGCCGGCCGCACCAGTCCCTGTTGCTCAGTAACCAGCCTGAAGAGGAACGGGACTTTTTCCTGAGCACGCCGCGCCTGCCCCAGGCCGGTCAGTTGCTGATCAATGCGCCTTTCGCCGATCCCCGGCTCGACATGCTGGCCAGGATGCGAACTGCGCCGGCCGATGCGAAGGAGGTCGCGTCCGCTCTGGAGCTGTCGGAAGAGCAGGCGCGAATCTTTTCCGGCCTGTGCAGCGACGAGGCGCCGAAGCGCAACAGCCCCGATCATGACGGAGGGGGCGTCCGCATACGGTATTTCGGTCATGCATGCGTGATGCTGCAAACGCGGGAAACGACGATCCTGATCGATCCGCTGATGTCGTCGAATGCGACAGCCGCCGACAGGCGGTTTTCGGTCTGCGATCTGCCCGATAAAATCGACTATGTGATCATCACGCACGGTCATCAGGACCATCTCGTTCCCGAAATTCTGCTGCAAATCCGACACAAGGTCGATACGGTCGTCATCCCCCGGACAAATTCCGGAAGTCTGGTCGACCCCTCGCTAAAACTCATGTTCAGGGAGCTTGGCTTCGAAAAAATCGTGACCCTCGATCCATTCGATGAAATCGGCGTTGGCGACGGCAAGGTCGTGAGCATTCCTTTTCCGGGAGAGCATTGCGATCTCGATATCTACAGCCGTCAGGGCCTTTTCGTCCGCCTGGGCTCCGCATCCATTCTGTTTCTCGTCGACTCGCACGCCGTCTGCGAGTCGTTATACGACAAGATCAGGGAACGGATCGGTCCGGTCGATACGGTCTTCGTCGGCATGGAATGCGACGGCGCGCCGCTCACCTGGCTTTACGGCCCGCTCATGTTCAAGCCGCCGCAGCGCAAGGACGACGAGTCCCGTTGCATGTCGTCCTCGAACGCCGATCAGGCGTTCGCCGCGATCAGACGTTTCGACTGCAAGGAAGTCTATGTGTACGCCATGGGACAAGAACCCTGGCTGCGGTTTATCATGGGACTGGAATACGCCCCCGACAGCGTTCAGCTTGCTGAATGCGAAAAGCTGGCCGAACTGTGCCGCGAGGCCGGCATGTCGTTTGAAAAACTTGATATTGCCGCGGAAATGATCCGATGATGTCCTCCAGCGAACTGCGCGTTCCTGAAACGGTCGGCCCCGAGAGCGACGCAGGTCTTCGACCGGACCGCGCCGCCGGCTTCAAATGGCGCCGCATCGCCTATCTGATGCATGTCAGCCGGGCGCTTGACGCGCTGGAAGAAGAATTATGCGCACAGGGAGAAATCGCTTATCAGTTTTCGGCGCGCGGCCATGACCTGCTTCAGGTCATGCTCGGCGACCTGCTCACGCATCCCCATGACGGCGTGGCGGCGTATTATCGCTCGCGGCCCTTGCTCTTGTCGCTCGGGGCGCCGATCAAGGAAGTGCTGCGGTCGGTCGCCGCGAAAGGCGGCGGGTATTCCAACGGCCGCGATATCGGGGTCGTTTTCAACCGGCCCGGAAACGGCGGGCCGACCGCGCTGCCCATGGCGGGAGGCGTCGGCTCCCAGTATTCCCCGGCGGTCGGCTGGGCGCAGGCGTTGCGATACCGGCGCGTCGTCCGCAACGAAGAGCGTTATGCGGGCGCGATCGCCGTCGCGGCCGGCGGCGACGGCTCGGTCGCCGCCAGCGGCTTCTGGGCCGGTATCGTGGCGGCGTCGACGCTTGAACTCCCGGTTCTTTTCGTGATCGAAGACAATGGGTACGGAATATCCGTACCGTCGCATTTCCAGACCCCCAACGGAGAGATCGGCGACAATCTCGCGGCGTTTTCGGGGCTGCGCATTCTCAAGGGCGACGGCGCCGATCCGGCGGCGCTGGCGGACATTCTGCGCGAGGGCGTGTCGTCGGTGCGCGAAGGCCGGGGGCCGTGCCTCCTGCACCTCAAGACGCCACGCCTGCAGGGGCACAGCTATCAGGACAAGCAGGCCTATCGCGCGCCGGAAGACCTGGCGCAGGCATCGCGCCGGGATCCGCTGCCGCGCCTGCGCGACCACCTGACGCCGGGTGTGTTCAGCCGCGATGTCTGGGACGGCGTCGAAGAGGAAGCCAAGGCGGCGGTGCGCGACGCATGGCGCGAGGTGCAGGCGCTGCCGGCGCCCGACCCTGGCGGCGTGGGCGCGCATGTCTTTTCCGGTCCCGACCCGCAGGCATGCGGCGGACAGCGCGCCGAAGGGACCACGCCCGGGCAAACGGAGGCGTCCGCCCTGTCCGACGGTCCGCGGATCAACCTTGCCGACGCGATCCGCCGCACGCTCGACGCTGAACTGCGGCTGAATACGCGCCTCGTCGTCTTCGGCCAGGATGTCGGCGTCAAGGGCGGCGTTCACGGCGTGACGCGCGGTCTGCGGGAGGCCCACGGCGCGGAGCGCGTTTTCGATACGTCGCTTTCCGAGGAAAGCATTGTCGGGCGGGCCATCGGCATGGCGCTGTGCGGTCTTGTGCCAGCGCCGGAAATCCAGTTCCGGAAATACGCCGAACCCGCCATGGAGCAGATCGCCGATTGCGGATCGATGCGCTGGCGGACGAATAACCGCTTCGCCGCGCCGATGGTGTTGCGGATACCGGTCGGCGCCGCGCGCACCGGCGATCCGTGGCACAGCCAGACCAAGGAGGCCGAATTCGTCCGGATGCACGGATGGCTGGTGGCGGCGCCGTCCAACGCCGCCGACGCGGCGGGCCTGTTGCGGACGGCGTTGCGCGGCGACGATCCTGTCGTCTTTCTGGAACACCGCGCGCTGCTCGACGCCGCCTCGGCCCGGCGGCCTTATCCGGGCGACGATTACGGCCTTGCGTTCGGCCGCGCGGCGACGCTGTCGTCGGGCGACGATCTCACGCTCGTCACCTGGGGCGGCATGGTGGCGCCCTGCCTGCGCGCCGCCGCCGCCTCGTCTCATGGCGTCGAAGTCATCGATCTGCGCACGCTGTGGCCGTGGGACCGGGAAACGGTCCTCGCCTCTGTCCGGCGCACGCGCCGCTGTCTTGTGGTGCACGAAGACAGTCTCGCCGCCGGGATCGGCGCGGAACTGGCGGCGGTCGTCGCGGAAGAGGCGTTCCTCGACCTGGATGCGCCGGCGGCCCGGCTCGGCATGGCGGACATTCCCCCGCCCCATGCGCCGGCGTTGCTGGGCGCCGCCCTGCCGTCGGCGGAGACCATCGGCGCCGAGATCGAACGATTGGCGAGGTTCTGAATGACCGAGACCTTGCGCACCGACGCCGGCGTGTTCGCGCCCGACGGCATTTCGCGGGGGGTCCTGCGGTGCTGGCTGAAAAAGCCCGGCGAGTGGGTGGCGGCCGATGCGCCGGTCGCGGAGATCGAGACCGACAAGGCTGTCGTCGAGGCGCCGGCGGCGGCGAGCGGCTGGCTGGAGGCCGTGCGGGTGCGCGAGGGCGAGCCCGTGGCGGAGGGCCAGCGTCTCGCCAGCCTTCGCCTCGCCCCGTCCGGTGCGGCGACTGGTGAGGCGACTGGCGCGGCTAGTGGCGTGGCGACAGGCGTTGGAACGTCGCCGGCGCCCGCCGCGTTCGCTTCGCTCCCATCGTCCGGGCTGCATGCGTCGCCGCGGCTGCGCACCTCGCCGCTCGTCCGGCGCGCCCTAGGCGAGCTTGACATCGACCCTGAAACGATTGCCGGCGCCGGCCATGAAGGGCGCATCACCTATGCCGACGTTCAAAAGGCGGCGTTGAAACCCGGCGCCAAAGCGCCGCCTGCGTCGCATATTGTTCCGCATACCCTGATGCGCCGGCAGATCGCCGAACGAGTGACGGCCGCCTGCCTCAATGCGCCCCACGTCACCGCGATGTTCGAAGCCGATTTCAGCGCCGTCCTCGCGCACCGCAACCGGTTGCGGTCGGAAGACCCGGACCGCTGGGGCGGCCTTAGCCTCATGCCCTATATTCTTCTTGCCTGCGCGCGCGCCATGCGCGTCGCGCCGGAAGTCAACGCCCGCTGGCGCGATGACGGCGTCGAGATATTCGACCGGTTGAATATCGCCGTCATCACGTCCCTGAAACGCGACGGCCTGGTGGCGCCGGTGATCAGGAATGTCGAGGGGCTGTCGTTCGAGGAGCTCTGGCTGCGCCTCAAGGAGCTGATTCCGCGCGCGCGCCGCCGCAGCCTCGCGCCCGAGGAAACGCGCGACGGCACGTTCTCGATTTCCAATTACGGGGAATCCGGCGCGCTTTTCGCCGCGCCGATCATCCTAAACCGGAATCAGGGCGCCATCCTTGGGCTGGGCAAGGTGCATCGGCGCGTCATCCTCAGCGAGCATGATGCCGGCAAGGACGATGCCGGCAAGGGCGATGTCGGCGAGATCGATGTCGGTAAGGACGATTTCGGCCGGGCCGCCCGGATCGGCGCGATGGCCTATGTGTCGCTTTCCATCGATCATCGCTTTCTCGACGCCTGGCACACGAACACATGGTTGAGCCGCTTTGTCGAGACCATTGAAAACTGGACCGCAAGAGCGGACGAAACGGCGTAGGAGCGCGGGAGCAGGCTTATGGAAAATACGCATACTGTCGATCACGAAGAGGCTTCGCGGCTCGCCGAATTCGAACGCCGCATCGACAACGGCGACATCATCGAGCCGAATGACTGGATGCCGGCCGAGTACCGGCGGCTCCTGATCCGGCAGATCTCCCAGCACGCCCATTCGGAAGTGATCGGCATGCTGCCCGAAGGCAACTGGATCAGCCGGGCGCCCAGCCTGCGCCGGAAACTCGGGCTGCTCGCCAAGGTCCAGGACGAGGGCGGGCACGGGCTCTATCTCTACGCCGCCGCGGAGACCCTCGGCGCGACCCGCGACGACATGGTGGCGGCGCTCCTGGAAGGGCGCGCCAAATACTCCACCCTGATGACCTACCCGACGGTGACCTGGGCGGATGTCGGCGCCGTGGGATGGCTCGGCGACGGGGCGGGGGTGATCAACCAGACGTCGCTGCTGCGAACGTCCTACGGTCCCTACGCCAGGGCCCTGGCGCGCATCTGCATGGAAGAGAGTTTCCATCAGCGCCAGGGCTACGAGATCATGTGCGCGATGGCCGACGGCGGCGGCGAACAGCGGCGCATGGCGCAAGGCGCGCTCGACAGGTGGTGGGCGCCCGCGCTGATGATGTTCGGGCCGCCCGACGACGCATCCCCCAATTCGTCCCTATCCATGCGATGGCGGATCAAACGGGAGAGCAACGACACCCTGCGCCAGCGCTTTGTCGACGCAACCGTCCCGCAGGCCGAAGCGATCGGGCTGCGCGTCCCCGATCCGCAATTGCGCTGGAACGAGGACAAGGGCGGCTACGATTTCACGCCCATCGACACGGACGAATTGCTTCGGGTCGCGAAAACCGGCGGCATGGCGGGCCTGGACCGGCTGACCGCCAGGCGCGCCGCGGTCGAGGAGGGCGCCTGGGTGCGGCGCGCCATGCTGACCCATGCGAGAAAGCAGCGGCTCGCCGCCGGGGAGGCCGCATGAGCGACGGCCGGCTCTGGGAAGTGTTCCTGCGCGCGCGCAACGGCGCCGCGCACAAGCATGTCGGCAGCTTGCGCGCGCCCGATGCGGCGATCGCGTTGCAGTTCGCGCGCGATCTTTACACGCGCCGGGGCGAGGGCGTGAGCCTCTGGGTCGCGCCCTCGGCGGCGATCGCCGCCTCCGACCCCGCCGGGCAGGATGCGCTGACGGCCGTCGGCGAGGGCAAGATCTACCGTCATCCGGATTTCTACCAAACGCCAGAGGGGGTTGAACGCATCTGACATGCCGCATTCCGAGCTTGCTCTGGGCATCGCCGAACGCGATCCGCTTTCCGGCTATTTCCGACGCCTTGGCGACGACGCCCTTGTGCTGGGCCAGCGCCTCGCGGAATGGTGCGGTCATGCTCCAACGCTGGAAATCGACCTGGGGCTGACGAATATCAGCCTCGATTGCTTCGGGCATGCGGCGTTGCTGTTGAACGCGGCGGCGGGCGGGCCTGACGGCGGCGACCGGCTGGCCTTTGAGCGCGATGTTCTCGATTTCGAAAACTGTTTGCTGACGGAACAACCCAATGGCGACTTCGGCAGAACCGTGGCGAGGCAGCTTCTGTTTTCGCAATGGCAGATCCTTGTGTTGCGGGCGTTGCAATCTTCCGGCGACGCGGTGCTGGCGGATTTTGCGCCCAAAGCGGAAAAGGAGGTTTCCAATCATCTCGCATTCGCCGCCGAATGGGCGTCGAGGCTCGGCGACGGCACCGAGGAGAGCCGTCGCCGCTTGTCGGAGGGCCTGTCATGGTGCGCCCGTTTCGTGGATGAGCTTTTCGAGGTCGATCCGCCGCTTCTGGCCCTTATCGATCAGGGAATCGCCGCTGACCCGCAAGCCATTCGCACCGAATATGAACAGCGCCTGAACGCCAGACTGTCCGGCCTCGGCCTCGCCGATCGCCTCGACGTTCCGGTGCAGGTCGCCGGCGGCAGGAAAGGGATGCATACGGAGCACCTCGGACGCCTCCTTGCCGACCTGCAGTTTCTGCCGCGCGCCTATCCGGGAGCAAGATGGTGACGGACCGGTCCGAAGCGCGCATAGCCGAGATTTACGATCTGCTCGAAACGGTAATGGACCCGGGCATGCCGATCCTGTCCATCGTCGATCTGGGTATGGTGCGCTCGGTCGAGGCCGAGCCGGCGACCGTCGTGACTCTGACGCCGACCTATATCGGCTGCGCGGCGACGGTTGATATCGTCAACCGGGTTCGAACAACGCTTTGCGAGAGCGGCTTCGGGCCGGTGCGCGTCGAGATCAGGCATGCGCCCCCGTGGAGCAGCGACTGGGTGAGCGAACGCGGGCGCGCCCTGATGCGCGCGGGCGGGATTGCGCCGCCGCCCGCCCGCGGATGCGGGCCGTCCTCGCCGGCATGTCCCGCCTGTGGCGGCGCCAGGGTCGACGAAATCAGCGCGCACGGCGCCTCTCCCTGCATGTCGCTGTGGCGCTGTCTTGACTGCAAGGAGCCGTTCGGAGCGTTCAAATGTCATTAAGCGGCGGGATTGGCGAGGAAAGGTTTTTCAGCTTGCGCGTGGTCAGCGCCGTTCAAGATACGGATCTGTCCGTTATTCTGGAACTCGCGCCCCAGTCCTCGGACGCCTGGGCGTTCAGGCGCCGGCCGGGCCAGCACCTTACCGTTCGCCGCCTGGTCGACGGCCGGGAATTCAGGCGCAGCTACGCCATATTCAATCCGCCCACAGAACGCATGCTGGCGCTGTGCGTGAAGGCGACGCCGGGCGGCGCCGTGTCTCCGTGGCTCGCCGGCCTGCGCGTGGGCGACATGGTGGAGGCGTCGGCCCCTTATGGGAATTTCACCGTCGTCCCCGACGCAACGCGCCGCCGCCATTACATCGCCTTTGCGGGCGGCGTGGGCGTCGCGCCGATTCTGTCGATCGCCGCGCACCTGCTGGACGCCGAGCCGGAAAGCCGCGTGACGCTTGTTTACGATGCGGATGACGGCGGCGGCATCATGCTGCTTGAGGCCGTCAAGGCGCTGAAGGATCGGCGCCTGGAACGGTTCGCATTGCACATTCCCGCGATCGGCGGCGACGGTGGCGCTGACGGTGGCGTTGACGGTGGCGGCGAGGGTGAGGAACATCGTATTCGCCGCTTGTCGCGGCTTCATGACTTTCTTTCAGGCGGAGACGAGCTTTATCTCGTTTGCGGCCCCGGTCCCGTGGTCGCCGGTATCCGCTCGGCCTTGCTGGATCTGGGCGTTTCATCCGACGCCGTCATGTCCGAGTTCTTCTCGGCCCCGGCGCCCGCCGCCGCCAAGGAGAAGCGGCGGTCGCCCCGCTCCAGGCGGTCATCGGGAAACATTGTTTATGTGGGACAGGAAAGGCGGTGGACATGCGCGTACGACCCGGCCAGGGGAAGCATTCTCAACAATCTTCTGTCCGCCGGGGCGCCGGTCTCGTTTTCCTGCAAGACCGCCGTGTGCGGCGCATGCCGGGCGCGCGTCACGGCTGGCGAGGTGGACATGCGCAGAAGCTATGCGCTGCATCCCGCCGACGTGGCCTCGGGCTATGTGCTGTTGTGTCAGTCATTTCCCGTTACGGACGAATTGGTCGTTGAAGCGGGGGAGTAAACGAAGGAGCCCGCCGCATGTCGTGCGGCGGCGTGGAACAGGCGGTCATGCGGCGTGCGCGCGCGCCGATGTTTCGCAGCGTTAGCGAATCGGGAGTTGGTGTTGTCGTATTTTTCAACGGACGAGGTTGGCGCCCTGGTGGCGCGGTTCGAGCGGCGGGGCGTTTCCTTGTTTCTCGACGAGGGGCGCCTTCGTTATCGCTCGGTTCGAGAACGCCTTGACGACGCCGACCGGGACCTGCTCCGCCGGCGCAAGGCCGACATCGTTGCGTTCCTGCAACGCGAGACAGCGCCGGGAGCGGGACCGGCCCCTGGCGGCGACGAGCGGATAACGCCGCGCGAGGCCGGGGACGAGCCCGCGCCGCTGTCCTACGCCCAGGAACGGCTCTGGCTCTTGGACAGGCTCGGGCTGGTGGGTTCGGCCTATAACAGCCGGTTGAGTTTCATGCTTCAGGGGCCGCTGCATGCGGATCGTTTGTGCAGCAGCATCCGCGAGCTTGTGCGCCGTCATGACAGTCTGCGCACCCGCTTTGTGGAGATTGACGGCGCGCCGCGCCAAGTGGTCGATTCTGTGGAGCGTTTCGATGTGGAAAGGGTCGATCTTGCCGGCGAGAACGGCTTCGATGATCTTTCAGCGCTTCGGCGCTTTACGGATGAACAGGCGTTGAAGCGGTTCGACCTGCAACGCGGTCCGATTTTTCGGGCGCTGCTGATAAAAGCCGCCGAACGGCGGCATGTTCTTCTCCTGTGCATGCATCATATATGCACCGATGGCTGGTCGATGGGGCGCATGGCTGCGGAGATCGAGGCTGGATACGCCGCCCGTCTCGCTGCAGAAACGCCCGACCGTCAGCGACCGGCCATTCAATATGCGGACTATGCCGTCTGGCAGCGTGAGCGCCTCTCGCCCGGGGAGATGGAAGCCCAGCTTGAGTTCTGGCGGCGCCGGCTCGCCGATGCGCCGTCGGTTCTGGATTTGCCGACGGACCGTCCCCGCCCGGAAGTTCCGACGCACCGCGGCGCCGTGTGTACTGTGCGGATTGATCGGGAAACGACGGCGGCGCTCAATGATCTGGCGCAACGCGCCGGGGCCACCCTTTTCATGGTCTTGTTGACCGCGTTCGCGGTCATGCTGTCAAAATGGAGCGGTCAGCGCGATATCGTGGTGGGAACGCCGATTGCCGGGCGCACGCATGAGGATACCGAAGCGCTGATCGGATTGTTCGTCAACATGCTGCCGCTGCGGGTTCCGGTCGATGAGGCGGACAGCTTTCGCGACCTTCTGCTCAGGATCAAGGAAACCGCGCTTGACGCCTACGCCCATCAGGAAGCGCCGTTTTCGGAGCTTGTCAAAGGCGTTGAAACCGCCAGAAGCCTGGGGCGTCATCCCATTTTCCAGGTCGCGTTCGCTCTTCAGAACGTGGAGAAGGTCTCGCTGAACCTGCCGGACGTCGAGGCTGAATTTTTTCCCAGTACGCATCGAACCGCGCAGTTTGACCTGTCCCTTCTGGCGCACGAGGTCGACGGCGAAATCCTGGCCAGTGCGGAATATTCGAGCGATCTCTTTGATCCGTCTACGATGGATAAAATGCTGGAGCGCTGGCGTCGGTCCCTGGTCCTGGCCGCCTGCGGCGGTTCTGTTGTTTTGGGAGATTACGACGTTTTAGGGGATGGTGAGCGGGGTGTTGTTCTTGACGAGTGGAACCGGACGGAG
>LYSZ01000001.1 GCA_001657385.1 Parvularcula sp. BBD 1991-13 | reverse complement strand
GAGCCGCGGCTTGCGGGGCCGCGCAGGCGCCGCGGGCGGGCGGCAGCGCGCCGGATCGCCGAGCGCCGCGCCGCGCGCCAGCCGGGCGGCGGCGGCGTGCGCGGCGGCGACCTTTTCCGCCGGCGCGCCCGCGTTCAGCACCGCGGCGGCGGCGGCGAGAACGCTCCCGTCCTGGTTGCAGGCTTGACCGTTCAAAGCGCCTTGACCGCCTCCAGCACCGCCGCCGCGTGACCCGGCACTTTCACCTTGCGCCAGATATTGCGGATCACGCCCTTCTCGTCGATCAGAAAGGTCGAGCGTTCGATGCCCATGTATTTCTTGCCGTACATGTTTTTTTCAACCCATACGCCATAAGCCTCGACGACGTCGCCGGCCTCGTCCGCGCCGAGCGCGACTTTCAACCCGTGCTTGTCCTTGAATTTCCGGTGCTTGGCGACGCTGTCCTTGGAGACGCCGATAACCGCCGCGCCGGCGCGCTTGAACTTGGCGATATCCTCGGAAAAAGCGACGGCCTCCTTGGTGCAGCCGGGGGTGTCGTCCTTGGGATAAAAGTACAAGACGACCTTCTTGCCCTTGAGATCCTTCAGCGAAAGCGTGTCGCCGTCGTCCATCTCCAGCGTGAATGCGGGCGCCCGGTCGCCTTCTTGAAGGTCGCCTTCCTTGATCGCTGTACTCATGATCCGTGTCCTTGATGCTCAATGTTGTCTTCAATCTTGATGGTTATCGGGAACCATACCGGGGTTTACGGCGAAGACCAGATTTTGGTTCGCGCCGAGGGCGCGCGCGGCGGGATGGCGCAACCGGGCCGCCCTTGCCGAGCGCGCGAATGCTGGCTACCCCTAACGGTTTGAGACGTCGGGGCGATGGAGCGGTAGTATTGGCCATCGATTTGCGCAAGGGAGCGGCGGCGGGATGAAAAGGCGCGCCGTCAGAGCAGCGGTCCTGACGCTGGAGCTGTTGGCCATCCTCGTCGCCGCCGTCTGCGCGGGCTCGATTTTTCTCTACTGGCGGCTGGGGCAGGGGCCGGTCTCGCTCGACATGTTCCGGCCCAGCGTCGAACACGCGATCGAGCGGCGCCTGCCGCCGGACTACGACGCCGTTATCGGCTCCATCGACCTGCACCGCAGCGAAAACGGGGAACGCGGACGATATCACCTGGCGGTGGACGGCTTCGCCGTGCTCGATCCCGCCGGCGCCGAGGCCGCCTACGCGCCGCGGGTCGATTTCGATTTCGCGGTCGAGGACGTCTTTTCCGGCGCCCTCGGCCCGCGGATCGTGCGCGCGTCCGGCGCGCGGTTCAAGATCGTGCGCAACCGCGCCTACAATCTTGAAGTGCCCGGCGCGCCGAAGCCGGGCGCCGCGGCCCGGGACGCCGAACGCGGCGTCGCTGCAAGGCTCTTCACCCGCGGCCTCGTGCGCAGCGCGTTCCGCGAGGCGAGCCTTGACGGCGCGCAGGTTCTCTTTGTCGACGATGCGTCGGGCCGTTCCTGGACCGCGCCCGACGCCTCGGTCTCGGTGCGCCGCGAGGGCGGGACCGTTTCGGCGCGCCTCGCCGGCGATCTCGACGTCGACGGCACCCCGGCGTCGATCCGGATCGACGCTAAGTATACGGACGAAAGCGGGGTGATCTCGGCATCCGCCCGGGGCGAGAACTTTCCCGCCGGCGACGTGGTCGCCATGTTTTACGGCGAGCGCGCGGCGATCGTCGACGCGCCCGTCTCCGGCCGCGCCGCGGCGATCGTCAGCAGCGACGGCGATATCATGTCCTCCAGTTTCGAGGCGCGGATCGGGCCCGGCGTGCTGCGACTGGGCGGCGCGGAAAAGCCCCTGTCCGGCGTCGATCTGAAGGCGTATTTCGAACCGGCGGGAAACGATTTCACCATCGAGCGGCTCGCCTTTGACGCGGACGGCACGCGCGGGCGGGCGGAAGGCGTGGTGCGCGTCGCCTTCGCCGGCGACATCCGCGAGCCAAGCCTCGTTCTCTTCGACCTCGACCTTGTCGATCTGGTGCTGGACGCGGGCGACGCCCTGCCGGCGCCGCTGTCCTTCGACGGGTTTTCCATCGCCGGCGGCTACAGCGTCGCGGATCGCCGACTCAATCTTAACCAGTTGCGCGCGGAGGTGGTCGAGGTAACCGCCGAAGGCGGCCTCGCCCTGATCTTTCCGCGCCGGGACGCGGCCGGCGCGAGACCCTCCCTCGGCGTGAGCGGCGCGCTGACGCTTGACGGCGCCCTCGATCCCGAGCGGCTGTTGCGGCTCTGGCCGCGCCCGCTGGCGACCGGCGCGCGGGACTGGGTCGAGGCGCGCATGGACGCCGCGCGCATCGACAATATCAGGGCGCGGTTCGATTTCGCGCCGGGCGCCGTCGTCCCCGGCGAAGCCATGCCGGACGACGCCCTTGACGTGACGTTCGACATTTCCGACGCAACGGCGCGGTTTATCGAGGGCGTAACGCCGCTGAGCGGCGCCGCAGGCAAGGGCGTTCTGCGCGGGAACAGCTTTCGCCTGGTCTCGGATCGCGGCCGGGTCGGGTCGGTGTCGATCGGCGATGCTGAAATCGAGTTTCCCGGATTCATGCCGAAATGGGGCCCGACCTATTACCGCTTCTCGGCCCGCGGGACGTCGCAGGCTCTGCTTGGCGTGCTCGACGAGGCGCCGCTGCGGTTCCTGGCCAAGGCCAATCTGTCCCCCGATCAATTCGTCGGCGAGGCGGTCGCCGAGGTGGAAATCATGCGGCCCAACAAGCGCGTCGCGCTGCCGGAGGAATACCGCTACAGCGGCGCGGCGACGTTTAAGAACATGACCGTCACCGGTCTCGCGGGCGACGTGGCGTTGATCGAGGCGTCGGGGAACGTGGATCTGGATACGCGCGGCATGACCGTCGCCGCCGACGCGCTGCTGTCCGACGAGGCGCCGATCAATCTCGTCTGGACACAGAATTTCTTCCGGGAGGACGGGCCCTCGCGCATCGCCGTCGAGGGCGAGATCGATTCCTCCACCGGCGATCTTTTCGGCGTGCCGACGCGCCAGTTCCTGCACGGACCGATCGACTTTTCGGCCATCGCGCTGGGCGAGCTGGGGGCGATCCAAAGCCTCGACATCAAGGCCGATTTCACCAAATCGTCGCTGACGGTGGACGCCCTCGGCTGGCGCAAGCCGGCGGGCCAGGCGGCGAGCGGGGATTTGTCGCTCAGTTTCGAGCCCGATGCGATCGTCATCGATTCGATCGGCCTCGAAGGCGACAATGTCGGGCTCGACGGAGAGATGCGCTTCGCTCTCGGGGGCGGGCTTGAAAGCGCCGATCTGCGCCGGATCTATCTCACCGGCGCCGCGGACCTGTCGCTGACGGCGCGGCGCGACGCCGCCGGCGTCCTCTCGCTGACCGCGGTGGGGGAGTATCTCAACGCCGCGCCGCTGATCGAACAGGCGCTCGGCGCGTCCTCGTCCGGGCTCGGCGCGGCCGGCGGCGCCGGGGCGCAAGCCGGCAACGATGATCCGGACTCGGGATTTTCCCTGACGGCGCGCCTGGAAGAACTCGCCCTGCGCAACGGCGTCGCCTACGCCGCCGCCGCCTTCGACATGCGCCGCAGCGGCCGCGGGCTCCAGGCGCTCGACTTCTCGGCGCTCGGCCGCGACGGCGCGCCGTTGCGCGTCGCCATGGCGCTCACCGGCGACGACATCGGGCCGGCCCAGGCGATCGAGGTGCGCTCGGATTCCATCGGCGATCTCCTCAACGGGGTGTTCGGCGTCTCCTCGGTCAGCGGCGGCAAGGGCGCCATGCGGCTTCATTTGCCGGACACGGACGACCAGGGCGTTATCGGCCGGTTCGAGGGGCGCGATCTTCATATCGTCAACGCGCCCATGCTGGCGCGGATTTTTTCAGCCGGCTCCCTCGACGGGCTGTCCAACCTCGTCAACGGCAAGGGGATCGACTTCAGCTACGCCTATGGGGAGTTCGACTTCAACGAGGGCGTCGTCATGATCGACAACGCGCGCGCCACCGGACCGTCGGTCGGCATCACGGCGCAGGGCGGGCTCGCCACGGGCGAGGGCGGGGAAATCAGCCTCGCAGGCGCCGTCGCGCCGATCTACCAGTTGAATTCCGCCCTCGGCAATGCGCCGATCATCGGCGACATCCTCGTCGGCAAGAAAGGCGAGGGGGTGCTTGCGCTCTCCTATTCCGTCAGCGGCGCGCGCGGCGCGCCGACGGTGTTCGTCAATCCCCTGTCGGCGCTGACGCCCGGCGTCTTCCGCCAGTTGATGCAGCCCGCGCCCATGGGGGAGGGAACGGCGCAAGGCGGCGGGGAAAGGAACGGGGAAAGAAACGGGGGCGGCGCGCCGCGTCCGGAGTAACGGACCCGGCCCTTTTCTTACGACACGCGCAGGATGGCGTGTTTCTTCTTGCCGATGGAAAGCTTCACCGCGCCGTCGACGATGTCGCCGCTGGCAAGCGGGCGCTCCTCGCGCACCGGCTCGTCATTGACCTTGAGCGCGCCGGCCTTGATGTGGCGGCGCGCTTCGCCTTTCGAGGCGACGAGCCCGGCAGCGAGGAACTGGTCGATCATCGACGCCCCCGCCGCGATTTCGTCCGCCATCAGATCGATCGTCGGCAAGTCGCCCCCGAGGGCGCCTTTCTCGAAGGTCTCCTGCGCCGTTCTGGCCGCGCTTTGCGCCGCCTCCCGCCCATGCAGGAGCGCGGTCGCCTCCGTCGCCAGGATCTTTTTCGCGTCGTTGATCTCCGCGCCCTGCAACGCGCCGAGGCGGCGCACCTCGTCCATGGGCAGGGTGGTGAACAGCGCCAGCATCTTCTCGACGTCCGCATCCTCGGTGTTGCGCCAGTATTGCCAGTAGTCATAGGCGGGCAGCATGTCGGCGTTGAGCCACACCGCGCCCGTTTCGGTCTTGCCCATCTTCTTGCCGGACGCCGTCGTCAGCAGGGGGGTCGTCACGCCGAACACCTCCGCCCCGTCCTTGCGGCGGCACAGCTCGACGCCGTTGACGATGTTGCCCCACTGGTCCGACCCGCCGAGCTGCAACACGCAATCGTGGCGGTTATGGAGTTCGTGGAAATCGTAGGCCTGCATCAGCATGTAGTTGAACTCAAGGAAGGTCATCGGGCTTTCCCGGTCGAGCCGCAGCTTGACGCTGTCGAAAGTCAGCATACGGTTGATCGTGAAATGAACGCCGTAATCGCGCAGGAACTCCACATAGCCGAGCCTTGAAAGCCACGCGTCGTTGTTGACGATCACGGCGTCGCGCGGGCCGTCGCCGAAAGTCAGGAACTTTGAGAAGACGCCCTTGATCGAGGCGATGTTGGCGTCGATTTCGGCGTCGGTGAGGAGCGCGCGCTGGGCGTCCTTCCCGGTGGGATCGCCGACCTTGGTGGTGCCCCCGCCCATCAGCGCGATCGGCCGGTGGCCGGTCTGTTGCAGCCAGTAGAGGAGCATGATCTGGATCAGGCCCCCGGCGTGAAGGCTCCTCGCGGTGGCGTCGAAGCCGATATAGCCCGTGATCGTTTCCTTCGCGGCGCGCGCGTCGAGCCCTTCAAGATTGGTTCCCTGATGGATGAAGCCGCGCTCGTCGAGAACGCGCAGGAAATCGGAAACATAGGCGGTCATGGGTCTCATCCGGGTGGTTGACGGGGAAGCGAGGCCCTATCACGCCGCCGGCTTTTTTCCAATTGTTTCAGCCGCCGTCCGGTCCCGCCCTCGCGGGCGACCGCGCCGGCGCGCCGCGGGCCGGGCGGCCTTGCAATCCGCCGCGGCGCACCCCAAACTCTTTTCATGTTCAACAAACGAAAGGAGGTGATCTGATGTCGAGTGATTTCACGAAGCCGAAAGGGTCTTTGCGGAAAGAAAGCGTGTCGGAGCAGCCTTCGTACGCCGCCTGACCGACGGATTCACGGAATTCGAGACCTTTTGGGTCTAGGAAATTGCGAACCTCGCGAGCCGAGGTTGAGGGCCGCCCCCAAAGGGCGGCCCTTTTGCCAGTATCCGCTTGCCACTATCCGCTTGCCAGCATCCGCTTGCTTGCATCTCCATGCTTGCCCCCTGGTCGCACCCGCGCGGCTCGGGGCGGGCCGCAGGACGGTTACGGAATAGAGGTTTCAGAGAAGATTCAGGGCCTGGCGCCGCCTCGTCCCGGCCGCGGCCTTTTCTTCAGGCGGGCTTTTGGTTAAGGCGGCGGGACGTCCATCCCTTAACCGCGTGCGCCGGCCGCATGCGAAATACGGCAAAGGAGGCCGCCCCATGGTTGAGAAATTGAGCCGCAAGGAGCGAGAGGCGTTTTTTCAGCGCCGCCCTAACTGGCGCGAGGCGGAGGGCCGCGACGCCGCCTTCAGAATTTTCCAGTTCAAGGACTTCAACGCCGCGTGGGGCTTCATGAACCGGGTCGCGCTGGCGGCGGAAAAGGCCGACCACCATCCGGAATGGTTCAACGTCTACAACAAGGTGGAGATCGTCCTGACCACCCACGACGCCGGCGGGCTGTCGGCGCGCGACGTTGACCTCGCCGCGTTCATCGACGAGGCGGCGGCGTCCTTCTGATCTCCGCTGATCTCCGCGCGCGCTGAGCCCCGCGCGAGGTCGTGACGGCCGAAAAACCGGTGCGTTTTTAACGCTTTACCTGTCGCGGGCCGCAAAAACGCCTTATCGCGGCCTTCTATACGCCCGGCGCGGGACATAGTAGAACGCATGAAATCATGCGAGGACGAAAAGACATGGCGACCATAGCCCTTGTTGACGACGACGAGAACATCCTGACCTCCGTTTCCATCGCCCTGGAGGCCGAGGGGCACACGGTGAAAACCTTCGAGGACGGCGCGGCGGCGCTCGACTTCATCAACGCGACGCCGCCGGACATGGTGGTTTCCGACATCAAGATGCCGACCATGGACGGCATGGAGCTGCTGCGCCGCATCCGCCAGAATTCGAGCCTGCCGCTGATTTTCCTGACCTCCAAGGACGAGGAGATCGACGAGGTCCTGGGCCTGACCATGGGCGCGGACGATTACGTCAAGAAGCCGTTCTCCCAGCGGCTCCTGCTCGAACGGGTCAAGGCCGTCCTGCGCCGGGGCCAGGCGGGCGAGGCCCATGACGACGATCCGGAGAAGAAAACCCTGCGCCGGGGAAGCCTGACCCTCGACCCCATGCGCCACGCCTGCGCCTGGAAAGAGCAGCCGGTCGTCCTGACCGTGACGGAATTCCTGATCCTGGAAGCCCTCGCCCAGCGGCCCGGCTTCGTCAAAAGCCGCGATCAGCTCATGGACGCGGCCTATGACGACCAGGTCTATGTCGACGACCGCACCATCGACAGCCACATCAAACGCATACGGAAGAAATTCCGGGTCGTTGACAAGGAGTTTGACGCCATCGAAACTCTCTACGGCGTCGGCTACAAGTACAAGGAAGACTAGTCTTCGATGACCGATCAGGGCGGGAAGGGGCGAAAACGCCGCGCGCGCGTCGCGATTTCGCGCCTGACGGTCACGATCGTCATCGCCAACATGATCGGCCTGGTGATCCTCCTGATCGGTTCCTTCGGCCTGACCCAGTATCGCGACGGCCTGATCCAGGCCAAGCTCGAAGGCGTGCGCGCCCAGGCCCAGATCATCGCCGACGTCCTGGCGCAGGTGGCGATCGACGACGCCTCCTGCGAGCCGTTCGAGGAAACCGACCTCGCCCTGGAAGGGGGCGCGACCTTCTGCACCCTGTCCCTCAGCCAGACCGACGTGCGCGAGGTGTTCAACCGCGTGTGGGACAGTTTCGAAGGCCGGGTGCGGATTTTCAACGCCCCGCAGACCTTTGAAAACCCGCCGGTCAAGGACGCGCGCGCGCTGCTGCTTGAGGACGTGGTGCTGCGCGAGGACGAGATCATCGCCGAGGCGCTGCCGCCGATCGACGCGGAGGACGCGGCCGCGCCCCTGACGCCGGACCGGTTCTGGCGGCGGATTTCAGCGTTCATCTCCCGCGATTACCGCGCCGACGCGGGCGAGCGCAGCATCGAGGCGGAACTGAACGCCGCGCTCGCTTCCTCGCCCTTCGCCGATACGCGCGGCGCCGCCTCCGTGCGCCTGAACGAGGAGGGCGAACTGGTCGCCTCCGTCTCCGTACCGATCCGCCGGGTGCAGGCGATCTACGGCGTGGTGACGGCGGAGATCGGCGGCATCGACCAGCTTGTCGAGGAAGCGCGGGTCTCGATCCTGCCGTTCTTCGGGCTCGCCGTGGCCGCGGCCATTCTCTCCTCGCTCCTCCTGACCACCACCATCGCCCAGCCGATCCGCCAACTCGCCGTCGCCGCGGATAAAGTCCGCGAGGGGATCGCCGCGGCGGGCCGCGCGCGCATTCCCGATTTTACAACGCGCAAGGATGAAATCGGAGAGCTTTCCGGCTCGCTGAAATCCATGACCCAGGCGATTTACGCGCGCATCGACGCGATCGAGAGCTTCGCCGCGGACGTCTCTCACGAGTTGAAAAATCCGCTCACCTCCATTCGCAGCGCGGCCGAAACGCTCGCCATCGTCAAGACCCAGGAGCAGCAGGCCAAGCTGATGGCCGTGATCCAGAAAGACGTCGCGCGCATGGATCGCCTGATCACCGACATCTCCAACGCCTCCCGCCTCGACGCCGAGCTTGCCCGCGAAAGTCGGGAGGCCGTGGATCTCAACAAGCTGATCAAGGACATTGTCGCCATGTACGAGGCGACGACGAAAGACGGCGAGGCGCGGGTGTCGTTCAACGATCCGATCCAGGAGGTCTATGTTCTCGGCAGTCCGTCGGCCCTCAGCCAGGTGTTCCGGAACCTGATCGACAACGCCCGGTCCTTCAGCCCGGAAGGCGGCGAGGTCCGGGTGCGCCTGGAGCCTGCGGGCGGGCGCGCGGCCCAGCGGTCCTCTCAACGATCCGGCCCCAGATCCGGTCCCAGATCCGGTCAGCGGGGGGCGCATGGCGCCGGCGCGCGGCCCGGCTACGACGCCGGCCCGGTGCGGATCGTCGTGGAGGATGACGGGCCGGGGGTGCCGCCCGAAAACCTTGAATCGATTTTCAGGCGATTTTACACCAAGCGGCCCGCCGGCGCGGCTTTCGGCAACAATTCCGGCCTCGGCCTCGCCATTTCCAAGCAGATCGTCGCCTCCCACGGGGGGCGCATTTACGCGGAAAACCGGCTGGTGGATCCGCAGGCTCCGGAGGGCCCGCGCAAGGGCGCGCGATTTGTTGTAGAGTTGCCGGGCGATTAACGATTCTGTTTGATGATCATGATGACTGTGCGTTCCCGCGCCGGCGGGATCGGAACGATACTGGCAAGATACTGGCAAAAGGATTCGGGGCGTTTGATGATCGGACTTGTTGTTGTCACCCATGGTCGGCTTGCGGACGAGTTTCTGTCCGCCGCCGAGCATGTCGTGGGCCCGCAGGAGGGGGTGCGCGCCGTCTCCATCGGGCCCGACGACGATATGGAAAAGCGGCGCCAGGACATTCTCAAAGCGGCGAAGGACGTCGACGCCGGCGACGGCGTGATCATCCTGACCGACATGTTCGGCGGCACGCCGTCCAACCTGGCGATTTCCGTCATGGACAAGGCCAACGCCGAGGTGATCGCGGGGGTGAACCTGCCGATGCTGATCAAGCTCGCCTCCACCCGGGCCGAGGGGGACCTCAAGGAAGCGGTCCGGAGCGCCCATGAGGCCGGACGCAAATACATCAATGTCGCGTCCTGGGTGCTGTCCGGGGAAGCGGCGGACTGAATGACCGGAACGGCGAGATGACGCGGACGGCCACAGCCGAGACGACGATCAGCAACAAGCTGGGATTGCATATTCGCCCGTCGCGGCAGCTTGCGGAGCTGGCGCGCTCCTACGACGCTGACGTGACCGTGCGCAACGGCGAGCGCGAGGCGGCCGCGGACTCGCAGCTCGACCTGCTCATGCTCGTCGCCAACAAGGGCGCCCGGATCGAACTGACCGCCACCGGTCCGCAAGCGGACGATGCGCTCGCGGCCATTGTCGACTTGATCGAGAGCCGGTTCGGCGAAAGCGAGTAGGCGCCGGCTGGAGCCTGGTGCGGCTAAAGCGGATCACCGGTTTTGCGGTTCGCGGGCGCGCGCCCATTCACAATCCGGCGCCAGTTGTGACCAGAGCCAGTTGTGAATCGCGTTGAAAGCCATTGACCCTAGACCGACGCGCTGGCGTCCATCGCCGAGACGGTCACCGCCTGGCCGTCCCGCAGGCGTTCGCCGCCGCGGATGACGACGGTCTGGCCCGGCGCCACGTCGCCGATCACCTCGATGTAATCGCCTTCCGCGTCCCCAAGCTCCACCGTCACCCGCCGCGCCGTGTCGTTTTCGTCGACGATGAAGACGCTGATGCGGTCCGCGCGCAGGACAAGCGCGTCGCGCGGGGCGGCGGTGACGACGCGCGCCGCCGCGGCCGGCAGGCTCACCCGCACGGCCGAGCCGATATACCATCCGCTTTCCGGCAGCGCGAAGCGCAGCTCCAGCATGCGCGAGCGTTCGTCGCCGACCGGCACGACCGCGCGCAGCGCCGCGTCGAGGCGCTCGCGCCCGTCGCTGACCGCGACAACGTCGCCCGGGTTGAGATTGCGCGCCAGCGAGACCGGCGCCCTGGCCGTGACCTCCAGGCGCTCGGTATCGACAAGGCGCACGAGCCCCGCGCCGGGCGAGGCGAACTCGCCGATCTGGCTTTCCTGGCTGACGATGCGGCCCGCGAAGGGCGCGCGCACCTCGGTCCGCTCCAGTTCGGTCTCCGCGCGGCGCAGGGCCACCTCCGCCTGGGCCAGCGCTTCGGCGGCCTCGTCGCGGTTCGCCCGCATCTCCTCCAGCGACGCCTCGGACTCGCCGCCTTCCTCGCCGAGACCCGAAAAGCGTTCGTACACGCTGTCGAGATAGCTTGCCCGGGCGGCGAGCCGGCGCATTTCAGCAAGGCTGTTGTCGCGGGCGAAGGTTGCATCCGCCGCATCGATCCGTGCAATGACGTCCCCCGCGGCGACCTCGGCGCCGACATCGGCGACCCAGGTCAGCTTGCCCGACGTCGCCGCCGCGACGACGCTGTCGCGCAGCGAGACGACCGAGCCCGGCGCCTCGGCCCGGGGCGCGAGGCTGCGCGCCTCGATGCGCGCGACGGCGACCGCGGCGGGCGGCGGGCCCTGGATCTCGGGGGACTGCGCCTCGGCCGCGGCGCCGATGCGCTCGCCGTAGAAAAACGCGGCGCTCCCGGCGATCATCAGCGCTGCGGCGCCGGCGCCGAACAGGGTTAGTCTGCCTGACATGGGGCCCTCCCTTCCGATTGTCTTCCAGTTCATCGCGCCGGCTCCAGCGCAAGCGCTTCGTCGCGCACGGACGTCCTCGCCCCGCCCAGTTGCAGGAGCGCCGGCAGCAGCAGCAGCGTGAACGCCATCGACACCGCCATGCCGCCGACGATGACCGTGGCGAGCCCGCGATAAATGAGGCTGCCCGCGCCGGGCGACAGCACCAGCGGGAGCATGCCCATGAGGGACGTCGTGGTCGACATGAAGATCGGCCGGATGCGGAGCGTCAGCGCTTCGCGCACCGCCGCCGGCCGGTCGAGGCCCTTCGCCTCGGAAGCGCGGGTCTGGGAAACCAGCAGGATGGCGTTGTTGACGACCAGCCCGAGGAGAATGATGAACCCGATCATGCCCAGAAGATCGAGCGGAAGATCCGTAAACAGATTGGCGATCTGGATCGCGGCCACCCCGCCGACGGTCGCCATGGGCAGCGTGACGATGACGAGCCCGGCGTCCTTCAGGGACTTGAACAGCGCCGCCAGGATCAGGAACAGGATCACGACCGCCAGCAGGAAATTGCCGCCGAGATTGGTCACCGCACGCGCCAGGCTGTCGGCCTCCCCGCTCCATGTGATCGACGCGCCGGGCGGCAGGATGTCGTAGAGCGCTCCTTCCGCGTCGCGTTTGAGCGCATCCACTGCGGAACCAAGCGCCATGTCGGCGGGGGGATCGACGGCGAGGGTGATGGTCCGGCGCCCGTCGACGCGGAAGATCTGCTGCGGGCCGACGCCGCGCTCGATGGTCACGAATTCCCCGAGGGGCGCGACAGCCCCGGTCGGCGTCGCAATCGGCGCCGTTTCGAGATATTCCGGAGCCGTCCATTCCCGCGCGCGCAGATAGATATCGAGCCGCCCGTCCTCGTGGAAGAACTCGCCGAGCCACTGCCCGTCGCCCAGGGCGCGCACCGTGCGCGCGACCGCGTCGCGGGTAAGGCCGGTCTCGGCGATGCGCCGGTCGTTGGGGATCAGGCGCAATTCCGGCGAGACGATCTGCGGGTCCGGATCGGGCCAGACCTGCGCGCCGGGCAGGGCCGCGCGCACCGTGTCGATGGCGAGGGGCGCGGCCGCGCCCAGGGCCTCGAAATCAGCCGCCTGGAGCTGCAGCCCGATCGACGCGCCGCCGCCCCAGTTTCCGAACAGATCCCCCTGGCGGGCGAAAACGCGGGTGTCGGGAAAGCCGGCGAGAATCTCTTCGTTCACGATACGGACCATATCGTCGATGCGGGACTGATCGTTGACGCGAATGCCGGTATTGGCCCCCCACGGGCCGGTAAACAGGTAATAGTTGCGTAAGGAAGGCTCTTTCTCGCCGCTCATATAGGGCGCGAGACGCTCGACCACGACCTCTGCGAATTCCTCGCGGATCAGATCCGGACTCGCGCCGGAAGGAAAGCTGATATGGGCGTCGACCGCATCGCGCTTGACCGGCGGCAGATAGTTCAGCGGCGGCCACAGGAGAGCGGCGAGAACGACGGGAACGACCGTCAGCCCGGTAATGATCGACAGGCGGCGCGGGCCGCTGGCGGTCAGCGCCATGACGGCGTCGGCGATGCGCCCGGCGAGCCGGGGACGGGAAGCGGCGCCGCCCGCGCGACGGGCTGCGCCGTCATCGCGCACGAACAGCGCCGCGCCGGCCGGCAGCAGGGTCGCCGCGGCGAGCAGGCTGAAGGAGACCGCGATGGCGATGGTCAGGGCGAGATCGGCGAAAAGCTGGCCCTCAACGTCCTCGAAGAACATGATGGGAATGAAAATCGCCACCGTCGTCACGGTGGAGGCGAAGAGCGCGCCGAACACCTGCGCCACGGCGGCGTTCGCCGCCTCGAAACGCGAGCGCCCTTCCTCGCGCATGCGCACAAAGTTTTCCAAAACGACGATCGCGGCGTCGAGCACCATGCCGACCGCGAAGGCGAGCCCGGCGAGGGAAATCACGTTCAGTGTGCGGCCGAAAAGATTGAGCGCGACCATCGTCGCCATGAGGCAGATCGGGATCGCCGCGGCGATCATGAGGGTCGCCGTCGTTCGCCGCAGAAACAGCCATAGCGCGCCCACGGAGAGAACGATCCCGAGCATCAGATTGTTGCTGAGGAGCGAAATGGCGCGCTTGATGAACACCGACGGATCGAAACTCTTCTCCAGGACATAGCCCATTTCCGCCAGCGGGCCGGCGTTCAGTTCGTCCACCACCTCGGTCAGCGCGTCGATCGCCTCAAGCGTGTTCGCGCCCGGCTCGCGCAGGACGCGCATGCCGATCGCCGGATTGCCGTTCTGATAGACGACGCCGCCCCGGTTGTCCGCGGTCACTCGCGCGGCGGCGATGTCGCCAAGCCGGACCGGGGCGCCGTCCCGCCAGGCGAGAATGGTGTCGCTCAACTGGTCGGCGTCGAAACGCCCCTCATAGCGGAGCGTGTAATTGCGCCGCCCGACCTCGACCGAGCCGCCGCTGACATCGGTCGAGCGGTTGATATTCTCGGCGATGTCGTCGACGGTCAGCCCGAGTTGCGCGGCGAGAAAGGGATCGTATTCGATCTCGATGATCATTTCCCCCTCATCGGCGTTGACCTCGACGCCGGCGACGCCCGGCGCCGCCTCCAGCGCCGGCGCAATGCGGTCCTCGGCGAAATCGCTGAGGCGCATGGCCGCACGCCCGTCGCCGGGCAGGCGCTGCAGGAAGAGGAAAATCAGGGTCTCCCCGCTGTTGTTGCCGCCGCCGATCTGCACCCGCGGGCGCTCCGCTTCCGCCGGCAGGCCCCGCACCCGTTGCAGGCGCGCGTTCACCTCCGTAAAAGCTGAATTCATGTCCGTACCCAGAGCGAACTGGAGATTGATCCAGACATCCCCCTGGTTCGACCATGAACGCATCTGCGTCACGCCCGGCACGCCCCTCAACTCGCGCTCGATGGGATCGGTGATCTCGCTTTCGATCTCCCGCGGCGAGGCGGCGCGCCAGATGGTGTGGATGCTGATTTCAGGCCGCTCGATGGCGGGGAACAGCTGGACCGGCAGGCGGGTGACGGAAATCGCGCCGAGCAGCATGACCAACGCGAGCGCCACCGCCGCCGCCGCCGGGTTTTGAAGACAGAGTCGGGTAAGGCCCATCAGCATCCCTCCTGATCCGGGCGACGGGGACGTTATAGGGCGCTTTCGGCGGCGCGCGCGGCGGAATCGATGAACGGCGCCGTATTTGCGATGAAACGGCCGCGGGCCGCGGCCGGAGGGGACTATTCTGCGTCCTTCTCGGCGCGCTCCAGTTCGGCGCGGCGGCGCTCCAACTCGACGAGCCGGCGGGCGAGGTCGTCCTGAGCGTCGCGCAGGGCCTGCTCCTGTATCGCCAGGATCTCTTTTTCGGAGACGAGGGGGACGCCGCCGCGGTCGGTGAAGGCGCGCTCGATGCGCGCGACCGCCTCGTCGCGTTCGCGCATCGCCTTGTCGAGGGCGTGTTCCAGCTTCGCCGCCATGTGTTCCTGCCGGGCGCGCTCGCGTTCGGCCCTGGCGCGTTCGCGTTCGTGTTGAGCCTTGATACGCGCTGCTTCGGCGCGCGCCTGGGCGGCTTCTCGCCGCGCAAGAGCCGCCTCCATACGCGCTTCCTCCGCGTCGGGAAGGTTGTCGTGGTCGACGTCGACATCGAATGCGTAATCATGCGCCTCGGCGATAATGATCGCGCCGGCAAATTCTCCGTTCATGGCGCCGTTCGCGATGGCTTCAGTCACGCTGTCCGGGACGTCGACCGGGTCGGGCGCTTCGGCCGGGCGGGGCGCGGCCATGGGCGAGAACGCCGGCGCCGTTTTCAGCATGGCGACGCCGTTGGCGATCTTGCCGGGGAGAGGCGCGCCGGGCGCCGCCTCGACCGGGGCGGGCGGCGTCGGAGAAAGCGGGGACGCTTCAAGCGGAGCCGGCGCGGGCATGGACATGGGGTCCGGCAGGACGATCGGCGCCGGATCGACGGGAACGCCGTTGTCGATGACTTCGAAGTGCAGATGAGCGCGCCCGCGCGTTTCGCCCGTGTCGCCGACCGCGCCGATGGTCTCGCCGGCCTTCACCGGATCGCCTGCCGCGACCGAGTACCGGTCAAGATGGGCGTAACGCGTCATCAGCCCGCCGCCATGGTCGATGACGACGACGTTGCCCCAGGCGGTCAGGCCGCGATAGCGGTCGGTCGCCGCTGACACGACGCCGTCGCCCGCGGCGCGCACCTTGGTCCCGCGCGGCGCGACGATATCGACGCCGGTGTGATCCTGCGGGTCGCCGTCAAGACTGATTTCGCGCTTGGCGAAGCCGGCGACGACCTTGCCGTTCACGGGCGCATGGGACAGGACTTCATCCGTTCGCGGCGCAACCGCGAGGGCGGCCTGGGCGAAGGCGAGGCCGGCGGCGGCGGCGACGCTGACGACGACGCCGACGCGCCCCCGCCAGGTCATGCCGGGCGCACCGCGTCCGGACAAAATGGCGTCGAGCCGGGCGCGCCGCGACCGGCGGTCGAACGGCGTGAAGGAGGGAACGAGCGCGCGCTCGCCGAAACGCCCGTCCGCGGCGGCGAAGCGCAATCCCTCCACGAAGCAGCGCGCATAGCGCCGGCGCTCCGCACCGGCGGCGATCACCAGGGCGTCCGCCGCCTGCTCGGCGGCGAGGGCCGCGCGCGCGGCGATCCGCTGCATGAACGGGTTGAACCAGAAGATCGCCCTGATGACGCCGCAAAAGGCGAACAGCGCCGTATCGCCGCGTTTGACGTGGGCCATTTCGTGAGCGACCATCAGCTCGACGTCGCGTTCGCCGACATGCTCCAGCAGGGCGTCCGGCATCAGGACCACCGGCCGCGCGATCCCATGCACGCACACGCTCGTCACCGCGTCGGTGAAGGCGTAGCGGGGCTTGCGCCGAACGCCGATGCGCCGGCGCCAGTCCTCGAAGGCCGCTTCCAGCCGGGGATGGTCCATCGGCGTCGCATAGCCGACGCGATAGGAAAACCAGATCCGCCGGGCGACGCCGATCGCCATGAACATCAAAAATCCGTAGAGATACAATGCCGCCGACGCCTCGAACAGCGCGGCCAGCGTCACGCCGGAGGGGTGCGCCGGCGCCGCGGCGAGGGGCGCGGCGAGGGGGACGAACGCGGCGGGGCCGGACGCCGCGACGGGCATGGCCGGGATGGGCAAGGGCGGGATGGGCATGGGCGCCGGCGCGGCGCGCAGGGAGACGCCGAGGGCCGCGGCCAGGGGTGCAGCGAGCGCCGGCAGCGCGGCGATGGAAAGGGCGAGGGGCCAGACCTTGTCCGCCGCGGCGGCGTCCGGACGGCGCCGCGCCGTCATGGCGAGGACGATCGGCGCCCAGATCATCGAGGCGAGGAGACAGACGAAGAAAGGTTCGGCAAGGGCCGAAAACGGAACCGGCGGGGATGTCGGCGCGATCATGAGCGTTCCTCCTCGTCGCGGAGCACGTCTTCAAGTTCCTGAAGCTCATCTTCGGAAAGCAGTTTGGAATCGGAAAAGAACGCTGCGCCCGGCGCGGCGTCGAGTTCAAGAACACGCTTTGAAAAATCGGCGATCATCTTGCCGAGCACCGTCACCTTGCCGACCCGGGCGGCGTAGATGTTGACGCCCTCGGACGCGGTTTTCGAGATCAGCCCCTTGTCGCTCATGCGCTCGAGCACCGTGCGCACGGTCGAGTAGGACCATCCGAACTCGTCCTTGATGTCCTGGTGGATTTCCCGGGCGTTGAGATCGCGCCCCCGCCACAGAAGTTTCAGGATCGCCAGTTCCGGCTTGGTCGGATCCGCGTTCTTCACATCGGTCATCAGCGCGCCGCCTTTCCATCCGCCGTCGTTCCGCTTCGCCGCCCGGATGGCGGCTGCTGTTACATCTGTAACGAGACTAGCTCAGTGCTACAGGTGTCGCAAGAGAATTCATCGGCGCGGATCAGTCCGTTGCGACGAAAGGAGCCGCCGGCGCGACGGAGCGTTGCAACGGGCGGGGGCGCGCTACAGCGCCTCAAGCGTCGCGCGCAGGCGTTCGAGGTCCGCCGGTCCGGAGAGACGATGATCGCCGTTCTTCACCAGCGTCAGGACGACGTCGTCGCTCTCGATCTGTTCGGCGAAGCGGACCGCGTGGCGCCACGGCACGTCCTCGTCCTCCATGCCCTGGAGGATTCGCACGGGAACGCGGATCGGAACGCGGCCGGTCATCACCAGGCGCCGGCGGCCGTCCTCGATCAGCTTGCGCGTGATGACCTGCGGCTCTTCGGCGTAGGCCGACGGCGTTTCCAGCCTGCCCGCCGCCATGATGGTCTCGCGCTGCGCCTCGGTGAGCGCCGGCCACATCAGCGCCTCGGTGAAGTCGGGCGCGGGGGCGATGAAGACGATGGCGGCGAGACGCTCCGGGCGTTGTTTCGCCAGCAGGGCGGCGATCCATCCGCCCATGGACGAGCCGACCAGGATCTGCGGACCGGCGGTCAGCGCGTCGAATGCGGCCAGCGCGTCGTCCGCCCATTCGCCGATCGAGCCGTCCTCGAAAGCGCCGTCGGACTCCCCGTGGCCGGAATAGTCGAAGCGCAGGAAGGCCCGGCCGGTCTCCGCCGCCCAGGCGTCGAGGGCCGCGGCCTTGCTCCCCAGCATGTCGGAGCGAAAACCGCCGAGCCAGACGACGCCGGGCCGGCGCTCGTCCTTCGCCGCATCGCGGCGGCGATAGGCGATGCGTCCGCGCGGCCCGTCGATGTATAGCGGCGCCGTCTCGGTTCCGGTTGCGTCGGCCATGGATCGGTTCTCCGTGATGATGATGGACGCCGGGATCGGCGTCGGTTTCGGCGTCGGTTTCGGCGTCTGGGATCGGCGTTGAGATCGGCGTTGCTGGCGTTAATGTGGCGCGCTTCGCCGCGGGGCCTTTCCCGCTGGCGAAAACAGGTATTCTTAAACGCATGAGTCGGTTTGAACACACCATCGCGCAGGTCGTGCCGCGCCTTGACGCCGGCGGGGCGGAGCGCACCACCTTGGAGATCGCCGGCGCGGTCGTGCGGGCGGGCGGGCGCGCCCTCGTCGTCAGCGAGGGCGGGCGGCTGGCGGCGGACATCGAACGGGCCGGCGGCGAGGTGATCGTCGCGCCCGTAGCCTCGAAGAACCCGCTGACGATCTGGCGCAACGGCCGGTTTCTCGCCCGCCTGATCGAAGCGCGGGGCGTCGGCCTGATCCACGCCCGCTCGCGGGCGCCGGCCTGGAGCGCGCTGATGGCCGCGCGCGCGGCCGGCGTTCCCTTCGTCACCACCTATCACGGCGCTTATCGCGCCGCCGGGCCGGTCAAGCGCTGGTACAACTCCTCGATGCTGCGCGCCGACAGGGTCATCGCCAACTCCCGGTTCACGGCGGAGCGCATCGCCGCGGACGGATACCGGGACAGGGACAACCTCCGGATTATCCCGCGCGGGGCCGACCTCGATTACTTCAACCCCGCGCGCGTCACCGATGCGCGCATCGCGGCGCTGACGGCGCAATGGGGGCTCGCCCGCGATGAAATGCCGGGCGGGCGGGCGTTTCGGCTGTTGCTGCCGGCGCGCCTGACGGCGTGGAAAGGCCACGAGGTCGCCGTCGAGGCGTGCGCGCTGCTTCAAGACAACTTTGCGAAAAGCGCCGGCGCCTCTGGCAAAGCGCCCGGATTAACGCTAGTTTTCTGCGGGGGCGCGCAGGGTCGGGACGCTTACGTACGGACATTGCGTGCATTGATTGATGAGCGTGGGGTGCGCGACATGATCCATTTCGTCGGCGAATGCGCCGACATGCCCGCCGCTTATGCGTGGGCCGACGCGGTTCTCGCGCCGTCCACGCGGCCGGAAGCCTTCGGCCGCACGGCGGTTGAGGCCGGGGCCATGGGCCGGGCGGTGATCGCGGCGGACCATGGGGGCGCGCGGGAGACGGTGATCGACGGCGAAACCGGATATCTCGTCCGGCCCGCGGACGCGGCGGCGCTGGCCGCGGCGATCGGCCGGCTGGCGGACGCGCCTCTGGAAACGTTGAGCCGGATGGGCCGGAACGGGCGCGCGCGCGCAACCAGCGTTTATTCGTCCGCCGCCATGTGCGACGCCACCTTGCGCGTTTACGGCGAGCTGCTGGAACAGGGGCCGGCGGCGCCGGAAGAAGCGTAATGGGGCGAGGCGCGATGGGGCGGTGCAAACCGGGCGGCATGGACTTAACGACATGGGCTGGGCGGCATGTTAGGGCGTAAGAACACGAATATCCTGGTGGTGAAGACCGACGGGCTTGCGGCTTTCGTCGCCGCCGAGCCAGCCTTCGAGGCGATCCGCGACGCCCATGGGGCGGCGAGGATCAGCCTGCTGACGGCCCCCGGCCTGCAACGCATCGCCCGCGCCGCGCCTTACTTCGACCAGGTTGCGGCGATGCCCGATTTTCGCGACGCCGACGCGCGCAAGGCTTTTATCAGGCAACTGAAATCGGCGCGCTTCGAAAGGGTCTACGATCTTGCCGCGGATGAATGCGGCCGCAAGCTGCGCGCCGCGCTCGGCCCGTTCGGACCGAAATGGTTTTCAGCCGAACCCGGCTCGAAGAAAACAGGCCAGAAGAAAACCGGCGGAAAGAAATTCGCGGCCCCGCTGCCGCAGGTCGACCGTATGCTGGCGTCGGCCGGCCTCGGCGCGGCCGACCGGCTTCCCGATCTGCGCTGGGCGATGTCGGCGCGCAAGGACTCGGCCAACATGCAGCCGTCCTGGTACGGCATTTCCGGCGCCTTCGGCCTGTTGCTGCCCGGCGGCGATCCGGCGCGGCGCTGGACCGCGCGGGGCTATGCCGGGCTTGCGGCGGTGATGGCGCAGGCCGGTGTGATGCCGGTGCTGGCTGGCTCGAAGGATCTGCACCAGTTCGGCGACGAGATCGCCCACGAAACGCCGCAGCTCGTTGACCTGACCGGCAAGACCGATCACCTGCAACTGGCGGCGCTGGCCCAGGAAGCGGCCTTTTTCGTCAGCGACCATGCCGAGGAGACCCAGCTCGCCCTCAGCGTCGGGTGCGAGGGCGTCCTGATCGTGCGCAGCAAGGACCCCCTGCCGGAAGCGCGCGGCCGCCACGTGGTCATGCTCACCGCCAATGACGCCCTCGACACGGTGGAGCCGGACTTCGTGTGGCGCACGCTGTCGAACATGGGTCTCGTCGACACCGCCGAGGCGGCGATCAAGATGGCCGGCGCCCGTTGATTAGCGCGCGAAAATCCTTATATACCGCCGGTTCTGGCCGGGGGCGGATGCGCTTTAACCATTTTTCACCCGATATCCTGAAAAATGAGGCCGGAAGGGATTTCGTCCTGTTTTCAGTATTTGCGCCGCAGCAACCCATGGAGAGAAGCACATAGCACGCAGACCTATCGCCGCCCCGCCGTCAAAATCGGGCGGGCCGCGCATCAACGAGAATATCTCGGTTCCCCAGGTTCTTCTGATAGACCATACCGGCGAGAAACGCGGGGTGGTCGCAACCGACAGGGCGCTGGCCATCGCCGCCGAGGCCGGTCTCGACCTCGTCGAGGTCTCGCCCAACACCCAGCCGCCGGTGTGCAAGATCCTCGATTACGGCAAGTACAAATACCAGCAGCAGAAGAAAAAGGCCGAGGCGAAGAAGAAGCAGAAGGTCGTCGAGATCAAGGAGATCAAGATGCGGCCGAACATCGACGACCATGACTATCAGGTGAAGGTCAAGGCGATGAAGCGCTTCTTCGAGGAAGGCGACAAGGTCAAGGTGACGCTTCGGTTCCGCGGACGCGAAATGGCCCACCAGGATCGCGGGGCCGATCTCCTCAAGCGCGTCCAGGACGACTTCGAGGAAATCGCCAAGGTGGAGCAGTTCCCGAAAATGGAAGGCCGCCAGATCATGATGGTGATGGCGCCGCGCTGATCTTCACTTTGCTGACTTTTTCTGCGGCGCCGCCCTCAAACGGCCTCGCCCCGGGAAGCGTCATATGTACGGGACCGCCATGTGTTCGGGACGCGCTTGGCCGCCGGGCAGCCCGCGCGTCCTGTCGCAAACCGCCGCACGCATTTATGGAACTGGCATGGGACCGGAATTCTGGCTGGCGATGACAACGGGTCTCGTCCTGGGCGGCGCCGCGGGGTGGGCGCTGCGCGCTCGGCGCGCCGCTCGCGAACGGGACGGCCTTGCGGCCCTTGAACGCGAGATCGCCGCCCTGACGTCGCTGCGCGAGACGGAAACCGCCGCGCATGACGCCGATTCAAAGACGCAGGCGGAAACCCTCGACCGCCTCGAAGAGACTATCAAAAAAGTTCGTAACCAACTGTAATCTTGAGCATAAATGCCTTCCTCCGAAGGTCGCCTTGAAGTTGTGACCGGGGCGTCAAACCGCTTGCTCCGCGGCCTTCCATCCGGTGTGATGCGCAAAGGTGAATCGCCGGCGGCAACAGAGGGATCGCGCCATGGAAGACCCGCAGCTCTATCATCATATCTGGCTTGTCTCCGCCGGGATGATCGCCGGCACGACGGTCGTGCATGCGGTCTTCATCGCCTCCGCCGCCGTCGCCCTGCGGTTCATCGTCAGGCCGGCCCGCGGCGTCTTCCGGTTCTTTCGCGACAGCGCTGTGCTGGCGGTGCTGGCCCTGTGGCTGATGGCGGCGCACCTGTTCAAGATCGTCATGTGGGCGGGAATATTCCTGCACAACGAACTGTTCGACGGTTGGGAGGCGGCGATCTATTTCGCCGCCGCCTGCTATACGACCCTCGGCTTCGGCGATCTCTTGCTGCCGGCGCAATGGCGGCTCCTGTCCGGCGCGACCGCGGCGAACGGCTTCATGCTGTTCGGCCTGACGACCGCGTTCCTGTTCGAGGTCCTGCGCCAGCTCAATCTCGCCGGCAACCACCGGTCCGGCTGAACGCCGCAGTCGGCGCCGCAGCAGGCGGGGTTCGGCGCGGAACGCTCGCGGCGAAGATCATTCCGCCGGGGCGGCCTCCGTGCGCGGGCGCATGATCCGCCGGAACGCCATGAGCAGAAGCGCGAGGGCGAAGATTTCCAGGATCGCGGCGAAGGCGAAGGGCGCGCCGGGGAAGTAAAACGGGGCCCCTTGCGGGAAAATAACCGCGCCGCCGACCGTGAACGGCTCTCCCGGCGCGGAGAAGGCCGCGAAAATCTGGGTCATCAGCAACGGGCCGACCACCATCGACACGCTCATCAACGCCGCGACCGCCCCTTGCAGTTCCCCCTGCGCGTTGGCGGGAATGGTGCGCGACATGATCCCCTGGATCGCCGGCTGGGTCAGCCCGCCGAGCGCTGAGAACGCGATCAGCCCGTAGACGACGGCGTCGGTCTGGGCGAGGGCGAAACCGATATAGGAGACCGCCGTGACGCTCATGCCGGAAAGGGCGGCGGCCTGTTCGCCGATCCGGGGCACGACGATGCGAATGACGCCGGCCTGCACCACGGCGGACATCAGCCCCACGAACATCAGCGAGTAGCCGATTTCCTCCAGCGTCCAGTCGAATTTCTCGCCCGCGTAATACGCCCAGATGGAAGGGTAGGTCCAATGGGCGAGCTGGGCGACCAGCATGACGCCCGCGATCGGCAGGATGGCCGGGTACTGAGAGAATTGCTTGAAGTTGCCGAAAGCGTTCGCCCGCTTCCACTCAAAGCGGCGCCGGTTCTGCGGCGACAGCGTTTCCGGCAGGACGAAAAGCCCGTAGACGAAATTGGTCGCGCCGAGCGCGGCGACGAAATAGAACGGCGCGCGCGGCCCGTAATGCTCGCCGAGAAAGCCGCCGATCGCCGGTCCGATGATGAAGCCGAGGCCGAAGGCCGCGCCCATCAGGCCGAAATTTGCTGCGCGTTTTTCCGGCGGCGAGATGTCGGCGATATAGGCGTTGGCGGTGGAGAAGGTCGCCGCGAACGCGCCGGCGAGCAGCCGCGCGGCGACGATGACCCCGATCACCGGCGCGACGGCCATGGCGAGGAAGTCGACCGAATAGGCGGCCAGCGAGATCAGCAGCACCGGCCGGCGTCCGAACCGGTCGGAGAGCCCGCCGATGATCGGCATCATGATGAACTGCATGACCGCGTAGACGAAAGAAAGATACCCGCCCCAGCGCGCCGCATGGGAAAGATCCTCGCCCGTCACCTCCATGATCAGTTGCGGCATCACCGGCATGATCACGCCGAAGCCGATCATGTTCAGCATCACCGTGATGAAGATGAACAGGAGCGCGTTTTTACCCGGCGTTTTCGCCATGACGGCCAATCCTTTCATTGCCCGGTGAAGGGCGCGGCGGCCCCATCGAAGGGCTCTGTCGGTCCATAAGGCTGCGCGTCAGTCCGCAGGGGCCTGTTCAAGCGCGGTGATCTTCACGCCCGTAATCTGGTTTCGGCGCCGGCGCAGGATCTTGAACAAAAACCCATGGAAGGAAAAGGTCTGGCCGACATCGGGAATGCACTGCGCTTCGTGAATGATCAGCCCGGCCACCGTCACCGCCTCGTCGTCGGGCAGGGTCCAGTCCATCGCGCGGTTGAGATCGCGGATGGTCACGTCGCCGTCCACGTTGAGGGAGCCGTCGGCCTGCGGGCGCACGCCCTGCACCGGGCTGTCGTATTCGTCCTCGATCTCGCCGACGATTTCCTCCAGAATGTCTTCCAGCGTGACCAGGCCCATCAGCGCCCCGTACTCGTCGACGACAAGGGCGAAATGTTCCTGCTTCAGCTTGAAGGCGTCGAGCTGTTCCTGAAGCGTGGTCGTCTCCGGCACGAAATAGGGCGCGCGGGCGATCGCCTCGAAGTCGATCTCCTCCGGCTTCGCGCCCGCCTGCCACAGGGCGCGCAGCAGATCCTTTGCATGCAGCACGCCGACGATGTCGTCCGGGTTTTCACGATAGAGCGGCAGCCTGGTGTGCGGGCTTTGCAGCGCGGTTTCGACCAGCTCCCGTTTCGGCATGTCGATATCGAGGATTTCGATCGACTTGCGGTGGATCATGATCTCCTCCACCCGCAGGTCGTCAAGCTCCAGCGCCCCGCGCAGCAGGTCGCGCGCCTCCTTGTCCACCCGTCCCTCCGAATGGTGCAGGTCGACCGCGCCGCGCAACTCTTCGTGGGCGGACAGAACCGCGCTGTCGCGGGAGACGTCGAGACCGAACAGATGCAGGAAACCGCGCACCACCATCTGCACCACGCGCGTCACCGGGGCGAACAGGATGACGACGATGCGCATTAGCGGCGCGACCAGCATGGCGAAGCCTTCCGGCCTGGCGATGGCGGCGGTCTTGGGGGTGACCTCGGCGAAGACGAGGACGAGGACGGTCATCACCGCGGTCGCCACCACATTGGCGAGACCGGTCGCGCCGAAGATCGAGATCAGGAGGCTGGTCGCAATCGACGTCGCCAGGATGTTGACGAGGTTGTTGCCGAGCAGGATCGCGCCGATCAGCCGCTCGCGGTCGCGGATCAGCTCGTTGACCTGGCGCGCGCGGCCGTTCCCGTCGCTTTCCAGCCGGTGAATGCGCGCTTTCGACGTCGCGGTCAGCGCGGTTTCCGAACCGGAAAAGAACGCCGAGAGCAACAGGAGGAAAACGATGCTGACAATGGGAAGGACAAATGCCGGATCGAAATCGGTCATGGGTGATTGCGCCTTGAAGCGGGCGGCGCCGCCGGACGCGCCCCGGATCGTTGCTGGATCTGCGTTGCGAGAAAGGTCCTGACGTCGCCGGCGTCGACGGCCTTCTCCACGAAGGCCTCGCCCACGTCCCTGGCGAGGATGAGGGTCAGCCTGTTCTGTTCGACTTTCTTGTCCTGCATCATCAGGGTCAGAAGCGTGTCCGCGTCATAAGCCGGCCCGCCGGGCAGCGCCGCGATCGATGCGGGCAGGCCGCAGGCGGAAAGGTGCGCCCTGACCCGGTCCGCCGCCGCCGGTCGGCACAGGCCGAGATGCGCCGAATAGTCGAAGGCGAGGGCCGTGCCGACCGCCACTCCCTCGCCATGGAGCAGGGCGCCGCCATAGCCGTAAACCGCTTCCAGCGCGTGGCCGAAGGTGTGGCCGAGATTGAGCAGCGCGCGCGCGCCCTGTTCGCGTTCGTCGGCCGCGACAATCGCCGCTTTCGCCGCGCAGGAGGTTTTCACCGCCGCGATGCGCGCCGCGGGATCGCCCGCCAGCACCCGCGCGCCGTTCGCTTCCAGCCAAGCGAAGAAATCGGCATCGCCGATCAGCCCGTATTTGACCACTTCGGCGTAGCCCGCGCGCAGCTCGCGCGCCGGCAGGCTCGACAGGGCGCCGACATCGGCGAGCACCAGCGCGGGCTGGTGGAACGCGCCGATCAGGTTCTTGCCCTGGGCGGCGTTGATGGCGGTCTTGCCGCCGACGGCGCTGTCCACCTGGGCGAGCAGGGTCGTCGGGACCTGGACGAAGCGGCAGCCGCGGCGCAGGATCGCCGAGGCGAAGCCGACAAGATCCCCGATCACTCCGCCGCCGAGGGCGATCACCGCGTCCTTGCGCTCGACTCCGAGATCGAGGAGGCGGCCGGTAAGGCGCTCCAGTTCGGCGAAGCTCTTCGTTGCTTCTCCCGGCTCCAGGACGACGATGTCGGTGTCGAGGCCCGCGGCGCGCAGGCTCGCGGCGAAGCGCTCGCCATGGGCCGCGGCGACATTGGCGTCGGTGACGACGACGGTTCGCGGACGCGGCAGGAGCGGGGCGATCCGCGCGCCCGCCTCGTCAAGCAGGCCGTCGCCGATGAGAATGTCGTAAGCGCGCTCGCCCAGGGGCAGCGAAACGGTTTCCAAGTTCATGACCCGTCGTTTCCGTCTTCGCGGCGCCCGGCCGCCTGCTCCCGGCGGCGTCGCTCCAGGGCTTCGAGGATCACGTTGACCGTGTTGGCGTGCGGACCGGGCTGGGTTTCGATGTGAATGTCGGCGCCTTCGTAGTGCGGCGCGCGCTCCTTCATCAAGCGTTCGATGGTCTCGCGCGGATCGCCGGTCTGCAACAGCGGGCGCGCGCCGCGGCGCGTCGCCCGGCGGATAATGGTGTCGGTGTCGGCCTTGATCCAGATCGAAAGGGTCTCGCGCCTGATGCGCTCGCGGGTCTCCGGCCGCGTCAGCGCGCCGCCGCCGGTGGCGAGCACGAGGGGCGGCCCGTCAAGGAGGCGCGCGATCACCCGCGCTTCCCCTTCGCGGAAGCTTTCCTCGCCATGCAGGCGAAAGAGTTCGGAAACAGACATCCCCGCCGCCTTCTCGATTTCCGCGTCGGCGTCATAAAAAGGCAGGCCGAGCCGCGGCGCCAGCCGGCGGCCGATGGTGGTCTTGCCGGCGCCCATCATGCCGACGAGCGCGATCGCCTGCGGCGGGGCGGCGTGCGGAGATTTGCTGGATGCGGCCATGGCGTGCACATGTAACCCTGAGCGGCGCGCAGCGCTAGGCCGCATAAACGTCGCAGAGTTGGGGCAGTATTGCACCGAAGTCTGCACAAGAACGGTTCGACTAACGGCGGAAATCCGGTAGATTGCCGCAAAAATCAATGGGCGCGGCGTTCCGGCGCGGAAGGCGAGGCGCGCCCTCGGGGCGCGGCCTGGGGTCAGGGCGGACCTGGCGCGGGCCTGCGCGGGGCGAGCTTGCGCAGGGCGGGCTTGCGCGCCGGCGCCGCGAGAACAGTGGACGAGAACTGTGGAAGAGGGAAATTGACGTGAAATTGTTCGCCATCCTGTTTGTGCTGGCCGCCGCCGTCATGGCGGGGCTTTACGCTTATGGTCAGATGCTGGAACCGGAAACCCGTCTCATAGAAGTGGAAGCCTTTGATGTTGAGCGTTAATTCTCCGTTGAAGCGGTCCGTTGCGGGGATCGGCGCGGGGCTGGCCGTCATCGCCGGGGCCGCGCTCGCGCAGATCGCCCTGCCGGAGACGGTGGAAACCCAGCCGATCGCGGTCGATCCCTTTTCCACCGGCCTCCTTACCGCTGCGGAGGGGGCGCTTGAGCGCACCCTTTGGGACGGCGCCGAGCCGCAGACCATCGACTACCTGCTCGAACGCCTGCCCGCGCGTCCGCACGCGCCGAGCCTGGGCGAGGCGTTGCGGCGCGCGCTTCTCTCTCCGGGCAGCGCGCCGCAAGGGGCGGGTCCCTCGCTCGGAGGCAAGAAACTGCTCGCGCTCGCCCGCGCCGGTTTCGTCGAGGAGGCGCGCACCGTGGCGAGCCTTTCCACCGCCGGGCGCAACGATCCATGGACCGGCCAGGCGCTTGCGGTCGCCGATCTGCTCGACGGCGACGTCGCCAATGCGTGCAGCCGCGGCGCCAGCATCGCCTCCGGGCGGGGCGAGCCGTTCTGGGTCAAACTGCGGGTGATGTGCTACGCGGAGGCGGGCGAGTTCGACGCCGCCGACCTGACCCTCAACATCCTGCGCGAACAAGGGCTTCTGAACCAGGACGAGGACGCCTTTCTCGCCGCCGCCGCCCGCGCCCTGGCGCCGAAAACGCCGCTCGCGCCGCGCACGGCGCTGGAATACGCCGTCGCCAAAACCATCCGCGCGCCCCTCGCGCCGGGCCTTGTCAACCGCGCCGACGGCGGCGTTCTCGCGGCGATCGCCGCCGACGCGGGGGCCGACGAGGCGACGCGGATCGAAGCGTTGCAGCGCGCGGTCGCCATGGGCGTCGCGGATGCGGACGATCTTTCCGCGCTGTTCGAGAGCGTCGCGTTCGACCTCGCCGATGTCGCCGCCGCCGGCGCCGCCGCGCGCGAGCGGTCGGGCGATCCGCTCACCGATGCGCTGCTTTATCAGTCCATACAGGAAATGAACGCGCCGGAATTCGTCCGCGACAAGGCGCAACGCATAGCGATCGCGCTCGGCGTCGCGGACAGCTTTCATCGCGCCTATGCCTTGTCGCTGCTTTATGGGGACGACATCGCCGCGCTGGAAGGCGTTGTCGTCGCCCCGTCCGAGGCGCGCCGCTTCGCCGCCGCGCGCATGGCCGCCGGCGATGCGGTCGGGGCCGCGCAGTGGCTCACCGCCGCGCTTGACGGCGCCGGGGTCGCCGCCTTGCCGGAGCCGGAAGCGCTGGCCTTTATCGACCAGGTCAATCTCCTGGCGCTGCTCGATCCGCAGACTGCGTCCCAGGTGGCGCGCGCCGCGGGCGTGTCGATCCTGCAACCCGCCAGCATCGGCGACGACCGGCCCGTGGACAAAGACGCAGGCGGCGACGCAGAGCCGCTCGCCCGCGTCCTCGATACGGCCTTCGGCGCCGCCGTCGACGGCATCGCCGGACAGGCGGCGCTGGCCGCTCTCGCAGCGTCCGCCGCCGCCGGCGACGACGACGTGCGCAAGGTCGTGATCAGCCGGTCGCTGGACATCGCCGCCATGGGCGGGCTGAAGCGCCGTTATGCGTTCGAACGGGCGTGGGCGGCGACGTTCTCGTCCCGGCCGGCGGCGCTGCCGCAACCGGAAGAACGCGGCTTCGGCCCGCGCCTGAAGCCGGACGCCGGCTGATGGGGGCGGCGCCCCGCCGTCAGCCGTCGGCGGGGGCCGACGGCGACGCGTCCCCGCCTGAAGCGTCACGGGAAGGGGCGTCGCAGACCGACGCCGCCCTGGTCGAGATCTTTCTGGAGATGATGGCGGTGGAGCGCGCCGCCGCCGCGAACACCCTGAAAAACTACGGCCGCGACCTCTCGCGCTTCGCCGCGTTCGTCCGCACCCGCTCGGAAACCCTGCGCACCGCCGGCGCCGACGACATTGCCGCGTGGCTGGGGACGCTGGAGGCGGCGGGGCTTGCCGCGTCGACAGCGGCGCTGAAGGTCTCCGCCCTGCGGCAATTCTATCAGTTTCTCTACGCGGAAGGATATCGCGACGACAATCCGTCCGCCTCGGTCGACCGCCCGCGAACGCGCCGGCCCCTGCCGAAAGTGCTGACGCATGCGGAGGTGGAAGCGCTGTTCGCCGCGGCCGCGCGGGCGGACGGCCCTGCGGGCGCGCGCCTGCGCGCGGTTCTGGAGATCCTTTACGCCAGCGGCCTGCGGGTGTCGGAACTGGCGGCCCTGCCGCTGGCTGCGGTCCGTCGCGGCGAGCGGACCCTCGTCGTTCGCGGCAAGGGCGGGCGCGACCGACTCGTCCCGCTGACCCGCACCGCCGTCGCGGCGGTCAGCGACTATCTCGCCTTGCGGCCGGCGTTTCTCCCCAGGGGCGCGGACGGCTCGCCGTTCCTGTTTCCATCGCGCGGCAAAACCGGCTGCGTCACCGCTTCGCGCCTCGCCCAGATGCTGAAAGACCTCGCCGTCGCCGCGGGCGTGCCCCCGTCCAGGGTGTCCCCGCATGTGCTGCGCCACGCCTTCGCCACGCATTTGCTGGAGGGCGGGGCGGATCTGCGCAGCGTGCAGCAGATGCTCGGCCATGCGGACATCACCACGACCCAGATTTACACCCATGTGGCGCAGGACAGGCTGCGCGCGCTGGTGATGGAGCGCCATCCCCTGTCGAGACCGGGGGCGTTAGCGAAAAAGAAGGCAAAACAGGGCTAAGCTGTTATCCGGCCGGGATTTCTGTCGGTTTCGCCATTTGAAATTTCGCAGCGGCGCCGATATCTAGCGTTTCCGCCGATTGACCTGAACGGGATTCGCCAATGCGCACCTACCTCGATTTCGAAAAACCCATCGCCGAGCTGGAAGGCAGGATCGACGATCTGCGCCGCATGGAAGGGGAGGAAAACGGCGTCAGCGTCGCCGAGGAGATCGACAAGCTCCAGGCCAAGGCCGACGGCCTCCTGGCGGAAGCATACGGCAAGCTGTCGCGCTGGCAGAAGACGCAGGTCGCGCGCCACGCCTCGCGGCCGCATTTTTCGGACTATATCAACGGCCTGGTGGAGGAGTTCACGCCCCTCGCCGGCGACCGCGCCTTTGGCGAGGACGCGGCGATCCTCGGCGGGCCGGCGCGCCTGCGCGGACGGTCGGTCATGCTGATCGGCCACGAAAAGGGCGCCGACACGGAAAGCCGCGTGAAGCACAATTTCGGCATGGCCCGGCCTGAAGGCTACCGCAAGGCGATCCGGCTGATGGAAATGGCGGAACGGTTCAACCTGCCGGTGGTGACGCTGGTGGATACGCCGGGCGCTTATCCGGGGCGCGGGGCGGAGGAGCGCGGCCAGGCCGAGGCGATCGCCGCGTGCACCCAGAAATGCTTGGGACTCGGCGCGCCCATCGTGTCGGTCATTGTCGGCGAGGGCGGTTCGGGCGGGGCGGTCGCGCTGGCCGCCGCCAACAAGGTGCTGATGCTGGAGCATTCCATTTATTCGGTGATCTCGCCGGAAGGCTGCGCGTCGATCCTGTGGAAGGATGCGGCGAGCAAGGGCGACAACAAGGCGCCGGACGCCGCCGAGGCGATGCGCGTCTCGGCGCAGGACCTTCTCGATCTCGGCGTGATCGACGGCGTCATCCAGGAGCCCGTGGGCGGCGCCCACCGGGACTCCGCCCTGACCATCGAACGCCTCGGCGACGCGGTGGAAACGGCCATTCAGGCGTTGGAGCCCTTGTCCCCGGACGAGTTGCGCGCGCAGCGGCGCGAGAAATTTCTCGCCATCGGCCGCGAAGGGCTCGCCTGACAGGGGCCGGAAAGGGGCCGGAAAGGGGACAGGAAGCGCGCCTTTGAAGACCCCGCGCTGGGGGCCGGCGCCGCTCAGTAAGCGAGATACAGAAGAACGACAATCAGGACGACGCCGGCGCCGAACGCGCCCAGAAGCGCCGCGGATACGGGCCGCCGTGCGCCGGGCGCCGTCAAGGGCTCGGCGCTGTCGAGGTCGGCAAGGTCGTCCGAATCGGGCTCGCTCATGCTGCTTTTTGACCCCGCAATGGATCGCTTTGCAATAGGTCTTCGCGCCGTCCCCATTCGCGACCGGATCTTCGCGCCGAGGATCTTCGCGCTTTATGGTCCTGCGCGCGGCTCGCGCTTCGCCTGGAGGCGAGCGGGTTTGCGGCGAATTTCAAGCGCGGGTGAGCGATCCCTTGAGAATGGCCTCGCCGTTCTGCCGGATTTCGATCGCGGCGCCGTAAAACAGAGCCGGCACATCGTCGCCCTTTTCCGTCGCCAGCACCTGACTGGCGTGGCCGTGGTCGAAGCGCAGCGTCGCCACCGGCTGGTCTTCGGCGTAGACAACGGCTTCGCGACCGGCGACGCCGCGCAGTTCGATCTCGATGCTGCGCGCGCCGTTGCGACGGGCGATGAAGCCGATCTCCCCGGCGCCGGTAAAGCCGTTGACGCCGGTCAGCTTCACCGCCAGATCCGCGCGCAAGGGCGGGAGGATGTTCAACAGCGTCTCAATCATGATGCGTTCCCCGCTGGTCCGTCATCCTAGTCGCCATCTTGACGAAAGTTAATGTCAAAAGCCGGTCTTGTGGCCATGACATCATGCAAGGGCCGGACCGGACGGGACGCAGGAAAGGAGCGGGGGAGGAAGGCGACACGGGCGACGGGCGGGAGCCGGCCGGTTGGCGCTATTCGTGGTAATCCCCCTCGGGAAGGTCGAGCGCGAGCCGCCGGTCGAGATAGGCTTCGGCCTTGTCGATGAAGGCTTCCATGCGGGTTTCGAAAAAGTGGTCGGCCTCCGGCACCACGTCGAACTCGATCCTGCGCCCCTTCTGGGTGCGCGTGCGCTCGACCATGGCGCGGGTTTCGTCGGGCGCGCAGATCTTGTCCTGCTCGCCGTGGATCACGACGCCGGATGAAGGGCAGGGCGCCAGGAAAGAAAAGTCGTAAAGATTGGCCGGGGTGGATCCGGCGATGAAGCCGACGATTTCCGGTCGGCGCATCAGCAATTGCATGGCGATCCACGAACCGAAGGAAAAACCAGCCACCCAGGTAAAAGGCGAATTGGGATTCATCTGCTGCATGTAGTCGAGGGCGGTCGCCGCGTCGGCGAGTTCCCCCTGGCCCTGGTCGTATTCGCCCTGGCTGCGCCCGACGCCGCGAAAGTTGAACCGCATCACCGTAAATCCGCGGCGCACGAACATCTGATAGAGTTCATATGTAGCGCGGTTGTTCATGGTGCCCCCGAACAGGGGATGGGGATGCAGCACCAGCGCGATCGGCGGCGCGTCGCCTTTTCCCTTCTGATATCGGCCCTCGAGACGTCCTTCCGGACCGGCGAATATGACTTCAGGCATCGGCTTCCCTTGTTTCGCGGCGCCGGGCGTCCCTTGAAAACCCAGCAATTTGGTATCCCCCTGAGGGATGAAAGAAAAAAACCGGGAAAAACGCTTGAATCCACCGTTTCCTTTGTCAGCCTAATCTTGACTAAAAAGGTAGGTTTTCTTATTTCATTCTCAGACACGGCATTTGGCGGGCGCGTATACCATGTTTTGAACAGGGCGCCAGCAGCCGCACCGGATTGATGTGTGATTCCATGCGGCTCGCCGCCGCCCGTCGGCGGAAAAACGGGCGCGGCCGGAGCGATCGCGGCCGGTGCGGTTTGTAGAAGACGCTGACGATAGACAGCGGCAAAAGACAGGAGCCGACGTGCGGCTGACGACAAAAGGCAGATACGCGGTCATGGCGCTCGCCGACATCGCCTCGAAACAGGGCGAGGGCCTGGTCGCGCTTTCGGACATCGCCGTTCGCCAGGGCATTTCGCTGTCCTATCTCGAACAGCTTTTCGCCAAACTGCGCAAGGCGGGCCTCGTCGCCAGCACCCGCGGCGTTTCCGGCGGATACGAGCTGGCGGGCGCCCCGGCGGATATCCGTATCGCCCACATCATCGCCGCCGTCGACGAAGAGATCAAAACGACCGCCTGCGACCAGGCGTCCTCCGTGGGGTGCCGCGGCGCGACGGGACGCTGCCTCACCCATGATCTGTGGGACGAGCTTGGCCGGCATATCGATATTTTCCTGAACGCGGTCACCCTTGAAGACATCATTGAAAAGCGCGTCCTCGGCATGGCGGCGGTCAATCCGCCCGGCGGCCGGGCGCGTACTGATTTTATGCATGACGCCTTGGAACCCGCTCTCCTTGATCCGGTCGAGGCTGCGGAATGACGCGCCATTATCTCGATCATAACGCGACCGCGCCGATGCGTCCGGAGGCGATCGAGGCTGCGGCCGCCGCCATGAGCCGCGACGGCAACGCATTGTCCGTACACGCCGAGGGGCGCGCCGCGCGCAAGACTCTCGAAGACGCGCGCGAACAGGTGCGCGCCCTCGCCAACGCGCCGGTCAACGGCGTGATCCTGACCGGCGGCGGAACGGAGGCGATCCACCTCGCCCTGCATGGAAGCGCCGCCGCCGGCGTCGCCCGGATTTTCGTATCCGCAATCGAACACGCCGCCGTCGCCGCCAACGCCGAGACGACCGGCGCCGACATCGAAACCATTCCGGCGACCCGCGACGGGACGGTCGATCTCGACTGGCTGCGGGCGCGTCTTCAGGGCTATGACGCCGCCGCGGACGGCGCATTTCTGGTCTGCGTCATGGCCGCGAACAATGAAACCGGCGTGATCCAGCCCGTGCGCGAAGCGGCCGACATCGCCCATGGCGCCGGCGGGCTTCTGTTTTGCGACGCGGCGCAGGCGCTCGGCAAGATCCCGGTCAATTTCATCATGTCCGGCGCGGACATGATGAGCGCAACCGCGCACAAATTCGGCGGACCGCTCGGCGCGGGCGCGCTGTTCGTCGCGCCGAATCAGCCCCTCGCACCCGTCATGCGCGGCGGCGGACAGGAAATGAACCGTCGCGCCGGCACCCATAACGTCGCCGCCGTCGCCGGCTTCGGCAAGGCTTGCGAGCTGGCGCGCGAAAGCCTCGCGCGGGCGGGCGACATCGCCGCCCTGCGCGACCGGATCGAGCAGACCGTCGCCGAGGCCGGCGCGCGGATCTGGGGCGCGGGCTCGCCGCGCCTGCCTGGAACCTTGTGTTTTTCAGCCCCCGGATTTTCCGCCGAAACGCAATTGATGGCGCTCGACCTCGCCGGCGTCGCGGTTTCCTCCGGCTCGGCCTGCTCCTCGGGCAAGTCGACGCCGAGCCACGTACTCGCGGCCATGGGCGCAAGCGCGGAAGAAGCGTCGTCCTCCATTCGCGTGTCGCTCGGCTGGAATTCGACGTCGGCGGACGCCGATGCTTTTTGCCGCGTCTGGCTTTCCGCCTACAGCCGGGTGAAATCGAAGGCGGCGTGACTATGTGTTTTGTCATAAAGGCGCGCGCAGGCGCGGCCAGGGAGATCGAGGCCTGAATGTCCGAAGCCGCAGTGAAAGAATCGATCAGTAAAGAAACCGTCGAGACGGCCAAGTCCCTTGAAACCTACAAATACGGCTTCACGACGGATATTGAATCCGTCAGGGCGCCCAAGGGGCTGAACGAGGACACGGTCCGGTTCATTTCCGCCAAGAAGGAAGAGCCGGAATGGCTGCTCGAATGGCGCCTCGCCGCCTTTCGGCGCTGGCTGACCATGGAAGAGCCCAGATGGGCCATGGTCGATTATCCCGAGATCGATTATCAGGACGCTTACTATTACGCCGAGCCGAAAAGCGGCGCGAAATACGAATCCATCGACGACGTGCCGGAAGAAATCCTGAAGGATTTCGAAAAACTCGGCATCCCCCTGCGCGAGGCGGAGGTGCTGCTGGGCGTGAAGGGCGCCGGCGAAAGCCCGGGAGAGGCGCGCACGCATCCGCAAGGCGAGCAAGCCTCCTCGCCGAAGGTCGCCGTCGACGCGGTGTTCGATTCCGTTTCCGTCGCGACCACATTCCAGAAGGAGCTGGAAAAGGCGGGCGTGATCTTCATGTCGATTTCCGAAGCGGTGCGCGAACATCCCGAACTGGTCCGCAAATATCTCGGCACGGTCGTACCGACGTCGGACAATTTCTTCGCGACCCTGAATTCCGCGGTCTTCTCCGACGGGACGTTCGTATACGTTCCCGAAGGCGTGCGCTGCCCGATGGAGCTTTCGACCTATTTTCGCATCAACGAGGCGAATACCGGCCAGTTCGAGCGGACGCTGATCGTCGCCGCGCCGGGCTCTTACGTGTCCTATCTCGAAGGCTGCACCGCGCCGATGCGGGACGAAAACCAGCTCCATGCGGCGGTCGTCGAACTCGTCGCCGAGGATGAGGCGGAGATCAAGTATTCCACGGTCCAGAACTGGTATCCGGGGGACAAGGACGGCAAAGGCGGCATCTACAATTTCGTCACCAAGCGCGCCGACTGCCGCGGCAAAAACGCCAAGGTGTCGTGGACCCAGGTTGAAACCGGTTCGGCGGTGACGTGGAAATATCCGTCCTGCGTGCTCAAGGGCGAGGGCAGCCAGGGCGAGTTCTACTCCATCGCCATCACCAACAATCATCAGCAGGCGGACACCGGCACCAAGATGATCCATCTCGGCAGGAACACCAGATCGCGGGTCATCGCCAAGGGCATTTCCGCCGGGCAGTCGAACTCCACCTATCGCGGGCTGGTCAGCATCCATCGCGGCGCGGAGGGCGCGCGCAACTTCACCCAGTGCGATTCCCTCCTGATCGGGTCGAATTGCGGCGCTCATACGGTCCCTTACATCGAGAGCAAGAACCCCCGCGCCGTTCTGGAGCACGAGGCGACCACCTCCCGCCTGTCGGAGGACCAGCTCTTTTACTGCCAGCAGCGCGGGCTCTCCGAGGAGGAAGCGGTGGCGCTGCTTGTCAACGGTTTCTGCAAGGACGTGTTGCAGGAACTGCCCATGGAATTCGCCGTCGAGGCGCAGAAGCTCGTCAGCGTCAGCCTTGAGGGAAGCGTCGGCTAGGCCCGCGCGCGCCCGGCGCACAGACCGATACCCGGAACGATTTTGAAAGCCCGGAACGAATTTGAAAGATCGACCCATGCTCACAATCAACGACCTGCACGCCGCCGTCGACGGCGCAGAAATCCTCAAGGGCCTCAGCCTGTCGGTTCCCGCCGGCGCGGTGCACGCCATCATGGGGCCGAACGGCTCGGGCAAGTCCACCCTGTCGCATGTGATCGCCGGCCGCGACGATTACGACGTGACCGCCGGCGGCGTCTCCCTTGACGGTGAAAGCCTGCTTGATCTCGACCCGGACGAACGCGCGGCCAGGGGCGTCTTTCTCTCCTTTCAGCATCCGATGGAAATCCCCGGCGTCCAGACCATGACGTTCATCCGCACCGCCCTCAACGCGCAGCGCAAGGCGCGCGGGGAGGAGGAAATGTCGGCGGCGGAATTCCTGCGCGTCATTCGCGACAAGGCGAAACTTGTCGGCCTCGACGACGCCAAGCTGAAGCGTCCGTTCAATGTCGGCTTTTCCGGCGGCGAGAAAAAGCGCATGGAAATGCTGCAGATGGCCATGTTCGAGCCGCGTTTCGCGATCATGGACGAAACCGATTCCGGGCTCGACATCGACGCGCTGAAAATGGTCGGCGAGGTCGTCAACGCCCTGCGCGGGCCGGAAAGGGGTTTCCTGGTCATCACCCACTACCAGCGCCTGCTCGATTACATCAGGCCGGACGCGGTGCATGTCCTCGCCGGCGGACGGATCGTCAAATCCGGCGGACCGGAGCTTGCGGCGGAGCTTGAGACCTCCGGCTACGATCAATTCATCGAGGCGGCGTAACCCATGGGCGATGCGCTGATCGAAAACCCGACGCCGTTCGAGGCGAGCCTGATCCGGGCTTACGAGGCGCGCCCGGCGCCGACGCCCGCGCAGACGGCGGCGATGGCGCGGTTCGCGCGGCAGCGCATGCCGCATCGCCGCGTCGAGGGGTGGAAATGGTCCGATTTCAACGCGGCCCTGAACGCCGCCCCCGCGCAAGACGCGCCCAACGGCGCCGAACGCGCGGCGGGCGGGATCGTCATCGCCCCCTCCGCGTTCGCGTCTCTCAATCCGGTGGAAGTGCGCATTGTCGGCGGCAGGCCCGATCATCCGGCGGCTGAGGACCTTCCGCGCGGGGTCCGCATCGCTGTCGCCCGGACGACGGCTTTGGCGCCGGAACTGGAATCCCACCCGATCCTGTCGCTGAATGCGGCGATGGCGGACGATGCGCTCACGCTCGAGATCGAGGCGGGCGCCGCGCCCGGCCGACCCATCCTGATCCGGCATATCCTCGCCGGCGCGGCGCCGGTGTTCGTGCGGACCGCGGTGCGGGTCGGCGCCGGCGCGTCGGTTGAAATCCTCGAGACCTATGAGGGCGCGGGGCCGGTCCTGTATTCCCATTTCTGCGGCATGACCGTCGGCGCCTCGGCGCGCGTCGAGCGAACGGCGGTTCAGGACGCGGGCGGCGAAGGCGTCTTCCACGCCCTGTGCGCGGCGACCCTGGACGAAGCGGCGCGATACGACCAGACGACGCTGAGCGCCGGCGCCCGCCTCGCGCGGCATGAAACGCATCTCCATTACGCGGGGGACGGCGCCTCGGCGCGCATGGACAGCGCCGCGCTTGTGGGCGGGTCGCGCCATTGCGACATCACCACCCATGTCCGCCATGACGGCGCCGGCTGCGAGACCCGCCAGGTTCACAAGGGCGTTGCGAAAGACCGGGCGCGGACGGTTTTTCAGGGCAAGTTTCACGTGCTGCCGGGCGCCCAGAAAACCGACGCCGACATGCAGGCGAACGCGCTGCTCCTGTCGGACACGGCCGAGGCGAACCACAAGCCGGAACTGGAGATCTACGCCGACGACGTCGAATGCGCCCATGGGTCGACCGCCGGCGCCCTCGACGAGGACGCGCTTTTCTATCTGCGCCAGCGCGGCCTCGACGAACGCACGGCGCGCGCGCTCCTGATCGAAGCCTTTGTCGGCGAAGCCATCGACGCGATCGGCCGGGACGAGGTGCGGCTTGCATTGCAGGCGCTGGTCAGTGGCTGGCTTGAGGAGGCGGAAGCATGAACGCACAAAACGCTCTTTCCCCCGCGCCCGCCCTCGATGTCGAGGCGGTGCGCGCTGAATTTCCCATCCTGTCGCGGGAGGCCTACGGCAAGCCGCTCGTCTATCTCGACAACGCCGCGTCGGCGCAGAAGCCGCGCGCGGTCATCGACGTCATGAGCCGCGCGATGGAATATTCCTACGCGAATGTTCACCGCGGCCTGCACCTGTTGTCGAACGAGGCGACCGCCGCCTTCGAGGACGCGCGCAAGACCGTCGCTCAATTCCTCAACGCCGCTTCGGAAGACGAGATCGTCTTCACCGCCGGCGGCACTGATGCGTTCAACCTTGTCGCCTATGCCCTCGGCGCGGGCGAGATCGGCGAGGCGGACGAGATCATCCTGTCGCTGATGGAGCACCATTCCAATATCGTGCCGTGGCATCTCCTGCGCGAGCGGAAAGGCGCGGTCCTGAAATGGCTCGATGTATCCGAGGACGGAGAAATCGATCTCGACGCCTATCGCGGCATGTTCACCGAACGCACCAAACTGGTCGCGCTATCGCACATGTCCAACGTGCTCGGCGCGCCGACGCCGGCGAAGGAGCTGGCGCGCATCGCCCGCGAGCGCGGCGCGAAAATCCTGTTCGACGGCTGCCAGGCGGGCGTACACGGAACGGTCGACGTTCAGGACATCGACTGCGACTTTTACGTGCTCACCGGCCACAAGCTCTACGGGCCGACCGGGATCGGCGTTCTCTACGGCAAAAAGGCCGCCCTCGATCCGTTGCCGCCGTTCAAGGGCGGCGGAGAGATGATTGATACGGTGACGACGGACGGCGTCACCTACAATGATCCGCCGCACCGGTTCGAAGCCGGCACGCCGCCCATTCTGGAAGCGATCGGTCTCGGCGCGGCGCTCCGGTGGATGCAGGACACGGGGCTCGACGCCATCGCGGCGCACGAAGCGGCCCTTCGCGACCATGCGCTCGAAGAACTCGCCAGGCTCAATTTCGTGCGCGTCTACGGCCGCGCGGCGGACAAGGCCCCGATCGTCGCCTTCACCATGGAAGGGGCGCATCCGCACGACGTTTCCGCCATTCTCGACCGCACCGGCGTCGCCGTGCGCGCCGGCCACCACTGCGCTCAGCCGCTCATGGCCCATCTCGGCGTCTCCGCGACCAGCCGCGCCTCCTTCGCCGCCTACAACACGCATGCCGACGTTGAAGCGCTCATCGCCGGCCTCCACAAAACCCGACAGATGTTGAGCTAATCCCATGGACACCCAACGCGACGTGATCAATGTGAACGAGGCTTCCCCGGACGGGGCGCCGAAAGCGGCCGCCGCCGCCCCTGACGCCGACGCCGGCGGCGGGGTCTCGGCCATCCCGGAAGAGGAGCTCCAGCGCATCACCGCCGACGTGGTGAAGTCGCTGAAAACGGTCTACGATCCGGAAATACCGGTTGATATTTACGAGCTCGGCCTCATTTACAGGGTTGATCTCGACGACGACCGGCTCCTGACCATCGACATGACCCTCACGGCGCCGGGCTGCCCGGTGGCGGGCGAAATGCCCGGCTGGGTCGAGGGGGCTGTGCGCGGCATCGACGGCGTCGACGACGTCAAGGTGAACATGACCTTCGACCCGCCATGGACGCCGGAGAAGATGTCGGAAGAAGCAAAGCTTGAACTGGGGTGGTTGTGACATGCCTAGACCGAGACCCAAAGTTGTGACGCTGACGGACAAGGCCGCGTCCCGCATGAGCGAAATCATGGCGAATGCGGATGAAAATTTCATCGGCGTCAAGATCGGCGTCAAGAATGGCGGCTGCGCCGGCATGGAATACACCATGGATTATGCGACCGAGGCGGCGCCCCTCGATGAAGTGGTGGAGGAAAACGGGATCAAGATCCTGATCGACCCGAAAGCCATCCTGTTCCTGATCGGCACGCAGATCGACTTCGTGACCGAAAAACTGTCGCAGCGCTTCGTTTTCAACAACCCGAACCAGACCGACGCCTGCGGCTGCGGCGAAAGCGTGACCATCGTGCCGCAGAAGCTGGACGCCTGACGGCCGCGCGGCCCGCAACGGGCCGGCGACGCCCTTGGCGCATGTGGTTTCCAGGGCCGGCGCGGGCAACGTCGCTCTCTCCGACGCCGCGGGACAACCTTTTCAGACGCCGAACTTTTCCAGCGCGGCTTGTGCGATCGGCGCGCCCCATTCCTGAACGAAATGGCCGGCGTCGGCGACTTCCATCGGTTCGGGGCAGCCTGTGATCATGGAGCGGAGGAAATGCATGGCCGGAGGCCCGAGCACCGGGTCCTGCATGCCGATCGCCATGAAACTCTCCCCGGTCCAGTCCTCGGACCAGAATTTTCGCGCCTTGAGAGAGGTTCCAACGCCCTCTTTCGACAACGGCGTCAGGTCTGCGGCGCCTTTTTCCTTCAGCATGACAAGCTCTGGAAAGCGCCGCACGCCGCCCTTGTAGGACTGATCCGGGAACGGCGCGTCATACGCCGCCATCTCCGCATCCGAAAGAATCGGCGTCGCCTGTTTCATCAGTTTGCCGACATTCAAGTCCGGCTGCGACCGGTTGAAGGCGCGCCAGGCGGCGAAGCCCTCCGGGGCTTCCTCGCCGGCGGGAAGGCCCGTGTTCATGACGATGAGGCGGGTGTAGCGGCCGGGCGCCTCCATGGGCAGAGTGAGGCCCAGAAGCCCGCCCCAGTCCTGCACCACCAGGCAAACATTCTTCAGATCAAGTTTCTCGACAAAAGAGAGAAGGGCGCCCCGGTGAAAATGATAGGTATACGTCTCATCGTCGGCCGGCTTGTCGGAGCGTCCGAAACCGAACATGTCGACGGCGACGGCGCGATGGCCGGCGCCGGTGAAGACCGGGATCATCTTGCGGAAGAGATAAGCCCATGACGGCTCGCCATGGATGCACAGGAAGGTCACATCGGCGCCCGCGTCTCCCGCCGAGGCGGGGCCTTCGTCCACATAATGCATCCTGAGCCCCTCGTAACCGGGCAAATCCTCCACATATTTCGGCGCATAGGGCCAGTCGGACAGATTCTCGAAACGATCGTCGGGGGTTCTGAGGGCGCTGGTCATGAGGCGGGTTCCTTTCCGATGCGGCGGGGCTATAGTCGCGCACAGTTGAGCGGTTTTCCAAGCGGCGATTGCAGTGGTCGGCGCCGCGGACGGCGAAGAAGGAGAAAACAATGGCGGAACATACGGTTGATCTGGCGGTGATCGGCTCCGGGCCGGGCGGCTACATGGCGGCGATCCGGGCGAGCCAGTTGGGGATGAAAACCGCCATCGTCGAGCGCGACGCCCTCGGCGGCGTCTGCCTCAACTGGGGCTGCATCCCGACCAAGGCGCTCCTGCGCACGTCCGAGGTCTACACGAACATGAAGCATGCGGAGCGTTTCGGCCTCAAGGCGGACAATATCGGGTTTGACATCGAGGCGGTCGTCAAGCGGTCGCGCGACGTGGCGGGCAAGCTTTCCGGCGGCGTCGGCTATCTCATGAAGAAGCACAAGATTGAGGTGATCGAGGGCGCGGCGAGCCTTGCCAAGGCGGCCAATGGTTCCGGCGCGCCGCTCGTCAAGGTCAAAACCAAAAAGGGCGGCAACGACACCGTCAAGGCGAGGCACGTCATCCTCGCCACCGGCGCGCGGGCGCGCACGATCCCGCAGGCCGGGCTGGAGCCGGACGGCAAGCTGGTCTGGACCGCCAGGGAAGCGATGGTTCCCGACATCATGCCGAAATCTCTCCTGGTGATCGGGTCGGGGGCCATCGGCATTGAGTTTGCAAGCTTCTACCGGGCCATGGGCGCTGAGGTGACGGTGGTCGAAATGGTCGACCGCATTCTGCCGGCGGAGGACGCGGAAATCTCGAAATTCGCCGAGAAGCAGTTCAAGAAACAGGGCATGAAGATCCTGACCGCCGCGCAGGTCGACAAGCTCGACAAATCCGGCGACCTCGCCCGCGCGACGATCAAGCTGAAGGACGGCAAAACCGACACGGTCGAAGCCGAGCGGGTCGTTCTCGCCGTCGGCATTGTGGGCAATACGGAAAATCTCGGGCTGGAGGCGCTCGGCGTCAAGATCGAGCGCGGCCATGTGGTCGTCAATGAATGGCTGGAGACGGGGGTTCCGGGCCTCTACGCGATCGGCGACGTTTGCGGGGCCCCGTGGCTCGCCCACAAGGCCTCCCACGAAGGGGTGATCTGCGTGGAGAAGATCGCCGGGAAGAACGCTGTCCACCCGCTCGACACCTCGCTCATTCCGGGCTGCACCTATTGCCAGCCGCAGGTGGCCTCCGTCGGTCTCACCGAGGCCGGGGCGAAGGAGGAGGGCCGCAAGGTCAGGGTCGGCCGGTTCCCGTTCAACGCCAACGGCAAGGCGATCGCCCTCGGCGAGCCGGAGGGACTCGTCAAAACCGTTTTCGACGCGGAAACCGGCGAACTGCTGGGCGCGCACATGATCGGCGCGGAAGTCACCGAACTGATCCAGGGTTTCGGCATCGCAAAGACCATGGAAGCGGTCGAGGAAGACCTGATGCACTCGATCTTCCCGCACCCGACCCTGTCGGAAATGATGCATGAAAGCGTCCTCGACGCTTATGACCGGGTGATGAATATCTGACCCCTGCACCGCTGGCGCGCGTCGGCCGCGGCGCGGTCCGGCGTTTTCGTTTCGGTCGGGACGGACCCGTGGCAAGGGAAAAATAATCGCGGACATTTTCGCGTTTTCGCAAGACGACCCGGATATGAGAAAAGACTCGAGACAATAAAGGCGGGACATTATCCAAGTATTTGATCCCCCGGGCGACCGCGGTTAAGGTTCTGGTTCATGAAAACCGATCTCGATCATCTTCCGGGACGAAAGCGGCGCGAACTGGAGCAGGTCGTGGAGATCATCCACGCCGAATTCCTGGAAACGCAGCAGATCGCAACCTCCAAGTGGAAGCGGGAAGGGCGCATCCTGAAGATCGTGCTGTTCGGCTCCTACGCCCGCGGCGACTGGGTCGACGAACGTTACGTCGCGAAAGGCTATCAGAGCGACTATGACCTCCTGATCGTCGTGAATTATCAGCGGGTGGTGGAGTTCGACGAATGCTGGCACCGCACGGAGGATCGCCTGATCCGCGAGCCGGACATCAAAACGCCGGTCAACTTCATCGTCCACACCAAGTCGGAAGTGAACGACAAGCTGAAGCTCGGCCATTACTTTTTCACCGACATCGTCAAGGACGGCATCCTGCTCTACGAGTTGAAAGGCGAAAAGCCCTTCGCCACGGCGAAGCCCTTCAACCCGCAACAGGCGCTGGAGGTCGCGCGCGCCTATTATGACCAATGGATGCCGACGGTGCAGAATTACAACGTGCTGTCGGAGGCCGCGCTCAGCTTCGGCATGCGCAACGAGCGCGCGTTCCTTCTGCACCAGACCATCGAGCGGGCCTATGCCTGCCTGCTCCTTGTACTGACCTATTACAGTCCGAGCACGCACAATATCAAGTTCCTGCGCTCCCTGGCGGAGGATCTGGACAAGCGCCTGAAGGCGGTCTGGCCGCAGGAAACGCGGTTTCAGAACCGCTGTTTCGAACTCGCCAAGCGCGCTTATGTGGAGGCGCGGTATTCGAAGCATTATTCGATTACCGAGGAGGAGCTTGCCTGGATCGCCGAGCGCGCCGAAACGCTTCGCGGCGTCGTGGAAACCGTCTGCCGGGAGCGCCTGGCGAGCCTTTCCGAAGCGCTGCGCGAAGACCAGGAGTAAAGCCTGACAAGGGCGCGGCGCGCGCGCCAGCGAAACCGCGCCAGCGAAACCGCGCCAACAAAACCGCGCCGGTGGCGGGCGGCGGTAAAGCCCCCGGAGGAGCCCCCCCGGAGAAGACGGCTATGGCTTCGGCGTTTCGCTGGTCAGGAGGCCGAAGGCGGAAAAGGGGCGTTTCTTCGACGGGTCGAACGTCACCATGGCGACGTCCCGCAGGCCGTAAGGCAAGCCCGTGCGCCCGACGCCGGCGTCCCCCGCCGCATTGAAACGCCACAGATTAGGCGCGCCGTCGCCGAGAAAATCCTGGTTCAGGGTGAACGGCGCCGTGTCGCCATGCATCACCAGCACCGGTCCGTCAAAGGTGATTGCTGCGTCGCGCAACCGCCGGCGCAGGGCGATGAATCCGTCGCAGACCTGCTTGCCGTCGGCGCGCACGCGCTCCGCGCCGTCGACGCCGCACGGCTTGCCCTGGGCTTGTCGGGCGACCTGGACCGGGTCGCCCTGCATGGCGACGATGACCGCCCGCGCGCGCTCGCGGCGCGCCGCGTCGAATCCGGCGGCGATCCAGTCGAGATTGGCGGCGTCGCGCTGGTCAACCGCTTCCGAGGCGCGCAGGAGGGAATCCCCGACGACCCAATTGCGCCCGTTGTTGGTGCCGACCACATGCACGGTCAGGAACCGCACGCGGTCATGGACCCAGGTCGCGTTTTCCACCAGCGCATCCTGCCGGCGGTAGCCGAGCGCGGCGGCGGCGTCGGGATCGTCGAGTCCGGCCGGCGGACTGGAAAAGAACTGCGTGCGGATTTTATCGAGTCGGTCGAGGTCGGAATAGGGCCGCCCGGTCCCGGCGTCTTCGTTGCGGTCGCAGTCTGTCCATTCATTGTCCCCCGGCGTGTAAAACACCGGCGTCGGATCGAGCGCGTCGATCAGGCCGGCGAACGCCGCGTCATGGTCGTCGGTGCATGGCGCCGCGCCGCCCTTGTAATCGCCGAGGTGGATGACGAACGGCGTCCGGCTCGCCTTGATCAGCGGCATGGCGTCGTCCAGCATCGCCTCGTCCTCAGGGCCGTAGGGCGTATCGCCGACGACGATAAAACTCACCGCGTCCCGTCCGGGGGCGACGCCCTCGCCCCCTTCGGCGCAAGCGGCGAGGAGACTGGCGCCCGCAACGGCGACGATACGCAGCATGAACGCGCTCATTCTCAAAGCTCCATCATCACGCCGGCAACGGCGCTGCGTGGTTTCCGCCGCATATTTTATGCATTCCTTGGGGAAAAACCCAACGCCTTTATTGTGACGGGCCTGTGACGGCTGCGCGCCGCGGCGATCGGGGCGGCGGGTGAACAATGCGGACCCGCCGCGCCGGCCCCCATCCGAACCCGGCGCCGGCGTCGCCCCGCACCGCTCGTTAAGCCCTTGTCTTGGCTATGCTTCTCGCAAGGCCGCGCCGTTCAGGCCCGCGGCTTTTTTAATCTGTATGCAATTTCATACGCCCGCAAATCGCGGCGCAGTTCCGGCAGCAGGATATAGACGGCGAGAATGTTCGGGATCGCCATGGCGAACAGCATGGAATCGATAAAGTTGATGATCGCCGAGAGCGAAATCGCCGCCCCGGTCGACAGCGCGAGGCACAACAGGAGCTTGTACGTCACGTCGACCGCGCGGGTCGGCCCGAACAGATAGGCCGCGGCCTGTGAGCCGTAAAACGCCCAGCTGACAAGCGTTGTGAAGGCGAACAGGGTCGACGCGACCATCAGGATATAGGGAAACCACGCAAAGGCGCTTTCGAACGCGGCGGAGGTGATTTCGATGCCGGTAACGTCCGGGTTGAACAGGAACGGCGCATAAGCGCCGGTGAGGATCACCACCAGCGCCGTGATGGTGCACACGACCACCGTGTCGATGAAAGGCTCCAGCAGGGCCACGTAGCCCTCGCTCAACGGTTCTTTCGTGCGCACCTGCGCATGAGCGATGGCCGCCGAGCCGACCCCGGCCTCGCTTGAATAGGTGGCGCGCCGCATGCCATTGATCAGCGCGCCGACAAGCCCGCCGCCCGCCGCGTCGAGGCCGAACGCGCCCGCGAAAATCGTCTCGACCGCCGCCGGCAGGGCGGGAATGTTCAGAAGGATGATGATCAGGCCGGCGCCCACATAGACCGCGCCCATGACCGGAACGATGACGCGCGCGACGCGCCCGATGCGGCGGATGCCGCCGATAATGACCAGCCCGACCATCGACGACATGACGATCCCGTAAGCGATGGGCGCGGAAACGCCGACGACATTGGCGAACTGCGCATGCGCCTGGTTCACCTGGAACACGCTGACCGAGGCGCCCAGCGCCATGACCGCGAAAAACACCGCCGCCGCCTTGCCGAGGGTTTTCATGCCGAGGCGCGCCAGCGCCGATTCGATGTAAAACATCGGCCCGCCGAGAATACGCCCGCCCGGCAGGACCCTGCGGTATTTCACCGCCAGCGCGCATTCGGCGAACTTCGCCGACATGCCGAAAAACCCGATCAGGATCATCCAGAACACCGCGCCGGGGCCGCCAAGGGTGATCGCCACCGGCACCGAGGCGATGTTGCCGAGGCCGACGGTGCCGGAAAGGGCGGAGGACAGGGCCTCGAAATGGCTGATCTGGCCCGATGCGCCATCCGAATGACGCGCCCGGAAGAGAAGCGACCAGCCGTGGCGAAAGCCGCGCAGATTCACGAAGCCGAGACCGACGGTGACGATGATCGCCGCCGCGCCCAGCCACGCCACCACCAGCGGCATGGAAACCCCGGCGATCTCCACGGAATAGAAGATGATGGAGGAGACAAAATCGCTGAGCGGCGTCAGCGCGTCATTAATCGCATCGGCAAAGCTTTTGGTTGCGTCGGCCATGAAAACCGTCCTTTCCATGGCGCCGCAACGCCGTCGAGAAAGGCGGCAATGTAGCAAGTTCGCCGCGCATGTCACTGTTTTACCGCTTTTTCCGGTCCGCGCCTGTAGCGCCTGTTCCTGCACGGTTCCTGCAAAAGATTGATCGGTTCGCGCAAGCGCGCCGCCGCCGGCGATCATATGGTTGCCGGGCGCGCATACGATCCGGGAAAGAACCATGCAGGCTTTCAATCACGCTATCGTGTTTTTCGCCATTGGCTGCGGCGCGGCCGCGTGCGGGACTGATCCGGACGCTGAAGACCCGTTCGCCGTGCAGCGTTACGCCGCGCCGGGCCAGGCGTCCGTCAACTCCTGGCTAGTCGAGGCGAGGGACGGCGTCGTGCTGATCGACGCGCAACGCTCGATGTCCGCCGGCGCGGGGGCGGCGGCGGCGATCGCGGCGACCGGCAAGCCGCTGCTCGGCGTCGTCATCACCCATCCGCATCCGGACCATTTCGGCGGGCTCGCCGCGATTGTCGAAGCCTATCCCGACGCGCCCGTTTACGCCTCCGCGCGGACGACGGCGGTCATCCGCACGGACTCAAACGGCTATCAGGCGGCGACGCGCGCGGCGATGCCCCACGACACGCCGGACGTATTCGCCGCGCCGACCGTGCCGGTCGAGGATGGGGAAACGCTGCGGCTCGGTTCGGTCGACCTCGTCATCGACGAAATCGGCGCCGGCGAAGCCGAGACCATGACCATGGTCTATGCGCCGTCGGAAAACGCCCTGTTCGTCGGGGATCTGGTGGCGCATGAAATGACGGGCTTCCTGCTCGAAGGCCGCTCGGCGGCCTGGATCGAACAGATCGAGCGCGTCGTCGCGGATTACGCCGCCCGCGCGCCGGTCGTCTATCCCGGTCACGGGGCGTCCGGCGAATTCGAAACGCTTCTGCGCGGCCAGCGGCGATGGCTGGAGGACCTGCGCCGGCTCATCGCCGCGCGTCAGGGAGCCGATGCGCTGAGCGATGCGCAGGTCGAGACCATCGCGGCGGAAATGGATGCATTGTACCCGGATTACCCGATCGTCGCCGAAATCCCGCCCCTGAGCGCTCTCAACATCCGCGCCGTGGCGGCGGAGATGCGAGCCGAGGGGCGTTAGAGCCGCTTGCGGCCCGCGCGATCATCCGGCGCCGCGCAAGGGGGCTTTGTTTTGAGCGTCGGGCCGGTGGCCCCGGCGCACGCGGCGCCGCAGGGATCAGAGCCCCGCCAGCGCCTGATCGAGGTCGCCGCGCAGGTCCTCAAGATCCTCGATCCCCACCGACAGGCGCACCAGCGCGTCGTCGACGCCAAGCTCGGCGCGGCGTTCCGGCGGGATGGAGGCGTGGGTCATGATGCCCGGATGCTCGATCAGGCTTTCGACCCCGCCGAGGCTTTCCGCCAGGGTGAAGAGCGAGACCCGCTCCAGCATTGTCCGGGCCGCGTCGAGACCGCCCTTGAGGAAGATCGTCACCATGCCGCCGAACGCGTTCATCTGCCGCGCGGCGATCTCATGGCCCGGATGAGATGCCAGCCCGGGATAGCTGACGCTGGCGATCGCCGGATGAGCCTCCAGCCATTCGGCCAGCGCCATGGCGTTGGAACTCGACCGTTCCAGGCGCAGGGCGAGGGTCTTCAGCCCACGGAGCGCCAGAAAGGAATCGAACGGCGCCTGGATCGCGCCGACGGAGTTCTGCAGAAAGGCGAGACGGTCGGCGAGGTCGTCGTCCCTGACCACAAGGACGCCGCCGATGACGTCGGAGTGGCCGCCGAGATACTTTGTCGCCGAGTGCATGACGATGTCCGCGCCGTAATCAAGGGGACGCTGGCAGTAAGGCGAAGCAAAGGTGTTGTCGCAGCCGACGACGACGCCGCGTTTGCGCGCGATCGCTGCGATCGCCTCGATATCGACGATCTTGAGCAGCGGGTTGGTCGGCGTCTCGAGCCAGACAAGCTTCGTCTCCGGCGTCAGCGCCGCTTCGAACTTCGCCGGATCGGTGAGGTCGACATAAGTGAAGGAAAGGCCCGCCGACTGGCGGCGCACCTTTTCGAACAACCGGTAGGTGCCGCCATACACGTCGTCCATGGCGATGACGCCCGCGCCCGCGGGGAACAGCTCCAGCATGGTTGAAATCGCCCCCATGCCGGAGGCGAAGGCAAAGCCGCGCGTTCCGTTTTCCAGATCGGCGATGCACCGTTCGTAGGCGAAACGGGTCGGGTTCGCGCCGCGGGCGTAAACGAAACCCTTGTGAACGCCGGGGCTCTCCTGCGCATAGGTCGACGTCTGGTAGATCGGCTGCATCACTGCGCCGGTGGTCGGATCCGGCGACTGACCCGCATGGATGACGCGGGTGGCGAACGCGGGACGGTTGTTCAGATCGGACGACTTCGGATCGGGCGGGTTTCGGTCGGTCATGGCGGGCCTCGACTTTTTGCCGGTACGCCCTAACGCGCGGCGCGGCAAATGACCAGCCTTCAGGAGACGGCAGGCGTGGGACGGAAGGGTCGCCCGGCGGGCCGTCTCCCGCGATCGTTCTTTATGCAGAGGAAGAGGGGCGGGCGAGCCCGTCGGATATCGAGGAGGGAAACGGGCTCGCCCTATCGAGGATACGCAAGAGAATTTGTAGCGCGCCTGGTGCAAAAGTGCAAGTAATAATTATTATCATATCTGTTCTTCGCCATTTTCCTCCAGGGCGGCGCCAGTTTCCTACCCGGACGGCCCGAAAGCGCCATCCGACAGCGCTTTCGGGGCAGAATTTAGCGGTTTTTCCGGTTCTCGATCAACGCATCCACTACTGACGGGTCGGCGAGGGTGGAGGTGTCGCCGAGGCTGGCGTAATCGTTCTCGGCGATCTTGCGCAGGATGCGCCGCATGATCTTGCCCGACCGGGTCTTGGGCAGGGCCGGCGTAATATGCAGGAGATCGGGCTTGGCGAGTGGTCCGATCTCGTCTCGAACGGCCTGCACAAGCTCTTTTTCGAGGGCGTCGGAGAACGTCTCGCCCTCCATCAGGGTGACATAAGCGTAAACGCCCTGTCCCTTGACGTCGTGCGGATAGCCGACGACGGCCGCCTCGGCCACTTTCGGATGCGCGACAAGGGCGCTTTCCACTTCCGCCGTGCCCAGGCGATGACCGGAGACATTGATCACGTCGTCGACCCGGCCGGTGATCCAGTAATAGCCGTCCGCGTCGCGCCTCGCGCCGTCGCCGGTGAAATACATGCCCGGATAGGTCTTGAAATAAGTGTCGATGAAGCGCTGGTGGTCGCCGTAAACGGTGCGCATCTGCCCGGGCCAGGAATCGGTGAGGACGAGATTTCCCTGCGTCTCGCCATGGAGGATCTTCCCGTCCGCGTCGACGAGCGCCGGGAAGACGCCGGGCAGGGGAAGCGTCGCCGAGCCCGGCTTCAAATCCGTCGCGCCGGGCAGCGGCGAGATCAGACAGCCGCCGGTCTCGGTCTGCCACCAGGTGTCGACGATGGGCAGCTTTCCCTTGCCGACGACGCGGTGATACCAGTTCCAGGCTTCCGGATTGATCGGCTCGCCCACCGTGCCGAGCAGCCGCAGGGAAGAAAGATCGGCGCCCGTTACGTTCTCCTCGCCCTCGCGCATCAGGGCGCGGATCGCCGTCGGCGCGGTGTAGAAAATGTTGACCTTGTGTTTTTCGCAGACCCGCCAGAAGCGCGAGGCGTCGGGCCAGGTCGGCACGCCCTCGAACACCAGCGTCGTCGCGCCGTTCGCCAGCGGGCCGTAGACGATGTAGCTGTGGCCCGTCACCCAGCCCACATCCGCCGTACACCAATAGATTTCGCCGGGCTTGTAGTCGAAGACGAGTTCGTGGGTGTACGCCGCCCAGGCGAGATAGCCGCCGGTGGTGTGCAAAACGCCTTTCGGTTTGCCGGTGGATCCTGACGTGTAGAGAATGAACAGCGGGTCCTCGGCGCCCATCTCCTCCGGCGCGCATTCCGGAGAGACGTCGTCGCGCGCCTCGCCGAACCAGAAAAGATCGCGCCCGGCCCGCATCTCCACGGCGGCGCCGGTGCGCTCCACCACGAGAACGAGACGCACGGCCTCCATGCCGGCGTGGCCGCCCTTGGCCAGGGCCGCGTCGACATTGGCCTTCAGCGGCACGCGCTTGCCGCCGCGCACGCCCTCGTCGGCGGTGACGACGGCGACCGCGCCGCAATCCTCGATCCGGCTGGCGATGGCCTCCGGCGAAAAGCCGCCGAAAACGACGGAATGCACCGCGCCGATGCGCGCGCAGGCGAGCATGGCGAACACCGCCTCCGGGATCATCGGCATGTAGATCACCACCCGGTCGCCGCGGCCGACGCCGCGGGCCTTCAAAAGGTTCGCCATGCGCGAGGTTTCCTCCAGCGCCTCGGCGTAGGTGATGATCTTGTGGTCGGCGGGGTCGTCGCCTTCCCAGATGATCGCGGGGTCGGCCGCGCGGTCGGGCAGGTGGCGGTCAAGACAGTTGACGCAGGCGTTGAGCTTGCCGTCCGCAAACCAGCGGATATGCAGATCTTCGGCGTCGAAGGAAACGTCCTTGATTTCGGTGAAGGGCGTCGACCAGGCGACCCGCTCAGCGACGGCCGACCAGAATTTTTCCGGCTCGCCCGCCGCCATGGCGCGCAGGCGATCGGCCTCGGCCTTGTCCGTGCGGGTGTGTTTCAGCGCGATGTCGCTGACGGGAATAACGGCTGGCTTTGTCATTGTTTCCTCCCGAAAATGGGATACGCACCATAGGCGATGCGTCCTGCGAGTGCAAAAAAGATGTTGCGGCGGCGGCTTGTCCGGACACGGCGCGGTCGCCGACGGGGACTGTCGCCATGCGGCAAGGATCACGGACCAAGGATCATCGGCAAAGGATCATCGAGACGGGTGACGCGGCGCGCGCCTTGAGCGCCTTGTCTCGTGATAGCGCGCCCCGGAAAGCTTGCCTGACGGGCGCTTATTGCGCGTCGCCGGCCAAGCCGAATGCTTTGACGCCGGATGCTTGCGATGCGTCGGAGACGACGAAGCAGGCGATGTTTTTCTTTTTCAGCGTCTCGCAGGCGAGGTTGGCTTCGCCTTCCGTCATCGCGGTGATGCGCGCGCGGTAAAGGGCGGCGCCGTCTTCCTTGCGCATCGGGGTGACCATGCGGGCGCGGTCCGACAGCCCGGCCTTCAGAACCGCTTCCTCAAGCTCGCGCTGCGCCAGCGCCTTGGTGGAATAGGCGCCGATCTGCACGCTCCATTGCGCTTCAAGCAGCGATTCGAGATCGCCTTCGCCGCGCGGATCGACTTGCGATATCAGCGCCGCGAGCCGGTTGCGTTCATACTCGTTGAAATCGTCCGTCGGGGCGGTCCGAAGCTGCGCGCTCTGCGAGGCGAAGCCCCGGGATTCGGCAGTCGAGGCGATCAGCACGCCGAGGATGTCCGGACCGGCGGCGTCGGCCTGTTCAGCGACCGCCTGTTCAGCGGGAGCATGTTCAGCGGGAGGCGGCGCAGGCGTCTCGCCGCCAAGGGCGGCGGCGGCGAGGCGGATCTCGTTGCGCAGCGCTTCGTTGCCGCCGACGGTCGGCGCGGCGCGTTCCGCCTCGATCTTCGCCATGAGGGTCGGTTTCAGCCGCGGCTCGGGCTTGCGGCGGTGCAGGGCGGCGATCAGCGTCGGCCGTTTCTCGATCTCCGCGAAGGCGCGGTTCATGATGTCGCGCATGTGGCGGTCGCGGGTCACGCCGGAGCGCCCGCCGAGAACCACGCCGATCAGGCGCTGGCCGTCGCGTTCGGCGGTGGTCGCCAGATTGAAGCCCGACCGCCTTGTGTAGCCGGTTTTCAGCCCGGTCGCCCCTTCGAACGACTCGATAAGCTTGTTGTGCGTGCGGTAGGTGCGCCCGTTCCAGGCGAAGCGCGTGGTCCTGAAGTAATGGAAATATTGCGGAAAATCCTGCGACATGCGCGCGGCCAGGGTCGCCATGTCGCGCGCTGTCGTCACCTGTTTCGAATTGGGCAGGCCGGATGCGTTGCGAAACACCGTGCGCCGCATGCCAAGATCACGGGCGCGCTCAGTCATCTTCTGGGCGAATTTCCACTCCGAGCCGGATATGTGCTCGGCGACCACGACCGCGACGTCATTGGCCGAGCGCACCACAAGCGCCTTGATCGCGTCTTCCACGGTGATGGTCGAGCCGGCGTTCAGCCCGAGTTTCGACGGCGGCTGGCCCGCCGCTCGGGCGGAAATTTTAAGCTTCGTGTTAAGAGTGACGTCGCCGGCTTCCAGTTGCTCGAACAGGAGGTAAAGGGTCATGACCTTGGTGAGCGAGGCGGGGTAGCGGCGGCCCGTCGAATACCGGTCGAACAGGACATCGCCGGAGTCGGCGTGCACGACGAAAGCGGCGTATTTCGAATTGGCGTATGCGGGTGCGGCGCCCAGCGCCGACGCCAATGCAACACAGACCAGTGCCGCCGCAAACCGCAAGAAAACTGTCATTTCGCGACCCTCGCCCATTCCGGTACGGTTTTCAATAAGACGAGCGCCCCCGCCCTGACTTTTGCGCGACATCGGCCATGCGGCTCGCGGCGTTTTGATCGCCGCAGTCGCCGGCCGCCGAACACGCCACGCCGACGCATCGCGGCGCGCGAGCCGCCTTATCAGCGATGCGCCCCATCCATGATGAATGTTGAGCAAGCCCCGTGCCGTTTTCCGTCGTCAGGGTTAAGGATCGCCCAACGCAGTAAACGCATTCTTAACAAAGCCTTTACCATTCCGGATTTATTTTTGTGCGGCGCAGCAAAAGCCCCTTGACATGGTTGCGGGCAGGCTTATGTTGCACTGCACAAAGCGCATTTCACGGGATGCGCACAGTTAGGTAAAGTACAGCATTAACAGCCTGTTGCGCTAACGGCGCAGGTTTATCGGAAAGGAGCCGGCAATGGCTGCGAGCAAGAAAACCGCGAACGGCGCGGATGCGTTCGAAAAGATGATGAACATCAACCCGGAGACCTTCAAGGAAGGTTACGAGAAGATCGCCGAGAGCATGACCGCCATGGCGGATTTCCAGAAAGGCTCCGTCGAGGCGGTGATGGCTTCCGCCGGCGCTTTCGCCAAGGGTTTCGAAAAGCTGACGTCCGAACAATCGACGTTCACCAAGACGGCGCTGGAAGAAGGCCTTGAAAACGCGAAAGCGGCGAGCGCGGCGAGCAACGTTCAGGAAGCGGTTGAACTCAACCGCGAACTCGTGCGTAAGACGATCGAAGCCAATCTCGGACAGGTCAGCAAAGTCACCGACATCGTCATCGAGACCGCGAAAGAAACCGTCGAGCCCCTGACGGCGCATTATGGCGAGTTCGTCGAAAAAGTTCAGGCGTACCGTCCGTAAGCCTACGCCGCGTCAAGAGTTTGTACCTTGTTGCGTCAGTAGATCAGTAGCGTCAGTAGCGTACCCGAAGCCCGGCCACAGCGCCGGGCTTCGCTATTTTTGCAGCGAGATCCTCTTTACAGACGGATCCCCGGCACAGACGGATCCCCGGTCAGATCCGCAATCAGACCCTCGACCCGATCTGCAATCGGATCTGCAGCCAGCGCCGTTCATAAAACCGTGAAAACGCTTTGTTCCGTCTGGTTCCGGCGACGCTGCTCTAACGCCGCGCCGCGCGGCGATCGGGTCGTGCAGGCGGGAAGGGCGCGCCCGCCGCGTCCTAGCGACGCGCGCCAAATCCTCACGGGAATCGGCAAAAACACCATTTGCGTCTTTTCAACCTTACGTGGTTACATATCTATGAAGCGCTGAGCGACGCCGCCGGGCGCGCAGCGTAACGGTGTTGAAAGCGTTTTTTGGAAATATAAGAGGTTATGGCTGAGGACCAGGAAAACGATCAGGAGCCGGGACAGGGCGTCGGCGTCGTCACGAAGACCGCGCCGAAGACCAAGCGGCCATCGCTTTACAAGGTGCTCCTGCTGAACGACGACTACACGCCGCAGGAATTCGTCGTGTGGCTGCTTCAGGCCATTTTCAAGAAAGATCCGGAAGAAGCGGTCCGCGTCATGCTGCACGTTCATCAGAACGGCGTCGGCGTATGCGGCGTTTACACTTACGAAATCGCCGAGACGAAAGTTGCGCAGGTCATGGAGCTGTCGCGGCGCAATCAGCATCCCCTGCAATGCACCATGGAACGGGAGTAGTCAGTTGGCGTCATTTTCCAAAAGTCTCGACGAGGCCCTGCATCGGGCCATCGCCATCGCGACCGAGCGCGAGCACGAACTCGCCACGCTGGAGCACCTCCTGCTGGCCTTGACCGACGACCGCGACGCCGCCGCGGTGATGCGCGCATGCAATGTCGACCTTGACGTTCTGCGCCGGAACCTTCACGACTTCATCGACAACGAGCTGACCAACCTGACCCTCGAAAACGAGGAACAGGCCAAGCCGACGGCGAGCTTCCAGCGCGTCATTCAGCGCGCGGTCATTCACGTGCAGTCCTCCGGACGCGAGGAAGTCACAGGCGCCAACGTGCTCGTCGCGCTTTTCGCCGAGCGCGAATCCCACGCGGCGCACTTTCTCCAGGCCCAGGACATGTCGCGCTTCGACGCCGTTAACTACATCTCCCACGGTCTGGCCAAACGGCCGGGCGAGACCCAGAACCGCCCGCCCCGCGGCGCGTCGGAGGACCAGGCCGCCGAGGCCGGGCCCGGCGGACCGAAGACGGAAAGCGCGCTCGACGCCTATTGCGTTGATCTCAACGCCAAGGCGCGCGCGGGCAAGATCGACCCGCTGATCGGCCGCGGCGCGGAAGTCGAGCGCTCGATTCAGGTTCTGTGCCGCCGGCGCAAGAACAACCCGCTCCTGGTGGGCGATCCCGGCGTCGGCAAGACCGCCATCGCCGAGGGGCTCGCGCGCCAGATCGTCGACGAGGAAGTGCCCGAGGTCCTGGCCGACGCCACCATCTACGCCCTCGACATGGGCGCGCTCCTGGCCGGCACACGCTATCGCGGCGACTTCGAGGAGCGCATCAAACAGGTCCTGAAGGAACTCGAAGAGCATGAGGACGCAATCCTCTTCATCGACGAGATCCATACCGTGATCGGCGCCGGCGCCACGTCCGGCGGCGCGATGGACGCCTCCAATCTGCTGAAACCGGCGCTGCAATCGGGCGCGCTGCGCTGCATGGGGTCGACGACGTACAAGGAATACCGCCAGCATTTCGAAAAGGACCGCGCGCTGGCGCGGCGGTTCCAAAAAATCGACGTGCTGGAGCCGTCCCAGGAGGACACGGTGAAAATCCTCGAAGGCCTGAAGCCCTATTTCGAGGATCATCACAACATCACGTATACGAACGAAGCAATCCGCGCCGCGGCCGAGCTGTCGTCGAAATACATGACCGACCGCAAGCTGCCGGACAAGGCGATCGACGTGATCGACGAGGCGGGCGCGCGGCAGATGCTGTTTCCCGAAGACAAGCGCGCGAAGACGATCGACACCGGCGAGATCGAGGAAGTTGTCGCGAAAATGGCGCGCATCCCGCCGAAATCCGTGTCGAAATCCGACACTGAGCGGTTGCAGAAACTGGGCGAGGACCTGCGCCGGGTCGTCTTCGGCCAGGACGAGGCGATCGACCAGCTCGCCGCCGCGATCAAGCTCAGCCGCGCCGGCCTGCGCGAGCCGAACAAGCCGATCGGCTCTTATCTCTTCGCCGGGCCGACGGGCGTCGGCAAGACCGAGGTCGCCAAACAGCTCGGCTTCGCCCTCGGCGTCGAACTGATCCGGTTCGACATGTCGGAATACATGGAGCGGCACACGGTCTCGCGTCTCATCGGCGCGCCGCCGGGCTATGTGGGTTTCGACCAGGGCGGCCTGCTGACCGACGCGGTGGACCAGCACCCGCATTCGGTGCTCCTGCTCGACGAAATCGAAAAGGCGCACCCGGAGATTTTCAACATTCTCCTGCAGGTGATGGACAACGGCCAGTTGACCGATACGAACGGCCGCAAGATCGACTTCCGCAACGTGATCATCATCATGACCACCAATGCGGGCGCGGCGGACGCGGCGAAATTCGCCATCGGCTTCGCCGGCGGCAAGAAATCCGACGAAACCGACGCCGCGATCCGGCGCATGTTCACGCCGGAGTTCCGCAACCGGCTCGACTCCATCATCAATTTCGCCGGCCTGTCCCCGGCGATCATCAACCGCATCGTCGAGAAATTCGTGCTTCAGCTCGAAGCCCAACTCGCCGACCGCAGCGTCACCTTCGAACTCAGCAAGGACGCGACCGACTGGCTGGCGAAGAAAGGCTTCGACGACGAGATGGGCGCCCGCCCGCTGTCGCGGACCATCCAGGAGCACATCAAGAAGCCGATCGCCGACGAGATCCTTTTCGGCAGCCTGAAAAACGGCGGCGTGGTTAAGGTGCTCGTCGATGAGACCGACGCCGACAAGCTCGCCTTCGAGTATATTCCGGACACTGAAGGCTCCGAAAAGCCGAAAGACAGCGGCGACGACAACGGCAATGTGCCGGCGCTGGTGGAATAGCGCCGGCAGCATCCGGGAGCCGGGCTTCCCTCGCACGGGTGCCGGGGAAAAGACGCATTGCCGCTCGGGCGTATCCACGCGCAAATTGCCCGGCGGCGGAAACTCCGCCCGTTAACCGCACATAAACGCCACAGCAACCGCATACGAAAAAGCCGCCGCATCGTTCAGGATGCAGCGGCTCCTTTTCGCGTGGGCGCGCCGTCGTGGGGGGAGGGGATTTGCCGTGCGCGCCCCGCTTTCTGATATCTTATGTGGTGTCGGGACGAGGCTTATGCAAGGTCCGCCGCGCTCCACAGTTTCGAAAATCGCTCGCAGTGGATCAGGATCGAGCGATAATCGGCAAGGTCGACCGAGGCCGGAATTTCATAGACCTGTTCGCCGGCGTTGCTGGCGAGCGGAGCAATCAATACGGACCCGTCCGTCGCATTGCCGCCGTTGACGTCCGCCGCGGCCAGGGGCGAGAGGAAGATTTTCAGATCCGGCCCGTTCCGTGTGCGGAAATCGCTGGAGAGCTTGACGTAGGTTTTGCCGTTTTCCGCATAAATAGACCAGGCGCCCGCGGCCCTGTAGGTTTTCTTGCTCCACGCGCCCTGGTGCAGGGGGGCTTGCGCCGTTTCCTGGGCGGCCGCGGCGTCGAGGGACGCGCCGGCGGGGGCGGCGAAGGCGGCGGCGGTCAGCGCGACAGCGGCAAAGGCGCTGAACGCGAAACTGCGTTGTCTCATATACGGTCTCCTTCTGCGTATGGTGAGCGAAGGGCCGGTGAGCGACATCCCTTGCGCCGATACGCGATGAGATAGGCGCGAGCGCGCCTCACGCGCAAAACACAGGAGCGTGCGCGCGATGACGACTGCGTGATGGACGACCCGGCTTGCGCGCCAAAACGCCACGCCAGAACGGCGCGCCAAAGCGGCGCGCCAAAGCGGCGCGTCAGAGCGGCGCGTCAGAGCGCGGCGCGGATTTTCGCGGCGACCGGCTCCAGCACGTCCGGCGCCGCCGGGCCGCCGCTCGCATGCGCGCCGAGCGCGGCGCCCTCATAGACCGGGATCACGTGAAAATGCAGGTGAAACACTGTCTGGCCCGCCGGGGCGCCGTTGAACTGCGCAACGCGCACGCCGTCGGGGGAGAGCCCCTTGACGACGGCTTTTGTAATCTTCTGTACGCCGTTCATCACGGCGCTGAGGGCTTGCGGCTCAATGGCGAGAAGGTTCGTCGCCGGCGCGGTCTTGTGCACGACGAGGCAGTGCCCCTCGCTTTGCGGAAAAACGTCCATGAAGGCGAGCGTGTCGTCGTCCTCGTAAAGCTGAACGCTGGGCATGTCGCCGGCGATGATTTTGGCGAAGATGTTGTGCGGGTCGTAAGGGGCGTCAAGGCTCATGGGGCGTCCTCCTCGGTGATGGCCGCGCCGCCCGCCTGCGCGTTCTGGAGCAGGGCGCGCGCGCGGGCTTCCTGGCCTTCCGGCACGGCGATGCGCACCCCGCCCGGCATGATCGGCAGAACCGAATTGATCGCCCCGTCGAGCAGCTCAGCGTCGATCCCGTGGGCGTTCAGATAGCTGACGATGATCCTGGCTTCATGCTGGTTATGGGTGCGTTTGATGACTTTCATGGGGCTCCTGTTCCCAACCATCATTGCGGTCAATGCGGGTTTTGCAATGGCGGCATTCAAGATAGCCGGAGTTGCGCGCAAAAGGCGCGATAGCGCCAAACAAAAAGAGAAAGGCCGCCGGAAACAGCCATCCCTTGGGGCGGCGGTAATCTTCCCCGCCGCAGGCTGGACAGGGCCGGGCGGCCTTGTTGGACGCGGCGCGCGCGGCGCGAAGCAATGCCGACGCCTCTTCCGCTTCGGCGGCGGGGACGAGAAGGCGATGTCCTCCAAGTGCGACGCGCATCGTCGGATCGACGCCCAGCATGGCGACATTGTCAAGCAGCGCATGAAACCCGTTCGCCCGTAAAAAGCCGTGCGCCACGTAAGCCTCCTCCGGGTCGTAAATCGTCCCAATGTCGCGAAGCAGGCTCATGATTTCCTGAACGGGGTAAAATCCTTCAGCGCCTCGATCTCCGCGCCGGCGTGGTCGCGCTCGTCCTCCAGATAGCGGGCGACGGCTTCGCGGAAACCGTCGTTCTCGATCCAGTGGGCGGAGCGGATGGGGACCGGCTCATAGCCGCGGGCGATCTTGTGCTGGCCCTGGGCGCCGGCCTCGACGCGGGCGAGCCGGCGTTCGATCGCGAACTCTACCGCCTGATGGTAGCAGATTTCGAAATGCAGGAACGGGACATCCTCCGTACACCCCCAGTAGCGGCCGTAGAGCGCGTCGCCGCCGATGAAATTGAGCGCGCCGGCGATCGGCGCGCCGTCCCGTTCGGCGACGATGAGCAGAAGATCGTCCGCCATGCGCTCGGCGATCAGGCGAAAAAACGTCCGGATAAGATAAGGCGTTCCCCATTTCCGCGCGCCGGTGTCCTGATAGAACAGCCAGAAGGCGTCCCAGTGGCGCTCCTCGATCTCCGCGCCGATCAGCCTGCGGACGACAAGGCCGTCGGCGACCGCCTCGCGCCGCTCGCGCCGGACAGCCTTGCGCTTGCGCGAGGACAGGGCGGCAAGGAAATCGTCGAAGGTTTCGTATCCGCGATTGAACCAGTGATATTGCTCGCCGATCCGCGACAGGTACCCGGCCTGGCCGAGCAGGTCGTGGTCGTCTTCGGTGACGAAGTTCACATGGGCGGAGGATACGCCCATGCGGCCCGCGATCTGGCGCAGGGCGAGAGCGAGATTCAGCCGCGCCGAGGGCGACGGGGCGAGCAGGCGCGGGCCGGGGACGGGCGTAAACGGCGCCGCGCAGAGAAGCTTGGGATAATACCGCCCGCCGGCGCGGGCGTAAGCGTCCGCCCAGTGATGATCGAAGATGTATTCGCCCTGGCTGTGCCCCTTGGCGTAAATCGGCGCGGCGCCGACGACGGCCCCGTCTTCCTCCAGCACCAGGTGGGACGGCGCCCACCCGGCTTCCGGCGCGACCGACTTGGAGGCTTCCAGGGCGCTGAGAAAGGCGTGGGACACGAACGGATTGTAGAGCCAGGGGGGGCCGGCGTCGCTCTCGGCCTTGGGGTTCGCGAGCGCGTCCCATGTCCGCGCGTCGATCTCGTCGATGGACGAGACCGTGCGGGCCGTCAGCGCCGCGCCGCCGTCAGCCATCAGGCGATCTCGAAAACGCCGTCGACTTCGACGGCCGCGTCAAGGGGAAGGGCGGGTGCGCCGACCGCGGCGCGGGCGTGGCGGCCCGCGTCGCCGAACACCGCAACCATGAGATCCGAGGCGCCGTTGACCACTTTCGGCTGGTCGACGAAATCGGGATTGCAATTGACGAACCCGCCCAGTTTCACCACACGCCGGACGCGGCCCAGATCGCCCGCGCAGGCAGCTTTCAGTTGCGCGATCAGGTTGACGCCGCAGGCTTGCGCCGCCTCGATACCCTGCTCGATGGTGAGGGCCGCGCCGACTTTTCCGGTCACAAGGCCGTTCGGCCCGATGGACACTTGCCCGGAAATGAAGACCAGGTTCCCGGTGACGACAAAGGGCGCATAGTTGGCGACCGGCGCCACAGGCTCCGGCAGGACGATGTTAAGCTCGGCGAGGCGGGCATCTACGGAAGACATTGAGCAGCCTTTTTCTGAATCGAACGAACGAAAATCACTGTTGGCGTTTCGCGCCGCGAGGTCAATCGCAGCGACGTCCCGGCGGCGCCGCTGTTTCAGTCGCGGCGAAGACGCAGGGCGCGCCCGGCCCGCACCGCGTCGCGGCCGAACTTGTCGCGGAGAGCGTCGATGGCTTTTTCCTGCGCTTCCATTTTACGGACCGCATCACCGAAAAGATCAGCGCTCGGGTTCGCGCCCGCCATGGTGAGGTCGGAAAAGCCGACGCCGATCAGGCGGTAGGCCTTGCCGGCGGCGGTTTCGTGCAGCAACGGTCTGGCGGCGGCGAAGGCGGTGCGGGCGAGGTTGGCCGGCTCGTGCAGGGTGCGGCGGCGGGTGACGGTTTTGAAATCGGCGGTTTTCAGCTTCAGGGTCACGACGCGGCCCTCGAAGCCGCTCGTTTTCATCCGTGCCGAGACTTTCTCGCATAGCTCCCACAGCACGTCCTCAAGCCGCTGCACGTCGCTGACATCGGCGTCGAAGGTCGTCTCCGAAGACAGGGACTTGGTCTCCCGCTCCGGCTTGACGGCGCGCGCGTCCTCGCCGCGCGCAAGGCGCGCCAGGCGCAGGCCCATCTCCCCATGGCGCTTGGCGAGGGTCTTCTCGTCCATCCCCTGAAGCTGGCCCACATGGGTCACGCCGTCCCGCTCCAGGGCGGCGGTGAACGACTTGCCCACGCCCCAGATCATCGACACCGGCTGGCGGGCGAGAAAATCGAGGGTCTCCGCCTTGCCGATGACCGCGAACCCGTTCGGCTTGTCGAGATCGGAGGCCATCTTGGCGAGGAACTTGTTGTGCGACAGGCCGATCGAGGCGGTCACGCCGAGGTCGCGCTCGACCCGGGCCTGGAGCCGGGCGAGGGTCAGCGCCGGCGGGCCGCCATGCAGCCGCTCGGTGCCGGTAAGGTCCATGAACGCCTCGTCGATGGAAAGCGGCTCCACCAGCGGCGTCAGATCGAGCATCATCCGGCGCACCGCCCGGCCCACCTCGGCGTATTTCGCCATGTCCGGCTTGATGATCACCGCCTCCGGACAGGCGCGCCGCGCCTTGAACATCGGCATCGCCGAGCGCACGCCATAGGTGCGCGCGACATAGCAGCAGGTCGAGACCACCCCCCGCGCGCCGCCGCCGACGATCACCGGCCGGTCCGCCAGAGCCGGATTGTCGCGTTTTTCAATCGCCGCGTAGAAGGCGTCGCAGTCGAGATGGGCGATGGAAAGGGCGAACAGTTCCGCATGGGCGAGGACGCGCCGTCCGCCACAGGCCGGACATCCCCGGTCGGGCGGCGCCTCCAGCACCTTATGACAATCCCGGCAGATAGCGTTAATATGTTGTTTTTGTTCCAAAATTCAAATATTCAAGCGGCAATGGCGGCGATCGTTAAGATTTCAGGCATTCAGGATAAACAATCAATTAAGACCTTTCGCGCAAAAATTTATATCCGGCGGCGCTGATTCGACGCCGCTCAAAGCGTAAAGGCGTATTATGTCTGCCATGGAAAAGCTGGAATACTCCGCGCTGCCCAAGACGGTGCTGATCGTTGAGGACAACGAGCTGAACATGAAGCTGTTTCGTGATCTGCTCGAAGCGCACGGCTACAATACGCTCGAAGCGCGCACCGGTCCGGAGGCGTTGAAGCTCGCCGCCGACCACGTGCCGGATCTGATCCTGATGGACATCCAGTTGCCGGAGTTTTCCGGCCTTGAGGTCACGAAAAAAATCAAGAGCAATGAAGCGTTGACCGACATCCCCGTGATCGCCGTCACCGCCTTCGCCATGAAAGGCGATGAAGAGCGCATCAGGCAGGGCGGATGCGAGGATTATATCGCCAAACCCATCTCGGTGGTCTCGTTTCTTGAGAAAGTGAAAAGGTATTTGGATTAGGATTCGGCGGAATGGAGAAACCGCCTAGGGGGCATGTATGACGGCGCGCGTACTAGTCGTCGACGACCTTGAACCTAATGTCAAACTCCTCGAAGCAAAGCTGCGCGCGGAGTATTTCGACGTCCTCGCCGCCTATTCCGGCGCCGAGGCGATCGACATCGCGAGGCGCGAACAGCCGGACATCATCCTGCTCGACGTGATGATGCCCTTGATGGACGGATTCGAAGCCTGCCGCCGGCTGAAGGCCTCGCCGGAGACCATGCACATCCCCATCGTCATGGTCACCGCACTTGATCAGCAGGCTGACCGCATCGCCGGCCTTGAGGCGGGCGCGGACGATTTCCTGACCAAGCCGGTCGAGGACATCGCGCTGTTCGCGCGGGTGCGCAGTCTCAGCCGCCTGAAGATGATGACCGACGAGTTGCGCGCGCGCTACGCGACGGGCAAGGGGCTGGGCGTCGTCGACAATATCGAGCTGAACGCGCAGATCAACGCCTGCCGGCTTTTCGTCATCGACGACAATGAAGACCAGGTCGAACGGATCAAGGCCGCCGTCGAACCGGCCGGTCATCTCGTGGCCCATGAGCGCGACGCGGACGACGCGATCGACCGCGCCCGCGGCGAGGAAGTCGATCTTTTCATCGTCAACTTGTCCATGGAAGACGCCGACCCGCTTCGTCTGTGCTCGTCCATCCGCTCCATGGAGGAAACGCGCCTGACGCCGATCCTCGCCGTGGTGCGCCAGGGCGACACCCGCAAGCTGGTGCGCGCGCTGGAGATCGGCGTCAACGACTACCTGACCCGGCCGGTCGACCGCAACGAACTGACCGCGCGGGTGGCGACCCAGCTCCGGCGCAAGTCCTATGTGGACCAGTTGCGCTCGTCCTTCCAGGCGAGCCTTGAAATGGCGGTGACGGATCAATTGACCGGGCTCTACAACCGGCGTTACCTCGCCAGCCATATGAGCGCCATGTTCGACCGCGCCCGCTGGTCCGGGCGGCCGCTGTCGGTGATGATCCTCGACATCGATCACTTCAAACAGATCAACGACAATCACGGTCACGACGTGGGCGACAAGGTGATCCAGCAATTCGCCGGACGCATTTCCAACGCGGTGCGGGGCATCGATCTCGCCTGCCGCTATGGCGGCGAGGAGTTCCTCATCGCCATGCCGGACACGGAAATGAGTTTCGCGACGGTGGTCGCCGAGCGCCTGCGCCAGGAGATCGCCGCGGACAAGTTCGCCGGGGACGACGCCGGCAGGGAACTGGAAATCACGGTCAGCATCGGCCTCGCCTCGACGGAAAACGGGCCGGACGAAGACAGCCCGCAAAAGCTCATCAAACGCGCCGACGACGCGCTTTACGTGGCGAAAACCGGCGGGCGCAACCGGGTGATCAAAAGCGCCGCCTGACCGGCCAGGCCGGGAGCGCCGCCGCGCCCAGGTCTTCAAGGCGAACCATCAAAAAAGCCGCCCGGAGAAGGGCGGCTTCGTCTTTTTATGCTTATCGTTTTGCCCCTAACGGGGTCCCGCGCGCCGCGGCCGGTCGCCGGCATGGTGCAGGCAAGTCATGCGGGGAAGTCGTGCAAGGAAGAGGGGCGTCGTCAAGGGCGCGGGGCGGCGTGGCGGCCGGCCTACTTGATCTTGCCTTCCTTGAACTCGACATGCTTGCGCGCGACGGGATCGTATTTCCGGAGCACGAGCTTTTCGGTCATGGTGCGGGTGTTCTTTTTCGTAACGTAAAAGTATCCCGTGCCGGCGGTCGAGTTCAGCCTGATTTTTACGGTTGTCGGCTTGGCCATGATTCCTTCTCCTTGCCGCATATCCCGCGCGGCGAACGCGGAACCTACTCATCGCCGGGTCTTTGTCAAGACCGATAAGGCCCATGCGGGCGACTTTCAGCGGGTCGGCTTTCAGGCGTCCGCGGTCGGGTCCGCGTCCGCGCCGGCGAAGCCGTGCATGCGGTTCGCCCATTGCAGCCCGACAAAGGCGCCCTTGACCGCCGGCAGAGTCCAGAATGTCGCGATCGCGATCGCCGGCAGCCAGATGGCGAATTGCAGCCACAGGGGCGGCTCGGCCAACTGGCGAACCGCGAGGGCGATGGGAATAGCAAGGTGGCCGACGATCATCACCGTCACATAGGGCGGCGCGTCGTCGGTGCGGTGCCCGGTGAGGTCGAGGCCGCAGGCCGGACAGGCGTCGGCGGTGCGAATATATCCGGCGAACAGCCCGCCGCGGCCGCATTGCGGGCAGCGCTTGCGCAAGCCCCGGCCCATGGCGCGCAGCCATGAGCGTTGCGCCGCCGGCGCGGCGCCGAATTGTTCGACGGGATCGTCCATCGCGCTCCTATGACGCGCCGGCGGCGCCGATGCAATGCGGCGCCAGCGCGCGGGCGCGGCTCCGTGGATAAAAAACGCGCGCGCGCCGGACGCGCCGTCACTGTCGAAAGCGTGCGCGCGCGTGAACGCCTCCTGATTTCCGCGTCGGCGCGAAACGGGATATATGTCCGTTCCAGGGAGCAGTTTTCGGGAGAGATCATCATGACAATCATGCGATGGGCGCTGGCCCTTGCCGTGGGCGGGTTTCTGATTGTTTTCGGCGCGACGAAGTTCACCGGCGGCGCGCATATTTTTCCGTATATCGAGTACAAGGCGACCGGTCTCGGCGCGCCTTTCGCCGATCTCGCCTATCCATGGCTCAACTACGCCGTCGGCGCGCTGGAGCTTGCGGCGGGCGTTCTCGTCATCCTGCCGATGACGCGCCGGCTCGGCGCGCTGATCGGCGTGCTGCCGTTTTTCGGGGCCGTCCTCGTTCACCTGTCGCCGTTCCTCGGCGTTGCGACGCCGGCGGGCTACGCCGATCCCGCGCCGGCCGCGGCCCTGGCGGCGGGCGGGCCGTTTGCGGCGTCGGACTTTTCCACCGCGATGACGACGTCGCTGTTCATGATCGCGGTCGGGGGTCTTTTCGCGGCCATTGTCAACCTGATCGTCCAGCGCAACAGCTAGGGCGCATCGCTAGCAAAAGCGGACCGCCGGTCCTGCGGTTCGCGGGCGCGCTTCACTTAGGGCTTCGGGGCCGATTGTGAGTCGCGTTGAACGCGATTGGCTCTAACGGCCGAGCACACCGCGCCTGGGCGCCTTCAGTCGCCGTCGAACACCCGTGCGAAGATCGTATCGACATGCTTGGTGTGCCAGCCAAGGTCGAACAGGGCCTCAAGCGCGTCGGACGAAAGCTTCCCGGTCACGTCCTTGTCGGCTTTCAGGTTGTCGAGGAAATGGCCTTCGCCGCGCCAGGCGGGCATGGCGTTGCGCTGAACCCAGGCGTAGGAATCCTCCCGACTGACCCCGGCCTGCGTCAACGCCAGGAGAACGCGCTGGGAAAAGACGAGCCCGCCAAGGCTGTCGAGGTTTTTCTTCATGCGCGCAGGATAGACGGCGAGGTTTTCAACGACGCCCGCCAGGCGATGCAGCGCGAAGTCGAGATGCACGGTGGCGTCCGGGCCGATCCCGCGCTCCACCGAGGAATGGGAGATGTCCCGCTCGTGCCACAGGGCGACGTTTTCCATCGCCGGCGTCACGCACATGCGCACGAGGCGGGCGAGGCCGGTGAGGTTTTCGGTCAGGATCGGGTTGCGCTTGTGGGGCATGGCGGAGGAGCCCTTCTGCCCCTTGGCGAAATATTCCTCCGCCTCCAGAACTTCGCTGCGCTGCAAATGACGGATCTCCACCGCGAGGCGCTCGATCGAGGAGGCGACAACGCCGAGGGCGGCGAAAAACGCCGCATGCCGGTCGCGCGGGATAACCTGCGTCGAGACGGGTTCGACCGCGAGGCCGAGTTTCTTCGCCACATGCGCTTCGACGGACGGATCGACATTGGCGAAGGTGCCGACCGCGCCGGAAATGGCGCATACGGCGATTTCCTCGCGTGCGGCCTCCAGCCGTTTGCGGCCCCGCTGAAACTCCGTATAGAACGTCGCGAGTTTTAACCCGAAGGTGGTCGGTTCGGCGTGAATGCCGTGGCTGCGCCCGACGCAGACGTCGTTTTTATGCTCAAGGGCGCGTTTTTTCAGCGCCGCCAGCACCCGGTCGACGCCGGCCAGCAACAGATCGCTCGCCCGCGTCAGTTGCACCGAGAGACAGGTGTCGAGCACGTCCGATGACGTCATGCCCTGATGCACGAAGCGCGCTTCCTCGCCGACATGTTCCGCCAGGTGGGTGAGGAAAGCGATAACGTCGTGTTTGACCTCGCGCTCGATCTCGTCGATGCGCTCGGGGTCGAACGCCGCCTCGCGGCCCTTGTCCCAGATCACCCGAGCCGCCTCTTTCGGGATCACCCCAAGCTCGGCCATGCGGTCGGCCGCGTGCGCCTCGATCTCGAACCAGATGCGGTATTTGGTTTCCGGCGACCAGATCGCGGTCATCTCGGGGCGGGCGTAACGTGGGATCATGAAACGGGTCTCCAGGCGGCCAGGGCCCGGACACACGGGGTCCCGCGCTTACTCCCTGGCTGCTGCGTTGTCTTTTTGCGGCGCGGCCTCCGCCGCCGGCGCGGCGTTGGCTGGCGGGCGGAAATCGCTGTTCAGGGTTCCCATAAGCGCCTCCTTGCGCGGAGGCAAGGCGTCGGACCGCGGCGTGCGCGCGCCCCATATCCACCAGCCGACGCCGAGGCCGATGAAGAACGCGGCGAAGAGCAGCAACTGCATATGGGCGACGAGCCAGAGCATGCTTACTCCATCATTCCTGTTGCGCCGCGCGCGCGGTCGTATCTTCGGCCGGGGCCCCGGGGCGGAACGGTGCGATTTCGATGCGGCGGTTGCCGGCGCGCCCCTCGGCCGTCGCGTTGTCGAACAGCGGCTCGGCGTCGCCGCGTCCGACAATCTCGAGACGGTCCGGCGCGACGCCGAGACCGGTCAGCGCGTCGGCGACGGCGGCGGCGCGGTTTTCGCTGAGGCGGAGATTCCGCGCCGGACTGCCGGTTGCGTCGGTGTGGCCGGTGATGCGCAGATGGACGTCGGGGCACGCCGTGAGAATCTCGGCGAGGGCGGCGAGGCCCGCCAGGCTCGACGCTTCCGGCGCGCGCCGGGCGAAGGCGAAGCGAATCGACTGCCCGGCGATGACGCGGGAGAGCTGCGCGTCGCAAGCGGCGTGTGAACGCGCCTGCGGAGACGGTTCGGCAATGGGAGCGGCAAACGGGCTGGCCAAAGGGTCGGGCGCGACGTCGGCGCGCCGCTCGACCGAACCGGACGCGGCGATATCCAGCGGGATGTCTTCGGAGAGCGGCGCGGGGCCGGGCGCCTGCGGCGCGATTGTTACCGCGCGGGCGTCGATCCGGGTAACGCCGCCGAACAGGGCGCCGCCCGGCCCGGCGCTGGTCGCGAGGATGTCGAGCGCCGCGTCGCGGGCGTCCCGGGACGGGGCGACGCCGGCGATCACGGCTTTCTGGCCCTGCATCGTCGCCTCCGCCCAGGAGACGCCGGCCTCGTCGAGCGCCCGCGCGGCCAGGGCGCGCAACCGTTGCTCGGCGGACGGCGCCGAGCCCGGAAGCGCCGGCGCCATGGACGCTGCGAGGCCGATGAACAGGACCGCGAAACAACCGACGAAAAACTTGAGAAACTCTGCCATGGGGCGCGGGTCTGAGAAGGTTGGTCCAGGGGCGTCGTTGCGAAAGCGCTGTTCTGAACGAATATTGCGAAAGCGTTGATCCGGCGGCGAAAAACGATTGCGCCCGCCGCCTGCGACTACCCTAGACCGGTTTTCTTAAAAATTACCATTCGAGAATGACCTTGCCGGCCTGGCCGGAGCGCATGACATCGAAGCCTTTCTGATACTCCGCCGCCGGGAAGCGGTGCGTCAGGATCGGCTTGAGGTCGAGCCCCGCCTGGAGCATCGCGCCCATCTTGTACCATGTCTCGAACATCCGCCGGCCGTAAATGCCCTTGATCTCCAGGCCCTTGAAAATCACCTTGTCCCAGTCGGCGCCGGCGCCGTTGGGCATGATGCCGAGCATGGCGATCTTGCCGCCGTGGTTCATGGCGTCGAGCATCGACTGGAACGCCGCCGGAACGCCCGACATCTCAAGGCCGACATCGAACCCCTCGGTCATGCCGAGATCGGCCATGACGTCCTTGAGGTCTTCCCTGGAGACGTCCACGGCGCGGGTCGCGCCCATTTTCGCGGCGAGATCAAGGCGGTAGGGATTGACGTCGGTAATCACCACGTACCGCGCGCCGGCGAAGCGGGCGACCGCCGCGGCCATGATGCCGATCGGCCCGGCGCCGGTGATAAGAACGTCCTCGCCGACAAGATCGAAGGCGAGGGCGGTGTGCGCCGCGTTGCCGTAGGGGTCGAAAATCGCGCCCATGTCGTCGGAGACGTCCGCCGGCAGCTTGTAGACATTGAAGGCCGGCACCGCGACATATTCCGCGAAGGAGCCCGGCCGGTTGACGCCGACGCCGAGGGTGTTGCGGCAAAGATGGCGCTCGCCCGCGCGGCAGTTGCGGCAATAGCCGCAGGTGACGTGGCCTTCCGCCGACACCCGGTCGCCGATTTTCATCTTGAAATGCTCCGGATGCACCTCCGAGCCGATCTCGACGATTTCGCCGGAAAACTCGTGCCCCACGGTCATCGGTACGGGGATGGTTTTCCGCGCCCAGTCGTCCCAGTTGTAGATGTGGACGTCCGTGCCGCAGATCGCCGTGCGCCTGACCCTGATCAGGACGTCATTGGGGCCGATTTCGGGCCGCGCCGTGTCGAGCATCCAGATGCCTTCTTCGGGCTTTGCTTTCATCAGGGCTTTCATGGCGTCAGGACTTTCATGGACGTTTCCAGTTTTTCGCGCGTCTGTCCGCGGGCGTGCGCCGCAAGTTATTCCTCCCGCTCGAACACCAGCGACGCAGCCACCGGAGACGACGGGACGATCGAGGGAAGACCGGCGATCTCGCGCAGTTTTTCGACGCCCGCGCCCAGGTCGAAAAAATCTGTATAAAGAATGAACGGATCGGCGGTCTCGACAAGAACGCGGTTCTCGCCGATGCGCGTGACCGTCACCGTGGTTTCAACCGGCGCGGTGACGCCGTGCAGGGTCAGTTCGCCGGCGAAAGCGGCGTTTTCGCGTCCGCCCACGGGCAGGTCGCTAAAGGCGCCCAGATCGACCGTCGCGGCGATCAACGCTTCCGGGTGCGTGTCGGTTTCGAACAGAAACGCCCGCATGCGTTCGTTGCGGATGTCGATATTGGTCTCGACGCTGTCGAGGGCGATGCGGATCTCGGCCGCGCCGTCGGCGTCGACGGCGCCGTTCATCTCGCGGAAATAATGGCTTTCGGCGACGTCGCCCGCCTTGACGGACACAAAGCCGATCCGGGATTCCCCGCCCATCAGCGTCCATTGCGCGGCGGCGGGCGCGGCGAAAAGAAACAGCGCGGCGCCCGCCATGGACAGGGCGACGGAGAAAAGACGGACGTTCATAAGGACCTCCCTTGGGGTGCGGGCGTTCGCCGCGCCGGGCCGGCATGCGGCCGCGATCGCGGCGTGCGGCGGTTCAGCCGATGACGCCGAGCTTTTTACCCGCTTTCACGAACGCCGTCACCGCCTCGTCGACCTGCGCGTCGGAATGGGCCGCGCACATCTGCGTGCGGATGCGCGACTGGCCCTTGGGGACGACCGGATAGGAAAACGCCGTCACATAAACCCCCTCGTCCATGAGGGCGTCGGCCATCTCGCCGGCGAGCCGGGCGTCGGGGATCATCACCGGGATGATCGGATGCTCGCCCGGCAGGAGCGTGAATCCCGCTGCGGTCATCTGCGCCCGGAAACGCTCGGCGTTGCGGAAAAGCTGCGCGCGCAGACCGTCGCCGGCGCGCACCAGCTCCAGCGTTTTCAGGGTCGCGCCGAGCAGCGCCGGCGTCAGCGCGTTGGAGAAGAGATAGGGCCGCGCCCGGTTGCGCAAAAGATGCACGACGTTGGCCGAGGCGCAGATATAGCCGCCCATGCCGCCGCCCAGCGCCTTGCCCAGCGTGCCGGTGAGGATGTCGACGCGGCGCGCGACGCCGCAATGGGCGGGCGCGCCTTCGCCCTTCGGTCCCATGAAGCCGGTCGCGTGGCAGTCGTCCACCATGACAAGGGCGTCGAATTCGTCGGCGAGCGCGCAGATCTCGTCCAGCTTGGCGATATAGCCGTCCATGGAGAAAACGCCGTCGGTGACGATCAGCTTGGTCCGCGCGCCAACCTCGTCCGCCTCCTGAAGTTTCGCCTTCAGGTCAGCCATGTCCGACGTCGCGTAGCGCAAGCGCTTCGCCTTGCACAGCCTGACGCCGTCGATGATCGAGGCGTGGTTGAGGGCGTCGGAAATGATCGCGTCTTCAGGGCCGAGCAGCGGCTCGAACACGCCGCCATTGGCGTCGAAACAGGCCGCGAACAGGATCGCGTCCTCATAGCCGAGAAAGTCCGCGATCTCCTTTTCCACCTTGCGGTGCAGGTCCGTCGTCCCGCAGATGAAGCGCACCGAGGCCATGCCGAAGCCGTAGTCGTCCATGGTCGCCTTGGCGGCGGCGACGATCTCCGGATGATCGGCGAGGCCGAGATAGTTGTTGGCGCAGAAATTGAGCACGCGCCGGGTCTCGCCTTTATGGTCGACATCGATGACCGGCCCCTGGGCGGAGGTGATCAGGCGCTCGACCTTTTCCAGACCCTGTTCGCGGATGTCGTTCAGGGTCTCGTCAATTCGCTGGTAAAACGTCTCGCGCATGGGCGCCGCCTCCTTGACCGTTGCTGCTCAAGATGTGGCAGGTCGTGCTCGAAGGGTCAATCGGCGGCCCTGTCGCGGGTCTTTCGCGGTTCTATCGAAATCGGGGCGCAATCAGGGCGCAATCGGAGCGCAGCCCGTTCCCGGTTATAGGAACCTCGCCACCACTTCCTTGTAGGAGCGCGAAAGCTTCAATTCCTGCCCGCCTTCCAGGATCAGGAAGTATTCGCCGTTGGCGTGGGGGTGAAGTTCACGGACCTTGCCCACATTGACGATGGCCGAGCGGTGCACCCGCTGGAACCGCGCCGGGTCGAGGCGCTGTTGCAGCGCCTTCATGGTCTCGCGGATGATGTGGGTCTTGCCGCCCGCGTGAATGCACATGTAGTCGCCGGCGGCGTCGATCCACTCGATTTCGTCCGCGGTCAGGACAACGACCTTGGAGCCGTCCTTGAACGACAGCCGCTCGGTGTAGCGCTGTTTCTCCGTCCACTCGCCGTCATTGATCAGTTCCTTGATCCGGTCGCGGTCGTCGTCGCTGAGCGAGGCCAGCATTTCGATCAGGCGCGACTCGCGGCTCGCCGCCGCCTTGGATTTCAGCGCTTCGCGAGCACGGTGCACGGCGTCCTTGAGGCGTTCCTCCTCCACCGGCTTGACGATGTAATCGAGGGCGTTCGCCTCGAACGCGTCGATGGCGTATTTGTCATAGGCGGTGACGAACACGATCAGCGGCGCCGGACAGCCGATCAGTGCACGGACGACGCCGAAACCGTCGAGGCCCGGCATCTGGATGTCGAGGAACACCAGATCCGGCTCCTGCGCCCGTATCTCCTTCACCGCCTCGCGGCCATTGGCGCATTCGGCGACGATCTCGATTTCCGGGAACGCTTCCAGCCGCAGCTTCAGGCCGCGCAGGGCGAGCGGTTCGTCGTCGACCAGCATGACGCGGATTTTGTCTTCACTCATTGGCTGTCCCCTGGCGTTGCATTGCGGATGATCGGATCAAGGTCTCGGCGCCCGCCGATCTTTCGGCGCGGCGGTTTCAAACGGGATGCTGAGGCGCACGCACAGCCCCTGCGGCTCGACGCGCAGCAGCCGGAACGCGCTGCGCTCCTGGTAAAGATAGGCGAGGCGTTCGCGCATGTTCACAAGGCCGACGCCCGCAGTCTCGTTTTTCAGAAGGCGCGCCGGATCGTCCGGCGCATCGGGGCCGTTGTCGCAGACCTCCATCACCAGCCGGTCATTATCCACGCGCGCCCTGACCGTGATCACGCCGCCGCTTTCCATCCTGGCGATGGCGTATTTGATGGCGTTCTCGATCGCCGGCTGAAGGATGAGGGACGGCGCCAGCGCATCGAGCGCGGCGTCGTCAATCTCGAAATTGACCGTCAGGCGATCGTCGAAGCGCGTCTTTTCGATTTTGAGATAAAGCTGGAGCGCCCTGATTTCCTCCGCAAGCGTTGTTTTCTGTAACGGATCGCTGTCGAGGGAATAGCGCAGGAACGCCGACAACTGCGTCAGCATGGCGTTCGCGCCCTTGCCGTCCTTTTCCAGGACCAGGGTCGAAATCGCGTTCAGCGTGTTGAACAGGAAATGCGGGTTGAGCTGGTAACGCAGCATTTTCAGTTGCGCCTGGTCGGCGAGGCGCGCGGAGACCAGCGCGCGCTGCGTCTCGTTGCGCAGGTTGAGGTAATAGTTGACGCCGAAATAAAAGCCCGCCCAGGAGCCGAGGAGCAACAGGTTCGCCGGCATGTCGGGCATGATCAGGAACATGAAGTTCGACGAGCCGATCACCGCGCCGCGAAAGTCCATCCAGGCGTTGCCGAACAGGATGCCGAACGTCTGCGCCTTCATCACGCCCATCAGGATCGACATGAAGATCGTCGAGGTCAGGACGATGGTGAGGAGAAGGATCGGCCCCTGCCGGCGCGCGAAGCGATAGATCGGACGGGCGAGGATGCTGGTGGTCAAAAAACCGATCAGGGACGAGGCGACGGAATAAAGAAGGGAGTCCGGATTTCGTCCGGCGACGAAGGAAGACACGGTGAAAAAGTGGAACACCACGAAACCGGGCCAGCCGATCGCCTGCAGCACCCAGAACATCCGGCCCTTGTCGGCGAAAAACCAGTTCATCCAGCGCCCCGTGGCGTCGGGAGACGCGAGGAAAGGCTCCGACTCGTAGGGTGTCGCCATGTTGGCCGTGATGTTCGCCGTGGTCATGTTCGATTGCTCTTTTCTGTACGCCAAGGAAAACCGCTCCTCATTGATTGGCAAGACGGCGTGCGGCGAAGGGTTCCTGCGCCGCGACAAACCCCTGAAAAATCCCGAAAGTCCCCCTCCCGAAAATCCTTCAGGTCCCGTCCGCCCGCGGCGGCGCCGTTCTGCACGCCGTTCTGCGCGCCGCCGCCCGCAAAAAGATCAGCCTAGCCCTATTCGCCCAGCGACAACAGGCGAACGTCGCCGCCCGCCGCCGTCGTGTTGACGCTAAGCGTGCGCTCCACCGCGAACCGCCACGGCGCGTCCTCGCCGCGCAGCACCGGGATCAGGGCGCCGGCGCGCGCGCGCAGCGCCGCTTCCAGGCCGGCGCGCGCCGCCTCGCTGTCGCAGACGACGGCGCGCAGGCGATCGTCGCGCAGGAGCGCCGCGCCGGCCGGGCGGGTCAGCGCATGGTAAACGCCTTTCGGCGCGCCGAGCCGTTCAAGGCGGTCGGCAAGGCCAGGCGGCGCCTCGCCGACGCTGAGCGCCGTGTTGCCGGCGGCGAGGCTGAGCGCGACCTGACGCATCAGGGCGTCGGCGTCCGGACCGAGGCACAGGACAACGCCGCGCCCGCGCAGCTTGAGCGTGTTGGCTTCGCCGGCGGGGCCGGGAAGCTCGCGCCCGGCCTGCAGATCCAGCGCCCAGCGCCGCGCCGCGTCGCCAAGGCCGCCGCCGGTCTGCCCGTCCGCGCCGGCGGCCGCGCCCGGGTCCGCAGCGAACGCGGCGGCGAGGATCGCCGACCGGTCCATGGCCGACCAGTCGCTATAGGCGGCGTCGGCCGCGGCGAGCGCGGCGTTTTCGTCGGCGCCGAGACTGTCCGTATCGTAGCGAATGGGAACCGTGAGCGCGGCGTCCTGCGCCGCCGTCTCGTCTGCTCGCGCCGCGGGCTGCGCCTTGACGAGGGCGCGCAGATAATGCGGGCCGCCGGCCTTCGGTCCCGTGCCCGACAGGCCCTCCCCGCCGAAGGGCTGCACCCCGACCACGGCGCCGATCTGGTTGCGGTTGACGTAAAGGTTGCCGACCCGCGCGCGGCCGGCGACGGCGCGCATGACCCCGTCGATGCGGGTGTGCAGCCCCATGGTGAGGCCATAGCCGAGGGCGTTGATCCGCTCGACCAGCGCCTTGAGGGCCTTGCCCCTGAACCGCAGGACATGCAGGACCGGTCCGAAAATCTCCTCTTCCAGCATGTCCAGCGATGCGATTTCAAACGCGACCGGCGGCGTGAATGTTCCGTTGACGGCGTTATCCGCGAGCGGGGCGCGGGCGATCAGCGTCGCCGCCGCGGTGAGCCGCTCCACATGGCGCTCGATGGTCTTGCGCGCGTCCTCGTCGATGACGGGGCCCACATCGGTCGACAGGCGGGACGGATCGCCCGTCTCAAGCGTCGCCATCGCGCCGGCGAGCATCTCGATGAAGCGGTCGGCGGCGTCCTCCTGAATGCAGACGACGCGGCAGGCGGAGCAGCGCTGGCCGGCGCTCTGAAAGGCCGAGGCGACGACGTCGGCGACGGCCTGTTCCAGCAGCGCGGTCGAATCGACGATCATGGCGTTGATCCCGCCGGTCTCGGCGATCAGGGGCGCGTCATGGCGCCCGGTATCGACCAGCGCGCGCTTGATCGCTTTCGCGGCCGCGGTGGAGCCGGTGAAGACAACGCCGTCCACGGACGGATCGGCGACCAGGGGCGCGCCGACCGCCGGCCCGTCGCCCGGCAGAAAATGCAGCGCGCCGCCCGGAACGCCGGCCTCGTGGAGCAGGCGGACCGCCTCGAACGCGATCAGCGGCGTCTGCTCGGCCGGCTTGGCGACGACGCAGTTGCCGGCGGCGAGGGCGGCGCCCGCCTGTCCGAGAAAGATCGCCAGGGGAAAGTTCCATGGCGATATGCAGGCGACGACGCCGAGCGGTTCGCCCTCCAGCGCCTCGGCGCGGTCGGCGTAATAGCGCAGGAAGTCGATCGCCTCGCGCACTTCGGCAACCGCGTCCGGCCAGGTCTTGCCCGCTTCGAACACCGCAAGCGTGATGAAACGCTCGCCGCGCGTCTCCAGGAGGTCGGCGGCGCGCCGCAGCGTCGCCGCGCGCTCGGCCCTGTCCGTTGCGGCCCACTGTCCCGCATAGGCGCGGGCGGCGGCGCAGGCCGCGCGCACGTCCTCGGGGGCGGCGACTTCCGCCGAGCCGATGCGGTCGATCCGGCGGGCGGGGTTGACGATGGCGGCGCCGGCGCCGCGTTTCGGGGCGCCGTTGATAATGGGCGCGGCCGCGACCGCGGGCAGGCGCTTGCGCGCCTCGGGATGCATGGCCTCCGCGGTCGGCGAATGGGTGTGGTCCCAGCCGGCGGCGCTGAGGCGTTCGCCGTTCAGATGGTCGCGCGGCGCCGGAATGCGCGGGTTCGCGTAAACGGCGAGCGCGCGCGCGTCCTCGACCGGATCGGAGACAACATCGTCGACGGTGAGATCGGGATCGAAGAGTTGATTGACGAAAGAGGAATTCGCGCCGTTTTCGAGCAGGCGCCGCACCAGGTAGGGGAGGAGTTCCTTGTGCCCGCCCACAGGCGCATAGATGCGCGAGCGGGTTCCTTTCTCGATCAGGCTGTCATGCAGCGGCTCGCCCATGCCGTGCAGGCGCTGTAATTCGTAGTCGCCGTAATCGCCCGCCATCTCCCGCACGCAGGCGGCGGTCATGGCGTTATGGGTGGCGAACTGCGGATAAAAGGCGTCCGTGTTGGCGAGCAGGCGCCGGGCGCAGGCGAGAAAGGACAGATCCGTCAGCGCCTTGCGGGTGTAGACCGGGTAACTGGCAAGCCCCATGACCTGCGCGCGCTTGATTTCCGCGTCCCAGTAGGCGCCCTTGACGAGGCGGACCATGATCCGCCGGCCGGTCTCGCGGGCCAGGGCGGCGAGCCAGTCGAGCACCGGCAGCGCCCGGCGCTGATACGCCTGCACGACGACGCCGAAACCGGGCCAGGCGGCGAGCGCCGGATCGCACATCAGCCGCTCGACGATATCGAGGGAAAGATCGAGACGGTCGGCTTCCTCCGCGTCGATGTTGAAGCCCATATTCGCGGTCCGCGCCTTCAGCGCCAGATCGCGCACGCGCCCCGTCAATTCCATCAGCACACGGTCTTTCTTGCCGTATTCGTAACGCGGATGCAGCGCCGACAGCTTGACCGAGACGCCCGGATTGAGGGCGGTGTCGTCATGGCGCGCATGCAGCGCGATGGCGGCGATGGCGGTTTCGTAGCCGCGATAATAGCGCTCCGCGTCGGCGTCGGTCCGCGCCGCCTCACCGAGCATGTCGAAGGAGAAAAGATAGCCCCTGGCGGCGTCGGCGGCGCCGCGCTTCATGGCGCCGTCGATGGTCTCGCCAAGGACGAAATGGTCGGCCATGATGCGCATCGCCTGGCCGACGGAGGCGCGGATCGCCGGCTCGCCCAGGCGGTCGAGCATGTCCTTTACGGCCCCCGCCGCGCGGCGCAGCGGGTCCCTCGGCTCGATCTCGTCGAGCCAGGCGGCGGCGAGCATCAGCGCGCGGGTGGAAACGTTGATTACCGCGAACGGGCTTTTGCCCTTATGGGCCGCCCAGTCCCCGGCCTCGATCTTGTCCTCGATCAGGGCGTCGGCGGTGGCCGCGTCCGGCGTGCGCAACAGCGCTTCGGCGAGGCGCATCAGCGTGACGCCTTCATGGGTCGAAAGACCGTATTCCTGAAGGAATTTGTCGATCAGTCCCGACCGCCCGGCATTGGCGCGGGCCGTGCGCACGAACCCGGCGGCGCTGTCCCGCGCCCGTCGCCGCGCGTCGCCCGTGCCCGCCACGGCCGTCAGCAACATGCCCGCCATGGCGTCTTCCGGCGCGAGATAGTGTGCGCGGACGGCGGCGCGCAGCGCGGAAAGGGAGGAGCGTGACGACATCGGGGATCTCCGAATATTGAACGATTCTGCTCGCCGCTTAGCCTTTTCCGCCCTTTGTGTCATCGTAAAAACGATGGTGAAAAAAAGCGCTTGTCAATCAGTCTCCAAGCGCACGCCGGGCGGCGTTTGCACGGCCCGCGCGAGGCGGCGGCGGTGCGAAACTGGGTCCGAATGCAACGCAACGCGTGCAACGCAACGCGACCATACGGTCCGCAAGCGATCAAGGGGCGGCCCCGTGCGCGCCCTTCGCTACCGGCGCGCCCCGCGCTTGCGCGCGCGCCCGGCGGCGGAGAGGGACGGCGTCAAGGCTGCATCTCGTCGTTGCGTCGCCCTGCCGACCGTCCTACCTAGAAGTGCGACTGGCTGATTGCGCAACATCAGCCCTCACGATTTAGATGTTCCAGCCGAAAGGACGCTCCCATGACGGAAGCTTATGTTTACGACGCCGTTCGCACGCCGCGCGGCAAAGGCAAGGCCGACGGCTCCCTGCACGAAATCACCCCGGTTTCCCTCGCGACCCAGGTGCTCGAAGCGGTGCGCGACCGCAATGAAATCGACGCCGCCGCGATCGAGGACGTCGCTTTCGGCTGCGTCTCGCCGGTGGGCGAGCAGGGCGCGGTGATCACGCGCACCGCGGTCCTCAACGCAGGGTATCCGGAAACCACCTCAGGCATCCAGGTCAACCGATTTTGCGCATCCGGCCTTGAGGCCGTCAATATCGCCGCGGCGAAAGTAAAGGCCGGCGAAGCGGACCTCACCATCGGCGGCGGCGTCGAAGCGATGAGCCGCGTGCCCATGGGCTCGGACGGCGGGGCGTGGCCGACGGACCCGGCGACGGCGTTCAAGACCTATTTCGTGCCGCAGGGCATTTCCGCCGACCTGATCGCGACCAAATACGGCTTCTCCCGCGACGACGTCGACGCCTACGCGGTGGAGAGCCAGAAGCGCGCGGCCAAGTCGTGGAGCGAAAAGCGGTTCGAAAAGTCCATCACACCGGTCAGGGACGTGATCGGCGAAGTGGTGCTCGACCACGATGAAACCGTTCGTCCGGATACGGATATGCAGAGCCTGGGCGCGCTGAACCCGTCCTTCGCCGCGCTCGGCTCCTTCCCGGGCTTCGACGCGGTGGCGTTGCAGAAATACGCCGAGCTTGAAGCGATCAATCACGTCCATCACGCGGGCAATTCCTCGGGCATCGTCGACGGCGCCGCGGCGGTCCTGATCGGCAACGAGGAAGCGGGCAAGAAGATCGGCCTGAAGCCGCGCGCGCGCATCCGCGCCATGGCCTCGATCGGCTCGGAGCCGACGATCATGCTCACCGGCCCTGAATTCGCCGCCGAGAAGGCGCTGAAGCGCGCCGGCATGACCAGGGACGACATCGATCTGTGGGAGCTGAACGAGGCTTTCGCCTCGGTGGTCCTGCGCTTCATGCAGGCGCTCGACATCGATCACGCCGACATCAATGTGAACGGCGGCGCCATCGCCATGGGCCACCCGCTCGGCGCCACGGGCGCGATGATCTTCGGCACGGTCGTCGACGAACTGGAGCGCTCCGGCAAGGAGACCGCGCTCATCACCCTGTGCATCGGCGCCGGCATGGGCACGGCGACGATCATCGAGCGGGTGTAGCCCGCGCCGCGCGATGTCATCCTTCGCGGCCCGTCCTTGCGCGGGCTCGACGGATGGCGGGATAAACAAAATCAGCAAACGGATTTTATCATGTCTTACGAAACCATCTCTGTTGACATCGACGGCGACGGCGTCGCGCTGGTGACGATCGATTTGCCCGACCAGTCGATGAACGTCTGGAACGAGGCGCTGATGCGCGAGTTCGCCGCCTTCATCGACGACTTCGTCGCCAACGACGCCATGAAAGGCGCGGTCATCACCTCAGGCAAGGCGTCGGGTTTCCTCGCCGGCGCGGACCTGCGCATGCTGGGCGGCTCGCAGGCCGAAACCATGAAGGAGGCGTTCGAGAACGCCTTCAAGCTGAACGCGGCCCTGCGCAAGCTCGAAACCGGCGGCCACCCGGCGAAAAAGCTGCAAAAGGGCGAAGCCCACGCTAAGCCGGTCGCCGCGGCGGTGAACGGCCTCGCCCTCGGCGGCGGTCTTGAGCTTGTGCTCGCCTGCCACCATCGCGTCGTCGCCGACAATCCGAAAATCCAGCTTGGCGTGCCGGAAGTCCAGGTCGGCCTCCTGCCCGGCGGCGGCGGCACGCAGCGCCTGCCGCGACTCGCGGGGCTCCAGAACGCCGCCATGATGGCGACGCAGGGAAAACCCATCGATCCGGCGACCGCGCTTGCGCAAGGCATCGTTCAGGAAGTCGTCCCGGCAGGCGAGGTCGTCGCCAAGGCCAAAGCCTGGGTGAAGGCCAATCCGAAAACGGTTCAGCCCTGGGACAAGAAAGGCTTCAAGTTCCCCGGCGGCGGCGGCGCCATGGACCCGCGGGCCGTCCAGTTCTTTATCGGCGCCAACGCGATGGCGCAGAAAACGACGCAGCATAACTATCCTGCGGTGCAGGCGATCCTGTCCTGTCTCTACGAAGGGTCGATCGCGCCGTTCGACACCGCGATCCGCATCGAGTCGAAATACTTCACCAAGCTCCTGTCCGATCCGACGTCCAAAAACATGATCCGTACCCTGTTCATCAACAAGCAGGCGGCGGAGAAGGGCGAGCAGCGCCCGAAAGACGTTCCGTCGGCGGAGCTGAAAAAGGTCGGCGTTCTCGGCGCCGGCATGATGGGCGCGGGCATCGCCTATGTGACGGCGAAAGGCGGCGCGCAAGTCGTCCTCCTCGACCGCGACATGGAATACGCCGAGAAAGGCAAGGCCTATTCCCAGGGCATCGTCGAAAAGGGCGTTTCCAAGGGCAAGGTGACGAAAGAAAAAGGCGAGGAACTGCTCGCGCGGATTACGCCGACCACGGACTACAACGACCTCAAGGATGTCGATCTCATTATCGAGGCGGTGTTCGAGGACCCGGACATCAAGGCGGACGTGATCAAGAAAACCGAGGCGGTGATCGGCAAGGACGTGATCTTCGCCTCCAACACCTCGACCCTGCCGATCACGGGGCTCGCCAAGCATTCCGAGCGCCCGGACCAGTTCATCGGCATTCACTTCTTTTCGCCGGTCGACAAGATGCCGCTGGTGGAGATCATCCCGGGCGGCGCTTCGGGCGAGAAATCGCTGGCGACGGCGCTCGACTATGTGCGCATGATCAAGAAAACGCCGATCGTGGTGAAGGACACGCGCGGGTTCTACACCAATCGCGTGGTGCCGCCCTATATCAACGAATCCATGCTGCTCGTCACCGAGGGCGTCAAGCCCGCGCTGATCGAGAACGCAGCGAAGGCGCTGGGCATGCCGGTCGGGCCGCTGGCGCTGTGCGACGAGACCTCGCAGGAGCTGGGTCTGCGCATCGCGACGGCCACGGCCAAGGAAACCGGCGTCGACCCCAGCGGCGAGCCGGTCTACCAGCTCCTCAAGACCTTTGTGGAGCGCCTCGGCCGCAAGGGGCGCAAGTCCGGCGGCGGCTTTTACGACTATCCCGAAGGCGGCAAGAAACATCTCTGGCAGGGTCTGTCCGAGCATTATCCGCTGGCGGAGGAACAGCCGAGCCTGGAAGAGGTCAAGGAGCGTCTTCTTTACGCCCAGCTCATTCCCGCGGCGGAATGCTACGCCGACGGCATCGTCTCCGATCCGCAATCGGCCGATCTCGGCGCGATCTTCGGCTGGGGCTTCGCCCCGTGGACCGGCGGCCCGATGAGCCATATCGACACGATCGGGGTTGAAACCTTCGTGCGCAAGGCCGAGAGCCTCGCCCAGAAATACGGCTCGCGCTTCAACCCGCCGGAGAAATTCCGCGACATGGCGAAAACCGGGGAGACCCTCTACAAGGCCGCGTAAAGCCGTCACCGCGGCGGCTCTGCGTTCGAAAAAGCGCCTTCCCTCGCGGGAGGCGCTTTTTTTCGAACAGGGCCGACATGGTCTGCGGGGCATAGCCTGCGGGGCGTCTGGAATGCGCCTCGCGGGCGCGGGGACCGCCGATGCGTGCGACGCTCCGCCATGGCGCCGCAGGAACAAGGTGTGCTAGAAAACCTGCATGGAAGACAGCATCGATATCCGCCGCAAAAAGCTTCTTTATCAGGCGAGCTATCGCGGGTTCAAGGAAGCGGACCTGCTGATCGGGGGGTTCGCGAGGGCGCACCTGCCGGAGATGACGCCGGCCGAGCTGGACGAGTTCGAGGCGCTGCTCGGGCTCGGCGATCGCGAGTTGTACGCCTGGGCGGTCGGGAATGCGGAACCGCCGGCCAATGTTTCGGGGCCGGTGTTTCAGAAACTCCGGTCGTTCACAATTACGCCAGCCTGACAATCCGCTTGCGAAAAACCGCCGTACCAGTGTCCGTAAAAGGAGCGCCGGTATGTCTCAACGCGGACTTGACACAGCGCGGCAACTATTTGTGGTCGCGGCCTCACTACTGCAACTCGCATCGCCTTTCCTCTTCGCCGTCGACTGGTCGGCGCCGCCAGGCGCCGAAGACTCGCCGCGCAACATGGAGCCGACGCCGCTGACGCCGGCGGGATACGCCTTCATCATCTGGACGCCGATCTATCTCGGGGCCCTCGCCTTCGCGGCGTTTCACGCCTTGCCCTCGATGGCGCGAAACGACGCCCTGCGCAGGATCGGGTGGCTCGCCGCGACCGGTTTCGTCGCCTGCGCGGCGTGGAGCGGGGTGGTTAAGTACGGTCTCCTGTGGGCGAGCGTGCCGATCATTGCGGTCATGCTGGCCTCCATCGGCGCGGCGTTCGTGATCGCCTCCCGCGCCAACGCCCAAAACCAGTGGTTTGACGTTTTCGTGATCGCGCCGCTGGCGCTTTACGCCGGGTGGCTGACGGTCGCCGCGCCGATCAACCCGTCCGAAGTGCTCCCCGGTTACGGCTTCGACCGGTTCGGCCTGTCCGTCGAAAGCTGGAGCCTCGCCATGCTCGCCGCCGCCGCCGTCATCGCGCTTGCGTTCCTGACCTTCACGCATTTCAACGTGATCTACGCCGGCGCGGTCATCTGGGGGCTGACGGCCGTCACCATTTCGAATTTCATGAGACCCGACGGGATCCTGTCGCTGCAACTGGCCGCCGGCGCCGCGACCGCCCTGATCATTGTGCTCGTGGCCGCCATGTCCTGGCGCCTCGACGGTTCGGGCTGAGCCTTGGGGCCTCGCCAAGGGCCGCGGCGGTGAAGGGCCCTTTGCCACTTGCCGATTTTCCGGCCGGCGTTTACATCGTCATGCGAACGCGACCGCCCCGAACGGACGGTCGCGCCGTTTGTATTTGCGGCTAGGTGTAATACAAAAGATGACAAGACCCGCCGAGAAATCCGTTTCGGGCGTCGCGCTGATCAACGCCGAGACGGCCTGGCGCGCCGCCGGCCGCATTGATGTTTACGGCGCGCCGGAAGGCGCGGACGCGATGGCGGTCGCCGACGCCGCCCGCGCCCGCCAGGGGCTTGTCGTTCACATCGCCCGCGACGGGACGCGCGCCGCCGCCATGCGCCAGGCGTTGCAGTTTTTCGCCCCCGACCTGCCGGTCATGGATTATCCGGCCTGGGACTGCCTTCCCTATGACCGCGTCTCGCCGTCCGGGCAGTCGTCCTCCCGGCGCATGGCGACGCTCGCCGCGATCCTCGCCCGCGCCGAGGGCGGGTTCATCGTCACCACGACCGTCAACGCCGCCATCCAGCGCACGCCGCCGCGCGGGGTCATCGAACGCGCCGCCATGTCGCTCGCGCCCGGCGCAAGCGCCAACATGGACGCACTTACCGCCTATCTCGCCGCCAACGGATACGCCCGCGCCTCCACCGTGCGCGAAGCGGGGGAGTTCGCCGTGCGCGGCGGGCTCGTCGACATCTTTCCGCCGGGTGCGGAGGAGCCGGTGCGGCTCGACTTTTTCGGCGACACGCTCGAAAGCGTGCGCGCCTTCGATCCGGAAAACCAGCGCACCACGCGCCAGCTTCAGCGCTTCGATCTCTCCGCGGCGAGTGAAATTCTGCTGACGGACGAAACCGTCACGCGGTTTCGGTCGGGATACGTCAAGACCTTCGGCCCGGCGGGCGACGACCCGCTTTACGAGGCGATCAGCGCGGGGCGCACCCATGCCGGGGCGGAGCACTGGCTGCCGCTTTTCTATGAGCGCCTCGACACGCTGTTCGACTTTGTCGGCGACGCTCTCGTCTTTACCGACCACCTCGCCGATGAGGCGGCGGAGGCGCGCCTTGCCTCCATCGCCGACCATTACAGCGCGCGCGCGGAGGACGCCGAGAGGCCGCGGGCGAAAACGTCGGAGTTCGCCGCCCCGGCATACCGGCCGCTGCCCCCGGAGGCGCTTTACCTGACGGGGCGGGACTGGTCGGCCGCGCTTGACGCGAGCGACCTGCGCCCGCTTTCGCCGTTCGCCCCGCCGGACGGCGCGCGCGGCTACAATCTCGGCGCGCGGGTCGGGCGCAGCTTCGCCGCCGAACGCTCGGCGGATGCGGTGAATGTGTTTAACGCCGTTCTGGACCACGTTCAGGATTTGCGCGGCGCGGGCAAGACGCCGGTCGTGGCCTGCTGGTCCGACGGCTCCGCCGACCGGATGCGCACCGTCCTCGGCGACCATGGCGGCGTCGAGGTCCGGCACAGCGAGAACTGGGCCGCCCTGCAAGGCGCGGGCGGCGCGCTGCAGACCGTCGTCCTCGGCCTTGAATCGGGGTTCGAAACCGCAACCCACGCCTTCATCTCCGAACAGGACATCCTCGGCGACCGGCTGGTGCGCCGTACACGGAAAAAGCGTGCGGAAAACTTCCTCACCGAGGCGTCGAGCCTCTCTCTCGGCGATCTGGTCGTGCATGTGGAGCACGGGGTGGGGCGGTATGAGGGCCTGAAAACCCTCGAAGTGCAGGGCGCGCCCCATGACTGTCTCGCGCTTTCCTATCACGGAGGGGACAAGCTGTTCCTCCCGGTGGAGAACATCGACCTTCTCTCCCGCTTCGGCTCCGACGATCCCAACGCCCCGCTCGACAAGCTCGGCGGCGCCGCATGGCAGGGCCGCAAGGCGAAGATGCGCGCGCGGATCAGGATGATGGCGGAGCAACTGATCGCCATCGCCGCGAAACGCGCCATGAACAAGGCGCCGGCGATGGAGCCGGCGGCGGGGTCCTATGACGAGTTCTGCGCCCGCTTTCCCTTCGCCGAAACCGAGGATCAGGAAAACGCCATCGCCGACGTGATCGAGGATCTCGCGCGCGGGCGCCCCATGGACCGGCTCGTCTGCGGCGATGTCGGCTTCGGCAAGACCGAGGTCGCGCTGCGCGCGGCCTTTATCGTCGCCATGACCGGACGCCAGGTGGCGGTGATCGCGCCCACCACCTTGCTGGTGCGCCAGCATTTCAAGAACTTCGCCGAGCGCTTCAGGGGATTTCCGCTGAAGATCGCGCATCTGTCGCGCATGGTCGGCGCCAGGGAGGCCGGCGCCGCGCGCGAAGGGCTTCAGGCCGGCGACGTCGACATCGTGATCGGCACGCATGCGCTGCTCGCCAAGACGATCCGGTTCCGCGACCTGGGACTCATGATCGTCGACGAGGAACAGCATTTCGGGGTCAAGCACAAGGAACGGCTGAAGGAATTTCGCGCCGACACCCACGTCCTGACCCTGACGGCGACGCCGATCCCGCGCACCCTGCAACTCGCCATGAGCGGCATTCGCGACCTGTCGCTGATCGCGACGCCGCCGGTGGACCGTCTGGCGGTGCGCACGACGGTCGGCCCCTTCGATCCCATGGTGGCGCGCGAAACCCTGTTGCGAGAGCATTATCGCGGCGGACAGAGTTTCTACGTGGCGCCGCGCATCTCCGACCTGCACGAGATCGGCGAATTCCTCTCCGGCGAGGTTCCGGAACTGAAATACAAGATCGCCCACGGACAAATGTCCCCCGGCGAACTGGAAGACATCATGACCGCGTTTTACGAAGGCAAGTTCGACGTCCTCGTTTCGACGACGATCATCGAATCCGGTCTCGACATCCCGACCGCGAACACCATGCTTATTCACCATGCGGACATGTTCGGCCTGGCGCAGCTATATCAGTTGCGCGGACGGGTCGGGCGCTCGAAACAGCGCGCCTATGCATATCTGACGACCAGTCCGCGCAAGGCGCTGACGCCGGGGGCCGAACGCCGCCTGAAGGTAATGCAGTCGCTGGACACGCTGGGCGCCGGGTTCACCCTCGCGTCCCACGATCTCGACATTCGCGGCGCCGGCAATCTTCTGGGAGAAGAGCAGTCCGGACAGGTCAAGGAGGTGGGCGTCGAGCTTTACCAGCACATGCTGGAGGAAGCGGTGGCGGAGCTGCGCGAGGGCGGTTCGCAGGCGGAGGAAGCCTGGTCGCCGCAGATCAATACCGGCGCGGCGGTGCTGATCCCGGAGGACTATGTCGCTGATCTGGACGTGCGCATGGCGCTGTATCGCCGGCTCGGCGACGCGACGGAGGCGCGCGACATCGATGCGTTCGCGGCGGAGCTGGTGGACCGCTTCGGACCGATGCCCCCGGAAGTGGACCATCTGCTCCAGATCGTGGCGCTCAAGGGGATCTGCCGCCGGGCGGGCATCGCCAAGATAGACGCCGGCCCGAAAGGCGCCGTCATCGCCTTTCGCAATGATCAGTTCGCCAATGTTTCGGGCCTGGTGGCCTTCGTCGCCCAGTCGCCCTACGACGTCAAGCTGCGGCCCGACCAGAAATTCGTCTTCCGCCAGACCTGGAACGACGAAAAGGCGCGGCTCAAGGGCGCGCGCAAGATCGCCGAGATCATCGCCGGGATTGCCGAGGACGCGCGGTAAACGCCGCATCCCTGGCCTTTTCGTTCTCGCGCAGACGGGCGAGGGCGCGCGCCGCGGTTTCCTCCATGCAGGCGCCGTCGGCGCGCTCGTCGACGCCGGCCGCGACGCGCATGCTGAAGAGGTCGCGCTCGCCGTCGCCTCGGAACACCGTGTTTTCCAGAACGCCCTGGATGCGCAGGGCGGCTTTCTGCGCGCCGCCGCCGGCGGTTGCGGGCATCAGCACCAGGAACGTGGCCGGCGCGATACGCGCCGCCAGGTCCTCGGCGCGGACAAGGCGCCGGATGAGATGCGCCGCGCGCGGCAGGGCGGCGCGGGAAGGCTCCGCGCCGGTGTAAGCATTCTGGAGACGAACGACGACGGCGCTGAGCGGGCGCTGCGTCTGATCGGCGCGCGCGCACAGCCGCGCGCCGTGCTCCAGGGCGAAGGCGGCGGTGAAGGCCGACGAGGCCGGATCGCGCACCCCGTCCCCGGCGCAGGCGTTCAGGAACAGCTTCATCGATTGCAACAGCCGCGATCGCCGCGCCGACAGGGCCGCCCGCGCGCGAAGATCCGCACCAAGATGGCTGGCGAGAATGACGTCGCTCGCGCCCTTGCGGCCGAACAGCGCGGCGTCCTCCTCGCTCGCCGCCACGGCGATCACCGGCAGGGCGAAGTGTTTCGGATGGCGGCGCAGGGTGCGCGCAAGCGTCAGCAGCGGGTCGTGTTCGCCGGCGGGGGCGATCACCAGGGCGTCGAAGCGGCGAACATCGAGCGCGCGCATGACCTGGCCGCTGGAGAACACGCTGACGCACGCATCGGCCCCGCCGCGCAGGGCGTTGGCGGCCTCCAGCGCGACCGGCCCCGGTTCGCCGGCGATCAAGAGCTTCGGCGGCGCGCTGGACGCGGCGACCGGCGGAAACGCGGCGAGGCGGTTCATGGCCGTGAGGCTTTTCAACCGTTCGGCGGTTTCCTCGGCGATGTTGCGTAAACGGATGGCCTGGCGAAACCGCTCGATCACATGGGCAATGTCCCGGCCGGCGGGCACGACCTCGCCGTGACGGCGCAGGGCCTCGCGGCTCTCAGCCGCGACCGCGCCGCCGACCAGGAAGAACAGGCGGCAATCCGGCGAGCCGCGACGCAACAGGGCGGCGATGGAGCGCGCCTTCTTCTCGGTGAGGGCGTGACGGCGCAGGTCGATGAGGCCGATATCGGCGGGCGCGGTTCCTTGCGAGGGAGTTCCTTGCGGGACGGTTGCCTTCCGGACGATTGACTCCGGCGCGGCGATCTCGAAGCCGGCGTCGGCCAGCGCCGAGGCGAGCGCCGCTTTTTCGCCCGCGTCGTCGCACAGGCAAACGACCTTGCTGCGGGCCGTCTTCGCGGCCGGCTCGCGGGCCGGTTCGGTGATAGGGGGCATGGTTCGGTCCGACATTCACTGTTTCAAGCGGTCGGACAGGGATTGGTTCTGATCCCCGGTTCTATGTCCGTCCACGCAGTTGCGTATTCAAGATACGCGCCGTTCCGGCGTCCTCCCCGCCCGGTTGCGCGGCTGCGTCCGCATCCGCCGCGGCGGTTGTAATCTGGTTGAGGCAATTGTCCGGCTGGCCGACGGTCGGAAAGACCCCCGCCGCCGCCTGCTCCTGATAACAGGGAAGCGCCGCCAGGAACTCCTGCGGTTTGTAATGCGGCCCCGCCTCGCGGTAGAGCCGGGCGGTGCGCACGCCCACATAGCGCCAGTGCCAGGGTTCGAAACTGCTCTCCCCCGGCAGGTAGTCATTGCCGGGCGGATAGGAGAGGATAAACCCGAAACGAAACGCGTTTTCCTCAAAGCACTGATACGATTTATCATTCTGGCGCATAAAGCGGCCGTTCACGTCGATGTCGACGGCGAGCCCCGTCTGATGTTCGGACATGCCGGGCGGGACCACCGTGCCCTTGTAGCCGATCCGCTCGAAAAGGCCGCGCTGGGTGGCGTAGGAGCGGTAGCCGGAGCGCAGGGAAATACGCTCGCCGGATTCGGAGCGGCACAGGGAGATCAACTGGGCGAGACGGGCGGGCATGTTGTTCTCCCGCGGATCGGCGTCCGGATCGGCGGCGAGGCGCACTTTCATCTCGTCGATCGTCGGCGCCTTGCTCACCGGGATCGAGTACTGGGCGGCAGAGACGAGATCGCCCGGCGCGTAGTCGGCTTCCAGCAGAAAATACTGCGAGACGGGACGGTTCACATCCTTGCGCCGGTCGCGCGCCTGGTTCGCAGCGTAGCGTTGGGCGCCGAAAGCGTCGCGGAAAAGGCCGCGCATATGTTCGTTCAGCGCCTGCGCCTCCGTCATCCGGCCCTGTTGTTCGTACACGCCGGAAAGCAGCTTGATGTAGAGCGAGAGGTCGGGGCTGTTCGCGCCTTTCGCGTCCTCCTGGGCGTGGAAAGCCTCGAGGTAGAGCTTTTCCGCGTCGCCCAGCCGGCCCATGTCGCTGTAGACCGGCCCGAGGATCAAGGTGAGCCGCACCGTATCCTGATGATCGCCGCCAAGGATCGCGCGGCGGATGTCGTGCGCGGCGGACAAAAGCCCCGCGGCGGCGTATTGCCCGTCATCGCGCATGGCGAAAAACGCGCCGAGGCTCGCCATCTCCTCCGCCGCGGTCAGGCGCGCCTCGATCGCGCCGGCGACGCCGGGCGCGCCGCCGGCGTGGTTCAGGGTTTCGGCGAACAGGGTCGCGGCGTCGGCGACGCGGCCGGCGTAGAACGCCTCCAGCGGGCTGGCGTTTTCCGCCTCCGCGGTGGAGGCGGCGTCGCCCGCGCGGTCGAGAAAGGTCGCGTAAATCGACAGGGCGGCGCTCATGTCGTCGGCGTGAATGCTCGACCGGGCGAGTTTGTCTTCAAGCAGGATGCGCTGGCGCGAATCAAGCTTGCGGGCCCAATCCGTGGCGAGGGCGGCGCTTAGTAGCTCCGCCCCGCGTTCGAAGTCCTGGTGCTGAATATGCGCCTTGCCCAGCGCCGCTTTCAGGCGGGCGGCGCCCTCGGGGCTGACGCCCTCGCGCTTCATCATGGCGAGGGCCCGTTCGCCATGGACCGCGGCCCGGCCCGGCGCGCCGATTTTCATCAGGGCGTCGAAACGCGCCAGCGCCGCGTCGTCGCTGATGCGAACGGCGATGTTGAAATGCGCCAGATAGGCGACAGCCAGAACCAGAAACGCCCCGGCCAGCATGATCGGCGAACGAAACGCCATGCCGGACCCATACCCCTTGCGAACGACACTGCCCCAAATGTTCATGTGAAAGGGTAACACCGGAAAATCGGCGGCGCGAGCCTTGACGCGGAAAATTCATTGCGCCGGGGCGCGATATTGTGTGTCTTCGCGACCACATCGTCGCGAGCATCATTGTCGGGCGCCGACCGGCGCGGGCACGCAGCGCGCGAACGCATAAACAGGAACGCGGAAACAGGAACGCGCACACAGCAACGGAGACGTCCATGGAAGGCGCAGGCAGGCGGCGCATCTATCTCATGCGCCACGGGCACGTTGATTACTTCGCCCCCGGGGTGACGGACCCGCGCACCGTCCCGCTCACGGACGAGGGACGCGAGCAGGCCGAGGCGGCGAGCGGCGCCCTGCGCCATATCCCCTTTGACATCGCCGTCTACAGCGGCCTGAAGCGCACCCGCCAGACGGCCGACGTGATTCTCGCCGGCCACGACGCGCCGCCGGCGCTGATCGCCGCCGAAGGGCTGGAGGAATTGAAAAGCGGCTGGCTCAAGGCGACCTCGCGCGAGGAGCTTGCCGCCCGGCTCGCCTATTGCTTCGACGGCGCGGAAGCGCCCGGCGCCTGCTTCCTGCCGGACGGGGAGACTTTCGCCGGCGCCGAGGCGCGCATCAGACGGGCGCTGGACGATCTGTTGCTGCGGCGGGTCTGGAAAACGGCGCTCGTGGTCGCCCATGAAGGGGTCAATCGAATCATTCTCGGCCTCGCCTGCGGCGGCGGCCTGCAAACCATCGCCGCCTTCGAGCAGGATCTGTGCTGCGTGAACCTGATCGACGTGGACGTGACGCCCGCCGAACACGGAGAAGGGCTCCAGGTCGAACGCATGGTCGTCAAGGCGGTCAATATCACCCCGTATGACTTTGTTAAAAAAGGTCTTTCCCGCTCCAGCCTGGAACATCTTTTCGAGATCGATTTCGGCGTTTCGCGGCCCCCGAACCGCGCGGCGGCGGCGGACGCCGGCGACGGCGGGGCGTGACTGCGCGCGCCGGCCCCTGACGACAAGCCGGGGCGCCAAGCCTGGGCGGCAGGCATGGGCGGCAGGGATAGGGGGCGGCAGGGATGGGCGCGACAAAAATCTTATGTCTGTTGAATTTTTGTGATTAACTGGCGTTAGGGTTACTTTTTCGGGGACCGTCGACGGGCCCGCGGCGGCCGGTTTCACAGATCTCCATCGGGCGGACCGCCATCGGGGTCGCCTCCCCGGTGGGTGAAGCAGATGGGTCAGGCATACTGATCGGGCATACTGATCGGGCAGACGGGGCCGGATTGTCGACAGGGGTTGTCGCAACAAGGGTTGTCGCAAAGGGGGCGGGCGTTCGGACTCGCTGTCATTCGGGAGATAAAACATGGCGTATGGGGTAAAGCGCGGCATTAAATCGCCGGGGGAATTCGGATTGAGCGACATGTTCGGCCTCGCGCTCGCGGGATCGACGGGCATCATCGCGGCGCTGGTGACGGACTATCAGCAAAAAGGCGAGTCGTCGGCGATGTTCACCATCAACCAGTGGGTCGTGAGCGGGGGCAGCCTTCTCGGTTTCCCCAACATCCCGCTGTGGATGGTGGCGCTCGGCCTTGTGGTCATCGGCGGCGCGTCGATCTTCTACTTCCAGCCGATCACCCGCCAGGGCGCGTTCGCGCAGGGCTTCGGTCTGCTGGCGGTGATGATGACCGCGGTGCCGGCCGACCTCGCCGGCGGCCTGGAGGCGATCGGCGACCTGCCGGATATCGAAGCGTCGACGGGACTTGAGCGCCAGGCTTCCTTTGCGGGCGGGCCGGACGGGGGCGTCGTCAACGCCGCCTTCACACCGGCGGTCTACGCTTCGGGCGGCGAGGCCCGCATCTTCCAGGCGCAAAGCCAGGCCACGGCCAAATACGACGTGGTGATCAAGATCAACTTCCCGGAGGGCATTCCGTCGAACATCGACCGGATGATGCGCCGGGGCGATCTGCGCGGCCGTCTGCACAATGAGGAAACCGGCGAGACCTGGAACCTGTTCCGCTCGGCCGGCGGGACGCTCAAGCTGACGGGGAACACCCTGACGGTCCGGGCCGGCGTGCCGACGCGCTCGGACTCGTCGCGGCTGTGGATCCGCGTGGAAACGGCCGGCTACGCCATCGAAGAACAGTCGGCGGTCGCCTCGAAGGGACGGCGCCTGAACTGGACCGTCGACATGACGCCGTCCTCGACGCCGCTGTTCGTTCAGCGCCTGAACAAAAGCTTCTGGTTCTAGAACCGGTCGCGGTCACTGCAACTCGCCATTGGCTCTGGTCGCCATCGGCTCCGAATGCTCGCATGCAGCCTGCCCGCGAACCCGCGAAACCCGCGATCCGTTTTGCGGCGATGCGCTTCAGCGCGTCCTTTCCGCGTTTAGAAAGGCCCGCACCGCCGGGTCGCTGGCGAGCCCGGCTGCGCGCGCGAAAGCCGCCGCCGCGTCCTGCGCGCGCCCCAGGTTTTTCATGATCCGCGCGCGGACCGCCCAATAGGGCTGATAGCGTTCGGCGGTCCCGTCCGGCGTCTTCGCCAGCGCGCCCAGCGCGTCGTCATGGCGGCCGAGATTGGTCAGCGCCGCGGCGTAGCCCACATAGGCCCCGGCCGACGGAGCGATTTCCACCAGCCGGGCGTACAACCGGACCACATCCGCCCCGGTGTCGCGGCCCCCAAACCGCGCCGTCGCATGCGCGGACTGGATCGCGGCTTCGATCTGGTACGGTCCGACCCGCCCCAGCGCCCATGCGCACGCGAGCGCGCGCTCGGCCCGCGCGATCATCGAACGGTCCCATAGCGCCGTGTCCTGGTCCCGCAGCGGCACGTAAACGCCGCCCGCCCGGCGCGCCTCCCTGCGCGCCTCCGCATGCAGCATCAGCGCCAACAGTCCCCAGACCTCCGCCTCGCCGGGCATCAGCGAGCGGGCGAGGTCGGCAAGGTAAATCGCCTCCTGCGTCAGGTCATCGATGTCGTCCTGCGCGCCGCCGACCGCTTCCCACCCCGTTCCGTATACGGCGTAAATCGCCGCCAGCACCGAACCGAGCCGCGCCGGCAGGTCGGCCGGCGCCGGGGTCGCGAACGGGATCGCCGCGTTCTTGATCTTGCGCTTGACGCGCACCAGCCGCGCGCTCATGGCCGCCGGGGAGGCCAGGAACGCCGACGCGATGCGCGCCGCGTCAAGGCCGAGCACCGTTTGCAGCATCAGCGGCGTGCGCATGGCCGCGTCGATCGCCGGGTGCGCGCAGATGAACAGGAGTTTCAGGCGCTCGTCGGGAAACGCCGGTCCCGCCCGCGAGGCCGCCTCGGCCTCCTCCACCGCCAGCAGGAGCGCCGGTTCGGCGCCCGCCTGCGTCCGCCGGCGGCGGGCGGCGTCAATCAGCTTGCGGCGCGCGGCGGTGAGCAGCCACGCTTCCGGGGCCGCGGGAACGCCGCGCCGGGGCCAGTGCTCCAGCGCGGCGCGGAACGCGTCCGCCAGCGCGTCCTCGGCCGCGGCCACGTCCCCGGCGCGCGAGGCGAGCCACGCGACCAGCCGTCCGTAGGACGCGCGCGCCGCCGTTTCCGCCGCGGCGCGCGCGTCCCGCGCCGGCTTGTCATCCGCCGATGGACCAGACAGGGCGCACCTCCACATGGCCGGTCGACGCGCAGGGGCACCGCGCGGCCCAGTCCAGGGCTTCGTCGAGATCCTTCGCCTCGATCATGTAATACCCGCCGAGCTGTTCCTTGCCGTCGGCGAAGGGGCCGTCCTCGACGCGGTGGTCCGCCCGCACCCGCTTGCCCTCGCGGGAATGGGGCAGGGGCGCGCCGCCGAGAAAGGCGCCGGCCTTTTCAAGCGCCTCGGAATAGGCCGCATAAGCGCCGAACACCTCGCCCTGCTGCGCCTCGTCCATGGCGTCCCAGACATTTTCGTCATCGTAGAGAAGGAACATGTATTTCATCGCCCCGCCTCCCCGTCGAGTTCGACGACGGGACGCACGTCCACATGGCCGTTCTTCGCCGCGGGGCATTTTTTCGCCCACTCGACCGCAAACGCCATATCCGGCGCGTCAATCAGGAAAAACCCGCCGAGCTGTTCCTTCGCATCGGGGTAGGGCCCGTCCTCCACCGACCGGGCGCCGTCCCGGACCGAAACCACGGTCGCGGTTTCCGGCGCTTGCAGGGCTGCGCCGTCATTGCCGCCGGTCGCCGCCGCAAGAGCGTTGCTGAACGCGTACCACTCGCCCATGTACCCGTCGAATTTTTCCTTGTCCTCGCGCAGGGCGAAATCGCCCGGCGCCTCGTTCGCCAGTAACAGCACCTTCATTGTCGGCCTCCTTTGCCGCGCGCCCATGCGCGCCATCATAACAAGGACGCGCGGACCTGCGCCATTTCGACGCCGGCGTTTCGCGCAGCAGCGTTTTTTGTGGACGGGCGACGTCGGATGTTCTATTTTTGTTCTTGTTCATGAGCTGGCCTTGGCGGTTCGCGGGGGAGCGGGAGAAGCGCATGAGAGAAATGAAAGACGCCAGAAAACCCACTGAAAGTCGAACGCCGGCTTCGTCAAGAGAACTCCCGTCAAGGGATTCGCCGGCGACGGGGGAGCGCCGGTACCGCCCGGCGGACGGGCTGCGTTATCTGTTTATCGATTTCAACGCCTATTTCGCAAGCGTCGAACAGCACGATCACCCGGAACTGCGGGGCCGCCCGGTGATCGTCACCCCCCTGGCGTCGGAGCATTCCGGGGCTATCGCGGCGAGTTACGAGGCGCGGCCCTTCGGGATCAGGCGCGGGACCAAGGTGCGCGAGGCGCGCGCGTTGTGTCCCGGCATCGCCGTGATGCCGGCGCGCCACGACCGCTATGTCCAGGTGCACAAGGCGCTGATGGCCGAGATCGAACGGCATCTGCCGCTGGAAAAGGTCTATTCGATCGACGAGGCGGCGTTCCGCCTGTCCGCTTCCGAGCGTTCGCCCGGTCCCGCCATGGCGACGGCGCGGCGCGTCAAGGACGGGATCGCTCGGCATGTGGGGCAGGCCCTGAAAGCCTCTATCGGCCTCGCGCCGAGCCGGCTCCTCGCCAAGCTCGCCGCGGAGCGGGTCAAGCCCGACGGCCTGACGGTTCTTACGCTCGACCGGTTGCCCCACGCCCTCGCCGATATGCCGCTGACGGACATTCCGGGGATCGGCGCCGGGATTTTCGCCCGGCTGGAGCGGGCCGGCGTCGCCGATTTCACCGGTCTCTGGACGTTGCAGCCCAAACGCGCCCGCGCGATCTGGGGCTCGGTGACGGGAGAGCGGTTCTGGTACGGCCTGCATGGCTACGACACTCACGAGGCGCCGACGCGCAAATCCATGATCGGCCACAGCCGGGTGCTCTCGCGCGATCACGAGACGCCGGGCAGGGCGCGCATCGTCGCCCGCGCGCTTCTGCTGAAGGCGGCGAGCCGGCTGCGCCATTACGGTCTCAGCGCGGGGGCGCTCAGCCTGTCCCTGCGCCTGCGGCCCGACGGTCGATGGGGGGGCGAGCGAAGGTTTTCCCAGTCGCAGGATTCCTTCGGATTTCTCCACGCCCTCGATGATCTGTGGGATGCGTATCTCGACCATCGCCGCATCGAGGACGAGCGCGCGCGCATCGGCGGCGTGACGGTCTATCTCCACGGCCTCGCCCAGCCGCAGGAAACGGCGAGCCGTCAGCTTGACCTGTTCGCCGATGCGCGCGCAACCGCCGACGACGGGCGCCGCGCAAGGCTGTGGCGGGCGATTGACCTGATGAACGCCGACCCGACCGACAAGTTTCGCCGGCTTGGCGGCCCCGGCGACGGGCGGCGGCGCAAACAGGTGATGCTGGCGAGCCAGGCCGGCCTCGACCTCAACTATCTGGGCGCCAAGATCGCCTTTTCCCGCGTGCCGGAGGAAGCGGAGTTTCTGTACTGACCCCGACGGTTCCGCACTGGAGATTTGCGTTGCGAACAATCGTGTCGAATGTTCAGCGCCGGGGGCGCTCGCGGCCGCCGCGCCGCCCGATCGGATTGGCCTTGTGGCTGGCGCGCAGATCCTCCGGTTTCCATGGGCCATAGCTGAACCGGCGCGCGCCGGGTTGCGGCTGGTAGCCGGTGAGCGAGATCCGGTGCGGGTTGTCGGCTTCCGCCGCCTGCGGCTCGTCCTCGACATATTTCACCCCCGACGCGCGGCGCACCGTGTCGGGGAAAAGCGCCATCAATTCCATAATGTCCTTGGGCATGTCGTTGGACACGTTCAGGCCCAGTTCCAGCGCTTCGTCATGCGCGATGGGATAGTCATGGGTCCAGCGCCCGGAGGAAAGCTGTTCGGCGACGGCGACGGCGGCGTTGTCCGACACCGTGCCGGTCAGCAGCTCGCGCGCGATCTTCTGCAACTGGTCGATCGCCATCGCGCCCACATCGGCCAGCACCAGGGTATAATCGTCCGTATTCTGAATGGGTTTTTCTTTCGCCACGCGCAGGACCGACGCGGCGGGCAGGCCGCCGATCTGCGGATCGATGGGGCCGAGCACCGCATGCCGGCTGAGGACGATCTCATCGGCCGCCAGCGCGATCAGCGTGCCGCCGGACATGGCGTAATGGGGTACAAAGACGGTTTTCCGGCCCGGATGGGCCTTGATGGCGCGGGCGATCTGCACCGCCGGCAGGACAAGACCGCCCGGCGTATGCAGGATGAACTCCAGAGGCTTGTTGGGCGGCGTCTTGCGGATCGCCTCCAGAACGTCCTCCGCGTCGTTAAGGTCGATATACCGCAGGACCGGCAGGCCGAGCAGGCCCATCGGCTCCTGCCGGTGCACGATCGCGATGATCCGGCTCTTGCGCCGCTTCTGGATCTTCGAGAATTTCGCCACCAGATCGGCGTGGCGCTGGCGGTTCGCCGCGCCCCGCACCAGAAAAAACAGGACGATCAAGAGGATGGGCAACGCCCCCCAGAACCCTTCCATTGCATCCATACCCCTTAAACGCAAAAGACAGCCGGCGTCAGCTTAGGAGCTTTGCCGGCGCTTTGAAAGCCCCGTTCCGGTCCTCGGCGCGCCGCCAGTGCTCGACCAGGAGATCGGCGAGACGGCCGGGCGCGTCGCAGGGGATCCAGTGGCTCGCTTCCTCGATGCGCACATAGCGCCAGGGCGCGTCGACATGGGCGGCCGACGCGGTCATCTGCGCTTCCGTCAGATAGCGCTCGCCGGCGCTCCATACGCCAAGAGTCGGTATGCGGACGGTTTCTTCGCCGAGTACGCCCGGCTTCGGCGGAAACAGCATCCGGCCAAGCCCCGCATTGGCGCGGTACCAGTTGAGGCCGGCGGTCAGCCGTCCCGGGCGCGCCAGAAGGCGGATGGCGCCGTCGATATCGGCGTGTGCTGACCAATGGCGGCGCATGAGGGCCCAGTCGCCGGCGCGGTAAGCCGCCTCGCACAGCCCGCGGAGCTGGTGCAGGAGGATATAGAAACTGCGCCGTTTCTGCTCCATCCCGGCCTCCATGAAGGCGCGCATATGACCGACGGAAAGGGCGGCGAGAGAGGCGAACCGGTCCGGGCGCTGCGCGGCGAGAAACCAGGCGACCGGCGCGCCGAAATCATGGCCGACGATATGAACGCGCGGCAGGGCGAGCGCATCGAGGATGGCGAGGATGTCGGGCGCGGCGCCGGTGCGGATGTCGTAGTCGCGAACCGACGGCGCCATGTTGGTCTCGCCGAACCCGCGCAGGTCGGGCGCGATGACGCGGAACCCGGCCCGGGTCAGCAACGGCGTCACGCGGTTCCAAACGGCCGAGGTGTCCGGAAAGCCGTGCAGCAGGATCGCCGCCGGCGCGCCGTCGCGGCGGCTTTCGGGATCGCTGCCGGGCCCGCTGTCGCGAACATGGTGGGTGAGGCCGTTGGCGCTGATGCGGTGCGCGCGCATGCCGGAAAGGCCGGGGGCCGTCAGCCCTGGTCGCGCCGGGCGAGGAAGGCGAGGCGTTCGAACATGTGCACGTCCTGTTCGTTCTTGAGGAGCGCGCCGTGCAGCGGCGGGATCGCCTTGCGCGGGTCGCGCTCGCGCAGGACGTCCTCCGGAACGTCCTCGGCAAGGAGAAGCTTCAGCCAGTCGAGCAATTCCGACGTGGACGGTTTTTTCTTCAGGCCGGGCACGTCGCGGATTTCGTAAAAGACCTTCAGCGCCTCGCTGACAAGGCGCTTCTTGATGCCGGGGAAGTGCACCTCGACGATGTCTTCCATCGTCGCGGCGTCGGGGAACTTGATGTAATGGAAAAAACAGCGGCGCAGGAAGGCGTCGGGCAATTCCTTCTCGTTATTCGAGGTGATGATCACGATCGGCCGCTGGCGCGCCGTCACCGTCTCGTTGGTTTCGTAGACGAAGAATTCCATGCGGTCGAGTTCCTGAAGAAGGTCGTTGGGAAACTCGATATCGGCCTTGTCGATCTCGTCGATCAGCAGCACCGGGCGCGCATCGGCGACGAACGCCTCCCAGAGCTTGCCGCGCTTGATGTAATTGGCGACGTCGCGGGCGCGCTCCTCGCCGAGCTGGCCGTCGCGCAGGCGGGCGACGGCGTCGTACTCGTAAAGCCCCTGCTGCGCCTTCGTGGTGGACTTCACATGCCATTCCAGGAGCGGCGCGCCGAGCGATTTGGCGACCTCGATCGCGAGCACGGTCTTGCCGGTGCCGGGCTCGCCCTTCACCAGGAGCGGGCGCTCCAGCGTGACGGCGGCGTTGACCGCGACTTTCAGGTCTTCCGTGGCGATATAGTCCTTGGTGCCGGTGAACTGCATGAACGCGGACCGTCCCTTGTTGCGCTGCCCTGTTGATTGCGCAGCACTATACGCGGGCCATGAGGCGGCGCAACGGCCGCATACAGCCTGGCCTCAAGCCTGGCCTCTCAGGGCGTCGCTACCGGCGGCGATGCCCGCACGGCGCTCCCGGCGGCGATGTCAGCCGGCGGCGGGCGGCGCCGGGGCTTTGATCTTGAGGGAAAAATCCGTCTATGCTCCGGGCTTTGCGTCAAATTGGAAAACAGGCGGGGCGATATGATGCGGGCGGTGCTGACGGCGATGGCGGGGCTGGCGCTTCTGGGCTGCGGCGGCGGAAACGGCGGGCGCGCCGCGCCCGAGACGGTTCAGGCGGAGACGGCTCGGGGGGCGCCCGGCGGCTGGGCGCAGAGCGTGGACGGGCTGGAACGCCGCGACGGCTTCGTTCCCGTTTATGTCGACATGGAGGAGGGGCGGGTCCTCGCCGCGTTTCCGCCCGCCGGCGAGGACGGGCTGTCGCTTCGCGCCATTTACGCGGCGGGGCTCACCGCCGGGCTCGGCTCCAACCCGGTGGGGCTCGACCGCGGCCGGTTCGACAGCGGGTCCCTGATCGCTTTCCGCCGCATCGGCGCGAGGCTGGTCGCGGAAAAAGAGAACTGGACCTATCGGGCGAGCACGGACAATCCCCTGGAAGCGCGCGCCGTACGGGAGTCTTTCGCGCGGTCGTTCATCTGGTCGGGCGAGATCATCGCCGAGAGCGGGGAGGGCGAGCTGCTGGTCGACCTCTCCGACTTTCTCACCCGCGACGCGCTGGACGTGCGCGGCGCCCTGCGCAACCATCCGCAAGGGGGCGCTTTCACGATCGCAGAGGACCGCAGCTTCCCGGACGCCGGCGCGGTGCTGGCGTTCCCCGACAATGTGGAGTTCGACGCCTTCCTCACCCTTGTCGGCGACGAGCCCAAGGGCGAGGTCGAGGCGACCGCCGCCGACCCGCGCGCGGTGACGCTGGTGCAGCACCATTCCCTTGTTCGCCTGCCGGAAGCGGGGTACGAGCCGCGCCCCTTCGATCCGCGCAGCGGCGCGATAGAAATCCCGTTCTACGATTTCGGCGCCGCGCTCGCCGATCCGGTCAAGCGCGGCTACGCCCGCAGGTTTCGCCTCGACAAGGTCGACCGCGATGCGGCGGTGAGCGACGCGGTCCGGCCGATCGTCTTTTACGTCGACGCCGGCGCGCCGGAACCGGTGCGCAGCGCGCTGATCGAAGGCGCGGCCTGGTGGGCGGAGGCGTTCGAGGCGGCGGGCTTCACCAACGCCTACCGCGTCGAACCGCTGCCGGAGGACGCCCATCCAAGGGACATTCGCTACAACATCATTCAGTGGACGCACCGTCAGACCCGGGGCTGGTCCTATGGCGGCGGCGTGTCCGATCCGCGCACGGGCGAAATGATCAAGGGCAGCGTCATTCTCGGCAGCCAGCGCGTGCGCCAGGACCGAATGATCTTCGAGGGTCTCGCCGGGGCCGGGGCGACGGGCTCCGGCGCCGGGAACGATCCGGTGGAGATCGCGCTCGCCCGCATCCGCCAGCTTTCCGCCCATGAGGTCGGTCACGCCCTCGGCTTCGCCCACAACTTCGCCGCCTCCGCCAATGACCGCGCCTCGGTGATGGATTATCCGGCCCCGCACATTCGCGTCGGCGAGGACGGCGCGCTCGATTTCTCGCAGGCTTACGACGTCGGCGTCGGCGCCTGGGACAAGGTCGCGGCGGCCTGGCTCTACGCGCAGTTCGCCGGGGACGCCGACGAGGCGGGCGAGCTGGAGCGCATCCTCGCCGACGGCTACGGCGCGGGCCTGCATTATGTGGGCGACAGCGACGGGCGCAGCGTCGGTACGGGCCACCCGCACGCCAGCGTCTGGGACAATGGCGACGACCCGGTCGCCGCCCTGCGCGAGGCGATGGCCGTGCGCAAGGTCGCGCTTGAGAACTTCGGACCCGGCGTGATCGCGGACGGGCGGCCCATGGCGGCCATGCGTCAGGTGATCGTGCCGATCTATCTCTATCACCGCTACCAGGTGGACGCAGCGGCGAAACTGGTCGGCGGCTACGGCTTCTCCTACAAGGCCAAGGGCGACGCGTTGCCGGACGCGGCGGCGGTGAGCGATCTGAGGCAGCGTCAGGCGCTGGCCGCGCTCCTCGAAACCCTCGACCCGGCGGCGCTGACCCTGCCGGCGGCGCTGCTCGATCAACTGACGCCCGCCCCCGGCGGCGGCGGCGTGCATGCGGCGGGCGTCGATCTTTTTGACGGGGACGCCGATCCGCAATTCGACCTCGTCGCGGCGGCGCAAAGCGCGGCCGCGATCACGCTCCGCGCGCTCCTGCATCCCGCGCGGGCGGCCCGCCTCGTCGAAGCGCGGCGCCGCGACTCGGCCGCGCTCGGCTTCGCGGAAACCCTGAGCGCGATCGACCGGATCGTCTTCGAAGCGCCCGCGCGCCCGGAGGAGACCGCGATCGTCCACGCCGTCCAGGGGCGGTTCGTTTCCGAACTGATCGATCTGTCGCTGGACGCCGGCGCCGCAACGGCGGTGCGGGCCGCCGCGGAAGCGCAACTGCGCACCATCGCCGATCGTCTGCAACCGTCGTTTTTCAACGCTTCTCCCGCCGACAGCCGCCACCATGCGCGCTGGCTGCGCGCGCGGATCGAGGCGCATCTCGAGCGACCGGCCATGGCCTCGGCCGCCGCCGCGCCGGCGCCTGAAATTCCGCAAGGCTCGCCGATCGGCGGCGGCTTCATGGAAACCTGCTGGCACTGCGGTCCCGTTCCCCGGTAGGACCGGTCCGGGCCGGCGACGTCTACGGACGGCGGGTCCTGCGAAAGTCGCGGATGATTTCCCGCGCGGCGTTGAAACCGGGCGCGCCGGTGACGCCGCCGCCGGGATGCGCGCCCGATCCGCACAGGTAAAGTCCCTCGATCGGCATGCGGTAATCGGCGGCGCCGAGCGCGGGACGGCTTGAAAACATCTGGTCGAGCGAGAGCCGGCCGTGGAAGATGTCCCCGCCGACAAGACCGAACTTGCGTTCGAGATCGAGCGGCGTGTGGATCTGCCGCGCGATCACGCTGTCCCTGAAATTCGGCGCGTACCGATTGACCGTGTCGATGACGCAGTCGGCGGCCTCCTCGCGCGCGTCGTCCCAGCTTCGCCCGTCCGGCAATTCGGGCGCGAAATGCTGGCAGAACAGGCTGGCCACGTGACGCCCTTGCGGCGCCAGCGTCTCGTCCATGGTCGAGGGGATCAGCATCTCGATCACCGGCGCGCGCGACCAGCCCTCGCGCCTTGCGTCGAGGTAAGCCCGGTCGAGATAGTCGAGGCTCGGGCCGATGATGACGCCGGAGCGGTGATGCTCCGCGGCGGTCCTGCCCGGTAGGCAGGCGAAATCCGGCAGTTGCGAAAGCGCGACGTTCATGCGGAAGGTCGCCGAACCGCAGGCGAAGCCCTGCATGCGCCGCTCGAACGCCGGCGGCGCGGCGCCCGGCGGGACCAGCCGCGTAAAGAGCAGTTTCGGTCCGACATTCGCCGCGACGCGCCGGGCGCGTATGGTCTCGCCGCTCTCCAGGACGACGCCGGCGGCGCGGCCCCGCTCGATCAGCACTTCGCGCACCGGCGCGTCGGTCGCTATCGTCGCGCCCCGGCGCTGCGCCGCGCGGCGCATGGCGTCGGCGATGGCGCCCATGCCGCCGACCGCGTGCCCCCAGCGGCCCTTTTTCCCGTTCACCTCGCCGAAGGCGTGGTGCAGCAGCACATAGGCCGTGCCCGGCGTCTCGGGAGAGGCGTAGGCGCCGACGACGCCGTCGAAGGCGAACGCGCCGATGACGGCGGGGTGCTCGAACCACTGGCGCAGGAATTCCGCCGCGGATTTCGTGAACAGATCGGCGAGTATCTGACGTTCGTCCGTGGGCAGACGGCGCAGGGCGTTCCCGGTCCTGATCCCGCGCCAGAGGTCGCGGGCGCCGCCGCCGACATTGGGCGGGGTTTCGAGAACGAACCCGCGCAGGACGTCAGCGGCGCGCTCGATCGCGCTGGCGTAGGCGGGCAGGGCGTCGGCGTCTTTGCGCGAGAGTTTCGCGATCTCGGCCTGCGTGCGCTCCTGGTCGAAAGCGAGTTTCAGATAGCGTCCCGGTTCGTTTCCAAGCGGATAAAAGTTGGCGATGTCGCGTTCGATCACCCTCAGCCCGTGGGCGTGGAGGTCGAGCTCCGCGATCACCCTGGGGTGGAGAAGGCTGACCGTGTAACTGGCGGTGGAATTGCGAAAGCCGGGGTGAAATTCCTCCGTCACCGCCGCCCCGCCGACGATCCCGCGCCGCTCCGTCACATGGGTTTTCAGGCCCGCCGCGGCGAGATAGGCGGCGCAGACGAGCCCGTTATGACCCGCGCCGATGATGACGACATCGCATATTTCGTCAGTATGCGTCATGCCTCGCCCCCCGTACGGCGCCGCGAGAGCCTCATGCAAGACCGATTTCCGAGAGCCGCTGCTGAAGGAAGGCCCCGGCGGTGATGTCGGGATACTTCGCGCCGTCCCCCTTGCAGCTTTCGAGGCAGGACAGCAGCGCATCCCGGTGCGGATGCATGAAAAACGGCATGGAGTAGCGCGAAACGTTAGGCCCGGACGGGTTCACGACCCGGTGGGTCGTCGCCGGAATGACGTCGTTGCAGATGCGCGCGAGCATGTCGCCGGCGTCGACGATCAGGTTGTCGGGGTCGGTTTCCACCGGCAGCCACTCGCCGTCGCGGTCGAGCAGCTCCAGACCGGCGCCGTTCGCCGCCACGAGGATGGTGATCAGGTTGATGTCCTCATGCGCCGCCGCGCGGATGCAGTTCGGGTCGGCGTCGCCGGGGATCGGCGGATAGTGCAGCAGCCGCAGAATGGAGTTGCCGTCCGTCGCCATGCCGCGGAAATAATCCGCGTCGACCCCGAGGGACGGCGCCAGCGCGTCCAGCATGACCAGGCCGGTCTCTTCCAGCGCGGCGTAGAGCGAAAGGAACGTCTCCCGAAATCCTTCGGGACGCTGCGGCCACTGATTGGGCGGATAGACGTCGGCGAGCGGCGAGCCGGCCTCCACCTCGCGGCCCACATGCCAGAATTCCTTGAGATCGGGATGGGCGCTGTCCTTGGCGTGTTCGCGGCCGAAGGGCGTATAGCCGCGCTGGCCGTCCGGCCCGGCGGCGTAACGCAGCTTTTCCGCCTCGGACAGGTCGAAGAACGACCGGCTCAGCTCATAGGCGCGGGCGAGGAGGTCGCGGCTCACGCCGTGGTCCTTCAGGATGACGAAGCCGAACCGGCGTAAGCCGTCGAACAGCGCCGCCTGAAAATCGGCGCGCGCGCCGGCGTCTCCGCGCCTATAGGCGTTGAGGCTCAATTCGGGAACGCGGTCGCGACGCCTTGTCATCATGGGCCAGTATCGATGGTTGATAGCGTTGACAAAGCGTTTACGCCGCGCCGGGAGGAGATGCAACGCCGCCCGTCCGCCGGGGTTTCCCGGCCGGGGCGCGCGGTTTGCACGGGTCTTGCAAGGATTTTCCCGGTTGACGGACCCTCCGAGTCTTCAATCACCATGTTCTAAAGACCAGCATGGTCTTGCAGACTGCGCGGCGTTTCACCCGGGTGAAACGCCGTTTTTTATCTTCGCGTTTCCTGGACGGCGATTTTCCCGAACGGCGCGTTCTTTCTGCCGGAACCGGCGGCGCGCATTCGTCCGCCAGCGTCCTAATGCGGACGGCGAGAGACTGGCGGCGTGCGTCAAGATCGGCGGGAACAGATCAGACGGACAGGGAGACATTGCCGTCGCCCGGCGCGGCGCTATAAAGGCGGGATGTCAGACAGGCAAGACCGGCAGGTAAGGCGGGTTCGATGGACATTTCCGATTTGCTTGGCCGCTTCGGCCTTCAGGACTGCGCCGCGGCGGCGCGCTCTTCGACCGCCCAGTCGCCGGCTTTAAAGGACGGCCTTGTCGTGGAAACGCCGATCGACGGCTCGCCGATCGCGCGCCTCGCCGCCGACGATGCAGACGGCGTCGCCGCCAAGATCGCCGCCGCGCAGGCCGCGTTCGCCCGGTGGCGGCTGGTTCCGGCGCCGCGCCGGGGCGAGTTCGTGCGCATGCTCGGCGAGACCCTGCGCGCGCGCAAGGAGGATCTCGGCCGCCTCGTCTCCATCGAGTGCGGCAAAATTCTGTCCGAAGGGCTGGGCGAAGTGCAGGAGATGATCGACGTGTGCGATTTCGCCGTCGGCCTGTCGCGCCAGCTTTACGGCCTCACCATGCCATCAGAGCGGCCCGGCCACCACATGCGCGAGATGTGGCACCCGCTCGGTCCGGTCGCCGTCATTTCCGCCTTCAACTTTCCCGTCGCGGTGTGGTCGTGGAACGCGGCGCTGGCGCTTGTCTGCGGCAATTCCTGCCTCTGGAAACCGTCGGAGAAAACCCCGCTCGTCGCCCTCGCCGTGCAGGCGCTGGCGGACGAAACCGCCGCGCGCTTCGGCGACGACGCGCCCGCGGGACTGAGCCAGGTGGTGATCGGCGGGCGCGAGGCGGGCGAGCGCCTGGTCGACGACGCGCGCGTCGCCCTTGTCTCCGCGACCGGATCGACGCGCATGGGCCGCGAGGTCGGCCCGCGCGTCGCCGCGCGCTTCGCCCGTTCGCTTCTGGAACTGGGCGGCAACAACGCCGGCGTCATCTGTCCGTCGGCGGATCTTGACCTGGCCTTGCGCGCGGTGTGCTTTTCGGCGGCGGGCACTGCGGGCCAGCGCTGCACCACTCTGCGCAGGCTGTTCGTACACGAAAAGATTTACCGGGACCTGGTCCCGAAGCTGAAGAAAGCCTATGCCGGGCTCAGCGTCGGCAATCCGCTGGAGGAGGGGGTTCTCGTCGGCCCCCTGATCGATCAGGGCGCGTATGAACGGATGCACTACGCTCTCGACCGCGCCCGGTCCCAGGGCGGCAAGATCGCCGGCGGGGAGCGCGTCGGCGACGCGGGCTATTACGTGCGCCCGGCGATCGCGGAAATGCCGGCCCATGAGGGCATCGTGATGGAGGAAACCTTCGCGCCGATCCTCTATGTTTTCCGTTACAGCCGGCTCGACGAGGCCATCGCCATGCAGAACAGCACGGCCCAGGGGCTGTCCTCGTGCATCTTCACCCGCGACGTTCAGGAGGCGGAACGGTTCCTCTCGGCGGGCGGGTCGGACTGCGGCATCGCCAATGTCAATATCGGCCCCTCAGGCGCGGAGATCGGCGGGGCGTTCGGCGGCGAGAAGGAAACCGGCGGCGGGCGCGAAAGCGGCGCCGACGCCTGGAAAGCCTATATGCGCCGCCAGACCCAGACGGTGAATTATTCCGCCGACCTGCCCCTGGCGCAGGGCGTGAAATTCGACGTCTGATCGCGCGGTCCCGTCTCGCCGTGCAACGCCGCCTCCAGTCTTGCCGGGGCGGCTTTCGGACGCATGGCGCAGAACAAAGAAGGGCGCAGAACAGAGAAGGGCGCAGAACACGGAAGGACGCGCGGATCGGGGCGCGGAAAAGGCGCGCCCCCTCGACTTTCGCGCCTGTCGTGCTAGAGCCGGCGCATGCAGACCATCGAAACCGGAGACCGCCCCATGGATCATGGAAATATGGATCACGGAAAAAACGAATTCGCCACCAACGCCAGTCTGAAAGCGCGCCGCGACGAGGCGTGCCCGGCCGGCCTGCCGTCGCGGTCCGGGATCTACGCCGCCCGCGCCAAGGGCGCCGAGCTGTGGGACGTGGAAGGCAAGCGCTATATCGATTTCATCGGCGGCATCGGGGTCCTGAATGTGGGCCACGCCCACCCGAAAGTGGTCGAGGCGATCCGGAAACAGGCCGGCGCGTTCATCCACACCGCTTTCGGCATCGCCCAGTACGAAAGCTATGTCGAGGTCTGCGAGAAGCTGAACCGGGTCGCGCCGGGGCCGACGCCGAAGAAAACCGCGCTGTTCAACTCCGGCGCCGAGGCGGTGGAGAACGCGGTGAAGTTCGCCCGGCAGATTACCGGACGCCCGGGCGTCATCGCCTTCGAGGGCGCCTTTCACGGCCGCACGCTGCTGGCGACGACCCTGACCGGCAAGGCCAAGCCCTACAAGGTCGGTTTCGGCCCTTACGTGCCGGCGGTGTTCCACGCGCCTTACCCCGACGCTTATCACGGCGTGTCGGTCGAGGGGTGCCTTGCCTGTCTCGATCACATCTTCAAGACCGCGATCCGGGCCGAGGACGTCGCGGCGATGATCGTCGAACCGGTGCAGGGTGAGGGCGGGTTCAACCCGGCGCCGAAAGCGTTCCTCGAAGGGCTGCGGGCCAAATGCAACGAACACGGCATATTGCTGATCGGCGACGAGATCCAGTCCGGCATGGGCCGCACCGGCAAGTATTTCGCCTTTGAAAAGGCGGGCGTGGAGCCCGATTTCCTGTGCGTCGCCAAGTCGATCGCGGCGGGCCTGCCGCTGTCGGCGCTGACCGGCAAGGCGGACCTGATGGACAAGGTGCTGCCAGGCTCCATGGGCTCGACCTATGGCGGCAACCCGGTCGCCTGCGCCGCGGCGCTGGCCGTCTTCGACATCATCGAGGAGGAGGGCCTGCTCCAGCGTGCCGAGGAAATCGGCGCCCAGACGGAAAAGCGCTGGCGCGAATTGCAGACCGGCGCCGCGAAGGACGTCGTCGGGGACGTGCGCCGGGTCGGCGGGATGTGCGCGGTCGAGTTCGTCCATGACGGCGACGCCGCGAAGCCGAACGGCGAGATGGCCGGCAAGATTCTGACCGAAGCGCGCGAGCGCGGCCTTATCATGACCACCGCCGGCGCCCACGCCCAGTGCCTGCGTTCCCTCGTGCCGCTCGTCATCTCGGACGCGATGCTGAACGAGGGGCTCGACATTTTCGCCGAGGCGACTCAAGCGGCGCTGAAAGCCTGAGATCCCGCCGCCGCCGGGGCGAGACCCGGCGGCGCGCTTTGCAAATCGCCGGGTTCCGGTCTATGCCCGGATCGGCGCCGGCGCGCGATATGGCGGCCGGCATTGCAGCGAAACCGGACAGACCCCATGAAATTCTTTATAGACACCGCCGACGTGGAAGAGATCAAAGCCCTGGCGCCGACCGGCCTCGTGGACGGGGTGACCACCAATCCCAGCCTGATCATGAAATCCGGCCGGGATTTTCGCGAGGTGGTCGCGGAAATCTGCGCGATCGTGGACGGCCCCGTCAGCGCCGAGGTGACGGCGACCGAGGCGCCGGAGATGATCAAGGAAGGCGTCTCCCTCGCCGACATCGCCGACAACGTCACGGTCAAGCTGCCGCTGACCCTGGAGGGGCTCGTCGCCTGCAAGGCGCTGACCGAAGAGGGGATCGACACCAACGTGACCCTGTGCTTCTCGGCCAACCAGGCGCTGCTCGCCGCGAAGGCGGGCGCGACCTTCATCTCGCCCTTCATCGGCCGTCTCGACGACATCAACGTCGACGGGATGGAGCTGATCCGCGACATCCGCATGATCTACGACAATTACGATTTCCGTACGGAGATTCTCGCCGCCTCGATCCGCTCGGCGAACCACGTCAAGGAAAGCGCCATCGCCGGGGCGGACGTCGCCACCGTGCCGCCCGCCGTCCTGAAATCCCTGGTCAGGCATCCGCTCACCGACAAGGGGCTCGACGCCTTCCTCGCCGACTGGGCGAAAACCGGCCAGAAGATCCTCTAGCGGAAAGGCCGTCCCCGCCCATGACCGATTACCTCGTCGCGCCGCCGCCGGTTCCGGCCGTTCCCGTTCACGGGGGCGGATTCTTTCCCGTGCGGCGGATTTTCTGTGTCGGGAAGAATTACGCCGACCATGTCCGCGAAATGGGCGGCGACCCGAAAGACGCGCCGCCGGTGTTTTTCACCAAGCCGGCCGACGCCGTCGTCACGGACGGGCGCGTTCCCTTCCCCCAGGCGACGGACGAGCTGCATTACGAAGGCGAGTTGGTCGTCGCGCTGAAGGCCGGCGGCCGCGATATCGCTTCCAGGGAGGCGGCGGGGGCGCTCATTTTCGGCCAGGCGGCGGGCTGCGACCTGACGCGCCGGGACCACCAGGCGAGGGCGAAATCGGCCGGCGCGCCATGGGACACGGCCAAGGCGTTCGACCATTCCGCCCCCGTCGCGCCGATCGGCCGGATCGAGGCGTTTGCGCCGGACCTGTTCGACAGCGCCCGCCTGGTGACGCGCGTCAACGGCGAGACGCGGCAGGACGGGGCGCTGGCGGACATGATCTGGACCGTGCCGGAGATCATCATCGCCCTGTCGCGCCAGTTTGAACTGAAGGCGGGCGATCTTATCTTCACCGGGACGCCGGAAGGGGTCGGCCCGCTGAAACCCGGCGACGAGACGCAGGTTGAAATCGGCCCGTTGCCGGCGCTGCGCTTCACCATGGACGAGCCTTTATGAACAAGCGCGACCAGTACCGGGAGACGGCGAAGGAAATCGCCGCGGTCCTTGACGGCGAGACCAATCTCACCACCCGCATGGCGACGGTCTCGAATATTCTGCATCACGCTTTCGAGCATTATTTCTGGACCGGCTTTTACGTCGTCGATCCGGAAAAACCCGGCGAACTGGTGGTCGGACCGTATCAGGGCACGCTGGGCTGCCTGCGCATCCCGTTCGGAAAGGGCGTATGCGGAACGGCGGCGGCGACGGGCGAAACGCAGATCGTCGAGGACGTTCACGCCTTTCCCGGTCATATCGCCTGCGACGCCCGCTCGGCGTCGGAAATCGTCCTGCCGGTGGTCGACGCGAGCGGGACGCTCATCGCGGTGTTCGACGTCGACAGCGACCGCAAGGCCATGTTCGACGAGACCGACCGGGAAGGCCTGGAGGCGATCCTGCGCGCGTCCTTCGCGTCATAGGCCGCCGGTCACCGTTCGCCCGACGCGGCGTCGGCGCAGCGGGCCGGTCCTCGAAACCATCGTCTCGCCGTTGCCGCTCAGTCGTTGTCGTCGTCGTCGCCGCTATCCTTGCCGCCGCGCCGCAGTGCCGAACGGGCGTTTTCGATGATGCGGCGCAGGTGAATCGGATTGTCGAGGGTGGGCAGTTCGATCACGCCGACGCCGGTGCCGCGCAGGACAAGCTGGCCGAAGCCGAGAAGACGCCCCCACACGCTCTGCCTGAGGGTGATTTCCTCGATCTTGCTGAGGCTCACCTCCTGGGTGTTGCGGGAAATGAGACCGCGCTTGTAGACGAAACGATAAGTCGTGACGACGATTTCCGTCGTGACCAGTATGATCAGATGGTTGACCAGGATCATCGCCCCGGCCGCGCCGGCGACGCCCGCAGACCACCAGCCGACCTGAAGCTCCTCATACGCCACGCCGCCGGCGAACTGCGCGAAGGCGATCAGCGCAAGCGCGCTGACGCCGAGGGCGAACCACATCACCGGGAAAAAGCTGTAGGTCCAGTTGAAATTGGCGCGGTGGATGATTTTCTCGTCCGTCGCCAATGTCTTTTCGACATATCCCGCCATAACCGCCTTATCCCCGCTGATCCTGTCCCCGCTGCGCGTGAGGGCATGTTTAGCATATAGACGCGTTTCGCGAAGGGAAAACGCCTGCTCACGGCGAATTGCCCCCGATGCGTTGAATTGACCGGCGCGGCGCGATAAGACGCGACGCTCTTTTATTGAAAAAACCGATTCTTCTGACAGGAGCCGATCGCAAGCCCATGGCGAAACATCAGTACATCTACTTCATGTCGGGCCTCTCCAAGCAATATTCGGGGGGCAAAAAGATATTGGAAAACATCCACTTGCAGTTCTACCCCGACGCCAAGATCGGCATTGTCGGCGTCAACGGCGCGGGCAAGTCGACGCTGCTCAGGATCATGGCCGGGGTCGATCAGGACTTTAACGGCGAAGCCTACGCCGCGGACGGGGCGAAAGTCGGCTACCTGCCGCAGGAGCCGGAACTCGACGGGTCGAAAAACGTCTTCGAGAACGTCATGGAGGGCGTCGGCGAGATCAAGGCGAAGATCGACGCGTTCAACGCGGTTTCCGCGGAACTGGGCGAGAATTACACCGAGGAGTTGATGGAAAAGATGTCGGCGCTCCAGGAGGAGATCGACGCCGCCGACGGCTGGGACATCGATTCCAAGATCGAAATGGCCATGGACGCCCTGCGCTGCCCGCCGGGCGACTGGCCTGTGGACAAGCTCTCCGGCGGCGAAAAGCGCCGGGTGGCGCTGGCGCGGCTGCTCCTGGCCAAGCCCGACCTTCTGCTCCTCGACGAGCCCACCAACCACCTCGACGCGGAATCGGTGGCCTGGCTGGAGCATCACCTGCGCGAGTTTCCGGGGGCCGTGGTGCTGGTCACCCACGACCGCTATTTTCTCGACAACGTCACCGGCTGGATCCTTGAACTGGACCGCGGCAAGGGCATTCCCTTCGAGGGCAATTACTCCGCCTGGCTGGAAGCGCGCCAGAAGCGCCTCGAACAGGAGGCGCGCGAGGAAGGCAACCGGCAGAAATCCCTCGACCGGGAGGTGGACTGGATCAAGGCGAGCCCGAAGGCGCGGCAGGCCAAGTCCAAGGCGCGCATCAACGCCTATGAGGAGCTGCTCGCCAAGGCCGGCAAGGACGAGATCAACACCGCCCAGATCCAGATCCCGCCCGGACCGCGCCTCGGCGGCGTCGTGATCGAGGCGGACGGGCTGAAGAAAGCCTTCGGCGACAAGCTGCTTTACGAAAACCTTTCCTTCAAGCTGCCCCCGGGCGGCATCGTCGGCGTCATCGGCCCGAACGGCGCCGGCAAGACGACCCTGTTCAGGATTCTCACCGGCCAGGAGACGCCGGACGACGGCGACATGCGCGTCGGCGATACGGTGAAGCTCGGCTATATCGATCAGACTCGTGAAGATCTTGACCCTGACAAAAACGTCTGGGAGGAAATCTCCGGCGGCCTCGACGTCATCCAGCTCGGCAAGCGCGAGGTGCCGTCCCGCGCCTATGTGGGCTGGTTCAACTTCAAGGGCGGCGACCAGCAGAAAAAGGTCGGCAATCTCTCCGGCGGGGAGCGCAACCGGGTGCAGCTCGCCAAGATGCTGACGGAAGGCGCGAACCTTCTTCTTCTCGACGAGCCCACCAACGATCTCGACGTGGACACCCTGCGCGAGCTGGAGCGGGCGCTGGAGGATTTCGCCGGCTGCGCCGTCATCATCTCCCACGACCGCTGGTTTCTCGACCGCATCGCCACGCACATTCTCGCCTTCGAAGGCGACAGCCGCGTGGAATGGTTCGAGGGCAATTTCGCCGACTACATGGAGGACAAAAAGCGCCGTCTCGGCGCGGACGCGGACGTGCCCAAGCGGATCAAATACAAGCCGCTGACGCGGTAGGGCGATTACAGGATAATTTCCGTAAAGAAAGCAAAGATCACACTCGCCGCCCCCATGATCCCGAGAACGATGGCGCAGGCGCCCCGGCCCTGCCGCAGGCGGATCAGGGCGTGATACTCCTCCAGCGCGGTTCTGGCGTCGTCGCTGTATCCCCTGGAGGAAATGAGGCTCCACATGGCCGCGACCGCGGATAGAAACAGGAAGAGAATACCGAGGACCGCCATATAGTACTGAATGCTGAACAGAGTGATGCGCGTCAGCGAATCCTGTCCGGAGGCGAACAGCACGATCGCCGTTGCGATCAGGAGACCGGAGAAGGCCAGCGTGGCGCCGTCCTTGATGGACTGGTCCTGGTCCTGATGACGAATGCTGTCGAGAACCAGCTTTTCATGGTCGTCGAGATCGCGGATTCGGCCGCATAGTTTTTCCAGCGAGTATTGAGTCAACATCGTCCCCTTGATCGCCCTCTGCCTTGATCGCCCTCTGCACAGGCGCCGCGCGAGGCGCCGGCGAAACAGCATCGGCTTTTTGCTTCGACAATATTTAACGTCATCCAAGCCTGCACCTCAACGGCCAGGCCGACGAGACAGGGCGAGCGGATCGGGCCAGACTGTCGGGCTGGGTGACGGGGGGCGGCCCCGTCCGCGATGCGCCGCCGCCGAGACCAGCCCGGTCTGGCAAGCGGCCCGGCCTGGAGACAACAGACCGGCCTGAAGACAGCGGACCGCGAAGACCGTCCCATTGACAGCTTTGCGTCAATCGTCGGAAGGTCTTGAAAAAATAGATCAAGACGTGGTTCAGGGGCGTTCAATCATGACATTTTTTTCGCGCAGTATCGCATCGCTTATCGTCGCGGGTTTGAGCGCAACCGCCGCCTCGGCCGAAACCCTCTATCTCACCGCCGCGCGGATGATTGATCCGGGCTCGGAGCGCGTGATCGAAAACCCCGCGCTCCTGATCGAGGACGGCGTCGTCGCCGCCCGCGGCACGACGGCGAACCTGACGGTCCCGGCGGGGACGGCGACGCTCGATCTTGGCGAGATGACCATCGCGCCCGGCCTGATCGACATGCACACCCACCTGACGTCGTCAGCGACCAAGTATCGCGGCTGGGCGGGCGTCGGCCTGCCGTCGGAACGCCGCCTCCTGTGGGGGGTCGTCCATGCCGGGCGCACGCTCCGGGCCGGGTTTACGACGGTGCGCAATGTCGGCTCGGAAGACTACGGGATTCTGGCCCTGCGCGACGCTGTCAACGAGGGCGAGATCGAGGGGCCGCGCATGTTCGTCGCCGGCCCGCCCGTGGGGATCATCGGCGGACATTGTTCGGACAACAATCTTCTGCCTCCGGAGTATGAAGCGACGGGCGAGGGCGTCGCCACCGGTCCCTGGGAAATGCGCGCCAAGGTGCGCCGGAACATCAAATACGGCGTCGACCTGATCAAGACCTGTTCCACGGGCGGCGTCTTTTCCAAGGGCACCTCGCTGGGCGCGGCGCAAAGCACGGTCGAGGAACTGACGGCGATCGTCAGCGAGGCGCACGACCGGGGGCTCAAGGTCGCTTCTCACGCCCACGGCGCCGTCGGGATCAAGAACGCGATCCTCGCCGGGGTGGACACGGTGGAACATGCAAGCTTTCTCGACGACGAGGCGATCCGGATGGCCAAGCGGGCGGGAACCTATCTTTCCATGGACATTTACAACACCGAATACACGCTGGGCGAGGGCGAGCGGCTCGGCATCCGGGAGGAGGCGCTGGAAAAAGAGCGCGCCGTCGGAACGATCCAGCGCGAAAGCTTCACCAGGGCGGTGCGCGCCGGCGTAAAGGTGGTGTTCGGCTCCGACGCCGGCATTTATCCGCATGGGGACAATGCGAAACAGCTCTCGCGCATGGTCCGGTTCGGCATGACCCCGATGCAGGCGTTGCAGGCGGCGACCTCCCTCGCGGCGGAGGCGCTCGGCAAGGAGGGCGAGTTGGGCTGCCTCGATGCGGGCTGCGCGGCGGACATTATCGCCGTCGCCGACGATCCGCTCCAGGACATGACGGCGTTTGAGACGGTGGGATTCGTCATGAAGGGCGGCGCGATTTACAAAACCCCATAACACCGCGGCGCCGAGGCCGGGGCCGCCATGGCCTCGCTGTGATGCGTCCGGTCGCCGCCGACTGTCCCCGATGGCCTCTAAGGCTAAATTCATCAACGGCTTGGCGGCGTTTCCGAAGCCCTTGCATGAACCAGGCCCGCCGGCCCGCGCGCGGAATTTCGCCGTCATGGCGCCAAACCGCCGCATTCCGTGTTATTAACCATGTCTGATCGTCTGAAACGACCACGAAGGGGATTTGGCCATGACCGGATGTGAGCGGTTCCGCATTCCAGCAAGGACGCTTGCGGTTTCGAAAAGCGCGGGCCTGAAGGTCGCCGCCCTTGAAGTCGCCGCCCTCAGGACCGCCGCTCTTAGAACCGCCGCCCTCAGAACCGCCGCTCTGGCCGGCGCAGCGTCGCTCGGCCTTGTGGCGACAGCGGGCGCAGCGGCGGCGGGCGCGGCGCCGAGCCCCTGCGGCGGCGGCTACGCGGTGGACGCGCCGACGAGCCTTGCTCGCGTTGCGGGCGCCTGCGGCGTCTCCCTGGCCGCGCTGCGGGAGGCCAATCCCGGCGTCGATCCCGCCGACGTGCGTCCCGGCCAGCATCTTGCGGTGCCCCCCGCGCGGCCGCAGGGCGCTGCCGCGCCTACCGAACCCGCCGTTCTTCCGGCGGCGGACGGCGCTGACGTTATGGCCGATGCCCTGGCCAATGCTGGGGACGGCGACGAGGGCCGGCGCGCGGCCCACCCCTATATCGTCTCGCCGGACGCCGGCTCGGGCGGATCGGCGCGGCGCGCCAAGGTCGCGTCGCCGCTCGGCCCGCAATGGCGCGACGCCGACGGCACGCTCGTCGACGCGGTCGAGGCGAGCGCGACCGCAGGCGGAACCGCCGGTCCGGTCTGGCTCGCCGCCGGCGCGTCCGGGAACGATGCGCGCGGCGGGCATTACGGCGGGACAAGCCGGATGACCTTCCAGAAGCAGTCCGCCATCCGTATACGGAACGCAGGCTACGGCCTGACGCGCCTTGGTCAGGCGGTGTTGGAGCCGGCCTCGCCGGACGGCGTTCCGGCGGCGCGGTTCACGAAGGATTCCGCCGTGGCGCCGACGATTGAGCCCGATACCGCGGGGCATGCGGACGGCTACACGCTGCCCGATTACGCTTCGATCGGAAAACTGCCGTCGTCCGCCGGCGCGACCAAGATCGGCTTCGCCCTGACCGGCCACGTCAAATCCACCGAAGGCGGCTGCCTGCTGCTGCAATCGGCCGATAATGTGACATGGCGCCTGGCGATGCCGTCGGACGCCGACACCCTCATCGGGAAGACGCTCACCGCCTGGGGCGTCAAGGGCGCCGGGGCGAGCTGCGGCGACGGCCCGTCCATGCTGGTCAGTCACGCGGTCTACGCCGAGCCCTGGTAAGACGGCCCTGGTAAAACGGCCCTGGTAAAACGGCCCTGGGGGAGACGGCCGCGTCGCCGGGCTTTGCAGCGCGGCGGGGAGATCTTCAAAGGGCGGGGGCGGGGTCTTCAAACCGTCAAAATCTTTCGGTTCTATCGGTTAACGGATGGATGGCCCGCGACGGGGCCGCTGACAAGAGGCCGCCGACAATGGGATCGATCCGCGGGACGCAACCATGACGCCGGTCGCCGCACTGAAGATGCGGGTCAAGCGCAGCGTCGAAAAACGCCTCGACCGCGCGGCGAGCGCCTATCTCGATGACAGCGCCCTGGCGCGGGTGGATTTCTCCAGGCCCGCGGGAGAGGCCGCTTTGTCGCCGCCCACATCGGTGTCGTGGCGGGTCTTCAAGAACCCAGTGACGCTGTTCATCGGCGGCGTGACGGCGGTGCTGCTGGAGTTCGCCGAGCCGAGGGTGCGCTCCGGCGTATGGGACCACTCGACCTTCCGGATCGACCCGGTGCGGCGGATGAAACGCACCGGGCTTGCCGCCATGGTGACGGTATACGGGCCGCGCAGCGTTTCCGAACAGATGATCGAGGCGGTCTCGCGGCGCCACGCCCGCGTCGCGGGCGTCACGCCCTCGGGGCAGCCATACGCGGCGAGCGATCCGGATCTGCTCAGCTGGGTGCAGGCGACGGCGGCCTATGGGTTCATGGAGAGCTATTCGGCCTACGCCGTTCCCCTCGACGAGGAAGCGCGCGACCGCAGCTATCGGGACGGACGACGCGCCGCGCTGCTCTATGGCGCGGCCCGCGCGCCGACGTCCGTCGCGGAACAGCGCGCCTTTTTCGCCGAGATGCGGGACCGGCTCGAAGCCTCGCCGATCCTTTTCGAATTTCTCGACATCATGCGCCACGCGCCGGCGCTGCCTTACCCGGCGCAGCTCGCGCAGGGCCTGCTGGTCCGCGCCGCGGTCGATCTCGTGCCGAGGGAGATCCGCGAGATCACCGGCCTCGGCGAGCGCTACGGCCTGAAACCGTTTGAAAAGCTCATCGTCCGGCGCATGGCGCGGCGCGCCGACCGCCTGCTCCTGCGCTCGAGCCCGCCGGCGCAGGCATGCCTGCGCCTCGGGCTGCCCGAGGACTACCTTTACGACCGCCGCTAGGCGCGCCGGTTCGCGTCGCATTTCAAGCCTCAAGTTCAGCGTCCAAAGTTTGCGCTAAGCGGCGAGCCGCTTTATGCCCGTTGCAACCGCGCGAAGACGAATTGTCGCCGCGCGGCGCATGGGATGAGAGACGACGAGAGATAAAGAAACAAGGAACGGACGGGCCGTGATCGAGTGCATCGCCTATCGCTGGTCGCCGGGCATCGGCGATCCCACGGTTTTCGGCTGGGCGACCGTGGCGCTTTACGTCTGGGCCGCCGGCGCCTGTTTCCTGCGCGCGCGCGCCGCGTTCGCCGCGACGCCCCCGGAGCCCGGCGATCCCGCCCGCGGCCGGACGGCGCGGCTCGGACCTTTCTGGCTGAGCCTTTGCGTTCTTCTGATCCTGATGGCGATCAACAAGGAACTCGACCTGCAATCGCTGCTGACGACCGCGGGGCGCTGCCTGGCGTTTGAACAGGGATGGTACGATGCGCGCCGCGGCGTTCAGGCGGCGTTCATCCTGGCGCTGGCCGCCGCGGCGGGTCTTGGCGGCGCGGCCGTTTTATGGCTTATGCGACATTCGCTTCGTCGACTTTGGCTAGTCCTGACCGGTCTCGGGCTGCTCGTCCTTTTCGTGCTGATGCGCGCATCGAGCTTTCACCACATGGACGTGTTCATCGACACGACCCTGATGGGCCTCAGGATGAACTGGATTATAGAGATGGGCGCGCTCGGCCTGATCATTGCCGGGGCGGGCCGCAAGGCGCCGCGGACGGCGCGCGCCGCGTGAACCAGGACAGGATAGAGATGACCGCCATGACGCCACAGGCCATTACGCCGGAGATCGTCGCCGAACACGGCCTGACGCCGGACGAGTACGACCGCGTGAAGGCGCATATGGGCCGCGAGCCCAATCTCGTCGAACTCGGCATTTTTTCCGTCATGTGGTCCGAGCACTGTTCCTACAAGTCTTCCCGCCGTCACCTCGGCAAACTTCCCACCTCCGCGCCCTGGGTGATCCAGGGACCGGGCGAGAACGCCGGGGTGATCGACATCGGCGCGGACGAGAACGGCGTCGGTCTCGCCGCCGTTTTCAAGATGGAGAGCCACAACCACCCCTCCTTTATCGAGCCCTATCAGGGCGCCGCCACGGGCGTCGGCGGCATCATGCGCGACGTCTTCACCATGGGCGCGCGGCCCGTCGCCAATATGAACGCCCTGCGCTTCGGCGCGTGGGACCACCCGAAAACCCGCCACCTCGTCGCCGGCGTCGTCGCCGGCGTCGGCGGCTACGGCAATTGCATGGGCGTGCCGACCGTCGGCGGGGAGACCAATTTCCACCGCGGCTATAACGGCAACATTCTCGTCAACGCCATGACCGTGGGGGTCGCGGAAAAGCACCGGATTTTCTATTCCGCCGCCCGCGGGGAAGGCAACCCGGTCGTCTATGTGGGCTCGAAAACCGGCCGCGACGGCATTCACGGCGCGACCATGGCCTCGGCCGAATTCGACGACGCCTCGGAGGAAAAGCGCCCGACCGTGCAGGTCGGCGATCCGTTTACGGAGAAACTGCTGCTCGAAGCGTGCCTCGAACTGATGGCCGGCGACGCGGTCATCGCCATTCAGGACATGGGCGCGGCGGGCCTGACCTCGTCTTCGGTGGAGATGGCGGCCAAGGGCGCCAGCCATGGCGGCGGGGGCTTCGAGCTCGATCTCGACAAGGTGCCCCAGCGCGAGGAGGGCATGACCGCCTACGAGATGATGCTTTCCGAAAGCCAGGAGCGCATGCTGATGGTGCTTCAGCCGGGCAAGGAGGACGAGGCGCGCGCCATCTTCGAGAAATGGGGCGTTGATTTCGCCGTCATCGGCGTGACCACCCGCACCGGCCGCCTCGTCATCAGACACGGGGGCGAGACGGTGGCGGACATGCCGGTGAGCCCGCTCGCCAATGACGCGCCGAACTACGACCGCCCTTACGAGCCGACGCCGAAGCCGGCGCCGCTCGACGATCCCGGCGCCGTCGTCCGCGAAATCCAGATTACGCTGGAAGCCCCGGGCAAGAGCGAGGACGAGCGCGCGCAGATCGCAAGCGCCCTCGTCGCCGACCGCATCGCACCGCTGAACGGCGTCGAAGGCGTCGGCTGGTCCGCCTCCGGGGCGGGGGCCAGGATCTACGCCCGCGCGGCGGGGGGCGAAGATCCGTTCGCCGACGTGCGCGAGGCGGTTGAAAACCTGAAACAGGCGGGCGTCGTCGACGAGGCGACGAGCGAAACGGCGCAGGAGACCGTCAACCTCGCCGACAGCCCCGGCGGCAGCACCATGCTGACGGCGCTGGCGACGCTGATGCAATGCCCTGATCTCTGCTCGCGCCGCTGGATTTGGGAGCAGTACGACCACACCGTGATGGGCGACACCGTCATCGCGCCCGGCGGCGACGCGGCGCTTTTGCGGGTGCACGGAACAAAGCGCGGTCTTGCGATCGCCACGGACGTCACGCCGCGCTACGTCAAGGCGGACCCGCATGAAGGCGCGAAACAGGCGGTGGCCGAGACCTATCGCAATATCTGCGCGACGGGCGCGGCGCCGCTCGCGATCACCAACTGCCTCAATTTCGGCAATCCCGAACGCCCGGAGATCATGGGCCAGTTCGTCGGCGCGGTCGAAGGCGTCGCCGAAGCCTGCGAGGCGCTGAACTACCCGGTGATTTCCGGCAATGTCTCGCTCTACAACGAAACCAACGGCGAGGCGATCCCGCCGACCCCGGCGATCGGCGGCGTCGGCGTCATCGACGACGTCGCCCGCGCGGTGCGGGTCAGCGGCGCGGAAGCGGGCGAGGAACTGATCGCCATTGGCGTTACGCGCGGCTGGCTGGGCCAGTCGCTCTATCTGCGCCAACTTTTCGGCATGGAAGAGGGCGCGCCGCCCCCTGTCGATCTGGAGGCGGAGCGCAAGACAGGTGAGTTGATCCGTAAGCTGATCGAAGAGGGGCTTGTCACCGCCTGCCACGACGTGTCCGACGGCGGACTGCTGGTCGCCGCGGCGGAGATGGCGCTCGGCGCGGGCCGCGGGCTCAACCTGCACACGCCGGTCAAGACGCGCAAGGCGGCGTTCTGGTTCGGCGAGGACCAGGGGCGCTATCTCGTCGCCACCGCGCCCGCCGCGGCGGACACGCTGCTCCTGAAAGCGGCGATGGCCGGCGTCCAGGCCTCGCGCATCGGCCGCTTCGGCGGGCCGGACATCCTGCTTGATGACGACGACGCCCTGTCGCTTCTTGATTTATCTGATATTTTCGAAGCGGCCCTGCCGGAATACATGACCGCCGAAACCGCAAAGGAGAATGAGCCGATGCCCATGGCCGCCGACGACATCAAAGCGCTGATCCTCGACGCGATGCCCGACGCCGAAGTGGAAATTGTCGACCTCGCCGGCGACGGCGACCATTACCGCGCGCGGGTCGTCTCCGCCGCCTTCAACGGCAAGTCCCGCGTGCAGCAGCATCAGCTCGTCTACAAGGCGCTGAAAGGCCGGATGGGCGGCGAATTGCACGCCCTGGCGCTGGAGACCGAGGCGAAGGAATAGCCCGCCTTCCCATGGCCGCGCCGTCGCCGCCGGTCATTGTCACGCTGCAATTCGACAGCGAGAGCGCCGCGTTTTTCGACCGCCGCCGCGAGGCGTATTTTCCGCCCGCGATCAATCATGTCGGCGCGCATCTGACGCTGTTCCACAACCTGCCCGGCGGCGCGTTCGAGGCGATCGTCACGAAGGCCGCCCGCGTCTGCGCCGCGCGCAAGGCTTTCGAGGCGACCGTCTGTGGGCTGATGAAACTGGGGCGCGGCGTCGCCTACCGGATCGAGGCGCCAGCGCTGACGGCGCTGCGCGCCGAGCTGGCCGCGGCGTACGAGCCCTGGCTGGTCAGGCAGGACCGGCAGCGTTTTCGCCCGCATGTGACGATCCAGAACAAGGTCTCGCCCGAAGAGGCGGCGGCGCTGCACGACCGCCTGTCGTCAAGCTTCGAGCCCTTTACCGCCCGCGGCGAGGGCCTGCAGTTCTGGTTTTACGAGGGCGGCGCGGACCCGCAAGGAAAATACCGGCCCGGAACCTGGGCGCCGGCGGGGGCGATCGCCTTCCGGTCAGTTTAAATTCTACCGGCCCCGGAAGCGGCGCGTTAACCGGAATGTCGGACCATCGCCCCGAATGGGAGGGGACGGCTTCAATGCGAATTTCAGCGGCAGCGCTTGTGTTGACCTGCGCCGGGTGCGCCGGCATGTCGACGCAGGAATGCCTGACCGCCGACTGGCGGGCGATCGGTTACGAGGACGGCGCGCGCGGCGCGCCCGTCTCCGCAGTGAGCCAGCGCCGGCGGGTCTGCGCCGACAAGGCGGGCGTGACGGTGGACATGGGCGCTTACATGGACGGCCGGGACGCCGGGCTCGCCCTGTTCTGCCGGCCCGCGAACGGATACGCCGTGGGTGCGCGGGGCGGGACCTATAACGGCGCCTGCGCCGGACCGGGCGAGCGGGACTTCGCCGCGGCGTTCGAGGCGGGCCGGCGGCTCTTCACCCTGGAGCGGCGGGTCGCCGTGATCGAGGCGGACATCGCCCGCGCCCAGCGCGACCTCGACGCGCTGGCCGAGGACATCGCGCTCGCCGAAGCGGACCTTGTCGCGCCGGAAACGCCCCATGCGGACCGCATCGTGATCCTTGCGGAGATCAAGACCCTGTCGGAGGAGCGCGGCAATATCGAGACCGCCGTGATCGCCTTTCATCGCGACCATGTCCGCGCCGTCGAGGCGCTTGACGCCTATCGCGCGTTCATCGCCGCGAACGGGCCTTATCCCGGCGGCGCCTGAGCCGCGCCGCCCCCGCCGCGTCGGCGTTGACGCCGCGGGGGCGAGGAAAACGCTTTGCGCCCCGGCCCGCAGCGTTCTAGACCGGCGCGATGAGCATCAGCACGGTTCTTGTCGTCGGCGCCGGCGGCGTTCTCGGCCGCGACATCGCGCGGCGCCTGCGCGCAAGCGGACGCAACGTCCTCGCCGCCTACCGCACGCCTCGGCCTGGCCTTGAGGACGCTCTGCGCGGGATGGGCGCGCGCCCGCTTCGCCTGGACCTCGCGCGCGAGGATGAGGCGCGGGCGGCGCTCGGCGAAGCGGACGCGGCGGTCTTCACGCCGATCCTTACCGTCTCCGCGTGGGCGGCGCCGCTGCTCCGAAACGATCAGCGGGCGGTGTTTTTCTCGAGCAACAACGCGGCCGTCGATCACCGCGCGACGGTTTACGCCCGCCTGCGCGACGCGGAGATCAAGACCCTTTCCGCGGCCCCGCAGGCGACGATCCTTCGCCCGACGATGATTTTCGGCTATCCTGGCGACGGCAATATCGCGACCCTCATGGCCGCCATGCAGCGCTGGCCGGTCGTCCCGCTGCCGGGTCGCGGCGACGCGCTGCAACAGCCGATCGACGTGAGCGATCTCGCCGCCATCGCCCTCGGGGCGCTGGACGACGCCGGCGCCGCAGGACGCGTCCGCGCGGCCGGCGGACCGCGCGCGCTCAGCCAGCGCGATCTCTTCAGGGCGGTCGCGGAGGCCGCAGGGGTGAGGCTGCGCACGCTCGGTCTGCCCCTGGGGCCGGGGGCTTCGGTTCTTGCCGCGGCGGAGCGCATCGGGCTGCGCCTGCCGGTTTCCTCGGCGCAGCTGCGCCGGGCGGGCGCCGATAAAATTCCGCATGGCGCCGATCCGATTCTCGGCAAGACGCCGCTCGATCAATCGCTTAAAGCGCTCGCGGCCGCTCTTGACGGCGCCTGAGCCGGCGCCTAGCTAAAAGCGATGACAGTCAGGAGAGAAAGCATGAGCGACGCCCAAGCCGACATCCAAGCGAAGATCGACGCCAACCCGGTGATGCTGTTCATGAAAGGCACGCCGCAGTTTCCGCAATGCGGATTCTCTTCCGTGGTGGTGCAGATCCTCGACCATCTCGGCGTCGACTACGGGACCGCCAACGTGCTCGAATCCGACGACCTTCGCCAGGGCGTCAAGGAATTCTCCGACTGGCCGACCATCCCCCAGCTTTACGTCAAGGGCGAGTTCGTCGGCGGCTGCGACATCATTCGCGACATGTTCGAAAAGGGCGAGCTGCGCACGCTGCTCCAGAGCAAGGGCGTCGAAATCGCGGCCTGACGCCTGACGAGGCTGTTTAAGCGGGGCTGTGTAGACGGCGACGTCTCCCGGGCACGGCTGGGGCGCTCTGTCGAAATCCCGTGGAACGCCCTCCAAGGAAAGCTCTGTAAAGGACGGGGGCGTTTTCAGCGGCGCTATTCGCGCGCCGAGCGTTTCTGTTTGGACTCTCCCGCGGCAAGGCCGCCCGCGACGCCGGCGGCCTCCGCCAGATCCCCCTCCGCCAAATCCTCGTCATCGAAGGACCCGTCTTCAAAAAGCCCGTCATCAAAAGACCGGTCGCCGAAGGCGAGGGATCGCGGCGCGCGCATGAGGGCGTCGGCGATCTGGTCCTCGCGCTCAAGCCGCAAACGGCGAAAGAGAGCGTCCGCCTTGGCGCTACGCGAACGGGAATTATTGTCCAGCCGCAGGAATAACTCCTGCGTCGTTACATCTAACCGGCTCATCGCGACCCCAGAAACTTTTTTCCCCAAGAGTGATTCCCCTTGGTTAACGAAAGGTTAACAAACCGCCGGTTGCCGGCGTTTCCGGTTCGCCGCGGCGCGGGACGACTTCGGACAGGCGGCCCGCGCCGGTTTCAGGCTTTCACCTTGACGTAGCTGCCCGGCGCATCCTCGATCGCCTCAAGGCCGCCCTCGCCGGGAGTGCGGGCGGCGGTCTCGCCGGGGCTGACCTCGTTCAGCCACGCGATCCAGTAGGGCCACCACGACCCCGGATGGCGCTCGGCGTCGGCCCGCCAGGCGTCGACGCTCTCCGGCAATGCGACGTTCACGGAGTGATGATACTTCTTCTTGTCGGGATGGTTCACGACGCCCGCGATGTGGCCAGAGCCCGCAAGCATGTACTGCACTTTGTCGTTGCCCTTGGAGGCGAACAGCCGCGCGGTGCGATAGATCGATCCGTAGGGTGCGATATGGTCGGTTTCGCCCGCCTGCATGAAGATCGGGATATCCACCTCGCCGAGATCGAGTTTCACGTTGTCCATGACCATGTCGCCGCGGGCGAGGCGGTTATTCTGGTAGAACTCGCGCAAGTAGAACAGGTGCACGCCCTTGGGCATGCGGGTCGCGTCGGAGTTCCAGAACAACAGGTCGAACTTCGCCGGGTCCTTGCCCTTCAGATAATTGTCGATGACGAACGACCAGATCAGGTCGTTCGAGCGCAGCATGTTGAAGGTCGTCGCCATGGCGCGGCCTTCGAGCACGCCGCCGGCCGCGTCCATCTGCTTCTCGATGGCGTCAAGCTGGGCGTCGTCGACGAACAGCAGGAGGTCCCCCGCCTCGGTAAAGTCCGCCTGCGCCGTGAAGAAGGTGGCGGAGTTGATGCGCCGGTCGCCTTTTTTCGCCATCAGCGCCAGCGCCATAGAGAGCATCGTGCCGCCGATGCAGTAGCCGATGGCGTCGACCCTGTCTTCGCCGGTCGCCTGTTTGACGGCGTCCAGCGCCTCGAACAATCCCTGGCGGATGTAATCCTCGAACGTCTTGTCGCGAAGCTCCGGCCCCGGATTGACCCAGGAAATCACGAACACCGTCCGGCCCTGGTCGACCAGCCATTTGATGAAGGAGTTCTTGGGCTGAAGGTCGAGAATGTAGAACTTGTTGATCCACGGAGGACAGATCAGCATCGGCGTTTTCGCGACCGTTTGCGTCGTCGGCGCGTACTGGATGAGCTGGAAAATCTCGTTCTGGAAGACAACCTTGCCCGGCGTGGTGGCGATGTTCTCGCCGAGCTTGAAATAGTCGAGGTCGGCCTGGCGGATCGCCAGCTCCCCATGGCCGCGGTCAATGTCTTCGAGAAAATTCTTCAGCCCCTTGAGCAGGTTCTCGCCCTTGCTCTCCAGCGTCGCCTCCACCACCTCCGGGTTGAGCACGGCGATGTTCGAGGGCGCGATGGCGTCGAGAAACTGGCGGGTATAGAACTCCGCTTTTTTCTTTTCGTGCTCGTCCAGCCCTTCAAGCTGGGCGACGGTCTGCTCCAGCCAGTTGGCGAAGACGAGATAGGCCTGCTTGATGAAATCGAGGAGGTGATTGTCGTTCCAGGCGGCGTGGGCGAAACGCTTGTCGCCCCTGGCGGGCGCGGCTGTCGGGCCGACCTGCTCGCCGGCCATCTTGCGAGTCATGGTCGCCATCAGCTTGGCGTAGTCGCCCCACAGATTGAACTGGCGCTGCATCACCGTGCCGGGATCGGCGGCGAGCCCCTTCACCACTTCCTGATAGGCCTCGCTCACGTTCAAGGGGTCGTGGGGCAAATCGCCGGTCATCCGGCGCAGGTCCGTCTGCCTGGCGAAGAACTCCTGGATGACGTGCTGGCTCTTGCCGCTGATTTCGGTCAGGTACTCCGAAAGGGCGTCGAAATCCTCGTAAATCTTCGGATGATCGGCTTTCGGCGGATCCGCCGCGCGCGGCCCGGCCCCGGCCGTTCCTGGGTCGGCTGTTCCTGGGGCGGCCGTTCCTAGGGCGGCCCCAGCAGCGGCGGTCCTGACAGTGGCGGAATCGGCGGCCGACGCCTTGGGTTTTGCCGCCGCCGGTTTTGCCCTGGCTCGGGTCCCGCCGCCTGGTTTCGCGGCGGTTTTCGGCGCGGTTTTCGCGCCCGCCTTCGCCCCGCTTTTGAGGCCGGTTTTGGCCCCGCTCTTGGGTGCGGGCTTCGACGACGTCTTCGCGGCGGCGCCGGACGCCGCCGGGCGCGCCGGGGCGGATGTTTCGGCCAGTGTCGCGGCGCGCTTGGCGGCGGTTTTTTTGGTCTTTTTTGCGGCGGCGGGCTTTCGTTCAGCTTGCGTCATGGGGCCGGATAAGGGTTTAAGGGTGGAACCGTTTGATCTACAGGATGCTCGCGTGCTCTGCCTAAGACAATCAAATGCTTTTCGCATGGCCGCAACCGGGGCGGCGATGATTTTTCTGACGCCGGGCTGTTCGAGCGATTCCTTCCTGGCGCGGTTCGCCCCGCCGGGGGTCGTCAAATACGAGGACATTGCGAGCGAGAAACCGCCCAACCCGGCCATCGCGGAGACCCTCAGCGAGTATCGCGAGACGACGCGCAAGCGCTTTCCGGTGCTCTCGCGCACGCCCACCGCGGGCGCGGCGCCCGAAAGGCCCGACGTCGCCGCGCGCGATGCGCTGAAGACGGACCTGACCGAGAACCGGGACAGACTCGCCGAGGAGATCGCCGGGGACGAGGCCGCCGTCGCCGCGGAACGGAACGGGGCGGGCGCCATCGCCGAACAGGGCGGCGCGGTCAACGCCCAGGTGGCCCGCGACGCCGCCGCGGCCCGGGCGGAGCGCCGCGAAGGCCTCGATCCGGATCCGGGAGAGACCGGCGGCAAACCCTGAAGCGGACGGGACGACGACGCCGCCGCCGCCGATAGTGACAACCGACAGAGCAGGGGAGCATCCATGCCTACCGAGGAATCTTTTTTAAACCGTGTGCTGACGATGGAGGTCGGCCGCTGCACCGAGGCCGCCGCCATCGCGGCGTCGACGATGATCGGGCGCGGCGACAAGGAAGGCGCCGACCAGGCGGCCGTGACCGCCCTGCGCGAGGCGTTCAACAAGCTCGAAATGGACGGCACCGTCGTCATCGGCGAGGGCGAGCGCGACGAAGCGCCGATGCTCTATATCGGCGAGAAGGTCGGCACCGGCAAAGGACCGAAGATCGACATCGCCCTCGACCCGCTCGAAGGCACGACGCTCACCGCCAAGGCCATGTCCAACGCGCTCGCGGTGGTCGCCATGGCCCAGGGCGGCACGCTGCTGCATTCGCCGGACGTCTACATGGACAAGATCGCCTGCGGGCCGGGCTATCCCGACGGGGTGATCGATCTCGACGCGCCGCTTGAGGACAATATCGCCGCCCTGGCGAGGGAGAAGGGCGTTCCGCCGTCGGAGATCACCCTGTGCATTCTCGACCGCGAGCGCCACCAGGGCCTCATCGACGCCGCTCGCAAGATGGACGCGCGGGTGTTCCTCATTCCCGACGGCGACGTCGCCGGCGTCTTCCACACCACCGAGGCGGCGACCGGCATCGACATGTATGTCGGGCAGGGCGGCGCCCCGGAAGGCGTCCTCGCCGCGGCGGCCCTGCGCTGCGTCGGCGGCCAGATGCAGTCGCGTCTGGTCTTCCGCAATGACGACGAGCGCGCGCGGGCCGAGCGGGCCGGCATCACCGATCTCGCCCGCAAATACGATCTGCGCGACATGGCCTCGGGCGACGTCATCTTCGCCGCGACCGGCGTGACCAACGGGACCATGCTCGACGGCGTGAAATGGGAGCCGGGATACGTGCACACCCACACGGTCGTCATGCGCTCCAAGACCGGCACCATGCGCTATATCCGCGCCCGTTCGAAACGCTAGCCGGATGGGATCGCGCGCAGGCGCCTTGACGGTCGCCCCGGACGACGGGGAAACCGGGCCGCTGGCCGGCGCCGGGTCAGGCTCGCCGGGCGCGGCCGGCGACTTTCCCGCGGACATCCCGCTGCCGGCCATGGGGCTTCCCGCTTCCGGTCGGCGATGGCGCCTGCGCACGGTCGACGCCGCCCGCGCCGCCGCCCTCGCCGGCCATGGCGCGCTGGAGCCGGTGCTGGCGCGCATTCTCGCCGCGCGGGGCGTCGGCGTCGACGGGCTGGAGGATTACCTCAACCCGTCCCTGCGCCGGGCGATGCCGGACCCGTTCGTGCTGAAAGACATGGACCGGGCCGCGGCGCGGCTGACGCGCGCGGTCGTCGACGGCGAGATGGTCGGCCTCTTCGGCGATTACGACGTGGACGGAACGACCTCCGCCGCGCTCTTCAAGCTCTATTTCGACGCGATCGGCGCGCCGATGCCGGTCTATCTGCCCGACCGCATGGCCGAAGGCTACGGCCCGTCCATCGACGCCTTTCTCGACCTGAAACGTCAGGGTGCGGAAGTTATCGTCACGGTGGACTGCGGCGCCTCGGCCCACGGGCCGATCGAGGCCGCCGCCGCCGAGGGGCTGGACGTCGTCGTCATCGACCATCACCAGATGGACGGACCGCCGCCCGCGGGCGCGGCGGCGGCGGTCAATCCGAACCGCCTCGACGACACCTCCGGCCTTGTCAACCTGTCGGCGGCGGGCGTTTCCTTCATGGCGCTGGCGGCGCTCAACCGCGCCTTGCGCGAAGCCGGATATTTCAAGACCCGCCCGGAACCCAACCTTCTGTCGTTGCTCGATCTCGCCGCGCTGGGGCTCGTCTGCGACGTGATGGCGATCACCGGGCTGACACGGGTGATGGTGGCCCAGGGGCTGAAGGTTCTGGGGCGCGGCGGCAACAGGGGCCTTGCCGCGCTCGGCGCGCGCGCCGGGGTCAAGGGGCCGCCCTCGACCTATCATCTCGGCTTTCTCCTCGGCCCGCGGATCAATGCGGCGGGCCGCATCGGCCATGCCCGGCTGGCGTTCGAACTGATGACGACGCCGGATGCGGCGCGGCGCGAGGCGCTGGCCGAAGAGCTTCACGTCATGAACGCCGCGCGCCAGGAGATCGAGGCGCAGGTGCAGGAGGCCGCGCTGCGCGATATCGAGCGGCATCAGCGCCATGCCGACGACGTGATCGTCACCGCGGGGGAGGGCTGGCACGCAGGCGTCATCGGCATCGTCGCCGGGCGGCTGAAGGAGATGTACGACCGGCCCGTGATCGTCATCGGCCTTGAGGGGGCCGCCGGCAAAGGCTCCGGGCGCTCCATCTCGGGGGCGGATCTCGGCGGCGCGATCGCCGCGGCCCGTCGGGAAGGGCTGCTGGTCGCCGGCGGCGGACACGCCATGGCGGCGGGGCTGACCATCGCCGCAGACAAGATCGAGACGTTTCGCGGCTGGCTCAAGGCGCGCCTCGCGGGGGAGGTGGCGCGCGCGCGCGCGGACCGGACCCTCGACATCGACGCGGTGATCGCGCCCGGAGCGGTGACGAAGGCGTTCAGCGACATGGTCGCCAGGGCGGGGCCGTTCGGCCCCGGCAACGCCGAGCCGGTCTTCGCGCTCAGCGGCGTGCGCGCGATTTCCGCGCGCACGGTCGGCAAGGGGCACCTCTCCGTCGTGCTCGCCAATGACAGCGGCGACAAGGCGCGCGGGATCGCCTTCCGCGCGAAGGGCGAAGCCCTTGGCGACATTCTGGAATCCCGCGCGCGCATCCATGTCGCCGGCAAGGTGCGCGCCGACGACTGGCGCGGCGGCGACGCCGGTCAGATCCAGATCAGCGACGCCGCGCCTGCGGCGTAACCGCCCCGGCATTTCAAAAATCGGGAAATCGGTCTTTTTTGTCGGGCTTTGGGCTTGCAAGCCCGCCGGCGTCTCGCTTATACACCGCTGCTCATGAACCGTCGGCGGTTTCGCGGGCCCTTCGTCTATCGGTTAGGACGCCAGGTTTTCAACCTGGAAAGAGGGGTTCGATTCCCCTAGGGCCTGCCACCGACGCGGCGACGGTTCGGTTTTTACCACTTCATCCGCCGCCATTCTCCGCTTCCAGCGCCGCGCTGTCTGGGCCGCCCTCCGGCGCTGGCCGCATCAGTTGTCGAGGGCGCGGATTTTCCCCAGAAACGGCGGCGCCGGCGGTCGGCCAATATTGATTTCGGCCGGTTTTTGACGTCTATTAACCATATATGCCGGAACGGATTCGAGGGGTTGGTCGATGAAAGCGTTCTTTTCCATTGCTATCGCTGCGTTTTTGGTCGCCGCGCCGCTGTCGGAGGCGGCGGCGTCGAAACTCGACAAGACGCAGCTTGCCGAGATTTTGGCCGACAAGGGCTATAATGTTCAGGATCATGGCGGCAACCGCGTGCGCGTCAATGTCGGCGGCTACAACATCATCGTGGCGATCGACGGCGCCGACGGCGACATCACCTACATCACCTGGCTGCCGGGCGTGACCGGAGACGACCTCGGATACAAATTTCTGAACTCGTTCAACAACGCGGTCAAATTCGGCCGCGCTTACGTCGACCGCGACGGGGACGTGACCATCCAGATGGACAGAAATTCAGCAGGCGGCGTTTCCGTTGAAAACGTCGAATCGGATTTCGACGTGTTCCTTCTGCTGATCGCGAAATTCCTGTCGGACCTCGAATCGCGGGCGGTCGCGTAACATGCTGTCGAGGGGGAGGTATTCCGTAAACCGAGCGTAATGTTATCCGATAACCGGCGCTCTGATAGGAAATTCCTCTCCGATTGATGCAAACGGTGCATTCTTTGCGCCGAAGGTGCTGACGCAGCGGATGCAATAGATTATAGTAAAGAAAATAATAAAGAATCCGGAGTCCGGCTGGGGGAATAAAACAGGATGGACGAACAAACTGAAGAATCGCACGACGATCCGAAATCGTCCGACGGTCAAAGGGAAACGTTCACCATCACCGGCGTTATCAAGTGGTTTGATCCAACCAAAGGGTATGGATTCATTATCGCCGATAACGCCGACGGCGACATCATGATCCATTCCTCGTGCCTGAAGGAGGCCGGCCGCGTCACTGCACGCGAAGGCGCGACGGTGGAGTGCGAGGTCGTGCGCGGCGCCAAGGGGCTCCAGGCGCTGAAGCTTCTGGACATCGACGAATCGACCGCCGCGCCGCTGCCGCCCAATCCCGCGCTGGTCAACCAGACCCTGGCGGGGGATTTCACCCGCGCGACGGTCAAGTGGTTCAACCGCGCCAAGGGATATGGCTTCCTGACCCGAGGGGAGGGCACGGAGGATATTTTCGTGCACATGGAAACCCTGCGCCGCTGCGGCATCGGCGAGCTGGTGCAGGGACAGCGGCTTCAGGTATCCTTCGCCGGCGGGCCGAAGGGCATGCTGGCCATCGACGTCAAGCCCGATCCGGAAAACTGACCGTCCATCATCACACCGACACCGTTTCGTCATGTCTGTTTTACGCTGTCTTCACCCTGTCGCCCGGTTCGCAACGGCCCAGCTCGCACCGGTTTTGTTCGCAGCGGTTTTGTTCGCCGCCGGCTGCGCGCAGGGGGACCTGCGCGCCGGCGCCGGCGACAGCGTCGTCGTCATCGAGACGGATACGGGCGCGCACCGCTTCACCGTCGAAATCGCCGACGACCCGGAAGAGCGCCGGGTCGGCCTCATGCACCGCACGACGCTCGCCGCCGATGCGGGCATGCTGTTCGATTTCGGGGACGAGCCCGCCCCGTTGTCCATGTGGATGAAAAACACCCTCATCCCGCTCGACATGGCCTTCATCGACGAGGAGGGGGTCATCCGCCGCATCGCCGCCGACACCACGCCGCGCTCGCTGGAAAGCATTCCCTCCGGCGCCCCCGTGATCGCCGTGCTTGAAGTGAACGGCGGCGCTTTTGCGCGCCTCGGCGTGGAAGAGGGCGACCGCGTGCGCCATCCCATCTTCGACCGCTAGCGCCCCGGAAGAACGCAACCGCGCCGGTTCCGGGCGGGCGCCCGTGCGATACGCCGGAAAATCGCCTGGGGAATGCCCGCCTCGATCCGCTTATGGCCGCATATGGCCGCGCGATTGTGCGCGTACGGGTCTTTACATCCGCGCCGAGATGGCCGACATCACCTCTCCCATGCGGGCGCCATAACAGGCCGCAGCGGAGCGTAGCGCAGTCTGGTAGCGCATCTGGTTTGGGACCAGAGGGTCGCAGGTTCGAATCCTGCCGCTCCGACCATTCGGGATTTCGCCTCAACCAGTTGATTAATTTATCCTTTACCGATTTCAGACGCGCCGGGCGCGCACCCCTCGCGGGGCATGGGTCATGCAGTCTCAGGAAGCCGGCGGCGCGCCATGGCGGCCTTCCCGGCGCGATGAAAGCGATGGTTGATGATTCAGAAAAACTCGTTCATGACATAGCCGCTGCGGGCGTCCTTCGCCCGGTCCCGGATCCAAGTCATTCGGCGCCGCGCGCTGCGGCGTCGTTTCGGCAATCGGTCAGTACAGGAACGACTATGTTTGCGCGCATTTTCAAACCGGCGAAAACCGCGATGCAGTCGGGTAAGGCGAAGACCGCCCATTGGGTTCTTGAATTCGAAGCGGAAACCGCGCGACGGCTGGACCCGCTGATGGGCTGGTCGGGCGCGGACGAGACCGCCTCGGGCCAGGTGCGTCTGCGGTTCGATACGCGCGACGCCGCGGTCAGCTACGCGGAGTCGCACGGGCTGCCGTATCGCGTCGACGAGGATCGCAAGCCCCGAGTGCGCCCCAAAGCCTATGCGGACAACTTTTCCTTCCATCGGCGCAAGCCGTGGACCCACTAGGCCCGCCATACAGAAAAGAGCGGTAGGCCTGAACGGTCGGACGGCGCGCGCGCCCACAGGATCCGGCCCCGTAGCTCAATTGGATAGAGCACCGGCCTTCTAAGCCGATGGTTGCAGGTTCGAGTCCTGCCGGGGTCGCCAGGATGTCGCTCGTCAGACGGGCCGGCGCTTTCATGCCGCCGCGCCTGTAGGTCGAGGCGGAAAATTTCAGCGCCCAGCAGGAGCGCGGCAGCGCCGCCGGCAGGGGCGCGCGCAGGCTCGGCGGCTCGAAACTGAGGGTGGCGAAGATCTTCAATTCCCTGCCGCTATAGCGTTCGGCGAAAAAGAAGTTGAGACTGTGCACTTGGCCGAGCGGCAGGCCGAGCGCGTCGAACGCCGCCGAACCGCGCGCCGAAGGCCGGCCGAGACCGAGATCGATCACCACGTCCCTGTCGCCGAACACCCAGGTTTCCTCGCCGCCGGTCAACGCGTAGCCGTGTTCGTCCATATCGATGTCGATATCGATCCGCGCCACGTCCGGCCTGTAGACGTCATATCGCCGCCGGCGCGCATCGCCGTCGGCGGACGAGAAAGGAACGGCGGCCGGCGGCGGCGCAAGCGGACCAAGCAGCGCCGCGCCGGGCGCATGGTTGGCCTGCGGATCAACCCCCGCGGCCTCGCTCAGCGGCAGCAGGGCGGCGTGGGCGAGGCTCCCGGCGACAAACAGCAAGAACGCCGTGAACGGCGCAATAAACGAGACACTCATACCGGTTCCCTTTTGATCGGCGGACGCCGGCTCCGGCGCGACGTCCGCCCTGCGGCGTGGATCGACGGGAATGGGAAGTGCACGCGCTGCGCCACCGCCGCGCAGCGTTTTTATGTTTTATTGTCAATTGGTTATGGAAGAAGAAGGCGGCGTCGGCGGCGTCGCGCCATGGCAAAACGCCAGTGCAATTCGCCTCAGTCGAGGGCCGGCAGATCGACCGTGTCAACGTCGGTGCTGGCGGCGGCAAGCTCCAGCGTGACGGTCATGGGCAGGATGCCGCGCTCGATCACGACGTCCCGCGTGACATAGCCCGTTTTCGAGATGCGGGCCCGGCGCGGCCGGTCGAGTTTGACCGTGCACGGCGTTTCGCAGGTTTCAAACCCCTCGATCATCAGGAAAGCCCCGGCCGGCCGGGTGCGAACCTCGCGCAGCTCGCCGGTAGTGAGGCATCCGCCGAGCGTCAGCGCCGCCCAGACAAGGATCGCGATCCGCGCCATGTCCCAACATCCCCAATCTTTCGTCGGCCGGACGGACTAGGCGTGCGCCGCCATGGCGTGAAACGCCCGCTCCAGATCGACCTTGAGATCTTCAATATCCTCCAACCCCGCATGGAAACGCAAGACCGGACCGGGCGCGGTCCACGCCGCCGCGCTGCGGTTCTTCGCCGGATGCACGTGCAGGCACAGGCTCTCATAACCGCCCCAGGAAAAGCCCATGCCGAAATGCTTGAAAGCGTTGAAAAACGCCTTCAGGGCCGGGGTTTCCACCGGTTTCAGCACGACGCCGAAAAGCCCGGTCGCGCCGGTGAAGTCGCGCTTCCAGATCGCGTGGCCAGGACAGCTTTTCAGGGCCGGATGCAGAACGGTTTCCACCTCGCCGCGTTTGCGCAGGAATTTCGCAAGCTCCAGGCCGGTCTGCTGATGGCGTTCCAGCCGCGCGGCGAGGGTGCGCATGCCCCTGAGGGCGAGATAGGCGTCGTCGGCGGAAACGTTCGAGCCAAGCTGGAGCGCCGCGCGGTAGATCAGGTTCGCGGTCTTTTCATCGGCGGCGGTGATCGTTCCGAGCAGGCAGTCGGCGTGGCCGACAAGGTATTTCGTCGCCGCCTGGATGCTGACATCGGCCCCGAGGGCGATGGGTTTCAGGTAATAGCCGGCGCTCCAGGTGTTGTCGACGACGAGGCGGGCGCCGCCGGCGTGAGCGGCGGCGGCGAGTGCGGGCAGGTCCTGCACCTCGAAGGTGAGCGAGCCGGGCGATTCGGCGAACACGACCCTGGTGTTCGGCCGCATCAGCGCGGCAAGCTCGTCCCCTGTCGCACGCGGATCATAATACGTCGTCTCGACCTCGAAGCGGCCGAGGAAATTCTGACAGAACTTTCGCGTCGGGTCGTAGGCGGAATCCGTCATCAGGACGTGGTCGCCAGCGCCGACAAAGGCGAGCACCCCCATGGTGCAGGCTTGCAGGCCGGACGGCGCGAGGCGGGTCTCATACCCGCCCTCCAGCGCGGTGACGGTCTCTTCCAGGGCGCGATGCGTCGGTCCGCCAAGCCGTCCGTAGGCGATGTTTTTCGCCCCGTCGAGATAGTCGTCATAGGTCGGGAAAAGATAGGTCGAGGCGCGCTCGACCGGCGGGTTGACCGGGTGGAGCGGACGCTTGTGCGGACGTCCCGCGGCGACGAGTTTGGTGTTGTCTTTCATGGCTGTCCTCGGCCCCCTTGCTTTTGCGGCCTGTTGCGTTCGGCGCCTGTTGCGTTTAGCGCCATGTGCGTTCGGCAATCATTGCGACCGCCCCCGCCGGCGCGACCTTCAGTCGGGCGTTTCAACGACGCCCTCGCGCCGGTCGAACACCCTGAAGCCGAATTTCTGGTACAGCGGCAGCGCCGCCTTATGGTCCAGCGTGCAGGTTTCAAGGCGCACCCGGTCCGGCTCCAGCGCCCAGGCCGCGTCGATCGCCTGGGCCAGGAAAAAGCCGCCAAGGCCCATGCCGTGATAATCCGGCGCCAACCCGAAAAATTTCAGTTCCACGGTTGCGCCCTCGCGCGCGTCGATCTCCGCCATGCCGCCGGGCGCGCCGTCGACATAAAGCACATAGACGTAAACCCTCGGATCGTGAACGATCTCCGCCAGCGCTCCGTCGTCCATGCCGCGGCGGCTGACCCAGTGATAGGGATCGCCGATCAGCCGGTAGAGATAGCGGTAGAAATGCAAGGGCGGGCGCTCGACGCGCATGAACGCGGTCTTGATTCCGCGCGGGGGCGGGGCCAGCGGCATGACGGGTTTCGCCGCCTGTTCAAGATAGGTAACGGTTACGTCGAGCCTCATAAAAGCATTGACGGCCATCTCGGCCGGCCTTTCCGGGTGGGCCTTTCAGGATCGCCGCGCCCTAGGTTGCGGCGACGACGGGAAAACGGGCCGGGTCGCGGCGCTCATCGCCCCATTCGGCCCACGCGCCGTCATATAACGCGCCGCCGCGGCAGCCGACAACATCCAGCGCCAGCAACAGCCCCGCGGCCGTGACGCCTGAGCCGCAGGTGGTCACGACAGGCGCGGAGAGATCGAGCCCCGCCTCCTCGAAACGGGCCTTCAGCGCTTCCGGCGCGAGCAGGCGCCCGCGTTCGTCGACAAGCTCGCCCAGCGGCGCGTTCATGGCGCCCGGCATATGCCCCCGGCGCAGGCCCGGCCTCGGCTCGGGATCGACGCCGGCGAACCGCCCCGCCGGGCGCGCGTCGGCGATGTTGGGCCGGCCGGTCGCGATCCGCGCGGCGACGTCGGCGGCGGAGGCCACCATGGCGGTCCTGAACGAGGCGAAATAGGGAACGCCCGCGGCGGTCGCCGCCCCCGCGGCGAGGGGACGGCCCGCCTCCCGCCAGGCCGGCAGCCCGCCGTCGAGCACGGCGACCGCCTCGTGGCCCATGACGCGGAAATTCCACCACACCCGCGGCGCGGAGAAAAACCCGCGATCGTCGTAAACGACGACCCGGTCGCCGTCGCCGATACCCATGGCGCCGACGGCGGCTTCGAACTGGGCGACCGAAGCGAGCATATGGGGTAAATCGCTGCGTCGGTCGGCGACGGCGTCGATATCGAAAAACGCCGCGCCGGGAATATGCCGCTCCAGATAATCCTCGCGGGCCGAGCCCTCGCCGGGCATGCGCCAGGAGGCGTCCACGACCTTGACATTATCCGTACCGAGATGATCGGCGAGCCATTGCGTCGAGATCAGCGGACCGAACGCGTCCATGAAGGCGCCCCCTTATGCAACCCGGCTGTTCCTTGAGCGCCGCCCTCGAGCCGAATGCGGTCAATCCATCCAGGGCGGAACCGGCAGGTCCTTGCTGCGCAGGAAGTCGGGATTGAAAAGCTTCGACGCGTAACGATTACCGTAATCGCACAGGATCGTCACCACCGTCGATCCGGGGCCGAGATCGCGGGCGAGCCGCTTGGCGCCGGCGATGTTGACGCCGGACGATCCGCCGAGGCACAGCCCTTCCTCCTCGATCAGCTTGAAGACGATGTCGAGCGCCTCGCGGTCGTCGATGCGATAGGCGTCGTCGATGGGCGCGCCTTCGAGATTGGCCGTGATGCGCCCCTGGCCGATGCCTTCGGTGATGGACGAGCCCTCGGTTTGCGCCTCGCCGGTTTTGATCAGGCTGAAGATCTTCGACCCGCCCGGATCTGCCGCGGCGGTGCGCACCGCGCCGTTGCGCGCCTTCAGGGCCATGGTCACGCCGGCGAGCGTGCCGCCGGTGCCCACCGCGCAGGAAAAGCCGTCGACCGTCCCGTCGGTCTGGCTCCAGATCTCGGGACCGGTCGTTTCGACATGGGTGTCGCGGTTGGCGACGTTGTCAAACTGGTTCGCCCACAGGACGCCGTTCGGCGCGTTCTCGCCCAGTTCCTCCGCCAGGCGGCGGGAGTAGTGAACGTAGTTGTTGGGATTGGCGTAGGGGACCGCGTCAACCTCGATCAGCTCCGCGCCGTAACTCTGGATCGCCGCTTTTTTCTCCGCGCTCTGGGTGCGCGGGATCACGATCTTGCAGGCGTAGCCGCGCGCCGCGCCGACCATGGCGAGGCCGATGCCGGTGTTGCCGGCCGTGCCTTCGACGATGATCCCGCCGGGCCTGAGCGCGCCCGAGCGCTCGGCGTCGCGGATGATGCCGAGGGCGGCGCGGTCCTTCACGGACTGGCCGGGATTGAGGAATTCCGCCTTGCCAAGGATCGTGCAGCCCGTCTCCTCCGAAGCCCGTTTCAGCTTGATCAGCGGAGTGCCGCCGATAAGGTCCACCACAGTTTCGCTATAATTCATCGTCATACTCCGGCTCGAGTGCACGCATTTGTGAGGATCAACGCCGCTTTCGCCGCCTCGCCTCCCTGATCCGGCGGTTATAAGCGGTCGTAAAAACTCACAACAGACAGAAATCACAACAGTAAAACAGGGTCACAAGGTTATGAAGCTGCCGCTTACAGTCGCCGCGTTGCTGGTTCTGGCAACCCTGCCAGCTTCGGCGAGCGAACTCGATGCAAATTTTCTAATCAAGCGTAAAGACAAAATGATCGGTTATCACCGTGTCGACGTCACGGACACCGAGGCCGGCCAGCGCGTCGAGACGATGATCGAGATGAAAGTGAAATTCGGGCCGATCCCGGTGTTCCGCTACAAGCACGCCTCCATCGAGACATGGCGCGACGGGGAACTGGTCTCCTTCGAGAGCACCACCGACCGCAACGGCGACGATTTTTACGTCCGCGCGGCGCGCACCGACGAAGGCATCATGATCGACGGCGCCAAGTACAAAGGACCCGCGCCGGAGGGGGCGCTCCCGTCGAGCTACTGGAACAAGTCGCTGGTCGAGGCGACGACGATGATCAACACCCAGCACGGCAAGATCCTTGATATCGAGGTCACGCCGATGGGCCTGACCGAAGCCGAGCACGGCGCGGTCGCGGAGGAGTACAAGCTCGTCAGTTCCGACCTCCTGCATCTGTGGTATGACGGCCCGCGCTGGGTCGGCGCGCGTTTCACCGTCGATGGCGAGGAACTGGTCTACGAACTCGCCGAAGACGATCGCGACTACGCCCAGCTGGATGAATTTCTCGACTGATCTTTATCGGTCAGGGTTTAAGGCTTCGCGTTAAACCCGGCGTCTTCGAAGCCCGCTCCCGGTGCATGGCTGCGTCATCCGGAATCCCGTCCGGCGCCGCCGCGCGTTAACGCCCGGCGGCCTTTTCCATGACTTTCGCCTCGTCCCACAGCGCCTCCATGTCGTCGAGACTGGCCTCGGCGAGATTGTCGCCGCGCGCCGCATATGTCTTTTCGATGTGACAAAACCGGCGGACGAACTTTTCGTTCGCGCGGCGCAGCGCGGTTTCCGGATCGACCTTGAGATGACGGGCCAGATTGGCGAGAACGAAGAGGAGGTCGCCGAATTCCTCTTCGACATGATCCCGGTCCGAGGTTTCGGCGGCCTCGCGCAGTTCCGCCGCTTCTTCCGCCACCTTGTCAATAACCGCGCCGGCCTCCGGCCAGTCGAAGCCGACCCGCGCGGCGCGCTTTTGCAGCTTCACCGCCCGCGTCATGCCGGGCAGGCCGGCTGGAACGTCCGCAAGCAGACTATCGGCGCCCCGGGCGCTGCGTTCCTCGGCCTTCTGATCTTCCCACGCCTCGGTCTGCGCCTCGGCGTCGCGCGCGCCGGCGTCTGCAAAAACATGCGGGTGACGGCGGATCATCTTTTCGCTGATGGCTTCGGCCACATCGCCGAAAGCGAACAGCCCCGCCTCGCGCGCCATCTGGGCGTGGAAGACCACCTGGAAAAGAAGATCGCCGAGTTCGTCCCTGAGATCGGCCATGTCACCGCGCTCGATCGCGTCGGCGACCTCGTACGCCTCCTCGATCGTGTAGGGGGCGATGGTGTGGAAAGTCTGTTCCAGATCCCAGGGACAGCCCCCCTCCGGCGCGCGCAGGCGGGCCATGACGGCCAGAAGGGCGTCGATTTTTTTTGCGTCGTCCGAGGGAGCGTCGGTCATGGATGCGCGGCCCATATCTGCTAGGCTTAACGGCATAGTGGGCGAAAGCGGTCAAGACCAGACGCCCGCGCTGAAAATTTTTGCGTTCGCCGCCAGGCCAGCGCGGCGGGAACGGGGCTTGGCGCGCGATCGGCGAGGGATCGGCAAAGGGTCGGCAAAGGGTCGGCAAAGGGGTCGGGGAGGGCCCGCTTGCTTTTCCCCGCCGCGTCGGCCATTCAAAAATGGTTCTTGAGAAGAGAAAGACACAAAACGATGCCCATTCAAGAAGCAAAACTGATCTGGCGGAACGGGAAGATGATCCCCTGGCAGGACGCCACCACCCATGTCCTCACCCACGGCCTGCATTACGGCACCGGCGTTTTCGAAGGCATGCGCGCCTACGCCGCCAAGCCCAAAGGCGTATGCGTTTTCCGCAACCGCGAGCATATCGAACGGCTGCTCTATTCGGCGCGGGTCTACCGCATCGCCATGCCTTACGGCGTTGAGGAACTGATGCAGGTCTGCCGCGACGTGGTGCGCGAGAACGAACTCGATTCGGCCTATATCCGTCCCATCGCCTATCTCGGCTACGGGGAGATGGGCCCGGCGTCGAACGCGGCGAAAACCGATGTCGCCGTCGCCGCCTTTCCGTGGGGCGCCTATCTCGGCGAGGACGGGCTGAAGAACGGCATCGACGTCGCCGTGTCGAGCTGGCGGCGCCTTGCGCCCGGCACCATCCCGGCGGGCGTCAAGGCGGCGGGCAATTATCTCTCCAGCCGCCTCGTCTCGATGGAGGCGAAAGAAAACGGCTTCGCGGAGGGCATCGGCCTTTCCCATGACGGCACGGTCAGCGAGGGCGCGGGGGAGAACCTGTTCCTCGTGTTCAAGGGACGGATCATCACGCCGCCGGCCGCTTCGGCGATCCTGTCCGGCATCACCCGCGACACGATCATCACCCTGGCGAAAAAGGCCGGCTTCGAGGTGGCGGAACAGGCGATCCCGCGCGAGATGCTCTACGCCGCCGACGAGATCTTCCTGACCGGCACCGCCGCCGAGATCACGCCGGTTCGCTCCGTCGACAAACTGATCGTCGGCAATGGCGAACGCCCCTTCACCGAAAAGCTGCAATCGCTGTTTTTCGGCCTTTTTACCGGAGAAACCGATGACGAATGGGGCTGGCTCGATCCGGTCGCATAGGCGTCGAAAAGGGCGGAAACAGTAGTGTTTGCGCCCGCTTCAAGATCTTGTAAAGAATAGACTAGGGAAGTATTTTAATTTTAAAGGGAATTTAAGGCGTTCCGCCCATGGTTGCCGGAACAACTGGTTTGCTTTCGGAACGCTTTGACATGACCGCCTTATCCCGACCGAAAGCCGCGAGCGCTGCGGCGAAGAACGCGCCTTACCGTGACCGGATCCGCCTTGAACGGGACCGGATCCTGCTCACGAATTTCATCACCGCGATGCGCGTGAGCGCGTTCAACGCGCTGATCCTCAGTTTCGTATTCGTTCAGTATACGCCCTTGTGGAAACTCGGCCTCTGGCTTGCGGTGATGATCGGCGTCACCGTGGCGAGGTGGCGGTTCAGCGCGGCGCTCCTGCGGCGGGGCGAGGTGATCGGCAAGGGGCATATGCGTATGTTCCTGGTCCTGACGGCGATCTCCGGCGCGGCGTGGGGCGCGCCGCCGCTCGTGCTGAACGCCGATGCGAGCCTCGCCGCGCTCAGCCTGTCGATCTTCATGGTCGCCGGCATGACCGCGGCGGCGTGCCTTTCCTTCGCGTCGCATTTTTCCGTCGTCACCGCTTTCACGACGCCGGCGCTGGCCACGCTCGGGGCGTATTTCCTCGTCAATCCCGGCGCCGAAGCGCTCGCCATGGTTCTGATCATGACGATCTGCTATTTCAGCATCCGCCAGCTCACGCGGCGCGCCAACCAGACGCTGATCAAGGCCCTGACCAACGAAGCGCGGGCGGAAGACCAGAAAAAGCGTATCGAGGCGCAGAAAACCGCCTTCGCCGAGCTGGCGCGAAATTACCGCGAGACCGCGGAACAGGCGCGAAACGCCGACATGACCAAATCCGTCTTCATCGCGAATATGAGCCACGAGATCCGAACGCCGATGAACGGCGTAATCGGCATGCTGACCGCGCTTCAGCAAACCCCGCTGACGCCGGAGCAACAGCGCTTCGCCGCCATCGCGCAAAAATCCGCTAACGGATTATTGTGCATGATCAACGACGTCCTCGACCTCTCGAAGATCGAATCCGGCAAGATGACCCTGTGCAACGCCGAATTCAGCCTGCCGGAAACCCTCGACGTGATCGTGGAAAGCCTGCGCCACAGCGCCGCCGCCAAGGGGCTCGACATCAAGGTGGAGATCGAGGACGGCGCGCCCTTGCGCCTCGTCGGAGACGAGGTCCGGCTGCGCCAGGTTCTGTTCAACCTCGCCGGAAACGCGGTGAAGTTCACCGACCGCGGCGGCGTCGAACTGTCGGTGCGGGCCGCGCCCGCCGCAGGGGAGGGCCGCGTTGCGCTGACCTTCGACGTGCGCGACACCGGCATCGGCATACCGGGCAAGGATATCACGCGGCTCTTCAACCGGTTCGAACGCGCCGGCGGCGAACGCGTGCGCGACACGGCGGGCGCCGGGCTCGGTCTCGCCATCGCCGCCGAACTGGTGGAGCTGATGGGCGGAACGCTGAGATGCGAGAGCGTGGTGAACGAGGGCAGCGTCTTTTCCTTCACCACCGTTCTCGGGGAGCAGGCCGCGCCGCCGGTCGAGGCGGCGTCGGGCGCCGCCCCGGACGGTCAAGACGCGCCGCGCGAAGATCCGCTCGACCGCGGGGCGGCGAACGACGGGCCGCATGGCGACGCCGGGCCGGCGCCAGCGCTGGACCTCGACCTCCTGGTGGCCGAGGACAACACCGTCAACCGCCAGGTGATTTCCGCCCTGCTCGACAAGACGGGCGTGCGGATCGCCTTCGCCGTGAACGGCCGGGAGGCGGTCGACAAAGCCGGAGCGCACGCCTTCGACGCCATCCTGATGGACGTCCACATGCCGGTCATGGACGGCGCGGAGGCGGCGGCGGCGATCCGGCGAAAAGGGCTGGGTCCCGACGACCTGCCGATCTTCGCCGCGACGGCGGACGCCGATTTCGGCGCCTCGCCGGCGTTCGAGGCGGCGCGCATGAACGGCGTGATCTACAAGCCGTTCCGGCTGGAAGACCTTATGACCGCGCTTCGGCGGGTCGCCGCAGCGAAAGCCGAAAAGACAGCGGCCTGACAAGCCCATGTCGCGACAGGGCGGGTTCGGGCCAAACCGGGTTCAGGCCAGCAGGGCGGGGTCAGGCCAGGGCGGGCCCCGGCGCGAGCCTTCAGTCCGCCGCGGGCGCCGCCGACGCGGCCCGCGCGCGCAGCCGCAGCGCGTCTTCAATCACATGGAAAATGTAGTTCTGCTCCACGACGCCGTCGAAGAGATAGGCGTTCGGCCCGGACGCATGGATGGTCACGTCCTGGCCGCCGTGGGTTTCGCTGCGCAGGGGGATCAGCGCCTGCTGACGGTAGTTCGCCAGCGCGGCCGCGTCGGCGTCGACCGGCGGGCGGCCCGCGGACAAATCCTCCTCGAAAAACACCGAGCCCGGCCCGTTGGCGTAGGCGAGGGTGGCGTAGCCCTTGCCGTCGGCCGCGTCATAGCCGGTCAGCCCGAGAATGCTCGCGCCACGCTTCGGATAGCCCTGAAAGGCCATGGTGTGGCCGTGATCGGCGGTGGCGATGATCAGCGTGTCCTCGACGGCGGTCATGGCGCGCGCGGCCGCGATCGCCTCGGCAAACTCGATCGTGTCGGTGAGGGCGCGATAGGCGTTGCCCCCGTGATGGGCGTGGTCGACGCGGCCCGCCTCGACCACCAGGAAAAAGCCCTCGTCACGGCGCGAAAGGCGTTCGATCGCCGCGACGGTCATCTCCGTCAGCGACGGCTCGCCGCCGGTATCGGCCGCGCGGTCCGCCTCGAATTCGAGATGACCGCGTTCGAACAGGCCGAGGATCTTCGCATCAGCCGACGCGGCCTCGAACTGCGCCGTGTTCCAGACGAAAACATGATCCGGGGATTTCGCCGCCCATTCCGCCGCGAGATCGCGGCCGTCCTCGCGCTCGCCGGTTTCGCCGCCGTCCTCCGGATCGCTCGCGGTCAGGGGCAGGAAATGGGCGCGCCCGCCGCCAAGGGCGATGTCGAGACCGTCCCCGTACGGAAATTCGATCAACTGGCGGGCGATGTCGACGCAGCCCGCCGCCTTCGCCGCCGCCGGCATGTCCGCGTCCGAGCCCCAGCCGCGCTCTGGGACATGCGCATAGACCGCGCCGGGCGTTGCGTGGGTCAGCTCCGCCGTGGAGACGACGCCGACGGCGAGCCCGGCCCGTTCGGCGTATTCGGCGAGGGTCGGCGCCGCCGCGGCGAGGGCGCTCGCGCAGTCGCCGCGTTCCGCCGCGTCGGTCAGCGACAACATGCCGGACTTTGTTTTGACGCCCGTGACCATCGCCGACATGGTGCCGGCGCTGTCGGGCACCTGGTAATCGGTGGTGTAGGTTTTCGACATGGCGAGATGCGCGAAACGCTCGAAAGACAGCGCATTTTCCTCGCCGGTCCCGCCCTTGAGCTGGCCGTCGAAGATGCGCGCCGCGGCGACGGTGGTGGGGTCCATGCCGTCGGCGACGAACAGGATGACGTTTTTCGCCGGTCCGCGAATGGAGCGTACCGCCTTGCGCTCGGCAAGGGTTTGCTGCCCGAGCGCGAACCACGGATCGTCCGCGAGCGGCCCGGCGTTCCGGGAAACGGCTGACGGCGCCCCCGGCGCTGTTGCGCAGGCCGTCAGCGCGGCGAGACAGGTGCAGGCGAGTATGAAAGGCTTGGTCATGCGGACAATCCCCCAGGGAAAGAAATGCGACGGCGCATGGCGCCGCCACGGGTCAAAATCCAGTTCCGGATAGCAGGATTTCAGCCGTCTCCAAAACCCAATCGCGCGGCGGCGCATGCGCGAGCGTCACCCCCCAAACGCGGATGAGCGGCGCGCATAAGAAGCGCGCATGCAAAGCGAGGCTGGGAAGAAGCGCCCGCCTCAGCTTTCCTCGCCGTCGTCGCGATAGCGCTCGAACCAGGCGAGGATATGATCGACCTTCGCAATCAGGTTCGAGGGCCGCCCGGCGATGCCGTGTGGCGCTTCGGGAATGCGCACCATGGCGGTGTCGACGTCGCGAAGTTGCAGCGCCTGGTAATACTGCTCGGTCTCCGACATCGGCGTGCGATAGTCCGCTTCCCCGGTGAGCAGCATGGTCGGCGTCGTCACATTGCCCACGAGCGACAGCGGCGAGCGCGCCCAGTAGGCGTCCGGATCTTCCCAGGGCGGGTTCTCGAACCAGTACTGGTGGAAGAAGGTGTAGGCGTCCGCGGTGAGGGCGAAGCTGGTCCAGTTGATCACCGGCTTGGCGACCACGGCCGCGGCGAAGCGGTCGGTCTTGCCGACGATCCACGAGGTCAGCACGCCGCCGCCGGATCCGCCGGTCACGAAAAGCTGGTCCGGATCGACGAAGCCGCGCTCGATCACCGCGTCGACGCCGGACATCAGGTCGTCATAGTCCTCACCCGGATAATTGTGGTGGATGAGGTTGGCGAACTCGTCGCCATAGCTGGTCGACCCGCGCGGGTTGGCGTAGAGCACCACATACCCGGCCGCCGCGAACAACTGCACCTCGGCGGAAAACTGCGGCCCGTAGGCGGCGAAGGGGCCGCCGTGAATCTCCAGGATCAACGGATATTGCTTGTCGGGATCAAACCCCGGCGGGGTCGCGATCCAGCCTTCGATCTCGCGCCCGTCCGCCGACGATTCCCAGGTGATGCGCTCGATCGAGGCAAGCTCCTTGTCCTGGAAGAGATCGTCGTTGAGCTGGGTGACGCGCATGGCCTCGCCGTCCGCGAGGCGCACGGCCAGGTCGGCGGGGCGGGTGGCGCGCGCGGTCGTATACGCGATGTCGCCCTTGGCGTTGGCGGAAAAGTCCCCGCTGGTGTAGGGCCGGCCAAGGGTCGTGCCGCCGAGATCGCGCACCAGCGGCTCGACCTCGCCGTCGAGGCCGACCCGCGCGAGATAGGTCCGCCCGCGCTGGTCGTAGCGCACAATCAGCGCGTCGTCGCCGGCCCATGCCGCGTCCTCGATCGAGCGGTCGAGATCGCCGGTGAGCGCCTTGCGGCCGGAGCCGTCCGCGTTCATCACATAAAGACGGGTGTTGTGGTGGCCCATGCGCTTGTCGTCGAAGCCGAGATAGGCGATGCGCGCGCCGTCGGGCGAAACCCGGGCGCCGTAATCCGGGCCGTCGCGGGTCGTCAGCCGCGTCAGCGTCTTGTCGGCAATCGCGACGCGCCAGACGTCGCTTTCCACCGGATCGCGCTCCCAGTCATCGTTGCGGTTCGCGGTGAAGAGGAGGGCGGCGCCGTCCGGCGCCCAGCTGAGCGGGCCGTCATGGTCGAAATCGCCGCTGGTGAGCTGGCGCGGGCTGCCGCCGTCGGCGGGCGCGGTGAAGACGTGCCGGCGGCCCGGATCGAGATACCCCTGGCCGTCGAAGCGGTAGCTCACCTGCTCGATCACGATCGGCGCGGGCGCCCATTCGGCGCCGTCGGGTTTCGCCGGCGGGCTGGCCATCGGCGCCGGCTTGTCCGCAACGAACATGGTGAAGGCGAGGGCGCGTCCGTCCGGCGACCAGGCGAGGTCCCCCGGCGCCTCGGTCAGGTTGGTGACGAGGGCGGTCTGGCCTGTATCCATCCAGCGCACGAAAAGCTGCGGCTTGCCGCCTTCGACCGCGCTGACATAGGCGAGCCGCCCGCCGTCCGGCGACCAGCGCGGGCTCGTGTAGTTCGCCTTGCCCGAGAGGAGCGGGCGATGATCCGATCCGTCCGCCGCCGCGATCCAGATATTGCTGCGCGTGCGGTCGGTCATGATGTCGTTGGTGCGCCGCACATAGGCGACGCTCGCGCCGTCCGGCGACATCTGCGGATCGGCGGCGTATTCCAGCTCGAACACATCAATGGTCTCAAGCCGGTTCGGCAGGTGATCGTCAGCGGCGACAGGCGCGGCGACGACGCCGGCGGCAACCAGGACAACAGCGGCAAACATACGCATGAGGCGTCTCTCCCAACAGCGACGTTACGACATAACGCCTTTTTCTTACCGTATTTTTACGCGGGAAACAGGGGGAGGCGCATATTCAATTCACCGGGGTTGCGACGATCCGCGGCTTTTGCGCGGTCATGGGCCCTCGGCGGACATGGCGGCGCTCATCGCCCGCTGCGTCGCCTTATCCAGGCGCTGACCCGTGGCGCAGGATTATGGCGCAGCAGGATTTTCCAGACGCCGTCGCGCGGGATAAGCCGGAAGTGCGTCCGGAATATGGTCGCGACGGCGACCCTCCCGATCAACCTAAAGTCGCACAATTTATATTGTCGCAAATTCAAGAAGGGTTCGGGACGCATCTCGTCGAGGTCGAAAAGCTCGATGCTGCGCTCGACTTAGCGACCGTGCGCCCCGAGCCGTGCGCCCCGAGCCGTGCGCAGCGACCCGTGCGGCGATCATCGCGACAGCGTGAACAGCGTGTCTTCCCTGCGGAGAATGAACAGCGCGATCAGCGCGCCGGCAGTGGGCACGGCGGCCCAAAACAGATGATTGCCGCCCGAATACGGATCGAACAGCCGCTCATAGGTCAGCACCGTGCCGACGACATGGATCGCGGTCAGGAATCCGTAGGACCAGAATTTGAACAGCCCGAGCAGGAAACACAAAACCGCCGCCGCCTGCAGCGCGCCAATGGCGTATGAAGCCTCCAGCGGCAGGTTCTCCACCATGTAAAACGACTTCCAGATCGCGACCGTCGTCTCCGGCTTGATGAATTTCTCAATCGCCCAGATCGAATAAAACGCCGCCACCGTCACCCTGATGATGAACAGCGACAGCGCCAGCTTCCGTTCCGCCATGATGCGCGCCCCTTTTTAAAGAGAAATGTCGAAATACATGCCGTCAAAAGCAGGTTCCACATGCGGGGGCAAATCACGTTTCAGCGTCTGATAATCCATATGAATGTGAAGATTGGTGAGAATGCCGTGAACCGGGCGCACGCGCTCGATCCATTCCAGGGCGAGGTCCAGATGCGCATGGGTCGCATGCGGTTTGTACTGGAGGGCGTCGACGATCCATGTGTCCACGCCGTCGAGAATGGCGAAGCTCTCCTCCGGCAGGCCGACCACATCGCTCGAATACGCAACGCCGCCTGATTTTCCGCTAGCGGAACAACCGCCGAAACGGAAACCGAGGGAGTCGACCCCGCCATGGTTCTGGAGAAAAGCCGTAACCGGAATATCGCCGCTGGGGCCGGAGACCGTGAACATCTCGCCGCAGGGCGGCATGTCGATCTTGTCGAGGATCGGCGGATAGGGGCTGCCGGGCGGCTGTGAGAAACAATAGCGGAACCTGGTCAGCAACTGACCGGCCGTGTCGTCGTCGATATAGACCGGAATGCGCCGGCGCATCTGCAGCGCGAAGACGCGCAGATCGTCGAGGCCGTGGGACTGGTCCGCGTGGTCATGGGTATACAGAACGGCGTCGAGGCGCGAACAACGCGCCGCGAGCAGCTGCGCGCGCATGTCCGGCGACGTGTCGACCAGCACGGACGTCACCTTGTCATGCCGGAAACCATATGTTGCGTGCGCGCGCTGGACGAGGATGGAACAGCGCGTGCGCCGGTTTTTCGGCTCCGCCGGATCGCACGCGCCCCACTCGCCCGTTCCATCCGCCCCGCCGAAACGCGGCACGCCGCCGGACGACCCCGACCCGAGAATGGTCACGCGCAGCCGGCCCGTCACGACGCGCGCCCGGAAGAACTCGGCGGAGAACTTGCCGATGGCCCGCCCGCTCGCCCGTCGCCGGCTCTCGGGTCCGCGGCGCGGGCGAACAGCCGGAAGAAATTGTCGCTAGTGACGCGCGCCGCCGTTTCCGGGGCGAGGCCTTTGATCTCCGCCAGCTTGTCGGCCACATGGGGCAGATAGGCCGGCTCGTTGCGCCGGCCGCGCATGGGAACCGGCGCCAGATAGGGGCAGTCCGTTTCGATAATGATGCGCTCGAGGGGCGCGGTCTCGGCGATCGCCCGAACCTCGCCGGCGTTCTTGAACGTGATGATGCCGGAAAAGGAAATGTATCCGCCGATCTCGAGCGCCGCCTCGGCGAGCGCCGGTCCGCCGGTGTAGCAATGCAGAAGCGGCGTGAACGGTTTTTCCGCATACGCCTCGACCAGCATGGCGCGCATCTCCTCGTCGGCGTTGCGCGAATGGATGATCAGCGGCAGGCCCGTCTCCTGCGCCGCGGCGATGTGGGCGGCGAAGACGGGAAACTGCGCCTCGCGGTCGGAATACTCGTAATGAAAATCGAGACCGCATTCTCCGACGCCGATCACTTTCGGATCGGTCGCCATCGCGATCAGGCTCGCCGCATCGAGATCAGCGTAATCCTTGGCGTAATGAGGGTGAACCCCGACGCTGCGCCACACAAAGTCGTGCGCGTCGGCAAGCGCCTTGACCGCCTCGGTGGAGGACAGCTGGTCGCTGATGGTCAGCATGGCGCCGACGCCCGCCGCCCGCGCGCGGGCCATCACCGCCTTGCGGTCCTCGTCATATTGCTCCGAATGGAGATTGACGTGGCTGTCGACGAAAAAGCGCGTCATGCCGCCTCGCTCCGCAACGCGGCGCGGATGTCCTGGGCGAGGGCGAAAATCAACTGCCCCCGGTCGAGGTTCAGCCCCTCGCCGCGCGCGATCAGGCCCGTCGCCGTTTCCCAGGCGGCGAGACACCCCGCCGGCGACGCCGGCAAGGCGGCGGCGCCCTTCGCGCGCCCGCCCGCGCCGCCCGTCTCCTCCCCGGCGCCGGAGAGGGCCGCGTCGCGCGCGGCGTCGCTGAGGCGTGCGACCAGAGTTTCCTTGAAGATGTCCCAGCGGGCCTCCGCCCCCTTCCCCGTCAGCACCGAAACATAGGTTCCGATGTCGCCGCCCGTCGCCGCCGCGGCGAGAAACCGGTCCGCCATCCGGATCGCCGCCGCGCCGTCATCCGCCGCGAGCCGCAGGGCGTAGCCGGGCCGCCCCCGCGCCGCGGCGGCGAGCGTCCCTGCCTCGCCGGCCTCGACCCCCGCCTCGCTCAGCAACGCAAGCACCGCCTCGTCCTCCACCGCCGGCAGGTCGATGCGCCGGCAGCGCGAGCGGATGGTTGCAAGCAAGCGCCCGGGCGCAGAAGACAACAAGAGCAGAAGCGTATTCGCCGGAGGTTCCTCAAGAACCTTCAACAGCGCGTTCGCGGCGTTGCGGTTCATGTCGTCCGCGGTGTCGACGATGGCGACGCGGGCCCCGCCGCCGGAGGCCGTACGGCTTAGAAACGCCGTCAGCCTGCGTACGGTTTCCACCGTGATTTCAGCCTGTCGCTTGCCTTTCTTGTCATCCCACAAGCGCTCGGCGACGAACAGGTCCGGATGGGCGCCGGCGGCGACAAGGTGAAAGACGCGCGCCTGCGGCGAGACGTCGAAGCTGTGCGCATCCGCCAGCGCCGCCGGATCGAGCAGACCGCGGGCGACGCGGTAGGCGAGCGTCGCCTTGCCCACGCCGGAGGGCCCGGCGATGATCCAGCCATGACTGAGAACGCCCTCGCCCATGGCCGCGCGCAGCCGCGCCTCCACGGACGCGCGGCCGATCTGATCGGCGCGGTCCTGCGGCAAAAGAAGATCGATATCCATAAGCGCCCTGTTTAGTGCGGATCGCCCGGCGTGAAAACGGGTCAACCTGACGGCGGCAATCCCAACGGCGGCAGCCCCGGGGACGCCGGCCCCAGGGACGGCAGGCGCGCGCACACAGCCGCGCGAATGCGCGCCGCGACCTCGCCGGCCGGTCCGCTCGCGTCGATCACGGCGCATCGATCCGGATTGTCCGCGGCGATTTTCAGAAACGCCGCGCGCACGGCGCCCTGATAGGCCGCGCCCTTGTTTTCGAACCGGCTTTCCGCGCCCGCGCCCGAACCGTCGCTTTCGGTTCCGCCGCCTGGGCGGGCGCCCGCCCGGGCAAGCCCCTCTTCCGGCGGCAGGTCGAGGATCAGGGTGAGATCGGGGTCGTTTGTCCCGACAACGAGGCCATGGAGCCGCTCGACCGTCGCCGCGCCGAGGGCGCCGGCGAGTCCCTGATAGGCCATGGTGGAGTCGGCGAACCGGTCGGTGAGGACGACGGCGCCGGCCTCCAGCGCCGGAAGGATCGTACGCTGAAGATGGTCGGCGCGCGCGGCGTACATGAGCAGCGCTTCGGCCATGGGCGACCAGCGATCCGCCGGGCCCTCCACAAGCAGCTTGCGGATCGCCTCCGCGCCCGGCGCGCCGCCAGGCTCGCGGCTGACGACAACGTCGCGCCCCGCCTCGCGCAGGGCGTCGGCGAGCGTGGCGATCTGGGTCGACTTGCCGGCGCCGTCGCCGCCTTCGAAACTGATGAAAACGCCCGAGGCGTGTTTTCGAGCGGACGGCGGCCCGCGGTCCGGGCCCGGCGAGGTCGCGGCCCCCATTTACCGGGCGCCGGAGACGGCCGCCTCGCCGCCCGCCCCGGCGGCGCCGTCTTGCGGCGCCGGTTCGGGGGCGCGCGCCGGTTTCGCGAGTAGCCGTCCCGCCGCGAACAGGACCTTGCCGAAAAAGCCTTTCTCCCCGACGGCGCGGCCGGCATAGAGCGGATACTCCCTGGGTTGCGCGTTCGGCACGTCGACGCGCAAATAGCCGATTTGCTGCCTTTCGCGGATCGGCGCGGCGACCGGGCCTTCATAGACGACGCTTGCGCGCACGTCGTCGATCGCCGAACGGTGGACGATGAGGTTCACCGGCTCGTCGATCATCAGGGGCGCGGTTTCGGCCTTGCCTTTGAACACCTGCGCCTCGCCGACAATGTCGCCGGGCTCGAAAAAGGTTTTGGTCGTGAAATCGTTGAAGGCGATGCGCATGATCCGAGCGGATTCGGTCGCGCGCTCGCGCTCGGAGCCGAGACCGTTGACGACGACGATGCGCCGCTCGCCGTCCTTGAGCGCCGAGCCGACGAGCCCGTAGCCCGACTCTTCCGTATGCCCCGTTTTCAGTCCGTCGGCGCCGTCAACCGTCGTCAGCAGCGGATTGCGGTTTTCCTGGCGGATTTTTTCCCAGGTGAACTCACGTTCCGCATAAAGAGCATAATACTCCGGATAATCATGGATGATCTTGCGCGCCAGCGTCGCCAGATCGCGCATGCTCATTTTCTGCTCCGGATCCGGCCATCCGGTGGCGTTGGCGAAGGTGGAATCCGTCAGGCCCCATTCGCGCGCCTTCTGGTTCATGAGCTGGGCGAAGGCGTCCTCCGACCCGGCGATGTTCTCGGCAATGACGATGCAGGCGTCGTTGCCGGACTGGACGATCACGCCGCGCAGGAGGTCTTCCAGGGCGATTTCGGTGTCGACCCGGACCCACATTTTGGACCCGCCCATGCGCCACGCCTTTTCGCTGACCTTGAAGGGGTCTGACAGGCTCAGCGAGCCGTTTTTCAGCCGCTCGAAGACGATCGCCACGGTCATCAGCTTGGACATCGAGGCCGGCGCCGTCGGCGTGCGCCCGTTCTTGTCGAAAAGGATTTCGCCGGTCCGGTAATCCATGATCACCGCGTAGTCCGCGGGGGTGGCGATGACCGGCGCGGCGGCGTGGGCCGCGGGCGATTGGGCGAAAGCATGAAGCGAAAAAAGCGCGCCGGCGGCGGCAAACGCCCCCATGGCGGCGAAACGGCGAAAGGACGGCAAAACGCGTCTCCTCTGATCCCTGGCAGTCACGATAGAATATGGATATGGCGCTGCGGCGCCCGGTTCAAGGCGTCACGGCCACGATCACCGCATCCCGGTAGCCGGCCCGCCGCACCGCGTCCAGCGGGCTTTCGGCCGCCGCCGCGCTCGCAAACGGCCCCATGGTGACGCGATAAAGGGTTTTGTTTTCAGCGGTCTCGATCCGTGAAAGGCGCAAGGGGCCGATCCCGTCCATCTGCGCCTCCAGCCGGTCGAGATTATCCAGCGTGGAGAGAGCGGCGACGCGAATGACGTAGAGTTTATCCCCGGTTTCATCACCGGCGGACGCGATGCGGGCCGGCGCGAGTTCAGATGCAGGCCCAGATGCAGCCTCAGGCGCGGATGCGGGGCGAGGCTCGGGCGCGAACTCGACCGCGCTCTGCAAGACCGTCACCGTGCGCGGCGGCGCGTCAAGGTTTGCATTGACAATGCGCGCGCCGGCGCCGTGGCGCGCGTCGTGTCGCCGCGATGCGTAAGCGGCGTCTCGCGCCGCCTCGCCGGGATGGACGGGCGCCTGGGCGCGCAGCGGCGCCGGTCCGACATAGCGCACCCTCACCCGGGCAAGCCCCTCCTCCATGAAGCCGAGCCGGCGCGCCGCCTCGCGCGAAAGATCGATAAGCCGGTCGTCGGCGAAGGGGCCGCGGTCATTGATGCGCACCACCACGCGGCGCCCGTTGTCGAGGTTTTCCACCTCGGCCATGGACGGCATCGGCAGCGTCGTATGCGCCGCGGACAGGCGGTTCATATCGAAAATCTCGCCATTGGCGGTCTTGCGGCCATGAAACTGCGGTCCGTACCAGGAAGCGACGCCGACCTCGTCATAGGTCGGATCGACCGCCGGGCGGTACCAGCGGCCGTTGATCTTGTAGGGGGCGCCGACCTTGTAGTGCGGGCTTGGCCGGGCGTACTCATGATGAGACGTGGAGCAGGCCGCGAGGACAAGCGCGATCCCGAGCACGGCGAGCGTCGCGGCCCCGCGCCGCTGATCCGGCCGATGGAGCCGATGGGTCGGGACGTGAAGAAAACGCCAAAATGTCATACCGATTGCCCGCCGCTTGTTCATGCCGCCGTTCATTCACACTGCCGTCGACGATAGCAAGACAGCCAAAGCGTTAATCTTGCGTTAACCGTTCCGTGAGGCGCACGGATTCGCCAGCCGACAGCCAGGACAGTCGCGGAAAGATGGACCCGGTCTGGCTTCGGCGCAAGGATGCGAGCGCATACCTGCCGACCAGCCCGCCCCGCCAGAGGACCTTTGGCCCGCCAGGCGAATAATGGCGGAGGGGGTGGGATTCGAACCCACGGAACGCTCGCACGTTCAACGGTTTTCAAGACCGCCGCATTCGACCACTCTGCCACCCCTCCAAGGGCCGGGCGGAGCCTTGCGCGCTCTCGTCCGGAAGGCGTCTTCGTTACATAAACGGCTGCGCGGAAATGACAATAGAACGAAACGGCCCCGCCAGGGTCAGGGTCGGGGTCAGGGTCGCCGGCCGTGAATTGCGGCGGCTTGCAACATGTAAAACGGCGGGCGCCCCGAGGCGCCGCGCCGCATCATCCCTGGCGGGAAAGGAAGGATCGGGAGAAACGCGCCCCCGATCCCGTTCGTTAAAGTCCGGTCGGTTGGCTCGGACGGAACGCATTGAGGATGGTCAGCAGGCTGGTCAGGTTGTCCGCGACACCGGTCTGCGCCACCTTCTCCGACGCGCCGGCGGCGGCCGTGGTGTCCAGCGAGTAGATCTGCATGACGCCCTGGTTGGCGGCCGCCAGCGAAAGCGTGTTCTGCTGCTGCGCGGCGGAAACGGCGTTCTCGAACAGGATGCCGGTCGAGTGCGCCATGGTCTGGAAAATGGCGCCCATCGCCATCGCCGGCGCTTCGCCCACGACTTTGACGTTGGACTGGGTTACGGCGTCAGTAATCTGATTATTGACGGAAGTCGGATAAGCCATAGTGATTTCCTAGTTTAGAGTTGTCCATGTCGACGCCCGTAGGATGGCGTCACGCGGCGGCGTCAGCTTTTGAAAGCGTTCAGAACGGTCAGCAGGCTGGTCAGGTTGTCCGCGACACCGGTTTGCGCGATTTTCTCCGTCGCGCCGGCGGCGGCCGTGGTGTCGAGGGAGTAGATCTGCATGACGCCCTGATTGGCGGCCGCCAGCGAAAGCGTGTTCTGCTGTTGCGCGGCGGAAACGGCGTTCTCGAACAGGATGCCGGTCGAGTGCGCCATGGTCTGGTAGATGGCGCCCATCGCCATCGCCGGCGCTTCGCCCACGACTTTGACGTTGGACTGGGTTACGGCGTCAGTGACTTGATCGTTTACTGCTGTGGGAAAAGCCAATTTAACCTCCTTGTCGGATTTTCAGGCCTGTAGTGATAATAATAAGGACGCTTTGCGCGGTTCTGTGTGAGCGAAACTTGGTGCTGATTTACGCTGTACTGATGATTTACGATTTGTCGCCGTCCTTGCCGGCGATGATCTTCGAGAGCCGCTCCAGATAGTCTTCGAGCGGCTTTACGCTTTCGGTGATGGCGGCCGCGACCTGCCGGGCGATAATGATCTCCAGCTCGCGGGCGATTAAATCGGCGGCGCGGCGCACGTCGTCGGGACCTTGACCGGCGCTTTCCCCGGCCTGGCCGGGAGCCGCGCCGCCGGACCAGGCAGCGCCTGCCGGGCCCTGGCCTGAAAAATCCATTCCTGAAAAATCCGTCCCCGAAAAATTCGATCCGGACGCCGCGCCGGGCGTGTTGACGCCGGGCGCATGGGCGCCAGACGGTCCCGCGCCGCTGCGCGCCTGGCGAATGGATTCGAGCGTGGCGTTGATCGCCGCCGCGGTTTGCGCCTGACCCTGACGGATTGTTTCCTGGGTCTGTTTCAGCGCCTGCTGATAGGCGGGAACGTCCTCGCCGCCATCGGCGCCGTCGAAGCCGGTCTCCGCCCAGCCATAGAGCAGCTTGCGCTCGTCCTCCGTGAGGGCGCGCCCAAGGATCTGCTCCGCCAGATGCAGGAGCGCCTGTAACGGCTCAGCGTTTTGATTTTCCGCCATGACGTTTGCCTCCAGACGATTCGGTTTCGACTTCCTCCGTTTCGACGGTCGTCACCCGCCGCCGGATTCGGTCGCTCTCGGCGTCGGCGCCGTCGTCGTCGTCGAACCCATCGCCTTCCGGACTGTCCTCGGGACTGTCGCCGGCGATGCGCAGACGCCCGACGCATGCAGCCTCCAGCGCCTGACGGGCAGTCGAGAGATCCTCGGCGACCGATACGAAAGCGGATAAATCCTCACAGGAGTCCGAGGCGATCACCTGCGACCATTCCGCCAGGTGAAGGCTGAGCAACTGGTCGATTTCCCTGCGCACGCGCTGGAGTTCATACTGCATTTTGGATCCTCCGATTAAAAACGGACGTCATGAATAAGTCGTTCTGTACCAAGACGGCATGCGCCGTCGATCGGCCGCCGCCTTGCAACGCCGCCTGGCTCGCTGAGCAGCCCGCCGGGCGGCGTCATGCGTCGGCGTCATGCGTCGCCGGGGGCGCTGTCCGCCGAGCCCCCCGCCGCCGCCGAAGCCGCGCCGCCGCCGGCAAGCCCGGAAAGGGTTTCGACGGCCTTGTCGATTTTGGAGATGGAAAAACTCGCCGCTTCCGATTCCATGGCGCCGCCCGCAGCCGCGACCGCCATCGCGCCCCCCAGCAGCAGCTCGGTCACCGCGATGCCGACGGCCTGGGCGACAGCGCCTTTGTCGTTGCCCTCCGCCAGATCCTGGGTGAGGTTCTTCAGCATGACGGCCTGGCTCGCCATGACCAGCCTGGATATGCCGTCGTAATAGCTGGCGGAAGACTGGGCCGCGAGGGCCGACGCCTGGCTGATCATCGCGTCCGCGGAGGCGGCGATCACCGTCGGCGCGCCCGCTTCCGTCGCGTTGTTGGTGGCGTCGACAGCCTGGACGATCTGTTGGTTGAGAGCGGGGTACGCGGAAGACGCCGGCGCGGTGACGGCGGATAACGGCGCCGCGCTCATCGGTCCGGCGGATGCGCCTCCATCATTATCGCCTTCATAACTCCCGCCATTGCCGCCATTATCGTTATCATTATCGTCGTTGTCGTCATTGCCACCGTCCGCCGCGCCGGCGTCGCTGGCGGACGCGTCCCGAGCCGCGTGCGCCGCGCGCGGGGCTTCAAGCCGGCGCATCAGCACGGCGCGATAGGCGTTTAGCGGCAAGCGCGGAAGATCCGCAGCGTCGCCCCGTGCATCGCTCCGGGCCGCGCCGCCGCCGTCCCTGTCTTTGGCGACGTTGTCTTTGGCGGCGTTGTCTTTTGATGCGTTATCTCGGGATGCGCCGTCTTGCGGGGCGTCGTCCGCCGCTGACTTTTGCGCGGGCGCGTCCTTTTCAGGCGTATCGTTTGCAGGGGTGTCGTTGGTGGAAGTGTCGTCAGTCATGGCGTTCGGATAATCTCCGGCGAGGCGAGCCTCGTTTCATTGGCGTTACGGGTTATTCCGCGAGCTTCATGATCTGCCGGACCGCGGTGGCGACCGATGCGTTCGAAATCTGGTTCAGGCTCTGCTGGTTCTGCACCGCGTTCTGCATCGACAGGCCCGCCGCCTGCGTCGTCATCTGGTAAAGCACCGCAAGAGACTGCGCCGGCGCTTCGGCGACCACCTTCACATTGGTTTGAGTCACCGCATCCGTTATCTGGGAGTTTACGGGCGTCGTATCGGCCATGGCTACTCTCTCGCGTTAGTATTTGGTCTTTGCACTTCTAAGACGTCCATTGCCCGCCGCTGTGAACGGTTCGGCGTCGTATTTCGTTTTCAACGACGCCTTGAGCCGTTTTCTCAAGGTCTGGACTCGCTTGCGCGCCAGCGCTTCGCTGATGTCCAGTTGCTCGGCCACGTCGGCGTAAGACAGTTGCTGCACGAAACGCTTGTGGAACAGCGACTGTTCGACGCCTTCCTCGCATTCGATCACATGCATCACGTGCTGGAAGATCTGGCGGTAAAAGATCGCCTCCTCCGCGAAGCCGTCGCCGGCGGCGTCTTCCTCGATCAGCGCCGAGGCGGCGTCCGCCTGCTGCGCGCTGCGCCGGCGCTTTCGCCAATGGTCGTAGGCCACGTTGCGCAGCGTCACGAAGGCCAGCGACTCGATATCGTCGATGGGCCGCGAGGCGCAGCGCATGTAGGCCACGATCTTCACCATCGAGGTGGCGACCAGGTCTTCCGCGATTTCGTCGTGCCCGTTCGCGAACCGTCGCGCACGCTTCATGAGGCGACTGAAATTGCAGCGCCAGAAATCTTCAAGTTTGGAGTTTTGTTTCAGGCTGGGCGGGTCATTGGGAAGCGACATGCCGATTGCCGATGAGAAGAGTGGAATTTCGCGTTAAATGATATTGCGTCTGCGTAACGATAAAGCGGTGTGCACGGAAATATTCCGTGGAAGGTCGCCACATAAGTCGTTCCCCTGATCCTGCTTAGGAAATTCCTGCTTGGAAATTGTTACAGCTTGTTAAGACGCCGGCCGGAAAGCAGCGTGAAAAAGTTTCTTGGAATTATCGGGAACACCTGTAGCGTCGTCATGAAAAAAGCGTGAACTGCGCAAAAGGCGATTAAGCATAAGATGCGCCGGCGCGCCGCGCCGCCGAGGGGGCCGCAACCAACCGTCGCGCCGCGACCGTTACCCGAAACAGGTTGCTTTTGCCGGCGGCCTTAAAGAATATTCAATCAAGAATTTTTACCAGTAAAACAAATATTCACCCTGTTTTTACAGTGCTTTGACTTGATGTGACTCTGTATCGTCTCGTCGGCGCAACGGCGCGCGTCACGTCCGGGCCGATATGGCGGCCTGCCCCGTGACCGCGAAGAATAACGAAGCGGATTTCATCAGCGCGCCGCAGGAGTGAATCCGCAAACGTCGTTTCACAAACTGAAGCCATGCGCGTCTTTGCTAATGAGACGGCGCCCGCGCCATCTGCGACGCAGGCGAACTGCACGACGCCGCCGAAGAACGTCGCCGAAAACGCCGTCGGGAAACAGTCAGGGATGGAGTCTTTACAGCATTATGACAACACGCAGCGCTTCCGACCAGCAAGGAACCAACGCTCAGGACGCCGACCCGGACGCCCAGCCGGGCGCCTCCATGAGCACGACCTCCGTGAACACCTACGGTCTGCACCTGTCGGCCAGTTCCGGGATCCTGTTTGCAAACGCCGTCACCCGCGCGCGCATGGAAGACACCCGGGCGCGCGCGCTCGGATCGAATGACTTGGCGCGGCTTCTTCAGCCCGCCAGGGCCCGCGCGCGAAACCGGCCGTAACGCCGCGCGGCGAGGCGCGACGCCGCCCGCCCGTCATCGCGCGAGACCAGGCAAAAAAGGAGCCTTCCAATGGTTGCAACGCTTTTTCACCCCGGCTTCGCATCCGCCGCCGACGGGGACCTGCACGAGGATACGGGCCCGCCCTCCAGCGCGACCTCCGAGGCGGCTTCCGGAGCGGCCTCCGAGGCGGCTTCCGGCGCGCACGAGACGCCGGGCCCCGGCGCGCCGGCGCATCCGTCGCGCTTTTCGGCCGCGCGCAGCCGCAGCGCCCGGCAGCATGCGCGCAGCGGCGGCGCGGACGAAACCAGCCCGCAGCAGTTCGCGTCCGCCCAGAATGTCGATCTGCCGACGCTGATGAAAGCGCTCGCAATCGTGCGCCTCCTGGAGCGCGAGTGAAACGCGCGTCCGGCGCCGCGCCCGCGTTGTCCGTTCACGAACCGTCGATCCGATCGTCAATGACCCATCATCAAGGAGGCCGCCTGTGACCCGTCTTATCACCTGGAACATGAACATCGCCGGCGCCGGGGGAAACGCCGACACGGCCTGGTCCTACGTCGCCAGCATGATCGCCTCGGCCCCGTCCGACGACGACGGCGAGCAGGAAACGACCATCGTTTCGCTGCAGAATTGCGGCGCCCTGCCCTCGAACGCGGTCGCGGTGGACTCCCCGCCCGCGAGCTTTCTGAACCAGGACGACAATCCCAAACTCTACTATGCGGAGTTTTCCGGCGGGCCGTCGGTGAATATCTGGTACTGGAAGGACAGCGGGTCCAGCGGCCGAACCCTCGCGATCGTCTGGAACGATCCCGGCGTCGCGGCCGGCTACATCTATCCCCTTCAGAGCGACGACGGATACCCCCTGCTCGGCGCAGGGGTCTATCTGAGCAACGAGGAAAACAGCGAGGCCATCGTCGAAGTCATCCGGTTCTGGAGCATCTGCGCAAACCCGCCGATCATCGACAATTACATCGTCTCGAACGCGGAAACGATCCTCGACACCGTGCCCAGCTATTATCAGAACGAACTCGATTATCCCGAAACGCCGGTTCCGACCACCGATTACGTGCTCGGCGACTGGAACATCGAGCCGAACAACACGCTGTCGAAAAAAGCCGACGAGGTTTACTGGGGCGGCAGCGACACGCTGGCGCTACCGGAAGGCTGGACCATCCAGCCGGTCGCGAACGACAAGCCGACCTACACCGATCCGCAGGGAACGACGGCGTGCCTCGATTACCTGATCCACCGCAGTCTCGTTTACAACATTACGACTGCGTCGCCGCCGCCGAATCTTTCCATCGCCGGCAAGCGCATCGCGCTGTTCGGAAAAGACGAGTACTTCACCACGCAATTCGAACACTGTCCGGTCGAATACAGTCTAACCGCACCGGACGAATAATGCCGGAGACGTCGCCCGCAACCTTTTCAACCTCGCCGTCCGGGAGAATAAAATGTCGTATACGGAAATAAATCTCGCGCCGTCAACGCCCTGTTCCTTGCACCGCGAACCGGCGCCGCAAGGGCCTCCTCCCCCAGGCGAACCGGGCGCGCCCGGCCTCTCTCCCGCCGCGGGCCGGCCCGCATTGTCCCACTGGTTCGAAGGCGTTGCTTTTTCACCCCTGCCGCGCGAGGTGGAACGGCGCATGAGCCTTTTCTTCGGCGCGGATTTCTCAACCGTGCAGATCGCGGTGCGCCCGGAAAGCGCCCTGTCCGGGGCGCGCGCCGCGGCCTGGGGCGACCGGATCGTCTTCGCCGCCGGCGCCTATGCGCCGGACACCGCGGACGGCCTCGCCCTCATCGCCCACGAGCTGACCCACGTGCTGCAACACCGCTTCGACTTCACCGGCAACGGCGCCGCCGACCCTGGTGCGGCGAGCCTCGGGGCCGGATGCGCGCTGCATGGCTGCGCTTCGGCGCTGGAAAATGACGCGCGCTGGGTCGAGCATCATGCGTCGGACTTTTTCCTGACGTCGGACTTTCTGGAATCGGGCGGCGCCGGTCCGCGGTTTCCCGCCTCGCTGAACGACATCATCATCGCGCGCGCCTGCGGCCACGCCCGGGCGCGGCCCGTCGCAAGCATCTGCCAGGCATCGCCGAAGAAGAGAGGCAATTTCAAATTCTATTACAACAAGCCGGCGAGCCAGTTCATCTCGCGCACGCCGCAGAAAAACAACGTTGAACTGTATACGAACCTGTCGATCGGCAAATGGACCAGCGAGTACACCTATTACGCCCAGTCCGGCGGCGCGTGTTCGAAAGCCGATTACACCATCCAGAACTGGAAAGAGGATTGGTACTCCCAGAAAAAATACGTCGTCGCCAAGCTGGATTCCGAAGTGAAAGCGCTCAGCCGCATGGTGAACTATCTGTACCGCCGCTTTCCGAACCGGTTCGACGAGTTTACGGGCCAGATCGTCCTGACCTCGGATCTTGGCCCGTGCACGCCATGCCGCAGCGTGATCAAGTTCATCTCAAACCAGTTTCCCAATGTTGATTTCACCGTCTATTACAGCGGCGCGCAGCAGCGCAGCGCGAGCCGCTTCTACTACGCCACCGGCGGGCAGAAAGGCGAATTCATTTCAACCAATTATGGCTATTCCACCGCAGACAAGGAAGACGATCTGTGGAAAGTCGTGATCAAATCGACCGAATCGTAAAAATCTTCGCCGTGCGACCGAGTCGCCGGCGCGCTGTCGCCGCTCTTTCCATGCCCTTGCCCGGTCTCCTATACTGGCGGCATGATCCGTTCCCTGTTCGCCATCGTCCTCGCCGTCATCCTTGGACTGACCACCGCCCGATTCGTCGAGGGCGCGGGGCTCGCCCTGGCCGGAGAGGCGCGGCAAACCGCGCCGGCGCAGGCCGCCGGCGACGACGGGCGCAACGCCGACGCGCGCGTGGCCGGCCGGGCGCATTTCGCCGCGCTCGTCGCCGGATGGGGCGCCGGCGCCTTCGCGGCGGCGCTGTGCGCGCTGCTGATCGCCGGGCGGTGGGCGCCCCTCGGCGCGCTTGCCGCCGGCTCCATCTTCCTCGCCGCGCTTGTCGCGCAGGTGGAGGCGGGTCTCGGCTGGACGGTCTGGATCGCCGCCGCGCCGGCGACCGCGCTCGGCGGGTACGCCGCCATTCGCCTTACCGGCGCCGGCGCGACACATCCCGCCAACAGACGCAAAGACGGGTTGTTCGATGACTGACGAGGCGGCGCTCGACATGCCGCGCCGGAGCGGGCTGATCCCCGCGGCGACGATCCTGCTCCTGCGCGAATCCCCCGGACTGGAAGTCCTGATGATCGAACGCCACGCGGATATCGGCTTCGCCGGGGGCGCGCTGGTTTTTCCCGGCGGCAAGATCGAGGCCGGCGACGCCGCGCCGGGCTGGGGCGCGCATTGCGACGGCCTTGACGCCGTCGCCCCCGCGGAGCGCGCGCCGCGCATCGCGGCGATCCGCGAAGCCTTCGAGGAAACCGGCATCCTGATCGCCCGCGACGATCGCGGCCGGATGATCGACGACGCCGCAACGGCGGCGCTTTCCCCCCTGCGCCCGGCGATCGAGAAAAACGACGCCCTGTTTCTCGACATGATCGCCGATCACGGGCTGCGCCTCGCCTGCGACGCGCTGCGCCTGTTCGCCCGGTGGCAGCCGCCCAGGGCGGTCACCCACAAACGCTATCACACCTGGTTCTTCGCCGCCGCCGCCCCGGCGGACCAGACCGCGCGCGAGGACGGCAACGAAGCGACGGAAGCCCTTTGGACGACGCCGTCGGCCGCGATGGCGGCCTGCGCCGGCGGCGCGCGGAAGATGATCTTTCCAACCGCGCGCAACGTCGAACTCCTGGCGCTCAGCGACACGGTCGACGCGGTCTTCGCCAACGCCGCGGCGCGTCCGATCGAACCGGTGGAGCCGAAAGTCGAGGAGCGCGGCGGACAAGCCGTGCTGACCATTCCGGATCATCTCGGCTACCCGGTGACGTCGGAACCGCTGGAGCACGCGTTCCGGTCGTAACCCTATCGCCCCGCGGCGCGATAGGCGGCGATGGCGCGGCGCGTGTATTCCAGCGCGACCGCGTCATAGAGCATGTGCGTGACGATCGGCGTCAACAGATTATCCGTAACAAGATAAACGACGCCGAGATAGGCTCCGACCAGCCCGGCGATGACGGCGTAAAGAACCGTGCGCATATGCAACAGGCCGAAGACGACGTTGGATGCGACGACGCCGATCGCCGCGGAAGACAACCCGGACAGCCAGGGCTGCAACACGCCGCGAAACAGCAGCTCCTCGCTGACGCCGGCGCCGAACGCCATGAGCCCGATGCGAAGCGGGGTGAAGACGAACCCGATATTGGCGAAGAACTCGATCTGCGAGTCGCGGAACCTGACGAGCGACGGATGGTCAGCCCGCGAGAACAGCCAGAGAAACACCGCCAGCGGCGCAGTCGCAATCACCCCGATCAACGCATCATTAGCGTTCACGGACAATTGCGGCCCGAGCGGCGTGGAGAAAAGCAGGCTGAGCCCGACCGCAACGGCGCCCAGAAGCGCCGTGCCCGCCATGACCGTTGCGAAGGCGCGCATATCATCCCTGGGCTGACCGTCTTCAGGAGCGCGAGACATGGACAGAACCTTTCGCGTTGATGATCACCGCCGCTTCAGCCCGCCCAGCAGTCCGCGCACAAGCTCGCGCGCCAGCGTCCGCGCGGCGCTCTTGAAGGCGGCCTCCGCCACGCTCTGACGCCGGGACGTCCGGCGGCGCGGCCGGCCGGCTGTCGTGGACGGCGCCCTTTTTCCCGCACGCCGCGTCTCGCGCGCCTCCTGCGCCTCCCGCGCCCGGGCTTTTTCCTCTTCCTCGGCGCGCCGTTCCGCACGTTCGGCGAGAATCTCGTGGGCGGAAATCCGGTCGATGGGTCGGTCATACTTGGCGCCCATGGGCGAGCGCGCCATGACGGCGGCGCGCTCGGCCTCGCTCGCCGGCCCCATGCGCGAGGATGGAGGCCGGATCAGCGTGCGCTGAACGACGCCCGGGACCCCTTTTTTCTTCAGGGTGGAAACGAGCGCCTCGCCGACCCCAAGCTGGGTGATGACGTCGACGGTCCGGAATTCGGGATTGGGGCGAAAGGTCTCGGCCGCCGCCTTGACGACCCGCTGTTCGCGCGGCGTGAACGCCCTCAGCGCGTGCTGGACGCGGTTGCCGAGCTGGCTGCCGACGCCGTCGGGAATGTCCGCGGGGTTCTGGGTGACGAAGAAAACGCCGACGCCCTTGGAACGGATCAGGCGCACCACCTGCTCGATCTTCTCCAGAAGCGCCTTGGGCGCATCGTCGAACAGGAGGTGCGCCTCGTCGAAAAAGAAGACTAGCTTCGGCCGGTCGGGATCGCCAACCTCGGGGAGTTCCTCGAACAACTCGGAGAGGAGCCACAGGAGGAAGGTCGCGTAAAGCTTCGGCGTTTGCATCAGCCTGTCCGCGGCGAGAATATTGACGACGCCCCTGCCGTCTTCGTCGGTATGCAAAAAGTCGTTGAGGTCGAGCGCCGGTTCTCCGAAAAAATGCTCGGCGCCCTGCTCTTCCAGGGTCAGCAGACGGCGCTGGATCGCGCCGACCGAGGCGCGCGACACATGGCCGTATTCGGCCGAAAGCGCCTTCGTGCGGCCCGCGATTTCCGTTAGCAGCGCGCGCAGGTCTTCAAGATCGAGCAGCGCAAGGCCCTCGTCGTCGGCGAGGCGGAAAGCCAGGGTCAGCACCCCCTCCTGGGTCTCGTTCAGGTCGAGAAGCCGCGACAGGAGAAGCGGGCCCATCTCCGTCACCGTCGCGCGGATCGGATGGCCCTTCTCCCCGAAGAGGTCCCAGAACCGGACCGGCGCGCCCGCCATGGGATAGGGATCGAGTCCCACTGTTTCGGCCCGCTCGGCGAGGAAGTCCTTCATCTCGCCCGGCTGGGACAGGCCGGCGAGGTCGCCCTTGACGTCGGCGACGAAGACCGGCGTTCCCGCCTGCGACAGGCCTTCGGCGATGATTTGTAATGTGACGGTTTTGCCGACGCCCGTCGCGCCGGCGATGAGACCGTGGCGATTGGCGTATTTCAGATCCAGGAATTGCGGCTCGCCCGCCTTGCCGAGGAAGACGGCGTGCGGAAGATCGGCGGTGTCGCCCATGGCTCCCCTCTTTTGTCCGGCGGCGCGACGGCTCTGGGCCGGCGCAATGATTGCCGGCGGATCGCTGTCCGTTTAAGGCCCCCCGTCCTTTTCGGCAATAGGTTGAATTCCGGCAATCCGTTGAAATGATGCGGCTACATAAAGGATTTGAAAGCCTCGTCGACGTTTACGCAAGGTTCAAAACCCGTTAACATCACATCGCTGTGCATGACGGCGGCGTCGCGCCGCGACGCGGGAGGGGCGCCCGGCGACCAGCAAAGCGAAATCCCGGATCGGGGAACCCCAGATCGAACCGGAAACGATCATGCGTCATCGTTCATGCCGATGGCGCGACGAATGCAGAAAGACCAGGAAAGGAAGGGCGGACATGCTCAGAATTCTGCTTGTCATCGCCGTGGCGCTGGCCGTGATTATCGGCCTTATGCGGTTGACGGAAACAACCGCGCCGAACGCGGAAGGAACGCCGACGGACGAAACCGCAACGGGCGAAGCGCTTGTCGAGGATGCGGGCGAAGCGCTCGGTGAGGCCGCCGACGCCGTCGGGCAAGCCGCGGATGAAGCGTCCGACGCCATGGGAGACGTTGTCGACAGCGCGTCCGACATGATGAACGACGCCGCCGACGCAGCGCAGGACGGCGCCGATGAGGCGTCCGACGCCGTGGAAGAAGGCGCCGAGGAGGCGTCGGACGCGGTACAGGACGGCGCGAGCGAGGTCGAGGCGGCCGCCGAAGACGCCGCCGAGGCGATCGCCGAAGAAAACGCCGACGGTTCGGGCGGTTCGGGCGAAACCGACGACGGCGAAGAAACGCCGAACCCGTAAAGGCGGGCGTCGGGCCGTGCCGGTGCGACGGCGTGACTGACAGCCGCCCTTTCCGTTTCCGGCGCTGTTCGTTAAGCCCTGTTAACCATGAAAGCGCCGCCGGTGCGCGCCGGCGGCGCTTTATCATGTCTGCGGATGACAGGGTTTTCATGAAGGCGCGGGAAAAACCCCGCCCGGCCTTAACCAACTCTCAGCGTTCAGATGGCAGGGTTGACGGACAAGCGGCCGCGCCGGATACCGAATGCCTATGTCGACGCACAATCTCATCGATCTCGCCCACCTGGAAAAATATGTGGCCGGGGACACAACGCTGCGCGATGAAATCCTGTCGCTGTTCGCCGACCGCGCGCTGGAAATGTGCGCTGCGCTGAAAACGCCGCAGACGGACAAGGAACGCAAGCTCACGCTTCACACCCTGAAAGGCGGCGCGCGGGGGATCGGCGCATGGATGCTGGGCGATCTGTGCGAACGCGCCGAGCGCATCGCCGACGCGCCGGGCCGCGAGGATGAGCGCAACGCGCTGATCCGGCGGATCGACGCCGCCGTGAACGACGTCGTCGCCTTTATCGGGCGCCTTCGCGAAGCGGCCTGAGCCTATCTGCGCAGTTCGCGAATGGCGTCTTCTATGCCAGACAGGGTAAGGGCGTACATCCGGTTTTCAGTCAGCTCACGAATGATCTGTGTTGACGGTACGTAATCCCAGCTGTCCCTGCGCACCGGATTGAGCCAGACCACGCTTTCATAGACATCCGTCACGCGTTTCAGCCACAGGGCGCCGGGCTCTTCGTTGAAATATTCCACCGAGCCGCCCGGGACGGTGATCTCGTAAGGCGACATGGACGCATCGCCGACGAAAATCACCTTGTAGTCGTGAGGATAGGTATGCAGAATATCCCAGGTCGGAATTTTTTCCGTCCAGCGGCGCCGGTTGTCCTTCCATACGTAATCGTAAAGACAGTTGTGGAAGTAGAAATACTCCATGTGCTTGAATTCGGCGCGGGCGGCGGAGAAAAGCTCCTCGCAGATTTTTACGAACGGATCCATCGATCCGCCGACATCGAAGAACAGCAGGACCTTGATCGTATTGCGCCGTTCGGGCCGCATCCTGATGTCCAGATAGCCGGCGCGCGCGGTCGCGTCGATCGTCCTGTCGAGGTCGAATTCGTCCGCCGCGCCTTCCCGCGCGAAGCGGCGCAGCTTGCGTAAGGCGACCTTGATGTTGCGGGTGCCAAGCTCGATGGAATCGTCGAGGTTCCTGTAGTCGCGCTTTTCCCAGACCTTGACCGCCCGGCCCTGGCGCTTGCCTTCATTGCCGATGCGCACGCCTTCCGGATTGTAGCCGCCGGAGCCGAAAGGCGACGTCCCGCCCGTCCCGATCCACTTGTTTCCCCCCTGGTGGCGCTTTTTCTGTTCTTCAAGACGCTCCTTCAGGGTCTCCATCAGCTTGTCCCAGCCGCCCAGCGCCTCGATCTGTTTTTTGTCTTCCTCGGAGAAATAGCGCTCGGTGAGAAGCTTCAGCCAGTCCTCTGGGATCTCGGCGGCAAGTCCGTCCTCAACCGTCTCCAGCCCCTTGAAAACATGCCCGAACACCCGGTCGAACGTGTCCAGGTTGCGCTCGTCCTTCACCAGGGTCGACCGGGAAAGGTAGTAGAAATCCTCGACCTTGCGGCCGGCGAGATCGGCCTCCATCGCCTCCATGAGGGTAAGGTACTCGCGCAGGGAAACGGGCAGGCCGGCCGATTTCAGCTCGTGGAAGAATTTCGTGAACATGGCGCGCAGTCTAGCGGGGCCGGCGCGGCGGAGAAAGCGTGCGGCGCAGCAAGGCGCGAGAAGGCGCGGCAGGGTGCGAGGAAGACCGGGAAAATGGCAAAATCCCGGAATCGCCGCTAAGACGGACCGGCGATGCGCCCGTCGATCCTCAACCCCCTGTTCGCCGACGTCACCGCCCTGCCCGGCGTCGGGCCGAAGCTCGCGGCGCTGATCGCCCGCGCGGCGGGACCGCGGGTGGTGGATCTCCTGCTGACCCCGCCGATCAGCATGATCGACCGCTCGGCGCGCCCCGACATCGCCGACGCGCGGCTCGGCGAGCTTGTCACCCTCGACGTGACGGTGGACCGCCACCACCCGGCGCCCAAGGGCCGCCGCCTGCCGTACAAAGTCGTCTGCTCGGACGCGACGGGGTTCGTGACGCTCGTCTTCTTCCACGCCCGCGAGGATTACCTGCGCAAGGTCCTGCCCGAGGGCGAGCGCCGCCTCGTCTCCGGCAGGATCGAGGATTTCAATGGCGCGCTCCAGATCACCCATCCGGACCATATCGCCGATCCGGACAGGCCCGAGGACATGCCGCTGCATGAACCGGTGTATCCGCTGACGGCCGGCCTTACCGCCAATGTCATGCGCAAGGCGGCCGCGAACGCCCTCGCCCGCGCGCCGTCGCTGCCCGAATGGCAGGAGCCGAACTGGCTCAAGGCCCGCGACTGGCCGTCCTGGAACGCCGCGCTTCTCGCCGTGCACGGACCGACCGCGCGGGAGGATCTCGGACTATTGACCCCGGCGCGACAGCGGCTCGCCTATGACGAACTGCTCGCCGGCCAGCTCGCCCTGTCGCTGATCCGCAAGGCGCGGGCGAAAACCGCCGGCCGCGCCGTCAGGGGCGACGGCCGCCTCGTCGCCAGGGCCATGGCCGCGATGCCCTTCCGGCTCACCGGCGGCCAGCGCGATGCGCTGAAGGAAATCGCCGCCGACATGAGCGCGCCGGAGCGGATGGTGCGGCTGGTGCAGGGCGACGTCGGCTCGGGCAAGACCATTGTCGCATTCCTCGCCATGCTCACGGCGGTCGAGGCGGGCGGCCAGGCGGCGCTGATGGCGCCGACGGAGATCCTCGCCCGCCAGCATCATGAATCGCTCCAGCCCCTCGCGGACGCCGCCGGCGTCAGGCTCGACGTCCTGACCGGACGCGACAAGGGCGCCGGGCGCAGGGACAAGCTGGCGCGGCTGAAGGCCGGCGAGACCGACATCCTGTTCGGCACCCATGCGGTGTTCCAGGAGGATATCGCGTTCCGCGACCTCGCGCTCGCCGTCATCGACGAGCAGCACCGCTTCGGCGTGCGCCAGCGCCTCAGCCTGACGCAGAAGGGGCCGCGGCCCGACCTGCTGGTGATGACGGCGACGCCGATCCCGCGCACCCTCGCGCTTACCTCCTATGGCGACATGGACGTCAGTCAGATTACGGAAAAGCCCGCGGGCCGCAAACCCGTGGAGACCCGCGCCGCGCCCCTGGAGCGGCTCTCAGCCGTGGTCGACGGCGTCGCGCGCGCCGCCGCGCGGGGCGAACAGGCCTACTGGGTGTGTCCGCTGGTGGAGGAGTCCGACGTGATCGACCTCACCGCCGCCGAGGACCGCTTCGACGGTCTCAAGGCGGTGATGGGCGACAAGGTCGGTCTCGTGCACGGACGAATGTCCGGCGCGGAAAAGGACGCGGTGATGGAGCGTTTTCACCGCGGCGAGATCGCCGTGCTGATCGCAACGACGGTGATCGAGGTCGGCGTCAACGCCCCCAACGCCACCATCATCATCATCGAGCATGCGGAGCGTTTCGGCCTCGCGCAACTGCATCAGTTGCGCGGGCGGGTCGGACGCGGCGACAAGCCGTCGAGCTGCGTTCTCTTGTACAAGGCGCCGCTGGGGGAGACCGCCAAGGCGCGGCTCAACGTGCTGCGCCGGACCGAGGACGGTTTTCTCATCGCCGAGGAGGACCTGCGGCTGCGCGGCGCCGGCGACGCGCTGGGTTCGGCGCAATCCGGTTTTCCGCAGTTCCGCCTGGCCGATGCGGGCGTACACGGAGAATTGCTGGCGGCGGCGCGGGACGACGCAAGGCTCATCCTTGAACGCGACCCGGATCTGAAAGACCCGCGCGGTCAGGCGCTGCGCGTCCTGCTTTACCTGTTCAGCCGCGACGAGGCGGTGCGGCTCCTCAGCGCGGGATAGCCCGCCTACTTGTTCTTGACGCCGAACAGCTTGTTCCTGAGCGGTTCTCGGGCCGTCTCGGCCTTGCCCGCGGCGGCCTCGACGATCTTCACCGCCTCGTCCGGGTCGGCGAAGTCCGGAATGACGAGGCCCAGGGAAAGAACCGTCTTGGCGGCTTCCTCAACGGTCATCTTCAGTATGCGCAGTTCCGCGCGCGGCACGAACAGCAAGAAGCCCGATGTCGGGTTCGGCACGGTCGGCACGAACAGCGCGGTCAGCTCCTCGCCCTGGTCGTTCAAGAGATACTTGATCTCGCCCTTGGCGGCGCCGATCACGAACGCCATCGCCCAGGCGCCGCGGCGCGGATACTCGATCAGGGCGACTTCCTTGAAGGAGCGCTCCGACTGGCGCAGGGCGGTTTCGAAGACGTTCTTGAAAAAACTGTACAGATTGCGGACCACCGGCACCGATTCGACCAGCCGCTCGCCGGCGCGGATGAACGAGCGCCCGATGAAGTTCTTGGCGAAGGCGCCGAGCAGCACGAGCGCGATAAAGGCCGCGAAGACGCCGACGCCGGGCAGAACCTGGAGAATCGATTCGATTTCGCTGTCGCCGTAAGGCAGCGTGCGTTTGACGAAGGCGTCGAGCTTGGCCATCGGTCCGGTCAGGAACCAGTAGACTAACGCAATCGTGATGCCGATCGGCGCGGCGACGACGACCCCGGCCAGAAAGCTCGACCAGAGGCTGCCGACAAAGCTTTGTCTTTTCGGCTGGATCAATTGGGTTTCCGCGCCAATTCGACGGGCTTTCTCCGCCGCGCTGTCGTCGTCTTTTTCACTCATTCGCGTTCGCCATTCACATTCGGCCGCCTGTCGCTCGGGATGCGAACCTTAAGACGACGGTATAAACAATTTAACAATTCCGGCTGTTGCGATAAACACTATGGGCCCATGAAACGGCGAATGGAAGGCGAGCTTTTGGCGAAACAGAGCCGACCCGGGGAGCGCGCGGCGTCATGACCTTGCGGCTGATACTGGCGATTTCGGCGATCGCCGGGATGGCGCTGACGGGGCTCGCCGCCTATCTCTTCCAGGACAACCTCACGCGCTTTTTCCTCAACCCGCGCACGCCCTATCAGACCTATACGCCGCCGCCGCCCCCGGCCTACGGCGCGCGCGGCGCCTGGGCGCTGTGGCCCGACGATCCGCTGGCCGGCGAGGCGGACATCTTTTACGTGCACTCCACAACCTACGCCTCGAACCGGCACTGGAACGCGCCGCTGACCGACGCCGACGCCGACGCGACCCTGCGCCGGATCGCGGCCCCGAACGAGGCCGGGCCGTTCATGCGCGTCGGCGCGGTGTACGGGCCGCGCTACCGCCAGGCGACGCTGTTCACCGCGTTCACCCACAAGTTCGACGGGCTCGCCGCACGCCAGCTCGCCTATCAGGACGTGGAGGCGGCCTTCCTGCACTTCCTGAAAAGCCGCCCGGCGGATCGCCCCGTCATCCTTGTCGGCTACGGCCAGGGCGGGCTGCATGTCCTCGGCCTGCTCAGCAATCACGTGGCCGGGCGCGAGCGCGTTCTCGACCGGCTCGCCGCCGCCTACGTCATCGACGAGCCGATCCCGCTGTCGCTGTTCGACGGCCCGCTCGCGGCGATCCCTCCGTGCCGTTTTCCCCGGTCCTCGCGCTGCATCGTCAGCTATCTCGCCGTGGGGCCGGGATTCGAGGAGGAAAGCCGCCGGTTTCGCCAGCGATCGCTGACCTGGACACGGGACGGGCGGCTGGCGTCGCAGCGGCGCTCGCCGCTCCTGTGCGTCAACCCGATCAGCTGGACCGCGTCGCCGGCCCGCGCGGACGCGGACGCGCATGTGGGCGCCGCCTCGGCGACGGGCCTCAGGATGCGCGAGACGCCGCCCGCGATCGCCAAGGCGATCGGCGCCCAATGCGTCAACGGGGTCCTGCGGGTGGACCAGCCGCGCCAGACCTTCCTGCGCAAGAAACACTGGTTCGGCGAACACTGGCGGCCGCAGAACTTCAACCTTTTCTATCACGATCTGGCCCGGGACGCCGCGCGCCGGGTTCGCAATCTGCGCGCGCGCCAGGCCGCGGCGGACGCCGGCGCCGGGGCGGTTGATCTTGGCCGGCGTCGAGACGATAACGACCGCTCAGACAAGGCCGGCGCCGCCGAAGCGCGGAGGCCGTTGCAAACACCAGGGGGAGGCCCAAGATGAAACCGGTCCGAAAAGTCGTCATTCCCGTCGCCGGCCACGGCACGCGCGTTCTGCCGGCGACGAAGTCGATCCCCAAGGAACTCTTGCCCGTGGTCGACCGCCCGCTGATCGATTACGTCGTGAACGAAGCATTCGAGGCGGGGATCGAACATGCGGTTCTCGTCACCGGGCGCGGCAAGGGCGCCATCGAGGACTATTTCGACCACGCCTTCGAACTGGAAGCCGGCCTTGAAGCCAAGAAGAAAACGCAGATCCTAGACAGCGTGCGCGCTTGCGTGCATACGGCCGGCGCCATTTCCTACACCCGCCAGCAGGCGCCGCTGGGCCTTGGCCATGCGGTGTGGTGCGCGCGGGACATAGTCGGCGACGAGCCTTTCGCGGTGTCCCTGCCCGACGAGATCGTCGCCCGCCGGCCCGGCTACCTCAAACAGATGCTCAACGCCTATGGCGAGGTCGGCGGCAATCTCGTCGCGGTCGAGGAGGCGCCGAAGGAGGAAACCAGCAAATACGGCGTCGTCGCGCCCATCGCCCGAAAAGGCGCGCTGATCGAGATGTCCGGCATGGTGGAAAAGCCCGCGCCGGAAGACGCCCCGTCCAATTTCCGCATTATCGGACGCTATGTGCTGCAACCGGATATTTTCGACCTGCTGGAGCAGCAGGAGAAAGGCGCCGGCGGGGAAATTCAGCTTACGGACGCCATGAACAAGCTCAATGCGCGGCAGACCTTTCACGCCTGCATCAACGAGGGGGAGATTCACGACTGCGGGTCGAAGCTCGGATGGATGAAAGCCAACGCGGCCCTAGCCCTTGAAAATCCGGACTTCGGCGACGCCTTCGCGGAATTTCTTCGCGTCAGGCTCTGAGCCGGCGTTTGGCGCGCGCCGGCGCCGGTTTGTCGCCCGCGGCGCTAATCCGTTTCAGGCCGATGCGCGTAATGTCGCCATGACGAAAAAACAGAACGCCCCGCGTCAATCGAAGACGGACTCGAACACCGGCTCGAAGACGCAAAGCGCCGCCTCTTCTCCTGCAGCCGCTTCTCCAGCCATCGTCTGGCTGAGGAACGATTTGCGCATCGAGGACAACCCGGCGCTCCAGGCGGCGCGGGAATCCGGCGCCGCGGTGATCCCTGTATTCATTCTCGACGACGATGCGCCCCACGCCCCCGGCGGCGCGGCGCGATGGTGGCTGCATCACAGCCTGGAGGCGCTGTCCGAACAGTTCTCATCGCTCGGCTCGCCCCTGATATTGCGGCGCGGCGACCGCGCGGACTGCCTGAAGGCCCTGGTTGAGGAGACCGGCGCCGGCGCTGTTTTCTGGAACCGCCGTTACTATGCGGAGCATATCGCCGTCGACAAGGCGCTGAAGGCGGATCTCGCCGACGCCGGCGTGCGCGTGGAAAGCTTCAACGGCGCGCTGCTGCGCGAACCCTGGGAAGTGAAAACGGGCTCGGGCGGCTTTTACAAGGTCTATTCCCCGTTCTGGCGCTCCCTGCGAGCCATGGGACCGGCGCGCCCGGATGCGCCGCCGACGCCGAGGAAGCTTGCGCCGCCGGAAAAAGCGCCCGCCTCGGACGATCTGTCCGATTGGCGTTTGTTGCCCGAGAAACCGGACTGGGCGGCCGCCTTCGGCGAGACCTGGACCCCCGGAGCGAAGGGCGCGCGCAAACGCCTGCGCGATTTCCTCAACGGACCCGGCAATCAGTATACGGACGGACGCAACAGGCCCGACGGCGAGTTCACCTCGCGCCTGTCGCCGCATCTCGCCTTCGGCGAGATCGGACCGGCGCAGGTCTGGCGCGAGACCCGCGCGGCGATCGACGAGGGAGCCGTCGACGAGAAAAGCGCCGAAACCTTCCTGTCGGAAATCGGCTGGCGGGAGTTTTCCTATAACCTGCTGTTTCATTTCGACGCCTTGCCCGACGAACCGATGCGCAGCGAATTCGCCGATTATCCCTGGCGCGACGACAAGGCCGGTCTTCGGGCGTGGCAAAAGGGCGAGACCGGTTATCCCATCGTCGACGCCGGCATGCGCCAGCTCTGGCGCACCGGGTGGATGCACAACCGGGTGCGCATGATCGTCGCGAGCTTCCTGATCAAGGATCTCCTCGTCCCCTGGCAGGAGGGGGAAGCCTGGTTCTGGGACACCCTCGTCGACGCCGACATCGCCAGCAATTCGGCGAGTTGGCAGTGGGTCGCCGGCTGCGGCGCGGACGCCGCGCCCTATTTCCGGATCTTCAACCCGGTCTCGCAAGGGGAAAAATTCGACCCGGACGGCGCCTATGTGCGCCGCTTCGTTCCCGAGATTGCTGCACTGCCAAAGAAATACATCCACGCCCCCTGGACGGCGCCGGCGGACGTTCTGAAGGACGCGGGCGTTACGCTTGGACAGACCTATCCCGAGCCGGTCGTAGATCATGCCGAGGCCCGTAGGCGCGCGCTGTCAGGTTATGATAAGATCAAGAAAAGCGCCTGACCGACGCGCCGGAACAATGACGATGGAGGCCGCGGGACTGCGGCGCTTTCAATAATGACTTGAGGCGTAGGATGCGAGCCGCAACACAGATCCAGCCACCGCAGATGCAATCTCCGATGAAAACCATTGTCACATCGCTGAACCGTCACCGCGCCCTGTCGGGACTGCCCCCGTTCTTTCGCATGGCCTGCGGCATCGCGGAACGCATCCATTACGGCAACCTGACTTTTCAGCTTCCGGACGGCCGGGCCCTCGCCTTTCACGGCAAGGAGGATCTCGACGCCCACGGGGTCATCGTCGTCAAGGACTATGCTTTCGCGCGGCGCGCGATTCTCAGCGGCGATATCGGGTTTTTCGAAAGTTTCCTGGCGGACCAGTGGGACACGCCAGACCTCGCCGCCTGTCTCTACATCTTCGCGCGCAACGCCGACGCGGTTCAGGACGCCTTCAAGGCGTCGCCCGTCATCGATTTCCTCAACAATCTGCGCCACGCCTTCAACAGGAACACCCGCAGCGGCTCCAGGCGCAACATCATGGCCCATTACGATCTGGGCAACAGCTTTTACGAAAAATGGCTCGACCCGACCATGACCTATTCCTCCGCGCTCTATCCGGACGGTCACTCGGACCTCGCCGACGCCCAGATCAACAAATACCGCAACCTCGCCCGCGCGATCGATCTCAAACCCGGCGAAACGGTTCTGGAAATCGGCTCGGGGTGGGGCGGATTCGCGGAATTCGCCGCCAGGGAGGTGGGGGCGAACGTGGTCGGCATCACCCTGTCGCCGTCGCAATACGATTTCGCCAGTGAGCGGATTTTCCGTGAGGGTCTGAACGACAAGGTCGAGTTCCGCATCCAGGATTATCGCGACGTGGACGAACAGTATGACAAGATCGCGTCCATCGAGATGTTCGAGGCGGTGGGCATGCAGTACTGGCAAACCTATTTCGACAAGGTGCGCAGCGCCCTGAAGCCGGGCGGCGCGGCGGGCTTTCAGATCATCACTATCGCCGACCGCTTTTTCGACAATTACGTCGCCTCGACGGATTTCATCCAGCGCTACATCTTCCCCGGCGGCATGTTGCCGAGCCCGGCGCTCCTGAAAACCCATATCGGCGAGGCGGGGCTGAAACTGAACCAGGTGACGGAATTCGGCCAGGATTACGCTCGCACCCTGAACGAATGGCATCGCCATTTCCTCGGCGCCTGGGACGACATCCGCGCCATGGGTTTTGACGCGCGGTTCAAAAAGCTCTGGCGTTTCTATCTCGCCTATTGCGAAGCGGGCTTCCGGGCGGCGACGACCAATGTGCGCCAGGTCGCGGCGACGCGGCCGGCATAAGTCTTCCCGCGCGGCGCGCGCGTTCGGTCAGGCGTTTTCCGGCGCCAGGTCGACAAGGCGCTGATCCCGGATCGACAGGATGCGGTCCATGCGGCCGGCGAGACGCTGGTCATGGGTTGCGATCACCGCCGACAGGCCCTCGCTGCGCACCAGTTCCAGCAACGCGTCGAAGACGACGTCGGACGTCTTCGGATCGAGATTGCCGGTGGGTTCGTCTGCAAGCAGAATGTCCGGCTTGTTGGCGAGGGCGCGCGCGATCGCGGTGCGCTGCTGCTCGCCGCCGGAAAGCTGCCCGGGCTGGTGATGAAGCCGCTCGGCGAGGCCCAGCGCGCCCAGAAGGCGGGCGGCCTCGGCTTCGGCGTCGGAGACCCTGGCGCCGGCGATCAGCATCGGCAGCGTGACGTTGCCGAGGGCGGAAAACTCCGGCAGGAGGTGGTGGAACTGGTAGACGAAGCCAAGCCCGTCCCGCCGCAACCGGGTGCGCTCGGCGTCGTTCAACGTCGTCGTCGCAACGCCGTTGATATAGACCTCGCCCGAGGACGGCGCCTCCAGGAGACCGGCAATGTGCAGGAGCGACGACTTGCCGGACCCGGACGGGCCGACCAGCGCCACGATCTCCCCGCGCTTGAGCGTCAGGTTGACATGTTCGACGATGACGAGATCGCCAAAGGCGCGCGCAATATTCTCAAGACGCAGAACGGGTTCTTCCTCCTCGCCTCTCATCGGGGCGCGCCTCTTTTTTGTCCGCATGAAAACCGTTCACTCATAGCGCAGCGCCTCCACGGGATCGAGACGCGCGGCGCGCCAGGCCGGGTAAAGCGTCGATACGAACGACATGAACAGCGACCAGCCGGCGATGGTCGCGACCTCCCCAAGCTGCATTTCGGCGGGGATGCTCTGAAAGAAGTAAATCTCGGCATTGAACAGGTCGGTGTTGAAAAGAGCCGACAGCGCCCCCTCGATGGCGTCGATATTGGCCACGAACAGCGCCCCGATGACGACGCCGAAAAGCGTGCCGAGAAGGCCGATCAGCGCCCCGGACAGGAAAAAGATCCGCATCACCGCCCCTTGCGTCGCGCCCATGGTGCGCAGGATGGCGATGTCGCCGGTCTTGTCCTTCACCAGCATCACAAGCCCGGTGATGATGTTGAGGGCGGCCACGGCGACGATCAGCATCAGGATCAGCCGCATCACGTTGCGTTCGATCTTCAGCGCCTCGAAATACGGCCCGATGATCCGCGTCCAGTCGGTGACGGGACGGCCCTCGGCGATTTCCTCGATCGGCGGGATATAGAGGGTCAGCCGATCCGGATCGGCGACGCGCACCTCGATCTGGTTGCTCGCGCCGGAGCCCTGGAAGAAAAGCTGCGCCTGTTCCAGCGGCATGAAAATGATGCTGGAATCATATTGCGAGTTGTCGACCTCGAAGACCGCGCCGACGCGGTAGGTCTTGGAGCGGACGGGAATGCGTCCGAACGCGGTTTCCGCCCCGCCGCCGGTGATCAGCGTCACGCCGCCGCCGGCCCGCACGCCCAGCGCGCCGGCGAGCCGGGCGCCGAGGGCGATGTCGCTGCCGCCGTTCTTGCCGGCGCCGAAACTGTCGAAAGATCCGTCGACGACCTTGTCCGCGCCGGTGATGCCGCCGATGGACAGGAGATCCTCCCGCCGCATGGCCCGCACCAGCACCGCCTCCTCTCCGACAGGCGTGGTCGCGTAAACCGGCGCCTGCATCAGCGGCGCGGCGGAGCGAACGCCCGGCGTGCCTAGGATGCGCGCTATCAGGGGGTCCGGATCGTCCGAGGGGTCGGTCAACTGGACGAAGACATGGCCGTTCAGGCCCAGCATCTGTTCAAGCAGCTTGGCGCGAAATCCCTGCATCACCGACATCACGATGATCAGCACCGCGACGGCCAGCATAATGCCGACGAACGCGATGATCGAGATCAGCGACACGCCTTTGCCCGATCGCGTCGCGCCGAGATAGCGCCGCGCAACCATCCATTCGAAGTAACTGAAGGGCGACGTCGCCGCGCCCGCCTGTTCCGCCATAGGGGCCTCTATCGTTTCCGGCGTTACAGAGCCGGCCCGCGAACCGCAAAACCGGCGGACCGGTTATGCGGCAACGCGCTCTAGCTAATCTAGTTTCGCAGAAAGGCAAAATCGCGGCGTAAACCGCCATCATGCGCGCCGATCGCACCCGTTCGGCGCCCGCCCGCCCCGAGCCAGATTCGAGCCAGATCCGAGCCCGCCGCCTCGCGCGCCGTCCGGACGGTCACGAATAAGCGAGCTCGGCCTTGACCAGCGCCGCCAAGTGCGCCGCGGCCTTGTCGACAGGGACGTCCTCCCGGCCGCCGTCGGCGCGGCGCTTGACCTCGGCGGCGCCCTCGCCAAGGCCGCGCGGGCCGATCACGAGCTGATAGGGCAACCCGATCAGGTCCATGCGGGCGAATTTCTCTCCCGGACGCGCAGGGGTGTCGTCATAGAGAACCTCGACGCCGGCCCCTTGCATGGCTTCGTAAAGCGCCGCGCAGGCGGCGTCCGTGGCCTCGTCGCCGGGTTTCAGATTGACGAGGCCGACATGGAACGGCGCGACGGGCGTCGGCCATTTGCAGCCGTCCTCGTCGTGGTGCGCCTCGATGATCGCGCCCATCAGCCGCGACACGCCGACGCCATAAGAACCCATCTGTACGGGAACTTCCTTGCCGTCCGGGCCGGCGACGACCGCCTTCATCGGCGCGGAATACTTGTCCCCGAAAAAGAAGATATGCCCGACCTCGATGCCGCGCGCCGAAACGCGGGCCTCGGCCGGGACGGCGCTTTCAAAAGCGGCCTCGTCATGCACCTCGTCGGTGGCGGCGTAAAGCGACGTAAACTGATCGACGATCGGTTGCAGATCGCCGTCGAAGTCGAGATCCCTGTCCGGTACGGACATTTCGATCAGGCGCTTGTCGCAGAAAACGGCGCTTTCTCCCGTCTCCGCAAGGATAATGAACTCGTGGCTGAGATCGCCGCCGATCGGCCCGGTGTCGGCCCGCATCGGGATGCTTTTCAGTCCCATGCGCGAGAAGGTGCGTAAATACGCAGCGAACATCTTGTTGTAGCTCTTTCGCGCGGAGGTCTCGTCAATGTCGAAGGAATAGGCGTCCTTCATCAGGAACTCGCGCCCGCGCATCACGCCGAAGCGCGGCCTGATCTCGTCACGGAATTTCCACTGGATATGATAAAGCAGCTTCGGCAGGTCCTTGTAGGATCGTACGCCCGCGCGAAAAATCTCCGTGATCATCTCTTCATTGGTGGGGCCGTACAGCATCTCCCGGTCCGCCCGGTCGGCGATGCGCAGCATCTCCTTGCCATAGGCGTCGTATCGTCCGCTTTCGCGCCACAGATCCGCGGGCTGAATGGTCGGCATCAGCATTTCAACGACGCCGGCCCTGTCCTGCTCTTCCCGGACGATCTGCTCGATTTTCTTCAACACCCGGAAGCCCAGCGGAAGCCAGGCGTAGATGCCGGCGCTTTCCTGGCGGACCATGCCGGCGCGCAGCATCAGGCGATGGGACGCGATCTGGGCGTCGGCGGGGGTTTCTTTCAGGACGGGCAGAAAAAAGCGGCTGAGGCGCATGGCAAAACGATCGGGTTGCTTCAGACGGGGGTTCTAAAGCATGGGGCGAAAACTGCGCAACGGGGTTGCCGCAAATAACCGCACATTCAGGGCGTTAGGCGGACGGTTCGCCGCCCGCCGGGATAATCGTCCCGCCTCATGCCCGCCCCCGCCGGACCCTGCCGGGCCTAAAGGGCGGCGCGGTCCTCAGCGCGCTTTCTGCGGGGGGAGCGCGCACGCCGCCTTGACGGCGCCCGCATCGCGCATGGAGGCCGGACAGGTCCCCTCAAGCCGGGGGGCTGCGGCCGCCGGTTGCGCGGACGTCACCGCCGCGGCGCTGTGGGCGGCGATATCGCTTACAAGTCCGTTGTTGGACCCTTTGTGAGGCCCGCTTTGAGTCCTGTCCGTCGGCGCAAGGCGACCCTGCGCGGCCCAGCCGGGAGACGCAGCCCCCCGGCTCAGGCTTTCCGCAACGCCCACCAGCACCACATAAACAACGGCGAGCGCGATTAAAAACAGACGCATCGGCTCCCTCCCTTTCCGCCACACGGGACAAAGCCCCGCGCGAACCGTCCGTACGCTCCTTTTTCACGGCGCCGCCCCAGCCCCCGCTAGCCCGTCGCCGAGCCTTACGGTTTGCCGGACGCCGGCGGCATGTCCCTTCGCGACAGCGGCGCGCCGCACGACGGAGCCGGTCCGCAAAAGCCTTTCCCGTGGCCTTTTCGGACGCATTCGCCAACGATCAGTGCAGGTTTCAGGCCAATCGGCGGGGGAATGAAGGTTACGGTTTCCAATCGGCTTCGCCCGTCGCCGCGGGTTTGCGGGCGGCCGGGGAGGTGCGATAGGGCCGATTACTGGAAAAATGGTGCGGCCGAGAAGACTCGAACTTCCACGGGTTGCCCCACAGCGACCTCAACGCTGCGCGTCTACCAATTCCGCCACGGCCGCACGTCGCCAGGCGAGCGAAGGCGGGAGATAGCAAATGGCGCCGGCCCTGTGAAGCCTGTTCGCCCGGAAAAACCGTGCTCTCCCAGGAAACCGGAGCGAATCCCGTGTGAATCCGGGTAAATTCGCCGCAAATCCCGCAAAAACGGCGCGCTCCGCGCCGGCTTGCGCAATCCGGCTGGAACCGCCAGATAACACCCCATGCAAGGCTCTGAAACGAAACGCATAACCCGGCCATGACGACGAAGACCGTCCGCCCCTCGGATCACCCTCCGGCGCTGTTTCGCGCAGACGCCGCCGTCGGCTGGGCGGTGTCGCGCGCGCCGGTTTCCTATCCGGCGGCGACGGCTTTCATGGAGGCGCGCGCGGCCGAGATTCGCGCCGGCGCCGCGGGGGAACTGGTCTGGCTCCTGGAGCATCCGCCGCTTTTCACCGGCGGGACGAGCGCGAAACCGGAGGATCTGTTCAACCCGCAGGGGTTTCCGGTCTTCAAAAGCTCGCGCGGCGGCCAGTACACCTATCACGGGCCGGGGCAGCGGGTCGCTTACGCGATGCTGGATCTGGAGCGGCGGGGCAAGGACATCCGGGCTTTCGTCAACGCACTGGAGACATGGCTGATCGATGCGCTGGCGGTCTTTAACGTCAAGGGCGAGCGCCGCGACGGCCGGGTCGGCGTCTGGGTCGACCGCACGCGGCCCGGCGGCGCCCGGCGGGAAGACAAGATCGCCGCGATCGGCGTTCGCGTGCGGCGCTGGGTAAGCTTCCACGGGATTTCCCTGAACGTGGAGCCGGATCTTTCCCATTTCGGCGGCATCACGCCCTGCGGCATCAACGAGCCGGGGCTGGGAGTCGCAAGCCTGGTCGATCTCGGCCTTCCCGTCGTCATGGAAGAGGTCGACGCGGCCCTGAAGGGCGCGTTCGAGGAGGTTTTCGGCCCAACCGCGCCGGCGGCGGCGCCCCGCCTGCCCGGGCAAAGCGGGCCTGACCGGAACTGATCGCGCGCGCCCCCCGGCGGCGGCGCGGCCTTGCGGCGCAGGCGAAGTCATGGTCGGCTGTCTGCGCGTTCTTGCAGGAGGCGCCGACAGCCGTTCAATCGAGGGACAAAGCATATGGACAGGACATTTGCATGGCGCGCGGCGCTGGCCGCAGCTTTCACCGCTCTTTGCCCGCCGGCCATGGCCGCCGGCGCGCTCGCCCAGGAGCAAGAAGCCGCGCCGTCTTCCCCGCCGGCGTCGCCGACGCCGCCCGCCGCCCCGGAAACGGCGCGCGGTGCGGACCCGACCGGCGAAGACGCGACGACCGGCGAAAAAGACGCGGCCGGCGCAGACGGAACGCCGGACCCGGACAATGTCGCCGACCTTCTGAACGCGCGCCAGCAATTGCAGCAGAGCATCACCCTCAAACGGACCATCAACGGCGAGGTGGTCGAAAGCGAAAAACGCACCGTTACATTTTCCCGCGACGCCCCGCGCCGCGCCACCGAAGCCGACCGGGAAAACCTGCGCGAAGTCCTGAAATCGCAGTTCGACGGCGAGGTGCTGACGCGCAACGAAGCCTTCGAGGAAGCAAAGATCGATTTCATTATTGCGGACACGGACAGAAGCGGCGCGGTCGATGCGGAGGAGTTCGCCTCCCTGGTCGCGACGTGGGCCGATGACGACGCGCGCGCCGCGCCCGCGCCGACGGACGACATCGCGCGCCAGCGGCGCTATGACGATTTCCTCACCGACATCAGCCAGGGCGACGCGGAGCTGGCGCGGGACGTCATGGCCAAACGCAAATTCGCCTTCATGGCCGGCGCGTCGCAGACCCTGTCGCGGGAAGACTATATCCGCGAATACCTGCTCGATTTCGATGCGATGGACGCCAATAACGACGCCCGGCTCGAGGACGAGGAATTGCGCCGGTTCCGCGCCGTTTCCCGTGGGGAAGACGTGGCCGACGCCGGCCCTACCGCTTACCCGCCAGCCGAATGAACCTGGCGACGGCGGCGAATTCCGCTTCGATGGTCCGCTCACGGTCTTTCGCCTCGGCGTCCTCGCCCCACCGTTCCGCCTGGAAGCGTTCGTCGAGACGCGACGCCGCGAACACCGCATCCGCGGAAAACGCCTCCTTGGAAAGCGCAAGCGCCAGCACCGCCGAGCCCGCGATGGCGGTCGCGGTTCTGAGGGCGAAAAGCGCTTCCGGCGACGTCGCCGCAAGGTCGCGGCGCACCGCGTCCAGCGCGCCCCGCGGCTGGGGCGCGGCGATGACGCCGGTCACGGTGACGAGCCGTTCGCCATAAGCCGTCTTGAACCAGTCAAGAAACGGGTCCCAGACCTCGCCCTGGCGCAGGACCAGCGCATCCGGTTCCGCCGCCCGGTAACAGACAAGGTCCGAGCCCAGGTAATCCAGGACGTCCTCGGCCCAGCCCGGCGCGGCCGCCTCGCCGCCATCGATCGCCGCCGACAAGAGCGCCGTCAGCGGCATCGAGGCGCGATCGACATGCTCGCTTTGCGCCGCCCATTCGGCGGCGACCGCCGCGGCCAACGGCTGCGCGCGCGCCACAAGCAGGCGCCGCCGCGCGGTCCGCGCCGGCCGGCCGTCAAGGAAAACGCCGTATCCGTCATTTTCCGCGGGGCCGGCCTCGGCCTTTTCATAAAACCGTTTTGGTTCACGCGCGCTCATCGGGAACGCTCCGGCCAGTCGCAATCGGCGTTCGCATCGAAGGCGAAAAACCGCCAGGTCTCGGCCATGTGACCGCCGAGCGGCGCCGTCAGCGTCATGCGCCGGCCGGTTCTCGGATGAGGAAACGTCATGGTGCGGCAGAACAGGTGAAGTTTCTTGGCGACGCCCTCGATCTGCGCCGCCGCGCCGCCATATTTGCCGTCGCCGACAATGGGACAGCCGATGGCGGCGGCGTGCACGCGAAGCTGATGGGTGCGCCCGGTCACCGGCCGCATGGCCAGAAAGGACACCCGGCCAGCTTCCTCCATGAGCTGAAAATCCGTAATCGCCTTTTTCGCGTCCTCGCCTTCGGCGGGGACCATGCGTTCTTCATCGCCGGTCCCGATCCGGACCATGCGCTTGGCGATCGGCAGCGTGATCGTCCCCTCGCGCGGACGCGGCGCGCCGGCGACCAGCGCCCAATATGTCTTGTCCACGTCGTGACGCCTGAACGCCTCGGTCAGGGCCTGCGCGCCGAAGCGCGTCTTCGCCGCCAGCAACAGCCCGCCCGTGTCCTTGTCGAGACGGTGGGCCAGCCGCGGGCGTTCGCCGTTTTTCTCAAGCGCGCCCAACATGGCGTCGACATGACGCGCCATTTTCGCGCCGCCCTGAACGGCAAGACCGAACGGCTTGTTGAGAGCGAGCATGTCGTCATCTTCATGGATGATCAGTCGCCTGATCGCCGCGGCGTCCTCGGGCGCCGTCGCCCTTGCCTCCGGCGGCGTGTTTCGTTGCGCCGGCATAGGCGGGATGCGGATCTCCTCGCCGGCGTCGAGGCGGCGGCTTGACCTGGCGCGCCCGCCGTCAACCCGGACCTGGCCCTTGCGGAGAAGCTTTTCCAGCTCCCCGTGACGGATGGACGGGAAATGCGTTCTGAACCAGCGGTCGAGGCGCATGCCGGCCTCGTCCACGGCGACGGTTTTCATCTGCACCCCGCTCATATGGCGTGCCTCCCCAGCGCAAGGCCGGCGACCAGTCCGCCAACGGATAGAAGCACCGACGCCAGGAGATAGGACGCCGCAATCATCGCCGTACGGTCGCGATAGAGCGCGACCGCATCGAGCGAAAAGGTGGAGAACGTCGTAAACGCACCGAGGACCCCGACGGTGAGAAAGGCGCGCATGGCCGCGCTCTGCGGCTCGTGGCGGGAAAGCCAGACGATGACCAGCCCCATGACGAAGGAGCCGGCCGCGTTCACCGTAAGCGTTCCCCACGGAAAGTTCGGGCCAAGAAGATACAGGCACAGGCGCGAGACGCCGTGACGCGCCATGGCGCCGAGGGCGCCGCCGGCGCCGATCGCGAGCCACACATGGGGGGTCATCGCCGCCTCCCCTCGTCGTTTACACAACTCATCCCTCGGCCTTTTCCGATTTTTCCCGCCGTTTTCGGTCCCAGAATTCAAGACGCTTCGCGATTTCCTTGTCGAAACCGAAGGAAGACGGCTTGTAGAAAACGCGCCGCTCCATTTCCGGCGGGAAGTAGTCGAGGCCGGCGAAAGCGTCCGCCGTATCGTGATCGTACACATATCCGTCTGAGTAGCCGAGAGACTTCATCAGTTTCGTCGGCGCGTTCATGGCGTGTTTCGGCGGGCTTAGCGAGCCGGTCTCGCGGGCCGCGGCTTTGGCCTGTTTGAACGCAACGTGGGATCGGTTCGATTTCGGCGCCGTGGCGAGATACGCCACCAGTTGCCCGATAGCGATTTCCCCCTCGGGCTGCCCCAGAAAGTCATAGGCGTCGCGCGCCGCGACGGCGAGCGGCAGCGCGTGAGGATCGGCGTTGCCGACGTCCTCCGACGCGATCACCACCAGCCGGCGCAGGACGAAGCGCGGGTCCTCCCCGCCGACGATCATGCGCGCCGCCCAGTAGAGCGCCGCGTCGGCGTCCGATCCGCGGATCGACTTCTGTAATGCGCTTGCAAGATTGTAATGGGATTCCTGCGCCTTGTCGTAGACCGGCGCGCGGCGCTGAACGATTGCGCCGAGTTCGTCCGGGGCAATGGGCTTGCGGTCCGCCGGTTCGGCGAAGATGTCCTCAGCGAGGTTGATCACGAACCGGCCGTCCCCGTCCGCCATGGCGCGCAAGGCGGCGCGGGCTTCCTCCGTCAACGGAAGGCTTCGCCCCTCTTCCGCTTCCGCGCGCTTGAGCAGCGCTTCCAGCGCGGCGTCGCCGAGGCGGTTCAGGGTGAACACCTGCGCGCGCGACAGGAGCGCGGCGTTCAGTTCGAAAGACGGATTCTCCGTGGTCGCTCCGATCAGCGTAACGAGACCGGATTCCACATGCGGCAGGAACCCGTCCTGCTGCGCCTTGTTGAACCGGTGGATCTCGTCGACGAACAGGAGCGTGCCCCTGCCCGTCGACCGCCGCGCCTTGGCGCGGTCGAAAACCTTGCGCAGGTCGGCGACGCCGGAAAAGATCGCCGAGATCTGCTCGAACGCAAGATCGCTCTCATCGGCGAGGAGACGCGCGATCGTCGTCTTGCCGACGCCGGGCGGTCCCCACAAGATAATCGATGAAAGCCGCCCGCCGTCCAGCATGCGCCGCAGCGGCGCTCCCTTCCCGAGGAGGTGATCCTGTCCGACCACGTCGTCGAGCCTCGCGGGCCGCAAGCGGTCCGCAAGCGGACGCGGCGCGCCGTCTTCCAGCCCCGCCGCGTTGAAAAGATCGTTCATCGGCGATTCCGGACGCGGATTATCGGCCGACCCGCCAGGGCACGATGCGCCCGCCGGTGTCGACTTCCAGCTCCCACGGGCTCGCGGCGCGGGCGATCTCGCGCTCAAGCTCCGCGGCCGTGCCCACGTCGCGGCCGTTGACGGAGACGATCTTGTGCCCCGGACGCAGCCCCCTGCGGGCGGCGAAGGAGCGGGGATCGACTTCCGCCACGACGACGCCGCTGGACAAGGAGTCGAGCCCCAACTCCTCGTTATAGCGCGGCGACAGATTGTCCACCGTAACGCCGTTCAGCGGATGAGCTCCCTCCAGCGCGCGTGGATCGCGCGCCGGTTTCTCCGGGGGCAGATCAAGTTTCACCGAGGCGGCGCGTTCGCGCCCGTTGCGGATATAGACGACGTCGGCGGTCTCGCCTTCCTTGCCGACGCCGATCCGGTATTGCAGGGTTTGCGAGTCGTATACCGGCTGGCCGTCGATCTCGGTGATCACGTCGCCGGCCTTGAGGCCGGCCCGGTCCGCCGGCCCCTTGTCCCAGACGTCGTCGATGATCGCCCCCGCCGGCCGGTCGAGGTCGAGCGCGTTGGCAAGCTCGGACGTCACCGTGCTGGACGAGGCGCCGAGCCAGGGGCGCACCAGGACGCCGCCGTCGATCGCGGTGCGGATTACCTGCTGCACCAGGCGCGAGGGGATCGCGAAGCCGATGCCGTTCGAGCCGCCGGAGCGGGAATAGATCGCGGTGTTGACGCCGACCAGGCGGCCCTCGTTGTCGACCAGCGCACCGCCCGAATTGCCCGGATTGATGGCCGCGTCGGTCTGGATGAAGAACTGGTAGTCGCTGACGGAAACCGCCGTGCGCGCAAGGGCGGAAATGATGCCGTTGGTCACGGTTTGTCCGACCCCGAACGGATTGCCGATGGCGAGAACGATGTCGCCGACCTGCGCCGCGTCGGAATTGGCGAAGGTGAGAAAAGGCAGCGGTTCCTCCGCCTCGATCCGCAGCACCGCAAGATCCGTCTGCGGATCGGCGAGGATCAACTCCGCGCTGTATTCGCGCCGGTCGTTCAGAACGACCTTGATTTCTGTCATGCCCTCGATGACGTGGTTGTTGGTCACGATCACGCCTTCGGGACTGACGATCACCCCGGAGCCGAGGGAGTTCTGCACCCGCTCGCGGGGCATGCCGAAGTTGAACCCCTCGCCGAAAAAGCGCTCGAAAAACGGATCGCCCGCGAACGGGCTGCGCCGGCGCTGCTGCTGGACGACGCGGCGGGAGTATATGTTGACGACCGCCGGCGCCGCGCGCTCGACGACCGGGGCGAATGAAAGCTTGACCTCGCTCATGGAGCCCGGCGTCACCCGCGGCGCGGCGGCGATCGCCTGGCCCTCCATCTCGGCGACGGCCGGCTTCGCGTCCGAAGTGGCGTCCGCCCTTTCATTTCTCGGGGCGCCGGCGGGCGCGGGCGCCGCGTCCCCGGGCTCCGGCTGGGCGCAGGCCGCCCCGGCGAGCGTCAGCGCCGCCGAACACACAACAACAAGTTTCCGCACCATGCGGCATTCTCCTTCACGTCAGGGCCCGGCCCGTAAAATAGGGCCGGCCCCGCTCCCGATCAACGCAAAGATCGGACAAACGTCCGCCCCGAGGGGGACATTGCGCGGACGCCGGGCTGGCGCCGGGACGGGCTTCGAGCAAGCTTCGGGCAAATTTCGGGGGCGGCTTATTCCGCCGCGCTCGGGGCGGCCGCTCCCGCGCCGCCGATAAAACCGCCGGACTGGCGCGCCCACAGGTCGGCGTAGAGCCCCCCGCGCGCGACAAGCGCCCCATGAGCGCCCGATTCCACAATGGCGCCGTTGTCCAGGACCACCAGCCGGTCCAGCGCCGAAATGGTCGACAGACGGTGCGCGATGGCGATCACGGTCTTGCCCTGCATCAGGTCGAACAGGTTTTCCTGGATCGCCGCCTCGACCTCGGAGTCGAGCGCCGAGGTGGCTTCGTCGAGGATCAGGATCGGCGCGTTTTTCAGGAAAATGCGCGCAATGGCGATGCGCTGGCGCTGACCGCCGGAAAGCTTGACGCCGCGCTCGCCCACATGGGCGTCAAGACCCTTGCGCCCCTCATGGTCCTCCAGATCCTGAAGAAACTCAAGCGCGTTGGCGCGCGCGGCGGCCTTTAGGATCTCGTCCTCGCGCGCCTCGGGCCGTCCGTAGGCGATGTTCTCGCGTATGGAGCGATGCAAAAGCGAAGTGTCCTGGGTGACGACCCCGACGGCGGCGCGCAGGCTGTCCTGCGTGACGCGGGCGATGTCCTGGCCGTCGATCAGGATGCGGCCTCCCTCCAGGTCGTAAAACCGCAGCAACAGATTGGTCAGAGTCGTCTTGCCGGCGCCGGAGCGGCCGACAAGGCCGATTTTCTCTCCCGGCGCGATGGACAGGGACAGATCCTCGATCACGCCGGCGCCCTTGCCGTAGTGAAAGCTGATGTTTTCGAACGCAACGGCGCCGGCCGAAACCCTGAGCGGTCCGGCTCCCGGCGCGTCGGTGACGGCGACGGGCTTTTCCAGCATTTTCATGCCGTCGTGGATGACGCCGAGATTTTCGAACAGCGCGGACACTTCCCACATGATCCATTGCGACATGCCGTTGATGCGCAGCGTCAGCGCCATGACCGCGGCGATGGCGCCGACGCTGACGACTCCGGTCATCCACAGGTGAAGCGACAGGGCGCCGACAGCGAACAGGGTTGCGCAGTTATTGAGATAGATCAGGCTGTAAAACGCGGTGACAAGGCGCATCTGCGGATGCACCGTCTGCAGGAAGCCGTCCATGCTGTCGCGGGCGTACCGCTCCTCGCGGCCGGCGTGGGCGAACAGCTTCACCGTGGCGATGTTGGTGTAGCTGTCGACGATGCGGCCCGTCATCTCGGAGCGCGCGTCCGCCTGACGCTCGGACGTTTTTTGCAGGCGCGGCACGAAATACCGGATGACCGCGACATACACCGCGAGCCACACAAGCAGGGGCGCGGCGAACAGCGGGCTGGCGTTCGCCGCCAAGGTCAGCATCGTGACGAAATAGACCAGGACATAGACGAAAAGGTCGAGAACCTTCAGCACCGCCTCGCGAACGGCCAGCGATGTCTGCATCAGCTTCGTGGCGACGCGGCCGGCGAACTCGTCGGCGAAGAACCCCACGCTCTGACGCAGCATGTGCCGGTGGATGCGCCAGCGGGTCGCCATCGGCATGTTGCCGAGCAGGGTCTGGTGCGTCACCAGCGAGGACGCGAGCACGACAAGCGGCAGGCCGACCAGCACGAGCCCGCCGATCAGCCAGAGCCGGCCGCCCTCGTCCTGAAGGAAAGTCTCCGGGTCCGCCGCGCCGAGCCAGTCGATGAGGCCGCCGAGAAAGCCGTAGAGCATCACCTCGCCGACGGCGATCAGCGCGGACAAGGCCGACGTCGCCGCGATCCACGGCCACGCGTCGCGGCTGTAATGCCAGCAGAACCGCAGCAAGCCGGACGGCGGCGGGCCGGCGTGATCGCGCGGAAACGGGTCGAGACGCTTTTCGAACCAGGTGAACATAACGCCCTATATGGCGCCGCCCGATATGGCTGCAAATGGCGTTTTCAAGACAACCGACAAAAACGAACGGCTCCCCGCGGGGAGCCGTTCAATCCTTTGACCGGACAGCGTGAAGACGACGGCGTCTTATTCCTCGTCGTCGTCCTCGGCGCCCGCGACCGGACCGGAATCCTGTCCCTTGGCGTCCTCGTCCCGGTCGACGAACTCGATCACCGCCATGGGCGCGTTGTCGCCGTAGCGGAAGCCCGCCTTCATGATGCGGATATACCCGCCGTCGCGCTCGGCGTAACGCGGGCCCAGGGTCTCGAACAGTTTCTTCGCCATATCCTTGTCGCGAATGCGCGACACGGCGAGGCGGCGCAGATGCAGGGCGCGCGAGGGCTCGCCGGCCTTGTCCGCATGCTTTGCCATGGTGACGAGCTTTTCGACGATCGGACGCAGCTCCTTCGCCTTGGGCAGCGTGGTCGTGATCTGCTCATGCTTGATGAGCGCGCACGCCATGTTGGCGAACATCGCCTTGCGGTGCTCGTGGGTGCGGTTCAGTTTGCGGTGCGCCATCCCATGTCGCATGGGGCTTTCTCCTTATGCTGACGGTAACGCCAGGCCAGATCCTCCGCCGGAGGCTTACTCGTCGAATTTCTTCGCCAGTTCTTCGATGTTGTCGGGCGGCCAGTCGGGCACGTCCATGCCGAGGTGAAGGCCGAGACCCGCCAGCACTTCCTTGATCTCGTTCAGCGACTTGCGGCCGAAATTCGGCGTGCGCAGCATTTCCGCTTCGGTCTTCTGGATCAGGTCGCCGATATAGACGATGTTGTCGTTTTTGAGACAGTTGGCCGAGCGCACCGAAAGCTCCAGTTCGTCCACCTTGCGCAGCAGCGCCGGATTGAACGGAAGCTCCTCGCGGGCGTCCGTGCCCTTGTCTTTCGTCGGCTCGTCGAAATTGATGAAGATCTGAAGCTGGTCCTGGAGGATGCGCGCGGCGTAGGCGATGGCGTCCTCCGGCGACAGCGACCCGTCGGTCTCCACGTCCATGATCAGCTTGTCGTAATCGAGGACCTGGCCCTCGCGGGTGTTTTCCACGCGATAGGCGACGCGATTGACCGGCGAATAGAGGCTGTCCACGGGGATCAGGCCGATCGGCGCGTCTTCCGGGCGGTTCTGCTCGGCGGCGGTATAGCCCTTGCCGGTGTTGACCGTCATTTCCATGCGCAGGGATGCGCCCTCGTCGAGGGTGCAGATCACATGGTCCTTGTTGAGGATGTCGATCGCCGACGTCTCCTCGATGTCGCCGGCGGTGACGGGGCCGGGCGTTGATTTCTTCAGCACCACCCGGCGCGGACCGTCGGCGTGGAGGCGCAGCGCGAGCTGCTTGACGTTGAGCACGATGTCGGTGACGTCCTCGCGCACGCCCGGAATGGACGAAAACTCGTGCACGACGCCGTCGATCTGGATCGAGGTGACGGCTGAACCCTGCAGCGACGACATCAGAATGCGACGCAGGCTGTTGCCGAGCGTCAGGCCGAACCCGCGCTCCAGGGGCTGCGCGGTGATCGTCGCCTTGCGCCGCGGATCGGCGCCGGAGGAAACCTCCAGCTTGGAGGGACGGATCAGCTCAAGCCAGTTTTTCTCGAGGATATTCATGGAATCCATGGGCGGAATCTCTTTTCGTTAAAACGGGTCCTAGACGCGGCGGCGCTTGCGCGGACGGCAGCCATTATGCGGAATGGGCGTCACGTCGCGGATCATGTTGACGGTAAGGCCGACCGACTGCAAAGCGCGCAAGGCGCTCTCGCGGCCCGAGCCCGGCCCGCGCACTTCCACGTTCACGGTCTGGAGGCCGTGATCCATGGCCTTCTTGGCGGCGTCCTCGGCCGCGAGCTGCGCCGCGTACGGGGTCGATTTGCGCGAGCCCTTGAAGCCCATGCCGCCAGCGGAGGACCAGGAAATCGCGTTGCCCTGCTCGTCGGTGATGGTGATCATGGTGTTGTTGAACGATGCGTTCACATGCACCACGCCGGAGGAAATGTTCTTGCGTTCGCGGCGCTTGACGCGGCCAGCCTGAGGTTTTGCCATCGGAAAGCGTCCTTATTTCTTTTTGCCGGCGATCGGCTTGGCGGGGCCCTTGCGGGTGCGCGCGTTGGTGTGGGTGCGCTGACCGCGAACCGGCAGGCCGCGGCGGTGGCGCAGGCCGCGATAGCAGGCCTGGTCCATCAGGCGCTTGATGTTGACGGCGACCTCGCGGCGCAGGTCCCCCTCGACCGTGTAATCGGAGTCGATGGCTTCCCGGATCTGCAAGACTTCGGAGTCTGAAAGCTCGTTGACGCGGCGCTCCGGCGCGATGCCGACCTTGTCGCAGATCTCGTCGGCCTTGGCCGGACCGATGCCGTGAATGTAGCGCAGCGCGATCTTGACGCGCTTGTTCGTTGGAATGTTGACGCCTGCAATACGGGCCACGGGGTTATCCTTTTGTCTGTCCGCCGCAAGGCGGGTGTCGCTCCGCCCTGTTGCGGCCGGGCCGGCCGAATTCGCCTTTGCTTCGCCTGTGCTTCGCCTGCGCCGGACGCCCTGCACCGGCGGCGCCGCAATCGATGGCGATACTCGCGAGAACCGCCATACGACAAGCCCGCTTCGGCGCAATCCCTGCCGGCGCGCCGGGCGAGCTGACCTCCAGTTGGCGGAGAGCGCGTAGATATAGTCGCGCTGTTGCCCCCGTCAACCGTTTTATCGACCATTTCCAGGCGTTTTTAGCGCCGGAAGGGGTCGAGAATCTCGTCGATCGCCGCCGAAACGGCGTCGATCGCTCCCATGCCGTCCACGACCTTCAGTTTGCCCTGCGCCTCGTAATAGGGAATCAGCGGAGCCGTCTGTTCCTGGTAGACCTTGAGACGGTGCTTGAAGGTTTCTTCATTGTCGTCCTTGCGCAGTTCCTCGCCCCTTTCCAGGGTTTCCCTGATACGGGTGCGCAGGCGTTCGACAAGCGCGGCCTCATCGACGCGCAATTCGATCACCACGTCCACGGCGCGCCCCTTTTTGGTGAGGATCGCGTCCAGCGTCTCCGCCTGGACAACGGTGCGGGGAAAGCCATCGAGCAGGAACCCCGGGGCGCAGTCGTCCGCCTCGATCCGTTCCTCGACGATGGCGGCGACAATCTCGTCGGACACGAGATTGCCGGCGTCCATGATTTCCTTGGCCTGGAGGCCGACCGGGGTCTTCGCCGCGACCGCCGCGCGCAACATGTCGCCGGTGGAAAGCTGGGGAATGCCGTAACGCGAGACGATATGCGCGGCTTGCGTTCCCTTGCCCGCGCCCGGAGGCCCTAGAAAGATGACGATCATTTCCGGCCTCCGCGCAGCTTGGATTTCTTGATCAGGCTTTCATATTGCTGGGCCACGAGATGACCCTGAATCTGCGAAACAGTGTCGAGGGTCACCGAGACGACAATCAGGAGCGAGGTCCCGCCGATATAGACCGGGATCGTCTGCCCATAGCCCATCTTCAGCACCTCCGGCAGAATACAGACAAAGGTCAGATAAGCCGCGCCGATCACCGTCAGGCGCGTCAGCACGTAGTCGAGATATTCCGCCGTGCGCGCGCCGGGGCGGTATCCCTGGATAAAGCCGCCGTATTTCTTCAGGTTATCGGCCACGTCCTCGACGTTGAACACAACAGAGGTGTAGATGAACGTGAAACCGACGATCATCGCGGCGTAGAAAGCCACATAGAGCGGCCGGCCTGGCGAGAACATCAAGGTCAGGTCCTGCAGCCACTGCGGCGCGTCGGAGCCGACCGCACTCGCGGCGGTCGCCGGCAGCAGCAGCAGCGAGGAAGCGAAAATCGGCGGGATCACGCCGGACACGTTGAGCTTCAGCGGCAGGTGGGATTTCTCCCCTTGCGTCATCCGCTGGCCCACCTGGCGGCGGGGATACTGCACCACGATCCGGCGCTGGGAGCGCTCCATGAAGACGACGAACACAATCAGCGCCAGCGCCATCATTGCGATCAGCAGGATCGCGCCGCCGCCGACGCCGGCGCCCGTGCGCCCCTGGTCGAGCAGGCCGGCGATCGCCCGCGGCAATTCCGCGACAATGCCGGCGAAGATGATCAGCGAGACGCCGTTGCCGACCCCGCGCGCGGTGACCTGTTCGCCGAGCCAGAGCAGAAACATGACGCCGCCCACCAGGGTGACAACGGTTGTGGCGAGGAAGAACGGCCCCGGATTGGAGACCACGCCCGCCTGGCTCTGCAGGTTCACGGCGATGAAATAGCCCTGCATGGTCGCCAGGAACACCGTCAGGTAGCGGGTGTACTGGTTGATCTGCCGGCGGCCCTGCTCGCCTTCCTTCTTGATCTGTTCAAGCGACGGAATCACCGCGGTCATCAGCTGCATGATGATCGCGGCGGAGATGTACGGCATGATGTTGAGGGCGAAAATCGCCATCCGCTCGACCGCGCCGCCGGCGAAAATGTTCAGCGTGCCGAGAAGGCCGCTCTGCTGGCTCTGGAACCCCTGGCTGAAGGCTTCCGGATTGATGCCCGGCAAGGGAACGAAGGTGCCGAAACGATAAACGATCAGCGCGCCGAGCGTGAAGAGAAGGCGTTTTTTCAACTCCTCCGCCTTGGCGAAAGAGGAAAAGTTGATGTTCGAGGCGAACTGTTCCGCTGCTGACGTCATATGGCAATTTCACCTTTTTCGGCGGCGGGGCGTCCCGGCGGGCGTGCAAGAGAAGGCGTCAACGCATTCGAAGGGGGCCGGATCGCAAAAGCGCAGGCGCCGCTTAACCATGATGTTGCGCGGTTTGACATGTGGCCGTCGCCGCGTTCGCTTGCAACCCCCGAGTGGCGCCTCTTCCCTCGGGACGCCCGTTCTCCCGGGGCGTCCCGCAATTCTTTCTAGAGCCAATTGCGTTCAGCGCGATTCACAATTGGCTCTGGATTCTTAGCGGAGCGTGTTGCGAACCGCAAAACCGGTGATCCACTTTTGCTGCAACACGCTCTAGGCTTCTTGCGCGCCGGCGGCGTTCGCCCCCGCGCCCTTGTCGGCGGTCCTGATTTCAACCGAACCGCCGGCTTTTTCGATCGCCGCCTTCGCGCCGGCCGAAGCGTGGGCGACTTCCAGCGTCAGTTTCGCCGTCACCTCGCCGACGCCCAGAAGACGAACGCCGTTGGCGGCGCGGCGCACCACGCCCGCCTCGACCAGGGCGGCGGCGTCGATGGTCTTGCCCGCGTCCAGCTTGCCCGCATCGACGGCGGCCTGGAGGCGGCCGATGTTGACCTCGGCGTATTTCGCCGCGTTCGGCTTGTTGAAGCCGCGCTTGGGCAGGCGCATGTAAAGCGGCATCTGGCCGCCTTCATACGCCCGGATGCCAGTCACGCCGGAACGCGACTTTTGGCCCTTGACGCCGCGCCCGGAGGTCTTGCCCTTGCCTGAGCCGATGCCGCGCCCGACGCGGATGCGCTTTTTTCGGGCGCCTTTGTTATCGGAAAGTTCATTAAGTTTCATTGTCTTACCTCGACTTTCGACGGTTCTGCCTGAAAGGGCCCGCCTCGCCTGATGTCATGGATGAGGAATTGGGGGTGAAAGACGCGTTTCAATAGCCGACCCCAAATCCCTTATCCGCGATCCCTAGTCTTCAATCACCTCGACCATGTGGGACACCTTGCGGATCATGCCGCGCACGGACGGCGTATCTTCCAGTTCCCGCACCCGGCCAATCTTGTTCAGGCCGAGGCCGATCAGCGTCGCCCGCTGGTCCTGCGGGCGGCGGATCGGGCTGCCGGTCTGACGCACCTTCAATGTTTTCTTCTCTGCCATGAGTTTCGCTCCTTACGCCGCAGCGTCGGCGGACTCGCCGGTTTCCACAGCGCCCGTCGCGCCGCCGCCGGTGCGCCGCGCAAGAATGTCGGAGACTTTCTTGCCGCGTTTCGCCGCCATGGAGCGGGGGCTGGTCTGGTTCTTGAGCGCGTCAACGGTGGCGCGCACCATGTTGTAAGGGTTCGACGAGCCGAGGGACTTGGCCACAATGTCCTGAATGCCCAGGGTCTCGAAAATCGCGCGCATCGGGCCGCCGGCGATGATGCCCGTGCCCGGCGGCGCGGCGCGCAGGACGACCTTGCCCGCGCCCCAGCGCCCGCGGGCGTCGTGATGCAGGGTCCGACCCTCGCGCAGGGGGACGCGAACGAGGTTGCGCTTGGCTTCCTGGCTCGCCTTGCGGATCGCCTCGGGCACCTCGCGGGCCTTGCCCTTGCCGAAGCCGACGCGGCCTTTCTGGTCGCCGACCACGACGAGCGCGGCGAAACCGAAATTCTTGCCGCCCTTCACAACCTTCGCGACGCGGTTGATGGCGACGAGCTTGTCGACAAACTCGTCCCGTTCCTCGCGGTCGCCGCGGCCCCGGCCGCGTCCTCGTCCTTCTTCACGCGCCATAAAGCTGCTCCTCTAGAAATTAAGACCGGCTTCGCGCGCGGCGTCCGCAAGCGCTTTTACCCGGCCGTGATACATGTATCCGCCGCGATCGAAGACCACGTCCTTGACGCCCGCCTCGATCGCCTTTTCCGCGACCACGCGCCCGACAATCGCCGCGGCTTCGGCGTCCGAGCCTTTTTTCAGCGCATCGCGGAGCGCGGCGTCAAGCGAGGACGCGGCGGCCAGCGTCTTGCCCGCCTTGTCGTCGATGATCTGCGCCGAGATGTTTTTCGACGACCGGAAAACCGACAGGCGCGGCCGCCCGTTGGCGTTCCTGGCGAGCTTGTTTCGCGTGCGGCGCGCCCGCGCCTTGTTGTTTGCAGTCGTACGGCCAGCCATGACCCTGATCCTTCTTGAAGTTCGTTACTTCTTCTTGCCTTCCTTGCGGAAGATATACTCGTCGGCGTATTTCACGCCCTTGCCCTTGTAAGGCTCGGGGGGACGGAATGCGCGGATTTCGGCGGCCGCCTGTCCGACCTTCTGCTTGTCGATGCCGGAGACGACGATTTCCGTCGGCTTCGGCGTCGCGATTTTCACGCCCTCCGGCGCCGGGTAATCGATGTCGTGGCTGTAGCCGAGGGCGAGGCTGAGGCTCGATCCCTTCATCTGCGCGCGGTAGCCGACGCCGACAAGCTCAAGCGACCGGGTGAACTCGTTCGCGACGCCGTCAATCATGTTGGCGATCCGCGTGCGGCTCATGCCCCACATGGACCGGGCGGGCTTGGAATCGTTCACCGGCGTCACGGTGATTTCGTTATTCTCGAACGCGACCGAGACGAGCTCGTTGGCGACGAACGCCAGTTCGCCCTTCGGCCCCTTGGCTTTCACCTGCTGACCGCTGACGTCGACCGTCACGCCCGAGGGCACGGGAATGGGTTTTTTACCGATGCGGGACATGTCTATCCTCGCTCCCTTAGTAAACTTCGCACAGGACTTCGCCGCCGACATTGGCGTCGCGGGCGGCGGCGTCCGACATCACGCCCTTGGGCGTGGAGACGATGGAAATGCCGAGGCCGTTGCGCACAGACGGCAGGTCGCCCACGGCGGAGTAAACCCGACGGCCGGGCTTGGAGACGCGTTTGATGTTCTGGATCACCGGCGCGCCCTCGAAATATTTCAGCTCGATGTCGAAGGCCGGCTTCTCGCCCGTCTTCTCGATCCGCGCGTAACCGCGGATGTAGCCCTCGTCCGCCAGGACGTCGAGCACCCAGCCGCGCAGCTTGGAAGCCGGCACCGAGAGGCTGGAATGGCGGCGCATCTGCGCGTTGCGGATGCGGGTGATTAAATCGCCGATAGGATCGTTGATCGCCATGAGGTCTAGGCTCCCTTACCAGCTCGATTTCACCAGGCCCGGAATCTTTCCTTCCGAACCCAACTGACGCAGCGCGATGCGGGACATCTTCAGCTTACGGTAAAAGCCGCGCGGGCGCCCCGTCACCAGACAGCGGTTGCGAATGCGCGTCCTGGACGAGTTGCGGGGCAGTTCCGCCAGCTTCAGCGCCGCCAGGAAACGGTCCTCGGCGGGCTGCTCCTGATCGCGGATGATCTCTTTCAGCCGAGTGCGCTTTGCGTCAAACTTTTTCGCCATCCGGCGGCGTTTGAGATCGCGTTCGACCATTGCTTTCTTCGCCATGTTCTCTCCTTCTCAAGCCGGTTTCCGTCGCGAACGCCTGATGCGGCGGACCTGGCTCAATTTAATCCGTGTCCGGCCCTACTTGCGGAACGGAAAGTTGAATTCCTTTAACAGCGCGCGCGCCTCGTCGTCGGTCTTGGCGGTCGTGCAAACGATGATGTCCATGCCCCGGATCTTGTCGACCTTGTCGTAATCGATTTCCGGAAAGACGATATGTTCCTTCAGGCCCATGGCGTAATTGCCGCGGCCGTCGAAGCTCTTGCCGTTAAGCCCGCGGAAGTCGCGCACCCGCGGCAGGGCGATGGTGATCAGCCGGTCGAGGAACTCGTACATGCGGTCCTTGCGCAGCGTCACCTTCACGCCGATGGGCATCCCTTCGCGCAGCTTGAAGCCGGCGATGGATTTCTTCGCCTTGGTGATCACGGGCTTCTGGCCGGCGATGCGCGTTAAATCCTCAAGGGCGGAATCGACAGCCTTGCGGTCATTCACCGCGTCGCTGCCGACGCCGATATTGATGACCACCTTCTCAAGACCCGGCGTCATCATCACGTTCGGGTATTTGAAGGTCTCGTTCATCTTGCCGCGGATGGTATCGCGGTAGAGGGTTTTGAGACGCGGCTCATATGCGCTTGCTTCAGCCATCGATCACCTCGCCGGACGCTTTCGCGACCCTGACTTTCTTTCCGTCTTCAATTCTGAACCCGACCCGGGTCGGCTTGCCCGTGGAGGGATCGGCGAGCGCCACGTTGGAAATATGCAGCGGCGCCTCGCGGGTAATGACGCCGCCCTGCTCGCGCTGGGTCTGGCGCTGGTGCTTTTTCACCAGGTTGACGCCGCGCACGACGACGCGGTCCTCCTGCGGCAGCACCTGGATGACTTCGCCGTCCTTGCCGCGGTCCTTGCCCGCCAGCACGACGACCTTGTCGCCTTTTTTGATCTTCGCAGCCATGTTCCCGACTTCCTCGTTAGAGCACTTCCGGCGCCAGCGACACGATCTTCATGTGCTTGGCGGCGCGCAATTCGCGCGTGACCGGTCCGAAAATCCGCGTGCCGACCGGCTCCTTGTTGTTGTTGATCAGCACCGCCGCGTTGCGGTCGAAGCGGATGACCGATCCGTCGCGGCGCTTGATGTCCTTGGCGGTGCGCACGACGACGGCCTTCATCACCTGGCCTTTTTTCACGCGGCCGCGCGGGATCGCCTCCTTCACGGAAACGACGATAATGTCGCCGACGCCGGCGTATTTGCGCTTAGCGCCGCCCAGCACCTTGATGCACTGAACGCGCTTGGCGCCGGAATTGTCGGCGACGTCCAAATTTGTCTGCATCTGGATCATGACGATCCTCCTTCATGGGGCCGGTACGGCCCGCCAAACCCTCAACCCGCAGCGCGCTGAGGCGCGCGCCGCAATCGCGTTAGCCCTTCGATCCGTGGCCGATCACTTCCCAGCGCTTCAGTTTCGACTTCGGCGCGCATTCCTGAATCCGGACGAGGTCGCCGACCTTGTAGGCGTTGGCCTCGTCATGGGCGTGGAAGCGGTTCGACCGGCGAACCGTCTTTTTAAACAGCGGATGCGTGAAGAAACGCTCCACGCGGACGACGACGGTCTTGTCGCCCTTGTCGCTAACAACGTCACCTTGAAGAATGCGTTTGGGCATTGATCCGCCTCTTGCCTTAGTTTGCGTTGACCCGGGCTTTTTCCCCGAGAATGGTTTTGATGCGCGCGATATCCTTGCGCACCTCGCTGATCCGCGCGGTCTTCTCCAACTGGCCGGAGGCCTTCTGGAAGCGCAGGTTGAACTGTTCCTTCTTGAGCTGGAGCAGCTTGTCCTTCAGCTCGTCCGGGGTCATGTCGCGTACTTCGCCGGCTTTCATCTCGCTTGCTCCTTACTCGCCGATCCGCGTGACGATGCGGGTCTTGACCGGCAGCTTCGCCGCGCCCAGCGCCAGCGCTTCGCGGGCGATGTCGTCGGGCACGCCGTCGATTTCAAACATGATCCGGCCCGGCTTGATCTTCGCCGCCCAGTATTCGACCGAACCCTTGCCCTTGCCCATGCGCACTTCGGTCGGCTTCTTCGACACCGGCACGTCCGGGAAGATGCGGATCCAGACACGGCCCTGGCGTTTCATGGCGCGGGTGATGGCGCGGCGCGTCGCCTCGATCTGGCGCGAGGTCACGCGCTCGGGCTGCATCGCCTTCAGCCCGTGCGAGCCGAAGTTCAGATCCGTGCCGCCCTTGGCGACGCCCTTGATCCGGCCTTTATGCTGTTTGCGGAACTTCGTCCGTTTCGGTTGCAGCATCTCTTAAAGTCTCCCGACTCGAATAATCCGTCAGGCGCCACGTCGCGCCCGTTGCTAAGCCCTTTGGTCCTGGCCGCGGCGCTCGCCCTGGGGACGGCCATGCGAGCGCGACTGCCCGCCGCCGACGCCGCCGGTCTGCGCGTCGATCAGGCGCTTTTCCTGACCCATGGGGTCGTGCTCCATGATCTCGCCCTTGAAGATCCAGACCTTGACGCCGATCGCGCCGTAAGTGGTGCGGGCCGTCGCGACGCCGTAGTCGATATCCGCGCGCAGGGTGTGCAGCGGCACGCGGCCTTCGCGATACCATTCCATCCGCGCGATCTCCGCGCCGCCGAGACGCCCCGAAACGTTGACGCGAATGCCGAGACCGCCCATGCGCTGCGCGGTCTGCATGGCGCGCTTCATGGCGCGGCGGAAAGCCACGCGGCGCTCAAGCTGCTGCGCGATGTTTTCCGCCACCAGCGTCGCGTCGATCTCCGGCTTGCGGATCTCGACGATATTGAGAACCGTTTCCGACGACGACAGCTTGGACAGTTCCTGGCGCAGCTTTTCGATGTCCGCGCCTTTCTTGCCGATGACGACGCCCGGCCGCGCGGTATAGATCGTCACACGGCACTTCTTGTGCGGACGTTCGATAACGATGCGCGAGACGCCGGCCTGGGCGAGCCTCTTTTCAAGGAACGTCCGGATCGCAAGATCTTCATGCAGAAGATCGCCATAGGTTCCCTTGTTGGCGAACCAGCGCGAGTCCCAGGTTCTGTTGATGCCTAAGCGCAGGCCGATCGGGTTGACTTTCTGACCCATCAGGCGGCCTCCTCAACTTCTTTCACCACGATGGTGATTTCTGAAAACGGTTTCTGGATCCGGCCGACGCGGCCGCGCGCGCGGGCGCGCCAGCGCTTCATGACGATGTTCTTTCCCACGAACGCCTGGTCGACGACGAGCGCGTCGATGTCGAGATCGTGGTTGTTTTCCGCGTTGGCGATCGCGCTTTCCAGCACCTTCTTGACGTTCTGGGCGACCCGCTTGCGCGAGAAAGTGAGGTCGGCAAGAGCCTTTTCCACTTTCTTGCCGCGGATCATCTGCGCCACGAGGTTCAGCTTCTGCGGCGAGGTCTTGATCATCCGGCCCTTGGCCATGGCCTGGTTGTCGGCGTACCGGCGCTCATTCTTGCTCTGCCCCATGACTATTTCCTCCGCGCCTTCTTGTCCGCGCCGTGACCGAAATAGGTCCGCGTCGGAGAGAACTCGCCGAACTTGTGGCCGACCATATCCTCGGTGACATGAACGGGGATGAATTTCTGGCCGTTATAGACGTTGAAGGTAAGCCCAACGAATTGCGGCAGGATGGTCGAACGGCGCGACCAGGTCTTGACGCCGCCCTTGTGCTTGCCTTCGCCGACTTCCTCCGCCTTCTTGAGGAGGTAGCGGTCGACAAACGGGCCTTTCCAAACTGAACGTGGCATGTGGTCTCTCCGGCGTCCTTGCTAGCGCTTCTTCTTGCGCGCGTGACGCGAGCGCAGAATGAGCTTGTCGGTTTCTTTGTTCTTGCGGGTCTTGGCGCCCTTGGTCGGCTTGCCCCACGGCGTGACCGGGTGGCGGCCGCCGGAGGTGCGGCCTTCGCCGCCGCCATGGGGGTGGTCGAACGGGTTCATGACGACGCCGCGCACGGAGGGACGCTTGCCCTTGTGACGGTTGCGGCCGGCCTTGGCGATGACCTCGTTCATGCGGTCCGGATTGGACACCGCGCCGATGGTCGCCATGCACGCGCCGGGCACGAGACGGACCTCGCCGGACTGAAGACGGACCTGCGCCATGGCGCCGTCGCGGCCGACAAGCTGGGCGTAGGCGCCGGCCGAGCGGGCGATCTGGCCGCCCTTGCCGGGCTTCATCTCGATATTGTGGATGATCGTGCCGACGGGGATGGAGCGCAGCGGCATCGCATTGCCGGGCTTCACGTCCACCTTGTCGCCGGCGATGACCTTGTCGCCGGCCTTCAGGCGCTGCGGCGCGAGAATATAGGCAAGCTCCCCGTCGAGATATTTGACGAGGGCGATGAACGCCGTGCGGTTGGGGTCGTACTCCAGGCGCTCGACCTTGGCTTCGATATCGTGCTTGCGGCGTTTGAAGTCGACAACGCGATAGGTCTTCTTCGCGCCGCCCCCGCGCCGGCGCACGGTGATGCGGCCCGTGTTGTTGCGCCCGGCCTTGGACGACAGCCCCTCGGTCAGGCTCTTGACGGGCTTGCCCTTCCACAACTCGCTGCGGTCCACCAGCACGAGCTGGCGGCGGGACGGCGTTGTCGGTTTGAATGTTCTGAGCGCCATGGTTGCTTACCGCCTTCTTACAGTCCGGTGGTTACGTCGATGGCGTGGCCCTCTTCCAGGGTCACGACCGCCTTTTTGATGGTCGAGCGGGTATAAGGACGCCCGCGGAACTGTTTGTTCTTGCCTTTCACGCGAAGCGTGTTCACCGCTTTCACCTTGACCTTGAAAAGCGCCTCGACGGCTTCCTTGATCTCCGCCTTGGTCGCGGTGAGCGGGGTGCGGAAGACGACCTGATTATTCTCCGATGCGATGGTCGATTTTTCCGTCACCACGGGAGAGATCAGCGTATCGTAATGGGCTTCGAGCCCTTCGGTTTTCGCGTTCTTGCTCATTTGAGGCGGGCCTCCAGCCCTTCGACGGCGGACTTGGTCAGCACCAGTTTATCCTTGCGCAGAATGTCGTAAACGTTCGCGCCGACAACCGGGATCAGATCCACGCCGGGAATGTTGCGCGCCGCGCGGCCAAAGCCCTCGTCGATGACCGTATCGACGATCAGCGCATTGTCGATGTTAAGGCCCTTGAACGCCGCTACGACGGCCTTCGTCTTCGCCTCTTCCAGCTTCGCCTCATCGATGATCACAAGATTGCCGCTCGCCTGCTTCGAGGACAGGGCGTGCTTCAGCGCCAGGCGGCGCACCCGCTTGGGCAGATCGATGGCGTGGCTGCGCACGCGCGGGCCGTGGGCCTTGCCGCCGCCGCGGAACTGCGGCGCGGCGCGGTTGCCGTGGCGCGCGCCGCCGGAGCCTTTCTGGCGGCCGAATTTCTTCGACGTCGCCGCAACTTCGTTGCGCTCCTTCGCCTTGTGGGTGCCCTGCTGGCGCTTGGCGAGCTGGTACACGACGCAGCGATGGAGAATATCCGCGCGCGGTTCAAGTCCGAAAATATCGTCGGCGAGATCGATCGACCCCGACTTTTTGCTATCCATGCTGAGGACGTCGGCTTTCATTATTCGCCCCCTTCTTTCTTGGGTTCGCCGTCTTCGTCGGCCGCGGGAACGCCCGCCTCGGGCGCCTCGGCGCCGGCGCTCTGTTCTTCCAGGGCGGCGCGCTGTTGCGCGAGTTCCTCTTCGGCGGCGGCCTGCGCAGCGGCTTCCTCAGCCTGGCGGACCGCTTCTTCCTTGGCGGATTTCAGCGCCGCGGGCAGAATGGCGTTTTCAGGGAACGGCTTCTTGACGGCGTCCTTGATGAACACCCAGCCGCCCTTGGGCCCCGGCACGGCGCCTTTCAACAGGATCAGGCCGCGGTCCGCGTCGGTGCGCACAACCTGGAGGTTCTGCGTGGTGACGCGAACGGCGCCGTAATGGCCGGCCATTTTCTTGCCCTTGAACACCTTGCCCGGGTCCTGGCACTGGCCGGTGGAGCCGTGTGAGCGGTGCGAAATCGAAACGCCGTGGCTCGCGCGCAGGCCGCCGAAATTGTGCCGCTTCATGGCGCCGGCGAAGCCCTTGCCGATCGAGGTGCCCGTCACGTCCACATACTGACCTTCGAAATAATGGTCGGCGATGATCTCCTCGCCGACGTCGACCAGGTTTTCCTCGGACACGCGAAACTCGGCGAGTTTGGCCTTCGGCTCGACATTCGCCTTGGCGAACTGGCCGCGCTCGGCTTTCGTCACGCGCTTCGCCTTCTTGGCGCCGCTGCCGAGCTGGAGGGCGGTGTAGCCGTTCTTCTCGGCCGTGCGCTGACCCACCACCTGACAGGCGTCAAGCTGCATCACCGTGACCGGCACATGCGTTCCGTCCTCGGTGTAAACCCGGGTCATCCCGATTTTTTTTGCGATCACTCCCGTGCGCATTTCAAATGCTCCTTCAGGCGCCCAGCTTGATTTCGACGTCGACGCCGGCCGAGAGGTCGAGTTTCATCAGCGCGTCAACCGTTTGCGGCGTCGGATCGACGATATCGAGCATGCGCTTGTGCGTGCGCATCTCGAACTGCTCGCGGCTTTTCTTATTCACGTGCGGCGACCGGTTGACGGTGTAACGCTCGATACGGGTCGGCAGCGGGATCGGCCCGCGCACATTGGCGCCCGTACGCTTGGCCGTGTTCACGATCTCAATGGTCGAAGCGTCGAGCACGCGGTGATCGAACGCTTTGAGTCGGATGCGGATATTCTGTTGCATTGTCTGACGCTTCGCCTGTTGATGGTTTGGTCTTGCGGTGTCCGGTTCTGACTTTTCAGAGTCAAAAGCGCGGACCGGGACGAGACCCGATCCGCGCTCGATGACGCTCTTGCTACTCGATGATCTTCGAGACGATGCCCGCGCCCACGGTGCGGCCGCCTTCGCGAATGGCGAAGCGGAGCTTTTCTTCCATGGCGATCGGCACGATCAGCTCGACGTTAAGTTCCGCATTGTCGCCCGGCATGACCATTTCCGTGCCCTCTTTCAGAGTCACGACGCCGGTCACGTCGGTGGTGCGGAAGTAGAACTGCGGACGGTAGTTGGAGAAGAACGGGGTGTGACGCCCGCCCTCTTCCTTCGTCAGGATGTAAGCCTCGGCCACAAACTTCGTGTGCGGCGTCACCGATCCCGGCTTGCAGAGCACCTGACCGCGCTCGACGGCGTCGCGGTCGATGCCGCGCAGGAGCACGCCGACATTGTCGCCGGCTTCGCCGCGGTCAAGCAGCTTGCGGAACATCTCGACGCCCGTGCAGGTGGTCTTCTGCGTGTCCTTGATGCCGACGATTTCAAGTTCGTCGCCGACGGTGACGACGCCGCGCTCAACCCGGCCGGTGACGACGGTGCCGCGGCCGGAGATCGAGAACACGTCTTCGATCGGCAGGAGGAACGGCTGGTCGACCGGACGTTCCGGCGTCGGAATATAGCTGTCGACGGCTTCCATCAGTTCCTTGATGGCGTTTTCGCCGATTTCCGGATCGCGGCCTTCCATTGCGGCCAGCGCGGAGCCCTTGACGATGGGGATGTCGTCGCCCGGGAACTCGTAAGAGGACAGCAGCTCGCGAACTTCCATCTCGACGAGCTCCAGAAGCTCCTCGTCGTCGACCTGGTCGACCTTGTTGAGGAACACGACGATCGCCGGCACGCCGACCTGGCGGGCCAGGAGGATGTGCTCGCGGGTCTGCGGCATCGGGCCGTCGGCGGCGTTCACGACCAGGATCGCGCCGTCCATCTGCGCCGCGCCGGTGATCATGTTCTTGACGTAGTCGGCGTGTCCCGGGCAGTCCACATGGGCGTAGTGACGGTTTTCGGTTTCGTATTCGACATGCGCCGTGGAAATGGTGATGCCGCGCGCTTTTTCCTCCGGCGCGCCGTCGATTTCGTCATAGGCCCTGAAATCGCCAAAATACTTGGTGATCGCCGCCGTGAGCGTCGTTTTACCGTGGTCAACGTGGCCGATGGTGCCGACATTGGCGTGCGGTTTATTACGTTCAAACTTTTCCTTCGACATCTTACTTTCTCCGTCTTCGACGTCTTCAGTTGCTCTTTTGATCTCGACCGCCTTCGGATTGCTCCGGAGGAGGACATTTCGAGGCGAACAGCTATCCGGCCAGCTTCGCCTTGACTTCCTCCTCCACGGCTTTCGGGACCTGCTCGTAATGATCGAACTGCATCGTATACTGAGCGCGCCCCTGCGTGGCGGACCGAAGATTGTTCACGTAGCCAAACATGTTGGCGAGCGGCACCATGGCGTGAACCACATTGGCGTTGCCGCGCATTTCCTGTTCCTGGATCTGGCCCCGGCGGGAGTTCAGATCGCCGATGACCGTGCCGGTATATTCTTCCGGCGTCACCACCTCGACCTTCATGACCGGTTCGAGAAGAGCCAGACCGAGCTGCGCCTTGTTCTCGCGCAGCGCGCCGCGGGCGGCGATTTCGAAGGCGAGCACGGAGCTATCCACATCGTGGAAGGCGCCGTCGTAAAGCTCGACCTTGAAGTCGAGGATCGGGAAACCGACCAGGAGCCCCGTGTCGCGGATGGAGTCGATGCCTTTCTCGACGCCCGGAATATATTCCTTGGGAATGGAGCCGCCGACGATCTGGCTTTCGAACTCGTAGCCCGCGCCCGGCTCCTGCGGCAGAACGCGCATCTTGAGGCGCGCGAACTGGCCGGAGCCGCCGGACTGTTTCTTGTGGGTGTAGTCGATATCCGCCGCCTTGGTGATCGTTTCGCGATAGGCCACCTGCGGCTGGCCGATATTGGCCTCGACCTTGAACTCGCGCTTCATGCGGTCGACGATGATGTCGAGGTGAAGCTCGCCCATGCCCTTGATGATGGTCTGGCCGGATTCTTCGTCAGAAGTAACCCGGAAGGACGGGTCCTCGGCCGCGAGGCGTTGCAGGGCGATGCCCATCTTCTCCTGGTCGGCCTTGGTTTTCGGCTCGACGGCAAGCTCGATAACTGGATCGGGAAACTCCATCCGCTCAAGGATGACCGGTTTCTGGGCGTCGCAGAGCGTGTCGCCGGTCGTAGTCTCTTTCAGACCGGCGATGGCGACGATGTCCCCGGCATAAGCCTCCTTGATGTCCTCGCGGGAGTCGGAGTGCATCATGTACATGCGGCCGATGCGTTCTTTCTTGCCCTTGACCGTGTTCTGAACGAAACCGCCCTGCTCGACCTTGCCGGAATAGATGCGGCAAAAAGTGAGCGAGCCGACAAAGGGATCGTTCATGATCTTGAAGGCGAGCATGGCGAGGGGTTCTTCGTCGGACGACAGGCGCGCAAGCTCTTCCTCGGTGTCCGGATGAATACCCTTGATCGCCGGGACTTCGACCGGGCTCGGCAGGTAATCGACGACCGCGTCAAGCATGGGCTGAACGCCCTTGTTCTTGAACGCCGAGCCGCACAGCACCGGGTGGAAATCAACCGCGCAGGTTCCCTTGCGGATCAGTTTCTTGAGCGTGTCGACATCCGGCTCCTCGCCTTCGAGGTAAGCTTCCATCGCCGCCTCGTCGACCTCGACCACGGTCTCGATCATCTTTTCGCGATATTCGGCGGCCTTGTCGGCAAGATCGGCGGGAATGTCTTCCTCGTGGAACTTGGCGCCGAGGGATTCCTCTTCCCAGACGATCGCCTTCATCTTGATGAGGTCGACAACGCCCTTGAAGTCGTTCTCGGCGCCGATCGGCAATTGCAGCACGACCGTCTTGGCGTCGAGGCGGCTATGGATGGTCTCGACGGAGTTGTAAAAATCGGCGCCGATCTTGTCCATCTTGTTGATGAAGAACATGCGCGGCACGTGGTACTTGTCGCCCTGGCGCCAGACCGTTTCGGTCTGCGGTTCGACGCCGGCGTTGGCGTCGAGAAGCGCAACGGCGCCGTCCAGCACGCGCAAGGAGCGCTCCACCTCGATGGTGAAGTCGACGTGTCCCGGCGTGTCGATGATGTTCAGGCGACGGTCGTTCCAGAACGTCGTCGTGGCGGCGGACGTGATCGTGATGCCCCGCTCCTGCTCCTGTTCCATCCAGTCCATGGTGGCGGCGCCGTCATGGACTTCGCCGATCTTGTGGCTCTTGCCGGTGTAGTAAAGAACGCGTTCGGTCGTCGTTGTTTTGCCCGCGTCGATGTGGGCCATAATGCCGAAGTTGCGATAGTCCTCGATTTTATGCGTGCGGGTCATGACTGACGGCCCTTAATCCGTTGCTATCCGTTACCAGCGATAATGCGAGAAGGCGCGGTTGGCCTCGGCCATCCGGTGCGTGTCCTCGCGCTTCTTGACGGCCGCGCCGCGATTTTGCGCCGCGTCCATGATTTCGTTCGACAGCTTGTCCACCATCGTCGTCTCGTTGCGCGAGCGCGCCGCGGCGATGATCCAGCGCATCGCCAGCGCGAGCTTGCGGTCCGGGCGAACCTCGACAGGCACCTGGTAGGTGGCGCCGCCGACGCGCCGCGAGCGCACTTCGATCGCCGGCGTCACATTGTCGAGCGCTTCCTTGAAGAGATCGACCGGCGGACGCTTCAGCTTCGATTCGATACGGTCGAACGCGCCGTACACGATCTTTTCCGCGGCGGGCTTCTTCCCGTCCACCATGACGTAGTTCATGAACTTGGAGACAGTTTTATCTCCGAATTTCGGATCGGAATGGACGACCCGTTTTTCTGCGCGGTGACGACGTGACATCTCTCTTTACCTTATTTCGGCCGTTTCGCGCCGTATTTCGAGCGGCGCTGTTTGCGATCCTTGACGCCCTGCGTGTCCAGAACGCCGCGCACGATGTGGTAGCGCACGCCCGGCAGGTCCTTCACGCGGCCGCCGCGAATGAGCACCACCGAGTGCTCCTGCAGGTTGTGGCCTTCGCCCGGAATGTAGCCGATCACTTCGTAGCCGTTGGTCAGGCGGATTTTCGCGACCTTCCGAAGCGCCGAGTTCGGCTTTTTCGGCGTCGTCGTATAGACGCGCGTGCACACGCCCCGTTTCTGCGGGTTCGCCTCCAGCGCAGGCACCTTGTTGATCTTGCGCTTGGGTTTCCGCGGCTTGCGGATCAGCTGTTGAATTGTCGGCACTCGCGTCTCCTGCCTTCGAGCCAGCCGGCCCGGTCAACTCGTTTCATGCGCCAAAAGGCAACGGGTTTGCGATTGAACCGCGCCCGAAGACAGGTCCAGTACGCAAATAAGCGGGGTCCCGGTTCCCTCGGAACGCCGCTCGAAAAAGCATCACTATATCCAGCTAAAAACGGCCGCGTTTCAGGGAGTCCTGACAGCCAGCCTTCCAGCGGCGCGAGACATACCCCTCGCTCAGGAGCGGGTCAATAGCGCGTTAAAGGTTTTTGGCAAAAAATCGCGCAATTCATGCGCACTATCGTTTTCGCAGGGAATTGCGAAGGTTTCTTGCCGCCTCGGCGAGATCGCGCAGGCCGGGAATGCGGTCGTAGGCCGCGAGCCGGTGCAGGTCCGTCCTGGAGCTGCGCTGGAGCGCGAGGTTGGGCTCGGCGAGATACTGTCTGACGCCGGGATTGCGCTCCGCATAGAGGCCGAACGCGCCGTCGCGGTAAACCGGCCTCACCTCGCCCATGCCGCGCTCCGGTTTCCCGAGCGAATCGAGAAAGTCCAGAACGCCCTCCATATAGGACCGCGTCATGCCGTAGAACTGGCCCCCGATAACGCCCTTGCGGCAGCGCACAAGCGGCCCCTCGCCGGCCTCGCCTTCGGCGGAGAGCCGGCCGAAATAGATAATGTCCCAGTCGGTGCGCGCCATCGCCGCCAGGACCGCGTCGACCGCGCCGGCGGGCGGGTCGGTGAAGAAGACGTCGTCCTCGATGACGAGGAGCGAGCCCGCCCCCGCCCGCAGCGCCTCGCGGATCACCTCCCGGTGGCTGATGAGCGAGCCTTTCGGGGCGTATTCCCCCGCCGGGACCGGCCGGGGACGCTCGGCGAAATAAAAGGAGACCGGCGGCGCGATGTCGGCGAAGCCGATCCGCGCCAGTTCCTTTTCCACCCCCGCCCGGCGGTCCGCGCGCTCGCGCAGATTGATGATCCGCACCTGGTCGAAGGCGTCAAACAAGGGTTTCATCGCGGCAGCCGCTCCCCGGACCGGCGCCGCAACGCCGGTCCCGCTGTGATGTTCAGGCGCCCTTACGGATAAAGCCGGCCCGTTAAGGCCGGCTTTATGAGTTCGCGTCGGCGTCGGCGAGCCGCCCTATTCGGCGGCGTCCTGCCCGGCCGGCTGCTGCGCCGGCGTCTCGGCCGCATCATCCGGCGCGTCCGCGCCCTCGGGCGCAGAAGCGGCTTCCGGCGCCGCCTCGATGGCCAGCGCGTCGGAAGGCGCGCGCCTCGCCCGTTCCTCGATGAGAACCTGATCGCGGCGGTCGGCCTCGATCTGGTGACGGGACATCATGCCGCCGGTGCCGGCGGGGATGAGCCGGCCGACGATGACGTTTTCCTTGAGCCCCTCAAGCGCGTCGATCTTGCCGTTGATCGCCGCCTCGGTGAGCACCCGCGTCGTTTCCTGGAACGACGCGGCGGAAATGAAGGAACGCGTCTGCAGGCTGGCCTTGGTGATGCCCAGCAGCACCGGCGCGCCCTTGGCCGGGGTCTTGCCCTGATCTTCGAGCTTGGCGTTGGTTTCCTCGAACTCAAGCTTGTCGATCTGCTCGTCCTTGAGGAACAGGCTGTCGCCGGGATCGGTGATCTCGATCTTCTGCAGCATCTGGCGAACGATCACCTCGATGTGCTTGTCGTTGATCGGCACGCCCTGGAGCCGGTAGACCTCCTGGATCTCGTCGATCAGGAAGTCGGCGAGCGCCTCGATGCCGAGGATCGACAGAATATCGTGCGGCGCGGGATTGCCGTCCATCAGATATTCGCCCTTGGCGATGAAGTCGCCGTCCTGCACCGCGATGTGCTTTCCTTTCGGCACCAGATAATCCGACGGCTCCAGGCTTTCGTCGGTCGGAATGATCCGGATGCGGCGCTTGTTCTTGTAATCGCGGCCGAACTCCACCCGCCCGTCGACATCGGCGATGATGGCGTGGTCCTTGGGCCGGCGCGCCTCGAACAGCTCCGCCACCCGCGGCAGACCGCCGGTGATGTCGCGGGTCTTGGCGCCCTCCGTCGGGATCCGCGCGATCGCGTCGCCCGGGGCCAGCTCGTCGCCGTCCTCAACCGAAAGGATCGCGTCCACCGGCAGGGCGTAGCGCGCCTCGCCGCCGGACGAAAGCTTCAGGAGCTGGTCGCCCGCCATCAGCGCGATGGCCGGTTTCAGGTCCGCCGCCCGCGGGTTGGAGCGCCAGTCGGTGACGACGCGGCTGGCGATGCCGGTCGCCTCGTCGGCGACGACCTGCATCGAGAGGCCCTCATGCAGGTCCTCGAACTTCACCTTGCCCGCCACCTCGGTGAGGATCGGCAGGGTATAGGGGTCCCAGTCGGCGAGGCGCTGGCCGCGCGTGACCTTGGCGCCGTCGTCGACGCGCAGCTTGGCGCCGTAGGAGACCTTGTAGGAAGCGTGCTCCTTGCCGTCCTTGTCGAGGATCTTCACCAGCGTGTTGCGGCCCATGACCACCAGATCGCCGCTGGAGTCCTTCACGACATTGCGCCCCTCCAGCTTGATCACGCCCTCGTGGCTCGCCTCGATGAACGAGGTGTCGCCGACCTGGGCCGTGCCGCCAACGTGGAACGTGCGCATGGTGAGCTGGGTGCCCGGCTCGCCGATGGACTGAGCGGCGATGACGCCGACCGCTTCGCCGATATTGACCGGCGTGCCGCGCGCCAGGTCGCGGCCGTAGCACATGGCGCACACGCCGACCTGCGAATCACAGGTCAGGACCGAACGCACACGGAGTTTCTGAACGCCGGCGCCCTCAATTTCCTCGCCCTGCGCTTCGTCGACCTGATCGCCGGCCTTGCCCAGAATCTCGCCGGTTTCCGGATGGACCACGTCATCAAGCAAGGTGCGGCCGAGAATGCGCTGCGACAGGGGAACGACGATTTCGCCGCCCTGCACCACGGCTTCCATGGTGATGCCGTTGGTCGTGCCGCAGTCGTTTTCGCGCACGATGCAGTCCTGCGCCACGTCGACGAGACGGCGGGTGAGATACCCCGAGTTCGCGGTCTTGAGCGCGGTGTCCGCAAGACCTTTCCGCGCGCCGTGGGTGGAGTTGAAGTACTCCAGCACCGTCAGGCCCTCTTTGAAGTTCGAGGTGATCGGCGTCTCGATGATCTCGCCGGACGGCTTGGCCATGAGGCCGCGCATGGCGCCGAGCTGGCGCATCTGCGTCGGCGAGCCGCGCGCGCCGGAATGCGACATCATGTAGATCGAGTTCGGCTCAAGCTGGCGCTTGGTGTCCGGATCGAATTTCGTCTCCGAAATCTCCTCCATCATGGCGTCGGCGATTTTATCCGTACACTTCGCCCAGGCGTCGATCACCTTGTTGTATTTCTCGCCGCGGGTGATGAGGCCGTCGGCGTATTGCTGCTCGAACTCGCTCGCCTGGGAGCGGGTTTCCTCCACCAGGGCGCGTTTCGCCTTCGGGATCACCACGTCGTCCTTGCCGAAGGAAATGCCCGCCTTGCAGGCCTCCTTGAAGCCGAGATCCATGATGTGATCGGCGAAGATGACGGTCTTTTTCTGGCCGCAGTGGCGATAGACGATGTCGATGAGCCCCTGGATGGTCTTCTTGGTCAGGAGCTGGTTGACCACCGAGAACGGCACGTCGGAGTTGCGCGGCAGCACCTGCGCGACCTTCATCCGGCCGGCGGTCGTTTCGACGATTTCGCTGACCGGGTCGCCGTTTTCGTCGACCGTGTTCCAGCGCGCCTTGATTTTCGCGTGCAGCGTGATGACCCCGGCGTTGAGCGCGTGATCGATCTCCTCGATGGAGCCGAACACCTTGCCTTCGCCGGGCTCGCCTTCCTTTTCGATGGTGATGTAATAAAGGCCGAGGACAATGTCCTGGGACGGAACGATGATCGGCTTGCCGTTGGCGGGCGACAGGATGTTGTTGGTCGACATCATCAAGACGCGCGCTTCAAGCTGGGCCTCCAGCGACAGGGGCACGTGCACGGCCATCTGGTCGCCGTCGAAGTCGGCGTTGAAGGCGGTGCAGACCAGCGGATGAAGCTGGATCGCCTTGCCCTCGATCAGCTTCGGCTCGAACGCCTGAATGCCGAGACGGTGCAGCGTCGGCGCCCGGTTCAGCATGACCGGGTGCTCGCGGATCACCTCGTCGAGAATGTCCCAGACCTCGGGACGTTCCTTCTCCACCAGCTTTTTCGCCTGCTTGACGGTGGCCGACAGCCCCTTCGCGTCGAGGCGCGAATAGATGAACGGCTTGAACAGCTCCAGCGCCATTTTCTTCGGCAGGCCGCATTCGTGCAGCTTCAGTTCCGGGCCGACGACGATCACCGAACGGCCGGAATAATCGACCCGCTTGCCGAGAAGGTTCTGGCGGAACCGGCCCTGCTTGCCCTTCAGCATGTCGGAGAGCGATTTCAGCGGCCGCTTGTTGGTCCCGGTGATGACCCGCCCGCGCCGGCCGTTGTCGAAGAGCGCGTCGACCGCTTCCTGGAGCATGCGCTTTTCGTTGCGCACGATAATGTCCGGCGCGCGCAGCTCGATCAGGCGCTTCAGGCGGTTGTTGCGGTTGATCACCCGGCGGTAGAGATCGTTGAGGTCGGAGGTCGCGAAGCGGCCGCCGTCGAGCGGCACGAGCGGGCGAAGCTCCGGCGGAATGACCGGAATGACGGTCATGATCATCCATTCCGGACGGTTGCCGGATTCGATGAAAGCGTTGATGACCTTCAGCCGCTTGGCGAGCTTTTTCGGCTTCAGCTCGGTGGTCGACTCCGCGATTTCGACGCGCAGTTGCTCGGCGATCGCTTCAAGGTCGAGGGCGGCCAGGATTTCGCGGATCGCTTCCGCGCCGATGCCGGCGGTGAACGAGTCCTCGCCGTATTCCTCCTGAGCCTGAATGTATTCTTCCTCGGTCAGGAGCTGGTTCGGCGTCAGCGGCGTCAGGCCCGGCTCGATGACGATGTACTGCTCGAAATAGAGGACGCGCTCGACATCCTTCAGCGTCATGTCGAGCATCAGCGAGATCCGCGACGGGAGCGACTTCAGGAACCAGATATGGGCGACCGGCGCGGCCAGTTCGATATGGCCCATCCGGTCGCGGCGCACCTTGGTCAGCGTCACCTCGACGCCGCACTTCTCGCAGGTGATGCCTTTGTACTTCATGCGCTTGTACTTGCCGCACAGGCATTCATAGTCTTTCACCGGACCGAAGATCCGGGCGCAGAACAACCCGTCCCGCTCCGGCTTGAAGGTGCGGTAATTGATCGTCTCCGGCTTCTTGATCTCGCCGAACGACCAGGAGAGGATCTTCTCCGGGCTCGCCAGCGAGATGCGGATCTGGTTGAACGTCTGCACGGGCGCGGCGGGGTTAAAGACGTTCAGAAGTTCCTGGGACATGGGCATCCTCTCAATCGGTGCGGGGGCGGTGCGGCCCGCGCGAAGAACAATAACGCGGAGAAGGGCGAGGGAGGGCGAGGCGCCCTACCCGTTCTGCAATTCCACATTGAGGCCAAGCGAGCGCATCTCCTTGACCAGGACGTTGAAGCTTTCCGGAATGCCCGCCTCGAACGAGTCGTCGCCGCGGACGATGGCTTCATAGACCTTGGTGCGGCCCGCGACGTCGTCCGACTTCACGGTCAGCATTTCCTGGAGCGTGTAGGCCGCGCCATAGGCTTCGAGCGCCCACACTTCCATCTCGCCGAAGCGCTGGCCGCCGAACTGGGCCTTGCCGCCGAGCGGCTGCTGCGTGACCAGCGAGTAAGGACCGATGGAGCGCGCGTGGATCTTGTCGTCCACCAGGTGATGCAGCTTCAGGAGATACTTGTAGCCGACGGTCACCTTGCGGGCGAAGCGCTCCCCGGTGCGGCCGTCGAACAACGTCACCTGACCGGAATCCTCCAGCCCGGCGCGGGCCAGCATGTCGATGATGTCGTCCTCGCGCGCGCCGTCGAACACCGGCGTCGCGATCGGCACGCCGCGCACCAGATTGCCGCCCAACTCCTTCAGCTCCTCGTTGGAGCGCGGCAGGGCCTGCTCCTCGCCGTAGACGTTCTTGAACTTCTCGACCAGTTCGTCGCGGCCGCCGCCGGCGCCGGTGTCCCAGGCTTCCAGGAGGTCGCTGATCTGCCGGCCAAGGCCGCGGCAGGCCCAGCCGAGATGGGTTTCGAGAATCTGGCCCACATTCATCCGGCTCGGCACGCCGAGCGGGTTGAGGACGATGTCGACCGGCGTTCCGTCTTCGAGGAACGGCATGTCTTCCATCGGCGCGATCTTCGAGATAACCCCTTTGTTGCCGTGGCGGCCGGCCATCTTGTCGCCGGGTTGAAGCTTGCGCTTCACCGCGACGAAGACCTTGACCATTTTCATGACGCCCGGCGGCAGTTCGTCGCCGCGCTTGAGCTTGTCGACCTTGTCCTCGAACCGCGCTTCCAGGCGCGCCCGGGACTCGTCGAACTGTTTTTTCAACGCTTCGATCTCGGCCATGGCGGCGTCGTCGGCGACGCCGATCTTCCACCATTGCCCCTTGGTGAGCTGTTCGTCGAGCACCGCCGCGGTAATCTGGCCCTTTTCAAAGCCCTTCGGCCCGGAAACCGCGTCCTTGCCTTCCAGCAGCGGCTTCAGGCGGCCGTAGATGTTCCGCTCAAGGATCGCCAGTTCGTCGTCGCGGTCCTTGGCGAGGCGCTCGACTTCCTCGCGCTCGATCGAGACCGCGCGTTCGTCCTTATCGACCCCGTGACGGTTGAACACGCGCACCTCGACCACCGTGCCGGCGACCCCCGGCGGCAGTTTCAGCGAGGTGTCGCGCACGTCGGAGGCCTTCTCGCCGAAGATCGCGCGCAGCAGCTTTTCCTCCGGCGTCATCGGCGATTCGCCCTTCGGGGTGATCTTGCCGACGAGAATATCGCCCGGATGCACCTCGGCGCCGATGGCGACGATGCCCGCCTCGTCGAGGTTGCGCAGCGCTTCCTCGGAGACGTTCGGTATGTCGCGGGTGATTTCTTCCGGGCCGAGCTTGGTGTCGCGGGCCATGACCTCGAATTCCTCGATATGGATCGAGGTGAAGACGTCGTCGCGCACGATCCGCTCGGAGATCAGGATCGAGTCCTCGAAGTTGTAGCCGTTCCAGGGCATGAACGCGACCAGCACGTTCTTGCCCAGCGCCAGTTCGCCAAGATCCGTGGACGGACCGTCAGCGACGATGTCGCCGGCGCGGATCTGGTCGCCGATCTTCACCAGCGGACGCTGGTTGATGCAGGTGTTCTGGTTCGAGCGCTGGAACTTCCGCAGGTTGTAGATGTCGACGCCGGGCTTGGTCGGGTCTTTCTCCTCCGTGGCGCGGATAACGATGCGCTGGGCGTCCACCTGCTCGACGACGCCGGGCCGGCGCGCGGCGACGGCGGCGCCGGAATCGCGCGCGACGACCGCCTCCATGCCGGTGCCGACGAACGGCGCCTCGGCCTGCAGGAGCGGCACCGCCTGGCGCTGCATGTTCGAGCCCATCAGCGCGCGGTTGGCGTCGTCGTTCTCAAGGAACGGGATCAGCGCGGCGGCGACCGAGACGAGCTGTTTCGGCGACACGTCGATATAATGCACGTCCTCGCGCGGCATCAGCGTCGCGTCGCGGAAGGCGCCGGCGCGACAGTTGACGAACTCGTTGACGAGGTTGCCGCCCTCGTCGACCTCGGCGTTGGCCTGGGCGATGTTGTAGCGCGCCTCCTCCATGGCGGAGAGGTACACCACCTCGTCGGTCAGCTTGCCGTTCTCGACCTTGCGGTACGGGCTCTCGATGAAGCCGTACTTATTGACCTGGGCGTGAGTCGCCAGCGAGTTGATGAGGCCGATATTCGGCCCTTCCGGCGTTTCGATCGGGCAGATCCGGCCGTAATGGGTCGGGTGCACGTCGCGCACCTCGAAGCCTGCCCGTTCGCGCGTCAGGCCGCCCGGCCCGAGGGCGGAGAGGCGGCGCTTGTGGGTGATCTCCGACAGCGGGTTGGTCTGGTCCATGAACTGCGACAACTGCGACGAGCCGAAAAACTCGCGCACCGCCGCCGCCGCCGGCTTGGCGTTGATCAGGTCGTGCGGCATCAGCGTGTCCAGCTCGGCCGACGACATGCGTTCCTTGATGGCGCGCTCCATCCTGAGCAGGCCGATGCGGTACTGGTTTTCCATCAGTTCGCCGACGGAACGCACCCGGCGGTTGCCGAGATTGTCGATGTCGTCGATCTCGCCGCGCCCGTCGCGCAACTCGTTCAGCGTTTTCAGGACCGCGAGGATGTCTTCCTTGCGCAGGGTGCGCAGATTGTCGTCGGTTTCGAAGTCGAGGCGGATATTCATCTTCACCCGGCCGACCGAGGACAGATCGTAGCGTTCCGGATCGAAGAAAAGGGAATAGAAAAGACCTTCCGCCGTCTCCAGCGTCGGCGGCTCGCCCGGGCGCATGACGCGATAAATGTCGATCAGCGCCATGTCGCGGTTGGAGTTCTTGTCCGCCGCCAGCGTGTTGCGCATATAGGCGCCGATATTGATGTGATCGACGTCGACGGTGTCGAACGCCTCCACGCCGATTTCCTCAAGCAGCGCAAGATGCTCCTTGGTGATTTCCTCGCCAGCTTCGGCGTAGATCTCGCCGGTGTCGAAGTTCACGAGGTCGGACGCGAAATAGCGCCCGATCATTTCCTCGTCCGACAGGAGCAGGTTGCTCAGCCCTTCCTCGGCCAGCTTCTTGGCGGCGCGGGCGGAAAGCTTCTTGCCGGCCTCGAGAACGACTTCGCCGTTCTTGGCGTCAATGAGATCGCGCTCGACCTTCACGCCTTTCCAGCGGTCAGGGTTGAACGCCATGGTCCAGCCGCTCTCGGCCTTGGCGTGGGGCACGCGGCTGTAAAACTCGTCAAGGATCTCTTCCTGGTCCATGCCCAGGGCGTAAAGCAGGGTCGTCGCCGGCAGCTTGCGGCGCCGGTCGATGCGCACGTTGACGATGTCCTTGACGTCGAATTCGAAGTCGAGCCACGAGCCGCGGTAAGGAATGATGCGCGCGGCGAACAGAAGCTTGCCGGAGGAATGCGACTTGCCCTTGTCGTGGTCGAAGAACACGCCCGGCGAGCGGTGCATCTGGGAGACAATGACGCGCTCGGTGCCGTTGACGATGAAGGTGCCGTTGTCCGTCATCAGGGGCATGTCGCCCATGTAGACTTCCTGCTCCTTGATGTCCTTGACGGACTTGGCGCCGGTGTCTTCGTCGACCTCGAACACGATCAGCCGCAGCGTCACCTTCAGCGGCGCGGCGTAGGTCATGTCGCGCTGCTGGCACTCTTCGGTGTCGTATTTCGGCTCCTCGAATTCATAGGAGACATATTCGAGGGTCGCCGTCTCGGTGAAATCGGAAATCGGAAAAACAGAGCGGAAGACCGCTTCAAGACCTTCCAAGGCGCGCTCTTCAGGCTTAACGTAGCGCTGAAGGAACTGCTCATAGGAATCCTTCTGAACCTGGATCAGGTTCGGCATGGGGGCTGCGTCGCCGATGCGGCCAAAATTTTTGCGAATTCGTTTCTTCTCTACGAAGGATTGCGCCATATTTTCCTCACGAACGCGAAAAGCCCGTCACGGCGCGCATGAGGCGTTTCCATCATGCGCAAAAAGCCCGTCCGGTCGCGTTGCGCGCAACCGCGGGACTTGAGGGCTGTTAAATTGTATTCTCGATTAACCGAAGCACGTCGCCGCAAAGCCTGTAGCCGTCGACGGAGAGCCGTCGACGGCGAAAGGGTGTAATAATCACGGCCACAGGGTCTCGCAACCCCTTTTGGTAAAAATAGCCGTGCTTTTTTTCCTCAAAGACCGACTTCGACGGCCTATTTGAGTTCGACTTTGGCGCCGGCGTCTTCGAGTTTCTTCTTGATTTCTTCCGCTTCGGCCTTCGGCGCGGCTTCCTTCACCGCCTTGCCGCCGGCTTCCACCAGGTCCTTGGCTTCTTTCAGGCCAAGACCGGTGATGGCGCGGACTTCCTTGATGACGTTGATTTTCTTGTCGCCCGCAGCGACCAGAATGACGTCGAATTCGTCTTTTTCTTCAGCAGCTTCCTCGCCACCGCCGCCCGGCGCCGCCGCGACCGCGACCGCGCCCGCCGCCGGCTCGATGCCGTACTCTTCCTTGAGGATGTTTTTCAGCTCGGCCGCTTCGAGAAGCGTCAGGCCCACAAGCTCTTCAGCAAGTTTTTTCAGATCAGCCATGATGTTTACGTCCTAGTTCGTTGATCGGGTTTACAGAAATAAGGGCAGAGGCCGTTAAGCCGCCTCGCGGTTCTCCAGGGTCTCCAGGATTCCGGCGATGTTGGACGCCGGCGCGCCGATGGCGCCGGCGATATTCGACGCCGGAGAGGTAATGGTCAGAACGATGGAAGCGATCAGCTCCTCGCGCGACGGCATGGACGCAAGGGCTTCGACCCCTTTCTCGTCCATGATCTCGTCGCCCATCGCGCCGCCGAGGATCTTGAGCTTGTCGTTGTCCTTGGCGAATTTCTTGACGGCTTTCGCCGCCGCGACCGGGTCCTCGGAGAAGGCGATGGCGGTCGGTCCCTGGAACAGCTCGGCGAGCTTCTCGCTCGGCTTGCCGGAGATCGCGATCCTGGCGAGCCGATTTTTCACGACCTTCATGTTGGCGCCGGCCTCGCGCAGATCGCCGCGCAGGGCCTCCATCTCGGAGACCGTCAGGCCCCCGTTCGCCACCACGACGACCGAGTTCGCATCGAACACGCCGCCGATCCATTCGACCATTTCCGCCTTTTGGGTTCTGTCCATGAGGCAGTCCCTTCGGTTGATGCGAAAAGCCGATGCGCCGACGCCGGCCGGCTTTCCGCGGTTACGGTCCAAGCGTTTGAAATGTCGGAAACCAAAAAGGCTCCCGGCGATAAACGCTCAAGAGCCTGCCCCAGGTGGTTCAACGGACGACGGCCGGGCGCGCCCGGTCCGGCTGATCCTTTTCCCAACTGTCTCATGCGGGACGTTTAAGCAAGCGCCTCTTAAAAGAGTCTCGCCCCCGCAATCTCGGACAGGCGCCCCGCCATGGGCGGGCGCGAGGCGTCTTCCTAGCGCTTTTCCTTGCGATTGCAAGAAAAAACTTCGTCGCAAATCGCGCGCACGCCCGCCCTCCGGCTCCACGCCCCGCACCGCCGCCCTTTATCGCCGCCCTGCATCGCCGTCGCGTCTGCGGGGGAGATCAAGGGGGCGATGCGGGAACAGGAAAAAGCGCCCGTTCTCAGCCTCGGATCAGCAACCCTTGTTCAATGGCCGTGGCGATGACCTGCGCCTTGCGGCTCGCGGTCCTCGACCTTGACGGTCACATCGATATCGCCGGCCTTTTCAAAGGTCAGCGTCATGGGAAAGGCGTCGCCGGCCTTGAGCGGCGCATCGAGACCGATCAGCATCACGTGATAGCCCCCGGTCTCCATGGACAGCGTTCGCCCGGCGCGGGCGAGGACGCCCTCCTTCGCCGGGCGCATGCGCACCGCGCCCGTCCCGGCGTCCTTCAGCGAGGCGTGCAGCTCCACATGGGCCGCGCGCGCCGCCGACGCCGCCACGAGCCGGTCGTCCGCATCCCCACGATTGCGGATGTCGAAATAGACCGCCGCGGGCGTGCGCGCCGTCAGGGTCGGACGCGCCCATGGGTGGTCGATATGCACCGCGCCCGCGGCGTAATCATGGGCGATGGCGCTGATGGTGAAGACCGCGCTCGATACGGTCAGGGCTGCGGTCGCCGCCAGGGCGAGGCACAGTCTGGCGAGCGCGCGCCAGCCGGCGTGAGTCGAGCCGGCGTAAGTCAGGCATTGCATCGCGCTTTCCTTCCTAAAAAGATTTCTGCCAGCCGACGGTCAGGGTCCAGTCGGTTTCGAGCTGCGGGCCGTTCAGGTCCTGATAGACCGGGAACAGCACCTCGACGGCGAGGCGGTGGCCGTCGACGGCGCCCCCCTGCCCGGCGATATTGACGCCGGCGCCGATGTCGAACCGTTCGCCGCCCTGAAAGTCCGGGTTGGCGGTTTGCACCGGGGCGACGATGACGGGATCGAGGCCGTCGATCCGGCCCTGGGAGCGAAACGCGCCGCGGGCGGAGAACGAAATCCAGTTCGCCGGCCCGTACTGCGCCCAGGCGGTCGCCTGGTGCACGTCGCCCAGCGAGTAGCCCTCGTCGTTCTCGCCGGCGCGCAGGGTCGCGCGATATTGCGCGCCCCAGGAGAACAGGTCCGTCGCGCCGGTGTAGGTGACGCCCGGCTCCAGATCGAAGGTGCCCGAACCGAGCTGCATCGGATAAGGCAGGCGCAGCGTCGGGCGCATGTTCATCGGCGTCAGCACGTCGTCGGTTTCGGTGGTCGAACCGGTCGGGATGCTGATCCCCGCATTGAGGTGCGCATGATGGCGCGCGCCGCCCCCCCGGGTTTCGAAAACCCTGACGAGACCGGACAGCCTGGTGTCGCCGAAACCGAAGCTTTCGGTGCGGAATTCGCCGAGTTCGCTCGTCCCCATGCCGCCCTGGAAGGTGAGATGGTCCATGCCGTTGTCGACGAGCTGGCCCATGGCCATCACCGTCAGCCAGTCCGTCACGCCATACATGGCGCCGAGCATGTGCATGTCCATGGTCATGTCCAGGGGAACGACGCGCAGGGTCGGCGGCTGCATCGGCGCGCCGAAAAACTGGTTCGGAACCGTCGTCGCGATCTCCTCCGGGGAGACCGGATCGGTCCCGATCCGCGAGCCCTCCATCTGCATCCGCATGAAGCGGTAGGAAAACATGACCTCGCCTTTTTTGTGCATGTGATCGCCCATGACGCCGATCGGCGCATGATCCTTGGCGACGGTCGGCGCGGCGGCGGCGTCATGCGCCAAGGCCGGGGACGACATAGCAAGGCACGCCGCGGCGGCGGCGCTGAAATAAACATTGCGCATTGAAAAAATCTCCTTGTTGAAAGCGCGCTTCGCCGGCGCGCGTCGGCGCCGGCCCGAACGGTCAGGCTTGAGCGGCTTTCAACGGCGGGGCGCGCGACGGCAGCGGCGGCCCGGAAACATGGAGATCCGCGGGAACGGTCTCGTCCGGCTCGATAACGTCGACACGATGGAGATCGACGCCGGGAAGGAAGAAAAAGAGGGAGAGCGCGGCGGCCTTGACGCGGTGGGCGGCGAGACAGGCGTCGCAGTGCGCAGTCCCACCCCCGCCCGGCGAGGCGGGAGCGTCGTCGCCGGGCGGCGTCCCGGCGACGTCCGACCAGGAAACCGTCTTCGTTTCGCCCACGGCGCAGATCACGAATGTCCTGTCGCCGTCGGCGGTCGCAGCGGCCTGGGCGGCGGCGGCCATGGCGGCCTCGGGCAGGGCGGCCTGCAACAACACGGCGCAAGCGATGAAAAGCCTCGCGGCAAAACGAAGGGGCCCGCGCCGTGCGCCGCCGCGCCGCCCGGTCGCGCGAAGTCGCGCCCCATGGCGGCCGGCGCCCGTAAGACGCCTGAAATGTTGTCGCATCGCCGGCAAGGCGGCCATATCCCGGCACCCAAACGCTTGATGATTAAGCGGTTTAGGCAAGAGCGACGCGCCCGGCAAGAGGACAAAACGCGCCGGCCGGAAAAACTGGACCGGGCGCGGCTAGACGGTCATGAAGCCGAGATCCGTCGTGGAGAAATTCGCCAGGTTCGGCAGGGCCGCGCGCAGTTCGCCGCCGGACAGGCCGAACCATTTGCCGAGAGTCGCCGCATACTGCTCCACCGACGCGGTCGGCAGAAGGCGTCCGCGGCCGACATCCAGATCGTGATCGACGTCATGGGGCGGAATGTCGCCGTAGATGCGCCCGCCCTGAACGGCGCCGCCGACGACGAAATGGTGCCCGCCCCAGCCATGATCCGTGCCGCTTCCGTTGATGGTCAGGGTGCGGCCGAAATCCGACGCCGTGAACAGCGTCACCTCGGAGGCGACGCCGAGATCGACGGTGGACTGATAGAAGGCGGCGATCGCCTCGGCGACCTGGCGTTGCAGGTCCGGCAGGAGGAAGCCCTGCGAGGCGTGGGTGTCAAAACCGCCGAGCGAGACGAAGAACACCTGCCGCCTGACGCCGAGCTGATTGCGAATGCCGATGGTCTCGGCGACGCTGCGCAGTTGCGCGCCCAGATAGCTCGACGGAAAAACCGTCGGCACGGACGATGCGGACGCCATGGCGCTGCTGAACAGGGCGTTGGCGTCGATCGCCGATTCGTGAATCGCCTTGACGTCGCGCAGGAAGAGGTTGGACGCGGCCGCGCCCCTGCCCGTGAAGTGGTCGTCAAGCCGGCTGACGACGTCCGGCGGCAGGTTCAGGCCGGACCTGACGGCGCGGCTGGCGTCGGCGATCCGGAAATCCAGATCGCCGTCCGGCGTCACCTTGTAGGGCCGGGCCTGCTCGCCCGACAGGAACACAGAATTGTTGGACACGCCGATCGCGGAAAACGTTCTTTCTGTGGAGGATGCGCCGAGAAGATGCGCGTCGGCGAACGCGCCGCCCCATCCATATTGCGCGCCTTCGGGGCTGAGCGCCATCCAGGTCGATTGCTGGTCGTTATGAGAGAAAAGCCGCGCCGGCAGCAGCTCCCCCCTGGACCGGTACTCGTTCAGCGTAATCGGCTCCAGGAGCGGGCCGACATTGCCGACGACCGCCGCCTGTCCGCCGTTGACGAGATCGCGCAGCGCGCTCATTTCAGGCGGCATGGCGAACTGGCGCGAGCCGTAATCGGCCGCGTTGGACGGCGTCAGCGGCAGGAGGTTGGCGCGGTCGCGGCTGTCGTTATCGTAGCTGGGAAAGATCGTATCCCGAATGGCCGCGAAGGCGTTATACGATGCGGCGTCGTAAGGCAGGATCGTGTCGTGGCTGTCCAGCCCGCCGTTCAGGAACACGCACACCAACGCTTTGTACCCTGAGCTGTCGGCGGCGCGGGCGTTGAAGCCGCCCAGCATGGCGCCGAGGCCCGAGGCGGAGAACAGTCCGGCCGCGCCGGCGTTCGAGAGTAATTGTCTGCGGTTGATCATATGACTGTCTCTCAGCGCTGGACCAGATATTCTGGCGCCGTCAGGGCAAGGAAAATGGCGAGCTGCACCCGGCCCAGAAGGTCGTTGTCGCGGGTGGCGTCTCCGATCTCGACCGCCGCGATCATCTCGATCATGCGCTCGCGGGTGGCCGCTTCGAGTCTTTCGCCCAGCAACAGCGCATCGAGATGATCGACAAGCGCCTGCGGGTCTTCGGCGAGGGCGACCTCGGTGCTGTAATCGACGATATAGTCCGTGTTCGGTTGTCCGTTTCGGGTGCCGGCCGTGGAGAAAACGTAGGTCGACAGAATGTCGTTCTGGCCGACGATGCTCGTCGCGTCGAGGATCTGCAATTCCGGCGCGACAAGGCCGGACTGCGCGGTCTGCGTCCCCGGCGCCATGTAACCGGGACGGTAAAAGTTGAACACGGACGGCGCGCGCAGGGGCAGTTGCGTCAGCCGATCGGGACTTTCCCCGTTCCACAGCAGCACCTGGTTCGTAATCCGCGCATCGTTCGCGCCGAACGCCCGAGCCCAGTGAATAAACCGCAGGAACGGCTCGCGCACCTTGCCGAAGGTCGGGTCGTCGCGCAGGGCGGGCGTGCGCGCTTCCTCGTCAAGCAGGATCGCGGCAATCGTCGCCTTGAGGTCGCCGCGGCGCCCCTCGCCGACGGCGACGCCGTCGGGCATGGTGTAACGCCCGTTTTCGAAAACGCGCGCGACGCGCTCCACGTAAGCTGGCTCGGGATTGCTCGTCACCAGGCGTTGAATCAACTGGCGGCTGACGAACGGCGCGACATTGGGATGGTTGAAGAGAATGTCCAGCGCGCGATCAACGCTCTCCGCGCCGCCGGTCCCCGCCGGTATGGTCTCGCCGAGGAAGCTTTTCTCCGCTTCGGAGTGCCTGTCCTCGAAGATCGTAAGCGGCGCATAGGCGAGTTCGGGCGTCGTCTTTACATCGTGCCAGTAAGTCGGCGCGTCATAAGCGAACCCGGTAAAGACGCGGGACAGCCCCACAACGTCGTCATTCGTATACGTCTCTATCATGCGGCCGTTGCGCATGCGCGGCGTGCCGTCCATGTTCAACTCGACGACGCCGATGGTGAAAAGCTGCATGATCTCGCGGGCGTAGTTTTCGTCGGGCACGCTGCCGCGCAGGGGATCGGCTTTCTGGCTCCCCAGATAGGTCAGGTAAAGCGCCATCGCGGGCGAGTACGTCACCTCTTCAAGAATATCACGATAATTCCCAAAGGCGTTCCGTACAAGGATGTCCATATAGGCCGCCTGCACATGCGGACGGCGGTATAGGATCGCCGAGGGCGTTCCCGAAACGACGAGGATCTGCGACAGGGCGTAAGCGGCGCGCTGACGCAGCTGGTCCTCGCCCCGCACGGCGACGCTAAGCAGGCTGTCGACCGCGGCGCTGTCCTCATACGGGCTTCGCCCGCCGGTGACCGGATCGGTGACGAGACCGCCGGGCAGCACCGCAAGCACGTTCGGCAGGTGCAGCGTCATGGGCGCGTCGAACTGCTCGCGCAGCCAGACGGACGCCGATCCGCCCTCCAGCGCGCGCGCCTCTTCCAGGGATGCGCCGAACGTCGCTTGCGTCAGAAAAGACACGCTTTCGTTGAAGGACAACGCGTCCACATTCGGCAAATCCGCCGGCGGCTGTCCGCCATTGGCCGGCGCGCCGGCCGGGTCCGGCGGGCCGGAGGACGGCGCATCGATATTGGCCGTAGGCGTATCAACATCGTCGCTGCCGGCGCTCGTACACGCGCATGCCGCCGCAATGAGGCCCAGCGCACAAAGTATCCGCAAGCGTTTCATATACGTCCTTTGCTCGTTTCCACAGCGCTGAAAGAATGGAGGCAATGTCTCACGAGCCAATAAAAATTTGCTTTACAATTTGTCGTGAATGCCTGTCGTATGCGTCGAGCCGCATACGGAGCACAAGCGCTTTTCCCGCGGCGATGCATTACAATTTTATAAAGTCCCCCAGCGACTGCGACGTCGAATCGCGCCCTCCCGATACGGAAAATGAAGAAAGCGTTACCGTTACGGGCCGCGCTGGCTTAAAACACGTTTATGACTTGCCTGTGTCGCCGTCTGTCGCGGGCGCAAGGCGCCGGCTAACTCTTTATCCGTGCTTGGGTTTTCAATCGCCCGCACGCTCCGCGCCGATCGGCGGCGAAGATTAAATTTAACCCATGCGCGCGGCGTTAACCGATTGGTTAGAGCCATTAAAAAAGCCCGGCCGAAGCCGGGCTTTTTCCAACATGAAAAGTTCGTATACTATCTTTTTTGTAAGGTTAGGCGCCCGCTGAGGCGACGTCGATCTTGATCCCCGGCCCCATGGTCGAGGACAGGGCGATCTTCTTGATGTACGTGCCCTTGGCGCCCGAGGGCTTGGCTTTCGCCACGGCGTCGACGAATGCGCGGATGTTCGCCGCGATCGCGTCTTCCGCGAAGCTCGCCTTGCCGACGCCGGCGTGGATGATGCCGGCCTTTTCGACGCGGAATTCGACCGCGCCGCCTTTGGAATCCTTGACCGCCTGAGCGACGTTCGGCGTGACGGTTCCCACTTTCGGGTTCGGCATCAGGCCGCGCGGGCCGAGCACCTTGCCGAGCCGGCCCACCACCGGCATCATGTCGGGCGTGGCGATCACGCGGTCGAAATCCATGAAACCGCCCTGGATCTTTTCCATCAGGTCTTCCGCCCCGACGATATCGGCGCCGGCCTCTCTCGCCTCGTCGGCCTTGGCGTCCTTGGCGAAGACCGCCACGCGCACGGTGCGGCCGGTGCCGTTCGGCAGGGAGACCACCCCGCGGACCATTTGATCCGCATGGCGCGGATCGACGCCGAGATTCATCGAAACCTCGATGGTCTCGTCGAACTTGGCGCTGGCGTTGGCCTTGACCGCCTTGACCGCGTCCTCGATCGAGTGCAGCGCGTTGCGGTCGACGCCCTCGCGCGCGGCGCGAATTCTTTTTCCTGCTTTCGCCATCGCCCTATTCCCTCACTTCCAGGCCCATGGCCCGGGCCGAACCGACAATGATCTTGGTCGCCGCGTCGAGATCGTTGGCGTTCAGATCAGGCATTTTCGCTTCCGCGATTTCACGGCACTGCTTCATGGTGACCGTGCCGGCCGTGGCCTTGCCCGGCGTGGCGCCGCCTTTTTGCAGCTTGGCCGCCTTTTTCAGGTAGAACGCCGCCGGCGGGGTCTTGGTTTCGAAAACGAACGACTTGTCGGAAAAGATCGTGATGATCGTGGGGATCGGCATCCCCTTTTCCATTTCCTGCGTCTTGGCGTTGAACGCCTTGCAGAATTCCATGATATTAAGACCGCGCTGACCGAGAGCGGGGCCGATGGGCGGAGACGGCGACGCCGATCCCGCCGGCACCTGAAGCTTCAGGTAGCCTGCGATTTTCTTTGCCATTGTATGACCTTCTCGTCTGTTGCGGCCGGTCCGCCGGCGGCGGGGCGGCCTGGTTGAAGGGTCGCGGTCGCGGCTCCGGCTGGTCTTTGCCGGCGAGCCTCCCGCGGGATCCGCGGCTCTTAAACCAGACGCCGCCCGGATGCAATATGGCCGGATGCAATATGGCCGGATGCAATATGGAATGGAGCCGCACGGAACGGAGCCGCAGCGGCGCGCGGCTTTTGCCGGAGAGAAGAAAAATGGCGGCGGCGCGTGAAAAAGGCGTCCGGTCCTGCCACGCGCTTAGCACCGGACGCCTCCCTCAACGCATGTTTACGCCACTGAGATACGCAACGGAACGCAACTAACGGATACGCAACAAAAAAACCGTTCAGCGGATACGCGCCAAACGGAATCCCGATGGACTATGTTATACCGTCACGCAAAAAGGTTAACAAGCGCAACCGGAAGCCTTCTTTTTGCCCGCTGGACGAGAAAAAGAAATGGCGAGGCGAATTCAGCCTTGGGAGAGAGAAAACGCCTACCCGCCTCGCCGGCCGCCCGCGAGATACGCAACGCCAGGCGACGGAGAGGAAATAGGCCGCAATTGCACGGATCTCGCGGCCCGAAAGCGGCGGAAATGCGGCCGCCGCTCACGATTTGTCATGTTGGTTGTCATGTCGGACAGGCCCCATGGGCGACGCCGTTCGCCGGCGTCCCTTAGAGCAGCATCGCCGCAGGCTCCTCGATGAAGGTCTTGAACGCGGCCAGGAACCGGGCCCCGACGGCGCCGTCCACCACCCGGTGATCGCAGGTGAGCGTCACGGTCATCACCGTCGCGATCTCCATCTTGCCGTTCTTCACCACGACCCGCTCCTCGCCGGCGCCGACGGACATGATCGCCCCATGGGGCTGATTGACGATGGAGGCGAAGGACGTGATGCCGAACATGCCGAGATTGGAAACCGAGAAGGTGCCGCCCTGATACTCCTCGGGCCTGAGCTTGCGGGCCTTGGCGCGGCCGGCCATGTCCTTGATTTCCGCGGAGATGGCCTTGAGCCCCTTTTCCTCCGCCTTCCAGACGATCGGCGTGATCAGTCCGCCGTCAATGGCCACGGCGACGCCGATATCGGCGTGTTTGTGCAGCAGGATCGCTTCGTCCGTATAGGTTGCGTTCGCCTCGGGAACCTGCTTCAGGGCCATCGCCGACGCCTTGATGATGAAGTCGTTCACAGACAGCTTGAACGCGCCCCCTTTTTCAGGATCGGCCCCTTCCTTCGGCGCGCTCGCATTGATCCGCGCCCGCGCGGCGAGCAGCGCGTCAAGCTCGACGTCAATGTTGAGCGGGAAATGCGGGACGTCCCGGTTGAAGCTCTGATTGAGGCGCTTGGCGATGACCTTGCGCATGCCGTCGAGCTTGACCGCCTCGTAGCTTTCCGGTGGATAGAGCCGCGCATCGACCGACGCCGGCGCGGGGGCCGCGGCGGGCGCCGCCGCCTTGCCGGCGCCCGCCGAAAGAGCCTTTTCGATATCGCGCCGCACGACGCGCCCGCGCGGCCCGGTGCCGGCGATGGCGGAAAGGTCAAGCCCCTCCGCTTTCGCGAGCCGCCGGGCGAGCGGCGAGGCGAGGATCCGCCCGCCGTCGGAACGGCCATTCGAGGCGTTAGGCGTCACGGCCCCGGCCGCAGCGTCCGCGCCGTTCGCCGCTTTCGTTCCGCCCTCGCGTTGCGGCGCCGTCGCCGCCGCGCCGCCCCCGGCCGATGACGGGGCGGCGTCCCCCGCTTTCGAGGCGTCCCCGTTTTTCGAAGCGTCCCCGTTCGTCAACGCGCTCATGTCGATATCGTCCGCGCTTTCGCCGTCGTCGAGCAGAACCGCGATCGGCGCGTTGACTTTCACACCCTCGGTTCCCTCGCCGACGATGATCTTGCCGACCACGCCTTCGTCGACCGCCTCGACCTCCATCGTGGCCTTGTCGGTCTCGATTTCGGCAATGACGTCCCCGGAGGAAACGGCGTCGCCTTCCTTGACGTTCCACTTGGCGAGCGTGCCCTCCTCCATGGTCGGCGACAGGGCGGGCATGAGGATCGGGGTTGGCATGTCTGTTATCCCTTAATGAGGACCGTAATAGGACGCGTTGAGCGCCGGATCGAGGAAGCGCGTCGGCGTCCATTGCTTCAGGCGGCGCGCGATGCGCGCCTCGGTTGTCTCCGCGCCGTAGGTGGCTGGCGCTTCGGGCGCGGACAGGAACGCCTCCATGCGCAGCCCGGCGACGTTCAGCGAGGCGCGGATAGCCTCGCCCTCGCCCATCACCGCCGCGATGTAGACGCCGCAGCGGCGGCAGAAAAGAAAGTCGCCGGTGCGGAGCGAAAACCTGTAGCGCTCAACATCATCTGTGAACGCATCGATAATCGCCGCCCCCTCGGGATCGGTGACGTTGACCGCGCCGTGCCGGCGGCAGAACGCGCACTGACACGCGCGCACGCCCAGATCATGCGGCGTCTTCTGCGTTTCGAACGACGCTTTCAGCTTCCCGCAATGGCACTGGCCGGCATAGCGCATAGCGCCTTTAATCCCTGTACATCACGCGCTTCACCGCCTTGATGATCTTGTCCGCGTTTGGAAGGCTCAGGGCTTCAAGATTTGCGGCGTAGGGAAGCGGGGCGTCTTCCTGCGTCACGCGCGCCGGGGGGGCGTCGAGATAGTCGAAGGCGTGCTGCGTCGCCTGCCAGCCGACTTCCGCGCCAACGCCGCACGGCGCCCAGCCTTCCTCGACCGTGACGATGCGATTGGTCTTCTTCACGCTCTCGATCACCGTCGCGGCGTCCAGAGGCCGCAGGGTGCGCAGATCGATCACCTCGGCGGAAACGCCCTCGCCCGCAAGCGCCTCGGCGGCCTCCAGCGAGAATTTCACGCCCCGCGAATAGGAGACGATGGTGACGTCCGTTCCCTCACGGACGACCTTGGCCTTGCCGATGGGCAGGACCCAGTCCTCCACGTCGGGAACGTCCATCGTATCGCCGTAGAGGAGTTCGTGTTCAAGGAACACCACCGGATTTGGATCGCGGATTGCGGCCTTGAGAAGCCCCTTGGCGTCCGCCGCGGAATACGGGGAAATGACGATCAATCCGGGGACGTTGGAATACCACGCGGCGTAGTCCTGGCTGTGCTGGGCGGCGACGCGGGCGGCGGCCGCGTTCGGTCCGCGGAAGACGATCGGGCTGCCCATCTGGCCGCCGGACATGTACCGCGTCTTGGCGGCGGAGTTGATGATGTGGTCGATCGCCTGCATGGCGAAGTTCCAGGTCATGAATTCGACGATCGGCTTCAAACCCGCGAACGCCGCCCCGACGCCGAGCCCGGCGAAGCCGTATTCCGTAATCGGCGTATCGACCACGCGGCGCGGTCCGAACTCGTCCAGCAGGCCGCGGCTGACTTTGTAGGCGCCCTGATATTCCGCCACTTCCTCGCCCATCAGGAAGACGTCCGGGTCGCGGCGCATTTCCTCGGCCATGGCGTCGCGCAAGGCGTCGCGAATGGTCGTCGGGATCATCTCCGCGTCCGCGGGCAGGTCCGGATCGGCGGGCGCCGACGCCGGCGCCTCGGGCGCAGACCTGGCCGGCTCGGGCGCAGACTGGGCCGGCGCCGCATCGTCAGCGGGAGCGTCGGCGGCGTCTTTCTTCGGCGCGGGCGCGGCGCCGTTGAGAGCGCCTTCGTCGATATCCGCAGCGCTCTCCCCGTCGCCCAAAAGGACGGCGATGGGATCGTTTACCTTGACGTTTTCCGTTCCCTCCGCGACCAGGATCCTGCCGACGGTCCCCTCGTCGACGGCCTCCACTTCCATGGTGGCCTTGTCGGTTTCGATTTCGGCGATGACGTCGCCGGAGGAGACCGCGTCCCCCTCCTTGACGTTCCACTTGGCGAGGGTGCCCTCCTCCATGGTCGGAGAAAGAGCGGGCATGAGCACCGGCGTTGGCATTGATTTGTCTCGATTATCGCTGCAATCGGGCCTACCTAGCCGGAAAGCCGGAGGGCGAACAACCCATAATCAATGACGCGGCGCACAAAAAACGCATACTGAGTATGAAATCAAAACTCTGATGGTTTACACCGTCGCGCCGCCCTCCGTCAGCCGAACGCCGCGCCCGCCTCCCGCGGCTGCATCCGGATAAGACGCGAGTCCTTCACAGCCGCCTGGCGATGATGGACAACCGCCTGATAGGCCGGGTCCTTGACCATGTCGCCGAACGCCGACGCGCTCGGATAGGCGGCGACGAAGGCGATGTCCCAGCGCTTGTCGTCCGGTCCGATGAGCATGAGGGACGCCGCGCCGGACCAGAGAATTTTACCGCCCACCCGCTCGAAGATCGGCGCGCTTTCGCGGCCATAGGCGGCGTAGGCGTCCGCGCCGCTCGCCTCGCGGCCGTCGGCGTAAGCGGCCCTGTCATTGAGCCGGATAAGGTTCAGCATGTGGACCGGGCCGTCCCAGGGGTCCTTCATCATCGCCCGGAATTGCTCCGCAGTCGGATCGATATAGACGGTCATGACGCATCTCCCGGCGTCGCCGTTGATCGAACCGGGCCGGCCGCCCCGCCGCGCCCGGCGGTTCCGGGACCATGGTCTGCGCCGTCAGGACTGGCAGGGTCAGGACTGGCGTGGTCAAGATCGGCGCGGTCAAGGCCGGTGACCCGTTCGAAAATCCTGTCCACCATGAAGGTGGGCGCCAGGTTGCGCAAGGCGAGCGCGCCGAGCATCCTGCGCGGAACGACATACCGCGCCCGCGGCCGCGCCGCCGTCAGCGCGTGATAAACCGCTTCCGCGACGACGCCGGGCGGCGGCGCCGCAGGATGGCCCTTTGCGTGCCAAGCCTTGAAACGCCTGACCTGATCCGCATAGGGGCCGGCGTCGGCGAAACTGGCGAGCGCGTCCTGCTCCGCCGCGCCGAAGGGCGTGTTGATAAAGCCCGGACGGACGACGGACACCTTGACGCCGTGGGGCGCAAGCTCGCGCCGCAAGGCGTCGGAAAGCCCCTCCACCGCGTGCTTGGACGATGCGTAAGCCCCCTGGAACGGCGCGGCGATGCGGCCCGCCACGGAGCCGATATTAACGATCCGCCCGGCGCCGGCCGCGCGCAATTGCGGCAGAACAAGGCGCGTCACGGTCGCCAGCCCGAAAACGTTTGTTTCGTATTGCCGGCGCCAGTCCTCAAGGGAAAGCGCTTCGAGCGGGCCCATGACGCTGACCCCGGCGTTGTTGACGAGGCCGTAAAGCCTGACGCCGGCGTCGGCGACGACCTCAAGCGCTGCGACGACGGAGGCCTCGTCGGCGACGTCCATGCGCAGCGGCGTGATGCGCCCGCCGGCGAGACCCGACAGCTCTTCCAGCCTGTCGAGACGGCGCGCGGCGGCGAAAACGCGAAATCCCTTGTGGGCGAGATGCACCGCGCACGCCTCGCCGATGCCGCTCGACGCGCCGGTAATCAGGACGGGATGATGCAAGCGACCGCCTCCCTTCTGTTCCGCTGCCCCCAAAGCTTTATGCGCCGCGTCCCGCCCCGGTGTCTAGAAGCGATCCCCCGCGCCGGTTTTCTGTCCCGGCGCGCCCGGCCTGCGGTCCACCGCGCGCTGAACGAACGAGCCGATCAGCGCCCCGAGAGTGAGCTTCATGGCGTCGAGAAACTCGGTGCTGGCGGTCTTGTTGGCCGCGCCGATGGCGAGCAGCGCGAACAGGATTGTCAGGATGATAGTGGCGAGCGGCAGGCCGACGATTTCCATTTTCTGAAAGAAGCCGGAAACGCCGCGCAGGCTGCGCAGGCGAAAATAGGCGGAGATGGCGCTTTCCGGGTCCCGGTCCTTGATCTTGTTGAAGAACTCCTTGCGGTCATGGGGCGGAATGACGTCCGGGGCGGAGGGGTTCGACGCGTCGAAGGAGGTCAGGGCCGCGGCGAAGGATGCGACCGCGGCGACGGCGATCAGCGCATAGGTCGCCCACAAGGTCGCGGGGATCGAGCCCTCCCCACCGACGCCCTGGATGCTGAACAGCGTGATCAGGAACGCCAGCAGCACCAGAAGCAGGATCGCGGTGGCGAAAAAAACGATCGAGGCGCGGGTCTGCATCAGTTCCTTGCGGGCGCGCAACGTCTCGTTCTGCATCGACTTCAGCTCGTTGAACTCAAGTCTTTCTGGCGGATTTACTTCTTCCACGCCCTTCCCCTTTTTGACAGTACTGTAAGCGCAAGGATATTATCCTATTTTCATATCATTGACGTCTCAAGCGCTGAAATGTAATGCTTCATATTGCGCAAGACGCGCACCCACATCGAAAGATGGCCGCAAGAACGCGAGACGCGTTCACGGCGCAGCGCCGAAGCCATGGTCTTTCGACCGCAGCGACCCGGCGATCAGGCCCCTACCCCGCGAGAGGCGGGCGGGGCCGCTTTTTTGCCAAGCGCCGCTTTTTCGGTCCGATCCCTCAGTCCTCGATCGCCGCAGCCCGAGACAGTGCGGCCCAAGACGGCGCAGCCCGCGACTTCAATCGTTACAATTTGACGAGAATTGAAAAGCTTCGGGTCATTTTTTGGAATTACAACCTATACGTGTTATGAACAGGAGGACATATCATGACACGAGTTGTTGAAGGCGGTATTGTCGAACTGCGCGGCAATCCGGTGACCAAAACGGATGTTGTCAACATTACCTTCCCCGCTGTGCCGGCCGGCGCGCCGGAAGTGCCCGCCGGCGCGGCCGGCACCATGGTCCTGAAGGAGCCGCCGCCGCAAATCGGCCATTTCAATCGCGGCGACCAACTGGATTATTCCGACTCGAACGCCCATAACGACCGCATACTGACGGTGACGTCGAATATCGGCCCGTCGAAATACAACATCACCGCTTAACGCGCATCGGGGCGCTCCCTCTACGACGCGCGTCGCACTCTGACATACGTCGCATTGTGACGCGCGTTCAGCCCCGCCGTCCCTGACGGGCGCAATATCAGCACAAAAATATTTCATACTATAGATTATCGGATATTTGCAGGAAGTCATATCATTCATCATCAGTTCCGTCCGGCCTTACTGATCAGTCTTGAACGGAGATATGATGATGAGAAGAATTCTCGCCTTGATTTCATTCGCCATCCTCGGCGTCGCCCAGATCGGCGCCGTCAGCGCAGCTGACGGCGCCGGCTCCTGCGCGCACGTCGCAGCGGCCCCAGCCGACGGGCCGAGCGCCGCGGAACTCCTGGTGCGACAAGCAGTTCCGGACGCACGGACAGCAGACGCGGCGGCAAACGCAGCCGCCGTCCCGGCAACTGCGACCGTGATTACGGCGTCCCTTGACGGCCCGACCGCCGCCAGTTGTTCGCTTTGTTACGTCAACTGCCTCATTCCGTGCCTGTCCGCCGGCGGAACGAACTGCGAGCGAATCTGCCGCAGCCAGTGCCCGGGCCCGCAATGCGAGCCCTGATCTTCTCTATACCGAATTAAGTGCTCAGTTAGTTCGTTCGTTAACCACCATTTCTCAGGAGACATTTGCATGAAAACATTTCTTGGCGTGCTTTCCTTCATGATCATGAGCGTCGCCGCGATCGGCGCCGCGAGCGCCGCCGACGGCGCCTGCGACCGCACCGCGGCCGCCCCCTTCGCCGCTGCGAGCGCCGCCGAAATCCTGGTGCAGGAGGCGGTTCAGTACGCCCGGGCGACCGACCCGGCCACGGCCACCATCATCAACGCATCATTCGACGGCCCGCAGGCGGGCTGTTCCCTGTGCCTCGAAAACTGCGTCATCGACTGCTTCACCGGCGGCGGCTCCAACTGCGTCGAGCGGTGTCGCCTCAAATGCCGCAATGAAGGCCCGCCCTGCTGATCATCGCCGGCGTCAAAACCCGGCATGTGAACCCTGACGGCATCCGGCCGCGGCGCATCTTGCCGCGGCCGTCCCGCATCCGGCAGCAATGGCGCTAAAGCGTTTACGGCAAAAGCGGATAACCGGTGTTGCGGCGCGCAAAACGCTCCGCGTAAGAATCCAGAGCCAATGGTGGCCAAGGCCAATAAGAACAGAGCCAATGGTGATCAGGGCCATAAGTGACAGGGCCAATGACGAATCGCGATGACCGCAATCGGCTTTAGACGAGACGAGAGCGCTTGACCGCCGCTTCGATAAACGAGGCGAACAGCGGGTGCGGATCAAACGGCCTCGACTTCAGCTCCGGATGGTACTGAACGCCGATAAACCAGGGGTGGTCGGTGATCTCCATGATTTCCGGCAGTGCGCCGTCGGGGGATGCGCCGGAAAACACCACGCCCTTCTCGGCCAGGCGCGCCGCCCAGGTCATGTCGACTTCGAACCGGTGGCGGTGGCGCTCCTCAATCGTCTCGCGTCCATAGATCGCCGCCGCCCGGCTGCCGGGCGCCAGCCGCGCCGGATAGGCGCCGAGGCGCATGGTGCCGCCAAGGTCGCTCTCGTTTGACCGCTGCTCGACTTCGCCGCCGCGGGTCCATTCCGTCATCAGCCCGACAATCTTGCTGGCGGCGCTCTCGCCGCCGCACGGAGCCTCGCGCTCGAATTCCGAGGAACTGGCGTCGGCCTCCCCAAGCAGGTTCCGGGCCGCCTCGATCACCGCCATCTGCATGCCGAAACAAATGCCGAAATAGGGAATTTTTTTCTCCCGCGCGAATTGCGCCGCCTTGATCTTGCCTTCCGCGCCGCGCTCGCCGAACCCGCCCGGAACGAGAATGCCGTGTACGCCCTCCAGCGCCGAGACAGTCGTGTTTTCCCTTTCGAAGACTTCCGATTCGATCCACTCAATCCTGACACGGACATTATTGGCGACGCCGCCGTGTACGATCGCCTCGATCAGCGATTTGTAGGCGTCTTTCAGGACCGTGTACTTGCCCACCACGGCGATGGTGACCTCGCCGTCGGGCGCCGTGATGCGCGAGACGATCTCCTTCCAGCGCGAAAGGTCCGGCTCCGGCGCGTCGTCGACGCCGAATGCGTCGAGCACCTCCCTGTCGAAGCCCTCCCCGTGATAGGTCAGCGGCGCTTCGTAAATCGTGCGGCAATCGAGTCCCTGCACTACCGCGCTCTGGCGGACATTGCAGAACAGGGCGATTTTCTTGCGCTCGCTTTCCGGGATCTCCCGGTCGGACCGCACCAGGAGGACGTCGGGCTGAATGCCGATCGCCCGCAATTCGCGCACCGAATGCTGCGTCGGCTTGGTCTTCAGTTCGCCCGCGGAGGGAATATAGGGCATCAGGGTCAGGTGCACGTAAACGGCGCGCCCGCGCGGCAATTCGTTGCCAAGCTGACGAATCGCCTCGAAAAACGGCAGCGCCTCGATGTCGCCGACCGTGCCGCCGATCTCGCACAACACGAAGTCCGCGCCGTCCGCGTCGGTAAGGACGAATTCCTTGATGGCGTCCGTCACATGGGGAATCACCTGCACCGTCGCGCCCAGATAGTCGCCGCGCCGTTCGCGCTCCAGAATGCGCGAATAGATCTGTCCAGTGGTGACGTTGTCGGCCTTTGAGGCAGAAACGCCGGTGAACCGTTCATAGTGACCGAGGTCGAGATCGGTTTCCGCCCCGTCGTCGGTGACGAACACTTCGCCGTGCTGATAGGGCGACATCGTGCCGGGGTCCACATTGAGATAAGGGTCAAGCTTGCGCAGACGGACTTTATACCCGCGCGCCTGAAGGAGCGCGCCTAAAGCCGCCGAAGCCACGCCTTTTCCAAGGGACGACACCACGCCGCCGGTAATGAAAATATACCGCGCCATGGAAGTCCGTCTTAGCGAAGATTCCGCATCATTCAAACCGAATTTTCAAAAAAAGAAAGACAGCCCCGCCCGTGCGGCGTTGCGACGCCCGGCGCGCGAGGACGCCGGACCGGGCGAGCGTGGTTAAGGAGCCGGGTCCGGGTCGGGATCGGTTTCGCCTTCCCCGCTCTGCGTCTCGCCGCCGTCGAGAGCCTCGCCGGACGAAGCGTCCGGCGCTGGCGCGTCGGCGCCGGCATCCTCATCCGCGCCGCCTATGGCGGCAGGCGCGGCGGCGGGCGCAGCATCGCTCGCGCCGAGGGCGTCGAGAACAGCCTCGTCCGTCACGGTTCCCCCTTCGCCCGCCGCCTCGGCGTCGTCTCCGGCGCCGAGGCTCTTGATGAGGTCGTCGGTGGTGGGCTCGCCGAGCGGCTCCTGCGAGACGTCGCCGTCCTGGCCGGTCAGCTCTTCGATCACGGCCGCCGCATCCTCTCCCGTACCGGCGCGGATCGCGAGGATCAGCGAGGTGGCGAAAAACGCCGCCGCCAGGACGGAGGTGGTGCGCGTCAGCGCATTGGCCGCGCCGCGCCCGGACATGAAGCCGCCGCCGGCGCCGCCGCCGAGCCCCAGCGCGCCGCCGTCGGAGCGCTGAAGCAGTACGACGCCGATCAGGGCGATGACGATAAGGGAGTGAACCGTGAGGATGACAGCGGTCATGTCGAAAACGCTTTCCGGGTCTTGCCAGACCCATATGGGAACGCCGGAAAAAGGTTAAACCGCCCGCGCGCGGACGCTGGAGCGAAGACAGGCGGGATTAACGGAAAGCCCCCTCGCCCGCAAGCCCCTCTGCGCGCACGGCCGTTCCGCCCGCATGGTCATGGCTGCGACGTCATGGCTGCGATGTCATGGCTGCGCGGTTATGGCCGCGAAGCCGCGCCGCGCCGCGGCCCCGCAGCGCCGGCGGGCCTTACCGGGCCGCGCCGCGCATCATCCGGCCGATCTTGTTGACCCCGCGCAGGACGATCGGAGGCGTCACCGCCTCGACGAATTCCTTGCGCCGGATCTTCCAGTCGGTGCGGTCGCCGGTGCCCGGCCGGGAATAGAACTGCGTCGTCTTGCCGGCGCGAGTCTCGTCCCAGGTGGCGGTGTAGAAATACAGCGCGATGGATTTGCGGCTGGCGCCCTCCGGATGGGCGATCGGCTGCGGATTGCCGTGCATGCTCTGCTGTGTGGTGGTGAAGATGGCGCAACGGTTGAGGACCGGCACAACGGACTGCACCTGTTCGGACATGTCCGTGCGCCACAGTTCGAGCTGGCCGCCATATTCCGCTTTCCAGTCCGGGTTCAGATAGATCAGCATGTTGACCCGGCGCTCCAGGTTCATCGGCTTGTGGTGATTGAAGTCCGCATGCACCGACAGGTGCCCGCCCGTGGCGATTTCGTGGAATCCGGCGCCGAGAAAGTACGGGTCGGGAATCAGCTGTTTGATGCCGGTGATGTTCTCCACGACGCGGATGAACGGCCGCGAGTTGAAGGCGTAGAACAGATTGCGCAGCGCCGGCTCCATGTGGTCGGGATGATAGCTCGTCTTGTAGCGCTCCTGATCGCGGTCAAAGCTCATGCTGTCCGGATCGGGCTTTTTCGGGAAGTTCTCAAGGCACAACTCGATCATGCTCGGGGGCAGGAAATCGTCGATGACGATGTGGGGAAACGGATCGCCCGCGGCGTATGTCTCGGTCAGTTCAAGGCCCTTGTCCTTGACGGCGTCATAATCGAATACGGGCGCGCCGGTCGCGCTTTCCGGCAAGTAACTCATAAGTCTCATCCATCGCTGCGTGGGTTCATTATAGCCGCAAAAACCATCCCGACCATTAACGCGGCCAGCGCGCCCGTCTTGACGCAGATCATCTTCGGAAGCGTTTTTCAGGGCGCGGCCCCCCGGCTCGTCGGACGCGTCAAGACCCCGACCGCGCGCCGATGGCGCGGATCGCCGGCAGGATTTCGGCCGGCTCGGCGTGGTGCAGGGCGTGGCCCGTATCGGGCAGCATGGTTAACGTCGCCCCGGCGATGTCGCGTTCCAGCGCCTCGGAATGGATCGACGGAAAGACCGTCCTGTCGTTCGCGCCCGCAAAAATGACCACCGGCAGGTCAAGCTCGCCATAGCGCGACTGCTGCTCGACAATCTGCGGCTTCAGGCGGGCGAGGTCGGCGGCGTTGGCCTTGAAGTCCTTCGCGCGAAAGAGAAGGGCCAGCCCCGCCCGCTCGGCGTAGTTTTCCGGCGGCGCGTCGGGGGCGAACGAATCCTCGACCCCGCCCGCGGCGACGAGTTGTCCATAGACCGGGATCACCAGCCGGCGCAGGAGAAAGCCGAGGGCCGGGATCTGCGAGGCGTTGTTGTACCAGGCGACGCCGCCCGGCCATTCGTGGCTCACCGGCGCGAGGAGCACGAGCCCGGCCATGTCGTCCTGGTACTGAAGGGCGTAGGCGAGCGCCACCGCGCCGCCATAGCTCTGCCCCACGACGACGGGGTTTTCGACGTCGAGAGCGGCGAGAACGTCGCGGATATAGCGCGCCTGCACCTCGATCAGGTGGCCGTTTTCCGGTCGTTCGGAATATCCCCGGCCGGGCCGGTCGATCATGATCACGCGGCGGTCGGCGCTGAGGGCGTCGCCGAGGGCGATCTTCATGTCAAGCAGGTTCACGCTCGCCCCGTGGATCAGGACGACCGGCGGCTCGCGCCCGGCCGCGTCGCGCGGGCCGAGATCAAGGACGTGCATCGCCGCGCCGTTCACGGGCACGCGCTTGCCGGCCATCGGCGCGATGCGCTCGGCGTTCCAGGCGGTGCATCCGGACAACGCCGCAAGGGCCAGCGCCACGCCGGTGAAACCGAGGAAAAAACTGCTCACCTGCATGGCTCCGTGGGGCGCGCGCGGCGCCCGCGCGTCATGATCGATGCCGAAATCGACGCCGCCGGCGCGTCACCCAGCGGCCGCAGCGACGATGGCATAAAAGTCATTCGCCTTCAAACTGGCGCCGCCGACCAGCGCCCCGTTCACATTGCGCACGCGCAGGATCTCCGCCGCGTTCGCAGGCTTCACCGAGCCGCCGTAAAGAATACGCGCGCCCGCGCCGGTCCGCTCCCGGATGTCTTCGTGCATCTCGGCGATGTCCTCAAGGGTCGGCGTCAATCCGGTGCCGATGGCCCAGACCGGCTCGTAAGCGATCACATAGTCGTCATCCGCGAGCGGGCCGGACCGGGGGCCGGATGTCGGGACCGATCCCGCCAGTTGGGTGCGCACCACGTCGAAGGCGCGGCCCGTCGAGCGCTCCTCCTGCGTCTCCCCGACGCAGATGATCGGCGTCAGCCCGGCGCGCAGGGCGGCCTCGGCCTTCGCGCGGACCGCCGCGTCGGTCTCCCCGTGATCGGCCCGGCGCTCGGAATGGCCGACGATCACAAAGGCCGCGCCCGCATCCGCCAGCATTTCGGCGCTGATGTCGCCGGTGTGGGCGCCGCTCGCCTCGGCGTGGCAGTCCTGGCCGCCGAACTGGATCGCCTCGTCGGAATAGCGCGCGGCGAAGCCCGCCAGCAGCGTCGCCGGCGGACAGACCGCGACGTCGCGGTCCGCCGGCGCGGAGCCGTCCATTTTCGCGATCAGCGCCTCGATCTCGGACGCGGCGTCGGCGAGGCCGTTCATTTTCCAGTTGCCGGCGATCAATGGCTTCATGGGCGGGTCTCCTCAGGCGTTGTTCTTCAGACGTTGTTCTTCGGGCGTTGTTCTTCAGGCGTGTTTTGGCGTGTTGTCGGCCGCAACGGGCAAGGAGATATCCCAGACCCGGGCGATTCCAAAGCCCGATCGGCCGTTCTACAGCGCCAGGGTGACGATCGAGACGGTCGGGTCGTCAGGATGACGCATGGGCGTGAACCCCAGCTCCCGGCACATCTGCATCATCGCCTTGTTCTCGGTCATGACGTCGCCATGCAGCCTCGAGAGGCCGGCATAGCGCGCATAGTCAATCACATATTGCATCAACGCAAAGCCGAGGCCGACGCCGCGCAGCCGGCGGGAGACGACGATGGCGTATTCGGCGCCGGCGCCGTCCGCGTCGACGATCATCCGCACCACCCCGCCGATATCGTCCCGCAGCGGACCGTCCCGCAGCGGACCGTCCCGCGCCGGATCGTTTCGTATAGGACCGAATTCCGCGGCGACGAAGGCCTCGTGGGTCTCGTGGTCGACATTGGTCAGGCTCTCGCGCAGGCTGGCGGGCAGCCTGGCGAAGGCGCTGAAAAACCGGTAGCGGCGGTCCTCAGGGCTCAGCGTGGCGACCAGCCGGTCGTACCCGTCCGCGTCCTCCGGGCGGATGCGGCGCAATTCGAACTGGCGCCCGGCGATGGTCGTGATCACCGGGGCGCTGGTCATGCGGCCGCCGCCCGCGCCGCGGCCGCCGTTTCCGTCAGGGGGCTGAAGGCTCATGGACACTCTCCTTGAAGCTGCGAGACCGCCTCGTCGAGCACCGCCTCGGGCGGACCCGAGGCGTCCACCGCGCGCCAGTCGCGGTCCCGGTCGTCGTCGATCATGGCGGGCCGCTCGAACTGGCGTTCGAGAACGCCGAGATCCGCATCCGACGCATCGCCCCTGCGCCGGACGATGCGCGCGGCGAGCACGCTCTTCGGCGCCGTCAGCCACAGGCCCCGAAAGGAAACGCCGGCGCGCGCGGCAAGCGCGCTCGCGCCCTTGCGCTCCGCCGGATCGAGAAACGTCGCGTCGAGAATGACCGGCGCGCCCGCGCGCAGGGCGCGGCGCGCGTCCTTCAGCATGCGCGCATACGCCGCCGCGGTCGCCTCGGCGGCGTAAGCCGCCGGCGGGAGCGGCGTTTCCGGCGCAACGCCCGCCAGGCGTTTGCGGATGACGTCGCTGCGCAATACCACCGCGCCCGTCGCGCCGCCGGACGCCAGCGCCAGCCGCGCGGCGAGGGTCGATTTTCCGGTTGCGGAATATCCGCCGACGCAGACCAGCGACGCCGGCGGCGGCGGCGCCAGCATGTTCAGCGCGAGGTCGAGATAGCCGTCCGCCCGCGCCGCGGCGTCAGGCGGCTGACCCGGCAGGCTCGACACCATCGCCCGCACGCCCGCCCGCATGGAGATATAGAGCGCCAGCAGCCGCAACCCCGCGTAATCGCGCGTCTCGGAGAGGTAACGGTTCAGGAAGGCGTTCGCCAGATCGCGGCGGTCGTGACGCAGAAAATCCATCAGCGTAAAGCCGATATCGTAAAGGACGTCGATGTCGCTGAGATCGGCGTTGAACTCGATCGCGTCAAACGGGGTCGGCGCCCCGTGAAAAAGGCAGATATTGCCGAGATGGAGATCGCCGTGGCATTCGCGCACCCAGCCATGCCGTCGGCGCGCCGCGATATAGCGCGCCGCGTTCGCCGCCGCCCGCCCCGCCGCCGCGCGCCAGCGGCGAATGTCCCCGCCGCGCGACGGGGCCAGCGCCCCGCTCGCCATGCCGTCGGCGAGTTCGTCAAGGATGGCGGGAACCGCCGCCCCCGGGCGCGGCGCCGGTTTTCGCGCAGCGTCGCAGTGAAACGCGGCGACGCGGTCGGCGAGCGCCTCGACGGTCCGGACGTCGAGCCGCCCGGCCGACGCCATCACGTCGAACTGGTCCTCGCGTTCGAAGCGCGCCATCACCACGGCCCACTCGACGACCGGCGCGCCCGCCTCGCCCCGCCAGCTCAGACCGCGCCCGGCGCGGTACAGCGGCGCGGCGCGCAGATACATGTCCGGCGCGGTGCGCCGGTTGACCCGCACTTCGTTTTCGCAGGCGGCGCGGCGCGCCTCAAGGGTGGAAAAATCGACGAAATCGTACCGCACCGCCCGCTTGACCTTGTAAACGCGCGCGCCGGCGATGAAGACATGGGAGAGATGGGTGTCGATCCGCGTGACCTCCGCACCCGGATCAAGCCCGTCATGGGCGGCCGGCGACGACAGGAAGGCGACGACCTCGTCTTGTTCGCAGGCGGTGTTCATAAGAGCGCTTCCCGGTTTTTGTGCGCGCTGCGGCGTCAAGCGGCGTCAATGGGTCATCAGGAGAGGGATCGTCGAGGTCTTCAGCAGATGCCGGGTGAACCCGCCGAGAACGATCTGGCGCCAGCGCTGGTGCGAATAAGCGCCCATGACGATGAGGTCGGCCTGTTTTTTGCGCGCCTCTTCCAGCAGCATCTCCTCCGGGGACCCGTCGCGTCCGGGGCGCAGATGCAGATGCGTCGCGGGGACGGCGTGCAGGCGCAGATACGCCGCGGCGGCCAGCGGCGCCTGCGCCGCCCACTCGGTGTCGCCCGCGGTGGCGACGATCGCCAGATCGCAGGCTTTCAGGAGCGGCAGCGCGGCGTGCATGGCGCGCGCCGCCTCGCGCTTGCCGTCCCAGGCGACAAGGACTTTTCCGGGAAAGGCGCCGCCGGGGCTTTCAGCCGCCGGGCCGGCGCCGTCCTCGTCCCGCGCGGCGGCGAGCAGCACCGGGCGCCCAGACTGGAAGATCATATCCTCGAAAAGGGCGCGTTCGGCGACGGGCGGGCCGCCATCGGCGCCCTTCCCCGGCGCCGCGACGACGAGATCGGCGACCCGCGCGCGATAGGCGAGGTCGGCGTAGGGATCGCCGTCGAACGACGTCCACGCGGCGACAGCCTCCTGCGGGGGCGCGTCGAGCGCATCGGCGGGCGCGTCGGCGACGGGGATGCGCCAGCGTGCGCACAGGGCCGCGAACCGCTCTTCCAGCGCGGCGGACAACTCGTCGGCTTTCGCATTCAGCGTGTCCAGGTCATAATCCACATAACTCAGCCCCATGGGGTAATAGAAATCGCCCGCAACCTGGGGACGCTGACGGACATGGACGACGTCGATCAGCGCGCCGAAACGCCGCGCGAGCGGCGCCGCCGCGGCGAAGGCGGCGTCGCAAGACGACAGCGACGTGAACGGGGTCATGATTTTCCTGATCGTCATTCTACGCTCCTTACGGCAATCGGCTTGCGGCGAGCCAGGTTACGGGGGCCCAGGTTAAGGCGGCCCAGGTTACAGGCACACTGGCTACGGCGATCGCGCCGTTCCGGCCGCAAAGCAGGTTCGCGAACCCGGCCTGCGACCGCGTCCCAATATGATCTGACCGTTTTTCTCGACTTTCAATGTTCACCGAGTTGTCATTATGATAGGCTTTACTGCATTGTGTTTTGACCGAGATCATGACCGTCGCCTTTTCTCGGGACGGACAGTCTCGGGCCGCATCCGGGCTTCATAAAGCCGCGCCTTGGGCGAGCGGCTGCGCGAAAACGGCGACCAGGCGCAAACGTTAACCGGGCGGCCCTGAAGACTGGCCGAGATCTGAAGACTGGCCGAGATAAAGACCGGCGGACACGAAGACCGCCAGAGATGAAAACCGGCGGGCCTTTCGACATTCAACTCTGACTGGAGCCCGACATGACCCAGGACCCTTCCAATTCGGACAAGCCGCTGTCATCCGGCGGCGCCGAAACCGCAGCGCCGGCGCTGTTCGATCCCACGGAAACAGCCGCCCAGAACAACCGCAACATGGAATTCGCCGCCCGCGCCGCGCGCGCCTATTTCAACGGCGCGACGAAGATCAATCAGGAGATGATCAACTTCGTCAACGCGCGGATGAAAAAGGACATGGAAACCGCGCATATGATCGTCACCTGCAAGACCAGCAGCGACCTTTTCCATGCGCAGGCGAATTTCCTCGAAGAGGCGGTCAAGGACTACGCCGACGAGGCGTCGAGGATCTTTCACCTCGCCGCGGAAATCACCAGCGAGACCCTCGCCCCCATGGAGACGCGGACCGGCGAGGTGCTGGAAGCGATCGACGCCCAGGCCGCGCTGCAGGAGCGCAAGGCGACAAACGCCGCCGAATAGGGCGGACCGTTCGCTCGCCGGCGCCCCGTCAACGCCGCTTTCGCCAGAGCCTTTCCAACAAGAGCCTTTCCACAAGAGCCCTTCCGCCCGCGGACACAGCGTCCCGTGGATCGGCTCACGCAATCCGGACAACGCAATCCGGATATGGCGAACAGGCCGGCCGTGTCAGGGTGTCAGGCGCCGGCGCTGTTCAGCGCATGGCGCGCGATCATGCGTTCCTCATTGGTCGGAACGACCCATGCGGACGGCCCCTGGTCTCCCGGCGCCCCATCCCCCGCCGCCCCGCCGGCGAGCGTGATGCGCGGTCCGTGGGCGGCGTTCGCCGCGGCGTCCAGCGTCATGCCCAGCCAGGCGCAGCCCGACACGACCCGCGCGCGAAAAGCGGCGGCGTTCTCGCCGACGCCGGCGGTGAACACCACCGCGTCGAGCCCGCCCATGGCCGCGGCCAGCGCCCCGATCTCGCGCACGCAGCGATGCGCGAAATAGGCGATCGCTTCTTCCGCATGGGGATCGTCGCTGGCTTCCAGGACGCGCATGTCGGCGCTGACGCCCGACATGCCGAGCAGTCCCGACCGGTTGTACAGGCAATCGGCGAGGTCGGAAACGCCCATCCCCTTCTCTTGCAGCAGGTACAGGAGAACGCCGGGATCGACGTCGCCGCAGCGCGTGCCCATGGGCAGCCCGTCCAGGGCGGTGAAGCCCATGGTCGTGGCGATGCTCGCCCCGTCGCGAATCGCGCACATGCTCGCCCCCGCGCCGAGATGGGCGACGACCATGCGCCGATGCGGCGCGCGCCCCATGATGCGCGGCGCGGCCTCGGCGATGTATTCGTAAGAAAGCCCGTGAAAGCCGTAGCGGATGATCCCCTCCTCGGTCAGCGCCAGCGGCAGGGCGAACCGTTCGGCCGGCCCGGATTGCGTGCGGTGAAAGGCGGTGTCGAAACAGGCGATGTGCGGCGCGTCCGGCCAGCGCCGGCGCGCGGCCTGGAATCCGGCGAGGTTGTGCGGCTGATGGTTGGGCGCCAGCGGGGTCAGCCGCGCGAGCGCCGCCGCCGTCTCGTCGGTAAGGCGCGTGGGCGCGGAAAAGTCGAGCCCTCCGTGCACGACGCGATGGCCGACCGCGGCGACCCGCGCTCCCGCCAGCCGCGCCTCGATCCGCTCCAGAACGAGCGCGAGCGCGGCGCCGTGATCGCGCCCTGAGTCCAGCGCTTCGCGCGCCTCCGGTCCGCCGTGATCGGCGATGGTCAGCGCCGGGCGGTCGGCGTTGAGCCCCGCCACCTGCCCCCGGACAATCGGGGCGTCGGCGAGCCCGCCCTCTTCGCGCACCGCGTAGCCGGCGAATTTCACACTCGAAGAACCGGCGTTCAGCGTCAGGACGACCCCGCTCACAAGGGCCCCGGCGCCTGGCGGTGGTAATGATAGAGCTTGGCGACCGCGCTCGCCGCCGTGCGCGCGAGCCGGCCCTCGGCTCGGCTTGTCAGAATGATCGGAACGCGCGCGCCCAGGACAACGCCGGCCGCAACCGCCCCGGCAAGGTAATCGAGTTGCTTGGCGAGCATGTTGCCCGCTTCCAGGTCCGGCGCGAGCAGAATATCCGCATGCCCCGCAACCGGCGAGGCGATGCCCTTCGCCGCCGCCGCCGCGGGGGAGATCGCGTTGTCGAAGGCGAGCGGCCCGTCGAGGACCCCGCCGGAGATCTGCCCGCGGTCCGCCATCTTGCACAAAGCCGCCGCGTCGATGGTCGACTGAAGTTTCGGATAGACGGTCTCCACCGCCGACAGGATCGCCACTTTCGGCCGCTCGACCCCGAGCGCGCGAGCAAGGTCGATGGCGTTCTGGATGATGTCGCGCTTGCTTTCGAGATCCGGCGCGATGTTGATCGCCGCGTCGGTCATGAAAATCATCTTTTCATAGGCCGGCGTGTCCATGACATAGACGTGGCTGATGCGCCGCTCGGTCCTGAGGCCGGTTGCGCGCGCGACGACCGCACCCATGACTTCGTCCGTATGCAGCGCGCCTTTCATCAGGACGTCGAGCCCGCCCTCGCGCGCAAGCGCCACGGCGGCGTCCGCGGCGGCGTGGCTGTGGGGCGCGTCGACGATGTCCGCCGAGGAGAGATCGAACCCCGCCTCCTGCGCCGCCGCCTCGATTTTCGCCCGCGGGCCGATCAGGGTCGGCGTCAACAGGTTTTCCGCCATCGCCCCGGCGACGCCCTCAAGGGTGAGCGCGTTGACGGGATGGACGACGCCGGCGCGCACCGGCGGGCGCTCCCTCGCCTGCTGGATCAGGGCTTTCAGGCGCACGCCGTTTTCATGCACGAAGGCTTCCGGCCGCGCCGCGGCCGGACGGCGGATCTTTTGATCCGGGGCGAGAACAACCGCCTCGCCGGAGATGACGACCGCGCCGTCCTGGTTGCGGCATTCGCAGTCAAGCACCACCCGGCGCCCGTCGCGCTTTTCGCGCACCCGCACCTCGGCGGTCACCCGGTCGCCGAGGCGCACGGGCCGCTTGAACTTCAGCGTCTGCGAAAGGTAAATCGCGCCCGGCCCGGGAAGCTCGGTGCCGAGCACGGCCGAAATCAGCGACGCGCCCCACATGCCGTGACCGATGACGCCTTCGAAGATGGTCGCGCCGGCGTATTCGGCGTCCATATGCGCCGGGTTGATGTCCCCTGAGATGGCGGCGAAGAGGTCGATGTCCTCCGCCGTCAGCACGTGTGAGGCGGTCGCGGCGTCGCCCACCGAGATCTCGTCGAAGGGGCGGTTTTCGATCATCTGCATGGGCGTGTCCCCGCTCGGCTCGTCTTCAGCTCGGGATGTGGTGGGCGCGGGACTGACCGCACATGAGATTGTAGCCGCCGTCAACATACTGCACGGCGCCGGTGACAGGGCGCGCGGCGTCGCTGACCAGGAAGGCCGCATAGGCGCCGGTCTCGTCGATGTCCGCCGGCGGCTGGATCGGGGCGAGGCTCTCGGCGTCCTCGATCAGGCTGTAGAGATCGGACAGGCCCGAGGCGGCGCGGGTGCGGATCGGCCCCGGGGACAGGGCGTTGACGCGGATGTTCTTCGGCCCCAGCTCCTCGGCCATGTAGCGCACCGACGCTTCCAGCGCCGCCTTGACCGGCCCCATGATTCCGTAGCCCGGCACAACGCGCTCGGCGCCGAGGAAACTCACCGTCAGGAGACAGCCGCCGCCCTTCATCAGGGGCTCCGCGCGCGCGCCGAGGCGCAGAAAGGAATGGCATGAAACGTCCATCGCTTCGGCGAAGCCGGCGCGCGAGGCGTCGACCACCCGCCCGTGCAGATCGTCGCGATTGCAGTAGGCGACCGAGTGCACCAGAAAGTCGAGCCGGCCCCACTTGTCGTCAATCGCCTTGAACACCGCGTCCACCGTGTCCTCGCGGGTGACGTCAAGCGGCATGAACAGGTCAGCCCCGGTTTCGTCCGCGACCGGGCGCGCGTAAGGCTCGGCCCGCTCGTCGAGATAAGTGATCGCCAGCGCGGCGCCCTGCGCGCGCATCGCCCGGGCGCAGCCCGCCCCGATGCTGTGGCTGTTCGCGACGCCGACGATGAGGCCGACCTTGTTTTCGAGGGGGCGGTGCGGAGCGCTCTGTAAACTGACCATAGATCGTTCCTTGAAATCCGGTTTCCCGATGATCCGGTTTCCCGACGACATGCGGCGCCGGTGCGTGATGGCCGCGGCCCTCTGGCCGCCATGCGACGTGCGGTCGTCAGGGAACCGACAACCGTCCGCCTTTTCAAGCGGTTCGCCAGGAGCAAGCGGCGCGGCGCGCGCTGCATATCCCATGGCGGTGACGGCTTTATGACCCTTGCCCCGCAATCGTCGCGCGCCGTTTCCTCCTCTGTGTTTCTCCGGCGAGGCTGCGCAAGTCAACCGGCAAGCGCCGCCCGCGCAGCGTTCGCAGGGAGCCTTGCATGGCGCCCGCATGCCCCCGCAAAGCGCCTTGGACCGTTTCGCGCGCGAACGGGTTCGGCAACCTTGTTGTCCGGACTCTTCTGGAGAAGGGCGCGTCGTCCGGGGGATCGCGTCGCGACCGCCGCCATGTAAAAGGCGGCCGATCGCAAGCAAGGAAAATTGAGGCAGATCAATAGAACTTTTGAAATCGCTTTTATATAGAGTAGGCCGCGTGCGGGCAGCAATGACATCCCGGCGGCGGACAGAAACGCAGCCAGGCAGGAACGCAACCAGGGAGAGGAGACCATAATGGCCGGCGCGACCGCAGAACGCCCGGCGCAGGCCGGCCGTCTCGCATTTCGCACGCAAGGGCTCTCCAAGGTCTACGGCGAAGGGCCGGCCGCGGTGCATGCGCTGCGCGGCGTCGACCTTGAAATCCCGGAGGGCGAACTCGTGGTGCTGCTCGGTCCGTCGGGCAGCGGCAAGTCCACCCTGCTGAACATTCTCGGGGGCATCGACCGCGCCTCCGACGGCGCGGCGTTTTTTCGCGACGAAGACCTTACCGCCATGAACGACAAGGCGCTCACCCGGTATCGCCGCGCTCATGTGGGCTTCGTCTTCCAGTTCTACAACCTGATGCCGAGCCTGACCGCCCATGAGAACGTGGACCTCGTCGCGGAGATCGCGCCGGCGCCGATGCCGACCATTGAGGCGCTCGACCTCGTCGGGCTGAAGGAACGGGCGAGCCATTTCCCCTCGGAGCTTTCCGGCGGCGAGCAGCAGCGCGTCGCCATCGCCCGCGCCATCGCCAAGAACCCGACGGTCCTGTTCTGCGACGAGCCCACCGGGGCGCTCGACAGCAAGACCGGCGTCGGCGTCCTGAAAGCGCTCCAGAACCTCAACGCGACCCTGGGCACGACGACGCTGGTGATCACCCACGCGGCGGCGACAGCGGCCATGGCCGACCGGGTCATTCACTTCGCCGACGGACAGATTCGCGAGGTCGTCGTCAACGCGCGCAAGATTTCGGCGGAGGAGATAAGCTGGTGAGGAAGAAGATCTTCCAGCGCGCGCCGCTCCCGGCCCTCGACCGCAAGCTCGTGCGCGACCTTTGGCGCATCAAGGGGCAGGCCGCGGCGATCGTCTTCGTGATCGCCTCGGGCATCGCCCTTCTCGTCATGTCGCGCGGCATGATCCTGTCCCTCGACGAGACCATGCGCGCCTATTACGAACGCTACCGCTTCGCCGACGTCTACGCGCCGGTGACGCGCGCGCCGGACAACATCCTCGCGGACATCCGCGCTCTTGAGGGCGTCGCCGATGTCGCCGGGCGCGTAAGCGGCGGCGGGCTGGTCGACCTGCCGCAGGTGGCGGCGCCGATCAGCGCGCGGATCGTTTCCCTCGACCCGGATGCGGCCGCGCCGATCAACGGCGTTTTCCTCGCCGAAGGACGCATGATCGACGCCGCCCATGGCGACGAGGTCCTGGTGCTGGAGCCCTTCGCCAGGGCCTATGGCCTCGGCCCCGGCGACGCGATCGCCCTCACCATGAACGGCGCGCGTCACGAATTCGATATTGTCGGCCTCGCGCTTTCGCCTGAATTCATCTACACTATCCCACCGGGGGAGTTCGTCCCGGACCCGGAGCGTTTCGCCATTCTCTGGGCCGGCGAGGACACGCTTGAGGCCGCCTACGATCTCGACGGCGCCTTTAACGAAGCGGTCCTGAAACTCTCCCGCGGCGCCGACGAACAGGGGCTGATCGACGCCCTCGACCGCGTTCTCGCCCCCTACGGCGCCGTCGGCGCCTATGGCCGCGAGGATCATCTGTCCAACAAGTTCCTGACCGAGGAGCTGAAACAGCTCGACACCATGGGCCGGGTGATGACGCCGATCTTCCTCGGCGTGTCCATCTTCCTGTTGAATATCGTCATTACCCGGCTTGTCCAGACGGAGCGCGAGCAGATCGGCCTCATCAAGGCGTTCGGCTACACCAATGCGGATGTGGGCGCGCATTACCTGAAATTCACCGCCGTCATCGCCGTGGCCGGCGCGCTTGTCGGCTGGCTCGGGGGGCAGTGGCTCGGCCACGGGATCTCCCTCGTCTACCAGGAATACTACCAGTTCCCGTTTCTCGTCTTCGTGTCGGAGGTCGGCACCCTCGCCCTCTCCCTCGTCATCTGCGTGGCCGCGGCCGCGCTCGGCGCCGTCGTCGCCGTGCGCTCGGCGGTGACGCTGTCCCCCGCCGTCGCCATGCGCCCCCCGGCGCCGCCGAAATACGGCGAGGGCGCGGGCCTTCTGCGCGCCTTTGAGCGCGTCCTCGACCAGCCGAGCCGCATGATCCTGCGCCGCATCGCGCGCCAGCCGGGCCGTGCGGCGCTCACCGTCATCGGCATCGGCGCGGCCATGGGGCTGACGGTGATGATGCGCTTCAACATCAACGCCACCGACTACATGATCGACGTCAGCTTCAACGTGGTCGACCGCAGCGACGTGCTCGTCACCTTCACCGATCCCCTGTCCGATACGACCCTGTTCGAACTCGCGTCGATCGAGGGCGTTTCCTATGTGGAGGCGTTCCGGTCCAGCCCGGTGATGTTTTCCAACGACCGCATCGACTATCTCGGCTCGATTACGGGGCTTCCGGACAATCCCATTCTCAACCGCGCGGTCGATTCCGATCTCAACACCGTGGACATCAGCGGCAAGGGCGTCGTTCTGTCCGAACAGCTCGCCGAGATCCTCGATATCGCGATCGGCGAGACCCTCGCGGTGGAGGTGCGCGAGGGACGCCGGCCGACCCTTGAAATCCCCGTGGTCGGCGTGGTCGAGGCGCTGATCGGCACGCCCGCCTACATGACCATCGACGCGCTGAACGCCCAACTCTACGAACCGCAACGGGCGACGGGCGCCTATCTGAAGATCGATCCCCTGCAAAGCGAGGCGGTCTACCGCAGGCTGAAGGACATCCCCCTGGTCGCCGGCGTCAGCCTGCGCCGCGAAAGCGCCGCAAAGTTCCAGAAAATGATAGACGAGGGGATGGGCACGTTTCGCACGACCATGATGGTGTTCTCGATCGTGATCGCGGCGGGGGTGGTCTATAACGGCGCGCGCATCGCCTTCATGGAGCGCGAGCGCGACCTCGCCAGCCTGCGCGTGCTCGGCTTCACCAAGCTTGAAACCGGCTATGTGCTGCTCGGCGAACTGGCGATCCTCGCGATCCTGGCGATCCCCGTCGGTTCGCTGTTCGGCTTCCTCCTGTGGTCCTACCTCGCCGACGCGCTCAGCACGGAGCTTTACCAGATCCCCACCATTTTCAAGGAAGACGGTTTCGGCCAGGGCGCGGTCATCGTCTTCGTCTCCACCCTTATCGCCGGCGCGCTGGTCATGCGCGACGTCGCCAGGATCGACATGGCGACGGCGCTGAAAGCGCGGGATTAACAAAACGGGTACTGCGTTATGAGCGGATTGAAATCGAGAACCATGGTGATCGGCGTCGTTGGTCTTCTGGTCGTTCTGTTCCTCGTCTACAGCTTTTCGCCGCGGGCGATGATCGTCGATATGGGCGCGGCGACGCGCGGGCCGATGATGGTCACCGTCGACGAGGAAGCGCGCACGCGGGTGCGCGACGCCTATGTCGTTTCCGCGCCGGTGACGGGCCGGCTTCTGCGGGTCGACGTCGAGCCCGGGGACCGGGTGACCGGCGCCGAGACGGTGATCGCGCGCATTCTCCCCGCCGATCCGTCCGTTCTCGACGTGCGCACGGAGGAACAGGCGCAGGCTTCCCTCGAAGCCAGCCAGGCCGCCCTCGCCCTCGCTCGCGCGGAGGTCAAGCGCGCCGACGCGGACGCCGATCTCGCCCGCGCCGAGCTGGAGCGCGCGCGCACCTTGCGCGAAACCGACACCGTCTCCCAGGCCGCGCTCGACCGCGCCGAGCGGGCGTGGCGCGCCGCCGCCGCCGCGCTAGAGACCGCGCGCGCGGCCGTCGCCATGCGCGAGGCGGACGTTGAAAACGCCCGCGCGCTCCTGATGAGCCCGAGCGAGGCGGAACGCATCGCCCTGGGGCTCAACAATCCGCATCCCCATGAATCGATCCCTTTGCGCGCGCCGGTCTCCGGGCTGATCCTGCGCGTCATCCAGGAAAGCGAAACCGTCGTCAGCGCCGGCTCGCCGATCCTCGAAATCGGCGATCCGGGCGGCGATCTCGAAATCGTCTCAGAGCTTTTATCCGTAGACGCCGTGAAGGTCTCTCCCGGCGACCGGGTGATTATCGAGAAATGGGGCGGCGACGGGGACCTCGAAGGGATCGTCAAGCGGGTCGAGCCCTGGGGGTTCACGAAATTCTCCGCTCTCGGCGTCGAGGAACAGCGGGTCAACGCCGTGATCGACTTCGCCGGACCGGAAAGCGCCCATGAAAAGCTCGGCCACGGGTTCCGCGTCAACATTCGCGCCGTCATCTGGGAAGACGAAAATGCGCTCAAGGCGCCGGCGAGCGCGGTCTTCCGCACCGGCGCGGACTGGACGGTGTTCAAGGTGGAGAACGGCCGGGCGCGGCTGACGCCGGTCGAGGCCGGGCGGTCGAACGGTCTCGACACGGAGATTCTCTCCGGCCTGGACGAGGGCGACCGCATCGTCCTTTATCCCGGCAACCGTCTGACGGACGGGATGCGCGTGAAGGCGCGGGAAGTCAACTAGCGCCTCCCCGAGCCAGCGCCTGGCGAATGCGCGCCAGGTCGTCATGGGCCGTGTCGGTCCCGGCGCCGGGCGCGGCCATGCGCTTGTCCCGGAGGACCTGCAAGGCGCCGACAAGCGCGTCGAGGGGCGGCCCGCTCGCGGTCAGCTGGGCGAGATGCGTCGCGTCGAGTTCGCCCGCCGGCCGTTCGATGAAGCGCCGCACCAGCATGTTGTGATGCTGCGCCGCGGCCCGGCCATGGGCCTCGCAGACCTCCAGGAACAGCCTGGCGTTTTCCTGGAACCAGTCCGCGCCGGCATGGGCCTCGACAAGCTCCAGAAACTCGTCGAGCAGCGGGCGCATGCCGAGGCACCGTCGCAGGGAGCGCTGGTCCTCCGGCGGCATGAACAGGATCTTTTCCTCCAGCAACTGCGCGTAGTACGGATCGTTTCCCCGGCACAGGCCGAGAAGGAGATCGATCTCGTTGATTTCCGCGAAATCGCCGGCGTTGACGCCGCGATAGACGGTCCTGCCGACGCGGTAGGGTTTGTAATAAGGGCGCACGCTGTAGAAAAAGCGATCCGCGTCAAGCTCGTCATAAAGGGTTTTGTTGTGGCGGATCACCGCCTCCAGCGCGGCTTTCGCCTCGCGCAGGAGGAGCGCGGCCGCCGGCGCGGAAACGCCGATCGCGGGGATGCGCATCAGCGCCGCGCCGGCGCTTTTATAGCCCAGCACGCCGAAGAGGTTGGCGTCGATGAAGAGGCGCTCGTCCGCCAGCCGGGTAAAGCTCTTCTGCACCCCGTTGACGGCGCGGTTATGGGTTCCGAGATGGGCTGAGGTGAAACGCGGCGCGACGCCGATCGACGCGGCGATATGCATGCCGAGGGCGGAGCAGTCCATGAACGGCGATTCGGTTTCCCGATCGGGATTGGTCAATTCGTGACGCCGCAAGGCGCCGAGATAGATCCCGAGATTGCCGAGAACGTCAAAGGCGGAATCGAAACGCCGTTCGGTGTTGCCTTCCGCAACAAGAGGCGCGATCAGCGCACGACCTTTTCGCAGCAGGTCCCGTTTCAGATCGTCGCCGATCCCCTCCACCCGCGCGCGGTCGTCCTGCGCGAAATAGAGTTCCTCCAGCGCGGTGTTCAGGTCGACGAACTCGCTGCGGATCCACTGATCGAAGGCGCTGGCGGCGCTGCTCATGAAGGCGTTCTCCCGTCTTACGGATGCGCCGGCGCGCGGCCGTCGGCCTGGCGCCAGCGAGAGCGACCATCAAACGGATCGGCTGAAAGGACAACGGGTAATATTTAATATTGATAATCATTTGCATTTAAGGGCGGGCCATGCCAGTGTTCCTGAAACGTCGAATCCCACATCGCCAGATCTTACAGCGCCAGCCTCGACGCAAAGCCGGAACGAACCCATGACATTTGTTTCCTCTACCAGCCTTTCACAACTCGGATGCGGCGCGGGCTACGCTCTTTGGGGGTTTCGCGCCGCGGCCATCGGCCATCTCGATTGCGGGGCGCTGGCCCGGGGCTACGACGCCGTCTTCGGCGCGCATGGCGCGCAGGCCCGCTGCGCCGTCCTCGTCTTCGCCAGGCTGATCGGCTCTGCCGGACGGCGGCGCATCTGTCTTGGCGCGCCGGGCTGCTGCGGCGTCACCTGCGACGAGTTGAGCATTGTCGCGGTCCTCGCCGCGGCGCAGGCCGGCGATATCGGCCGCCGCGACGCTCACCTGCTCTGGCTGCTGGCGCGGCGCGACGGCGACGCGGCCGGCGAGGCGGCGAGCTCTCTCGCGCGTCGGTTTTCCGCCATCGGGCTGGAGATCAAACCGCCGCCCGTGGAACTTTACGACGCCGCAAGCGCAAGGCCGCTCGAAGCCTTTCGCGCCTGAACCGGCCGCGCGCGTCAGGCCGTCAGTTCAAGCAGGGGCAGCGACGCCGCGCCATACACCGCCGCGTCGGCGCCGTTCACCTGCGCCAGCGCGATGGTCGCGGACGGCAGCCCGAAAGCGCTGCGGCAGGCGGCGGGCGCCTTCAGCTTGCCGGCGACGTAATCGAGCACGCATCGCGGCATCCGCCCGCCCAAAAGGATCGTGTCCGGATCGATCAGCGCGATCACCGCGCGCAGCGGCGTTTGCAGATTGTCGACGCCCTCGTCCAGCCAGGTCATGAAATCCTCGCGGCCGGCCTCGAACATCGCCTCGACATCGGCAGGCGATATCTCGCCCAGCGGGCGCCCAAAGCGCTCCGACAGGCTTTTCAGGGTCGGCCGGGCGAGCGGCGGCAGGGCGAGCATGCCGATTTCGCCGGCGTTGCCGAAAGCGCCGCGAACCGCCTGGCCGTTCAGAATGTGTCCCGCGCCGAGACCGTTGCCGAAATAGATGTAGAAGTAGGATTGCGGCGCGCCCCCGCCGGCGATCAGCAACTCCCCCAGCGCCGCCGCGGTGGCGTCGTTTTCCAGGATCACCCGGCGCCCGACGGCCGCCTCCATCAGCTTGGCGACATCGACGCTGCGCCAGCGCTCCATGCCGCGCGGCGTCGCGAAAGTGCGCCGATCCTCGACGAACGCGCCGGACGCCGCGACGCCGAGTCCGAGCAGGCGCTCGGGCGAGGCGATGCGGTCCGCGGCGACGGACGCCGCGCGTTTCGCGATCCGCGCGACCGTGTCGGCCGGGTCGGCGTTGTCGGCGGCGGTGCGCTCCTGCCACAGCGTCTTGCCGCTCAAATCCAGGAGCGCGAAGGACAGCGCGTCAATCTCGACGAAAACGCCGAGGCTGAACGCCCCGTCCGGCGCCAGGGTCAGCTTGGTGGACGGCGCGCCGCGGGGATTGTCCGTACGCTCCCCTTCAACGGCGAGGCCCATGTCCATGAGATCGCGGGCGATCTTGGTCATGGCCGGCGCGCTGACGCCGATGGCCTGGGCAAGTTCGCTGCGCGAAGCCGCGTGGCGGGCGCGAATCTGCGCAAGGGCCGATTTCTGACTGGGATTGAGTTCCAGGACCATGGCTTTGGCACGCATCACCGCGAGACGCCTTTCTTTCTTCTCTTTACTCGCCAATCGGCGCAACGACCGGACGCGACCGCACCTTGGAGCCACAGCGACTCCGCACCCGACGCAACGAAAGATCGCAGTATGTCATAATTCTTTTATTTAATGAAGTTAATAAAATAATTATTGGGAGGCGCCGAAAGCGCCATTTTGGGGAGAATCGTCTTCGGGCGGTTCGTTGGGGCGACCGCGATGCGCAGACGCGCTTTTCTTGCGAATGGCTTATCCGCCGGGCTGGGCGCGGCCGCCCTGGGCTGCGCGCCCGAACGGACCGGCGCCGCCGGCGAGGCGGCGGACGCCTCGCACCGCGTGGTCCTCACCGCATGGGCGAAAGCGGACCGCAACACGCCCCATCGCGGGCTCAATCTTCTTGCCGGCGCGGAACGCCTGAACGCCGCCCTCGCCGGGCAAGGCGCGCGTGAGCGCGTAACGCTCCGCCTGCGGACCTCCGCCGCGCGGGATTACGCGTCCGACTTTGAAACGCTGATGCGCGCCTTCGCGGTGGGCAAGGGGCCGGACATTTTCATCGCCGGCCACGTCTTCGCCGGGCTGCTGGCGTCCTACCGTTTCGCCGCGCCGCTGGACGCGGAAATCGCCGCCAGCGCGGCCCTGTTCGACGGCGTCGCCCCGTCCCTGTGGCGGGCGGCGTCCCATGAGGGGGCCGTGGTCGGGGCGCCCATGGATACCGAAGTGCGCATGCTCTTCCTCAACAAGGACATGCTGCGCCGGATCGGCAAGAGCGAAGGTTTTATCGACTCCATCGGCGCCATGATCGACGCGGGCGCGTTCACCCTCGCCGATCTGTCGGATCTCGCCGGCGAGGTGGTCCGCGCGGGCGCGGCGCAGTACGGCATCCTGCACCGGCCGGACGGCGGCGCGGAATGGCTGATGCTGATGCGCGCCCATGGCGGCGAAGCGCTCGGGGCCGACGGACGCCTTCAGGCCGCGCCCCGCATCCTGCGCGCCATGTTCAAAAGCGTCGCCGACAATGTGGCGAAGGGCGTCACTCCGGCGCACAACACGGCCATGACATGGTCGGCCATCAACGCCGCCTTTGTCGAGGAACGCGCCTTCATCAAGGTGCACGGCATCTGGGACGTGCGCCGGCAGATCGCTTCCGGCATGGTCGACGACAATCCGGAAAGCTACTTCCGCTCGATCGCGTGGCTGAACATGCCGCCGGCCGATCATGGCGGCGCGCCGGTGAACTTTTCTCACCCCTTCGTCTACGGCGTCAGTGCGCAGACCCGCAGGCGCGATCTCGCCGTCCGCCTGATCGGACACGCCATCAGCCCCGACCTGAACCGCCAGGCGGCGGCCCATTCGCGCATGCTCGGCGTCCATGCCGACGCCCGAAAAGCGCAGGCCGCGCGCTGGGAAAGCGCGGCGGCGGCGCGCCTGCTCCCGCACGCCGTTTTCATGCCGAGCCACCGGAAAATAGGACAGTATACAGAAATTCTGTTTCGCGGCGTTGAAAGCGTCGAAACGGGACGCAAGTCGCCGCGCGCCGCCGCCGAGATGGCGATGCGCGACTTCATCACTGAACTTGGGGAGGATTTTCGCGAAACGGCCTGACCCGGGGCGTCAGGCCGGAACCGTAATTGGGGCGGACCGAACATCGCCAGCCGTATACGGATCGCCGACGCACCGCAGCCGGCGAACGGGAAGGCTTTGCGCATTTTCCGGAACACGCCGCCTCAACAACAAACCGTACAAAAACTTTTACGCTGTCACGCCAACCAAAGGAGAGACCCTCTTGTCCAAGACACGTCAACTTTCAGACCTCAACACCGCGCTTTTCGGCTGCGCCGCCGCGATCGCGCTCGGCATGCCTGCGGCGCTTGCGCAGTCCGCGGAGACGGACACCGCCGAAACGGAAAGCGTCGATGAAATCGTCGTTTACGGATCGAGCCTGTCGCAGCAGCGCGCCATCGAGTCCAAGCGCCGGAGCCTGCAGATCCTCGACGGCATTTCCCAGGACGATGTCGGCCGCCTGCCCGATCTCGACACTGCGGGCGCCCTGCGCCGCATTCCAGGCGTCAACGTGCAGGAAGACCAGGGCGAGCCGCGCTTTCCCGTCATCCGCGGCCTCAACGGCACGTTCAACCGCGTGATCATCGACGGCGGCATCGTCGCCTCGCCGGAGCGCGGCACGCGTCTGGTGCCGCTCGACATCATCCCCGCGTCGATGCTCGCCGAACTTCAGGTCGTCAAAACGCCGACCGCGGACCAGGACCCGAACGCCATCGGCGGCACCATCAACCTCATCACCCGCAGCGCGTTCACCGAGGACGCGCCGTTCTTCTACGGCCAGGGCTTTATCGGCCATGTCGGTCAGAACGGCGACGGCGGCGCGCTTTTCAGCGAGGACACGGACGGCCTCCTGCCCTATCGGGTCAACGGCGCGGCGGGCACGCGCTTCGGCCCTGACGAACAGTTCGGCATCGTGCTCGGCTTCAACTACAGCCGCCGCGCCTTCGAGATCCCGCAGGTCGAGGTGGACGACGCGGACTACACCGAATTCGACGCCGCAGGCAACAATGTCGGCCTCGGCGCCGGCAACGGCATCGTTACGCCCACCAACAACCGCCTGTTCTTCTACAACAACAACCGCCGTCAGATCTCCGGACACGGACGGCTGGAATGGCGCCCGTCCGATACGTTCCGCGTGGACCTCACCGGCTTTTACGCCGAGTTCAACGACGACGAACGCCGCGACGAATTCCGCTACGAGCTTGGAACCAGCGGCAGCCAGACGCAACCGTCCCTGATCACGGACCAGACGGCGACCACGGGCGTAACCGACACGGGCTTCGGCATTGTCGGCCTCGGCCGGTTCACCATCGACCGGACGATCTACAACGGCCGCGCCTTCATGGAATGGCAGGCGTCCCCGAATCTCACCTTCGATGCCCAGTTCGTCTATTCCGGCGGCGGGCTCGACAATCCGGAGGCGACGGAATCGTTTTCCACCGACACCTCCTTCGGCGCGTTCTTCGACAATTCGACCTTCTTCCCGAACTTCACGCCGCTGGACCCGGAAGGCTTCTTCGATCCCGCGAACTACGTCCATGGCAGCCGGGGCGTGCTCGACCGGTCCACGGACGAGGACATCATCGAGATCGTTCCGAACGCGACCTATGAAACGGCGTTTGCGGGCGGCGAGCTGACGCTCAAGGCCGGCGGGGTCTATCGCAACCGCGAGCGCGAGGAACGCACGGCCTTCACCGGCTTCTCGACCTCGCTCGACTACACCCTCGCCGATGTCGTCAACCTTCAGCTCAACGACGTCGACATTCAGGGCGGCCAGCGCTTCCCGTTCCGCGTCGACGATCTGGGCGCGACGGCGTTCTTCAACGACAACCGCGACACGTTCTCCGGCACGCTCCGCAACTTCGGCTTCGACGCCGAGGAAGAGATCTTCGGCGGCTACGCCATGGGCGTGTGGCGCAGCGGCGCGTGGACCTTCTCCGGCGGCGTGCGCGTGGAGAACACGTCCTTCGAGGGCCAGGACATCAATTCGCCTGTCGGCGTCGAAGGCGACTATACGAACGTTCTCGGCAACGCGCAGATCCGCTGGGACGTGACGCAGAACTTCGTCGCGCGCGCGGCCTTCACCCAGACCATCGGACGGCCGGACATTTCCGACCTTGCGGCCGGGCTCAGCGTCGGCGACGTCTCCGGAACCAACCAGACCATCAGCTTCGGCAATCCGGACCTGGAGGCGCGCACCTCCAACAACGTGGACGTGTCGCTGGAGTGGTATCTGCCGGGCAACGGCGTTTTCGCCGTCGGCGGCTTCTACAAGGATATCGGCAACGAGATCTTCACCGGCTCGCGGCTCGGCGTCGACGTCGCCACCCTGCCGTCGGATGTGCGCTCCCTGCTCGATCCGCTGGTCACCGATGTCGACATCACCCAGCCCCTCAACGCCGCGGATGCGCGCATTCTCGGCCTGGAAGCCCAGTACCAGCAGCGTTTCGACTTCCTGCCGGCGCCGTTTAACGGCTTCGGTTTCGTCGGCAACGTGACTTACGTGGATACCGAGTTCGACATTCCGCTGGCGGACGGCTCCACCGTCGAAGAGGGCCTGTTCCAGCAACCGGATCTGATCGGCAACATCACCGGCTATTATCAGACGGACGAGTTCGAAGTCCGCGTCTCCTACAACTACGCCGGCGAATTCCTCGACTCGATCAACACAAGCTCGGTGGACCGGTTTGAATACTGGGAGCCGCAGGGCCAGATCGATATGCAGGCCCGCTTCAACATCAGCGACAATTTCCGCTTCCTGTTCGAGGCGCAGAACCTCAACAACGAGGGACGCACGGAAGTCACCGGACCGGACCGCCGGTTCCTGCAGGAAAGCGCCGTCTTCGGCCGCACCTTCTGGTTCGGCTTCGGCGCCAGCCTCTAATCAATCAGCCAGGGGCCGCCCTTCCCCAAGGGGGAGCCCCTGAGCGAACCGGCGCGGCCGTCCCGGGCGCGCCGGTTCTTGCTTCAGAGAAAGATGAAATCCGTATGCGCATTACCCACATCACAATCCTGATCGCCGCCATGCTCGCCGGTCCCGCCGCCGCGCGGACGGCGCCGCACGCTGTATCCCAGGCCGCAACCCAAACTGCAAAACCGGCCGCGCCCGCGACCGGTCTCGCCGCCGAGGAAATCGGCCGCTGGCCCGCGCCGGAGGCGTTGCAGGGAACGGCGGTCGACGCGGAACATTTCTACGCCGTCGTCAATTACGCCATCGGCAAGTACAGGAAATCCGACGGAGAAAAGGTCGCCGCGTGGCGCGGCGGGAAGGGCGGCCCCCATGAACATCTCAACAGCTGCTACGCCGACGCAGACCGGCTGGTGTGCGCCCATTCGAACTTTCCGGACCTGCCCATGGCGAGTTCGATCGAGTATTTTGACAAGGCGACCCTCGCCCCCGCGGGATCGCGCGCCCTTGGCTTCGCTCTCGGTTCGCTGACCTGGGCGGAGAAACGCGGCGACGAATGGTGGGCGGGCTTCGCCAATTACGACGGCAAGGGCGGCGAGCCGAACCGGCCGCACACCTATGGATCGGTGGCGCGTTTCGACGCCGAATGGCGCCTTCTGGAACAATGGCTGTTGCCCGAAACCGTGCTTGAACGCATGGCGCCGCACAGCGCGTCCGGCGGCGCCTTCGGCCCGGACGGCCTGCTTTATCTGATGGGCCACGACCGCAAGGAGCTTTACGCCGTCGCTCTGCCCGAAGCGGGCGTGCGCCTCGTCCATCGCGCGACGATCGCCGTCAACGCCGAAGGACAAGCCTTCGCCTGGGACCGCTCGCAGCCGGAAGCGCGCATCCTGTACGCCATCAGCCGTCCGAACCGCGAGGTTCGCGCGTTTCGAATTCCGACCCTGCCGCCGCTTGACGGGGAATAATCCCACGGACGGCAAAAAGCGGGTTGATTTCGCGCCAAGGTTCGGCGAGGCGTAGGGGGCGGCGGTCGTCGCGCCGGGGCAAGCGCCGGGGGCGTCATGGGAGAACGGAGCAAGGCCTTTGAAGGCGCGGCAGCGGGCGCCGGCAAGGCGAAAACGAACGCGAGATCGAAGACAGGATGGAAGACGAGATCGGAGGCGGGACCATTCGCGGACGGTCTTGAAGACAGGCACGCGACCGGACTGAAGAACGGACTGGCGGATGGGCGCGGAGCGCTGACGGCGGCGTTCGTCTCGCCGGCCCTCGCCATGATCGGCGTCTTTGTGTGCATCCCCGCCTGCGCTGCGCTGGTCCTGTCCTTTTCCAACATGGGGCCGGATCTGCGCATCACCGATTGGTCGATGGACAATTATGTCCGTTTACTGACGGGTGATCCGCGGCTGCCCGTCATCATCGCCCAGACAGCGATCTACGCCGTCGCGGCGACAGCCCTGTTCGGCGTCGGTCTGGCGCTGGCCATTGCGCTCGCCGCCCATGCGGCGCCGCCGCGCGCGGCGGCGGTGATCCGCGCCCTGTGGCTTGCTCCGCAGGTGATGCCGGGGGTCGTTTACGCCATGTTGTGGGGATGGGCGGCCGACCCCGGCGGCCCCCTGTCCGCCGCATCTCACGGTCTCGGCCTCGGGCCGGACCCGCGCCTCGGCGCGCCGCTCGCCTTCGTCACCCTGGCGACAGGCGTCGCCAGCGTCTCCTTCGGCATGGTCGTTTTCACCGCGGCGCTGCGCTCGCTGCCGGCGGATCTCGTCCACGCGGCGCGGCTGGACGGCGCGCGGGGCGGCGACATCCTCGCCGACATCGTCCTGCCGCATCTGCGTCCGGCGATTATCGTCGTCGCCGCGTCGCAGGCGCTGTCCCTGCTCGGGTCGTTTCAGCTGATTCTCCTGCTTACCGGGGGCGGCCCCAATTTCGAGTCCACCGTATACGCACAGTATATCTATCGCCGCGCCTTCGAGGACGGCCTTTACGGCTATGGCGCGGCGCTGTCGAGCCTCCTGCTGATCGCCGGCGCAATCGTCATCGCCCTGGCATGGGGGCGTCTTCGCCGCGCCGGTTTTCTCGCCGCCGATCCGCTGGATCCGGAGGGATAACCGATGCGCAGGGCCGGCCGGAACAACGACAGGGCGCGCCGCGCCGCGGCGGCCTGGGGCTTCGGGGCGCCGGGGCGGCGGGCGGCGCTGTTGTGGACGGCGGCGCTCGCGATCATCTCGTTTCCCGTCGCCGCCGGCGTCGGCTGGCTTGTCTGGACGGCGGCCGCCGGGGACGGCGCGCCGGCCGCGCCGGGGCCGGGATTTGCGCTCGGCGGCGCCGGGCTCGCCTTCGCTCTCCTCGTCGCCCTGACGCCGGACGGCCGCCTGCGCGCGGCGCTCGTCCTCGCCGGGACCGCCCTCGCCCTCGGTCTTGTCGCCCTCGCCCCCCAGGCCGGCGGCAACCTCGCCGCGGCCGTCACCGGCGACATGATCGCCGGGATTGGGCAAGCAGGCGCGGGAGCGGCCGGCGGCGCGAGGGCTTTTTTCCCGGCGCCGAGCGCGATCGACGCCGCCCTCACGGGCGTGCTTGTCGCCGCGGGGCATGCGGGGCTTGTCGCCGCCGCCGCGACGCTCGCCGGTTATGTCTGTTCACGGACGGCTTTTTCCTGGCGCGCGCCGCTGCTGATCGGCCTGTTCGCGGCGCAGGCATTTCCGACCATGGCCCTCCTGGCGCCGCAATTTCTGGCGCTTGAGCGGCTGGGGCTGATCGATACCCCCGCGGGCGCGATCCTGGCGCTCAGCGCGCTGGAATTGCCGTTTGCCATCCTGTTCATGAAGGCGGCCTTCGACCGCATCCCGCCGGTGCTGGAAATGAGCGCCCTCGCCGACGGCGCGTCGCGCATCGGGGCGTTTCGCGACGCGGCGCTGCCCCTGGCGGCGCCGGCGGCGGCGGCCGTCTCGGTGCTCGCCTTCATGGTCGGATGGGGAGACTACGTGATCGCGCGCGTCGTCTTTCTCAGCCAGGAACGCTGGACTTTTAGCATGTATGTGCACCGGCTGGCGGACGAAAGCCTCGGCGTCGATTACGGCGCCCTGGCCTCGCTAGCGCTGCTTTATGCCCTGCCGCCGGTCCTGTTTATCGGGCTGGCCCTGCGGGCCGTCGCGCGCCCCGGCGGGTGGCGGAGCGTGATTTGAATGACCGAAATCACGCTAGACGGCGTCACGCGCCGCTGGGGGGACAGGCGAGCGGTCGCCGATGTCAGCCTGAGCCTGCCCTCGGGGCGCGTCACCGCGCTTGTGGGGCCGTCCGGGGGCGGCAAGACGACGCTCCTGATGCTGATCGCCGGCCTGTTGCAGGCGCAGGAAGGGCGGGTCCTGTTCGACGGCCGCGACATGACCGGCGTTCCGCCGCGCGCGCGCGACATAGGCTTCGTGTTTCAGAACTACGCCCTTTACCCGCATATGAGCGTGCGGAAAAACATCGCCTACCCGCTCAAGTTTCTGTCGCTTTCACGCGCGCAGGCCGACGCGCGCGTGATGGAGATCGCCGCCGCCGTGAAGGTTGCGGACCTGCTCGACCGGCGCCCCGACGCGCTCTCCGGCGGCCAGCGCCAGCGCGTCGCGCTCGCCCGCGCGCTCGTCAAGCGTCCGCGCATCCTCCTCATGGACGAACCGCTCGCCAATGTGGACGCGCCCAAGCGCATCGCCCTTCGCGCGCTCATCCGCGACATTCAGCGCCGGTTTCGGCTGACCGGCGTGATCGCCACCCATGACCAGTCCGAAGCGCTGGCCCTCGGCGACGTCGCCGCCTGCGTCAGCGATGGCGGTGTCCTCCAGTTCGGTCCGTCAGCGGACCTTATCATGGCGCCGGCGAGCGTCGCCGTGGCCCGGTTCTTCGGCTGGCCGGAGATCAACCTGACGCCCGTCCACATCGAGAACGGCCTCGCCCGGGCCGGCGACCTCGCCCTTGCGCGCGCCGACATACGCGACGGCCCGGCGCTGATGGGGCTGCGCCCGGAGCATCTGAGACTGGCGCTTCCAGGCAATGCGACCGCGGACGGGGGCGCCGGCGGGAACGGCGGCGTCGGCCGCATCGCGGGCGCGGTGACGGACATCGAACCGCTCGCCCGCGAAACCCTGGTGACGGCGCAAACGGCCCTCGGCCCCTTGCGGGTCGTCGCGCCGTCGCGCGACTTTGAAGCGCTGGCCCCGGCCCCGCCGCGACCGGGCGCGGCCGTCGTCATCCTCGTTGACGAGGCGCGCGCGCTTTACTTCGACACCGCGACCCGGCGCCGCCTGCCGCCGCTCCGGGACGCGGTCACGTCCTGAGGTCCGCCTTCGCGCCGCCGCCGCATGAGCGGCGAACGATCAACTCGACCGGCAGCCGCTCGGAGGCGCCGTCGCCGCCGTCGAGAATCTCCAGCATTTTCCGTACAAGGACGCTTCCGCCCCGGCGCACGTCCTGGCGCACGGTGGTCAGGCTCGGGTCCACATGGGCGCCGGCGGGGATGCCGTCGAAGCCGACAATGGAGACGTCCGCCGGCGTCGAGATGCCGCCTTCGCGAAGGGCGGCGATGGCCGCGAGGGCGATCATGTCGCTGGCCGCGAAAATCGCGTCGAATTTCGGAAAAAGACCGCACAGCGGCGCAGAGGCGCGGCGCGCCTCCTCGATGTCGAAGGGCGCGGACAGGACAAGATCCTCCTTCACGTCGCAACCGGCGGCGGCAAGCGCCATGCGGTAGCCGTCATAGCGTTGCGCGATTTCCGGCAGGGTTCGGTCGCCGAGAAAAACGATCGACCTGCGGCCGATCTTCAGGAGATGCTCCGTCGCCATGCGCCCGCCGCCGATATTGTCGCTGCCGACGACGCAGTGATCGTTCTCCTCGCTGACCGCGCCCCACGCCACCACCCGCCGCTGGGCGCGGGCGAAGTCGCGAATGTCGGCGCGATGGCGTCCCTGCCCCACGAAAATGACGCCGTCCGCGCGACCGCCCAGAAAGGCGCAGCCCGGACGATTGGCGTCCCATGGGGTCGATTTGGTCAGCAGGACGTCATATTGACGGTTCGCCAGTTCATCGGTGAGGGCCGCCAGCATGTCCACGAAGAAGGGATCGGAAACCTGTTGCAGCGTGCCGGGCTCGATCGGGAATATCACCTCGATGGTGCGCGACTGGCCGAGGGCGAGATTGCGCGCCTGCTGATTGACGGAAAAATTCGCCGCCTGCGCGATCTTGCGGATGCGCTCGCGAGTTTTCTCCGCGACGAGGGGGCTGTCCGACAGCGCGCGGGAGACAGTCGATTCGGAAACGCCCGCCATGCGGGCGATTTCGCTCATCGTCGTCAATGTTCCGCCAACCGGCCTGTCTTCCGATTTCAACCGAGACTTGGACATATGAGCGCCGATGATCCCGTCAGGTTCCCGTTGTTGCGATGACGCCCGCGAAAGGCGGAAGGACAAGAGTATGGCCGTTTTCGACCGTTCCCGCCAGCCCCGTTTCCAACGCGCGCAAGAGCCCTGCGCCGATATTCAGCGTCGCCCGTTTTGTTTCCGCGCCGAGGTTGAACGCGCACAGGAGCCGTTCGTCGCCCGCGCTTCTTTCGAAAACCAGGACAGGATCGTCAGCGTCGTGAAACGCGATGTCGCCGGCGATCAACGCCGCGCGGCCGCGGCGAAAAGCCAGGAAGCCGCGCGCAAAGTTCAGCACCGATTGCGGCAGCGCGTCCTGTTGATCGACAGCGGCGGCTTCGTGTTTCGGGTCCACGGGCAGCCAGGGCGTCGCAGCGGAAAAGCCCGCATTGGGGCGCATCGCCTGCCACGGCATCGGCGTGCGGCAGCCGTCACGGCCCAGATTGGCGGGCCAGAAGCGAATGGCCTCCGGGTCCTGAAGTTTTTCAAACGGCACGTCCGCCTGCGCAAGGCCGAGTTCCTCACCCTGGTAGATGAATACCGTCCCGCGCAGCGAACACAGGAGCGCCAGGAGAAGTTTCGCGAAGACGGGGTCGGGCTCGCCCCCGCCCCAGCGCGACACGGCGCGCTTCACATCGTGATTGGAAAACGACCAGGACGGCCAGGCGTCCCGGCTGGTCCACTGCGACAGGCCGCGGCGGATCAGGTCCGGCGTCAGCGTCTCGCTTTCGAGGAACAGGAAATTATACGCCGTGTGGAGACGGTCGCCGCCGTCGGTATATTCGATGCTGCGTTCGATATGGGCGGCGCTGGCGATTTCCGCGACGCTCATCCTGTCGTCGTAACCGTCCAGCACCTCCCGCAGCCGCTTCAGGAAGCCGAGCGTTTCAGGTTGCGACCGGTTATAGCGGTGGTGCTGGAACTGATAGGGCCGCGAGGCGTCGCGCACCCCGGTCGCCGGATTGTCCCGCAGGGCCTTGTCGTGGAAATAGTAATTCGCAACGTCGAGCCGGAACCCGTCGACGCCGCGGTCGAGCCAGAACCGCGAGACGTCGAGGATCGCCTCCTGAACGTCCGGGTTGTGAAAGTTCAGATCCGGCTGTTCGGAAAGATAATTATGCAGATAATATTGCCGCCGCTGCGTATCCCATGACCAGGCGGGGCCGCCGAACATGGACAGCCAGTTGTTGGGCGGCGCGCCGTCGGGCCTGGCGTCGGCCCACACATACCAGTCGGACCGCTCGTTCGTCCGGCTGCTGCGACTTTCCAGAAACCACGGATGCCTGTCGGACGTATGCGAATAAACCTGGTCGATGATGACCTTGAGGTTCAGCGCATGGGCGCGCTCCACCAGGAGGTCGAACTCCTCGATGGAGCCGAAAATGGGATCGACGGCGTAGTAGTCGGCGACGTCGTAACCGAAATCGCGCATCGGCGAGGTGAAAAAGGGCGACAGCCAGATCCCGTCGACGCCGAGCGACGCGACATAGTCGAGCTTTTCGGCGATGCCGGCGAGATCGCCGATCCCGTCATTATTGCTGTCGAAAAAACTGCGCGGATAAATTTGATAGATCACCGCGCCGCGCCACCAGGGTGTCATGGGCATGCATTCCTTCAAAGGGTTAGCGGAACATGAAAACGATAAGGCCGGTCGCCGCAAGAAGGGCGATGGCCTGCACGCGATAATTGCGCCAGAACGGAACGCCGCGCAGCGCGCGTCCTTCGGCCGCGAAGGCGCGGACCGACCACATATAGTCGGCGATCCGGTCCGGGTCCGGCGGGCCGCCGCGCAGGCTCACCACTGTGATCGTCGCGACACAGAGCAAAAACAGGATCGGCGCCATGTAGAGGAAATGCAGCGAAAACAGCCCCAGAATTTCGATGGCGACAAAAGCGGCGGCGCCGACAGCAAGCCCGACCAGCACGCCGGCGAAGGCGCCGTCGGCGTTGGCCCGGCGCCAGAAAACCCCGACGAGGAAGAGCGCGACAACCGGCGGCACGGCGTAGGAAAACATGGTCTGGATATAGGAAAAGATGGACCGGAAATTGGCGATGAACGGCGTCCAGACGACCGCGAAGATCAGAAACCCGGCCATGACGAGCCTCCCGATATTCATCAGCGTGCGGCTTTCCAGGCCGGGCTTCCAGCGGCGCACGAAATCCATGGTGACGAGGGTCGAGGCCGAGTTCAGGGCGGAATCGATCTGCGACATGATCGCGGCGATGAATCCGGCCACGGTCAGGCCGAGCAGGCCGACCGGCAAGAGATCGAACATCAGCGTCGGGTAGACGAGATCGGCGCGCTCAAGATCGGGATACAGAAGGATCGCGATGCTGCCCGGCAGCACCATGATGAATAGCGGCGGCAGTTTCAGGACGCCGGCGAAGAGCGCCCCCCAGCGTCCGTGATCGACGGATTTCGCCGCCAGCGCCCGCTGCACGATCGCCTGATTGGTCGCCCAATAGTAAAAACCGAGCAACGGAACGCCGGTGATCAGGCCGAGCCACGGCACGCCCTCGTCACCGATCGGGCGGATCAGGCTCAGCTTCTCCGGCGAAACCTCGGCCATGACGACGCCGACCCCGCCGACCTTGTCGAGGGCGACGACGGTGATGACCAGCGAGCCGACCAGCAGCAGGATCGCCTGCACCGCGTCGGTCAGCATCACCGCAGACAGGCCGCCGGTCAGGGTGTAGAATCCGGCCACGACCGCGAGCGCGGTCATGATCTGCCACAGCGGCATGTCAGGAACGATGAGCTGCACCAGCAATGCGCCCGCGAAGAGCGAGCCGGCGGTTTCCACGACGATGCCCAGAAACAGGGTCAGCAGGGAGAAATAGGTTCGTATGCGGTTGTCGAAACGCCCGGCGAGAAACTCCGGCATGGTGAACACCTGGCGGCGCAGGATGATAGGCAGGAAGAAAATCGCGAAGATCACCAGGATCACCGCAGCCATCCATTCATAGTTGTAGACCGATATGCCCGTGGCGTAAGCGTCGCCGGAAAGCCCGACAAGCGTCGTGCTCGACACGTTCGAGGCGAACAGGGAGAGCCCAATGAAGGGCCAGGTCATGTGACGGCCGGCGAGGAAGTAGTCGTCCGCGCCCTTGTTCCTGGTGGACAGGGCGAGGCCGAGACCGATCAGGAAAACGAAATAGGCGCCGATGATCGCAAGATCGATCGTTCCGAGATTAATGTCCGGCAACGCCGCCCTCCTTTGCTGTCCCCGTTTCTGCTGTCTCTGCTGTGCCCGTCCCGCATACCCGAGTCGCGGCGCGGCAACGGTCTACCGCGTATCGCCGAGAATTGATTGGTAGACCGCTGATATCAAAATGCAAGGGCTTGCATTATGGTCAACAGAAATACCGCAGCGCAACATGAAGAAACCATAAAATTCAATTCTTATAACGTCGTAAATAGACAACAGTTTTGAAAAACAGATATGCAAGCGCTTGCAAATTACTCCTCGCCCGCGTAGCTTCTCCGCACAAGCGACAGTCACATCATAAACACTGCGCCCATGGGAGGCTTGAATGAAACGATCACACGTGAAAGCGAAACTCTTGTGCGCCGCGGCCGCCGCCGCGTGCGGGGCGGGTCCGGGCTCGGCGTTCGCGCAGACCGGCGAAGACGGCGCGCAGGGCCTTGACCAGATTATCGTCACCGGCCGGGCCGGCGGCTCGGAGATCACCCAGTTCGAATCGTCCGTATCGATCACAACCTTTGACGAGGAACTGATTCGCGACGTCGCCCCGCTGACGCTGTCCGACCTCTACCTCGAAGTGCCGGGGGTCTGGGCGGAATCCTCCGGCGGCCAGAGCGCGGCGAATGTGTTCATTCGCGGCATCCCGGCGCCGGGGCAATTCCGGTTTTCCAAGATTCTCGTCGACGGCCTGCCGGTGTTCGAGGAACAGGGCGTCGGCTTTCTGACGCCGGACGGCATGTTCCGCATCGACGGCGCGACCAGCCGGCTTGAGGCGGTGCGCGGCGGCACGTCGTCCATCTTCGCCTCCAACGCGCCGGGCGGGATCTTCAATCATATCTCGAAACGCGGCGGCGATACGCCCGAAGGCGCCGTGCGCGTCGAATGGGGCGATTTCGGACATCGCCGGGTCGACGCCAATTACGCCGGGCCGCTGTCGGAAGACACGACCTTCTCCGTGGGCGGCTTTTACCGCGTGGCCGACGGCGTTCGCGACCCCGGCTTCCGGGCCGACGAAGGCGGCCAGATCCGCGGCAGCGTCACCCGATCCTTCGACCGCGGCGAGATCACGGTCAGCGCCGGCTATGTCAATGACCGCAACCTCTTCCTGCTCGCGGTTCCGCTCGACCTCGACGAGAACGGGGACCTGACCTCCATCCCCGGTTTCGACGCCAATTTCGACACCCTCGTCTCCAATGATCAACGGTTCGTCAGCATCCTGCGACCCGACGGGGGTACGGACGATTTCGACCTCGCCGACGGCATTCACAACGATGTCTTCAATCTTGGGGCGGAGTTTTTCTACGAGCTGGACGGCGGCTGGACCGTCACCAACCGCAGCCGTTACGTCAGCGGCGAAATCCAGTTCAATTCCGCCATCCCGTTTTCCTTCGAGGACGGCAACGTGTTTCTCGACAGCCAGCTCTCCGCGGCGCAGGACGCTTTCGGTTCGGGCGTCGCGGAAGTTGTCGCGACCTTCGCCGACGGCTCGCCCTTCGCCCTGTCGACGGACGGCGTCGGCGGCAACGCCGGCAACGGTCTCATCGGCACGAGCGGGTTTTTCGCCGTCAACACGCAGATCGAGAATTTCATCAACGATGTGCAGATCTCCAAATCCTTCGATTTCCTCGCGGGGACGCACAACATCACCGGCGGTCTTTATACGAGCTTTTACTCCATCGACCAGCTTCAGGGCTTCGGAACCTATGTCCATGAAATCGCCGGCGCGCCGCGCAATCTGGAACTGACCGCCGTCGACGCCGCCGGCGATCCCCTTGGCGCCCTGACGCAGAACGCCTTCACCGATTACGCCGGGTCGTTCTTCCAGAATTACGCCGGGGACGGAGAGGTCATCGCGTTCTACGCATCGAACGAATGGGACGTGACCGATCGCCTTCGCCTTGACGGCGGCGTTCGTTATGAACACGTGACCATCGAGGGCGTGACCGAAGCGGAGGCCGCATTCGACGTTTCCGACGACAATTCCCTCCTCCGGCCCGGGGACCTTCCGACCACGGCCGACGATGCGGTCGTCTCGGGCACGGGCGAATTCCTGTCGTTTCGCGACACCTTCTCGGAGTTCGCCTGGTCGTTCGGCGCCAACTACGTGATCCTCGAAGATCTGGCCGCCTTCGCGCGGGTCAGCGACGGTTTCCGCACGCCGGATATCGACGACCTCGCCACGGCGCGCGAAGGCGGCGGCGATCCGGAAGCGGTGCCCGTTGGCGACGTTTTTCAGGTGGAGGGCGGCTTCAAGCTGAACGTTCCGGGCGTAGAGGCGTTCGTCACCGGTTTTTACAGCGATATCGAGGAACTGCCGTTTACCGAGCCGGTCTTCGACCTCGACGGTCAGACCATCGACGCCGCCGTGACCCAGTCGTCGTCAACGCTGGGGCTGGAGGCGGAAATCCAGACCGACACATATTTCGGCTTTTCGCTCAACGCCAAGGCGACCTTTCAAGACCCGGAACTTGACGGGCTGGAAGTCGCCGGCGGCGGCATCACCATCGACGACGCCATCTTCGGCAACCGCGTCCCGCGCATTCCGACACGCATCGTCTCGATCCGTCCGCGGTACGAATTCAACAATGTGGCCGGCGTTTCCGGCTCGATCTTCGCCGACATCTTCAATGTGAGCGACCGGTTCCAGGACTTCGCGAACGGCGTTCTCCTGCCCTCCTACACCACGCTCGGCCTTGGCGCGCAGTTCTATTTCGAAAACGGCGTCGAAGTGCGGGTGATCGCCGACAACGTCACCAACACCATCGGCCTGACGGAAGGCAATGTTCGCGGCGACCTGTTCGCGCCGGCCACTGGCGACGTAACGACCGCGACCTTCGGCCGGCCGATCGTCGGCCGCAATGTTCGCGTCAGCCTCGGATACCGCTTCTAGGAACGCGTCCTCCCCTTGTCCCTGGAAGCTGCTGGCGGCGCCTTGCCGCCCTTTTTCAATGGCGCGCGGGAGGCGTCGGCCTGGGCGTTCGCGATCCTCGCGGCCTTTTCCTTGCTGGCGCCCTTGTCGCGCAACGCCTCGTAGGTTTCTTCGTTCTTGACGCCTGGGCGCTGTCCGTCATCCATTGTCAGCCTCCTTGTCCGCTTTCTTCATCGCCCGCGCCCTTGTCGACCTCGTGACGCGCGAAATACGCGGCCATCCGCTCAATCGTGTCGGGGGACAGCGACCGGCGGTTTTTCAGATCGCGCGCGCGCCACGCCAATCTCGGTTCCGCCCCGGTCGAACCGGCGACGCAGATCGAGACCTTTTTCGGCGTTGCGCGCGACCTCGCCAGGGGGCTTGAAATCGATATGGTCGTATTTGAACGACTTCGACATTACGCCCCCTCCACCAGCTCGTTATGGCTTTTCAGAACTTCGTCGCCGTTTTCCTGAACGATGAGGTAAGCCGGGTTTTCCTGGCTGGCGCGCCGCGTCACTTCGGCCCCCTTGATCGTTATCGTAACTTTCTCCGTATACCGTTCCTTGATCCTGCCGGCGCCGAAGCCGTCGCCCCATTCCCATTTGACGTCGGCGCCTTTTCCGTATGCACTCATATGATCCTCCGTTGCCTGCCCAATCGACAGGTTTCGTCGTCAACGATCCGTTGCGGCTTCACGCTCTTCCGCGATCGCCCGTTTTTCGGCCCGCCGCGTCGGCGGCCGTTGGAACGAAAAGGCGCCGCGGCGGCTGCCGCGGCGCCTTTGTTTGTGACGCGCCCGTTCAAGGCGTGAAACGGCGTGTCCTGACCGGCGCGGATTAGAAAAACGCGGCTCAGACCGGCGGGCGGCCGCGAACGGCGCGCGCGATCATGGCGATGACGAAAAGCGCCAGGAATACGAAAAACAGTATCTGCGCGATGCTCGCCGCGCCGGCGGCGATGCCGCCGAAACCGAAAACGGCCGCGATGATGGCGATAACGAAAAAGGTGAGAGCCCATCCTAACATGAAAGCCTCCTGCTGCTTTCTATTAACTTACACTGAGCGAACACGCGGTCGCGGCGGACGTTCCCGCAAGGCCGGCGAAAATGCCGGGCGCTTTTCTTGGCCCGTCTTTTCTTGGCGCATCTTTGCCGGCGCAGTCCGGTCCAGCCCTGGTCGGACTGCGTTTCCTCGCAACCGGTTTTTTCGTTCGCGCAGGCCGCTCTGCCCGGTTCTTTGTTCGAGGTTGGTTTTTCAGGCTTGGTTTTTCAGGGTGTCACATGCATGAGATGCGAATGCGCAACGATGGCGCAAAGGACAGGACCTGAAAGCCGCTTGCGTAATGGGCGTTATTGACTGGACCATCATTGCACTGTTCACGCCGGTTATTCTCGCGCCCTTACTGACGACAGCGAAACCCGCCTCGACGACCGTCGCCGACCGGTTCGCCGCCGGCCGGCGCATACCGTGGTTCGTGCTCGGCGGCTCGCTCGCCGCCACGTCGCTTTCGACCGACACGCCGCTGCTGGTCGCCGGCGCGTTCTACGGGGGCGGACTTTCCGGCAACTGGTTCTGGCTGGCCGGCGTTCCCGGCGCCCTCGCCACCTTGTTCTTCTTCGCGCGCTACTGGCGCCGGTCGGGCGTCCTCACCAAGGTCGAGATCCTGTCCCTGCGCTACGGCGACGGGGCGCCGACGCGCTGGCTGCGCGCGGCGACGGCGGTGTTCGACGCCGGGGTGGTCAACGTCCTTGTCCTCGCCTCGGTCACTTACGCCTCGCATATTCTCGTCGAGGAACTTCTGGGGCTGTCGGGCGATCCGACCTTCAGGATCGGGCCGTTCCTGGCGTCGGAAGCGTCGCTTCTCACCGTCGCCGTGATGGCGCTGACCGTCGCCTACACCATGGCCGCGGGGTTTCGCGCGGTGGTGCAAACCGACATCGCCCAACTGACGGCGGCGGTCGTCGCCAGCGTCTTCGTGGCCTATTTCGCCGTGCGCGCGGGCGCGCGCGACCACGGCGGATACGCCCGGCTCATTGAGGCGCTTCCCGACGCCGACAGCCTGTTCAGCCTGTTTCGCCCGGACGATGCGTCGATCTGGCTGCTGCTGGCCTTCGGATGGTGGCAGACCGCGCCGGGCAGCGGCCTTTTCGTTCAGCGGCTGGTCTCGGCAAGGTCGGAGTCCGATGCGGCCCTGACCGCGCTGTTCTTCGCCTTGCTGCACTATGTCGCGCGCATGTGGCCATGGCTGGCCATCGGCGCGCTGGCCCTGATCTACTTCCCGGGCCTCGACGACAACGAAGTCGCCTACGCGCTCGTGGCCGACAGGTTTCTTCCCGCGGGCGGCGCGGGGCTGATGACCGTCGCCTTCTGGTCCGCTTTCATGAGCACCGTCGACTCGCGACTGAACTGGGGCGCGTCCTATTTCGTGAACGACGTGTACGGCGCATTCGGCCGCGACAGAAACGGCGCCGGCGCCCGAATCGTCGAGGCGGCGGCGATCGTCGCCATGGCCGCGCTGGCGCTGGCGATCGCCCTCACCGGTCTGCTGACGAGCATCATCGGGGTTTACAAATATCTCATCGTCATCCAGGCGGGCGCCGCATTCGCCGCCATCGCGCGGTGGTACTGGTGGCGGCTGACGATCTGGGCCGAGATCGCCGCGCTGGGCTCAAGCGTCGTCGTCGGCAACGTCCTCGCCCTGACATTCGACATGTCCGCAAATTCGGGGTTCGCGCTGGTCATGACGATCAACAGCGTCGCATGCGGCGCGCTGACCGTCGCCACCGCGTATCTGACGAGCCGGGCGGGCCCCACCGATCCGTGCCGCGCCTTTGCGCGAAAAGTGCGGGTGGGCGGACCGGGCTGGCGCGCCGTCGACCGGGAACGGGAGGGCGCCGGCGGCCCGCCATTATGGAAGACGGTCGCGCTGTGGCTCCTGTCCATCATCGTGATCTATGGCTGCATTTCGCTGGCGGCCGCGGTTGCGACCATGAACGCGCGCGCGATCGCCCTTACCGGGGCGAGCGTCGTTTCGGCGGGCGTCTTGATATGGTTTCTGAGGGCGAGCCTGTTCCGGATGCTGGAAGCCTCGCCAACGCCCTAACTGTACAGGAACGCCGCCACCGGCAGGGCGGCGGCCCCCACGGACAGGCAATCCGTCTTCGGATCGACCAGGATCTCGGGAGTCGGCGCCTTGAAGCCGGCATAGGTGACGCCTTCGATGACGAGGCGCTCGGCCATCGCCTGACGCACCGAGGGCGGCATCCGGCCCGCGAGGATCACGGCTTTCGGATCGAGCAGCGCGGTGATCGCCTGAAGCGCCGGCTCCAGCGACCTGGACGCCCTGTCGAGCCACTGGGTCATCGCCGGGTCATTGTCGCGGATCGCCTTGTCGATTTCCGTTTCCGAGGGCGGCGCGCCCCATTCCTGGCGCAGAAAATTGACGAGGCTCTCCATGGCGGGGCGCTCCAGCGACGGCGTGCGCGGCACGAAATTCGCCACCTCCCCGGCGTTTCCGAGGCGTCCGCGGATGAGTTCGCCCTTGTGCACGAAACCGCCGCCGAGCCCCTTGGTCATCAGGATCAGGAAGAAGCTGTCGATGTTGCGCCCGACGCCGTCGACGGCCTGACCGATCGCCGCGGCGCGACCGTCATTCTCAACGAATATCGGCATCGGCGACGGCAGCTTCAGCGCCTCCGTCAGGTCGATCGCGCTCCATCCCTTGACGTCGTTTCTGGAAACGAAGCGGCGCGTGCCCTCCTCGAAGAAGAACCCGGAGACCGAAACGCCGACCCCGAGGGCGTACGCCTCCTCCGGCGTCTGTTCGCAGGCCGTGGCGAGCATCGCCGCCGCCTCATCGATCGCGCGGCCGGCGTTTTCGTAGGCCCCCCGCCGCTTGAGGAAGAAAATCTGCTCCCCGCCGAGTTCGGATGCGACGCAGGTGATCTGGTCGTGCTCGATCACCAGTCCGAAAGAGACAAGACGGCCCGGCCTGATCGAGAGGTAGATCGCCGGCTGACCGCGGCCGACAATCCGACGCTCCCCCTCCACCAGCATCTCGTCGTCCAGTAGCTGCTTGGTGATCCTCGTCAGCGACTGCGTGGACAGGCCGGTGGCCGCCGCGAGATCGACCCGGGTCGCCGAGCCCGCCCGGTGCACTTCGCGAACCACCGCAAGATGGCTCGCAATCAACTTCAACTCACTGACCGGCCGCAAAACGCCTTCTCCCGGATAATCCTCCCGCCGCATCCGCCGGCCAGGCGCATTCGGCGATCCGTGCAACATATATCCCGCAGCAGTATTTACAAAGCCCTTTTATGGAATTATTTCCTCGCCAGTATTTAATTAGGCAGGGGTGATCCGTGGGGTTGGAAAGGCGCAAGGCTGGCGCGACGGCGACGATCCGGCGCATCGTTTTTGCCTACGCAATCCCCGCCCGGCGGGTGTTCGCGATGGCGGCGTTTCTGGCGCTGACCGGGTGCGCCCTGGCGTCCGGCGAAGGCCGCCCCGCCCTCGCCGGCGTCTCCATTCCCCTCGGCGCCGCCGACCTGCCGCAGGAGACCACAACAACCCGGCTCGCCGCCGGCCTGTGGCGCCACGCGGTGCGCATCGGCGCGCCCGCTCCGCTCCCGGCGGCGCTGGAAAAGAGGCCGCAAGAGGGGCCGCAGGAATGGACCTGGCGCAGCCCGCCATTGCGTTCGCCCGCGGACGAAAGTCGGTACGGCGCTTGTGCGCAAGACAACGAGGGCGCGCAAGCCAGCGGGGGCGCGCGGGACAACGAAGACGCGTTCCTTGAAACCGTCCTCTACCCCTATCCGGGCGATGCGCGGCGGACTTACGCGATCATCAACGCCGGACGCTATGACGGCGCAGAGGCGGCCCGGTCCGCGCCGGTCGCCAACGCGCTGCGCGCATGCGGCTACACGCTTCACCGTCTCAGCGATGCGCCGGATCATGACGCCGGACCGTGGCGCCTGGACATTATCGAGATCGATCCCGCCGCCTTTCGCGGCCGCCTTTCCATCGCGCTCGCCAATGAAAAGATCGCCGGCGCCGAACCCGTCGCGGCCATCGCGGACCGTGCGGGCGCCATCGCCGCGGTCAATGCGAGTTTTTTCGTTCTCAGCGAAGAAAACGGCGTCATCGGCGACATCGCCGGTCTGAGCGTAATCGACGGCCGGGTGATCAGCGAAAGCGTTGCCGGCCGCAGCGCGCTTGTCCTCGGCGACGGCCGGGCGAGGGAAACGGCGATAACCCGCCTTGAGACGTCGACCGAACTTTTATGGGACGACGGATCCGTGACCGTCGCCGACGGCGTCAATCGGCGACACGGGCGGAGCCGGAACTGCGGCAATCCCGGCGACGCGCCCACATCGTCGGCCCTGCATGACGTTACGTGTACGGATGAGAACGAGATTGTCGTTTACGACCGGCTCGCCGGCTTCGAGCCGCCGCGCGAGGGTCTCTGGGCGGCCTATGTCGGCCATGACGGCGCGCTCTCGCGCGCCGTCCCCGCGGACTGGCGCAATCAGGACGGCTATCTCGTCCTGGCGAGCGGCGAGCGCGCCGACGAGATGGAGGCGCGCGCGGCGACGGCCTCGCGCGTTTTCATCCGCAACCGGATCAGTGCGGCGCGCATGCCGGCTTTCGCCGTCAACGGCGCGCCGCTGTTGCGTTTCGCCGGCGCCGACGTGGACCGCGCCGACGAGGAGGGCTGGCCCATGGACGCGGATGTCCCGCTGCGCCAGGCGGACGCCGCGCATGAATGGATCAACCTCAGAAATCCCCGCACGGCCGTCGGCATCCGCGACGACGCACGCATCCTTCTGGTTACGGTCGACGGCCGGCGGCCCGGCGTCAGCGTCGGCGCCACCATCGCGGAGTTGCGCGCGCTGATGGGCGCGCTCGGCGCGCGCGACGCTCTCAACCTTGACGGCGGCGGCTCGACAACCCTGGCGATCCGCTCGCGCGTCGCCAATACGCCGTCCGACCCCCAGGGCCCCCGCCCTGTGGCCGACGCGCTTGTCGTGCTGCCGCCTCTTGACTGACAAAAAAATTTTATCCGCACCCTCCGGCGCCGGTCATCAAACCGTAGCAATTCTTGCGTAATTATTAATCACGTGACGGTATTAAATATACCGACTCAATCCGAACAGCGCTTTTTGGTCTCCCCTTCAGCGGGGCGGATCGGGGCGCTTGCACTGAATTCAACGAGGGGTACCCATGAGACATCGTATGCAGGAATTGGCGCGGTCAACGCTCGCCGCGGGCGCATCGTTCGCTGCGCTGGCGGCCGGTCAGAGTTTCGCCCAGGATGCGGCGGACGCGGCCGCGGTCGACGAGATCGTCGTTACCGGCGTGCGCGGCAGCATTCTGAACAGTCTTGAGCAAAAGCGCGACGCGACCGGTTTCGTCGATGCGATCTCGGCCGAGGATCTCGGCAAGTTTCCCGACCTCAACATTTCCGAATCGCTGCAACGCGTGCCTGGCGTCACGCTCTTCCGCAACAACACCGGCGACGGTCAGTCCATCAACCTTCGCGGCCTCGGCGCAGAGTTCACCCGGGTTGAGATCAACGGCGTCACGGGCACCAACAACGGCACGTCCGGACGCTTCGGCGGCAGCTTCGGCGACGTCAGCGGCGGCTTCAACTTCGAGATTCTCGCCTCCGAACTGTTCGACAACGTCACCGTGAAAAAATCGCCGACCGCCGGCGACATCGAGGGCGGCCTCGCCGGCCTTGTGCAACTGAGCACGCCGCACGCCTTCGACCGCGACGGGTTCAATTTCTCCGTGTCCGGCCAGGCGCAGATCAGCGAGACCGCAGACGATGTCGGACCGCGCTTCGCGGCGGTGCTGAGCCAGAACTGGAACGACAAGATCGGCGTCACCGCCTCCGTCGCCTATTCCGACACCGCCTTCAAGACCGACAGCAACGGCGGCATCAGCGTCCGCCCGCTGGCTGCGCCGGCCACGGAAAGCCTGCGCGCAACCGCATCCCAGGAGCAACTCGACGCGCTCGTGCCGCAAACCATCAACTACCAGGTGGATGTCGAGGATCGCGAAACCCTCGGCGTGACCGCCGGCGTGCAGTACCGCCCGAGCGACAGCGTCGAGATCACCATCGACGGCATTTACGCCAGCATCGATTCGGATCGTTTCTTCACCCGCGCCGACGCGCCGCCGGAAAGCCAGATCGAAGCCGTGACGAACGGCATGATCGAGAACGGCGTGTTTACCTCGGGCACATTCTCGACGGTGCAGCAGCGCATCGCCGCGAACGATCTGTCATCTGACGAAGATTTCTACCAGATTTCCGGCAAGGCCGACATCGATCTCGGCGGCGGCTGGACGGCGACGCCCTTCGTCGGTTATTCCCGGCGCGAGGTCGAGCGCCAGGGCCAGCTTCTGTCCTTCGCGCGCGGCGACCTCGCGACCGGCGCACAGACCCGAGAGGACGTGACTTATGCGATTAACGGTCCGTTCATCGAGTTTTCGACGCCGGGTACGGATTATTCAGCGAATTCCGATCCGTCGGAATTTTTCATCAATGTCTTCCTGATCCGCCCGGCGGACGACCGGGACGAGGAATTCAGCACCAAGCTCGATTTCTCTCGGGAATTCGACGACAGTCCGCTGAAGCGCATCGATTTCGGCGCGCGTTACGCCGATCGCGACATCTCCCGCAATTCCTTCGAGGTGCGCGTCGACAACGCCGCCGCGGACACCGACCTGCGCACGCTGCCGTCGCTGGCGGACGCGCTCGTCGTCAACGATTTCAGCATCAACGGCGCGCCGGCGTCTTTCCCCGATACGGTGATCACCGCCGATCCGCGCCGGATTCTCGAACTCTATCTGCCGAACGGCTTCGACGAGAGCGCGGTCAGCGCGCCGCGCACCGGCCCGGTCGGCGTCGTCGACATTCCCGGCGTGGCGATCGACGGGGCGATCCTGCGCGACTTCCAGCAGAACACCGCAAGCCGGACCTTCAGCGGGGAGGAAGAAACCTTCGCCGCCTACGCCGAGGCGACGTTCGAGTTTGACGACCTGCTCGTCAACGCCGGCCTTCGCTATGTGGACACGACGCAGACGTCGAACGGCTTCTCCCTCGGCAACGGGATCTCCACGCCGATCTCGATCGAGAACGACTATCAGGAATTCCTGCCCAGCATCACCGCCCGATACGGGCTCAGCGAGGATGTGGTGATCCGCGGCGCCTACTCGCGCACGCTGACCCGCCCGACGCTGTTCGACCTGCGCGTCTCGGAAGTCTTCAGCGGCATCGACGAAAGCGGCGGCTCTGGCAGCCGCGGCAACCCGCTGCTGGAGCCGTTCACCTCGGACAATATCGATCTCGGCGTCGAATGGTACTTTGCTGAGGAATCGCTGATCGCCGTCAATTTCTTCCACAAGAACATTGACGGACTGATCGTCTCAGGTACGTTCACGGACGACCGCACGTTCTTCTCCCAGGTCACCAATGAGGAAGTCACCGCGCCGATCACCTTCCAGGTTCCGGTGAACGGCGAAGAGGCGAGCATTAACGGCGTCGAATTCCTGGCGCAGGCCCGTTTCGCCTTCCTGCCCGGCGCGCTGTCGAATTTCGGCGGCATCTTCAACTACACCTACGCCGACAGCGACGCCGCCTTCGAGGAAGGCGACGACTCTTCGCAGATCAACGGTCTGCCCGGCCTGTCGCAGAACAGCTTCAACGCCATTCTCTACTATGACGACGGGCGGCTCGACGGGCGGCTTTCCTACGCCTGGCGCGACGAGTTCGTCGAAGACCTCGCCGGCTCGTTCGGCGTCCCGGTTTTCCAGGAAGCGTTCGGCCAACTCGACCTGTCGGTCAATTACGACCTGACGCAAAGCCTGACCCTGCAATTCCAGGGGCTGAACCTCACCAATGAACGCCTGGAAATCAGGTCGCTTCGGGATGTGCCGCACACCACGTCCCAGCTCGACCGGCGCTGGTTCGTCGGCGCACGGTACAACTTCTAGGCTGCCCGCCTTGCGGCGAACGCAGGGCGTGTGGGTACGGGGGATCTAAATCCCCGATCGAGCGGATGGCGGCGGGACCCTTGCGAACCGGCGTCCGGACCATCCGCTCCGAACAGCGCGCGTCCCCAAGCGCGGCGCTGGCGGGGCGGGCGGCGCGCCCGCTCCGCCCTTTCCACGGGCGGGGCCGTCCGCAGCCTGACCGTCCAAACCAGAAACGTCCGGAACCAGACCATTCAAATCCCGACCGTCAGCGCGCCGGCCGTCAGCGCTCGCGCAGCAACTCGGCGAGCACCGGGTTCGGAAACCGCCGCTCGACCGTCACGCCGAAAAAGGTCTCCGTAAGGTTGGGCAGTTTCGCGCTTTCCATCAGGACGCCGCTGGCGAGCTCGTCTCGCACGACGATCGGCGGCAGGACGGCGAGCCCCAGCCCTTCCCGCGCGAGAAGGCGCATCATCGCCATGTCGTCGACTTCCGCCGCGATGGTCGGCGCCACCCCGAGCCGGTCGATCAGCGCGTCGAATCCCATGCGCAGGCCGCTTTCCAGCGTCGGCAGGATCAGCGGAGCGCCGGCAAGGCGCGCCGTCAGCGACAGGCCGGGCGGGCACAGGCCGGGCGCCCCGATCAGGCTCACCGCCTGCTCGTCGAGGCGGCGCACGACGAACGAGGTCAGCGCGTCGGGGGGCGGCGGCTGGTTCGTCAGCACAAGATCGAGATGCAGCGCGGCGAGCGCCGTCAAGAGTTCCGCCGCGCCGCCGGAGCGCAGGATCACCTCCACGTCGGCGCGCCCCAGAGCCGGCCGCAGGAACGCGAGCTGGAAATTTCGCGACAGGGTCGACAGCGCCCCCACCCGCAACGCCCGGCGCGGGCGCGCGCCCTGCTGAAACGTGGCGACAAGCTCGCGGCCCGCGGCGAAGATCGCATCGGCGTGGTCGAGGGCGATGCGCCCCGCCTCGGTGAGAACCAGGGACCGGCCGCGCCGCTCGAACAGCGGCTGGCCGAGCCGCTCCTCAAGCATGCGGATCTGCGCCGAGACCGCCGACTGCGACACATTCAGACGCTGCGCCGCACGAGTCAGGTTGCCCTCATGGGCGACCGCATGGAAATGGCGCAGGTGATTGTAATTGAGATCGGCCATATCGTTCTATAAAACAGAACGTAAATCCAAAAACAATGTAATTTTCTTAAAGTGAATCACGGCGTAGCACCACGTGCGTTCTGATTGCGCCGGGAGACGCCCTTATGGCTTACGCTTTCACCCCCCTGATCGCGCCCGCGATCCTGTTGCTCGCGGCGGCGATCGCCTTCGCGGCGCACGGCCCGCGCCCGAAGCGCGCGCCGAAGCTCGTCGAAGCCGCCGCACTGGCCGCGCTCGCGGCGACTGTCGCGTCGGCGGTGCTGCTGATCCGGCTCGGCCCTGCAACGAGTCCGGTGCTGGGGCCGACCCTTGACGCCGCGGCGATCGGTCTGTCCGTGCGGCTCGACGTGGTCAGCGCGGTCATGCTGGTGCTGGTCGCCTTCATCGGCTGGATCGTGCTGCGCTATTCGGCCTCCTATCTCGACGGCGAGCCGCGGCAGGGCGCGTTTCTCGGCTGGATGGCGACGACGCTGGCGACCGTGCTGCTCCTGGTCCAGGCCGGCAACCTCGTTCATTTTTCGCTCGCCTGGATCGCCACCAGCCTGAGCCTTCACCGGCTGCTCCTGTTCTACCCCCACCGCGTGCAGGCGGTGCGCGCGGCGCGCAAGAAATTCATCGTCGCGCGTCTTGGCGACGCGGCCCTGATCGCGGCGGCGGCGCTGCTCTTCAGCGGCTACGGCGCGCTCGACATCGCGGCCATCCTCGCCGCCGCGCGCGAGGGGACGGCGCCCGCCGGAACGGGCTGGGCCGCCGCGCTCCTAGCCCTCGCGGCCATCCTCAAATCCGCCCAGTTCCCGGCCCATGGCTGGCTCACCGAGGTCATGGAAACGCCGACGCCCGTCTCGGCGCTGCTGCATGCGGGGGTCGTCAACGCAGGCGGCTTTCTGCTGATCCGCTTCGCCGACGTCATGCTGCTCGCACCCGGCGCGCAGGCCGCGCTCGTGGTGATCGGCGGGTTCACGGCGCTCGTCGGCGGGCTCGCCATGCTCAGCCAGTCGGCGGTCAAAAGCTCGCTCGCCTGGTCGACCATCGCCCAGATGGGGTTCATGACCATGCAGTGCGGGCTGGCGCTGTTCCCGCTGGCGCTGCTCCATATCGTCGCCCATTCGCTCTACAAGGCGCACGCCTTTCTCGCCTCGGGCGGCGCCGTCGATCTGGTGGCGGGAGTCCGCAGGCCGGGGCCGATCGCGGTTCCCAGCGGCTGGGCGGTGACGCGCGCATTCATTCTTGCACTGATGATTTACGCGGGAATCGGGTTCGCCTTCGACTTCCAGACGAAGTCGCCGCAGGCGATCGCCCTCGGCGCGATCCTGATTTTCGGCGTCGCCTACCTGCTCGCCCAGGGCCTCGCCGACGCCGCGCCGCGCGCGCTCACCTGGCGCACCACGCTTTACTCGGTGGCCGCGTCGGTGAGTTATTTCGCGCTTCAGACGGGCGCCGAACGGCTGACCGCCGACGCGCTGCCGGCGACGCCGGCGCCGGGGATCATGGAATGGGCGCTGTTGGCGCTGGCCGTGGTCAGCTTCGGCGCCGTCGCCGCGGCGCAGTCGGTAGTCCCGCTCTGGGCCGGGCATCCGATCGCCGCGGGCCTGCGCGCGCATCTCGCCAACGGGCTTTACGCCAACGCCGTTTTCGACCGCCTGGTCGGCAACTGGTCAGTCCGCCGATCATCCTGACGGTGGAATAGGAAATGAACGCCATGCCCCTCGACGCCAAGAACAAGCCGGTCGCTGCTTCCGCCGTGGAGGCCGCCGCCGCGGCCGCCGCCGGCCAGATCCCGCCGCTGTGGCCCCTCGCCTCCCATGTCGCGGTCAACCCGTTTCTCGGACAGACGACGCAGACGCTCGCCGCGACCGGCGCCCGGCTGGCGCGCATCGCGGACGTTCCCGTAACGATGCCGCGGCGCTGGCGTCAGGACCGCATCGCCGCCGGCGACATCGCCGATGAGGATCTCGCCGCCGCCCTCGCCGCCTCGTCCCATGCGGACAAGCCCGCCGATCTTGACGCCCTGAAGGCGGCGGCGAGCGCGCCCCGCGCCGCGCGCGCCGCGTTGCCGACGGTGGCGGATCTGGCGGCGACGGATCTGGCGACGACGGCGCGGGCGGTCGACTGGCCGGGGATCGTCGCCGACCGTTTCGGCGTCTGGGCGGGCGGCTATATCGACCGGGGCCAGGCCCTGTGGGCGGCGCCGAGGGCCGACGGCGCCTGGGCCGCCTGGCGCGGCTTCGCCGTCCATGACCGGACGCCGGAGATCATGGGTCTGAAAGGGTTCGCCGCCTTTGTCGCCGATGCGCCTGCGGACCCGCTGGCGGCGGCGGCGCGCGCCGTCGACCGGCTCGGCGTCGGCGAGACGGCGCTTGAAAGTTACTTCCACCAGCTCCTGTTTTCCCTCGGCGGCTGGTCCCAATACGCCCGATACGAACGCTGGCGCGCCGAACTTGCGGGCGGAGAAGACGCGACCATCGCCGATTTTCTCGCCATCCGGCTGCTATGGGAGGAGGCGCTGTTCACGCAGTACGAAACCGCCATCGGCGGCGACTGGGCCGCCGTCTGCAAGGCCCGGGAGGTTCCGGCCGCGCCCGACCGGGACGACGTCGTCGACGAGATCCTGCAGGAAGCGGCCGAGCGCGCCGCCCAGCGCCGCCTCGCCGAAACGCTCGCCGCCGCGCCGGCGCCGCGCGCCGCGGAAAGCCGTCCGGCCCTGCAGGCGGCGTTCTGCATCGATGTGCGCTCGGAAGTGTTTCGCCGCGCCCTCGAAGCGACGGACCCGTCGATCCAGACTCTCGGTTTCGCGGGCTTCTTTGGCGTTTTCGCCAAGCACCGCCGCTTCGCCTCCGACATCGAGGAGTTGCGCCTGCCGGTGCTGCTGAACCCGACGGTGACTTCGTCTTCCGGCGACGAGAGCGACCGGGCCGACGACCTCGCCGCGCGGTACAAGGCGCGCGCCAAAAGGGCCTGGGGCCGCTTCAAGCTGGCGGCGGTCTCCTCCTTCGCGTTCGTGGAGGCCATGGGGCCGGTCTATGTCGCCAGGCTCGCGCGCGATGCGCTCGGCCTGAACCCGGCGGCGATCCCCAACGATCCGGCGCCGCGTTTCGATCCCGAGCTGGACCTTGAGACGAAAACCGCATCCGCCGAAACCGTGCTGCGGGCCATGTCGCTGACCCGGGGCTTCGCCCGGGTGGTCCTGCTTGCGGGACATGGCGCGAACGTGGTCAACAACCCCCATGCCAGCGGCCTGCATTGCGGCGCCTGCGGCGGCTATTCGGGCGAGGCGAACGCGCGCCTTCTGGCCCAGCTTCTCAACGACGGGGCCGTGCGCGCGGGGCTGGCGGCGCGCGGCATCGACGTGCCCGACGACACGCTCTTCGTCGCCGCGCTGCACGATACGACGACGGACGCCGTCACCCTTTACGACCGGGACTGTCGCACGGCGGACCACGCCGACGATCTGCGCCGGACGCGGCGCTGGCTGGACGCGGCGGGACGCGCGACCCGGAGCGAGCGGGCCTTGCGCCTGCCGCGGGCGGCGGACGAGGGCGACATCGCCGAACGCGCGCGCAACTGGGCCGAAGTGCGGCCGGAATGGGCGCTCGCCGGCTGTCAGGCGTTCATCGCCGCGCCCCGTGAGCGGACGACCGGCCGCAACCTTGAGGGCCGCGCCTTCCTGCACGATTACCAGTGGAAAGAGGACAGCGAGAACGGCTTCGCCGTCCTGGAGCTGATCATGACCGCCCCCGTGGTCGTCGCAAGCTGGATCAGCCTGCAATATTACGGCTCCACCGTTGCGCCGGACGCGTTCGGCTCGGGCGACAAGCTGTTGCATAACGTCGTCGGCGGCGTCGGCGTGGTCGAGGGCAATGGCGGGCTGTTGCGCGCCGGCCTCCCGCGGCAGTCCGTCCACGACGGAGAGCGATACGTACACGACCCGCTTCGCCTGTCGGTCTGCATCGAGGCCCCGCGCGAGGCGATGACGGACATCCTCCGGCGTCACGAATCCGTACGCGCCCTTTTCGACAATCGCTGGCTGCACCTTTTCGCCATGGACGGAGAAGGCCGGCTCGCCTGGCGCTATGTCGGCGACCTCGACTGGGAGCCGGTCAAGGCGCCGTCACTCGCCAGCCTGTCGGAGGCGGTCGCTTAGCGCGGGACGCGCGTTTTCGTCGGTCCGTATGGAAATGGCGCAACCGCCCTCTCGGCCGATGCGGCCGGGCCGACCGGGCCGGCACGGGCGGGCGCTGCGTTTAAGTCAGGCGGGCCGCCGGCGAATGCAGATCGCCTTTGAAGACATCGGGAATTCGCCTATTATTGCCGCTCTATTCAATGGCGCGGGAATAAAACACAAGAAATGCAAGGGCTTTTCAAAGCGTCAACGCTATTGAAGCTGGCGGCCGTCGCCGCCCAGATCGTCGCGCCGCTGCTGATCATGGCGTGGATGATGCTGCCGCCGGCGAGTTGGGCGGAGTTCGCCGCCCGCGTCGGCGCCGCGGGCGCCGCCCTGATCGCCGCCCTGTTGTCGCCGGGATGGTGGATGACAAGCCTGTGGTGGCGCCGCGCGATCCCGCCGCTCTTCGCCGTCGCAACGCTCGCGGCGCTGATCGCCCATCGCCCCGCGCCGCCATGGCCCGAGGACGCGGTTTCCTGGGCGCCGCTCGTCATCACCTTCGCGGTGCTCGGTTATCTTGTCCTGCGGCTGAGAGGCTTTTTCGACCGGCGCGAAAGCGCGGGCGCCACGCTGGATATCGCGTTGCCGTTTCAATCCGGCGCTTACGTCCTCGCCGCCGCGGGAAGCGCCCCGGCGCGCAATCAGCACGCCCAGGTGCTGCGCGATCCGTCGCTTCGCCGGTTGCGCGGCCAGGGGCTCGGCGCCGACCTGATCGGCGTCAACAGGTGGGGCCGGCATTCGTCGCGGATCTGGCCGCGCCGGCTGGACGACTTCGAGATCTACGGGCGCGCCGTGCACGCCCCTTGCGACGGGACGGTTCTATCCGTCGAAGACGGTTTAGAAGACCGCGCCCCCGGCGAACGGCGCAACGATCCGCCGCCGGGCAATCATATCTGGCTTCAGCCGTCGAGCCGGCCGGACGCGAGCCTCCTGCTCGCTCATCTGCAAAAGGGCTCGGTTCGGGTGCGGGCCGGCCAGACGGTTGTCGAGGGCGAGCGCGTCGGCGCCGTCGGCAATTCCGGCAACTCGACCGAACCGCACCTGCATGTGCATGTACAAGACGCCGCGCCCGCCCATGCGCCTTTCGACGGCGACCCGCGGCCGATGACAATCGACGGGCGCCGTTGCGCGCCGAACGCCGTCCTGCGGGCGACCCGGCGCCCATGAAGAACGGGCGCGGGGATATCGCCGCCGCAAACGCAGACGGCCGCCGCGGCGGCGCCGCGCGGGGCGGCGGTCCGTTCCTGCGCCCCGGATGCGCCGTTGCGCGCGCGCCTCTGGACAACTGGTCCAGCATCGCCTGCCTCGCACGGGAGAAAGGGACGGGCCGTCTCGCCGCGATTGGCTCGGCCCACGCCCTCGCCGGGCCCGGATGCGCGATTGGAGGCGCGCCCGGGCGTGCGTTGGGGGCGGCGATATGGGTTCGCGGACGGCGCGACAGACCGCCGGTCGAGATCGGATCGATCGCACACATCCTGTTCGGCGCCGAGGGCGATGCGGCGCTGGTCGCCCTGTCCCCCGGCCTCGCCCGCCGCATTGAGACCGCCCTGCCGCACATGCCGGCCCGTCTCGACGCGCCGGCGCGCGGACGGGTCCTCTGTCTTGAGGGCCGGCGCTCCGCAAGGACCGACGGACAGGTGGCCGATGTCGGCGTCTTTTCGGTGCGCCACGGCGCGCGCACCGTCGCCTTCGAAGGCTTCCGGCTCGACCCGGTTCCGGGGCGCACCGGCTATCGTCTTTGCGCTCCCGGCGATTCCGGCGGCCTTTGGCGCGACCGCGCCCGCAACATCGCGGTCGGGATTCATGTCGCCGGCGGCCGCGACGCGCGCACCGGACGGCCCTACGCCCTCGCCTGTCGCCTGGACATGGCCGCAGCGGCTTTCGACGCGGAGGTGTTTTTGTGAGCGACGCCCCGTCGGACATTCATCGCGACATGGCGACGATCGAGCGCATCGCGCGCAAGACGCGCGAGGCGCGGATATGGTTCACCGCGCCGACGCGGGAAATGTGCGAAGCCCGCGGTCTCGGCCTTTCCCGGCCGAACGCCGCGCACCTATCGCGCCTTGCCGACGCTTGGCGCGATCACCCGCTATGCAAGGGCTGGTCGGCTTACGTCGTCGGGTCCGCGCTCGACGGCGACGGGACCGCGAACGATCTCGACATCCGCATCGCCGCCGGGCCGGGATCGCGCCGCACCCTGAACGCCCTTGAGCGCGTGATGATCTGGCTACAATGGTATGGGCTGTACCGCCTCGGCGTGAGGATCGATCCGGCGCACCATCAGCAGGCCGACATCGAAGCGGCCGCCGCGTCGAACCCGGATTTCGTCTACACAAGCTGGGTTCTCGAATCCCCACGCCATCGCGACGCAATCGAGACCCCGCATGGCGGCCCTCTCCGCTGCCGCCGCGCCGGCGGGCATCTTGTGGCCTGCCGCGGTCCCTTCAGCGCCCGCCCCTTTTTCCTAAAACTGCCCGCCGGACCGAACAGGCTGCGGATGTCCTCGGCCCTTGACGCCTGGGCGCACGCGAAACGATAGCGCCTGCGCGGCGCAGCGCATAATCAGTCCGCATAGGTTTTATCCGCGCATGTTTTTCATTCAGGAGAAGAGACCTGCCGGGCGCGGCCGCCCATTACGGCATCGGCGGCTGCAACGCCGGCGTCGCGGCGCGCCAGCTCCAGCGCCCTGTGCCGCCGGCAAATCAGCGGCAAGGGCCGCCCCGTTTCACCCGGCGGCGCCTCATGGACCTCGCCTTCGGGAAGGCTCGGCCCGCACTTCGCCCATTGGCCGATCCCATCGATACGGGAAAGGTCGAGCGGCGCGGATCCGCCCTCCGCATCCGCGACCCGGCCGATGCGAAAAGCGTCGACGCCCATCAGCCCGGCGCAGGGATAGATATCGCCGTCGGGATCGATCCAGACGCCGAAACGCTGCGCGCAGGGGCGCGCGCTTCGCGGCGTGACCGTTCGCTCAGCAAGCGGATAAATCGAGATGAAATCCGAATTCAGCGCCTCCAGATCCAGGGCGCCCGTGGAAAGCCAGTCAACGCTGTCGCCGAAGAGCCGAAGCTTCACCGACGCACATTGAAGGTCGAGCATCAGGGCCCGCGCGGCGCCGGCTTCGGCCTTGTCGGGACGGCGGTTCAAGTGCAGATCGGCCTGGGCGAGACCGGCCTGCGCCAGGCGCATGATCCGCGCCGCCGCGCCCGCCGCCTCGATCGCGTCAACGCCGATATGGGGGGCAAGCCCCGCCCGGCGGCAGGCGCGAAACAAAGCCGCAAGGTCGTCGGCGCAGCGCACCGGCGCCGGCCCCAGAAACGTGACGCTCGGGCCGAAGAAATGATTGGGAAAAACGCCGGCGACGGTCGCCTGACCGACCCGGTCGCGATACCAGGCCATGAAAAACGCCAGCCAGCGGTCAAGCGCGGACAGCGCCGGGCGAGGTCCGGGCCCGAGACAGACATATACGGCTTTGAACCGCGACAGGAGCGGCGCCTTGCGGTCGGCGAGGAGTACGCCGGCGCCGTCAGGCATCGACAAGACCCTCATGCGGCCGGGCGTTTTCCATGTCCGCCACCAGTTGCTTCAGCGCCTTGACGCGCAGCCGGTCAAGATGGTCCTCGATGGCCCTGGTGCGGTCATTGTCGGCGAAAACCGACCAGCACAGGTCACACATGCCGACGAAATCTTTTCCCGGCGAAAGCCCCGCTTCTTCAAGGATCGGCAGAAAGCTCGCCACCCCGTCGAAAACCAGGATCCGCAGCAGCGCCGAGTGCTGCATCCGGTCGACGATATCAAAAAGGGATTCCTCCTTGACGTTGCCGAAAAAACTCTGACCGGTCTGATCGATGCCGGCGCAACAGGGCATAACCTCCCCGGTCGGATTAATGGTAAGATGGAGCATCGAATGGCAGCCGCCGTCGATCGGGCTCGCGCCGACGAACAGCTCGTTATCGCCCAGCGCGGCGCCGCGTCCGGAGCCGGTGACCGGGCCCGAGGTGATGACGGAAGCCTTCGCCCGCGCCGCAGGGTCGAGCTCGCCCAGGGCTTCGGGAATGCGATGGTTGCGGGTTGTCAGGAGACGGAGATTTGTCTCGATGCCGACTTCGGCGCAAACCGTGATGCAGTTGTCGATGCATGCCGGCGCGATCCAGGGTTTGTGCCAATGGTCCCAACTGATTTCGAAAAGGTCGAGACCAGCCTCGACGCACGCCTCGGCGACCTTGCGCGCGTTCGCAATGTCTTTCGCCCAGAACACATTGGTGGTCGCGGAGACCAGCTCGTAACCGGCGTCGCGCGCGCAGCGGATCAGCCGCAGGCACGCGTCCATATCCATGAACGCCTCACCGCCGGCGAGGTGAAAACGCGGGGCGACCGCGTCGATCCCGGCGGCCTCGCGCACGGCGCGTTCGAGAACGGGAAGATCAAGCCGCGCCTTGCCCATCAGCGGGCTGCCTTTCGGGCCGGCGCTTTGATAGCACATGCCGCATTGCGCGTTGCAGCGCGTGGTCGTGATCAGGACCAGCCCGTTGTAAAACACGGGGAACGCGCTCAACTGGAGAAGCTGCCGCGCGATGGGATCCGTATCGACCGTGTCGCCGAAATGCCCGCCGGCCTTCATGGGGCGCCCATCGTCATTCGCCAATCGCCGTCATCTGCCGATCATCCGTCAATTCCGGTTTCGCCGCCTTTCCTTCCGCTCCGGTTTTTTGAATTTTTCCCAGCGCTTCCATTGTATTCCATTGTAATCGCCGTCTGTGTAGAGATTTTGCCTGTACCGGCGGTTCGCTGTCTTGTGTTTTACCTGTCTCGTGGTTTAACTGCTTCGTGATTTACCTGTCTTGGGGCCTGGCTGTCTCGGGATTTGTTTGGGAGTCTTGAGGCCCGGCCGCACTTCAATCGATCGGTCTTTTTTGCTCCGCCGCGTTTTGACCTTTTTCCCTCTCCGGTTCTCTGTCCGGGGGGTCCTGTTCGAACCGCGCGCCGGGAATCCTTCCGGATCGAATGCGATGGTCTCCGCCTCAGCCCGAGCCGTCCCACCCCCTCGCCGCGTTCCAGACGGCGACAACGGCGGTGACCACGGCGGCGACGGCGCTGACGACCGCCGCGCCGGCGGCGACGGCGGCGGCGCTTCCGCTCGGCTCCTGCGGCGTCGCCTCGCCAAGGGTCGGCATGGTGGCGTTGCGCAACTCCTCCAGGTTTTTCAAGCCGTCGTCATCGAGGCGTTCGCGCAACTCCGCCGGCACCGCATAATCGAAAAGTATGCTGCTGGTGATCTGCTTGACGGTTTTCCGGTCGAGAACGACGCCGCTTTCCGACGCGACCTTGCCGGGCCGGCGTTCGAACTCGCGGCGCATGACGGGGTTTTCGATCAGCTCGCGCATGAAGGCGACCTGCTCCGGGGCCGAACTCTGACCGAGGGTGTTCACCTGTCGGTCGAGGGCGGAGCGAAGATGCGGAATGCGCGCCGGATCAGACTTGCGGTAAAGCTTCATGAGTTCGGACATGGCGCGCCCTTTCTGGGACCGGATGGCTGGAGACCAAATGGCTGTGGACCAAATGGCTGTGGACCGGATAGCGATATTTTTTAATAAAATTCTTCGCTATCTCTTATCATAGATTTGTAACAAACTCTAGTGAAAGCCTCTATCTGCGTCAGTATTAATGACATTTTTTCATTATAAAATAACAAGTTCAACGCGTTATTGAACTTTTGGGCTTGGCCTGGACTTGCCGTTCGACATCATGATTTGACATTCGCGGTCATCGCTTTTGACTTTTCCGGCCAATTGTCTTGGGGAAAATCTCTCACTTCATTGGTGCATGCACAGGTTCAACGCGGAAAGCCCCAGTAAATCTGCAAGTAAAGGCGCCGCCCTCGCCCCGGATCGGCGGATGGCGCCGCAAGGCTTTCAAAACAAAGGAAGACTTTCGCCAGAAAACAGGGAGCCAACTAATTCCAAGTATTTTCTTGACACCGATTAAGCGGAATAATACTGTCTGAATATTCCGCAATTGTGGTCTAATGGTAGAAGAGAAAGGTTCCGCTGGCAATCCTGCGTCCTAGCTCTTCCCATTGGCCGCGGAACATCATTGATCCTCCATCTCCCGGGCGCTCTTCCAGAGCGTGCTAAAATCGCTGAGAAACCGGGCGGATAAATCCTCGCACCCCCGAATGCAAAGCCGGGCTTCATAATGGCGATCATGCGCATCGGGCGTAAAATTCGCTGTGCCGGTCACCACGGTCCGCGTCCCGTGACCGATCAGGTATTTCTGATGCATCCGGCGGTCGGCGATGCGAACGCTGATGTCCAGCCCTTCGTCCGCCGCGCGGCGATGCAGATACGCCCCGGCGGACGCGGCGCGTCCCGGCGCCAGGAGAACGCGAAACCGGACGCCCCGCCGCGCCGCATGGAGCAGCGCATTGTATTCCGGGGCCCGGCGCGACAGGGCGAACGCGGCGATGGAAATGACGTCGCCGGGCGCGCTCGCCTGTACCGCCGCCTTGGCGAGATTGGCGTTCGTCAGCGGCGTGACGGACCCTCTGGACGCGGAGAGACCGGCGAACTGGCGCGAGGCGTTGGCGAGGCTGTGGCCGGCGTTGCTCCGGGGGGCGCAACGCTCGCGCGGCGCGGAAAAAGCGAGCAGGACGGGACCGTCCTCGACGCGCCTGTCGCCGGCGTCGGCGACCTCGACGCCCTCTTCCCCTGACCGGCGAAACGGTGGCGGCGCCGGCGGCGCGGCGCCGGATTCGAGCCGCGCGACGACCGCCGCGAACCAGGCCTCGGCGTCGACGGGTGAAAGCGACGCCGACGGATCGTTCCAGATCGAATTGAACTCCCGGCGCATGGCCGCCAGCGCCGCGGCGGAGGAAGGGCCGGCGTCGAGGGCGATGACGTTTTCGGACATGCGCATCGCCTTTTTCGTCCAGTTGAAACTGCCCGCCACGAGATGACTCGGCGCGCCGTCCAGAACCGTCAGCATGGATTTGTGGTGAAAGAGCCCGGCGCTCGCGGCGTAGGACCAGCGGACAAGGCCGTCGTCAGGATCCCAATAATAAGGTTGATCGAGGGTGTAGCGCACCTCGATCGCACCGTTTCCGGCCCCGGTCAGGCGGCGCGCCTGTTTGGCGGGATGCCGGCCGCCCTGCTGCCAGTCGGCGAGAAGACGAATGCGAAGCGACGGCGCGGCGCGCGCCGCCTCCAACAGGGCGTCGGCGACGCCGGCGTCGGTGAAGGAAAACGCCATGATCTCCAGCGCCGCGTCGGCGCCCCGCGAAGCGGCAAGGCGCGCGCGGTCGATGGCGTCGAGGACGACCTGGCGAAGAGCCGCGCCGCCGTCCAGCGTCGTGAAATAGGCTCGCGCCGGCGCGGACATCGCCTTATCCGCGCTTTACGGCGACGGTCTTTACAACGCCTGTATCCAAGCCGGCCCTCCCGGCGTCCGCGCGCGCCGCGCCGCGCCGGCGTAATCGAGTTTCAATACCGCCGCTTGATTGCATTGGAACGTCTCCCGTATAATCTTGGGAGGATAGGTGAAAATACAGCCGCGGCAAGGCCGGACGAAGGCCAGACCGGACGGAGGCCAGACCGGACGAAGACAAGGCCGTTCAAAGCGAAAGCCGTTCAAAACAAAGGCCGGTCCAAACGAAGGCCGGTCAAAGCAGGGGCGCAGATGCGCGCGTCCCCGGCCTTTCTTGCAGGGACGGTCTTGCGCACCCCGCAGACGGTTCTCAACGGGAGAGCCTCGCGGATCGCCGGGCGACGGGGGTCTATTCATGACGACATCGACAGCCGCGCGAAAGCGTCCGCCGACATCCTGGCGCGATCTGGAGACCCGGTTCGACCGTCTCTATCGCCGCGCGCTGGCGCTGAACGAGACGCATGCGGACCGCTTATGCGGCGTCGCCGGCGGCCAGTGCGCCCGCTCGCGCCGGACCGGGGCGGCGCCGTTTTGCTGCGGCGGCAATGACGACTTCCCGCACAATCCGCGCTGCCCGCATCTCGGGCGCTCCGGCTGCACGGTCCAGAGCCTGCGGTGTAAACTGTGGTTCTGCGACAGCATTCCGCATCCCAATCAACGTCTCGGCGTCGCCAACGGCCCGTTCGCGGGATTTCAGACGGTCCGGATGCGGGCGTTCAGGGCGCTGTTGCTCGACGCCGAATTCTACGGGTTCCTGGTGCATCGGGGAACGCGGGCCGACAGTCTCGACCGGGCGGCGGCGAAGTGGGGCGTAACGCGCCCGAAAACCGCCGCGCCGCCGCGGGCGCGCGCCGCTTCCCGGCCCGCGTCGCGAATAGCGCCGCCCCATGACATGACCCGCCCATGACGTCGCCCAAGACGCTATGCGGTCAGGCGCCGTAGAGGAGCTTTCGCACGCTGGTCGCGCGCAACTGCGCCCGATAGGCCCCCGCGGCGCCCGGCCAGTTGTTGGTGATCTTGCCGTCTGCCTGCTTGTACCAACTGCCGCAATCGGCCGCCCAGGAGGTCCTGGCGAGGGCGGTTTGCTTCCAGCGCTGGTCCTCGGCCAGCGCCGATCTCGGCGCATCGACCCAGCCGGCCCCGCGCCGCACAGCCTCGTCCAGGCAGCGCGTCACGTAGCGCGACTGCTCCTCCAGCATGTAGACGATGGAATTGTGGCCGAGATTGGTGTTGGGACCGTAGAGAATGAACATGTTCGGAAAGTCCGGCACCTGTATGCCGCGATAAGCCGCCGCCCCGCCGGCCCAGACCTCGGACAGGGGCAAATCGCCGCGGCCGAACACCTCGATCCCCTTCAGAAACTGCGTCGACGCGAAGCCGGTGCCGAAGATCACGGCGTCGCAGTCGACCCGGTCGCCCGGCATGGTTTCAACATGGCGCGGGCCGAGGGCCCGGACCCCTTCCGTCACCAGCGAGACATTGGGGCGCGCCATCGCGGGATAGAAATCATCCGATAACAGAATACGCTTGCAGCCGATGGGATAGTCAGGCCACAGTTTTTCGCGAAGCGCCGGGTCGGAAACGCCTTTTTCAAGGTTCCGGCGCGCCTGTCGTTCGGCGAGTTTCGCCATCATGGAGCCGGGCTTCATGATGCCGTAGCGAAGGTCGAGCGTCCGGCGCAGGAGCGATCGCTCGAAACGCCGCGCGATCCCGTCGAGGAGCGCCGACCGGCCTCGCCGCGGCCGGTCGGGCTTGGGCAGGATATGCGTCGGGGAGCGCTGAAAAACGTAGAGATGCGCGGCGCGTTCGGCGAGCCTTGGAACGTACTGAATGGCGGACGCGCCGGTTCCGACGCAGGCGATGCGCTTTCCGTCTGCGGAGAAATCCGCGGGCCATCGCGCGGAGTGAAACACCTCGCCTTCAAATTCCTTGAGACCCTCAATGTCGGGGATGACCGGCCAGCTGAGCTGGCCGACCGCAAACGCCAGGACGTCCGCCTGCGTCGCGGGATGACCGTCGAAGCCGAGAGTCCATCCGGAACCCGACCATGTCGCGCGCGTCAGGTTCGCCGAAAAGGACGTTCGCTCGGCGACGCCGTAACGCGCGGCCACGTCCTTTAGATAGTCGAGGATTTCCTCCTGACGCCCGTAGTCGTGGGACCAGTCGCGTTTCGGCGCGAAGGAAAACGAGTATAGCCGGCTCGGTACGTCGCATGCGGCGCCCGGATAAACATTGTCGCGCCACACCCCGCCGATCGTCTCCTCGCGCTCGAACAGCCGCACGTTACGAAATCCCCGCCGCAGCAGCGCGACGGCCATGCCGATCCCGCCGAAACCGGTTCCGATGACGGCGATGCGCGCGTCCCGCGACAGCGGCGCTGCGGTCTCGATGCCTTGCTTGTCCATGATTGTCGTTCCTCTTTGTACGGCTCGCTCTTTGCGTCAGGCCCGCTCGTCCTCGATGATCATCGCCGCGCCTTTTTCCCCGATCATGATCGCGGGCGCGTTGGTGTTGCCGGAAACAATGGTCGGCATGATCGAGGCGTCGACGACGCGCAGCCCGTCGATCCCCCGCACCCGCAGGCGCGGATCGACCACGGCCGCGGCGTCCGACCCCATGCGGCAGGTGCCGACAGGATGGTAAACCGTGTCCGCGCGCCGGCGAATGTCATCCTCCAGCGCCTGCTCGTCATCCGCATCCGAAGCATAGAGCGGCGCGGCGACGGCCTCGCGCATGGCGGGCGCGCGCATGATCCGCTGCGCCAGGCGCACGCCTTTGATCAGGGTGCGCATATCTTCCGGCGCGTCGAGAAAATTCGGATCGATCAGCGGCGGCGCAGCCGCATCGGCGTCCCTTATCGACACCCTCCCCCGCGACGCCGGCCGCAACACGCAGACATGACAGCTCACGCCGCCGCCGGCGCCGATTTTCCGCCCGTGATCGTCGACCAGCGCCCGCACGAAGTGAAGCTGGACGTCGGGGCGGGCAATCTCCGGCGAGGTCCGCAGGAACGCGCCCGCCTCGGCGTAATTCGTGGTCAGAACGCCCCGCCCCCGCAACAGGTAGTCCGGCAGCCCCGCGATCACGCGGGCGACCGTCGCCCTGGTCAGGCCGATCGCCTCGGGATGGCGTGACCGGTAGACCAGCACATGATCGATATGATCCTGGAGGTTCAGGCCGACTTCCGCCGACGCCCTCACCACCGGCACGCCGCGCGCCTTCAGGACCTGCGGATCGCCGACGCCCGACACCATCAGGAGTTGGGGGCTGGCGAAGGCGCCCGCCGAGAGAATCACCTCGCGCCGCGCCGAAACCGTCTCTACACGGCCCATGCGGCGGTAGCGCACGCCGACAGCGGCGCCGTTTTCGAAAACAATTCTTTCGGCCGGGGCTTTCGTGACCACGCAGAGATTGGCCCGCCTTCGCGCGGGACGAAGGTAAGCCGCGCTTGCCGAGCAGCGGCGCCCGTTGCGCTGGGTCACGTCGTAGAAGCCGGCGCCTTCCTGCGCCGCGCCGTTGAAATCGTCGTTGACCGGGAACTGAACCGAACGGGCGGCCTCGACGAACCGGGCGGAGAGCGCCGACGGGGAGCGCAAGGGCGCGACCGACAGGGGGCCGGCGCGACCGTGATGGGGCGCGCCGCGGCTTGCGCATCCTTCCGCCTTCAGAAAATACGGCAGGACGTCCGACCACGCCCAGCCATGCGCGCCGGCGCGCGCCCAGCCGTCATAGTCTTCGCGCTGACCGCGTACATAGATCATGGCGTTGATGGACGACGACCCGCCGAGAACCTTTCCCCGCGGCTGGTAGCCTTTCCGCCCGCAGAGCCCCGCCTGCGGCGTTGTTTCGAAGGCCCAGTTCTTGATCGGTTTCGATACGAGGGCGACTGCGCCCGCCGGCGCGTTGATCAACGGCGAGCGGTCCTCGCCGCCGGCTTCGAGCAGGCACACCCGGCGCCGCGGGTCCTCGCTGAGCCGCGCGGCGAGAGCGCAGCCGGCCGATCCGCCGCCGACAACGACGTAGTCGAATGCGCCGCCGTCAGGGCCAGTCATCGGGTCCTCCCTCGCTGCGCGGCGCGCCGAGCCGGTCCAGGAGATTGCGCGTCATCTGCGCGACGAGCGCATCGCCGCCGGCGAGCGCGGCGCCCCATTCCGTCGTCGAGGCGGTAAAGACCGCGCCCGCCGGTCCCTCGCGAACGCCCATGACGCCGAAGCCCTGGCGGAAGTCCTCCACATCGAAGGGCGATGCGGCGCTCGACGCCACCTGGTCGACGACCACGTCGAAATCGGACATGGCGTCCTCGGGATAGAGCATGGGCGCGAGATCGCGGCGCAGCAACTGCGCCGGCGCGAGCGCCAGGGGAAGAAAGTCCGCAGGCGTTCCATCCCGGCCCGTGGCGACCGGCAGGCCGCGGCGCAGCGTGATGTCGCAGCCGTCAAGTTCGTATCCGGCGAGCACGGTTTCCGCGCCGATCATGTCGCCATAGCGCAGTTCCGTGTTCTCGAAGATCCAGTGCGAGGGTCGGCAGACGAAAAAGCCCCCCGCGCCTCGCGGGCTGGCCCCCATGGTGCGGGCATACCCGCCATGGGCGAAGCTGACGCCGGTCAGCGTGTTCTCCGGACGCTCCGTAACGGGATTGCTCCACAGCCCGGTGGTCAGGCGCCGGTCCGCCGTGGCGTAGAGGGGATCGTTTCGCCAGTCGGCCTTGTAGGCGGTCATCGTTCCCTCGCTGTCGAGACGGACCTGCCAGAACACGGAATTGCCGCTGAAAAAACAGAAATTGCCGCCGCGCTCGATGAACGCCTCCGCCGTGTCGCGCATCCGCCACGACCAGTATTCATCATGGCCGGCGGCGACGGCGAGGGCGTAACCGTCAAGGCAGGTCGGATCGCGGTCGAGATCGTGCGACGTCAGGTAATCGAACGCATAGCCTTCATTTTCCGCCCACCGAACGAACGGTTGCTCCGAGGCCGGCCAGCCCGAAGCCGCCGACCACACCGATGAGCCGGTTCGCCAGGCCCAGTCCAGCACCGGGGGAATGTCGGGCGGCGGCGTTTTGTCGGCGAGGCGCGGGGCGCCCGGCGGTTTCCACAGAAATCCGGGGGCGACCTCGCCGCCGCCTTCCAGGCGGATCAGATAAAATCCCGACCGCCAGCCGGTTTCCGTACGGATCTCCGCGACGGGAGGCCATCCGCACCCGGCCTCGATCGCAGAGGCCGGAACGTCCAGCGGCTCGACCGGCACGCCTTCGAGGAACGCCGTCGTTTCGGCGGACGGCCCCTGCCGCTCGACGCGGACGGAAACGCGCCCGACGTCGCCGCTGGCGTGAAGCGTCGCCGACTCGCCGGCGCGACAACTGGGCTGGGAGACATAGGCGCAAAGCATCGCTTGTCTCACGCAAACCGTTTCAACACGGAAACAATACGGGAAAATGTCCGCCCGTAAGGCGGGTGCAGAAGATCCGTTCCCGCCATGCGCGACTGCTCGAAAACCGCGCGCTGGTGGGAGAACGTCAGGAAACCCCGCTCCCCGTGATAGGCGCCCATGCCGCTCTCGCCGACGCCGCCGAAGGGAACGTCGTCCTGCGCCATGTGCCAGAGGGTGTCGTTGACGGTGACGCCGCCGGACTGCGTCCCGGCGATGAGCCGGTCGACCGCCCGCTTGTCTTTCCCGAACACGTAAAGCGCGAGGGGGTGCGCACGCTCGCCGATGAACGCCGCAAACCGGTCTTCTTCTCCGAGCGCGACTATGGGAAGAACGGGTCCGAAAATTTCTTCCTGCATCACCCGCATTTCAGGGGTGACGCCGGTAAGCAGCGTCGGCGGAAAGCGGCGTCCCTGCGCGCCGCTGAAACCGACCGGCTGATGGCGCTGCGCGCCCCGCGCGACCGCGTCCTCGACCAGCGCCCGCAGCCGGTCAAAATGGCGCTGGCTGATAATGCACGAATAATCGTCGGCGCCATGATCGCCGCCGAACCGCTCCTCGACCGTCCGAAGGATCAGGGGCGCGAGGCGCGAGGCTGTTTCGGGCGCGGCGAGAACGTAATCCGGCGCGACGCAGGTCTGCCCGGCGTTCAGGAACTTGCCGAAAGCGAGCCGCCGCGCGGTCAGGGACAGATCCGCGTCGCCGAGAACGACCGCCGGCGACTTGCCGCCAAGCTCCAGCGTCACCGGCGTCAGCGTCTCCGCCGCCGCGGCGGCGACGCGCCGGCCGACCTCGGTCGAGCCGGTGAAGAAAAGATGATCGAAAGGCAGCCTGCTGAAAGCCCGCCCCGTCTCGGCGCCGCCGGTGACGACCCGGAAGACGTCCGGGTCGAAATGGTCCGCGACAAGGCGCCTCAGCAGAGCCGCCGTTCGCGGGGTCAGCTCCGATGGCTTCAACAGGACGCGGTTGCCGGCGGCGAGCGCGCCCGCCGCCGGCACGAGGGCCAGGTGCACGGGGTAATTCCACGGGGAGACAACGCCCACGACGCCAAGGGGACGCCGGATTATCCGGGTGCGCCCCGGCAGCAGGTGCAGCGCCGTTATCGCCCGGTCCTTCGTCGCCCAGCGCTTCGCATGCCGGTGATTATGGCGGACCGCCGACACGGTCGCGAAAATCTCCGCGAGCGCCGTTTCATGCCGGCTGCGCCCGCCGAAATCCGCCGCGATCGATTGCGCGATTTCGTCCTCATGCAGCAGAAGGATGCGCTCGAGGGCGCGCAGCCATGTCCGCCTCGTCTCGATATCGGGGATAGGGCGCGTACGGACAGCGGCGCGCATGGCGCCGAGCGCGGCGTTAAGCGCCGCCGGCGGCGTCTCGGCGCATGTCCCCGCCGGCGGTTCTTCGGATGCGGCGCTGTCATTCGCCGCGCCGCCGTGTTCTACTTTATGAAGGCTGACCATAACGCCGCCTTTTCCCTCCCTATCCGGAACGTTTCTCGAAACGCCCATCACAGCATCCCCTTGACCGGCATTCCTTTGACCGGCGCCCCTCCCGGCCAGCGTTGACCCCGAGGTCCGACGCCCGCGCGCGCCCGAAGAACAGCACAATGACGATCCGGACCCGGCCGGACCCGGTTGGTTTTTTGTAGACTAATCGATAATTATCGATTAGTAAAGCACCCTCGCATTCGCGCGGCGACCGATGGAGAGAAGCATGAAAACAGTTCAACCCGCAGGCCTCGTTCCCGGGGAAACCCTTGGCGTCTCGCACGCCGTCTCGCACGAAGCGTCGGGCCTGATTTTCGTTTCCGGCCAGCTCGACTGGGACGGCGACGGCAACCTGCGGCGCGACGATCTCTACGGCCAGGCGGCGGGCGCGCTCGACAACGTCCAGGCGGCGCTGAAAGCCGCCGGCGCCGGCCTTGAGGATATCGTCCGCCTTCGCGCCTATCTGCGCGACGACGCGAGCGCGGGCGGCGAAGCGCTGGCGCGGCTTGCGCATGAGCGCCTTCGCGCGCCCTTTCCCGCGGCGACCCTGATCGGCAATGTCTCGCTCATCGATCCGGGCGCGCTCATCGAAATCGAGGCGACCGCGCTGCGGCGGCCATCATGAGCGCGCACCCCGGAACCCGTGACAGGACGCATGGCGGCGCCAATAGCCTGGCCCGTCACGGAGCCCAGGCCGCCGATTCCAGCCGCGAGCGCCTGTATGAACGGGCGGCGGCAGTGCAGTCGGCGAATCGCGTGCGCCGGTTCCGATCCATGGGCGTCGATCTCATCATCGGCCGCCGCGAGGGTTATCGCCTGGAAGACATTTCGGGCCGGGCTTACTGGGACTGTCACCTCAACGGGGGAACCTACAGCTTCGGGCACCGCCACCCGACCCTGACCAAGGCGCTGCTGGAAGCGCTCGAAACCCTCGACGTCGGCAACCACCATTTCGTCAGCCCGGCGCGCGTCGCCCTCGCCGAAGCCCTGACGGCGTCCGCCCCCGGACAAATGAAAGCCGCCGTGTTCACCCCGAGCGGCGCCGAAGCGACGGACGTCGCGGTCAAATCCGCGCGCTGGGCGACGGGACGCCGCTCGGTGATCGCCATCGACCGCGGCTATCACGGCAGATCTGGCATTTCCGGCGCGGCCGGCGACGACGAGGCGGCGCGATATTTTCTCAGCGACGATCCTGAAACCTATCTCAAGGTTCCGTTCAACGATCTCGACGCCATGGAGCGGGCGCTGGAAAGCCGCGACGTCGCCTGCGTCCTGATGGAAACGATTCCGGCGACCTACGGCTTTCCGCCCCCGGACGAAGGCTACCTCGCCGCCGTGGCCGGCCTGTGCCGGGCCTATGGCGCCGCCTATATCGCGGACGAAGTCCAGACCGGCCTCGGCCGGACCGGCTCGCTCTGGGGCTGTTCGGCCTTCGGCGTCGCGCCGGACATGATGATTACCGGGAAAGCCCTTTCAGGCGGGCTCTACCCGGTTTCCGCGTGCCTGCTCGGCCCGCGTTACGCCGGCTGGCTCGACGAAAACGGGTGGGGCTATGTCTCCACCTTCGGCGGGGCGGAGCCGGGCTGCGTCGTCGGCGCCGAGGCGCTGAAGCTCGCCCAGGCGCCCGCGACGGCCGATAATGTCAGCCGGCTGAGCGCCAGGTTCGCCGACGCCTTTGCGGACATGCGCCGCCGTCACGCCTGCCTGCGCCAGGTGCGCCAGACCGGCCTCGTCATCGGCCTTGTGTTCGACGGCCCGGACGGCGGCGTTCGCGCAATGAAGCATTTCTTCGACCATGGCGTATGGGCGATCTTCGCCAGCTTCGATCCGCGAACGCTCCAGTTCAAACCCGGCCTTTTGCTCACGGATGCGGAGGTCAATGAAATCTGCGAGCGGATGGACAACGCGCTAACCGATATGGAGCGGACGGAATCATGAACGAGGACGAGTTGTTGAACCAGGCCCGGGAGGCCGCGGCGTCCCTGGCGGCGCGCGCCGGATTTGCGCGGCCCCAGTCGCTTGACCTGATCAAGTTCCGGGAAAACGCAGTATTCAAACTGACAACGCCCGAGGGGCGCTATGCGCTGCGCGCGCACCGGCCCGGATACCGCACCCGGGAGGAGATCGAGAGCGAAGCCGCCTGGACCGCCGCCTTGCGCGAGGCGGGGGTGGCGACGCCCCGGTTCGCGGCGCTGTCCGCCGGCGCGCGGGTGGAGGCCGTGCAAACCTCTTCGGGTACGGAGTTTCTCTGCGACGCGCTTGAATGGGTCGACGGCGCGCCGATGGAGCGCGACAACATCGCCGACCGCTTCAGGCAGGTCGGCCGCATCGCCGCGGCCATTCACGCCCATGCGCGGCGCTGGACGCCGCCCGCCGGGTTTCGCCGCCCCGTGTTCGACGAAACGACGCTGTTCGGTAAAGGCGGGCTCTGGGGCGACTACGCCAGGCTCGACGCGCTTTCTGCAAACCAGCTCGACCTTCTCGACAAGGCCGCCGCGCGGGTCGCCTCGATCCTCGCCGCCGAGCCCCGGAGCGACGACAGGTGGGGGCTGCTGCACGGCGATTTGATGCTGGAAAACCTCCTGGTCGATGGCGAGGAGGTTTGCGTGATCGATTTCGACGACTGCGGTTTCGGGTTTTACGCCTATGATCTTGCGACGGCCGTCACGCTCCATGTGGACGCCCCTTGCGCCTCGGCGATGATCGAGCAATGGGTGCAGGGATACGCCGAGATCACGGACCCCGATGCGATCGGCCTTCACCTGCTCGAACCGCTGGTCATGGCCCGCTTTCTGCTCGGCGTCGGATGGCTGCACGGCCGGGCCGGGTCGGCGACGGCCGAAGAGATCGGCGCCGACCTGATCGCCGGCGCCTGCGGCTATGCGGATTACTTCCTGTCTTCCAATTGACCGGCCGCGCCGCCCGGCGCCAACGCCGTATCGAGGTATGCCGTCACCGCCCGTTCGGCCTCGCCCGCATAATAGGGCGTGATGGCGCCGTCCTCGGCCATGGAAAGGCTCCACACCGCATCGCCGATGGAGATGGCGGTGTTGAGGATTCTCGCATGGCGGCCATCCTCGCAAAGCGCGAAGCGGCGCGCGATGCGCGAGGCGATGGAGGCCGCCATGCCGCGGTTGTTTTCAAGGTCGGCAAGGCGAATGTTCCAGCGATAGTCGGAACCGAGCATCAGCTTCATGGCGGTCGGATTGCGGCGATACCAGTTCACCATGCGCCGCATCAGGACGACGATGAAAGCGTTTACATCGTCCGCGGACCGTTTCGGCACGGACCGGCCGATCAACTCGGCGATCTCCGCGAGATACGTCTCCGAGACCGCGACGCACGCCGCCTTCGGCGTCGGAAAAAAGTGGTAGACGGAAGCCATGGGCACGCCGGCCTCCTCCGCGATCGCCTTGATCGTGACCGCTTCGGACCCGACCTTTTCCATCAGCCGCTTGGCTGCGGCGGTCAGCATCTGATAGCGCTCGACGCCGTTGCTGCGGCTCGGACGGCGGGGGGTGGCGGGAGCGGAAAGATCCATGAGCCCAGTCTAACCCGGCCAGCGCGTTTCTCAATCCCGAATCACGAAGCGCCGTCGGGCGGCGCGCCGCAAGCGGCGAGCGCGCGCCGCACGGCCGGCCAGAACGCATCCGGCGCCTCCAGCATCGGCATGTGCGCCGCGCCCGCGATGTCCTCCCAATGCGCGCCGGGAACGGCGTCGTGAATCGCCCTCGCCGCAGCGCTGTGCACGACGCGATCCTCCGCCCCGGACAGAACATGAACCGGACATGCGATTCGTCCGAGCTCTCCGGTCACGTCGATGGTGTCGACGCCGCGAAAGAAAGCGCGCAGGGCGCGCCCGTCCGCGTGTCTGAGGTCCGCGCGCAAGGCCGGGGCCAACGGCGCAGCCGCGGCGAACGCCGCGCGCCTGCGCGCCGCCGCGCTGGCGAGGGCGAGGCCCGTCGCCGTATTCGTCAGCACCGCGCTTTTCAGCGCCAGGGCGAAACCGTGGCCCGTCGGCGCTTTCGCAAGCGCCATGAGAAAACCGGGCAACCCGCCCCAGTCCGGCCGGGCGAATCCGCAAACGCTGACGACGCCGCCGCATCGATCGGGGCGGCGCGCGGCGAACGCCAGCGCCGCCAGCGCGCCCGTCGAATGCCCGACAACGACGGCGCTCCGCCCGTCGCCGAACCGCGCCGCAACGCGCGCCGTGATGTCCGTCAGCAACGCCGCCGAGACGTTTTCAGGCGCGAAACCGGGGGGAACCCGCGAGGGCGGGTGCGCCGGCAGCGACGCGCTGACCCACCGGGTCCGGAGCATGTCGGCGGGCATCACGTGCGGCCAGAACCCTGCAGTCAGGTTGATCCCGTGCAGAAAGACGATCAACGGCCCCGGCCGGGCGCGCGCATCCGGCGGCGCAACGCAGGCGATGCAATGGCCCGACACCTCGATCTCGCTCAGACTCCAGACCATATGGCCGCGTCCTTTCAATCATTTCCCTAAAATCACCCTACGGAACGCACGCATGCGGCGCAAAGCTCGCGCGCAGCCCCCTTATTCGATTTTAATCGTTTAATTTAGTAGACAATTGTCGAATAGACTATCAATATACGAAGTCGTCCGACAGAAGGCGGACGACAACGAACTGGGCGCGCATACGGAGGGAACGCCCGAATGACCACCGGGAGGGAATATTGACCAGACTTGGACTGAAAATGAAACTGCTGCTGCGCGCGGGCGCCGCGGTAACGGCGAGCTACGGCGCGCAGGCTTTCGCCGCGCAAGACCAGGAGACGGCCCAGGGGGCGATCCAGGACGCAGTGGAGGATGCGGCGGCCCGCGCGCAGGGCGATCGCAGTCTCGACCAGATTGTCGTGACGGCGCAGAAGCGCGCGGAGTCGGCAAGCGACATCGGCGTTTCCCTGTCAGTCATCGGCGGCGAGGGCATCGAGAACAAGAACATCGTCAACGTCGCCGACATCGCCGAACTGATCCCGAATCTGGAAATCGCCATCCCGAACGGCCCCGGAACCCAGCCGGCGATCTACCTTCGGGGCGTCGGCGTCAACGATTTCAACACGAACAATAACGGTCCGATTGCGGTTTATTCGGACGAGGTCTACCGCAGCAGCTTCGTGAACCAGAACCTCAACCTGTTCGACGTGGAACGGCTGGAGGTTCTCAAGGGACCGCAAGGAACGCTCTTTGGGCGCAACGCAACGGGCGGCGCAATCCGCGTCATCGCCAACAAGCCGGGCGATGCGTTCGCACTCGACGGATCGGTTCGATACGGAGAGTTCAACACGCTGCGCGCGGAAGGCGCGGTCAACCTGCCGGTGAGCGAGCGGATCGCCGTGCGCGCCGCCGTGGTCCACGGGGCGTCCGACGGATTTGTCGACGATATCGGCAACGGCGTCGACACCGGCGGATATGATTTCATATCGTGGCGCGGCCAGATCGCGGTCGACGCGACCGACACCCTGTCGATCCTCCTGGCGGCGGAGGGAACGCATACGGACAACCCGGGCGCGGGCTTCGCCTTTCAGGGCCTTCTGGACCCGGATACGGGGGCGCCGTGCGCGCTGGCCGACATCCAGGCGAACCGGTGCGCGAACCCGCTCGGCGATCTGCGTCCGGAGGACCGTTTCGACGTGGATTACGACCGCCTCGGATCGACCGTTCTCGACGCATATATCGCATCGGCGACGATTGCCTGGGATCTGGGGTTCGGACAGATCACCTCCGTATCCGCCTATGAGACCGTCGCCGACTTCGCCAAGAAAGAAGACACGGACGTCTCGCCGTCCGACCTCCTCGCCGTCGATTTCAACGTCGACAGCAAAACCTTTTCGCAGGAGCTTCGTTTCGACTTCGACCATGACCGCGCGCGCGGCACGATCGGCGTTTTCTACCTGACGGAAGAGTTGAACCAGGACCAGACCGCCGACATCTTCCGCGTGTTCCGGCCGCAGGTCGAAGCGATTGATCCGGTCGCGTTTCCCGGCGGCTTCGATCCGGGCGGCCTCGCGCTCGGCGCGCCCGTGACCACGCTGAACTATCTCAATACGCAGGACACGGAGACGGTCGCGGTCTTCAGCCAGGGCGAGGTCGATGTTACCGACACCCTGCGCCTGATTGCGGGCCTGCGCTATACCTACGAAACGCGCGATTTCGAAACCCTGGGCCAGGCGGTCGAACCCGGCTTTTCAACGCCCCTGTTCGAGACGGTCCTGTCCATCGACAACGAAAACGTTACGTACAAGGCCGGCCTGGAATGGGACGCGATGGAAGACCTCCTCATCTACGGCCATGTTTCAACGGGTTTCAAAAGCGGCGGGTTCAATGGCGGGTTCCCCTTGAGCGCCGCGGAAGTCGCGCCCTTCGACGAGGAGATGCTGACCGCCTATGAGATCGGCGCCAAGGCGGCCTGGCCGTCGCAGGCGGTGCAACTGAACGCCGCGGCGTTCTATTATGACTATACGGACATTCAGGTGTTCACCTTCGTCAACGCCGGCGCATTGCCGGTGACGGTGCTGACCAACGCCGGCGACGCGCGGATCTTCGGTTTCGAGGCCGACGCCGTCTGGCGGGCGACCCGCGACCTGACCCTGACCGCGGCGCTCGGCCTCCTCGATACGGAGTTCGAACGGTTCGAAGCGGACGCAACGCTCGGCACGGGCGATTTTACCGGCAACACGCTGCCCCTCGCGCCGGAAGCGAGCGCCGTTTTCGCCGTCGATTACGCGCGGCCCGTTTCCGCGGACCTCACATTTTACGCGGCCGGCGACGTCAGCTACCGGTCAAAGGTCTTCTTCGACCCGTCGAACAGCCCTCTCCTGCAACAGGGCGGGTATGCGCTTGTCGATCTCAGCGTCGGGTTCGGACGATCCGACGGACGTTGGCGCACGGATGTTTTCGTCGAAAACCTGTTCGATGAAGAGTTCGACGCCTACGCCGTGGATTTTTCCTCCTTCGGCTTCAACCAGCGCACGCTGGGTCCGCCGCGCGCGGTCGGCGGACGCATTTCGTTCCAGTACTGACGTCATGACAAGATCCGGCGAGTTTAAGGACAGCGCAACCGGGGCCGAGCGCTTCGACGCCGACATTCGCGGCGTTCGCTACGCCGGCATCGACACCGGCGGCGCCGGCGACCCGGTGCTGCTGCTGCACGGCTGGCCGGACGACCGGTCCATGTGGCGGCGCCAGGTCGGCAATCTGCACGCGAATGGCTGCCGGGTCATCGCTATCGACTGGATCGGACACGGAGACAGCGCCAAGCCGTCGGAGATCGAACGATACGCGATTGACGAGCTGGTCGCGGACCTGGCGGCGCTCTTCCGTGAACGCGGCCTCGGGCGGGCGCATCTGGTCGCCCATGATTACGGCGCGGTGATCGGCTGGATCTTCGCCGCCGCCCACCCCGATCTTGTCAGGACCTATTCGGCCATCGCGATCGGCCACCCCGGCGCGGTGTTGCGCGCAATCTCTCTGCGCGCGCTCGTCAACAACTGGTTTCTGGGGTTCAACGCCCTGCCCGTCGCCGTGCCGCTGTACCGCGCCTTGGGCGCGGCGTTCTTCAAATGGGCGATGCGCGCCCATCCGGACCGCGACGCGGTTGTCGACAAGTTCCGCAACGATGCGCACCCGCTTTATATCCGCATCTGGGAGCGCGCCAACCCCATCGGCGCCCTGATCGGGCGGTTTCTGCTGCGCAGCCCGGCGCGGATCGGCAAACTGCCGATGCCGGTGCAGGGACTTTACGGCGTGCGCGATCACTATGCGACGCCCCGGGCCATGTCCCTGTCGCGGCGGTTCGTGGACGGACCGTGGCGGTTCGTTCCCGTCAACGACGCCGGCCACTGGAGCCCGCTTGAACGTCCCGATGAAATCAACAGCCTGTTGCGGTCCTGGTTCGCCCTCCATGCGCAACGAGAGGAGCAAGCAAATGACGTGCCGTGATGCGATTACCCGTGCGGAACTTCTTCGATACGGCCTCGCCGCCAGCGCCGCCGGCCTCGCCGGGAAGCTCGACGGCTTCGAGAGCAACGACCTCTATGACTTCGCCGCCGCCGCTGATTTCAAAAGGAACACTGCGCTTGGGCTTATCGACAAGGTGAGAAGTGCTATATCTCGTTGGCAGGATCATGCAACGATCGCAGAGCTGGACGCCCAACTGGTTGAACGGATTTCTCGCAACTTCCGGAATATGTTAGCGGATGGAGACGTCTGAATTGCGGGCTAAAGAAGACATTAGAAATAACCGCTTGACCGGACGCTATTGGCCCTGAACTGTCGTTGGGCAATTATGCTCGAGTGTCTTTTGAGCGCGCTGGAGTAGTCACTTGATGAAACGTCGTGTTATCGATTTTGTGCCTACGCTCGAAGCTCATAACAAGTTCAGTGGCTCACGTGCTTTTACGAGCTTAACTCGATCGATAAGAAAATCCTCAAAATCTGGCGGATACCCTCGTTTAGCCAATTGTGGAAGCAACGGTTCAGCTTCCTTGATAAGGGGGAGATAACTATCAATCACTCGCAAGGCCTCACTGCGGCCCAAAAATCCTTTTCGCATATATTCATACACGCGGAAAATGCGGTTTATTCGCATGAAATGGAAATACAAGAGACGGGCGTTGTCGACGCTAATCTCATCTTTTGATGAGACCGTTTTGAACGCCGCAATAAGGTTTGCATCACTTTCCAGTGCTTTTTCATTTATTCTTTGAAGGTATTCGAATGACGACTCCAAAATCGATATCTTGTCTTTTCGCCTCGTGTATAGAAACACCAAGGTGGCAATCAATATTGTTGCTAACGCAAATAAATCACCAGCTTCCATTCATATCCTCCTATCAAAGGATGTAATAAGAGAAAAAGCGAAATTCAATGCTTGGGACAGGCGAACCAAAAAACTATTATTGCTTTTTGTACGATAGATTGCGCTGCGCTTAATCCATCTTACGAGTTCTCGAATGACCAATGTCATTGGAGGTCGCCGGTCGCACAGAATACCGATCCGTCCATTCTCGGCGAATTTTTGCCGTTGGCTAAATGTGTGGCCAATGTCTTCAATGAGGATTAACCAGCCGTTTTGTTATGTCCGGTTTAAGGAATAAGCAGCTAATCCCGCTGACGGTCGGTATTGGGACAAGCATCCCTGACGGTATATATCGCAAAGGCACAATCCGATTTGACGGTATGCAATTTTATACCGTCAAATATACCGGCAATTTCTTTTTCACCCTCTAAACATCAGTGAACGTCACCGAATGGCTGCATACACAAATTTCTACAAAAGGGACTGTATTTACTGGGATACATGATCGTTACCGAACGTCAGCGAAATAGCTATGAACAATTGATTTCTACTCCCACTCAATCGTGCCGGGCGGCTTGGAGGTGATGTCGTAGACGACCCGATTGACGCCGCGCACCTCGTTGATGATGCGCGTGGCGCACGCGCCCAGGAACTCATGCGGGAACGGATAATAATCGGCCGTCATCCCGTCCGTGGACGTCACGGCGCGCAGGGCGAGGACGTGATCGTAGGTCCGCTCATCGCCCATGACGCCGACCGTCCGCACCGGCAGCAGAACGGCAAACGCCTGCCATATCGCGTCATAGAGGCCGGCCTTGCGGATTTCGTCGAGATAGATGGCGTCCGCCTTGCGCAGGATATCGGCCTTTTCCCTGTCCACCGCGCCGGGGATGCGGATCGCGAGCCCCGGCCCCGGAAACGGATGGCGGCCGACGAAATGATCCGGCAGGCCAAGCTCGCGGCCGAGCGCGCGCACTTCGTCCTTGAACAGCTCGCGCAGGGGTTCGACCAGCTTGAGGTTCATCCGCTCGGGCAGACCGCCGACATTGTGGTGCGACTTGATGGTGACGGACGGTCCGCCATCGAAGGAAACGCTCTCGATCACGTCCGGATAGAGCGTTCCCTGCGCCAGGTAAGCGGCGTTCTCGATCTTTCCCGCTTCCTCCTCGAAAACGTCGATGAAGGTGGCGCCGATGATCTTGCGTTTTCGCTCCGGGTCGTCGACGCCGGCCAGCTTCGTCAGGAACAACTCCTCCGCCTGCACATGAATGAGGGGAATGTTATAGCTGTCGCGGAACAGGCGCACGACCTCCTCGCCCTCGCCCGCGCGCATCAATCCGGTGTCAACAAAGACGCAAGTGAGCTGATCGCCGATCGCTTCATGGATCAGCACCGCAGCGACGGACGAGTCCACGCCGCCGGAAAGACCGCAGATCACTTTCGCATCGCCGACCTGCGCGCGGATCTGCGCGATCGCTTCCTCGCGGAAGGCGGCCATGGTCCAGTCGCCGGAAAGCCCGGCGATGTTGTGCGCGAAATTGGCGAGCAGCCTGGCGCCGTCCGGAGTATGCACCACTTCGGGGTGAAACTGGACGCCGTAGATGCGCCGCGCCTCGTCGGCAATGGCGGCGAAGGGCGCGCCGTCCGAGGTGGCGATCGCCTCGAACCCGTCGGGAAGCGCGTTCACCCGGTCGCCGTGGCTCATCCATACCTGGTGACGCTCGCCCGGCGCCCAGACGCCGTCGAACAGCGGGCTGAATTGTTGAATGTCGACCGTGGCGCGACCGAACTCGCGATGGTCGGAGCGCTCAACGTCGCCGCCAAGCTGGGCGCAGATGGTCTGCTCCCCGTAGCAGATGCCGAGCACCGGAACCCCCAGGGCGAAGATCGCGTCCGGCGCGCGCGGGCTTTGCGCCGCCTTCACGCTGGCCGGCCCGCCGGACAGGATCACCGCCTTCGGCGCGAAACCGTCCAGAAACGCCTCGTCCACGCGATTGAAGGGATGAATCTCGCAATAAACGCCGCTCTCGCGCAAGCGCCGGGCGATCAGTTGCGTCACCTGGCTGCCGAAATCGATGATCAGCGCGCGTTCATGATCGGCGGCGGCGTCGATTGTGTGCAAGGTTTCGGTCATCTCGATCAGTCTATCCTTCCCGCGTCAGTACAGAAACAAAAAATCCGTCGGCGCGCAGCACGTCCGGCGTCAGACGGAGGCATCCCGCCGGCGTCACGCACCGGGCCAGCAGCCCGGCGCCGTCGCCGGCGAGGAGGCCGCTCGCCGCGATCCCGTCGAGCGCGGCGCCCTGCCGAAACCCTGGATGCGCCGCCAGAAACGCCGCAAGCCGGTCTTCGTTTTCCTCCATCAGGAACGAGCACGTGACCCAGATCAGGCGCCCGCCGGGCCTGACGAAACGGGCCGCCTCACGCAGGACCGCGTCCTGTTCATCCATGCGCCGCCGGAGCTGCTGCGGCGTGAGGCGCCATTTCGTATCCGGATGACGCCGCCAGGTGCCGCTGCCCGTGCACGGCGCATCGACGAAGACGACGTCCATCCTCGCTTGCAAGTCGTCGAGCCCCTCCGCCCCGGCGGGCGAGCGCACCTGAAGATTGCGCACGCCAGCCCGCCCGGCGCGGTGATAGAGCGGCTTCAGCCGCCGCGCGTCGCGATCATAGGCGTAGAGTTGGCCCGTATTCTCCATCATCGCCGCCAGCGCCAGCGTCTTGCCCCCGCCTCCGGCGCAATAATCGAGGACCTGGGCGCCCCTGACGTCGCCGGCCGCCGCCGCCGCGATCTGACTGCCGAGGTCCTGGACCTCGACCCAGCCCTTGTTGAAGGCGGGAATGACAGTGACCGCCGGGGCCTTGCGCGAAGGGTCGGGGGCGGCGATGCGCGCCGCGGTCGTCAGTACGGGAACCGCCTGCGCATCGACGGATTTCAGCGCCGCCAGCGCCTTTTCCGGACCGGTCTTGAGGGTGTTGATCCGCAGGTCCACATCCGCGCGCCGCGCAAAGGCGCCCATGACGGCGACCGCCGCGCCGCCGAACGCCCGCTCGATCTGCGGGCCGAGCCATTCCGGGTAATCGCCGAGGACATGGGGCGGCCGGCCCGAAAGCGCGTCGGGACGCCCATGCGCGTCGCCGGTCAGCCGCGCGCGCTCGTCCTCGCTGAGCGCGCCGGGGCCGTGCGGCTCCTCGGCGGCGACGTCGCCAAGCGCGTCCATGGGCGCGCGCCACAGGAACCGGAACGCCGCGAGCGCCAGCGCCCGGCCCGTATCCGCGCCCATGACCGCCGCAAGCGAATGGCGCCGACGCAGGGCGTCAAGACACAGGCCCGATATCCAGGCCCGGTCTTTCGCGCCCGCATAGCGGTTGCCGCGCCCCCAGTCGGCGATCGCGGTCTTCAGAGGGACCCGCCGCGCGGCGAAATCGTCAAGGATCTCGATCGCCGCGCTCAACCTGCCGGCGTCTCTCATGACGCCTCCCGGTCGAGGCCAAGCCGCCGCTGCAATCCTTTCGTAAGGCCGCGCGACACGATATGATGACTTTCCTTCAGGTAGTCGCGAAGCTCATCGTCGGAAAGCCCAGCTTCGTCATAGCGCTGTATCCATTTCATCCCGCGCGAGGCGAGATAGGGCGCGGGCCGCAGACCGGGCATGTCCTTCAGGATTTCATAGGCGAGATCGGACGTCTTGAACGTGATCGCCGTTCCCCCCTCCTCGTTCCGGCCGCCGATGGCGAACACTTTCGCTGCGTCCGGAACGCCAACCTTCCACACATGCGCGCCCCGCCACTGCACCACCTTGAAGGACGCGGGAAGGGTTTTGCAGTAGGCGTTGTATTCCTCCAGCGTCATTTACGACGTCGTCGGATAGTTCGGCGCTTCGCGGGTGATGGCGACGTCGTGGACATGGCTTTCCTTCAGGCCCGCATTAGTGATTTTCACAAAGCGCGCGCGCTGCTGCATTTCCCCGATCGTGGCCGCGCCGACATAGCCCATGGAAGCGCGCAAACCGCCCACAAGCTGATGCAGGATCGGCCCGATGGACCCCTTGTAGGGAACGCGGCCCTCGATCCCCTCAGGAACGAGCTTCATCTGTTCTTTCACATCCGCCTGGAAATACCGGTCCGCGGAGCCGCGCGACATGGCGGTGATCGACCCCATCCCGCGATAGGACTTGTAGGAACGGCCCTGATACAGAAACACCTCACCCGGCGCTTCATCCGTGCCCGCCAGGATCGATCCGACCATGATGCAGTCCGCCCCGGCGGCGATCGCCTTGGCCGCATCGCCGGAAAATTTGATCCCTCCATCGGCAATCACCGGCACGCCCATGTCGCGGGCCGCGCGCGCGGCGTCCGTCACCGCCGTCAATTGCGGCACGCCGACGCCGGCGACAATGCGCGTCGTGCAGATCGAGCCCGGCCCGATGCCGACCTTGATCGCGTCCGCGCCCGCATCGGCGAGGGCGCGCGCGCCGTCATAGGTCGCGACATTGCCGGCGATCACCTGCGTTGCGTTGGAAGCGCGCTTGACCCGGCGCACCTGGTCGATGACCTTGGAGGAATGGCCGTGGGCGGTGTCGATGACGATGATGTCGCAGCCTGCGTCGATCAGCGCCTCGATCCGCTCGTACCCGGCGTCGCCCACGGAGGATGCGGCGGCGACCCTGAGGCGTCCCTCGGCGTCCTTGCAGGCGAGCGGATAGGCGCGCGCCTTTTCCATGTCCTTCACGGTGATCAGCCCGACGCAGCGATAATCCTCGTCGACGACGATGACGCGCTCGATCCGGCGTCGGTGGCAAAGCTCGCGCACCTCGTCCTGGCTCGCGCCGGGGGAGACGGTGACGAGATCGACGGCGGTCATCAACTCGCGCACCGGCTGGTTCATGTCGTTGGCGAAGCGCATGTCGCGATTGGTCAGGACGCCGACAAGCTTGCCGACGCCGTTGGCGTCGCGGTTTTCCACCACCGGAAAGCCGGAGATGTTCCGTTCAAGCATGATGGTCTGCGCCGTGTGCAGCGTATCGTCCGGGGTCAGCGTCAGCGGATTGACCACCATGCCGCTTTCGAACCGCTTGACCCGGCGCACATGCTCGGCCTGCACCTCGACGGAAAGATTTCTGTGCAGAACGCCGACGCCGCCATTCTGCGCCATGGCGATGGCCATCTCCGCTTCCGTCACCGTGTCCATGGCCGAGGAGAGGATCGGGATGTTGAGCGTAATGCCCTTGGTCAGCCGGGCGGAGACGTCGACTTCCGAGGGCATGACTTCCGACGCGCCCGGTTCCAGCAGCACGTCGTCAAAGGTCAACGCTTCACGAATTTGCATCTTGGCTTTCTCCTTCAATCGCATCGCTTGCGGCCGGGTTGCGAAACCCCGTCGCGACCACGTATTTCTCCGCCGACTCAGCGCGGCTGGCTTTCGGCTTGGCGTGTCTGACGCTTGAAAAATTCGTTTTCAGCCGCGCCAGCAACGCGCCTTCCGCGCCGCCGGCGAACACCTTGCAGACATAAGCGCCGCCGGGAGCGAGCACGTCCTCGGCGAAATCGAGGGCCGCCTCGGCGAGGGCGACGATGCGCAGGTGATCCGTCGAGCGGTGTCCGGTGGTCGGCGCGGCCATGTCCGACAGGACAATGTCGGCCGGCCCGCCCAGCGCCGCCTTCAGCCGCGCCGGAGCGTCGTCGTCGAGAAAGTCAACCTGGAGGATGTCGGCGCCCGGCACGGCGGGCGTTTCCAGATAGTCCACGCCGACGACCCTGCCCGCGCGGCCGACCGCCTTGACCGCGACCTGGCACCAGCCGCCGGGGGCGCAGCCGAGATCGACGACGCGCGCGCCCGGCCTCAAGAGGGCGAATTTCTCATCCAGTTCGAGCAGTTTGAACGCCGCCCGCGAGCGCCAGCCCTCCGCCCTGGCGCGGCGCACGTAAGGGTCGTTGAGCTGACGCTTCAGCCACAAGGTCGAGGCGTAATCCCTGCGCTTGGCGGTCTTGACGTGAACGTTCAGCTCGCGCGACGCGGCTTCGCCCTTCATCGGCGCGGATTTTTTGCGCGCGCGCTTTTCGGGCTCCTCGCCCAGGGCCGTTGTCGCGATGTCGGTTTTCTTGATCCGCTTGGGGATGCGCTTGTCGCCGCGCGCTTCGGCCTTGCGCTTTTCGTGCTTTCGCCCGGCGCTTTTTTGTGCGCCGCCTTTTCGTACAGTGGGCTTGCGCTTGCCGGACCGTGAGCCGGGAGGTGATGATTTTCCTTGCTCCATGGTCCTTCATAGCCGAGTCAGCAGGGCTTTCAAGCCGTTTTTTCAAGCTTTCGGCAGGGGCCCGCCGGCGGCGCAGCCCGAAAGGTTCATGCCTGCTCCATGCCCGGCCCCGGCGCCGTCACCGAACGCCGCCTTTTCTGGAAAATCCCATAAAAGCGAGGAAACGGGATTTTGCGCCCCGCCGCGCCGGAAGACGAGCGCCCCGCCGGGCGCGCAACGGCCGCTGGCGGGCGATGGCGACGCGCCGCAATCGCGCTATCGCTCTTTGTACAGAAGTTCCGTATATAAACTATAAAAGTCCGCGACGCGCAAAAAACGGCGACGCGCAAAAAAAACGGCGCCCCGTCGGGGCGCCGTTCCGCAGTCGGTCGAAAGCTGTCTTAGCTGACGGCCTGAAGGTTGGCGGCGGCGGTTTTGCCGCGCTCGGTCGCGAGTTCGTAGGACACTTTCTGTCCTTCGACGAGCGAGGACATGCCCGCGCGCTCGACCGCAGAAATATGCACGAATACGTCCTTGCCGCCTTCATCCGGCTGAATGAAACCGAAACCTTTTTGGCCGTTAAACCATTTAACAGTACCTGTCGCCATCGTTCGTCTCCTTTAGACATGGCCGCCGGACTTGGGCGAACCCGCGCCCGGCCGTTGAGGACCCGGCGAAATGCCGGCGTCCGGTAGCGCAACCTTGAGTCTTGGAAACGTCGAATAGCTTAGTAGGCGAGTAGCGTAGCAGGCGTAGCGCCGACCGCGATCGTCAGCGGTCCAAAACAGAAATTGCCACACATATATAAAAGCTGGGAAGAACAACGACAAGTGAATTTTCGACCAGTTTTGCAGAACCGGGAAAACCGCGCCGCTATGCTGATGAACCGGCCGAAAGGTTAATCGTCCTTGTAGACGCGCTCCTCGCGCTCGTGGCGCTCCTGGGCCTCAAGGGACAGCGTCGCGATCGGCCGCGCGTCAAGGCGGCGCAGGCCGATGGGCTCGCCGGTTTCCTCGCAATAGCCGTATTCGCCTGTCTCAATGCGGCGCAGGGCCGAATCGATCTTCGAAATCAGCTTGCGCTGGCGGTCGCGGGTGCGCAGCTCCAGCGCCTTCTCGGTTTCGCTGGACGCGCGGTCGGCGATGTCCGGCAAATGATTATCGTCTTCCTGTAGATTGTTCAGCGTGCCCTGACTTTCACGCAGGATATCGTTTTTCCACGCCAACAGCTTGCGTTTGAAATATTCTTTCTGACGATCGTTCATGAACGGTTCGTCTTCAGACGGACGATATTCGTCGATTTCTGACGCTGACATTGTTCACTCCCAGGTTACACAACGCCTTTTGCTCGCCGTCGCCGGAACGGCGCGCGGCCTGTATAACGGCGCGGCCCGCCGCTCACAAGACTGGTTTTTCGCCAATTCTTGTCACAATTATTTTAACGAAAACAAACCTCAACGCGGCCCCGGCGGCGCGCCCGGATTGCACCCGGATCACACCAGGATTGCGCCCGCCCCCTGGCGCGGCGATCGTCGCGCCATCCCCGGCGCAGGGCGCCGTAATCGCCGCGTATGTTGCCTTGCTGCAACACAAGCCGGCCTTGCGCCGACCGGTCAGGCCGGTATCGCCCCGGCGACGGCGGCGCGCCCCGGGACGGCCCCTCTGAAGGCGGCCTTTCACGGCAAGTTCACACCGGCGATCCTACCTTTTTCGCCACAATTATGTTTAAAGTTTATCCCATGATGGGGTCTATGGTGGAGCGTCGCGGTGAGAACTTCCCAGAACGGCATTGATTTGATCAAGCGCTTTGAGGGTCTCGAACTTGAGGCCTATCAGGATATCGCCGGGATTTGGACCATCGGCTACGGCCATATCGAAACCGCCAAGCCCGGGATGCGCATCACCGAACAGGAAGCCGAGGCGCTCCTGCAGCGCGATCTCAAGCCCCGGGAACAGGCGGTGGGACGGCTGGTCAACGTCGACATGAACCAGAACGAATTCGATGCGCTTGTCAGCTTCGTTTACAATGTGGGGATAGACGCGTTCCGCCGCTCGACGGCGCGGCGCCGGCTCAACAGCGGCGACCGCATCGGCGCCGCGGACGCGCTGACCTGGTGGAACAAGGCGACCGTCGGCGGGGTTCTGCGCGAGGTGACGGGGCTGACCCGGCGCCGCGCGGCAGAGCGCGCCCTTTTCCTGACCCCCGTCAACCCGCCGATCGTCAGCGACGGACGCCAGATCGACGAGAACAGCCGCACAACCCCGTTCGAGGACCCGCCCCGCCGGGACAGCCTCGCCGGCAGCCGTACGGTGCAGGGGGCGGCGGTCGCCGGGGGCGCCGGCGCGGCGGCCTCGAACATGGGCCGTGAAAGCGCCGAGGAACTGGAAACCATGGAAGCCAATGGCGGCGCGGCGCCGGCCAACGCCCCCCTGGTCGATCCGGAAACAGAGGAAGATCCCGGCGCGGAGGAAGTCGCGCCGCCGTCGGACGCGGCGGACGGCGCGCCCGCTGACGACGCCGGGGAAGAGGCGCCGGCGGGGGACGCGGACGCCGGCGGCGATAGCGCGGTCGAAGGTGTGGCGGAACCCGAACCTGCGCCGACCATCGACACGGGCGCGGTGCAGTCGCAGATCCAGTTCGCGCTCCTGATCCTGATCCTGGCGGCAGTCGCCTACATCATCTTTGCACGCATCGACGACTGGTGGCATTACCGGCGCTAGATGCAGGTTACATCAGCGCCTTGACCTGCGCGCGCAGCACAGGCAGCAGGTCGCGTTCGAACCATGGGTTCTTTTTCAGCCAGGCGTTGTTGCGCCATGACGGGTGCGGCGTGGGAAAAAACCGCGGCGCATGATCGCGCCATTGCGACACGGTTTCGGTGATCGATTTCCCCGCCCTTTCGCCGAGATGCCATTTCTGCGCATACCCGCCCACCAGGATTGCGGTTTCAACCCCGGGCAGCGCCGCCATGAGACGCGCCCGCCACGCCTCGGCGCATTCCTTGCGCGGCGGCAGGTCGCTTCCCTTGGCGTCATAGCCGGGAAAGCAAAAGCCCATGGGAACGATCGCGACCCGGCGCGGGTCGTAGAACGCGGCGTCGTCGATCCCCATCCACGCCCGCAGGCGGTCGCCGGAAGGATCGGTGAAGGGCCGCCCGCTTTCATGCACGCGCTTGCCCGGCGCCTGTCCGAAAATCGCGAGGCGCGCGCCCTTCGCGGCCTGGAACACCGGCCGCGGCTCATGCGGCAGGGGCGCGCCGAGCGGGCGCTCGACGCAGATGCGGCAGGCACGGATCTTCCGGGCCAACGGCGTCAGGGCTTCTGGTCTGGAACGCCCGGCCATGACGCTACATCAGCCGCGCGCCATTGGGGACGGGCTTGTCGAGCGCCGCCAGCACCACCGCGCCGTCCGCATCGAGAAAGCCGAGGGTGAGAACTTCCGACATGAACGGACCGATCTGGCGCGGGGGAAAGTTGACCACCGCCATCACCTGGCGGCCCTTGAGCGCTTCAGGCGCATAGTGCTCGGTGATCTGCGCGGAGGATTTCTTCACGCCCGTCTGCGGACCGAAATCGATCCGCAGCTTGATGGCCGGCTTTCTCGCCTCGGGAAACGGCTCGGCCTCAACCACCGTGCCGACGCGAATGTCGACTTTCTGGAAATCCCCGAAGGTTATGGTTTCACTCGCCTCGTGCGCCACGATCGGTTCCGCCTTTCCTTGTTTCTTGTCCTTGTTTCTAGTCCTTGTTCGCGTTCGCCGGGTAGTATGCCGGAACCCGCCTATCCGATCCAGATCAGCCCGATCACCGAGCCGGTCATCAGGGTCGCCAGCGTGCCCGCGATGAGCGCGCGCGGCGACAGGGCGATGACGTCCTGGCGGCGCTCCGGACACAGGGCCGTCAGCCCGCCGATGACGATGCCGAGGCTGGCGAAGTTGGCGAAGCCGCACATGGCGTAGATCAGGATCAGGACCGTCCTTGGGCTGAAGACGCCGTCCGGGGTTTGCGCAAGCTGGACATAGGCGACCACCTCGTTAACGGCGGTCTTGATTCCCATCAGCGAGCCCGCCTGGAACGCCTCGCCCCAGGGAACGCCGGTCAACCACATCAGCGGGCCGAAGAACCAGCCCAGCATGCGCTCCAGCGTCAACGGCGCGCCGAGGACATCCGGCAAGCCGCCCAGCACGATGTTGATCAGCGCGGCGAAGGCCGTAAACGCGATCAGCGATGCGATGATGTTAAGGTAGAGCCCGAGGCCGTCCGTGACGCCGCGCATGAACGCATCCATGGCGCTCGCATATTTGAAGTCGTCGGCGGCGTTGGCGGGCGTCGGCGCCTCGCCCCGCGCCGGCGGAATCATGATCTGCGCCATCAGGATCGCGGCCGGCACGGAGATCAGCGAGGCAACGATGATGTGTCCGAGCACGGAGGGCTGTTGCGGCTCCAGAAGGGTCGCATAGAGCACCATGACCGAGCCCGCCACCGTGGCGAAGCCGCCGGTGATGACGATGAACAGCTCGGACCGCGAGAGCTTCAGGAGGAAGGCGCGGATCAGCAGCGGCGCCTCGGTCTGGCCGAGAAACGTGTTCGCCGCGGCGGCGAGGCCGACGGCGCCGCCGACGTTAAAGATCCGCGTCAGGAGGAATGCCAGCGCGCGGACGAACAGCTTCAACACCCCCACATGCCATAACAGCGCGGACAGGCCGGAAAAGAAAATCACCAGCGGCAGGGCGCCGAAAGCGAAATTGAACATCGCGCCCTCGTCGGTTACCGCAAAGGGCGCCGCGCCGCCGCCGAGATGGCCGAAGACGAAGGACGTGCCGGCCCGCGTCGCATCCTGGAGGGCGGCGACCACGACATTGAGAAACGCCAGCGCGTCACGCGCGCCGGGCGTGTAGAGCAACAGGCCGGCGATGGCGATCTGCGCGGCGATGGTCCAGGCCGCGCTGAACAAGGGGAACTGAAGCCGGCGCTCCGAGAGCGCCCAGGCGATCAGTACAAATATGACAAGGCCGGCCGCGCTCTGTATGCGAAGCGCCGCCTCGCCCGCCTGCGCCTCCAGACCCGTCATCAACGCGGTTCCAGACGGGAAGCAAGTCCCGTCGGCGCGGTCCCGCCGCCCCGGCGTTCCCAGTACTGGCGCGCCCGGCATTCGCGCGCAGAATGTTCACGTCCCCTCATCGCTGCGCGCGCCGGCGCCCGGCGCGCGGCGCATGCCGCCTTGTTCCTCATCATCCCTGCCCTTCCCGGCCCTTCTCCGCCGACAGCTTCGTGTTCCGGCCGTTTCTCATGCCGACGGTTTCCCATACCGACGGTTTCCCATACCGGCGGTTTCCCATACCGGCGGTTTCCCATACCGGCGTCCCCGCCGTCCCGACGCCGTCCGGACCGCGCGCCTGCGGATCTTTATGTCCGGAACGGGGCGCGACGACCAACGGGCTGACATCCTTAACAGCGTTGGCGGCGCCCCGCCAGCAAGCAGCGCACCGCGGCGCTGGCGGAAGCGGAAAACATCGCTATAACAACCCCGATCATTAACCGGATAAAGTTCATTATCGGATAGAGTCGCCGACGGACAAACAAGGACCGCCGTTATGCTGCCTGCGCCGCGCCCGGATCTCAACGCCAACACGCTGGAGTACGAAACCATCCCGCTGGTCAAGCCCACGGGGTTTCGCGAGTATGACGCGCGCTGGCTGTTCGGCCAGGAAATCAACCTTCTCGGCGTTCAGGCGCTGGGCCTGGGCCTGGGGACGCTGATCCGCGAGATGGGCCGGGAGCCGCGCATCGTCGTCGGTCACGATTTCCGCAGCTATTCCACGTCGATCAAACAGGCGCTGAGCGTCGGCCTGATGACGGCCGGGATCGAGGTCAACGACATCGGTCTCGCCCTGTCGCCGGTCGCGTATTTCGCGCAGTTCGCGCTGGACATCCCCTGCGTCGCCATGGTGACGGCGAGCCACAATGAAAACGGCTGGACCGGGGTGAAAATGGGCGCGGCGCGCCCCCTCACCTTCGGCCCGGACGAAATGGGCCGCCTGAAGGAGATCGTGCTTTCCGGCGCCGGCAAGGCGGCCCCCGGCGGGGCGTACGCCTTCATCGAAGGCATGCGCGAGCGCTATATCGACGACCTTGCGAACGGCGTCGCGTTCAAGCGCAAAATGAAGGTCGTCGCCGCCTGCGGCAACGGCACGGCCGGCGCTTACGCTCCTGAAACCCTGTCGCGCATGGGGCTCGACGTGATCCCCATGGACGCCGATCTCGATCACACATTTCCGAAATACAACCCCAACCCGGAAGACATGCAAATGCTGCACGCCATGCAGGACGCGGTGAGGGAACATGGCGCGGACGTCGCTCTCGGTTTCGACGGCGACGGCGACCGCTGCGGCGTCGTCGACGATGAAGGCGAGGAAATCTTCGCCGACAAGATCGGCGTCCTGATCGCCCGCGACCTGTCCGCACGACATCCAGGCGCGCAGTTCGTCGTGGACGTCAAATCGACGGGCCTTTTCATGACCGACCCGGAGCTTCAGGCGAACGGCGCAAAAACCGAGTACTGGAAGACCGGCCATTCCTACATCAAGCGCAAGAGCCACGAGATGGGGGCCATCGCCGGGTTTGAAAAGTCAGGGCACTTCTTTTTCAACGAGCCGCTGGGGCGCGGCTATGACGACGGGCTCGTCGCCGCCATCGCGCTGTTGCAGATGCTCGATCACAATCCGGATAAAAAGCTCTCGGACCTGCGCAAGTCGCTGCCGAAAACCTGGCAGTCCCCGACCATGTCGCCCCACTGCCCGGACGAGGAGAAATACGCCGTGGTGGATAAAGTCGTCGAGACCATCGTCGCGCGCGGCGACGCGGGCGGGACCGTCATCGGCCAGCCCATCCGCGACATCGTCACTGTCAACGGCGTGCGGATCACCGCCGAGGACGGCACCTGGGGGCTCGTGCGCGCCTCCTCCAACAAGCCGGAACTGGTGGTGGTGGTGGAAAGTCCGACCTCGGAAGAGAACATGAAAGCCATGTTCGCCGAACTCGACGCGGTGCTGAGCGAACATCCGCAGGTCGGCGCGTACAACCAGAAGATCTGAGCGCGCGAACGGTTCTGGAGCCAATTGCGTTCAACGCGATTGGCTATCGCCTCTGGTCACAATTGACTCTGGATTCTTAAGCGGAGCGCGCTCGCGAGCCGCAAAACCGACGCCCCGCTTTTGCTGCAATGCGCTCTAGAAATCGAACCCGCTGCGCAGGAGCACCGTCGTCGCAGGCGGCAGCACGTCCTGCGCGAAACGCTGGTGCACGAGGTTCACGTCCACTGCGCCGAGCGGTCCGAGGAACAGCCGGTACCCTGCTTCGAGGTCGTATTGACGCCCCTCCTGCGCCAGCGAGGCGCGGGTCGTCGTGAAGGTGAGCCGATCGGAAAACGGATCGTAAGCGGTCGGCATGGTGATAAGGGCGGTCCCCGACGTCACCAGCAGCGGCTGGCTGACGCCGAACCACAGGCTGTCGGCGTCGCCGAAGAGCCGCGCCCGGCTGAGCGAGAGCGAAAACTGTGACGAGACGACGCCGGAGAAATCGTCGATAAGACCGCCGAACCCCCTGATGTCGGCGTCGGTGCGGCCAAGCGCGTAACGCCCTTTGAGGCGCCAGTAGGGCGCGAACGCCCAGTCGCCTTCGACCGCGCCGTAGACGGTCGACGCGGCGGCGTCGCCCTCAAAAGAGGCGCCGAGCACCGTTCCCCGTTCCTGGAGCAGCCCCTGCTCCACCCGCAAAAGCGCGCGCCCCGCCGCAAGGTTGAGCCCGGCGCGGAACACCGACGCCTCGCGCGCCGCTTCGCCGGCGGGATCGAGATCGAGTAGCGGCGCTTCATCCGTATAGAAATCATATGCGTGCGCCGCCAGGACGTCGAAAGAGAGGTTCTTTGCGAGCGGCGTTTGCATGGCGGTCGCGAGCGCGCCCTCTGTCTGCGGCAGGTAGGCGTCGGTAAAGGCGCTTTGCGTCACGAACGGAGTGCGGCGCAGCGCCTGCGCCTCGCTGTCGATCGCCGTTGGCGCGAAGCCCTGCGAAACGGAAAGGCGTCGCCCGGCGCCGAGATCCGTGGTCAGGGCGAACGCCAGGCGGTCGTCGCTGACGTCGTTGTCGATATCGGCCCCTGAAAAAGACGACGCCTGATTGCTTGAAAAATCCGTCAGGGAACGATTGACGGATGTGAGCTGCATGCGGGCCGTCACGCCCGCGGAGAGGCGTCGCGCCGACAGGGCGCGCGTCTCGAACGGATTGAACGCCGTCGTCAGGTCAAAGCGCTGCGGCCCCGCGTGGCGCACCGCGCCGTCGAGGGATTGGGTAAAGTTGCGGTTGTAGGAATCGAACACGACGACATCGCCGAGCCCCGACAGGCTCGCCGCGCCGAACGGGCCGGACAGCGTCGCGCGAAGGCTCGACGCCGCCGCCGAAAGCCCGTCGGCGCTCGTCACGCTGACCGCGCCGAGCGGGCTGACCGCAGCGCCGACATTCAGAAGGCCCCGCCCGTAGATCGGGTCGGTCCCCGGCGCGCCGAGGTCGGTGGCGCTGTCGAGGAGGATTTCCACCACCTCCGCCGCGCTCAGTTGCGGCCACAGCCCGCGCAGCAGCGCCGCGGCGCCCGCCACATGGGGGGCGGCCGCGCTGGTGCCGGAAAACGGCTCGGTTTCGCCGGCGGGCGTGTCGACCCGCGTGGTCGGGATGTTCACCCCCGGCGCCAGAAGGTAGATGTCCTGCGCCTCCCCGGCGCGGTCGGAAAAACTTGCGATATCCTCCGTATCGAAAGGGGTCGACAGGAACGTATCGTAGGCGCCGACGACGATCACCGTCGGCGCGCCCGCGACGTCAAGGGCGCCGAGGGCCGACTCGTCGGGACTGGCGGCTCCCGTAGGGGAGGTGTTGCCGGCGGCGATGGCGACGACGATGTCGTTGGCCTGCGTGAATTCGAAGACCTCGCGAAAAGCGTCGCGCGTGCCCGGCTCGTCGGAACCGAAGGACATGTTGATGACGCCGGCGCCGAGCATGGCCGAGCGCTCGACCGCCTCGGCGATGCCGGCGCCGAGAAGTCCCGCTTCGTTGCTCGTATTGTCGTCCACGCGGTAGATCAACAGCTCGGCCTCGGGCGCGACGCCGTGAACCGCGACGCCGTTTCGGGCCGCGCCGATGATGCTGGCGATGGGCGTGCCGTGATCGTCCTCGTCCTGGAGACTGCCGTCGCCCGGGCGCGCATCGGCCGGATCGACGCCGGCGGTTGAACTGACGATGAGGTCGGCGCTCTCCGGATGAATGCGCCCGGCGAACTCCGGATTGTCCACATCGATGCCGGTGTCGATGATGGTGACGATGGCGCCGGCGCCGTCGGCGCCCGCTTCATAGGCCGGCAGCGCGTTGATGTCGTCGAGCCCGAACTGCGCCTGAAACTCTGCGGTGTCGAAATTCGGCGGCGGGGCCGGATCGGGATCGGGAGCCGGGTCCGGCGCGGGATCTGGGGCGGGGGCCGGTTGCGGCGCGGGAACCATGCCGCTGGTCGACCCGCCGCTGTTGCCGCCGCAGCCGGCAAGCGCGACGGCCAGGATCAGAACGCAAAGAGATTTATTAAAATCAATCATTTGACCGCCATCACCGTAACTGTCCATGCCCCTCGGCCATTAGTAAAGCCTAAAGGTAAAGCTTATGCTACGGGCGGGCCCGGACCAGGCGAGCCCGACCAGGCAGGACCGCCGGCGCGAAACACAGGACCCGCGCAGGGGGCCGAGCCGAAAAGCTCGCGATGGGCAATGATCGCGGCCAGCGATCGCGGGCAACGATCCGGGCAAAAGTCAGGGGCTAAAACGCCGGTCCGAATTTCCTTGAGGACGGGAAGCCTTTCGGGGCGACGCGGCCGGCCTGGGCGCGCTTGCCGATAAAGGATTTCCAGTCGTCGACGGTCTGGACGCGGCCCGACCGGTCGATCCAGGTCAGCCCGTCCTTGCGCGCGAACACCTTCGCGTCGGAGAGGCCGCCCTTCTGGAACTTCTGCAACACGACGCCCTTGCCGCGGGTCATTTCCGGCAGTTCCGCGGCCGGGAAGACGAGGAATCTCTTATTGTCCCCGACCGCGGCCACCATGTCGCCCTCCGCGGGCCGGCAGACCGCGGCCTCCGCGCCGGCGGCGACGTTCAGCACCTGTTTGCCCTTGCGCGTGTTGGAGAGGCAGTCTTCCTCCCGCACGATAAATCCGTGTCCGGATGTCGAGGCGAGCAGAAGCTTGCGCCCCCCCTGATAGAGAAAAGCCGTCGCCACCGCGTCGTCATTGCCCATGTCGACAAGCAGCTTGATCGGCTCGCCATGACCGCGACCGCCGGGCAGCGCGCTGACGTCGAGGGCGTAAAACTTGCCGCTGGTGGCGAACAGCATCAGCTTGTCGTTAGTCTGGGCGTGCACGACGAAGCCCTGGCCGTCGCCGTCCTTGTATTTGACGGACTTGACGTCCTCCACATGCCCCTTCATCGTCCGTATCCAGCCCTTTTCGGACAGAACGACGGTGACGGGCTCTTTTTCCACCAGCACCTCAAGGTCGATATCCTCGATCTCCGGCGCATCCGCGATGTCGGTCCGACGGCGACCGAGATCCGACTTCGGATCGAACGCCTTGCGCACCTCGCGCAGCTCGTCGCTGATTTTCTTCCACTGCGCCTCGTCGGACTTGAGCAGCGCCCGGAGCGATTTCTGCTCCGCTTTGAGGGCCTTGTGCTCGGCCTTGATCTCCATCTCCTCCAACTTGCGCAAGGAGCGCAGGCGCATGTTCAAGATCGCCTCGGCCTGGACATCGGTAAGGCCGAACGCCTTCATCAGTTCCGCCTTGGGCTCGTCCTCGTAGCGGATGATGCGGATCACCTCGTCAAGATTGAGATAGGCGATGAGGAAACCGTCAAGGATCTCCAGCCGCCGGGCGATCTTTTCGAGCCGGTGTTTGGTGCGCCGGACCAGGACCTCCTTGCGATGGTCGAGATAGGATTGCAGCGCGTCGCGCAGCCCCATCACGCGGGGCGATCCGCCGGCGTCCAGGACATTGAGGTTGAGCGGGAAGCGCGCTTCGAGATCCGTCAGCTTGAAGACGGTTTCCATCATCGCCGCCGGGTCGACATTGCCCGAGCGCGGTTCGAGGATCAGCCGGATGTCTTCCGCGCTTTCATCGCGGATGTCGGAAACCGCCGGCAGTTTCTTGGTCTGGATCAACTCGGCGATCTTCTCGATCAGGCGGGACTTCTGCACCTGGTAGGGGATTTCCGTCACGACGATCTGGTACCGCCCGCGCCCCAGATCCTCCGTCTCCCACCTTGCCCGCAGACGAAATCCGCCGCGCCCGGTGGCGTAGGCTTCCTCCATCGACGCCGCGCCCTCGATACACACGCCGCCGGTGGGGAAGTCGGGTCCCTTCACGTATTTCAGGAGCGTCTCGGTGCGCGCGTTCGGCGACTTGATGAGATGCAGGGACGCATCGATCAATTCGGCGACGTTGTGGGGCGGGATCGAGGTCGCCATGCCCACCGCAATGCCGCTGGCGCCGTTGGCGAGCAGGTTCGGGAACGCCGCCGGCAGGACCGCCGGCTCCTTGCCTTCCCCGTCATAGGTCTCGCGAAAATCGACCGTGTCCTCGTCGATGCCGTCGAGGAGGAGCTGCGCCGCTTCGGTCAGCCGGCTCTCGGTGTAGCGCATGGCCGCGGCGTTGTCGCCGTCGATATTGCCGAAGTTCCCCTGTCCGTCGACGAGGGGGACGCGCACGGAAAAGTCCTGCACCAGCCGCACCATGGCGTCGTAGATTGCCTGGTCCCCGTGGGGGTGAAAGTTGCCCATCACCTCGCCGACGACCTTGGCGGATTTTTTGTAGCCGCCGCCGGGGGTTAGCTTCATCTGGCGCATGGCGTAGAGGATGCGGCGGTGGACCGGCTTCAACCCGTCGCGCACGTCGGGCAGGGCCCGGGAGGTGATGGTGGAGAGCGCATAGGCGAGATAACGCTGGGACAGCGCCTCGTCGAAGGGCTCAAGAAAGATGTCTTCGGGCTTCGACGGCGGCGGCGGGGCGGGTTTTTTCGTTCGGGCCATAACGCGCGCGTGTGTAGCAGAGTCTCGGGCTCGCGCCAGCCCCAGTTCGCCGTCCCTCGTCGCGCCGCGCCTATCCGGCGCGCCCCCACGCCTTTGCTCACATCGGGGGCTTGAGCTATGCACGGTCAGGCCATGGCGTCCATCATCGGGGATATCCTGCTGTTTCCGCTCATGACGGCGGACCTCGCCGTCGGGGCGCTGCGATTTTCCGCCGACGCCTTCCGGCGGTCGGCGACCGGCGCCGATGCGGGGGGCGCGGCGGCGGCTGTCGCCTTCCTCGCCGGCATGTCGGAGATGCTCGGCCAGAGCGTCATCCTGGTGGTGAACCGCATCGCCCTTTACCGCTTCATCGCGAGCCTTCTGTTCACCGGCGCGACCTATGTGGCGACGGCGCTCACCTGGGCCGCGAGCGCGCTGGCGCTCGCTCCGCTGACGCCGGCGGGGGCGTTCTCGCCCGGCGAGGCGGCGGGGGTGTTCAGCGTCGTCTGCCTCGCCTTCGCGCCGCGCCTGCTGGGGGCGCTGTCCATCGCCCCCTATTTCGGGATCGCCCTCGGCCACGCGCTCGAAGTCTGGGCCATGGCGCTGGCGATCTTCGGGCTGCACATGGCGATGGGCCTGCCGCTGGGGGCAAGCGTTGCCTGCGGCGGCGCCGGATGGATCATGTCCTATGCGTTGCGCAGCTTTCTCGGCCGCGCGCTGGCCAGGCCCCTCGGCCGGCTGAAGCTCGCCGTCATCGGCTCGCCTCTCGACAAGTCGCCGCAAATGATCATCGACGACCTTGTCGCCGCGGTCCGTGAGCGGACGGACGGGCGATGATTTCTTCGCTGATTTTTTTCCTGGCGCTCCTCGCCGCGGCGGCGCTGGTGGTCACCGCGGCCCTGTCGCCGGTGGAGACCCTGAGCTGGTGGGCGGGCTGGACCGACCGGGAACTGGAGGACGAAGCCCCGCCCGCCGGCCCCGAGGACGACGATACAGGCGCGGGGGACGGCCCGCCCGAACCGCCGGACAGGGCCTATATCGTCTATCTCTCCGGCGTCGCCTCCCTGACGGGCCGCGTCGCCATCCCGCGCGAACAGCGCTTCCTCGCCGCCCTGCGCAAGGCGCTGCCGCATGCGCGGTTAGTCGACGACGTCTTTCCGTACTCCCCGGCGGGTCTTCCCCTGCTGGAAAGCCCGCGCGTCTTCGAATGGCTGTGGCGGCGCATCCAGGCGAGCAAGCTGAAAGGCCGCCGGGCGTTCCTGTCCTTTTTCATCAATATACGGAATATCTTTCAGGTGATGGTCTCCGCGGATCACCGCTACGGCCCGATCTTCAATCAGGGCGCGGCCGGCGTCATCGAGGACGCGCTGTTGCGCGCCGGCTACCGGCGCCGGTCCGGCGCGCGAATCGTCATTATCGGCTATAGCGGCGGCGCGCAGGTCGCCGTCGGCGCGGCGGGGTTTTTGAAAGCCCGTCTCGGCGTCGCGCCGGAGGTCGTCTCCATCGGCGGGGTCATGGCGTCCGATCCGGGGCTCCACTTCGTGCGCCGGCTCTATCACCTTTACGGCGGCGGCGACAACGTGCAGCGGATCGGCAAGGTCATCTTTCCCGAGCGCTGGACCGCGATGGCCCACTCGGAATGGAACCGCGCGAAACGCGAGGGACGGATCGTCATGATGCGGATGGACGGGATGATCCACGCCGGCCCGCGCGGGTATTTCGGCCTGCCCAGCGTCAACGGCGTCGCCAACGCCCGGCGCACCCTGGAGACGGTCGTGGGGATTATCGAGCCCCGGCGCGAGCCGTGAAGGCCCGCCCGGCCCAGGCGCGTTGCGAGGGGGCGCGTTGCGTCTAGGCGCGTTGCGAGGGGGCGCGTTCTGTCTGGGCGCGTTCCGACAACAGCGCCGCGACGCGCAGACGCGCTTCCGGCAGTTGCCGGTCGGCGGGATGAAGGATGCGGGTCTCGATGAAGTGACCGGTGGTCTTCAGCGCGTCGCCCGCCTCTTCCAGGCTCGCCCCGGCGGCGCCGCGCAGAAAGGCCGGCAGGGGCAGCAGCTTGTCCCTGTAGGGCGCGCCGGCTTCCGCGGACACGGCGCAGGCCGAGCGAGGGGAGACGTAAATCAGGTTGTCCCTCCCCCCTGTCGCCGCGCAACGGTCAAGCGTCAGGCCGAAGCCGAGTTCGGCCAGGAGACCGAGTTCCCAGCGCGCCATCAGCGCGGGCCAGATATCGATGTCGTCAAGAGCGTCGAGCAGGACGGTCATCGCCTGGTAGGAGGGAAAATGCGTCTCGCGCTCCGGCAGACAGGCGAGCGCCACCGCGCACGCCGCCGACAGCCCCGCCAGCGACAGCCGGTCCGCCATCGCCTCGGCGGCGCGGGCGCGGATCAGCTCCAGCGAGAAATGGCCGAGACTGTCCTCCCCCCGGCCCTTCCACTCCAGCGACACCTCATTGCCGGGTTGCAGCACGGGACGCATCCGCCGCCCCTGACCGCCATAGACGAGCCCCGCGCGCCGGCCGTTGCGGGCGGTGAAGACATGCGCCACCGCCGCCGTTTCGCCGTGGGCGCGCGCATCCAGGACAACCCCGTGATCGGTAAAGCTCATCACCGCAGGCTTCGGCCGATCGGCTTCCTTGTCAAGCGCCGCCCGCCTCCCGCCCGGGCTGGAGCGGGACCACCGCTGCAACCTTGCCGCGAAGGGCGCCGAGGTGACCTCCCGCGCCCCGGCTGTTAGTCTAAATCATCTAAAAAAAGAGGGTTGGGTCGGCGGGGGGCGTCATGGGGCTGTTGCGGTTCATCTTCCGGGTTCTTTTAGGGGCCGCGCGGCGGTTGTTCCTGCCCGCGCTGTTGCTGGCCGCGGGATGGTACGGCGGCGCGACATTCGGCGCGCCGGACCCGGTGTTGCGCGCCGCGGACAGCGTCATCGCCGGCGCGAAGACCATGCTGGCGCCGCTGCTCGGGCGCGGCGCGGAGGTCGCCGGCGATATCGCCTCGCAGGGGGGCGAATATGTGGTCGGCACCGTCGAGCAGATGATCAGGGACCTCGGCGAACCAACGGATACGGACGATCCGGACGGCGACGACGCGCCGGAAAGGGAGCCGGCGGCGGATGAGCCCGCCTCATCAACAGCCGGCGCGCGAGACATCGTTCTGTGTCCCCGCATGGCGGTCAGCAACGCGCCGCGCGCGGACCGCGACCGCATCGTCGCCGGCGCGGGGGCGAGCGTCTCCTACCGGGGCGTGGACCTTTTATTGATGCCCGCCACCGGCTCGTGTCTTTCATCCGGTTACGGAAGCCGCAACGGCCGACTGCACAAGGGCGTCGATTATTACCCGCGCGGCGGCGAAGGCGACGTCCTCGCCGCGGGGGACGGGGTCGTCATCCAGGCGGTCTCGCGCCGGGACTACGGCAACATGCTGGTGATCGACCACGGGAACGGCGTCTACACGCTTTATGCGCACCTTTCCCGCTTCAACGGCGGCGTGCGCAGGGGCGTCTCCGTTTCGCGCGGCCAGCGCCTCGGCCCCATCGGCGCCAGCGGCGCGTCGAGCGTCAAGCATCTCCACTGGGAAGTGCTCTCGGGAGAGTGGAACGACGGCGCGGGACCGTTCGGGCTCGATCCGATCAACCCGTTCGCGCTTTAAGCCCGTCCGCGCGTCCAGTCCGTCCCCGCAGGCGGGCGCTCACTCCACCGCGTCGAGGCCGATATTCCGGAGCCGCGCGGCCTCGTCCGCCCATCCCGCGCGGACCTTCACATGCAGGAAAAGATGCGCGGGAACGCCCAGAATCTCGGTCAGATCCTCACGCGCAGCCTTGCCGATCGCCTTCAGCGTCTGACCGTTCCGCCCCAGGACGATGCCCTTCTGCCCCTCGCGCGCGACATAGATCGTCTGCTCGATCCGCACGCCGGACTTCGTTTCCTTCCAGTCGTCGGTCTCCACCGTGGAGTCGTAGGGAAGCTCCTCGTGCAGGCGCAGGAAAAGCTTTTCGCGGGTGACCTCGGCGGCCATGAGCCTGTCGGAGATATCCGAGAGCTGGTCTTCCGGATAGAGCCAGGGGCCGGGCGGCGCGGCCTCGACGAGACGGGCCTTCAGGTCGGCGAGGCCGTATCCCTTCTCCGCCGAGATCATGAAGATATCCATGAAAATCCCGGTCTCGTTCAGCGCCTGCGCCAGTCCCAGAAGCTTCGGCCGGTCCAGTTGATCGATCTTGTTCAGCGCCAGGATCGCCTTGCGGCCGGCCCGTTGCAGGCCCTCGAGAATACGGTCCGCGTCGGCGCGCGACTTGCCCGCCGCGCCGCGCTCGGTCTGTCCGGCGAGATAAGCAGGCGCGTCGATCACCATCACCGTGACGTCGGCGCCGTCGAGCCCGTCCCACGCGGCGGCGACCATCGCCCGGTCGAGCCGGCGGCGCGGCGCGAAAATGCCGGGCGTGTCGATGAACACAAGCTGCGCGTCCCCCTCGACGGCGATGCCGCGCACCCGCGCGCGCGTGGTCTGAACCTTCTGCGTGACGATCGAGACTTTCGCCCCCACCGCCGCGTTCACCAGCGTCGACTTGCCGGCATTAGGGGCGCCGATCACGGCGATGACGGCGCAGCGCGTCGCCTGTGAAACCTCCATCAGAACGCCCCCCAATGCCGGATAAATTGACTGCCTTCGCAGTCGGGGGGCGCGCCGATCACGGCGATGACGGCGCAGCGCGTCTCTCGTGAAGACCCGGTCGGGGCGGGCGCGTCAGTCATTGTCGGTCCATATGTTCTCGCGCACCAGAAACGCGCGCGCGGCGGCCATCTGCGCGGCCCGCTTGGACCGCCCTTCCCCTGCGGCGGGCCGAAAGCCCTTGATTCGCGCCTCCACCGTAAAGGCGGGCGCGTGAGCCGGGCCCTCGGCGTCGATAACCTCGTAGTCAGGAGCGCCCAGCTTGCGGCGCTGGCTCCATTCCTGCAATTCGGTTTTCGGATCGCGATGAACGCGGGCGAGCGCTTCCAGGTTCGGCGTCCAGTACCGCTCGTAAACGCGGCGCGCCGCGTCCAGGCCGCCATCGATGAACAACGCGCCCAGCAGCGCCTCCATGACGTCGCCGAGGATCGCCGTCTTTTTCCGGCCGCCCGCGCCCTCCTCCCATTCCGACATCAGAATGAACCGGTCGACGCCAAAGTAGAGCGCGGCCTTGGCGCAGGTCTCCTTGCGCACCAGCGCGTTCAGCCGCGGGGCGAGATCGCCCTCCTCGAAGTCGGGATAACGCCGGAACAATTCCTCCGCCGTCAGAAGGCCGAGGACGCGGTCGCCCAGAAACTCCAGCCGCTCAAGATCGCGCACCGGCGCGTCGCCCTCGCCGGCGCCGCCGGACAGGCTGGAATGGGTCAGCGCGCGCAAAAGCAGGGACGGGTTGTCGAACCCTCGCCCCAGCCGCGTTTCAAGCTCGCTAAAATCGTGATCGCTCATTCAACCGGATCGAGCAGGCGCCCATAGCGAACGGCGAACGGCCAGTTCCAGACCTGCCAGAATTTCGCTTTCGCTCCGTCCACGGAGAAGAAAAGCCGTTCGGCGCGGCCGACGATGTCGTCCTTGTGCACGTAGCCGACCTGGGAGATGACGCGGCTGTCCTGCGACTGGTCGCGGTTGTCGCCCATCATGAAATAGTGCTCGGCCGGCACCACATACGGCCCCTTGTTGTCGAGCGGCCCTTCGTCGCCGAAGCACTCCTGCACCCGGTAGGACACGCCGTTCTCCATCGTTTCGACGTAGGTCGGCCCCGGACGGCCGTCGCAGACGCCGTCGACCATGCCGACGAGGTCTTTTTGAACCGGCTTGCCGTTGATATGCAGGCGCCCGCCGATCATGTGGATCTCGTCGCCCGGCAGGCCGACGACGCGCTTGATGTAGTCGCGATTGCCGTGCTTGCGGTTCTTGAAAACGACGACGTCGCCGCGCTCGGGCTCGCCGGAGAAAATACGCCCGTCCAGCGGCAGGCGGGTCAGCGGATAAACCAGGGAGGCGCGCGAATAGCCGAAGGTTGGCTTGGAGACGATGAGAAAATCGCCGATCAGGAGGTTCGGCTTCATTGAGCCGGACGGGATGTTGAAGGGCTGAAAAATCACGATGCGCAGCACAAGAGCGATGGCGACGGCGATCAGAACGGTCTTGGCGAGGTCCCAAGCCTCCTCGGCCGGCGTCATTTTCGGCTTCTCGGAGGCGATCACCTCGCCCTCCACGCCCTTCTTACCGCCCAGATTTTTCAGGGAAAACGCCATACTGTCGGGTCCTTTGCCTAGCTTCGCCGCCCTCGGTCCCGCCGGTGTCGCAAGCGGAGCCCTCTTCTATTTAGCCCGAGCATAGATAATGACAATGGCCTGCGCGAGGGGGAAATCGTCGGTGATGGTCAGATGGATGTCCGCGTCATGGCCGTTCGGAGTGATTTCCGCGAGCCGGCGCGCCGCCCCGCCCGTCAGCGCCAGGGTCGGCTTGCCGCCCGGCAGGTTCACCACGCCCATGTCGCGCCAGAACACGCCGCGCGACAGACCGGTCCCCAGGGCCTTGGAGCACGCCTCCTTGGCCGCGAACCGCTTGGCGTAGGAGGCCGCCCGGTTATGCCGGCGATCGGACTTCGCCCGCTCGATCTCGGTGAAGATGCGGGTCGTGAACCGCTCCCCGTGGCGCTCAAGGGTCTTTTCCACCCGCCGAATGTCGATGAGGTCGTTGCCGATGCCGATGATCATGGGCAGATCGTCTAAACGCCCCGCGGCCAGGACTCAATCGGCAAGGTGGAAAATCCGCGCCCGGCCCGCTGCGCCCGCCGGCGCGGCTTCGAGGCTGCGCGGCTGCGCGGGGTCCTCTACCGCACGCTTCATGACCGCGTCACGGCCCGCGCCCGCGACGCCCGGCAGGCATGGCCGGCATGGCGCTAATACAGCCCGCCGGTCCTCGCGTCCTGCATCAGCCGCTTCATTTCCCTGACGACCTCGGCAAGGCCCATGAACACCGCCTCGCCGATCATGAAGTGGCCGATATTCAGCTCCCTGATTTCGGGTACCGCCGCCACGGGCTGCACGTTGAGAAAGGTCAGCCCGTGCCCGGCGTGAATTTCAAGACCGAGACGGGCGCCGAACTCGGCCCCGGCGCGGATCTTTTCGAGTTCGGATTTGATCCGCGCCGGCTCGGTCGCCGCCGTCGCCTCGTAATAGGCGCCGGTGTGGATTTCGATCACCGGCGCGCCGGTCGCCGCCGCCGCCTCGATCTGCGCCGGGTCAGGATCGACGAAGAGCGAGACGCGCACCCCCGCGTCCTTCAATTCGCGCACGAACGGAACGAGGAACGTCTGTTGTCCCGCGACGTCGAGCCCGCCTTCGGTGGTGCGCTCGTTGCGGTTCTCCGGCACGAGGCAACAGGCGTGGGGGCCGACTTCAAGGCAGAGCTTCAGCATCTCCGCCGTGGCGGCCATTTCGAAATTGAGCGGCAGGCTGATTTCCCGCTTCAGGCGGCGCATGTCCTCGTCGACAATATGCCGGCGATCCTCGCGCAAATGCGCGGTGATCCCGTCCGCCCCCGCGGTGGCGACGAGATGCGCCGCCCGAACCGGGTCCGGATGCGGCCCGCCGCGAGCGTTGCGGATCGTCGCCACGTGATCGATGTTGACGCCGAGGCGAAGGCTGTCCTGCGATCCCGGCGCCGTCACTGGCTGATCCCCCGGCTGCCCGGCTTCACGGCCGGAATGTCCCTGAGATGGTCGGGCAACCGGTCCGCCGGCCAGGCGTCAACCTTCAGCGCCGCCAGCGGAATGATCGGCGCGCCGACATCGGCCTCGCCGTCGGAACGGTCCACCAGGCAGGCGAGCGCGGCGACCTCGCCCCCCGCCTCGCGCACCGCGGCGATCGCCTCTCGCGCGGAAAGCCCGGTGGAGACGATGTCCTCCACCACCAGCACCCTCGCCCCCGGCTCGACCGCGAACCCCCGGCGCAGACGGAACGCGCCGTCAACCCGCTCCAGAAACATGAACGGACAGCCTATATGGCGCGCGGTTTCATAGCCGTAGATGATCGCGCCCATGGCCGGCGAGATGACGCAGTCGACCCGGCCCACCGCCGCCAGCGCCTTTTCCGCGAGGCCGGCGCAGAGCCGCGCCGTGCGGTCGGGATACATCGATACGATGGACTTGTTGAGATAGGTGTCGCTGTGCAGGCCCGAGGAAAGGACGAAGTGCCCCTTGAGCAGCGCGCCCGCCTCCTCGAATTCTTTCAGCGCTTCACTGGCGTCCATGGTCTGTCGTCTCCGCTGTTGCACGCCCCGGCTCGCCGGTGCGGTCGCCGATCCGGTCGGCGGCGATCACGCTCGCCGAGGCGCGCAGGCCGGCAAGCGCGTGGGCGAGATGCTTCGCGTCCTTGACCTCCACGTCGACGAGGAAGTCGATGAATTCCTTCGACCGGTTTTCCAGCCTGATATTCGCGATCGACACGCTGTAGCGCGCGATCACGCCCGCCACCTCGCTCAAGACGCCGACGCCGTTGCGCACGGTGATCCGGATCTGTGCGAACGCCGTGGCGTCCTCGTCTTCCTGCTCGCGCCATTTCAGGTCAAGCCAGCGGTGCTGGGGCGGGTCGTCGCGGGCCAGTTTCTCGCAATAGATCGTATGCACCGCAATCGCGCCGTCCTCGCCGCGGATGCCGACAATACGCTCGCCCGGCAGCGGCGAACAGCATCGCGCCATCACCACCGACACTCCGGGGGTGAGCCCGGCGATGGCGACGCGCGGCTTGAATTCGCGCAGGGACGCGGCGTGGATTTCCCCGTCGCTGGCATGGGAGGCGCCGGGATAGACCGCTTCAATAACGGTGTGCACAGGCAATTCGCCCCGCCCGATGCTGACCAGCACGTCCTCGACGGACGTCTTGCCCAGTTGCTTGAGCGCGGCGCGCACGCCCTTGACGGAGAATTGCAGATTGGCGCCGGTAAAGACGCTCTCGGCGATCGACCGGCCCAGCGCGACATGCTCGTCATACTGCATTTTCTTGATCCGCCTGCGGATCGCGCCGCGCGCCTTGCCGGTGACGGCGATGCTTTCCCACTCCGCGGGCACCGGCGCGTTTTCCGAGCGCAGCACGAAGACGACGTCGCCGGTCTGAAGCGGCGTGCGCAGGGGCCGCTGCACGCCGTTGATCTTCGCGCCGATGCACTGATCGCCGACATCGGTGTGGACCGCATAGGCGAAGTCGAGCGGCGTCGAGCCCTTGGGCAGGGCGATCACCCGGCTTTTCGGGGTGAAGCAGAACACCTGATCCTGGAACAGCTCCAGCTTGGCGTAGCGCAGCGCCTCGTCCGGGTCTTCGCCGGCCTGGAACATCTCGACCAGCCGGCGCGGCGTCTCATAGGGATCGTATTGTCCCGGCGCGACGATCTCCACGCTGCGGCCCGGGTCGGCGCCGGGGTCCTTGTACTGCCAGTGGGCGGCGACGCCGCGCTCAGCGGTCTCGTGCATCTCGAAAGTGCGGATCTGGATCTCGATGCGCTGGCGGCGGGCGCCCGCGCCCGGCGGGCCGATCACCGCGGTATGGATCGAGCGATAGTTGTTCGGCTTCGGCGCGGAGATGTAGTCGTCGAACTCCTCCGGGATCATCCGCCAGTTGCGGTGAATGACGCCAAGCGCGCGGTAACACTCCTCCTCCCGGTCGACCAGCACCCTGAAGGCGTAGATATCCGCCAGTTCGTCGAACGAGACGTTCTTCTGCGACATCTTGCGCCAGATCGAATAGGCGCGCTTTTCCCGGCTCATCACCTGGGCGGCGATGCCCTCGGCCTTGAGCCGGGCGCGCAGAACGTTGGCGAGTTCCAGGACCGAACTGAGCGAATCGCGCTGCAGGTCCAGAAGCCGCGCCGCGATGGTCTCATGGGCGTCGGGGCTCAGCTCGCGGAAGGAAATGTCCTCCAGTTCCTCGCGAATGCGCTGCACGCCGATGCGGCCCGCCAGGGGCGCGTAGATCTCCATGGTCTCGTGGGCGATGCGCTGGCGCTTTTCCGGCCTGGCCAGATGGTGCAGCGTGCGCATGTTGTGCAGCCGGTCGGCGAGCTTGACCAGAAGCACGCGCACGTCATGGGCCATGGCGATGACCAGCTTGCGGAAGTTTTCCGCCTGCTTGCTGGCGTCGCCGCGCAGCTCGATCTGGGAAAGCTTGGTCACGCCGTCGACCAGCGAGGCGATCTCGGCGCCGAATATCCTTTCGATATCGGCGATTTCCGCGTCCGTGTCCTCAACGACGTCGTGCAACAACGCGGTTGCGATGCTCGCGGGATCGGCGCGCAGCTCGGTCAGGATGGCGGCGACGGCGAGGGGATGGCTGAAATACGGATCGCCGGACGCGCGCGTCTGCCCGCCATGGGCCTTCATGGCGTAGACATAGGCCCGGTTGAGGAGATCTTCGTCCGCATTCGGATCATAAGCCCTGATGCGGTCGACCAGTTCGACCTGGCGGATAAACCCGACCGGCTGGCCTAGCGCCTGCCTTGACCGGTTCGCGCCCGCCGCCGGCGCCGCAGATTCGCCCGCGCCCGCCGCATCACCTGCCGGCGCAGGGCGCGCCACAGGCGCAAACGGGTGGTTTTCCGCCGCCTGTCCATCAGGCTCAGGGCGCGCCGCGCCGCTATTCGCTTGCGGTGGTTGCGGCGCATCAGTCGAAGGCGGTTTTTCCGCATGGTCGGTTTCGCCTGCCGGGCTGGTTTCGCTTATCGGATCGCCGCCCGCGGGCGCGGCCGCTGTGGTTTCAGCCGTCCTGTGGTCAGCCGCCGTCGTGTCGTCAGCCATTGTCATCGGCAGCCATGATAATGCGTCGTCAACTCCTGTTCAAAGCCCGCCCGGATCGAAAAGCCGGACCGCCGGGGCGCGGGATGACGACGATGCGGCGAACCGGCGGCGGTTACCCCTTGGGCAGCGTTTGTTGCGTGGTCATGCCGGCCGCCTGGATCGCCTTGAGGTAATCCTCCTCGGTCATGGTGTCGAACTCCGGCGCATCGGCTTTTTCCGGCGCGGCCTCGGCGTCTTCGGCGTCGTCGGTCTCGATCTGTTTCTGCAGCGACTGCACCAGGTCTTCCTCAAGCTCCTCGGGCTTCAGCTGGTCGTCGGCGATTTCGCGCAACGCGACCACGGGGTTCTTGTCGTTGTCGCGATCGACCATCAGCTCCGCGCCGGAAGACAACACGCGCGCCCGGTGGGCGGCGAGCAGCACCAGGTCGAAACGGTTTTGCACCTTGTCTACGCAGTCTTCGACGGTCACGCGCGCCATGGGATGTCTCCTCGCAGGTCTTGATCCGGTCGGCTGAAATAACCCCCGGGGCGGCGCAACACAAGCGTTGCAACGCGGAAATCGGCGAAAAACCCGGCAAAAGGGCGTTTTTCGTTCAGGAAATCCGGCGCGCCGAACGCACAGGCAGCCCCGCCAGCAGCGCGCGAACGGATCTTCCGGTTTCCGGATCGCACCAGTCCGGCGCAATGTCGCAGATGGGCGCCAGCACGAAGTCGCGTTCGGCGAAACGCGGATGCGGCAGGCGCAACCCGCCCGGGAGCGTTCCCGCCGCCTCGTCGCAACGCGCGTCGCCGTAAGCGATCAGGTCGAGATCGAGGGTGCGCGGCGCGTTGGGCGCGCCCCGGCGACGGCCGAACCCCGCCTCGACCGCGTGCAGCGCCGCCAGGAGCGCATGCGGGCCCATGGCGGTTTCCACCAGCGCCGCCGCATTGACATAGGGCGGATCGGCGGGATCGGGCCAGGCCGGCGACCGATAAAGAGGAGAAACAGCTTTTACTTGAACAATTCTGTCAAGCACTGCAAAAGCGCGGTTGACCAGATGTTGCGAAGGGGCTTCGCCGAACGGCAAATTCGATCCTGCGGCGATAAAAATCATTTCATCCCAACATGATGTCGCGTCGTGATTGAACTGTTACATGAACCTGTATTGTGAAGAGGACCATATGAATACGCTTTTAGGTCTCCGCGAAACCGAGAAAACCGCATTTTTCATCGACGGAGCCAACCTTTACAAAGCCGCCCGCAATCTCGGGTTCGACATCGATTACAAGAGCCTGCTCGCCAAAGCCCAGAAAGCCTGCCAGCTTGTCCGCGCGTCTTATTATACGGCGATCCAGGAAGATCGCGACCAGGACTATTCGCCGTTGCGCCCGCTCGTCGACTGGCTCGACTACAACGGCTACTCGATGATCACGAAAACCACCCGCGAATTCGTCGACCAGCAGGGGCGCAAGCGCTACAAGGGCTCCACCGACGTCGAGCTGGTGGTCGACATGATGCTGATGGCCGACCGGCTGGACCACCTGGTGCTGTTCTCGGGCAACGGCGATTTCAAGCGGGCGATCGAGGCGATACAAGCCAAGGGGGTGCGCGTGACCGCCGTTTCAACCGTCAAGTCATCCCCGCCCATGGCCTCGGACGAGTTGCGCCGGCAGGCGGATAACTTTATCGATCTCGCCGATCTGGAAAAGTTCATCGGCCGCAGCGGCGGTCCGGCCTCCAAACGCGCGCGCACGGAAGAAACGGATTTCGAAGACGAGTATGAAGAAGAATTCGACGAGCAGTACGAAGACCTTTAACCGCGTCGCGTCGCATGCCCGTGCGGGCTGCTGACATTGCCGGCGTCGCGGCGTCCGGTTCCGAGCCGCCGGCCGACTGTCCCCTCTGTCCTCGCCTGGTCGCCTATCGCGAGGCGAACGAACAAGCGCACCCGGATTATTTCAACGGCGCGGTGCCGTCCTTCGGCGAGGACGACGCGGCGCTGCTGATCGTCGGCCTCGCGCCCGGCCTTCACGGCGCGAACAAGACCGCGCGCCCGTTCACCGGCGATTACGCCGGCGACCTTCTGTACGCAACCCTCGCCAGGTTCGGCTTTTCCGAAGGCGCCTACAAGGCCGCCCCCGATGACGGGCTCGTCCTGCGCGGCGCGATGATCACCAACGCGGTGCGCTGCGCGCCGCCCCAGAACAAGCCCGTGGGCGCGGAAATCCGCGCCTGCCGCCCCTTCCTGAAGGCCCGCATCGAGGCCCTGCCGGCGCTGCGGGCGATCCTGTGTCTCGGACGCATCGCCCATGATTCGACCCTCGCCGCGCTCGGGCTGAAGGCGAAGGACGCGCCTTTCTCCCACGGCGCCGCACATGACGCGGCCCTGGCCGGGGGACGTCGCGTAAGAGTGTTCGACAGCTATCACTGCTCGCGCTACAACACGAACACGCGGCGGCTGACGCCGGAGATGTTCGAGGATGTATTCGCCGGCATCCGGCGCCATGTCGACGAAGGCTGAAACGACGAAGGCCAAAACAAGGCCAAAACAAGAGCTGTGACAAGGTCTTGTCCGGTGGCTTGACGGGTCTGGGACGGGAGCTGGAACGGGAGCTGGAACATAGTCTGGAACGGGTGGGCGCCTTGACGAGCCTTATCTTGACCGACGCCGGACGGAGATGCCTCGGGAGAGGCCGACGCCCGCTGCGCCGCGCCCGGTGCGACCGCCTGACGCGAGATCTTGCGGAGACCTGACGCAACGCCTGACGTGATAAGGGGGCCGAATTCAGAAGGGGCAAACACTTCGCCGCCGCAGCGCCGTTTCCCTCCTTTCTTTCCGCTGCGCGCAACTCGGGAGACTTCGCGAATGAGCCGCAACTGGGGCTTGCCGAACAAAGCCGACGCCAGGGCGTTTCACGACGCCAAAACCGCAAAGCCCATGCTGACCCTGCTCGTCAGCGCGGTGTTCGGCGTCTTCGGCGCCGCCGTCGCCGCGATCAGCTTCGGCGCGGCGCGCGACGCCCTCGCCGGGCTGTTCCACGGCGGCAGCCTTGTCGCCGCCGTTGTCGCCGCGGGCTTCGGCTGCTGGGTCTATATCTGGCTGGCGAGACCGCGCTTCGCCGCGACCTTCGCGGGCAAAAGGGACGCTTTTTCCAATCTCATCCGGTTTTACAGCCGCGCCGCGGCGGGCCTGGGGCTGGTTCTGGCGGCGGGCCTGGCGGCGGGCGGGCTGTTGACGTCGAAGCTGTTCGGCGCGGCGTTGTTGTGCATGGCCGGCGGGGCCGCGGCGGCGGCGGCGTTCCAGACGGTGCTGGCGTTCGTTCCGTATTACGACCCGCCCCCGGAAAACAGCGCCGCGCCAGGCGCGCGCGGCCATGCGGGACCCGGCCCGACCGCCGGCCCCGAAACGCTCGCCGGGTCGGGACCGGCCGGCGATCCGGACCGGCGCGACGCCTGAGCTTTGCGGCGCAGGACGTTTGCAGCGCCGGACTTTTACTCTGCGCAGGAGCTTGCAACGCAGCATGACGGCGCGCCGTCGCCACCCCCCGTTCCGGGGAGAGACGGATCACAGCCAGCGCCGCACCCTGGCGCGATAGGCGGCGTATTCCGGGCCGAACCGGCGCATCAGGTAATCTTCCTCCTGCGGAATAACGAAGAAATTGAGAATGGCCCCCGTCGCGAGCGAGGTCAGGATCATCCACAGATTGAGGGTCGCAAGGCCGAAGCCGACGCCGATCAGCGTCATGGCGAGGTAGATCGGATTGCGCGTCCGCCGGAAGACGCCATGGGTCAGGAGCGCGCCGGAGGGCGTTGCAGGCGGCAGTTTCTCGCCGGCCTCCGTGAAGGCGGAAACGGCGGCGACGGCGATCATGACGGCGCCCATGAGGATGAGCCCGCCGGCCGCCTCCGCCGCGACACGCGGCAAGGGGAGCCAGCCGCCGACAAAGGCGCGCACCAGGAACCCGACAAGGAGCCCGGCGATGAAGATCGTGGGCGGATGAAGCGAGACGTCCGGGCGGTCTTCCATGGTGCGGGCCTTCTCTGCCGGCGGCGCGCGGCCGCTATCCGCGGTCGCGCAACAGCCGCTGCTGCTGGCGCGACCAGTCGCGCTCTTTCACTGTATCGCGTTTATCGTGAAGTTTCTTGCCTTGCGCCAGCCCCAGCTCCAGCTTGGCCATCCCGCGTTCGTTGAAGTAGAGCTTCAGCGGCGCGAGGGTGAACCCCTTGCGCTCGACGGCCTGGGTCAGCCTCGCAATCTCGCGCCTGTGCAGGAGCAGCTTGCGCTTGCGTTTCGGTTCGTGGTTCTCGCGGTTGCCGGCGGAGTATTCCGGGATATTGGCGTTGACGAGCCAGATCCCGTCATCCTCCGGCGCGGCGTAGCTCTCGGCGATATTGGCCTTGCCCTCGCGCAGGGCCTTGACCTCCGTGCCGGTCAGCATGATGCCCGCCTCGATCACCTCCTCGATGAAGTAATCGCGCCGCGCGCGGCGGTTCTCGGCCACGATTTTGCGTCCGTCTTTCGCTTTGCCCGCCATCGCCCGCTCCCGTTCGCGCTCCCGTCAGCCGACGAGGCCGAGCTCGTCAAGGGCGGCGCGCACTTTCTGCCTCGCGGGCTCGGACGCGCGGACCAGCGGCAGGCGCACTTCGTCCGTGCAAAGACCAAGAAGCGAGAGGGCGTATTTCGCCGGGCCGGGGCTCGTATCCGCGAACAGCGCGTCATGCAGCGGCGCCAGCCGGTCCTGCAACGCGCGCGCCTTGTCGTAATCCTTGTCGCGGGTGGCTTCCTGCATGTCGGCGCAAAGCCCCGGGGCGATGTTGGAGGTCACGGAGATGCACCCCTCGCCGCCCATGGCGTTGAAGCCCACCGCGGTCATGTCCTCGCCGGAAAGCTGGATGAAATCCGGCCCGCACACGCGCCGGTGCAACGCGACGCGGGCAAGGTCGCCGGTCGCGTCCTTGACGCCGACGATGCGCGGCAGTTTGGCGATCTGCGCCAGGGTCGCAACCGCGATGTCCGAGGCGGTTCGCGCTGGAACGTTGTAGACGATGATCGGCAGGCCGATCGCGTCGTTCAGCGCCGTGAAATGGGCGATCAGCCCGGGCTGGCTCGGCCGGTTGTAGTATCCGGTCAGGGCCAGCACCGCGTCGGCGCCGAAGCCCTCGACCCGCTTGGCCATGGACACCGCATAGGCGGTGTCGTTCGAGCCGGCCCCCGCGATCACCGGCGCGCGCCCCGCGGCGGCCTCGACGCACAGGCGGATGACCCGTTCGTGCTCGGCGTCGGTCAGGGTCGCCGATTCGCCGGTGGTGCCGACCGGCACAAGCCCATGGGTTCCCTCGGCAATCTGGCGCTCGACCAGATTTTGAAAGGCCAGGTCGTCGACGGCGCCGTTGCGAAACGGCGTCACCAGCGCGGTGATGGATCCTGTAAGTCTTTTCATCATGTGACTTTTTCTTTGCTCGCGAAGGGCGATCGATACTCCTGTCGCGGTCATTCAGCAAGCCGGCCCGTGTTTTCGCGCGCCGGCGCCTGTTTTTAAAGCAGCAAGATTGGGCTATTGTTTGACGCGGGCGTGGAGGCATGTTCGGGAGCTACAGAATGACCAAATCAGCGCCTCGGCGTCTGAGATCAGCGATGTTGACCGGGTTGGCGGCGCTTTTCGTTCCGGCGGTCGCATGGTCGGCCGTCGCGCCGCGGCTCAAGCCGCCTGCGCCGGGCCCGGCCTATCTGACGGTCAGCGACCGCGACCGGATGCTCGACGCCGCCGACGCGCTCAGGAAACGCGAATTCACCAATGCGCGCATGGCGCTGGCGACGGTTTCCGATCCGATCGCCCGCAGCCTTGGCGAGTGGATGCGCCTGATGGCGGAGGATCCGACGATCACCGTCAGCGAGGCGGACGTCTTTCTCGACGCCCATGAGGACTGGCCGGCGCAGTCGCGCATTCTTGCGGCGATAGAACAGCGCCTCACCGACGACATGCCGGCGGAAACCGTTCTCGCCCTTTACGACTCCCGCGATCCCGTCAGCGGCGAAGGCAAGGTGCACTACGCGCGCGCCCTGTTCGCGGCCGGCCGCCGCGAGGAAGGCGAAGCGCAACTGCGCGACGCCTGGATCAATCACAATTTCAGCCTCGCCGAAGAGCGCCGGCTCCTGAAAGTCTATTCGAACCGCCTCACCAGGGCCGATCACGCCGCCCGGGTCGACCGGCTGCTCTGGGCGCGTCAGGTGACAAACGCGCGGCGCCTTTTCTCGCGCCTCGGCGCCGCCGACCGGCGCATGGCGGAGGCGCGCGCCGCCCTGCTCCTGGGGGCCGCCACCGCGCCCAGCCTGTACCAGCGCCTTTCCCGCGACCAGCGCGCGGCGCCGGCGGTCATCCACGCGGCGGTGCGCTATTACCGGCGCAGCGGCGAGGAGATGCGCGCCCTGGAGATCGCCGCCGAGGCGCCGCAGGACCCGAAGGCGTGGACGGCCCCCGAGCGCTGGTGGGACGAGCGCCAGCTCCTGATGCGCTGGGCCCTGCGCGAGGGGCGCTTCGCCGAGGCGTATCGCGCGGCGGCGGAACACGGTCTCGACGGCGGCGGCGATTATGCGGAGGCGGAGTTTTACGCCGGCTGGATCGCTCTGCGCTTTTTCAACGACGCCGAACGCGCGAAGATGCATTTCCTGGCGCTGGCGTCCGCCGTCAAATCGCCGATTTCGCGGTCACGCGCCTATTACTGGCTCGGCCGGGCCGCCATGGCCGCGGACAACGAAGCCGCCGCGACCGCCTATTACGCCCGCGCCGCCCGGCATTACTATTCCTATTACGGACAACTGGCGGCCGAAAAGCTCGGCGCGCCCGCGGTCTCCCAGCGGTTTGCGCCGACAGTCGTCTCGACCCCGGAGGACAGGGCGCTTTTCTCCTCGCGTCCGACCGTGGCGGCGTTGCGCATCCTGTCCGACCTCGATCTCGACTACGAATTCATGGTGTTCTGTTATCACGTGGACGGACAGCTTGAACGCCCCGGCGAATATATCGAACTCGCCAAGCTCGCCAATGGCGAGGGCGCGCCCCACCTGACCGTGCGCGCGGGCAAGGTCGCGGTGCACCGCAACGCATTCGCGCCGGACGTCGCTTATCCGACGGTGTTCGTGCCGGAGGAGGCGCAGGCTTTTGTCGCCCCCGAAATCATTCTCGGCCTGTCGCGTCAGGAAAGCGAGTTCAACCCCCGCGCCTTTTCGCGGGCCGGCGCGCGCGGGGTGATGCAGCTTATTCCGTCCACGGCGCAACTGACCGCGCGCAAGGAGGGGCTGCGGTATTCGCGCGCGGCGCTGCTTGACGATCCGGTCTACAACATGACCCTCGGCTCGGCGCACCTGTCGCACCTGCTGGAGCGTTACGACGGCTCGCTGGTGATGACTCTCGCCGCGTACAACGCCGGGGCGTCGCGGGTGACGCGCTGGGTCGATCAGTATGGCGACCCGCGCAGTCCCGCCGTCGATCCTATCGACTGGGTCGAGCATATTCCGTTCTCGGAGACCAGAAACTATGTCCAGCGGGTGCTGGAAAACGTACAGGTCTATCGCGGCATCCTGAATAACGCCGCCATTCCGGGCCAGCTCGCCGCGGATCTGGAACGCGGCGGACCGCGCAACCGCAGCGCCGGCGGCGCGGCCCCGTCGCGCGTGATGCTCGTCAGCGCCAGCCTGGACGAGACGCGCCTGCCGCCGGCGCCGGCGCGCACGGTGCAGAAGGCCCTGCGCTACGCCCAGGCGATGACGCCGGCCGGCGTGACCGGCGGGACCGCCCTCGCCCCGTCATCGGCGCCGAGCGAAAAAGCCGCCGCGACGGGAACGAAGAGCCTGGTGGTCGCCGCAACCGCCCAGACCAGCGCCCCGGCATCGCCGAAGCAACCAGTCTCGACGAAGCAACCGGCGTCGCCGCCGGTCGAGGCCGAACCGGAAGGACCGGCCGAGCCGGCTGCGGAAAGCGACGCCGCGCCGACGCCGCAGGGATCCCCGACGGCCCTCGCCGCAGCGGCAAGCCCGCGGCCGGCGCCCGAAGACGCGGGCGACAATGCGGGCGACAATGTGGGCGCCGGCGCAAACGACGAGGCCGACAACAACGCAGACGACCGGGCCGACGCGGCGCAGGACAGCATGGCGGCGCGCGACGCAAACGAAGCTGCGGGGGCCGCGTCGGGAATCGTCACGGCCTATGATTTCCTGCCGGCATGGAGCCCGCCCGCCGAAACAGACGATAACCGCACGGACGGTACTAGCACGGACGTCAGCCAGACGGACGAGGGCCAAGCGGACGACGGCCAGGCGGACGATGGCCAGGCGAACGACAGTGAGGACGGAAACCAGATCGCCGGCGGGGCAAGCGACCCGGCTGGCGGTAGTGAAGACGCCGCTCAGGCGATGCAGGAAGAAGCCGCCATCGACGCCCCCTCGGCCATAGACGCCTCCACGGTTCTCGACGCGGCCGTCGAAACGGGCGAGACGGCTGAGGCGCAGACCGATCCGTGCCTTGCCTATCGCGATTTCCTCGCCAGCAACGCCGAGGACGAAATGGGCGCGGCGGATCTCAACGCCACCATGCTGTCGGAGCTTCGCGCCGGCGCCTGCCGCTAAAGAGCCGCAACGCCGACGGCCGGAACGCGGTCAGCCAGACGGAGATGGCCGCGCGCCATTGCCGTCGTCGCCGCGCCGCCTGCGCCCCCTGCGCCCCCTTGCGCGCGCCGTAAAATGGTTTATCAACAACGGCTCGGATGCGGGTATAGCTCAATGGTAGAGCCGCAGCCTTCCAAGCTGAAGATGCGGGTTCGATTCCCGCTACCCGCTCCAGGCCTTCCACTCTTTCTCTTTCTTCGGACGGCATGGCGCCGCATGCGCCGGACCACGCGCCCGAGGGCGCGGAGCGCTCACGCGCCGTCGGTTTCCGAAGCCTGAACGCCGTTAAAGGCGAGACGTCCGCCGTCCACATAGACGCATTGCCCGGTGACGTAGGACGCCGCCTCGCTCGCCAGGAAGAAGACGACTTCGGCGGCTTCCTCGGGATCGCCGATGCGGTTTAAGGGGGTCGCCTCGCGCTCCTGATCGCGCGCCGCGCCTTTTGCAAGCTCGCCCTTGATGGCGCCGACGCCGACCATGTTCACGCGCACGCCGTATTGCGACAGGGCGAGCGCCACCGCCTTGGTCAACTGGTGCACGCCCCCTTGCGAGGCGGCGAAGGCGACGCGGTCAGGCGATGGCGTGACCGCCTCCACCGAGCCGACATTGATGATCGCGCCGGGCCGTCCGCCCCCGTCATTTTCCTCGCGCCGCTTGACGAAATGTTTCGCCGTGGCCTGATTGATCAGGAACGCGCCGTGCAGGTTGGCGGCGATGATCGCCTGAAAATCTTCCTCGCTGGTCTCCAGGAAAGGGGCGGAAAACTGCGCCATCATGGTGTGGGCGAGGACGTCGATCCGGTTATAGGCGTCGAGGGCCTCGGCGATGATGTTGTGCACGTCGAGCCTGTTGGAGACGTCCGCATGCACGAACGCCGCTTCGGCGCCGCCGCCTCGCAGATCGTCGAGCAGCGCCTGCCCGGCTTCCTCGTCCTCATCGGCGAGAATCAGCCGGTCGCCGTTTTGCGCAAATCGCCGCGCGCAGGCTTCTCCCACGCCGCGGGCGGCGCTTGTTACGATGACGGAACGGCCTGGCATGGAGAACCTCCTAAATAACGGCGGCGCACAAGGGAGCGTGCGCCGCGCTGTAGCTTACGGATTGTATGATGAAAATACCGGCGATCGACCAGGGTTTCAGGACGAATTCGTTTGTGATCGGAGTTCCGCCAACTGGTCCTTGATGCGCAGTTTCTGGCGTTTCAGCTCGAGGATGCGGAGATCGTCGCTGGCGGCGCGCTTGGCTTCACGTTCGATTTTCGCCTCCAGCTCCTGGTGGCGCTTGTTGAGCGTTTTCATGTGAGCTTGTATCGCCATATTCGGCCTCCTTTTATGCGTTTGGCGCTTCCCGAACGGGCCGAAAAACCGCGGTTACCCGTTCTGTGAACAGCGCCGGGTCAGAGCCGCCGGGCCGCTACGATGCGCGGAACCGCGCCGCGCGGGACTGCAAAACAGGCCCGGCGATTTTATATAACCATGACAGGGGGGCGGTTGTCACGACATCTTGCCTTCGCGCAGAACTGGGGCATAGTACCCGCTCGCTCCGGTGGCTGCGCTACAAACCATTGAGTTTATTATGGAAAAAAGAAAACGGGTTATTCTCGGCGTCACCGGCGCATCCGGCTCGGCCTATGCCCGCCGCGCCCTGGAGGCGCTCGCGGCGGCCGGGGTGGAAACCCACCTGGTGATCAGCAAGGCCGGGGAAATGACCATCCGCTATGAGCTTGGCCTGTCCGCCCGAGAATTCGCCGAACCCGCGGCGGCGCGCTATGCGGTCGCCGATGTCGGCGCGCCGATTTCCTCCGGCTCCTTCATCACCGAGGGGATGCTGATCGCGCCGTGCTCGGTGAAGACCATGTCGGAAATCGCCACCGGCGTCACCGGCGGGCTGATCTCCCGCGCGGCGGACGTGGTTTTGAAGGAGCGGCGGCGCCTGATCGTGATGGTGCGCGAAACGCCGCTTCATCTGGGGCACCTGCGAACCATGACGCAGCTTGCGGAAATGGGGGCGATCATCGCGCCGCCCCTGCCCGCGTTTTACGCCGAGCCGCAGACCGTCGACGACATCGTCAACCATTCCGTCGGCCGGGCGCTCGACCTCCTCGGCGTCGACACGGCGCTGGCGAAACGCTGGGGCGAGGACCTCGAAAAAGGCCGCAGGAGCTGAACCGCCATGTCCCTTCCGCATACCGACTTCTGGACATGGTCGCTGGACCGTTACGAACGCAGCGGCGCCGCGGAGATCCTGCTCCGGCTGCAGGACGAATACGGCCTCAACGTCAATCTTCTTTTATGGTGCTGCTGGTGTGCGGAATATTTCGAAGCCGCGCCGCCGGCGCTCGTGCGCGAGGCGGAAAACACGACAAGGGACTGGAACGCCCGCGTCACCGCCCCCCTGCGCAGCGTCCGCCGCCATCTCAAACAGGGCGAGGACGGAGAGAAAAAACAGCGCAAGGCCCTGCGCAAGAGCATCAAGGACGCGGAGCTGGCCGCGGAAAAAGTCGAACAGGCGCGCCTTGAGGCCGTTGCGGCGCGCGCGCTCGCGCCCGCCGCCGACCGGCTGGGCGGCGCCGAACGCGCCGAGAAAAACCTGCGCGCTTACGTCGAACAGGCCGGGCTTGCGAACAGGGAGGGGGTAACGCCCCTGCTTTCGGATCTCGTGCGCAAACTGTTGGCTGAAACGCCTTAGGCGGGCGCCTCGTCGCCGCGGTCAAAGGCCGGTAAAGGATTTCATGTGATGACCACAGACGGCGACCCGCCGGCCGACGACCCGGACGCCGCGCACCCGGCGGAAACGCGCTTCACCGCCGAGGAAAGCGATTTCAAAGGCGCCAACGACGAAGCCGTCATCCTGCGCGTCGCGACGCTGGAGGAAGAACACCGCGACCTCGACGCCGCCATCCGCGCGCTTGAGGAGCGCGCGCCCTATGAACGCCTCGCGATCGCCCGGCTGAAAAAGAAAAAGCTCAGCCTGAAAGACGAGATCCAGACGCTCAAGGACTCCCTCTTGCCTGACATCATCGCCTAGGGTCCCGAAGCGCAACGCGGCGCGCCGCCCGAATTCCTCAAACGGATTCCCATACGGATAGTCCTTACCCGGTTTTTTTCCGCTTGCGCGCGTACATGGCGCTGTCCGCGGCCTCCATCAGCGACCCGACCGTGACGCCCGGTTCGATCGCCGCCGCGCCGTGGGACACCCGCACCGCAACCGGGCCGGCCTGCGTGTGCGCGGGCGCCGCCGCGATCATCGCGGCAAGGCGGACGGCCTTGGCTTCCGCCGACGGCTGATCCGTATGCGTTAAAACAAGGCCGAATTCGTCGCCGCCGAGCCGGCCCGCGGCGTCAGTCTGGCGCACATTGTCGGAGAGGATGCGCGCCACCCGCTGCAGCGCGGCGTCGCCGGCCCGGTGGCCGTGCGCATCGTTGATCGCCTTCATGTCGTCAACGTCGATGAACACCAGCGACGCCTTGACCCCGTGGCGGTCGGCCATCGCAACGGCCCGCTCCAACTCGCGCATGAACGCGCGCCGGTTGAACAGCCCGAGCAGCGGGTCGCGATAGGCAAGGCTTTCCAGCGTCTCGATGCGGCGATGCGCGGCGTCGAGCGCCGCGCGCAGCCTTTCGGCTTCGGCGCGAAGCGGATAAAGCACCGCGCGCACCGCCGGCGTCAGGTCCGCCTCGGGAATGTCGGCGCCGGCGTCGCCCCCGGCCGGAACGCCTGTGCGGTCGGCCGCGGCCCTTTTCGTCTCCGCCCCTTCGTCCACCTTCGTCTCCTGCGGCGCGCGCCGCCCCGCCGGGCGCGGCCTGTCTTTACCCGGGGTTATCCTCTGTCCGGGTTCGCGCCCGTCACTTTATCAGTATTCATGCGCAATGCATGCCCCACCCCTTGGAGCCCTTTTTATCGCCGCTGACGCCCCATCGATTGAGCAGAAAATCGCGCGGCCTCGACTCGGCGCAATTGCCGCTCGCCTCGCCGCTTCGCGCTTGTGACGGCGCCCGAGCCCGCCCAAATTCAGTCTCGCGGAAAGGTCGCGCCGGAGTCCCCTTCTGATGCGTGACCGCATTTCGCGTCCGGTAGAGGAGGCGTCGGTTCTGCGCCCCCGTCTGTTAGGCTGACGTCTCCTCGTTCCGACCCCGGTTTCCTCATCGCCTTGCCGCCGGCCGCAGCGCTCGCTATAAGCCGCGTTTCCTTTGACCGTGAAAGGACAGGCTATGGCGAACGCCGCACCTCCGTCCGTCGGCATCATCATGGGCTCGCGCTCGGACTGGCCGACCATGCGCCGCGCGGCCGAGACGCTGGACGCGCTGGGCGTCGCCTACGAGGCGCGCATCGTCTCGGCCCATCGCACGCCGAAGCGCCTCTACGACTACGCCGACGCCGCGAAAGGCCGGGGCCTGAAGGTGATCATCGCCGGGGCCGGCGGCGCGGCCCACCTGCCCGGCATGGCCGCGGCGATGACGCCGCTGCCGGTGATCGGCGTGCCGGTGCAGTCGCGGACCCTCAAGGGCCTCGACAGCCTGCTTTCGATCGTGCAGATGCCCAAGGGCGTGCCCGTGGCGACCGTCGCCATCGGCGAGGCCGGCGCCGCCAATGCCGGGCTCCTCGCCGCGGCCATGCTGGCGACGGCGGACAACGCGCTCGCCGGGCGGCTTGACGCCTGGCGAAAGGAACAGTCGGACGGCGTCGCCGAAACGGTCGAGGATTAGGACGCGATGGCGGCGGACGCCCCTTTGCCCGTTGCGCCGGCCGCGGTCGAACCGGGGGGAACCGTCGGCGTGCTCGGCGGGGGACAGCTCGGGCGCATGCTCGCCGTCGCCGCCGCCCGGCTCGGTCTCAGAACGCATATCTACTGCCCGCAGGAAGACGCGCCCGCGCGCGACGTCGCCGCGGCGACGACGATTGCATCCTATACGGACGAAGACGCGCTCGCCCGCTTCGCCGCGGCGGTCGACGTCGTCACCTATGAGTTCGAGAACGTGCCGGTGGAGGCGGCGGCCCTCCTCGGCCGGGCCGGGGCCCTGGTGCGCCCCGGTGCGAAGGCGCTGGAAAAAGCGCAGGACCGCCTGCACGAGAAGGACTTCATCAACGCCGTCGGGGCGCGCACGGCGGCCTATCACGCGGTCGACGACCTCGCTTCGCTGGAAGCGGGCCTCGCCGCGGTCGGCCGCCCGGCGATCCTGAAAACCCGCCGCCTCGGCTATGACGGCAAGGGACAGACCCGCCTTGCCGACGACGAGCGCGACCTGCCGGGCGCCTATCGCAAGGCCATCGAGCACGCCTGGGCCGAGGTCGGCGCCGCGCCGTCGATCCTGGAAGGGTTCGTGCCCTTCGAGCGGGAAATCTCGGTCATCGGCGCGCGCGGGGCGGACGGCGCCGTCGCGCTCTACGATCCGGCGGAAAACGTTCATCGCGACGGCATCCTGAAAACCTCCGCCGCGCCGGCGGCGGCCGCGCCCGGCGCCCTCGACGCGGCGCGGGCGGTGACGGCCGACCTCCTGAGGGCGCTCGACTATGTCGGCGTGATCGGGGTTGAATTCTTTGTCCTGAAGGACGGCGCCGTGATCGTCAACGAATTCGCGCCGAGGGTTCACAATTCCGGGCACTGGACCCTCGACGTCTGCGCCGTATCGCAGTTCGAACAGCATATCCGCGCCGTCGCGGGCTGGCCGCTGGGCGACCCGGCGCGCCATGCCGACGCGGTGATGGAAAATCTCATCGGCGAGGAAGTCGGCGCCTGGCGCGCGTTCGCCGCAGAAGCACGGACCTGCGTGCATCTTTACGGCAAGAAAGACGCGCGGCCCGGGCGCAAGATGGGGCATGTTACGCGCATTTCGCCGCGCCGTGCGTAGAGCATATTAGCTCGATTCCGCCAGGAAGGAGAGTTGCGTGATCATGGCGTTGCGTTCCGCTTCGTCGCGGTCGACGAGCCGCGTCGGATAATCGCCGGTGAAACAGTGATCGGTAAAGGCGGGGGCGGCGTCGTCGCGGCGCCCCTTGCGGAACGCCTTGTAAAGTCCGTCCAGGGACAAAAAGGCCAGGCTGTCGACGCCGATGATCTCGCGCATCTCCTCGATGCTGCGCCCGACGCCGAGCAGTTCGTCGTAAGACGGCGTGTTGATGCCGTAAAAGTCGGGATGCAGGATCGGCGGACAGGCGACCCGCATGTGCACTTCCTTCGCGCCGGCGGCGCGGAGCATTTCCGAGATCTTGCGCGAGGTCGTGCCGCGCACGACGGAATCGTCGATCAGCACCACCCGCTTGCCTTCGATCAGGCCGCGATTGGGCGAGTGCTTGCGCGCCACCCCGGCCTCGCGGATCTTCTGCGACGGCTCGATAAAGGTGCGGCCGATGAAGTGCGAGCGGATCAACGCCATTTCGTAGGGAAGCTTTGTCTTCTGGGCATACCCGATCGCCGCCGGCACGCCCGAATCCGGGATCGGCGAGACGAGATCGGCCTCGCACGGCGCTTCCTTGGCGAGGCGTTCGCCCAGGCGTTTGCGCAGTTCGTAAACGCTTTGTCCGTCCACGATGGAATTGGGCTTGGCGAAATAGATCAGCTCGAAGATGCAGGGACGCGCCTCGGGCGGCTCGGGAAACGCCTGGCGGCTTTCGATCGATCCGTCGGCGCGGCAGATCACCACCTCGCCGGGTTTGACGTCGCGCACGAACCGCGCGCCGATGATGTCGAGCGCGCAGGTTTCCGAGGCCAGGATTGGCGCGCCGTCCAGATCGCCCAGGATCAGCGGCCTGATGCCCACCGGATCGCGCGCCCCGATCAGCCCCTCCGGCGTCAGCACGGCGAGGGCGTAAGCGCCCTCCACCTGCTTCAGCGCCTCGATCAGGCGGTCGACGGCGGAAAGATACTGCGAGCGGGCCATCAGTTGCAGGAAAATTTCCGAATCCGACGTGGACTGAAAGATACAGCCGCGCCTGACCATGTCCGCGCGCAGCGTCTTGGCGTTGGTCAGGTTGCCGTTATGGGCGATGGCGACCCCGGTCTGATCGAGATCGGCGTAAAGCGGCTGGACGTTGCGCAACACCGTCTCGCCCTGGGTGGAATACCGGGTATGGCCGATAGCCGCCTCGCCCGTCAGCCGCGCCAGCGTCTTTGCATCGGAAAAATTGTCGGAGACAAGGCCCATTTGCCGCTCGGTGTGGAAGCGCTCGCCGTCATAAGTGGCCACGCCCGCCGCCTCCTGGCCGCGATGCTGCAGCGCATGAAGCCCGAGCACCGTCAGCGCCGCCGCGTCCGCCACGCCGATGACGCCGAAAACGCCGCATTCTTCCTTGAGCATCCGACCGCCGAAAAGCGCGTCTCCATCGCTATGCCGGCGGCGATAATCCGGCCCGACGCTTTTCAGGTAGGCGGCAGCCTGTTCGTGGAGAGGTTTTGTCGCCGGGGATGCTGTGTCAGGAGGAGCCGGAAAGAAAACCGGGAGGGACTGTTGCGCCTTGGGGGCGGCCTGCGTCATTGCGGATTTTCCTCTTGCAAGATCTCTGCGATGGGATCGTCTTCCCCCTTCGACGATCCCTGCAAGGCGCGTTCCGGAACGCCGGCCCCGCCGGAGACGGCCCCGGTCGCCGGCTGATCCGTCGTCGTCACGGTCGTAACGATTTCCGACAGCGTGTTGCGCTCGCCCCGGCCGTATCCGCGCACCGAGGCGTCGACGGTTTCCTCCTCCCCGTCGCCGGCCGTTTCCGGCGGAACCTCGATCCCCGCGGCGGCGGGCGCAAAGCCTTCGAACCATTCCGCCATGCCCTGCGCCACCGGGCGCGTGACCGCGTTGCGCACGTCGTCCGGATGGCGGGCCTCGTCGAGATAGTAGGTGTAGCCGAGATAGCCGAGGCCGATCAGCACGAGCCCGCGCAAGAAGCCGAAGGCGCCGCCGCCGATGCGGTCGTAAAGCCGGGCGCGCCCGCGCAGGGGCGCGCGTTCGAGGGCGAAATGCAGGCCGATATGGGCGATGACGAAAAACACGGCGACAAGCACGACGGCGACGCCGATGGAACCGAAGAAGCTGCCCGCGACGCCGGTCGCGCCGAGCACGGGTTCGATGATCGCCAGCGTCAGCCCGCCGCCGACGGCGAGCGCCAGAAGCGTCGACGCCTCGCGCAGGCCGCCGCGCAGCGCCGCAAACGCGGTGGATAGTCCGATCACGAGCACCACGAGGAAATCAAACATGTTCGAAACCGCCTTAGCTGCTCCATGATGGAGCGACTCGCCCACAGCTCTTGCCATTTCTCCATAGCGGCGATGCCGCCCAAGCTCAACCGCCCGCGCGCACCCACGCCGCCAAATCCGCCAGAGTCGCCGCCTCGGTCAGGGCGAGCCCGGCATGCTTTGCGCCCGAGGGCGTTAACGCGCCGCTAAAGCCCAGCTTCACTGCTTCCTTGAGACGCGCCTCGCTCTGGTTGACCGGGCGCACGGCGCCCGACAGCGCGACTTCGCCGAAGGCGACGCGGCCCGGCGCGAGGGGCGCGTCGAACAGGGACGAACACAGCGCGGCCGCCGCGGCGAGATCGGCCGCCGGCTCGCCGATGCGCAAGCCGCCGGCGACGTTGAGGAAGACGTCGTGACGGCCGAAATCGAGCCCGGCGCGCGCGTCGAGCACCGCAAGCAGCATGGAGAGCCGCGCCCCGTCCCAGCCGACCACCGCCCGCCGCGGCGCCGCCAGCGTCGATGGCGAGACCAGCGCCTGAATCTCGACCAGCACGGGCCGCGTACCCTCGATCCCGGCGAACACCGCCGCGCCGGAGGCGGGCGCGTCCGCGCCGCTCAGAAACAGCTCCGACGGATTCGCCACTTCGCGCAGGCCGGCGGAGGTCATCTCGAAGACGCCGATTTCCTGCGCCGGGCCGAAACGGTTCTTCACCGCCCGCAGGATGCGGAAGTCGCGCCCCTGCTCGCTCTCGAAATACATCACCGCGTCGACCAGGTGCTCGACCACGCGGGGGCCGGCGATCTGGCCGTCCTTGGTGACGTGGCCGACCAGCAGGAGAACCGCGCCGCTCTGCTTGGCGAAGCGCACCAGTTCATGCGCGCAGGCGCGCACCTGGGTCACCGTGCCCGGCGCGGCCGGCAGGGCGTCCGACCACATGGTCTGGATCGAGTCGATGATGACGACGTCCGGCTTCGCCGCCTTCAGGGTCGCCATGATGTCGCGCAGCGCCGTCGCCGAGGCGAGCGACACCGGCGCGTCCTGGGCCTTGAGGCGCGTCGCGCGCAGGCGGATCTGCGCCGTCGCCTCCTCGCCGGAGATGTAGGCGACGGAAGAGCCGCCGCGGGCGAGACCCGCCGCGATCTGCAACAGCAGCGTGGACTTGCCGACGCCCGGATCGCCGCCGATCAGCAGCGCCGAGCCGTGCGCCAGTCCGCCGCCGCAGGCGCGGTCGAACTCGGCGTTGCCGGTGAGGATGCGCGGGGTCTGCTCCGCCCCGCCGGCGAGCGAGGTGAAGTCGAGCCGCTTGCCCTTGGCTTTCGCGCCGCCCCCGCCGCCAAGGGATCCCGGCGGCCCCGCCTCCGCGGCTTCAAGCTCGATGGTGTTCCATTCGCCGCAGGCTTCGCAGCGCCCCGTCCATTTGGCGGAAACTGCGCCACAGGACTGGCAAATGTAGGTCTCGCTATTGCGCGGCAAATTTTGTTCTCCTAATGTTCTTTTACAATCGCAGATTGAGAAAGCAATCCTGCGGACGGATTTAAGTTAACCCCTTATTCATGTAAGGTCGCGCTCATGCAAAGACCGAATTCGACAGCGTATCGCGCTCCCGCCGCCGCCTGTTCCGCCGCCGCCCGCTCCGCCGACGCCGACGCGGTTGTCCGCCGCGCCATGACGTATTTCTGGCGCGAGGGGTATTATGCAAGCGCCGTCAACGACCTCGCGGCGGAAGTCGGCATCGCCCAGAATCGTCTCTACACTGATTTCGGCGGCCGGCAAGGGCTTTTCCTGGCGGCGTTCAAACGTTATGTGAGCGAGATTCCGATGTACGGGTTTCAACGCCTAGAAGGCCCCCTCGCCGACGCGCGCGCCGTCGCCGCCTATTTCGACGCGCAGGCCGACGCGGCGATCGATCACGGCCTGCCGGGACCGGGCTGCTTCATCACCAACACGATCGTACGGACGACGCCGAACAACCGCGCCATCCGCGATGTTTCAGACGCCTGCGTGATCCGACTGCGGCGCGGTTTCGAAAACGCCCTCTCGCGGGAGGCGCGTCTTCGCGAACGGGACGACGCGCCGGTGCGGCGCCTGTCGACGTTTCTGACCACGGCCTCGCTCGGCCTCTGGATCTGCGCCGGCCATACGCAGGACCCGGACGACGTGCGCAAGTTCGCCCGCGCGGCCCTCGACATCATGGAGGAAAAACTCCTCGTCGCCGACGGCGCGGACGGGCTTTCCGAAGCCTGCGCCATCGCGCAACTGGAAGCGATCGGCGCCAAGCTCTAACCTCGGAATTCGCGGGAGGCGTCCAGGCGCAAGGAACGTCTCAGGGGCGGAAGGCGTCTCGGCGCAGGCGGCGCGCGCCGCTCAATCCAGACGTTAATCCGCCGCTCGATCCGGTCGCGGCGCAAGGACAAGCGCCTGCAAACGCGAACAGAAGATATGGTTGGCAGACGCCATGCGCCCGGCGGCGGGGCGCTGTGAGGATGAAAAACGAAAAAACCGTCGCCGAGGGAGGGTCGGCGACGGTTCTTGTGAGCGCGTTTCGCGGAAGGGGGACAAGTCGAAACGCGCGGCCCCTGGAGGGGGTTAGAACGTGAAGCGCAGGCCGGCTTCAACGATGTTCGATGAGTTCTCGATGTCGAAATCGGCCGGGAACAGCGTCGCCTCGACCTCGACGTCGGTCGTGCTGCGGAAGCGATAGCCCGCGAACAGCTCCGTGGCCGGACCGACTTCGTACGTCACGCCCGCCATTGCCTGGTAGGCGAAGGCCGTGGCGTCGTCCTGAATGATCGCGGTCGCCGACGGGGAGTAGTCCACGTCAACGAAGCCGACGCCGGCGCCGCCGCCCACATACGGCTTCAGCGGGCCGCCGAGATCGAAATCGTAGTAAAGATTGGCCATCACGAAAATCGTGTCGATCTGGCCCTGTCCATCGGCGACAAGGTCGCTGACCGTAACGCCGAGATTGGTGTCGAGACCGGAGATGAGGACGCCGGCATCCTCAGCGCCCAGCGCGAGACCGTCCGCGACGTTGACGCCCGTATGCGTGTCGACGTCGTTCGCCTGATACGCGACTTCCAGTTCGGCGCGGAAGAAGTCGAAACGGCGGCCAAGGGCGCCGCTAATGGCGTAGCCGGTGTCGAACTCGGTGTCCCAGCCGACGCTCGTTCCGTCCGGCAGCGGCGTGCCGAGCGGGATCGTCGTTCCCTGGCCGGTCGTGAAGTCGCCGTCGAACCGGCCGTCGTTTTCGGAGTCGGACAACAACGATACGCCGCCGGACAGCGAGACGTAGTAGTCGTTAGCGGCGGCGGCGCCGCTGAGCGCCGTTGCGGCGCATAAAGACGCGATCAAAGCTCTTTGCAAAGCCATCATATACTCCAGGGGTTTGACGCGCGGTCGCCGCGCGTTTTTTCGTTCAACAGACGCCCTATATAACGACGTCATTGTGAAAACAGTTCACCCCCCGGCGGCGGGATTTCCATTACGCATTTTTAAAAAACCCTTGTTCCCAATAGGAACAAGGGTTTTGCGCAGATCGACCGCCACATAACATCTTTGTGATGAAATCCCGGCGCGCCGCGCTCATCGGATTTTCGCATCACGCTTTTCGGAAAAACCATCGTATAGGGATCAAATCATGAAAGTGCGCGATCGGTTTTTGAAGAATCGCGGACGCCGTCTTCCGCCCGCGTCCGCGTCAGTTTTCCTCACCGCCGACGCCGGGAATGCGCTCGCCCCGTTGCAGGTATTCCGTCCAGTCGTCGCTGCGCCAGTGCGGCTCGTCAAGGAACCAGTCGCGCATGCCCGCCGGGGTCGATTCGAGGGTGAGCAGCGCCTGCTCTTGCGGGCTCGCGGCGAAGGCGGCGAGATCGGCGAGGTCCTGCGCGTCGAGGTCGATGACATAGCCGAGTTCGATCGCCTGAAGCGCGGTCATCGCCGGCGCCCCGCGCCAGATCCGGGCGGAGAAGTCCAGCGGATTGACGGATGGCGGCGCCGCATCGGCGGAAAGGTCCGGCGCGGCGCGGCCGCCGACGCCGTTGACCCGGTGACAGATGACGCAGCCATTGGCGATGAACAGGATGCGGCCCCGGCGCGCGTTCATCTCCGGCAGCGCCGCCTCGACGGCGGCCGGCGGCGAGGCGAGCGCGGCGCGCACGGGGTCGGTTTCGCGAATCGCGGTTTCTTCGAGCGCGGGCGGATCGAGATCCGGCGCCGGGCGCGCCTCGCCGCCCTCCTCGCTCGAACCGCACGCCGCGGCGGCGCCGCACAGCGCGGCCAGCAAAAGCGGGCGAAGGAGATCTGCTTGCATCAAAAGGCTCCCGAAACATCCGTAACGCCGCTTCCATAGCATGCAGCGCAGATGATTTTAAACTGCGCAGCGCGATTGCGATCGCGTAACGGCGGGCGCTATCCTTCGCCGGCGCGGACGAATTGCCGGCGCGTGGGCGACGAGCGGCTGCATGAACCCGATTTCCAGGAACAACATAGGCTCAGAGGGCCGGCGGTAACAGGGCCGGCGGGAACGGGCCGGCGAGAGAGTCCGGCTTTCTCGGCGCCGCGACCGAGGGGCGACGGCGCACCCGGGCGCAGGGTCCCGCCGGTAGACGGCGATGAAAGGAAACCATGCTGGATTTTGACGCATTGCGAGCGCCCTCTCCGCACACAAATGAAAGCCACGATACATGGCGACGGACCGTGCGCGGCTTCGTCGACCGGGAGATCGCCCCGTTCGTCGACGCGTGGGACGAGGCCGGCGCGTTCCCCCGCGAGCTGCACCGCAAGGCGGCCGAGACAGGGCTGATCGGCCTCGGCTTCCCGGAAGCCTATGGCGGCGTGAAAGAGGGTACGGACGTCTTCCATTCCATCATCGCCATGGAGGAGCTGTCGCGGCCCGGCGCGGGCGGCCTGCCCGCCGGGCTGATGACCCACGGCATCGGCCTGCCGCCGGTGATCGCGCTCGGCTCTGAGGTCTTGAAGCAACGCATCGCGCCGCCGGTGCTGGCGGGCGAGAAACTGATCGCGTTGTGCGTGACCGAGCCTTCGGGCGGCTCGGACGTGGCGAATCTCCGCACCCGGGCGACGCGCAAGGGAGACCGTTACATCGTGAACGGAGAAAAAACCTACATCACCACGGGGCTCCGCGCGGATTACCTCACCGTGGCCGTGCGCACCGGGGCCGAAGGAGCGGGCGGGCTTTCCTTTCTGCTTGTGGAGGCGGATCGCGAGGGCGTCTCGCGCACGGGGCTGAAAAAGATGGGGTGGTGGATGTCCGACACGGCGAGCATCCATTTCGACGATGTCGAGGTTCCGGCGGAAAACCTGATCGGCGAGGAGAACGCCGGCTTCGCCGGCATCGTCGCGAATTTCAATATGGAGCGCCTCAACATGGCGGCCCAGTCCCTCGCCTTTTCCCGCGCCTGCGTCGAGGACGCCGCGGCCTGGGCGCGCGAGCGCAACGCTTTCGGCAAGCCGCTGTCGAAGCACCAGGCGATCCGGCACAAATTCGCCGACATGATCCGTATGGTGAAGGCGGCGACGACCTATCTGGACCATTGCGCCTGGCGGGTGCGGGAGGGCGCGGCGCCGGTCGCAGACCTCTCCCTGCTGAAGGTCCAGGCGACGCGGACCATGGAGTTCTGCGCCCGCGAGGCGATGCAGATCATCGGCGGGGCGAGCTACATGCGCGGGTGCCGCGTCGAACGCATCTACCGCGAAGTGCGCGTGATGGCGATCGGCGGCGGGTCGGAGGAAATCATGAACGATCTCGCCGCGCGACAGTTGGGACTGTAACGTAAACGCAGACAGAAAACGCGCGCGCAACAGCGCGGTCAGGCGCCGGCCGCATACTGATACGCCGCCGCGACGGCAAGGGTCGCGATCACCGTGAACGTCACCGCCATGCCCGTCACGCGCAGGATCCCCGGCGCGTCGGCGGCGCGAAAGCCGAGAAAATGGATCACGCGCCCGGCGAGCAGCGACAGGCCGAAAGCATGCACCGCCGCCTCGGGCAGTCCGTTCAGTTCCGCGACGACGAGCAGCAGGAGGGCGATCGGCGCATATTCGGTGAAATTGCCCTGCACGCGCATGGCGCGTTCAAGCTCGGCGTCGCCCGCCGGCCCAACCGAAATCCTCTTGCTGCGCCGCTGCGCAATAACGCGCACCGATAAGTAGACGAGAAACAGCCCGCATAGGGCTGCGTAAAGACCTGACGCCATTTGTGCGTTCTCCTTGGATTGGAACAGGATACGCGCCGGGGCGCGGGTCGGATCTTCACCCGAAAAAAGGCGGCGCGTCCCTGCTCGCCCGGGATCAGGGCGCGCGGCGCTTGCGCAACGCCGTTTTCAGGATCTTGCCCGAAGGGTTGCGCGGCAGCATGTCGATGAACTCGACATATTTCGGAAGCTTGAAGCTTGCGATCCTGTCGCGGAGATACTCGATGACCCCCTCCTCGTCGAGATCGACGCCGATCCGCCTGACGGCCACCACCTTGACGACCTCGCCCCACTTTTCATCGGGCGCGCCGATGACGGCGACGTCGGCGATATCGGGATGGGTCGCCAGGACGTTTTCCAGTTCCGCCGGATAGATGTTCTCCCCGCCGGAAATGATCATGTCCTTGATGCGGTCGACGACATAGACATAACCGTTTTCGTCCCTGTACCCTGCATCGCCGGTCCAGTACCAGCCGTCCCGAATCGCCGCGGCGGTCGCGTCGGGACGGTTCCAGTAGCCTTTCATGATGAACTTCGAGCGCGTGACGATCTCGCCGGTCTCGCCTTCGGCGAGTTCGTCGCCGCTCGCCGGGTCGCAGATTTTCACCTCGCAGCCGGGCAGCGGCAGGCCCGCGGAAACCCGCTGCTTCAGCCCGTCCGCATGATCGCGGTGCTGAAGGGTCGTCACACCGCCGGTGGTCTCCGTCGCGCCGTAAAACTGGGTGAATTTCGCATTGGGCATGGCGGCCATGGCCGCGTTCAGAAGCGGCTCGGGCATCGGCGCGGCGCCGTAATGAATGGCGGCGAAATTGATCAGCGGCTTTCCGAGGGCCTTGGCCGCTTCAAGGATCATCATGATCATCGCCGGCACCAGGAATGAATTGAGCGGCGGGCCGGCCTGCGCCGCTTCGACGATCGCGGCCGGATCGAACTGGCGATGCTGGATGACGGTCATGCCCCGCTGCACGCCCATCAGGCCGAAATTGACTCCCGCGACGTGAAAATGCGGAATGGCGTGGACGATGGTCTCGTCATCTGTCTGGGGCATGACGACGCCCGCTTCCAGCCCGGCCTCGCCGACTTCGTAATAAGTGCGGTTGGTCAGGACAACGCCCTTGGGCAGCCCGGTCGTGCCGCTGGTGTAAAGCTGCACCACCACGTCATCTTCCCTAGGCTGATAATCCGGTTCGACAGCGTCCTGCCGGTCGATGAGACAATCGAAGCAGGCCTCGTCCATGGTTTCGAGGGTGAAAGTCCTCGGCGGGGCGTAGGCGTCGACGGCCTTGAGCGGTTCGATGAACGCGGCCTCGCCGACGAACAGGGCCGGCGCGGCGTCGTTCATGATCTGCACCACTTCCGGCGGGGCGAGGCGCCAGTTGATCGGCGTGATGACGACCCCGATCCGGGCCGCGCCGAACAGGGCGTCCCAGAACGTCGCCACGTTGCGGGCGAGCCAGGCGACCCGGTCGCCGGGTTTCAGGCCGAGGGACAAAAACGCCTGCGCCGCGCGGTTCGCGCGCGCGTTCATGTCGTCGTAGGAAAAGCGCTTGCCCTCGAATTCAAGGGCGACATGGTCGGGGTGGCGCTCGGCGCGCGCGCGCAGCATGTCGGCGACGAGAGGCGTGTTGATCAGATCCGGACGCGGCATCGGCGATTTCCTCCTGTGTAAGCTTTTGTTTTTGGAAGAAAGTATGATGGGATCACGGTGAAAGGCAATGACCGGCGGCGCCGGCCGCAGCGCCGCCTTGCAGAGGCTGGCGAACAAGATAGCGACAAGGATAACGAAATCCTATCGCCGGCACGGCGCCGGGGCTTTTGGCCGGATGCATGCGCCGCTGCGCTGCGCGGTTGCGGAAGCCGGCGGGAGGGGGCTAGCTTCGGCGTAAATCCGTCCTCCAGGGAGCCCGTTCCATGCCGACCCTTCAAGAGATCAAATCGCGCCTGCGCATCCCGGTCATCGGGGCGCCGCTGTTTATCGTATCGAACCCGCAGCTCGTGATCGCCCAGTGCAAGGCGGGGGTTGTCGGCTCGTTCCCGGCGCTCAACGCGCGCCCGGCGGAAAAGCTGGAGGAATGGCTGATCGAGATCAAGGACGCCCTCGCCCGCCATGACGACGAAAACCCGGACAGTCCGTCCGCGCCCTTCGCGGTGAACCAGATCGTGCACCGCTCCAACGACCGGCTGATGCACGACATGGAAGTCTGCGTGAAGCACGAAGTGCCGATCACCATCTGCTCCCTCGGCGCGCGCGAGGAAATCTATCAGGCGGTGCACTCCTATGGCGGCGTCGCTTTTCACGACGTCATCAACAACACCTTCGCCAGGAAGGCGATTTCCAAGGGCGCCGACGGCCTCATCCCGGTCGCGGCGGGCGCAGGCGGCCATGCGGGGGTGATCTCGCCCTTCGCCCTTATCCAGGAAATCCGCGAATGGTTCGACGGCCCGGTGGCGCTGTCGGGCTCCATCGCCACCGGGGGCGCGGTGCTGGCGGCCGAGGCCATGGGCGCGGATTTCGGCTATATCGGTTCGGCCTTCATCGCCACGGACGAGGCCAATGCGACGCAAGCCTATAAGCAGGCGATCGTCGATTATACCGCCGACGACATTGTGTATACGAACCTTTTCACCGGGGTGCACGGCAACTATCTGCGCCCCTCGATCGAGGCGGCCGGGCTCGACCCGGACAACCTGCCGGAAAGCGACCCGTCGCAAATGAACTTCGGCTCGGGCGGCAACACCGACGCGAAGGCGTGGAAAGACATCTGGGGCTGCGGCCAAGGCATCGGCGCCGTCAAGAGCCGGGGATCGGCCGGCGCCTTCGTCGACCAGCTCGTCCGCGAATACGAGGCGGCGAAGGCGAGGATCTGCGGCTAGGGAGGGGCGCCAGGCGCCTGATTGGCGCCGCCCTGTTTCCTCCGGCCGCGCCGACGGCTATACAGCCGGCGCAACCAACCGACATGTTCAGGACCCCGATGCGCCCTACCGTCAACACCGTCCTATCCGCCCTCGCCCTTCTCTCCCTCGCCGCCTGCGGCGGCGGGGAAAACGAGGTCGGGGAGTTCAAGAACGACTTCGCCGGCAACGAGATCAAGGTGGAGGCGCTGGCCGACCCCAAGGTCGAGGGCGTCACCTGTCACCTCACCCATTTCGACCGCGGTTTCTGGGACCGCATGGCGAAAGGCAACTGGTTCGAGAACCCGTCCAACGCATCCATCGCCTGCCGCCAGACCGGGCCGATCGTCATCGGCGACATCGATTTCGACAAAAGCGGCGAGGAAGTGTTCTCCCAGCGCATGAGCCTTGTGTTCAAGTCCCTCGCCGTGCGGCGGATTTACGACGCGGACAACAAAACGCTCATTTACGTCGTGTATTCGCGCCGTCCGATCGAAGGGTCGGCGAAGATGGCGGTCTCGACCATCGCGCTTTACGGCCAGGACGCGGGCGCGCCGACCGTGCGTTAAGCCGCGCGCGGGGCTCCGTCCAGCCGCTCCTGGCGAAAGCGCCGAACGGAAAAGTGTCGGAGGGAAAGGCGCCCGGTTCTCAAGGGCCGGGAATGGATGTAACCTCGCTGCGGAGCAACATCGTCCCGTCTTCATGTCCTTTTTATTTACGCCTTTTCCCCCAGTCGCGCCGCATGCGGGCGCGCGATGAGAAACCGGTTCTGCAAGATCGTCGCCACCATCGGCCCGGCGAGCGCGTCGCCCTCGATGCTGCGCCTTATCCATGACGCCGGCGTCGACGTCTTCCGACTCAATATGAGCCACGGCCAGCACGACAAGCTGCGCGCGGTGATGACGTCGATCCGGGAGATCGAGGAGGCGGTGAAAACGCCGCTCGCCGTTTTCGCCGACCTTCAGGGACCGAAGATCCGCACCGGCGCCTTCGCCGGCGGCGAGATCAGGCTGGCCTACGGGGCCGAGTATCGCCTCCTGACGGCGCGCGAGACCGACCGCGACGACGCGATCCCCATCCCGCATCCGGAACTGGTCGACATTCTGACGCCCGGCGACGTCCTGAAACTCGACGACGGCAAGCTGCAGATCACGGTCGCCGAACGCGACGGGGCGCGCATCGTCGCCAGGGCCGACACCCCCGGCGTGCTGAAAGACCGCAAGGGGATCAACGTTCCCGGCCGGCGCCTGCCCATTTCGGCGCTGACGGAAAAAGACCGGGAGGACCTCGCTTTCGCCCTCGACATCGGCGTCGATTACATCGCCCTGTCTTTCGTTCAGCACCCGGACGATGTGAAGGAGGCGAAAGACCTGATCGGCGGCCGGGCGCGGATCATTTCCAAGATCGAAAAACCCTCCGCCGTGGACTGTCTCGACGACATCATCGCGCTTTCCGACGCGGTGATGGTGGCGCGGGGCGATCTCGGCGTCGAATGCGCGCCGGAGGACGTGCCGCTTCTCCAGCGGCGGATCGTGCGCACCTGCCGCAAGGCCGGCAAGCCGGTCATCGTCGCAACGCACATGCTGGAATCGATGGTGGAGTCGATCTCGCCGACCCGGGCCGAGGCGTCGGACGTGTCGACCGCCGTCTACCAGGGGGCGGACGCGGTGATGCTGTCCGCGGAGACCGCCGTCGGCCGTCACCCCCCCGCGGCCGTCGCCATCATGGACCGGATCATCAAGGCGACCGAGGCGGACGAGGCGTCCGAAGGCTACGCCATGGGCGAACACGCGGCGGACGACGCCTACACCACCGCCGACGCGATCACCCTCTCGGCGCGCCGGATCGCCGAGGTGCTGGACTGCAAGTTCGCCGTCGCCTATACGAAGACCGGCTCCACCGCCCGCCGGCTCTCCCGCGACCGTCCGCATACGCCGATTATCGCCGCGACGCCGGACGAAAGCGTGGCGCGCCAGCTCGCCCTTTACTGGGGCGTCAGGCCGGTGGAGACGGAGGACATCACCCATTTCCACGACATGCTCGAAAAAGCGGACATTCTGGCCAAGGCCCATGGCGGCGAGGAAGGCGAGCGCATCATCATTCTCGCCGGCTATCCCTTCGGGCGGCCGGGCAAGACGAATACGTTGAAAATCAGCCGTATCGGGAATATTCACTCATAGCCCTTCAAGACGCGCCACAGCGGCGGCGCGGACCGACGATGCAAGAAAGGACGACCATGAGCATTGAGACGCGCGCAATTGACTACGAGATCGACGGAAAAACCTTTGAGGGCGTTTTTGCCGTGAATTCCTCCCAGGCGGGCGAACGCCCGGCGGTGCTGGTCGCCCATGCCTGGGCGGGCCGCGCGGATTTCGAAGTGGACAGAGCCAAAGCGCTGGCGGCGCTTGGATATGCGGGCTTCGCCATCGACCTTTACGGCAAGGGCGTGCTTGGATCGTCCACGGAGGAAAACCAGGCGCTGATGACGCCGTTCATCGAGGACCGGGCGATGCTGCAATCGCGGCTCATGCACATCGTCGACCTCGTCAAGAGCCAGCCGGAGGCGGACGCCTCCAGGGTCGCCGCGATCGGCTATTGCTTCGGCGGTCTTTGCGTCCTCGACCTCGCGCGGGCGGGCGCGGACATCAGGAGCGTGGTCAGCTTTCACGGCCTCCTTGGCGCGCCGGGGAACGCCGGCGGACCGGTCAAGGCGTCGGTGCTCGCCCTGCACGGCTGGGACGACCCGATGGCGCCGCCTGCGGATGTGGAAGCCTTCGGCAAGGAGATGACGGAGGCCGGCGCCGACTGGCAATTGCACGCCTACGGAAAGACCATGCACGCCTTTACGAATCCGGCGGCGAACGATCCCGGTTTCGGCACGGTCTACAGCGAACAAGCCGACACGCGCTCATGGCGGGCGATGACGAATTTCCTCGAAGAAACGCTCATCTGAGACCGGGGGACGGCAAGCGAACCACATGGCTGAACCGGCAGGCGGGCGCATGTGAACCGCGCCGCCGGAAACCCGCTCTTAAAGCGCCGAACCACCAACCTGAGCCGCCTCGTCCTGAGGCGCATCATGTTTCAACGGGGCCGTCAGTCAGACGCTAGCCGCCGGCGGCGCCGCGCGCGAGCAGAAAATCCCGCGCCTCGTTGATCTTCGCGGCGAGATAATCCGTTCCTCCCTTGTCGGGATGGATCTGCCCGATCAGCTTGCGGTGGGCGGCGCGCACCGCGCCGGCGTCCGCGTCGACCGGCACGCCGAGGATAGAGGCCGCCTCCTCCGCGGTCATCTCTCGGCGCGGGGCCGGCGCCACGGGATTGGCGTTTTCGCGCAACTGAACCGTGCGCGCGCGCCATTGTTCGATGGCGGTGACCGCGACCGCGGCGAGCAGCACCATGAAAGCCAGGGGCCATAACCGCGCGGCGAAAAGAACCGCCGCCAGGCCGAGCCAGATCACGATTTTGAGGATCGTCATCATGCGCCCTTCGCCGCCCTCCCCGACGCCGCCCGCTCCGACGCCGCGGGCGGCCTGCGTCACCAGCCAGCCGGCGGAGAGAACGGCGATAAGCAGAAAGATCGCGGCAAGGCCCATGATGATCGACGGCTCCTGAAAACTGCGCTCGAAATCGCGCCCCGGATTTGCGCCCCGGATTTGCGCACCGTGACTTTGCAGCGACGCCGCCCACAAAGACTTCGCCGCAAGCCTCCAGGAAAGCTTTCAACGGCAGGACGACGATCCTAAAGCGCGGCGCGCGCAAAGCCAGTGATGCGGGCGCGATTATAGCAGGACCGCGGCCCCGCGTCGCGCGCGGCGAAAACGGCCGCCGGATCACCGTCCCGCCTGGTCTTTTGCAGATAGCGCCGAGCCCGCTCGGTGTGAACTTCTCGCCTACGGAATGCGCCGACAGGATGCGCTGACTGGATGGGCGGGCGCGCCTACGCCGCCTGCTGAGGCGCCGCCGCTTCCTTGCCCCCGTTTTCGCCTTCGCCGGGTTCGGGCAGCTTCAGCGACGCAACCAGCGAGCGGATTTCAAGCCGCGCCGTGACGTGGCTCATGGTCGAAAGCCGGATCGGCGAATTCACCCCGCCAAGATCGAGCAGCGTCAGGCCCATGGGAAACAGCTCGCGATAGATCACGCGGTCGCCGAAGCCGCGGGCCAGTCTGAAACCGATCCGGCTGGACAGATCGTCCAGCTTGTCGCCCATCATCTTCTTGTTGCGCGCGCGGGTCGCCGAAAGCCGGTTGCGCATCACCACCCAGTCGATGCCGCCGGGCGCGCCGGCCATGGCCCGCCGCTTACGCGCCTCCCAGACCATTTCGCTGTAGAGGCTCGGCCCGGACACTTTTCCGGTTTCCGGATCGAGCCGGGCGAGCAGATCGAAATCGACGAAGCTGTCGTTGAGGGGCGTGACGATAGTGTCCGCGTGAAGATGAGCAAGACGCGACAGATGGGTGTTGGCGCCGGGGCAATCAATGATGGCGAAGTCGCAGCCCTCCAGGCTCATCAGCGCCGATTTCAGGTTGTCCGTTTCCTGCGCCTGGGACTCGGACCGGCTGTCCAGCGCCGACGCCTCGACTTGGGAAACCACCGGAAAAAGCAGGTCTTTTCCGTTGATTTCAGAGAACTTGCGGCGGTTTTCAATGTACCGCATGAGGCTTTTCTGGCGCAAGTCCAGATCCATCGCCCCTACTTTCCAGCCGGACTTCATCAACGCAACGATGAGATGCATCGCCGTCGTCGACTTGCCGGAGCCGCCTTTTTCATTCCCGAGGACGATCACATGGGTCATTTCAGGGCTTTTCCTTCACCACGCCAGATTTCCTCGCGGCGACCGGACGCGCATGGGAGACGGTCGGCGCGAGGACCCGCCGGATTTGTCCCATTTTGCTTACGCAACGGAAACGGTGACGCATTTAAGATTGATTCTGCGCCGATGGTCACACGACAGAGCCGATGTTGAAACCGCTTTTTTTGATCCTATTCTGCTGGCTCGCCAGCCCCCTCGCCGCCGCGGCGGACATCAGGATCAGCCCCCTGCGGCTGGTGCTGACGCCGCAGGCGCCGCTCGCCGAATTCGAGATATCCAACCCGTCGCGGCGCATTTTCGACGGCCGCGCCTCCTGGATCGACCTGCAGGCGACGGAAACCGGCTACGCCCCGGCGTCCGGCGAAGCGCGGGCGAGCGTCAGCGCGGCGCCCTATCTCGTGGTGTCGCCGGCGCATTTCCGGCTGAAGCCGGGCGACCGCGCCACCGTGACCGTGCGCATCCGGGACGGCGCGACGCCGCCGCGGGGCGAGCGGCGCTCGCATCTGCTCATCGAGGCAGACGCGGCGCGCAGCCCGATCCGCAAAGCGGGCGGCGGCCTGCCGGTGGACGCAGCCCTTGGCGTTTCGGCGCCGGTGCTCCTGCGCAATGGCGGCGAGGCGCGCGCCGCCCTTGAAGACGTCAAGCTCCTGCGCGACGCGGACGGCCTATTGATGCTGAGCGTCGACATCATTCCGAAAGGCTCGCTCTCCAGCTACGGCAGGATCGTCGCGCGCTTCTCGCCGGACGGCGCGGCCGGCGGCGCAACGGACATCGTTCAGGCGGCGGCGACAAGCGCCATGACCCTCGGCATGCGCAGAAACGTCAATGGCTTCACAGACGCGCCGAGGAGACGAATAGAAATCCCGCTGGGCCGAACGACGCTCGGCCGGGGCCGGCTGACCGTCGCCTATGAGGGCGAGGGAGAATTCTCCGGCCGCGTCTTCGACCGCCGCAGCTACGACATTGAACCGCCTACGCAATAGCGCCCCGACCGCCAGCGCCCCGACCGCCAGCGCCCTGACCGCCAGCGCACCGGAGGGCGACGCAGGCGGCGGGCGGCGGGCGAATCAGCCGGTCTCGCCGGCGAGGGAAAGCCGTTGCCCGGCGAAACCGACAACGTCGCAGAACTGGGCCTTGCGTTTCAACACGTCGCACAACGCGCTCGCGCGCTCCCGCGAGGAGAAGCCGCCGCCGATGAGCCGCAGGAAAACGCCCTTGTCTTCAATCACGACGGTTTCCACCCGCGGCTCCAGCAACCCAAGCTCGTCGGGATTTTCCCGCTGCAACTTGCGCCAGCCCTCGCGCGCCTCGTCCTGCGCGCGGTAAGAGGCAAGATGCACCCCGAACAGGACGCTCGTCGTCTCGATGGCGTTTTCGTCGGCCTCGTTCTCGAACACGGTTTCATTCGAAGCAAAGGCCGGCTGCACAAGCCGCGGCGCCGTCTCCACGGGCACGTCGGTGGTGGCGATGGCCGGATCGTCGGCGGCGTCGACAACCGCGTTGGCCAGGGGCTGCGGATCGGGAACGGCAAGCTGTTGCTGCTGCGCTTCAGCGGCGGCCGCGTCGGCGACGCCCGCCTCGGCGGCGGCGCGCTCGGCCCGGGCGCGTTCGCGCTGAATCGCGAGCAGCTCGTTCGCGAGCCGGGCGTTCTCGTTTTTCAGTCGGGAGACTTCCACCTGGAGCGCCGTCACGCGGGTCTGCGCCGCCTCCACCGCCGCCTCGTCGACGGCCGGCGCCTCGGCGCCGCCGAACAGCGTCGCGCAACCGCTGATCAGGCTTGCGCCCGCCAGCGCCGTAAACAGCCGCAGCGCCCCCGCCAGGGAGTCGCGCATGCGGGCCGCGGCGCTATTCGGGAACGCCTTCGCGCGAAGCAACAGCTTGGCGAACAACAAAAGCGTTTTCGGGGACTGTCTCGGGCGCGCATTCGGGCGCGGCGCGGAACGCATTTTCTCAAGCCTGTTCAGGCATGTGTCGGGGTCGGTCGCGCGAAACGCCGCGAACGGCTTCACCTCAGCATTTCCGGTCGGCGTCACTAGCCAAAAGCTCCTTCGGCCCGGGGGGCTTCAACATGAAGATCCGGGCGGCAATAGGATTTGATACCACATCCAGATACGGTATGGCAGACTCGCGGCGGAAGTCGAGAGCGCGCCGCCGGGAGCCCCGGAAGCTTCGCCTAGCTGGCCGCGTCCGAGGGCCGGAAGGAAAGACCGCTCTCGGGGCTGTCCTTTTCCAAAAGCCCGACGGCGTAGAAAACCGCTGTTCCGTCAACAGGCCCGGCGCGGACAAAGGTCAACAGCTCGCCGACGCCGTCGCGGTCGAAATCGGCGAGGGCGAGTTCCTGGATCACCACCAGGCGGTCGCCGCGCCGGAAGCGCCACATCGCCGGTCCGGCCTCGACCGCCTCGTCGGCCGCGCCGGCGCCGTCATCAGGGCCGGCCGCGATCTTTCCGGACGCACGGCTTTCGCTCTCAAGGGTCAGCGCGATTTTAGCCCCCTCCCCCGGCTTCTCGGCGAGCGGCGTCTCCCTGGCCGAAACGAGACCGAAAGGCGCGCTTTTCAGGAACGCGGCCATGTCCTCGGGCCCTGGCGATCCGTCGGCGAAATAGACGACGCCAGGCGCGCGCGCCTCCAGCATCAGGGACAGCGCGCCGCACGCGCGGATGAAAAACGCTTCGCGGCGCTGGTCGCGGGACGTCAGCGCGAACCAGCCGTCCTGTTTCAGATCGACATAGACGCCGCAGTTGCGCACGACCGCGTCCGGCGCCGTCGCGTCCGTCGGATGGGTCAGCGTGACGGACGCCGCCGCGCCGCCCCCGTCCAGCACCGGCGCCGCCGCCAGCGCCATCAGCGCCGCCCGGTCGTAGCAGCGCGCCGGACCGCCGTTGAAAAACGGCATGTCGGTCCTGAGGCAAAGCTCGTAATCGCCGCCGGCCGATTGATCCGTGCGCGGCGTATCCTCGCAGGCGAACGGCAGGCTCGCGAGCACAGCGATCCCGGCGACGGCGCCGATGACGCTGAAGCCCGCGATCATATGTCTTGGGTCGACGGGTTTCACAGAAGGCCCAGCTCCGCGAGTTCGATGCTCAGTTCCGGCGGCGGCGCGCGGCGCGCGCGGTTGTCGAGATCAGCGGGCGCGTCCTCGACGGGCAGATACCGCCAGCCCTGGAACGCGCGCCTTGGCTGCGGCTCGGTGGGAATCAGCGCCGGCTCCATCAGGACGGCGCAGCGCTCGATCCCGTCGGCGCCGACGCGCTTTTCGAACCCGACAAGTTTCTGACGCGCCAGCACCACGCCCTTGATCACCCAGTAGATGGAGCCCCCGTCAAGCAGTTCCGCCTCGCGCCGGGGAAACATCCGAGTGACATGGTCATGAACGGCGCCGAGCCCCGCTTTGCGGTTGGCGGCGACGCGCTTTTTCACCCAGGCGCAAAGCGAGTCCAGGGAATCCGAGCCGACGCTGAGTTTTACAAGATGCACGGTCATGTCATGGTTATAGAGGAGCGCGCGGCGACTCGCCAAGCTTGCGGGCGCCAATCATGTAAGCGCCGAGCATGCATTGGTTCGCCATCGCGGACGCCCGGATAACGGGACCGCGGCGCTCCCGGCCGGCGGCGCGAGTGCTGCGGGCGCCCTATTCCACCACCCGCAGGCGCGCCACGTCCTGCGCGCGCTGGCGCTTCAGATCGTGTCGGGCGGAGCGCTTCACGAGGATAAAGAGGATGAAGTAGCACATGGCCGCGCCCACGCCGGAAAGCCAGATCGGCAGGTTCTCGAACAGCGCCGCGAACCGGTCGTAGGAAAGCCCCAGCGCCTCGGCGACGCCGGGCGCTTCCTGGCCGAGCAGCAGGAGCGCGCCGAGGCCGGTCAGCGCCAGGGCGAGAAGACCCGCCAGCGCGGCGCCAACGGTCACGCCCATATCCGCATATTCCTCCGCCTTGGAGATGATCATCTTCGACGGATCGCCCGACAGCGCCTGCGTCGCGGCGAACAGCGCGCGGGTGCGCGCCGCCTGCTCCTCGGCGGAAAGGGTCTTCTTGTGGGTTTTCTTGAACTCGTTCACGTCGACGGCGAATTTCGCCTGACTGATCCGTTCGGAAATGAACTCGGGCTCGCATTCCGGCGCCGGGCTGACATCCGCGCTCGGCACCACCAGGGAGGCGTCGGTCGGCATCAGGAACAGGGATTTCTCCGCCGCACGCCGGCGCACCAGTCCGTCCAGCGTCGCCAGTTCGTTGTTGACGAAGGCTTTCGACCACATTTCGAAGGCGTTCGCGGCGCCCAGCTTGTCGCCGGCGTTGAGCTTGCGCAGGACGGTCGAGCGCTTCCAGTTCTCCTCGCCGATATTGAAAATAAGCGACACGAGCGCGTCGTGTTCGTTCTGGTTGAGCGGCGCGCGCACGGTGTCGGCGATCAGCTCCTCGATCGGCTTGACGTCGTCCCTGAGCAGGCGCTCGGCGTCGCCCTCGGTAACGCTCATGCCGTGGCGCGCCGAAGAGACGTGACCGTATCCGACGGTCCACTGCTCCGTCGGCGCATATTGCGCCGACATGCGCAGGCCCTCATAGCCCTTGATCAGATTAAGACCGGTGTCTCCCGTCCGCATCAGACCCGTTCACCCCTCGACTTCCGGAACCACGGGACGCATCGTCGTCAACGTGCGGTTCCCAATTTCCGGTTTTCACCTTCCCATCGGCGCCGCCCCCGCAGCGCGCGTCGACGCAAAGCGCAACCCCGCGCGGCGCGTTAACCAATCAATAGCACGGGTCATTCGCGATGGGTAGGCGCCAGCGCGCGCCGGAAACGGGCCGAGACGGTTTTGCGCCGGCCGCCGCCCGCCATGATTTCTGCCCGCCCCCAGTTTGGCCGACCGGACTTTTGCCGACCTGACTGCGCCCTTGAATTTCCTCGCATTTTCAAAACGCTGCGGCGCCTCTCGCGCCCGCGTTTATCCCGCGTAGGGCAACAGAACGATCACCGCGAGGCCGAGGAAGACGAAAAACCCCACAATGTCGGTGACCGTGGTGACGAACACCGCCGAGGAAACCGCCGGGTCGGCGCCGGCGCGCTGCAACCCGATTGGAATCAGGATGCCGGCGAGCCCCGCGGCGAACAGGTTTACGATCATCGCCGCGCCCACGACGACGCCGAGGCGCAGGGCCTCGTCCTGTCCGCCCCAGCCGCTCAGCCCGTACCAGAGCGCCGCGAGGGTTCCCATGATCGCGGCGAAGATAACGCCGTTGAGAAATCCCACGAACCCCTCGCGCAGGATGATGCGCGCGGTGTTCGAGGCGGTGAGGTCGCGCATGGCGAGGGCGCGCACCACCACGGTCAGCGTCTGCGTGCCGGCGTTGCCGCCCATCGACGCGACGATCGGCATCAGCACGGCGAGCGCCACCACCTGGCCGATGGCCGCGTCGAACAGGGCGATCACCAGCGAGGCGAGAATGGCCGTACACAAATTAACGCCCAGCCACGAAAAGCGCGAGCGCACGGTTTCGAGGACCGTGTCGGACAGCCCCGCGTCGCCCTCGACGCCGGCCAGCGCGAGCATGTCTTCCTGGCTTTCCTCGCGGACCATCTCGACCACGTCGTCCACCGTGATCATGCCCACCAGACGTTCGCCCGCGTCGACCACCGGCGCGGAAATCAGATTGTACTGCTCGAAGAGATAGGCGACTTCCTCCTGGTCCATGGTCAGGGGAATGAGGCGCATGTCGCGGCTCGACATGATGTCCTTGATCACCGTCTCGCGGGTCGATTTCAGCAGCGTCGACAGCGGCACCGCGCCGACCGGCTTGAAGGACGGGTCGACGACGAACACCTCGTAGAAAAGATCCGGCAGGTCCTCCACCCCGCGCAGCCGGTCGATGATCTGCCCCACCGTCCAGTAGGCGGGCGCGGCAAAGAACTCCCGCTGCATCAGGCGCCCGGCGCTGTCCTCCTCATATTCCAGCGCGGCGCGCAGGGCGAGCCGGTCTTCGAGGGGGACCTCGGCGAGAATCGCCGCCTGTTTTTCTTCGTCCAGGTCTTCAAGGACAAACGCCGCGTCGTCGGTGTCGAGTTCGGCGACCGCTTCGGCGACCTTTTCCGAGCCCATCGCATCGACGATCTCGGCGCGCAGGTCCTCGTCAAGCTCGGCGAGGACGTCGGGCGACACGCCGCCGCCGGACATCTCGATCAGCGCGATGCGCTCGTCCTCGCGCAGAAGGCCGAGCAGGTCGGCGATGTCCGCGGGATGGAGTTCCTTCGTCAGGTAATTGAAGACCTCGATGTCGCCGCCGGCGATCGCTTCCGACACGGAATCGACAAACTCCGCGCTCAGCGTCTGGTCGTCCGCGAACTGGCTCTCTTCACCGTCATGGTGGCCGTCATAAGCGCCGCCGGGCCCGCGCGCCTGCGGGTGTTCCGGGTCAGGACCGCCATGGGGATCGCCGCCCGTTCCCAGGCCGGGGTAGCGCTTCGGCTCGTCCCCGTCGCGGGGGGACGGGGCGCCGTCGGTGCGCGCTGCATCGGTCATCACGCCCTCCCGCCGCAAGCGGCCTTTTGCAGGTGAAACAACTGGAAAGACAGCTAGGACACGTCGCGCGGTTTCACAACCCGAAGCGCCCGACGGGAGGAAAAGCGCCGCGGCGCGCCGTCACGGGAGCGTCCGGCGGTCGCCCCGGAAGGCCGATTGACGCGCCGGCTTGACGGCGGTGAAAGCGAAGACGGGAGCGCGGTCAAAATAGTATATAGTATTTTTTGAACATGACGACGCCCTGTAATATTACTTAATCATTCATTAATATTGAAAGGGAGTATATTTCATGAAATCTCTCAGGGTTAAACTCTGCGGACTTTTCGCCGGCGCCATGGCGCTCGGCGGCGCCGCAATCGCGCCCGGCGCCGTTTCCCCGGCCTGCGCGGGCGGCTACTGCCCGACTTATTGCCAGTGCATTTTCGACGCCAGCGGCAATCCGATCCTCTGCTCGCATGAAGACTGCTTCGACTGCCGGGGTTGACCCGCGCCAGTCCGAAAAATAGCCGCCATGATGGCGGGGGCGATGGCAACGCTGATTTTCGTTGCGGTGAGACGCCGCCGTCCCCTACCGTCGGTTCATATTTGAGCAAAGCATCATTTGCATCAGCATTGCGAAGACTGACAACAGGAAGACTGACACGGGATGGTCGCCCCGCGGCCATGTCGCCACCGAGACGGCGTTACGCCGGATCGCGTTCGTCTATCGCGAGAGCCTGAAACGAATCGCGCCGGCTTGCGCCAGGCGGCAGCGTTGTCCTCCTGAGCGTCGCAAGCTTTACTGATCGGCTCACGGCGTTTTTATGGAAACCCCGTTCCGGTCGCTTGACTTACTGGTGAAGGCATTATTTCCAGGCTGGCGCCCGTCAGACGGCGCCAGCCTGCCTCGTCCCGGCGCCGGTCCCCGGCATCATACAGACCGCGCCGACAGGTCGATCCACGAAAGCCGGATGCGCCAAAGCCGGATGCCGTTCATGCGATTTATGCAACCGGCTGCGGAGCCAATAGCGTTCAACGCGATTGACAATTGGTCCTAGTCAAAATTGGTTCTGGAGTCTTAAGCTGGTTCCAGGGTCTTAAGCGGAGCGCGCCCGCGAACCGAAAAACCAGCAGTCCGCTTAGGCTGCAACACGCTCTAATCGCGAAAATCGATGAGGCCGCTCAGGATGAGCGCGATGGTCACCGCCGACAGCCCGGCGGCGATTTTGGTGGCGAGCCATGCTTTTTTCCCGATATCCGGCGAGACCGGCGCGCCCGGATCGGCGCCGTCGACGCCGTCGTCGGGCGCCTCCCATCGGCCCTGGACGCCGCGCGGCAGAACGGCGAGAAAGACGACCCACCACCACACGATGAAGATGACGACGGCGCCGGCGATGTTCATGAGGTCGCGTCCTTTGCGGTTTCCGCTCCGGCGGTCATGCCCGGAGACGGTGAATGAGCGTCAGGATAATCGGGCGCTTGCCCCAGATCTCGTCGCAATATCGCCGCACCGCGCGCTTGACGACGATCTCGACCGCCTCGTCGTCCTTGCGCTTTGGCGGCGCGAGGTCGTCAAGCGCCTCCTCGATCTCCACCGCGAGGGCGCCGGTTTCGCCGCTCGGCTGGCGCGGGTCGTAGGCGACGTCGAACGGCGCGCCATAGACGGCGAGCGCGACCCCGCCCACCAACGCCGGGCGCCCGTCAAAAACCAGCGACACCGTAATGGCGCCGCCATAGGACAGTTTGCGCCGTTCGCGCACCGGCGCCGCGCCGTCGGGGGTGAGGATCGTCCCGTCCAGATAAAGCCGGCCGGCGGGAACCTCGTCGATCACCGCCGGCCCGTCGGGCGCGATGCGGATGAGATCGCCGTTGCGCGGCGCCAGCGCCTCGCCCACGCCCAGCGCCTCGGCGAGATCCGCATGCGCTTCCAGGTGACGCGCCTCGCCGTGCACCGGGATGGCGATCGCGGGCCGCGCCCATTCATACATGTCGCGCAGTTCGTCCTGACACGGATGGCCTGAAACGTGGATGTCGGCGTCCTTCTCGGTGATGACCTCTACGCCGAGATCGACGAGATCGTTCTGAAGGTTGAAAATCTCCCGCTCGTTGCCGGGAATGATCTTGGAGGAGAAAATCACCGTATCGCCGTCATTGAGGATCAAGTCGCGATGATCGTCCCGCGCGATGCGGGCCAGCGCGGCGCGGGGCTCGCCCTGGCTGCCCGTACACAGATAAAGCACATTGGCGCGCGGCAGGTATCCGGCGTCGCGCGGGTCCACGAATTGCAGTCCCTGCGGCAAAAGATCGACCTCGCGGGCGGCCTCCACGATCCTCAACATGGACCGCCCCAGCAGGCACACGCTGCGATCCGCCGCCGCCGCCGCCTCGCAGATCGAAACGACGCGGCTGACATTTGAAGCGAAGGTGGTGACCGCCACCCGCCCCTTCTTGGCGGCGATCAGTTTGGTCAGCGCCTCGCGCACCCCGGCTTCCGACCCGGATTCGCCCGCCGACAGGACATTGGTGGAATCGCACACCATGGCGAGAAGACCGTCATCGCCCAGTTTTTTGATGGTCGACACATCCGTCAGGGGGCCTAGCGTCGGCGTACGGTCGATTTTCCAGTCGCCGGTGTGGAGAACGGTCCCGAGTTTCGTGCGCAGGATGACGCCGCTGGGCTCCGGGATCGAATGGGTCAGCGTCACATACTCGATGTCGAAGGGCCCAAGCGTAAAGCGCGCATTCATGTCGATGACGTTCAGCTCCACATGCTGGGCGCCGTACTCCTCGAATTTGCGTTTGACCAGGGCGGCGGTGAACGGCGTCGCATAGACCGGGCAGCCGAGCCGCGGCGCCATCAGGGCCGCCGCGCCGATATGATCCTCATGCCCATGGGTAAGCAAAAGCGCCTTCAGCCGGGTCTTGTGTTCAAGGATATAGGACGGGTCCGGACAGATCAGGTCGATCCCCGGCGTTGCAAGATCGCCGAACATGACGCCGCAATCGATCATGACCCAGTCGCGCCGGCCCGGCGCGCCGACACCGTAAAGGTTCATGTTCATGCCGATTTCGCCAGATCCGCCGAGCGGCAGAAAGACAAGGTCCTCGGTCGTCATCAGCTTGTCTCTCGCGACGCCTGGCACGCGTCGGCGCCGGCGTTGACGCGTTTTCGAATTTCCATCAGTCCCCTTATGGTCAGGTCCGCGTCGAACACGTCGATCGCGCCCGTCGCCCCTTCGTAAAGCGATGCGATGCCGCCTGTGGCGACAACCGTCATCGGCGCGCCGTATTCGGCCTTGATGCGCGCGATCAGCCCTTCAATGAGGCTCACATAGCCCCAGAAGACGCCGGCCTGCATGGCGCCGACCGTATCCGTACCGATGACTTTCGCCGGCTTTTCGATGGCGATGCGCGGCAACCGCGCCGCCGCGTCGTGCAGCGCCTGCATCGAAAGGTTGATGCCCGGCGCGATGACCCCGCCTTCGAAGCCGCCATCGGCGCCGACGATGTCGAAATTGGTGGCGGTGCCGGAATCGACAACGATCAGCGGCCCGCCATGGGCGGCGTAGGCGCCGACGGCGTTGACGAGCCGATCCGCGCCGACCTCGGAGGGCTTGTCGATGCGGACTTCGACGCCGGGGACGTTGTCATGGCCGATGACGAACGGTTCGCAGTCGAAATACCGCCGCGACAGGTTGCGGAAATGGAACAGCGACTGCGGCACCACGGTGGAAATGACGCATTCGGTAATGTCGGCAAGCTGATAGCCGGCAAGCCCCATGAGCTGCGACAGCCAGACCGCGTATTCATCCGCCGTGCGCGTGGTCGAGGTGGAGGCGCGCCACTGGGCCGCGACGGCGTCGCCCTTGTAAAGGGCGATGACGGAATTGGTGTTGCCGACGTCGATCGCGATTAACACGGGGGCGTCCCCATAAACTTCTCCGTATCCTTCCCCGGACTTGCCTATCCAGGCCTTGCCCGTCAGGCCTTGCCCATCAGCCCATGTCCGCAAGGTCCGTCCCGGGCGCCGGCGGCCGGAACCCGCTCGCCTCAACCGGGCCGCCGCTCAACGCCGAAAAATACATCGCCGGCGCTGATCGTCCGCGTTTCCGTCTCCATATGCAAGACGAGCCGCCCGGCCTCGTCGAGATCCGCGAACACCCCTTCCAGGGTTTCATTCGGCATGCGCACCGTCAGGCTCCCGCCGATCCCCGCCGCCCGGTCCACCCAGGCCGCGCGCAACGGGGCGAACCCCTCTGCGAGCCAGCGATCGTAGTGGACCCAGAACGCCGCGTCGAGCCTGCGGGCGATTTCCCGCGGCGAGGGCGGCGCGGCGGCGGCGTGGTCGATAAGACGTGTCGCCGGATAGGGCGCGTCCGCAGGGGCCGATACGACATTGACGCCGATGCCGAGGATCAGCGCCGGCCCGGCTTGTGTCTCGATCATTTCGAGCAAGAGCCCGGAAATCTTGGCGCCGTCGATCAGGATGTCGTTAGGCCACTTGATCCGCATCGCGCCTTTCGAAACGAGGGGCGCGAGCGCGTCATAAACCGCCAGCGCGGCGGCGAAGGACAACTCGCCGAACCGCTCGCGCGGCGCCGCAGGCGCGAACAGCAGCGAGCCGGCGAAATCGCCTTCCGCCTGCGTCCATGGCCGGCCGCGCCGTCCATAGCCGGCTGTCTGACGCAAGGCGACGAACCAGTGCGGGCCCGCGACCGCTTCACCCCGCCCGGCCCCGCCGGCGCGGCGGCGGGCTTCGGCGCTCGTTGAATCGAGCGTGTCGAACACCGTGCATGTGGAGCGGGTCGAAAGGCGCGCCACGCGCTAGAAAAGCGAGGCGGCGGCGCGGCCGGCCATCTGCAGGAACGGCCCCATGAAGACGGTCAGCACCGGGAACATCAGGATCGCCGATCCCCACGCTGCGACGCCCAGCGCAGGCCCCGCGTCGCGCTCGAAGGCCGGCGCCGGCTCCTCGAACCAGATGAACCAGACGATCCGCAGGTAATAGAAGGCCGAGATCGCGCTTGCGACGACGCCGACAACGGCGAGCCAGATCATACCCTCGTCGACAGCGGCCAGGAAGACGAAATACTTGCCGAAGAACCCGGCCATCGGCGGCACGCCGGCGAGCGAGAACATCAGCGCGGTGAGGACGATCGCCAGCGGCGTATTGGTCTTCAGCAATCCGGAGAGATCGCTGATGTTTTCCGTCATGCCGCCGCGCCGACGCATCATCAGGATGCAGGCGAAGGTTCCGATGGTCATGATCACGTAAATCGCCATGTAGACCAGCACCGCCCGGGCGCCCTCCGCCGTGCCGGCGGACAGGCCGATCAGCGCGTAGCCCATATGGCCGATGGAGGAATACGCCATCAGCCGTTTGATATTGGTTTGGGCGATCGCGGAAAACGCGCCGACCGCCATGGAGAAGACGGCGATCAGGGCGATCACCGGGCGCCACTCCTCGACCATGTCGCCGGTGAAGGAGGTCGCCAGCGTGCGCAGGATCAGCGCCATGGCGGCGAATTTCGGCGCGGCGGCGAAAAACGCCGTCACCGGGGTGGGCGCGCCCTCGTAAACGTCCGGCGTCCACATATGGAACGGCGCGGCGGAAATCTTGAACGCCAGCCCGCAGATCAGGAAAACGAGGCCGATCACGAGCCCGGTGTTGTTCTCGCTCGCCGCGGCGATGCGCGCGATCTCCTCGAACGAGGTCGAGCCGGTGAAGCCGTAGATCAGCGACGCGCCGTACAGCAACAGTCCCGACGCCAGTGCGCCGAGCACGAAGTATTTCAGCCCCGCTTCGGTCGACCGCCGGCTGTCGCGGTTGAAGGCGGCGAGAATGTAAAGCGCGAGGCTCTGCGTCTCCAGCCCCATGTAAAGCGCGATCAGATCCGTCGCCGAGACCATCAGCGCCATGCCGAAGGCCGCCAGCAGGATCAGCACCGGATACTCGAACCGGCCGAGTTTCTCGCCGGCGAGAAAACGGTCCGACATCATGATGGCGAAGGCGGCGGCGGCGAAAATCACTGCCTTGGCGAAACTGGAGAAGGCGTCGATCCGGAAGGCGCGGTCGAAGAGGCTGACCCCGGACGCTTCCGGCCCGAAGATCACGAGCGCGATCGCGCCCGCAAGGATCGCGACCGCGGCGGCGGAGATCCTCGGCGCGGCCTTGTCGCCGAGAAAAACGCCGACGATCAGCAGCGTCATGGCGCCGATGGCGATCAGGAGTTCCGGATAAGCGTAGGTAAGACTCTCAAGAACGCCCATCAGCGCCCTCCCGCGGCAAGACCGGCATTGTAGGTTTCCATCAGGATGTCAACGGACGGGCTGAAGACGGCGAGCGCCGGGCCCGGATTGAAACCGAGATAAAGGGCGAACGCCAAAAGGACCCCCAGCATGCCGAGTTCGCGCGCATCCACGTCCGGGATCGCCATGAGCGCGTCCTTGGTCAGCGCGCCGTAAACCACCTGACGGTACAGCCTCAGCGCATAAGCCGCCGACAGGATGACGCCGAAAGCGGCGAAGAACGCAATCCACGAGTTGACCTTGAACGCGCCGGTCATCGTCAGGATCTCGCCGACGAAGCCGCTGGTGCCCGGCAGGCCGACATTGCCCATGGTGAAGAAAAGAAACAGAAAGGCGTAAAGCGGCATGCGATGCACCAGACCGCCGTAAGCGGCGATCTCGCGCGTGTGCATCCGGTCGTAAACGACGCCCACGCACAAAAAGAGCGCGCCGGAAATGAACCCGTGGGAAACCATCTGGAACAGCGCGCCCTCGATCCCCTGCTCCGTCGCGGTGAAGATCCCCATGGTGACGAAGCCCATATGGGCGACCGAGGAATAGGCGATCAGCTTTTTCATGTCCTCCTGCGCCAGCGCCACCAGCGAGGTGTAGATAATCGCGACGATCGACAGGGCGTAGACGAGCGGCGCGAAATCGAGGCTCGCCGCCGGGAACATGGGCAGGGAGAAGCGTAAAAATCCGTAGCCGCCCATTTTCAGCAGGATCGCCGCAAGAATGACCGAGCCCGCCGTCGGCGCCTGCACATGCGCGTCCGGAAGCCAGGTGTGCACCGGCCACATGGGCATCTTGACGGCGAAGGAGGCGAAGAAGGCGAGCCAGAGCCATGTCTGCGCCTCGGCCGCAAAGGGATAGGCCTGAAGCTCGGGAATGTCCGTGGTGCCCGCTTCAGCGTACATCCACGCCATCGCGATCAGCAAAAGGAGCGAGCCGAGCAGCGTGTAGAGAAAGAACTTCACCGCCGCGTAGATCCGGCTCGGCATGACGACGCCGGCGAATTCCTTGGTTCCCGTCGAGCCCCACACGCCGATGATGAGGAACATCGGAATGAGGCTGCCCTCGAAGAAGAAGTAGAACAGGAAAAGATCGAGCGCGCAGAAAACGCCGATCACCAGCGTTTCCATGATCAGGAACGCGATCATGTAATCGGAGACGCGATGCGTGATCGAGCGCCACGACGCCAGCACGCAGATCGGCATGATAAACGTCGTCAACAGGACGAACAGGATGGAAATCCCGTCAACGCCCATCTTGTACTTGATGTCCTCTCCCAGCCAGGCGACTTCCTCGACAAGCTGATAACCGCCCACGGACGAATCATAGAGGGCGTAAACGCCGAGGGAGAACAGAAAGACGATCGAGGTCACGACAAGCGCGGCGATGCGCGCAGCGTTGTCGACCTGCGCCTGCTCCTCGGCGACGATCGCGCCATCGTCGTCCTTGCGCGCAATCATCCGACTGATGACGATGGCGATCACGCCGATCAGCGGCGCGAAGGTCAGCATGGTCAGCCATGGCTGGTCCGCGAAGGTCTGGGTCATTATTGTCCGCCCCCGGCGCGTAACAGGATAAAGGTCACGAAAATGGCGATGCCGACCAGCATCGCGAAAGCGTAGTGATAGACATAGCCGCTTTGCAGCTTGACCATGCGGCGCGCGCCCGCGGCCACGATCGCGGCGACGCCGTCCGGGCCGACCCCGTCGATGGTCTTGCCGTCGCCGGTCTTCCACAGGAAGCGGCCGAAAGCGAGCGCCGGCTTGACGATGACGACGTCGTAGATCCTGTCGAAGTACCAGGCGTTTTTCAGAAAGCCGTAGATCATGCCGCCGGGGCGCAACAGGCCCGGGCGCAGCGGATCGCCGCGCATATAGTGCCAGGACGCGCCCACAAGCCCCGCCAGCATCGCCCAGAACGGCGCCCACAGGACCCAGCCGGGAACGTGGTGTTCTTCCTTCGAGGCCTTGTCATCGGCATATGCCGGTTTTTCGCCGCTCCCCGCCGCCGGCGCGCCGTGAGCGTCCGCGCCGTATCCGGCCTCGCCATGGGCCTCTTCCGCCGCGTGACCGGCGGCGCTGAAGTAAAGCGCGCCGTCCCAGAACGCCTCGGACTTCTTGCCGACGAAATCGCCGTAGAACGCCATCCCCGCGGCGAGGGCGCCGATCGCCAGCGGCGCCAGCGGGATCATCATCGCGTCCGGCACCGCATGGGGATGCTTGCGCACCTCCTCCGGCGCGCGCGAGCGGCCCCAGAAGGTCAGGAAAATCAGCCGCCATGAATAGAAAGACGTCAGCACCGCGGCGAGAATGCCCATGACGAAAGCGAAAAAGGCGAGTGCGCGGCCGGCCTCGGCGGCGGCGAAGGCGCCCTCGATCACGATATCCTTGGAGACGAAACCCGCCGTGCCCAGGGGCGCGCCGAAGAGGTAAAAGCCGGGCACGCCGACCCCGGTGATGGCGATGGTGCCGATGATCATCAGCATGTGGGTGAACGGCATCAGGTCGCGCACCCCGCCCATCTTCTTGATGTCCTGCTCGTGATGCATGCCGATGATCACCGCGCCCGCGCCAAGGAACAACAGCGCCTTGAAAAAGGCGTGGGTGAACAGGTGGAACATCGCCGCGTCATAGGCGCCCACGCCGGCGGCGAAAAACATATAGCCGAGCTGGGAACAGGTCGAATAGGCGATGATCTTCTTGATGTCGTCCTGCAGGAGACCCACCGTCGCGGCGAAAAACGCGGTGATCCCGCCGATCAGCGTCACCACGAGCGCCGCGTCCGGCGCGTATTCGTAGATCGCCGACATGCGGCAGACGAGGAACACGCCCGCCGTCACCATGGTCGCGGCGTGGATCAGCGCGGAGACCGGGGTCGGCCCTTCCATGGCGTCGGGCAGCCAGGTGTGCAGAACGAACTGCGCCGACTTGCCCATGGCGCCGATAAAGAGCAACAGGCCGATCACCGTCAGCGCGTGGTGCTCGCCGCCAAGGAAGGTGATCGTCAGCTCGCGGACCGGAGCGCCGGCGTCGTAGCCGAAAGGCGCGACCACGGCGTTCGCGCGCACCGCGTCGAGGATCGCGTCGAACTCGATCGTCCGGAAGACGTAGAAGATGCACATGATGCCGAGCGCAAACCCGAAATCGCCCACCCGGTTGACCACAAACGCCTTGATCGCCGCGTCGTTGGCGGACTTTTTCTTGAACCAGAACCCGATCAGCAGATAGGAGGCGAGGCCCACGCCCTCCCAGCCAAAAAACAGCTGCAGCAAGTTGTCCGCCGTCACCAGCGTCAGCATGGCGAAGGTGAACAGCGACAGATAGGCGAAAAACCGCGGCTGCTCGCCATACTCCTTCATATATCCGATGGAATACATATGGACGAGGAACGAGACCGAGTTGATGACGATCAGCATCACCGCCGACAGGGCGTCGAGGCGCACGGACCATGTGGCGACGAAATCGCCGGACGCGACCCAGGTGAAAAGATCGATGGTGCGCGGATTGGAAGCGCCGCCGAACGCCGAGGTGACGTCGAAGAACAACGCCCAGGCGTAAAGCGCCGTCACCGCCATCACGCCGGTCGTCAGATACTGCGCGGCGCGCACGCCGAAGGCGCGGCCCACGGGCATCGACAGCATGGCCCCGAAAAGCGGCAGGAGAACGACAAATGCTTCCATGATCGGACTACCCCTCGCGGTCCCCTAGTTCTTCATCAGGTTGGCGTCTTCGACCGCGATGTCCCCGCGGTTGCGGAAATAGGCCACCAGGATGGCGAGCCCCACCGCCGCTTCCGCCGCGGCCACCGTCAGAACCATGAAGGCGAAAACCTGTCCGGTCAGGTCGCCGAGGAACTGCGAGAACGCGACCAGGTTGATGTTGACCGCGAGCAGCATCAGCTCGATCGACATCAGAATGACGATGACGTTTTTCCGGTTGAGGAAAATTCCCGCCATGCCGATCGCAAATACGATGGCGGCGACCGAAAGATAACTTCCAAGACCAATTTCAGCCATGTGACCGCTCGCGTTCCCTGATCCGTTTCATGTGCCTGTTGATTGACGGCGTCCCGGTTTAAGAAAGGCCCTGCCCGGACTTGACGTCGACCAGCTCGACCCCCTCCTCGCGGCGGCGCGCGACCTGCCGCGCCGGGTCCTGTTTCCTGACGCCCTCGCGCGTGCGGAAGGTGAGGATGATCGCGCCGACCATCGCCACCAGCAGGACGATCCCGGCGATCTGGAAGTAATGGACATAGTCCGTGTAGAGAATGAGCCCCAGGGATTCGATGTTGTTCGCCGCATCGGGGCTGAGCCCGGTCTCGCCCGCGGTCGGGGCGGGATGGGCTTTCGCAAGCTCGTCGTCGGACGGAAACGACCATACGGAAACGACCAGGATCAACTCGAACACCACCACCAGCGCCAGCGCGCCGCCGATCGGCAGATATTGCAAGAACCCCTGTTTCATCTCGACGAAATTGACGTCGAGCATCATCACCACGAATAGGAAAAGAACCGCCACCGCGCCGACATAGACGACGATCAGCAGCATCGCGAGATATTCAGCGCCCATGAGGACGAACAGGCCGGCCACGGCGATGAACGCGCTGATCAGAAACAGGACCGAGTGAACCGGGTTTTTGGAAGCGACAACCATCACCGCCGACAGGATGGCGACGCCGGCGAAAACGAAAAAGGCAAATTCGGCAATGGACATAACGGTCAGTGCGGTTCGCGGCCCTTGGCGTTGAAGATCCCTGTCGGAGATCCCTTTTGAAGATCCGGAGGACCCTTCGACGGGACCCTTCGGCGGGGTGCCGGGCGCCGCGATCGGTCGGATCAGGCGTCCGTGGTTGGCGATGACGCGCCGTGATCGCAATGCGACTCATAAGCGCGATGAGGTTTCGCGCGCTTTTAGACCGGCTTCGCGGCGTTTGCAAAGGGGCCGGGCGCACATTCGATGCGGCATATCAAACCGCCTTTTCCAAGACGTAGGCCCACGCGCCGGACGGGGACGGCGCCGGCGCGGTATCCGCGCGCCGAGCCGCGCGGGCTCGTCTGAGCGTTGCATTCGCCGGCGGACAACGCCGCCTCATGCGGGACGGCTTTGCGCAGGAAGCCGGGGCCTTCGCCGCCGCCCCTAGCGATAGGGGGCGTCGAGTTCGAGATTGCGGGCGATTTCCCGCTCCCAGCGGTCGCCGTTGGCGAGCAGACGCTCCTTGTCGTAGTAAAGCTCCTCGCGGGTCTCGGTCGCGAATTCGAAATTCGGCCCCTCGACGATCGCGTCCACGGGGCAGGCTTCCTGGCAGAAACCGCAATAAATGCACTTTACCATATCGATGTCATAGCGGGTCGTGCGCCGCGAGCCGTCGTCGCGGGGCTCGGCCTCGATGGTGATCGCCTGCGCCGGGCAGATCGCCTCGCACAACTTGCAGGCGATGCAGCGCTCCTCCCCGTTGGGATAGCGGCGCAAGGCGTGCTCGCCGCGGAAACGCGGGGAAAGCGGACCTTTTTCGAAAGGATAGTTCACAGTCGCCTTGGGGCGGAAATAGTACTTCAGGGCGAGCCAGAAAGCGCCGGCGAAGTCGGCGAGGGCAAATCCCTTGACGGCCTGGGCGATGCGGGACATGGGGCCTAGCTCCTCCAGCTTTGGAAAGACGCGGCGAGGTCCGGGAACGCGACCAGCACGCCCGCCGTGAGAACGACCCAGAAGACCGACAGCGGCAGGAAGATCTTCCAGCCGATCCGCATCAGCTGATCGTAGCGGTAGCGCGGCACGATCGCCTTCACCATGGCGAACATGAAAAAGAAGAACACCACTTTGACGCCGAACCAGAACAGCGGGATCGCGTTCAGGATCGGGATGTCGATCGGCGCGTGCCAGCCGCCCATGAACAGGATCGTCAGCATGGCGCACATCAGCACGATGTTGAGATACTCGCCGATCATGAACAGAAGATAGGGGGTCGAGGAATACTCCACCTGATAGCCGGCGACGAGTTCCGATTCCGCCTCCGGCAGGTCGAAGGGCGGCCGGTTGGTCTCCGCCAGGGCGGAGATGAAAAACAGAACGAACATCGGGAACAGCGGAATGAAGTGCCAGTTCAGGATACCGGCGCCGCGCGCCTGGCTGTTGACGATGTCGGTGAGATTGAGCGAGCCCACGAGCAGCAGCACGCAGATAATCACGAAGCCCAGGGACACCTCGTAAGACACCATCTGCGCCGCCGAGCGCAGGGCGCCAAGGAACGGATATTTCGAGTTCGAGGCCCAGCCGCCCATGATGATGCCGTAAACGCCGAGGGAGGAAACGGCGAAAATGTAGAGAATGCCGATATTGATGTCGGCGACGACGAGACCGGGTCCGACGGGCACCACCGCCCAGCTGATGAAGGCGAGGACGAAGGTGATCAACGGCGCCAGGATGAACACCGATCGGTCGGCGCCGGCGGGGATGACGATTTCCTTCAGGACGAATTTGAAAAAGTCCGCGAAGGACTGCAACAGACCGAACGGGCCGACCACGTTCGGCCCCTTTCGCATCTGCACCGCCGCCCAGACCTTGCGGTCGAACAGGAGCAGAAACGCCAGCGAGATCAGCAAGACGACCATCAGCGCCAGCGTCTGCAGCGCCGTCGGCCAAAGCCAGCTCCACCATCCCTGATCCACAGGGCGCGATGTCAACAATTCCCAGAATTCAATCATAACGACCGCGTCATAACGGGGATCGCGGCGCTAGTCACGCGGCTTTTCGATTGGAAATTCGGGAAAATCGTCGCGGGGTCGCGCGCCGCGCCCGCGGGCGCGGCATTCTCAATGCACGGTGATTTCGGCGAACATGCCGCCGTCTTTCCTGACCTCCGCGGGGCCGCCGTAAATGTTGATGTCGCCGACGCCGGAAACGCTGGCGTCCGCCGATTCGCTCGCGTAAACCGTCGCGTCGCCAACGCCGGACACGTCGATCTCGACGGCGCGGCATTCAAGCTTCTTCGCGTCGAGATCGCCGACGCCCGAGACCTGCGCCGACAGGGCCCCGCACTCGCCTTCAAGGGTGATGTCGCCGACGCCCGAAACGTCGACGACGAAATCCTGGGCGTCGACCCCGAGAATGGTTCCGTCGACGACGCCGGAGGCGGAAAACGCCGTCAGCGACGGCAGGGTGATCTGCGCGTCGATGGAATCGCGATTGCCCCAGCTCGGGCGCTTGCGGCGCTCCTTGGGGCCAAGGCGAAGCGCGCCGCCCTTCACCTCCGCCTTGATGCGGTCCATCTCCCGCCTGGGGCCGGAAAGCCGGATCGAATAGTCCGGCCCGACCTCCACCGACAGGTCGAACACGCCGGCGATGTCGATTTCATCGAAGCCGTTCAGGTCATAGGTCTGAACGACGTCGTCCTTGTCGTCGTCCGCCTGCGCGACGGCGGTCAGCGCCGAGGCGCCCAGAAGCGCCGCGCTCAAAAACGCCGCCTTCAGGGCCGCAGCGCCCGGTCCCTTGCGTAACATGATGGTCATAGCTCGCGTCTCCCTCTTGCGGGAGAAACCTACCAGCCTTGCCGGCGCCCGGAAATACGGCTCGTCGCACGAACCCGCCGCGTCGTCGACGGTGCGGCATTGACCGCGCAACACTGACCGCGCAACACTAACTGCGCAGCATCGACGGCGCGCCGCCGAGGACGCCGCGACCGCCCGGAAAGGCCGGGAAGGTCGAGAAACGTCGAAACGCGCGCCCTATTCCGCGGCCATCGCCTGCGCGCCGCCCGCCGCGGCGGAGCATTCCGCCATGGTCTTGGACGCGCGCGCGACCGGGTTGGTCAGGTAATAGTCCGCGACCGGCGAGACGAAAGGCGCGGCGTCGAGCGGGCCTTCCGTCCCGAGCGCGGAAAGCGCGAAGGGCGCCGCGTCCGCCTCGCCCGTCTGATCGATCCGGCCAAGCGCCGGCGCGGCCTCGATCATCGCCTGGCGCAGGGCGAAGAGATCGTCATAGGCGAGCGTCTTGCCGACGCGGTCCGACAGCGCCCGCAGGATCGCCCAGTCCTCGCGCGCCTCGCCCGGCGGGAAGATCGCACGGCTCGCCAGTTGCGGTCGACCCTCGGTGTTGACGTAAATGGCGTTTTGCTCCGTGTAGGCCGCGCCCGGCAGGATGACGTCCGCATGACGGGCGCCGGCGTCGCCGTGATGCCCCTGATAGATGACGAAAGCGCCGTTGAGCCTGCGCGTATCGAATTCGTCCGCACCAAGATTATAGACGACGTCGATCTCGCGCGCCGAGCATCCGTCCAGGATGGCGTCGAAATCGCGCCCGCCCTCGCCCGGCAGGAAACCGAGATCGAGCGCGCCGACCCGCGCCGCCGCCGTGTGCAGGACGTTGAAGCCGTTCCAGCCGTCGCGCACCGCGCCGACCTGGCCCGCCAGCGCCGCCGCCGCCGCCAGCGCCGCCTCGCCGTCGGCGCGGGCGAGCGCGCCCATGCCGAGGATGATCGCCGGGCGCCGAGCGCCCTTGAGGACGTCGAAGAACGCGCCCTCGCCGCGGGCGAGCGCGGCCAGCGCGTCCGGCCCCGCGCCAAGATAATCGTAGTCGTAGGAAAGATCGGCCCGCTCGCCGATCAGGCCAATCCTGACGCCGAGATCGCCAAGCCACGTCTTGCGCAGGCGGGCGTTGACCATGGCCGCTTCCTTGCGCGGATTGGTCCCGACAAGGAGGATGGCGTCCGCCTCCTCAAGCCCGGCGATGGTCGTGTTGAAGAGATAGGACCGGCGGTCGGCGCCGGCGGCGACGCCCTTCAGCGCGCCGTCCTGACGGCAATCCATGTGCGGCGTCCCGACGCCGTCGAGCAGGTCCTTCAGCGCCTTCACCGCTTCGGTCGGAACAAGATCGCCGACAAGGCCCGCGATCCTCTCCGCAGGCGCGGCCTTCAGCTTCTCCGCCGCCGCGCCAAGCGCTTCGTCCCAGCTCGCCGGCTCCAGCCTGCCGTCGCGGCGCACATAGGGCCGGTCGAGGCGCTGGCGCCGCAGGCCGTCCCACACGAAGCGGCTCTTGTCGGCGATCCATTCCTCGTTCACGTCCTCATGCAGAACCGGCAGGATGCGGAGCACTTCCCGCCCGCGCGCGTCGACGCGGATATTGGAGCCGACCGCGTCCATCGCGTCGATGGTTTCGGTCTTGCGCAACTCCCACGGCCGCGCGTTGAAGGCGTAAGGCTTGGAGGTCAGCGCGCCGACCGGGCAGACATCGATCAGATTGCCGGTCAGTTCGCTTTCCACGGCCTTTTCAAGATAGGTGGTGATCTCCGCGTTCTCGCCGCGATTGACGAGACCGAGATCGTCAACGCCGGCGATTTCCGTCGCGAAGCGCACGCAGCGCGTGCATTGAATGCAGCGGGTCATGATCGTCTTGATCAGCGGCCCCATGTGCTTTTCCTCGACGGCGCGCTTGTTTTCCTCGTAGCGCGAGCCGTCGCGGCCATAGGCCATGGCCTGATCCTGAAGATCGCACTCCCCGCCCTGGTCGCAGATCGGGCAGTCGAGCGGGTGGTTGATCAGCAGGAACTCCATCACGCCCTCGCGGGCTTTTTTCACCATGGGCGTGTTGGTGAACAACTCCGGCGGCGCGCCGTCCGGCCCCGGCCTGAGATCGCGCACGTTCTGGGCGCAGGAGGCGACGGGCTTGGGCGGACCGCCCTTCACTTCGATGAGGCACATGCGGCAATTGCCGGCGACCGACAGGCGCTCGTGATAACAAAAGCGGGGGATCTCCTCGCCGGCCGCCTCGCAGGCCTGCAACAGGGTCAGGTTCGAAGGAACCTCGATTTCTTCGCCGTTTACCTTGATGACGCGCGTATCACTCATCCCGATCCGTCTTTCTTTCCTTGTTGCGGCCCTCGCCGGAACGGGCCGTTGCGGCGCATCCGGGTCGTCGGCGGTTGTTTAGCCATATTTTCCCGCGCTTTCCAGCGTTTGCATACGCGGCAGTTCGCCATGGGCTGACGAAGGCGAAAAGCAGACGGGCCGGAACGTGCGGCGCTGGGGGAAGCGCGGCGCCGGGGGACGCGTCCCCTTCGTAAGAATGAAATCCCGTAGACAATCGAGTACAATATCGTCTGGCGGCGAAGAGCGATGAACGCGCGGCGCGCGGATCCGGCGCGACCGGCGCGGGAAAACCAGAGCGCAATAGCGAGAGCGGGACGATATCAGTCCTTGCCGATCACCCGGTGGATGCTGTCGAGGTCGTGACGGATCGCCTGGAGCGTTTCGGTCTGCGTCTGCCAGCGTTCCTTGTCCGCGTCCTGGCAAAGCTTGATGCGATAAACAAAGGTGGCCGCGCGCTGGAGTTCGTCGCGCATGGCGTCCAGTCGGTCTTCGATGGCCAGCGCCCGGTCGACTGTGGCGGTCACAGCGGCTTCGAGTTCTTCCAAACGCTTTTCCAGGAGAGTGATATCCGACACTGGATTACCTTTCAGGAAAAAGATGGCGGGCCGATTAACGCTACCGAGCGAGAGCTTATCAATACGATGAAGACGTTGCGCAACAACCGCGTGCGCGACAATGGCATACTATCTATGCATCGCTTGATAAAATCCTTAATGAAACGATTAGAATTCTATATTTCCCGGCGATTGCGGCCATATCACCCGCGCCGGATGCGCTTCATCAGGTATTCCGGGTCCGCATGGTCGCCGACCATGAAGGAATAGGAGGCGATCGTTTCAAAGCCGTATCGTCGATAGAGCCGCATCGCGCCGTGGTTCTCGGCGTAGACGCTGAGATAAACATGGTCGAACGTCCGGTCGAGCCAGGCGAGCGCCGCTTCGAGCAGGCGCCGGCCGAGCCCCGCGCCCTGGAACGCCCTGAGCGCATAAAGCCGGCTTAACTCGCCCGCGCGCGGCGGCATGTCCTTGACGGGCAGCGCGCAGGGCCTCGCCACGGCGTACGCTGCGAGGGCGCCGTCCCCGGCGAACGCGGTCCAGATGCGGCATTGCGGATCGGCGATGAGCCGGCGATACCTTTCGGGCGCATGGTTATCGCGCAGGAACGCCTCCAGGTCGTCCCGTTTATAGAGATGGCCGAACGCTTCGGTGAAACTCGCCGCGCCGAGCGCGGCCAGGGCGTCGGCCGCGTCCGGGTTCGTGCAGACTTCTATCGACAGCGATGTCTCGCTCGGCGCTTTGTTGATCTCCTCGCTCACTTTTCCGACCTGCTCTCCGCGTTTGCGCCGCGCCCGGCGCCGCGAGTGTTGCGGCGCCCTGCGCGAGAGTTGCGCGCCGGCCGCGCAACGCCCGTGCGCGTTTGCATACCCTCCCGGTCGCGCCCGATGTCTAAATCCGCGTCCGTTTCATGGTCGCGCCGCTTTCACGCGATGGGAGGGGAATGGCCGCAATGTCTGGTTCTAACAACAAAACGCCCGCCCCGGAAAGCCGGCGGCAGGCGTTTTGACTCATCGCAATAAGGCGTTTTCGCGCGTCTTTTTAAAGAACGCGCTCCTTGAGATCCTTGGCCGGGCGGAACGCGACTTTCTTGCTGGCCTTGATCCGGATGCGCTCGCCCGTCGCCGGGTTGCGGCCCCAGCGCGCGGCGCGCTGGCGGACCTGGAGAATGCCGAGACCGGCCACCCGGAGCTTCTTGCCTTTCTTGAGGTAGCCGCCCATCCGGTCGATGAAGTCGGCGAGAAGCTCTTCAGCCTGTTTCTTCGGCATTTCGTGAGCTTCGGACATTTCCGCGGCCAGATGCTTCATGGTCAGCACATCGGGCAGCGCTTTTTTCGTGGCGGTTTTTTTCGTGGCGGCGGTCTTGCGCGTCGCCGTCTTGCGCACCGGCGCCTTGCGCGCCGTCGTCTTCTTGGCGGCGGTCTTGCGTTTCACCGTGGTCTTTTTCGCTGCGGCCTTTTTAGCCGTAGCTTTTTTCGTTGTGGTCTTCCGTTTAACGGCCATGGGTTGTTCCTTTGCGAATCAATAAACGCCGAATACACACAAAAATCACGTGATTCGCCGCAACACAAGGGTTTTTGCGCGTTTTCAGCGCATGCAGGGAACAGTCGGGACGCTTGAAAAAGCCTATTCGGCGGCGACGCCCGCGGCGGCGGGCGCCATCGACACCGGTCCGCGATCGCTGCGATAGGCGTTGATGCGCTCCTCGATTTCGCCGCGGAAGTGGCGGATCAGCCCCTGCACCGGCCAGGCGGCGGCGTCGCCCAGCGCGCAGATCGTGTGTCCCTCGATCTGGCCGGCGACGTCGAGCAGCTTGTCGATTTCTTCCGTCGTCGAATTACCCTCGGCCATGCGTTCGAGCACGCGCCACATCCAGCCGGTGCCTTCGCGACAGGGGGTGCACTGACCGCAGCTTTCATGCTTGTAGAAATAGCTGATGCGCGAAATCGCGCGCACGATGTCGGTGGACTTGTCCATGACGATCACCGCCGCGGTGCCGAGCCCCGACTTCACCTCCTTCAGGGCGTCGAAATCCATCAGCACGTCGTCGCAGACGTCACGCGGAATGAGGGGTACGGACGACCCGCCCGGAATCACGGCTTTGAGGTTGTCCCAGCCGCCGCGCACGCCGCCGCAATGGGTCTCGATCAACTGCTTCAGCGGGATCGACATCTCCTCTTCGACATTGCACGGACGATTAACGTGGCCGGAAATGCAGAAAACCTTCGTACCCGCATTGTTGTCGCGTCCGAACCGGCGGAACCAGTCCGCGCCCCGGCGCAGAATGGTCGGAACCACCGCGATCGATTCGACATTGTTGACCGTGGTCGGACAGCCATAGAGCCCCGCGCCCGCGGGAAAGGGCGGCTTCAGGCGCGGCTGGCCCTTCTTGCCTTCGAGACTTTCCAAGAGCGCGGTCTCCTCGCCGCAGATATAGGCGCCGGCGCCGTGATGGACGTAAAGGTCGAAATCCCAGCCCGACCCGGCGGCGTTCTTGCCAAGAAGGCCGGCCGCGTACGCCTCGTCGATCGCGGCCTGGAGATGCTCGCGCTCGTCCACATACTCGCCGCGGATATAGATGTAACAGGCATGCGCCTGCATGGCGAAGGAGGCGACAAGACAGCCCTCGATGAAAAGATGCGGATCGTGGCGCATCATTTCCCGGTCCTTGCAGGTGCCGGGCTCCGATTCGTCGGCGTTGACGACAAGGTAATGGGGGCGCTCGCCGATCTCTTTCGGCATGAACGACCATTTCAGCCCCGTCGGAAAGCCGGCCCCGCCCCTGCCCCGAAGGCCGGAATCCTTGACCTGCTGGATGATCCAGTCGCGCCCCATGCGCATCAGATCGGCCGTGCCGTTCCACGCGCCGCGTTTCCTGGCTTCCTCCAGCCGCCAGTCATGGAGGCCGTACAGATTGGTGAATATCCGGTCTTTGTCTTCAAGCATCGGTCAGCTTCTGTCTCTATCCGCGGGGCGCGCCGTGGCTCTGCGCGCCCGGTTTGAACCTGGCTCGACAAGCGGCGTCCCGCTCTCTCGCGACGCTCGTCTTAGCGATTATCGCCAGCTTTGTCGAAACCCGTTTCCACAGCGTTTCTATCGGGAATTCAAGCCTTCCCGCAGCCCTTACCCCGAACGCCCGACGAACGCCATGCGTCACGCTGGGCGCAACGCCGCCTGACAAAAGCGCCGCGTGCAACAAAGCGCGCGTTCCTGATCGGTCTTTGAGACGGGATCGGTCATGGAGAGGGAATCGTTGTTTAAGACGGAATAGGCCTTGAAAGCCGGGCCCGGAAAATGGCCCGAGGGGAGCGAAAAAAGCAACCATTCGTATCCAGACCTCGAAACAACGCAGCTCGAAGGGTCGCCGTTTCGCTCCCGATATGTCGCTGGCGGTCCAGGTCGCCTCATTCGGCTCCGCCAATTCAGTTCGTCAGTTCCAGCGTGAATATGGTGAACGTGTTTGGAAACGGCGAGAACGTCGTCAGCGTGCATTTCGAGCCGGCGCTGGCGCTGGGCAAGGAGAAAGGCCGCACGCCGAACTGTAGAACGCAATCGTCATAGGTCAGCGTTCCAGAAGCGCCGCCTAAACCGTAAACGTAAAACGATCCCCCCCCTCCCGGCGGAATGGGGTTGCCTCCAGGCCCCACCGTGTCGGTGACCTGGGGACCGGCCTTGAACGAAACGAACCCCCGGGTCGCGGAACTCGAATTTGGTATCAGGATCTGCACGAAAGTATCCGACGGCGGCTGTGCATGGGCCTTGCCGGAAAATGCGCCGATAGCGCAAAACGCGAGCGCGACAACAAAAAGACGGGCATGTATAATCATTGAAATCTCCACAGCAGAATAGATTTCAAAAAATCATTTTAACTGATTAAAATCAAACAATATTAAAGTTTATTTTATTAATTATTTTATTCTGTATTTTTGCCGCCGAAAATAAAGCTCAATCACAACAAGCCTTTCCGGAAAAAAATTCCGGCGGGCACAAACTAACGGGTCGCGGCTAAGTGGATCGCGGAAAGCCGGGCCGGCTCCTCTGGCCGGCGGCGCCGGCGCAGATGGCGGCGCAAGCGCCTGCTGGGACGCGATTGTCAGGCCGCCCCTCTTCGCCCGCAGCCGCCCGGCGTTAACCGAACGCCGCCGCGGCCTCTTCCAGATCCTCCGCGCACGCCCGGCGCAAGCGCTCGCGGTCCGCGGCCGGCGCGGCGTGATAGGACCGGCACAGGGCGCGAAACTCGCGCCGGGTGCGCTTGGCGCCGGACCAGCGCTGGCGCATCGGCGGCATCGCGGCGTCGGTGGCGATGCAGTGGGCGGCGACGACGGCGAAGACCTTCACCGCTTCGTGCATGATGACGGCGGAAAGGATCCGGCGATCGGCGCCGGGCGGAATATCGAAACGCGACAGCGCCACGATGCGCCCCTCGTCCACGCGCGCGGTGATTTCGTGCGCGGTGACGCCGTAACGCGCGGCCCCTTCCCAGAGCGCGAAGCTTTCCGCATGGACGCCGCGGTATTCCGGCGGACCGGGATGAATGTTGTAGGGAACGGGCGTCAGCGCCGCCAGCACGTCGGCGGGAATGATCAGTCCATTGAGAAAGGAAAGGATCCGGGCGCGTCCCCCGCTGCGGGCGACCGCGCCGCGCAGGGCGTCGACCGTGCGCGGCGTTTCGATGCAAAGGGCGGCGTTGCGCGCCAGCAGGAAGTCGCGCAGCATCGGCGCCATCGCCTCGCTCGCCATCAGGATGATCGTTCGTTGTTCCCGCATCACGCCCGTCCGTTTCAGGCGCGGAGCATGCACGGTTAACGTTAACGACGCCTTGACGGGCGGGAGAAACACGCCTCGCCGCGATGCAGTGGGCGGAAGAATGCGAAACGCCCGCCTACTCCGCCGGCGCGGCGTTCGGGATCTCCTTCAACGGCTGCGCGCGGCTGCCGTCATAAAGCGACGGGTCAGTGAGCGTCGTATTCTCGCCCTCGGGATCGGAGGTGTGGCGCTGCGGGTGTTGCGTGCCGATCTTGACCTCTTCGCCGCGGCGCAGCCTGGCGATAAGGTCCTCGAAAATTTCCGGGGTCAGATCTTCGTAATAGTGGTCGCTGTCCTTGGTTGAGATCTGCACCATCGGCGCGTTGGCGCAGGCGCCGAGGCATTCCACCTCAAGCCAGGACAGCTTGCCGTCGTCGCTGACCCTGTTCTCCGGCCCGATCGCCGTCTTGCAGACCTCGCGCAGCTCCCGCGCGCCGCGCAGCATGCACGGCGTGGTGCCGCAAAGCTGCACGAAAAACTCGCCCACCGGTTCGAGGTTGAACATGGTGTAAAACGTGGCGACCTCGTAAACGCGGATATACGGCATATCGAGCTGACGCGCGATCGCTTCCATCATCGGGATCGAGACCCATCCTTCCTGCTTCTGGCCGCGCCAGAGAAACGGGATGACGCAGGACGCCTGGCGGCCTTCCGGGTACTTGCGGATCTGCGCATCGCACCAGCTCTTGTTTTCCGGCGTCCATTCGAAACGCTCGGGCTGGTTTTTGGCGGGGCGGCGAACGGCCATCACAAGTCTCCTTCAGGCGCCCGGCGGGGCGCTTCGTCCTGTTGCGCGAAGCGCCGCACCGGCGCCCGCAGCGAGAATCGCGGACAGACACATACCCGATTGGCCGCGAAACGGAAGCCCGCCGGGCGCGCCGGGCGCCGGGGCGCATCGCCGCCCCCCAAACCGCACCGCCCGCCGGCGAAGAAAAACCGGGCAAGGAAGACATGCGCCGGGCTTTTCGTATCCCGCGGGTCGGAAAACCGGTTTCAACCGCCGGCGAAAACGCTATAGATAGCCGCTCATTGAGCTGTTTTGACCGGTTCGCGTCCTGATCCGGGTCCCGATGCGCGGCTTGGCCGGCGCCCCATGGCCGGCGCAACATGGCGCGCGATGCAGGGCGGAGACGGACGTTTCGCAGGGCCGGCGTTTTCAAGGGGCATGCGCATGCTGAAGCAAATCCGCGGCGGCCTGAAGGGCCTTGGCGTCTTCGTCATCATCCTGTTCGCCTTCGCCGCGTTCGCGTTCACGGACGTGCCGAGCCTTACCCAGCTCGGCTCCAGCGCCGCGGTGAAGGTGGGCGACGAGCGCTTCTCCGCGCCCTATGTGCAGTCCGAGTTCAACCGCGCGGTGCAAATCCGCCGCCAGGAAACCGGCGGTGCCTTCACGCACCAGGACGCGCTCGTCTCCGGGTTCGCCGATCAGGTTCTCGAGTCGATCGCCACATCATCCGCCCTCTCGCAGTATGCAGAACGCCTCGGCCTCGCCGTGCCGCGCGAGCTGGTGCGCGACTTCCTCCGGGAAAACGAGAACTTTCGCAACGCCGCGACCGGCGAGTTCGACCAGTTCGTTCTGGAAAGCATCCTTCAGCGCAACAACCTGACGGTGCAGGAATTCGAGCGCCGCATCAGCGAAGACCTGATGCGCAACCAGCTCGTCAGCGCCATGACGGGCGTCGGCCCCGCGCCGGGGCCGCTGGTCGACGCCGCGCTGCTGCGCCAGAGCGAGCGCCGGCGCGTCGCCTATCTGACCGTCACCGACGAGATGGCCGGCGCCGCGGCGACGCCGACCGAGGAGGATCTCCTCGCCTATTACGAGGCCAACATCGCGACGTTCACCGCGCCGGAATACCGCGTCTTCGACATGGCCGTCCTGACCCGCGCGGCGTTTTCCGAAGACCTCGCGGTGTCGGAGGAAACCCTGCGGGAAACCTACGAGGCCAGCCGCGAGCGGCTCTACGAGGAACCGGAAAAGCGCACCCTCTACCAGATCACTTACGACACCGAGGCGGAAGCCCGGGCCGCCGCGGCGGCGTTGCGCCAGGGGGACGATTTCGCCGCCCTGGCCGAGGCGCGCGGTCTCGACATGGCGGCGGTGACCTTCGCCGATGCGCAGGCGGCGGACATTCTCGACCCGGCGGTTTCGGAGGCGGCGTTCGCCGAAGGGCTTGAAGACGGCGCGATCCTGGAGCCTGTCCAGAGCCTTTTCGGCTGGACGGTGGTGCAGGTGGCGGAGATCGTCGCGCCGGTCTCGCGCAGCTTCGAGGAGGTGCGAAGCGAGATCGAGGCGCAGTTCCTCGACAACGACGCGCGCCGGGCGATGCTGGCCGCCATCGACGCCATCGAAGAGGAGCGCGACACCGGCGCCACCCTCGCCGCGGCGGCCGAAGCCGCCGGCGTCGAGGTCAAGCGCATCGGCCCGGTCGACCGCTTCAGCTTCGAGCGGGGGGGCGCGATCGTCGACGAGGTTCCAGGCGAAGCCCTGACCGAAGCCTTTCTGCTTGAGGAAGGCGAGGAAAGCGAAGCGCTTTCCTTCAGCGCCGGCGGCGATCCCCAGAACGCGACGCAGAATTACGTCTTTGTCGGCCTGCGCGAAATCATTGCGCCGGCGCCGATCCCCTTCGAGGAAGTGCGCGCGCGCGTCGATGAGGCCTGGCGCGCCGATGAACGCCGCCGGCGCGTCTCCGCGGCGGTGCGCGCGATCCGCGACGCGGTCGAGGGGGGGCGCAGCCTGGCCGAGGCGGCGGACGAGTACGACCGCGCGCCGATCGAAACCGTGATCGACCGCACGTTCGAAAACGACGTCGTCTCCCGCGCGCTCAACGAACAGATTTTCCTGACCGAACTGGGCGATCTCGTCTCCGGCCCGACCGCCCTCGGCGACGCGCAGGCGGTGGTCGAGGTGCGCGACGTCAGCTTCGCGCGCAACGCCGTCCCGCCGACCGAGGAAATGATGATGCGCCAGTATCTCGGCTATCAGCTCGACCAGGAACTGCTGGAGGCGTTCGTACTCGCGGTGCGCGAGGACTACGGCGTCGAGATCGACCGCGCGCGGCTCGAAGCGCTCTATTCCGCCGACGGCTGACTGTCTTGGACCGCGCCAGACCCTCTTCCCTTCTCGCGGACGCCGGCGGCGGCGGCTCGGACGCGCAGCCGGATTTTCCGGCTTTCGAGGCCGGCTATCGCGACGGACGCGCGCAGATCGTCACGCGCCGCCTGGTCAGCGACCTGGAAACGCCGGTCTCGGCCTATCTGAAGCTCGCCGGACGGCGCCGGAACGCCTTCCTCCTGGAATCGGTCGAAGGGGGCGAACAGCTCGGCCGGTTTTCGATCATCGGCTTCAAACCCGACCTCGTCTGGCGCTGCGTCGACGGGCGCTCGGAAATCAACCGCGACGCCGCCGCCGATCCGCACGCCTTTGTCGCCGAGCCCGGCCCGCCCCTCGACAACCTCAAGCGCCTGCTCGCCGCCTCGGCGATCGATCTTTCCACGGACGATACGGCGCGGCGGGCGCTGCCGCCCATGGCGGCGGGGGTGTTCGGCTATCTCGGCTATGACATGGCGCGGCAGATGGAGCGGCTGGGACCGCGTCCCGAGGGCGGTCTCGACACGCCCGACGCGATCTTCATCCGCCCGACGGTGGTCGCGGTATTCGACAATGTGCGTCAGGAAATCATGCTCTGCGCGCCGGTCCGCCCGGCCGACGGGGTCTCGGCGCGGGCCGCCTATTCGCGCGCCGGCGAGCGGCTGAGCGACGCGGTCGGCGATCTTTGCGCGCCGCTGGCGGCGCCGCCGGCGCATCCGTCCGCCGGCGCGGGGGCGATCGAGGCGACGTCCAACATGACGGAGGCTGAGTATCGCGCCATCGTCGAACGCGCCAAGGAGCACATCGCCGCCGGCGACATCTTCCAGGCGGTGCTGAGCCAGCGCTTTTCGAGCCCGTTCGACGCGCCGCCCTTCGAGCTTTACCGTGCGCTGCGACGCTCCAACCCGTCGCCTTTCCTGTTCTTTCTGCAGTTCGAGGATTTCGCCCTTGTCGGATCGAGCCCGGAGATCCTGGTTCGGGTCCGCGAAGGCGAAGTGGCGATCCGCCCGATCGCCGGCACGCGGCCGCGCGGGGCGAGCGCTGACGAGGACCTGGCGCTGGAACGGGACCTGCTCGGCGATCCGAAGGAACGCGCCGAGCATCTGATGCTCGTCGATCTCGGCCGCAACGATGTCGGCCGCTCGGCGGAGATCGGCAGCGTCCGGGTCACCGAAAGCTTCGCCGTCGAACGCTACAGCCACGTGATGCACATCGTCTCCCACGTTACCGGCCGCTTGCGCGCGGACGTTCATCCGGTGGACGCGGTGGCGGCGGGCTTCCCGGCGGGCACGGTTTCCGGCGCGCCGAAAATTCGCGCCATGGAGATCATCGACGACCTGGAAACGTCAGCGCGCGGCGTTTACGGCGGCGCCATCGGCTATTTCTCCGCCGACGGCAATGTCGACACCTGCATCGCCCTGCGCACGGCGGTGGTCAAGGACGGCGTCGTGCATGTTCAGGCGGGCGCCGGGATCGTCGCCGATTCCGACCCCGCCAGCGAACAGCGCGAATGCGAAAACAAGGCGGCGGCGCTGTTCGCCGCCGCCCGCGCCGCGCTGGCCCGCACCGGCAACTAAAGCGTGTCGCGGCAACAGCCGTTCGCGGTTGATGGCGCGCGCCCATCGACCGCGTCGGCAATGCGCGCGAACGAAAGCGCGCAGTGGTTCCGAAGACGCGCATGAACCGCAAACGGCGCCAGCCCACCACGCCCCATCAACGCCTTGATCCGTCGCATGACGGCGCCCGTACCAGCAACTGCAACAAGAAACGACTGGACCGCCAATGACCTGTTCGACTTGCCTTTTCTTCAATGACAGTCTCAACGAATGCCGTCGCAACGCGCCGATCCCCGTCGGCCACCGACAGTTCGCCCAGTGGCCCAGGGTCAAGGAGACGGACTGGTGCGGCCAGTACCGGAAGGCCGGCTCGGCGACCGCCATGGAGCCGCTCGAACGGGAGGCCCGCGACGGCGAATTCCGGGCGGGCGCGGTCGCGGCGGAATAAGCTTTCGGCCGGCGACCCGGCCGCTCGGCGTCCGTCGTTCTTTCCTCGATCCTTTTGCCCGGCGCCTCTCGGTGCGAAAACCGGGTCCGCTGCTGCGTTACGCGAAGGGCGCGCGCAACCTCACAGCCGCAGGGCTGGCGTCTCAGCGAGAACCGGACGCTCCATGCTGCGCCGCTCCGCATCCACAAGCGATGAAATCGCCACGATCTCGAACCCCCTCGCCGGCGCGGTGGTCAGCCACGGGCCGATCGCTTCGAGCGTCGTCTCGTAGGGATGGCCGATCGCCACGGCGTAGCCGGTTTCCAGCGCGATGCGCTCCGCCAGCTTCAGTTGTCCCTTGACGTAATCGACGTCCCGCGTTCCGGCGTCGAGAAAAACATCGCGTTCGACGATCCGGGCGCCGACGGACGCCGCCGCGCTGCGCGCCGCGGTCTGGGCCGTGGTCACGGAATCGAGAAAGAAAAGGTCCCTCGCCTTCAGATAGGCCAGCACCGTTTTCATCGCCGCGCGATCGGCGGTCAGCCGCGAGCCCATGTGATTGTTGACGCCGATATAGCCGTCGAACTGGGCCAGGTTCCATTCCAGATTTTTCAGAAAATCGGCCCCCGTCATCCCGAGGCGCAGGGCGTTGGGGCCGGGATCGGCTTCGCCGAGTGGCTCCATGGGCAGATGCAGCATGACGTCCGCGCCGGCGTTGCGCGCCCGGGCGGCGAGGGCGCCGACGCTCCCGCCATAGGGCAGGAAAGACAGGGTGAGCGGCCCCGGCAGGGCGATGAACCGTTCGGTCATCGCCGAATCGAGACCGAGATCGTCGATGACGACGACGATTTTCGGGCGCGCGCGGGTCGCGGACGGGCGCCCTTCCGAGGCCGACAGCCGCACGAGACTGTCATCGGCCAGCACCGCCTGGACGATGCGGTCGCGGGCGGAAACCCGCAACGCCGGATTGTCCGCGCCGCGGCCGGCCGGGCGGGTCTCTTCCAGCGCGGCCCGGGCGCTCGCCCCGTGCTGGCCGAGATAAGCGGACATCGCGCCCGCCATCACGCCTGCGAAGGCGATGGCGAAGGACGCGATAATCCCCGCATTGCCGGCTCGTCCCGGCTTCAGCAGCCGCGGCCTTGCGCGTCTGGACCGCCGCTTTCCCATCATTTGCTTCAAATCCGCCGCTTGCGCCTTATGATCACGGCGCTACACCCTGTTGTCTTCAGTATCGCTGATTCGCGGCCCGCTTGATGATTTTGCTGATCGATAATTATGACAGCTTCACCCACAACCTCGTTCATTTGATCGGGGGGCTGGGGGAAACGGTCGAGGTCGTACGCAACGACGCACTCAGCGCCGAAGCGGCCGTGGACGGCCGCGCCGAAGCGATCGTGATTTCGCCGGGGCCGGGCGCGCCGGAGAGCGCCGGCGTCTGCCTCGACATGATCGCCGCCGCCGCGCGCACGCGAACCCCCGTCTTCGGCGTCTGTCTCGGGATGCAGTCCATCGCCCAGAGTTTCGGAGGCGGGATCCACCGGGCCGAGCGGCTGATGCACGGCAAGACCTGCGACGTGGTCCATGAGGGAACCGGCGTTTTCGCCGGCCTGCCCTCGCCTTTCACCGCGACGCGCTATCATTCGCTGGTGGCCGATCCGGACCGCCTGCCGGCCGAGCTGAACGTCACGGCCCGCGCCGGCGACGACGGCGAGATCATGGCCGTCGCCCATGCGACCCTGCCCATCGCCGGGGTTCAGTTTCACCCGGAAAGCATCGCCTCGGAACACGGGGCGGAGATCGTCGCCAACTTTCTCAAGGCGGCGCGGCGGTGAGCGCCTTCACCCCTTATCTCGCCAGGGCCGTCTCGGGCGCGCCCCTCACCGGGGACGACATGGGCGCGGCCATGGGCGCGATTCTTTCCGGCGAGGCGAGCGACATCGAGATCGCGGGCTTCCTGACGGCCCTGCGCGCGCGGGGAGAGACCCCTGAGGAAATCGCCGCCGCCGCCATCGCCATGCGCGACAAGGCGCTGCGGGTCAGCGCGCCGCCGGATGCGGTCGACACCTGCGGCACCGGTGGCGACGGCGCCGGCACCTACAACGTCTCGACCGCCGCGGCGCTGATCCTCGCCGGCTGCGGCGTGCCCGTTGCCAAGCACGGCAACAAGGCGGCGAGTTCGAGGTCAGGATCGTCGGAGGTGCTCGCCGCGCTCGGCGTCAATCTCGACATGACGCCGAACCGGATCGCGCTGTGCATAGAAGAGGCGGGCGTCGGCTACATGCACGCCGCCCTCCACCACCAGGCGGTCGGCCACGCCGCCGCGGCGCGCAAAGCGCTGGGGGTGCGCACCATGTTCAATCTGCTCGGGCCCCTTTCCAACCCGGCGGGCGCGCGCCGGCAGGTGATGGGAGTGTTCGCGCGCGATCTCCTGCGCCCCATCGCCGAAGTGATGCCCCGCCTCGGCGTGATCTCGGCCTGGGTGGTGCACGGCGCCGACGGCCTTGACGAGTTGACCCTCACCGGCCCGACCCATGTGGCGTCGCTCAGGGACGGCGGCGTCAGCGAATTCGAGACAACGCCTGAAGACGCCGGCTTAAAGCGTTGTTCTCCAGAGGATCTGGTCGGCGGCGACCCGCAGCATAACGCGGCGGCCCTGAAACGCCTTCTCGACGGCGAGCGCGGTCCCTATCGGGACATCGCCGTATTGAACGCCGCCGCCGGGCTGATCGTCGCCGGACGCGCCGATGCTCTGGAGCCGGCGGCCCGGCGCGCCGAGGCCGCCATCGACGACGGCGCCGCGCTTCGCGCGCTGGAACGTCTCGTCACGATTTCAAACGCAACACCGGGCGACAGCCGATGACGATTCTCGACGACATTGTCTCTTACAAGAAGACCGAGGTCGCCGCGGCCAGGGCCAATGCGCCCATCGCCGCCCTCGACGCCATCGCCCGCGATGCGGCCCCGCCGCGGGGCTTTCGCGCGGCCCTTGAGCACAAGGCGGCGGACGGCTACGCCCTGATCGCGGAGATCAAGAAAGCAAGCCCGTCCAAGGGATTGATTCGGGCCGAGTTCGAGCCGGCGCGTCACGCCCGCGCCTATGAAGAAGGGGGCGCCGCGTGCCTTTCGGTGCTGACGGACGGGCCGAGCTTTCAGGGCGCGCCGGACGACCTCAGGGCGGCGCGGGCGGCGTCGAGCCTGCCAGTGCTGCGCAAGGACTTCATGATCGATCCCTATCAGGTCGTGGAAGCCCGGGCTTGGGGCGCGGACTGCATCCTGCTGATCATGGCGTGTCTCGGCGACGCTCAGGCGAGGGAACTTGACGCCGCGGCGCGCGAATACGGAATGGACCGACTGGTCGAGGTGCATGACGCCGAGGAGATGGCGAGAGCTACTAAACTAAACACTGACCTTATCGGAATAAACAACAGAAATTTAAAGACATTTCAAACAGATCTTAAAATCACGTCAGAACTTGCCGCGCTCGCCCCGGATACGGCCTTGCTGGTCAGCGAAAGCGGGATCGGCGATCACGGCGACCTCGTCGCGCTCAAGGGGTATGGCGCCTCGGCGTTTCTCGTCGGCGAGAGCCTCATGCGCAACGAAGATGTTGCGGCGGCGACACGGGCGCTGTTGAACGCCGATAGCTTCGCCTGATTCCGCCTTAGCGGCGCACGCGCCGTCGCAAATGATGCTTCGCAAAAACGAATCAGCGATTTGAACGCGAGTGTTGACCGCGGACCGGAACAAGCATAGAACACCGTTGTTGTTTTGTTCTTTTGTCGTTTCGGGCTGCAAACAGGCCGCAACCCGCCCAGCAGGCCAAGCAATGAGCCAAAGACGCAGTGTACCAAAGAAGCCAGTGGACCAAAGGCTAAGCCATCGGCCAGGCAATTGGCCAAATCGACGAAACCGGTTCGGCGCGCATGCCGGGACCGCGCTTAGGATCAAGACCCGGGACGCGCTCGGGATAGAACCAATGACGGGGCCGACAATTGAACACGACGCCGATCAAAGCCGGGAAGATCAAGATCGGACTGATCAGGACCGGGCTGATTAAGATGAGACCGATTAGGACGGGGCCAGTTGAGATAGGGCCGAAAATGGAGCCGACCACATGCTGACCAAGAAACAGCGCGAGCTTCTGGTTTTCATTGACGCGAGAATCAAGGAAACGGGCGTTTCACCGTCTTTTGACGAAATGAAGGACGCGCTCGACCTGCGGTCGAAGTCCGGCATCCACCGCCTGATTACGGCGCTGGAGGAGAGAGGGTTCATCAGGCGGCTGCCGCACCGCGCGCGGGCGCTCGAAATCCTGCGCATGCCGGACAGCGCCGCCGCCGATCCCGCCGCCCGGGCGCAGCGCCCGCCGCGCGGGTTTCGCCCGTCCCTGGTGGATGCCAGTTTCAGGCCGGACGAGGAGCCCCGCCAGGGCGATGCAAGGAACGCGGATGCGACCGCCGGCCGGCGGAACGGCGATCCCCGGAACGATTCGCGCCGCCCTGCGCCGAAGAGCCTGCCGGGAGAGAGCCTGCCCGGCGGCGCCGTGGACCTGCCGGTTCTCGGCCGCATCGCCGCCGGCACGCCGATCGAGGCGATCCAGCACGAAGTCGACCGCTTCCCGACTCCTGAGGCGCTTATCGGCGGCGGCGAACATTACATCCTCGAAGTGCAGGGGGAATCGATGATCAACGCCGGCATCCATGACGGCGATTACGCCATCATCAAGCGTTGCGACAACGCGGACGCCGGCGACATTGTCGTCGCGCTGGTGGACAACGAGGAAGCAACCCTGAAAAAGCTTCGCAAGAAAGGCGCCTCCATCGCGCTGGAGGCCGCGAATCCCGCATTCGAAACCAGGATTTACGGCCCGGACCGGGTCAGCGTCCAGGGAAAGCTGGTCGGGCTCATTCGCCGCTACGTCTGACCCCCCGCCCCTGCCGGGTGCTTTCAATAGAACGGGCGCGTCGTTCCCGTCCTGTCTGGACGGTTTTCTTTGCGGGTTCTCACAAGGCCTCGGCGAGGAGAGAACAGGCGTCCAGAGAGTCCGGGGTGAGGAAAAAGGGCGGGCCGGTGGAACAACCGCCGAACGTCGGGAATCATGCGAGGGCGCCGTGCTGCCGAAAAGGGCGCGCGCCTTATCAGTTCCTGGTCCATGGACGCTGGCCACGGAATTCCATTGCATTTCTTATAGTTAGAGCGCCTTCTTCATCTATGCTCACCGCATGCGCGCCGCGCCTCCAGACCGCCCGGCGATCAATGAGATCCGCCTTGCAGGCGCGCCGCGCCGCTTCGTCGACCGGAAAGAATGCGATGACGAGATCGGCGCGGGCGCAGTCCTCCGCGAGCGCGGCGCGCGCCTCGATGACGGAAAAGACGACGCCCCGCGGCAACGCGCCGGCGCAGCCGGACCCGTCGCAGGAAAAGCGGTCCGCCATGGCCTCGGGCGGCGCGCGCATGGGATCGAGCCCCGCCGCCTCGGTCCACATGGCGGCGGCGAAAGCGTTTCGGCGGGTGCTGTAGACGGCGACCGCCGCGCCGGGCCCGTCCAGCCGCGGCGCTTCGGCCAGCGCCGCCCCCATGACGCCGCGCGTCACCACGCCGGCGTTGTCGCCGGATGCGGCGACATAGATATCGGCCGGCGGCGCGCCCGCCGTCAGCGTCGCGGCGAGCGGAACGGCGGCGAGCCCGCCGAGCCGCCACGGCGCCCGCGCGAGGCAAAGCCACAGCCCGCCAAGGGTGAGGACCAAAAGCGCGCCGAGCGGCCATTGCGGCGTGACCGACACGGCGCCGCGCCAGCCCGACACCTCCGTCGCGATCGCCAGCACGACCTCCATCCCCGCCGCGGCGGCGCGCCAGGCGGGAACGTCCGCGCCAAAGGGCGCAAGGCACAATCCGGCCACGGCCGCCGGCATGATCCAGAACCCCATCAGCGGCATGGCGGCGATATTGGCCGGCAGGGAATACACCGCGGCGCGATTGAAATGGTAAAGCGCATAGGGCGCCGTCGCGAGCGCGGCGATGAGGTCCGTGGCGGCGAGGCCGGCGGCATAGCGCTTCGCCCGCCCGGCCATGGTGAAACGGCGCTCCTGCTCGGGCGCGCCGCGGTCCCGGTCGCGCCAGGCCTCATAGGCGGCGATCAGCGCGGCGACCGCGGCGAAGGACATCTGGAAGCCGGGCTGGAACAGGGCCTCCGGCGTGGTCAGCAGGATCACGATCGCCGCCGCCGCCACATTGCGCAAGGACAGGGCCCGCCGGTCGATCAGAATCGCGACCAGCATGATCGCCGTCATGATGAACGCGCGCCGGGCCGACCAGCCGCCCCCGGACAGGACGAGATAGAAAACGCCGGAGGCGAGCGCCGCCGCCGCGGCCCATTTCTTGATCGGAAAACGCAAGGCGAGCGGCTCGATCAGCGCCAGCCCGAGGCGAACGCAGAAGAAGATCAGCCCCGCCGCAAGCCCCATATGCAGACCCGATATCGCCAGGAGATGCGCCAGGCCGGAATCGCGCAAGGCCGCCTCCGCCCGGTAGCTGATCGCCTCGCGCTTGCCGGTGACGACGGCGGCGACGATCGCGCCCCCGTCTCCCGGCGCCGCGTCGAGAATGCGCCGGGCCAGGGAGACCCGCATCATTTCCACATGCGCGGCGATGCGCTGGCGGCGCGTTTTCGGCGCCGCTCGGTCGACGGCGGGGGGGCTGACCGCGAAGCCCACCGCGCCGATCCCGCGAAAGTAAAGCTGGCGCGCAAAGTCAAAACCGCCCGGCAGGGCCGGCGGCGGCGGCGGGCGCAATCCGGCGCGCAGGGTGATGAAATCGCCCGGCGCCGCGTCGAAAACCGCCCCGCGCCACACGACCCGCACCCGCGCCGGCATGCGCGCGGGGTCGAGCCCCTCCGCCCGCGCCAGCGCGATGACCATGCGACGCTGGGCGGCGCTCTCCTCCACGGCAAGGAGGCGCCCGGCAATCTCGATGATGCCCGTCTCCCGGCTCAGTTGCGGCGCGGATACCGTCTCGGTCCGCCAGTCCGCCGCGGCGAAGCCGAGCCCGGCCAGGGCGACGGCGATCGCCGGCTTGCGCGCGAGCGGCGCCGCGACGGCGAGGGCGACCGCAAGGCCCATCCACCAGGCGCTCACGGACCAATGGGGCTCCGCCCTGAGCCCGAAATAAACGCCGACCCCCACGCCAATGGCGACCGGCGCCCACAGATAAAGCCGGCCCCGTTCCGCCGCCGCCCACCGCGCCGCCGCCGCGCCCATCAGGAACGCAAGACGGCGCCCGCTGAGCGGCCCGCGCGCGCCGCCGGAGCCCCTCCCTGCGGAGAATTCACCTGTGGCGAAATCCGGGGCGGGATCGCCGGCAAGGGAGCGTGGATGCGCGCGTTTGTTCGTGGTAACAGGCCCTTTCCGATCGAACGACAAGGTCGAGCAACTGAACCCACGCGACGCCGCTACAAGCCCCTTGCGCCCAAGGCCGTTGAAATCGATAGCGTTAAAGTCAAGATCCGGTCCTGTGCGGACCGGGAAAAGTCGGGGGCAAGTACAGAAGAACGCCGACGCGCGTCAGTCATATCATCATTAAAGCATAGTCTAGTCAGGAAATTCGAACAGCGCCATGTCCTCCAACGCCCGCGCCCAGCAAGAGATCGTCACCCGCTTCGCCCCCTCGCCGACCGGCTATCTGCATATCGGCGGGGCGCGCACGGCGCTGTTTAACTGGCTTTACGCGCGCGGGCGCGGCGGCAGGTTCCTCCTGCGCATCGAGGACACCGACCGGGCGCGCCATAACGAGGCGGCGGTGGCGGCGATCCTCGACGGCCTCAGATGGCTCGGCCTCGACTGGGACGGCGAGCCGGTCTCGCAGTATTCGAGGGTCTCGCGCCATCAGGAGATCGCGAACGCGCTTCTCGGCGAGGGCAAGGCTTATCGCTGTTATCTCGGCGCGGAGGAACTGAACGCGGCGCGCGACGCGGCCAAGGCCGCCGGCACGCGGTTCGAAAGTCCATGGCGGGACGCCGATCCGGCGACCGCGCCGTCGGACGCGCCCTTCGCGGTGCGATTCAAGGCGCCGCGGGACGGCGAAACCGTGATCAGGGACGCGGTCCAGGGCGAGGTCGCCTTCCCCAACGCGGCCCTCGACGATCTGATCATCCTGCGAAGCGTCGAGCCTGGATCGCAAACCCAATCTGACAAGCAGTCCGATGCGCAGCCGGATACCCGATCAGGGGCGCCGACCTATAACCTCGCCGTCGTGGTGGACGATCACGACATGGGCGTGACCCATGTGATCCGCGGCGACGACCACCTGAACAACGCCGCCCGCCAGCAGCAGATCTACGACGCCCTCGGCTGGCCGGCGCCGGTCTTCGCCCATGTGCCGCTGATCCACGGGCCGGACGGAGCGAAGCTCTCCAAACGCCATGGCGCGCTCGGGGTCGAAGCCTATCGCGACATGGGCTGCCTGCCGCAGGGGCTCGCGAATTATCTCCTGCGGCTCGGCTGGTCCCATGGCGACGAGGAGATCATCCCGACCGACAAGGCCCTGGAATGGTTCGATCTCGCCGGCGTCAACAAGGCGCCGGCCCGGCTCGATCTGGAAAAGCTGCGCCACACCAACGCTCATTACGTGGCGGCGATGGACGATCAGGCGTTCGCCCGCGCAGCGCGGCCGTTCGTCGAGGCCGCCGGCCTAGACCTGACGCCGGAACGGCTTGAACGCCTCGAGCGCTCCGCGCCGTTTCTGAAAACCCGCTGCGCCCTGTTGCAGGACGTGGTCGAGGCGGGCGCCTATCTGTTTCTCGACCGCCCGCTCAGGCCCGAAGGCAAGGCGGCCAAGCCGCTCAGAAAGGACGGCGCGGCGCAGATGCTCGCCGCGGTTATCGAGGCCCTGTCCCATGGCGGCGACGCCCTGTGGCGGACGCCCGGCGCCCTGGACGACCGGCTTCAGGCGCTGGCGGCCGAGCGGGACGTCGGCTTCGGCGCGGTGGGCCAGCCGGTGCGCGCGGCGCTGACTGCGGGCCGTCCTTCGCCCTCCCTCGGCGAGGTGCTATACGGCCTCGGCGCGGCGGAATCGCTGGCGCGCCTCGACGATCAAATCCGCGCCATCGCCGACGCGGCGAATTGACCGACCCGGGGCGCGGGCTTGCGGAGAGGCGGCGAAAGGTCTGGCGCGGGTGTCGCAAAACCCTTATATGTGCGCTGCACAATAATGCTGCACCGCGATTAAGACGATGATTTAAGAGAAAGAAAAGGGCTGGCCGAATGAAAAGCGAACTGAAAGAGTCCGGGGTGATCTCCCTTTCCAACGCCGGGAAAACGGCCGAGTTTCCCATCTTCAAAGCAACCCACGGGCCGGATGTCTATGACATCCGCACGCTCTACAAACAGACCGGCGCGTTCACTTTCGACCCGGGTTTCACCTCCACGGCGAGCTGCGAATCGAAAATCACCTTTATCGACGGCGACGAGGGCGTTCTGCTCTATCGCGGCTACCCGATCGATCAGCTTGCGGAAAATTCCGACTTTATCGAGGTCGCCTACCTGCTCCTCAATGGCGAACTGCCGAAAGAAAACGAACTGAAAGAGTTCGAACATTCCATCACCATGCACACGATGGTGCATGAGCAACTGAAGAATTTCTACAGCGGCTTCCGCCGCGACGCGCACCCGATGGCGATCATGGTCGGGGTCGTCGGCGCCCTGTCGGCGTTTTATCACGACTCCACGGACATCGCCGATCCGAAACAGCGCCTGATCGCCACGCACCGCATGATCGCCAAAATGCCGACCATTGCGGCCATGGCCTACAAGTACTCCATCGGCCAGCCTTTCGTGTTCCCGAAAAACGACCTCGACTACACCTCCAATTTCATGCGCATGTGTTTCGCCGTGCCGGCGGAAGACTACGACTGCAACAAGGTCCTGTGCGACGCCCTCGACAAGATCTTCATCCTCCACATGGATCATGAGCAGAACGCCTCCACCTCGACGGTGCGGCTGGCGGGCTCGTCGGGCGCGAACCCCTTCGCCTGCATCGCGGCGGGCATCGCCTCGCTCTGGGGCCCGGCCCATGGCGGCGCCAACGAAGCCGCGCTCAACATGCTGGAGGAGATCGGCTCAGTCGAGCGCATCCCGGAATTCATCGAGCGCGCCAAGGACAAGAACGATCCCTTCCGCCTGATGGGCTTCGGCCACCGGGTTTACAAGAACTACGACCCGCGCGCGAAGGTGATGCGCACCGCCTGCCACGAAGTGCTGGACGCCCTCGGCGTGCGCGACGAACCGCTGTTGCAGGTGGCGATGGAACTGGAGCGGATCGCCCTTGAGGACGACTATTTCGTCGAGAAGAAGCTGTATCCGAACATCGACTTCTATTCCGGCATCACGCTTCGCGCCCTCGGCTTCCCGACGGACATGTTCACCGTGCTGTTCGCGCTGGCGCGCACCGTCGGCTGGATCGCTCAGTGGTCGGAAATGCTCGAAGACCCGAACCAGAAGATCGGCCGGCCGCGCCAGATCTACACCGGCGCGCCGAAGCGCGACTACATCGCCATAGACGGTCGATAAGAAGGCGGTCGATAAGAACGCGGTCGGCAAAGGGACGGGGGCGTCAGGCCCTGCGCCCGCGCGACTTTCCCGGCTACGGCTCTTGCGACGCGGCGGCTTCGGCCGCCGTTTGCGCAATCAGCCCGTCGAGTTGCGGCGCGATCGGCGCGCCGTCGGGCAGAACGCCCTTCAGGCGCTCAAGGTATCGCAAGGCTTCGTCAAGGTCTCCGCGCTCCCGCGCCGCGAGCCCGAGGTAGAACAGCGCCAGCGGATCGTCCGGATTGAAACTGATCAGCTTGTCGAGGGCCGTCATGACCTCCGCGCGGAAGGCTTCGTCGGGCGGGCTCGCCGCAATCAGGGCGTTGGCGTAACCGCGCCAGTCGCCCGGGACGTCCTCTTGGCTGACATCGATCGCCCGGGCCCAGGCCGCGGCGCTGTCGGCGGCGCGCCCCATGGCGGCGTAGGACTGGGCGAGCATGCGCCAGCCGTCGGGGTCGTCGGGCGCGGCTTCCAGGCGCGCGGCGAGCCCCGCCACCATGCCTTCGATGGCCGCGGCGCGCTCCTCCGGGGGGAGCGCGGCGATCGCCGCCGCCGGATCTTCCTGCCGGGCGCGGAGCGCTTCATGAAACGCCGGGTCGAGGCTTTCCGGCGATCCCACCATCAGGTAGAGCGCGAAAGCGCCGACGGGCGCCAGTGCGAGGGCGGCGAGCGCGGCGAGGCGGGGGACGCGCCCGCGCGCGCCCGTGTCCGCTTTCAGCGTCGCCGCCAACGGCGCCGCGAGACAGACCACGAGGATGAGCGACAGGGCAATCGCGATAATCCAGAACAGCATTCAGGCGCCGGGCCTTTCATCGTCGAAATCGTCAGCGGCCAGATCGTCGTCAGCGGCCAGATCGTCGTCAGCGGCAAGACCGTCGCCGTCGTCTTGCGCGTCAGGCGCGCCGCCAGCATCGGGCTTCGGAATGGCGCGGAAATAGAAAAACGCCGCCCCCAGCGCGGTTGCGAGCGCCAGCGCCGGCGTCAGCCACAGGATCGCGGTGTCGCCGCGCATTTCGGGCCGGAGGCGCACATAGTCGCCATAGCGTTCGCTTACATAGGCCATGACCTCCTCGTCGCTGTCGCCGGCGACGAGCCGTTCGCGCACGATAAGGCGAAGATCGCGGGCGAGCGGCGCGGCGGAATCGTCGATGCTCTGACTCTGGCAGGTGATGCAGCGCAACTCGCGTCCGATCTCCCGCGCGCGGGCCTCCAGCGCAGGATCGTCGAGGATCTCGTCCGGCTCGACCGCGAGCGCGGGCGCGGAGAAAAACGTCAGGACAAGCGCGAGGAAGACGTCTCTAGCCCTCATCGCGAAGCCTCCTGACCACCGGCGCCATGTCCTCTTCCCAGATTTGTTCCGTGATGGGACCGATCTGTTTGTAGCGGATGCGCCCTTCGCGATCGATGATGAAGGTTTCCGGGGCGCCGGTGACGCCGAAATCGATGGCGACGCGGCCTTCGAAATCGTTCCCGATCCGCGTGTAGGGATCGCCATGGCGTTGCAGCCACGCCGTCCCCTTGCCCGGCGGGTCCTTCCAGTTGAGCCCCATGATCGGAACCTCCCCCGCCGCGGCGATCTCCATCAGCAGGGGGTGCTCGATCAGGCAGGCGACGCACCACGAGCCGAAGATGTTGACCAGCGTCACCTCGCCTTTCAGGTCCTCAGAGGACAGACCTTCAGCATAGCCGTCGATCGGGTCCAGCGCGAAGTCGGGGACCGGCTTGTCGATCAGCACCGTGGGGATCACCGAGGGGTCGCGTTGCAGCCCCATGGAAAAGTAGACCAGCATCGCGACGAAGGCCGCGAGCGGGACGAGGAACAACAGCCGCGCCGTCATCGTCAGGCCGCCCCCGCAACGGCGCCGCGCGTTCGGTCAGGACCGCCCTCGGCCGCCTTTCCATGCGGCGCGGCGTTTCCGCTTTCGGCGGCGCGCCGGCGCGGCATGGCGGCGAGGATCCCGCCGAGGGCCATCAGCCCGCCGCCGGCCCACATCCACGCCGCGAGCGGATAATACCAGGCGCGCACCGCATGCCCGGCCTCCGGATTGTAGGCGCCGACGGTGAGGTAAAGATCGCCGAAGACGCCGGTGCGGATGCCCGCTTCCGTCGTCTGCATGCCGCGCACCGGGTAAAACCGGCGCTCGGCCTTGATGTCCGGCAGGGCGCGCCCGCCGCGGCTGAGGGAAAACACCGCCGTTTCGGAGACGTAGTTCGCGACCTCGACCTCGGACACGCTGTCGAGAGTCACCGCGTAGCCGGCAAGCTCGATGCGCTCTCCCGGCTTCATGAACACGATTTCCTCGGCGCGCCACGCGCCTGCGCCGAGCACGCCGAGCGCGACGACGACGAGGCCGAGATGGGCGCCGATCATGCCGAGATAGGGCCGCGGCAGGGTCGTCATGTTACGGAGCGTCTCGCCGGCGCCCGACGCGCGCACCGAGGCCCGCCGCCAAAGATCCGTCAGCGCGCCCGCCCCGGCCCAGGCGGCGAGCCCGGCCCCGGCGGCGGCGGCGACCGGTTTCGGCCAGGTGAGATAAAGCGCGAGCGCGGCGAGGCACAGCCCCGCCAGCCCCGCCGGCCAGAGCTTGGCGAGCGCTTTGCCGCCGTCGCCGCGCTTCCAGGCCAGCATCGACGCCGGCGCGATGAGCAACAGGGCAAGCGCCATGATGGGCAGGAACGTGGCGTTGAAATACGGCGCCCCCACCGAGAGCATGGACCCGGTCGCGATCTCGAACACCAGCGGATAGAACGTGCCGACAAAGACCGTGACGCAGGAAACGGTCATGAAGATGTTGTTGGCGAGGATCGCCCCTTCCCGGCTCACCGGGGCGAAGCCGGCGCTCGACCGCAACAGGGGCGCGCGCAGGGCGAAAAGAAACAGCGAACCGCCCACCGCCGCGGCGAGGATCGCGAGGATGAACACGCCCCGCTCCGGATCGACGGCGAAGGCGTGCACCGAGGTCAGCAGCCCGGAGCGCACGAGGAACGTGCCGATCAGGCTGAGCGAAAAGGCAGAAATCGCCAGAAGCACGGTCCAGACCTTCAGGGCGCCGCGCTTTTCAAGGACGCGCACGGAGTGAATGAAGGCCGTGCCCGCGAGCCAGGGCATGAAGGAGGCGTTCTCCACCGGGTCCCACGCCCAGAAACCGCCCCAGCCCAGTTCGTAATAGGCCCACCAGCTGCCCAGCGCGATGCCGATGGTGAGAAACACCCAGGCCGCCAGCGCCCATGGCCGCACCGCCCGCGCCCAGGCGCGGTCGACATCGCCGGCGATCAGCCCGGCGATGGCGAAAGCGAAGGTGATCGAAAACCCGACATAGCCGAGATAGAGAAACGGCGGATGGATGACGAGACCCGGGTCCTGAAGGAGCGGGTTCAGGTCCTGCCCGTCCGCCCGCGCGGGAAACACCCGCTCGAAGGGATTGGAGCTGAAAATCAGGAAGGCGAGGAACGCCGCCGCCACCGCGCCCTGGATCGCGAGCGTGCGCGCGCGCAGCGTCTCGTCGAGCCCGCTTGCCGCGTCCGAAGACCGCACGCGCGCCAGAAGCGCCCCGTACCCGGCGAGGATCAGGACCCATAACAGCATCGAGCCTTCGTGGTTGCCCCACACGCCGGTCAGTTTGTAGACGAACGGTTTCGCCGTGTGGGAGTTCTGCACCACGTTGAGGACGGAGAAATCGGACCGGGCGTAAACCCATGTCAGCGCGACATAGGCCGCGGCGACCAGGGCGAACTGGGCGAAGGCGAGCGGCCGGGCGAGGCCGGCGAGGACGCGGTCGCCGCGCGCGGCGCCGAGCAACGGCAGGCCCGCCTGGAGGCAGGTCGCGGCGAAAGCGAGGATCAGGACAAAAAGGCCAAGTTCAGCTACCATGAAACGATATATGCCCTACGCCGCCGCCGAGGCAAAGAGGCGCGCCCCGGCGCCCGCGGCGTCACGACGTCGCGTAAACATTGTTGTTTTTGTAATGGGCGCTCAACGCTTTAGCGCAAGGCCGCATGGGCCCGCCGCCGCCGCCCGGCCAACGCCTGTCTCGGAATACTTGTCTCGGAACACCTGTCTCGCTCCGTCCGGCTGTCGCAACGCCCCGATTTCGCCGATCCTGTTCGCGACCGCCCGCCAGAAACAAAAATGAGGCCGCCATGCCGACCCTGACCGTCAAAGACGCCGAGATCTATTACGAACTGGCCGGGGAGGGCCCGCCGCTCCTGCTCCTTGCCGGGCTCGCCAGCGACAGCCAGAGCTGGGGCCCGGCGCGCCCGCATCTGGAGCGGCGTTTCTCGCTGGTCATGCCGGACAACCGCGGCTGCGGGCGCACGCGCGACGACGGCGCGCCCCTCGCCGTCGCGGGGCTCGCGGCGGATGCGCTCGCGCTGATCGACCATCTCGGGATCGCCCGCGCACATGTTCTCGGCCACTCCATGGGGGTCGCCGTCGCGTTGTCGCTGACGGCGAGCCGCCCGGACCGCGTCGGGCGGCTCGCGCTCGCCGCGGGGGCCGCGAAACTGCCCGCCCGGGCGGCCAGCGTCATCACTTCCCTGGTTTCCCTGCGCGAGGCGGGGATCGATCAAAATACGTGGCACCGGCTGTTTTTCCACTGGCTCTTCGCACCCGGCTTTTTCGAAAGCCCGGCTGCGGTGGAGGCGGCGGTGGCCATGTCCCGCGCCTATCCATACGCGCAAAGCCCCGCCGACATGCGCCGGCAGGCGGAGGCCGTTCTCGGGTTCAGCCCCGCCATGTCGCAGCCGCTGGACGTTCCGGCGCTGCTGATCGCCGGGGAGGAGGACATTCTCCTGCCGCCGGCGGCGGTGCGGACCACGCTCGAACTGCTGCCCGAAGCCCGCATGACCGTTCTTGCCGGCGCCGGGCATTCCCTTCACTGGGACGCGCCGGAGGCGTTCGCCAAGGCGGCCGGCGACTTCCTCGCCGGGCCCTGACGCGCCCCTCGCGTTTCGCGCCGGCCGGTTCAAACCGTTGAAATCGCCGCCGCTTTCGGCTATCAAACCTCCTTGCGAACCGGCGAACGCCTAAGCTGAGTAAAACAGCCGCCCCGACAAGGGACGCGGCGCAGACCCGGAGCGCGCCTCGCGGCCGAGAAAAATGGCCGCACCGGGGGAGCGCTGACGCATTCCATGGGGGCCGCCGATGATGATCGAGAACAACGATGATCGCCGGGGCCCGGCCTTTAGCGAGTGCAGAGCGAATCATAATGAAAAAACTGGCGATCTTCACCGCCCTGTCGAGCGGCGTCCTCATCCATGGCGGCGCGCCCGGCGAGGTGTTCAACGCAGCCCGCGCCCAGGACGGGGCGCGTTCCGAAACCGTCCGCACGGCCTCGGCCGATGCGATCACCGTCACCGCGCGCCGGCGCGCCCAGTCGCCGCAGGACGTGGGCGTCGCGCTTAACGTCTTTTCCGGGGCGGAATTGATCGCGCAAGGGGTCGACACCGTGAACGGCCTGGAGAACCTGGCGCCGAATCTCGAGATCGAAAGCCAGTTCGGGTCCGGCCAGCCGAGCTTTTCCATCCGCGGCGTCGGCTTTCGCGATTACGCGACCAACAACGCGCCGACCGTCGGCGTCTATGTCGACGACGTCGCCTACCCGGTTCCGGTGATGACCCAGGGCGTCCTGTTCGACGTGGAACGAGTTGAGGTGTTGCGCGGACCGCAAGGGGTTCTCTACGGACGCAACACCACGGGCGGCGCCATCAAGGTGGTCAGTAACCGGCCGACGGACGACCTCGCCGCGGGCCTCGACGTCGAGGGCGGACGGTTCGGCCGCGTGGAGGCGGAAGGCTTCGTCTCCGGACCGCTCGCAGACGCCGTCCGCCTGCGGATTTCCGGCGCCACGGCCCATGGCGGCGCGTGGCAGGTGAACCGCGAGACCGGCGAGGAAATCGGCGACGCGGAGCAATACGCCCTGCGCGGGCTGGCGGAAATCGACCTTGCTTCGAATGTGGAGGCGCTCGTCAACCTGCACGGCTTCATCGACAAGTCCGACGGCCTCGGCCTGCAACTCTTTAACGATTCCGCCTTCGGCCCCACGGCCCATGCCGGACGGCGCGAGACGAGCTTCGGCTCGTCGCAAGCCTTCGCCGACCTGGCGGGGATCGACCCCGGCGCGGCGCCGTTCCGCGACAATGAGGGCTGGGGCGGATCGCTGACGCTCGCCGCCGATCTCGGCGCGGTCGAACTGACTTACATCGGCGCCTATGACGATCTCAACCGGAAGGAATTCAACGACTTCGACGCCCTTGCGATCGGCGCGGCGGGCGTCTATTTCGAAAGCTCCGTGGACGTTATGTCCCACGAGGCGCGCGCGCAGGGCGAGGCCGCGGCGGGCCGCCTGCGCTGGGTCGGCGGTGTGTTCTATTCGCAGGAGGACCTGAACGAAGTCTACCAGTCCGATTTCGTAGCGAGCTTCGGCCCCGGCTTCGCCGTCTCCACCCCTTATCGCCAGGAGGTGCGCACCGCGGCGGTCTATCTGCATGCGGATTTCGATCTGACCGACGCCGTCACCTTTGTCGGCGGGGTGCGCTATGAGGACGAGGCGCGCGAGTTGCGGGATCTCGGGACCTTTTCGGTCGGCACGGGGCCTTTGAATTTCGCCAACGGAACCGTCGACGGTTCGCTTGAAGACCGCGACCTCGACAGCGATCCCGTCACGGGCAAGGCCGCGATCGAGATCACCCCGGCGGAAGATATCCTGATATACGTTTCCTACAGCCGCGGCTTCAAGTCTGGGGGCTTCACCGCCTACAACACGCTGAACCCGACCGCCATCGATCCGTTCCGGCCGGAAACCCTCAACGCCTTCGAGGCGGGGTTCAAGTCGACGCTGGCGCAGGGGGCGGTCACCCTCAATGGCGCGGCGTTTTATTATGACTATACGGATCAACAGGTGCAGTCGGCGATTTTCGATGCCGGCACGAACGCCGTCGTCGGCCGCATCGTCAACGCGCCGGAAAGCGAGATCTATGGCGGCGAGCTTGAGCTTGTGTGGCGGGCCGCGGACTGGCTCACGCTGGGGCAGACCTTCGGCTACCAGGCGGGCGAGTTCACCGCGTTCACCGATCTCGACATCGCCGCCAGCATCGCGGCCGGCGCGGCGGAGACCATCGACCGGGCGGGACAGGATCTCGGCTTTCCCAATATCAGCTATCAGGGCTTTATCGCCGCCGAACGCGCCCTTGCCGGGGGCTGGCGCGCCAGCGCCCGGTTCGACTATTCCTACCGCGACGATCTCGCCCTGCCGCTGCTCGGCCCGGCCTTCACCGTCGATTCCTACTGGCTCGCCAATGCGGAAATCGCGGTGGGCCCTGATGACGGCCGCTGGTCGCTGGCGCTCTGGGGGCGGAACATCCTCAACGCCGATTATGACGAGACCCGCAACTTCTTCATCGCCAGCCCCGCCGCCGACGTCGCCGCGCCCGGCCTGCCGGCGACTTATGGCGCGCGCGTCAGTCTCAGGTACTGACGCGGCATGGCGGCGCGGCTCTTCGCCAATGCGCCTCTTTCGGCGAGCGCCGTCGCGGCGCTCGCCTTTTTCCTCGTTCTCTTTGTGCTGACGGGGACGGCCCTGGCCGCGGGCGCCTTGCGCGTCGGGGTTCAACTGGAGCCGCCCAACCTCGATCCCACCAGCGGCGCCGCGGCGGCGATCGACGAGATTGTCTACGCCAATGTCTTCGAAGGGCTGACGCGGATTCGCGAGGACGGAACGCCGGGTCCGGCGCTCGCCGAACGCTGGTCGGTATCGGCGGACGGGCTCGTCTACGAGTTCGCGCTGCGCCGGAACGTCCGGTTCCATGACGGCGCCGGGTTCGACGCCGACGACGTCGTCTTCACCCTCGAGCGCGCCCGCGGCTCCCGATCATCCAACGCCCAGCGCCCCCTCGCCGAACGCATCGCCGATGTCCGCGCGCTCGGTCCCCATCGCGTACGGATTACCCTGAAAGAACCGCTGGCGGACTTGCCGCTCTATCTCGGCTGGGGCGATTTCGTCATCGTCGCCCCGGAAAGCGCCGCGACGAACGCCGTCAATCCGGTCGGCACGGGGCCGTTCCGTTTTCAGCGCTGGCGCAAGGGCGCCTCGCTCACGCTCATACGCAACGAGGCCTATTGGGGCGCGCGCAGCGCCCTCGACCGGATCGACTTCGTGTTCATTCCCGACCCAACGGCGGCATTCGCCGCCCTGATGGCCGGCGACGTCGATGGATTTCCCAACTATCCGGCGCCGGAAAACGTGCTCGCGCTGGAGCGGGACGAGCGCTTCCGGGTTCGCTACGGCACCGGAGAAGGGGAAATCATCCTCGCCGTGAACAACGCAGCGCCGCCTTTCGACGACATCCGCGTGCGGCGCGCCCTCAATCACGCCGTCGACAAACGGGCGGTGATCGACGCGGCCCTGTTCGGCTATGGCGCGCCCATCGGCAGCCATTTCCCGCCGCACCACCCTTCCTATACGGATCTCTCGGCGCGTTACCCCTACGACCCGACCCGCGCCCGCGCGCTGCTGGCGCAAGCCGGCTACCCCGACGGATTTTCGACGACCCTCGCCCTGCCCCCGCCGAGCTATGCGCGGCGCAGCGGCGAGGTCGTCGCGGCGCAGCTCGAAGCCGTGGGGATCGATGTCAAGATCCGCAACATGGAATGGGCGCAATGGCTTAACCGGGTTTTCGCCAACAATACTTTTGATTTGACCATCGTCGCTCACACCGAACCGCTGGACATCGACATTTACGCGCGCGACGACTATTATTTTCAGTACAGGAATGAAATCTTCGACGCCGTGATCGACGATCTGCGCCGGGAGCGCGATCCGGACCGTCGCGACGCGCTCTATAAACGCGCACAGACGATTCTGGCGGACGACGCGGTCAACGTCTTCCTCGCCCAGGGGCCGAAGATCGGCGTCTGGAACCGGAGCGTCGTCGGCGTTTGGACCGACGCGCCCCTACAGGCCAATGTGTTCGCCGACGCCGATGTGATCGGCCGCGCCGCCGCCGCGCCGAAAACGGCGCCGTCAGGCGCGCCCGCCGCCGCCGGACCGGGCCTTGCGGTCTTTCTGCTTGCCGGCGCAGCGGGGCTCGCCGGCCTGGCTTACGCCCTGCGCCTCGGACCGGCCTACATCGCTTCGCGGGCGGCGGCGATGGCGCTGTCGCTGCTCGCCGCCTCGCTGGTCGTCTTTATCCTGATCGATGTCGCGCCGGGCGATCCGGCGGCGTTCATGATGGGCGTCAACGCCGATCCGGCCTCGGTGGCGGCGTTGCGCGCCGAGCTTGGTCTCGATGCGCCGGCGCCGGTTCGCTATCTCGACTGGCTCGCGGGCATGGCGCGGGGAGATTTCGGCGTCAGCTACACCTATCGCGAGCCGGTGGGCGACCTGGTCGCCGAACGTTTGTGGGTCTCGCTGCCGCTGGCGCTGGCGGCCTTCGCCCTGTCCACCCTGATCGGCGTGCCGGCGGGCCTTTACGCGGCGGCGAGACGGCGCAGCGCCGGCGGACGCGCGGCGATGACGATCGCGCAGGCCGGCGTCGCGATGCCGAATTTCTGGCTGGCGATCCTGCTCGTCATGGTCTTCGCGGTCTCCCTGCGCTGGTTTTCCGCGGGCGGATTTCCCGGATGGTCCGCGGACGCCGGCGCGGCGCTGAAAGCGCTGGTCCTGCCGGCGGTCGCCCTCGCCCTGCCCCAGGCGGCGATCCTGACGCAGATCATGCGCTCGGCGACGATCGAAACCCTGCGCGAGGACTACATCCGCACCGCGCGCGCCAAGGGAGCGTCGCGGGGCGCGGCGCTGCGCAACCACGCCCTGCGCAACGCGCTGGTCCCGGTGCTGACCATTCTCGGGCTCCAATTCGCGTTTCTCATCGCCGGGGCGGTGATTATCGAAAACGTCTTTTACCTGCCGGGGCTCGGCCGCCTCGTCTTCCAGAGCATCGCTCAGCGGGATCTGATGGTGGTCAAGAGCGTGGTGATGATCCTCGTCTTCACGGTCATCCTGACCGCGTTCGTGATCGACATCGCCTACGCCGTCGTCGATCCGCGGCTGCGGCGCCCGCATCACGGAAACGGCAAGGGAGCCGGCTCATGACCCGCGCCGTCACGCCGGACCTCGCCCTGGGCGCCGGCCTTTCCGGGATCTTCGTGCTCGCCGCGCTGGTCTCGCTGGCCTGGACGCCCTACGACGTCGAGGCCCTCGACGCGGCGGCGCGGTTTCAGCCGCCCTCCGCCGATCACTGGATGGGCGCCAATCATCTGGGCCGGGACGTTCTGTCCATGGTGATGGCGGGGGCGCAGGTGTCCATCGCGGTCGCTTTCCTCGCCGTCGGCCTCGGCGCGGTCGTCGGCGTCCCCCTCGGCCTCGCCGCCGCGGCGTCGGGCGGCCTCCTCAGCGAGGCGATCATGCGCGCCGGCGATCTCATTTTCGCGTTCCCGGCGGTGATCCTCGCCATTCTCATCTCCGCCGTATACGGACCGGGCGCCATGAACGCCGTCATCGCCATCGGCGTATTCAATATCCCGGTGTTCGCCCGGCTCGCCCGCGCCGGCGCCCTGCCCCTGTGGACCAGCGGCTACGCCCTCGGCGCCCGGACGGCGGGACGCGGCGCCGTCGCTATCTCCATCGATCACATCCTGCCGAACATCGCACATCTCCTGATCGTTCAGGCAACGGTGCAATTCTCCATGGCGGTGCTCGCGGAGGCGGGCCTTTCCTATGTCGGGCTGGGCGCACAGCCGCCCGCGCCGAGCTGGGGGCGAATGCTGGCGGAAAGTCAGACCATGGCGGGCTTCGCCCCGTGGCTGGCGGTCTTTCCCGGTCTTGCGATCTTTCTTTTCGTGTTCGGCGTCAACCTGCTGGGCGACGGCCTGCGGCGCTGTCTCGATCCGCAGCGGGAGCGCGCGCCGTGACGACGAGGCCGGTCCTTGAACTGAGATCCCTTTCCATGCGGATCGGCGGCGCAGCGATCCTCTCCGGCGTCGATCTATCCCTGCGCGGCGGGGACGTCACGGCGCTGGTCGGCAGGTCGGGCTCGGGCAAGTCGATGACGGCGCTCGCGGCCATGGGGCTCGCCCCGCCGCAGGCGGCGGTCGCCGGCGCGGTCCTGCTAGACGGCGACAATCTGCTTGAAAAATCCGACCGCGCCATGAACGCCGTGCGCGGCGCGAAAATCGCCATGGTGTTCCAGGAACCCATGACGGCGCTGAACCCGCTGCAAACCATCGGCGCACAGGTGGCGGAAACGTTCCGTATACATACCGATATCGGCGCGCGGGACGCATGGGACAGGGCGCGCGCGCTGCTGGCGCGGGTCGGCCTTGCGCCGGCGCGCATCCCGCCCACCCGTTTCCCGCATGAGCTTTCCGGCGGCCAGCGTCAGCGCGTGGTGATCGCCATCGCCGTGGCCATGAAACCGGCGGTGGTGATCGCCGACGAGCCGACCACCGCCCTTGACGTGACGACGCAGGCGGAGATCCTGTCGCTCTTGCGTCGCCTGGCGCGGGAGGACGGGACCGCGCTCCTGCTGATCACCCACGACCTCGCCGCCGTCGCCGACATGGCCGACCGCATCGCCGTCATGCACCAGGGGCGCATTGTCGAAACCTACGCCGCCGGCGGTTTTTTCGCCGCCGGCGCGGACACTGCGGCGGCGGGGCTCCTGCCGCGTCCGGTTGCGACGCCGAACGCCGACGCGCCGGCCCGTGGGCAGCGCGCCGCGCCGGAAGCGCGAGAAGCGCCGCCTATCCTGGAGGCGTGCGGCGTCTCTTGCGACTACGCGCCGACGCGACGGACCATGACAGGCCCGGGCGCGGCGCCGTTCCGCGCGGTCACGGACGTCTCCCTCTCGCTGCGGAAAGGCGAACATCTCGCCGTGGTCGGCGAATCGGGCAGCGGCAAGTCGACCCTGGCGCGCGCGCTCCTCGGGCTGCATCCGCTCGCCGCCGGCGCGGTCCGCATCGGCGGCGAGCCCTTTCCGCCTACGGACAAAGCCGCCATGCGCCGCCTGCGCCGGCGGATCCAGATCGTCTTTCAGGACCCCTATTCCAGTTTCAATCCGCGTCATTCGATCGGGCGGATCGTCGCCGAACCGTTTCATCTGTTCGATACGCCGCCGCCCCGCGCGGCGCGCGAGACCCGCGTCGCCGAAACCCTCGCCGCCGTGGGCCTGGCGCTGGAGGACGTCGCGAAACGCCCGCACGCTTTTTCCGGCGGCCAGCGCCAGCGCATCGCCATCGCCCGGGCGCTTGTCGCCGGTCCGGACATCCTGGTCCTCGACGAGGCGACGGCCGCCCTCGACGCCGGCGCGCGCGGGCGGGTTCTCGATTTGTTGATGCGCCTGTCAGCAAGTCATGGACTAACCTATATCATCATCACCCATGACCTTTCCGTCGCGCGAGACGTGGCGGAAAGGATCGCCGTGATGAAGGACGGCCGGGTGATCGAAGAAAACGCCGCGGCGGCGATCTTCGCCGCGCCGCAGGAGCCTTATACGAAGCGCCTTGTCGCCGCCGCGCCGGACTGGAGCGCCATCGCCGCGCGCCGCGCCGCCGCCATGTAGAGCGGCCCGAATGGCGCGAAACCGCTTAGACAAAGGAGCCTTTATGCCGCAGCCGGGCGAACGAAATCTCATCACCGACGTACCGGGGATCACGGTGGGTCATGCGACGGACGAGGCCGCGGCGACCGGCGTCACCGTCCTGCGGTGCGAACGCGCCTTCGTCAGCGCGGCGGATGTGCGCGGCGGCGCTCCCGGCGCGCGGGAAACGGATGTTCTGTCCCCGGAAAACCTTGTCGGGCGCGCGGACGCCTTCGTCCTTAGCGGCGGATCGGTGTTCGGTCTCGCCGCCGCGGACGGCGCCGCATCCGCTCTCTCGCAGGCGGGCGTCGGCCTCACCCTGTCCGGGAAAGGCCCGGCGATCCCCATCGTGCCGGCGGCGGTGCTGCACGACCTCGCCAATGAGGGAGACAAGGACTGGGGCGCGACGCCCCCCTACCGCGCTCTCGGCGCGGCGGCGGTCAGCGCCGCCGCTCGCGATTTCGCCCTGGGCGCGGTGGGCGCGGGGCGCGGCGCCATGGCCGGGCGCGTGAAGGGCGGCGTCGGCTCGGCGTCGGTCGCGCTGGACGGCGGGATCGTCGTCGGCGCGCTAGTGGCGGCGAATCCGGTGGGCTCGGTCTATATGGGCGACGGCGAGACTTTCTACGCCTGGCCGTGGGAGATCGGCGCGGAGTTCGGCGGCAAGCCGCCCCCGGTCTTGCGCGACGGGGCGGACCCGATCCCGCCGCTCTCGCGCCTCGGGGCCGGCGTTCAACCGGGCGCGAACACGACGCTCGCCGCCGTCGCCGTCAGCGCGGCCCTCACCCAGGTCGAGGTCAAGCGCGTCGCCGTCATGGCGCAGGACGGGATCGCCCGCGCGGTGCGCCCCGCGCACACGCCGCTCGACGGCGACATCGTGTTCGCGACGGCGAGCGCGGTTCATCCGCTGACGGAAGACGGCTTCGCCCGCGCCGCTGCGGTCGCCGCCATCGGCGCCGCCGCCGGCGACTGTCTGGCGCGCGCCATCGCCCGCGCGGTTCACGAAGCGGGAAAGTAGACGTCGATCGAAGCTCGCCGACAGGCGGTGGCGCGGCGCTCAGTCCGATGCGCCGACGGGCGCGGGCCGGGCGGCGGAAAGGCGGCGCGGGGAGACGGCGTCGTCGCGCGCCGGCGGGCGCTCCGCCGAGGTCTGTTCCGACCCGCGATCGAGGCAGGAGCCGACCTCCACCTGGACGGTCGACTGGCGAATGCCGTAACGCCGCTCAAGAAAGGTTTTCGCCGCTGAAAGGGCCGACGGAACGTCGCTGTCCTTGTCGACGCAGACATGCATGGTCAACCGCAACTGTTCCGGCGTGATCTGGGAAATCCGGACATCGTGCACGTTCCTGATGACGTCGGATTCCTGAAGCATCTCCTCGCTGAGCGCGGCGACGTCGATACTCTCCGGCGCGCCTTCGAGCAGGATGAAACCGGCGTCGCGGATGAGACGCGCCGCCGACACGCCGATCAGCACGGCGACGAGGATGGACAGGAGCGGATCGATCCGGGTCCAGCCGCCGAACATCACCACCAGGGCGGCGACGATGGCGGCGACGGAACCGAGCAGATCGCCCAGCACATGCAACACCGCTCCGCGCATGTTGAGATCGCGCTCATGCTTGCGGTGCAGGATCGCGAAGGCGACGGCGTTCGCCGCCAGGCCGAGCACCGCCACCCCCAGCATCAGGGGCGCGTCGATGGGCACGGGATTGGCGAAGCGGCTGACCGCCTCGATCAAGATCCAGCACAGGAGGACGGCCAGAAGAATGCCGTTGACGAACGCCGCCAGCACCTGAGCCCGCCGGTATCCGAAATGCAGCCGCCGGTCGGCGGGCTTGGCGGCGAAATACTGGGCGCTGATCGCAAGGCCAAGGGCGAAGGCGTCGGTCATCATGTGGGCCGCATCGGCGAGCAGGGCCAGCGATCCGGAGATGACGCCGCCCGCCACCTCGACGACCATGAAAAAGAAAATGACGGCGAAAGCGAAGGTCAGCCGGCGGGTGTTCGATGTGTGTGCGTGATGATGGCCGCAATCAACCATACGCCCGCCAATTGTGATTTGATTTCAGAATGCGTAAGGAAACCACGTTACTATTATGAATTAAATCTGTATTTCCGTCCAAGGGCAAGCATGTCGCAGGCCCGTCACGTGAATTTCACCTTTGCAGCGATTCCCGGCCGGGATAAGGTCGCGACAAAGTAATGTGATAACATATCCAGCCGCGTCGCGCTATTCTCTATGGTCGCCAAGTATGTCATCGATAATCGGCCGACCGACGGCGTGGCGGCTGGGCGGCGCGCGACCCGTTCGCCACGTCTCGATCGGAGAGCGCCAGGGGGCTTCTTGTGTGGGGCCGTTTGCGAGCCTGCCTGTAAACTTGGTTGGGGCGCCGGTTCGGGCGCGCATTCGGCGGCGACGATGATCTCGGGGGTAAGACCGCATCGCAATGTCTGGTGAACCGGAAATCCTGTACGGCCTGAACGCCAGCCTGACCGCCGCCGCCGTCAGCGCCGGGGGCATCGCCGCCATGGCGTTTTTCAAGGATTGGGCGGGACGCAACAGCGTTTACTTTTCGGCCTTCGCGGTTGGACTGTTGACGGTGGCGGTCCTGTTTCACTTGACGCCCGAGGCGCTGGAGGCCTCGCCCCTCGCCCTTGGCTGGATCGCGGCGGGCTTCGCTTTCATGGTGCTGGCGGGCATCGGCGTCCAGACCGCGGTCGGCGGCGAGCCGGAAGGCGCGGCGCTCGCCTTCGGCTACGCGTCGATCATCGGTCTCGCCTCTCACTCGTTTTTCGACGGCGCGATCTACGCCGCATCGTTTCACGACGACGCCTTCACCGGCTGGATCGCGACGGGCGGGCTGATCTTCCACGAGTTCCCGGAAGGAGTGATCGCTTTCAGCCTGCTGGCGGGCGCGGGACTGAGCCGGGTCAACGCCGCCGCTCTGGCGCTCGCCGCGGCCGGCCTCACGACCGTCGCCGGCGCGGTCGCCGCCAACGTGCTCCTCAATCTCTACAGCGAATTGCCGGTCTCGGCGATGCTCGGCGCGGCCGCCGGCGCGCTGATTTACGTGGTGATCGTTCATCTCGGTCCGCATGCGGCGAAGACGCCCAACAAGCGGGGATACGAACTCGCCATGCTCGGCGTCGTCGTCGGCACGGCGGCGATCCTGTTCGATCATCTGGGCGGCGGGCACGCCCACTGAAGCGCCGATGCGGCAACGCAAAGGTCGGAAGCGCAACTGGGGAGCGCGTCAGGGAGCGCAACCGGCGGCGCCGGCCCCTTGCGGGCGCGGCCTAGCGGCAACCGGCGACGCCGGCCGCAGGCGTGACCGCGCTCCAACCCTCGGCGTCGCGCAAGCGGATCACCCCGTCTTCAAGATAAACGCCGCCGTTGAACCCGACGCCGAAGGCGCCCGTCACCTCGACGGCGAGCCCGTCCGGCCCCTGAAAAACCTGCTGTTCGAAGACGCCGTAGGCGCTCTCGCCGGCGGCGTCGACCAGCGTCAGGGACACGATCCGCCCGCCGAGCTGGATCTCCGCCGACTTGCCTGAAAGAAACCGGAACACCGGGATCGGCCGTTGCGAACTGACCGTCCACAACAGGAGCCCGCAGGACTCCGCCGGGATGGCGGCCTGCGGCAGCGGCCCGAGGGCGAGGCCGTCAGCGAGCGTGGCCGGCCCCGCAGCGGGGGCCGCCGCGGACGGCGCGCCGCCCGGCGTCGCCGCGCATCCCGCCGCGCCGGCCAGGGCCAGCGCCGCCATCATCAGCCTTTTCATCGCTTTCATGTTCCAACGCCTCGCAGCATGCCCGCCGACCCGTAGACCAGCGCATCGCCGTCCTGTTCAAAACCGAAGAACCGCAGGGCGGAGGCGAGCTCTTCCTGGTCGACTTCGGCCCGCGCGGTTATCTCGTAGCTGAAATTCGGCCTCACCCGCAACGCCATCTGCGCCAGACCGTCCGAACTCTGTCCGGCCATCGAGGCGACAAGATCGTCGCCGTCGCAGCGCACATTGCCGGTCATGGGAAAATCCTCGCCGCGAAACCGCTGCACCGGCTCGTCGAGCACGTCGGTCCACAACCGCGCGTCGGCGGCGCGGCAGCCGGCAGCGCTGAGCGCGATCCGGGCGACGGTGATCTGCGCCACCCCCTCCACGGGCCGGCCCATGATGCCCCGATCGGCGAACGCGCCGACATCGACGTCGAGCGCGGTGTCGGCGATCTCGAGGCGGCGCCCGAGCCCGACCCGCACCCGCGCCTTGCCGCGAACGGCGCCGCCGGTCGACGACGCCTCCACCCGCGGCGACAGGAGCGCGAGCGAAAGCGGCGACACGCGGTAGCTGACGTCGCCGATCAGCGCGTTGTTGTAGGTCAGACCGTCGATCCGGCCACGCCATATCGTGCCCTCTACGGCGACGAAACCGACGCCGCGCCCGTCGAGATTGATCAGGGCCGGGATGATCGAGGCCGGCGCCTGGGCGATCAGCGTCGCCGCGAACACCGCCGCGCCCAGGGCGATCAGCGCGGCGTTGGCTTTGATGACGTTCAGCGCCGCCGTCATCGGCGCTGCTCCAGCACCAGAACCTGCGCGTTCACCGCGCCCCCTTCGCCGCGGGCGATGTCGGCAAAGACGACGCTGACGCCGTGACGGCGCTCCAGCGTCGCAAGCCACTGGTATAGAACGTCGCCGTCGACTGGCTGGGTCTGCACCTCGATCTGGGTCTCGCCCGCATTGGTGATGCGCACGAGATCGACGCCGCCCGCCGACGCGGAGGACAGCACCGCCTGGCGCAAGGGCGCGCCGCTCGTCTCGCCCGGCGCCGGGCGCGCGGCCCCGATCGCGGCGGCCGACGCGACCAGTTCGTAGCCGTCCCGCGCCGCGGCCGCGCGCGCGGCCGCGTCCTCGCGCCACTGCATCAGCGGGCGCGCCACCATGAGCGACAGCACAAAAGCCGCGAACAGCGCGGCGGCGACGCCGATCAGGATCTGTTCGCGCCTGGAAAGATCGGTCCACCACGTCATGACGCCCGCACCCTCAACTCGCCGATAAAGACATTGCCGGTGCGGCGCACCCCGCCGGGCTCGGACGTTTCCACGCCGCGCTCGGCCAGCGAGCGTTTCAGCCCCTCAAGATCGTTGATGTCCGCAAAACGCAGATTGATGGAGAACTCGCCGCGCGAGGCGTTATACCGTATACGGTCGACCTGGATGGCGTCGTGTTCTTCAAGGCTCTCGGCGAAATGGGTGGACAGGGGCAGGAACTGCGCGCTCTGACGGCCCGCCGCAAGGACGCGCCGCGCATGGGCGCGGGGCGCGGCGCCGGCCTCGTCGGGAAACGCGGTCTGGTGCAGCGCCAGCGCTTCCGCGTCGAGACGGTCGGCGAGACGCGCCGAGCGCACGCCGTCGGCGACCACGCCGGCGACCATCGCCGCGAGGCAGGCCGCGGCCAGCGCCGCGGCCCGCCGCCACGGCGCGAAATCGGCGCGCCAGTCGCGGCGCTTGCGATACGCCCCCTGAAGAAGATTGGGCGCGAAGGCCGCCTGTCCCGCCGTCTTCGCGGCGCCGGCGTAGAGCCGGAACATGGAGGCGTCGTCAGCGCCGCCGCGCCATTCGATCGGCTTGTCGAGATACTCCACCCGCTCGGTGTCGGCGTCGCCGAAGGCGATGACGCTGTCGACGCCCTCCGCGTCGGCGATCATCACCGCCAGGGCGTCGGCGAGCGGCCGTTCGATCGCAAAGCCCTGGAGGGCGAAGACGCCGAACAGCCGGTCGCTTTCGCAGACCAGCGCGGCGCGGGACGGCTCAAGCGGCAACAGGGCGAAATCGGGCGCCATGTGGTCGGGCGCGATCCCGATGGCGGCGAAGGCGTCGCGCCAGGCGTCCATCACGGTTTTCTTGACGGCGAGGGCGAGGCCGGCGCCGTCCGGGTGGCGCATCACCGCCACGTGCAGGGTTTCGAGATTTTCCGCCAGTTCGTCCTCCAGGAGGAACGCCGCGGCGGCGCGGAACTTCGAGGCGGCGCGCGGTGGCGCGGCCATCACGCGCATCGCCGCCAGTTCGCCCGGCAGCACCGCAACCACCTTCGCGTCGCCCGCGCGGGCCCTGAGCGGCTCAAGATCGGCCAGCGACGGGGCGACGTCGGCCTGCAGGATCCCGCCCTCGCCGAGGAACGCCCAGCGAACCGGCGCCTCGGGCGACTGTCCCAACAAAAGAATTAATGTTTCCTTCACTCTTCGGCTCCGAACCGTCGCGCCAGCACGGATGCCTGTCCGGCGCTGCTGAGCGCAATCTGCGCCGTCATGTTGAATAGGGCAGTATCATAAATAATCTCTACACGCGCGCGCATATAGGCCGAGGTCACGGCGAAGCGATCTCCCACGGCGGCGGCGTTGACGCCGAGCGCCTGCACCCCCGGTTCGGCCAGAAACGCGGCGGCGTTCTCATATCCGCCGGGGGGCCGCGCCGCAATGATGTCGCTCGCGGTCTGCACCGGCACCGGCGCTCCCCCGGCGTGGCGCTCCAGCGCCGCGGCCAGCACCGGCGCGTCGCTTTCGACAAGCATGTTGACGTTGATGGCCGACGGGGCGTCGCCCGGATGCGCGCAGAGATGCGGCTTCAGCACGGCGTAAATCTCCCGGGTGACGCCTTTCATGGCCCGCAGCTCCGACAGGGCGGCGACCGGCGCGTTGCCGGTCCGGTAGGGCGACGGCAAGCCGCCGTAATGGGCGTCCTCCGCGCCTTGCGGGCGCCGGTCCGCGTCCGCGTCGATCCAGTCGGCGATCACTTCTGCGATGGCGAGGCCGTCGAATTCGCTGAGGCCGAGATTGCGCGCGAGGGCGGCGAATTCGGTCCGCGGCGACGGCGCTTGCGGACCGCCGGCGCCGAAGCGGCCGAACGAAGAGCCGCGGCCGTCCTCCCCGCCGGCGCCGGCGGCGACTTCCAGGGCCAGGCTGTTGACGTTGAAACAGGCGGTGTCGTCGATGAAGCGCAGCCGGGCGAGCCCCTGATCGACCGGTACGTCGAGGGGCTGGTTCGCCCATTCGTCGTCGATCGACATGCGCCCGTCGCGGGCGTCATAGGCCGCTTCCAGCGCCGCCAGCGCAAGGGTTTCCGCGCCGAAGGCGTACCACACGCTTTCGGCGCGCACGCGCTCGTTGAGCGAGCGCGCCGCGGCAAGGGTCGTGCGCTCCGTCGCCGCGAGGGCGATGAAGGACAGGGTCGCCACCAGGAGAAGCACGATCAGCAGCGCCGCGCCCCGCTCCCGAGCGCGTTGTTCCCGAACATCCCGCCGCTTCGCGCTGAAGCGCCGCGTTTCAGCCGCCTGCCTCGCGCGCCCGGTCATGATCCGCCGCTCCCCTGGCCGAGATCGCCGATCCAGAAATGCATGCGCAGCGGCGGCGCGCCGTTCTCCTCGATCACCAGGGCCGCCGCACGCGGCGCGGCGAGATTGACGCCGCCGCCGCTCCCGCCCGCGGCGCCCCCAGCGCCCGCGCCGGCCACGGGCCAGATTTCCGCCCAGTCGAGGTCGCCGCGCGCCTCCCCGATCAGAAATTCCGTATGCGCATCGTCAAGATCGTCGAACAGCACGCGCTCGACACCCTCGCTCGCCTGCGTCTCGTCGACAAAGGCCCGCGCCCGGCGGACCAGCGCGCGCCTCGTGAAAACATACTCCACATGTTGCAGCGCGCTGCGCGGCGCGACCGCGCCGGGATTGATCCAGCCGCCGCGCACGAAGGAGAACAGGATGCGCTCGTCGTCTTCCTCGCGCCCGCTGAACACCACATCGCCGCCGAAAAAGACGCTGGGCGCCGCGATGCCGAACTCGTCGCGGGCGGGCCGGCGAACGATTTGCGCCAGATCTTCCTTGATCAGCATACGCGCCAGTTGCAGCCTTTTCAGCTCCGCGTCGGCGGCCTCCAGCTGATCCCGCGCGTCGACGCCGAGGCGCAGGGCGTAAACGCTCGACGCCGCAATCAGGGAAAACACAAGCAGGGCGACCAGCACTTCGGCGAGGGTCAGGCCCCGTTGCCCCCGGCCGCCCGGACGGCGCGCCGCGTATCGCACCGCCCGGCGCGTCACGGCGCGCGCCTCAGCGTGACCGCGCTGGCGACTGCCTGTTCGCCGCTGAAAACATCGACGTCGATGCGATAGACATTCTCGACGCCGCTTTCGACGATCGTGACGCGATAGGGCCAGTCCCGGCCGGCGAGTTGCGTCGATCCGAACTGTTCGCCGACCTCGACGGTTCCTTCGCGGACAAGCTCGCGCACCATGACGTTGTCGGCGGCGATGGCGGCGTAGGTCCGGTCGCGCGCCGCCGCCGCGAAGCGGGTGTTCTGCGCGACCAGCGTCAGCACGGCGCCCGCCACCAGCCCCATGATCGCCAGCGCAACGAGCGTTTCGACCAGGGTCACGCCCTCCTGGCGCGCAATCAGCGGCGATTTCATCTGCCTACAAACGGTCTTCAACAGGTCCCTCCAGCGCGCCGGCGTTGTCGAGGCTGAGGCGCAACGCCCCGCGACGGCTCTTGAACACGACGTCGAGCGCCGTGGTCTCCCCGGTGGGCGAGAAAAAGACGTTCGGCGCGGCGAACGCGGCGTCGGCCTCGGCCAGTTCGCGCTGTTCCCGTTCGATGCGCCGCCGCGCCTCGTCCTCGTTGCGCTGCGCGGGCTCCAGTACCGTGAAGTCCACCGCCACGTCGGACGGAAAGCGGGCCGCGCCCAGCGGCCCCAGCTGCGTGTCGCGCCATTCCCCGCGGTCGTAGCGGTAAAAGCGGTAGCCGCCCGGCTCCAGCTCCATGCCGATGACCGCGCCGCTCATGATCGCCTGCTCGCCGGCGACGGCGAGGCGCGCGGCGAACCTTTCCGCCTCCCGCCGCGCCTCGCTCGGCGCGGGCGGCATGTTGATCGCGACGAGGCCCGCGGACATGGCGACGACGAGCATCACCACCAGAAGCTCGATCAGCGTCAGGCCGCGCTCTCCCGGCCGCGCGCCGCGCTTATCCGTCAGCTTTCCGACCAATTGCCGATATCCGCGTCCAGCCCCTCGCCGCCGGGCTCGCCGTCCGCGCCGAGGGAGAACAGATCGAACGCGCCGCCGCGATCGCCCGGAATGCGATACTGGTAGACATTGCCCCAGGGATCGAGCGGCACCGCGCCGCGCAGATAGCCGCCGGGGCGGTAATTTTCAGGCTGGCGCGCGTCGGACGGCACGTTCAGCAGCGCCTCCAGGCCCTGCTCCGTCGTCGGGTAGCGAAGCATGTCCAGCCGGTACTGGTCGAGCGCGGTCTCGATCACGCCGATGTCGATCCTGGCCTTGCGAACCGCGGCGCGGTCGCGCTCGGGCAGGACGTTTACAACCACGATCGCGGAAATCAGCGCGAGGATGGCGAGCACGACCAGAAGCTCGACCAGGGTGATGCCGCGTTGCCGGCGGCGCGCGCCTTGCCGCTGCCGGGTCTTCCGCTCAAGGATGAATGGGGCCGTCATGGGGATCTCCGTTGTCAATGTCGCGATTTCATCATCGGGGCGCGCGATAATCAACCGCCTCGCCCGTCAACCGGCGGCGAGCGCGTTCAGTTGCAGAATCGGCAGCATGATCGACAGGACGATCACCACCACGGCGCCGCCCATGGCGATAATGATCATGGGTTCGAGCAAACGCAACGCCACGGTCGAGGCGGTGTCGAATTCCTCCTCAAGCTGCAACGCGGCCTTGTCGAGCAGTTCCGGCAGGGCGCCGGCGCGCTCGCCCGCCGCGACCATGTGGATCAGCATCGGCGGCAGCTCGCCCGCCCGCTTCAGAGAGGCGGCGAGCGAGGCCCCCTCGCCGACCATGGTGACCGTCCCGTCGAGGCGGCTGCGGATATAGCTGTTGGACACCGTGCGCTGGGCGCCGACAAGGCTGTCGAGCAGGGGCGCGCCCCCGGCGAACAGCGTCGCCAGCGTGCGCGCGAAGCGTGCGCCGTCGACGGCCCGGCCGAGGCGCCCGAGGATGGGCAGGCGCAGCGTCTGGCGGTCCGCGAACAGCCTGACCGGCGCTTCCTTCATGGCGCGCCAGAGCCCCGCGCCGATGACGGCGGCGGCGATAAGCGCGTAAAGACCGTAATCGACGATGCCGTTCGAAACGCCGACGACCAGCCGCGTCAGAAACGGCAGTTCGGCGTCGAAGGCGGTGAACTGCTCGATGATCTTGGGCACGACGAACACCATCAGCGCGGTGACGACGCCCGCCGCCACCAGCGCCAGGGCCGCGGGGTAGATCAGCGAGGCGACCGCCTTGTTCCTGATGGCGCGGTTCTTCTCCAGCATCTCCGCGAGCCGCCCCATGACGCCGCCGAGATCGCCCGAGGTCTCCCCCGCGGCGATCACCGCGCGATAGAGCGCCGGGAAGGATTTCGGGTCCTCGCCCAGCGCGTCCGCGAACCGCCAGCCCTCCATCACCCGTTCGCGCACGGCGAGGATGCGCGAGCGCGCGGCCGGGTTGTCGGTCTGCATGGAGACGGCGTTGAGCGCTTCTTCCAGCGGCGTCGAGGCGCCGAGCAGCGCGGCGAGCTGGCGCGTCATCACCACCAGGTCGCCCGGTTTCACCCGCGGCGTTTTCGCCGCGCCCTTCGAGCCGGCCTTGCGCGCGCCGCCCGAACGGGGCTCGGAAATGTCGACCGGGGTCAGGTTGAGCGCGCGCAGCTCCCGCCGGGCCGCGCGCTGACTGTCCGCGGACAGAACGCCGCGCCGGGTCTTGCCGCTGACGTCAAGCGCCTCGTACTCAAACGCCGGCATCCTCTTCCTCCTGGCGGACGACGCGCATGACTTCCTCGATCGAGGTCACGCCCGCGCGCGCATGGCGGAATCCGGACTGCGCCAGCGTGTCGGCTTTCTGGAAAGCATGGTCGGCGAGATCGTGCTCGCTGGCGTTGTCGTGGATCAGCCGTTTCATTTTTTCGTCGACGGTGATGAGTTCGTAAACGCCGACCCGGCCTTCATAGCCGGTATGGTTGCACCGCCCGCAGCCGACCGGACGGTGCAGCGTCAGCGGCGCGCCGAGGGGCAGGCCCATGACGCGGCGCGCGGCGTCGTCCGCCTCGTAGGGTTCCTTGCAGGACGGGCAAAGACGGCGCACGAGCCGCTGCGCCAACACCGCGGCGACGGTGGAGGAGAGGAGAAACGGCTCCACCCCCATGTCGCGCAGGCGCGTGATCGCGCCGGCCGCGGAATTGGTGTGCACCGTGGACAGCACGAGGTGGCCGGTGAGCGAGGCCTGCACCGCGATCTCGGCGGTTTCCACATCGCGGATCTCGCCCAGCATGACGACGTCCGGGTCCTGACGGAGGATCGCGCGCAGTCCGGTGGCGAAGGTCATGCCGACCTTGGGATTGATCTGGGTCTGGCCAACGCCTTCCAGGGCGTATTCCACCGGGTCCTCGACGGTGAGGATGTTGCGGCTCGGGTCGTTGAGCAGCGACAGGGCGCCGTAGAGCGTCGTCGTCTTGCCCGATCCCGTCGGACCGGTGACGAGAATGATGCCGTTCGGCCGTTGCAGGGTCTGCTTGAAGCGCTTCAGCGTCGTCTCCGGCATGCCGAGCCCATCGAGATCGAGGCGCGCCTCGTCCTTGTCGAGGAGACGCATCACCACCCGCTCGCCGAACCGCGCCGGCAGGGTGGAGACGCGCACGTCCACGGTCTTGCCCCCGAGCGCGATGGAGATGCGCCCGTCCTGGGGCACGCGCTTTTCGGCGATGTCGAGACGCGCCATCACCTTCACCCGCGAGGTCAGCACCGGCGTCATGCGCGCCGGCAGGGACAATACTTCGCGCAGGACGCCGTCGATCCGCAGGCGGACGGACAGCGCCTTTTCATAGGGCTCCACGTGAATGTCGGACGCCTTGACCTTCACCGCCTCGGCGATCAGCGCGTTGATGAGCCGGATCACCGGCGCGTCGTTCTCGCTGTCGAGGAGGTCGGCGGTCTTGGGCAGGCCCTCGGCGAGGGAGGCGAGATCGGCGTCGTCGCTGGCGAGGTCGAAATCGTCGGTGGGAATGCCCTCCACGGAGTAAATTTCGGAAAGGCGGCGCTCGAACGCGTCCTCGGGCAGCTTGTCGATCCGGATCGGCGCGCCCACGGCCCGGCGCGCCTCGATCAGCGCCCAGGGATCGGGATCGCCGCGCACGCCGATGACGACCGGGCGGGCCGCGCCGTCGAGCACCAGCATGCCGCGTTCCTTGGCGAAAGCGTAAGCGAGCCGCGCCGCCGGCAGGGGCGCCGCCTCCGCTTCGGCCGCCGCGTCCTGCGGAACGTCATGCGCCGCCGGCGGCGTTTGCCGTGCGCCGTCCATGTTCATTCGACCTCCGCAATGCTCGGATTCGGCCCCTCCCGGGGCGGCTCGGGCCGGTCGACGCCGGTGACCTGGTCGATCAGGCGGTCCACCGGCGCCTGCGGGCCGCCATGACGCAACAGTTCCCGCGCGCGGATATAGTCAAGCTTCTTGCGCGTGGCGAGCGTCGCGGTCTCCGGGTCGCGAATGATCGTGGGCCTGATGAACACCATCAGGTTGGTCCGCTCGTCCTGGCGCGACGTCGTCCGGAACAGGGCCCCCAGCCCCGGAATGTCGCCGAGATACGGCACCTTGCTGTCGATGTCGTCGTACTGTTCGCTGATCAGGCCGCCGATCACCAGCACCTGACCGTTATCGACCAGCGCCGTCGTCGTGATGATGCGCTGGTCGGTGACGATGTCCGTGGCCGCCGCCGTCGCGGTGCCGTCGATGCTGGAAATCTCCTGGGTGATTTCCAGCGTGACGACGTCGCCTTCGTTGATCTGCGGCGTCACCTCCAGGATAACGCCGACCTCCTCGCGCTGGACGGTCCGGAAAGCGTTGTCAAAGCCCACGCCCAGTTGTTCGCCGGTGGTGATCGGGATTTCCTGGCCGACCTGGAGCCGCGCGGTCTGGTTGTCGAGGGTCAGGACCGACGGCGTCGACAGGATGTTGGAGTTCCGGTCCGTCTCGATCGCGTTGAGAATCGCGCCGAAGATGTTGCCGTCGCCGAACTCCAGGCCGCCGCCGATCGTGCCGCCCTGAAGATTGAGCAGGGAGTTGAGCGCGGATTCCAGCAGCGGCGTCGCCAGGTCCCCGTCCGCCTCCCCGTCGCCGTCGCTGTCGAAGACGCCGGACAGGGCGTCGCCGCGCAAAAGCGCCGCGCCGGCGGCGGGCAGGAGATTGGGGCCGGCCGGGAAATTCGTGGCCGTGAACGGCACGCCGTTTTCGCCGTTTCCGGTCAGGAAGTACTGGAAGCCGAAATCGCGGTTCAAACGTTCGGATATGTCGACGATGATCGCTTCCACAAGGACCTGCGAACGGCGGATGTCCAGCTTGGCGATGATGTTCTGGAGCCGGCGCTGGATCTCCGCGTCGCCGTTGATGATCAGCGAATTGGTCGGCTTGTGAAAGGAAATCGTGGCGCGGTTGACGCGCGGCGCCGCGTTCTCCCCGCCGGCCGAATTGGGGGCGTTGTTGGCGACCTCGGTCAGGAGCGGCGCCAGTTCCTCCGCGTCCGCATGGTTGAGATAGATAACGGAGAGGTTGGAGGTGTTGCCGCCGAAGGCGTCAAGTTCGGCGATGACGCCCTCGATGCGGGTCATCAGGGCGGGGTCGGCGCGCACGAACAGGGAGTTGCTCGCCTCCACCGGCGCGATGCTGAAGCCGCCATTGACGCCTTCCTGGTCGCTGACGATCTCCGAGGCGAGGTCGCTCACCACCCGCGCCACGTCGCCGGCCGACGCGTTCTTGAGGGCGATGCGCCGGAACACGGTCGGGTCGCGGTCAAGCTCGGCGAGGACCTTGCGCAGCCTTTGAACGTTGCTCGCGGTGTCGACGAGGATGATGGAATTGCCGCTGCGCACCGGGCTGACGACGCCGCTGGCGCCGATGATCTGCGCGAGATTGGCCGACGCTTCGCGGGAGTCCACGTAGCGCAGGCGGACGATTTCCGTGACGAGGTCGAGGCCGCCGCCGTCGCCGCCGACGCGCCCGGCGGACCGCGCCGATTCCTGGATCGGCACGATGCGGAACTTCTGGTCGCCGATCGGCACCGCCACGAAGTCGTTGGCGCGCAGCATCGCCTGGAACAGCTCCCACGCCTCGTCGGCGCAAATGCCGCCATTGGGGGGCGACTTGATCGTCACCCGCCCCTGCACCGCCGGGTCCAGCACAAAATAGCGCCCCGTACGGATGGCGATTTCGTCGACCACCGTGCGGATGTCGGCGTCTTCGTAATTGAGTTCGATGCGGCAGGCCGCTTGCTGCGCCGCCGCCGGCGCGGCGAGCGCTCCGAGGCTCGCCGCCAGCGCAATGACGGATCTCACGATGACCTTCACCGACATTCCCTTTAGTCCCCAAACAAATCAGGCAGCGACACTTGAAGCGGCACGGTCTCGCCGTTTCGCTCCACAACGATCGAGGCCCGCTCAGCGCGCTGCATCCGGTTCAGCGCCTCGATCAGGGCCGCGGGATTGGACGGCGCCGGCGAGCCGTCGATCGACACCAGGCGGTCGCCGTCCTCCAGCCCGAGCGCGGAGAAGGCCGACCGGTCGCGCGCCGCATAAAGTTCCACCACCAGATCGCCCTCGGCGTTCATCCCCGGCGCGACACGCAAGACCGAGGCCAACTGGCCGATGCTCTCCCCGGTCACGGCGGCGGGCGGCGCATCGGGGTCGCGCCGTCCATGGGGCCGGATCGGCTCCTGCGGCAGGTCGCTCAATTGATCCGGATTCAGTTTAGACTCAAACCGCAGCGATTCGCGAACGCCGTTGGTGTCGATGATCGCCTGGTCGGCGTAAACCGCCTCAAGAGTGACGCCGGGTACGATCTCGTCGCCGATGCTGAAACGTTTCTGGCGCCCGTCCGGCGTGCGGATCGCGGCCGAGGCGCTTTCCGGAGAGGGCCAGATGGTCACGCCGGTCAGGGTCAGGTCGAGGGTCGTCTCCGCGACCTCTTCACTCGCCGGGGGCGCGGCGGCGGCGATCTCCGGCGCGGCGGCGACGGGAAACGGGCTTTTGACGGCGGCCTGTCCGGCGCCCGCAGCCGCAGGCGCGCTCGCCACCACCTCCCCTTGCGGCAGAGGGAGCGGCGCGAAAAGCGTTATGACGAGCCTGGCGAGAATCACCGCGATCGCCAGGACGAGCGCGATCTCGACCGCCCTGGGCGCGGAGCGGGATTTCAGCGCCGCCCCGAGCCCTTCCGCCCGCGCGAGGATGTCGGACAGGCTGATGGCGGCTCCTGTCCGATGCGGTTTTCCAGAACGCCCGAGAACGGCCAAAACGAGACACCTTATTAATGCGTTATTGCCAGCCGCATAGCCAAGCGCATGGCCAACCACCGTATCGCGCCGCCGACAAGGCAACTTCCGAACGCCGAATTCGCGCAGCCATAGCAAAACCCGAGCCGCGCGCCCAGCCCATTCGGCGCGCGCCCTAAAAATCTTAATTCAACTTAAGACTGAAAACACTGCCTATTTCTTAAAGGCTCATTTCCTTAAGGCCCAATTCTGAAAACAGGTCCAGAAGCAGGACCGCGCCGGCGCAGCGACGCGATTCGTCGTGGACATTTCATCGAGGCGCAAGATCGGCGTCTCATGAAAGGTTAACGATTAAACCCAGGCGAACGCAAACAGAAAACTGCCGAAGAAAAAGTGCAGGCGCCGCGCAAGGCGTGAGCTTAACCATATAAGCTGCAGAGCTGAAGAAATTTTATTACTTTCTCAGTAATAAAAGCAAAATCATTACAGGGCTATTTGTAAACATATTCTTGGCGCCGCGCGCCGCCGGATGGTGCTGAAAAGACACAACAACCCCTATTTCGTCTCGGCCGCTGCATCTTCAACCGGTCGCAATTATTTCTAATTCCAATCTAGCATCCTGAATCTAATGATATTTTTCCATATTCAGCCGGCAACCGGAAGACCCGGTAACAAAACTGACATATAACTTACACTGAACTGTCTTTCTATGACTATAGGCGTATCCCGCATGGGCTGTGAGGCGTGGGGCGTCGCGGCCTTACACAATTATAGCAATCATCTCTTGCGGGGTTTATCCTATGCGCCTTCCCTCGAATTTCCGTTCGATCCTTCTCGCTTGCAGCGGCGCGCTCGCGCTTGCCGCCTGTACGCAAGGCGAAGAAATCGCTTCACCTGGTCCGAGCAGCCCGGGCACCCCTCCGGGCGGCGGCGGTGGCGGCGGCGGCGGCGGCGGTGTCACCGCTGACGCATGCCCGACCGGCTTTACCGAAAATGCGACCCCGATCGACATCCCCGGCTCGACGACCGATCAGACGGTTTGCGACATCGCCGGCACGTTCCTTTCCGACGTCACCCTTGAGTTCAAAGACGACAACGGCGACGGCATCGGCGTCGCTTATCGCATCAGCGGCCGCATCGACGTCGGCGCAGACGTCGGCTTCGACGGTTCCGGCGGCGACCCGGCGGTTCTGACCATCGATCCGGGCGTGACGGTGTTCGGCGAATCCGGCGCCGACTTCATTGTCGTCAACCGCGGTTCGCGCATGGAGGCTGACGGCGAAGCCGACGCCCCGATCATCTTCACCAGCCGCGCCGACCTGGAAGCCGATCCCGCGACCGACCGCAGCGACAACACCGGCGAATGGGGCGGCCTGGTCATCCTCGGCCGCGCGCCGATCAACGACTGCGCCACCGGCGTCCTCGGCGATCCGTCCTGCTCCAACGTCATCGAAGGCGTCACCGCGCCGGAAGCGTCCTATGGCGGCGGCGTCGACAACGACAACAGCGGCACCCTGCGCTACGTTCAGGTCCGTTTCGCCGGCTTCCCGCTGGCCGCGGGCAACGAGTTGAACGGCATCTCGTTCGGCGGCGTCGGCAACGGCACCACGCTTGAATACATCCAGGTGCACAACAACTCCGACGACGGCGTCGAGTTCTTCGGCGGCACCGCCAACATCCGCTACCTCGTGCTGACCGGCAACGACGACGACTCGCTCGACACAGACCAGGGCTGGGACGGTCGCGCTCAATTCGTTCTCGTTGTTCAGAACGACGACCGCGGCGACAACGGTTTCGAAATGTCCAGCACGGGCGCGGGCGTCACGCCGGCGACGAACCCGCAGGTGGCCAACTTCACGATCCTGTCGACCACGCGCGCGTCTGAGCCGGGCAACGGCATCCGCATCAATACCGGCCACATCGGACGGTTCCTGAACGGCGTCGTCACCGACAACACGGAAGCCTGCTTCCGCTACCAGGACGCCGGCGACGGCAACGACACCTATGACGGCCTGAACGTCGACCCGACCTTCAACTCCGTCACCTTCGACTGCGTCGGCGGCCTTGATCGCGCCGATCCGGATGCGCCGGCGGCGGTTGCCGCGGTTGCTGCGGACACCAACAATACGATCGGCGGGTCCACCATCACCAGCGACTTCCAGGCCGGCATGAACGAAATCGCCGTGGCCGACGGCGGCGCGGCGACCCCGGTCGACATCGAAACCATCGATCCGTTCTTCGTCGACGCGGACTATCTCGGCGCGTTCGGTCCGAATGAATCCGCGACGAACAACTGGGCGACGGGCTGGACCTTCGCGCTGTTCCCGGATCCGACCTGCCCGACCGGCACGTCTCTGACGGGCACGCTGAACGGCACCAATGTCTGCCAGCTGACCGGCGTTCAGACGGACGACATCACTCTGACCCGCGGCAACTTCTACGAACTCGACGGCCGTGTCGACATCGGCGAGGACGTGGGCTTCGACGCTTCCGGCGGCGACCCGGCGGTCCTGACCATCGAACCGGGCGTGTCGGTCTTCGGCAACTCCGGCGCCGACTTCCTGATCGTCAACCGCGGTTCGCAGATCTTCTCGAACGGCACGCGTCAGAACCCGGTCGTCATGACTTCTGAAGCCGACCTTCAGGACTCGGTCGCGCCGAACCTGCGCCTCGACACGACGGGCGAGTGGGGCGGCCTGGTCATCCTCGGCCGCGCGCCGATCAATGACTGCGCCACCGGCGTTCTCGGCGATCCGTCCTGCTCCAACGTCATCGAAGGCGTCACCGCGCCGGAAGCGTCCTACGGCGGAGGCGTCGACAACGACAACAGCGGCTCGCTGACCTACACGCTCGTCAAGTTCGCCGGCTTCCCGCTGGCCGCCGGCAATGAGCTGAACGGCATCTCCATGGGCGGCGTCGGCAACGGCACCACCGTCGACTTCGTTCAGGTCCACAACAACTCCGACGACGGCATCGAGATGTTCGGCGGCACGGCGAACCTTCGTCACATCGTCCTGACGGGCAATGACGACGACTCGCTCGACACCGACCAGGGCTGGGACGGTTCCGCCCAGTTCATCATCGTGAAGCAGCGCGACGGCCGCGGCGACAACGGCTTCGAAATGTCGAGCACGGGTGCGGGCGTCACGCCGGCGACGAACCCGAATATCGGCAACTTCACGATCCTGTCGACCACCCGCGCGTCCGAACCGGGCAACGGCATCCGCATCAACACCGGTCACATCGGCCGCTTCTTCAACGGCATCGTGACCGACACCACGGAAGCCTGCTTCCGCTGGCAGGACGCCGGCGACGGCAACGCCACCTTCGACGGCGTCGGCACCGACCCGAGCTTCGACAACACCCTGTTCGATTGCGTCGGCGGTCTCGATCGTGCGGACCCGGACAACCCGGCTGCGGTCGCCTCGGTTGGCGCCGGCACGGACAACACCCAGGCTGTCTCGGTGAACCTGATCAGCGGCTTCATCAACGACTCCGCGGCGGCGGGCCGGACGGCCTTCACCGATCCGTCCGGAACGATCGACACCTTCTTCGAAAACGTCGGATACATCGGCGCCGTTGAAGACAGCAACGATCGCTGGTGGGCCGAATGGAGCTGCGGTCTGGAAGCGGACGACTGCTAATCAGGTCGTGCGGGCGGCGCGTTCGAGGGGAACGCGCCGCCCCAGTTCCTTTCGAAACAAATTTTAAGGTTGATGAAATCATGACATTCCATCGTAAATTATGCGGCCTGCTCCTGGCGACCACGATGCTCGCCCCCGCGAGCGCCGCGCTCGCCCAGGACCAGGCGGCTGAAAGCGGTCTGAACACGACCACCGGTCCCAACGCCGTCATCGCCGACGAAATCATCGTTCGCGGCGTGAACATTCCCGACCCGCAGCGCGCAACCTCGCAGGTTGCAACCTTTCTGAGCGCTGACGATCTCGCCCGCACCGGCGACGACAACGCCGCCCTGGCCCTGACCCGCCTCAGCGGTCTCAGCATTGTCGGCGGCAAGTTCGCCTATGTCCGCGGCCTTGGCGACCGTTACTCCGCGGCGCGCCTCAACGGGTCTCCGCTGCCGAGCCCGGAACCGCTGAAGAGAACGGTTCCGCTTGATCTGTTTCCGTCCAACATCCTTCAGGGCGCGGCGGTTCAGAAAACCTTTTCGCCGAACTATCCCGGCGAATTTGGCGGCGGCATCATCGATCTGGAAACGCTCCGCGCGCCGGCCGAAAACTTCCTGAACGTCAAACTCGGCGTCGGTCTCAACACCGTCACGACCGGTCAGGACGGTCTTTTCGTCAACGGCGGCGATCTTGACTGGCTTGGTTTTGACGACGGCATTCGCGACGTGCCCGGCCCGCTGCAAGCGGTGATCAACTCCGGCACCGCGCTGGAAGACCTGACCGACGCGGAACAGGAACTGGTCGGCGAAAGCCTCGTCAACTCCCCGCTCTCCGTCATCCAGGAAGGCACGCTGGGTCCGAATTACGAAGCCTCCGTCGACGGCGGCGCCGTTTTCGATTTCGACAACGGCATGACGCTCGGCGTTACCGGCGTCGTCGGATACAAGTCGGACTGGACCACGGAAGAAGCCGTTCGTCAGCTTGCGAACAACCAGGTTGTCGGCATCAACACGCGGCAGACCGAGACCAGCCTCGATACGACGGTGAACGGCCTCCTGTCGACGTCCCTGGAATGGGAGCGCCAGGTTCTCCAACTGACCGGTCTCTACATCCATTCGACGACCAAACAATCGCAGATCCAGTCGCCGAACGACGATCCGAACTTCCCGGAACAGGCCAACTTCAACATCGGCGACTTCCAGACTCAGGAAAGCATTTTCCTGGAGCGCTCCCTCTATATGGGACAGGCCGCCGGCGAGCACGAGCTTGGCGACCAGTTCGAGATCAACTGGCGGGGCTCGTTCGCCCGCGCCGAACGCGACTCTCCGTATGAGCGTTCGTTCGCGGACCTGCTTCTCGACGCCAACGACGTGCCGACATTCGTTCCGTTCACGTCGTTCCACCGGATCAACTTCTCCGAGCTGGAAGACGATACGTGGAGCGGCGGCGCGGACGCGTTCTGGTACGTTCCGATCTCCGGCGCGCGCGAAGTCACGCTTTCCGCCGGTTATGAATACGTCGATAACGACCGGACGTTCATCAACAACCCGTTCCAGTTCATTACGAACACCAGCCTTCCGCTGGAGACGGCTCAGGCCCGGATCGACTTCCTGTTCTCGCCGGATAACATCGACCCCAACCGGTTCCGTCTGACGGACACCGCGACCCAGGGCGTCAGCTCCTACAACGGCGAACTGACGGTTCACGCCGCATATGCGCAAATGGATGCGGAATTGATCCCGACGGTTCGCTTCACCGCCGGCGTCCGTTATGAAGATGCGGAACAGACCGTCGACACCTTCGACCGGTTCGTGAACTCGGATCAGTTCGATACGACGATCGCCAACGATTACTGGCTGCCCTCGGCGACGGTGACGTGGAACTTTACCGACGACATGCAACTGCGTCTGGGCTATTCGCACACTATCGCGCGCCCGCAGTTCCGCGAACTTGCGGCTTCCGCCTTCCTCGACCCGGAAACGGACCGGACCTTCCTCGGCAACCCGTTCCTTCAGGACAGCGAGTTCCGGAACTACGACGCCCGTTACGAATTCTATCTCGGGCGCAACCAGTTCTTCACGATCGCCGGTTTCTATAAGGAAATCGACAACCCGATCGAGGAAATCCAGTTCCCGCAGGGCGACTTCAACTTCCAGACCACCTTTATCAACTCGCCGAAAGCCGAGCTTTACGGCGGCGAGGTGGAGTTCCGGTCGAATTTTGAAATCCCCTGGAACAACTGGTTCCTGGATCGCGAATGGCTGTTCTCTCTGAACTACACGTTCACAGAATCGGAAATCAGCGCGGACGCTGACGATCTTATTCTGGAGCGTGACGGCACCATCACGCCGGGCGACACCTTCGGCATCGACGGTTCGCAGCTGGCCGGCACGCCGCGGCACATCGTCAACTCCCAGTTCGGCTGGGAAGGCGAAAACACGCAGTTCACGGTCCTCTTGGGCTGGGTCTCCGAGCGTCTGCTGGCGCGCGGCGAACGGGGCGACGTCGAATCGAACCCGGCGCGTCTTCTCGACGTGTTCGAACGCCCGGGCATTCAGCTCGACGCCGTGTTCCGCCAGAACATCGTCGTGGCCGGAACCGACATGACGATCGGTCTCAGCGCGCGGAACCTCCTCGGCGAAAGCAACGAGGAATTCCAGATCAACACCGAAGGACGCCGCACCGAGTTCAACACTTACGAACGCGGCCGCACGCTGTCGGCTTCGGTGACCGCGCGGTTCTAGAACCGAATGCGGAGCCGCCCTCCGGCGGCTCCCTTTCAACAACGCGCCATGCTTCAGAAAAGCCGCCCCCATTAAGGGGCGGCTTTTTTTCGAGCAACGCGGCGTCGCTGACGGACGCGAATTGATCGTGTGATTCACAAGACTGCGGGCGCTGGTCCGCCTAAGCGACGAGCCGGGCCGGAAACAGCCCATGGCTCGCCCGCCCCCCCGTTCAACGTCGTTGCTTTCTTTCCAGGCCGAACCGCCCTATGGACTGAAGCATGCGCGCTTTTTCGATTTTGCGCTGACCCAGCCGGGCCTTGCCGTCTTTTCCAAACCATATGCCCTTTTTGACGATAGCGGTGGTGATTATTCTCGGCCTTCTGGCGGGGAGTTTCCTCAATGTCGTCATCCATCGCGGACCGGCCATGTGGGGGCTTGTCGATGACGACAGGCGGCGCGGCGATTTCATGGCGCCGCGCTCCTACTGCCCCGCCTGCGGCGCGCGGATAAAGATCCCGCACCTCGTTCCCGTCGCCGGCTTCCTGATCGCGCGGGGCCGATGCGCCGCCTGCGGCGCGCCGATATCGCTTCGGTACCCGGCGGTGGAGCTTATGGGCGGCGCGGCGGCGCTCGGCGCGTGGCTCCTGTTCGGGCCGACCCTCGCCGCCGCCGCCGCGGCCGTCCTGTTGTGGATGCTGATCGCCCTCGCCGTCATCGACCTTGAAACCGGGTACCTGCCGGACGCGCTCACCCTGCCCCTGGCCCTGGCCGGGCTGGCGGTCAACGGCCTGGGCGCGGCGTTCGTCGACGGGCAGACGGCGCTGATCGGCGCCGTCGCGGGATACGCCGTGTTCCGGGCGATCGCCGAGGCGTTCTACCGCCTGCGCGGCATTGAAGGGCTCGGGCTCGGCGACGCCAAGCTGCTGGGCGCGCTCGGCGCGTGGCTCGGCTGGCCGGCGCTGCCGCCGATCGTGTTCATCGGCGCCGTCGCCGGATTGATCGGGGCGCTGATCATGCGCCTGGCCGGCGTCAGGATGACGGCGCAAACGCCGCTGCCCTTCGGTCCGGCGCTCGCCCTTGCCGGCGCGATCATGCTTGCCGCGACGGGGCTGGCGACGCCCTGAAAGCGCAGCCCTGAAAAAGCCTTCATGCGCCGGCGCGAGGGCCAGACCCGCAAAGCCGTCATAGAGGCGAAGCGCGTGCGGCGTTGCGGCTTTATCGGCCCTTGAAAGCGGGTTTGCGTTTCTCGAACAGCGCCTTGACGCCCTCGACGCAATCTTCGGTCGCAATGGCCGTGCGCTGCAGCATCGCCTCATAGGCCATGGCGTTGCGCAGGCCCTCCTGGCTGGCCGCGCGGAAGGCGCGCTTGGTTAGCGCCATGGCGATCGGCGCGCGCTCGGTCAGGCTCTTCGCCCATTCCAGCGCGTTGGCGAGGGTGTCTCCCGCCGCCGCGACGCGATTGACGAGCCCCCATTCCAGCGCCCGCGCAGCGTCGATCTTTTCCGCCTCGACCGCAAGCTGGTAAGCGCGGGCATAGCCCACTTCCTGCGTCAGCAGCCATGACAGCCCGCCGTCCGGAACAAGCCCGATATTGGCGAAAGCGCTCATCAGATAGGCGTCGGCGCCCATCACACGAAGGTCGCAGGTCAGGGCGGTGGTCATGCCGATCCCCGCCGCCGGACCGTTGATCGCAGCGATGACGGGTTTGGGCATGGTCTGAATGACGCCGAGAAAGGCGCCGTATTCCGTGTTCAGAACGTCTTCCACATTGGACGCTTCGTTCACCGCGCTCACATCGGCGCCGGCGCAGAAGGCGCGCCCCTCGCCGGTGACGACGGCGACGCGGATCGCGTCGTCGGCGGAAATCCGCCGCATGGCGTCGGCGAGATCGCGGCGCAGCGCCGCGTTGAACGCGTTCAGTCTGTCCGGCCTGTTGAGGACGACCAGCGCAACGCCGTCATGGGGCGTTTCATAGTTTACGGTTTCATAATCGGCGGTCATGGCAGGGGCTCCATCGGCTCTCGTTTCACAGTGTCGCCGCTTCGCGGCGCGATTGCAAAACCCCAGCGCAGCAGCGGGCCGCGCGCTCAAAAGACGAGTTTCGCCGGGGGGCGGGCGTTCACAGCGGCCGGGGGGCGGCGGCGCCGTCAAAAAGCGCCTTCAGCCTGGCCGCCTCGATATCGACGTCGTGGCCGCACTCGATCCGGCGGCGCCCCTCCGCCCCCATGACCTCCAGATCCTGCGGCGAAGCGGCGAGCGCGCCGCGCATCGCCTCCGTCAGCGCGGCCTGCGACCCGGCGGGCACGATCCAGCCGCATTCCCGGTCGAGCAGTTCGGGAATGCCGGCGATATAGGTGGAAATCACCGGCCGCCCGAGGGCCATCGCCTCCATGATCACCACGGGCAGGCCTTCGGCGAAGCTGGGCAGCAGGAGCGCCCGCGCGTTACGCATGGCCTCGCGAACCTCCGGGTTGGCTTTCCAGCCGAGAATGCGGACCCGGTCGCCGACGCCGCAGCGCTCGATTTCCGCCTCCACCTCGGCGCGGGATTCGCCGTCGCCGATCAGGAGCGCTTCAAGATCGGGATAGTCGTTGCGCAGGGCGGCGACTGCGGCGGGGATCTGCGCCTGGCCTTTCTGCGGGCAAAGCCGGCCAACGCAGACAAAGGTGCGGTTGCCGGGCGGCGGGCTCGCCTCGAAGTCGGTCAAATCCAGCGCGCAATGGACGATGTGGATCTTTTCCGCCGCTGCGATCGAGCTGAACCGGACAAGCTGCGACTTGCAGAAATGGGTGATGGCGACGATGAACGCGGCGTGGCCGATCTTCGCCGGAAAATCGAGCAGCGGCGCGTCGGTCAGCTCGTCCGGCCCGTGACAGGTGACGCTGTAGGACGGGCCGCCCATGACCCGCGCCAGCATCGCGACCGCCGCGGCGTTGGTCATGAAATGCACATGCACGTGGTCGACGCCGTCCGCGCGCGCCCGGCGGCGGAAATAGACCGCCTCCAGCAGATACGCGACATGGCGCACCACGCCCCCGCGGGCGGCGCGCAGCAGCGCAAACCACGGACCCAGGGCGCGGGCGAGCCCGGCGGGATTGGTCGCGATTTCGGCCAAGAGGGCGAGCAGCAGCCGCGGCGCATTGCCTTCGAGGATATAGTGCGTGCGCGGCTTTTCCGCGATGTCGGCGGGATCGACTGCCTCGCCGCCGCGCCCGCGCAGGGCGTAGCGCCTGACCGCAACGCCCGCGCGCTCCAAGGCCTCGATCTCGCGCCGGATAAAGGTCGTCGAGATCAGCGGATAGGTGTTCAGCAAATAAGCGATCGTCACGGCGCGGACCCGTCCGTTCGGTTCGGCGCCGGCGGCGGCGCGCCGGGGCCGGGCTTAGTCGGCGGTGCGGAAAGAGACGATTTTGGTGGGATTGGCCGGCGGCTCGCCCTTCTCCGCGGCGTCCACATGCTCCATGCCCTCGACCACGCGACCCCAGGCCGTGTACTGACCGTCAAGGAACGAGGCGTCGTCGAAACAAATGAAAAACTGGCTGTTGGCGCTGTCCGGGTTCTGGGCCCGCGCCATGGAGCAGACCCCGCGCTGATGCGAGGTGTCGTTGAATTCCGCCGGAAGGTTCGCCTTGTCCGATCCGCCCGTGCCGTCCCCCCTGGGGCAACCCATCTGGGCCATGAAGCCGTCGATGACGCGGTGCAGCTTGATCCCGTCATAAAACCCGTCGTCGGCCAGTTCCTTGATGCGCGCCACATGCGCCGGCGCCTTGTCCGGCATGGTCTCGATCACCACGTCGCCGGTCTCGAGCTTGAGGATCATCTTATCGGTCATAATTCTATCTTTCCGTTAACACGCACCGGCACCCTGATGGAGCAGATGTCTTTCACATAGCCTGTTTCGTCGACCTCGCCCGCAGCCTTGAGATACCGCATGAAGCTTTCGCTGCCGGTGCGCATGACCTCCATATCGTCAAGCTCGCCGGGGTCCAGATCGGCGGCGATGCGCATGCGGATGATCGGCGTCGGCCGGCTCGGCGGCTCGCCCCGGACGATGCGGCGCGTCGCTTCGAAGCCGTCGACGATCCAGCCCCAGCCGGTGTAACGCCGGTCGAGATTGAGGCGGCTGTCGCCGATCATCAGGAAGAACTGGCTGTTGGCGCTGTCGGGGCGGGAGGCGCGGGCCATGGACATGACGCCGGGACAGTGCAGCGGCCAGAGATCGACCCGGCGGTCCGCCCGGAAGGAGCGCAGCGCCTCCGGCTGGGCGGCGACCGGCATGCCGTCGATATAGCCGAGCCGCGGCGCGATCCGGTCACGCCCGATCACGGTGAACGCGGAAACGTCCGCAGTGTCGCGGGTAAACTCCGGCGCCAGGTCCGGTTTGTCGGAGCCGCCGGTGCCGTCGCCCTTGGGATCGCCCCCCTGCGCCATGAACCCCTCGATGACGCGGTGAAAATTCAGACCGTCGTAAAACCCCTCCCGCGTCAGTTCGGTGATCCGCGCCACATGGCCCGGCGCGAAATCGGGCCGCATCTCGATCACCACCAGCCCGGCGGGCAGATACATCAACAGCGTCTTTTCCGGATCGAGCGGGCGCCATGCGGCGTCCGGCGCGTCGGCGACGACCTGCGACGGGCGCAGGGGCGTCTCAGCCTCCTCCTCCTGGGCGGCGGCGACGGGCGGAAGCGCCGCGACAAGCGCCGCGGCGGCGGAGGCAATGACTTGTTTCATCAAACGCATGCGGTGTTCCACTTGTTGACGCGGGGGCCGGGCCGCGGCGAGAGTAACAGGAGGGGAGCGGCGCGCGCTACACATGGGCGGCGAACTTTTTGCGAAGCCGTTCGACCACATGCGCGGGCGCGAAGGACGAGATGTCGCCGCCGAGCCGCGCGATTTCCTTCACCAGGCGCGAGGCGATCGACTGGTAACGGGCGTCGGCCATGAGGAACACGGTCTCGATATCGTCGTTGAGGGCCTGGTTCATGCCGACCATCTGAAACTCGTATTCGAAGTCCGAAACGGCCCTCAGCCCCCTGATGATAATGCTGGCGTTGACGGCTTCGGCGAAATGCATGAGCAGGGTTTCGAAAGGCACGACACGCACGGCGACGCCGCTTTTCTCCGAAATGCGGGTCATTTCCTGATTGACCATCTCGACGCGCTCCTCAAGAGAGAAGAGCGGGCCCTTGTCGCGGTTGATCGCAACGCCGATGACCAGTTCGTCCACCAGCTTGACGGCGCGCTCGACAATGTCGACATGCCCCATGGTGAGCGGATCGAACGTACCCGGATAAAGCCCTATTCTCGGCGCCATCTCAACTCCCTTTCCCCGGCGCCTCGGGAATGTCGCCCTCGCCGCCGTCACCCCCGTCGACATCCGTTTCCTCGCCGTCCGCATCCTCGACCCGTCCGACCGATACGACGCGCTCGCCTTCGCGCGTGCGGAAGATCGTCACGCCTTGCGTGTTCCTGCCCGCGACGCGGATGTCGTCGACGGGTGTGCGGATCATCTGCCCGCCATCAGTGACCAGCATGATCTGATCGGCCTCATCGACCGGGAAAGCGGCGATGACAGGGCCGTTGCGGTCCGTCGTCTGGATCGCAATGATGCCTTTGCCGCCGCGCCCCGAAGTGCGATATTCGTAGGACGACGTCCGCTTGCCGTAGCCGTTTTCAGTCACGGTCAGGATGAACTGCTCGGCCGCGCCGAGTTCGGCGAGCCGCTCCGGGCTGATCGCGACATCGATATCGGAACCGGCCGCCTCCCCGTCTTCCGGCTCGCCTGCGTCGCTTTCGATGATGTCGCTCTCGCCCGCCGCCCGGCGCATGGCGGCGGCGTGCTTGAGATAGGCCCGCGCCTCGTCCGAGGTCGTCTCCACATGGCGCAGGATCGCCATCGAGATGACCCGGTTGCCGGCGTCCAGCCTGATGCCGCGCACGCCGGTGGAGGTGCGCCCGGCGAAGACGCGCACCACGTCGACGGGAAAGCGGATGCACATGCCGGCGGCGGTGGTCAGCAGGACATCCTCCTCCTCGCGGCAGATATGCACGCCGACGATCGCATCGCCTCCTTCGATGGCGTCGGGGTCGAGCTTCATGGCGATCTTGCCGTTGCGGTTGACGCGCTGGAAGTCCGACAGCTTGTTGCGGCGCACATTGCCCGAGGCGGTCGCGAACATGATCTGAAGCCGCTCCCATGCGTCTTCGTCTTCAGGGAGCGGAAGAATGTTCGTGACGCGCTCGTTCTGCGCCAGGGGCAGGAGGTTGACGAACGCCTTGCCGCGCGAGGTGGGGGGGCCTTCCGGCAGGCGCCACAGCTTCATTTTATAGGCCATGCCGGTATTGGTGAAGAACAGAAGCGGGGTATGCGTATTGCCGACGAAGAGTTGCGAGACGAAATCCTCGTCCTTGAACTTCATGCCCGCCCGGCCCTTGCCGCCGCGCTTCTGGGCGCGATAGGCCGCGAGCGTCGTGCGCTTGACGTATCCGGCGTGGGTGACGGTGACGACCATTTCTTCGCGGGCGATCAGGTCTTCGTCCTCAACCTCGCCTTCGGCTTCGACGATCTCGGTGCGGCGCGGCGTCGCGAACTCGTCGCGCACCGCCGTCAGCTCTTCCTTGATAATCGACATGACGCGGTCGCGGCGGCGCAGGATGTCGAGGTAATCGGCGATCCTGTCCGCGAGGCCCTTCAACTCGTCGCCGATTTCGTCGCGGCCGAGGGCGGTGAGGCGCTGAAGGCGCAGATCGAGGATGGCCTTGGCCTGTTCCTCGGAGAGTTTCAGCCTGTCCCCGTCGGTCATCATGTGGCGCGGGTCGGCGACCAGGGCCACCAGCGGGGCGAGGTCCTTCGCCGGCCAGTCGCGCGCCATCAGTTGCGCCTTGGCGGTCGCCGGGTCGGGCGCGGCGCGGATCAGCGCCACCACTTCGTCGATATTGGCGACGGCGATGGCGAGGCCGACCAGGATATGCGCCCGGTCGCGCGCCTTGTTCAGCTCGTATTTCGTGCGCCGCGTGACCACATCCTCGCGGAACTCGATGAAGGACGACAGGACGTCGCGCAGAGTCATCTGCTGCGGGCGGCCGGCGTTGAGCGCGAGCAGATTGACCCCGAAGCTCGTCTGCAATTGCGAGTGACGGTAAAGCTGGTTGAGAACGATGTCGGCCGAGGCGTCGCGGCGCAACTCGATCACCACGCGAATGCCCTGGCGGTTGGACTCGTCGCGGATATCGGCGACGCCCTCGATCTTTTTCTCCCGCACGAGCCCGGCGATGCGCTCGATCATCATCGCCTTGTTCACCTGGTACGGCACCTCGGTGACGATGATGGCGTAGCGGTCCTTGCGCACCTCCTCCACCGCGGCCCGGCCGCGCATGACCACGGAGCCGCGGCCCAGCAGCAGCGCCGCTTTGGACCCCGCCCGGCCGAGGATCACGCCGCCGGTGGGAAAGTCCGGCCCCGGCACGATCTCGATCAGCGCCTCGTCGGAAACATGGGGATCGTCGATCATCGTGATGGTGGCGTCGATCACTTCGCCGAGATTGTGCGGCGGGATGTTCGTCGCCATGCCGACGGCGATGCCGCCCGCGCCGTTGACGAGGAGGTTCGGGAACCGCGCCGGGAGCACCAGGGGCTCGCTTTCCGAACCGTCATAGTTCGCCTGGTACTCGACCGTGTCCTTTTCGATATCCTCCAGGAGCGCATGGGCGGGCTTGTCCATGCGAACTTCCGTGTACCGCATGGCGGCTGGCGGATCGCCGTCGATGGAGCCGAAATTGCCCTGTCCGTCGAGGAGCGGCAGGCGCATGGAGAAATCCTGCGCCATGCGCGCCAGCGCGTCGTACACCGCCTGGTCGCCATGGGGGTGGTACTTACCGATCACGTCGCCGACCACGCGCGCCGACTTTTTATACGGCTTGTTCCAGGCGTAGCCGTTTTCATGCATCGACCACAAAATCCGCCGGTGCACCGGCTTCAACCCGTCGCGCGCGTCGGGGATGGCGCGGCTGACGATCACGCTCATGGCGTAATCGAGGTAGGAGCGGCGCATCTCGTCCTCGATGGACACGGCCGAAACGCCCGATGAGGGGCCGGATGGAGGGGAAGGCGGGGTCTGGTTTTCGTCGGTGCTGTCGTTGTTGTCGTTATCGTCCGCCACGCGAGGAATCCTCTGGAATCATGAGAAAAATAGGATCACGGCTTAGCATTCGGCGCCGCCAAAGCCAAGCGCGCCGGCAATGTTCAGGTCGGCGCTCAAGTCGGCGCTCAAAAGACGCATCGGGCGCACATATGGCGCGCCGGCGTCCCGAGTTTATTACCAAATACACTTCGGCTAAACTGCTCTTGCAAGCGAATTGGGGAAAATCGTGGCGTCCAGCATCAAAAAAACCGCCCTTGCGGGGCTCAGCGCCGCGCTTGGGGGCCTCGCGCTCCTGTCCTGTGGAAACAATGAGGAAAATGTAAGGCGCCCATCCCCCGATCCGTCCTCCGATGCGGCGGCCGGCGGGATGGCCGAGCCGCTCGCCGCGCCGGGGTGGACCGTCGCCGCCTCGGCCGGGTTCGTCAACCGCAACGGCGGCGAGGCGGGCCACGCGGTTCTCTTCGACGCGCCGAGCGGTGGCGTGCTGATCCGCATCCGCCTCGCCGGGCTCGGCGCTGGCCCTCCTGGCTCTGGCGCAGGCTGGCGCGCGGTTCACCTGCACGAAGTCGGCGATTGCAGCGACGCCGAGGACGGGTTTCTCGCCGCCGGCGGCCATGTCAACCCGGACGGGATCGGCCACGGCCTGTTGAACCCCGACGGTCCGGCGCGCGCGGACCTGCCGAACATTCACGCCGGCCCGGACGGGCGCGCGACGGCGGAGATGTTCAACGCCCGCATCGCCCTCGCCCCGGGCGAGGCGGCCCTCGCCGCCGGCGCGCATCCGATCATGGACGAAGACGGCTTCGCGATCGTCGTGCACGACGCGCCGGACGATCACATGACGCAACCGATCGGCGGCGCCGGAGCGCGCATCGCCTGCGCCGCGTTTCGGGAACAATAACAGGAAGGACGCCGCCCATGCTGAACCGACGCACCCTGATGACCGCCGCCGCCGCCGCTGCAACGACAGCCGCGACCGGCGCCGCCGCCCCCGCATGGGCGCACCGGCGAAACGCCCCGCTTGGCGCGTGGACGCCGCTCGCAGACATGCCCTTCCCGACGCAGGAGATCTACCCCGCCGCGTTCTGGAACACCGCGGACCCGGCAGCCGGGGCCGGCGGGGTGAAGCCGGACTTCGCCGCCGGGAACGTCATCGTCAATGCGGGCGGCCTGACGCCGGCCGGCGATCACTTCGTCACCGACGCGGTCACCGTCTACGATCCGGCGACCGACGCCTGGCGTTACGCAAGCCCCCTCCCCGCGCCGCGCCACCACGTCGCCCTCGTCAGCAATAACGGCTTTCTCTACGCCGTCGGCGGGTTCGCCCGCAACGAAAACGGCGGCTGGCAGATGCGCGGGACATGCTGGCGCATCGCCGATCTCGACGGCCGGTGGGAGGCCATGACGCCGGCGCCCCATCCGCGCGGCGAGGCGGTGTGCGCCTCCCTCAACGGCTATGTTCACGTCGCCGGCGGCCGCGCGCCGTCCGGCAGCCGCAACCGGGAATGGTCCGATCATATCGACACGGACGAACACTGGGCCTACGACGCCCGCGCGGACCGCTGGTTTACGCTCGCGCCGATGCCGACGGCGCGCAATTCCGCCGCCGGCGCAGTGGTCGGCGGCGCGCTCTATGTGATCGGCGGGCGCACGGTCAGCGACGGCAACACGGCGGCGGTCGAGGTCTACGATCCGCAGTCGGACCGCTGGAACCGGGCCCGCCCCATGCCCAAGGCGCAGGGCGGCCTCGCCGCGGCCGTGCTGAACGGCAAGATCTACGCTTTCGGCGGCGAGTATTTCGACCCGCGCCCGGGCGGGGTGTTCTCCGAAGCCTGGGAATACGATCCGCGCACCGACCTGTGGCGCGCCGTGGCCGCCATGGCCCGCCCGCGCCACGGGCTCGGCGCTGTTGCGCTGGGCGAGGCGATCTATGTCCTGGGCGGCGCGGCCAATGTCGGCGGGGAGGATACGAGCGCGGCCCTCGACAAGTTCGAGATCTGAAGCCGCCGCCATGAAAAAGCGCTGCGAGGCGACCCTCGCAGCGCTTTCACTATTCTTGATTCTTGCAAATCGCGTCGTTGAGACGACCCGTCGTTTTACGACCCGATGACGCCGCGGTCTTTCTTGGTGATCACCAGCGTGCAGTCGCGCGGGATGGTGACGCCGTCGGTGGCGGCCGGGAAGTTGGTCGCCGACGGATCGCCGTTGCCCGGGTGCTGGATGTTGACGAACGCCGTGCGGAAGTTCGGCGTCACGGCCCAGCCGGTGATTTCGTCGCCGGAAACGCCGGTCAGCAGGCGGCGCGGCTGCGGATCGTCTTCGGTGGTGTCGAAAACGACCAGCTGGTCCTGAAGGCCGTCCGGCTGTCCGCCGTCGGTGCCGATGAAGAGACGGCCGTAAGGGTCGGCGTAGGCCGCGTCCGGATCGGTGAACACGTTCTCGGTGTCGCGCGTCGACGAGGCGAGAATGAAGATTTCCCAGGTAAACGTCGCGCCGAGATAGTTGTTGGAATCCACCGTGCGGATGATGTGGCCGTCGCTGTTCGGGTTTTCCGGGTTGGCGGCGTTGACCTCGCCCTCCGGCGGGGTTGCGTTCTTGGCGGTGTTGTTGGTGAGCGTCCAGTAGACCTCGCCGTTGGCGCCGATGGTGGTCCATTCCGGACGGTCCATTTTCGTCGCGCCCAGAATGTCCGCGGCGAGACGAGTGTTGATCAGAAGCTCCGCCTGGTCGGCGAATTTGGCGGCGAGGAGCGGATTGTTGATGGTCAGCTCCAGCCAATCGCCGGTGTTGTCGTCGTTGAAGCGCGCGACATAGAGCTTGCCTTCGTCGAGCGGGCTCCTGCCGTTGCGGATCGCATCGTCCCACGGCTCGTCGGAGACGTATTTGTAGCAATAGTCGCCGCGCTGGTCGTCGCCCATATAGGCGGCGATGCGGCGGTTATAGCTTTCCGCGATGGCGACGGCTTCGTGTTTGAAGCGGCCCATGGCGGTGCGCTTCACCGGCGTCTGGGTGCCGTCATTGGGATCGATCTCGACGACCCAGCCGAAACGGTTCTGCTCGTTGACGTAGTCCGGATCGGACAGGTCGAAGCGGCGGTCGAAGAAGTGCCAGCCATAGCCGAAACCGTCGAACTCGAAGCCGTAGCGTTCCTGCGCCTCGGTGCGGTTGTCGTTGAAGCTTTCGCCCTCGGTCGCGCCGAAATAGCCGTTGAAGTTTTCCTCGCAGGTGAGATACGTGCCCCACGGCGTCGGGCCGGAACCGCAGTTGTTCACGGTGCCCAGCGGCACGTTGCCGTTCGGGTTCTGCAACAGCGGGGACGCGGCGGCCGGACCGGAAAACCGCACCGGCGTATTGACGGTGATGCGGCGGCTGTTCGGGCTCTCGACCACTTCCCAGCGGTCGTAAACGCGCTCGATGGCGACGACCGACACGCCGTGCACATTCTGGGACAGACGCACGTCTTCAAGGCTTTCCGGTGCCGCCTTGCCGAGAACGTGGAAGTTGTTGCCGAACTCGTGGTTGATGCAGAGCATGCCCTTGCGGTTGCTCAGCGCGCGCGACGAGTGATAGCGGTCCCATTTGTTGCGGCGGAAACGCTCTTCCGGAAAGAACCACATGCCGTCATGGCCGATGCCGATCTGCAATGCGGCCTGCGCCGACGTCGGACGGGTGTTGGGGTCCCCCAGATATTCCTCGGTCGCGCCGGGTTCGATCGGCGTGCCCCAGGGGATCAGCACCTGATATTCGTAATCGCTGGAGATGCTGGGCGCCTTGCTGTCGGCGGTCGCCTCGGAAATGGTCAGCGGCTCGAAATCGACAAGAGACCGACGGCGCTTGCGGCGCCAGTGGCGCCAGTCGCCGTAATCATCCCAGTCGCCGGCGATCGCCTGCGGGGCGAGAAACGTCGTCGCCGCGCCGGCGAGCGATCCCTGCACGACGCCGCGGCGCGACAGGCTTTTGGTCAGAATGTCTGAAAACGTCGGATTGTCGGACGTATTCGACGAAACATTCTCCAGTTCATCATGAATGGCTGCGTTATCCAGTTTACGAGACTTGGATGTCGTCATTAAGCGCTCCTCGATGTTGATGGAGCAAAACGCATACAGACGCACTGTGTCATATCTATTGCAATCGCCGGCCCGCACGGGCGCCCCGCCGCGCGCCATGGCGGTTGCTCCGCATAAGGATCGCCTTCAGACTCGTTATGGATCAACCGGCTAAGACGGGCGCGGCGCACTCGTTGCATGGCGTGAAAAACGCCCGCGTTGCGGCGTGTTTTTTCGCCCGGCGGCGGCGCCGGCGCGAATCACCAGCGGACATGGCGCATGGCGCCAAAATCGTTCTGGAAATTCTGTGGAAAACTCCGCCTACGGCGCGCGCCGCAGCCCCGGACCGTTAAAGCAGACCTGATCATGCGCACAGCTTGATGCGCGCGGCATGATGCGGGCCGGATGACGCGAGACCGGGCCGGCCCGGATCGCGTCAGGTCTTGTCGATCGGATAGCACTCGGCGAAGACCGGATTGCCCGCGACCTGCCGTTCGGTCCAGTCCCTTGCGGCGCGATCGCAATCGGCGCGACGGGCATAAAGCCCGATGATTTCCGACTCGCCGAACGGACCCGGCGCCATGAACCCGTGGGCCGCCCAGTTTTCCCCCGGCTCGGCCGGAACGCCGGCGCATCCGGCCAAAACGCCGGACAGAATGATGGCCGCCGCTATGGCGCCGGGGCGTGACGCCGCCCCATGCCGGCGCGGCTGGGGCGCCCGGCGCCGCATTGCAAACCGCCTCGCCGGTGCGCGTTGCGCTGAAAAACGCCGTGCCGAAAAAACCGTCATCCCCCGACCTCCTTGTATACGCCCCGCCTTCACCGCGCCGCAGTCACGATAGACGATTTTCTCCGCCCCGCCCAATATCGCCGCCTTGGAGCTTTGCGTTGCGCCAATGAGACCGGCGCAAAGCAAAGCCCCGGCCGTGACCGGACCGGGGCTTTTGATGAATTCCAATGGAACGTGATCCGGACTGCGTCCGAAAAAAGTGCGCGATACGGGTCTCTCCCGCGAGCCGCCGGACGAAAAACACGCCTTGACCGACGAAAGGCCCCTCCTGTTGCGCGTGCGACGCTTCAGAACGTCGCTGGCGCGAGGCGCGAAGAACAACAAGCAACGTCAGAGACGTTTCAGAGCAAAAACGACTTTAGCGTTTCTTGCGGACGGTTTTGCGCTTCACCGTTTTGCGCTTGGCGGGCGCCTTGCGCTTGACCGCCTTCTTCGCGGTTTTGCGTTTCGCAGTTTTCTTCGCGGCTTTGCGCTTGACCGCTTTCTTCGCCGTCTTGCGCTTTACGGTTTTCTTCGCCGCTTTGCGCTTGACCGCCTTCTTGGCCGTCTTGCGCTTCACCGTTTTCTTCGCGGTCTTCTTCGCCGCTTTGCGTTTCGCCGGCGCTTTCCGCTTCACAGCCTTCTTGGCTGCGGTTTTACGCTTCACCGTTTTCTTAGCGGTTTTTTTCGCCGCCTTTTTTTTGGTCGTTTTTCTTTTGACCGCCATAGTTCACCTCCGAATCGTGATTCGAATGTATGACCATAACGGAATTTACTAAAAAAGTATTGTATATGCGCAACGCTGAGCGTCCGCATTCGCATTTTTTTTCAATTTTTGATTCTTTTTCGCGCTTTTTAAAACGCGAAGCCGAGTTCAGAACGGCTAGAACGGAATGTCATCGTCAAGATCATAACTCTGTCCGCCGTTTCGTCCGTCTGAGGAAGAGCCTTGATCGGACATTCCGCCTCCGACGCGATCATACCCGCCGCCGCCGCGTTCGAAGCTCTGTCCGCCGCCGCTTCTTCCGTCGAGCATCACCATGGATGAATTGAAATTGCGCAGCACCACTTCGGTCGTGTAGCGGTCGTTGCCGTTCTGATCCTGCCACTTGCGCGTTTCGAGCTGACCTTCGAGATACACTTTCGATCCCTTGCGCAGATATTGCTCCGCGACGCGCACCAGGCCCTCGGAAAAGATCGCGACGCTGTGCCATTCGGTTTTCTCGCGGCGCTCGCCGGTATTGCGGTCTTTCCAGCTCTCGGAGGTCGCAACGCGCAGGTTGCAGACCGATCCGCCGTTCTGAAACTTGCGTACTTCCGGGTCCGCGCCGAGATTGCCGACAAGAATGACCTTATTGACGCTGCCTGCCATGAAACTTCTCCTGAAAAATAGTGCTGATACGCTCATCGCGTGGATTCGCGCCGCGCTCAATCACTGTTTATCCCCATGGGACATAGCGATGTCAGCAGAGAATGTTCACACCTTGTTCTTGCTGTCAACGCCGATATAACAGGCTCTTGCGCCGCCGGCGTGCTACACGGCGGCGCGCGCGCCTTGCGCGGCCGCCCGCGCGGATCGCTGAAAAGATCGCCAAGGAGATCGCCGAGGAGATCGACAGCAAGAGAGACGAACGGCAATTACGGCTGACTGCGAAAAAACTGACTGCAAGAAAGACCGAACACAAAAGAGATTGCGAGCCCATGAGTTTGAAATCGATCCGCGTCGTCGGCGCGCGCGAACATAATCTGAAAAACGTGACCCTCGAAGCGCCGCGCGACAAGCTGATCGTGATGACGGGTCTGTCCGGGTCGGGAAAGTCCTCCCTCGCCTTCGACACGATCTACGCCGAGGGACAGCGGCGCTATGTCGAATCTTTGTCGGCCTATGCGCGCCAGTTTCTCGAACTGATGCAAAAGCCCGACGTCGACCAGATCGAGGGGCTCTCCCCCGCCATCTCCATCGAACAGAAGACGACGTCGCGCAATCCGCGCTCGACCGTCGGCACGGTGACGGAGATCTACGACTATATGCGCCTGTTATGGGCGCGCGTCGGCGTGCCCTATTCTCCGGCCACGGGCCTTCCCATCGCGTCGCAAACCGTGGGCGAAATGGTGGACCGGCTCGTCGGCGCCGGCGAGGGCGCGCGGTTCTATCTCCTCGCGCCGATCATCCGCGGGCGCAAGGGCGAGTACCGGAAGGAATTCGCCGAGCTGATGAAGAAGGGCTTTCAGCGGGTGAAAGTCGACGGCGCCTATTACGAGATCGCCGACGCGCCGGCGCTCAACAAAAAGGTCAAGCACGACATCGAAGTCGTCGTCGACCGGATCGTCATCAAGGAAGGCGTCGAATCGCGCCTCGCGGAGTCGTTCGAAACCGCCCTCGACCTCGCCGACGGCATCGCCATCGCGGAATCCGCCGACAGGAAAGACGACAAGGGCGCGCCGGAACGCACGATCTTCTCCGCCAAGTTCGCCTGCCCCGTCTCCGGGTTCACCATCGACGAGATCGAGCCGCGGCTGTTTTCCTTCAACGCCCCCGCGGGCGCCTGCCCGGCATGCGACGGTCTCGGTACGGAGATGGTGTTCGACGAGGCGCTTGTGGTGCCGGACGGCTCGGCGCCGCTCAATGACGGGGCGATCGCGCCCTGGTCGAAGGGCACCTCGCCCTATTATGCGCAGACGCTGGCCGCGCTCGCCCGCAAGTACAAGTTCAAGGTCACCGTGCCGTGGGACGCGCTTGACGAGGAAGCGCAGTATGTCGTGCTCTACGGCACCGGCGAGGATGAGGTGAAGTTCATCTACGCCGACGGCGCGCGCAAATACGAGGTGGTCAAACCCTTCGAGGGCGTCATTCCCAATCTGGAGCGGCGCTGGCGCGAAACGGACTCAAGCTGGGTGCGCGAGGAACTGTCGCGGTTTCAGACCGTCGCCGACTGCGAGACCTGCCATGGGGCGCGGCTGAAGCCGGAAGCGCTGGCGGTGAAGATCGACGGGCTGAACATCTCCGAGGCGACGGCCTTTTCCATCAAGGCGGCCGGCGCGTGGTTCGACGCGCTGGAAGACAAGCTGACGAAAAAGCAAATGGAAATCGCCGCGCGGATCCTGAAGGAAATCCGCGAGCGGCTGGCGTTCCTCAACAATGTCGGCCTCGACTATCTCACCCTGTCGCGCTCGTCGGGCACCCTGTCGGGCGGGGAAAGCCAGCGCATCCGTCTCGCCTCGCAGATCGGCTCCGGCCTTACCGGCGTTCTTTACGTTCTCGACGAGCCGTCCATCGGCCTGCACCAGCGCGACAACGAGCGGCTGCTGGAAACGCTCAAACGCCTGCGCGATCTCGGCAACTCGGTCATCGTCGTCGAGCATGACGAGGAAGCGATCCGCGCCGCCGATCATATCGTCGACATCGGGCCGGGCGCGGGCGTCCATGGCGGGGAGATCGTCGCCCAGGGCGCGGTGAAAAACATCATGGCGGCGAAGCGCTCGCTCACCGGCGATTATCTCGCCGGGCGCCGCGAGGTGCCCGTGCCGGCGGAACGGCGCGTCTTTAACAAGCGCAAGGCGATCCGCATCGCCGGCGCCGGCGGCAACAACCTGAAAAACGTCACGGCGGAGTTTCCGGCGGGGCTGCTCACCTGCGTCACCGGCGTTTCCGGCGGCGGCAAGTCGACGCTGGTGATCGAGACGTTGTACAAGGCCGCCGCGCGCCGGCTCTACGGTTCGAAGGACGCGCCGGCGGCGCACCGGAAAATCTCCGGCCTCGAACATTTCGACAAGGTGATCGACATCGACCAGTCCCCCATCGGGCGCACGCCGCGCTCGAACCCGGCGACCTACACCGGCGCGTTCACGCCGATCCGCGACTGGTTCGCCGGCCTGCCGGAGGCGAAGGCGCGCGGCTACAAGCCGGGGCGGTTTTCCTTCAACGTCAAGGGCGGGCGCTGCGAGGCGTGCCAGGGGGACGGCGTCATCAAGATCGAGATGCACTTCCTGCCCGACGTCTACGTTACCTGCGACGTGTGCAAGGGCGCGCGCTATAACCGCGAGACGCTGGAGGTGAAGTTCAAGGACAAGTCCATCGCCGACGTGCTCGACATGACGGTGGAGGAAGGGGCGGAATTCTTCAAGGCGGTCCCGTCGATCCGCGACAAGATGGAAACGCTGAACCGCGTCGGGCTTTCCTACGTCAAGATCGGCCAGCAGGCGACGACCCTGTCCGGGGGCGAGGCGCAGCGGGTCAAGCTCGCCAAGGAATTGTCGAAACGCGCCACGGGCCGCACGCTCTATATCCTCGACGAGCCGACCACCGGCCTTCACTTCGAGGACGTCCGCAAGCTGATGGAAGTGATCCAGGAACTTGTCGACAACGGCAACACCGTCGTCATCATCGAGCACAATCTCGACGTCATCAAACAGGCCGACTGGATCATCGACATCGGCCCCGAGGGCGGCGACGGCGGCGGGGAGATCGTCGCGGCCGGCGCGCCGGAGGACGTCGCCGAGGTCGCCGCGTCCTATACCGGGCGGTTCCTCAAGCCGATGCTGAAAGGGGCGCCGAAGACCGGCGCCGCGAAAAAGACCGGCGCCCGGACGGCGACGAAGAAGAAAGCGACGCGGAAGCGGAAGGCGGCTTAACATAAAAAGGATACTTGCAAATGAAGTCAAAAGATGTGTTTACACCAGGAAGATTCCCGATGCACACATTCGTTGACGACCATCTCGTTGGAAAAAAACAACAACTGGATGACGTGTTAGATGCAGGAGCGATGCTCGTCTCACTGTCTGGACCATCAAAGTCCGGAAAAACAGTATTCGTTGAACAAGTTATTGGTCGACAAAACTTACTCCAAATTACTGGGGCTGGCGTTCAATCAGTGTCTGACTTGTGGATACGTGTGTTTCATCTCATTGGAACGCCAGTTTCAGCCCTAACGAGTAAAGAAAAATCAAAAAGTGGAACTATTGAAGCAAATGTTGCAGCATCTAGCAATATAGCCATTGCAAAAGCCCAAGGTTCTTTATCCGGCAGTAGCACAATCAGCTCTGGCTCTGGGAAAGTTGAAGAAACAGCCATTGACCATCTACAGTTGCTAGTTAAAGAACTGGCAGAGACTGATTTCATTGTTTTCCTAGACGATTTTCACTATGTGCCCAAAGAAATTCAAAAAGAAGCTGCAAAACAAATAAAAGAGGCAATCAGGAATAATGTTAAATTTATTTGCGCATCTGTTCCATACCATGCTGATGATGTTATTCGTGGGAACCCTGATTTACGCGGCAGGGTGCACAATATTGATTTCGATTACTGGAAGTCAGACTTGCTCAAGAAGATTGCACAGAAGGGGTTTGCACTGCTTAATATTGATTGTGATGATGAAATGCTCGATTGCCTAGTGGCTGAAGCTGCTGGCTCCCCCCAGCTAATGCAATATCTTTGCTTGAATACTTGTCACGAATTGGATGTAAGAGAAAGAAAAAAAAGTACTGTTACATTAAAAAATGATAGAAATCTTTTAAAAAACATATGCCGTCGCACAGTTTTATCCACCGACTACGGATCTGTGGTAGATAAGATGAAGGAAGGTCCGAAAACGCGAGGCTCTGACAGAAAAATTTACCTTAGTAAAGCGGGGTGGCAAGGCGACGTATACCAGCTTCTGACAAATGCTATAGCACAAGATCCACCAAAACTGACATTTCGTTATCAAAGTCTGATCGATAGGATTACTGCTATATGCAATGGTGAAGCACCAAGTGGTTCAAGCGTAACAAGTTCATGTTATCATGCTGCTTCGATTGTAAATGAGACAGTCGGGCAAACAATTGTAGAATGGGACGGTTACAATGACGTTTTCGATATTCGCGATCCCTACTTCCTGTTTTACCTAAGATGGTCAGAACAAGAATAGCGAACATCTAATAACGGTTTATGTGTAGTCGTTGAATATGTATGTGAGGCATCGACCATTTTTGTAATCATAAACATACCAACGAAAAACTCATTTAACTCTCTTGTCTACCAGTAAAAAGAGTTCATCCCTGATCGCGTTGATGTCGTCGACATGGCGGTTGAGCATGAGGTAGAAGCCGTAGCCTTCCACTGAATAGGGATGAAGGCTGTCGAGGGCGGCGATCACGATCTTCAGTTCGCCGGCGATGTCGAACAGGCGGTCGCTGATGTCACGGACGTCCATCTCAATGCCCGCCTTCTATAAACAGGTTTTCAATGTAAAAGGTGCGCTTCTCGCTCCAATATGTCATATACATGCTCCGACAATAGATTTTCCCGTTTCGGCAAGCGGGAACACTGTGCCGCATTAATGAAAACCAGTCAACTACTTGTCGGAACCACGTTATCAGAAGCAGGAACAGATGCTCCCTATTCAATGTAAAATGGCTCGCACGGCTTTAGGGTGGGGCGTGCGCGACCTTGCCGAGGCCGCCGAGATCGCGACATCAACGGTGAGCCGGTTTGAAGCCGGACAAAACATCAACCTCAGTTCCCTGAACGCGATGAAAGAAGCGCTTGAGAACGAAGGCATTCGGTTCATTCCCGAAAACGGCGGCGGACCGGGCGTGCGGCTTCGCTAGACGGGCGCCCGCCGGCGCGTCCGGCCGTTCCGGGAACCGCCGCTTGAATGCGCATTTTCTCAGTTGACTGACGAAATCGCGCATCGGCGATCCGGACGGGTGAAAACTCTTGCGGCGCCCCCCCCCCTGGGCGCGCGAAACCTCTTGCGGCTCACATGGGCGTGAGGACGCGGCCTTCGGCGCTTCGGCGGCGTTGAACCGCCGGCGCCGCGCCTCATATGCTCTCCCGTCGCAACAACCGGGCGGACATTGCTCCCACGGGAGCATCCAATGGGCCCGCAACCAGAAAACGGAGAAACCATCATGGCTGACACGCTCAACGGCAAGGTCGCCCTCGTCACCGGCGGCTCGCGCGGGATCGGCGCGGCGATCGCCAGACGCCTCGCGGCGGACGGCGCGAAGGTCGCCCTCACCTATGCCGGCAACGAGGCGGCGGCGAACGAGACTGTCGCGGCGATCGAGGGCGCCGGCGGCAAGGCGGTCGCGATCAGGGCGAACGCCGCCGATCCGGCCGACGCGGCCCGCGCCGTGGAAAAAGCCGTCGAGGCGTTCGGCGCCCTCGACATCCTCGTGCACAACGCCGGCGTCGCCAAATTCGCGCATATCAGCGAAGCGGATTTCGAGGAGTTCCGCCGGCAGTTCTCGGTCAATGTGGACGGGGTGTTCGCCGGCACGCGGGCCGCCGTCAACAAGATCCGCGACGGCGGGCGCATCATCGTGATTTCGTCCGTAAACGCCCATTCCATGCCCGGTCCGGGGGGATCGATCTACGGCGCCACGAAAGCGGCGGCGTCCATGCTGGTCAAGGGCTGGGCGCGCGACCTGGGCGATCGCAACATCCTCGTCAACGCCATCCAGCCGGGTCCGGTCGACACGGACATGAACCCGTCCGACGGCGGCGACTTCGCCGACATGCTCACGAATCTGACCGCGCTGAAGCGCTACGGCAAGCCGGAGGAAATCGCCAATCTCGCCGCGTTCCTGGCGAGCGATCAGGCGTCCTACATCACCGGCGCAACCATCGACATCGACGGCGGCATGACGATCTAGCCGGCGACGCGGCGCGCTTTCCATAACGCGCATGGGCGCGCCCGGGCCGAGCCGGCCGGGGCGCGTTTTTCATGCGGGGCGCGGGTCCCCGGACATTGCCCGATCGCGCGAGACGCACTAGAGCTTGTCGCCATGCTGAGGCGATCATGGCGCGACGTAAAAAACTATACGCGGTTCTGACCGGCGATATTGTCAAATCCACATCCTTCGACGCGCGCGCCCTCGCGCGCATCAGGAGCGAGGTCAAGCGCGCCGGCGAAGCCATGGCGGCCTGGCGCGGCGGCCTCGTGCGCTGCGGCGCGGAGTTCACCCGCGGCGACCAGTGGCAGGCGGCGCTCGCCGGCCCCGACTGCGCCTTGCGGGCGGCGATTTACCTGCGCGCGCGGCTGAAGGCGTTCCACGGCGCCGACACCCGCATCGCCATCGGCGTCGGGCACGTGCAGCGCTTTTCCGCCAAAACGGTGTTCGAATCGTCGGGAGAGGCGTTCGTCCTGTCCGGCCGCGCCCTCGACGCCCTCGGCCAGGACCGGCTGTGCATCAGCGTCAACGACGCGCTGGGCGAAGCGTTTTCTCCCCTCACGGCGTTTTTCGAAGCCGCCGTGACCCTGTGCGACGGGTTCGTCGAGGACTGGACCGACCGCCAGGCGGAATACGTGTCCGTCGCCGCGTCGCCCCTCAACGCCACCCATGACGATGTCGCCAAGGTGGTCGGCGCCTCGCGGCAGGCGGCGCAGAAATCCCTCGACGCCGCGCACTGGCGCCGGCTCGAAGCGCTGATCGACGCCTTTGAAGCCGTCGACTGGGCCGGCCATGGGCGCTAGAGCCATCGGCGCCAGAGCCATGCGCGCCAGAGCCATGCGCGCCCAAGCCCTGCATGCGAGTGAAAGACACGCCGGAACCGGGCGCGCCGCAGGTTCCGGGCCGATTTCCCACCGCAACCGTTTTTGGTTGCATTTCAAAAAGCAACCGTTTTTGGTTGCATTTCGAAAAGCAACCGTTTTCGGCGTGAAGGATTAAAGACCCCATGGCCGAGACGTTCATAGCCCTCGCCTGCGCCCATCTGATCGCCGATTTCCTGTTCCAGCCCGGCTGGCTGATCCGGCGCAAAAGCCGTCCGCAATTCCTGCTCCTGCACATCCTGATCGTCACGATACTGACGGCAGCGATCCTCGGCTCGCTCAATCCTTACATTCTCGGCGCCATCGCCGTCACCCATGCGGCGGCCGATTACGTCAAGACGATGAAATTCAAGGACACGCTGGCCCCGTTCGTCATCGACCAGTTGTTCCATTTCGCCGTCATCGCCGCCGTCGCCGTCGCGTTTCCGGCCGCGTTCGACGCGGGCGCATGGCGCATCCTGAGCGAGGACCGGGCGGCGGCCTATATCGACGCCCTGACGGTGATCGCGGGATTTGTCGCGGCCGTGCCGAGCGGCGCCTATCTGATCGAGAAATTCATGACCCGCCTTGCCGGCGACCGCCGGGACGCCGCCGGCGGCGGCGCCGATCTTGAGGGGCTGCCCAATGGCGGGTTCGTCATCGGCTGTCTTGAGCGCGGGATTATCTATATCCTCGTGGTGTCGGGCCAGGCGATCGGGGTCGGCTTCCTGATCGCCGCGAAATCCCTGCTGCGTTTCGGCGATATCGCCAACAGTCAGCACCGGGAGATTGTCGAGTACATCATCATCGGCACCTTCGCCAGTTTCGGCTGGAGCCTGCTCGTGGCCACCCTGATCGCACAGCGCGTTTAAAGGAAAGGCGCGTTCATCCGGCGCGTCGGCGTTTTCCATGGCGCGCCGGCACCACATGGACCCCGGCATGCGCGGCGACGTCAGGCGCGAGGCGATCATGGGCAATCGGGTACACGCCCCGCGCGCCCATGACCCAGGCGGTCGGCGCGCTGAAAAGCGGCGCATAAGCGTCGTCGAGCACGTTAAGCCCGCCGGCATACGCGCCCATGGCGGGCATGACGAGACGCGCGCCCTTCTCCGCGTCGCCGCCCGCCGCGAAGCATCGCCGCCGCAACAGCCGCCCCTCGCTCGCGACGCGGGCGCAGGGGTGCAGGTGTCCGGCGATCTCCCCCGGCGCGGCGCCCGCCCTCGGCTCGTGACGGAACGTCAGGGCGCCAATCGTCGTCTCGATCTCCGTCCTGGCGGCGAACCGCGCCGGCGGTTCCGGATCGTGATTGCCGAGAACCCACAGCCAGTCGCGCCCGCGCATCAGCGCCTCCAGCATGGCCGCGTCGTCCTCGTCCATGCGCGCCTCGGCATGGGGGTCGTGAAACGCATCGCCCAGAGAAATGACGAGCGCCGGATCGTAGCGGCGGACAAGCGCGGCCAGACGCTTCAGCGTCGCGCGGGTGTCGTAGGGCGGCAACATCACGCCGCGGGCCGCGAAGCTCGATCCCTTTTCGAAATGCAGGTCGGAAACGATCAGCGCGCGCCGCGCGGGCCAGAAAAGCGCGCCCAGGAGATCGGGCCTCAGCGCTTCGCGGCAAATGACGATATCGGGCGACGGGCGGGACATGGGAAAGGGTTTAAGGCGATCCCATCGCTTCGGCAATGAGCGCATCGGACGCGGCCCTCAGCATCTCCTCCGAGGCGTCGCGGGCGACGCTCTCGCGGCCGATCTCCAGCATCACCGGCACGGCGAGGGGCGAGACGCGCGCGAGGGCGGCGTGATTGACGCGCCCCTTCACCCGGGTCAGGATTGCCTGCAGCCGGGCAAGGTCGAGAAACCCGCCCGCCGCGTCGTCCCACGCCGCGCGCAGGAGCAGGTGATCGGGCTCGTGCTCGCGCAGGACGTCGTAGATCAGGTCGGTGGAAAATGCGATCTGACGGCCGGATTTCTCCTGGCCCGGATGTTTGCGCTCGATCAGGCCGGCGATGATCGCGCAATTGCGAAAGGTGCGTTTCATCAGCAGGGCCTCGCCGAGCCAGGTCTCCAGGTCCTCGCCCAGCATGTCCTCGTGAAACAGCGCCTCCATGTCGAGACCGCTCATATCCTGGCGCGCCCAGACGGAGAGCGCGTATTCCGTCGGCGCGAACCCGATCGGCTGCATGCCCAGGCGCTCAAGCCGGCGCGTCAGCAGCATCGCCAGCGTCTGGTGCGCCAGCACCCCGTCAAAGGGATAGCAGACCATGAAGAATCGGTCAGCATAAGGAAAGGTTTCGACGAGCAGTTCGTCGGGCTTGGGGATGACCGCCACCTCGCGCTGTTTTTCCAGCCATTCGCGCACCTGGTCCGGATAGGCGCGCCAGCTGTCGGGATCGTAGAGCATGCGGCGCACGCGATCGGCGAGATAGGTGGACCACGGAAATTTAGCGCCCATCCAGCTCGGGATCTTCGGGTTTTCCCCCGGGGCGCGGGTAACGACGGCGTCGGTCCCGTCGACGCGCTCCAGCCGCAACACCTCGCCGGCGAAGTAAAACGTATCGCGCGGCGCCATCTGCTCGAAAAACCATTCCTCCGCCGTGCCGAGAACCCGGCCCGGCCGTTTGACGTTGCGGCCGATGGCGAGGCGCACCTTAAGGCTCGGCGCCTCGACGATCGTCCCCACATTCATGCGGTATTGCTGCGCCGCGCGCTTGTCGCGGATGCGCCATGTCCCGTCCGCCTGGCGCACGATCTTGCGATAGCGCTCATAGCGCTTGAGCGCGTAGCCGCCGGTGGCGACAAACTCCACCGCGTCGTCAAAGTCCTTGCGCGGCAGATCCGCATAGGGAGCCGCGGAAATCACCTCCCGGTAGAAATCGTCCGGGTCGAACGGGCCGGCGACGGCCCGGCCGAGAACATGCTGCGCCAGAACGTCGAGGGTTCCCCTGCGGGGCGGGTCGCCGTCGAGCGCGCCCTCCTCGATCGCGTGCTTGGCGGCAATGCATTCGAGGACTTCCATGCGGTTCGCCGGGACCAGAAGCGCGCGGCTCGGCTCGTTCATGCGGTGATTGGCGCGGCCGATGCGCTGGGTCAGGCGGCTCGCGCCCTTGGGCGCGCCCATCTGGATGACGAGATCGACGTCGCCCCAGTCGATCCCGAGATCGAGGGTCGAGGTGCACACCACCGCGCGCAACGCGCCGCGCGTCATCGCCGCCTCGACCTTGCGGCGCTGACCGACCTCCAGCGAGCCGTGGTGCAACGCGATGGGCAGGTTGTCGTCATTGACGTCCCACAGGGCGGCGAAGGTCATCTCCGCCTGGCTGCGGGTGTTGACGAAGACGAGGGTCAGGCCCGCCGACCTGATCGCTTCGTACACCTCCAGAAACGAATGCCGCCCGGTATGGCCGGACCACGGCACGCGCTCCTCCGAGATCAGGATGTCGACTTTCGGCCGCGCGCCCGGCTTGCCGCGGATCAGCTCGGCCGTGGGCGCGTCCTCGACATTCTGGGGTGTCAGATAGTCGATCAGCGGGCGCGCGTCCGCAACCGTGGCGGACAGCCCCGTAAGGCGCAGACCGGGGGCGAGCCGGCGCAGGCGCGCGATCGCCAGCGACAGGAGCGCCCCGCGCTTGCTGGGGATAAGCGCGTGAAGCTCGTCGAGGATGACCGATTTCAGCCCCTTGAAATACGCCGCCGCATCCGGCGCGGCGATCAGGAGCGCAAGGCTTTCCGGCGTCGTCAGCAGGATGTCCGGCGGCTGATCTTTCTGCCGCTGGCGGCGGGCCGCGGGGGTGTCGCCGGTTCGGGTCTCGATGCGGATGTCGAGGCCCATTTCCGCCGCCGGGATTTGCAGATTGCGGGCGACGTCCACCGCCAGCGCCTTCAGGGGGGAGATATAGAGCGTATGCAGACGGCCCTGTTCCGGCGCGTCGCGGGCGTCAAGCTCGATCAGGCTCGGCAGGAAGCCGGACAGCGTCTTGCCGCCCCCTGTGGGCGCGATGAGAAGATGGGAGCGCCCGGCCTCGGCCGCGGCGAGGCAGTCGAGCTGGTGCTTGCGCGGACGCCAGCCGCGCTCGCTGAACCACGCCCTGAATTTGGGCGGCAGCCCGGCCGGCCGTTGCAGCCCTCTGGAAGTCCCGTCAGCCATGGGCGGAGCCTATCGGCGGATGCGGGCGGAAGGAAGCGGTCAGTCGCCGAGATAGGCGATCACCCGGATTTCCAGGAACAGGTGATCCGACCACAGTTTCTCGACGCCGATCGCCGTCCATGTGGGGTAAGGCTTGTCGGTGACGAACTCCTTGCGCACCTCGGCGACGATCTCCTGGTGATCGCGCATGCCGACATGGAACGTGGTCACTTCGATCACGTCGGACCAGCTTGCGCCGGCCGACCCGAGAACCTCCTCGACCCGCGCGAAGGCGTCGCGGATGGCGGCTTCATACGTCTCCGACGTGCGCGCCTGGTCTTCGCCGAGGCCGGCGACGACGCCGGATATATGCACGAAATCGCCGGCGCGCACCGCCGGCGCCGCGCGATAGGTATCGGCGAAACCCTGAAAGATTTCCGGCACGAACATCTCGAAATCGCCGGCGCGGGCGGCCGGAACGCAAGCCATCGACGCGAACGCGGCGGCGGCCGTCAGTCTGTTGATCATATCGGTCCCCATTCGAACGGATGCGGATACGTCGTTACAGAGAGTCTCGAAGACGCAGGCTTGGAAGGCGTAAGGGCTCGAAAGAAAAGTATTCGAAGGCGTAAGGCTCAGCCGCGCGCAGCCCGCGCGGCCTTCAACTTGGCGAAATCCTCTCCCGCGTGATGCGAGGAGCGGGTCAGCGGCGAGGCGGAGACCATGAGAAACCCCTTCGCCCGGGCGATGCTCTCATAGGCCTTGAATTCGTCCGGGTGCACGAACCGGTCGACAGGCGCGTGCTTGCGCGTCGGCTGGAGATACTGGCCGATGGTGATGAAGTCGACGCCGGCCGAGCGCATGTCGTCCATCACCTGCATCACTTCTTCCTTGCTCTCGCCGAGGCCGACCATCAGGCCGGACTTGGTGAACATTTGCGGGTCGCGCTCCTTCACCTTTTCCAGAAGCCGCATGGAGTGGTAATAGCGCGCGCCGGGGCGGATGCCGAGATAGAGCCGCGGCACGGTTTCGAGATTGTGGTTGAAGACGTCGGGCCGCGCGTCGATCACCGCCGCCTCGGCGCCGTCCTTGCGCAGAAAATCCGGGGTCAGAATTTCGATGGTGGTCCCCGGCGCGGCCTCGCGGATCGCGCCCACCACCGCGGCGAAATGCGCCGCGCCCCCGTCGGCGAGGTCGTCCCGGTCGACGGAGGTGATGACCACGTGATTGAGCCCCATCTCCGCCACGGCGGCGGCGACATTGGCGGGCTCTTCCGGGTCGAGGGCGGCGGGCAGGCCGGTCTTGACGTTGCAGAAGGCGCAGGCGCGGGTGCAGGTGTCGCCCATGATCATCATGGTCGCGTGCTTTTTATCCCAGCACTCGCCGATATTGGGGCACGCCGCCTCCTCGCAGACGGTGTGCAGCCGCTTGGCGCGGACAATGTCCCGCGTCTCGGCGAAGCCCTTGGAGACCGGCGCCTTGACGCGAATCCATGCCGGCTTGCGCAACAGCGGCGTGTCGGGCCGGGACTGCTTTTCCGGATGGCGCGGCTTTTTCGCCTCGCCCGGCGCGTCGGTCTGGGTGCGCCGGGCCGGGGAAGCCGCGGGCCCTGCGGGATCGGCGGTGTTGTCGATGAGCGTCGTCATGTCACCCATGTAACAGCGCCGGCGGGCGATTGTAAGAGGTCTGAAGCCCTCCCAGACGCAGGGGCGCTCCCGGGGGCGCGCAGAGCGCGCCGAGGGGCTCAGAGCGCGCGTTCGACCATTTCCACCAGCTCGCCGAAGGGGCGATGGATCACCGCGCCGTCGAGCGGCTCGCCCAGGGCGACATTGATCGCCTCCCAGGCGTCGATGGATTCGATCACCAAGGCGTCGCCCGAGCCGGCCATTTTCGAGCCCTCGGCGCTGAACTTCACCACCTCGCGGGACATGGGCAGGCGCAGCCAGCGCCAGACCCGGCGCTCCAGATCCCCCTTCAGATAAAGCGGCCAGCGCGGATCTGTCCCGTCGCTGGCGATGGAGAAGAACAGGGTTTTCAGATCGCCCGCGTCGGCGAGTACGAGGACGCCGTGATCGTGCTCGAAAAAGCGCGGCGCGCGTCCGTTGCTGAGATAGGACGCCTCGCCGAAACCGCAGCGCAGATCCGCGATCGCCCTGCGCTTGGCGGTGGCGCAGGTCTGGAACTTCTGGACGATGCGCGGCCATTCGCGCTTGCCGATCACCACGAGGCCGGCGACGGCCATGGCGGCGAGGACCGCGCCCCATTGCAGCGCGGCGAGCGGACCGGCGGCCTTGTAGGCGAAGGCCAGCGCCACCGGCGCCACCAGCGCGAAGGCGGCGGCCATGGGCCGGTTGAAGCCGATCAGGTCCTCGCGGGCGTAATCGTTAACGTTGTCCGAATAGTCCGCGGCGGTCTTCAGCCGCGCCTCCACCGGCGCGGGGATCGCCACTCGTGCGGTTGTCAGCATGACGGCCTCATCGAATGAAAACGCATGCCGCCGACACTGGCGGGGAATCTTTGCGACGGACTTAAACCGTCAAGGTCAAATTGAATCCAATTCTTCCGCCCGTGCTTTTGCCGGCGCGAAATCCCGCGCCGTTGCGGCGTTCCTGTCGCAGGATTAATGTTCCCATGCCGACGATCCGGGCGCCGCGAAAGAGGCGCGCCGGCCTCGACCGGCGCCGGGTCGGCGCCCCATGCCGACGCGGACGCCCGGCCAGCCCGTCGTGGCGACGGGATCGTCGATGAACGCCATGACGGCTGGCGCCCGGTCGGCCAGCCTTACGCCTTCTCGGCCTGCAACCATGGGCGCCCCTTTCCAGGCCCCCATTCCTAGGATAACTTATTGTCTCTTATGGATAAACTTTCACCCCTCCCGTCGCAGTCAACGCCGCCTCGGTTCAGCGCCGGAGAGGCGAAAAATACGCCATGGGGTTAAAAACAGCAGAACAGTTAAGAGCGGCGCGGGCCGTATTGAGAATCACGCAGCGCGATCTTGCGGACCTCTCCGGCGTATCGGCGCCGACCATCAAGCGGCTTGAAAAAATGGACGGGCCGCTCGGCGTCCAGATGGGAACGCTGCAAAAATTGCAGGACACGCTGGAAGACGCCGGAATCGAGTTCATCCCCGAGAACGGCGGCGGTTCCGGCGTCAGGCTGCGCCGGCGGTCCGCGGGCTGACGGCGCCTAAAGCGGGACCGCCGTGCGGCGCAGCACCTTGCGGATGGCGAAATTGGTCGTCACCCGCTCCACCCCCGGCAATTGCGTCAGCACCTCGCTGTGGATGCGTTCATACTCGTCGCCGTCGCGGCAGACGATGCGCATGAGGTAGTCGGAGAGCCCCGCCATCAGGTAGCACTCCATGATCTCGCGATGACGGACCACCGCCTTTTCGAAGGCGGCGAGCGTCGCCTGCTGCTGGTTCTTGAGCGTGGCCTGGACGAACACGGAGGTCCGCAGCCCGGCCTTGGTCTCGTCGATGATCGCCACCTGCCCCGAAATCACCCCGGCGTCCCACAGGGCGCGCACCCGCTTGTGGCAGGCGGAGGGGGAAAGGCCCGCCCGCTCGCCGATTTCGGCGAAGGGCGTCTGCCCGTTGGTTTGCAGGACCTCGAGAATCGCGCGGTCAAACCTGTCCATGGGCGCCCCGGAGGTTGGCGAATGTCATGTCAAATTTCTTCCTTCCATAGAATGACATACGCCTCAATGGCAATTTTTGCGTAAACGATGAACCCCATTCGCGCGAAATCGAATACAATTCAGCGAAAACAGTCACCACGCACCGTCAGGAGGAAGTCATGCGCGTCGGCGTTCCCAAGGAAATCAAGGTCCATGAATACCGCGTCGGGCTCGTGCCGGGCAGCGTGCGCGAATACGTCCAGAACGGCCACGAGGTGCTGATCGAGACCGGAGCCGGGGCCGGGATCAAGGCGAGCGACGCCGATTACGAGGCCGCCGGCGCGACCATCGCCCCCGACGCGGCCGCCGTGTTCGCAAAGAGCGACATGATCGTGAAGGTCAAGGAGCCGCAGCCCGGCGAATGGGTCCAGCTTCGCGAGGGGCAGATTCTCTACACCTACCTTCACTTGGCGCCGGATCCGGAACAGGCGCGCGGGCTGATCGAATCCGGCGTCACCGCCATCGCCTATGAGACGGTGACGGACGCGCGCGGCGCCCTGCCCCTGCTCGCGCCGATGAGCGAAGTCGCCGGGCGGCTGTCGATCCAGGCGGCGGCCTACGCGCTGACGGCCCATCGCGGCGGGCGCGGCCTCCTCATGGGCGGCGTGCCTGGCGTTTTGCCGGCGAAGGTGCTGGTCATCGGCGGCGGCGTCGTCGGCGTGCACGCCGCGCGCATGGCGGTCGGCCTCGGCGCGGACGTCACCATCCTCGACCGCAGCCAGGCGCGCCTCGCCGAACTGGACGAGCTGTTCCAGGGCCGGGCCAAGACCCGCTACTCCACCTACGAAGCCCTGGACGAGGAGACCGACGGCGCGGACGTGGTGGTCGGCGCGGTGCTGATCCCGGGCGCGAGCGCGCCCAAGCTCGTCACCCGCGAGATGCTGAAAGGCATGAAGGAAGGCGCCGTCGTCGTCGACGTCGCTATCGACCAGGGCGGCTGTTTCGAGACCTCTCGCCCGACGACCCATGACGACCCGACCTATGTCGTCGAGGGGGTGCTGCATTACTGCGTCGCCAACATGCCGGGCGCGGTGCCGCTCACCTCGTCCCATGCGCTGAACAACGCCACCCTCGGCCATGGGCTGACCCTCGCCAATCGGGGGCTCGACGCCCTGCGCGAGAATGCGTATCTGCGCGCCGGTCTCAACGTCCACAAGGGCAAGGTGACGTATCGCGCCGTCGCCGAAGCGCTGGGCTCGGACTATACCGACGCCGCCGCCGCCCTGGGCTGAGGGCGCGCCGTAAAGCGGGCCTGCCGTCAAGTTTTCGTGAGGGCGGACGCTTTTCGGCGAGACTGGGCCCAACATTGCCGTTTCGTAATCATCGCAGGCCCCTGTTAAATGGTCGCAGGCTTGCCTCCGCGCCCGTTTGCGCGCATTTTCCTCCACAGGAGACAATTTTATGCGCGCATCCCGACTTTTTACCTTCGCCGCCGCGTCACTGATCGTGACGTCGTTCCCGGCGCCGTCCGCGTATGCGGGTTTCGTCTCCGCGGCGTTCGGCGGCGCATCCAACAGGGCGTCCATAAGCGGCGAGGCGACCGAACGCCGCGCCGGCCCGGCCTTGCGGCTGCCGAGTTTCGGGCTCGACGTGGCGGAGACGGTCACCGACTGGCTGCAACGCTTTCACAGCGACGATCTCGCCTCCTCCGCCGCGTCCGAAACTGACGCGACGGCCTCCGGCGGATGCGAGCGCGCGCCCGCGGCGTCCGAACCGCAACAGGGCGACGCCGCGGCGGACGAGGACAACGGCGACAAGAACGCCGAACCGACCGGCCCGGAGCCGATCTACTTCGGATTTTAAGACAGCGCCGCGCAGCAATGGCGCCGGGCAAGGGCGGCCTTCAACGGGAAGGCGGCGCGTCCCGGCGCGCAGCCTTGCCGCTCCCAAGCCTCAAGGCCCGCCGCACGTCGTCCGCGACCAGTTGCCGGCTTGAGCGGAAAAGCAGCATGAAAAGGCCGGACAGGGCCGCGACGACCCCGGCGGCGGACGCCGCGCGCAAGAGCGGATTGTTGAAGTTCTCCCGGTCCGCATAATCCATGATATGCAGCATCCAGAAGAAATCATACAGCCGCCAGACGTCGTTGCGGCGCGCGGCGACGGCGCCGGTCTGCGCAGAGATGTAAAGGCGGGTGTGCAGGGCGTCGTCGAAATCGGCGCGCCACACCGGCGCCGGCCCGCGATACTCCCCAGGCGGATCATCCAGCAGCGCAATGGCCGCGATCTCGCCCTCGCCGATGAAATCCCGTTCCGCGACCTGGCGCGCGGTCTCCTCGGGCAGCGGCGACAGGCGCTCGCCTGTCGAAGCGTCGAACAGCGCCGCGCGCCCGGCGCCGCGCGCCTCGTACACCGCGCGGCCAAGGAAAGAGCGCAGCTCCACTGAGGTCGCACCGTCCATCTGGGCGATGACGCCGCCGGGCGAGGCGTAGGTTGACGCCTGCAGCTCAAGGGGCGGCGCAGCAAACGCCGCCGTCTCGCCGCGCACCAGGGACAGGTGAAACCAGCTCATCACGACGCCGCTCAGCATCCATAAAAGGATCTGGGCGCCGAGAAGCAGCCCGGCCCACAGGTGCAGGCGCCGGATAACGGCCTTGACGATCATTACTCAGGCGGCTGACTGGACGCGAGATCGGACGCGGCGAGGGGCGTCGACAGCAGGAACCGGAACACCGCCCACGGATCGTCGCCGCCGCGCACCCTTGCGTCCACATACGCCCCGACAAGGTCGCGGCCGAGATTGTAGTTGATCACATAGCCGCGATAGGTCTCGATGAAGCGCACCCCCTGCTCCGCGCGCTCGCGCGACTGGAGGCCGTACCGCGTCATCAGATCGATCGCCTCCTCTCGGGTGATTCGCCCGTCGAGATAGTCGCGCGCCACGTAATTGCGCGCGTGGGACAAACGGCGGCGCGCGGTGTTGAGCTTGTCGAGCGTCGCCGCTTTCGCCGGGTCGAGCCCGGCGAGGGGAAACAGGACGTCGCGTTCGAACGCGATCTTCTCCGGCCCCGGAAAGGCGAGGTCGATGCCGTAATTGGCGGACCCTTCCGCGATCACCGAGAGCGGCGAAAACAGAGGGTAGACGGAATATTCGATCCAGTCGCGGCCTTCAAGAAGGTCGCGCTCCAGCTTGATGTTCCAGGTGTGGTGGCCGGGATAGCCCTCGTGACAGCCGAGGTCGACGGCCCGGTCGATGACGATCGGGAAATCCGTATTGACCTGGATCACGCTTTCATAATCGCCCTGGTACCAGTTATAGCCGCTCCAGGGCTTGTCGGTGACGAACTCCAGCGTGAAACGCTCCGTGTCCGGCAGGTCGTAGCGCGCCAGCGTGCGCTTGCGGCACTCCGCGATCGCCGCGTCGAAGACGGCGCGCAGCCTGTCCCGCGGAATGGCGAGACTGTTGCGAAAGACGTCGACCCGCTCGGCCAGGGGTCCCTCCCCGGGGATGAGGGCGTCGATCTCCTCAAGCGCGGCGTCGAAATCGGCGGTGTCGTAAGCCGGCGCGACGGCGTCGTAGAGCAGCCGGGTTTCCTCGTCGAAGGAGAACGATCGCCCTTGCGTCATCTCGATGCGGGCAAGCGCCGCGCGGATCAGTTTTTCCTGCATCGCGCCGCGCACCCCCGGCTCCGTCTCGCGGGCGCGCGCGACGCTGATCAGGAGGGCGCGAGCCTCGGCTTCGAGATCGTCAAGGGAGGGTTTTTGCGCTTTCGCCGCCGCGGCCCATTCGGCCGGTCCGTGATAGGCGTCGACAAAGGCCGGATCGTGTTCGCCGACGCCCAGCGCGAGCTTGACGAAGGCTTCCCCGATGGCGTCGAGGTCGGCCGCCTCCCGGGGCTCGGCGCCGCGCCGGTCAGGGGCGCCTGCGGCGGCTGCGGTCTCGGGGGCCTGAGGCGCGGCGGCGGATGATCCGCGCTCGGACGGCGCCTCGGCGGGACCGCCGTCGCACGCCGCGAGGGCGAGCCCGGCGACGAAAGCGACGGCGATGCGTTTCATGCGCGTCGTCCGGTTACGCCGGAACGCCGGTGAAGGTGGAGGTGCCGAACGCGCCGAGCTTGACGTTGCCCGACAGGTTGCCGCCCTCTTCCTTGCCCTCGAACTCCAGGGTCAGCGGCATCGGATTGGTCACCTTGGCGTCCCATTTCAGGACGTCGCCTTCGACCTTGCCGTTTTCAATGGCCGTGGCGCCGGCCGCGCCGGACATTTCGCCGGTCAGCGTGTCGCCTTCCTGTTTCAGAGTCACGGTGCCGGTCTGTTCGCCCATCGGCGTCTTGATTGTCAGATTCCACTTGCCGTCAATGGCCATTTTCATCCTCCTGATCGGCCCCGTCGGGACCATGGGTTCAAGTATCGCCCGGGACCTTAGCAACTGGGCGCCCGCACGCAAGGGCGGGGCGCAGACCCGCCCTGGCCTCCCCGCCGACGCTGCGCGGCGTCCCGTGACACGCTATTGACGATGCGCGTTGCGCCATTTCTCCATCGCCTGCGAGATGGCGAAGGTCTCGCGGTACTTCGGCGAGTCGGACGGACGCGGCGGACGCTCGGCGGTCAGCGCCATGATCTCGGCGAGCTTGTTGTGCGCAGCGCCGGACTGGCCCGCGCCGATATAGGCGTGAAGCTCGATCAGCGCGTCGGACAAGGGGTCGTCTGCGCGAATGACGAAATAGGGTTCGTCTTCTGCGAGGTCGTTATAGCAGTCGAACGGCGACGGGTTGGCTTTCGATCCGACGGGGGCGGTCATGGGGTGCACTCCTTAAGCGGCTGGTTATTGTGAATGATTCGGAGCGCCCTCGAAACGCGACCCGACGAGCGGACCGGCCTTGCGGACGCCTGTGCGCAACAAGCAATTTTTAACCGCCGCCCGGTAAATTCATCGTATGACGGAGCACCCGGTCCCATTCGACGAAGAAAGACGTCAACGCCTGATCGACGAGTCGGGGATACTCGACGATTCGTCCTGGCGCGAACTGGACCAGCTTACAGCGTATGCGACGCAATACTGGAAGGTGCCGATCGCAACCGTTTCGATTGTCGAACGCCAGCGCCAGTTTTTCAAATCCTGCATCGGTCTCCCCGTGCGCGAGACGGGACGCGACGTCGCCTTCTGCGCCCATACGATCATGTCGGACGCGTCCCTGGTGGTGCCGGACGCGACCCGCGACCGCCGCTTCGCGGACAACGCCCTCGTCACCGGCGCGCCGGGCATCCGGTTCTACGCCGGCGCGCCTATCCTCGTCGACGGCGTCGCCTTCGGGACGGTCTGCCTCATCGATCTTGAACCGCGCGAGCATTTCGTTCCGGAAGACCAGGAACGGCTGAGCGCGCTGGCCGAGGCGGCGGCGCGGCATATCGAAAAACGGCGGCTGCAACGGTTCGCCGATCTCGGCATCGAGGAGCAGATCGCCGCGGCCGACGCGCGGCGGCGCTCGTCAGAACGCGACCGTTCCGTGTTCGTTGCAATGATCAGCCACGAATTGCGCACGCCGCTGGGCGTCATTTCCGGGTTTTCCGACCTTCTGAGGACGCAGGACGAGCGCCTGACGCCGGCCGAGCGGGAGGGCTATCTGCACATGATCGCCGACAGCGCCCGGCAGTTGCAGGAGATTACCGACGACGCCATTCGCTTCGCGGCGGCGGATTTCGGCCGGCTGCCGAACAGGAAGGAATCCTTCGTCCTGCTTGACGTCATGAACGAGGCGTTTCATTCGGCCCAGCTAGAACCGTTTACGGATCAAAGCGTTGCGGCGCTTCTGTCGGGCGATTTCGCCGAGATGCTCTCGGACAGGGCGCATATGCGGCAGGTTCTTTCGAACATGTTCTGCTTTTTGAAAGACCGGGGGGGCGAGGCGGTTTCGATCGCCGCTCAACATTCGCCATGCGGCGGGCTTGTCCTTCACGCGCGACAGAGCGCCAATGCGCCCCCGGCGTCATGGAGCGTTGCGCCGATCGCCCCCTATCGCGACGACGAAAACTTTCTCAATCGCGGCCAGGACGGCCTCGCGCTCGGTCTTGCCTATGCGGAGCGTCTTGCGCGCGCCCTCGGCATGCGGCTTTATCATCTGCGTTCGGAAGACGGCCTGTCGACATTGCGCCTGTCGATACCGGCTTATCTTTTCGGACAGGACGCGCCCGCCGGGGAGCAACCGGACGACGCGCCGCGCGCCGCGGCGCGGCCGCTCGCCGGGCGCATGCACGCGGGCAATCAGCAATCGCCGATGCGCGACGCCTCGATCCGGTAGCGGGCGCGCTCCAGAAGCGTCATGCCCAGCTTCAACTGCATCGCTTCCTCCCTCGACAGGCCGGCTTCCTTCACCGCGGCGTCGAACCTGATCCGGACCTCGACAGCCGCGCCCTCGGCCGAGACCGCGCCGTCATAGACGAAGCGGCTGACGCCGTTGGCGAGCTTCGCATCGGCGAGGCACCGGATCTCGCCGCCGACGGCGTTGCCCTGGCGCGGCGCGCGTTCGTTCGCGCAGGCGCCGTGGGGAATGAAAAAGTTCTCCGCCAGCAGATGCGGCAGGTCGGCGCGGTTCTCCGCCCTCAGGCAGTACGTATCCGGAGCGCCTTCGACGTCGCTGAACCATCCGCTCATGGCGACGGCGAGCGCGTATTCGCCGGGCGCCGGATCGACCGGGTCTTGGCGCGCCGGGTCGGGCTCGTCCGCGCAGCCGGCCGACAGGAGAAAAAGCGCCAGACAAAGCCCCGGACGCCGCCCCGGAAACGGTCCGGTCGCGGCGAACCCGCGCGCGCGGTCCGGATATCCGTCAGCCATATGCGCCCTCCCCTTTACGCTCCGTCGCCGGACGAGCCTAGGCGAGCGCGGGTAAAGACGGCCTTTACGCGCGGGCCCCCGGCGCGCGCTCCCTCTGGAGCTAGACCCGCGACCCGCGGGTGATTTCCCGCACCAGCGGCTCCGTCAGCGCATCCGCATCCCAGTCCGCATCGCCGATCATGGTCTTGATCCCGGCGCAACCTGAAAAGGATTTCAGATCCTCATCACCGTCCTCGCCCACCGCATCGCCCAGCCGCCCCGTCAGCGACGGATCACGCCGCAACAGGTCTGTCGCGGCTGGAAACCGCTGTTCAAGGATTGTCCATCTGGCGAGAACCCGTTCATAGGTCTCCCATGACAGGCTGCGCTTCCCGGGGTCCTGATCGTTAAAGTCCAGCAGGGCGAAATTGCGCCTCATGCCGAAGGCGTTGACGATGCGTTTCAACACCCTCGGATTTTCCGGCAATTCGTCGAAAAACTCCATCAACAGGCTCTCCGACGCGCTTGTCGCGGCCTTTGAGGAATTCATTTCGAGGATCGTCGCGTCCCGCGCCGCCTGGCTCAGATCCGCGCGGCTCAGCCGCGCGTTGGCGGCGGCGCTGGTGATCCCGCCCTTGTAGTCCTCCTTGATCCGGGTCCGTTCCTTTTCAACGGCCCGTCGATAGACATAGTCGCGAAAAAGCCCCTCCGCGCGCCAGACATAGTCGGGCAGCAGAAAGTTGACGAGTGGCGACTGGCGCAGCCGTTCAAGGACGAAAATATAGCGCTCATCCCAGCTCATACCGTCCCAGGCGGTCGGCGCCGGCGTTTCGGCCGCGTCAGCCGGGGCCTGCCGGCTCAACAGTCCGTCCACATAGCTGTTCTTGTGGCGGCCCATCCCCGGAATGGCGGTCGAGATCTGAAAGACCTTTTCGAGAAACAGGTATCCGAGCGGGGTCTCGGCGCTGCCGACAAGGCCGTTGAAGTCCTTATACGCCTTTTCGTAACTGGCGCGCAGCCAGACCCGGTCGGCCGCGACCACATAGGCGACGTTCCGGTGACGGAAAAGCGTTTGCAGCCCTTGCAGGAACTCGACCACATTGACGACGTCGCACCGGTCGAGGTCATCGACGAAGATGCACACATTCATCCCCGCACCCTCAACGGTGCGCCGGAACATTTTTTTCAGGCGCTTCATGGGGTCGCTCGTAAGGCTCGTGAAATGATCCGCCTTCGCCTTCGATCCGAAAATCATGGATTGGGTCAACGCATATGTCGCCACGAAGGTGGCGAACAGCGTACCGACGGAGGCCAGCACGTCCTCGCCCAATACGGGCAGCACGCTCGCCAGCTGGGCGAGCAGCCCGTCCTCCGGCTTGGCCGCGTCCGAGGCCAGCCACAACAGCAGGATCGCAAGCAGCGTCGCCGCGAGCGCCAGCGCGATGGGGAGGAAATGCGCCTCGACCCACCAGAAGACGCGCAGTATGCCGAGCCAGAGCCATCGGTCCGGGCGGAAGGAGCGGCGCGCGCTGCGCATGCACCCCTTTTTGACGCTTTCCAGAAAAGGCCACCAGGGCGGGTCCATCCGCTCATACTGCCAGGCGTTGAACTCGACCACCGCCCATTTGCCGTCCTCGCGATGGCGCCGGCGCATGATCTTCATCATCTGCATCAGGACGGAGGTCTTGCCCGCGCCCCAGGGGGCGTGGAGGTGAACGCAGAACCCGTCGCGCCCGCCGAAGGCCATCACGTCGTCCATGCGCTCCACAAGGGTCTGGGCGAACAGCTCGCGGCCCAGCCGGTCGTCCGCCGTCGGCTCGTCGGAAAGGGTGCGGTAGCCGTCCGTGTCCGGCGCTTGCGTGTCGGACCCGGCGCGCTCGCCGACAATCGCCGCGAGCTTTTCAAGAACCGCCGTCGCGTCGCCGCCTTTCCAGAATTCGTCCGGCTGCGTTGCAATGTCAAGCTCGGCCCGCGGGCTGAAGGCGCGGCCCGATTGTCCGTCGACGACGGAGACAGCCGCTTCACACCACTCGGCGATCAGGGACCATGGCCGCGCCGCGCCGGGGCCGTTCGAAAACTCGTCAAGTTCTTTAAGCGCCCAGTCCGGCGCGGCGCGGACCGCGGTCCCGTCCGCAGTCTTGGCGGCGCGGCCGTCAACGTCCCAGAGCGGCCGGTTGAGCAAGCGCCGCGCCGCCCCGTCGGACCCGCCCTCGCCTTCCAGCCACCCCGCATCGTCATTGATCGACGTCCAGATGGCGTCGGCGGCGTCGGCGGCGGCGGCGGCGCGGGCGGCGGCGCGGGCGGCGGCGTCGGCGGCGATACCGATTTTACTCCGATCAGCCGGATTGTCGATGAACGCGCGCGCAATGAGCAAGGCGCGAAAGCTTTGCAGCACCAGCGCTTCCCGTTTCTCCCGGGACAATCGTTTTTCGTCGAGCTTGAAGATCTGGAATGTCAGCGGAAACACCCGCAGCGCCGCGCGCAGGGCGATGGCGCGCGCCTCGTCCGCCGACCGCGTTTCAAGCCAGCGCTCAAGGCTCCCTTGATCGGCAATGCCGCCGGCGCGCGGCGGCGTCCCGTCGCCTTCGGGGCGCTGTTCCGTCTTCGGGCTGTCGGCCATGCGCTCTCCTCCCGGCAGGGAGCATTAGCCGAACACGCGCCAATGTACAGGGCAATATAGAAAAAACGACCGGACCACGTGTTGATCCGGCCGCTTTCACAATATTTGCAGTGACTGGAGCTGGAACAGTCTAGTTGTCGAGGAAGCTCCGCAGCTTCCTTGACCGGCTCGGATGTTTCAGCTTGCGCAGCGCCTTCGCCTCGATCTGGCGGATGCGCTCGCGCGTCACCGAGAACTGCTGGCCGACCTCTTCCAGCGTGTGGTCGGTGTTCATGCCGATGCCGAAGCGCATGCGCAACACCCGCTCCTCGCGCGGGGTGAGCGAGGCGAGGACGCGGGTCGTCGTCTCGCGCAGGTTCGACTGGATCGCCGCGTCGATGGGCAGGATGGTGTTCTTGTCCTCGATGAAATCGCCGAGATGGCTGTCCTCCTCGTCGCCGATGGGCGTTTCGAGGGAGATCGGCTCCTTGGCGATTTTCATCACCTTGCGGACCTTTTCCAGCGGCATGGAGAGTTTCTCGGCGAGTTCCTCCGGCGTCGGCTCGCGGCCGATCTCGTGCAGCATCTGGCGCGAGGTGCGGACGATCTTGTTGATCGTCTCGATCATGTGCACCGGGATGCGGATGGTGCGCGCCTGGTCGGCGATGGAGCGGGTGATCGCCTGGCGGATCCACCAGGTGGCGTAGGTGGAGAACTTGTAGCCGCGCCTGTACTCGAACTTGTCCACCGCCTTCATCAGGCCGATATTGCCCTCCTGAATGAGGTCGAGGAACTGCAGGCCGCGATTGGTGTACTTCTTGGCGATGGAGATGACGAGGCGCAGATTCGCCTCCACCATCTCCTTCTTGGCGATGCGCGCCTCGCGCTCGCCCTTCTGCACCGTGGAGACGATGCGGCGGAAATCCTGCACCGTGAGGCCGGTTTCCGTCGACAGCATGCCGATTTCGTCGCGGATGTTCTGCACCTGGGCGTCGGCCTTCGAGACGAAGGTTTTCCAGCCGCGCCCGTCCTTTTTCGAGATGCGCTCGAACCATTCCGGGTCAAGCTCCGAGCCCAGATATTCCGTGAGGAACTCCTGCCGGTTGACGCCGTAGCTGTCGGCGAGGCGCACGAGCTTGCCTTCGAGCGCCATCAGCCGGCGGTTGATGTCGTAAAGCTGTTCGACCAGCGCCTCGATGCGCTGATTGTTGAGCCGCACCGAGCGCACGCGCTCGACGATGTCCTTTTGCAGTTTCTTGAAGCGCTTGGTCTGGGAGGCGGTGAGGTCGTCGCCCTTCAACTGCTCCTCGATCATGATGTCCTGGAGACGGCGCAGTTTTTTGTAGTCGGCGGAGATGTCGTCGAAGGTCGCCATCACGCCGTCGCGCAGCTCCGCCTCCATGGCCGACAGCGACAGGGCGCCCTCGTCGAAGTCCTCGTCGTCGTCCTCGGTCGCCGCCTCGGCCTTCTCGGCCTCCTCGCGCTGGACGCGCTCGGCGACTTCCGGCTGGGTCATGTCCGGGCGCGCTTCCGGCCCGCCGCCATAGGTGGCGTCGAGGTCGATGATGTCGCGCAGGAGAACGCGCCCCTCGTTCAGCTCGTCGCGCCAGACGGTGATCGCCTCGAAGGTGAGCGAGGATTCGCACAGGGCGCGGATCATTGTCTCGCGGCCCGCCTCAATGCGCTTGGCGATGGCGATTTCGCCCTCGCGCGAGAGCAGCTCGACGCTGCCCATCTCGCGCAGATACATCCGTACGGGATCGTCCGTGCGGTCCGCCGAGGCGCCGGTGTTGGTGGCGACGACGCCGCCCTTTTTCTCTTCCTTGGTGGCGAGCGCCTTGGAGCCGGACGCGGCGCCCGCGCCGTCATCCTCGTCGTCGTCCTCTTCCTCGTCGTGCTCGACGACGTTGATGCCCATCTCCGAGAGCTGGGCCATCAGATCCTCGATCTGCTCGGAGGAAACTTCCTCCGAGGGCAGCACCTTGTTCAGCTCGTCATAAGTAACGTAGCCGCGCGCCTTGGCCGATTTCAGGAGCTTTTTCACATCCGCGTCGGTCAGGTCCAGGATCGGGCCGTCCCCCTCGCTCGCCGTTTCCTGTTTCTGTTTTGTCGCCGTTTTCGTCGCCATGCCGTACTGAACCCTTATCGGTTATGTTTTTTTTCGACGGTCCTGCGCAGTCCCTCCAGCGCATCCTCGAACCGCCCGCCATCCTCGCGGCTATCGGACGCGGCCGCTTCCCCGGCGCGCGCCGATGCGATCACTTCCTGTCTTGCCGCCTGCGCCGCTTTCCATCCTTCATCGCCATCGGTAAATATCTGAGACGCCGAACGCGCGACTTCGTGCTTGAGGGTCGACTCAAACAGATGGTGCGCCAGGGCGTTCTGGAAACCCTGTTCGACTTCGTCTATCTCAGCGTCGGGCCGCAGGAATTTGTTTTTCAAGAGCTCCGGGTTATCAACGACCCGCTCCAAGGCTCCTGCCGCGCCGGTTTGGGTGAGATGGCTTTTCAGGCCGGCGCTGTCAAGAGCGTGGTCAAGGGAAAGCGCTGATAAAACCTCGCTCAGAAGCGATTTGAGACCCGCATCGGCCAGCTCAAGCTCGAAAAAGGCGCCCTCCTGGCGCTCGACCAGCGCCGGGTGGTTAACCGCGGCCAGCACCAGCGCCGCCTCGCGGGCCCAGTTGGAGGGCGCGCCGCGCTGTTTCAGGCGCGGCGAGGGGATGGCCGGAGCGACATGGCGGAAACCCTGGGCGCCGCCGCGCTGTCGTTCTCCATACCGTTGATATTGCGCGCTTTTTCCACCGCCGCGCCCGGCGCGCGGCCCTGACGGGGGCTGGAAGCGCGCATCCAGGCGCTCGGCCAGCTCCGCGCCATAGGCGGCGCGCACGTCCGGATCGGCGATGCTGCGGGCCAGTTCGCGCAGGTGGCGGCGCAGGGCGGCGCGGCGCTCCGGCGTGTCGAGGGGGCGGGCGTCGATCTCGCGCTCCCAGAGCACGTCGACGAGCGGACGCGCAGCGTCCAGGCGCTCGCGGAAGGCCCCGGCCCCGTCGGCGCGGATCAGGTCGTCAGGGTCCAGCCCTTCCGGCATGAAAGCGAAACGCAACGATTTTCCAGGTTTCAGAAGCGGCAGGGCGCGGTCGATCGCGCGATGGGCGGCCCCCGTCCCGGCGCGGTCGCCGTCGAAGCAAAGCACCGGCTCGTCGGCGCTGCGCCAGAGCAAGGCGAGCTGATTTTCGGTGAGCGCGGTGCCGAGGGGAGCGACGGCGCTGCGGATGCCCGCGCCCCAGAGCGCGATCACGTCCATATAGCCCTCGCAGACGATCAGCGGCGCGCCGTCTTCCGCCGCGGCGCCGCGGGCGAGGTTGAGGCTGTAGAGGACCGAGCCCTTGTGGAAAATCGGCGTTTCCGGGGAATTGAGGTATTTCGCCCGCGCGTCCTTGTCGAGGGCGCGCCCGCCGAAGGCGATGACCCGGTCGCGCGCGCCGAGAATGGGGAACATCACCCGGTTGCGGAACCGGTCGTAGCTCGCCGAACCGTCCTCCGGCCTGATGATCAGCCCCGCCTCGATCAGCGTGTCCTCGCGAAAGCCCTTGTTGATCAGCGCGTCCTTCAGCGCGGTGCGCTCGCCGGGGGCGTAGCCGATGGAAAACGCCGCGATCTGCGCATCGCTCACCGCGCGCCCGCGCAGATAGTCGAGGGCGCGGCGCCCGTCGGCGCGGCGCAGCATCGCCGAGAAGAACTTCGCCGCCGCGGCGCAGGCCTCCGCGAGGCCCTTGGCCTTCTCCACGCGCGCCGCCTCTCCCGGCGCCGCCGCCGGCAGCGGCAGGCCCGCCTCCTCCGCCAGGCGCTCCACCGCCTCGTAGAAGGTCATGCGCTGGGTTTCCTGCAGGAAGGAGATGATGTCCCCATGCTTGCCAGAGGAAAAACAGTGGAAAAAGCCCTTCTGGTCGTTGACGAAAAAGGACGGGGTTTTCTCCTTGGTGAAGGGCGACAGGCCCGCCCATTCGTTGCCCTGTTTCCTGAGCTTCACATAGCGGCCGATCACGTCGGAGGGCCTGAGGCGCGTCTTCAGCTCGTCGAGAAAGTCGGGGGTGAACCGGGGCATGGGCCTGTCGTACCTGGAAACGCCCGTACATAGCGACGCCGGGCGCGATGGCAATATCGCGATGGCAATGCCGCGATGGCAATGCCGCGATGGCAACGCCGCGCCGGCGCGCCCCTGACGGGGCCGAATAACAGGACAGCATCGATCCATCGCGGCGGCGGCGAAAGAAAAATCTATCCCCAGCGCCGAAAGATCGCCCGCGCCTCTTGCGCAACAGCGGAAAAAGCCGCAATGGGCGCGCCATGACGCAACGCAATATCCCGCTCCGCAATATCGCCATCATCGCCCATGTCGACCACGGCAAGACGACGCTCGTCGACGAGATGCTGCGCCAGTCCGGCGCCGTGCGCGAAGGCTCGGACATGGCCGAGCGCGCGATGGACTCCAACGACCTGGAGCGCGAGCGCGGCATCACCATCCTCGCCAAGTGCACCAGCGTCCTGTGGGAGAAAGGCGAAACGCCGATCCGCCTCAACATCGTCGACACGCCGGGGCACGCGGATTTCGGCGGCGAGGTGGAGCGCATCCTCTCCATGGTGGACGGGTGCATCCTGTTGATCGACGCGTCCGAAGGGCCGATGCCGCAGACCAAGTTCGTTCTGTCCAAGGCGCTGGCGCTGGGCCTGAAACCCATCGTGGTGCTGAACAAGGTCGACCGTCCCTCCGCCGCGCCGGACGCGGCGCTGGACGCCGCGTTCGATCTCTTCGCGGCCCTCGGCGCCAATGACGAGCAGCTCGACTTTCCGGTCCTTTACGCCGCCGGGCGCGACGGCTGGGCCGCGCGCAATCTCGACGATCCGCGCGAAAACCTGACGCCGCTGTTCGAGACCGTCATCGAGCACGTGCCGGCGCCGAAGCTGGAGGATTTCGACGAGGGACAGGGCGCGCGCGCCGCGCCCTTCCGGATGCTGGCGACGACGCTGGAAGCCGACCCCTATCTCGGCCGGTTGCTCACGGGACGGATCGTCTCGGGCGTCGCGCGGCCCGGCGCGACAATGAAGGCGCTGTCCCGCGACGGCGCGCCGATCGAACAGGTCCGGGTGACAAAGGTGCTCGCCTTTCGCGGCCTCAAGCGCCAGCCGGTCGAGGAGGCCTATCCCGGCGACATCGTCGCCCTCGCCGGCTATTCGCAGGCGTCCGTCGCCGACACCCTGTGCGATCTTTCCGTCGCCGAAGCCCTGCCCGCGCAGCCGATCGATCCGCCGACGCTGTCCGTCACCATCGCCGCGAACGACTCCCCGCTGGCCGGGCGCGAGGGAGACAAAGTGCAGTCGCGCGTGATCCGCGAGCGGCTGCTGCGCCAGGCCGAGGGCGACGTGGCGATCTCCGTTACGGAAACCGCGAACAAGGACGCCTTCGAAGTGGCGGGCCGGGGCGAGTTGCAGCTCGGCGTGCTGATCGAGAACATGCGCCGCGAGGGGTTCGAACTCGCGGTTTCGCGCCCGCGGGTCGTAACGCGCACGGACGAAAATGGAACCCTGCTCGAACCGATCGAGGAAGTGGTGATCGACGTCGACGACGATTATTCCGGCGTCGTGATCGAAAAACTCTCTATGAAAAAGGCCGAACTGGCGGAGATGAAACCCGCCGGCGCCGGCAAGACCCGCATCACCATGCACGCGCCCGCCCGCGCGCTGATCGGCTATCACGGGGAGTTTCTCACCGACACGCGCGGCACCGGCGTCATGAACCGGTCGTATCTGGAGCACCAGCCCCACAAGGGCCCGATCGAGGGACGGCGCAACGGGGTTCTCATCTCCAACGGGGACGGCGCGGCGGTGCCCTACGCGATCTGGAACCTGGAAGAGCGCGGCGTGATGTTCATCTCGCCCGGCGACCAGGTCTATGAAGGCATGATTGTCGGCGAGAATGCGAAGTCCGACGACCTCGACGTGAACCCGTTGAAGGCCAAGCAACTCACCAATATCCGCGCCGCCGGCAAGGACGACGCGGTGCGCCTGACGCCGCCGAAGAAGCTCACCCTGGAGCAGGCGATCTCCTATATCGACGAGGACGAACTGGTCGAGGTGACGCCGAAGACCATTCGCTTACGGAAGATTGCGCTGAAGCCGCATCTGAGAAAGAAGCGCGCCAAGGCGGCGACCGCCTGAGCGAACCGGTCGGGACCAGCGCCGCGCGGGCGCTGAAGCGCGTCGCCGCAAAAGCCGATCACCGGGTTTGCGGTTCGCGGGCGCGCGCCGCTTAAGAATCCAAAGCCAATCCTAACCAGGGCCAATCGTGAACCGCGTTGAGCGCAATTGGCTCTAGCTCAGGCTGTCCTTCATGAACTTGCCGGCGCGGCCGAAATCCATCGCGCCGTTATAGCGCTCCTTCAGGGCGCCCATGCACTTGCCCATGTCCTTCAGGCCGGAAGCTTCGTATTCCTCGATCACGTCGCTGACCGCGGACCTGATTTCGTCGTCGGACAACTGGCGCGGCATGAAATCGCGGATCACCTCGATCTCCGCGCGCTCCTGCTCGGCCAGTTCCGGGCGGCATCCTTTTTCGTAGGCGTCGGCGCTTTCCTCGCGCTGCTTGACCATTTTCGCGAGGATCTGGAGGATCTCTTCCTCGGTCGCGCCCTCGCAGCGGTCTTCGGCCCGCGCGGCGATGTCGCGATCCTTGATCGCCGCATTGATGAGGCGCAGCGTCGCCACGCGCACCTTGTCGTCCTTGGCCTTCATCGCCGTCTTCAACGCCGCGTCGATTTGCTCTCTGAGCATCTGATTCTCCTAAGGGCTCCGCGCCCGATCGCCCGCAAGGTCCGGGAAAAACCCTCGCCTTTTCTAACCATCTGTTTTAACGGGGTAATTTATCGCTTGTCCGTTATTGACCCCTGAATCGCCTTCGCCTAACGTCCGGTCAATTTGAGCGCGGGAGATGCGCCGCGATCCGGTGCGGCGACGCTCCATGCGCATCCCGTAAAGCCCGGAAGAGATATTCATTGATGAAAATTAGTCAAGCAACGCGCGAGACGCCGACAGCGGCGCTGGTTATCGCCGATGGAACAGTGGTTTACGGCGCCGGCCTCGGCGCCGTGGGCGAGGCGGTCGGCGAGATCTGCTTCAACACCGCGCTGACCGGGTATCAGGAAATCCTCACGGACCCGTCCTACGCGGCGCAGATCATCACCTTCACCTTTCCGCATATCGGCAATGTCGGCGCCAACAGCGACGATCTTGAGGACGCCTCGCCGGCGGCGGCGACCGCGGCGCGCGGCGCGGTGCTGCGGGCCGACGTCACCAGCCCGTCGAACTACCGCGCCCGGCTCGACCTGTCCGCCTGGATGCGCCGGCGCGGCATCATCGGGATCGCCGGCGTCGACACCCGCGCGTTGACCGCGCGGATCCGCGAGAACGGCATGCCGCACGGCGTCATCGCCCACAGCCCGAGCGGACGGTTCGACATCATCGAAATGCTGGAGCGCGCCCAGAGCTGGCGCGGCCTGGAAGGGGTCGACCTCGCGCGGGACGTGTCGACCCTCCAGACCTACCGCCACAGCGAAACTGGGTGGGAATGGCCCGGCGGCTACGACGCCGCCGACGGCGAGGGCCCGCATGTGGTGGTGATCGACTACGGCGTCAAACGCAACATCCTGCGCCGTCTCGCAAGCGAGGGCTGCCGCGTGACCGTGGTCGCGGCGACCGCCGGTTTCGAGGACGTCATGGCGCACAGGCCCGACGGGGTCGTTCTGTCGAACGGACCTGGCGATCCGGCGGCGACGGCGGAATACGCCGCCCCGGTGATCCGCAAGCTGATCGAGGCGAAGGTGCCGCTGTTCGGCATTTGTCTCGGCCATCAGCTCATGGCGCTCGCCGCCGGCGCGAAAACCGTGAAAATGGCCCAGGGCCATCACGGGGCCAATCATCCGGTCAAGGATCTCGCCACCGGAAAGGTCGAGATCGTCTCGATGAATCACGGCTTCACCGTCGACGCGCAAAGCCTGCCGGACAGCATGGAGCAGACCCATGTCTCGCTCTTCGACGGCACCAATTCCGGCCTCCGGCTGAAGGACGCGCCGGCCTTTTCCGTGCAGCACCACCCGGAAGCGTCCCCCGGCCCGCAGGACAGCTTTTACATCTTCAAGCGGTTCGTGGACGGCCTGAAAGCGGCGGCCTGAAGACGCGCTTCGGGCGGCGTCAACGCGCAACGCCGCCCGAAGCGCGGGACCGCGCGGGGAAACAGCGTTGCAAGCGCTTGTAATCTTTCCTAGACTGTTGCTTGATTCAACAAACCGCAAGGCGTGATAATTCAGATCCCATGACGGCGGACACGACGACCGCGGATATGATGACGGCGGATATGATGACGGCGGATATGCGCGAATACGACAGTTACGCCGATTTTTACCGGAATTCGGCCTACGGCGCGTTTCCGCAGATCCACATGGACGGCGGGACATACGGCGCCCACATTGTCGAGGCCGAGCAGAGCGCCATCGACATGGTCGACCCGCCCTTCGGCGAACTGATCATTCAATGTTCGTGCACCGAGGTTGGCGCGATCGGCCTTGACGCCGGCGACGGGCTGTCGCGCTCCCAGGCCGGCCCCGGCAGGATCACCATCGCGCCGCTGAACACCAGCATTCGCTATGTGATTGATTATCCGCATACGGGACTTTTTCTCGCCATCCCCGGCGACCGGCTGCAAGACGCGCTGGATCAGTACGGCCTGACCGACGCCGCGTTCGATCCGCTTGTCGGCCGCATGACGGAAAACCCGGAAGCCTATGCGCTGATGCGGCGGCTGCGCCTGTCGACGGCGGATCGCTCGGGCGCGGGCAGCCTGCTGTTCGATTCGATCCTGCTCCAGCTCTTCGCCGCTCTTGTCGGCAAGACGCTGGCGCCGGTCGACGGACATCCGCGCAGCGACGGCTCGCGCAAGGATTACCGGATCGCCCGCGCGATCGATTATATCGAGGCGTACATCAACGAGCCGCTTTCGGTGGGCAGTCTGGCGGGCATCGCCTGTCTTTCCCCGGCGCAATTCTCGCGCTGTTTCAAGAAAGCGACGGGCCTCAGCGTCTGGCGCTACGTGCAACAGCGCCGATGCGAGCGGGCAAAGGATTTTCTGCTGCACAGCGATGCGAGCATATCCGAGATCGCATGGCGGTGCGGGTTTTCCAGCCCGTCCCATCTCGCCACCAGCTTCCGCGACATTTTCGGCGCGCCGCCGAGCGCGATCCGGAACCAGGCCTGACGCATTGAGCCGAAACGCCGCCCGCGCGGGCGCGCCCTAGCGTTCCGCCCGCACGGCGCTGAAATTGATGTTCTGCCGAAAGGCGTCCGCCTGTGACAGATAGCGCGCGTCGGCGCTCTGGGACTGGGTGCGTTTTTCGCGCAGCGACATCGGGTCTTTCGGCGTCGGCGTCAGGTAGAGGCGGTCGCCGTGAAAGGCCCAGTGCAGCGGATTATCCGTCTGCAGGACGCCCATCGCAAGGGTCTGGGTGCGCGCTTCATTGGGAAGGAACGGGGCTTCCTGCCCGGCGAGGGCGCCGCTTTCGGCCCCGGCGCCGCGATCATTGTCCCGCGGCGCGGCCTTGATTTCGAGCGGCGCGCCGGCGCCCGCCGCGGCGGGAATGTCGACGCTGATGCGCAGAGGGTTGAAGAACGCCGCATCCGGCAGCGCCGTGGCCGCGACAGCGCCCGCCGCCTTGACGATCTCCGCGTTCAAACGCTGCTGGGTTTCTTCATATTCGATTTCAAGCGGGGTCTGCGCCTGGACCGGCGCGACCGCGGCCAGCGTTGCGGCCAAGGCGGCGGTCAGGGCGGCGGCGGGCCTCGATCTAGCCTGGTTGTTCGTCATGTCTCTCTCCGTCTGTTCACATTTCCCGATCTGGGAAAGCGCCAGGGCGCATGCCAATCACGCCGATTCACGGTGTTGTGCGCGGATCGCGCGCACTCCGTGTTTTGATAGGCTCGCCCCCTATAAACTCGGTCTTTCAATAGGATCGCAAGGGGGTTAAAGATTGGATATGACCCAGCAAGATCCGCCGTTCCAAATCCGCGTCGTGCCCGTCACGCCGTTCCAGCAGAACTGCTCCATCGTCCGCGCCCCGTCGGGCAAGGCGGCGGTCGTCGATCCCGGCGGCGAGCCGGAGAAGATCCTCGACGCGGCCAGGGCGTTCGACGCGGCCATCGAGCAGATCTGGCTCACCCATGGCCATCTCGACCACGCCGGCGGCGCGGAAGCGGTGAAGCGCGAAACCGGCGCGCCGATTATCGGTCCGCACCAGGAGGATACGTTCTGGCTCGACGAAATCGCGAACCACTGGGCCCAGTACGGCCATCCGGGCATGGGCGAGAACTGCCGGCCGGACCGGTGGCTGAAGGACGGGGATGTCCTGAATCTCGACGGTATCGAGTTTCGCGTCGTTTACACGCCCGGCCATACGCCGGGGCACGTCGTGATCTATCATGAGGGCGCGCGCGTCGCCTTTGTCGGCGACGTCCTGTTCGCGGGCTCCATCGGCCGAACGGATTTCCCGCGCGGCGATCACCGGACGCTGATCGAGTCCATCACCGGCAAGCTGTGGCCCCTGGGCGAGGACATGCAGTTCGTGCCCGGTCACGGCCCGGCGTCCACCTTCGGGCGGGAGCGCCAGACCAACCAGTTCGTCGCCGACAGCATTACCGGCTACGGCGGGGCGCCAACGACGCCCGCCGACCCGGCGGCGCAGAAAACCGCAAAGCGCTGGCGTTAGGGTCTTTGGCGGCAAAAGCCGATCGCCGGTGTTGCGGCGCGCGGGCCCGCTCCGCTTGAGAATCCAGCGCCAATGGCGACCAGCGCTGATATGGCGTATCCTGTTGAACGCAATTGGCGCCGGAGCGTTCTCAGGCCCAGGCGGGCGGTTCGGGGCTCGGCTGGTACGTGCCGAAACTCCATTCATGGCCTTCCGGATCGCGGGCGCGATACCGCCGCGTGCCGAATTCGGTGTCTTCAGGCGGATAGACGATCTCCGCGCCGGCGGCTTTCGCCCGCTCGTAATGGGCGTCCACCTCCTTGACGACCACGTAAACGCCGGGACTGCCCGTTGTCGGCGCCGCGCCGACCGAGCCCAGCATGATCACGCCCTCGCCGTATCGCATCTCGCCATGGACGAGAACGCCGTCCTCGCCGTCGAACGACTGGACCGGCTCGAAGCCGAAGGCCTTTTCGAGGAAAGCCATCGCCGCCTTGGCGTCGCGATAGCCGAAATAAGGAACAATTGCAGGATTGGTCGCCGTCATGTCGCGCCTTTCTGATGTTGCCCGCGCCGCCCGCCGCGGCGGCGCCTATGGTGACGAAACGCGGAAAGACCGCAAATGGATCTGGTCGCCGAAGGGCGAGCGGTCGTCATTGCCGGCGTTCACGGCGAGGTAGAAGTCAACCGCGCCGCCGGGTTCGTCCGGCGCGCGCCAGCGCATCGCCCAGACCGCCCCGCCCTCCTGCGCCTCGACGGGGGACGCGGAGCGGATTTCCGCGCCCTTTGTCTCGACGCCGTCATCCGACGCGGCGAAGGCGCCGGCGGGCGCAGCGCCGGATTTCGCCGCGGCCTGGAAGCCGACCGCGGGCGCGGCGCCGGCGAAGGCGAGAACAAGATCGTAGACCTTCCCGGGCTCCAGGCGGTCGGGTAATCCGCGCAGCGAAACCGCCGCCGAGGCCGCCGCCGGCTCGTGATCGAAGTGGCAGTCGGCGCATGCCTGCGGGCCGCCGGGGGCCGCGCTTCCCCACGGCGCGCCGTCGGGATTGGCGAGAGCGCCCGGCGTCAGCGAGACCGCCGCCGCGAGGTGCAGCGCAAGGACGCCGGCGGGACGCGCCCGCATTATTCGCCGCCGCCGGCCGGTTCGACCACCGCGCGGCCGACGTAATTCGTGTCCGTTCCGAACCAGATCGCGCCGGAAGGCTCGTGATAATGCATATGACGGATCGTGCCGCCGCCAGAGGGAACCTCAGTGGCGCTGAAAAAGCTTTCCGCCCCGGTGTCGAAGCCGACGAAGACATTCGGCTCGACGCCGGTGGCGACCATCCAGATCCGGTCGGCGCTGTCGCCCGCGACGCCATAGGGGCGCGCGCCCTCCCCTTGCGGCATCGGCCATTCCTCGATTTCTTCCGTCTGCGGATCGTAAACGCCGAGCCGGCCCATGGCGTAGTCCACGTACCAGACGCGCCCGTCGCTCGTCACCTCCAGCCGGCGCGGGCGGGTTTCCTCGCGCGGCAGGACAATCTCGGTCAGGTCGAGCGTTTCCGGGTCGATGCGGGCCAGCTTGTTCGTCCCGAACAGCGAAACCCAGACCGCGCCGTCCGGCGCCAGCTTGATGCCGTAGGGGCGCGAGCGCTCGGTCCTGGACGGGATCAGGTCGACCTTGCGGCTGTCGATGTTCATGCGCCCCATGAAGTTGCCGCCCTGGACGGTGAACCAGATATTCTCCTCGCCCTCGTCGAAAATCAGCGTATGCGGGTCGCGGGCCGCCGGGTCGGGCATCGCGATTTCCTCGATCTCTTCCGTCTGCGGATCGTACCGGCCGATCAGCGCGGTGCGGTTGCCGGCGTACCAGACGACGCCGTCCGAGCCGACGATCAGGTTGTGCGGCCCGGAGCCGTCCTTCAGCGCGACCTTTTTGAATTCGCCGCTGTCCGCGTCGAGATGGGCGAGATAGCCGGCGCGCTGCCCCACGAACCAGACCGAGCTGTCCGAGACCGCGAAGGGATCGCGCGGGCGCGACTGTTCGTAGGGAACCCGCCACTCCCGGATGTCCACCGTTTCCTGCGCACTCGCCTGCGGCGCGAAACCGCCCGCGACGCTCCCCGCGACAATCATCGACAACGCCAGCAAAACCCGCATCATGCCCTCCGTTTCCTGCGATATGGGCCGAGCGGCCCCGATTGAGGGCGCAAGTCTATCACACCGCGCGCCGGGATGGGACGGGTGCGGGGCCGCGCCGACGGCGCGGCGACAACCTGAAGTTCTGATCGCGGTATCGCGATCGGGAGGGGCGCGCCAAAACCTGGGCGCCGGCCCGCTAGCCCAGGGCGACGTCGATCAGGGCGTCGATCGCCTTGATGGCGTCCGCGGTCATGGCGACGGCGAGGTCGGCGGGCTTCGGGTCGCCGCCGTCGATCGACACCGTGCCGGTCCCGTGAATGACGCCGACGCCGCTTGCAGGGTCGGTGGTCTTGTCGATCACCGGGCCGCCGCTCATGCCGGGCGCGGTGATGTCGGGGGCGCAGTACAGAACGTCCCCGTGAACCTTGAAATCGGTCGTGTCCTGATAAATTGACCGGTCGCCCGCCGAAACCTTGTCAGCGACGCCCCCGGCGGGCGTCGCCGCGATGGTCGTCGCATCCGGCGGCGAGCGCAGCGGGATCGGCGAGAACGCGTCGGAAAGGGCTTCAGCGAGCACCGCGACGCCGAAGTCCTTGGGCATGGCCGTGCCGGCCACGGCGTAGCGATAGCCGCCGTCCCCCTTGACGGCGATCGAATTGACGTCGCGGTTGCCGTAGATCGTCACATGGACCTCGGCGTCCTTGTCGCTGAGATGGGAAAGGTTGTGCCCGGCGCCGAGAACAATGTCCTGGCGATTGTGCTTGGCCGTCTTGATCAGGAAGACCGAGCCGACATATTTCGGCCCGGAGCCGCCGTCGGAGAAAATCTCGATGACGGCGGCGGAGGTGAAAGGATAGGCGACGGGGGCTTTCGTAAGCGGCATGGCGGGGCTCCTGCGGCGTGAAAACGCGATGGGGTAAAGAAACTGACGACGGCGGTCGCCCGGCGTGAACGGGCGAGGATAAAAAACAACCATTGGTTGTATTTATTAACGCCCTCCTAACGGATCGCCGACGCCGGCATTGACGCCGGAGAGGCCGCTCGCGGGCGCCGGGAAGCGCTGCGCCGCCCGCCGAAGGCGCAAAAAAACCCGGCGCGCGCCCTTTCCCTCCGGACCGGCATCGCCTAAGACACCGCTTTAACCGACAATTGATTCACCGACCGCCGCGCATGCGAGGCTCGTCTTGCGCCGCGGGTCTTCGCGCGCGAGTAGCCATGCCCAAACGCACCGACATTTCCTCCATCCTGATTATCGGCGCCGGCCCTATCGTGATCGGCCAGGCCTGCGAGTTCGACTATTCCGGCGTGCAGGCGGTCAAGGCGCTGAAGGAGGAAGGCTATCGCGTCATCCTGGTGAACTCGAACCCGGCGACGATCATGACCGATCCCGACCTCGCCGACGCCACCTATATCGAGCCGATCACGCCGCAATTCGTGGAAAAGGTCATCGCCCGGGAAAAGCCGGACGCGCTCCTGCCGACCATGGGCGGCCAGACGGCGCTCAACTGCGCCCTCGATTTGTTCCACGCCGGCGTGCTGGACAGGTACGGCGTGGAGATGATCGGCGCGCGCGCGGACGTGATCGAAAAGGCCGAGGACCGGGAGAAGTTCCGCGCCGCCATGGACCGGATCGGCCTTGAAAACCCGCGCGCGGCGATCGCCGCCTCTCCGGCGGTCAAGGACGACGACGGCAAGACCGTCGGATACGACCGCGCCGCCGGCGTCGCCGACGCGATGAAGCTGCTCGACGAGATCGGCCTGCCCGCCATTATCCGCCCCGCCTTCACCCTGGGCGGCACGGGCGGCGGCGTCGCCTACAACCGCGAGGAATTCGAGCAGATCGTGCGTTCCGGAATCGACGCCAGCCCCGTCGGCCAGGTGCTGATCGACGAGAGCCTGCTCGGCTGGAAGGAATACGAGATGGAAGTCGTCCGCGACAGGGCGGACAACTGCATCATCATCTGTTCGATCGAAAACGTCGACCCGATGGGCGTGCACACGGGGGATTCGATCACCGTCGCGCCGGCGCTGACGCTGACGGACAAGGAATACCAGATCATGCGCAACGCCTCGCTCGCGGTGATGCGCGAGATCGGGGTGGAGACCGGCGGCTCGAACGTTCAGTTCGCGGTCGATCCCGAAACCGGCCGGCTGGTGGTGATCGAGATGAACCCGCGCGTATCGCGGTCTTCGGCGCTGGCTTCCAAGGCGACCGGCTTTCCCATCGCCCGCGTGGCGGCGAAACTCGCGGTCGGCTACACGCTGGACGAACTCGACAACGACATTACCGGGGCGACGCCCGCCTCCTTCGAGCCGACCATCGATTACGTGGTGACGAAAATCCCGCGCTTCGCCTTCGAGAAATTCCCCGGCGCGGAGCCGAACCTTTCCACCGCCATGAAATCCGTGGGCGAAGCGATGGCCATCGGGCGCAGCTTCCCGGAATCCCTGCAAAAGGCGCTGCGCTCGCTTGAGACCGGCCTTGCCGGCCTCGACCCGATCGAGGTGCCGGGCCTCGGCGCCGGGGACGACGCCAACGCCTTCCGCGCAGCGCTCGCAGCGCCGACGCCGGACCGCCTGCGCGTTGCGGCGCAGGCCCTGCGCTCGGGGCTCCCCATCGAACAGGTGCGCGCCATCACCCAGTACGACCCGTGGTTCGTCGAGCAGCTGTCGACCATCGTGACGGCGGAAAAGGCGGTCGAGACGGACGGCCTGCCGGACGATCCGTGCGCCCTGCGCGCGCTCAAATCCATGGGCTTTTCCGATATCCGCCTCGCGCAATTGTGCGGCGGCGACGAAGCGCAGGTGCGCGCATTCCGGCGCGCGCGCGGGGTCGCGCCCGTCTTCAAGCGCATCGACACCTGCGCGGCCGAATTCGCCGCCAGAACGCCCTATATGTACTCCGCCTACGAACCGCCTTTCGGCGATGCGCCGGACTGCGAGGCGAAGCCGACGGACGCGCGCAAGGTCATCATCCTCGGCGGCGGACCAAACCGCATCGGACAGGGCATCGAGTTCGACTATTGCTGCTGTCATGCAGCCTTCGCCCTCGCCGATATCGGCGTCCAGTCGGTGATGGTGAACTGCAACCCGGAGACCGTCTCGACAGATTACGACACCTCCGACCGGCTCTATTTCGAACCGCTGACCGCCGAGGACGTCCTGGAAATCGTCCGCAAGGAACAGGAAGCCGGCGAGTTGCTCGGCGTCATCGTCCAGTATGGCGGCCAGACGCCGCTGAAGCTGGCGAGCGTTCTGGAGGCCGAGGGCGTTCCCATTCTCGGCACGCCCTATGACGCGATCGACCTCGCTGAGGACCGCGAGCGCTTCCAGCAGCTCGTGGCGAAGCTCGGCCTGCGCCAGCCGAAAAACGCCGTGGCCGGATCGGCCGACGCCGCCGTCGCCATCGCCGAACGGGTCGGCTATCCGCTGGTCACGCGCCCTTCCTATGTGCTCGGCGGGCGCGCCATGGAAATCGTGCGCGACGAAGCGGCGCTGAAAACCTATCTGATCACCGCGCAGATCGACATCACCGAGGACGAGCCGCTTCTCCTCGACCAGTATCTGCAAAACGCCCTGGAAGTGGATGTGGACGCCATCTGCGACGGCGAGCGCGTATTCATCGCCGGCGTGATGGAGCATATCGAGGAAGCCGGCGTTCATTCCGGCGACAGCGCCTGTTCGATCCCGCCCTACACCCTCGACGACAGGATCGTCGAGGAGCTGAAAGTGCAGACCGAAAAGCTGGCGCTGGAGCTTGGCGTCGTCGGCCTGATGAACGTTCAGTACGCCATCAAGGATGGCGACGTCTATATCCTGGAGGTGAACCCCCGCGCCTCGCGCACCGCGCCGTTCGTCGCGAAATCGATCGGCCTGCCGATCGCGCGCATCGCCGCGAAAGTGATGGCGGGGCGCAGGATCGCCGATCTCGACCTCGCCGCGCCGGTCCTTCCGCATACGGCTGTAAAGGAAGTGGTCTTTCCCTTCGCGCGCTTCCCCGGCGTCGACACGGTGCTCGGCCCGGAAATGCGCTCGACCGGCGAGGTCATGGGCGTGGACGAGACTTTCGACAAGGCGCGCGCGAAAAGCCTCATCGCCGCCGGCGCGCAGATCCCCATGGCGGGCCGCGTGTTCATCTCCCTGAAGGACGCCGACAAGCCGCAGATGCTGAACGCCGCCCGCAAGCTCCTGGCCATGGGCTTTTCGATCATCGCCACCGGCGGCACGGCGGACTTTTTCCAGGGCGAGGGGCTCGACGTCGCGCGGGTCAACAAGGTGCTGGAAGGCCGCCCGCACATTGTCGACGCACTGAAGAACGGCGAGGTGCAGATGGTTTTCAACACCACCGAGGGCGCGCAGTCGGTCAAGGACTCCCGCTCGATCCGCACCACCGCGCTGGCGCAGAAAATCCCATGCATCACCACGGCGGCGGGCGCGCGCGCGGCGGTGCGCGCCATCGAGGCGATGCGCGCCGGCGACCTTGAGGTCGCCCCGCTCCAGTCCTATTTCCAGCGCGCGGGATAAACCTCCGAAAAACGGGCTTGTCAGCTCGCCCCGCGAGGCTGCGGCCTTACCTGCGGTTTCCCACATAACCTGTTGATAATTAATTCTTTTAAGGTCAATAGAAATCCTGTTGTGAGAAAATCGATCTTGAGTTTTCGCCGCCGCGGGACTATGTTGCCCTTTGCCTGACGCGACGGCCGCGGCGCAATCGCCCGGCCGCGCTCTTTTTTTCGCTTCATTTCTCGAAAAACAGGCCCCGCTTGCGCGGGAAAGCACGGGTTAGGAAAGGACGGAACAGATGGAAAAGTTCCCGATCACAGTCGCCGGCTACGCAAAGCTCGAAAGCGACCTGAAACGGTTGAAGACCGAAGAGCGCCCGGCCGTGATCCAGGCAATTGCGGAAGCGCGCGCCCATGGCGACCTTTCGGAAAACGCCGAGTATCACGCAGCCAAGGAAAAGCAGGGCTGGATCGAGAGCCAGATTCTCGAACTGGAAGACAAGTTTTCCCGCGCGCAGGTGATCGACGTCGCCAAGCTTGACGGCGACACGGTCAAGTTCGGCGCCACCGTCACCCTGATCGACGAAGACACCGAAGAGGAAAAAGTCTGGCAGATCGTCGGCGACTTCGAGGCCGACGTGAAGGAACGCAAGATATCCGTTTCCTCGCCCATCGCCCGCGCGGTGATCGGAAAGGCCGAGGGCGACGTGGTTGAAGTCGCCGCCCCCGGCGGCGCGCGCTCTTACGAGATCGCGAAAATCCAGTTCGTATAGGCCGGATCTCTCAGGCCGCCTGATGCGCTAAAAGCATCCGCGTACAGATTATGCGCGCGGGTGCGCCCTGTCGAACACCTTCAGCAATCCGTCCGCGTCGACCTTGGTGTAGCGCTGCGTCGCGGCGAGCGATGCGTGTCCCAACAGTTCCTGCACGGCGCGAAGGTCGCCCCCTGCCGCGAGGAGATGCGTCGCGAAAGCGTGCCTGAGCGCGTGGGGCGTCGCGCTGTCGGGAAGGCCGAGGGCGCCGCGCAGGCGGCGCATGGTCCGCTGCGCCAGCGCGGGCGACAGGGGCTTTCCGCGCAAAGAGTAAAACAGCGGCCCGTCCGCCGCCGCGCCCGCGAGATGAGGGCAGGCCCGGACATAAGCGTCGACGGCCTCGCGCGCCGCCGCGATCAGCGGCACGGCGCGGGTCTTGCCCCCCTTGCCCGTGATGCGCAGCGTCTCGCCGAGGGGCGCGTCCCGCCAACGCAGGGACAGGGCCTCGGAAATCCTGAGCCCCGCGCCGTACAAAAGGGTGAACAGCGCGGCGTCGCGCGCCTTTTCCCACTCGGCGGCGCGCGGCGAAGGGCTCGTCGTCGCCGCGCGCTCGATCAGGGCGGCCGCGTCCGCCGCCGAAACGGGGCGCGGCAGGCGTTCTTTCATCCGTGGTCCGCGCATCGCATCGATGGCGTCGTTTTCGACGCCCGCCCGCTTGCGCAGGAAGCGGAAAAAACTCTTCAGCGCGGAAAGCTCCAGTTTCAGGCTCGGGGGCGCCAGCCCCTCGCGCCGGCGCTCGGCGAGGAAGGCGCGGAAGTCGCGCATCTCCAGCCGCGAAAGCGCGTCCAGGCTTGCGGCCTCGCCGCGATAGGCCGCCAGGAAGCGCTCGAACCGCTCCAGCGCCGCGCCGTAATTGCGCAGTGTGTAGGCGCTGGCGCGCCTTTCCGCCTTCAGGCTTTGCTCGAAACGCGCGCGCCATTCGGCGAGGGAGCCGGCGCGCACGCCGATATTGTCAGTAGATGGTTCCATCGACGCTCACCTCGCCCCCGCAAGGGTTAAAAAAGGCTTAACCCCTGCCCGGCGGTCACGGCTGCGCCCCCGCCAGCGCCGCCAGTTCCGCCCGCAACGCCGCCAGCCCCTCGCCTTTGTCCGACGAGGTCGGACGGATCACCGGATGCGCGGCGGGTCGGCGCGCAATCGCCGCGGCGGTCCTGTCGATCGTGACGGCGAGGGCCGTCGGCTTGATCTTGTCCGTCTTGGTCAGGACGATCTGGTAATTCACCGCCGCCTCGTCGAGAAGATCCATCACCTCCGCGTCGGTCGCCTTCAGCCCGTGGCGGGAGTCGATCAGCAGGCAGACCCGTCGCAGGACCGACCGCCCACGGAGGAAATCGCGCGTCAGCCGCGTCCAGGCTTCCACGTCCTTGCGCGAGACGCGCGCATAGCCGTAGCCCGGCAGATCCACAAGGCGCAGCGCGCCCTCCAGGTCGAAATAGTTGATCTCGCGCGTGCGACCCGGCGTGTTGGAAGCGCGCGCAAGGCCCTTCTGACCGGTCAGCGCGTTCAAGAGGCTCGATTTGCCGACATTCGAGCGGCCGGCGAAGGCGATCTCGGGCGGGCCTTCGTCCGGCAGCCCGTCCAGTTTCACAACGCCCAGCATGAACGCGGCCGGCGCCGCGAACAGCCGCCGACCCGCCTCGATCTCCTCGGGAGAAAAGTCGTTTGCTTCGTCCACGCCCTATTCGCCGGGAGTCGTGGAAGTCTTGTCCCGCTTGAACAGCCTGGCGATGAAGCCGAAACGCTCGCCCCAGTCGACGCTGACGCCGTTGCGCTTCATGATGATCCACTGCTGCAGGATCGACAGCACCGTGTTCCAGAACCAATAGAGCACCAGGCCCGCCGCGAAGGGCGCGAAAATGAAGACGAACACGATGGGCATGAGGGAGAAGATCTGCGCCTGCACCGGGTCCGGCGGAGGCGGGTTGAGCTTCATCTGGAACCACATGCCAATGCCCATCAGCAGCGGCAGAACGCCGATGCCGAGCACGGCGCCGATAAGCGGCAGGGCCGTCGGATCGTAGGGCAACAGGCCGAAAAGGTTGAAAACGCTGGTCGGGTCGCGCGCGGCCAGGTCCTCGATGTAAAGAAACGGCTGGTGACGCAGCTCGATGGTCACGAACAGGGTCTTGTAGAGCGCGTAGAAGATCGGCATCTGCAACAGGATCGGCAGGCAGCCCGCAAGCGGGTTCATCTTCTCTTTCTTGTAGAGCGCCATCATCTCCTGCTGCTGCTTCATCCGGTCGTCGGCGTAGCGCGTGCGCAGCTTTTCGATTTCCGGTTGCAGCTTCTTCATCTTGGACATGGACTCGTACCCCTTGTTGGCCAGGGGAAAGAGGATCGCCTTGATGATCAGCGTGAGGATGAGAATGGCGATGCCGAAATTGCCGGTCAGGTCGCCGAAAAAATTCAGGGTGTAAAAAATCGGCCGGGTCAGGACGAACAGGTGCCCCCAGTCGACGGCCTTGTCAAAATCGTAAACGCCGAGCCCGCCCTTTTCCGGCGAGGCTTCATAGGACTGGAGCGTGTCGACGTCCTTCGGGCCGCCATAGACATGGGAGGAAAGGCTGATTTCCTCGCCGGGCTGAAGCTCGCGCGTCGGCAGGGAATAGCTGGCGCGGAAGATCGGCGCGCTCTCGGTGCCGACATTGGCGAGGGACGCGCGCATCTCCTCTTCCTGCGGCGGCACCGCGGCGGCCAGCCAATACTTGTTGGTGATGCCGACCCAGCCGCCGGCGCCGCTTTCCTCGACGCGCTTTTCCGGATTCTTGCGGATGTTGTTGTACTTGCGCTCGTAGAGCGCGCCGCCGATGACGCCGAGGGGGCCTTCATGAAGGATCATGAAGTTCTGAAATTCCTCGGGAATGTTGCGTTGCACGACGAGGGCGTAAGGCGTGAGACGCCGCACCGCCCCGCTGTCGTTGCGCACGGTCTGCTCCATGGTGAACATGTAGCGCTCGTCGACGGAGATCGTCTTTTCAAAGACGAGACCGTTTGACCGGCGCGTCAGCGTCACCGGCGTATCGGGGGTCAGGACGGCGCCGGCGGGGGCGGCCCATTCGGCGTTTTCGAACGCATTCCCGTCATAAATCCAGCCGAGTTGCGCATAGTGGCCGTGTTCGGTCTCGCGCGGCGACAACAGGCGAATGACCGGGCTGTCGTCGGCAAGGGTCTGGCGATACTGCGTCAGTTTAAGATCGTCGATGCGCCCGCCCTGGAGGCTGATCGATCCTTCGAGGCTCGGCGTGCGGATGGGCACGCGGCCGCTGGCGCGCTCCAGCGCGTCTTCCACCGCGATCGCCTGCGGCTCCGGCTCCAGTCCCTGCAACCCTTCAATGTCGGGGTTGAGATCGGCCGCCTCCTGGGCGGTCTCGGCGGCCGCCTCGCGCGCGGCCTGAAGCTCTTCGCGCTGGGGGCCGGCGACGAGCAGTTCCCACAACAGGATGACGCCCAGGGAAAGGGTGATCGCGAGAATGAAGTTACGGTCCATGAAAGCGTCTCAGCATTGGCTAAAGGCGATCCGCGAGAGCCCGTCGAGCCCGTTCGCAGCACCAGTTCGCAGCGCCCGTTTGCAGCGTTGTCGGGCGATACCACGGATTCCCCCGGCGGTCTATTTTCGGTCCTCTATCTCTCTGGTTTTCCCTACTTAAGGGCTGGGCCGAGCCTTAAAAGGGCCCGCTCCATATCGTCAAGCAGCGACCGGTAATCGCGGCGGAGCGCCGGCGGCCGCGCGATGAGAACGTAATCCACGCCCGGCGCGGCGAAAGCGGGGAAGACCTCCCGCGCCGCGGCGCGCAGGCGGCGGCGGATGCGATTGCGCGAAACCGCGCCGCCCAGTTTCTTCGTCACCGTCAGACCGAGGCGCGCTTCATCCGGCGCGTTGTCCGGATTGCGCCGCGCCGCCATCAGAAAACCCGGCGAATGGGCCTTGGCGGCGCTGCGAAGCGCCAGGAAATCCCGTCTTTTCTTGATAACGCCAAGCTTGCCGACGCCGGTTCCGACCGCGCACTTGCCGGCCGCGCCAGGTTTGCCGCGCCGGGCGTTGGGCGCGCCGCGCGTCGCGGCGTCAGGCGATCCCGTTTTGGACAGGCGTGAATTCTCCAAGCGCGTATTGCACGGGCGCGGGCCTGAAAGATCGGCCATCCGGCGCCCGTCCGGGCCGGTCTCAGGCCGAGAGCCGCTTGCGGCCCTTGGCGCGGCGGGCGGCCAGAACCTTGCGCCCGGCCTTGGTCGCCTTGCGGGCGCGGAAGCCGTGGCGGCGCTTGCGCTTCAGGCGGCTCGGTTGAAAAGTCCGTTTCATGGTCCAACTTCCTCTCGGCAGAAGCCCGCTGTCCTCGCCGCCGCCCCGCAACAACCGGGCGGCCGGGCTTTCGGGGCCGGTTTCCGCCCCCGCACAATTCATAGCGCCCGACTGCGGCGCGAAGGCGGGGAAATAGACGCAACACCCCGCCGCCGTCAAGGCGTCGGACGCCTTTTTAAGGCGGCGGCGGCGGGTTTTTCAGCCCGTCGCAGCCGGAAGACGCCGCAACCGCGTCGGGCGCGCGCCGGGCGGGCCCTCGGGCTTTACCCTAGTCGTCGCCGTCGAGCCCCAGCCTGTCTTCCAGGCCGAGGTCGAACGCCGGCATCGGCTTGTCGCGGCTGTCGCCGTCGGCGAGATATACGTCCATCCAGCGCATCAGCCGGTAGGCGTAGTCGAGTTGCGCGGCGGCGTTGCGGTTGCCGTGCCCCTCATTGGGGTAGAAGACCAGCCGAACCGGCGTATCGGTGCGCACCTTCATGGCGCGGTAAAGCTCCATGGACTGCGACGGGTGGACCCGCGTGTCCTTTTCGCCGTGCAGGATCAGGGTCGGCGTCGTCGAAGCGCCGGCGTGGAAAACCGGCGAGCGTTCGAGCAGGTTCATCCAGTTGTCCTCCCACGGCCAGCGGGTCGAATGGACGTGGTACATCTCCTGCGGGATGTCGCTGGTGCCGAATTTCGAGACCTGGTTGGAGATGCCGACGAAGGCGACGGCCGCGGCGAAATGCTCGCTCAGGGCCGTCGCGCCCCACATGGAGGCGTAGCCGCCGTAGGAGCCGCCGGTGACGCCGACGCGGTCGCGGTCGACGATCCCCGCCTCGGCCAGCGCCTCGACCCCGTCGACAAGGTCGTTGAACTCCTTGCCGGCGTAATCGTTCTGGTGCTCCTTGGCGAAGGCGACGCCGCGTCCGGTGGAGCCGCGATAGTTGGGATAGAACACCGCGTAGCCGGCCCCGGCGGCGAATTGGCCGGCCCCGGAATAGCGGGTGAGCCAGCCGTCGGAGTAATGCGCTTCCGGTCCGCCATGGACGGTGAGGATCAGCGGCCAGCCGCGGCGCGGCTTGCGCCCCGACGGAGTGATCAGAAGGCCCTCGATCTCGCGCCCGTCCCGCGCCGCATAGACGAAGGTCGTCTGCTCGGCGAGGTCGATCTCCTCCAGCCACGCATTATGGTCGGTGAGCTTGCGCACGCCGGCGCCCTCCACCGCGAACACCGCGCGCGGATGAACCGGCGCGTCGGCGATAACGGCGATCCGTCCGCCGCCAAGGGCAGCGTCGCGCAGGGCGATGTCGTCAGAGGCGTTCAGCATGCGTTGCTCCTCGCCGGCGCGGTCATAGACGACAAGCGCGGTCTCCACGCCGCGATGGGCGAGCGCGAGGATCTCGCCGTCGCTGAGCCACTCCACGTCGACGACATGCTGGCGCGCGTCCGGCGTAAGCTGACGAAAGGCCCCGTCCGCGGCGTCGGCGATCATGAGTACGCCGTCGGAAGTGTCGGCGATGTCGGTTCCGGCGTGAAAGGCGATCGCCGAGCCGTCGGGCGATATCCGGAAGCCGCCGAGCTTGCCCGGGGTTTCCACCACGGCGCGCATGCGGCCCGTGCCGGCGTCGAGCACATGCAGGCGCCGCTTCATCAGCGAGTCGTCCACCAAGGGCGTCGGCGCGACGGCGGCCACGAGGGTTCGCCCGTCCGCCGACAATTCGATGCCGGAGACATGCCCGCCGTCGTAAAGCTTTCTCGCCGTCGCCCCATTCTCGCCTGCCTCGTCGCCAAGCGCCACCGTCCAGATCGACGCGAACTTCAATTCCTCCTCATAGGCGTAAGCGTTGAAGCCCTTGTCCTTGAGGGCCTTGTCGTCGTCGGGCGCGTCGGTCGCGACAAAGTAAAGGCGCGCGCCGTCCGGCGAGACCGCGTAGTCGCGGATCGAAGCGGCATGGCCGAAGAGCTTTTTCGCTTCCCCGCCCGCAAGCGGGATTGCGTACAGCGCCCGGTGCTTGTCGCCAGCGCGCTTCGCCCGGAAGGTGACGCTGGCGCCGTCCGGCGCAAAACGCACGCCGGAAATCGCGCCCTCGCCGGTAACGAAGGGCGTCGGCGCGCCGCCGTCGCGAATGACGTAAAGATGCGCGTCCGCGCCGCCGTCCGCGTCCCCCTCGAACGGATTACGCGGCTCGCCAAGGGTATAGGCGAGCGCCGATCCGTCCGGCGACACGGCGAGATTGCCGGCGTGACGGATCTGCGGCAGGTCCTCGATGGTCATGGGCCGCGCCTCGGCCGCGCCCGCAAGCGCCGCGCCGACGCCCGCCGCGCCGACAACGAGGGAAAGCGCGCAAACAGGCGCGGAAATGAGGGCCAAGAGACGGCATAGCGCGTTACGCATGGAAAAGCTCCCTTCTCGGTTGCGGATCGGGCCGGCGCCGCGGACACTGCGCGCGATCGCGGCAGTCGCGGCGGTCGCCACGGCGTTTGTTTTCGATTAATCCAGTTCTGGTTTTCATTTAAGGAAGATTTAGCCTCATCCGCCGCACAGGAGAACCGCGCAAGGCGGCTGAGGGACGATTTTTCGCGGGGGGCAGGCATGTCGCAGCTTTGTGAGCGCGCGGCGCCCGAAGGTGACTGGCGCCCGGCCCCGCGTCGCTTTTATGAACAGCAAACTCAATTCACCGGCCGACAGGAAAAGCGCAACCATGACCCAACCGACAGCAGACACGCAAAACGCCGCAGGCAAAGACGCTGCGGGCAAAAACGCTGCGGGCAGGGGCATCGTCGGGCGCATCGTCCCGCTCGCCGCCATCGCCGCCGCGCTCGCCCTGTTCTTCGCCCTCGGCCTGCACCAGTATTTTTCGCTGGAGACCCTGCGGGAGAACCGCGAGGCCCTGAACGGCTGGGTCGCCGCGCGCCCGCTTCTCGCCGTCGGCGTTTTCGTCCTGGTCTACGCGGCCGCCGTCGCCATCTCCTTTCCCGGCGCATCGATCCTGACCATTTTCGGCGGTTTCCTGTTCGGGCTGTGGCCGGGCGTTCCCGCCATCGTCATCGCCGCGACCCTGGGCGCGACGGTGATCTTTCTCGTCGCCAGAACCGCGCTCGGCGACATCCTGCAAAAACGCGCCAGCGGCTTCGTCAAGCGCATGGAGGCCGGCTTCCGCGAGGACGAGCTGAGCTATATGTTCCTGTTACGGATCATCCCGGTGTTCCCGTTCTGGGCGATCAACATCGCCGCGGGCCTGATCGGCGTGAAGCTGAAAAACTTCCTGATCGGCACCCTGTTCGGCATTATCCCAGGCTCGTTCGTCTACGCCAGCATCGGCAACGCGGCGGGCGCGGCCTTCGACGCCGGCGAGGACGTGTCCCTGACCGGCGTCCTCACCCAGCCGGCGATCCTGTTGCCGATCATCGGGCTCGCCGCCCTCGCCGCACTGCCCATCCTCCTGAAACGGGTCAACAAACGCGCCGCCGCCCTCGGCGGCGACGCCTGAGCCCGACGGCGCGTTCCCAACCGACAACAAGGAAATCTTCCCGATATGACGACTTCGATTGACGCCGATCTGTGCATCATCGGCGCGGGCTCGGCGGGCCTTTCCGTCGCCGCCGGCGCGGCGCAGCTCGGCCGCAAGACCGTGCTGGTGGAAAAAGGCGAGATGGGCGGCGATTGCCTCAACACCGGCTGCGTGCCGTCCAAGGCGCTGATCGCCGCCGCGGCGCGCGCCCACGCCATGCGCAGCGCGGGCAAGTTCGGCGTCGCCGGCGTCGAGCCGGAGATCGACTTCGGCGCGGTCATGGATCACGTGCGCGGCGTCATCGCCGCCATCGAGCCCAATGACAGCCAGGAACGGTTCGAGGGGCTCGGCGTCACGGTGCTGCGCGAGCACGCCGCGTTCACCGGGCCGCGCCAGCTCAAGGCCGGACCGACCATCGTCAACGCAAAGCATTTCATTGTCGCGACCGGCTCGACGCCGTTCGTCCCGCCGATCCCGGGGCTCGCCGACGTCCCTTATTTCACCAATGAAACGATCTTCGGGAACCGGACCCGCCCGGATCATCTCATCGTCATCGGCGGCGGGCCGATCGGCGTCGAGATGGCGCAGGCCCATCGCCGCCTCGGCGCGCGCGTGACCGTGATCGAGGGCGCGACGATCCTGGGCAACGACGATCCGGAACTGGTCGCCGTGGTGCGCGAACAACTGGCCGGCGAGGATATCGAGATCATCGAGAACGCCTCGGCGGACAGCGTCGCCCGGACTGACGGCGGCGTCGAGGTCCGCGCGGCGGGGCGGACCGTGACCGGCTCGCACCTCCTGATCGCGGTCGGCCGCAAGCCCACGGTCGACGGGCTTAATCTCGAAGCGGCGGACGTCGCCTATGACGACCGGGGAATCAAGGTCGACGCGCGGCTGCGCTCCTCGAACAAGCGCGTCTACGCCATCGGCGACGTCGCCGGCGGGCGCCAGTTCACCCATGTCGCCGGCTATCACGCATCCGTCCTTGTAAAGAGCATCCTGTTCAAGGCCCCGGCGAAGAACAACGAAGACGAGGCCCCTTGGGTCACCTATTGCGATCCGGAACTCGCCCATGTGGGCCTGACCGAAGCGCAAGCGCGCAAGGCCAGCGCGGACGTGAAGATAGCGCGCTGGCGGTTCGAGGAGAACGACCGCGCCCTCGCCGAACGCGACGCGCGCGGCCTCGTCAAGGTCGTGACGGACGCCAAGGGCCGCGTCCTCGGCGCGTCGATCGTCGGGCGGAACGCCGGCGACCTGATCCAGCCCTGGGCGCTGGCGATCGCCAACAAGCTGAAAATTCGGGCGTTCACCAACTACATCGCCCCCTACCCCACCCGCGGCGAGGCGAACAAGCGCGCCGCCGGCGCCTGGTACACGCCGACCCTGTTTTCCAAACGCACGCAAAAGCTGGTATCGTTGCTGTCCGTATTCGACTAGACGTCCCCCGACGTCAGACATCACCCGACCGGGGCCTCCATGATCATCTCCAGCGCCGTCGCGAAACGATCCCTTTCAACCAAGCTTTTGTTGTTGACGATCCTGTTCGTGCTCTTGGCCGAGCTTCTGGTGATGATCCCGTCGATTTCGAACCAGCGGCTCGAATGGTTCGAAGCCAGGATCGAGGCGGCCTATCTCGTCAGCCTCGCCCTCGAAGGGCCGCGCGGGGGCATGCCGGAGCAGGACGTCACGCGCCAGCTTTTCTACACCGCCAATATCGTCGGCGTGACGATCAACGAGGACCACATGCGCAAGCTGATCCTCGCGCCGCAATTCGACGCCGACAATCCGCCCGAGATGCACCGCGTCGACCTCGACGAACAGATGGCGACGACCGCCATCGCCGAGGCCTGGGGCACCCTCCTGTCCAAGGGAGACAAGCTGATCCAGGTGACGGGCGCGCCGCGCTTCGCGCCGGACCGGGAAGTCAACATCGTCGTCTCGCAACAGGCGCTGCGCGGCGATCTGCGCCGCTATGCGCGCAACATTCTCGTCCTCTCGCTGATCATCTCCGTCCTGACGGCGGCGCTGGTGTTCTGGAGCCTCAACCGCATGATCGTGAAGCCGGTCAAGGAGCTGACGCGGAACATCATGTCGTTCCAGGCCAATCCGGACCAGGCCGAGCGCATCCTGTCGCCGAGCGGGCGCAGCGACGAGCTTGGCGCGGCGGAAAAGAGCCTCGCCGAAATGGAACGCTCGATCCACGGCCTCCTGAAACAGCGCCGGCGCCTCGCCGCCCTCGGCGCGGGCATTTCGAAGATCAGCCACGATCTGCGCAACATTCTCGCCTCGGCGCAACTGATGTCCGACCGCCTGGCGAGGTCGGACGATCCGCGCGTGCGCAAGCTGAGCCCGCGACTGATCTCGGCCCTCGACCGGGCGATTGCATTGAGCCGCGACACGCTGGCGTTCGGACGCATGGAGCCGTCGGCCCTGAAGCGCGCGCCGGTCAACCTGCGCGACCTGGTGGACGAGGTGTTCGACGACACCGCCGCGATCGGCGTATCCTCGGATAATCTGACGCCGGAAGATCTGACCGTCTTCGCGGACCGCACCCAGCTTTACCGCAGCCTTTTCAATCTCGCCCGCAACGCGGTCGAGGCGATGAGCCCGGCCGGCGACGGCGCGGCCGTGAACGGCGAGGACGCCGCGGGCGCCGATCCGGCGGCGCTGGATTACGGCGCCATCGCCATCGCCGCGCGGCGCGGCCCCGCCGGGGTCGAAATCGACGTCAGCGACACCGGGCCGGGCATTCCGGAGCACGCCATGGCGGAATTGTTCGAACCCTTCAAGGGCTCTCAGAAACCCGGCGGCTCAGGGCTCGGCGTCGCCATCGCCGCGGAAATCGTGCGCGCCCATGACGGGGAGTTGACGCTGGTGCGCAGCGGCGCCGACGGCACGGTTTTCCGCATCACGCTGCCCGGCGCCGCGCCGGATCATTCCGCTGACGGATCGACCTCGCCGGAAAGCCAGACGCCCTCCCTGCGCGGATCGGCGCCGCCGTCATAGCGTCCGTCCGCAAGCGCGCGCACGGCGTGAACGCCGCTCGTAAGGGCGCGCTGGGCGACATCGTGACCCCGCGCCTCGAGGCCGGCGACGGTCTCTTCGTCGAACAGCCCTTCCTCGAGCAGCGGCGCGCCGCGCGGATACACCGCGTTCGGCAGGTCGATCGCCTCCTGCACCGACATGTTCCAGTCGATAAGGCCGATCAGGGTCTTGGCCACATAACCGATGATCGCCGGCCCGCCGGGCGAGCCGAGCGCGCCCCAGAGCGCGCCGTTTTCGTCGAAGACGATCACCGGGCTCATGGAACTGCGCGGACGCTTGCCCCCCGCGACCGCGTTGGCGACGGGCCGCCCGTCGCGCTCCGGCAGAAAGGAAAAATCCGTCAACTGATTGTTGAGCACCATGCCCGCTGCCATCAGGTGACTGCCGAAGGCGAACTCGACCGTGGTGGTCATCGAGACCACCCGTCCCTCGCCGTCGACGATCACGAAATGGCTGGTCGAGGGCGGCTCGGGCGAGGCGTCCGCGCCGAAACCGCTCCAGCGGCCGGCGCTCGCATCGACGGCGTAGGCTGAGGGATCGCCCGGCTCCACCGTCTCCGCGGCGGCGTCGGCGTCGATCAGCGCGGCGCGCGCAGCGAGATAGTCCGGGTTCAACAGCCCCGCGATCACGGCGTCGGCCGACAATCCCGCCGCCGGGTCGAGGCTGTCATTGTCCGCAAGATATCGGTTCCGGTCGGCGTAGGCGAGGCGGCTCGCCTCGAACAGGAGGTGCAGCGCCTCGACCGAGCCCGGCCCGGCCGCGGCGATGTCGAACGGCTCCAGCAGGCTGAGGATCTGAAGCGTCGTCACCCCGCCGGAACTGGGCGGCGCCATGGAGCAGATTTCAAAGGCGCGGTAAGGTCCGCAGACCGGCGCGCGCTTGATCGGCCGGTAGGCGGCGATGTCCTCCAGCGTCATGCCGCCGGGGTTGGGCGCGCTGTTCACCGCCTCGACGATCGCCTCTGCGATGGCGCCGCCCTCGTAAAATGCGTCGGCGCCGCCTTTCGCGATGATCCGCAGGGTTTCGGCGTAGGCCGGGTTCCGCAGCACGTGGCCGGCGGGGTGGGGCGTTCCGTCCTCGGCGTAGAAATACGCCGCCGCGGCGGGCAGTTGCTTCAGCCGGGGAATGCGCGCGAGCAGGTCGTTGAGCCGCGGCGAGACCTCGAACCCCTCCTCCGCCAGGGTCACGGTCGAGGCGAACAGATCCTCCCACGCCAGGACGCCGTGGTCCTCATGGGCGAGCCCGAGCATGCGAACGACGCCCGGCACGCCGACGGATAACCCGCCCGCCACGGCGTCGTAAAAGCCCATAGGCTCGCCATTGTCCTTCAGGAACCGGTCCGGCCGGGCCGAGGCCGGCGCGGTCTCGCGGCCGTCATAGGTTTCCAGCGATCCCGATGCGGGGTCGTAATGCAGCATGAAGGCGCCGCCGCCGAGGCCCGACGACTGCGGCTCGACGAGGCCGAGGGCGGCCTGGGTCGCGACCGCGGCGTCGACCGCCGAACCGCCGCGGCGCAGGATCGCCGCCCCGGCTTGCGCCGCGTAGGGGTTCGCCGCGGCGATGAACCAGCGCCCGTCGGCCGCCGCCGCGTCCTGCGCCGCCGCCGCATCGCCAGCGCCGCCGCGCGCGGATTCGCGGCCGGTCCCGCGCTCGCCGCCGCAGGCCGCCAAAAAGCACAAGGCCGCCGCACCGAGCGCCAAGTTCCGCAATCCCCTCGCCCGCAATCCCGTCATATGTATCGTCTCCGGCTGATATCGTCTCCCGCGCAGACCTATCAGTCGTCGACCGGGCAGCGCAACATGCGGAACGACGGGCGCAAAAGGGCGCGCAGAAAGGCGGCGAAAAACAGCCCTTGCATTTGTGCGTCAGTTGAGGTTAAACCGCGCGCTCGGCGTGGTCTTCGCGCCGCAGCGGCACCGGTAGCTCAGCTGGATAGAGCACCAGACTACGAATCTGGGGGTCGGGAGTTCGAATCTTCCCCGGTGCGCCATCCCTTCGGGAATGGCGTCACCTTCCTTCAAATTCAGGTTCGAACGAAGTTCGAACCGTCGCGCCATTGGCAAAGCGCCGCCGCTTTGGCGGCGCCTTTGTTTCTTTGCTTTTTCCGAAACCCTGCGGGGTTCGATGCGCCGAAAGCGCCTTGGTCCTGTGCGCGAAAGCATTCGTTCGCGCGGACGAAAGCCTGCCGGGCGTAACGGAATCAGGTCGAGAGACGGCGTTTCAGACCGCCGCCCAGAAGGCGCCCCAGGCGGCGCGCCTGAGAATTTGACTTGTGCGCCCGCATGAAAGCTGTTATTTATTGCGAGTAATTTGCATTATTAGGTAGAAAACGTCGATGCGGGCGCGCATGACGGCTTCTCTGCGGGCGGCGCGCCGCCCGAGGGGCGTGAGCCTGCGGGACCGTCGACGCGCGTCCAGGACCTTTGCGAGAACCGGGAGACGACGTTGAAACGATCCGTATCAAGATGGCTTTGCCGCCCCCCCTCGGCGAGAGGATTATCGCCATTAACGTCGTCGCGCGCGGGGGCGGCGCGGATATTCCAATGAGCGCGCTCGTAACCGGTCTCGGCGGCGTTCTCGCCTATATGGCCTGCGCCCTCTTCTACCAGGCGGGCGAACGGCGCACGGCCGTCGCGGTTCTGAACTCGTCGCAACAGGCCCGAGCCGCCGCGCGGGCCGCTGCTTGGGCGGCGCTCCTGGCTGCTTTGTGGCTGTTCGCGCAACCGCACGGGTGGGAGCGCGGCGTCGCGATCTGGATCGGCGCGGTCAGCGCCGCAGGCATCCTCAGCATGCTGATATCAGCCCTGCGCCCAGGCTGGCACGTCGCCAGCGGCGCTGCGGCCGGCGCCGGCGCGATCGTGCTTGCAACCGCCGCGACGGCGACGGGAGCGGCCGGATGAGCCTTTTGCCGATCGCTGCGGGCGGGCTCGCCCTCGCCGGCCTCGCCTTCGCCACGTACAAGGCGCCGCGCCTTGCCGGGGCGCTCTTCTGGTCGCTCGCGGCGACGCTGTTGCTGACCTCGGCGATGTTGCTCACCGCGCCGGGACCGTTTTCGGAACTCGCCTTGTGGCTTTCGCTGGCGGTCCCGCTGATCTGGGCGGGGTTTCAGTTCTGGTGCTACTGGGACGCGAACAGATGGCGCGTCGCGGGCGGCTTGATCGCCCTCACCGTTATCGGCGGCGCCGTGACCGTTTTCGTCGATCCGCCTGTCTAAGGGAGCCCCGCCGTGAACCGAGCGCGTCACGACCGCAATTACGATCTCCATTCATGGACTGGCGTAACGCTCGGCCTGTTCGTCTTTGTGGTCTGTTTTTCAGGCTGCATCGCGCTTTTCCATCATGAAATGCTCGCCTGGGAGGATCCGGCCAAGCGCATTACGCTGGCGCAAAGCCCGGCGCCGTTCGACGATACCCTGACCGCGTGGACCGATGCGTTGGAAACCGGCGGCGACATAGAAATCCTGAATATCGGCTTTCCCACCGTGTACGAACCTTATTACCAGGCTTTCGGGCGCGTGCGCGGCGCCGACGGTCGGGACGCCGACCATGTCGCGCGCTGGCATCCGGCGAGCCTTGACCGCCTGCCGTCGCGCGCGGACGGCATGGCGCAGTGGCTTTACGATTTTCACCGCGACCTGATGTGGCCGGCGGCGCTTGGGGGGCGCACGGTCGGGCGCGCGCTGGTCGGCGTCGCGGGGGTGATCCTGATCCTGTCCATCGTCACCGGCGTCGTCGCGCACACCAAGATTCGCGAAGAGCTGTTCTCGCTGCGCTACCTCCGGTCGGTGCGGCTGAAATGGCAGGATACGCACAAGGTGCTCGGGCTTTGGGGATTGCCGTTTTATGCGATGATCGCGTTTTCCGGCGCATTCCTCGGCATTGTCGCCCTCCTCGCGCCGATCATTGCGGTCCTCGCCTTCAAGGGCGATCAGGAAGCGCTGATCGACGCGGTCGTCGGCGAGCCGCCCGCCGCCGTCGGGATCGCCGCGCCCATGCTTTCCGTGGATGATATCGCCGCCATGCGCCACCCTGAAAGCGGCCATGCGCCGCTTTACATGGTCGCCCATCACTGGGGCGACAGGGCGGCGACATTCGATGTTTATTTCTCTCCGGATACGGAATTGAAGACCGTGGAGGCGGTTTCCGTCAGCGGCGTTTCGGGCGCGCCCGTGCGCAATCCCGCCGCGGCTGCGGACACGCCCGCGAACCGCGTCGTCGGCGCCGTCACGCCCCTGCATTACGGGACCTATGGCGGAATCGCGCTGAAGGCTCTTTATTTTCTGCTTGGGATTGCGCTCGCCGTCATCACCGTCATGGGGATCATGATGTGGATCGAGCGGCGCCTCCATGGCAAGGAAGGAAAGCGCGGGCGGCGCTTTTACCGGCGTCTCAGCCGCCTTGTCGTCGGTGTGTGCATGGGCGTTGTCGCCGCAAGCGCCGGGCTGTTCGTACACAATGTATTATACGCCGGCGCGGAAGCCTCGCGCATGGCCTGGACCGGGTGGACATACTTCGCGATCTGGTTCGCCGCCATTGGATACGCCTTCCTGCGCGGGAACGAATACCGCGCCGCCACCGAATTGCTGGCGGCGTCGGGCGCGGCCCTGATCGTCGCGGTCATGCTGAACGGAGCGATGACGGATCATCCGGTCTGGGCGGGCCTCGGCGGCGCCGACCACGCGCCGACGGCGTGGACGGACGGTTGCCTGCTGGCGCTCGGCGCGATCGGGCTCGGGCTGTCGGCGGCGCTCCCCAAACGCCGGCCCGAAGCGCGCCACAGGACAAGGCTTGCGCCATCGTCATAAACGGATTTCGCCGCCGCCGGCTGCGCGCGCATGAGGCGCCTGCGGCGGCCGGTGCGAAAAGGAGCAACGCTTATGTTTATCGCCATGAACCGTTTCAAGATCGCGCCCGGCTCGGAAGCCGATTTCGAACAGGTCTGGGCGACGCGCGAGACCCATCTGGCCGGCGTGCCGGGATTTCGCGCGTTTCACCTGGCGCGCGGTCCCGAGCGTGAGGACCAAGTGCTCTACGCAACGCATACGGTGTGGGACTGCGAGGCGGCGTTCCAAGCCTGGACGACGTCGGAGGCGTTTCGCAAGGCGCACAGGAACGCCGGCGACAACCGGTCGCTCTATCTCGACCGGCCCGAATTCGAGGGATTCACGGTCGTCCTGTCGTCCGGGCCTCAACCGGCCATGGCGTAAGGCTCGGCGAGGTCGAACACCGCCTGCACCCGTTCAGGCGTCAGATGATCGCCCACCGGACCGGCGCCGACGACGGCGCCGTTCTTGAACAGGACGACATCGTCCGCATACGCCTTGACAAGGTGGAGGTCGTGCAGGACCGCCGCGATCCCCCAGCCCTCGCCGGCCAGCCGCGCAAGCAGCGCCATCAGGTCGATCTGGTGTTTGAGGTCAAGCGCGGCCGTCGGCTCGTCCAGGAGCAGCCAGCGCGCGCCGCCGGCCGCCGGCGCTTCCCAGACCTGGGCCAGGGCGCGGGCAATCTGCACCCGCTGACGCTCGCCGCCGGACAAGGTCAGGTAATTGCGCTCGACCAGCGACTCCAGGTCGAGCAGCCGGATCGCTTCTGCGACAATGCGTCGGTCGTCCGCCGCGCCGGTGCGGCCCTGATGCGGCGCGCGGCCCATGGCCACCACTTCATGCACCTGGAACGGAAAACTCAAGGGGGAGCTTTGCGATACGACGGCGCGCCGCCGGGCCAGGACCGCCGGCCGGAAGGCGCGCAAGGGCCGGCCCTCGAACAGCGCCGCCCCGGCGTCGCACCGGATCGCGCCGGACATTGCCGACAGGGCCGTCGTCTTGCCCGCTCCGTTGGGACCGCACAGGGCCGAGAAGCGTCCGGCTTCGCAGACAAGGCTCGCCCTGTCCAGGATGGCCCGGCCGCCGCGGATCACCGATGCGGTTTTCAGCGTCAGGGTCATCCAAGACCGCCCCTGCTCTTGTCCCTGATCAGCAGCCAGAAGAAAAACGGCGCGCCCACGGCCGCCGTCACCACGCCAAGGGGCAGTTCCGCCGGCGTAACCGACAGGCGCGCGACAAGGTCCGAGAACAGAACGAGCGCCCCGCCGAGCAGCGCCGAGCCGGGCATGACATAGCGGTGGTCGGGCCCGGTCATGAGGCGGACAAGATGCGGCACGACCAGGCCGACGAAATTGACGATGCCGCACACCGCCGTCGCCGCGCCGACGCCGATCGCCGTGAACAACGCGGCCCTAGTCTTGATCTTTTCAACTTCGACGCCGAGGGACGCCGCATCCGCCTCCCCGAGCAGAAGGCCGTTCATGGGCCGCGCCAGCGTCAGCAGGCCGGCGACGGCGACGCCGATCAGCAACAGCGCGGGCAGAATGCGCGCCCAGGTGGCGCCGCCGAGACTGCCGAGCGTCCAGAAGGTCAGGTCGCGCAACTGCGCGTCGTCGGCGAGAAAGGTCAGATAGCCGATCCCGGAATAGGCCAGTGCGTTGGCGGCCACCCCCGCCAGGAGCATGGTCGCCACGATCACCCGCCCGTCGAGCATCGATAGGCGATAGATCAGGAACACCGCCGCGAAAGAGCCGAGGAACGCCACCACCGGCATGGCGAAGGCGCCGAACGCCTCGGCAAGGGGTGCGAGAACGCCGCCCCCCAGGACGATCATCGCGACCGCCGCCAGGGCGCCGCCGGCGGAAACGCCGACAAGGCCCGGATCGGCGAGCGGGTTGCGAAAGAACCCCTGCATCGCCGCGCCTGCCGAGCCGAGCGCGGCGCCGACCGCGAAGGCGAGCAATGCGCGCGGGGCGCGGATCTGTTCGATGACGCCGATCTTGACCGCCGATACGCCGGCCGCGTCGCCGACGCCGACCTGTTTGATCAGGACCGAGACAAAATCGCCGGCGCCGATCGCCAGCGGCCCGAAGACGACGCCGGCGACGATCCCGGCGCCGCACAGAATGGCGCAGGCGATGAGGACCGCGGCGCCGCGGCGGCGCCTGGCTTCCCCCAGCCTCGCAATGTCGACGGGCGGGCGGACGTCAGCTGTCGTCATGGGCGGCTTGACTGGCTGCAATGTCAGCGACAAGGCTTGCGATCGCCGCCGGCATGCGCGGCCCGAACTGCATCACGGAAAGCTGGTCGACGAAGAAGATGCGGCGCTCCTTCGCCGCCGTGGTCAGGGACAGGGCGGGATGGGCGTAAACGGCCTCGGCCCCGCCGACGCGGTCGGCATGATGGGTCATGATGAGGATGATGTCCGGATCGGCGGCCACCGCCGCTTCCAGCGAGAGCGATTTGTACCCGGAATGGTCCGCGAAGACGTTCCGCCCGCCAATCAGCCGGATGACGCCGTCCGCCGCCGTGTCCGCGCCGGCCGCCCGCGGCGCACCGTCCGGGGTCGCCGCGAAAAACAGAACGCTGGGCGAGATGTCGAGGGCGTCCATGGCGCGTTGCGCGTCGGCCCAGGCGCGCTCGATTTCCGCGGCGAAAGTCCGGCCCCGCGCCTCAAGGCCGAGGGTTTCCGCGACGATGCGGGTTTTCTCAAGGACGCCGCCGATGGTGTAGTCGGGCTCCATCTCGATCATGCGCACGCCGGCGGCGCGGATCTGCGCCACGGCTTCGCGCGGACGCGCCGCGCCGCTGACCAGGACGAGATCCGGCTCCACCGACAAGACGCCCTCCGCGGAAAGACGCCGCAGATAGCCGACCTTCGGCGTCTGCCCCGCGGCCTCGGGATAAACGCTGGTCGAATCGGTGGCGACGATCCGTTCGCCGGCGCCGAGCGCGTAGATGATCTCGGTCAGGTCGCCGCCGACGGAAACGACCCGGTCCTGCGCATGCGCGCCAGGGGTGATCTGGACAGCGAGGATCGCGACAATCGCAACGATCGCCGGGGGTGAGCGCATGAACTTGGGCATATGGTTTTCTCCACAATGGGCCAAAAGCGGCGGACAGGGACGACGAATAATGTCGGACGGGACGGCGGCGCCCGGCCGCCGCTGCGCCCGCAGTTTAATGATAATAATTATCAAAAGCAATAGAAACGGCGATCGCAAGGCCTACGGGGCCAGGAAGGCGCGGCCGGCGCGCCCGGAAGCTCTCCTCCCCTTTTGACCGCGCGGTCTTATCGCCGCGCGGGCGCGGAGGACAGCCGTCGTGAGAGGAGAAAGAAAGCGATGAAGATCGCGCCGCCGCCGACAAGCGCGGGGACAAGCGCGCTTTTCAGGGCTTTCCGCGTCGACAGGACATCCGGATAACCGGTCTGCCACAGCGTCCATTCGGCGCCGATGTCGGAGGCGAGCGAGGCATGACCGTTCGTCAGCGCAATCAGGGCGTCGTCCGTTTGCGGATTGATCCGCAGGGCGACGTTGATCGCCGGCTCATTGGCGCCGTCATGGCCGTAGACGTAATCGTCTCCTGAGCGGGTCGGCGCGTACAGCATTGCGCCAAGCCCCCAGACGCCCCCGCAATCAGCAGGCCGGTTTTCATCAATCCCAATGCCGCCCCCTTCGCCCTTTTACGCAGGTCTGAAGGCAAGCCTTATCGCACCCTGACAGGTTCGCCAAGCCGGGCCGGCAGTATCGGCGCGGACGGCGCAGTTACTCCCAGTCGCCCCCGAGGGCGAGGCTGAGATTGACGCGCTGGTCCAGCACCAGGCGCCGAACCGTCGCCAGGTTGCTCTCCGTTGAAAAAACCCGCTGCTGGATCGTCAGGACGTCAATCAAGTCGGTCTCGCCCTCGTCGTACCGCAGCCGCGCAAGGCGATAGGCCTCGTTCGCTTCCGCCGCGGCTTCGCTGAGCGCGGCGAGGCGATCGTCGAGGACGACCCCCTGGTCGAGATTGGTCTCGACCTCGCCGAAAGCGTCGAGCGCAGCCTGGCCATAGGCGGCGACGGCCTGTTTCTGCTCGGCGGTCGAAATATCCACCTGCGACTGGCGCTGGCCGCCGTCGAACAGCGGTGCGACGAGATTGCCGGCCAGGGTCCAGGCGACATTCGCCGGGTCGAGGAGATTGGTCAGGGATTGCGACGTACCGCCGATCTGGCTTGTCAGGCTGATCGCCGGCAGGCGCGCGGCCTTCGCGGACTCAAGGCTGTTGAACGCCGCCGCGACCTCCCGCTCGGCGGCGATCAGGTCCGGACGGCGCTCCAGGATTTCCGAGGGGACGCCGGCGGGCGGCGGCGGCGGCGCATCCGGCAGGGTGGCGCGCAGATCGAGATCCGCGCCCGGATAGCGGCCGAGCAGGATTTCAAGCGCGCGCAAGGCGTCGCGCCGGGCCCCCGCGGCGTTGGTGAGGGTATCCCGCGCGGTGGCGAGGTCGCTGCGCGCCAGCGCCAGGTCCTGCGACGAGGCGAGACCGTTCTGATACTGAACATTCACGATGCGCGCCGTCTCCTCCAGCGCATCGGCGGTGCTGCGGGCGACGCCCTCCTGCAGGCCGGCTTCGATGGCGAGGAAATACGCCCGGGCGACGCCGGCGGCGAGGGAGTATTGCGAGAACACGTAATCGGCTTCCGCGGCGAGCGCGCTCGCGACGGCGGCCTGCTGGCCGGACCGGATCCGTCCCCATACGTCGACTTCCCAGTTCAGCTCCAGCCCCGTGGAAAGCTGCGTGCGAGAGGTATTCTGCACGCCGCCGCCTTCGCTGGCGCCGAGGGCGAGATTGACGTTGGGCGTCAGCGCCGCGCCGGCCTGCCGCGCCAGGGCGCGCGACCGGTCGACATTGGCGGCGGCGATTTGCAGGTTGCGGTTGTGCGCCTGCGCCTCCTCCACCAGCGACGTCAGCACCGGATCGCTGAAGCTCGCGATCCAGCCGACCTCCACGTCGCCGACACTTTCCTGGACCGAACGCCAGGCCCCGGGCGTTTGCGGCGCACTGTCGCGCGCGCCCGCGCCGGCCTCCTCAATCGAGGCGACGCTCGCACAGGCGCCGAGGGACAGGGCCGCGGCGGAATAAAGCAAGGTATTTCTGAATACAGACATCGTTCTTAACCCCCTCAAGCCGTCGCCGGAGACGCCGCAGCGGACTCGCCGGCCTGGATGTTGAACATAATGGCATAAAGTACCGGTACGATGACAAGGGTCAGCAGGGTTGCAAAACTCAACCCGAAGACGAGCACCACCGCCATCGAGCGGAAAAACGCATCGCCCATCAGCGGCAGCACCCCGAGAACGGTCGTCAACGAGCCCATCATCACCGGCCGCACCCGGCTCGCCGCGGAATCGACCACCGCGTCAAAGCGGGGTTTGCCCTCGCCGATTTCCATGTCCATCTGATCGACCAGCACGATGGCGTTCTTGATCAGGAGGCCGGACAGGGACAGGAGGCCGAGGATCGCCATGAACTCCAGCGGCGTGCCGGTGGAGACGAGCCCCACCACCACGCCGATGATCGACAACGGCACGACGAGCCAGATCACCAGCGGCTGACGCAGCGCGTTGAACAGAACGACGACGACGAGCACCATGGCCGCGAGCCCGATCGGGATCGTGGTCGCCAGATTCTCGTTGGCTTCCGTCGATGAGCCGTATTCGCCGTCCCATTCCAGCGCATAGCCGGGCGGCAGCGCGATCGCCTCGATCGGACCGCGAAGCCGGCCGAACAGGTCGGCCGCCAGTTCATCGGGATACGGATCGGCCTGCGCTTTGATGGTCCATACGCGGTCGACCTTGCGCATCTGGCCGTCGCGCCAGACCGTGCGCACATTGTCCATCGCCTGCGACAGGGGCACGACGCGCCCCGTCGCCTCGCTCAGCGCGCGCACCTCCCGCAGGCTGATGATGCTCTGGCGTTCGTTCGCCGGCGCGCGGGAGATAATCGGCAGCAGGGTGTCGCCCTCGCGGTAAACGCCGACCTGACGCCCGGAAAAATTGGTCTGAAGCGCGTTGGCGAAATCCTCGCGGGTGATGCCGACGCGGCGCCCCTTGCTTTCGGAATAGACCGGCTCGATCACGCTGACCGGCTGGCGCCAGTCGTCCTTGACCGCGAGCGCGCGCCCGTCGGCGGCCATGATCGCCTTGGCCTCGTTGGCGAGACGGCGCAGCACCTTCGGATCGGGACCGCTGAACGCCGCCTCGATCTTCGAGCCGCCGCCGGGTCCGAGAATGAAGCGCCATACCTTTGCCTGGGCGTTGGGATAGTTCTGGTCGACATGGGACTGGAGCACCGGCAGCAACTCGGCGATGCGGTCATATTCCTCGACCTTGACAAGAAGCTGTCCGTAAGCTGAATTTCTCGATTCGAAATTGTAAACCAGCATGTAGCGAAGCGCGCCCGCGCCGACCAGGGTCTGCACGCCGCTGACCCCGTCAAGGCCCATGACATAGTCCTCCAGGCGCTTCAGGTCGGCGTTGGTGGTCTCGATGTCGGAACCCTCCGGCAGCCAGTAATCGAGAACGATCTGCGGCGTGGTGGAGGCCGGGAAAAAGCCGCTCTTGACGAACTGGAACCCCCACACCGCCGCGGCGAAGACGCCGACCGCGCCCGCCGTCACCACCCAGCGAAATTTCAGCGCCCGCGCGACGAACCATTTGAACGCGCGCGAGAACCGTCCGTCCGCCGGCGCGGCGCCGGTCCCGTCGCCGGCGCTCTCCGGAAACAGCAGGTAGCAGAACAGCGGCGTCAGGGTCAGCGCGAACACCCAGCTGAACAGAAGGGAAATCAGGATCACCCAGAACAGATCGCCGGTATACTCCGCGGTCGAGCCCGGCGCGAAGCCGATCGGGGCGAAGGCGATGATCCCGACAAGCGTGCCGCCGAGCAGCGGCCACTTGGTCCTGGCGACGATGTCCTTGGCGACGTCGAGCTTCTTGCGCCCCGCCTGCACGCCGACAAGGACCCCTTCGGTCACGACGATGGCGTTGTCCACCAGCATGCCGAGCGCGATGATCAGGGCGCCCAGCGAAATCCGGTGCATCGGCACCCCGGCGAGGTTCATGGTCGCCAGCGTCGCCCCGATCGTCAGCACCAGAACGACGCCGATGACGAGGCCCGAGCGCGGCCCCATGAACACCAGGAGCGTGACGAGAACGATGACGAGCGCCATGAAGACGTTGACGGCGAAGTCCTCGATGGATTTGTTGACGACCTTGCCCTGGTGATAGAACTCGTGCAGCTCCATGCCCAGCGGACGCAACTCCTCCGCTTCGGCCAGCTTGGCGTCGATCCCCTCGCCCATTTTCACCACATTGGCCCCGGCGACATTGGCGATGCCGATCGCCAGCGCCGGCTTGCCGTCATACCGGATCAGCGTGGCGGGCGGGTCCTGATAGCCCCGCGAGACGTTGGCGATGTCGCGCAGATAGGTCAGGTCGCCGTCCGAAGACGTCGAGACCAGGAGGTTTTCGATCGCGGTGACGGAACCGATCTCGCCGGACGGCGAGATCTCCAGCCGGTAATCGTCGACCTTGACGTCGCCGGCGGAGACCACCGCGTTCTGCGCCGACAGGGCCGAATAGAGGTTCGCCACGGACACGCCCAGCGCCGCCGCGCGCTGCCGGGAAATCTCCACATAGATCACCTCGGTCTGCTCGCCGCCGAAGCTCACCTTGCCGACGCCGTCGACCTGAAGCAAATCGGTGCGCAGATCCTTGGCGTAGGCGAGCAGCTCGTCGGCGCCGTAGCCGTCGCCGGTCAGGAGATAGTAAACGCCGTATACGTCGCCGAAATCGTCAAACACGATCGACTGCGTCGCCCCCGGCGGCAGATCCCCCTGGGCGTCGTTGACCTTGTTGCGCAGCTTCGTCCAGATCAGTTGCAGATCCGACTTTGACGGCGAGAATTCATACAGGATATCGACGCTGATTTCGGAGAACCCGGCGCGGGAAACGGACCGGATTTCCTCGACTTCCTGCATTTCCTGGATCGCCGTCTCCAGCGGTTCGGCGACTTCGTTGGCCACCTCCTCGGGGCTCGCCCCCGGATACTGGGTCAGCACCTGCGCCGTGCGGATCGTGAATTCAGGATCCTCGAAGCGGGGCATGTTTTCATAGGCCGTCCAGCCGCCGAACAGCGCAGCCAGAATGACGATCGCGCTCAAGAGGCGATTTTTGATGGCGAATTCTGCGGGATTCATGATCGCCCCTTCGCGTTATTGATTTTTTTCCCAGGCGCGGACGCGCATGCCCTCGTGCAGATAGGCCGCCCCCGCGGCGGCGATGACCTCTCCCCCTTCCAGCCCGTCGATAATGGCGACGCCGGCGCCGAAGCGTTCGTCCGAGACGGTGACCGCCCGCTTCGACACGGTCATGTCGGTCTCGTCGACGAGCCAGACATAGACCCCCTCCCCGTCGGCGACGACGGCGCTGTTCGGCACCGAGACGCCAAGCTGCGCGCGGTCGCCGCGATAGACGAAGGTGGTGTCGACCTTGCCGGTCATGCCCGGCAGGATCAGGAAGTCTTCCGGCGGGGTGAACGAGAAACGGGCGCGATAGGTCTGCGTGGTCGGGTCGGCCCTGAGCGCCGTTTCCTTGAATTGCGCGGGGATCTCGACCTCCGGCGCGGCGTCCAGGGTGACGATGGTGTCCACCGGATCGACCTGGGGCACGTAGGCGATGATCGCGGCGGGCACGTTGATCACCGCCTCGACCTCGTTGGCGCTCTGCAAGGTCACGACCGCCTGTTGCGCGGCGACGTTCTGGAAATTCTCCACATGCACCTCGGCGATCTGGCCGTCGAACGGCGCGCGCAGTTCGCTGTCCTCCAGCGCCTTCTCGGCCGTCTCGAACGCGGCGAGGGCAACGTCGCGGGCGGACAGGCGCTGCTCCAGAACGCTGCGGGAAATGGCGTTCTCCTCCACCAGCCGCCGCGCGCGCCGGTATTCCGACTCGGCGGTGTCGTATTGCGCCTTGGCGGAATTGTAGTTGGTCTGGAAATCGCGCTGGTCCAGCTTGGCGATCAGGTCGCCCTTGCTGATCTGCGCGCCGTCATTGACCGGCAGTTCCTGCAGGAGCCCGCTGACCTGAAAGGTGAGAACGGACGACTGGGCCGCCTCGATCACCGCCGGATAGCTCAGGGGAAAACGGTTCGACGTCGCCTCGACGGTCGCCAGCTTGACCGGCCGGACGACCGGCGCCGGCGCTTCTTCCGCCTGCGGCGAACAAGCCGCGAGGGCGGCTGACAGCAGGACCGGAAGACTCCATGGTGAACTCATGGCGCGCATCTTTTTCTCCGTGTGCATGATGATGACTAAGACGTGACGACAGCAAAGGCCCCTGGTTCGAGCGCAGGATCACGGGCCGGCATGTCCGGCGCCGCGCCACGCCCCCGCCGGCGCAAATCAGGGAAAAACCGGCCCCATCGCGGGCTTGCCGGCGCGCCGCCGCCCGAAAAGTCGATTTGTCTGCTCATGGTCTCCGCATCGCTTCGCGTCGGCGCTCGTTGCGTCAGTCATCGCCATACTCGGGAAACTTGTCAAATCGGCCTCGGCTAGGCCCGCCGGGCGCAATTACCCGCCGGCGCATTGCGGCGGCGGGCGGCGCGCTGTGGCGGAGGATAAGCCGTTGATCGGTATTGCGTCTCGCCGGCGCCGGCGGCGCTGCGGTCAGGGACAGTCGCCGCCGCCCGAGCAAAGGACGACCTGATCAACGAGGCGCGGATACCGCACGGAATGACGCTCGAAGATCACCGGACTGCTGAAAAAATTCGAAAAAAAGCTCAATTCGTACTCGTAGCGCATCTCCGCTACGATCAGCGAGTCGCCGGGGATCAGCAGGCTCGGATCGCCCAGCTTGCCGTAAGCGCTGCCCGACGAATAGGGCGAGCCCTGGAGGTCGTCGCGGCTCCAGTCCACCGTCGGATTGTCGTCCGCGTCCAGAACGACGCTCACCACCTTGATGTCCAGCGGGTGCTGCACCCCGTCGGCCGGATTGACGATCCTGCCGATGTCGGCGATCAGCGCGTCGAGGTCGGTCTCGGTGAAGCTTTCGCTCTGCGCGGTAAGGTCGGCGAGACTGTTGACGGCGGAGGTCACGCGCCGGTTCACGGTCATCGCCTCGGACGCTTCCAGCAGCCCCCACAGAAGCGGCACCAGGAAGAACGACATCAACAGGGCGAACTCCGTCGTCGCCAGCCCGGCCTCCGGCGAGCGGGCCTTAGCCGGGCGGGCGTCGAGTGAGTAGGCGTCCGGCGCGGAACGCCGTTCGAAAAGCATCCTGATCCAGTTTGCCGCGCGCGTCATCGCCGATCAGCCTCCGCCCTGCTGCAAGTTGCTTTCATAAGGCTCGTTGCGAAAAACCATGCTGGTGATGACGCGCCGCCGCCCGGTGTCGCCCTCGGACAGGTCCACGCCCGCGCCGATGCTGTCGAAGCCGACAAGCGGGTTCACCGTATTGTAGATAAAGCAGATCCGCAGGCGAATGATCTGCAACTCGTCCCCGGGGCTGAAAATGATTTCCGCCAGTTCCTCCGCCGTCGCGTCGGCGCAGGTGGGCGGGTTCGATATCGTCGCAGCGTTGAGTTCCGTGAAGGTGTCGAAGGACTCCACCTCGACGGTCATGCGCTCGTCGCAGTCGCCAAGCGGGCCGAGGGCGCGGCAGACGCTGTCGAACAGCGCCTTCGCCCGGTCCGCCTCGCTGGTGATCGGGGAGTTGTTGTTATACGGATTGACGGTCCAGCGCTGCACCTGCCCCGTGCGCACCAGGCGCGCGGCGGTGCTGGCCGAGGCGTCGACGACGGATGTGGAGAAAAAGAACCATCCCACCTCGAACAGGGAGAACATCATGATCAGGAAAACCGGCGCGACCAGCGCGAACTCGACCGCCGCGGCGCCGCGCTGTCCGCGGCGCGCGCCCTTGCGCCTGATCTTCAGCTTACCGATGGTCATCATTGTTCTCACCCTCGACGCGGCGATGCGATTGGGCGGCCCTATTTGCTGATATGGAGATCGACGAGGTCGGCGGCGATGTCGCCGAAGGCGTCGTTCAGGTCGTCGCCCGTGGCCGCATCCTGGAAATACGGCGCTCTCGGCTCCGTCGCGCAGGCCTTGAAGACGCGCTCCGTGGACGTGCTCTCCAATCCGAACATGATGGTGTAGACGATGTAGCCTTCCAATTTCATCCGGTGGCACACCCGCAGGAGCTTGTTGTCGATCTCGTCGCGCATATTCCCGCGGTTGGTCATGTTGACGCCCATGCGGCTTTCGATGGCGTAGCCGTTCGCGCCCTGGCCGGAATCCCAGTGGGTGTTCCTGTTCTCGATGGTGTTCTCGCCGTCGGTCATGATGACCACCGCCTTCTGCCATTCGTTGAAATCCGTGTCGGACGGACCGACGGCCTCCGTGAACGGCGCTTCCGGCGACAGGATGCGCCAGCCCCAGACCGCGCCATGGGCGGAGTTGGTGAAGCCGTTCGGGTTCAGCGAGTCGACATGGGTTTCGATCGCCGAACGGACATTGGTGAGCGGCAGGATTTCCGCCGGGCAGTTCCGGTTCGGGCCGCGGCTCGACGTCACGCTCGGCGAGAGATCATAGCGGTAATCATAGGCGCCGCTCACGGGGTCCCACCAGCCGACATAGGCCTGCCGGAAAATGTATTCCTGACGGCCCCGCGCGTGACTGCGCTTGTTCAGCGCAGTGTCGACGCCGATTCGCGTCAGCATGTCGATGAAGGGCTCGTCCGTGACGGCGCCGTCAAGCACGTTGCGGAAATAGTCCACATGCACCGCGTAATTGTCGAATTGCGGCGATTGCGTGTAATTCGTAAATCGACGGTCATCGATGAAATACCGGTTGTTGTAGTTGTTTTCACTGATGGTCCCGGAGGAATGGTTGGCGTCGTCGTCCGGGTCGTCGAAATAATAGCCGACCCAAGGCGTGCCGTAAGCCGTCGTCCCGCTTTCGCTATAGCCGCCGCTTTCGCACTCGTCGCTGTGGTTGCAGTCCGGCTCGTCGCCATAGAACATCGGCACCCAGCGGAAATTGTCGGAATCGGTAAGCTGCGTGGTCGTCAGCGCGATCGACGGCGCATCGTCGAACGCCTCGCGCATGCGGATCCCTTCCGGCGTGGTGGCGCTGACATACTGGCTCGGCGTCACCAGCGCGTCGGTGATGACGTTGCTGGCGATGGTCGCGCCGACGCCCACGTCCAACTCGTCCAGCGGATAGGGTCTCGCCTCGACGCAGCCCGCCCAGTCGACGCCGGGCACGGAATCGAACAGGGCGTAATGGTTCACCTTCGTATCGAGATCAATCGCCCCGGTTTCATCGACATGGAAGAAACGCGCGCCGTGATAATGCGCCTCGGCGTTCAGGTCGCCCCAGGAGGAATCCCAGCTCGCCGCGCCGCCGGGATTGACGAAGGCGTTGAACGGCACGACGCCCATTTTCAGATTGTCGCTCGTCGCCTCATCGTCGAACATGACGTCGAGCATCGTCTTCACCGCCTGGCGCAAATGATAGATCTTCCGCTCTTCGTCAGTAGACGTATTGTTGCCGTCGAGATCCTGGTTCATCGACCCGGTGACGTCCAGGACCAGCGCCAGTTCGACCCGGCCGGAGCCTTTCTTCGTGATCTCGACGCAATTGTCGATGTCGAAATAGCGAATTCCCACCGCGCCGAGAAGATGCGTCTTCAGCCGCCCGGTGACGCAAGCGCCGACAAGCGCCTGGTTGGACAGGTCGAAATCGATGATGGAATCCGGCAGGCCGCCTCCGCTGTCGGCGACCTTTTCGATCTCATCCTCGAAATTGAAATTCTCGTTGAAGAAGCTGACGCCGTAGGCTTCGAGTTCCGCGTCGGTAATGTCCGGGTCCTTCTGGGCGAGCCGCGCCATGGCGAGGCCGGCCGCGTCCATGGATTCGATCATGTCCGCGCGGATTGCGTTCCACCGCGAATAATCGACGGCCCCGCCGACGAAAAAGAACAGGGCCGTGCTCATGAACATGAACAGGATCGCAATGTTGCCGTCCTCGTTGCGGCGGAAGCGCCGCAGGAGCGCGCCGCGCGGCGCATCGCCGGACGGTTGCAGGAAAGCCGGCCGCAGGCGGCCTGTGATGGTGCGAAGGTTGATCATAACGCCAAACCGAATCTCTACGGGCCCATTCCCCGAGCCGGCGGGCACTTTAAAGCTCTTGTCATTAATGCGGTGTAAGGAAGACTGGTTAATTCATACGCCGCGCGCGGGCGTCGCCGGGCCGAATTGGCCAGCGCGGACAGGGCCCTCGCGGTTTATTGCCGAAAAGACATGGTTATCGCCCCATGGCGATATGGAAAATGAAAATGAAAATTTTCAATAATTTTATAAATAAGGACTAACGCAACAACGCGTCGGCGCCGCGAAAGGCGGACTGCCCCAACCGGTTCCCACGCCGGTTCCCGAACCAGTTCCGAGAGCGGCGCGCCGAGCGTGGCGTCAGGCGAACACGTCCTCGAAAAGCTCCGCCGGCGCCGGTTCCGGGCTTTCCAGGGCGAAATCCGCGGCGTCCTTGACGATCGCCTTGATTTCCTTGTCGATGTCCTTCAGGGCGCTTTCCTCCGCATACCCCTGGTCGAAGATGCGCTTTTCGCAGCGCTTGATCGGGTCGTTGTGCTCGCGGACGTCGTCGACCTCCTCCCGAGTGCGGTACTTCGCAGGGTCCGACATGGAGTGGCCGCGATAGCGGTAGGTCTTCATCTCCAGGACGAACGGGCCGTCGCCGGCGCGAGCGTGTTCGACCGCGTCGCGGCCCGCCTCGCGAACGGCGAGAACGTCCATGCCGTCGACCTCCGCACCCGGAATGCCGAAGGACGCGCCGCGGCGGTAAAGATGAGTTTCGGAGTGGGAGCGCTTCACGCTCGTCCCCATGGCGTACTGGTTGTTCTCGATGATGAACACCACCGGCAGCTTCCAGAGCTGGGCCATGTTCATCGCCTCGAAGATCTGGCCCTGGTTGGCCGCGCCGTCGCCGAAATAGGTCAGGCTCACCTTCGGCTCGTCGCGGTAGCGGTTGGCGAAGGCGAGGCCGACGCCGAGCGGCGCCTGGGCGCCGACAATACCGTGGCCGCCGTAGAATTCCTTTTCCTTGGAGAACATGTGCATGGAGCCGCCCTTGCCCTTGGAGTAGCCCCCCTGCCGGCCGGTCAGCTCGGCCATGACGCCTTTCGGGTCCATGCCGCAGGCGAGCATGTGGCCGTGGTCGCGATAGCCGGTGATGGTCTGGTCGCCTTCCTGCTTCACCGCCTCCATGCCGACGACGACCGCTTCCTGACCGATATAGAGGTGGCAGAACCCGCCGATATGCCCCATGCCGTAAAGCTGTCCCGCGCGCTCCTCGAACCGGCGGATGAGCAGCATGTTGCGGTAGTACGCAAGCAGTTCGTCCTTGGTGGCGCTGAGGTTCGACGAGGCGCTGTCGGCGGGCATAGGGCTTCTCCTTGATGACGGGCGCAGTCATACGCCGCCGGCCCGACCGGAGCAAGCGGGGATCAGGACTGAAGTTCAACGCTTTAGGATCAGGCGCGAAGACATCAGCGCCCGGCGCCGACCGAGGGCGGGCGGCCTAAACGCATAAAGGCGCGCGCGCCGAAGGGCGCTGCGGCCCGCTCCGGGGGGCTTCAGTCGGACGGCGCCGCGCGCAGCAGCGTCTCCGCCTCGCGCCGCGGGATGACCACGTCGCCCTCGCGGCTGTAGCCAAGCACGGCGCGGATGCGCTCATCCACCATGTCCGGGTCGAGGGAGCCGGAGTTCAGAAGGTCCGCGCGCTTTTCCAGCGCGGCGCGGCGGGCCTTGAGGGCGTCGACCTCGCCGGTCTTTTCCTCCACCGCCGCCTCGAGCGAGGAAAGCGCGCGATAGCCTGTCGAGCCCGCCACCGCGCTGTAGACGAGAACCGCCGTCCAGCACAGGACGAGCGCGGGAAAGACGATCTCCACAAGAAAGCGAGCGTTCAGCATCGGGCGTCCGAATCATGGCCGAACGCCTAACAGAATCCTAAATGGTTAATTAAAACTTAACGCGTCGAACCCGGCGTAGCGCCCGCTTTCGCCCAACTCTTCCTCGATGCGCAGAAGCTGGTTGTACTTCGCTAGCCGGTCGGACCGGGCGAGCGAGCCGGTCTTGATCTGCCCGCAATTGGTGGCGACGGCGAGGTCGGCGATGGTCGCGTCTTCGGTCTCGCCGGAGCGGTGCGACATCACCGCGGTATAGTTCGCGCGATGGGCGGCGTCGACGGCGGCGAGGGTCTCGGTCAGGGTGCCGATCTGGTTCACCTTGACGAGGATGGAGTTGGCGCAGCCCTTTGCGATCCCGTCCAGGAGCCGCGCTTCGTTGGTCACGAAAAGGTCGTCGCCGACGAGCTGGCAGCTCGCCCCCACCGCCTCGGTCAGCATGGCCCAGCCTTCCCAGTCGTCCTCGGCCATGCCGTCCTCGATGGAGACGATCGGATAGCGCGCGACAAGGTCCGCGAGATAGGCGGACATGCCCGCCGCGTCGAGACTCTTGCCCTCGCCCGCCAGCACGTACTCGCCTTTCCTGTAAAACTCCGTAGACGCCGCATCGAGCGCGATGAAAATGTCCTCGCCCGGCTGGTATCCGGCGCTTTCAATCGACTTCATGATGAAACCGAGCGCTTCGTCTGTAGACTGAAGCCCCGGCGCGAAGCCGCCCTCGTCGCCGACATTGGTGTTGTGCCCGGCGTCCTTCAGGTTCTTTTTCAGCGCGTGGAACACTTCCGCGCCCATGCGCAGGGCGTCGGAAAACGTATCCGCGCCGAGCGGCATGATCATGAATTCCTGGATGTCGATGGGGTTGTCGGCGTGGGCGCCGCCATTGACGATGTTCATCATCGGCGAAGGCAGGACGCGGGCCGACACGCCGCCGACATAGCGGTAGAGCGGCAGGCCTGAGGCTTCCGCCGCCGCCTTGGCGACCGCCAGGGAAACGCCGAGCAGCGCGTTTGCGCCGAGCCGGCTCTTGTTGTCGGTGCCGTCGAGTTCGATCAGGGTTTCGTCGACGAGGGACTGGTTCTCCGCCTCGAAGCCGGAGATGGCGTCGAAAATCTCGCCGTTGACCGCCTCGACCGCCTGGCGCACGCCCTTGCCGCCATAGCGCTCGTCGCCGTCGCGCAACTCATGCGCCTCGTAAGCGCCCGTCGAGGCGCCGGACGGCACGCCCGCGCGGCCCGTCGAGCCGTCTTCAAGGGCGACGTCAACTTCAACCGTGGGATTGCCGCGGCTGTCCAGAATCTCGCGGGCGTGAATGTCGACAATGGCGGTCATCGGGCGGCTCCTTGCAAAGTCCGGAAACGTGAAAAAGTCGCCATCTCTATAACTTGATGCGCGCGCAGCACAAGCAAGGCGACGGCCGCCAGACATGGCGAGGCCGGCGCGCCGCCCGGACCCGGAAAGCCGCGCCCGAAAAACGGCGGCTGAACGAGCAGAGACAAAAACGCCGCCCGCATATCCGGACGGCGTCGCTCGCGCGTTTCGGCGAAACTGACCGGACGCTCAAAGACCGGGCCCGAAGGGCCGCCGGTTCTAGTCGTCCTGGGGCTCAAGCACCTGACGACCGCGATATTTGCCGGTTTTCAGGTCGATATGGTGCGGACGGCGGAGTTCGCCGGAGTCCTTGTCTTCGATATACGTCTCGCCCGCCAGCTTGTCGTGGCTGCGGCGCATGCCGCGCTTGGCGGACGTGACTTTCCTCTTTGGAACGGCCATGGGACACCTTTATGCGTTTCAGCGCCGACCTTGAGGACATCGTCCTTGGCGTCGCCTGTCGAAAAGCGGTCGTCTAAGCCAACGGGCGCGGCTTGGCAAGGCCGGACGGCGCATTTTCAAGGCGCGAGGGAAACCGCGCCGCCGGGCCTTAACGGGGTTGGAGACAATTGCGCCCATCGTTTTCAACTGACTGAAACCGCAAGGCGGTAGCGTGCCCTGTCCAAGATAGGGGAATAATGATGCGCAAGTCCTTGTTTTTCAGCGCAATGGCGGCGGGCGCCCTGTCGGCCGCCGGCCTCGTCCCGGACGCGGCGGCTCAGGAAACGAGCGCCCCACGAGGGCGGGGCGCGATCGCCCCGGAGAACGCCGCGCTCGACCGGCGCGGCCTGCCGACCCTCGAAGCCGGGGAAATGCGGCTCGCCGACCGGATCGCCGCGGATTTTTTTGAAAACGACCTGCGGCTGTCGCAGACGCGCCGGATCGAGGCCGAAACCGCCCGGTATTATCGCTCCCTGTCGCCGGAGGACCGCGAGGCGTTTCGCGCGGCGCGGCGCCGGTTCTACCGGTCGATGACGCCGGATCAGCGCCTGGTCCTCAGAAACGTCAAGACGCCGGCTTTCAACAATCTCGCCGAGCATCAGAAAGAACGCTTCCGCCGGACGGCCCTGTCGGCGCTGTCGCCGTCCCCGCGCGCAGGGGAAAGCCTTGGCGGCGGTTCCGCCAGCGGTTCTGGCGGCGGAGACGGCCAGGACATCTGACGGGAAAAGATATCTGACAAGAACAGATGGCCGACGAGACCATCCGACGGCCGGTCAATCCGGGCCGCAGCCGGCATTCCACCCCCTAGAACGCCCTCGAACGCGGCGCGGCGGCGCCGGCCCGGGCTCGCGCAAGATCCGGTCTCGCGCCGGAACCGCTCAGGCGTTCAGCGTTTTCTGGCGGTGCGTGGCGAGATAGGCCCGCGCCTGGCGCTGGGCCTCGGCGATTTCCTCACCCGTCATTTCCTTGGAAAGCTCCGCGCGGTAGGCGCGCGCCTCCAGATTGCCCTGCATCGCCGCCAGGTTGAACCACTTGTGCGCGGTGACGAGGTCAAATGTTCCGTGTGCGTCGCCGGTCGATGCTTCGAGCCCCAAGCGGTACATGTCTTCCCCGCTCAGGACCGCCTCCGCTCCGATCAGCGCCTCCGCCTGCATCGAAATGGTCATGATACAGCCCCTTCCTGTCCCTTCTGTCTCGCCCGGATGCGGCGATTAACCATGACAAGATTGAAAGGCTGCGCCCTAAAATCAGGTTAATTGGCGATTATCAATTTGTTTACCGATTTTTCAGGGTTTGTTAACACTGTAATCAGTGTAAAGATTTTTAGCCGGGGGGCGCGGGATATCCGTGAGCGGCGCCGGCCCCGCCCCCAGTCCGTTAAATTGGAACCTTCACCGGAAGACGATTATCGAGGACGATCATCGAGGACGTCATGCCGGCGGTTATCGCTGGCCGAACAGGTTTTTCTTCGCTTCCTCGTCTTCGGCCAGAGCGCGGGTGGCGGCGCGCTCCTCGGCGCCGAGGGCGAGCCCGCGCTCGACCGCCTCGCGCGCGCCGACGCGTTCACGCCACGCCTTGACGTTCGGGAAGTCGTCAAGGCTGATCATATGCCACTCATGCGATGCGACCCAGCCGAACGACGCCATGTCGGCAATGGAGTAATCGCCGGCAAGGTAATCGCGCCCCTCCAGCCGGCGGTCGAGAACGCCGTAAAGGCGTTTGCACTCGTTGACGTAGCGATCCATGGCGTACTGGATTTTCTCCGGCGCGTATCGCACGAAATGGTGCGCCTGCCCGGCCATGGGGCCGAGCCCGCCCATCTGCCAGAACAGCCATTCCTCCACGGCGATGCGCACGCGTTCGTCACGCGGATAGAACCGGTCGTATTTGCGGCCGAGATACTGAAGGATCGCGCCGGATTCGAAAACCGACACGGGCTCGCCGCCGGGACCGTCATGATCGACAATCGCGGGCATGCGGTTGTTCGGCGCGATCTTGAGGAAGGCTTCCTCGAACTGGTCGCCTTTCATGATATTGACGAAATTGACCTTGTACGGAACGCCCAGCTCCTCCAGCATGATGGAGACCTTGAAGCCGTTCGGCGTCGGCCAGAAATAAAGATCGATCATAAAGCGCCTCGCGATAACATTAAAAAAACCGTACAAGGATAAAGTCGGCGGACACAGAACATGGGTGCGACTGAGTGCGCCGTCAAGCGCCGGCCCGCGCGGCCCGGCCGGGGCGCCGTCTCAAGGAACGTCTGCAAGGAGCCGCCGGCTCAGCTTTCCGCGGCGTCTTCGGTTTCTTCATCCTCCGGCTTCTCCACCAGCCGCTCGAATGCGCCGAGGCCGCACGAACCGGCGATGAAGCCGGTGGCGTTGTCAACGATGGTGATGATCTCGTTGCGGCAGAGCTGCGCAAGGCTCGTGACGTACTGGATGCGGTTGTTGAACCGCCCCGCGCCGCTGCACCGGCCGGGGATTTCGTTGAGGTAGTAATCGTTGAGGCCGACCCGCACCAGAAAGTGCCGCTCGTCCAGCGGCTCGATCCGGTCGATGGCGGTCAGGCTCAGGCAATTGCGCATCTCGCCCGTGCGCTCGAAGTCGTCGAGCCGGGCCTCGGCTTCCGGCGTGATCTCCGGGCGTTCGACCGACGCACAGGCCGCGAGCGCGCCCGCAGTCGCCAGGGCCAGGCCCATGGCCGCATAAGTTTTCGGAAAGTTCATCTGTCTGCTCCCTGCCCCCGACGCCCGTCATTGAAGCGGTTGTCGATCTGAAACGCTGGCCCGGCCGCGCATCCCGGACCGGCCCCGCTTAAGAACAATACGCACAAGACCGACGCCACAATACCATACACCATCCGCGACAGCCGCGCGTCCGTGCGCGCGATCACAATCGCGTAGGCCCCGCGCCGGTCCTTCAGAGCTGATATCCTGGCGTGGAGCGGGAAATCTCGATCTCTTCTTCCGTCATCTCCGTGGCGACGTCGCCGAACAGCGGCGTTGAAAGATACCGCTCGCCGGTGTCGGGCAGCATACAGAGGATCGTCGACCCCGTCGGCGCCGCTTCGGCGATCTGCATCGCCCCGGCGAAGGTGGACCCGCCCGATACGCCGGTGAAAATCCCTTCCTTGCGGGCCAGCGCGCGCGCCCACGCCATGCCGTCGGCGGCCGGCGTCTCGACGATTTTGTGAATGACCCCGGCGTCGATCGCCTCGGAGGCGATTTTCGGGATGAAATCCGGGCTCCAGCCCTGGATCGGGTGCGGTTTCCAGGCCGGGTGCGACGTCGCCGGACCGCCGTCCGCGTTGCGCTCCTGCGGAACGCCGGACGCAATCATCGGCGCTTCCGGCGGCTCGCAGACCACGATTTTCGTGTCCGGGCTTTCCCGCTTGAGAACGCGGGAGACGCCGGTCAGCGTGCCGCCGGTGCCGAAGCCGGTCACCCAGTAATCGAGCGTCTCGCCCTTGAAGGCGTCCACGATCTCGCGGCCCGTCGTGCGCTCATGCATGTCCGGATTGGCGTCGTTCTCAAACTGGCGGGTCAGGAACCAGCCATGGGCGGCGGCGAGTTCCCTGGCCTTCTCCACCATGCCGGTGCCCTTCTCCTCCTTCGGGGTCAGGATCACCCGCGCGCCGAGAAACCGCATCAGCCGGCGGCGCTCCAGCGAAAACGTCTCCGCCATGGTCACCACCAGCGGATAGCCCTTCGCCGCGCAGACCATGGCGAGGCCGATGCCGGTGTTGCCGCTCGTCGCCTCGATCACCGTCTGGCCGGGCTTCAGCGCGCCGGTCTTTTCCGCCGCCTCGATCACGCCGAGGGCGAGCCGGTCCTTGACCGATCCGAGCGGGTTGAACGCCTCGAACTTCACGTAAAGATTGATCCCGTCCGGCGCCAGGCGATTGATGCGGATCACCGGCGTATTGCCGACGGCGCCCAGAATGGAGTCGTGTTTCATGATAACTCCCAGGTTGCGGGACTGCCTGGAGCGTGTCGCCGCAAAAGCGGATTGCCGGTTTTGCGGTTCGCAACACGCTCCGCTTAAGAATCCAGAGCCAATTGTCAATCGCATCGAACGCAATTGGTTCTAGCGTCTTACGCCCCCGGCGGGAAAACGTCCATGCAAAGATTCTGAACCCGCCTTCACAAAGGCTCATCCACGCCGACCGCGCTGGCCCTTGCCGACGGGTTCGAGATCGGGAACGAACGCCTCGCACGCCTCCGCATCGACAAGCTCGGCATGATCGCCGCGGCGCAGAATGCGTTTGCCGTGACGGGGGAAGTCGGCGATCTCCACCGCGGTCTGTTCGCCGCCCATGAGGTAGACAAGATCGCCTTCGCCCGTGTTTTTCAGCGTATGGGCGACGCCGGCGGGATAGGCGATGAAATCGCCCGGCCCGACGGCCTGCGCCTCGCCGTCGATCTCCGACAGCGCCGCGCCTTCGAGGATGTAGACCCACTCTTCTTCCGCGTGGTGGCGGTGATAGACAAAGGCTTCCTTGCCCGGCGGCACGCGGGCGAGATTGACGCCGACCCGCGTCAGGCCCGCCGCGCGGGCGAGCATGGTCATGACGATTTCCGAGCCGCCCCGGCCCAGCGGGTGACGGAAGCGAAAGGCGAGCGCGTCCTGGTCGCCGGCTTTCAGGACATGGCCTGGCTGTTCAGTCATCGGATCATTCCACGCCCAGCTTGCGTTTCAGGATTTCGTTCACCGCCTGGGGGTTCGCCTTGCCCTGGCTCGCCTTCATCACCTGGCCGACGAACCAGCCGAAGGTCTTGGGCTTTTCCTTCACCTGCTCGACCTGGTCCGGATTGGCGGCGATGATCTCGTCGACGATCTTTTCGATCGCGCCCGCATCGGTCACCTGTTTCAGGCCGCGTTTGTCGACGATTTCCGCCGGGTCGCCGGCCTCCGCGCCCTCGAACATGAGCGCGAAGACGTCCTTGGCGATCTTGCCGGAGATCGTGCCGTCCTTGATGAGATCGATCAGCTTGCCGAGACGGTCGGCGCCGATCGGGCTGTCGCCGATATCGACGCCGTCCTTGTTGAGCGCGCCGAACAGCTCGCCCGTCACCCAGTTGGCGGCGAGCTTGCCGTCGCGGCCTTTGGCGACCCCTTCGAAATAGTCCGCCTTCGCCTTGTCGGCGGCGAGCACCGCCGCGTCGTAGGCCGACAGTCCGTACTCGTCCATGAAACGGTGTTTCTTGACGTCCGGCAGTTCCGGCAGCCCCGCCCGGATCTCCTCGACCCAGGCCGGGTCAAGCTCCAGCGGCAACAGGTCCGGGTCCGGGAAATAGCGGTAATCGTGGGCGTCTTCCTTCGAGCGCATGGTCCGGGTCGCGCCGGATTTCACGTCGAACAGGCGGGTTTCCTGATCGATCTCGCCGCCGGCTTCGAGGATCTCGATCTGGCGGCGGGCTTCGTACTCGATCACCTGCTTGACGTAGCGGATGGAGTTGACGTTTTTCGTTTCCGTCCGCGTGCCGAGGGGCTCGCCCGGACGGCGCACGGAGACGTTGACGTCGGCGCGCATGGAGCCTTCCTCCATGTTGCCGTCGCACGTGCCGAGATAGCGAACGATGGTGCGCAGCTTGGAGAAATAGGCCGCGCCCTCGTCCGCCGAGCGCATGTCGGGCCTGGAGACGATTTCCATCAGCGCGACGCCGGAGCGGTTGAGGTCGACATGGGACTCGCGCGGGGACAGGTCGTGGATCGACTTGCCCGCGTCCTGTTCCAGATGCAGCCGCTCGATGCCGACCGTAATGGTCTCCTCGGCGTCCACCTCCACCTCGATTTCGCCCTCGCCGACAATCGGGTCCTTGTACTGGGAAATCTGATAGCCCTGCGGCAGGTCGGGGTAGAAATAGTTCTTGCGGTCGAAGCGCGACCAGAGATTGATCCTGGCGTTGAGGCCGAGCCCGGTGCGCACCGCCTGCTCGACGCAGTATTTGTTGATCACCGGCAGCATGCCCGGCATCGCCGCGTCCACCAGCGACACGTTCTCGTTCGGCCCGGCGCCGTATTCGGCGCTCGCCCCGGAAAACAGCTTCGAAACGGACGAGACCTGCGCGTGCACCTCAAGGCCCACGATCACTTCCCAGTCGCCCGTCATTCCCTGCAGCAGATGTCTTGTTTCGCTCATCGTCATCCTGTCGTCGCGCCCAGCCGGAACCACCCTGAAACCGCCAGCGGGCGGGCGCGTCCTGGCCCGCGTCGGTCGGCCTGGTTCGGCCCCTTGGCGTTCGGTCTATTCGTTTTCAGGTCCGGGATAAAGCTCCGCGAGCGCCTTGTGAATGTCTGAAACGCAGACCGAGCCCTCGCCGACGCCGGAGGCGACCCGCTTGACGGAATCGGCGCGCACGTCGCCGACGGCGAAAATCCCCCGCTCGGAGGTCTCGAAGGCGTAAGGCGCGCGGGCGCATTCCGCGCAGGCTTCCGCCGCGCGGCCGGTCAGCACGAACCCCTTGTCGTCGAGGGCGAGACACCCGTCGAGCCAGTCGGTGTTGGGCGCCGCGCCGATCATCACGAAGATATGGGCGACGGGCTTCCGGGTGATCTCCCCGCTCTGGCGATGGCGCCAAGCCGCGGCCTGAAGCGCCTCGTCGCCGTCGATCTCGCACAGCTCGGCGTTCTGGTAGAGGGTGATCTTCGGCGAGGCGTGGATCCGGCCCACCAGATAGTCGGACATGGAGGCGGCCATTTCCGGGCCCCGCACCAGCATGTGCACATGGTTTGCGTGCTGCGATAGGAACACCGCCGCCTGTCCCGCCGAATTGCCGCCGCCGATGACGACGACGTCGCTGTCGCCGCACAGCCGCGCCTCGATCGCGGTGGCGGCGTAATGCACGTTCTGGCCTTCGTAGTTTTCAAGATTGTCCACCGAAAGCTTGCGATAGCGCGCGCCGGAAGCGACCACGACCGTACGCGCACAGACCATGTCGCCGCTGGTCAGGAAAATGCGGTAGGGCCGCTCCTGACAGCACAGGCGCTCGGCGGCGAAGGGCGTCGCCAGGACCGCGCCGAATTTCTGCGCCTGGACCTGGGCGCGGCCGGCCAGCGCCTGGCCGGAAACGCCTGTCGGAAAGCCGAGATAGTTCTCGATCTTGGAGCTGGTCCCCGCCTGTCCGCCGGGCGCGAGCCCCTCCAGGATCAGGGTTTTCAGCCCTTCCGAGGCGGCGTAAACCCCTGCTGCGAGGCCCGCCGGACCGGCCCCGACGATCACCGCATCGTAGATCTCCTCGCCCTCGAACTCCACCGCGAGGCCGAGAAAGCGCGCGAGGTCGAGCCGGGATGGCCGGCGGATATAGGCGTCGTCCCGGTCCAGCACCACGGGCAGATGCGCGTCCGCGTCGATGCCGAGGCGGGCGAGACGCTCGCCGGCCTGCGGATCGTCCTCGACCGTCAGTACACGAAGCGGATAGCCGTTGCGGCGCAGGAACCGCTCGACCTCCAGAAGCGCGCCCGACCCCTTGCGCCCGATCACCGTCGCCGCGCCCTGCTGGTGCTCCATCAGGCCGACACGGCGCAGGATGAACGCGCGCATGATGATCTCGCCGACATCCGGCAGGCTCGTCATCATCCGCCGGAACGAGGCGCGGTTGACGCGCAACACCTCGCCCTCCTCCCCCATGCGGCCGCTGACCAGGATCTTGCGGTCGTTGAAGAGATCCAGCTCGCCGGTGAACTGGCGCTCGGCGTGGACGGTGAAGACGTTCTCTTCGCCGGCGTCCCCGTCGCCGGCGTCATTGTCGTAGATCTCGATCCGACCGCTCAGCACGACGAAAAAGTCGACGGTGCGCTCGCCGCGCCGGAACACCGCCTCCCCTTTCGGCAGCGTCTCGACGGTCCCGAACGGCTTCATGCGCTCGATCTGCGCCTCGGTGAGCCTCGGGAAAGTCTGCTCCCTGCGCGCATACGGGTCCGACGGGTTGTCGGGCCTCGGCGCCGCAATGCGGGGATCGTCGGCGGGCGCCTCGGCGATGCCGGGGTCCGCGCCAAGACCCGTGTCGGGGGCGCCTGCGTTCGGGGTGTCAGCCATCGGAACCTGTCCTTTCATCTGATGTGCGTCTCATCTGGCGCGCGTCTCGTCCGTCGCCGGCGTCGAGGCGCTCGCTGCGTTCGATGACGCGGCCGATCGCCTGGTGCAGCCGACGCGGATACTGCAACTCGATATAATGGGTGCCGCCGGGGATGATTTCGAGCGCCGCCAGGCCCGTCGGCTCCAGCGCGCGCATGAGGGTGCGCGCATTGGACTGCGGCACCAGCGCGTCGAAATCGCCATGCAGCACCTCCACCGGCGCGGCGAGGTCGCCCAGCGAGGCGAGCAGCGGGCCGATCTGCGCGCGCCGCCCGGCGATTTCCGCGCGCACCTTGCGCCAGACCGAGGGGACGAAATCCTCCACCCCGGGCGCGCCGCCGAGCTGTTCCAGCCGCAGGAGATAATCATGCGGCTCGTCGATCAGGGCCGACAGGGTTACCACCCCGCGCACCGCTTCGGGAAAGGTGAGCGCGGCCTGGAGCGCCAGCTCGCCGCCATAGGAAACGCCCATGGCGACGATCTTCTTGTCGGCCCATTCGGCCCCCCGCCCGGCGTTGCCGGGCAGAAAGGGGGTGATCGCCGCGACCTGCTCCTCGAACGACAGCACCGGCTCGTCGTGGTCCTTGCCGAAACCGGGCCGGCTGATGACGACGATCTCAAGATCGCGCGGCGCGGTCCTTAAAAAACGGGTAAAAAGCCGCCTGTTGCCTGGCGATCCGGTAAACACGAAAACCCGCCACTCGCCCTCGCCCGGCGCGAACGAGGCGTCGATCTGCATGCGCCCGCCGGGCGCGGAGGCAATCGGGGCGGTGTAGACAATGTCTCGGTAAGGGGCGGCGTCTCGATAAGGGGCGGTCATCGGTTAATCCGTTAAAACCGGCGCATTCGCTGACGCGCCGCAATCGATTTTTAACCCGCAACTTATAAGTGAACGATTTCGACTTACAAATCTTGCGCGGATTGACAAAGGCAATAGTTTCTCCCGCTAAGAGGACAAGTATGAGTACCGCATCCATTCGGTCGATGCACGATCTGAAAGCCTATGCGCTCGCCCAGCGCAAAGGCGTGTGCTGGAAAACCGTCGGCTTCGGCGCTTTTCTCAACGCCGCGATCTTCGTCACCGCCGCGCTCGCGGTCGGCGGCGTCATTCCCTTATGGGCCGGGCTGCTGATCAATTCCTTCTGGATGGTGCACGGCTACACGCCCGCCCATGAATGCGTTCACCGCAATATTCATGGAACGGATCAAAATGCCTACTGGCTGAACTACGCCTACGGCGTCGTCAACATGGGCTACGGGCTGCAATCCTACACCCTGCACGAGACAAGCCACAGGCTGCACCATTCGCACCCGAACGATCCGGATCTCGATGCGGAGCATTTCGTCGCCACCGCCCGGGGCTTCTGGCAGACGGCGCTTTACTGCTATCTGTTTTACTTCAGCTCCACCTGGAAAGGGCTGAAGGCGGCGCGTATGAAACAGCGTCCGGGGCGGTACCTCGCCCAGGTCGCGCTGGAAACCGCGGTGATCTATTCGGTTCCCGTCGCCCTGACGGCCATGGGGTACGGGCTTGAAGTGCTGATGCTATGGATCATTCCGGCGATGAACAGCTGGGCCGGCAACGCCTTTCGCTTCATCTGGCTGCCGCACCGGCTGATCGAGACCGAGACCGATCCGATAAAAGTCTCGCGCATCATCACGACGGGCAGGGACTGGCGCGGCCGCGCGCTGGCGTGGATGTTCAACTACCACAATTTCCATCTCATCCATCACCTCTACCCCTATGCGCCCTGGCATGCGCTGGAGCGGATTTACGAGCGGGGAGAGTCGGTTTTGAAGCGCGAAGGCGCGGTGGTCGAGCACGCCTGACGACGCGGCGAGCCGCCCGCCGGATGGACGAGCGGATCATCCCTTACAGATTGTCCCTGATACGGGCTTGCGCCCCGTCAATCGGGTCGGCCCGTCAGTAATGTCGGAACGCCCCGCGATGGCGAAACTTGCCCCGACCGTGGAACCGGCGATGTCCGCGGAACTTGCCGCGGCCATAATACCCGTGACGGTAAACCCCGCGATGGCCGCGATAATATCCACGATGGCGAAACCCGCGTCCCTTGACATAGCCCCGGGGATAAAACCGTTCGGCGCCGTAATATCCGCGGCCGCGATAGTGAACGTCCGTGTAAAGCGCGCCCCCGCCGGCGGCGTCGTAAAGCGCCGGCGCCGGTTCGGCGGCGGCGGTCCCTTCGGGCGCGAGCAGGACCGCGGCGGCCGCCATCGGCGCAAGGAACGCAGCCTTAAGCGGGATTCGGATCAGCGTCAGAAGTCGCATATGCATCCTCCATCATCGCCCATGACAGAAGATGACAACGAGAACGCTCACCTGCAATCAACGAACGCGTGACCGGCTTTTCGGGCCCCGCCGCCATCGGCCAGCCGCCCGGCCGGGACCAATCGCGCCGGCCCAATCGAAGAGGCCCAGTCGGATAGGCCCAGTCGGCTAGACCCGGCCGCTCAGGGCGCTTAGTTCAGAGCGCTTCTTTCAAGCTAGACCGCCCACCACGGCTCGGGCCTGGCGGTAAAGTCAGCCGCCTGCTCCAGGGCGTACATGCCCCTGAACATCGTCTCCTCGTCGAACGGACGCGCCAGAAGCTGCAGGCCGAGGGGAAGACCTTGCGCGTCAAGGCCGGCAGGCACGGATGCGCCCGGCAGCCCCGCAAGGTTGCCGGTGACGGTGAATACGTCGTTCAGATACATCTGAACCGGATCGTCGGTCTTTTCCCCGAGGCCGAACGCCGCCGACGGCGCGGAGGGCGTCAGGATCAGGTCGACCTTGGCGAAGGCTTGCGCGAATTCATCGAAAATCCTTTTCCGGACTTTCTGCGCACGGAGATAATAGGCGTCGTAATAACCGGCCGAAAGCGCATAGGCGCCGATAAGAATGCGCCGCTTGACCTCGTCGCCGAACCCTTCGGCGCGGGTGTTTTCATACATGGAAAGAATGTCGCCGGCGTCTTCGGAGCGGAACCCGTATTTCACCCCGTCATAGCGCGCGAGGTTCGAGGACGCCTCCGCCGGGGCGACGATGTAATAGACCGGCAACGCGTATTTGGTGAGCGGCAGGGAAATGTCGACGATCTCGCAGCCGGCGTCCCTCATCCACTCGACGCCCCGCCGCCACAGCGCCTCGATCTCGTCGGGCATGCCGTCGACCCGGTATTCCTTCGGCACGCCGATCTTCAGCCCCTTGACCGACTGGCCGAGCGCCGTCTCGTAATCCGGCGTCGGACGGTTGACCGAGGTCGAATCCTTGGGATCGTATCCCGCCATGGAGCGCAGCATGACCGCCGCGTCCCGCACGTCCCGGGCGATCGGCCCCGCCTGGTCGAGGGACGAGGCGAACGCGACGACGCCCCAGCGCGAACAGCGGCCATAGGTCGGCTTCACCCCCACCGTGCCGGTGAGCGAGGCGGGCTGGCGGATCGACCCGCCGGTGTCGGTGCCGGTGGCGGCCGCGCACAGCCGCGCGGCGACGCTCGCCGACGAACCGCCGGACGAGCCGCCGGGCGTCAGCGGCGCGGCGTCGCCTTTTCGCCGCCAGGGATTGACCACGGGGCCGTAAAAGCTCGTCTCGTTGGAGGAGCCCATGGCGAATTCGTCGAGATTGAGCTTGCCGAGGCAGACCGCGCCGTCGCGCCAGAGATTCGCCGTGACCGTCGATTCATAGGGCGGGGTGAAGCCGTCGAGAATGTGCGAGGCCGCCGTGGTGAGCAATCCTTCCGTACAGAACAGGTCCTTGATCCCCAGGGGCGCGCCCTCCAGGGGGCCGCCCTCGCCTTTCGCAAGCCGCGCGTCGGCGGCCCTTGCCATATCCCGCGCCTTGTCGGCGGCCACGGTGATGAAGGCGTTCAGCGCTTTCGCCTCCTCGATGCGCGCCAGATAGGCGTCGGTCGCCTCGAGGGCGGTGAACTCCTTCGCCTTGAGGGCGTCGCGAAGCTGCGTCAGGGTGAGGTTTGCGATTTCGGTCATGCTTGCACCGCTTGAGGATAGTGTTCGATCATGCGTACAGACATCATGTGTCCGCGGTTATAAAGGCTGAGCCGTTCTTCATCGATCAGCGCCTGCGGATCCGGCGGATTCAGACGAAGACGCAGCCCGTTGACGTCACGCGCGATTTCCTGAACGCCCTGTTTCAGTTTCGGATAGTCCTTAACGCCCTTGTAAAAGGCGCCGCCGGCCAGCAGGAAAAAGCCCAGTTCGACGATGATGCAGCCGCGGCGCATGTCGGTCAGCTCGACCGACAGGGCGTCGTCGAGGCCGCGCGCCGTCAGTTTTTCGCGCGCGAGGGCCGCGACGCCGTCGGCGATGAGCCTTGCCTCGTCATTATTGTAACGGTCGCCGAAAGCCGACTTGTCGTTGACGAAAACGCCCAGCTTGGCGACCAGCGGCCCGGCCTCCGCCGTCATTACTCCACCACCTTCGGCACCACGAAGAAGTGATCTTCCGTTTTCGGCGCATTGGCGACAATATTGTCAGGCTGGCCGCCGCCGGTGGGCCCGTCCTGGAGCGCGTCCGCGCGCATCGGCAGGGTGACGTCGACGGTCGACGCCATCGCCTCGACGCCTTCGATATCGACCTCGCCCAGCTGCTCGATCCAGTCGAGGATGCCCGACAGCTCCTTCGCCAGCGGCTCTAGCCGCTCCTCCGGTTCGGCGATGCGCGCAAGGCGCGCGACCTTGCGAACGGTTTCCTTGTCAACTGCCATGACGCCTCGATAACGGTTAAGAATCCCAGAGCCCTATCAACGCCGCCCGCCCTGCGCAAGGGGGCGTGCGCCGGCGCCGGCCCGCGCCGCCGCGGCCGCCGTCGCCAGCGCTTGCATCGCTGTTTCCGGACGGGCGTGCGGCGTCCTGACGAAACGGCGCACGGCGTCGGCGAAGGTCCGGTCCGTCCGCGCGGCGACGACGTCGTAAAACATCGCCTCGGAATAGCCGCCGCGCGCCGCCGCCATGATCAGAAAATCGCGCCAGAACGCGCTCGCCGTGGTCCCGCCGGCGCGCGCCGCCGCCTCGCCGATCACGACGCCGCAGCCGTACAGCGCGCGGAAATCGCCGCGCCGGCGCGCGCCCGCGAGGGCGCCGTATTCGATGCCGAAAGCGCACGCCCGGCGCGAGCGCGCCATGAACCCCTCCAGGGCCGCACCGTCCCAGTAGCCGAGGGCGACCATGGCCTCCGCCGCGACGATGTCGGCGGCGCCTTCATGGATCCAGCCCGGCGCATGCGCCGTTTCGGGCGGCGCCGCCGCGTGCTGCCAGAGGTGAAAGACCTCGTGGATCGTTGACAGGCGGAGCGTGTCCCGCGCCGCCGCGCTCGGGGACCGCCAGGCGCCGCCCTCCAGCGTGACCTGAAACTGGCCGGGCGCGGCGTCGCCGGAAAAGCGCATCCGGCCGGGCTCGTCGAGGGCGCCGGCGGTGAGGAAAAGGTTGGGCTTGATCGCCATGGCGTCGCCGAACGCCGCCGTGAAATGATCCAGGGCCCGCGCCGACACCGCCTGGAATTCCGCCCGCGCCCAGGCCGGCGCCGCCGGATCGACGAGCGCCGCAGAGCGCGCCGTGATCCGCGGCGCCAGCGGGCCGAGATAGACGAAGGCCGGCGCGCCTGTGGGGCTGCGCCAGTCGGCGAGGGACGGCGCATGGGCGCCGAACGCCGTCGCCGCGTTGCCGGGCGCCGGCTGGAAATCGAAACGCGCCTCGATGCGGGCGCCGTCCTCGCCGAGCGGCAGGAGATGGCCGGTATAGACGAGCGCGCCGCCTTCGCCATACGCCGCGACAGGCGAATAATCCTTAGGCGGACGGGTCTCGTCCGGCCGGACGATCAGCGTTACGGCCGCGAACGGGGCCCCGTCGGTCCGTACGATCGTATCGACGCCGGCGCCGGCGCGCAGGGCGAAGCCGTCGTCCTCGACCGACCACCGCCGCGCGCGATGGCTGCCCGGAACCACTCGAAACGCCATCGCCGGACGCGGCTCGCGCCAGCGGTAGGAGACGCGCAACGCCGCGCCGTCAATCTGCGCAACGGCGATGCGAAGCGCGGGCGCCCCCGTCCCGGCGGCGGGGAGAAACGCGCGCGGCGGCGAAAAAATCAGCGCGGCGACGAGCCCCGCCGCGACAAACCCAGCCGCCGCGGCCCCAGCAAAGACGGCGGTCACGCCCGCACGGCGCATCCGGCCCGGCATCCTCAGCATCGCCTCTTGACCTCCAGTGGTATGATCTAGCCCATGAAGGACAGTTTTGAACAGCAGGCCGGCGCGTTTGGCGCTTCGGGCGCGCTTTTCGGCCTCGACCTCGGGGAGAAAACCATCGGCGTCGCGGTCTGCGACCCCGCGCGGGAGGTGGCCGCGCCGGTGGAGACGATCCGCAGAAAGAAATTCACGCCGGACGCCGAACGGCTCGCCGCCCTCGCCGCCGAGCGCGGCATCGTCGGCCTGGTCGTCGGCCTGCCCCGCAACATGGACGGCAGCGAAGGCCCCCGCGCCCAGTCGACCCGCGCCTTCGCCCGCAATCTCGCGCGCATCCTGCCCCTGCCCGTCGCGTTCTGGGACGAGCGGCTTTCCACCGCCGCGATGGAGCGCGAGCTGATCGCCCTCGATACGAGCCGCGCGAGGCGCGCCGAACAGATCGACGCGGCCGCCGCCGCCTTCATCCTGCAAGGCGCAATCGACCGGCTGCGCGGACTTTCGAAGTGACCGCCGAAGCGCGCAACGATTGCCTATCGCCGCCGGCGCAGCGTATAGAGCGCGGCATGATCGACGCCCAGCGCCCCGCGCCGCCGCAAGGCGGCTTTTCCGCCCGCCGACTGATCGGGATCGACGATTTGTCCGACGGCGACGTCGATTACATTCTCAGGCTCGCGGAATATTATGCCGGCTATCTTCGCCGGTCGGCGCCGGCGCCGGCCCGGCTGCGCGGCAAGACCCAGATCAATCTTTTTTTCGAGGACTCCACCCGGACCAATCTCTCCTTCGAACTGGCGGGCAAAAGGCTCGGCGCGGACGTCATCAACGTCCCGGTCTCCGCCTCGTCGGTGCACAAGGGCGAGAGCCTTGTGGACACGGCGCAGACCATGGCCGCCATGGGCGCGGACGTCATGATCGTGCGCGCGAAGGAGGAAGGGCTGCACGAAGCCCTCGACGCGCGGCTCGACTGCGCCGTCGTCAACGGGGGCGCCGGCGCGCGGGAGCATCCGACGCAAGCCCTCCTAGACGCGGCGACGGCGCGCTCCGCCTTCGGCGGCCTTGAGGGCCGCATCGTCGCGATCTGCGGCGACGTGCGCCATTCCCGCGTGGCGGGGTCCAACGCCCGGCTCCTGCGCCGCCTCGGCGCGGAGGTGCGCTTCGTCGGACCGGCGCGGCTCGCACCGCCGGACGATCAGTTCACGGACATTGAACGCTTCGACACGCTGAAGGACGGTCTCGCCGGCGCCGACATCGTCATGGGTCTCAGGATGCAGTTCGAACGCATGGGCGCGGAGTTCGGCGAGACGACCGGCGAGGCCCTGCGCGACGAGGAAAGCAGCCGGCGATACTTCCGGGAATTCGGGCTGACCCACGAAACGCTGCGATACGCCGCCCCGCATGCGAAGGTCATGCATCCCGGCCCGATGAACCGGGGCGTTGAAATCGACGGCGCGCTGGCCGACGATCCCGACCGTTCTCTGGTGCTGCGGCAAGTGTTTTACGGCGTCGCCACCCGGATGGCCGCGCTCGACGCGCTCTTGGCCGGCGACGCGGATTAGGACGGCGGGGTTAAAAGAACGCAGGGCTTAGGGCGCAGAGCCAGGTGCGCAGAGCTAGGGGCGCAAGCCGGAAAGGGAGTACACAAGGCGTCATGGACTTTATCCTGCCCGCCATCCTTGGCTATCTCTTCGGCTCGATCCCGTTCGGGCTGGTGCTGACGCGGCTCGCCGGGCTCGGCGACATCCGCAATGTGGGCTCCGGCAATATCGGCGCGACCAATGTCCTGCGCACGGGCCGAAAGGATCTCGCGCTGGCCACGCTTCTGCTCGACGGCGGCAAGGCGGCGATCGCCATCGCCGCCGCCGCCCTGCTCGGCTGGCGTCCGGAAGTCGCCGGCGCGGCGGCGTTCCTGGGCCACTGCTTTCCGGTCTGGCTGAAATTCAGGGGCGGCAAGGGGGTGGCGACGTTCTTCGGCGGGCTCTTCGCCCTGCACTGGCCGGCCGGGCTTCTCGCCGCTTTCGTCTGGCTTGGCGCGGCGGCGGCGACGCGGTACTCTTCCCTGTCAGCGCTGCTCGCCGCGGCGGCGGCGCCGCTCGTCCTGTTCGCCATGGGCCGGCCGTCCTATGCGTTCGCGGCGCTGTTCATGGCGGTTTTGATTTACGCGCGCCACCGGGCCAATATCGAGCGACTGCTCACCGGGTCCGAACCGAAGATCGGCGGCGCGAACGCCGGCGGCGCCCCCCCGCCTGACGCCGCCAAATCTGACGACACACCCACGCCTGACAACACCACATCCGATAACAGGGCCGATGATGGCGCGACGTCTTGACGAAGCGGAAAAGCTCGACTGGCTGCAACTGATCCGCACCCACACGATCGGGCCGATCACCTTTCACCGGCTCTTGGAGAAGTTCGAGACCGCGCGGGCGGTCATCGACGCCCTTCCGGACATATCGCGCGAGGCGGGCCGCGCCGTTCCCTTGCGCGCCGGGGACCGCAGCGCGGCGCAGGCGGAAATGCGCGAGGCGGAGCGGCGGGGCGCGCGCCTCATCGCCGCTTGCGAGCCCGAATATCCGCAGGCCCTGGGCGCCATCGGCGACCATCCGCCGGTCCTGTTCGTGTGCGGCCACGCCGCCCTGTTCGAGAAACCGGCGGTGGCGATCATCGGCGCGCGCAACGCCTCCGGAGCGGGACGCAAGATCGCGCGCACGCTCGCGGCCGATCTCGGCGCGGCCGGCGTCGTCGTCGTCTCGGGTCTGGCGCGCGGGATCGACGGCGCGGCGCACGAGGCGTCCCTCGCGACCGGCGCGGTCGCCGTCGTCGCCGGGGGCGTCGACGTAATCTACCCGCCCGAACATGAAGCGCTGACGGCGCGGATCGCGGCCGAGGGCGCCCTTCTCTCCGAACAGCCGATGGGCTATCGGCCGACGGCGCGGGATTTTCCCAAACGCAACCGGCTGATCTCCGGGCTTTCCCGCGGCGTCGTCGTGGTGGAGGCGGCGTCGCGCTCCGGCACGTTGATCACCGCCCGGTTCGCCAACGAACAGGGCCGGGAGGTGTTCGCCGTGCCCGGCTCGCCCCTTGACCCGCGATGCCAGGGCGCGAACGGGCTGATCCGCGAGGGCGCGACCCTGGTGGAAACCGCGGAAGACATCCTCGCGGCGCTGGCGGCGCAGACCCGGCAGATCAAGGAAGGTCCGCGGGATTTGTTCGACTGGGCCGAGGGACCGCAGGAGACCGCCCCGGACCCCGCCGACCTCGCCGCCTTGCGGGCGCGCATTCTTGAAATTCTGAGCGTCACCCCGCTTCACCGCGACGATATCCTGCGCGAGGCGGCGGCGCCGCCGGGCCTGGTCGCCGACGCGCTGCTTGAGCTGATCCTCAGCGGCGAGGCGGCGGAGCATGAAGGCGGCCGATTTTCGCTTGGCGGCGTCGACTGAAAGACGCACCATATCGGCCCACGCTGTCAGTTGGTTACACAGCTTTTTTCAGCGCAGTTGAAAGAAGGGGCCGCTGCGGCGATCCCGGAAAGATGTGGTTATGCGTTCACGGCGCAGAGACCTGCGGCGGTCCTGCACTGGCGCCTGGGCGAGCGGCTGGGCGGGCGAGCGGCTGGGCGGTCCGGGGCGCGCCTAACGGCGCGCAGGCTGCGACGCCTGCCGCGCCGCTTCCTTGACCCGCGCAAGCATGTCGCGCAAAGGCTCGATACGATGCGTCGCGGCGATCTCTTCCAGCCCGCAAAGCATCTGCTCGATGTACCGCGCAGCCTCCTCGCGCTCCCAGTCGGCGCCGACCGGCGCATCCTCGGCGCGCCGATGTCCGGTTTTGAGAACGCTGTCGTCGCGCTTATCGAAATCCATCACGCAGCACCCCTGCTTTTCTGCAATTGTACCCCAGTGGCACAACTTATAGTATATGTATAGGAAACAACACAATCAAAAATAAATTATTGATGCATGTGCAGCAGTTGACACGGCCCCCGCGCCAGCCCCATTAGACCGCCCCTAACAGGATCAGGCGGAAACATCCGGAGTTGCGGGCGCGTATGCAGGTCGTCATCGTTGAATCGCCCTCCAAGGCGAAAACCATCAACAAGTATCTCGGGTCCGGCTATACGGTCCTCGCTTCCTACGGGCATATCCGCGACCTGCCGTCCAAGGACGGGTCGGTGGACCCGGACAACGATTTCAAGATGGTCTGGGAACTCGACGCCGGCTCGAAAAAACGCGTCAACGAAATCGCCAGCGCCGTGAAAGGCGCCGAGCGGCTGATCCTCGCCACCGACCCCGACCGCGAGGGGGAAGCGATTTCCTGGCACCTCCTGGAGGCGCTCAGCGACAAAAAAGCGCTGAAGGACATTGTCATCGACCGCGTGGCCTTCAACGCCATCACCAAGGCCGCCGTGAAACAGGCGATCGACAATCCGCGCCGCATCGACGAGGACCTGGTCGACGCTTATCTCGCGCGCCGCGCCCTCGACTATCTCGTCGGCTTCACGCTTTCGCCGGTGCTGTGGCGCAAACTGCCGGGATCGCGCTCGGCCGGCCGGGTGCAGTCAGTGGCGCTGCGGCTGATCTGCGACCGGGAACTGGAGATCGAGACCTTTGTTCCGCAAGAATACTGGACGGTGAAGGCGCAGGCGGCGTCCGGCGCCTCGGCGCCGTTCGAGGCGCGCCTCGTCATGCACGATGGCGAGAAACTGAAGAAGTTCAGCCTCAACACCGAGGCGCTGGCCATGGCCGCCAAGCGCGCGGTCGAGGCGGCGGCGTTCGCGGTCGACGCGGTCGAGGCCAAGCCAGCCAGGCGCAACCCGCCGGCGCCGTTCACCACCTCCACCCTGCAACAGGAAGCGGCCCGCAAGCTCGGCTTCAACGCCCAGCGCACCATGCGCACCGCCCAGAACCTGTACGAAGGGATCGACATCGGCGGGGAGACCACCGGTCTCATCACCTATATGCGGACCGACGGCGTCGACATGGCGCCGGAAGCGGTCCAGGACGCGCGGCAAGCGCTGAATGCTCAGTTCGGAAATCAATATGTTCCAGAAAAACCCCGCATTTACAAAAGCAAGGCCAAGAATGCGCAGGAAGCGCATGAATGCATCCGCCCGACCGCCTTCGCCCGCACGCCGGACTCCATCCGCGGCCTCGGCGCCGACCAGTACAGGCTCTACGAACTGATCTGGAAACGCGCCATCGCCAGCCAGATGGAATCGGCGCGGCTGGAGAACACCACCATCGACCTCGTCTCCACGGACCGGAAAACGGGACTGCGCGCCACCGGCTCGGTCATCCTGTTCGACGGCTTTCTCGCTCTTTATGAAGAAGGCAAGGACGACGCCGACGCCGAAGAGGGCGGCGGCGTCCTGCCCAAGCTTTCCGTCGGCGCGGCGGCGAGCGTGTCGGAGATCGCCGCCGACCAGCATTTCACCCAGCCGCCGCCAAGATATTCGGAGGCGAGCCTGGTCAAGCGGCTTGAGGAACTGGGCATCGGCCGGCCCTCCACCTACGCCTCTATTCTCTCCACCCTGCGCGACCGCGGCTATGTCACCATGGACCGCAACCGGTTCATTCCGGACTCCAAGGGCCGCATCGTCACCGCCTTCCTGGAGAATTATTTCCGCAAATACGTGGAATACGACTTCACCGCCGACCTTGAGGAAACCCTCGACGAGATTTCCGCCGGGGAAGCGGACTGGAAAGTGTTCCTTCGCAACTTCTGGTCGGAGTTTCACGCCGCCGTGGAAGACATCGGCGATCTGCGCATCTCCGAGGTGCTGGAAGCGCTGAACGAATCCCTCGGTCCGCTGATCTTTCCCAAGAAAGAGGACGGCTCGGACCCGCGCGCCTGCCCGTCCTGCGCGGACGGCCGCTTGTCGCTCAAGACCGGCAAGTTCGGCGCCTTTATCGGCTGCTCCAACTATCCGGACTGCAATTACACGCGCCAGCTTTCCGCCCTCGGCGAGGGCGAGGACGGCGCGGAGAACGCCGACAAGGTGCTGGGGACGGACCCGGAAACCGGCCTCGACGTCTGGCTGAAGATCGGCCGTTTCGGCCCTTACACGCAGCTCGGCGAGCAGGAAAAAGGCTCCAAGGAAAAACCCAAGCGCGCCGGCGTGCCGAAAACCTGGAAGGTCGAGGAGCTGGACCTCGAAAAAGCGCTCATGCTGCTGTCGCTGCCGCGCGAGGTCGGTCCGCACCCGGAGGATGGCGAAATCATCGAGGCGGGCCTCGGCCGCTACGGCCCGTTCGTCAAGCACGGCAAGACCTACGCCAACCTGCCGACCGTGGACGAGGTGTTCGAGGTGGGGCTCAACCGCGCCGTCGCCCTCATCGCCGAGAAAAAAGCCAACCCGCGCGGCCGCCAGGCCGCCAAGGCGCTGAAGGAGCTTGGGGCGCACCCCGACACCGGCGAAGCGGTCAATGTCATGGAGGGGCGCTACGGGCCTTACGTCAAGCACCAGAAGACCAACGCCACCTTGCCGCGCGGCGTTGACCCCGCCGACGTGACCCTCGAACAGGCGCTTGAGCTGATCGCCGCCAAGGAGAAAAAGCCGGCCCGGAAAAAAACGACAACGAAAAAAGCGACCAAGAAAAAAGCCGCCGCGAAAAAGAAAGCGACAACCAAAAAAGCTGCAACGAAGAAAGCCGCGACGAAAAAAACAGCGAAAAAAACGGCTGCGAAAAAAACCGCCAAGAAAACGACGAAAAAGGCCGCAAAAAAAGCGTCGCCTGCGCCCGAAACAGCAGATTAATCCGCCCCGCCCGCGGGCGGCCGATGGCCTTCGCCGCAGGCGAGCCGATCGCGCTGCAACGCAGCACAAGCATCCCGAAAAATAGCAAAAACCCTAAAAATTTAGCGGTCTGCGGCATCTTGTGCGGCGCAGCAGAAATTCATTTCCGGTTCATCAAATCATCGTTGAACCGTCATCAAACCAGCCTATTTCGCCCATTGAGCCGTCGAGAAACCCGGCTCGCCCACAACGCATAAAACATGAAAATCGGAGCATGCCATGCCACGCGCGCTTACCGCCTTCGCGGCCCTCGCCTTCGGCGCTATTGGGTCCGCCGCTTTCGCCCAAACCGAAATCTCCCTTGACGACGTGCCCTCGGACATCATCGCCAAGGCCGAAACCACCGTCCCCGGCGTCACCTTCCACCGCGTTTCGACCGAGCTCGAAGGCGGCGTCCTGATCTACGAATTCGAAGCGTTCAACAGCGCCGGACAGCATGTCGAGGTGGACATCACCGAAGGCGGCGCGATTCAGGAAATCGAAATGGAGATTTCCTTCGCGCAGACGCCGAGCGCGGTCAAAGCGGCCCTCGACGAGGTCGCCGCCGGGTTCGAACCCGACTACGTGGAATACTCCGTGCGCGAGGGCGGGCGCGATTACGTCTACGAATTCGAAGGCGAGCATAACGGCCGCCAGCTCGAGATCGAGATCGCCGAAAACGGCCGCGTCCTGTTCGTCTCCGACGGATCGGTCGGCTAGAACCGTTTGCCATTCATGTGATTTATTCAAACGGCTCTGAATAATTATTTAAGCGCGTTGCGGACGCAATTGATGGACCGGAACCATCAACCGCGAGCCACTTTCGCTGCAACGCGCACTGGGCGAAACGCCGTATAAGGATTATCGAGTTCCGGCGAAACGGGCGTTCAGGCGGGCGCCCGTTTCGTCATGGCGCCGGCGGGACGAAAGCGTATGGCGGCGGCGTTCAGCGGCGTTCGAGGGGCGGAATTCAGATTTATCGTTGGAACGGCATCCGCCAATCAACAAAACGGCCCGCCAAATGCGGTCGCGATGACGGGCCTCGTCAAGCTGACCCCGCCCCGCCTGGCGCTTCCGAGAATTGTTTTTTGAACCTTCCGGCGGACCCTGTCTCCTAGGCGGTATTTACATGCTGGTTGTAAAACGCAAAAAAAGCAAAGCCGTACTTCTTGATGAAAACGTCAGGCGCTAATCCCTTTTCTATTCGCTCCAGTATCGGGGGATCGCCCAATTCCATCAGCGAGAGATCTGCCTCGACAATTTTTGCAATTTCCGCCGCGCTGTCCTTGAACCATCTTGCCGTCGGCGCCTCTTTCGCGAAGGCGTCTATCCCGCTGACATAAAGCTCCCTGGCTCTGCTCCAGTGCTCCTGCGTGCTGCCGAAAAGAGAAAGTCTTGATGCGTTCAACAGGCAGATCGACGAGGCCCGCAAATCTTCGGGCAATTCATTCATGATAACCTCGGCGACGCCGATCGGGTCGGAGGTGCTGACGCCGATGTTGAAAGCTTCCGAAACCACAAGATGCAGAACGTCAGCCGACGTATCGCGCAAGGCCTTTCGAAGCAGCTCCTTGGCTTCTTCATCCGTGATGACCGTCATGCTTAACCGCAGCCGGACCAGCCGCGACGTCACTTCGGGATCGCTTCCCTTGGCGATGCGCTCCGCCGCCTCCATGAACTCCAGCGAAACGAAATCCATGCCGAGTTTCGACGCATTGGCGGACAAATTGAAATAATCGCTTGAAGTCAGTTTTTGCGTGCCGCTTTTCTCGTTCTCGCGCAGCCGGGTCAGCAGGCGGTCGAACACAAGCGCAATTCGCTGCCGAAAGTCCCTGTCGTAGGACGTATCTTTCGGATCGATGCTTTGATCCCCGGTGCGCATCCTTGTGGTCGCTTCGGCGCGCCGATCGATCTCGGGATAAATTTCATAATACTCAACCAGAGGATCGAAGCCGGATGCCGATTGCGCCACGTCGCGTAAAGTCACGTAACCACTGAGTTCGCTTTCTATGTCCTTCAGTCGTTGCGACGTATTTTTAACGTCTTCCAGAACGTTTTGCAGATCACCGTTTTTCTCGTTTGTGCCGCGAATTGCGTCCTGAATGGAGTTTTTGGCCGTCTTTTCAGCCTGATCTCTGATATCTGAAATACTCTTGCCGAAATAAAACGATCCGATAACGGCGACGGCGGCGATGGTGAACCCGATCCAGCCGCCGACCTGAACGACCCGGTCCAGCGATTGGTTCGACAACTCCAGCGCGTCCAGGCGCGCCTCATATTTCGCCCTTAATAGATCGGCTTCGGATGGCTCGTCCTGGCTGGCCTGAGATGTCTCGCTGCGTTCCTGCGCCCATGCGCCGCCTACGCCGACAATCGTCGCGCCGAGCGCCAGGAAAAATGCGAACAAACCAAAATATTTCACCCCAACCCCCCAGTCTGTTTTCTGACTTCAGAAAAATTTTCCCAACTATATTTTCATCATTATTTCTCAGTATCAAGTTTTCTTTCTTCCGTCATTTCGCAGGACGCCGAATGGAGCGCGGCCATGCGGAAGTCATCCTGCATCTCCTCCCGCAGCCCGCCGCCATCGCCCCCTCTGACCCCGCCTTAACTTCACCTCATTGCCGTCGCAGCCTATGGTCGGGCGGCAGTATAATGAGGCGTTGCATGACGATATCGGCGCGGCGGACGGCCGGCGTTGCGGCATTCCTTTGCGTCGCCGCCTGCGCGAGCGCGCCAGCGCCGGACGCCGCCTTCGGCGAGGGGCTGCGGGTGTGCCCCGGCCATGTCTCCAACGCCCCGCGAACGGACGCCGCCCGCCGCGTCGCCGGCTATGCGCCCGTGACGCGCGTTTCAGGGATCGTTCTCGCCCGGGCGCCGACTGACGGGTGCGTCTCCTCCGGCTTCGGCCCGCGGCGCCCGCGAAAAGCCGGCGGCGGCGCCGGACCGTTCCATTACGGCCTCGATATCTACACCGGCGCGCCGCGCCCGGTATACGCCGCCGGCGACGGCGTCGTCGAGGCGGCGCGGTCCTTGCGCGGCTATGGGCGCATGGTGCTGATCCGCCACAACGACCGGGTCAAGACGCGCTATGCGCATCTTTCCGCCTATGAACGCGGGCTCGCGCCCGGCGACCGCGTGCGTCGGGGCCAGCCGATCGGCCGCACCGGCGACAGCGGCAACGCCACCGCCGTCCATCTCCATTACGAGATCATCGTCGGCGGGCGCGCGCGCGATCCGCTTGCGGCGGGCCGGTGACGGGCGCGTCCGGTCGTTTTCGCGAACGCCCGCGAACCGTGCTAAGGCTACGCCCCACGACAGACAGACACCCGAAAGACAGATTTTGCCCAACCCCCGAAGCGGGCGCGCCGAGACGCCGCCCCTGCCCTCCAAGAAAGACATCCTCGCCTTCGTCAAGGACAGCGGCGCCGACGCCACGCGCCGCGACATCGCCCGAGCCTTCGGCGTCAAGGGCGAAGCCCGCGCCGGCCTGCGCGCCCTGTTGAAGGAAATGGAGGCCGAAGGGGCGATCGATCTCAAGGGGGGCAAGCGGGTGAAAGCCGCGGGCGCGATGCCGCCGGTGGCGCCGGTGGACGTCATGTCCGTGGACGAGGACGGCGACCTTCTGTGCATGCCGGCGAGCGGCTGGCAAAGCGACGACGAGCCGCCCATGATCCGCATCCCCGCCGCCCGGGCGGCCCGGCGCAAACCCGCGCCGGGCGTCGGCGACCGGCTGCTCGCGCGCCTCGCCCCCGCCGGCGACGACGGCTACGAAGCCGACATCATCAAGACGATCGGCAAGGGCGCGCACCGCTTTCTCGCCGTGTACCGAAAAAAACGCCGCGGCGGGATCGCCGAGCCGGTGGAGCGCCGCGCCCGCCATCCGTTCGACATCGACGCGGGCGACGAGGCGGGCGCGAAAGACGGCGATCTCGTCTGGGTGGAAACCAAGAACGCGCGCGGCTACGGCCCGCGCAAGGCGCGCGTGCGCCTGATCGAAGGGCACACGGACGACCGCGGCGTCTATTCCACGATCGCCCTCGCCAATCACGCCATCCCCACCGAATTCCCCGCCGCCGCGCTGGCGGAAGCCGACCGGGCGGCGCCGTCCGCCGACGCGGCGCGCGAGGATCTGCGCGACACGCCGCTCGTCACCATCGATCCCGCGGACGCCAAGGACCACGATGACGCCGTCTTCGCCGAGCCGGACCCGGACCCGGCCAATGCGGGCGGGTACCGCGTGATCGTCGCCATCGCCGACGTCAGCGCCTTTGTCAGGCCCGGCGGCGCCCTCGACGCCGAAGCGCTGAAGCGGGGAAATTCAGTATACCTCCCTGACCGGGTGACGCCGATGCTGCCCGAACGCCTGTCCAACGGGCTGTGCTCGCTGCGCGCGGATGAAGACCGCCCCTGCCTCGCGGTGGAGATGATCATCGATGGGGAGGGACGGAAAAAACGCCACCGCTTCCTGCGCGCCACCATGCGCTCCTTCGCCAAACTGTCCTACGAAGAGGCCCAGGCGATCAGCGAGGGCGCGGGCGCGGGCGTTTCGCCGGTGATCAGAGACAGCGTCGTTCATCTGTTCGACGCCTTCCGCGCCCGGTGGCGGGAACGCGCGCGGCGCGCGCCCCTCGACCTCGATCTGCCGGAACGGCGCATCGTGCTGAAGCCGAACGGCGAGGTCGACAGGATCGTGCTGCGCGAGCGTTTCGACGCCCACCGCGTGATCGAGGAGTTCATGATCCTCGCCAATGTGGCCGCGGCGGAAACGCTGGAACGCCAGCGCACGCACCTGATCTACCGCGTTCACGACCAGCCGGATCCTGAAAAACTCGACGCGGTGCGCGAGTACCTGCAAAGTCTGGACTATTCCCTCGCCAAGGGCGGCTCGGTGCGCCCGGCCAATTTCAACCAGCTTCTGAAAATCGCCGGCGAGCGGGACGAAAAGGAAATGGTCTCCGAAGTGGTGCTGCGCGCTCAGCGGCAGGCGGTGTATGCGACCGAGAATGTCGGACATTTCGGCCTCAACCTGCCCCGCTATGCGCATTTCACCTCGCCGATCCGGCGCTACGCCGATCTCACCGTCCACCGCGCCCTGGTCCGGGCGTGCAGGCTTGGCGCCGGCGGCCAGACCGAGGCGGAGGCCGCCGCGCTCGACGATATCGCCGAGCAGATTTCCGACCTCGAACGCCGCGCCATGGCCGCCGAACGCGAGGCGACGGACCGCTATCTCGCCGGCTATCTGCAACACCGGGAGGGAGCCGTGTTCGAGGGCCGCATTCGCGGCGTCACCAAGTTCGGGCTGTTCGTCATGCTCGACGAGACCGGGGCGGACGGGTTCATCCCGATGCGCAGTATCGGCTTTGAACGCTACCGTTTCGAGGAAGGCCGGCACAGCCTGGTCGGGGAAACGACAGGCGGGATCTTCCGGCTCGGCCAGCCGGTGACGGTGCGCCTTGTCGAAGCAGCGCCGATCCGCGGCGGGCTGCTCTTCGAGATGGAGAGCGAGCCCCTGCCGCCGGAGGGCAAACCGAAAGCCGGCGGCAAGGGCCGCCAGCCGCGCCGCAAAACCGCCAAGGGCGGAACGGCGCAAGCAAAACCGGGCGGAAAAAGCAGGAAAAGCGCCGTAAAGACGGCTCGAAAAAAACCGAAAAAACGCAGCAGGGCGAACGCAAAGCCGCGCCGGGACTGAACGTTCGGCGCATTGCGCAACAGCGTCCCGGAGGCGCGGCCGGAAAATAGCCTGCAATATCTTTACAACAATATTTCCGGATTCTGTTCAATGAAAATTCTATAGTTATTTTCATTCATTTAACGGTATTTTTTCTATCGCCAATGAAGAAATAATCTTGTAACCATCCTGTCGTCTGAATATGACGCGCATGTCGCGGCCGGCGCTTCTCGCATAACCGTCGGCGGCGAGCCTCCGACGACCGTCCCGGTCGTGCATGAATGCGCTGACAGCATTTTTTGCCCGTCGCCAGGCGGGCGGGGCCAATCTGTTGCGGTACGGCCCAGGACCTTCCCGTAGAGTATCAACACCACGGAATCTTCTGCATCAGGAGGAAGCCGCTGGCGCGGCAAACGCCGGCGCTTCCGTTTCATATCAAAACAACGCTTCCCGAGGGAAGCGAAGGAGAGCTTATGCAAGAAAAAGATACGGAAAATGTTGCTGCTGACGATAACGGCGCGGACAGCGCCCGTTTCAGCGTTTCGCGTCGCGGCGTTCTGCAGACGGCGGCGGTCGCGGCGGCGGTCGCCGGGGCCGGCGGCGTCTCCGGCAAGGCGGCGGCCAGCGCCCCGCTCGGACAGGTGCTTGCGGACGATCCCATCTACCGCCGCGCCGACGCCCTGAGCATCCGCGAGAACCGGGCGCAGACCAATTTCAACCAGACCCCGCTCAGCTTTCAGCCGATCAACGACGACGAGACGCGCTTCGGCGATTTCCGCGGCATGTTCAGCAAGTCCCTGAAACACAACGCCAACGGCGAGGTTACGGCGAATTCCTACCATTCCCTGCTGACGGCGCTCAACAGCCGCAACTTCGCCGATTTCGAAGCGATCCTGGTGGGCCGGGAGAACGACCCGCTGCGCAACCGGCTGGTCAGCCCGCAGGCGGCGTTCGCCTTCGAAATGTCGGGTCTCGACGGCAACGCCAACCGCATCTTCGCCGCGCCCTCGTTCGACAGCGCCATCAACGAGGCGGAGATGGCCGAGCTTTACTGGTATTCGGTCACGCGCGACGTGCCGTTTTCCGTCTATGAGAGCCGCAACATCATCCAGCGCGCCGCCGACGACCTCAACCGGTTTTCGCGCAGCGACATTTTTCCGCGCGACGCCAGCGGTCTCGTCACCCCGGCGACCTTGTTCCGCGGCACCATCCCCGTCGACGCAACCTTCGCCAGCCGGGTTCCCGACGGCGTTCTGACAGGCCCGTTCGTGAGCCAGTTCCTTCTTCTGCCGTTCCAGATCGGCCAGCTCGTCGTCGAACAGCGCTATCCCAAGCTGGAACGCGGCGCACCGAACCAGTTCATGACCGAGTACAACGAGTGGCTGGCGGTGCAGCGCGGGTTTGAGCCGAACCGCAACACGCCCTCCGGCAACGCGTCGACCTTCACCGGCGGCACGCGGTTCATCGCGCGCATGCGCGACCTGTCCGAATGGGTGCATCGCGACTTCCCGCTGCAGTCGCCGCTCCACGCCCTGTCCGTCGTCTTCGCCCTTAACGACGACAACGCCTTCGACCCGTCGCTGCCCTATCTGCGGGTCAACAGCTCGACGCAGGCCGGCTTTGTCAGCTTCGGCCTGCCGGACATCAGCCACCTGACGGTGCACGCGCCGCGCCAGGCGCTCACGGGCGCCTGGTTCCAGAAATGGTCCGCCCACCGGCGGCTTCGGCCCGAAGCCTATGGCGGGCGCATCAACCGGCAGGTGAACGGCTTCGTCAATTACGGCGTCGGCGCGGAGCTGTTCGGCTCCGAAGCCTATAACCGCGCCGTCGACGAGGTGCGGGCCGTGAACGGAACCGCGCCGGGCGACACCGCCAATGACGGCCTTCTGCCGATGGGCTTCCCCGAGGGTTCGCCCGTGCACCCGGCTTATCCGGGCGGGCACTCGTCTTTCGTCGCCGCCGGCGCGACGATCCTGAAGGCGTTTCTCAACGAGGACTACGTGTTCCAGAATCCGCAGGTGCCGAACCAGGGCGGCACGGCGCTGGACCCCTGGCTCGGCGCGCCGCTCACCATCGGCGGCGAACTGAACAAGCTGATCGCCAACGTCACCCATGGCCGCGACGGCGCGGGCATGCACTGGCGTTCCGACGGTGTCGGCAACCTCATCGGCGAGGAAGCCGGCATCGCGCTGCTCGCCGATTACACGATCACCTATAACGAGGAGATCGACGGGCTGACGCTCCGCCGGCTGAACGGTCAGCGCATCCGCATCAGGGACGGCGTCGTCACCAACATCCCGGGATAACATCCGGGCGCCGATAAAACCGTCGGTGGAACCAATGCCGCCCGCGGCTCGAACCGGGCCGCGGGCGGACCGATAACCGGCTTTTCAAGGGGGCCGGCGAAAGGCCCGCCCTCAAAAATAGCCGCGCCTAGTCGCCGTTATGGCGGACCGGTTCGGCGGTTTCCATGCCGAGGGCTTTCAGCGCGAAAGCGTAAAGATGTGCGCGCTCGTCAAGCCGTTCGAACCGCGCGGCGGAGCCGGCATGGCCGGCGCCCATATTCATGCGCAGCACAAACGGGCCGCCTTCCGCCTCGTCGCGCAGGCGCGGGATCCATTTCGCCGGCTCCCAGTAGGTGACGCGATAATCGGTGAGCCCGCCCGTCGCCATGATCGGCGGATAGGTTTCGGCCCTGATATTGTCATAAGGGGAATATTCGGCGATCCAGCCATACTCTTCGGCGCTCTCGATCGGATTGCCCCACTCGTCCCACTCCGGCGGCGTCAGCGGCAGGTCCGCGTCCGAAATCGTGTTGACGACATCCACGAACGGCACTGCGGCGATGACCCCGGCGAAAAGCTCGGGGCGCAGATTGACGGCGGCGCCGACCAGGAGACCGCCGGCGCTGCCGCCGTAAATGACGATGTTCTTCTCCGAGGTGTAGCCTTCCGCAATCAGCGCGTCGGCGGCGGCGGTGAAATCGGTGAACGTGTTCATCTTCTTGTCGAGCTTGCCGTCGAGATACCACTGGCGGCCCTTGGCGGCGCCGCCCCGGATATGGGCGAGGGCGTAGATGGCGCCGCGATCGACCAGGGACAGCAGGCTGGTCGAGAAGCTCGCCGGAATGGTCGCCCCATAGGAACCGTAGCCATAGAGCAGCACCGGCGCCGACCCGTCCTTCAGCGTCGATTTCAGCCGCAGGATCGTCACCGGGACCTGGGCGCCGTCCGCCGCCGTGGCCATGATCCGCTCCACCGCATAGAGCGAGGCGTCATGTCCGCTCGGCACTTCCTGGGTCTTCAAAAGCGCGCGCGTGCGCGCGGCCATGTCGTAGTCGAAGGTCTGTTCCGGCGTCGACGGCGACTCGTAGGTGAAGCGCAACAGCCCGGTGTCGAATTCGAAACCCGCCCGCATGCCGAGGCTGTAGGCGGCTTCCTCGAAAGTCACGGCGTGCTCCTCGCCGTCATAGGTCGACACCACGATGCGCGGCAGCGCGTTATTGCGTTCCAGGCGGACGAAATAATCCTGAAACGGAACCATGCTGATGATGTAGGTTCCCACTTCGTGCGCGACCCAATCGGTCCAGTTGGCGCGGCCCGGCGCGGCGACCGGCGCGCGGGCGATCTTGAAGTCGACCGCGCCGTCGGCGTTGGTGAGAATATAGAAATAATCGCCATGATGGTCGACCGAATATTCCATGTCTTCCGTACGCGGTTCGACCAGCGCCGGTTCGGCGTCAAGGTCGTCGGCCGGGAGGAAGCGCACCTCGCTGGAGGTATGGCTGCCAGCCTGGATGAAGACATACTCGCCGCTCTGGCTCTTGCCGATGGTGAGGAAAAATCCGTCATCGGCCTCTTCGTACACCATGCGGTCCTGCGACGGATCGGTTCCCAGACGGTGCAGCTTGACGCGCTTGGGGCGCTGGTTGTCGTCCCGCTCGACGTAATAAAAGGCGGCGGAATCAGCGGTCCATACAGCGCCGAAGCCGTCGGCGCTCTCGATGGTTTCGTCGTATTCCTCGCCGGTGTCGACATTGCGCACGCGGATCGAAAAATACTCCGAACCCAGCCGGTCGACGGCGTAGGCGATGTAGCGGTGATCGGGGCTGTGCGCGACGTCGCCCACATTGAAGAACTCGGCGCCCTCGCTCTCCTTGTCGCCGTCGAAGAGGATCTCGTCCTTGCCGCCGGCGGCGCCGGTCGACGCGGGCGCGCGCATGAAGACCGGATACTCCCCGCCCTCGCGGTAGCGGGTCCAGTACACCCAGTCGCCGTCCTTCATCGGCACGCTGGAATCATCTTCCTTGATCCGTCCGCGCATCTCCGCGAACAGGGTCTTGCGCAGACCGTCAAGATCGGCGGTCGCTTCCTTGTAATAGGCGTTTTCCCGCTCCAGCGCGGCGCGGATGTCGTCGTCCAGTTGAGACGGATCGCGCAGGACCTCCTGCCAGCTCTCGTCGCGCAGCCAGGCGTAATTGTCGACGCGCGTCACGCCATGCTGGGTAATTTCCACGGGCCGTTTTTCGATGGCCGGCGGCGTCAGCTCCAGGGCGGCGGCGAAAGCGGCGCTCGCCGTCGGGGCGCGCTCGGTCATGGCTTTTTCCTTCCGGTTGTCTTCAGCGGATGACGGGTCGGTTTGCCCGCAGGCCGACAAAATGGCGGCGCAGGCGATCATCATCAAGGCGCGGCAATGCATGGAGCGGCTCCTGTGTCAATTTGAAAGGCGCACTGTAAGCCGGTTTTGACGGCGCGGGCAATGCGCCTTCGGGCGCAGGCGGCGGCGCGCCGCTTTCCCGGCGCCGGAGGAAACCGACCATGGCGAAAAGGCGTAACAATCCGGTGAGAAAAGCCGCGAGGCGCTGGCGCCCGCGGGCGCGAAGGCTCCATATGTCGGAAAAAGGATCGAAACCATGAGACTATCGACCCCAACCGCGGTCGCCATCGCGGCCCTTATCGTCCTGGCGATCGGCGCGGTGTCTGCCCGCGCCCTGTCCGCCGGCGCCGCAGCCGCGCAGGATGCGCCGGCCCGAACCGACGGCGCCTATTCCGCAACGCTGGTGCTGGCCGGCGGGTGTTTCTGGTGCGTGGAAGCGGACCTTGAAAAACTTGACGGCGTCGGCGACGTCGTCTCCGGCTATGCCGGGGGAACCCTGCAAAACCCCACTTACCGCAATCACGAGGGGCATCTTGAGGTGGTGCGCGCGCCCTACGATCCGGATGTCGTCACGTATCGCGAACTTGTCGACTATTTCCTGCGCCATGTGGACCCGCTTGACGACGGCGGACAGTTCTGCGACCGGGGGCATTCCTACACGACCGCGATTTTCTATCAGAATGCGAACGAATACGAAGCGGCCCAGGCGGCGAAGGCCGCCGCCGAGGAAGCCCTCGGCCAACCTGTCGTCACCCCCATTCGGGAACTGGACCGGTTCTGGATCGCCGAGGACTACCACCAGGATTACTACAAGAAAAACCCCCTGCGCTATAAGCTGTATCGCACCGCCTGCGGACGGGACCGCCGCGTGGCGCAGGTGTGGGGGGAGTAAGCGCGCCTACTGCGAGCCTGCGCTCCCATTGCCGCCGCCATCGCCGCTGGGAACTGGAAAGCCGCGATCGCGCATTAAAGGCTCGATCCCCGCATCGCGCCCCCTGAACAGGCGATAAGCCTCCGCCGGGTCGATGGCGTTGCGCGGCGCGAACAGATAGCGCACGAGCTTGCCCGCCAGTTCCTCGTCGTAAAAGCCGCCGGGCGCGTCGGCGAACGCCTCGGCCGCGTCCGAGGTTAGAACATCCGCCCACAGATAACCATAATATCCGGCCGAGTATCCCTCTCCGGAGAAGATATGGCCGAAATGCGGGCTGCGGTGACGCATGACCAGTTCCTCCGGCATGCCGAGCGCCGCAAGGGTTTCGCGCTCGAACGCGTCGGGATCGATGCCGGCCGGGTCGGTCATATGGAACTTCATGTCGACCAGCGCCGAGGCGAGATATTCCGTCGTCGCGAACCCCTGGTTGAAGGTCGCGGCGGCCTTGATTTTCTCCACCATGTCGGCGGGCATCGGCTCGCCGGTCTCGACATGGACGAGATACCTGTCGATCACCGCGTCCGTCGCCAGCCAGCGCTCCAGCAATTGCGACTGAAACTCCGTATAGTCGCGAACGCCGCTGTTGAGGGTCGGATAGTCGACATTCGACGACAGGTAATGCAGCGCGTGACCGAACTCGTGGAAATAAGTCTCCGCATCGTCCCAGGAGATCAGGACCGGCTCGCCCGGCGCGCCCTCGATGAAATTCGAATTGTTGGCGGAAAGAACCGATTTCTTCACGCCGTTCAGCGTGTCATGGGAGCGGTAGCTGGTCGCCCAGGCGCCGGAGCGCTTGCCCGCGCGGGCGAACGGGTCGAGATACCACAGGCCGACATGCTCTCCGGTGGTCCTGTCCGTCACGTCCCACACCTTCACGTCTTCGTGGAAAACGGGGACGGCCCCTTCGGGCACGGGGGCGAACGCGAAGCCGAACAGCTCGCCGGCGACGAAAAACATCGCCTCGCGCAGCTTGTCGAGCTGGAGATACTGCTTCACTTCATCCGAATTCAGATCATATTTCGCCTGCCGCACCTTCTCCATGTAATAGCGGTAGTCCCACGGCGCGATCGCGAAACCGCCCCCCTCGGCGTCGACCATCGCCTGCATCTCGGCGACTTCCTCCTCCACGCGGGCGATCGCGGCGGGCCAGACCGCCTGCATCAGGTCCAGGGCGCGTTCCGGCGTCTTGGCCATGCGGTTCTGCAAACGCCAGGCGGCGTAGTTGTCGTATCCGAGCAGGCCGACCCGCTCATGCCGTAATTGCAGGATCTCCGCGATGACGGCGTTGTTGTCGTGCTCGTCGCCATTGTCGCCGCGATTGTAATAGGTCCGCCACACCGTCTCGCGCAGGTCGCGTTCGTCCGAGTACTTCAGGAACGGGTCCATCGACGAGCGGGTGTTGGTGACGGCGTATTCGCCCTCCCGCCCGCGCTCGGCGGCGGCGGCCGCGGCGGCGCGCACGAACGAAGCCGGCAGGCCGCTCAGCTGGTCCTCGCCGAGATAGGTGACGTAGCCTTCCTCGTCGGCGAGAACATTGTTCGCGAACGTCGTATGCAGCGCAGCGAGCCGCCGGTTGATCTCCGCGTAGCGCGCCTTCGCCTCGCCTTCGAGCGTCGCGCCGTTGGAGGCGAACTCGTCATAGATCAGCCAGACAAGGCGCTGCCGGTCCGGCGAGAGGGTCTTGAACGCCTCGCCTTCGTAGACCGCCTTGACGCGCGCAAACAGCGCCTCGTTCTGGGTGATCGCGGAGACGTGCTCGGAAATCCTCGGCGCCATCTCGCCCTGGATGGCGCGAAATTCCGGGCTCGACATATTCGCCGACCAGATCCCCCAATAGGTGAAGACGCGGTCGAGATCGCGGCCCGACCGCTCAAGGGCGACGATGGTGTTGTCGAAGGTCGGCGCGGCCGCATTGCCGGCGATCGCCTCGATCTCGGCGAGATTGCGGGCCATGGCCGCTTCAAGCGCCGGCTTGAGGCCGGCGAGATCCATCTCGTCGAAATGCGGCGCGCCCCCGTAAGGCCCGTCATAGTCCGAGAGCAGAATGTTTCCCGCGTCGTTGTCCGCCGCGGCGGGCTCCAGCCCGACGAAGATGTCCGCAGCCGCCATCGGCCGGCCTCCTTCCTGTGCGGCCGGCGCGGCCGCTTGCGTTGCGTCCCCGTCGCGGCCGCAGGCGGTCAGCGCGGTCAAAAGGGCGAGAGAAGAAACAAGAGTTGATTTCCGCATGGAGACGGCTCCTTTTTATTGTATCATCGTTGTTTTCACCGCAGCAATCGCATAACGCCGCGGTCGATTTTTTGCATTCGTTTTTTCATAGTCCCCGGTTTTCGTAATCCCCGGTTGTCATAGCCCCCGGTTTTCACGGTCGCTTTTTTCTAGTCATTGGCTTTCGCGCGATCTCGGTTGACACGAAATCCGGGCGCACGAAATCTGGCCGGTTCGCGGCGCGGTTTTCTGCGCATTATGGTGATCATGCTTGCCGCGCGCATTCAAGATCGGGACGCGGATTTTCAATCGCTTCGCCGCAGGAAAAGCTCGGCTGGCCGGACGCGGGGGCCGATCGAAACGCCGGCGCGGATCAAAGCGCCGGCTGCTGCTGGGTGATGCAGTGGAACGACCCGCCGCCGGTCAACAGGTGGGAGGAATCGATCGCGAAGACATGCGCCCGCGCCCCGCTCGCCTTGAGAATATCCGCGGCTTCAAGGCCGACATCGCCGTTCCCGGTGAGGCCGGCGTAATGCGGCATGACGAGGGCGCGGTTGGACAGGTAAAAGTTCAGGTGGCTCGCCGCCGCGGGCCGGCCGTCGATTTCCGCCCGTCCCGGCGAGGGAACGGCGATCACCTCAAGCGCCCGCCCGCGCGCATCGCTCTCGGCCGATAGCGCCTTTTCAATCGCCGCCAGGACGGCACGGTTGGGATCGTCGTCGCCGGTCGGCCGCATACAGACGACCTTGCCGGGGGCGATGAAGCGGGCGAGATTGTCCACATGCCCGTCTGTGTGATCGCCGGCGAGCCCTTCGTCGAGCCAGATCACCTTCTCCGCGCCGAGGGCCTTGGCGAGAACGCGCTCCACGTCCGCTTCGCCCAGGCCGGGATTGCGGTTGCGGTTCAGGAGACACTGCCGCGTGGTGATAACGGTTCCTTGCCCGTCGGTCTCCAGCGCGCCGCCTTCGCAGACGAGCCCGTCGAAGCGGCGCAGGGGAACGGCGCAGCGCTCCGCGACGATGTCGGCGATCCGGTGATCCTCCGCAAGCTGATACTTGCCCCCCCAACCGTTGAAGCGGAACGCGCTGGCGGCGAGCGCGCCGCCGCCGGCGACGAACACCGGCCCGGTGTCGCGCAGCCAGACATCGCCCATCGGGGCGTCGTGAATGCGCATCGCATCCGCATCGGGCAGATGGCTGCGCATGATCTCCGCAGCGGCGCGCGCGTCGGCGCCGTTGACGACCAGTTCCACGCGCTCGCCCCGTTCGCCGGCGGCGGGAAAGGCGATCGCGCGGATCAGGTCCTCGACCTCCGCGCGGGCGGGGCCGAGATCGTCCGCCCACAGACCGGCGTCGCTGGGCCATCCGACCCATACCGCTTCGTGCGGCGTCCATTCCGCGGGCTGGCGAGGCGTATCCGTCACGGGCGCGTTCCTTTCCGTCAGGGCGTTGCGTCGCCAGGGGGCCCGCCGGGAAAGCTGTCGGCGAGCGTATCCCGGAACAGCATCAGCAGCGCCGCTCCTTCATCCGTTTCAACCGGCCGGTCTATCACAAATCCGGCCTTTTCATAGGCGCGGATGGCGCGGGCGTTCTGCGGGTCGGGATCGATCGCGACCGCCGGCGCGCCGGCGGTCTTCAGGCGCAGGGCGAGCCGGCGCAGGAGCGCGGAGCCGTGGCCGGCGCCCAGCATGTCCGCCTCGCCGATAAACATGTCAATGGCGCGCGTTCCGGGCGGCAGGTGCGCGAAGCACGCCTGCGGCCAGGCGTGAACGTCGTATTCCTGAAGGTAGCCGATCGCCCGCCCGTCGCAGGACGCGATCAGCATGGTCATGGCCGGGTCGTTGAGGTCTTCCTCCAGCAACCGCAATTCCCGTTCGGGATCGCCCCACCAGCGCCGCACCGCCGGGGCGCGGAGCCACCGGGCGAGCAGCGGCAGATCGTCCGCCGTCGCCGGCCTCATCGCGTAGTCGTGAGCGTTAACCATGGCGCGCGCCTTTTCGACCGGCGCGGGAGGCTGCGCCCGCATGTTGCAGCGCCCCGCCCCTGTCGCTATATAAGCGCTGCGGAGAAATCCGCGCGATATGAATCTTCGGGGCGGGGTGAAAGTCCCCACCGGCGGTAATGCGGCGCCGGTCGTCACGGAACCTTTCTTACGGGAAGCGCTTCCCCGACGACAAACGCCGACGAGCCCGCGAGCGGAAGCGCCCGTCACGGCATATGGCTAAAGCCATAGCGGCGAGGCGGCGCCGATGCAGGATCCTGGTGAGAGTCCAGAGCCGACGGTCACAGTCCGGATGGTAGAAGGTTCGAGACACGCCAACGCCCGACATGCGCCCTCCGGCCGCGTCGGGCGCGCAAAGTCGTCAATGGGCTCGCCGTATCCTTGCACGCGGCGTCCCGTCTCCGGCGTTGCTCGGCGTTCTTCTCGATGCGCCCCTTGAGGTCGGTTCGATCCGGCCAAGGGGCTTTTTTATGGGCGATCGCTCGAGCCAAAACCTGACAGACGCAGACGAGCGCTTCATGCGCCGCGCCCTTGCGCTCGCCGCCCGGGGCGAAGGGCTGACCGCGCCGAACCCCATGGTCGGCTGCGTCCTCGCGCGCGACGGCGAGATCGTCGCGGAAGGCTGGCACAAAGGCGCGGGAACGCCCCATGCGGAAGCCGAGGCCCTGCGCGATGCGGGCGACGGCGCGCGCGGGGCGACCGCTTACGTCACCCTGGAGCCCTGCAACCACTGGGGCCGCACCGGCCCCTGCGCCGAAGCGCTGATCGAGGCGGGCGTCGCCGAGGTGATTTACGCCATGGCCGACCCCAACGCCGAAGCCGCCGGCGGGGCGGCGACGCTGCGCGCAGCGGGCGTCGCCGCGCGCGGCGGGCTTTGCGAGCCGGAAGCGGCGGCGCTCAACCGGGGCTGGCTGCACCGGCTACGCGCCGGACGGCCCTATGTATTCGCCAAATTCGCGGCCAGCCTCGACGGCAAGATCGCCACCCATGCCGGGCACAGCCAGTGGATTACCGGCCCCGCCGCCCGCGCGCGCGGCCACGACCTGCGCGCGGGCGTGGACGGCGTGATCGTCGGCGCCAACACGGTGATCGCGGACGATCCGGCGCTGACCGCAAGGCCGTCCGGGCGCGAGACGCGCCGGCCGCTGCGCATCGTCCTCGACAGCGCGGCGCGCACGCCCCCCGGCGCGCAGGTCTATGACCGGGCGGGCGCCGGCGCCCTTCTCGCCGTCACGGACGCCACCCCGCGCGCAAGGCTCGACGGCTTTCGCGGCCTCGGCGTCGACATTCTCACCCTGCCGAAGGACGCGCACGGGCGGCCCGACGCCGAAGCGCTTCTCCAGGCGCTGGGCGCGCGCGGCCTCAACGCCGTCATGATCGAAGGCGGGGGCGCGGTTCTGGGCGCGTTTTTCGACGCCGGCCTGATCGACGAAGTCTGGGCCTTCATCGCCCCGGTCGTGATCGGCGGCGCCGGCAAAACGCCGGTGGGCGGCGTCGGCGCGGCCCGTCTTGACGAAGCCTTCCGCCTCGACGCGGTCGAGATCGAACAGCTCGGCCCGGACATGCTGATGCGCGGGCGGATCGCCCGGCCAACGACAAGGGAGGCGTGCTGATGTTCACCGGGCTGATCGAGGAAATGGGCGCCGTCGCCGACGTCAGGGCGGGCGCGGACAGCTTCGAGCTTGTGATCTCGGCGTCGACCGTGCTGGAGGATGTCAGACTCGGCGATTCCATCGCGGTGAACGGCGTCTGCCTGACAGTGACGGCGTTCGACGATGCGCGGTTCACCGTCGGCCTCGCGCCGGAGACGCTGAAGCGGACCAATCTCGGCGACCTCGCCGCCGGCGCGCCCGTCAACCTGGAGCGCTCGGTCCTGCCGACGACGCGCCTCGGCGGCCATTTCGTCCAAGGCCATGTGGACGCAACCGGCGTCGTCAAGTCTTTCCGTCCCGACCGCGACGCCCTCTGGCTGACGGTCGAAACCGACCCGGCGCTGATGCGCTACGTCGTCGCCAAGGGCTATGTCGCCATCGACGGAACCTCCCTCACCGTGGTCGATACGGGGCCCGACTGGTTCAACGTCACCCTGATCGACTACACGCAGGCGAAAATCATCCTGCCCCTGAAAAAACCGGGAGACAGGGTCAATCTCGAAGTCGACATCCTCGCGAAATACATCGAGCGCCTGACCCAATCCGGCGCGCAGGCCGCGCGCCCACCCTCACCCCAAAACGCATTACCAGAAGAAGGAGCGCGCTGATGCCCATTGCATCCGTCCCCGAAGCCATTGCGGCGTTCAAGACCGGCGAGACCGTGATCATCGTCGATGACGAGGACCGCGAGAACGAGGGGGACCTCGCCATCGCGGCCGATTTCGTCACGCCGGAAGCGGTGAATTTTTTCGCCCGGGAAGGCCGCGGCCTCATCTGCTGCTCCATGGCGCCGGCGCTGATCGACAGGCTCGCCCTGCCCCTGATGGTGCCGCGCGCCGAAAACGGCTCCGGTTTCGGCACCGCGTTCACGGTCTCGGTCGAAGCGGCGCGGGGGGTGACCACCGGCATCTCCGCACATGACCGCGCCCATACCATCCGCACCATGATCGACCCGGCGTCGGGGCCGGACGATATCGTCATGCCGGGGCACACCTTTCCCCTGCGCGCCTGCGAAAACGGGGTGCTGGAGCGCGGCGGCCAGACCGAGGCGAGCGTCGACCTCGCCAGTCTGGCGGGGCTCACCCCCGCGGCGATGATCTGTGAGGTGATGAACGACGACGGCGCCATGGCGCGCCTGCCGGATCTTGAGGTTTTCGCCGCCCGGCACGGGTTCAGGATCATTTCCGTCAAGGCGTTGCAGGATTACAGGCGCGCCAGCGCCGGCGCGGACGCCGGCCTTCGCGCGACCGGTTAGGGGGAGACGTCATGGGAAAGATTTACGAAGGCGTCCTGTCCGGCGCGGGTCTGAAAGTTGCGATCATCGCGACCCGCTGGAACGAGTTTGTCGTCGAGCGGCTCACCGCCGGCGCGAAGGACGCGCTCCTGCGCGCCGGCGTCGGCGATGACGCAATCGATCTCGCCATGGCGCCCGGCGCTTACGAGGTTCCCTTCGTCGCCAAGAAACTGGCGCAGACCGGCCGCTATAATGGCGTCGTCGCCCTTGGCTGCGTCATTCGCGGCGCGACGCCGCATTTCGATTATGTCGCCGGGGAAGCCGCGAACGGGCTCGCCGCCGCTGCGCGCGAGACGGGCGTGCCGATGGCCTTCGGCGTGCTGACGGTCGATACGATCGAACAGGCGATCGAACGCGCCGGGACGAAAGCCGGCAACAAGGGCGCGGAAGCGGCCCTTGCGGCCCTTGAAATGATCAACCTCACGCGAGCAATTGAAGAGGCGTAACATGAGCGCAGAAACCATTCCCTTGCAGTCCCCCGCCCGCGCCAGCCGCCAGGAGGCGGAACAGGCCGTGCGCACGCTGTTGTCCTATTTCGGCGAAAACCCCGACCGCGAGGGGCTTGTCGACACGCCGCGCCGCTTTGTCGATGCGTATGAGGAGTTTCTCTCCGGTTACGCCGAGGACCCCGCCGCCATGCTCTCGCGCACCTTCGAGGAGGTCGAGGGGTATGATGACATCGTGCTGATGCGCGACATCCGCTTCGAAAGTCATTGCGAGCATCACATCCAGCCGATCATCGGCGTCGCGCATGTGGCCTACCTGCCCTCGGACAAGGTCGTCGGAATTTCCAAGCTGGCCCGCGTTGTCGACGCTTTCGCCAAGCGCCTGCAAAGCCAGGAAATCATGACCAACCAGATCGCCGACGCCATCGAAACCGCGCTGGCGCCCCGCGGCGTGGCCGTGCTGCTGGAGGCCGAGCACCAGTGCATCTCGACCCGCGGCGTGCACAAGACCGGCGTCGCCTGCGTCACCCAGTCCCTGCGCGGCGCCTTTAACGGCGACGCGCAGATGGAAGCGCGTTTCTTCCGCCTGATCGGCAAGTAATCAGGGCGCTCCGCTTTCGTGGAAACAGGAAAAGGGCGGCTCCGCGGAGCCGCCCTTGTTTCGTATCGCGATCTTTCTCCGCGAGGGGCCAGAGCCCCTCGCGGAGGGAGGATTAGAAGTCGTAGCGGATGCCGACGCGGATCTGATAGACGGAGTCGTCGAGATCCGGGAACGTCGTTCCCCGCTCCGTGAAGGTGTTGTAGCGATAGATGCAGTCGCCCGCGCTGGCGCAGGCGCCCGCCGGATCGCTGCCGAGCGACGTCGCGCCGTCGACGCCGTTGGCTTCCACGTCCGCGGCGCTGACAAGGTCGGCCGAAACGACGTTGAGCGCGGTGAAGCGCGGACCGTCGTTGCGAACGCCCCAGCGGTCGTTGATCAGGTTGGCGACGTTGAAGATGTCGACAACAAGGTTCAGGCGGTTGCCTTCAAGATAGGAAACGCCGAAGTCCGTGAACGGAAGCTCTTGCTGGAAGCGGAAGTTCCAGAGCTGGTTCCAGCGCGTGCGAACCTCGCCGCCCTCGACGATCTCGCCCTGGGTGAGCCCCTGATCTTCGACGAAAGCCGCGAAGGCTTCCAGATCGAACCCGGAACCGAAGACCACGGCGGCGTCGGTGGAGCCGCTGCCGGAGAACGTCGGCACATACAGGAGGTCGTTGTCGAACGGCGATTCGCCGTTGCCCGGGCTGCCGAACAGCGGGTTCGACGAGCTGGTGTTGAAGGTCACCGGCGTCACGCTGCCCGACGTGATGGTCGCGAACAGGTCGAAACGCGTGCGCAGGTTGCGGAAAAGCTCGTTCTCGTAACCGAAGTTCAGGTTAAACGCATGCTGCGTTTCGAACGGCGCCGTGATCGCTTCCGGATTGTTGCGATCCGAGGTGAACAGCGACCGGTAGAGCGAGATGCCCCGCGACGAACCGATAACCGAGCTCGCCGTGTCGACGTCCTGGTAAGCGTAGGAAACGTCGAAGTCGAAGCCCATCTCATACTTCTTGGCGAGCGCCGCGGTGATGACGTGGCTGCGGCCTTCCGACGTGTTGGTCAGCTGGACCGCGTTGTTGACGCCGAGAACTTCGAGGTTGGAGTAGATCGGACGGCCGTCCGGCGCGACGCCGATCGGCAAGCCGAGTTCGGTCTGGGCGACGTTTTCCCAGATGAAGTCGTTCCGAACGTTGGTGTAGAGATATTGCGCCGTGAAGCGGTAATCTTCGCCGAAGTTGAAGAACGACGGCAGACCGAACATATCGGCGAGGTTCATGTCGAAGCCCTGCGAAACGCGCAGCGAGCCTTTCCACTGGGACGGGATCTTGAAGTCCGGGTCGATCAGGTCGATCGAGTTCGGGGTGCTCGGATCGAACGTGTCGAATGCGGTCTGAACCGAAGTCGGGACGGTTCCGAAAGCGGTGTCGTCGAGGGTTTGCGTAACCTCGAGGATGAACGGGTTGAACGCGTTCGAAACCCAGACCTGCGGCGAACCGCCGGCGAACAGGCCGAAACCGCCGCTGACCGTGGTCCGCTCGAACGGCTCGTACTGGAAGCCGAAGCGCGGCAGGAAGATGTCGATGCCGTCGAGGCTGTTCGCGCTCGAACGGCCGTACAGGGCTTCGAAGTCGGCGCGCGGGGCCGGATCGTCCTGGAAGAAACGCTCATAGCGAAGACCGAGGTTGAAGGACAGCGTCGGCAGAACCTGCCATTCATCTTGCAGGAAGGCCGAGAACTTGCTGAAGCCGAACTCGGTGATCGCGTTCTGAACGTCGCCGTCGAGCGGGCGGCGGAAGCTGACTTCCACGCCGTCGCCGGAGGCGAGTTCAGCGAGGTTGTCATAGCGGAAGCGGCCGCTGGCGCGTTCAACGAACAGGTTTTCCGCGTTGTAGTCCTCGAACTCGGCGCCGAAGGTGATGAGGTGCTCGTTGAGCTGGTAATCAGCGCTGGCGAAGATCTGCAAACGGTCGTCGCTGAAAGTGTTCGCGTGACGGAAGCGGTCGCAGCCGGAGATGATCGAGACGTCGGTGAACAGCGCGTCGTCGATGAGACCATCGAACGCGGAGTCCAGATCGCCCGGGTTCAGTTCGAACAGTTCAAGTTCGCTGGTGCTGCTGCCCGCACGGCAGTTCTGGCCGCGCGTATTGTCCTTGTAGCCGACGCGAAGCGTGGTCGACAGGCTGTCGGTCCAGTCCGAGAACAGGGCGCCGGAATAGGAGTCGAGATCCTGCGGCGTTTCGTAGAACGCGGAGGAAAAGCTGGTCGAGGAAACCGACGTGTTGCTCTCGCGCGTGCGCTGGTAGCTCGCTTCAAGGCGGTGATCGTCAGTGATGTTGACGTCGATCTTGCCCAGCCAGCGGCGGGTTTCGGCCGCCGGCGAGACCGCCGGCGGGCGGCCGCCGCCGTCAAAGCCCGTGGCGTCGAGGATGCGCTGGTTCAGAAGCGAATAGAAAGCGTCCGGATCAAGAATGCCGATAGAAGCGTCGTTGCCGCCGAAATTGACCGGAGACGCGGCGCTGAAATCTTCGTAGTTGAGGAAGAAGAACACGCGGTCCTTGACGATCGGGCCGCTGATGCTCGCGCCCCACTCACGCTCCTTGAACTCCGGCGCCGGCACCAGCGTGCCGTCGGAAATCTCGCCGAGGAAATTCTGGCCGGAACGGAACCAGTAACCGGAACCGGAAAACTCGTTGGTGCCGGACTTGGTGACGATGTTGACGAGACCGCCGACGAAGCCGGAGGATTCAACCGAATAATCCGAGGCGACGACGGAAGCGCTTTCGATCGCCTCAAGCGAGATCGGCGCGCGCTGCGTCGGGTAGATCGACTGGCTGAGACCGAAATCGTCACCCTGCAGAACGCCGTCAAGCGCCAGCGCGTTGAGGCGCGGATTGACGCCGCCGATGGAGATCTCGCCGGTGCCGCCGGAGGCGTTCACCAGGGGATCGCGAAGCAGCGTGTCGATGACGTCGCGGCTGACGGACGGCTGGTTGCTGATGGTTTCGCGGTCGAAGGCCGAACCGGCGCCGTTGTTCAGGTCGATCTGCTGGACGTTGCGGCCGATGACGAGGATTTCGTCCGCGGCGACCAGTTCGCTCAGATTGATGATGATGCGCTCGGCGCTGCCGGGTTCGAGGTACAGCCCTTCGATCACCTCGGCTTCATAGCCCGGCGCGGCGATGGTCAGCGTGTAGGGACCGCCAACGCGCAGGCCGCCTTCGAAGAACGTGCCGTTCGACGTGGACGTCGCGGAGTCGCCCGTGCCCGTCGGCGTATGCAGGATGGTGACGTTGGCGCCGGCGACCGGATTGCCGTTACCGTCAATGATCGTGCCGCGAATGCCGGCGTCGGTTTGTTGCGCCAGAACCGGCGTGGCCACGGTCGCAAAGGCGGACGTCAGTGCGATCGCCGCCGCGCCCGCGGTAAGCGTTCTCATGAGTGTCATTGTGTATTCCCCAAGTATTGTGCGAAAGAGTTCAAGACCGCCAGGGTGCGGCGCCGAACGCAGCACGCATTATGGGGCTAAAATGACATTGCCATGACATTCTTTCCCGGCGTTTTCGCCATGGCGGACGCGATCGCTTTCGCCCGCCGGGTTAAATCGGCGCGAAAACGAAAAAATATAACTAATACGAATAGTTAGTAATCGGATGACATGGAGGTGAAAAAATTTTGAAACGAATCTGTCATTCAATGGATGCGTCTTCGAATGGAACTGTTGATTGCATGCAACACCCGGGCCCGCGCGAAACGATCCGTGTAAGGGAGAAGCGAGAGATGGGCCCAAGGGCGCAAGCGCGGACCGCGCCGTTACATCCGCGCGGGCGCGTCGATTCCCAGAAGAGAGAGAATCAGATCGAGCTGCGCGCCGGTCGCCCTGGCCAGCGACAGGCGCGAGGCCCGCGCGGCGGCGTCGGGCTCGTCGGCGATGCGGCGCGCGGCGTAGAATTTTGAAAAGGTCTGCGCTAGCTGGAAAGCGTGATCGCATAATAGATGCGGCATGCGCTTGTCATACGCCTCGCGCGCCACGTCGCCGAACGCCGTCAGCGCAAGGCCGAGGTCGCGCTCTTCGCGCTCGGCGATCGCCACCGGCCCCGCAGGCGCGCCGGACATCGCTTCGGCCCTGGCGAGCACCGAGCGCACCCGCACGCTGGCGTAGAGAAGGTACGGACCGGTCTTGCCTTCGAACGCCATGAAGCGGTCGAGGTCGAAGACATAGTCGGTGGTGCGCTGGTTCGACAGATCGGCGAACTTCAGCGCCGCGACGCCGACCTTGCGCGCGACCGCCTGCGTCTCCGCCTCGCCGTAATCCTGCGCGAGGCCGCTTTCGGCGAGCCGGGCCTGCGCGCGCTCGGTCACCATGTCGATCAGGTCGCGCAGTTTCAGCACCCCGCCCTCGCGCGTCTTGAAGGGCTTGCCGTCCTTGCCGTTCATGGTGCCGAAACGGATATGCTCCAGCCGGTCGGCCGGGAAGATGCCGGCGAGATCGCTGGCGCGGAACACCTGTTCGAAATGCAGCGACTGGCGCTGATCGACCACATAGATCATGCGGTCGGGATTGTCCGTGTTCACCCGGTCGACAATGGTGGCGAGATCGGTGGTGCCGTACAGCACGCTGCCGTCCGATTTGAACAGGATCAGCGGCGGAATCTCCTTGGCGTCGCCCTCGCGGGCGACGCGAACGATCTGCGCGCCGTCGCTCTCCTCGACAAGCCCCTTGGCGCGCAGCGCCTCGGCCATGGCGGGGATCAGCGGATCGGCGTCGGATTCGCCTTTCCACAGGTCGAACGCAACGCCGAGATCGGCGTAGTCGCGCTCCACCGCGGCGCGCGACAGGGCGATGAAATGTCGCCACAGGGCGCGATAGCCCGCCCGTCCCCGTTGCAGTTCCGCGGTCGCCGCGCGCGCTTCGGCCGCCCGCTCCGGGTCCGCCTTGCAGGCGGCGGACGCCAGGGGATAAAGCCGCTCAAGATCGGCGAAGTCGATCGGGGCCTCCGCCGGGAACGGCCCCTCATGCGACGGGTCGAAATAGACCAGCGAGGGCTGCTCGCGCTTCAACTCGGTGATCAACTGGCCCATGGGCAGGCCCCAGTCGCCGAGATGCGCGTCGCCGATCACCGTGTCGCCGGCGAAGCGCAGGATCCGCTTCAAACTCTCCCCGATAATCGCCGAGCGCAGATGCCCCACATGCAGGGGCTTGGCGATGTTCGGCCCGCCATAGTCCATGACGATCTTTTCCGGGTCCGCGCTCGCCCAGCCGCCGCAGCGCGGATCGTCGGCGATGCGCTGGACCCGCGCCGACAGCGCCTCGTCGCTCAGGGTGAGATTGATGAAGCCGGGCCCGGCGATAGAAACATCGGCGAAGATCGGATTGTCCCGCAGGGCGGCGGCGATCCGTTCCGCCAGGGCGCGCGGGTTCTCGCCGGCGGCCTTGGCCGCGGCCAGCGCGCCGTTACACTGGAACTGCGCCAGGTCCGGACGGTCCGCCCACCGCGCCGCGCCCAGCGCCGGCTCAAGGCCGGCGGCGGCGAAACGCGCGCCGAGAACGTCGCTTAACTCTGCAAGAATTGTCATTGAAGCTCAGGAAATTTCAGGCTTTTTCCGGACCTGTTAAAAATCGCCTGCTGCGGCGTCAAGCTGAAGCCGACAATAATCTCGAAATTGGTGCCGGAGGTGTTTTCACCGGCGCGCGGAATGACGATCCGGTCGATTTCCTCGCGCTTCAGCACCACCTCGCTGCGGCCGCCGAAATCCACCGGCACGGCGAAATCCTGCTTTGCGATGACTTCGAGGTCGGTTCGGGTGACGGCGACGAAATAATTGAAAATCTTTTTGTTTTCATCCGCCTGGGGGCCTTTCCCAAAGGCGAGGTCGATTTCCACTTCCGCTTCGATCGGCTCGTCGCCGAAATAGCGGCAGACGGTGATGGCGTCGAGGATTTCCCCGGTATAGGCGACATTGTCGATGGTTTCCTCGCCCTCGAACTCGATCAGCCGGGCGGCGTCCTGGAGGACGATGATGTTCGGACAGGGCGCCGGGTTCGCCTGCTGCGCCTCGCGGCTGATGCCCGAGCAACCGGCGGCGCCGAGAACGGATGCGGCGATTAGCGCGGCGGCTAAGTGTTTTTTCATCAATATCAGGCCCATATATTCGTGGTCCGTCATCCGGACGCGACATTGTCGCGGCGGCGCCCGGCGAAGGCCCTCATCCCGCCGCAGTTCAGGATGACACCTCGTTAGCGGTTCGCAAGGCCGCGCGCAACGCCCCGCCATGACCGGGGCGGGAGGATTAAAGGGTCGCTATGCCATCCCCGGAATCATCGTCCCCGTTGTCGGCGCCGCTGTCCGATCTCACGGTGCGCCTGTCGTCTCCGCGCGGGTTCTGCGCCGGGGTCGAACGGGCGATCCGCACGGTGGAGGAGACCCTGGCCCTGCACGGCGCGCCGGTCTATGTGCGCCACGAGATCGTGCACAATACCCATGTGGTGAACCGGCTGTCGGCGATGGGCGCGGTTTTCGTCGACGAGCTTGACGCGGCGGCGGCGGACCGGCCGGTGATCTTCTCCGCCCACGGCGTCGCCCAGTCGGTGCACCGCGAGGCGCGGCGGCGCGATCTCCACGCCATCGACGCCACCTGCCCGCTGGTGTTGAAAGTGCACGGCCAGATCCGCCGCCACGCGGCGGCGGGCCGCCACGTCTTTCTCATCGGTCACGACGGACACCCGGAAGTCGTCGGCGCGCTGGGCCAGGCGCCGCGGGGGGCGGTGACGCTGGTGCAGTCAGTCGCGGAGGCGGCGGCGCTGCCGGACCGCGACGGGGAGACGGCTTACGCAACCCAGACCACGCTCTCCGTCGACGACACCGCCGAAATCATCGCCGCCCTGCGCCAGCGCTTCCCCGACATCGCAGCCCCCGCGCGCGAGGATATCTGCTACGCCACCTCCAACCGCCAGGAGGCGGTGAAGGCCGCGGCCAGGGGCGCCGATCTGTTCGTCGTCATCGGCTCGCAGACCTCCTCGAACTCGATGCGTCTCGTGGAGACGGCCCTCAGCGCCGGCGCGCGCGAAGCGATCCTGATCGAGGACGCCGGCGCCTTCGACCGGGAAAGGCTCAAGGGCGTCTCGACCCTCGGGCTGAGCGCCGGCGCCTCGGCGCCGGAAAGCCTGGTCGAGGATTTCCTCGCCGCCCTCGCCCGCGAACGCCGCCTCGTCATCGACACTGTTGAGACCGCGCGCGAAAACGTCGTATTCAAAGTCCCCCTCATGATGGCGGGATAACCTTGGGATGGCGGGCGAAACGGCGTGGCGGTTTACACCGAAGTTAGCGATCAGGATCTGGCGCGTTTTCTGTCTCTTTACGATATCGGGACGCTGACCGGCAAAACCCCGATTGCGGAGGGCGTGGAAAACACCAATTACCGCGTCGATACGGACCGGGGCGTATTCATTCTCACCCTGTTCGAGAAACGCACGCGGGCCGAGGACCTTCCCTTTTTCATGGAGCTGACGCGGCACCTCGCGGCGAAGGGCGTGTCGGCGCCGGCGCCGGTGAAGCGCCGTGACGGCGCCGTCGTCTCCACGCTGTGCGGCCGGCCCGCGGCGGTCATCACCTTTCTCGACGGCCGCCCGGTCATGACGCCGGGGCCGGAGGCGTGCGCCGCTTTCGGCGCGGCGCTCGCGGATCTCCACGCCGGCGTTCTCGATTTCGACGAGGCGCGCGAGAATCCCTTGTCCCTCGACGGCTGGCGCGCCCTCGCCGACGCCTGCCGGGCGCGCGCGGACGAATGCGCGCCGGGGCTCGCCGCCCTTGTCGACGCGGAACTGGCTTTTCTCGCCGGCGCCTGGCCGCGGTCCCCGTCAAAGGGCGCGGCGGCGGACTTGCCGCGCGGCGTCGTTCACGCCGATCTCTTTCCCGACAACGTGTTTTTCGCCGGCGGCGCGGTCAGCGGGTTCATCGATTTTTATTTTTCCTGTACGGATTTCTTCGCCTACGACCTCGCCATCGCGGTGAACGCCTGGTGTTTCCAGCCGTCGGACGGCTTTTTACGGGACAACGCCTCCAGCCTGGTGCGCGCCTATCGGCAAAAGCGGCCGCTGTCGCCGGCGGAGCGGGAATTTTTCCCCATCATGCTGCGCGGCTCGGCCCTGCGATTCCTCATGACCCGGCTTTACGACTGGCTCCATCAGGACCCCAACGCCCTTGTCACGGTAAAAAATCCGCTTGAGTTGCGCGACATTATCCTGTTTCACCGGGAGCGGTACGACCCAAGCGATTATGGATTGACGAATGATTGATATCTACACGGACGGCGCCTGCTCGGGCAATCCCGGCCCAGGCGGATGGGGCGTTCTCATCATCGACGGCCAGGCGCGGCGCGAGCTTTATGGCGGCGAGGCGGAGACGACCAACAACCGCATGGAGCTGACGGCGGCGATTCGCGCGCTGGAGGAGACCGCCGGCGCGGTCCGGCTCCATACGGACAGTCAGTACGTCAAGAACGGCATCAATGACTGGATCAGGACCTGGAAACGCAACGGCTGGAAAACCTCGGCGAGAAAGCCGGTCAAGAACCAGGATCTTTGGCGGGCGCTCGACGCCGCCATCGACGGGCGCCGGATCGACTGGCGCTGGGTGAAAGGCCATGCGGGCGATCCCGGCAACGAGCGCGCGGACGAACTCGCCCGCATGGGCGCGGTGAGCGGCGCGGGCGGTTGAACCGCGCGTCGCCGAACGGGAAAGACGGGCGAAAAACGCGGCGTCCGTCCGGACGCCGCGTCCCGGCGCTCTAAAGCTGGTTGATCATGTATTCCGCGCTCGACACCTCGAAGGCGCCGGGGGCTTCGACGTTCAGCTCCCTGACGACGCCGTTTTCGATGACGGCGGAGAACCGCTGGGCGCGCTCGCCCATGCCGAAGCCGGTGGCGTCCATCGTGAGGCCGAGCGCGCGGGCGAATTCGCCATTGCCGTCGGCGAGCATCTCGACCTTGCCGGCCGCGCCCTGGTCCCGGCCCCATGAGTCCATCACGAACGCATCGTTGACGGACATGCACACGATCTTGTCGACGCCCTTGGCGCGCAGCGCGTCGGCCTGCTCAACGAAACCGGGCAGGTGCTTGGCGGAGCATGTCGGGGTGTATGCGCCGGGTACGGAGAACAGGGCGACCTTGCCGCCGCCCAGAAGGTCGCCGGTTTGCGCTTCCTGCGGACCTTTTTCGCCGGCCAGCATCACTTTTACGTTCGGGATCTGATCGCCAACTGAAATCGCCATGGCGGCGCCTCCTTTTCTAATCCGTTCTGACATTGGTCTACGAGGGGCTTTTATCCTTCGCGCGCCGCGCCGTCCATCCGCTGCGGCGCGGAAATGGACGAGAAACGGCTGCGCCGTGACAGCCGCGCCGAGGCGGCTGCGACGAGACGGCCGCGAGGGGCGAACTTGTCTCGCGGGCGCGGCGCCGTTAATTTCGCACTTATGGCTGAAACGTCAAACAGCGCGCCCGAGCGCCCGCGCGACTTTCTGACCGGGCAAATGCTGATCGCCATGCCGAATATGGGCGATCCGCGGTTCGAACAGTCGCTGATCTTCATGTGCTCCCATGACGACGAACACGCCATGGGCATCATCGTCAACAAGCCGCTGGCGGATATCGGATTCGCCGATCTCCTCGAACAGCTCGACATCGAAGCCGGCGAGACGGCGGCCGACGCGCCGGTCTTTTTCGGCGGGCCGGTGCAGACCGAGCGCGGCGTTGTGCTGCACACGCTCGATTACGCCCTGGAGACGACGGTCCGGCTCAGCAGCGATCTCGGCATGACGGCGAGCAAGGAAGTGCTGATCGACATCGGCGGGCGGGCGCCGGCCAATCCGCCGCCGCGCCGTTACCTGCTGGCGATCGGCCACGCCGGCTGGGGCGCGGGACAGCTGGAGCAGGAAATCGCCATGAACGCCTGGGCCCATTGCGACGCCGACGAGGCGATCATCTTCGACGGCGCGGCGGAAGCGACATGGAAACGCGCCCTGTCCAGCCTCGGGGTCACCGGCGCCATGCTCTCTCCGGAATGGGCGTCCGCCCGGGACGAGGACCAGCCGCTCAACTGAACGGACGCCGCGCGAAGTCGGCGGGGGCCCGTCAGCGCATGCCGCCCGCGCCGAGACGGCGCCAGCGGCTGGCTTTTTTGTCGCCGGATTTTTGTTCGGCTGGATCAGCAACCGCCTTCGCCGCCGGCCCGGCCCCCTGCGAACGCGGCTTCTCCGAACGCAGGCTCGGCCCGGCGTCATCCCTGCCGGTTCTGGAAGCGCCCGCCCCGCCGACGCGCGATGCAGGAACCGCGGTCAGCGTTGCGCGAGACGCCGCGGCGGCGTCGCCATTACCCCCGGCATCGCCCGCGTCCGGCGCAGGGTCCGCGTCCCGTGCAGCGCCGGCGTCCGCACCGGTCGGCGCCTTGCCGCGCGGTTTCGCATGCTTTTCGGGCTGGCCGCGCTTTTTACCGCCGGCGCCAGCGCCCGGCCCGGCGGCAAGCTGAGCCGGTTCGCCGAGGGCGTAACCCTGGCCATAGGCGCACCCGACCTTGAGGGCGGCCTTTGCCGCAATGTCGCTTTCCACCCCTTCGACGATCACATTCAGACCCAGCTTGCCGCCGAGCTGGGCGAGCGCGCCGACGATTTTCGCCCCGTCGCCGCCGTCCGCGAGGTCGGCCGCGAAGGACTTGTCGATCTTGAGGTAGTCGAAATCGTATTTGCGCAGGTTCGACAGCGAGCTGAACCCGGCGCCGAAATCATCGAAGGCGAGCGCGGCGCCGGCGTCTTTCAGGGCCTTGAACACCGAAGCGGCGTCATCGGTTTCCGAGACTTCATCCGCCTCTGTCAGCTCCAGCACCAGCGCGTTTTTCGGCAGCCCGTATCTGGCGATGGTCTCGCGCAGGGCGCCGGCGAAATCGGCGCTGCGCATCTGGCCCCAGGAGAGATTGACCGCCACGAAGAGATCGCCGGCCCGGACGCCCTTGATTTTATCCGCCAGGAACGCGCCCGCCTGATCCAGCATGGCGCGGGCGAGCGCGTCGCCCTTGCCGGCCTTTTCAGCGGCGCGAACGAAGGTTTCCGGCCCCTCATCGGCGCCGTCTTCCTGGTCGCGCCAACGCGCCAGCGCCTCGTATCCGGCGACGCGCCTGTCCGCCAGAGCGACGATGGGCTGGAACGCGGCGACGATATCGCCTTTTTCAAGCGCCGCGGAGAGTTTCGCCGCCATCGGGTCGGCCGCCGCCGGCACGATCGCCGCTTCCGTCGCGCGCCGCACGGCGTCGCCGTCGACGCCGTTGCCGGCAAGACCGGCCCCGGAACTTTGCGCATCCGGCGCCGCCTCGATGAACGCGACCATGCGTTCGAGCGATCCGCTTTCCTCGTCGGCGGCCCGCGCGCCGCGCATGCGCACCCGGCGGCCGTCGAAAAGCTTCAGCGTCACGTCGAACGGCCCGTCCACGGCGGCGGCGACATCGGCTTCAAAGCGCGCCGCATCGTCTTCGTGGATAAACGCGCGCAGGGCGTCGGGCGTGAACGGCGCCGATGAGTCGGCGCCCAACAGCCCCGGCAGGGCTGCGGTCTGGTCCGCATGCGCCGGGCTCCAGTCCCAGATCGCGACGCCGGCGTAATCGAGCACGCGGGCGAGCTGGCTGTCGAGAACGATTTCGTCGCGTTCGCGGCGACGCTCGTCGAAACGGGCCTGGGGCGCATGGCGCGCGGCGTCGCCCGCCTGGAACGCCTGCCCCTGGGCGTGGAACGCGCGCTCGGCTATGTTGTCCGCCGCCGCGCCGCCCGCCGCCTGGATCAGCGGCGCGCCGCTTTCGGTCAGGGCGACGATGCTCGCGGTCAGCACGCCGAGCGCGAAGAGACCGTGGGAGGCGATGTTTATCTCGCCCGCCTCGCCCAGGCCGAACGGGCCAGCCAGCGGCGCGAGGGCGGCCATGGCGACCCCAGGCAGGATCAGCCGCGCGCCTATGTCGCCGTGCACGGACTGGACGATGGTGAGAACCCCGGCGAACGCCGCCACCGCGATCAGCGACCAGCGCATCAGGCCCGCCAGCTCGATCCGGTCGACGAAATTGATCAGCCCCATGCCGGCAATGACGAGGGCGGCGACGAACATCAGCCCGCCGAGGGCGTGGTTGTAACGCGCCGCGCCGATGGCGCCGGAGAGAAACACGATCGCCGCCGCCGCGAACAGCGCCTGGATCAGCACCAGCACCTGCGGCGAGGCGGCGGGCAGAAAACCGAGCCAGGAGAATTGCAAGGCGCCAGCGCCGAGCACCACGAGCAAGGCGCAAACCGCAAGTCCGCTCCGGCGGATGGCGGCGTAACCGGCCAGGAAGGCCGCCGCGACGATGAACGCGCCGGCGATCGCGCCGCGGGCGAGATCGGCGTCGGCGAGGACAAAAGCGCCAGAGGCGCCGGCGGCCGCGAACAGCGCCTCCCCCGATGCGCCGAGATTCGATAACGACGAAAGCGCCGCCGCACTCGCCGCCTCGATGATCGCGTTCGCCGAACGCACCGCCGCTGCAAAACCGGTTGCTGCAATCATAGCAAAATCCCACTCGCCCCTTCGCCGCGTCCTGTCGCCTTGGCGCTTCCCCACCCAAGAACCGGGCCAACACAGGCCGCGCCGCAGCCGTAAAACCGTGTCGGCGATTCCAAGCAATGACGCGATATCATCACGTCAGTATGACATGACCGCAAGAGGCCCGTCCGCCATTTACAGCGTAAATTTCCCGCTTCGAGACGCCGGCGGCGTTTCGGCGCCGACGCCTTCGCCCGGCTGCGCCGCCCTCATTCGTCCCACAGGCGATGATCTTCGGCGGTGATCGCGAAAATCAGGTGATCGCGCCAGGCGCCGTTGATGCGCAGGTAGCCGCGGGCGAGACCCTCTTCCTGAAAACCCAGCTTGCGCAGGAGGTTTTTCGACGCCTCGTTTGACGGCTGGCAGGCGGCCTGAACCCGGTTCAGCTCCAGCGCGCGAAAGCCGTGATCGACGATGGCGCGAACCGCCGCGGCGCCGTAACCGCAACGCGTGTAGGGCGCGCCGATCCAGTAGCCGAGCTGCGCCGACCGGGCGGCGCCGTAGCGGATGCCCGACAGGGTCGCTCCGCCGAGAAGAACGTCGTCGCCGTCGCGAAACGCCAGAAGCGGCAGCGACGAGCCCCGCCGCATGGCGCGGTGAAAGGTCCTCACCCGCCGTTTGAAGACCGTCGGCGTCAGTTCCTGCGGCGACCAGTCTTCCTCCCACCGCGTCAGATGGGTCCGGCTCAGCGCGCGCAGCGACGCCCATTGCGCGTAATCGGAAAGCCTCGCGGCGCGCAGGACGACGGGATCGCGCACCAGGATCGGGTCGAACGCCGCGCGTTGCGGCGATTTGATCAGGAACATGCGCGCCTGCTCACGTCTGGACCCCCTTAGCCCCGCCCTCTTTCCTCGCGGGGTTTTCCGCGCGATGCTTGCTCCGGCCCGCCTTCAGCCCCGCGCCGCCTGCGCAAACACCGCGCTGAGAGACGCCGCGTCGCCTGGGCCGACCATAGCGACCGCGCACGGCCCGCTCAACGCATGCTCGGCGCAGCGGCGGACGTCGTCGGGGCTGACGGCGTCGAGCCGCGCGATGATCTCCTCCGGCGCGAGGAGCCGCCCCCAGATGAAAAGCTGTCCCGCCGCGCTGTCGATGCGGCTGGCCGGGTTTTCCAGTCCCATCATCAGCGACGCGCGCAAAAGCGCGCGCGCGCGGTCGATTTCCGCTCGCGTCATGCCGTCCGCCGCCGCCTCCATGTCCCGGCGCAACAGCCGGGCGATCTCGCCGATCTGGTCCGACGCGGCGCCGGCATAGGCGCCGACAAGCCCGCAGCGCTCGTAAGCGTCTGCAAAGGCGTACACGGAATAAGCGAGCCCGCGCTCCTCGCGGATCGACTGGAACAGGCGCGAGGACATGCCGCCGCCGAGCGCGTCGGCGTAGAGCCGGGCGGCGAAGGCAAGCTCGTGCGTCGCCGCGTAGCCGGGAAAGGCGAAGGCGAGATGGGTCTGCTCGATCGGCCGCGGATCGTGGGAAAGACCGCTGTGAAAGACCGGCGCCGCCGGCCGCGCCCGCGCCGGCGCCGGCTCGAGCGCCCCGAAATAGCGCTCGGCGAGCGGCAGGAACGCCTCGGCGTCGGCGTTTCCGGCGACCGCCACCACGAGGTCCGCCGGGCGGTAGCACCGCTCCATGAAGCCGCGCAGGGATTGCGGGTCTTGCGCGCGCACGCTCCGCGGCGTGCCGAGGATCGGCCGCGCCAGCGGATGATCGCCCCAGGCGCGCGCCATCAGCATGTCGAAGACCACGTCGTCGGGCGTATCGGCGGCCTCACCGATTTCCTGCACCACGACCTCCTGCTCCTTGGCGAGTTCGCCCGCGTCGAACCGTGGCGCGAACAGGATATCCGCGATAATGTCGAGGGCGAGCGCCACGTCGTCTTTCAGGATTCGCGCATAATAGCCCGTACGCTGATGGCTTGTGGCGGCGTTGAGGTGTCCGCCCACCGCTTCTATCTCCTCCGCGATGGCGCGGGCTGTGCGCGTCGCCGTGCCCTTGAAGGCCATGTGCTCCAAAAGGTGCGCGATCCCGTGCTCGTCCTCGCGCTCGTCGACGCTGCCCGCATGCGCCCACACGCCGAGCGCCGCCGTCTCAAGGCTCGGCATCGGGTCGACCACAACGCGGACCCCGTTCGAGAGTGTGTGAAGCGATGCGCTCATGCGCCGCCCGCCCCGCGCACGCGCTCCAGGATGACGCCGCGCACCGCCTCGATATCATTGGGCGTACGGACCATCTTTTCCGGGCGGTCGTAAAGGTCGGCATAGGCCGGCGGCAGATCCGGGCGAATCCCGGTCGCCTTTTCCACCGAGGCCGGGAATTTCGCGGGATGCGCCGTCGCCAGCGTGACGATCTTGCCGTCAAGCGCGCCTTGCCGGCGCAGGGCTTTCGCGGCGCGCCGGCCCACCGCCGTATGCGGATCGATCAGCGTCTGCGTCTCATCGTAATGAGTGCGGATCTCCGCAAGGGTCTCTTCCTCGCCCGTCGCACAGGAAACGAAATCCTCCGCGATCGCGCCGCGCTCCGCTTCGGAGAGCCGCATGGCGCGGGTTGCGGCGAAGTCCGCCATGCGCGCCTTCATGGCGGCGCCGTCGCGGCCCGTGACGTCATAAAGAAGCCGTTCGAAATTGCTGGCCACCTGGATGTCCATGGACGGCGAGGCGGTCGGCGTGACCGCGGCCGGGGCGTAATGGCCCGTCGTCATCGCCCGGTGCAGGATGTCGTTGGCGTTGGTCGCGACGGCCAGCCGCCCGACGCCGAGCCCCATGCGCTTGGCGACGTAGCCGGCGAACACGTCGCCGAAATTGCCCGTCGGCACGACGAAGCTGACGCGTTCGCCCGGCGCGGCGAGCGCCGCATGAGCGGTGAAGTAGTACACCGTCTGCGCCGCCAGCCGCGCCCAGTTGATGGAATTGACCCCGCCGAGCGAGACCGCGGCGACGAACGCATCGTCCGCGAACAGACGCTTGACGATCGCCTGGCAGTCGTCGAACGAGCCCTCGACCGCGATGTTGTGGACGTTCGGCGCGTCCACCGTGGTCATGATGCGCCGCTGCACCTCCGTCACCCGGCCTTCCGGATGCAGGACGACGACGTCGACGCGCTCGCAGGGGCGCAACGCCTCGATCGCGGCCGCGCCGGTGTCGCCGGAGGTCGCCGCGATGATCGTCAGGCGCCGGTCGCGACGCGCGAGCACGGCGTCGAACATGGCGCCGAGAATCTGCATCGCGAAGTCCTTGAAGGCGAGCGTGCGCCCATGAAAGAGTTCGAGGATGTAATCCTCCTCGCCCACCTGCGTCAGCGGCGCAACGTCGGGATGGTCGAACCGTCCGTAGACGTCGCGCGCCATGGCGAGGAGCGTGGGCTCGTCGAAGGCCCCGCCCGCAAACGGCGCCAGCACGGCGGCGGCGACCTCGGCGTAGGTCCTGTCCTCGAAACCGGCCACGGCCTCCGCCGGCAGGCTCGGCCAGGCGCGCGGCACGTAAAGCCCCCCGTCGGGCGCGAGCCCGGCCAGAAGGACGTCTTCGAAGGCGGCGGCGGGGGCGTCTCCCCGCGTCGAGATATAGTGCATGGACGATGTCATAGCGCCGGGTTCTAGAGCATTTTCCGCGGATGTGGATACCGGTTCCGGATTTATTGCCTGTCCGGATGCGACTAGCCGCGGCCTCGCGGTTCCGGTCGTCCCGATTCTGGCGGTCCCGATTCTGTTGGCGCCGATTCTGGCAATTGCGGCTCTGGCAGGTCGCAGATCAGGAACTTCCTGTCGTAAAGCGCGCCGATCAGCAGCATGTCGCCGAGACGCGCGCCGACGGTGGATGCGGACAGCTCCTCGCCGGGATCGCGATAGACGCTTTCGATGAAACCGCTGGCGCGCAGGCGGATGACCTCCGAGGCCGTGCGCGCTTCCCGGTCGGCGCCGATCCTCGGCAGGTCGAGCGGCCTTGGCAACGCGCCGACCCAGACGTCGCCCGTCTCATCCGCGTTCAGATTGTCCGGCGCCGCGGCGAGCGGGATCTCGCGCATCAGCGCCAGGGCGCCGGTGTCGATATCGCGGTCGTAAACGCGCACCGCCATGCCGCTGGTCTCCGCCGCGTAGAGCCGCTCGCCGTCGGGGCTGACATCGACGCCGTTGGCGAAGCGCAGCCCCCCCGCCGCCATGCGCCAGGCGACGCCGTCCTGATAGAGGATGTGGCCGGCCCCGGTGCGGGCGAGAAAATGCGCCCTGGCGAGAACCGTGTCGCGATGGGGCGTCGTATCGTTGGTCACGTAAAAAGAACGCGGGCCGACCGCGGCGACGTTGTTCGGGCTGGTCAGGCGGCGCTCGGAAAAGGTTTCCAGATGGGTGAGATCGCCGTCCGCGCCGACATCGAACAGCTCGACCGAGGCGTTCGCCTCGTTGACCACGAAAAGCCGCCGCACGCCCTCCGCCTCGTAGTAATCGACGCCGAGCGGGCGAAATTCGGCCGGCGCGCCCATGGTGCGGTCGCGCCAGGCGCTCTGCGCCAGCGGGTTGGCGAGATCGAAGACGTAGATCGCGCCGCGCGCCGAAGGATCGCGCCGGTCGGTCGACGAAATGAAAGCGCGCCGGGCGCGCGCGTCGATCTTGATGTCCTCCGGCCCGACAATGCCGGTGACCGGGGCGCAGCGTCCGTCGAACCGGCGCTCTACCGTAGCGAAGTGGTTAAAGGAATTGAGCGCGTTCCAGCCGAAGCCTGCCGCCAGCGCTGCAACTGCAACCAGGATGAGGGCGATGCGCATCGGGCTCCGGGATGTCCTCAAGGCTTCGGCGACACAACAAGCGCCGGACGGGCAGCCGACGCTGAGAAGAAGTTAACATCGACACCGGCGCCGGGCCAGACGCCGATCCGCCGCAGGCTTTCACATTACGGGGATGGCGAGACGCGCGCGCCGCGGCCTCGGGGAATTCCGCCGCGAGGGGCTTGCGCGGGACGCGGCTTTTGCGTATACGCCCGCTTTCCGCGACACGAACAGTCAGGCTAAAGGGCCGCCGCCATGAAAAAAGACATTCATCCGGAATACCACACGATCAAGGTCGTGATGACGGACGGAACGACTTTTGAAACCCGCTCGACCTACGGTCAGCCGGGCGCGACCCTGAACCTCGACATCGATCCCACAAGCCACCCGGCCTGGACCGGCGGGCCGCAAAAGATCGGCGACCGCGGCCGCGTCTCCAAGTTCAATCAGAAATTCGGCAGCTTCGGTCTCAAGAAGCAATAGCCCGGCGCCCGCACGGCAAGCGCATCACGGCAAGCGCATCGCCTCTTGTCGCGCCTCGTTCTTTCGCTGTCGACGAACCGCTCGGCGCGCTTTAAGCTCCGTTGGGCCTTCGGTCTCACCCGGTATGAGAAAAGGCGCGCAGGAGCGCGCGCTGCTGGCCCGCCGCGTCGGTCTGGGAAAGCTCCTTTTCGCCGGCGGCGAAAAGATCCTTGTCGAGACGAACGATCTGCGCGTAGAGGCGGCGCGACGCCTCGATCAGTCCGGCGAGACGCTCCGGCAGGATCTCCGCGTTTTCCCGCATCGACATCTCAGCCGACCCCTCGACGCGGTATTTCTTCTCCGCCGCTTCGCCGAGCGACATTTCTCCCTCGCGCACGGCGCGGATGACCAGGAGCCAGGAGGCGATCTGCATCAGCTGGGTCGTCAGGCGCATGGACGCGCTGGCGTAGGCGAGCGCTTCTTCGCGCCCGAGCCCCTTGGCGGCGTCGCGCCCCTCCCCGTCGAGATAGCCCGCGGTTTCCTCGACCAGCGCCATGCCCTCGCTGAAGGTGCGGGCGAACAGCGCCGATTGCACAAAGGCCGCCGGCCCGTCCGTCATGGTGTTGTCAGCGGTGCTTAACATGATCGCCCTTACTACCCTTTCGCCAACGCGAAGATGCCGCCCCGGCGCCGCGCTGACAAGCAGCGCTGATTCCATTATTCGTCTTTATTTTTCAACGACGGATCAGCAACGCTCATGCCAGCAACCCAAAAGGGAAACGCCAGCCCCGCGCATGTCCTGGGAGTAGACGGCTGCCGCGCCGGGTGGCTCGCGGCGGAGATTCGCCTTGCCGACAACAGATTGCAAGCAAAATTCGCTATCCAATTCAGGGACATCGTCCGCATGGCGGACGATGCGGAAATGACCGTCGCGGACATGCCGATCGGCCTCGCCGAGGCCGGACCGCGCGCCTGCGAGGCGGCCGCGCGGGCGCGGCTGCGCCCCTTGCGCCACTCAAGCGTGTTTTCTCCCCCCCGCCGGGGGATGCTTGATTTCGAGACCTATGCGGAAGCGAACGCCTGGGGCAAGGCGCAGGCAAGGCGCCTCACCGGCAAGGAGGCCGGCGGCGGTCTGTCCAAGCAGGCGTGGATGATCGCGCCGAAGATCCGCGAAGTCGACGCCTGCATGACCCCCGCCCGGCAGGCCCGTCTCGGCGAGGGGCACCCGGAGGTCGCGTTCTGGCGGCTTAACGGCGCGGCGCCCTGCGCGCACCCGAAACGCAAGCCCGAGGGACAGGCGGAGCGGCGCGCCCTCCTGGCCGCGAATGGCCTCGACCCGGACCCGCTCTTCCCCGCCGTCAAGGCGGCGGCGAAAGGCGGCGTCGGCCTCGACGATCTCTACGACGCCTGCGCTCTCGCCCTGACCGCGCGGGCGCGCCTTGAAGGCGACGCGGTGCGTCTCGGCGACGGGGCGCGGGACGCGCGCGGGCTCGTGATGGAAATCTGGGGCTGACCCCCTCCCGGCGCTTTATCGCACCGGGCAATGGCTGCTCTACGCCCCGGTCTTCAGGCGGCGGTAGACGATCCCCTGCGCGGAAAGCTGAAGCGCGGCCGAAAAAAGCTGGAAGCCGACGCCGATCAGGAACCCGATGAACAGAAGAACGCCGCCCGCGAGCCCGGCGCCGCCGCCCAGCGCCGTGAGCGCTTCGCCGAGTTGGTTGAAGATCTCCGCGGCGAGTTCGATGATGATCGAGAGCGCCAGAATGCTGACGATCAGCAGGAAAAAGATCAGAAAGATCGACCAGAACCGGCCGCGCGTGAGGTGAAAGGCGCCGAACAGCAACAGCCGGTTCTCGACCGCCGATCCCGCGACGAACGGCGTCAGGCGAATGTTGACGTATGTGATCGGCGCCATGGCCCCGACGGCGCCCAGAAAGAGAACGCCGAGCGGCTCGGCCAGGCGTTCGGCTTCCTGCTGCGGGATTGGCGCGCCGGCGGCGTTCGCGGCCGCGGCCAGCGACGCGAACTCGGCGACGGCGCTGAAAAGCTCTCCCGGCGCGCGCCCGGCGACGATCGTCGCCAGGACGAGGCCGAGCCCGAACAGCGCGAGCGTCAGGCCGTTGACGATGAGCACCGCCCAGAACACGCGCGCGACCGGCGGGTCGGTGCGAATTTGGAAGACGCCGCCGCGTTCCTCCCCGGTCGCCACCAGGCGGTAAATCGAGGTCATGAAACCGGCGTAGAGATAAAGCACCACGGCGACGACCGCCACGCCGAGCATAAACACAGCAAACGCCGGCATGCGCAGCGCGAGACCGGACGCAGCGCCGTCAACGGTCTGGCCCGGAGGCTCGAACGCCAGGGCGCCGTAGCCAAGGAACGCCAGCGCGCCCAGCGCGGCCGGCAACCAGCCGAAGCGGACCACCGTCCACCAGCGGCGCAGGGTGAACTGGAAGGCTTCGTTCAGCACCTCGCCGGCGGGCAACGCGCCGGGGGGCGAGGCGCCGGGCGGCTGTCCGCCGGGAAAAGCTTGAGACAAGGCGACGCTCCTTGGTCACGGGAAAGCCCGCGCCGGACGAATTCGGGCGGCGGCTCAGGCGCTTTCTAACGCTCCTTGGCTCTCCCGGTAAAGCCGGCCGTAAAGGCCCGCCGCCACGCCGTAGGAAAAAAATGTCCAGAACACGTTGACGGCGATCTTCACCCCATTCCAGATCCAGACGAAAACCGGCTGCACCCACGCGCCCTGATCGCCGCTGTTGACGAGCCGGCTCGATGCGTCCGCCGCGGCGTAAAGCGCATAGAGCGTCTGGCGTATCCATGTGAGGGCGTAATTGTTGATCAGGAATTGAACGATCAGCAGGAACCCGGCGATCAGGACGAGGATCATGAACAGGCGGAAAATGTTCCAGCCCCGCGTGACCCGCAGGACGCCGCCGAGGGCGAGGGATTTGCGGCATACCGCGACCCCCGGATAGGCGTAGAGCCGAAGGCTGAAATACCCCGTCAGGAGAAGCGCGGCGACGCCGAGAAGCGCCGCGGCGGCCATGGGCGAGACGCCGTTGGCGTCTCCCGTCTTCTGCTGCGCGGCGGATGCGCCGGTCCCGGTCGCCGTTCCCGGCTGTCCCCCGGCGTCGCCGAACAGCCAGTAGGCCGCGCCGACGATGGCGGCCAGCACAGCCAGCGTCGCGGCGGCGCGCAGCGCCGGGTTCGCCCGGCCCGCCGCGGACGGCCGGTTGCGCGGGTGGAAATGCAGAAAGGCGAGCGCCCACAGCGCCAGGAGGAACGGCGCGGACGCCGTCGCCGGCAGGGCGAGGGTGTAGATCCACGCCTCGCCCCGCGCCGCCAGGCTCTCGCCCGAGGTGGTCAGCTCGACCGTGTGCAGGCTGTCCGGGTCCGGGAAATGGGCGAGCGTCTGCGACAGCGCGTCGACGACATATTGCATGACGAAAAAACTCGTCAGCAGGATCGGCGCGAGGATCAGAAACGCCAGGAACATGAAGCTGAACGCGCCGGAAATAATGAACCGCATCTGGTCCGGCCCGAAGGCGAGCCGCACGACCCCCCGCCGCGGCGTCTCGCCAAGCCCGGCGTATCGGATAAGCGGGGCCATGAACGCGGCGATCAGGATCGCCTGCGCCGAAAGGTTGGCGACGGAAATCAGCGTCATCGCCTGCGGCGCCTGGGTCCAGCCCCGGTCCGAATGCGCGATGAGCAACTGCTGCGCGCGCTGAAAGGTGGCGATGTCCGCGAAGGTGATCAGCCGGCCCGCGATGGCCGAGAGATAGGCGAACACGGTCGCCATGTTGACGATCAGCAACAGCGCCACCGGCAGCCAGGCGACGCGCATGATCGTCTCCATGCGGCGGCCGCCGAAGTTCAATGCGTCGCCGGTTACGGAAAACACCCCTAACGCCATGGATCTGCGCGCCCCTTCCCTACGCCGGACCATCCCTCGCGGCGCATGAGGCTAGCCGCAAAATCGCGGATCGCCAAACCGCCAGTCTCGGCGCGCCTGTCGGCAAAGCCGGGCCCGCGCATTGCGCGCGCCGTCCGGGGCGCTACATATGCGCCATGACCAACGCCAAAGACATCCACATCATCGGCGCCGGCCTCGCCGGCTCGGAAGCCGCCTGGCAGGCGGCGGAAGCCGGCGCGCGCGTCGTCCTTCACGAAATGCGCCCCATGCGCAAAACCGAGGCGCACCAGACCGACGCCCTCGCCGAGCTTGTGTGTTCCAACTCGTTCCGCTCCGACGACGCGCAGACCAACGCCGTCGGCCTCCTGCACGAGGAAATGCGCCGGTCGGGCTCGATCATCATGCGCGCCGCGGACGCCCATCAGGTGCCGGCGGGCGGCGCCCTCGCCGTCGACCGCGACGGCTTTTCGGCGGCCGTCACCGAAGCCGTGCTCGGCCACGCCAATATCGAGCTGCGGCGCGAGGCGGTTGACGCTCTGCCCCCGGATGATTGGGCCAATGTCATTATCGCCACCGGCCCGCTCACGGCCGCGCCCCTGGCCGAGGCCATTCACGTCCTGACCGGCAAGGATGCGCTCGCCTTTTTCGACGCCATCGCGCCCATCGTCTACAAGTCCTCGATCGATTTCGACGTCGCCTGGTTCCAGTCCCGCTACGACAAGAAAGGCCCGGGCGGCGACGGGGCGGATTACATCAACTGCCCCCTCGACAAAGATCAGTACAACGCCTTTATCGACGCGCTCCTCGCCGGGGAAAAAACCGAGTTCAAGGACTGGGAAAAATCGACGCCCTATTTCGAGGGGTGCCTGCCGGTCGAAGTGATGGCGGAACGCGGGCGCGACACCCTGCGCTTTGGACCGATGAAGCCGGTCGGCCTGACCGATCCGAGAACCGGCGCGCGGCCGCACGCCGTCGTGCAGCTTCGACAGGACAACGCCCTCGGCACGCTTTACAATATGGTCGGGTTCCAGACGAAGCTGAAATACGGCGCGCAATCCTCCGTCTTCAGAATGATCCCCGGGCTGGAGAAGGCTGAATTCGCGCGGCTCGGCGGCATTCACCGCAACACCTTCATCAACGCCCCGCTGCTGCTGGACGAAACCCTGCGCCTGAAGGCGCGGCCGGCCTTGCGCTTCGCCGGACAGATCACCGGCGTCGAAGGGTATCTGGAAAGCGCCGCCATCGGCCTCCTGGCCGGCCTTTTCGCCGCGGCGGACGCCGGCGCAACGGCCTTTTCCGGACCGCCGCCGGCGACGACCGCCCTCGGCGCGCTGCTCGGCCATATCACCGGCGGGCACGTCTCGGCCAGTGCGAACGGCGCGTCGGGCGACGCCCCGGCGCCCTCCAGGCAGGCGTTTCAGCCGATGAATGTGAATTTCGGTCTTTTTCCGGAAGTTCATGTTCCGTCGCAAGACGGAAATGGCCGGCGCCTGAAGGGCAAGGAAAAGGGAATCGCCAGGAAACGCGCCATGACGCAGCGCGCGCTCGCCGATATTGATCAGTGGGTCAACCGCTGATTGCAACGCCCGGACGACAAAACCGCGAACACCAAAGCCCCGGGAGGACGCCGGAAAACATCGTTGAACGGAAATTCAGGTTGACTGCGAATTCAACGGCGCCCCGGCGGAGGAGAGAGAACAGCCGTTTACGATACAATCATGAGGCGATAAACTCGCCGTTTCCAGAGAATAAAAAGCCCGTCCGCAGGGAATCGAGCGGCGCTGCGCCCCCATAGATCAGCCTCAGGATGACCGACGCAAAAGCGGGCCGCAGCCTTGCGTGTAGGCTGCGGCCCTACGACGTGCAGCAGGGGGAGATCGCCGCACAGCCGATTACCGATGTTTGAACCGCGACTGTTTGAACCACGACGCGCCAAGGTCGCGATTAACGGTCAAACGCCCGAAATGCGTAGTGTTGGTCGCCCTTAGCGAAGAATTTTTCTAAAAGAGACAGGATGAGATCGTCAATATACAAATCCAAAAATTTATGAAAAACAAAGCCTATGGTTAACACCAACCGCCTTGCGCAAGGCTTGCCGCGACTTTGTTCACATGTTCGTGTTCGGACGAACCAGGCGGATCCGCGCCGCCGCGAAACATTATAAGATTTTTTCCGATCAGTATAAGGAAATCCGGTTATGAGCCCTGTGGACATGATCATCCAACCGCGCCGCCGGGATCTCGGCGGATTCGCCGTCGGGCGGGTGCTGCCCTACGCCAGGCGCCGCATGGTCGGCCCCTTCATCTTTTTCGACGAGATGGGGCCGGCGACCTTCGGTCCGGGCGACGGCGTCGACGTGCGCCCGCACCCGCATATCGGCCTGGCGACGGTGACATACATGTTCGAAGGCGAGTTGCGCCACCGCGACAGCCTCGGCTTCGATCAGGTGATCCGGCCCGGCGACGTCAACTGGATGACCGCCGGGCGGGGCATCGCGCATTCGGAGCGAACCGACGACGCCCCGCGGCGCGACGGCCAGCGTATGCACGGCATCCAGACATGGGTCGCGCTGCCCGAAGCGGCGGCGGAAACCGAGCCGGCGTTTCACCATCACCCCAAAGACACCCTGCCCTTTCTCGAAAGGGACGGCGCGCGCCTGCGGCTGATCGCCGGCGCCGCTTACGGCGAGACCTCGCCGGTGGAAACCTTTTCGCCGATCTTTTACCTGGCGGCGCAAGCCGATGCGGGCGCGCGCCTGGCGCTGCCGGACGACTATCCTGAACGGGCGATCTATGTCGTCGACGGCGCGGTCGAGGTCGAGGGCGTCTCCCATGAAGGCGGCAGGATGCTGGTGTTCGGCGAAGACGCAGCGCCGGTCATCGACGTCACGGCGCCGTCGCGGCTGATGCTGCTCGGCGGCGCGCCCCTGGGCGAACGGCTGATCTGGTGGAACTTCGTCGCCTCCAGCAAGGAGCGCCTGGAAACCGCCAAGCGCGACTGGGCCGCCTCGGCGCGGGCCGGGTTCCGCGACACGGCCTTCGCCCTGCCGCCGGGCGAAACCGAGTTCATCCCCCTGCCCGAGGACTGATCCGGCGCGGAAAAGGCCCGGAAGGCGGTCACAGGTTAAAGAGTTTTTCCGCCTCCTCGCGGGCCCCGCCGCGATTGCCGATGGCGTTTTCGCAACGGAGGATTTCCGCTTTCAGGGCGGCGATACGCTCCTTCAGGTCGTCGACCGAGAGATCGTGGAGATCCTGCTTTTTGAGATAGCCAAGCGCGAGATCCGGCTTTTCGGTCAGAGCGTTGTCGTCCATCGCCCGCCTCCATGCTTTACTGCGCCGTCAGTTTGCGCAATCGGCTGACGCGGTTCAACAATAGATCGGCATGCAACACAATCAAGGCGCGCGCCCATGGCCAATTCCCCGTCCGATGCCGCTTCCGACCCAGCTTCCGCCCCTGCTTCCGGGGCCGTGCCCGAGACCATGCGGGCCGTTGAAATCGCCGAACCTGGCGGCCCGGAGGCGCTGCGCCTGACGCAGCGCAAGACGCCCCGGCCCGGCCCGCGCGAGGTGCTCATCCGCACCGCGGCGGCGGGCGTCAACCGGCCCGACGTATTGCAGCGGATGGGGCTTTATCCGCCGCCGCCGGGCGCGAGCGACCTGCCCGGCCTTGAGGTGGCGGGCGAGATTGTCGCGCTCGGCGCGGACGTGACGGAATGGACGGTCGGGGATGTGGTCTGCGCCCTGCTGCCGGGCGGAGGCTACGCCGAATACGCCGCCGCGGACGCCGGCTCCTGCCTGCCGGTTCCCGAGGGGATTCCCGTCGAACACGCGGCGGGCCTGCCGGAGACCTTTTTCACGGTCTGGGCGAATGTCTTCGACGACGCCGGACTGTCGCCGGGCGAGACGCTGCTTGTGCACGGCGCGACCAGCGGCATCGGCGCGACGGCGATCACCCTGGCCAAGGCCATGGGCGCGAAGGTGATCGCCACCGCCGGCTCGGAGGCCAAGCGGGACGTCGCAAAAACGCTCGGCGCCGACGCCGTCTATTGTTACCGCGAGGACCCCTGGGAGGAGGAAATCGCCGCCGCCGGCGGAGCGGACGTGGTGCTGGACATGGCCGGAGGCGATTTCGTGCCGCGCAACCTCGCCTGTCTGAACCCCCATGGGCGGCATGTGTCGATCGCCTTCCTGCGCGGGGCCGACGCGCCGGTCAATATTTTCACCGTCATGCGCAAGCGGCTGCGACTGTCGGGCTCGACCATGAAAGCTCGCACTCTGAAGGAAAAAGCCGAGATTGCCCAACGCCTTAAGGAAAATGTCTGGCCGCTGCTAGAAAGCGGCGCGGTGGTTCCCGTGATCGACCGCACCTTCCCCCTCGCCGAGGCCGGCGCCGCCCACCGCCACATGGAGGATGGCGCGCATGTGGGGAAAATCCTCCTGAAAACTCGATAAGCCGCCTTGGCGCAGGTGCGCGAACGGTCTATATGGGATTCAAACGCGCTTAAGTCGCGTCGCTTTCCCCGAAAAATCCGGCGGTTAGCGCGGATCACCGGAAACGGCGGTCCGTCATCGACACTTATTTGGAGAGGACCCCATGGCCGACCGCCCGCTTATGCCGATCGCCACCGCTGTCTGGCTCATCGACAACACCGCCCTGACGTTCGATCAGATTGCAGAATTTTGCGGTCTGCACCCGCTGCAGGTGAAGGGCATCGCCGACGGCGATGTGGGCGGCGGCGTGCGCGGCATCGACCCGATCACCACGCACCAGCTGACCCGCGAGGAAATCGACAAGGGCCAGGACGATCCGGACTATCGCCTGAAGCTGTCGCGGCCGAAAACCGTCGTCGCCGAACGCCCGCGCAAGGGCCCGCGCTACACGCCGGTTTCCAAGCGCCAGAACCGCCCGGACGCGATCGCCTGGATGGTGCGCAACCATCCGGAAGTGCCGGACTCGCAGATCGCCAAGCTGCTCGGCACCACCAAGACGACCATTCAGTCGATCCGCGACCGCACGCACTGGAACTCGGCGAACCTTCAGCCGCAGGACCCGGTGGGCCTCGGCCTGTGCACCCAGGTCGATCTCGACGCCGTGGTGCGCAAGGCCGCCGCCAAGCGCGCCAAGATGCAGCCGGCCGAACCGGCGGACGGCCCCGCCCTTCAGCCGACGCAGGACGCGCCCGGATACGCCGGGCAAGGCGGCGCAGACGATAGCGCCGACCGCGACGACGACGATGCCGATATCGATCTCGACAAGGTGTTCGCCAATATGGGCGGCGGCGACCGGGACGACAAAGCTTAAAGGCGCTCATACGCCGATCGCATGGCGAGGACCGCCCGCAATCGCGCGCAAGAAATCCGTTCACAAACGAAAACGCCCCGGCGGCCGGTTCGCCGGGGCGTTTCGCCGATCGCAACAGGATTGACGGGAAATCAAAGCCGGTTGCGCTATTCCATCTGGGGCGGTCGGTTTTCGCTTTAGCTCCTCGGGTCGACGTCGCCGACAAACCGGATGACGACTTCCGCGCGGCGGTTCAGCGGGTTGGCGACGCCGTCCGCCGTTGCGCTGGCCGGCTGGCGCTCGCCGAATGCGCCGGTGCGGATGATATCCCCCGGCACGCCCTTGGCGATCAGCGCCTGGCGAACGGTCTTGGCCCGGCGTTCCGACAAACGTTCATTATACGCCTCGTTTCCGGCGCGGTCCGCGTGCCCGGAGACGACGACCACCTGCGCGTCGGCGCGGCGGATGGCTTCGGCGGCGTCCTCGATCACGTCCTCCGCCGCATCGCTCAGTTTCGCCTGGTCGAAGTCGAAATAGACGATGTAATCGCGGGCCGCGGGGGCAAGCGGCGCGGCCGCCTTGCCGCGTCCGGCCGTCGCGCCGAGGGCGTGGGGTTTCATTTCCGGAAAGCGGCAATTGTGCTTCAGCGCTTTCTTGGAGCCCTTCTTGATCCATTTCGGACATTTCGGATGCTGGTCCTGCGGCCAGAGATGCTCGAAACCGTCAAGATGCGCGACCGCGCGCATCACGTCGTGGCGCAGTTGCGGGACGTGCTCGGCGAGGGTGGCGACGGCGCGAATGTTTTCGCGCAGGGTGCACTGATCGTCGATATTGGATTTGCCGAAGCCGAGCCCGATGCCGAAAAGACCGTCATTGCCCGAACCGCTGGCGGTCACGCTAGAGCCCTGGCACACGGCGACCGGCAGGTTGGCGAGGTCGATGGCGTCGTAGTCGAGCGCGATCGCCTCGATATTGGTGTCCCCCTGGTTGAAGCTCGTATCGCCCTGGTTGACCGTCGTGCTGTTGTTGTTGGAGGCGTCGTTGGCGGCGTTGCTCGACACGTCGTTCGTCGTCGAGGCGTCGAGGGCGTTGGCGTTGTTCGACGCGGCGTCGATCGTGTTGTTGGATCCGGTGTCGATCGTATTGTTCGAACCCGTATCGATCGTGTTGCTGGAACCGGCGTCGACCGTCGTCGTCGGCGACACGCTGATATCGTTCCGGTTGGCGACGGCGGACCGGCTGGCGCTGCCGTTGGATACGGTGTTGACGGAGGATACGTCGCCGCTCGTCGCCCTGGCGCGGGAGCCCTGCACATGATTGTTATTGTTGACGCTGGCGTCGCCGCCCTTGCCAATCGCGTTCGCATGGCCGCCGGCGGCGACATTGGCGTTCCGGTTCGACGCGCTCGCCCGCCCGCCATTGCCGTGATTGACGTTGGCGTTGTGATTGGCGCTGTGGTTGGCGGCGATATTGGCGTTCCGGTTCGACGCCGCCGCGCCGGCGTTGGCGCCCGCGCGGCTTGAGGCCGCATTGTGGTTGACATTCTGATTGGCGTTCTGATTGGCGTTGCGGTTTTCGACCCCGACCACCGTGTTGATGTCGGGATCGCGCAACGGCCAGCCGCCCGCCTGCGCCTCGGCCGTGACGCCGGCGAGCGTCAGGGCGCTGATGCCTGCGATGAATAGACGTTTGCTCATGACTACCAAACCATTCCCCGTGTCCGCTCCCATGCGGCGAACGTTTACGGTTTGTTAAGCACGAGCCATGCCACGTTAACGCTTTGTCAAGATCAAGCGCGCCCGCCGTCCGGCTCGCCGCGCCGGTCGTCAGGGTCCTGCGTTCGCCATGAAGCCGCCTGTCCCGGAATGAAACAGCGGGACGAAACAGAAGGCGGCGAACGCCCTGGCGCGCGTTCGGGCCGGGAAGGAACGGACCCGCGCGGTCCGGTTCAGGCGGCGTTCGCGCAACGCCAGCGGATTATGACTGCATGACGTCGGACCATTCCGGGTGTTTCGCATATTGAGCGCGTACATAGGGGCATAACGGAACAATGCGAAAACCTTCCCGGCGCGCGGTTTCGATCAGGTGATCGACCAGCGCCCTGGCCGCGCCCATGCCGCGCATGGAATCCGGCGCGGCGGTGTGATCGGCGATGATCAGCGTCGGGCTGACCTTGGAAAAGGTCAGTTCCGCCTCGCCAACCACGCCGTCGATGACGCCGACGAACCGGCCCTTCGTGTCGCTGTCTTCACGGGTAATCCGGATATCGCTCAAGGCATCGTTCCTTTCCTGCATAAGCCGGTCCCATATACCCCAGTCCCGTGCAGACCGGAAAGGGCCGGCGCCGCCGCGCCCTACCCTTGCTGATAGCCGCCATATGCGCGCACCGGGCTCCATTCTGGCATGATGTCCGGCAGAGGATCGACCAGTCCGGCGAACGCGCCGGCGCCGTGAACGGGCCTGCCGTTCATCACCGTCAGGTCCGCCTCGATCGCCTTCAGGTCGTCGTCGGCGACGTCCAGATAGGGCGCGTTCAGCACGGCGAAATCGGCGTACTGACCGGGCATAAGACGGCCTTTCAGCCGTTCCTCCTGGCTGAACCAGGCCGAACCGACCGTATAATGAAAAAGCGCTTCCCGCCGCGACAGCCGGTGGCGCCCGGCGTGCAGTTTCGTACCGCCAACCGAGCGACCCGTCGTCGCCCAGTAAAGCGCGGGCCACGGATTGTAGCTGGCGACGCGCGTGCCGTCCGTCCCGAGACCAAGCGGAATACCCGCCTCGATGACGTCGCGGAGCGGCGGCGCGTTGCGCGTTGCTTCCTTGCCGTAGCGTTCGAGAAAATACTCGCCCGCATAGGCCATGCGCGCCTGCATGGCGACCCCGCCGCCGAGGGCCTTGATGCGTTTCAGGGTCGGCCGCTTCAGGGTTTCGCCGTGGTCGAACGCCCAACGCACGCCGCCGAACCCGTCGCGGCCCTCCGCCGCCTCCAGGGCGTGCGCCTGTTCGAAGACGTTAAGGATATTGTTGACGGATTCGTCATAGGTGGCGTGGATGCGCAGGGGCCAGCGGTTCCTGAGCAGATGCCGCGTCACCGCCAGAAGCTGCGCGTCCCAGTTTTTCCGGGTACTGAAGTCCGGGCGCCCGGCGAGAAAGTTTTCGTAATCGCCGGCGGCCCAGGCGAGAAACTCTCCGCCGCCTTCGACCTCGTAGCCGTGCAGTAGGTCCCGCGCGCGGTTGACCCCCGCCCGCCAGTTCGTCGTCCAGGCCTGGAACTCTTCCAGTTCGCCGCCCTTGCGCTGCGGGAAAAGGTATTTCGACAATCGGACGGTGAGGCCGCCGGAGGCGGCGAGCGCTTCCGAACCGGCGTAATCCTCGGGGAAATGGTGTCCGCCTCCGCCGGCGTCGATGACCGAGGTCAGTCCGAAGCGGTTCAACTCGCGATAGTAATGGCGGGTCGAGAGCGCCTGGTCTTCCGCGGACAAGGCCGGCAGGGCGCCGATGGCGCCGTAAAGAAGATCCGGGTTCGGAACGGCGTGCAGGATGCAGCCGCCGTCTTCGGTGAACTCGTATCGCGTGCCGTCAGGCGTCGCCGTCCGGGGCGTCAGGCCCCGCGCCTCCACCGCCTTGCGGTTCAGAAATCCCCGGCTGTAGAGAAACAGAACGTATACGGGCGTATCGGGCGCGGCCGCGGTCAGTTCCGCCGGCGTCGGCATGCGCCGTTCCGTGAACTGATAAGGAGACCAGCCGCCGATCACGCGCACCCACTGGCCCTCGGGCGTTTGCGCGGCTGCCTCGCGGATCATCGCAAGCCCGCGTTCGAGGGAGCCGAGACCGTCCCAGCGCAACTCGGTCGCATAGAACCGCCCCGCCCGCGTGGGGTGCTGATGGCTGTCGTTGAGACCGGGGATAACCGTGCGCCCGCGTGCCGACAACACCATCGTATCCGGACCTTCAAGCGCCAACGCCTCGGCGTTGGAGCCGACCGCACGGATCAGGCCGTTCTTGACCGCCAGCGCCTGCGCGCGGGGTTGCGCCGGGTTCTGCGTAATGATGTCGCCGTCCGTCAGGATCATATCCGGCGCGCCGGCGAAAAAGTCCTCCGCCGCGCCGCGCCCGGCGCCAAGGGCGAGACCCGCGCCCGCGGCCCCGGACAGAGCGAGCATCCGGCGGCGCGTGAAGGACGGGGACAGGACATGATGATCGGTCATCGAAAAGCTCCATGGTCAAAAGCTGAAAGCGACGGCGCATCCCGCAAGACCGACGGGATCGTCCGCCCCCGCCTTGTGGACAAAGAATTGCGGCGCAGGGGGTGAACAGGGCGCTCTTTCAGAGACGCGCCGGACGGGAAACGAACCCGGATCGTGCTACCCGGCCGCGGCCGGGTCGAGACGCGGCCCGTGGCTGACGCGCTCATCGGCCTTGTGAACCATGGTGTAGGCGTAATCGACGCCCATCCCATAGGCGCCGGAATGTTCCCGGACGATGTCCATCACCGCGTCATAGGTGTCGCGGCGCGCCCAGTCGCGTTGCCATTCAAGCAGCACCTGCTGCCAGGTGACCGGGACGACGCCGGCCTGAATCATGCGCTGCATGGCGTAGTCGTGGGCCTCCCTGGAGACGCCGCCGGACGCGTCGGCGACCATGTAGATTTCGTACCCGCCTTCCAGCATCGCGCCGAAAGCGAAGGCATTGTTGCAGACCTCGGTCCAAAGCCCGGAGACGATCACTTTCTTGCGGGCGTTCCGCGCCAGGGCGTCGCGCACCTTCCGGTCGTCCCAGGCGTTCATGGAAGTGCGCTCCAGCAGCGGGGCCTCTGGAAACACCGCCAGAAGCTCCGGGTAGGTATGACCGGAGAACGCCTCGGTCTCGACCGTCGTGATGATCGTCGGAACATTGAAGGTTTTCGCCGATTTCGCGAGAGCGACAACATTGTTTTTCAGGATCTGGCGGTCGATCGACGCAACCCCGAAGGCCATTTGCGGCTGATGGTCGATGAAAATCAGCTGGCTGTTCTCCGGCGTCAGTTGTTCGAGTTTCGGATTGGACATGACAGAAGGGCTCCCTTGTCTGCTTGGTGCATGGTCGAACAAAAGGCCGCCCTTCGCGGGGGCGGCCCTTGATAGCGGCCGCGTCAGGCGGCGCCATCAGGGGCCCCGAGAAGGGCCATATCGAAGACGAGAACTTCCGCGTCGCGGCCATTTTCGAACGCGATCTCGGCAAGGTCCCTGAGCGCCGCGCCGTCACCCGCCGTCATCGGCTCGCCGGCGACGTCGAGCGATCCGCGCGCCACCTGGACCCAGACAACGCGCCCCGCCCCGATAGGCAACGACGCCTTTTCATCGCCGTCGAAAAGGCCGGCGTAAAAATTGACGTCCTGATGAACGGTGACCGAACCGTCGCGGCCGTCGCGCGATCCGACGAGACGCAGCGCGCCGCGCTTTTCCGCCGACGGGAAAGCCTTCTGTTCATAACTCGGCTCAAGCCCGTCTTTTTCCGGCAGAATCCAGATTTGCAGGAAATGCACCGGGTCCGTAGGCGAATGGTTGTACTCGGAATGGCGAATGCCGGTCCCGGCGGTCATGCGCTGCACCTCGCCCGGCCGGATGACCGAGCCCGTGCCGATGGAGTCCTTGTGCTCCAGCGCGCCGTCGAGAACATAGGAAATGATCTCCATGTCCTGATGGCCGTGGGTGGGAAAACCGGCGGCGGGCTTGACGCGATCTTCGTTGATCACGCGCAGGGAGCCGACGCCCATGAACTTGGGGTCGTAGTAATGGCCAAAAGAAAATGTGTGCCTGGAATTCAGCCAGCCGTGGTTGGCGACGCCGCGATCCTCGGAATAGCGCAGAGCGATCATGTCGACCTCCTGGTTGTATGTTGTCGAGTTCGATGGAAAGATAGCGAGCGCCGCGCCTGACGCCAGACAGCGCGCGCGGGACACTGCGTTTCCATTCCGGCGACAATGCGCGGAGGCAGGTTCCCGCCGGGCGGGCGCTGCGCAAGGGATGCGACCGCACTGCGTTTCGGGTATGGCGCTTGCGGATAAAGCACGACATGATGACAACATGGACAAGTTCGCCAGCCTGCGCGCCTTTGCAGCCGTCGTCGAAGAAAACGGCTTCGCCCCTGCGGCAAGGGCGCTCGGCATGTCGCGCTCGCAGGTCAACAAGCTCGTCATCGCGCTGGAAGAACATCTCGGCGCGCAGTTGCTCAACAGAACCACGCGGAAAATCGCGCCGACCCCGGGCGGGCGGGCGCTTTACGAACGCGCCCGCGCCATTCTCGACGATCTCGCCGAGGCCGAAGCCGCCTTTCACGACGAGCAGGACGAGGCGCAGGGGGATTTCCGCATCAACGCGCCGATGAGCTTCGGCACGATGCACCTTGCGGACGCCGTTGCGGATTTCATGACGCTGCATCCGAAAATCCGTGTCGAAATGGTTCTGAACGACCGCAAGGTCGATCCGGTCTCGGAAGGGTTCGACATCACCGTTCGGATCGGAGAACCCCTCGACACGCTGGCGCTGATCGACCACCGCGTCGTCGAGGCGAAGCGGGTGATCTGCGCTTCACCGGATTTCCTGAAGGCGCATGGACAGCCGGAAAGTCCCGAAGACCTGCGCGCCCTGCCCTGTCTGCACTATGGCGAGGCGGGGGTCGCCGAATACTGGAAGCTCGACGGCCCTGACGGCGTCAGGGACATGAAGATCAACAGCGTCATGTGTTCGAACAACGGCGAAGCGCTGCGCTGCGCCGCGGTGAAGGGCCTCGGTCTCGCCATGCTGCCGACATTCATTGTCGGTGCGGACCTCCAATCCGGGCGATTGAATTCCGTGCTGCCGGACTGCCAGGCGTCGAGCCTGCAGATCTGCCTCCTCTATTCGCCGAACCGCCACCTTTCCGCCAGGATCAGGCTGTTCGTGGAGTACTTCTATGAACGCTTCGGCGACCGTCCGTACTGGGATCTCGTGGGCTGAGACGCCGGCGCCGGCCGCGGCGCGAACGCAAACGACAAGGGGAAACGCCATGAACGGCGCCGAATGCATTCTGAGAACGCTCAAAGCCAATGGCGTCGATGCGGTTTTCACCAATCCGGGCACGTCTGAAATGCAGCTTGTCGCGGCGCTCGACGCGGTCGACGGCGTGCGCCCCGTGCTCGGGTTGTTCGAAGGGGTGTGCACCGGCGCCGCGGACGGCTACTGGCGCATGGCGCGAAGGCCGGCGGCGACGCTTCTCCATCTGGGACCGGGTCTCGCCAACGGCCTCGCTAATCTTCATAACGCCAGGCGCGCCGGGTCCGGCGTCGTCAATATTGTCGGCGACCACGCGACCCGTCATCTTGCGCTCGACGCGCCGTTGACGTCCGATATTGCGGGCCTCGCCGCGCCGATGTCCCATACCGTCGATACGCTTGAGAACGCCGACGCGATCTCGCGCGCGACGGCGGACGCCTGCGCCCGGGCGAAATCCGGCGGCGGTGCGATCAGTACTCTGATCGTTCCGGCGGATCTCGCCTGGTCGCCGGCGGCGTGCGCGATTGAAACCGCCGCAGCGCCCGGCGATCCGGACGCGCCGGAGCCCTCGCGCCTTGCGGCCGCGGCGGACGCGCTGCGCGCCGGCGCAGAGAGCGTGATGCTGTTCCTCGGCGGACGCGCGCTGTGCGAAGACGGGCTTGCGGCGGCCGACCGCATTCGCCGCGCCACCGGATGCCGTCTCGCGCGGCCGACCTTCAACGGGCGCACGCCGCGCGGGCGCGGCCGGCCGGCGATCGACAGGACGCCCTATCTCTCGGAATTCGCCGAACAGTTTTTCGCCGGCGTGTCGACGCTGATCCTGCTTGGCGCGGACGAGCCGGTCGCCTTTTTCGCCTATCCGGACAAGTCCAGCCGCTATTTCGACGATTCGCGGGCCGTCATCGCGCCGGCCCCGACGGGGGTCGATCCGCTCGCCGCGCTTCAGGAACTCGCCGAACGCTTTCCCGGGGGCGACGCCGCGCGGGGCGACGCCGGGGGCGCGGGCGAACATCCCGGCCGGACTTCCGGCGCCCTGACCCCCGATACGATCGGGTTGTCCGTCGCCCGCCGCCTGCCTCCGGGCGCGGTGGTCGTCGACGAATCGATTACATCCGGGCTTTCCCTTCCAGCGCATACGGAGCATGCGGCGGCGCATGAATGGCTTGACCTGACCGGCGGCGCCATCGGGCAGGGCCTGCCGCTCGCGGTCGGCGCGGCCATCGCCGCCCCGGACCGCAAGGTGCTGACGCTGGAGGGCGACGGTTCGGCGCTTTACACGATCCAGGCGCTATGGACGCAGGCGCGGGAGAACCTCAACGTGACGACCGTCATCTATAACAACCGTTCCTACGCGATCCTTCAGATGGAGATGCTGCGGACCGGCGCGAACGCCATCGGCGACAAGGCGATGAGCACGCTGGATCTCGCAAACCCGGCGATCGACTTTTGCGGCCTCGCCCGCTCCTTCGGCGTCGATGCGGCGAGAGCCGAAACGGCGGAAGGCTTCGACGATCTCCTGGCCGCGGCGATGGAACGGCCCGGACCGTTTCTGATCGAAGCGATGATATGAGCCGCGAGCGGACGGCCGTCCCGGCGCAGCGCCGTTCCGGGCGGTCGTCCACTGCGCTAAAGCGACGCGCCGAGTTTGTCCGCCTGCGCCTCGGTAACGATCCCGTCGCCCCACCCCGGAGTGTGAACCCGGCTTTGCCAGCGGATGATCTCCCTCATGGTCCGGGCGCCGACGACGCCGTAACCGCCTTCCAGGCCCAGGGCGCGTTGCAGGCGTTCGACCGCACGCCCCGATGAGCCATAGCGCAGCCGCCGTCCGCCTGAGCGTCGGCGGCGCGCCGCGAGCCGCGCATCGCGCCCCGTCAAGAGCATGTACCAGAATTGCCGGCCGTCGTCGGGGGACGCAATCGCGTCGCCGAACGCGCCAAGCGGCGCAAGGCCGAGCGCCTTGCGGAAGCGCCCGAAATCCCCGCCATAGGCGTCGCCCATCGCGGCGCCGGATTTTGAGCCGGGAATCTGCTGCAAGCCGGCGGAAAAATGCTCAAGGGGGGCGGCGGTCTTCCGGATGGCGTCCGCATAGGCGACGGTGATGTTGTCGCCGGCCAGCGCGAACTTGTCATACTCGCTGATTGTTTCCGACGCCTCCAGTCCGGCCAGCGTCAACGGCTGACGCGGCGCCTGCGTCGCATTCGCGATTTTTAACTCCGCATCGAACTTCGCCGGATTCGCGGCGGCAAGGATAATCAGTTCCTCGCGCGTCAGGGTGCGGCTCGAACTTTTGGCGACGCCCTGCGCCATGAAGTCCCAGGGCGAGTAAATCGTGTAGCCGACCGTCGGCAAGGCGGCGTCGGGGTTCAGCCGCGTCACCTCGGTTCTCAGGACCGGGCACGGCAATTGCTGGCGCAACGATCCGGGTGCGGTGAATGTCGGAGAGAAGGGAGAGTGCGCGCCGACCCGGTAAAGGTGCAGCCCGGTGGGCATCATGTTCGCGCGCGTCACGCCAAGGGCGTTCATCAGGAGATAGGGCGCAGACGGAATGGTCGTGGCGGGAAACACCGCGATCTCGCCAGTCGAGCGCCGCCATGCGCCGATCAGGCATTTGTACCCGGCGTGGTCGCACGCCTCCTCGCGCACTTCAACGGCGCCCGAAAAGCCGAGGGGCGGCGCGTCGCACACGCATCCGCGCAATCCGAAAACGACAAGGTCGTCCTCGTCGACGCCGGCGCCGCCGTCGCGGAAAAACCTGAACGCATTCTGATCGGCCAGCGCCTGCAGCACTTCGCCGGTCAAGATAAACCGGTTGCGGCTGATCGGCTCGTCCAGATGCGCGTAATCCATGGAATTCGGACCGGTTTCCCAGATCGCCTCGAAAAATCCGTCGCGGAAAAGGTTGATGTAAAACAACCGGTCCGTGGTCACCTTGGCCGCGGAGCGCACCCGCGGCGCCGGTTCCATGAAAATTTGTGTCGCCATTGCAAGCTCCCAGCCTGTTCGCCAACTCGTTTGCCGGCTTGTTCGATCGCACCCGGCGGCGCGCGCCGCGGCAAGGCCCCCTTAACGCGTCAGCGCCAGTTCGGCCCCGTCAACGAACCGGCCCGCGGCGCCATCTTCCCCCACAGCGCCGGCCGCCGCCGTTTCCTCGCGCGCGCGCGCCGGCGCGGGAAGGCCCGCCGCCTGCGTGATGCGGTGCGGACAACCGCCAAGACCGCGCCCGCCGAAACCCGGCAGGCCGTCGCGCCCGCGCGCGCCGGACCGACCGCCAACGCCGCCCGCGCCGCCGTCCAGTTCAAGCTCGACGACGTCGAACCGCGACCGGTCGCCGTCGATGGTCACGAAGACGTCGCCGCCGTCTCCCCCGACGCCGCCGGCGCCGCCAACGCCGCCCGCGCCGCCGCGTCCCGCATTGCCGCCGTCGCCTGGATACTCGATACAATCGTCGACGGTCGTCCGCGCGCGCGACGAGGTTTCAAGGTAGCTCATCATGGCGTAGCCGCGCCCGCCCTGCTCGCCGTCGCCGCCATCGCCGCCGTCCCCGCCGCGTCCGCCGCTCTGACCGTCTTCGCCGAAGTTCCGGAAACTGATTTTTCCGACCGCGTCGCCGAAAACCACGATCTCGATCTGCCCCGCCGCGCGCCCCGGAGCGCCAGCGGCGCCGGCGGCGCCGCGTTCGCCGTCTTCCCCGTGACGGCCGCGGCAGGCGGCGCACAAGCCCTCGCTGTACGGACCCGGATCGTAACCGCGCCCGTCCCGCCCGCGCGCGCCGCGCCGCGCCGGCGGAACGGCGTGCGCCTCGCCGGGCGACGCGAAGGACAGAAAACGCAGGCGTCCGTCGATGATCAGGTCGCCGGAAACCACGAGCGAATAATCGTTGCCGTTGGTGACGATCACAGCGTCGTCCGCCACGCGCAAATCGCCCTTGACCCGGTCTTGCGTCGGCCCCTCGATGACGATCGTTCCTTCGAGCGTGTTCGCCGGCGCCTGTTGCGCATGCAGGGGCGCGCCCGCAAGCGCAAAGACCAGACCCGCGACGCGCAGCGCCGTTCTGCCTGTCATCGCCAGTTTCATCCTCGCCGGTCTCATCGCACTCCCCTCGTCATGGCGGGCCGGTTGCCGGCAGCCCCTATCGTCGCCCCACCGATAGCGGCCCGTTACAGCGGCGCGTTCCCGCATGGTTGCGCGCCGCGCCGCCAACTCAACGCCCTAGGCCGGCGGAATCCGCGCCTCCAGCATGTTGATGGCGGCGTTGCGCCCTCGTGAAACCACTTTATTGGCCAGCGCGGTGACTTCCGCGTTGGAGATCGCGTCCATCACGATCGTAAACCGTTCCGCCTGAAGAGGATGCGTCGCGCTGGAAATCTGCACCTCGCCGAGACGGAAAAAGTTGTCGGCGAGGTCGCGGAGCTTGACGCAATCGGAATCAAGCCGATAAAGAAACGATGCGGCCAGATAATCCGCATGCAGCTCATGTCCGAGCGCGTTCAGCACCCGGCCCAGTCCTGACGCGTCCTGCGTGAAATAAACGCCGAGTTGCTTCTCTTCGATATAGGCGTGCCCGATCTCGTGGGCCACGTAAGCGGAAAACTGGTCGACATTCGCATCGGGCGACCTGACGTCCTGCGGCAACAGCCGTTCAGCGATGACAACCGCGTATTTCGCCTCCGTCCAGATGGGAGAGGCTGCTTTCAACTCTCCCAGCACGCCCTGATTATTGGTGACGTACATGCGCGTTTGCAGCGTGGCGCCGCCGGTCAGGACGCCGAAAGCGATGTCCGACAGGCCGAAACCGTAAAAGTCGAGAACGCTTCTGATGTCTCCGGCGATCTGTTCGGCGACCTTGTCCCAGTTGCCGGGCCGGTTCCGCATCGCATTCAGATATTCGACCATGGACACGACCCGCGCCGGCTGCGGCCCGATGCCGAACGCCGCGCTGGCTTCCTCGTCAAGCTCCATGCTCACGGTGGCGGCGTTCATCGAGGCCAGGTCGAATTCGCGACATCCGTCCTCGAACTGAATCGATTGCGCCCGCGCGCCCCCCGCCGGGAAAAACGGGCCGGCGACGCATGACGCCGCAGCGCATGCGCATGAAGTGACCAGCGTTCTCCTGGAAAGCCCCCGCATCAATGATCCCCCGTCCCGACGCGCGAAAATAGTATGGCCATCATGTTTCGCTGGCAAGGCCCGGGGATTTTGTTTACGCTTAAAGACGCGCGGCGTCCGTATCCGTTCGGGCGGCGCGTTATTGACGGCAAGCTATTGCTCGCGCGTTATTTCTCGGGGGGGATAGAGCATGGTCGAGATCAATCGCCGCAGGTTCCTGAACGCATGCGCGCACGCAGCCCTGTCTTACACATTTCTGTCAAAAACCGCGCTTGCGGCGCCGGAAGACGACTGGGCCTTGAGCGACGACTTTCTTGAAGCCCTGTTTCTTTCCGACGCGGAGCCGACCTTTCAGCGCTCCACTTTCGACCTGACGCGGACCGAGTTCCGGGCTTACCTGAACGACTTGAAAAACGGACAGTTCCGCATCAGGTCATGGTTCGACGCCGCAGACCGGGACGATAATCCGGACACCCAGTTTCTTGACGAACCCTTTTCCGACACGCCGTTCGATCTGAGCGCGGATCACCTTGAACGGCTCGCGGAAAAAAACGGGTTCGACGCGCGCTTCGCTGCGCCAAAACACGAAGGCTTCTCGTCGAGGATCCTGTTCGGTCTGCGCGGATGCCGGACCACCGGCGACGCCAGCTCGCTTTGCGACCGCGTGACGCTGGTGGAAACCGTTCCGAATTTCCTCGATCGCTCCTGCGTCCTGGGTGTTTGGGACCGCGCGGCGGGCAAGGTCGCCGCATTTGAGGGATCGACGGTGCCGAATGCGATTTATCTTTTCGCACAGGCCCGTAACGAGGAAGGCGCCAATCTGTTGCCGACGGGCGTTCATCAGTACAAGGTTGGTCTGCACGGCCGGAGTTTCTCCAGCGTCAGCGCGAAACAACCCGGCGCCTTCATACAGCAGAAGGCCGCGCCGGTCCGGCGCGAAAAAGCGTTCACGACCCTAGACGACGGCACGGCGGAATTCAGGATCAGCGTGCACACGCACTGGTTCGCCGCGCCGCTCGATTTCAACGGCAACCCGATGCCGGTGGCGGACAACATCCACGCGGCGGTGCTGAACGAGCGCACTTCCCCGGTTTACTACTCCTCCGCCGGATGTCAGGTCGTGGACGGCGCGTATTACCCGGCGGCGCGCCGGTCCGTCGGCGCGTGGGACGCATTTCGCCTCGCCGCCGGCCTCGCCGCGATCGACAATGACAGCTTCGAAGCCGCCACCGCCGACGACGGCAAGTCCTTTTTCTATATGCTGCTGACGGGCCGCGAAGCGAGGCTCGCCGCCGCGCAGCCGCAGAGCCTGCCGAAAACATTGAGATACGGATCTTATGGCGATAGCGTCGAAAGCCTCCAGCGCGCCCTTGGCGTGGGCGTTGACGGCGATCTGGGCTACGGCACCGCGTGGAAAATCATCGAGAAACAGACCATGAGCGAGGACGGCGTCTCGGTCGACGGCATTGTTTCTCCGAAAAACGCGGGGCTGTTCGGCGTTTCCCTTTAACGCCCCGGCCCCGAAATCGCTTGCGGGCCCCTTCCGGATCGCCCGGTCGGCCCGCCGGCGCCGTTATGGACGCCTGCCCGCGCCGCATCGCCCGCTCAAGCCCCTCAGCGGCATGAAGGTTTCACAAACTGTGATTCGACCTCGCCGACGATAAAGCCGACGGCGCCGCCGAAAGCCGCGCCGATAGGGCCGCCGAAAAGCGCGCCCCCCGCCGCGCCCGCCGCCGTGGCGCTCAAGACGAGACCGTCCGCGGCGGTCAGGCAGACGTCGCTTCCCGCATCGGCGATGACGCTGTTGTTGACCTGATGCGTCTCGGCGATAACGGTCACCGACGTGTTCGACGTTGCGTGGAAACCGTCATAATAGGCGGTGTTGCTGGCGGACCAGCATGCCTCGCCCAGATTGACGTCCACATTGCTGTAAAAGACGTTTGTCGAATAGGCGTAAGCGCTGTCCTGGTTCACCTGGTCCACATAGACCTCGTTGTTCTGGACCCGAAAACCGGTCTGGGCGCTCGGCGTGAGGTGGTCGTCGAAGAAATCCCGGGACAGCACCGTCGAGCAATTATACCGGTACGACGCCGACAGCGTTTCATCCGTATAGATATTGCTCGAATCCAGTTCGTCGTTCAGATTCATGTGCGCGTCCAGAAATTCCTTGTATTCGCCGATGGCGGGAGACCCGTTGTCGTCGGGGCTGAGCGTCCGGTTCCCGGCGGCGAAAAACGTCGTCATGTCGCCGATGTCGTAAATGTCAACGAGATCCGGCCCGTCAAACACGCCGTTCCGGTTAACGTCCAGCACCAGGTTGAACTTGACCCCGAAATAATGCGGAAAGGTCGATCCGTTGTCGGCGGTCTGCCCGCCGGCTGCGGGCGACGGCGCCCGGCAGGCCTGCGCAATCGCCGGATACTGATTGACGACGTCGTCGTCGCACATGTCCCACTCGGCGTTCGGCGGCACGTCGGGAAGCGTCACGCCGTCCGGCACGTCGTATGATCGCGGGGGCGCGGTGTAAACGCCGCCATTGAACAGAAGACCGGGCGTCGACCAGGCGCTTGCGAAGAGGCCGCCGTCGTCGTCGGACGTAATGGTCTGAAACAGCGCCACCTCGCCCAGCGCGGCGGCCGCGCGCGCGTCCGGGGCGGTCCAGCCGCCGCCGGATCTGATCAGGTTGCCGCCGCGAAACAGAACGGGCACGGCGACGGCAGCCAGGTTCAGCGTGCCCGCCGCCTTCATCGCGCCCCAACTGGTGAAGGATGCGGGGAGCAGCTTGCTGGCGACGACATAGAGATCGACATCGGCCGACGCCGGCAGGTCGCGGGCGATGGCGTAGACGTTCTCGGCCCTGTCCGCGTCGAAAAGCTCGCGCGTGTTGCCGTTGTCGTCGAGGGAAGCGAGCAGGCTGTGGGTCTCGCCCGACGGAACGACGATCAGGTCGGCCTCGTTATTGCTATTCGCCACGTCGCCGTCGGCAGCCCGGAAGACGCCGTCGCCGTTCATGTCCAGAACGGTGTTATAGAGCCCCGCCGCCTGAGCGGTCCACGCCACCGGCGTCTGGAAATCCCCGGAAGACGTGATCTCGACAGCGGTTGGCGCGCCGCGCACGTCCGTCAGCGGAAAGCTGTTGAAACTGTCGAAATTCCGGGTCTTCACATAACGCGTGATGTAAAGCTTGGGTCTTTTGCCCGCCTGCGGTTGCGCGAGGTTCAGCCCTTTCAAATAGACCCTTGAGTTTCGCTTGAGCCGGCGCTTCTTGCGCACGCCCGAAGCGGCGCTCACGGACAGAATTTTCCGCGCCTTCTTCTTCACGACGCCGCCGAACCGCGCCCAGACGAGGTAATGGTCGGACACGCGGCGACCGTCAAGTCTCAGATTGATGCCCAGCCGGTAGACGCCGCTGGCCTGATAGTCCGCCATGATGGCGGGATTGAGGATGATGCGGTCATAAGCGCAGCTTGAGGACTGCGCCGTGTTGGTCTTCACGCCGTCGCCGATCACCCAGGTCCAGGCGTTGAATTCCGCACCGCGAAACCGCGGCTGGTAATAGACGCAGTCGGCGTTCAGATCGCCGATCAGGATGCGCTTGGGATAGGTCGCCTGAAGATTGGTCTGGGCGGATTGAAGCTCGTTGCGCACGCTGGCGTTTTTCGGCGCGTTGGCCGGCGTGCCGGGGGGCCGCGCCCCGGCGCTGTATTGCGGCTTGGTGTGAATGGTCGTGACGTCGAATTCGAAATAGGTGTTGTCGGGCTTCCTGTAGCGAAACCGTACATAAGCGGGCGGGCGCATCCAGATATTCTGCGCGGTCTGGACGCCGCCGTTAAGCGCCGTATAGGGATTGCCGAGATAGTCGAAGGCGCCGCCATAGGCGAGATTGGCGTCGTTGTTGTAACAGACGGCGTAATTCTCGGGCCTTCCCGCCCGGCCGGCGGGCGCGGAAATGTTGAGGCAGGTATAGGCCGGCAGGAAGGGCGCGAGACCGGCGGTCACGCTGGCGCCGCCGTTCAGCACTTCCTGCAGCACGACAATGTTGTACATGCTGATGATGGACGCCATCCGCGTCATCAGAGCGGGCCGCTGGCTCGGCGGCGGCAAGCCGGCCTTGTGATCGCCGAAATTCAAGAGATTCCAGCTTGCGACGGTGATCGACCAGGGCTGGTCGTCCGCCGTCGCGGCCATCGCCGCGGCGCCGATTTGCGGGGCCGCCGCGACGGCGGCCAGCGCCTCGGGCGCGGCCCGGAAGTCGTCTGCGCCGGCCAGGGGACCGGACGAAGAACCGGGCTGGGACCCGGCCTCCCTGTTGACGGCGCACCCCGCAACGGCAATGAAGCCAAGGAGAAGCGCTGCGAGCGCCGGCCTGACAATGGCTGACCTGTGGGGCATAGGGGTCATCGCGCGCGCCCTAGTTGCGGGCCATGCGTTTCATGCCGATCTTGTACGGCCCGAGCCCGGACACGATCATGTCGCTTCGCAGCGGTTCGACCTCCAGGTCGGGCTTGTCCTTACGCGTTGCTTTTACTTCCCAGTCAAAGCGCTGCGCGGAGGCGACGTTCTGCGAAATGACGGAGAACGCGCCGTCCCGGATGCGTTTCCCATCCGTCAGCCTGATCGCCAGCGGATCGAAACCGCCGACATTGGTGAGCTGGATGGTGCGCCCCTCCTCCTTGGTCAGCGCTTCGAAATAGTCCGGCAGACGGACCGTCGCCTCGCCGTTTTCAAGTTGCGCGCTGCCGCGATAAAAGACGGCGCCTTCCGGCCCCTCCAGCGTCGCATGAACGAGATACCGCGCCTCGTCGACCGGGTGGCCGATGACGAAGGTCTTGTAGACATTCGCATCGGGATTCATGATCTGGATCGCCTGCGGCGTCTTGCCGAAATTCAATTCGTCGAACACGAACACGAACCCCGCCGGATTGCCGAGGGTGTTGGCGGCGTTGAACAGCGGCGCGCCGTTATAGCGGCCCTGATAGCCGTTCCCGCTCAGACGTCCTTCCGTGTGCATGTCGCCGCGCACATGCAGATCGGCCGTCGGCGCGTTGGTGCCGACGCCGACATCGCCGTTGGTGGAGACGTAGATGCCGTTGATGTCCGTCGCGTCCGCCCCCTGGGGACCGGTTCCGTTCTGGGCCGATGAGGGACTGACGGCGAGAATGAGCGCGGCGCAGCCGGCCAGGGAAGCCAGCCTCGCGGTCGGAAACGTCTTAAGCTTGATCATGAGTTCTCTTCCTTGAATGACGTTCAGTAAACGCTGGACTCGCCGCGCTCCGCATGACGGTTCAGGATGTTTTCGTTATCGACGCGCCATTCGATCGGGGCGTTGGCGTGAATGGTCTCGGCGCGTTTGAGATATTCTTTCTCGAACACGGATTGCATATGGTTGTCGCCGACCATGACGCCGTCTGCGAACAGGGTAACGCCCCGCTGGCGCTCAACCTCCGTCGTCTGCTCCAGCACGAGGTTGTAGACCTTGCCGCCATAGTCCCGCCGTTCCGCCGCCGTCACCGTATCCAGCCCGTCCCGGGTGAGGATCTCGTCGCCGACGCCGATTTCGCGCGCCAGCTTGATGCGGAACCCGGCCATGACCATCGGGTGATTCTTCGTTACCGAGACGGTCTTGCCGCCGCTGGTCGTCAGCCTGATGACATAATCCTCCGTACCATGAACGGTTCCGGTGACGAGCCTTGTCGCGCCGTCGGCGTCGGCGACGACCCTGTCCTGCTGGGCGACGATTTCCTCGACCGGCTTGAAGCCGCCGTCCGCCATCTCGACCATCGTGCCTTCGACCAGGCAGCCCCAGAGAATCTGGATTTCAGGGATCTGCATGACATTGTCGTTGACCGCCGCCGCGCCGGAACTCGCGATGGCGCCGACCACCGGGGTCGGCGCGCCGTTCAGGTCCACGGTGACTTCGATGGACAGGGTGAAGAGCGCGTTGGACCCGCTCGGCATGCATTGCTGCGCCTGGCCGAAATCCTGCGGGTTGAAATTCCAGGCAACGGTATTCGCATCCGGATAGGTCGCGTTCTGAAAAAACTGGTCCGTAGTCAGCCCCGGAAAAACGCAGCCGCCGCCCGTGGCCGGGGTGGGATGCACAAGCATGAAATAGACATTGCCGTTTTGCGGGACGCCGCCGGACTTGATGATGGCGTTGTTGAAATCCATCGAGCCCTGCACCGGCAGGATGATCTGATGGGGCTGCGGCTGCCAGTAATCGCAGTCGGACTTCTGGCCGCTGTTCCTGTTCATGCACGCCACGATGTTCCCCGTGGTCACGCCCGCCCGCGTATAGGTCGGCGCGGTGTTGACGATCGTGACGGAAATGTCGTCCGTCGCCGCGCGTTTCGTGCCGGCGTGAAACGTGCCGTCATTGGCGACATAGGAATAAAGCATGGAGGATTTCACCGCGGCGCTGTCCGATGAACCGGACGTCGTTGCGTAGGTGTATTGTCCCTGCCCCGAGGGCGAGCTTTTCGACCCTTGAGCGATCAGGTTGTTATTCGCGTCGTACAAGGAAAGGGTGATGTGCGTCCCAAGGGTTCCGCCGCGCACGGAGGACAGGCCGCTGGTGACAACCTCGCTGGAGGTCGGAGCGGTGTTCCCGACGCTTGTCATGAGATTGACGGCGGGAACGAGATAATCCTCGTTCTCCACATCCGCGGTCATCATGTCGATGGAGCGGGCATGGGCGGCGGCGACGTAGTCAGGGTCCTGATGGCGCTCGCGCTCCGCCTCGATCATCCTGAAAAACTGCGGCGCGAAATCAGGCGTAACGCCCGCCATGCGAAGCTGGTTGATCAGGTAGCGGTATTCGCGCTCGTCGCTGAGGTCGAGGGGCGTCGGCTCCAGCGGTTCGCCCCTGGCGAGAATATGCGCGACGTCTTCCTTGCGTTCAGGCCACGGATCTTCCGCCGCGGCCGCGCTGGGCCCGCTGTCAGAAGCATTCCCGGACGCATCCCCCGGCGCGGCCTCGGGAGCGCACGCCGCCGCCCAAGCCAGGGTGAATATGAGAGCCCAGAGGCGAAGCGAGGCCGTAACGAAATCAGACATGGAATCCCTCTAACGGTTGCGGTCGCGCAGGCGTAATGCTGAAGACCAAAGCAAGGCGGAAGACAAAAAAAGCCGGCGCATGAACGGCGACTGGAAACGCCGACGTAAGGCGACAAAACTGCACCCTTGCCGGAAAGACGGCATGCGGCCCATGAACAAACCTGGGAACGGCTATCAGTAACGTCCGCGAACGACGCCCACGCGGCAGACTGCCGCCAGGAACCCAACGCAGCGAACCGACGCAGGGACCCGATGGCGACGCGAAAAAACCAAGGAAAAAACAGGCTTAACGTATTACAGACTTAACATGTCGGAGCTTGCAGCTTTGATTTTAAATATCGCTCCTCACTATTTCACTATATTGCCTTTAAAGAAAAATACAAACAAAAATGTAATCGCGGCCGCGCCGGCTTGCGGAGACCCGACGAAACCGCAACGGCGCGACAAAACCCCTCCCCGGCAACTGCGGACTTGCGTCGGCGCGCCGCGCCAATGGCGGCAAAGCGCCCATGGCCGGAGAAGGCCGGCGCTCGCGGCGGCCCGCCTTTCAATCAGCACAAAGATGATGCCGGCAAGATGAAGGGCAGTGCGGCGCGGATGGGCGTTACTCGGCGGCCTTCGCCGGATTGCCCGCATCGCCGTCCGCCGCCGGCTCGTCCTGCGCCTCATGCGCCTCATGCGCCGGCGCGGCGCCGGGTGCGGACGAAATACCGGAAAGGCCCGGCGCGGAGCGCACATGCAGGTCACGCTGCGGGAACGGGATTTCGACGCCGGCGGCCTTCAGCGCTTCAAAGGTCGCGATGCGAAGCTCGGTCAGCATCGGAATGCGGTCCGACGTCTCGCGCAGGAACACGCGCAGTTCGAAATCGAGCGAGCTGTCGCCGAAACCGCTGAAGAATACGTATGGCTCTGGGAAGCGCATCACCTTGCTGTTGGCGTTGATGACGCCTTCGAGGATTTTCACGACCTCGCGCGGATCGCTGTCATAAGATACGCCCACGGGGATGATCAGCCGCGTCCACCGGTCCTTGTGGGTCCAGTTGGTGACCGAAGAGGAGATCAGCTCCGAGTTCGGCACGATGATGGAGGAGCGGTCCCAGGTCTCGATTTCCGTCGATCGGACGCTGATGCGCTTGACCGTGCCCTCCCCGGAACTGACGACGATCCAGTCGCCCACCTTGATCGGACGCTCGAACAGGAGAATGAGCCCGGACACGAAGTTGTTGACGATGCTCTGAAGCCCGAAGCCGATGCCCACCGACAAGGCGCCGGCGATGATCGCAAGGTTGGAGAGGTTGAATCCGAGCACGCTGACCGACGCCATGATGGCGATCACCAGGCCGACATAGCCGATCAGCGTCTTCAGGGAATTCTGCACGCCCACATCGAGGCGGGTGCGGGGGAAAAAGCGTTTCTCGCCGGTGCGCTGGATAAATCGCGTCACCGCGAGAATGGCCGCGAAGAGGGAGATCGCCCCCAACACCTGCGCCAGGGAGATGGTGAAATTCCCGACCTTGAAGCCGAAAAACGCGTTGGTCGCCATGTCGCGCACATCGACCCATTCGGCGCCGAGCGCCATGGCCGCGGGCGGCAGCAGGGCGAGGACGATCAGCAGGTCGACGAACGCGCCGATCCAGAAAAAGATCAGCCGCTCGTTGTCGGTCTCGTCCTCGGGTCTCGACTTCCTGCCGCTCAGGGTCTGGTCAAGCGTGCGCAGCGCCTCCTGCACGATCAGCCGGACGAACAGGCCCAGCAGCAACAGCCCCCCGAGCATGAACGCGCGGGTGGCGGCGAAATAGCCGAGGGCGACATATCCGTAGAGCGTCGCCGCGATGATCAGAACGCCGACGACAAGAGCCCCTTTCCGGATCATCCGGGCGAAGGTCTTGGCGTCGTCGCTGAAGGCGTCCTTGCGATGATCGTCCAGCGACCAGAGCTGCCGGCGCGACAGCAGAACGATCAGGACGCCCATCGAAACCGCGATGAGCGCGCTTTGCAGGCGCGGCAATTCCTGGCCGCCGCCGAAAACCGCCGTGCCGGCGCTGGCGACGCGGTCGGTGAAAAACAGGAAAACAAAGGCCAGAAAGATCGCCTTGACGGCCTGACCGCAGCGTTTGTCGAGCGGCATGAGGCGCCAGCCGGAAACGCTCGGCGACAGGATCGCGGTCGCCGCCGCTTCCGCCGTGAGGAGCCCGACGAGACCGAACCAGACCGCGCGCGCCAGGGCGCTTGTCCGCTCATCGACGACGCTCTGCGCGCCGAGCGCCGCCATCACGATCAGGCCCGCGGCGACCCCCGGCGCGGCCCGGGCGAAGATCCGCAACAGCGCCGCCCAGGCCCGGCGCCCCGGCGTCGGTTCGAGGCGCTGAAGCCGGTCAAGAATGCGGCGATTGGCCCAGCGCCGTGCGGGGACGAACAGTAAAAACCCCACGAACAGGCTGACGCCGATATGGGCGTAGGCCCGGGCGAGCGCGCCGCTGGCGGTTTTCGTCGCGCGCCAGTCGCGAGCGCTGTCGGCGATCGCCGCGAACGCGTCGGAAGCGCTGCGCGCGGCGGGACCGATCAGCGATCCGTTCAACGGGGTCGGCCCGCGGGTCAGGATCTGGCTGTAAAACTGGTCGCGGCGGCGCCGGGAGATATCGGCGAGCAACCGGTTGACGTCGGCTGCGTTGAGATCGGCCTGGCGGATGATTCCGTCCTCGATGGCGAGCGCGCCGCGCAGCTTGTCGCGTTCCTCGGCGATTTCCCGGGATTCCTCCGCCTCGCCTTCGGCGGGGGGCGGCCCCAGCCGCTCAAGATCGGCCTGGAGGCGCTCGCGCGAGGTCTTCAAAGGCGCGATGGCTTCCGCGCCCGCGTCGCGAAGCGCGCGCAACTCCTCGCGCAGGGCGATGAGCGCGGCCTCGTCCGCGGCTTCCTCCAGCCGGCGGCCCGCCGCTTCGATGTCCGCGCGCCGCTCATCCACCGCCTGTTGCAGGGACGCCCGCATGGCGGCCTCGGCGACATGCGCCATCAGCCCGTCATAGTCGCGGCGGACAAGCTCGGCGCGGTCGATCGCATCGTTCAGGGCGGCGAGACGTTGCTCATCCTTGAGGCGCGCCGCGGCTTCGGCGTCGGACATCTGCGAAGCGCCGGCGCCCCCGCCGTCATCGCCGGCCGCGCCGCCCGCAGGGCCGTCGCCGGCGCTGTCCATGTCCGCATTGTCGGCGCCGGCGGTGGGCCCGGCGGAAGGCGACGCCGGAAGACGCGACTGCAGCGCCGCCTGTTCCTCCCGCAGGCGTGCTAACGCCGCGTCGACCTTTTCGCGCCGTTCGCCGAGCGACCGCTGCAGCGTTTCGAGATCCGCCGCCGCCGCCTGTTCGAACGCGCCGCGAAGATCAGCCGCCGCGCTTTCTTCATCGGCGATGAACGCGGCCTGCCGGTCGAGATCGACGGGCGCAGCGGTAGGCGCAGCGGCCGGCGCGGCGGTCTCTGCCTGGGTCTCGGTCTGCGTTTGGGCCTGCGCCGGCGGCGCGGCGGTCCCCATGACGACCAGCGCAATGACCAGCGCGGCCGACAGCGCGGCGACCTGGACGGCAGTCAGGGGGAGGCGGATCATATCCATTTCAGCTTTCTGAAAAACAGCGTGATGCCCAGGCCGACCAGCGTCATCAGCAAACACAGGAGCGCGAACGCATAAGGATTGTCGGCGCCGGGCACGCCGCCGACATTCACGCCAAGAAGGCCGGTGAGAAACCCGAGCGGCAGGAAGATCGCCGCCACGACCGACAGGACCATCATGTTGCGGTTCATTTCCTCGGCGCGGGCGTCCGCCAACTGATCGTTCAAGACCGCGCACCGTTCCCGCACGGCGTCCATCTCCTCCACCAGGCGGGTGATGCGATCAATAGTCTCGCGCAGGCGGGTCTGATCGGCCGCGTCGAAAAAATCCCCGCTTTCCCCGGCGAGGCGGCCGAGGGCGTCGCGCTGCGGCCCTATGTAGCGCCGCAGGACGATCGTGGTGCGGCGGATGTCGACAAGCGACGCGCGCAGGCCCGCGGCGCTGTCGAGGCTGGTCTCCTCCAGCGCGTCGACCTCGTCGGCGACGCCGTCGACGACCGGCGCCATGCGTTCGGTCAGGCCTTCCGACAGGGCGGCGATGAACCGCCCCGGCGTCTGCGGCCCGGCGCCCGCCTCCAGCGCCTCGCGCAGGGCGACCACGGCCATGAGCCGCCGCCGCGCCGAAACGATCAGACGCCCGCAGGCCCAAAGGCGGATCGAGACCATGTCTTCCGGGTCGGACGCCGGGTTGAGATTGACGCCGCGCAGGTTCAGCAAAAAGCCTTCCCCGAAACGGAAATAGCGCGGCCGGGTGTCTTCGATGGTCAACGCTTCCGCGACCAGCGGGTCCGCCTGCGCCGCGATCCACGCCTCTGCGCCCGGATGATCCATGTCGAGATGCACCCAGCGGTAGCCGTCGCCGTCCTTAGGGGCGGGAATGTGTTCCGGATCGAGCCGCCACCCGCGTCCGCGCCCGTCCACGTCATAGGCGTAAAGGGCGCCGATCGAATTGGTCATCTCGCTCATGCGGGCCGCAGCCTCCTTTTCCACCTGTCGCCGCGCCGCTTTCGGGGTCGAGCGGCCGTTCAACAAGACCGGCGCCGCATGCGCATATGCGGCGCATTGCCGCGAACCGGGTCGCGGGGGCGCTCCGCCTCGCGCAGGCGCGTTGCGGATGCGTCGTGATACAGCTACTCGCCGACGCCGTCATGCCCGCCCCGCCACCCTTCCGTTTGTCCGCCCGCAGCGCCGCTGCGCGGCCTTCCCGGCTTCGCCGCAACGCGGTGAAGGGACAGCGCCGAAAGAATAGCACCAGGGAAAATTAGCGAAGGGAAAATAGCGCCGCGGCCGGGCGAGCGGCGACAACCCGCCGGGTCGCGCGGCCCGTTCAAGGGGCGGCGGCGACGCGAAAGCCGGTGAAAAAGAAAACGCGCCCCGACCGGCTCTCCGCGCCCGCCGGGGCAAAAAGATCAGTTCAGGGACAGAATGTCCCTCGCCTGTTGCGGCGTGGCGACCGGGCGGCCGGCTTCGTCGCACATCTCGCGGCACAGCGAGACCAGCGCCGCGTTCGACGGCGCGAGGCGATCCGCATCAAGACGGATATTGTCTTCAAGGCCCGTGCGCATGTGCCCGCCCATCTCAAGGCACCAGCGATTGACCGGCGCCTGCCAGCGCCCGATCCCGGCGGCGACCCAGGTCGCGTCCGGCATGAGTTCTTTCAGCTTCGCCACTTCGAATTCGAGAATGTCGCGCCGCGCCGGAAGAGCGTTTTTCACCCCGAGAACGAACTGCACATGCAGGGGCGGATCGAGCAGGCCGCGCTCGACCAGCGTCGCGGCGTTGTAAAGCATCGCCAGGTCGAACACCTCGATCTCCGGCTTGATGTCGTGTTCGCGCATCGCGCCGGCCAATTCCTCGATCAGCGACGGCGCGTTTTCGTAGATGATGGTGGGAAAGTTGCACGAGCCGGTCGCCAGCGACGCCATGTCCGGACGGTGGCGCAGCATGGAGCCGCGCTCGGCGCCCTTGCCCGAGCGCCCGCCGGTGGAGAACTGCGTGATCATGCCGGGACAGTGCTTGCGCACGCCCTCCTGCACGGCGGCGAAGCGGTCGGCGTCGATCACCGGCGTCTGGTCGTCGCGGCGGGTGTGGATATGGACCAGCGTGGCGCCCGCTTCATAGGCTTCGTGAGTCGATTCGATCTGCTCGACGACGGTGATCGGAACGGCGGGATTGTTTTCCTTGCGCGGCACCGATCCGGTGATCGCCACGCTGATGATGCAGGGTTGCGTCATGAGCTGTTCCTTTCGCCTGTCTTTCGTGGCGCGCCTTGCGCTCCTACGCTTTCCTGGCGCTGTCCGACCGGCGCCGCAGGAAAAATGCGTACGCCTCGGGAAGCACGCCGGCCGGGTCGGGACGCCCCAGTTCAAGGGCCGCGTGATAGGCGAAGGCGGGATCGGCGAGCAATTGCCGGCCCAGCGCGACGAGATCGGCCCGCCCCTCCGCGATGATCGCCTCGGCCTGGCGTGCGCTCGTGATCAGACCCACGGCCATGGTCGGGATCTCCGCCTTGCGGCGAATTTCCTCTGCGTAAGGAACAAGATAGCCGGGAGACGGCCTGGCGTGGGCGCGCCCGGAGGCGCCCGTGATCCCGCCGGAAGAGCAGTCGATCAGGTCGACCCCCGCGGCCTTGAGCTTTTGCGCAAGGACGATCGTGTCTTCAAGCTCCAGCCCGCCCTCGACGCCGTCGACCGCCGACGCGCGATAGAGAAGCGGCATCGTCTCCGGGATCGCGCCGCGAACGGCTTCGGCGATCGCGACCGGGAAGCGCGCGCGCCCCTCGATGTCGCCGCCGAAAGCGTCGTTGCGCCGGTTCGACAGGGGCGAGACGAAACTGTGGATGAGATAGCCGTGGGCGCCGTGAATCTCGACGAAATCGAATCCCGCCTTGACGGCGCGCCGGGCGGCGGTCGCGAAAGCCTCGACGAAGCCTTCGATCTCGCCTTGGTCAAGGGCCCTCGGCGTCGGCCAGTCCGGCGTCAGCGGCTCGGCGCTGGGGGCGACGGTCTCCCACGCCCGTTCCGGCGCGCAGGAGGCGAGCGGCGCGGCGCCGTCGAGCGGCGCGGCGGCGCTGCCCTTGCGTCCGCTGTGGGAAAGCTGGATGCCGACCGGCGCGCCGGCCCTGTGATAGGCGTCGACAATGCGCGCCAGCCCCGCCACATGATCGTCCAGATAGGCGCCGAGGCAGGACGGCGTGATGCGGCCGTCGCGCACCACCGCCGTCGATTCCACCATCGCGCCGCCGAGCCCGCCAAGGGCGAACCGCGCATGGTGATCGAGATGCCAGGGCGTGATGAATCCGTCCTCGGCGCTGTACTGACACATGGGCGAGAGAACGATCCTGTTACGGAACGTGACGTCGCGCAGGGAAAAAGGCCGGAATAGCGCCGGCGCCGGGTCGCGTGCTTCAGCTTCGGTCATAACTTCCGTGATACGCTTTCGGACAGCTTCGGACAGGTCCCGGCGGAGCTCAGGCCGCCTTGGAGTCCAGTTTTTCCATCAGGGCGTCGATTTCGGCGATGATCTTGACGATCTTCTCGCGGCGGCGCTCGCCCTCCTCGCCCAGTTCGGCGAAGGTTGTCAGCGGCGGGCGCACGTCGCCGACCGGCATGCCGACCGCCGCCGCCAGCGCCTTGGAATAGCACTGATGGCCGTAGGTGGGATGGCCCTCGGCGATGATGTGATCGAGCTTGTTGACGAGACGCTCGATCGCCTTGGCGCTGTCGATGCGGCCCTGAACCAGGAAATCCCAGATGCGCGAGGTCGCATAAGGGAGATAGTTTCCATAGGGATTGACATAACCGACCGCGCCCAGGAGATAGCTCTCGACGATGCGCTCGCCGGCGAAGACGTTCATCACGCCCTCGGTTTCCTCCACGATGTCATAGACGCGCGCGACGTCCATGCTGGCTTCCTTGATGTAACGGACCGTCTCGAAAGCGCGGGTGAGCCTGCCGACCAGGGAGGCGGGCATGTCGACATTGGTGGTGAACGGATTGTTATAGAGCATGATCGGCAGCGACACCGCTTCGGCGATCGCCTGATAATGCCTGAAAATCTCGTCATGGGTCGGCGTGTAGTAATAGGGCGGCGCGATCATCAGCCCGTCCGCCCCCAGTTCCGCCGCCTGGCGGCTGTAGCGCACCGCCGTCGGCGTATGCGCGTCGGTGGCGCCGACCAGCACCGGCGCCCTGCCGGCGATATGCTTGACCGCGGTTTCGACGATCTCCTCGCGCTCCGCCTCGCCGATGGCGAGAAACTCCCCGGTCGTGCCGAGAATGATGACCCCCGGAACCCCGGCCTCGAGCTGCCAGTCGAGGAATTTCTTGAAGGCCGGAAAGTCGACGGCTTCCCCGTTTTCCGTAAACGGCGTAACAGTAACTGTATAACTGCCAAGGAATGCTTTTTCAGACATTGCGCCTCTGTCAGCTTCTCTGCCGCTCGGCTGAATAGTGGACGAATCAACCGCGATCAGACGTGTTAATGATAACCGCCCGTGCGGAGAAAAATCCGGTGCGGGCCCCTTCTGTATTGCGTACAGTTGTTACCATGGCGAACAAAACGGTGTAAACAACTTTCGGCGGCTTTGGAGACGATTATATCCCGAATTATGTACGATACAGCAATTATCGGCGGCGGCCTGACCGGCTGCGCAACCGCATGGCGTCTGGCCGAAGACGGGGCGAAGGTGATTCTCCTGGAGCGCGACGAGATCAACAGCGCCGCCTCGGGGGCCAATGCGGGCAGTTTGCATGTTCAGATTCCGCACGATCCGTTTGTCCGGCTGGGCCCGGACTGGGCCGCCGCGTTCTCGCAGACGCTCCCCTTACTCCTTGATTCCATTGACCTTTGGCGAGAGGTCGAGTCCCGTCTCGGGACCGACCTGGAAGTCTCCATGACCGGCGGGCTGCTGGTGGCGGCGAGCGAGGCGGAAATGCGCCAGATCGAGCGCAAGGCCGCCATCGAGCGGGCGGCGGGCGTGACCGTCGAGCTCCTTTCGGCGAGTGCGTTGAAGGACCGCGCGCCCTACCTTTCCGGACGGCTGACGGGCGGCGCCTATTGCCCCACGGAAGGAAAGGCGAACCCCCTTCTTTGCGCACCCGCGTTCGCAAAAGCAGCAAATCGGCTAGGCGCCTCGCTTCTGTCCGGCTGCGAGGTCGCGGCGATCGAGCGCGGCCGCGAGGGGTTCGAACTGACGACCTCGCAGGGCCTGGTGAAGGCGCGCCGGATCGTCAACGCCGCCGGCGCCGCCTCCGGCCGGATCGCGCAGATGGCGGGGATGCGCATGGACATCGAGGCGTTCCCGATCCAGCTCTCGGTGACCGCACCCGCGGCGCCGCTGGTCTCGCACCTTGTATACGCGGCGGCGGAGAAACTGACGCTGAAACAGACCCGCGCCGGATCGATCATCATCGGCGGCGGCTGGCCCGCCCGGCTCGACGCCGCCGGCAGGCCGGTGGTCGACCCCAAAGCGCTGGCGCGCAACGTCAAGCTCGCCGTGGACACGGTTCCCGGTCTTGCAGATGTCGAGCTCTTGCGGACATGGGCCGCATTCGTGAACGGCAATGCGGACTGGCGGCCGATTATCGGCGAGGCGCCGGGCGCGCCGGGCTTCTTCATGGCCTACGCGCCCTGGATCGGCTTCACCGCGAGTCTTGCGACCGCCTCGATCGTCGCCGACCTCGCCCAGGGCAAAACGCCGCAAACGCGAGCGGACCTGTCATGCTTCGCGCCGCGATAGGACCCCGCCCGCTGTCGCCCCGGCGCCTCAAGGGTGTTGCGGCAAAAGCGGATCGCCGGTTTTGCGGATCGCCGGCGCGCGCCGCACAACAATCCAGCGCCGATTGCGGCTCGCGCCAATTGCAAATTGCGTTGCACGCAATTGGCTTCAGTGCCGCAGGATGGAGTTGACGAAACTGCGGGTGCGCGCCTCGGCCGGATCGGTGAAGATCCGCTCGGGCGACCCGACCTCGACCACCTTGCCGCCGTCGAGCATGGCGACTTTCGTGGACACTTCGCGCACGAAGGACATTTCGTGGGAAACGATCAGCATCGTGATCTTTTCCTCGACCAGATTGCGGATGACCTCAAGCACCTCGCCCACCCGTTCCGGATCGAGGGCGGATGTCACCTCGTCGAGGAGCAGGATCTCGGGCTTCAGCGCCAGCGCGCGCGCGATCGCCACCCGCTGCTGCTGGCCGCCGGACAGGGCGTCCGGGTAAGCGTCGCGCTTGGCGCCCATGCCGACCTTGTCGAGCAGCGCGGCCGCCTCGCGTTCAACCTCTTCGCGGGGGCGCTTCTGGATCTTGAGCGGCGCCACGGTGACGTTGCCCATGACGGTCATGTTCTGAAAAAGATTATACTGCTGAAACACGATCGCCATGCGCTCGCGCAGGGCCCTGAGGCTTTTGCGATCGCGGTAGTCGACCGGCGCGCCGCCGACCGAGACCGCGCCCGCCGCCGGCGGGCTGAGGCCGATCAGGGCGCGCAGGAGCGTGCTCTTGCCCGACCCGGACGGGCCGATCAGGCTCAGCACCTCGCCACGGTCCGCGTCGAGCGAGACGCCGTTCAGCACTTTCACATCGCCATAAGCGCAATGCAGATCATTGATTGCGAGATGCGGCAAGTCGTTTCTCCAGATAGGCGCCGAAGAGGCTCAAGGGATAGGACAACAGGAAATAGCATACGAGGATCGCGCCGAAACCGAGGACCGGGGAAAAGCCGCGATTGACCAGCACCTTGCCGGCGAAGGTCAGCTCCACCACGCCGAGCTGCGAGGCGAGCGAGGTGTCTTTCACGAACATCACCGCGAAGGCGATGGCCGGCGGGATGATGACTTTCCAGGCCTGGGGCAGGATCACCCAGAACAGGGTCTGCGCCGGATTGAAGTTCAGAACGCGCGCGCTTTCCACCTGCGCCGGCGGCACGGATTCGATCCCGGCCCGGATGATTTCGGACAGGAACGCCGTCGACAGAAGGCAGACCGCAACGATCGCGATGCCGAGAAGCGAGATTGTCGGCCATATCGGCTGGATCATGTACAACACGATGAACAGCACGACGAGGAAGGGGATGCGCCGGAACGTCTCCACATAGAGCGTCGCCAGGATGCGCACGGGCATGGCGGCGGCTGTGCGCCCCTGACGCGCGACCGCCAGCAGCAACCCGAAGCCGAATCCGACCGCGCACCCGAAGACCGTCATCAGCAGGGTGCGGCCCATCGCCTGAAGGATGAAAACGACATTGTAGTGATTGAAGAACGCCGGCGCCTCGGCGAGAATGCGTTCCATCAGAAAATCCTCGCCTTGACGCGGAAGACATAGCGTCCGATCAGCGCCAGCGTGATGCTGGCAGCGAAGGTCAGCGCCACATAGACGCCGGCGATGATGGTGAAGGTTTCGATCGTACGCAGATTGGCGGTGCTGATATTGATGGCGCGGCCGGTCAGTTCCTCCACCGCGAACAGCGCGGCGATGGAGCTGCCGAGAACGAGCCATACGAAGAAGTTCGAGAGCGGCGCGTAAATCGTCTTGGCGATATGCGGCAGCATCACGTGCCGCACGATTTGCAGCCGCGACATGCCGAGGGTCAGACCGGCCTCGATCTCAGCCTTGCGCACGGAAATAACCCCCGCGCGCAGAATATCGGTGAGATACGCCCCGGCGTTGAGGACGAGCCCGATCAGGACGGCGGGCAGCGGGTCGAGCAGGATCCCCGCTTCCGGCAGGGCGTAAAACAGGAAAAAGATCTGCACCAGCGCGGGCGTATTGGTGAAGAAGACCACATAGGCCTGGATCGACCAGCGGCTGAGGCGTCCGCCATAGACCTTGCCGATGGCGCCGCCGAGGCCGATCACCGCCCCGCCCCAGAAGGAGATGAAAGCGATCTGCAAGGTCAGCGCGGCGCCGCCGAGAAGATAGGGCAGATGGTCCAGCACCTCCCCGTAGTCGAAAGTATAGTTCATCGCCCGTATCTTGCGTCTTGAATAGCCGCGACGTTGGGTTCGTGCGCCGGTCCTCGCGTCATGGCGTCGAAACGTGTGGCGTCAAAGCGTGTTGCGCCGAAGCGCGTTGCAGCGAGAGCGCTTCGCGGTTTCGCCTCCGCGGCGCGCCCGGATAAGACTTCAGAGCCGTTTGTATAAATCATGTGACCTTGAAAACGGCTCTAGATATCCCCGCCCCGGTCGAGGTCCACCGGCGCCGACATGGGCGCGCCGTACCAGTGCGTCCAGCGCTCCTCGATAAAACCCGTTTCATGGAGCTTGACCAGGATGTCGTCGAGCGCTTCGCGCAACGCGTCCTCCCCCTTGGGAACGCCGATCCCGCAATGGGCGACGAAAATCGGATCTTCAATCAGCCGCCAGTTGACCTGCGGATAGTTTTTCGTGAAGCCGATGAAAAAATCGATGTTCTCCACCATCGCGTCGGCGCGCCCCTGCGCGATGGCGCGCACCGTGTCGGCGTTGCCGTCGACCAGCAGCTTCCTGGCCTCGGGGAGTTCTTCGTCGAGAAGCGAGACAGACCGGTTGCCGCGCATGTTGACCAGCGTGATGTCGCTGGAGTTGAGATCTTTCCAGCTTTGCGCGTCGACCTTGTCCGTCGTCAGCACGTTCATGGATTCCGTATGCAGAGGAACCGTGAAGTCGATGATGTTGGCGCGTTCCGGCGTCATCGTCAGCGCGCCAAGGGCGATGTCGATGCGGTTGGAGCTTAAAAACGGCACCCGCTGGGCGGCCTCGGTCGGCACCAGCTCCACCGCGACGCCAAGCTCCTCGCCGATGCGCCGGGCGACGTCGACGTCGAACCCTTCAAGCTGGTTGGTGGGGCCGTAAACGCTCATCGGCGGAAAGTTCGGATTAACCCCCGCCCGCAACACCCCGGCCTCGCGGATCGCCTCCAGCGACGAAATGCGCGCGCCCGCCCCTGCATCGTCCCGCCCGCCGCCGCACGCGGCGAGCGCCGTCATGGCGAGCATGAGCGGCAGCAAGACAAGTCTCGGCAAGCGGGCCATCATCATTCCCCTCCCTGGTGGAACACCGCCGCGGCTGCGGCGAATAACGCGCGACACGATGGGACGGGTGGCTACGTCAGTCAAGAACAAAAGTTCTCACAGCGAACTTCTGTTCTTTATTTCAATCCTCCGCATAGGCGGCGATGTCGGCCAGCCGCACGGGCTTGCCTGGCGCGCGCGGCGCGAACAGGCTGGTTTCGCCAAGCGGCGCCGGCCCCATCATCGCGGCCGCCATGCTGGCGCAATACCGCCCCTGACAGCGCCCCATGCCGGCGCGGGTGGCGCGCTTGGCGCTGCCCACGGAGCGCCAGCCGTCTTCGCAAAGCCCCGCAAGGGTCCCCTTGCGCACCGATTCGCAGCGACAGATGACAGTCTCTGCGTCGGCGAACTGGGATGTGATCAGCGGCGCTTCGAACAGCCGCCAGAGCGCCCGCTGGAACCGCTGCGCCCGCCGCAACTCCCGACGCAGGCGGGCCGCGCGCGCCGCGTCGCCCCCGCGTCCGAGAACCGAGGCCGCGCTCTGCCCGGCGAGGGCGCCCTGGGCGAGGGCCGCCCGCGCGCCGCCAAGACCGCCGCCATCGCCGACGATGTAAACATTCTCAAGGGACGACCGCCCGTCCTCGGCCCGCACCGCTTCCAGAACGCCGCGCGCGGCGGAGAACTCGAACGCACAGCCGAGCGCGCGGGCAAGCTCGCTCTGGGGCGCGAACCCGTAGCCGATGCATACCGCGTCCGCCTCGAAGCGGCGCTCGGGCGCGTCGAGAAAGGTCCCGTCCGCTCCGAGACGGCGCAGGCTCGCGGCTTCGACCCGCCCCTGCCCGTACACCGCCGACAGCGCCGTTCCGTACAGCACCGGGGTCCGCCGGCGCGCCAGCGTCAAGAGGTGGCTCGCCCCTTCCAGCATCAGTCCGGGCGCGGCGAGCGTCATTGCGGCGGCGTCAAGGACGCTGGACGGCCCCGGCGCGGGGGCGGCCTCGGCGACGGCGACCACGCGCGCGCCGGCGTCCGTCAGTTCCCGCGCCAGTTGCAGGTTCAACGGGCCGTTGCCGGCGATCAGCACGCGCTTGCCCGGCGTCGTCAGATAGGCGCGCAGGAAGGTCTGCGCCGCGCCGGTGGTCATGACGCCGGGCGTGGTCCAGCCCGGCACGGCGATATTGCGCTCATAGGCGCCCTGCGCCAGGAACACGAGCCTCGGCCTGATGCGCAGCGGCGCGTCGGGCGACACCGCAAGGATTTCGAGGGGGTCCGCGGCGCCGGCCCAGGCCGTCGTCCTGAACAGGAAAGACGCGCCGGCGGCGCGCGCTTTGTCGTAAAGCGCCGCGCCTTCGCGAAACTGCGCATCAAGACGGTTTTCCGCAATGGCGAACCCGTCCGCGGGCTGCTTGAAATACTGTCCCCCCGCCTTGGCGCGTTCGTCGATCACGAGAACGTCGAGACCGGCCGCCGCCGCCTCGCTCGCCGCCGCCAGCGAGGCCGGACCGGCGCCGACGATCAGCACCTCCGGCGTGAGCGTGCGGACCGCCGCGGCCGTCTTTTGCGCGCGGGGGGCGTAGGCCGCCTGCGCCTGAGCCGGCGACACCCTGAGGTTCGGCGCCGCCTTTTCGAAACAGGCGCGGCGCGGCGCGCCGTCCACCTCCACCAGACATTCTCCGCATACGCCCATGCCGCAGAACGGCCCGCGCCCTTCGCCGTCGCGCGTTCTGCGAAAGGTCCACTCCCCGGCGGCGATCAGCGCCGCGGCGATGGTCTCGCCTTGATAGGCGTCGATGACGCGCCCGCCGAAGTCGAACTGGAAGGCGGGGCCCTGCCGCCGGGCGCCGCGCAACTCGACGCGCGCCCCATTACCGGACATAGCTTGCGCCGTTGATGTCGATGGTTGCGCCGGTCAGATGGCGCGCCTTGCCCGCGGCGAGGAACGCCACCGTTTCGGCGATGTCTTCCGGCTGCACCCATTCGCCCATGGCGAGCCCCGCGCTCACCTTGTCGACGCCGCCTTGCGTTTCGGCGAACTCCCGCGACAGGCGCGTATTGACGACGCCGGGCGCGATCACATAGGCGAGCACGCCGTCCCTGGCGTAGGCGCGAGCCAGCGTCTGCGTCATGTTGCGGATCGCCGCCTTCGACGCGCCATAGGCCATGGTGCCCGGATTGGTGACGCCGCGCTGCGCCGCCCAGCTTGAAATCGTGATGATCGATCCGCCCCCTTGCGCCAGAAAAGTTTTCGTCGCCGCGCGCAGGAGCCGCGCCGGCGCCAGCACGTTGACCTGCAAGGTGCGCGCCCAGACCTCGTCCCACTCGTCGAGGGGCGCATCGATCCCCTCGCTGAACAGCATGATCGCCGCGTTGTTGACGACCACGTCGATCCGCCCTTTCCAGGCGAGCGCCTCCTCCCACAGGGCGTCGGCGTTGCCGAGCGCGGAAAGATCCGCCTGCAGAAGGGTTTTCCGGTCTTCGGGAATGTCGGCGACGGCCGCCCGCGCGCCCGCCTCGTCGCCGCCGTAATGGGCGATCACCGACGCGCCGTCCCTGCCGAGAGACGCGGCGATCGCCGCGCCGATGCCCTTGGAGGCGCCTGTCACGAGGATGGTCTTGCCGGCGAGATCGCTCATGGTGTTTCGTCCTTTCCGCAGATTGCCATAGGCTGCCATGGATCGCCGGCGATGAAGATTGCCGAACCCGTCATTGCCCGGCGGCGGCGATCCGGTTTAACTGCTTTCCTTTTACGGACAAAAGTGTACATAAATTCGCATGGCGAACGCAAATCATCTCTCCGACCGGCCCCAGGGACAAACCGGCGCAGGCGCGCGCACGCCCCGGCCGGACGCGACCGCCATCGCCGTCATCGGCGCCGGCAGCATCGGCGTCCGGCTGGCGACCGCCTTCCTGCTCGGCGGCTTCCGGGTTTCGCTATGCGACCCCGATGAAGCGCGCCGCGCCGCCGCCCCTGGGGAGATCGAGACCGCGGCCGGCGATCTCGCGGCGGCGGGGCTCCCCGCAGGACTGCCTGGCGGGCTTGCTTGCGAGCTTCATGACGGGCTTCATGACGGGCTTTCAGGGGCGCCGGCGGCTCCGGATCAGGCGAGCGCCGATCGGGAGGACCATGACCGGGACCGCGGGGACTGGGCCGCACGCCTGTCATGCACCGGCGACCTGGCCGAGGCGGTCGGCGACGTGGCGATGGTGCTGGAGGCCGCGCCGGAAAAACTGGACCTGAAACGGGAGATTTTCACCCGGCTCGACGCCGCGGCGCCGCCGGACGCGGCGCTGGCGAGCGCGTCCTCGGCCCTCACCGCCTCGCAATTCGCCGCCGATCTGCCCGGGCGCGAGCGGTGCCTCGTCGCGCATCCGATCAACCCGCCGCACGTGATCCGCATGATCGAGCTTGTCCCGGCGCCCTTCACCGACCCTGACAGCCTGGCGCGGGCGCGCGCGCTGTTCGCTTCGGCCGGGTATGACGCCGTGACCGTCCGTCGCGAGATCGCCGGCTTCGTCTACAACCGTCTCCAGGGCGCGGTGCTGCGCGAAGCCTATTGCCTGGTGCGGGACGGGGTTGTCGGCGTCGGCGACCTCGACCGGCTGGTGCGCGACGCGCTCGGCTTTCGCTGGTCCGTGGTCGGCCCTTTCGAGACCGTCGATCTCAACACCCGCGGCGGCGTCAAGGCGCACGCAGAAAAGCTCGGCCCCGCCTATGAGGCGATGGGCGCCGAACGCAGCCAAAGCGATCCGTGGACTGAAGATTTGGTCGAGAAGGTGGCCGCGGAACGCCGGCGCCTGTTGCCGCTCGACGACTGGGAAGCGCGCGTCGCCTGGCGCGACCGCGAGCTTGCCGCCCTCGCCGCCTTTCGCGCCAAGCGGTCGGCCAGTCGGGATTAGGCTTATTTCAAAAGTCCCGCGGTGATGCGGTTGGAGGCGGTCATCAGCTCGGTCAGGACGCGGGTGCGCATCTGCTCATAGGTGATCCGCGAGCTTGGACAGGGCACGTTCAGCGCGGCGACGACCTCGCCGGCGGCGTCCTTGATCGGTACGGAAATCGACCGCAGGCCGATCTCCAGCTCCTGATCGACGATCGACCAGCCCTGGATCCGCACATCCTCGATTTCGCTTCTGAGCTTGACCTTGGACGTGATCGTGTTCGGGGTGAACTTGGTCAGTTCGGCCGCGTCGAGATATTTCAGGAACGCTTCCTCGGGCAGCGCCGCCAGCAGGACCCGTCCCGACGAAACGCAATGGGCGGGCACGCGGCTGCCCACGCTGATGCCCACATTGACGAAACGCTTGGAGGTGGCGCGGGCGGTGTAGATCACCGAATCGCCTTCCAGCACGGCGGCGAAACACGATTCCTGAAGGGTCGCCGCCAAGTCGCTCATCAGCGGCTGGGCCACTTCCCATACGCTCATGGAGGAGAGCGCGGAATAACCGAGTTCGAGCACCTTGGGCTTGAGGCTGAAATACTTGCCGTCCGTATAGACATATCCCTCGCGCACCAGTGTCAGGAGGAACCGCCGCACGGTGGCGCGGGTCATGTCCGTGGAGCGGGCGACCTCGCTCAGGGTCATTTTCGGCTTGGTGCGCGAAAAGACGCGAATGACTTCCAGACCGCGCGCGAAGGAATTCACGTAATCGCGGTCGCCGATGTCTTCTACAGTCAGGGTTTCAGCCATTCTTTATGTCTTTTTTCGGCTTCGGATCGGAATTCGGCCAGGCGACGTCAACATTCGCGACAATCGCACAGGCGTTCGCCTATGCATGAACTTCGCCAATACAGACGTACTTAGTCTCCAGAAACTCGTCAATGCCGAGATGCGAGCCTTCGCGGCCAAGCCCGGACGCCTTCACCCCGCCGAACGGCGCGCCCTCATAGGAGGTGATGCCGGCGTTGACGCCGACGATGCCGAATTCCAGGGCCTCGCTGACGCGCCAGATCCGGGCGTTGTCGCGGGCGAAAAGATACGCGGCGAGGCCGTATTCGGTGTCGTTCGCGGCGGCCACGGCTTCCTTTTCGGTCTCAAAACGAAACAGCGGCGCCAGCGGGCCGAACGTCTCCTCCCGGGCGACGGCCATGCCCGCATCCGCCTCCGCGACGACCGTCGGCTGGAAAAAGCGCCCGCCGCGTTCATGGCGCGCGCCCCCGGCCACGAGCCGCCCGCCCCGCTCCAGCGCATCGGCGATATGCGCCTCCACCTTCTGCACGGCGTCCTCATCGATCAGCGGACCGATTTCCACGCCCGCCTCGCGCCCGTCCCCAACCGTCAGGGCACTGACGGCTGCGCCGAATTTCTCGGCGAAGGCGTCGTAAATCCCGCTCTGCACGTAGATGCGGTTGGCGCAAACACAGGTCTGCCCGGCGTTGCGAAACTTCGAGGCGAGCGCGCCCGCGACCGCGACGTCGAGGTCGGCGTCGTCGAAGACCAGCACCGGCGCGTTGCCGCCGAGTTCCAGCGAAAGCTTCTTGATAGTGGGCGCGGCAAGCGCCATCAGCCGCCGCCCGATTTCCGTGGAGCCCGTGAAGGTGACCTTGCGAACGTCTTCGTGCCGCACGAGATATTCGCCGACATCGACCGCCGAGCCCGGCACGACGCTGAAAACGCCCGCCGGCACGCCCGCGCGGTCGGCGAGTTCGGCGAGCGCCAGCGCGGAAAACGGGGTCGCGCTGGCGGGTTTGAGCACCATGGCGCAGCCCGCCGCCAGGGCCGGCGCGGCCTTGCGCGGGATCATCGCCATCGGGAAGTTCCACGGCGTGATCGCCGCGCACACGCCGATCGGCTGGCGCAGCACCATCATGCGCTGGTCCGGCTTCGGCGCCGGAATGGTTTCTCCGTATACGCGCTTGGCTTCTTCCGCATACCACTCGAAAAACGCCGCGCCATACAAAATCTCGCCGCGCGCCTCGGCCAGCGGCTTGCCCTGCTCGGCGGTGAGAATGCGCGCAAGGTCGTCGGCGTTCTCCACCACCAGATCGTGCCAGCGGCGCAGGACGGCGCTTCTTTCCTTCGCCGCCAGGGCCGACCAGTCGCGCATCGCAGCCTTGGCGGCCTGCACCGCGCGCTCGGCGTCCGCCGTCCCGCCCCGGGCGCATTCGGCGATGGCCGCGCCCGTCGCCGGGTCGCGCACGGGCGAGCGCGCGCCGCTTTGCGCCGCCGTCCAGGCGCCGTCGATGTAAAGGTCGGTCCGCAAAAGCCGGGGATCGGCAAGATCGTCAATCATGGGTACAACCGTTTTCCAGAGAAATTTTCGAATTATTGTTCGCATAGCGGATTTATGACCGCAATACAAATGCGCTTGATGTTGCTCAAGCAGAATCGTCGATGCGATTTTTTAAGCAATTTCAATAAATTGCCATAGGTTTCGGATGCAGAAAACCCAGATTCAGCGTTCTTGACGACGACATGCGTACAAATGTACGATTTTAATCGCTGATTTGTCATCGACATGGGCGCCGCTTCCCGCCGGGGAGCGGCCCTCGCCAGCGCCGCATTCCGCCGCCTCTTGCGCTCTGGCGCAAGGGGGTTCGCCATATCTTACGGCCTTCCATCCCCACAGGGCCCAAACGAGGATCATACGCTCCGTGTCCGCCATTCCCAACCGCACGCCGCTCACCCATGACGATTTGTCCGCGATGGACCGTCGGGCGCTGTTTCATCCCTTTACGGCGCTTGGCGATCACGAACGCGACGGCCCGCCGATGATCGTCCGCTCGGGCGAGGGCGTTCGCCTCACCGATGCGGACGGAAAGCGCTATATCGACGCCATGGCCGGCTTGTGGTGCGTGAACATCGGCTATGGGCGCGAGGCGATGGCCGAGGCCCTGGCCGATCAGGCGCGCAAGCTGTGCTACTTTCACGCCTTCACCTCCAACGCCAGCGAAGCGCCGATCGTGCTGGCCGACCGCCTGATCGGCATGGCGCGCGAAAGCATTCCGCAGGCGGACATGTCGAAAGTCTTTTTCGGCAATTCCGGGTCCGACGCCAACGACACGCAGGTCAAGCTCGTCTGGTATTACAACAACGCCCGCGGCAAACCGCAGAAGAAAAAGATCATCGCGCGCCGGCGCGGCTATCACGGCGTCACCATCATGTCGGCGGGGATGACCGGCCTGCCAGGCCTTCACGCCGGTTTCGACCTGCCCCTGCCCTTCGTGAAGCACGTCAAGGCGCCGCACCGCCTGTGGGAAGGCTGCGGCCTTTCCGACGCCGATTTCGTCTCCCTGCTGATGGATGACCTGGAAGCGTTGATCGCGAAGGAAGGGGCGGACACGATCGGCGCCATGATCGCCGAGCCGATCATGGGCGCGGGCGGCGTCATCGTTCCGCCCGACGGCTATTACCAGGCGTTGCAGGAGGTTCTCGACCGACATGACATCCTGCTGATCGCCGACGAGGTGGTCTGCGGCTTTGGCCGGCTCGGCGCCATGTTCGGGGCGGAAGTGCTGGGCATGAAACCGGACCTGATGACCCTCGCCAAGGGGATCACCTCCGCTTATGTTCCGCTGTCGGCCTGTCTGGTTTCGGAAAAGGTCTGGCGGACTCTCGTCGAGGCGGGCGCAACGCTCGGCGCTTTCGGCCACGGCTATACGTATACGGCCCATCCCGTCGCGGCGGCGGCGGCGCTCGCCAATCTCGACATCATCGAGGCGGAAAGCCTTGTCGACCAGGCGGCCGCGCGCGGCGCCCATCTGCATGCGCGTCTCCGGGCGGCGCTGGGCGATCACCCGCTGGTCGGCGAGATCCGCGGCCAGAGCCTGATTGCGGGGGTCGAGTTCGTCGCGCGGCGCGACCCGCCGGAAGCCTTCGACCCGGCGCTGAAAGTCGCGCCCCGCATCGTCAAGGCGATGCTGGCGCGCGGCGTCATTTCCCGGGCCCTGCCGTCGAGCGATACGATCGCTTTTTCCCCGCCTTTCATCGTCAGCGAGGCCGAGATCGACGAGATGGCGACGGCGGCGAGAGACGCGGCCGACGAAGTCGCCGGCGCGCTCAAAGCCGAGGGCGTCGCGTTCGGCTGAGACAGGCTTTCCGCCGAGGAAAGGCGTTCGGTCGAAACAAGGCGTTCAGCCGAAGCAAGGCCCGGCGACGGCTTACACAGGCAGGAGGGGCGGATCGCGGCGCCCCGCAAAGCCGCCCGTCCCTGCCGGGATCAGGTCCGTTTGCGCCGATAGGCGCGCCAGGTCATCGCCCGGCGGTCGGGACTGTCGATGTCGCTCGCGTCAAGCTGGCCGATCGCCTGATTGTGCGGCGCGGTCTTGACGATCTCCGGATCCGTGTACGCCTCATTACAGACATGGGCGAGAACGGCGATCCAGTAATCCACATCCTCCCGCGACCACATCTCGCCCGCTTCCGGCGTGAAGGGGTGGGGCACGATCCAGGGCTCGTGGCTGAGCCAGAAGGCGTCGACGCCGAAATCGGTCATGCGGTTTTGCACCTCCATCACCGTCACGCCCGTATCCTCGAACAGCGCGCCGAGGCTGTAGCGCGTCATCTCCAGCCGCCAGCCGTCAATGTCCGGGTGCGAACGGGTCACGCCCTTTATCTGCAGCAGCTTTTTCTCCATGTAATTGTTCAGCAGCACCGACATGTCGGAGGCTTCGCAGATTCCCGCCTCGCCCATGGCCCGCGACCAGGCGTAGGCTTTCATCACCTGCTGCACGTTGCCGAGATATTCCCGCACCCGTCCGAGGCTCGTCTCGCCGGGGCTTTCCAGCCGATAGGCGCCGCCCTCCTCGACGACGAGCGGCCCCGGCAGGAACGGGCGCAGCGCCTCGCGGCAGCCATAGGCGCCCACCGCCGGACCGCCCCCGCCCTTCGGCACGCCGAAGGTCTTGTGCAGCATGAACATGCAGGCGTCGAAACCGAGATCGGCGGCGCGGATCTTGCTCATCACGCCGTTGAAATTGGCGTGGTCGTAAAAACACAAACCGCCCGCTTCGTGAACCGTCCGCACCCATTCCTTTATCTCGGGGTTGTAGATCCCCATGTCGTCCGGATTGTTGATCATCAGCGCCGCCGTGCGCTCGGAGACCGCCGCCTTGAGCGCATCGAGGCTCGGATAGCCGTTCTCCCCGAGCGGCAGCGTGATCACCTCATAGCCCGCCGCGTCCGCCGTCGCCGGGTTGCACGGGTGCGACTGGATGCTGGTGATGACTTCGCGGCGCTGCTCCCCCTCCCCGCGCGCGGCGTGATAGGCGCGCGTCAGGCAGGCGTGAAGATAGGCAGCGTCGGCGCCGCCCGCCGCCTGGAACGTGAACTGATCCATGCCCGAGAGCCGGCACAGGATCTTGTTCATGCCGTCAATGATCTCGAACGCGCCCTGCAACGTGCTTTCGTCCTGATCCGGATGAAGCTCCGCCATGTAGGGCCGCGCGGCCATCTCCTCGTTCAGGCGGGGGTTGTATTTCATGGTGCAGGTGCCGAACAGGCTGACGCCGATCATGCCCATGGTCTGCTGCGACAGACGCAGATAATGGTGCAGAACGTCGGGTTCGGAGTTTTCCGGCAGGGCCGGCGCCGATTTCCGGCGCATCGTCTCGGGAACGAGGGAGACGGCGTCGGCCGCGCCGTCGCCGCCGTCGAAGGCGGGAAGCCAGGCGCCGCGCCGCCCTGGCGCGCCCATCTCCATGATCAGCGGCTCGCTCCAGACCGGCGCGTGATACGGGCGGATGGCGGATTTCGGATGGGTCGGGCGTGTCATTGCGCGCATGCTCCTTCAAGGGCGGCGGCGAGACGGCGCAGATCCGCCTCGTCATGCAGCTCGGTGACGCAGTAAAGCGCCGATTGTCCGTAGTCGGGGAAATCGCCGGAGAGATCGAGGCCGCCGAAGATTCCCTGGTCGAGCAGGGCTTTGTTGACTTCCCGCACGGTTTTCCCGGCGCCGTCGAAATTGACGACGAACTCCTTGAAGAAGCCGTCTTGATGGACGACCCTGACGCCCGGAACCGCGCCGATCAGGGATGCGGCGAACGCCGCGCGCCGGACGATCCCCTCGCCCGCCTCGCGAAAGCCGTCCGGTCCCATCAGCGCCATGTAAACCGCGGCGGCGACGGCCCAGAGATAGGTCGAGTTGCCGGTCCAGTCGTTCCCCTCTTCCCGCGAGCCGTAGGAGGACTGGTGCATCAGGCTCATGGCGAAGCCGTATTCGCCGCGCGCCGTCTCGGCGATGCTGACCTGGAGCGTGGGATATTCCCGCGCATAGCGCTCCTCGTCGCGCGAAGCGATGAAACCGCCGAGGCCGCCGCCGCAATACATCCGCACGCCGAGGGGCTGGATCGAACCGACCACGATATCCGCGCCATAGGCCAAAGGCGGGGCCATCACGCCGAGGCTGATCGGGTCGACGCCGACGATGAATTCCGCGCCGACGCGCCGGGCGGCCTCGCCGATGGCGGCGGCGCCCGCCTCGATCTGCCCGTTGAAGGCAGGGTTCTCGATGTAAACGGCCGCGACATCCTCCGTCAGGAGATCGTTCAGCGCGGCGACGTCGAAACGGCCCGCCGCGTCGACGCCGACCTCGACGATTTCGAGATGGGACGGCGTTTCCGGCGTTTCGCAGTAGCTGGCGATAACGGCGCGCCGCTCCGGAGAGATGACGCGCGGGATCACCACCTTGCGCCGCCCGGTCATGCGGGCCGCCATGCGCAGCGCATGCCCGATGGCGCAGCCCCAGCTGTAGACCGGAAGGGCGACCAGATCCATTTCCACGAGATAGCCGAGCTGGCTCTGGAACTCGAACCACACCTGGTTGCGTCCGTGGTCGGAAGATGGCGTGCCCCATACCGGGGTCAGGAACTCGCTGCGCCGGACAATCTCGTCGCACACCGCGGGCACGTGATGGCGCCAGACGCCGCCGCCGAGAAAACTGAGCGCGTCCTCGCACGAGACGTTCTTCGACAGGGTTTCGTGAAGATGGCGCCGCAGCGCCGCCTCGCCGGTCAGCGCCGGCGGCAGGCCAAGCCCGCCGAGAAGGCGGTGATCCTGCGGGATCTGCTCGAACAGTTCCTCGACCGACGCCGCGCCGATTTCCGCCAGCAGGTCGGCGCGCGCCGCCTCGGTGGAATTGGGCATGAAAGGATGCGCGCGATGCGATGCGTTTGCCATCAGATCTCCCTCAAGTCTTTGCGCCATAGTGCGGAATTGGTCGCCGACAAGTCAAATTTTTTGTGCGATCAACGAACGTATGTTCATTATTTTACGGATCGTTTTCAAAACCGCCATGTAACGCTTTGACGCCCTGACGAATTATCTGGCCGTCGGGTCAAGGCGCGCCCTATATTCAACGAACGTTTGTCCGTTGATCTTAGGGGCCTCGCACGGATGCGTCTCGGTTTCATCATCAACCCGGTCGCCGGCATGGGCGGCAAGGTCGGTCTGAAAGGCACGGACGGCGACGCGCTGTCGCTGGCCGTGACGAAGGGCGCGGTCCCCCTCGCCCCGGCGAAAGCGCGTGAGGCGCTGGGGGAGCTTCTTGCCCTGAAAGACCGCCTGACGGTGCTTGCCGCGCCGGGCGCCATGGGCGCGGCGCTCGCCGAGGCCATGGGGTTCACAACCGTCGCCCTGGGCCGGGACGCCGCGCCGCGAGGCGTGGGCGCAACGTCGCGGCGCGACACCCGCGCGGCGGCGGCGGCGATCCGAAAAGCGGGCGCCGACCTCGTCCTGTTTGTCGGCGGCGACGGGACGGCGCGGGACATGCTTACGGCCTGGACGCGCGAGACGCCGGGCCGGGAGGCGCGGGACGGCCCACCGGTGCTGGGCGCGCCGGCGGGGGTGAAAATGCACTCCGGCGTCTTCGCGGTCAGCCCTCGGACCGCCGGCGCCCTCGCGCGCCGGTTCCTGACCGCGACAGGCCGCCAGGCCATGCTGCGCGCCGTCGATATCGTCGACCGTCCAGAAACGGAAAATGGCGGCTACAGCGAACCGCGCGTCTACGGCGCCATGCGCGCGCCCTGCGCGCCCCTCGCCACCGCGCCGCCGAAAGCGGCGGGCCGTTTTGACGCGGACGATGCGGTCGACGGCGCCAGCTTGGCGCTGAAGGACCGCGCGCGCCGCGGCGAGGCGCTTATTATCGGGCCGGGCGCGGCGATGCAGGCCGTCAAGCGCCGCCTCGGCGATCCGGGAACGCTGCTGGGCGTGGATGTTTTCAAGAACGGGCGCCTGATCGTCCGCGACGCGGACAGCGCCGCGCTCATGGCCGTCGCCGTCGCGGGCCCGGCCTGCATTCTGGTCAGCCCAACCGGCGGGCAGGGTTTTCTGTTCGGGCGCGGCAACCAGCAGATCGACGCCGACGTCATCAACACCGTCGGCGCGCGGAACGTCATCGTCGCCGCGGCGGCGGAGAAACTCCTCACGCTGGAGACCGGGGCGCTGTTCGTGGACACCGGCGACGCGGCGCTCAACGCCGCCCTGTCGGGATACATTCGCGTCATCACCGCGCCGAAACGGCGCATGATGTTCCGGATCGTCGATCCCGACGCTCAGCTTGCGGCGCATTAAAAAACTCCCGGCCGCCAAGCGGCGACCGGGAGCGACCGGATCAGCCGCGGCGCAAGGGCCGCGGCTTCGCACGGTTCCGGCGGCGTCCCGCCGGGGCGAGCGTTACCGCCTCGGTTTCGGTAACGACTCGCTTTCCCAGAACTCTTCGATCTCGTTGTCGAGACCGGTCATCTCCCACCGGATGAGCGAGAGCGGCAGACGGCCAAGGCTCATGAACTCGTCATGGAAGGCTTTGAGCGTGAAGTCCTCGCCCTCGACCCGGCGTACATCAGCGAGCAGCCGCTGCATCTGCAGCATGCCCATGGCGTAGCCGAGGCCATAGCCCGGCGGGCGGCGCAGATAGATTTCCGCGTCGACCCGGGCGACGTCCGGGTCGAGATAGGGGGTCAGCGCCCGCCAGTAGTCGACGACCTCGCTCACCGTCATTTCGTTGCGCTGGAGCCAGACGTCGGCGGGCACGCGCGCGGCGCGGAAGATGCCGAAGATGTAGATCAGCTCGCGCACCCGCGGCAGATCATAATCCGCATAAAAACCGGCGTGCAGCATGCCCTCTTCGAGATACATCGCCCACCCCTCGTTGCGCACCCCGTCGGTGATCCGCCCGCGGATCGGGTGATCGTTCATGTCCTCGACGACGCCGTCGAAACGATGGCCGGGAATGACCGCGTGAAAATGATCCGGGCTCGGGTTTCTGTACTGGACCTCCTCCCAGAAATTGCGCCCCTGCGGGCGCACGATCCACGGCACGTTCGCGCGCAGATAGCCGATATAGTCCGGGATCGTGATGATGTCGTCCTCGACGAGGAACTCGCGGATCTGTTTATCCGTCTTCTCGATCAGCGCGACATATTCTTCCTCGGACCCGGCCGGCTCCAGGGGCGGCAGGTCGCGATTGCGGTGAAGCTCCAAAGCGTAGAGCGCCCACAGACGGTCGATTTCGCGCTGGCCAAGAACGACGATCTCGTCCGAGGTGTACGGCATCAGCTTGACGTTCTTGATATACCAGTCGAGCGCTTCCTCGCCGACGCCGGCCTTGCCGGTCATCTTGGCCGAATTGGCTTTCAGCCAGCGCTCATATTCGACGACGGCGGCTTTCGCCGCTTCCGCTTCCGGCAGAAGGTCCGGCTGGGCGTCCCGCACGCGCGCGAGTAGGTCGTCATACCAGCCGATCACGCCCGCCGGGGGAACCTCCCGGTACGGATGGCCGTGGCCGACGCCGTCGGCGTTGCGAAGATTGTGCAGGGCGAGCTTGAGGTAATCGGCGGCGACGTCGGTGAGGTTTTTCTTCGCCTCCGCGACCAGCACAGGGATCGCCTTGAGCTGTTCGCGCGCAACGGCCAGACCCTCGCCAGCGACCGGGAGGTCGACAAAGGTGACGAACAGCATCTGGTCGACATAATAGCCGGGGTCGCGCTGCCACGGCTTTGAAATGTTGAGGCGGAAGTTTTCCTCCTGGACCTTGGCGCGCACGGCGAGATATTCCGACTGCTGCGCGCGCGGCCAGGCGGCCACGTTCATGTCCTCAAGCGCGTCCAGAAACTCGTCGATCCGGCGCCGGCGCTCGCGCACCGCCCGGGTGCTGTAATCCTCAACGCCGCCCCAAGTCTCGGTATGGTTCAACTCGCCCACATCCGGCGGGTTGGCCTTCCATTCCAGAAAATCATCATACAGCGTCACAAGATCGCTATAGGCTCTCTCGCCCGCCGGCGGTCCGGCCTGCGCGGGCGTCGCGCCCGTCACGACGGAAAAGACCGCGAATGCGCCCAAGAGACCCGAGAGCAGTATCCGTTTCGTCACCAGGTTTTCTCCTTATGCAAAAAAAGATCCGGCCGCATCCCATGATGCGGCCGGAAAGGCGATCCCGTCTAGAATTTCAACGCGCCGCCGACAAAGAAACGCCGCCCCACCACGTCGTAAAGCTGCGGGTTGGTGTTGGAGTCGCCGCCGGCGCGGAAACCGATCACCGGGGGATCGTTGTCGAGCAGGTTGTTGATGCCGGCGAAGATCTCGACATTTTCCCGCACGCGATAAGCGCCGATCAGGTCGACATAGACCTCCGGTTCGAGCCGGTCGTCCTCAAGCTGGAACGCCAGGGGCGACAACTCGAAATCGCCGATATACTGAACTTCCGTGCGCAGCGACACCGGGCCGCTCTCATAAGCGGCGGTGAAGAAGGCGCGGAAGTCCGGCGTCAGGCGAATGCTGTCGCTGGAGCACGGTCCGCCGAAGAAGCCCGCGCATTCGATGGCGGCCTCGCCCGCGAGCGGCACCGTGGTTTCGTCGAACTGCCACGAGGAGACGAGGCGGAAGTCGAGGCTCGCCGCTTCGTTCGGCAGCGCCATGGCGCTCGGCAGGTCGACGCCGTAGCTCGCCTGCACGTCGACGCCGCTGACTTCAAGGCTCGCAAGGTTCAGCAACGGCGCCTCGACGATGTCGATGTTGCCGTCGGAAAGCCGCGTGATGGACTGACACGCCGGGCTGCCCGCATCGAGGGTCTGGAAGCAGGAATCGACCAGCGTCTGCGCGTCGACCTGCGATACCGCGCCGTCGACCTCGATCTTGTAATAGTCGGCGGTGATATCGAGCCCCTCGATAAACGGCACCGAAAAGACGACGCCGAAGCTGAGGGTTTTCGAGCGCTCTTCCTCAAGATCCTGATTGCCGCCGGACAGGACGTTGAAGCCCTGGCTGGCGCCCACCTCAAGCGAATCGCGCAACGCAGCCGGCACGCCCTGCGATACGCAAAGATCCTTCTGCGCCTCGCTCGGGTTGTTGTCCGCGACGCACGGATCGATGCCGCCGGTAAAGCCCAGCGCCGGAGCGCCGAACAGCTCGTTCAGGTTCGGCGCGCGGATCGCGCGGTTATAAGAAGCGCGCGCGCGCAGCCACTCGTTGACGACCCAGTCGCCGCCGACCTTCCAGGTCACGACGCCGCCGATGGTCGAATAGTCGGAGTAGCGCACCGCGCCCTCGATGGCGAAGCTTTCCACGAGCGGCGCGTCGCTGATGATCGGCACGCGCGTCTCGCCGAAGAACTCGTAGAGATCGTATTCGCCGCGGTTGAAGATCGGCGCGACATCGGTGAGATCGCCCGACAACGCCACTTCGTCGGGGCTCGTCTCAAACGTCTCCTTGCGGTATTCGACGCCGAACGCGCTCGACACCGGACCGGCCGGCAATTCGAACAGCTCGCCGGCGAGCGAACCGCCCGCCACCTGGCGGGTGAACTTGTTCCGCGTGCCGGTGCCGACGCTGAGGAAGTCCGCCATCTCCGGCGTCAGGGTCTCGGTGCCGAAGAGGTTGACCGGAACGCAGTTGAGAAGATCGACGCGGCATTGCGGCTCGCCGTCGACGACCTCCACGTCGAGACCGAGCGTGGTGCGCGACACCGACAGCCTGCCGGTCTGGAAGGAATCCACGTCGGAGCGCTGATACTGATAGAACGTATCCCACTGCCAGGGCGCGCCCATGATGTCGAGCGCGCCGCGGAACCCGGCGGTCATGCTGAGCGAATCGGCGGTGTAGCTCGTGTTGCGCGGGCCGAATTCCTCGAAACGGCGCCCGACATTTCTGACCGTGTAAACGCCGTCATTGTCGGGATCGAAAAACGCCGTGTTCGCGGCGAAGAAATCCCTTAGCGGCTCGGGGAAGAGCGGGTTCGTGTCGGCGTTCGGAATGAGCAGCGTACCGGCTTCCTGTCCGGTGCTGCGCGGCTGCACCGCTTCCGGCGCCTGCTGGAAGGCGTTTTCCTTCTTGGTGTAGAAGAACTGTCCGTAGGCCTCCACGTTGTCGGTGATTTCATAGCTGCCGAGGGACGACACCTGCCAGCGCTCCAGCGGGCGCAGGAGATAGTTGACGTCGGCATAATTGAACTGATCCGTAGGCCGACAGAATGGCAGCGGCTCGCCGTTGGAGCCGAAGCGCACGCCCTGGACCGGGCCCGGGCAATCCGCGCCGCCGAGATCGACGCCGTTGATCTGATCGAACAGCGCGGAGTTGACGCCGATCAGGCCGCCGGGAATGTTGCCGGAGCCGAAATTCTGCAACACGCCGTTGCTGTCGGCGAGCAGGGGCTGCGCCGAGAAGGCGCGGTCGCCCATGAAGATCGGATCGCGCTTGGTGTAGGACGCATGCGCGACGACATTGCCGCGGCCGTCGGCGATGGACGACCCGAACACCAGGTCCACATTATGCGTGTTGCCGTCGCCTTCCATGGACTGACCGTACTGGTAGCGCGTCTCCACGCCCTCGATGTCGTCGCGGAGAATGAAGTTCACCGCGCCGGCGATGGCGTCCGATCCGTATACGGCTGAAGCGCCGCCGGTGATGATTTCGACGCGCTCCAGAAGGATGGTCGGGATGGTCGCAAGGTCGGTCAGGCCGGTTTCGTCAGCCGGCATGAAGCGGCGGTCGTCGACCAGCACCAGCGTCCTGACCGCGCCCAGCCCGCGCAGATTCGCCGACAGGACGCCCGCGCCGCCGCTCTGGTTGGTGGAACTCGTCGTATCCGGGGCGAGCTGGGGAAACTCGTTCAGCGTGTCTTCCAGGGTGACGTTGCCCGACGTCTGAAGCTGCTCTGAGTCGATGGACGTGATCGGGCTCGGCGCGACAAGGTCGCGTCGCACAAGGCGCGAGCCGGTCACGAAAATCACATCGTCATCGGCGCTTTCCTGCGCCTGCGCAACGCCGACGACGCCTGCGCCCCCCAACACCACGGGCGATAGCGCGGAAGCCATCAACAAGCGGGCCGTCTTGCCGCCGCGCGAGCGTCGCGCGCTCTTAATGCTTGCAGTCACGTGTCATCTCCTTGATCTGCGGTTTGCACAACTCGCCCGGCCGGCCGGGCCCCTCCCAACGTCTTGCGAGCGCAAATCCGAAGAAGACGCCCGCCAAGCCGCAACAAATCAGCTTTGAAAAATATAAATTTAGCCGATTTCACCCCGCACGGTGATGTAGCGTCCGCCAAGTGTCAAGTCAATTTGTGCGCTTAGCGAACATTATTGCGCTGATCGAACATATTTTTTGCCCTGTTGCAAAATGATGACGCCAAAAGGCCGCGTTACAGGGCCCTGCCGCGGCGGCGCGGCCATATACGGCCACGCGCAACGGGAATCGGGGCGATATCGGCCGCAAGCGGACGCCGCCGCGGAGAATCAGCGCCGCTCTCCGGCGCGGCCATGCGGGTAAGGCGGGTAAGGCTGTTGCGAACGACAAGGCGCGCCTCATGCCGCCGCAAAAGCGGATGGCGGGCAAAACCCGCAGGCGCGGTGTTTCCGCCCGACGACGCCAGCGACGATGGAACAGGCGCTCAAACATTTGTACGCAGAACGAAGCGATTCGCGGGACACGCTTCGAGAGGCCGACTGAGAAACGCGCGCAGAAAGCCCATTCTTGCAGCGCCGGCCGGTCGTTTTCGTCGGCGCGACATGCGCTGGCCCTGGAGCGGGGGCGCCCGGCCGTCGGCTTTCGCCCGGCCAGCCCCCTTGGAGGAGAATGCCAGTCGCCACGCAGCGATGCGCTCGCAAGGTGAGGCAAGATCCGCGATATGGCCGTGTAAAATAGCCAGGCAAACACGCAGGCCCTCCCGCCTGGCGTAAAGCCGGGCGCTTGGCTTCAAGCCGGCTCGGGATTTGTCGTTTGCATTTTCGAAAACGCAATTTACTGTACAAAAGTTCGCTCTGCGATCAAAATCTTACAGTGGCGCCCAAGCCCGTCTTCGGCATCTCGGCGCCGCCGCGATCAGCGCGGAAAGAAAAACGAAAGGGAGGGGTCCGCTCATGCCTTCAACAACGCACGCCCCGCCGGCGCAGCCGCGTCCCGGCCTTCAAACAGCAGCGGTCATGCTGCGGCGGGCGACGGCGGCGTTCGCCGCCGCGTCGGCGTTGCATCTTGCCCCCGCATCCGCGCAGGCGATATCGGAACCAGAAGACATGGCGGCGGCCCAGCCCGCGGCGCCCCAAGGCTACGCCGACCTCGTCTCCCTGTTCGAGGAATTCAGGGCCGCCGTGCCGCCGGCGGTCGTCGACGGCGTTCCGGATTACTCGGCCAAAGCCATGAAACGACAGGCGCGCGAGGCGAAGGACTTCCTGAAGCGCCTTGCCCGGATCGACGACAGCGACTGGCCGGTTCCTTACCGCGTCGATTACATGCTCGTTCTTGCGGAGATGCGCGGGCTCGATTTCCAGCACCGCGTCATGCGGCCCTGGGCGCGCGACCCGGCCTTTTACAGCACCACCAATCTCGGCTTCGGGCCGAAAATGCACGATCCCATCGCCATGCCGGCGCTCCCCATCGCACGGGCGGACCAGGCGGCGTTCAGGAAAAAACTGGAGGCCGTGCCGCGCATCCTGGCGGCGGCGCGCGCCAACCTGACGGACCCGCGCGGGGATCTCGCCCGCCTCGCCATCGCCCAGAAACGCATCGAACGCAACGTCTATCATCAGCTTGCGAAAGATCTTGAGACCCATCATCCGGAGATGGTCGACGCCGCCCTCGGCGCGCGCGACGCGGCGCAGTCCTTTCTCGACTGGCTTGAAGAGATCCACGCCGGCCTGCCGCCCCATGGCGGGGTCGGACGCGAGGATTACGACTGGTATCTGAAACACGTGCTCCTGTTTCCCTATAGCTGGGAGGAGATGAAAATTCTCGGCCAGCGCGAATATGAGCGTTCCCTGACCTTTCTGAAACTGGAAGAGAACGAGCACCGCGACCTGCCGATGCTCGACCCGGTGGACACCCTCGCCGGGTTCGAGGCGCTGCGCGCGCAAGCCGACGCGGACCTGCTCCGTTTCCTGAAGGAAGAGGAGATCATGACCGTGCCGGACTGGCTCAAATCGCCGCCGCCCGAAGGGCCTTACGTGCTGCCAGGGGATCGCGATCCGGAAAAGGGCGGCCCCTTCGATCCGCCCATCGCGCGGCATTTCTTCCGCCAGGCGGAGGACCGGAACCCGCACGCCCTGCGCGCGCACAACCTGCCCGGCCACCTGTTCGATTCGCAGATGGGCCGCCGCGATACGCGGCCGATCCGCGGGACCGACCGGCTTTATTTCATCGACGGCGCGCGCATTGAGGGCTGGGCGTTCTATCTTGAGGAAATGATCCTCCAGGCGGGCCTGCTCGACGACATGCCGAAGGCGCGCGAGATCACTTACATCCTCCAGGCCAAGCGCGCGGCGCGCATCCTGCCGGAGTTGATGCTGCACGCGAATGAGTGGACCTTCGAGGAAGCGCTCGCCTCCCTCACCGGCCGGACGCCTTACTGGATGGAGCCGCGCGACGCCATCGCGCTGTTCGACCTCGAACTCTACCTGCGCCAGCCGGCCTACGGCATCGGCTATTATATGGGCAAGGTGGAACTGGAAGCCCTGTTCGCCGAACGCGCCCACGCCCTCGGCCGGGACTTCGACCTCAAGGCCTTTCACGACGAGTTCCATTCGAAGGGACTGATCCCGATATCGCTCATCCGCTGGGAAATGACCGGCGACGGCGGCGTGATCGAGGACATGCGATGAAAACCGGCGGAGACGCCTGATGGGGCGCGCGCATGGCGCCGGCCATCTGTGGGCGGATTACTGGGCGGACGCGCCGCCGGAAAGCTGCACCGCGCTGTTGCCGGAGGATGCGCGCCGCGCGATCGACGCGGTCTGGCGAAACGCGGTCGAGGCGCTCGATCATGGCGCGAGCGTGCTCGACATCGCCGCCGGCCGCGGCGCCGTGCTCGCCCTCGCCGCCTCGTGCAGGGGCGACCTGACGCTTACCGGCGTCGACAGCGCGCCGGCCTCATCGGTTGCGCCGGCGAACGAGACCGCCGCCGGGTTTCGCATCCTCGGCGATGTCGACGCCGCCGCCCTGCCTTTCCCCGACCGCGCCTTCGCCCTGGTCGCCAGCCAGTTCGGCCTTGAATACGCCGATTTCGACCGCGCCCTGTCCGAGGCGATGCGCGTATGCGCGGGACGCCTCCTCCTGCTCGTGCACGCGTCGGACGGGATCGTCGTGGCGCAGAACGCGGGCGAAGCGGCGCAGATCGAGTGGGTGCTGGACACGCTGCGCCTGTTCGAAAAACAGGCGCGGGCCTTTCGCGCGTCGTCCGGAAAGATCACCGCGACAGTCAAGGCGGCGCTGGACATGATCGACAAGCAGCGCACGCGGACGGACAATCCCCGCCTTCTCGACGCGATCATGCAAGGGGCGCTGCAACTGCACGCCATCGCGGCGCGCCACGGCGCCGCCGCCGCGCTGGAGGCCGCGCAAGCGATGGAGGCGCGCATGCGCAATCACGCCGCGCGCATGGCCGCGCTCGCGGACGCCGCGCTGGGCCCGGGCGATTGCGAACGCGCGCTCGGCCGCATCCGCGATGGCGGTTTTTCGCAATACGGCCTACACGAGGTCCGCGCGCCGCAAAGCGGCGCGTTGACGGGACGCTGGATCTGCGCCGCGCGACAGGGCGGCGATCACCCCGAAAACAGGAGCAAGACGCATGATGCATAGACGACATACACCGCACGATAGGCCCGGCGCATGGCCCGCCGTTTTCATGTTCATGGCGGCGATGATATGGCTCCCCCAGGCCGAGGCCGCCGACGGTTACGACGAGTTGACGGCGCTGTTTCAGGAATGGCGCGCCTTTGAGGAGCCCGCGCGGGTCGACGGCGCGCCCGACTATTCGAAAAGCGCCATGAAAAAGAAGCATCGCGATCTGAAGGCGCTGCAACGCCGCCTCGCCGCCATCGACCCGAGCGGATGGCCGATCGAGCAGCAGGTCGACCATCACATCGTCCGGGCGGAAATGAACGGCCTCGACTTCAACATTCGCGTCCTCAAGCCCTGGTCGCGCGATCCGGCTTTTTACCAGCAGGTCTGGACATATCAGAGCGACACGCCAGCTCATGAGGGACCGACCAATCACGCGCTGATCGAGCTTTGGACCTATGACTTTCCGCTGTCAGACGACCAGGCGGACAAGCTGATCGCGGGGTTGAACACCGTGCCGCCGCTCCTGCGCGCCGCCCGCGACAATCTCGACGGCAACGCCCGCGATCTGTGGATGGCCGGCATTCACACGATGGAGCTTCAGGCGGAGGACCTGCGCGCGCTCAACGAGACCGTCGGCGCCGGGAACGCGGTCCTGTCGCGAGCGGTCAACGACGCGCTGACGGCGACGCAGGATTTTGTCGCATGGCTGAAAGAGGAAGCGCCGAACAAGACCGGCCCGTCCGGCATCGGCAAGGAGAACTACACCTGGCGCTCGAAGAACGTGCACCTGATACCCCTCGCCTGGGAGGACGAAGTGATGCTCCTGAAGCGGGAGCTGAAGCGCGCCCACGCCTCGCTCCGGCTGGAAGAACACCGCAACCGCGCGCTGCCGCCGCTTCCCGTGGCGTCGAGCCCGGAAGAATACGAAGCCCAGGCGCTCGATTCCGTCGACCGCTACATGGCCTATCTTGAAGAGAACGATATCCTTCCGATTAAGGATTACCTGAAACCCGCCCTTGTGGAGCGCATCGGCTCTTTCGCCCCGGAGGAAAACCGCAACTTCTTCCAGCAGGCGATGCACCGCGAGCCCATGACCCTGTGGACGCATTTCTATCACTGGTGGGACCTCGCCCGCATGGAGAACGAACCCCATGAAAGCCTGATCCGGCGCGGCCCTCTGCTCTACAACATCTTTGACAGCCGCGCCGAAGGCATGGCCACGGGGATGGAGGAAATGATGATGCATGCGGGATTGTACGACGACAATCCGCGCGTGCGCGAGATCGTCTGGATCATGCAGGCGCAACGCGCCGCGCGGGGTCTCGCCTCCCTTTATGCGCACGCCAACGAATTCACCATGAAAGACGCATCCGATTTCCATGTGAAATGGACGCCTCGCGGGTGGATGAGCCCGGACCTTCAACTCCTCGGCTTCGAACAGCAGCTCTACCTGCGTCAGCCCGGTTACGGCACAAGCTATGTCGTGGGCAAGCACCTCGTCGAGAAACTGCTTGCAGATCGCGCCCGGCAGGTCCTTGAGGAACAGGGCGAGGACTACACCCTGTCGCAGTTTTTCGAGGAACTGGACGAGGCGGGCGTCATCCCCATGTCGCTGATCCGCTGGCAACTGACCGGCGACGACAGCGTAATCCGGGCGATGACCGGCGAGTAAACGCAAATGCGCCGCGCGCGGGCGACGTTGCGGATTACGCCGCCGCGTTGTCCCGCGCCCAGCGCGCGACTTCCAGATGCGTGCCGAACCAGACGCCGCCCTTGTCGCGCGCGTCCCTGATAAGCTGTTCCAGGATCCAGATGCGCGAGCGATAGCCGATGACAAAAGGGTGCATAACGAGCTGGAACAGGCCGCCCTCCTCCCACGCGGCGTCAAGCTCGCGCCTGAATATGCCGTACACGTCTTCCGGCGTCGCCCAGGGCCGGGTCGCCGGCTGGCGATTGAACATCATGTAAACAGCGTCGTCGCGAAGCCACTCGACCGGCACCTCGACAACGCCGGTCGCCTCGCCGTCGACCAGGAGTTCGTAGCAGCTCTCGTCCGCCATCAGCGAGCTGTCATACTCGCAGCCCAGTTCCTTCACGAGGGGAATGGTGTGCGCGCTGAGGTCCCAGTTGGCGGAGCGGAAACCCAGCGGCGCCGAACCCGCGGCTTTTTCCAGCACATCCCGCGCGCGCAGCATCAGGCCGCGTTCTGTTTCGGCGTCAAGGAGGGAATTGTTCTCGTGAATGTAGCCGTGCAGGCCGATTTCGTGCCCGGCGTCGACGATTGCGCGAGTCTCGTCCGGATCGATCAGCGCACAAACGGCGGGCATGAAAAAACTCGCCCGCACGTCATGGCGGCGTAACGTCTCCAGCACGCGCGGCGCGCCGACCCGGCGGCCGAACTCGCCCCAGGCAAGGCGGCCGACGGCCTTTGCGCCGGCGCCGAGTTCAAAGGTCTCGTGGTCGCAGTCGAAGGAAAGCGCCACGGCGCAGCGCGCGCCGCCGGGCCAGGAGGCGGGCTTCAGCGCCCGTCCCGCACGCACCCGCCCGATAAGGCCGCGCCATTCGCTTTCATCCGCGTTCCATGGGTCTTCGCGCCATGCGCCCATCGTTCACCTTTTCCGTCAATATCGCTTCGGTTTTTTCAGCCTTGTTCAGGCTATCCGCGCCGCGCCGGATTTCGCCGCCTGCGCCATGAACTGCTCGAAAGTGTCCGCCAGCCGCCATTCGTCAGTATTTATCCTTAAACAGACAAACCGGGCTTTCCCGGCATGCGCGCCGCGCATGTCGGGGAACGCCGCCTCAATCGTTCCCGCACGCTTGAGGCGGTTCCCCTCCCCGCGCCTTACCGGCGCAAGGCGTCCAAACGGGGGATCAGGGTGATCTCGGTTTGCCGGCCGTCGAGATAGCGTACGGTTTCTCCGTCGAAATAGGCGTCTTCCTCGGTCATGAACCGAACCGATTGACCGTCCCACTCGGGCACGTCGGCCTCTGCGTTCAGTTCGATCGACCAGGCCGTGTTCGGATAAACCGGCCGGTCGCCGCGCGCGCCGGCGGTCTCCTGGTTGTCCCACATGCCGACCCACGGGCCGGCGCCGTGGCCGTGATACCCGATGGGATGGCTGTAGATCGACGGCTTTTTCACGCTGCGAAGGGCGCGGCGGCGCGCGCGCGTAAGAAGCTCGTTGCCGGTAAGACCGACGGCGAATTCCCGCGTCAGCGCGTCCTGCACCTTGTTCGCGGCGGCGAGACCGTCGCGCAGGCCCTTCGGCGCCTGCGTTTCGCCCGGCCGCAGCACATAAGCGTGATGCTGGGTGTCGGTGTTGAGGCGCAGATAGGTGATGCCGAAATCAAGATGGAGGAAATCGCCCGGGCGAATGACCTCGCCTTCGTCAAGCCCCATGTTCTGTATGGAGAACGCTTCGTCCTTGCGGCGCTGAATGTGCACGCTCGGATGAAACCAGACATCCAGCCCGAGATCGGCGACCCGCTGGCGCAGGCGCCAGCGCAGATCGTTGGTCGTGGTCACGCCAGGCGTCATCGAGCTTTCCGAGAACGTCTCCGCAATGATGGCGTGGGCGATCCGCACGACGGTCGGATAGGCTTCCATTTCCGCCGGAATGCGCGTTTCAAGCCATCCCAGGGCGAGCCCCGGCCGTTCGATCAGCCGGTCGGCGTAGTCCCCAAGGGCGCCGCGAACCTCGCGCTCCATCGCCGCGCTGAGACCGTCGGCAAGCGGAAAGGTTTTGGAGACGTTCACCGCGATCGTCTCCGGGTCGCGTTCGGCGACGATCTCGCCAAGGCGTTTCCACTGGTCCGGCTGCGTTTCAGGGTCCCAGGCGGACGGAAAGATATCCGCCACCGGATAACGCGCGACCGCGAGCCGCTCGACCGTGTCGTTTTCGCGGTCGTGGAAAAAGACCAGGACGGTCGTGCGCCGCGCCGAAAGCCATGTCGCCGGCAGCATCGTCTTGGCGACCGGGTCTTCGTTGTATTCCCCCGCCACGAGGATCCACATCTGCGCGCCCTCGCGGCGCATCAGCGGCCCGACGATGGCGTCGAGACGCTCCTTGAGCCATGCGTCGGTGACGGCGGCGCGCTCCTCCAGCGACAGGATATGCGGCATGCGCGGGTCCATGGCTTCGGGAACTTCCGCCCGCGCGGAAGACAGACAGGCGATGATCAGAACGGAGACGATACGGTAAAGGTTTTTCATGGACGGTCCTACAATGGTGGGGGGTTCAGGCGCAGGCGGGAAGCGCCGTTTCATTCGTTGACGGAATGGGCGCCTGTTGAATAAGGCTGGCCGGCGCCGAGCGTGAGCGCCAGAAGCGCCGCATGCCGGCTCGTGCGCATCATCGCGTCGAGATCGGCCCATTCGTCCGGGAACCCGCGCCGGCCGCCGCGCTCTCCGCCGAGGCCGATCGCCGGCGAGCCGCCGGCGATGGCGATATTCAGATTGGCCGAGCCGGCGTTGCTCAACGCCGGGTCGAAGCCCATATGCTCGGCAATCGCGATCGACCAGCGGACGAGGTCGCTGTCGAGCGCGCCCGCGATCTGCCCGCCAGGGACGAGGTTTTCCGGCTCCATGCGGAAACTGATCTGCGTCTCCTCGCTCACCTCTTTCAGGATCGCGCGGGTTCCTTCCTCCATGGACGCAATGACGTCCGCATCAAGGGAGCGCAGATCGAGCGAGAACCAGCCGTCTTCCGGCTTGTGATTGAACACCGCGCCGCTGCGCAGAATGGCGACGTTCGCGCGGGTCATGCGGTCGCCGAATTCCTCCGGGTGCGGCAGGCCGAGGATACGGTCGACGGCGCGGGCGATGCCGCGATTGACGTTGGGAAGACCGCCCCGCAGCGTATGGCCCGGCGGGCCCTCCGCGGTGATTTTCCACCAGTGAATGCCCAGCGCGCCATAACTGATCCGGCGTCCGTCGCCGAGAATGTCGATATAGGCGACGGCGTCGTCCTTCGTTTCCTCGTAAAGAGCGCGCATGCCGACAAGCCCGGTCTCCTCCTGGGCGACCGCCGCGAAGACAAGGTCGTGCTCTGGACTGAAGCCGGCATCGATCAGCGCTTCGGCGGCGGTGAGCATGGCGACCGTGGTGGACGAGGTGTTCGTACCTGGACCTTCGATCCGCGTCCCGCGGCGCGCCGGCGGTTTTCCCCGCGCTCGCTGATGTTCGGCGACGGTTTTCAGATCGTCCAGGGTGGACACGAAAACGACCGCGCGGCCCGACCGGCCGGGGATGCGCCCGACAGCGTTCGTCGCCTCGGTGACGGCGACGTCCTTGAGGCCGATGTCGCGCATGATGGCCGCCACGGCGTCCGCGCGCGCCGCCTCCTCGCCCGACGGCGAGACGATCCCGCCGATGGCGATGAGCCGTTCGGCGGCGATATCGCGCGCCGCATCGAGGCGCTGCTCAACGTCCCGAACGGAATCGGATTGCAGGGCGCGCGGCGGTTGCGCCGACGTCGCCGCGCCCGCGGGCAGCGCCGCCGAAAACGCAAACAGCGCCGCAATGGCGCAGCGTCGAAAGTCTCTCTTCATGATGTTCCCCGGGATGGCGGCGGAGACGCGCATCGCCTCTCCGCCGGAATCGATCGTGAGGGTTCGGCGCCGGCCGGGCGACGGCTTGCCAGGCGCAAGCGTCGACCGGCCGGCGCATGATCGCCCTAGAGCCTGAACGTCGCGCCGACGAACAGGAAGCGGCCGAGCGCGTCGTAGGCGGACGGGAACACGTTCCCGTTGCCGAAGCTGCCGCCCGAACCGCCGATCGAGCTGCTGACCGGCGCGGTCACGTCGAACAGGTTGTTCACGCCGGCGCGCATTTCGACATTTTCCGAAATCGCTCCGCGCACCGACAGGTCAATGTAGTTGACGGAATCGAGCGTGGCGGCGACCGGCGCCGGGTTGTCGGAGAGAAGATCGGCGCTGCCGAAGTAGCGCCAGGTCAGCGTCGCCGAGATGTCCGCATTGGCGGCCGACCAGGTGACCGGCAGGCGATGGCGGTAAACCGGCTGCGCCACGCCGCATTCGGCGTTGGTGGAGGAATACTTGCCGGCGCAATCGAACGCTTCCTCGCCCGGCAGCGGCACTTTCTCGACGCTGCGGAGATAGGTGGACAGATAATCCACGCGCACGTCGCCGAAGCCGCCGACTTCGAAGCGATAGCTCGCCGAGAAGTCGATGCCGGTCGTTTTCAGCGAGCCGGTGTTCACCGTCGTCGCAACGACGAAGCCGTCATTGCCAAGGAACAGCGAACCGGTGCTCGGGTCGCGGTTGATGAGCGAGCAGAAGAACTCGTCGCCGGTCTCAAGGCAGTTATTGATGGTGAGCGCTTCCGGCACCGTCGCGATGAAGTCTTCAACCTCGATGTTGAAATAGTCCACCGAGAAGGTCAGCCCCGGGATGAAGTCCGGCGTCGCGACCAGGCCGACCGTGAAGGTGTCGGATTTCTCCACTTCCAGGTCTTCGTTGCCGCCCGACAGGTTGGTGTACTGGTTCGCCGGGTTGTTGGCGATATTGCCGTACTGCGCCGCCGTGACGCCGGTATTGGCGCACTGCTCGAAAGAAGCGAACGGCGTCGTTCCCGCGCAGGGGTCGGAGTTGCCGTTCGGCAGGGTCGGCAGTTCGAATTCGAACTGGTCCTGCGTGGCGAACAATTCGAACGGGTTCGGCGACCGCGTGGCGCGCTGATACTGCGCGCGAATGCGGTAGCTCGGCGTCGGCGCCCAGGAAATGCCGCCGGCATAGGTGCTTTGCGTGCCCGTGGTCTCGTAGAAATCGGAGAACCGGTAGGCGCCGGTGATCGACAGATCGTCGGCGAACGGAGCGCCCTGGACGATGGGGATCTGCATCTCGGTGTAGAACTCATATACCTTGATGCCGCCCGCGATGTCCGGACGTGCGCTGCCGAGGGCGCCGCTCTCGGTCAGGAAGTCGTTTTCCTGAACCAGGTACTCGTCGCGATACTCGGCGCCGAAGACCGCCTGAACGCCCGTTTCGGCCCACGGGAACTTCAGTCCGTAGTCGCCGAGATCGCCGTTTACGTAACCGCCGAAGATCATCTGATCCGCGTCGCCGGTGCGGAAGCCCGGCGCCTGGATATAGTCGAGCGCGCCCTGGGTGACGCCGCCAAGCTCGAAAATGTTCCACGGCACGCAGTTCGGGTCGGTGCCGTCGAGCACGCTCTGGCAGACCGGCTCGCCCGTTTCCGGGTCTTCGCGCACGATCAGCGCATTGGCGACGTTGTTGCCGTTGATGAAATTTGCGGAAACGTCGCTATACGTCACTTGGCCATATTGTCCGAAGACGTCGTAGGACCAGGTTTCGTTGATGTCGCCGCGGAAGCCGCCATTGATCCGGAACGTCGTGTGCTGAATACGGTTCTGACGCCCGCCGCCTTCGACGTTGCGCCGCTGGATCGTCAGCGTTGTCAGGCGATCGGCCGGATCGGCCGCCGCCGGGTCGACGCCGCGGTCGAGGCAGAGCGTCTGTAACAGGCTGTCGTTCAGGAACGGGCTGTCGCAGTTGAAGGTGCGTTGGCCGAAATTGCCCGACGGCGCGATCTGGGCCGTGGTGGTCACGTCGGAGTACGACGCATCGACATAGAACTCGGCGCTATCGTTGATTTCGTAACGGCCGTAGGCGCCGAAATTGTACCGTTCGTCCGGACGCAGCAGGTGGTTCAGCGGCGCGAAGTTGAACGTGTCTTCCGGGCTCTGGAACTGGCGCAGGTCGCCTGTGGTCTCGTCGATAATGACGTCAAGCGCCGTGCCTTCGACGAAGTGAGTCGGGAACGTCGTACCCGAACCGACGCAGGCGAAATCGTTGCCGCCGTCCCGCGTGCCGAGCGCGCAGGCGCTGGTGATGCGGTCGCCTTGCAGCACTTCCGACTGACGACGATAGTTGAAATAGCTCGTCAGGTTGCCGCGGCCGTCGGGAGAGTTGAGGCCGAAGATGACGTTGAGGTTGACGGATTCGCCGTCGAATGTGGAGCCGGGCACCGGCTGGTCGAAATCGTTCAGCACCCGCTCGAGATTGTCGTCGCTGTTCGCGGTTTGAAAGGCGCTGCCCTGAATGTCGATTTCCAGGCCTTCGAAGTCGTCCTGCATGATGAAGTTGACGACGCCGGCGACCGCGTCCGCGCCGTAGACGGCGGAGGCGCCGCCCGTCAGCACGTCAACGCGCTCGACAAGCTGGGACGGGATCTGGTTGATGTCCGGCGGCGCAAAGGTCGGCGAGCCGAACGGCAGGCGGCGGCCGTTCACCAGAACAAGCGTGCGCTCGGGCCCGAGGCCGCGAAGATCGACCGTCGCGGTGCCGGTCGCTTCGTTCGCGCGGCCGGCGCCTTCGGAGGGCGACACTTGCGGCAAGGTGTTCAGAAGATCCTCGACGCGCAAAACGCCGCGCGCGTCGAACTCCTCAGCGCCGATTGACGTGACCGGGCTCGGTGAAACCAGGTTGCCCTCCACGATACGGCTGCCGGTGACGATGATCGTATCGTCAGCGTCACTCTCTTGTGCGTTGGCCGCAGTGCAGACCAGCGCCGCAACCCCGGTCGTGCCCAGCAAAAGCCGACGCCGCAAATTGCGGCGTTCGCATAAGTTTTTCATAATATATCGCCCTTCACAGTTCTATTTGGTCTATGCACTTCGTGCGGAGACTGTCGCGAAACAGGCCGCCGCACGCCCCTTCCCGCGGGGCGCGTTTCGCCCGGCTGGCCGCCGTTGAGGCGGCGTTGCGCCCCATCCGACCGCGGAAAACCCCGCATGAGTTAACGCTAGATTTATTGCCTTTAACATGTCAACGCAGCATATTATGCTAAATTTTATCCTGAAAAACCTTATCTATTTGTTTTTAAATAACTTTTTTCGCACATCGATTTGTTGTTGCATGCGAACACTTGTTCGATTTAATTGTGGGTGACATAAATTTGCAACACCTGAGGAGGCGCCGCCCTGATACAGGGGCATTCACTCACCGTACAGATCAAGCGGATCGCGGCCAGGCCCTGCAACACAAGCGCTCCGCACCAGTCTAACGGACCACCCCTTCGCGCAGGGCCTTTGAGGAGGCGCTGCGTCACGCGGCAATTAATCTTGTACGGATCGATTTGCGGAATCCGTTTATAGGATCACAGAGCGAGTGTTTCGCCTGTGAGAGTTGACTTAATCAGCCGTATGGGGCGAGTGTAAAGCGCCGTATACGGGCCATTATAGTGGGAAGGGGTTTATTCATGCATAGAAAAAAGACCGGATTATCGAGAACCGTCATGGCGGCGCTTGCGGCGCTGTCCGGTTCAGCGGCGCCGGCGCTTGCCGAAACGTTCGAGATCACGCTTGACCGAAACGCCGTCGACGAAGCCCATGACGGGCGCGTCATCCTGATCATCACGCCGGACGGGGAAACCGAGCCGCGCTTTCAGGTCGATCAGAACTTCGACGCGCCGCAGATTTTCGGCGTCAACATAGACGGCCTGAAACCGGGCGAATCGGTGCGGATCGGCAACGGCGTTCTCGGTTTTCCGAGCGAGGACATGAAAGACGTGCCGGCGGGCGATTATTACGTTCAGGCCGTCCTTCACAAATACGACACGTTCAATCTCTCCAACGGCAAGACGGTGAAACTGCCAGCCGCCCGCGGCGCGGGTCAGAACTGGCGCAAGGAGCCTGGCAATATCATCAGCGAGCCGAAGAAAGTCTCGTTCGATCCCAAGCGCCGGGGGCGCATCAGCGTGACCCTCGACAACGTCCTGCCGCCGATCCCGGAAAAGGAGGACACGGAGTGGATCCGTCGAATCAAGGTGCGCAGCGATATGCTGTCCGAGTTCTGGGGCCGCGACGTTTACATCAACGGCCATGTCCTCGTGCCCAAGGGCTTCGACGATCATCCGGAGGCGCGCTATCCGCTGGCGATCTTCCACGGCCACTTCCCGGAGGATTTCGGCGGTTTCAGAACGACCCCGCCCGATCCCGATCTCGAATGCGAGTACAGTGAGCGTTTCAAGGAACCCTGCTATAACCGCATTCAGCAGGAAGAAGCGTACAAGTTCTACCAGAAATGGATTTCGGACGATTTCCCGCGCATGCTGATCGTCGAAATCGATCACTCAAACCCCTATTACGACGACAGCTACGCGGTGAACTCGGCGAATATCGGCCCTTACGGCGACGCCATCACCTACGAGTTCGTGCCGGCGCTTGAAGAGAAGTTCCGCGGCATCGGCGAAAGCTGGGCGCGTTTCCTCTATGGCGGCTCCACCGGCGGCTGGGAAGCGCTGGGCGTGCAGGTGAAGTACCCTGACGACTACAACGGCGCCTTCGCCGCCTGTCCGGACCCGATCGACTTCCGCGCGATGATGGTCACGAACATCTACGAAGACGAGAACGCCTATTTCCGCGACGGCCCGTTCGGGCGCGTGCCCAAACCCGGAAAGCGCGATTATCTCGGCCATATTTTCTATACGGCGGAAATGGAGAACCGGTACGAACTGGTGCTCGGCGACAAAACGCGCTCCGGCGCGCAATGGGACGTATGGGAAGCGGTTTACTCGCCGATGGGCGAGGACGGCTATCCCAAACGCATCTGGAACAAGCGCACCGGGGAAATCGACCCTGAAGTCGCCGAGTACTGGAAAGAAAACTACGACCTGCGTTACATTCTGGAGCGCGACTGGGCGGAGCTCGGCCCCAAGCTTCAGGGCAAGATCCATATCTACACCGGCGATATGGACAATTACTATCTCAACAACGCGGTCTATCTCATGGAAGACTTCCTTGAAAAGGCCGACCCGCCCTACGAGGGCGAGCTGACCTATGGCGACCGCGACGAGCATTGCTGGAACGGCAATCCGGATCTGCCGAACGCGGTTTCGCGCCTGCACTACAACTGGATGTACGTGCCGCGCATTCTCGAACTGATCGAGATGCGCGCGCCGGAAGGCGCCGATCTGACAAGCTGGCGCTACTGATCCGCGTGCGGCGCCCGGAGATCCCGCCCCGCCGAAATCCGGCGGGGCGGGCGTTACCGTTCTCCGGCCCGCCGGATCTTCCCGGGCGGCGCCGACATGCCTTGCGGGATTTCCCGGAAATTTATGTGGTAAAGAATTTCAAACAGACTCCGAAGGAGAAGACTATGATGAAGCGGGCGATGATGAGTCTCTGGGCCGCGGGCGCCCTGGGCGCGGCAAGCACGCTGGCGCTTATTCCGGCAGGATGCGCCGCCGATGCGCCGTCCCCGTCCCAACCGGACGCGGATCTTGCGGTCGACATTCTCAAAGAGACTGTCGCCCTTCGCACGGCCAAAGGCTACGGTCAAACGCCGGCGATGGCGGAGGCCCTCGCCGCCCGGCTGAAGTCGGCGGGCTTTTCCGACGACGACATCGACATGCCGTCCATGGAAATTGACGGGGAACAGGTCTCCGCGCTCGTCGTCCGTTACAAAGGCGACGGAGACGAAGCGCCCATCGCGCTGCTGGCGCATATGGACGTGGTCGACGCCAATCCCGATACATGGGGTACGGAGCCTTTCACCCCGACGGTCAAGGACGGTTATCTCTATGGACGCGGCGCGGTCGACAACAAGGCCGGCATCGGCGCGCTGATCACCACTTTCATGCGCCTGAAGCGCGAAGGCTGGACGCCGGACCGGGATCTCGTCATCGCATTCTCCGCCGATGAGGAAACGGGGATGCAGACGACCCGCATGCTGACGCAGCACGAGTGGGTGCGCGACGCTGAATTTGCGCTCAACTCCGACGCCGGCACGGGCTCCGTCGCGCCGGACGGGTCGGACCCGACATTTTCCATTCAGTCCGCGGAAAAAACCTACGCCACCTATTTCGTTACCGCGCGCAACACAGGCGGGCACAGCTCGGCGCCGCGCCCCGACAACGCGCTTTTCGACATCGCCGGCGCGATCAAGGCGATCGAGGCGTTGCGCTTCCCGGTCGAGTTCAACGACATCACCCGGTCGATGACCCGCAACCTCGCCGAGACGCAGGAGCCCGCAGTGAGGGACGCGCTTTTGACCCTGCTCGAGACGCCGGACGACGCCGAGGCGCGGCTGGTGGTCGAACAAAGCGACGCGCGCGCGCACTTCCTGTCTACCACCTGCGCGCCGACCATGCTCAGCGCCGGGTCGGCCGAGAACGCCCTGCCCCAGCGGGCGATGCTGACGGTCAATTGCCGCATCATGCCCGGCACATCGCCGGCGGCGGTGCAGGAAGTCCTGGAACGGACGATCAACAACGACGCCATCGACATCGAACTGAACGGCGAACCAGTGGAAAGCCCGGTCTCGCCGGTGCGCGAGGACCTGTTCGCCTCCATCGAGGCGGCAGTGAAAATTCATCATCCGGATGCGAAAATTCAGCCCACCATGTCTTCGGGCGGCACCGACGGGCGCGAATTCCGCCGCGCCGGCATTCCGACCTATGGCGCGGGCAGCATCACGCTGATCCGGCCCACGGACTTCCGCGCGCACGGCATCGACGAGCGGGCGCCGCTTGAGACGTACAAGAACCAACTGGTCTTCTGGGAAACGCTGTTCAAGGACATTGCAGGCGATGCATAAAATCAACTCCACGCGAGCCCTCTTCCGCATGGCGCCGCCGGCGCTGGACCGGCGCCGTTTTCTCGCCGCGTCGACCGCCGCGCTCACCCTCGGCCCGGCAATGGGCGCGGGCGCCCAGCCGGCAGGCGCGCCGGCCATACGCGACGCGGCGCCGATCGCTACGGCGGAGCGCCGTGCACGGATCGAAAAGGCTCAGTCCCTGTTGCAGGATCTGGGCCTGTCGGCGCTGTTCGTCGAAGCGGGCTCAACCCTGCAATATTTCACCGGCGTCAAATGGTGGCGCAGCGAGCGGTTGACGGCCGCGCTCATCCCCGCCGAAGGCGATCTCATGATCGTTACGCCGGAGTTCGAGGAGCCGTCGATCCGCGAGATGCTGAAGGTCGGCGACGATGTCCGCATCTGGAACGAACATCAAAGCCCCTTCGCGCTCATCCGCGGCTGGCTCGATGAAAACGGCATCGCCGACGGGCGTCTCGCGGTTGACGAAACGGTGCGCTATTTCGGCACGCTCGGCGTACGGAAAGCGGCGCCGGACGCAACGCTGGTCTCGGGCGCGCCGGTGGTGGACGGCTGCCGCATGTACAAGAGCCCGACCGAACTCGCGCTGATGCAAAAAGCCGCCGACATCACTATCGCGGCCTACCGCAGGCTGGAAGGACGCATCGAGGCGGGCATGGACGGCGCCGACGTGTTCGCCATGATGCGCGCCGAGATGCAGGCGCTGGGCGGCGAGGCGCCGTCGGGCGGCGTTCAGATCAACGAGGGCAGCGCCCTGCCCCACGGCTCCAAGGAGCGCCAGATCATCCGTGAGGGATCAACCGTCCTGATGGATTGCGGCTGCGGCGCCGACGGATACCGCTCGGATATTTCACGCACCTTCGTTTTCGGCGAACCGTCGAAAATGCAGCGGCGGGTTTTCGCCGAGGTGCGCCGGGGCCAGGACATCGCCATGGAAGCGGCGCAGCCCGGCGCGCCCGCCGGCAGCGTCGACGACAGGGTCCGCGCTTATTATGTCGAGGAACTGGGCTACGGGCCGGGCTATGCGACGCCGGGCCTGCCCCACCGCACCGGTCACGGCATCGGAATGGACGTCCACGAACCGATTAACCTGGTTCATGGGGAGACGACGCCGCTTCGCGCCGGCATGTGCTTCTCGAACGAACCGGGGATCTACATCCCGGGCAGTTTCGGCGTCAGGATCGAGGACTGTTTTTACATGACCGAAGACGGCCCGGCGTATTTCTCGACGCCGCCGCGCTCCCTCGACGCGCCTTTCGCGTAACCTGCATCAAAAAACCGTACAAGGAACGCACCATGAAGTCATCATTTTCCCGCGCTGCGCTGGCGGCGGCCTGCGCCCTCGCTTTTTCGCCGGCGTCGGCGCAAACAAGTCCCGCTCAGGGCGAGGCGATGACGAGCCCGGACCTGCCGCGGATTTATACGCCGCGCGAACAGGCGGAAATCCGCGACGCCTGGCTCGGCAAGCGGCTTGACACCGTCGTTCCCGCGCTGATGCGCAAGCACGATATCGACATGTGGGTCATGGTGGCGCGCGAATATCTGGAGGATCCGGTCGTCTCGACCATGCTGAACGCCACCAGCCTGCGCGCGCGCCGGCGCACCATCCTCGTCTTTTTCGATCCGGGCGAGGGACAGGACCTGGAACGGCTGACGGTCAGCCGCTACGACCTTAAAAACTTCTTCAAATCCTCCTGGATCCCCGAAGAAGAGCCGGACCAGTGGGCGCGGCTCGCCGAGATCATCGCCGAACGGGACCCGGACAGGATCGCGCTCAACACGTCCTCGCTCACCGCTTTCGCGGACGGCATGACATACAGTCAGTACAATGACCTGGTCGACGCCTTACCGCGGAAATACCGCAACCGGATCGTTCCGGGCTACCCGCTTGCGATCGGCTGGCTGGAAACCCGCATTCCGGAGGAGGTCGAGCTTTACGAGCATGTTGTGCGCACCGCGCACGCGATTATCGGGGAAGGATTTTCGGCCGACGTGATCGAGCCCGGCGTCACGACGGTCGATGACGTCGTCTGGTGGTTCCGCCAACGCATCGCCGAACTCGGGCTCGTCGCCTGGTTCCACCCGTCCGTGGCGATCTACCGCGAAGGGGTCGACGGCGATCTGCGCGGCGACACCGTGATCGAGAAAGGCGACCTTCTGTGGACGGATTTCGGCATCGTCTATCTCGGGCTCAACACCGACACGCAGCATCTCGGCTACGTGCTGAGGGACGATGAAACGCAAGCCCCCGAGGGCCTGCAAGCGGGCCTGCGCGCCGCCAACGCGGTGCAGGACGCGCTGACCGACGCCTACCGCGCCGGGGACAGCGGCAACGAGGTGCTGGCCCGCGCCCGCGCGACGGCGGTTGAGCAGGGCCTGGAGCCGTCGATCTATTCGCACCCGATCGGCTATCACGGCCACGGGGCGGGAACATCCATCGGCTTCTGGGACAATCAGGGACCGAGCCCGCGCGGCGAATATCCGGTTCATCCGAACACGGCGTGGTCGATCGAGTTGAAGGCGACCGTGGCGGTTCCCGAATGGGGCGGTCAACGGGTCGACTTCAAGACCGAGGAGGATGCGTTTTTCGACGGCGAAACGGTCCGTTACCTCGACGGCCGCCAGACGCAATTCCACCTGATCGACGCCGACTGACGCCGACCGACCCTGCCCGGCGCCGCCTGGCGCCGCGCTTCTCAGGGCTAAGCCGCACGCGCGCGGCTTCGCCCTGAGAAGGAACGAGGCGGCGGCTACCCCTTGCCTTTGGTCTTGGTGCTGCCGGTAACGGCGCGCTTTTCCAGAAGCTCGATAATCTTGCCCGCGACGTCGATGCCGGTCGCCTTTTCGACGCCCTCGATGCCCGGCGAGGAGTTGACTTCCATCACCACCGGACCGTGATTGGAGCGCAGCATGTCGACCCCGCAGACATTGAGACCGATCTTTTTCGCGGCACGGATCGCCGTTGCGCGCTCTTCCGGGGTGATCTTGACCGTATGCGCCGAGCCCCCGCGATGAAGGTTTGAGCGGAATTCGCCCTCAGCGCCCTGACGCCTCATGGACGCCACCACCTTGTCGCCCACCACGAGCGCGCGGATGTCGGACCCGCCCGCTTCCTTGATGAACTCCTGCACGAGAATGTTCACGCCCGCGCCGCGGAACGCTTCAATCACCGACTTCGCCGATCGGTCCGTGTCCGCCAGAACGACGCCGATGCCTTGCGTGCCTTCCAGCAGTTTGATGACCAGCGGCGCGCCCCCGGACAGGGACACGACCTTTTCCGACTGCTTGGGATCGTGAGCGAAGGTCGTGACCGGCAGGCCGAGACCGTCGCGCGCCAGGATCTGCATCGAGCGCAGCTTGTCGCGCGACCGGCCGATGGCGACGGACTCGTTCAGGGGAAAGGTTCCCATCATCTCGAACTGACGCAACACCGCAAGGCCGTAAAACGTGATCGAGGCGCCGATGCGCGGGATGACGGCGTCGTACCGGGGCAGCTTGTTGTCGTTGTAATAGATCGTCGGCCGCCGCGACGCGATGTTCATATAGCAACGCAAGGTATCGATGATGTCGAGTTCATGCCCCCGCGCCTCGGCGGCTTCCTTGATGCGCTTGTGAGTATACAGATTGGCGTTCCGCGCCAGCATAGCAATTTTCATGGGAGACGTCTTTCTGTTGAGGTCGTTCTTGAAGGTCAGGAACGAAGGGATCGCGGCGCGATGACGCGCGGCTTGCCCGCCAGAAAGGATCTGCCGGGATTGACGCAGATCCGGTGGTCCCTGATGGCCGTGCGCCCGAGAATAAGGTCGAACGTCATTTTCTCACGGTCGGTCAGCGTCACTTCGATATGCCAGTGACGACGGCCGATCACAAGGGTCGTCTTGATGACGCAGCGCAATTCCGGCACGCCGCTGGTGTTTTTCACATCCCGCATGTCGACCAGCGGCAGCGAATGACGCCGCATGGTTTTCATCGTCGGCGACGGCGCGAGGAAGTCAACCCAGCGCGCGCCGTCGCGGTCGTAGTCGCGTTCGATGACGGCGTGCAGCGCGGAGGTGCGCGCGCCGGTGTCGACCTTGGCCTTGATGGCGTCGACGCCGAGATCGGGCAGGCCGACCTCCTCGCGCCAGCCGATCTCCAACGTCTTGGCGGGACCGTGCCGGACGCTCACGCGACCGCCTCTTCGTTGGCGCGGCGGTAATTGACGAAGGCGTTGGCGCTCATCACCACGAAAAAACTGTCCATATCGATAAGGACGAAGCCGCGTTCGATCATGGCGCGGGCAAGCGCGCGCACATCGTCCTCGTAGATTCGCCGCCGTCCCATAAGCTCGCGGACGATTTTCTCCGGCACGCGGTAACGCCCCTTCGGTTTGCCGCCGAAGGGTTTTTCATAAAGCGCAGCCAGGCGGTCGGCCGCGGCGGCGATGGAGAGGTGCGTGTCGGTCATGGTTCCCGGCCTTAATCAGACAAAAATATTTTGTCCATAGAAATTTTTATTTACCCTTAAATAAATTCATGTCATAGGCCGTATGAATGGCGGCCGCGCCGCCCCGGCTGCGTGAAAACGAAACAGAAAAGCCCATGACCGACCATGCCGATCGCCCGAGCGCGGCGGAAAAAGCCGCCGTCGCATCAATTGGGTCGCCGCTCGGCGAATCGCGGCGGGCGGCGGCGTTCAACGCGCCTCTTCTCGGCGGGCGCCGGCCATGAGCCAGACGTTCCGGGCGCTGTCGGCGCTGCTCTTGTCCGCGGCGCTATTGATCAGCGGCAACGGACTTCAGGCGACCCTGCTGTCCGTGCGCGGCGAACTGGAGCAGTTCCCGGTCGCCCTGATCGGCTTTTTCATGTCCGCCTATTATGTCGGCTTCATCGTCGGCTGCCGCGTCGCGCCGGTGATCGTGCGCCGGGTGGGGCATATCCGCGCCTTTACAGCGCTCGCCTCGGTCGCCTCTGCCGCCGCCCTCGCCCATGCGCTCGCCGTGGAGGCGGTGTTCTGGATCTTTCTGCGCGTGGTTTCCGGGTTTGCGCTCGCCGGCCTTTACATGATCATCGAAAGCTGGATCAACGAGACCGTCTCCAACCAGACGCGCGGACGGGTTCTGTCCGTTTACAGAATTATCGACCTGACGGCGCTCACCGCCGGCCAGGCGCTGCTGGCCGTCGGCGACCCGCAATCCTTTGCACTGTTCGCCGTCGTCTCAATTATCATATCGTTCGCGCTCGTACCCGTGGCGCTCACCACGGCGATCGCGCCGAAACCGATCGACGCCGTCGACCTCGACTTCAGCAATTTGTTCCGGACTTCGCCGGTGGCCGCCGCCGGCTGTTTCGCCGCCGGGCTCGCCAACAGCGCCTTCTGGGCGCTCGGGCCGGTCTACGCGCAGCGGCTTGGTTTCGAGATTGCCGCCGTGGCCGGGTTCATGAGCGCGGTGATCATCGGCGGCGCGCTGTCGCAATGGCCGGTCGGCCTGGCGTCGGACCGCCTCGACCGGCGGATCGTCCTGGCGGCGACCGCCGCGGCCTGCGCGCTGACCAGCCTGTTCATGACGCAGCTCGCCACGGCGCCGCTATGGATGCTGGTCGCCGGCGGCGTCGGCTTCGGGGTGTTCGCCTTGCCGGTTTACGGCCTCGCCATCGCCCACGGCAATGACCGGGCGGAGCGCAAGGAGTATGTCAGCCTGAACGCGACGCTTCTTTTTCTGTTCGGTTCCGGGGCGGTCATGGGGCCGGCGCTTGGATCGCTCGCCGTCACCCTGGGCGGCGCGCCGTTTTTGTTTCTACACATCGCTGTCGTGTACGCCGCCCTGACCGGCTTTTCCATCGTGCGGATTGTTCAGCGCGGGGCGCCCGCCCCCGAGGACAGGGAAGACTTCGCCGCGGTGCCGAGATCGACCCCGGCGGTTTTCGATCTCGATCCGCGCACGCAGCCGGCCGCAGCAGCGCCGGCGCCGGCGCAGGAACGCGAAAAGGAAACGCAAGGCCCGTGAAAGTCCGCCGCGCCGAAGGCGCCTCGGGGCATCCTCAGGCGAGCCGGCCGAGTCGGGGCGTTTCGGAAAATCCTATTACATTCGCGCCGATCCCGAGAGGACGTTGTTTTGTAAGGGCCCCTTGGCTGTGCTACCCTTCGCGGCGGAGGAAACGATAATGGGTTCAAAGCGCCCGCTCGGGCGCGCTGCGCACGCCGACCGCGTTTTGCGCGCCGTCCAGTCGGGATCCGCGGCCGCCGGATCATCCCTCGCTGCGTCCTGGAGCCGATCGTTACATTATCACGGCCTGTCCCCGGACAACATCGACCGGCGCGATCCCCTCGACCAGCGCGGCATGCGCGAGGCGCGCGAGCGGCTGGGCCGTATGCTGACGATCGCGGCCGGCGCCATGGACCGCCTGTTCGCCGCCGTCGGCGAGGCGGGATGCAGCGTGGTGCTCAGCAACGCCGACGGCGTCATCCTCGACCGCCGGGGCGCGCCCGGCGACGACGACGCGTTTGCAGGCTACGGCCTGTGGACCGGGTTCGACTGGAGCGAACGCGCGGAAGGCACCAACGGCGTCGGCACCTGCCTCGTCGAAGAGCGCCCGGTCATCGTCTACCGCGACGACCATTATCACAGCCGCAATGTGTCGATGAGCTGCATGGGCGCGCCGATTTTCGACCAGCGCGGAAAACTGGCCGGCGTGCTCGACGTCTCATCCTGCCGCAGCGACGTGACCCAGAGCGTCGCGCGACTGACCGCATACGCCGTCGCCGACGCCGCGCGGCGCATCGAGGCCGACGCCTTCCAGGCGGCGTTTCCCGATTGCCGCATTGTCGTGGCGGAAGGCCACGGTCGCGGCGGCGCCGCGCTGTTGGCGGTCGACCGCGACGATCTCCTTGTCGGCGCCACCCGAAAGGCGCGGCGGCGCCTGGGGCTTGGCGACGAAGACTTCCGCGCGCCGTCCCCGCTCGGCGACGTGCTTGACGGCCCCGGCGACAAAAGCAACCTCGCGGACGCGGAGCGGGCGGAAATCCGCCGCGCCCTCGCCCGGTCCGGCGGCAACGCCAGCGCCGCGGCGCGCGGCCTCGGCGTCAGCCGCGCAACGCTTTACCGGCGCATGGCCCGGCTCGGCCTCAGGCGCTAGCGCACGCAGCGAATGAGCGCCCCCGAACGACGCCGGACGAAACCGCCCGCCGCCTGTCTCAGGATTGAGACACCCGCCGGCGCCGGCGCGCGCCCCCTGCGTGACGAGGCGCGCGCGCGTTTCCATACTCGGTTCCATGACAGCCTCCGCGCGGCGCGCCGCCGGAGCGCATCAATATCAACAAAGGAGGAAGCTCTCATGGATGTCGCGACTTCGGAACAGGCAGGCCTTCGCGCGCCTTTCAAACCGCGCTACGGCAACTTCATCAACGGCGACTGGCGCGAACCGCAAGCCGGGCGCTATTTCGAAAACATCTCGCCCGTCACCGGCAGGCCGGTCTGCGAGGTCGCGCGTTCGGACGCGTCGGATATCGAGGCGGCCCTCGACGCCGCCCACGCCGCCAAGGACGCCTGGGGGCGCGCCGCCGTCGCCGAACGCGCCTTGATCCTGCACCGCATCGCCGACCGGATGGAGCAGAACCTGGACCTTCTGGCTGAGGCGGAAAGCTGGGACAACGGCAAGCCGATCCGCGAGACGACGGCGGCCGACCTGCCGCTCGCCATCGACCATTTCCGCTATTTCGCCGGCGTCGTGCGCGCCGAGGAAGGGGGGATCAGCCAAATCGATCAGGATACGGTGGCGTACCATTTCCAGGAACCGCTGGGCGTCGTCGGTCAGATCATCCCGTGGAACTTCCCGCTGCTTATGGCGGCGTGGAAACTCGCCCCCGCCCTCGCCGCCGGAAACTGCGTCGTCCTGAAACCGGCGGAACAGACGCCGGCGTCAATCCTTCTGTTTGCGGAGCTTGTCGGCGATCTCCTGCCGCCGGGCGTTCTCAACATCGTCAACGGTTTCGGCATCGAGGCCGGCAAGCCCCTCGCATCATCCCCGCGCGTCGCCAAGGTCGCGTTTACCGGGGAGACGACGACCGGGCGCCTGATCATGCAGTATGCGTCGGAAAACCTGATCCCGGTGACGCTGGAGCTGGGCGGGAAGTCGCCCAACATCTTTTTCGAGGACGTGGCCCGGGAAGACGACGATTTCTTCGACAAGGCGATCGAAGGCTTCGTGATGTTCGCGCTCAATCAGGGCGAGGTCTGCACCTGCCCGTCCCGCGCGTTGATCCACGAGCGCATCTATGACCGGTTCATGGAACGCGCCCTCGCCCGGGTCGAGGAAATCAAACAGGCGCACCCGCTCTCGCCGGACACAATGATCGGCGCCCAGGCCTCCGCCGAGCAGAAGGAAAAAATCCTCTCCTATATCGATATCGGCCGCAAAGAAGGCGCCGAAGTGCTGACCGGCGGCGAGGCGGCGGATCTCGGCGGAGAGTTGTCCGGCGGCTTCTACGTCAAGCCGACGGTGCTGAAGGGCGACAACTCGATGCGCGTGTTCCAGGAGGAGATCTTCGGGCCGGTCGTCGGCGTCACCACCTTCAGGGATGACGAGGAAGCCCTGTCCATCGCCAACAACACGCTATACGGCCTCGGCGCCGGCGTGTGGAGCCGCGACGTCAACACCTGCTACCGCTTCGGGCGCGCCGTCGAGGCGGGCCGCGTGTGGACCAACTGCTACCACGCCTATCCGGCCCACGCCGCCTTTGGCGGCTACAAGCAGTCCGGCATCGGCCGCGAGAACCACAAGATGATGCTCGCTCATTATCAGCAGACGAAGAACATGCTCGTCAGCTACAGCGCGAAAAGGCTCGGCTTCTTCTGAGCAGCGGCGCAAAATTTATGCCTATACGGAACAACTAATTGAGACAAGGAAGCGTTGACCATGACCAAGATGATGAAAGCCGCCGTCGTCCGCAAGTTCGGCGACCCGCTGAGAATTGAAGACGCGCCCGTGCCGGAGCCCGGCGAGGGCCAGATCCAGGTCAAGATCGAGGCGTGCGGCGTCTGCCACACGGACCTCCACGCCGCAGAAGGGGACTGGCCGGTCAAGCCCGAACCGCCCTTTATTCCTGGCCATGAAGGCGTCGGCCATGTTTCCGGCGTCGGTAAGGGCGTCACCCATGTCAAGGAAGGCGACCGCGTCGGCATTCCGTGGCTTTACTCCGCCTGCGGCCATTGTGAGCACTGCATGGGCGGCTGGGAAACCCTGTGCGAAAGCCAGCAGAACGCGGGGTATTCCGTCAACGGCGGATTCGCCGAATACGCCCTCGCCGATCCCGATTATGTCGGCCACCTGCCGAAGAATGTGGGTTTCGTCGAAATCGCGCCCGTCCTGTGCGCGGGGGTCACGGTCTACAAGGGCCTGAAAACCACCGACACCAAGCCCGGCGACTGGGTCGTGATTTCCGGGATCGGCGGCCTCGGCCACATGGCCGTGCAATACGCCAGGGCCATGGGCCTGCATGTCGCCGCCGTCGACATCGACGACGACAAGCTGGCGCTGGCCGAGCGCCTCGGCGCGCAAGCGACGGTGAACGCGAAAACGACGGACCCGGCCGAATTTCTCCAGCGGGAAATCGGCGGCGCCCATGGCGCGCTCGTCACGGCGGTCTCGCCCAAGGCGTTCGAGCAGGCGCTGGGCACGGTGCGCCGCGGCGGCACGATCGCCCTCAACGGCCTGCCGCCGGGGGACTTTCCCCTGCCGATTTTCGACATGGTCCTGCGCGGCATCACCGTTCGCGGCTCCATCGTCGGTACGCGGCTCGATCTCGCCGAGGCGCTCGCCTTCGCCGGCGAGGGCGTGGTGCACGCCACCACGGCGACGGCGAAACTCGACGATATCAACGATATCTTCGGCCGCATGCACAAGGGCGATATCGAGGGCCGGATCGTCCTCGACATGGCCGGCTGAGGCGCGTTCGCGAAACTGGACCGCCCCACGGACCACGCGCGGGCCGTGGGGCGACGCTTACCAGAGATAGACGTAAAAAGCGGCGAGAATGGCGACGACCGCGACCGCCGAAGCATTGAACAGGAACCGCGTTGAAAAGGAAATGTCGTTGAGCGCGACGGGCTTGTCCGCCGACGGCGACGGCGTCAGCCGGGACATGACGACGGCGCCGGCGACACAAGCCATGAAGACGATCCATATACGGATGATGAAGGGGATCTCGGGCGCGCCGAATTTCAGCGCCACATTGACGGCGATGGAGCCGAACAGGGCCGTGAAAGCCCCCGCGGCGTTCGTGCGTTTCGAAAAGAACCCGAGCAGAAAAACGGCGACGACGCCGGGCGCGATAAACCCGGAATATTCCTGAACCGTCTGAAAGCCGCTTTCGAACCCGCCGATAAAGGGCTGCGCCAGGACGAGCGCGGCGCCCATGGCGGCGAAAGCGACCATACGGCCGACAGCGACGTAATGGCGTTCGGCGCGTCCCGGGACCACAGACCGGTAAAGGTCCATGGTGAAGATCGTTGAGATCGAGTTCATCATCGACGCCAGAGAGGAGACGACCGCTGCGATCAACGCGGCGAAAACAAGACCGCGCAACCCCGTCGGCGCCAGCTTCATCAACTCTCCGTAGGTGCGGTCGGATTTTTCGCCAAGGGCGCCGGCGTCCACCGCTCCCTGCGAGGCGAGCATCACCGCCGCAATACCGGGGATGACGACAATCAGGGGTATGAAGAGTTTCAGGAAAGCGGCGAAGGCGAGACCTTTCTGCGCCTCGGCGAGGCTTTCAGCGCCAAGCGCGCGCTGGATGATGTACTGGTTGAAGCCCCAATAGGAAAAATGCAGCACCCACAACCCGCCCAAGAGCGTCCACACGCCGGGCAGGTCGCCATAGGCCGGGTGGTCGCTGGCCAGGATCATCTTGAAGTGGCCGGGCATTTCGTTATATAGCCGCGACAGCCCGCCGATCGCGCCGTCCGCGTCGCCGATCCGGTCGAGCGCGATCCACGTAATGGCGAGACCGCCGCCAATCAGGATCACGACCTGGATGATGTCGGTCAGCGCGACAGCCTTCAGCCCTCCGTAAAGGGAGTAAAGCGCGGCGAAGGCGCCGAGGGCCGCCATGCAGAGGACGACCGGCCAGCCCGTCAGCGAATTCATTGCGAGCCCGCCCAGCCACAGCACCGTGGTCAGATTCACCGCCGTATACAGAACGACCCAGTAAACAGACATCAGCGACTTGACCCCGTGGCCGTAGCGCTGGTCGAGAAACTGGGGCATCGTATAGATGCCGCGCTTCAGGAATATCGGAAGAAACCATTTGGCGACGATGATCAGGACGATCGCCGCCTGCCACTCATAGGCGGCGATCGCAAGGCCGACCGCGAAGCCCTGCCCCGACTGTCCGATGATCTGCTCGGCGGATATGTTGGACGCGATTAGCGATGCGCCGATCGCCCACCAGGGCAGCGCGCGCCCGGCGAGGAAGTAATCCTCCGTGTCTTTCGTTTCGCCCTTCGGCTCGCGCGAGACCCACAGCGCCACCGCCAGCAGCGCGGCTGCGTAAACGCCGACAATCAACAGATCAAGACCAGAAAGCGCCATTCTTGAACTCCACTTGTGCGAAAAGGGCCGGCGCTATGCGCTCGCCGTATAGGGACAATAGGTGTTGAGGTAGGTTTCGTGCGACGGCAGGCCGGCGACCGTACGCTGCACATTGTCGTCGATATGATCGAGGAACGAAGCGATTTCGTCCGCCGACATGACGTCGGCGACAGGGTGATGGGCTTTCGGCGTCAGCCCCTGACCCAGCATGACCTGGGTCCACGAATTCTCCGCGAACAACTGGTCGTTGGCGCGGAAGACGCGCCCCGTTTGCCCGAACAACGCCAGGCGGTGCTTCAGCGTGTCGGGAATGTCCATGTTGCGGCAGCTGCGCCAGAACGCGGTGTCGGTGCGATTCGTCAGGTGATAGTGCAGGATGATGAAATCGCGGATATGTTCAAGCTCGTAGAAGGTCTGCGCGTTGAACTCGTCGATATCAGCCTGCTTGACGCCGCCGGGCGGGAACATCTGCATCATCCGCATGACCGAGCGCTGAATGAGGTGGATGCTTGTCGATTCGAGCGGCTCGATGAACCCGCTGGACAGTCCCACGGCGACGCAGTTGCGCCGCCACTGGGCGCGCCGGGCGCCGGTGCGGAAACGAATGACCCGCGGCTCGGTCAGGACATCGCCGTCGATGCTGGACAAGAGAAGATCCTTGCCCTCCTCTTCGGACAGGTGGCGGCTGGAAAAGACAATCCCGTTGCCGGTGCGATGCTGTAGCGGGATCTGCCAGCGCCAGCCCGCGCCATGCGCGATCGAACGCGTATAGGGGACCGGCGCACGCACCGATTGCGTCTGCACGGCGATGGCGCGGTCGCAAGGCAGCCAGTGGGTCCAGTCGTCATAGCCCACGCCCAGCGCCTCGCCGATCAGCAAGGCGCGAAAGCCGGTGCAGTCGACGAAGAAATCGCCGTCAAGGCGGCTCCCGTCGTCGATCTCCAGGCTTTTCAAATCCCCGTCGTCGGTAAGCTGAACATCCTTGATGATCCCTTCCTTGCGCTTCACGCCGTGGGCTTCGGCGATCTTGCGAAGGAACGCCGCATAGGCCGCGGAGTCGATGTGAAACGCATAGTTCAGTCCGAAGTCGGGCAGGTGCGCGAAGCGCTCGCGTTCCGCGGCGACCAGTTCAAGGCAATACTCGCCGAAATCCTTGGCGACGCCCATTTCGCGGCCGCGCCGCCAGAAATGCTGAAATCCCGCCGTCCAGTGATCCTTTCCCGTCACGCCGAAGGAGTGAATGTAGCGATGACCGATATCGGTCCAGTTTTCAAAGGCAATGCCGAGCTTGAAGGTGCCCCGGACCGCTTTCATGAACTCTGCCTCGTCGATCCTCAACAGGCGGTTATAGGTGACGAGCGTCGGAATGGTCGCCTCGCCGACGCCCACCGTGCCCAGCATTTCCGATTCGACCAGGGTCACGTCGACGACGTCCCTGAGGACTTTTCCCATCGCCGCAGCGGTCATCCAGCCCGCGGTCCCGCCGCCGGCGATGATCACTTTTCTGCGTCGGCCGGTCTCGGTCATATGCGCCTCACCTGTTCAACCGGTTCAGTAACGTCGCGCGGATGCGCCGGGCGTTGTCCTGCGTCATGGGCGACAACATTCCCCGCGCGGTCTCCGGAACGTGCCGGTGATCCTCCGGGTCGAAATCAAAAACATAATGGTCGAACATCGCCCGCCACGCCGCTTTCTGCGCCGGCGGCAGGTCGCGCACGGCCAGCATGGCGTGGCTCAGCGCGTCCTGGGGCGCGCCGAAATAGCTTGGAACGGTGCGCCACCAGTAATTGACCAGCACGTTGAAGCCGCCAGCCGCCTCGGGACCGGAGGCCTCGACGCCGTGCCACCACATCGACGGAATGAACAGCGCGTCTCCCGCCTCAAGCTCGGCGACGCCCGCCGCATCCATGGCATCCGCGAACCGGGGAAAACGCTCCAGGTCCGGCGCCGCGACGTCGACAAGGCTGACGGGCCGTCCCGCCGGCGTCAGTTCGAACGGGCCGACATAAAGATTGTCGACCTGGTCTGGAGGAAACAGGGTGAACCGGCGTTTTCCCGCCACGTTACAGGCGACGTTCAGCGGCAGGTCGTTATGGGCGGCGACGCGTGTTTTCGTCCCGATCCAGACGCTGACCACCGGCGCGCGCCCGACGAAATCCACATCGTTCTCGCCGCGAAATCCCGGCATGCACGCATCGACATCGGCCGAGGCGAGATAGATCAGCGGCGTCGGCGTTTCGCCGCCGCACCGGCGCACGCGGGCCAGAACCTCCCCGAACCTGGCGTTGCCGCGCTCGCAGTTCATGCCGTCGAACCGGTCGTTATAGAAAATCCGTCCGTCCAAGGACGGCGGTCCGGCCGAAACGGGAACGACCGCGCCGGCGTCGAAGCCTGAAAGATACGCAAGCAGATCATCGTTCGAACGCTTCGCCGCCCTGACTGCGGGCCAGCCCCCGACAAAACCGCGCAGGACCAGCGGCTCGGCCAGGCGCTCCAGCTCCTCAATGGAAAACGCCGCGTGATCGGCGCGAACCTCCCGCACGGTCCGTCCCGCCGGAAGTCGCGCATGGCTGTGCTCGCGCGGCTGCATCCGTCAGCCCCGGGCGATGGCCGCATTGCGGCGGTCGACAAGGCTTTTGAACTGGGAGAGCGCGGCGACCGCCATATAGACAGGCTGGAGGAAACCGGCGGTCTGGAGCCGGCCGAGCGCGGTCCCGTCGAGGGTGTAAAGCCTTTCCTCGGCGATGACATAGTACCCCGCGAGCCGTCCCTTCGCGCCGTCGTCAAGCTCGACGTCGAGCGTGAACGGCTCCAGCAGATCCAGTTCCTCCAGCATGGCGGAAAAGACGGGGATGGTCTGCTCGCCGTCATGAACCTCGCCGAGGGTTGTCGTCGCCTCCTGCAGCAGCGGCGCATGGCCTCCGTGCTCCAGAAACAGCGGCTCGCCGTCCGTGCGGCTGACGCGCGGATGGTCGAGGTCCACATGCGCCTCCAGGCGCCGGCCGCCCGCGCCGTCGCCGGCGACGCCGATCAGGAACGGCTTCATTCGCATGGCGAGCGGAACATAATCAGCATCCCATCGTTCCGGCGCCGCGAGAAACAGGTTTTCCCCCTCCTCGAATCCGAACAGGGCCAGCGGCCTGAAACCGCCCTTTGCGTCCTTTGAAAAGACGACCGGGTAATGCGGTTGCAGACTGCGGAACTCGTAAGGGAACACCGGGCACGCCATCACCGCATCGCCAAGGTCGGCGCTATGGCCGGTCCGCACGCGCAGATCGGCGTGATCGATATTGTTGAGCTGCGCATGATTGGCCATCGGTCCGCCCTCGCCTTCCTAGATCCGGCTCAGCCCGCGCGACCGGATATGGGACAGCAGTTCCCGGTTCGTCGGCAGGCCGCCAAGGAATTTCTTCAGCTTTGACGAGACGTCGCCGACATGCAAGGCCGCGTTTTCAGGCGCGTCCTTGCGGCGCCGCGTCATGCGGGACTCGGTGGCGAAACCCATGCCGTAAAGCACATAGGCGTAACTGGCGGCCGGGAAGATCTCCAGCGTCTCGGCGAAGTCCTCGCGCGAGGGCGGCTCGTACCGCCACTGTTCGACAAGGCGCGCCAGCCGGTCCGGCCACGTTGCTTTGTCGCGATGGTCGGCCCAGTACGCTTCGGGCCGCTGGCTGAGGATATAGTGGAGCTTCAGGAAATCGACGATCCGGCCCCAGCGATAGGAAAAGCGTTCGTTGAAACGCCGCGCGGCGCCGGCCATCATGCCGCGGCGGGGCGGCAGCGTGTCGCTGATCATCGTCGCGGACAGCTCGATCATGACGATCGCCGACGCCTCCAGCGGCTCGACAAACCCCTGCGCCATGCCGACGGCGACGGCGTTTTCCGTCCACGGGGTCTCGCGATAGGCGGACTGAAACCTGATGAGGCGCGCATCCTCGCCCGAGACGCCGCTGTGCGGCGCCGCCCGGCGCAGATAGGCGCTCAGCTCCGAACGCGCCTCCGCCTCTCCGCGATGGCGCGAGGAAAACACGTAGCCGACGCCGCGGCGGGTTTGCAGCGCGATGTCCCAGACCCACCCGGCGCCGAGCGCCGTGCCGGTCGTCTGCGACGCAATCGGCTCGGCGTCGCCGGCGTACGGCGCCTGAACCGCGAGCGCGCGGTCGTTGAACAGGACGTCCGACGCGCTTTTCGTCCGTATGCCGAGCGTCTCGCCAAGCAGGACCGCTTTCGACCCGGTGCAATCGATAAAAAGATCGCCCTCGACCGCGCCGGCCTCGCGGGTCGCCACTGCGGCAACGCCCCCCGCATCGTCCCGCAGCGCCCCGACGACATCGTCGCGGACATGGCGAACGCCCAGATTGTCCATGCAGTGTTCCTGCAACAGGGCGGCGAAGGCCGGCGCGTCCAGGTGATAGGCGTAGTTGGCCACGGCGGCGTATTCCGGCGTGACCGCCTGTTTCGGCGCCCGGCCTTCAAGGCAAAGCCCGGCCTGACAGCTCACGGCTTCCCCGAACGGCGTGCCGGGCGGCGCGGCGCGCCAGAGCGCAAGCACGTCGACCGCGTCCGCGTCGGGCGGCGCCTCGAAGGGATGGTAATAAAAGTCGTCCGCCGCGCCGGTCTTCCAGCCGTCGAACCGCGAGCCCTGTTTGAAGCTGGCGTTGCACCGGCGAATGAACGCGGTCTCGCTGACGCCGATGCGCCGCAGGGTGTCGCGCAGGCTCGGCCAGGTCCCCTCGCCGACGCCGAGGATGGGCACGGTGGGGGATTCGACAAGGGTGACGCGCACGCCGTCTTCATGGGCGGCCCGGTGATCGGCGGCGATGATCCCGGCGGTCAGCCATCCCGCCGTCCCGCCGCCGACGATGACGACGCGCCTTACCGGATCATCGGCCATCACGTTCGACAATGCTCGCTCCCGCACCCTGATTCTCGAAGCCTGATTCTCGACACCTTCGCGCGCCGGCCCGCAGGGATCGGGCGTAGCGCGGGCGCCGCGGCGCCGCGCCGTTCCCACTGCGCCACCGGCCGCCTTGTGTAGCCGGAAAACGCCGGAGGGAGAAGCGCGGCGCCCTTCCCTCGCGCAGGCGGGCTAGAAATTGTAGCGCGCGCCGAACAGATATCGCGACCCCGTCTGCGTGGCGAAGTTCACATAGGACGAGGTGCGCCCGACCACGCGGCGGGTCGCGTTGAGGACGTTGATGCCCTCGACGAACAGGGTCACGCCCGGCCGCACTTCGTAGCTGGTGGTGAAGTCGAGCTGCCCGAACGGCTCCACATATTGCGGGTTGTTGGGTGCGCCGCTGACGCCGACGGTGGAGGTCAGGAACTGCCCGCGCCGGTTATAGGCGACGCGCGCCTGAAGCCCGTCCTTGTCGTAGAAGCCGACCAGGTTGAAGGAATCGCTGAGCCCCAGCAGGGCGAATTGCGGATCGCCGACGGAGGGCGGCTGCAGGTTGTCGAAGGTGACGTCGCCGTCGACGATGGTGTAGTTGCCGATGAAGCCGAAGCCGGTTTCGCCGAAGATATGTTGCAGCGCAAACTCCCAGCCGTGGACCTGCGCGCTTTCCTGGTTGACCGCGATGGTCGTCCTGAATTCGAGCACCGGGTCTTCGCCCGGCACGGCGAAAATGTTCCCGGTCGGATTGCCGTTGACGTCGGTTCCCGTAATCTCGAAGGTGGAAGGGTCGGCGTTGGCGAAAATCCACTGCCGGATACCGTTGAGATCTTCGGACCCGATCGCCGCGACAGCGGCGTTCCACCGCGCGCCCCCGACAGGCGTGAAGACGTCGTAAGGGGTTTCGGTGATCGTGGTCAGGCCGTTGAAGTCTTTCACGTCCTTGAAGAAAAACCCGACCGAGACATAAGAACCCGCGTCGTAATACCACTCCGCTGAAACGTCGACATTGCGCGACAGGACCGGCCGCAGGCTCGGCACGCCGAGATTCGCGGCGCCGCCGTCAACGCGGGCCAACTGGTCCGGCACCCGCCCACCGGCGATGGCGTCGTAATTCGGGCGGGTGAATGTGTGGCTGTAGGATGCGCGGAACTTCACGTTTTCGATCGGATCGATCTGGAAATCCACCGAAGGCAGCCAGTAATCGTACTCGCCGCTTTCCACCAGGATGTCGCTGGGGTCGGAACTCGGGATCAGCGTGAACTCGTTCTCCGCGACCCATTGCAGGCCGACAGGGGTCGGCGTCTGCGAGGGCGACGTCAGATCCGTGCGTTCATAGCGAACGCCGGCGATGATCTGCGCCGGCATGGACCCGATTTCGAAATCGGACGTAACCTCGACGAACCCGGCCCAGCTTTCCTCCTCCAGCCGGCGGTCCACCTCGAAGACGTCGGAGCGGCACAGGCCGTCGTCCCCGCAACGCCCGTCGATCGCGTTGACGACCTCGACCCAGTCCTCGGCGGAGAAAACAAGGAAGTCCTGCTGCGTCAGTTCGTGACCGGAGAACGCGTCGAAATTGCTCGCCAGGTCCGTGCGGGTGAAGATGTCGTCGGGCAGGTCTTCGGCGGTTCCGACCCCGCCCCAGGTGTCGGCCTGGTTGTTGGCGAAAGCCGAGCGCACCTTGTTCCTGGTGTAGCTTGCGCCGAAATCGACGCTGGAGACGATCGTGTCGTCGAACGCGTAGCGTCCGAAGAGCTGGGCCTGGTCGATATCGGTACGGATAAAGCTGTTCTGGAAGGTCGAGCCCGTCGCCACCATGCGGGCGGGGTCGATTTCGGTGAACGGCGACTGGAAACCGAGCGCGAGAACGGGAAGTTCGTTTTCGAAATTCGTCGCCTGGCTGCGCAACTGGAAGTCGGCGGTGGAAACCGTGGCGCTGGTGCCGAAGGGGCTGTTTTCCCCGGACTCGGCTCGGGACGAATGAAAGTCGACCATGAAGGACAACCGGTCCGTCGCATCCCAGGCCACGTTGCCCGCGAAGGAGACGTTTTCCCGGCGGCTGCCCTCCACCGCCGCGCCCATGGAGAGGTCGGAGCCGGCGTCGCCGAAATCCTCGTTATAGAAAATCGGGCTCGCCACCGGACCGTCGGTCCATGCGCTTGTCGTGTTGCCGTGGTTGTACCAGACCGACAGGTCGCTGCGGCGGGTGTCGACCGTGCGTTGGGAGTAGAAAAAGTCGAAGGTCGCGGTCAGGCTTTCCACCGGACGGTATTGCAGGGTCACCGCCCCGTTGATCCGCTCGCGGTCGAAGCTTGTCAGCGCATAGTTGATGTTTTGCGGCGTCGAGTAAAGGTCGTCAGGACCAGGACGGTTGGTCACCTGCGTATCGGCCGGCGGTTGCGGCAGGGTCCCCCAGTTGTTTTCCGACCCCAGATACGCGCCGCGCCAGCCGCTCGTGGTCCCGAACTGGGCGACGCCGCCCTCACGGTCCTGATAACTGCCCGACAGCGCGACGCCGATCTTGTCATCGGCGAAGGTGTTTGAATAAAAACCGGATATTTCCGGCGTCACCGTCCGGTCGTCGAGCGTCGTCGTGGAGTTGTCGAGGAGCGCCTTGGCGCCCACGGAAAATTTCATGCCCGGCGCGTCGAGCGGGCGCGCGGTGAGGATGTTCAGGGTGGAGCCGATCCCGCCGGTGAGAAGGGAGGCGCGGCCGGTTTTGTAGACGGTGACGCCGGCGATGCCTTCCGCGGCGATGTCGCCGAAGTCGAAACTGCGCGACGACGGCGCGCCGCCTTCCAGGAAAGCGCTCGGCATCTGGCGGCCGTTCAAGAGGACAAGGTTGAAATCCGGCCCGAAGCCGCGGACCGTCACCGTCGAGCCCTCGCCGAGATCGCGGTCGATGGAAACGCCCGTGATCCGCTGAAGGGATTCGGCAAGGTTCGTGTCCGGAAACTTGCCGATGTCTTCGGCGGTGATCGCGTCGACGACGCCGCGCGCGTTGCGTTTGACTTCCGAGGAAGCCTGGAGACTGGCGCGCGTGCCCTTGACGATGATGATGTCGCCGTCATCGGTTTCGTCCGCCGTCACCGCAACCTGCGCCGCCGCCGGCGGCGTCAGCGCCAGCGCCGAGGCGCCGCCGAGCAGCAGCATGGACAGTCTCAACTCTCTGGTCCTGGTCTTGATCTTCATTGTACGCCCTCCCGTTCCGGTATTTGTTTTGTTCGGTTTCAGTTCAGTTCCGCACCGTCGCGGCGCTTGCCGTTGACCGTGCCGTCTTCCGGCCCCATCGGGGCGCCGCGCCATGTCCGCGGAGACAGACACGCCAGGCCGGTTTCAAGGTCGCCGGCGCACTGTTCGACACGCACCCAGTCGACCAGAAGCTCGGCCGGAAACGCGGACGGATCGAACCCTCCGCCTACGGCGCGTTCAGGCATGTCGCCGCCCACGGCCAGGTTGATGTTGAGATAAAACGCCCTGTCGAAGGGCGCGAGGGGATTTTTGTCGGCGGCGACCGCGCCGGTATGCCAGTCGCCCGCCTCAAGGCGCATGAACATCCGGCCGTCGACGAACCACTGGATCACGCCTTCCGCCCACTCCACCGTATAAACATGCCATTCCCGAGTGGGATCGAGCGCGATGGCGTTTCCCGTCCTCGCGAACAGATATTCATTGTCCGGCGGCGCCGATCCGAAATGCAGCGCGCCGGAAACGCGGCGGTCGACGCCGCCGGCGCAGTCCGCGCAAGGGGTTTCGAGATTGACCGCCTCCATGACGTCGATTTCGCCGGACAGGGGCCAGTCGCCATAAGCGTCCTCCACCGGCAGCATCCAGAAGGCCGGCCACGCCCCCTTTCCCGCGGGCAGCTTCATCCGCGCGGAGACGCGCCCATAGGTCCACGCGCCGAGACCATGAGTCACCACCTTGCCGGACGTATAGTTCCGGTGCTGATCTTCCCCCCGTTCGCCGTCAAACTGGTCGTAATGGGCGGGGTATCGCGGTCCGGAGAAGGTTTCCGGCCGAGCGGTCAGCCGCAGGACGCCGCCGTCGACGCGAACATTTTCGGGCCGCGCCGTGTAACACTGTCGTTCGTTATTGCCGCCGCCCCAGCAGGACGCTTCGGCTTTCCAGCGGGCGGGGTCGAGCGCATCGCCGTCGAAACCGTCGAACCACACGACCGCCCAGCGGGCCTGATCCGCCGACGGCGCGCCGGCGGCGGTTTCACCCGCATCGGCGTCAGCCGCCATGGCGGGGCCAAGGCGCATCAAGAACGTCACGACGATCGCAAATCGAAGCACGGTCCTCCTCAGGATTGCTTATAGTTTTTTTCAATTATCCTTGATTGCCAAACGGCGCGGAACAATTGCCGTGCGGCGAATGGGAACAAGGATGCGGCGAATGGGAATGACGCAACGCGGCGCCGCGGCCCGCCCAGGACGCCAGCCCAGAACGCCAGCGCAGGGCGCGCGGCGACGGGCGAATCGAACCGGAACGGCGTTCTTCCGCCCGCACTCTCAATCGAGTTCTTAATCGCGGACCGGATTTTTTCGCGCGCGCAACACAGCTAGTCGGCGGTGTCGATGCTGGCGGTCAGGGCCGCCGCCGACGAGCCGCCGACAAAGATATCGAACACGCCGGGCTCGACCGTGAATTCGCCGCGGGCGTTGTAAAACCCGAGTTCCTTCCCTGTCAGGCGGAAGGTGACGGTTTCGCTTTCGCCGGCGCCAAGAGCGATTTTTCGAAAGCCTTTCAGCGCCCGCTCCGGACGGCTCACGCTGGCGACACGGTCATGGATGTAAAGCTGCACGACCTCCTTGCCGTCCCGGTCCCCGACATTCCTGACGCGCACGCTCGCCTCCACGCCGTCCGCGGTTTCGCGAACCCGCAGCCGCGAATACTCGAACCGCGCATAACTCAATCCGTGTCCGAACGGATAAAGCGGCGCATTGGTCTCGTCGATGTAATGGGACCAGAAAACCTCGTCGCGCGGGCCGGGGCGCCCGGTGTTGAGATGGTTGTAATAGATGGGAACCTGGCCGACCGAGCGGGGAAACGTCATCGGCAGTTTCCCGCTGGGGTTTGCCGCGCCGGTGAGCACGTCGGCGATCGCATGCCCGGCTTCATGGCCCAGATGCCAGGCCTGGACAATTGCGGGAACATGGTCGTCCGCCCACGCAAGGGCGAGCGGGCGCCCGCTCATCACCACCAGGATCGTGTCAGGGTTGGCGCCCGCCACCGCCTCCAGCAGATCCTGCTGCACGCCGGGCAGACCGATATCCGCGCGGCTGCGCCCCTCGCCCGACTGGTAGGCGTCCTCGCCGAGAACCAGCACGACCTTGTCGGCGCGCCGGGCCGCGGCGACCGCCTCGTCGAAGCCGCTTGCGTCGGTTTCGTTGACGAGGACTTCGGTCGCGAAACTCGCCTCGCCGATCTCGACGGCGGCGCCCAGCGCGTATTCGAAATCGAGCTCCGCCGCCTCGAACGCCTCCCGCACCGACACCGCGCTGCCGGGCTCGCCCCGGGCGCGCCAGTTGCCGAGGGGCGTGTCCTTGTCCGCGGCGAGCGCGCCGATCAGCGCGATCTTGTCGCCCGGCGCGATGGGCAGCACGGCGTTCTCGTTCTTCAGCAGGACGATCGACTCTTCCGCGACCTTGCGGGCGACGGCGCGGTGTTCGGGCGTGAACAGCAGGGATCGCTCCCGCGCCGGATCGATGTAGCGATAGGGATCGTCAAACAGGCCGAGTTCGAACTTGACCCGCAGGACCCGGCGCACCGCGTCGTCGACAAGCGCTTCGTCGACGACGCCCCGCCTGACGAGACCGGGAAGATGCCGGGCGTATACGAAGCTTTCCATGTCCATGTCGGAGCCGGCGAGCATCGCAAGGCGAGCCGCGTCCCGCGCGTCTTTTGCGAAGCCATGCTCGATCATCTCGATGGCCGAGCCCCAGTCGGAGACGACGAGCCCGTCGAACCCCCATGCGCCTTTCAGGACGTCGCGTTGCAGATAGGCGTCGCCCGTGGCGGGCACGCCGTTCAGCGTGTTGAAGGAATTCATCACCGTGCGCGCGCCGGCGCGTTCGAGTCCCGCGATGAAAGGCGGCATGATGACATTGTACAGGGTGACCGTTCCCACATCGGCCGCATTGTAGTCCTTGCCGGCTTCCGCAAATCCGTAGGCGGCGAAATGCTTCAGCGTCGCCGCGACGGTGTCCGACGCGGCGAGGTCGTCGCCCTGGAAGCCTTGCACCCGCGCGACCGCGATTTCGGCGCCCAGGAAAGGGTCCTCGCCCGCGCCCTCCATGACGCGACCCCAGCGGGCGTCGCGGGAGACGTCCACCATGGGCGCGAAGGTCCAGTTCAGGCCCTGCGCGGAGGCTTCCACGGCGGCGACGCGCGCGCTCCGCTCGATCAGGTCCATGTTCCAACTCGCGGCCTCGGCGAGGGGAATGGGAAAAATCGTCTTGTGCCCGTGAACGACGTCATAGGCGAACATCATGGGAATGCCGAGACGGGACCGCTCCACCGCTATGTCCTGCAACGCGCGGACCCTGTCGGCGCCGATGACATTGAGGGTCGAGCCGACGACGCCCTCCTCGATCAGCTCGCGGATCAGGCGGGCGCGCTCGTTATCGGGCTTCGGTCCGGTCACGTCGCCGGGATCGGAAAACTGCGACAATTGTCCGGCCTTTTCCTCCAGCGTCATCCGGCCGAGCAGCGCGTCGATCTTCTCCTCCGTCGACGCGCCCGCCAACGGCGCGTCCGCCAACGGCGCGGCGGGCGCCCGCGCAAGCGCCGCGCCGGCGGTCCCCGACAGCATGGCCCCGGACAACATGGCCCCCGGCAGCATGGCAACCGAGAACATCGTCGACCATAACGCCGACATCATGACCCTGATGGATCTCGCCACAACACACTCTCCCGTAATCCATGGTTTGCTTCAGCCGTCTGTCGCGGCCTCGTCTCATGATAGGCGATTTTTACAACGCCCGGAGGATCGTCCGCCGGATCGTGCGGCGAGTCGTCCGATCCGTGCGGCGGACGGGAAGCCCGGCGACGCAGGACGCATCGCCTCCGTCTCAACGTTCATTGGCGAGCGCCTGCACCACGTCGCGATAGGAACGGCTCGTTCGCACCGACACGTTGCGCTCGACGCTGATCAGGGCCTCGCCCTTGGGCAGGAGCCTGATCTCCCTTATATGCGCCCTGGAAACGATGGCGGAGCGGTGAACGCGGACGAAAAGCAGCCGCGGCAGGTCCGCCTCCAGCGCCTTCAGGGGAAGGCGGACCGTCAACTCCCGGTCCGTCATGTGCAGGAGCGAGTAATCCCCCGCCGCCTCCACCCAGATAATGTCTTTATGAGGAATAAAGTAGTATTTGCCGGCGTCCCTGATCCTGAGCACGCCGGACATGTCCGCGGGCGCGGTTTCCGGCGCGGCGATCGGCGCGCCGCGCTCGCGCTCATGGATGAGCCGGCGCAGGCGGATCGCCTTTTCGACCGCGCGCCGAACGCGCTCCAGATTGACCGGCTTCAGGATGTAATCGATCGCATCGACGTCGAAGGCGTCGACTGCATATTGCGGGTGCGCCGTTGCGAAGACGACGAGCGGACGCGGGCTCGCCGTGATCCGCTCATAGGCTTCGACGCCGCTCAACCCCGGCATCTCGATATCGTAAACCACGAGATCGACGCCGCCCTTGTTGATGATCTCCAGCGAATCGCGAACCGACCGGCAGGACGCGGCGATAGAGACGGCGCCGGTCTCGGTCAGCAAATCCGACATCAACTCCAGCGCCGGCGCCTCGTCGTCGCAGACAACGGTTGTCAGCTTGGCGGCGCTCGGTCCGACGGCTTTTTCCTGATCCATGGCTGCGCCTCCCTTATCGCTTTTTGTATCCTTTTGACGGCGCCGCTGGTATTGAACGCCAATTTCCTTATCATGGCGAGCCCTTGCGTCAGATGGGCCGCCAATGCTCAAGAATTCCGCCTCAGGGGCCGATGTTGCGCCGCCAGGAGACCTGCCCGGCTACTGGACCCTGCAAACGGCCGGCTGGCTCGCTTTCGCGGGGTTGAGCTATCTCAGCCTCAACATCTGGTACAATCCGGGCGAAATCATCCCGGTGCTGCATACGTTCGCGCAGTCGGTCATGGGCATCTTCGTCAGCCACCCGCTGCGATGGGTCGCCCGCGCCACATGGGACAAGGCGCTGGCGCCGCGCGCGATCATCAACGGCGCCGCGGTTCTCGCCGCATCGCTTAGCTGGACGGCCCTGCGGCTCGGCCTTTTCAGCGCCATGACCGGCGAAATCATCGGCTCCGAGGACTGGGGCGGGTGGATCTTCGGCTCGTTGATCGTCTTCGCGTCATGGGCGATCTGTTACCATGCACTGAAATACTACCGTCAGTGGCTGCAACAGCGCGAGGTGTCGATCCAGGCGCGCAACACGGCCCTGGAAGCGCAGGGGCTCGCCCAGGAAGAGACCGTCAAACGTCTCCATGCCGAGAGTCTCGTTCGCGAATCGAAGCTGCGCATCCTGAATTACCAGCTCAACCCGCACTTCTTCTTCAACTCCCTGAACTCCGTGACGGCCCTGGTCAAACGCGGCGACAAGGAGGCGGCCATCGAAATGCTGTCGCGGATCGGCGATTTTCTGCGGGCCTCGCTTGAAATCGGCGAGACTCTCGAACATCCGCTACGCGACGAAATCGACATTATCAGCCAGTATCTCGATATCGAAAAGGTGAGGTTCGCGGATCGTCTCAATACGTCGTTTGAAGTCTCCGGCGAGGCGAACGACGTCTCTATTCCCAGTCTTCTGTTGCAGCCGCTGATTGAGAACTGCATCAAGCACGCGGTCGCACGCAGCCTGTCGCGGACCACCATAAGGCTGACGGCCGGCGTCGAGGGCGCCCGCCTGCATCTCCGGATCGCCAATACCGGCGTTGAGGAGCCGAACGAAACCGCCGAGCGGATCCGGCGGTCGTCGAAGATCGGCCTGCGCAACGTTGAGGAACGCCTGGGGTCGGTTTACGGCGACGATTACAGCTTCGCGGCGAGGCCGGACGAGGAAGGAAACTTCGTCATCCGCATCACCGTGCCGAGCGGCATGGCGGACGCCCACGGCCGCGGCGCGCCGCCGCAAGTCTCCGCCGCCGATCCATACCCCGCCCCATCCCGCACCCCGTCCGGCGCGTGACCGGCGATGGCGCGCGCGGCAGGCATCGCAAAAAACCACCGTGTGCTGGAAATCGGCCGCGAGCATCGCCGCGCGCTTGTCATCGAGGATTTTCTCGCCGACCCCGCCGCGCTCCTGGCGATGGCCGCGCGCAGCGTGTTTCGCCCCCGGGTGCGGTTTTATCCGGGCGTTCAGGCGCCCTTCCCGTTCGAGCGCATGGCCGCGCTGATCGCTCCGCACAAACCGGCGCTGCGCGAGATCTTCGGCGTCGGCCCGTCCCTGGCCCTGGTCGAAAGCGGCTTCGCCATGGTGACGACCCCGCCCGGGGACCTCGCCCCTTTGCAGCGCATTCCCCACGTTGATACAACGGACCCGGACCGTCTTGCGATCCTGTGTTACGTTTCCGGCGCCGGGTTCGGCGGCACGGCCTTTTATCGCCACAAAAGCACCGGCTACGAATTTATCGACGCCTCGCGCCACGCCGCTTACAACGCCGCCCTCGACCGGGACGTCGAACGGCTCGGCGTTCCCGAACCCGGTTATATTGATGGCGATACGGATCTTTTCGAAATGATCGCCTCGGTCGATGCGAAACCGGGCCGGGCTGTCATCTACCCGTCGAACAGCCTGCATTCCGGCTCGATAAGGAACGCGGACCGGCTGTCGCACCGCGTCGCGGCCGGACGCCTGACCCTCAACGCCTTCGTCGTCCCGGCCTGAATGGCGGGTGTCCGCGGGGGCTCGCGCAAAATACAATGAAAATATACCGCGGCGCTGTTCCTCACGCGGGACTATTCCTGGCGCGCTCGCGCTTTCGGGACTTGCAGTCAAAGCTTCAACACCCGCATGGGTGGCGGCGCGCAAAACCGGGTGGCGTTTCGGGCCGTCGTGAATTAAAAGTAAATGGCTGGCTGTTGTCGACGGGGGAATATCGGGGTGGGTCTTTCACGTTCGGCGTTCGCTGATGTGACGCAATCCTTTGCTGGGTCCGAAACACGGGAATTCGAAGCTCGTGGTTCCGAAGCTCGTGGTTCCGAAACTATGGGCGCCGAAACGCGACGGCGCCGTGAACCGGACGATGCCCCCGGCCCGGCGCCCGTCGCGGCCGGCGCCGCGCTTGACCGCGGCCAGCTCGAAGAGGTGGCGTTTCGCAAGCTCCTGTTCGAGCGTCAATCCGCGTGGCTGTCTCGCGGCGACGACCGGCCAAGCATTCGCAGCCCGGGTGCGACGCCGCCCCCGCGGCAGCGCGCGCCCTCGTCAGCGGCCGGACCGGACATCGAGAGAATCGGCGAGACCATCGAAGAGCTTCCGGATCTTTGCTTTCAGGATTACCGCAACATCGTTTTCGAGGACTGCACCTTCAAGTGCGATCTCAACCTGACCGGCGCGGCCTGCCGGCGCCTGTCGCTGCGAAACTCAAAGCTGCGCACCGTACTGGCGAACGACATTCAGGTGGACGGAACGGTCGACCTGCGCGGCGTCGAACCGCAAGACGCCGCCGCCGCCGGCCGCGTCATCATGCGCGGCGCGCGGATTGGCGGGTCGGTCGAGCTTTACGGGGCGCGCCTGCGCGGCGACCTTAGGAACGCCGAATATCCGTGGGCGCTCGACCTGGCGCAAGCCGACATCGGCAACGCCGTCACCTGTCTCGATAAGCCGCACGAAGAGCACGCCGACCGTCCTGGTCTGGAATCCGGCCGGCATGCGCAATTCAACGGCGGCGCAACGCTCAACCGGTCGGTCGTGCGCAACACGGTCTGGTTTCGAAATCTGGGCGTCAGTCAGGCGGGGACCGCTCCGGGCCTGAATTTCGAGGGCGCGGAAATTGTCGGCGCGGTCGTCATCGACGACGGCGCGGCGTTTTCCTGGACCGGCCACCCCCTGATCAAGCTTTCCAGCGCGGACGTCAAACGCGACATCGTGCTGGATTTTTCCTACTGGCCGGCTATGGGCAAGGCGCTCCGGGATTTCGGCTGGCTGATTTTCGCCCGCGACGCGCTTGTCGGCAACTCCGTGCTGGTGAACATCCAGCGCAGCGGCGCGATGGGTTTCCAACCCGTCGTCGATTTCACCAATTGCGATATCGACGGCAACCTCAGCATCGACGGCGACAGCGTTCGATCCGTGCTTGTGAAGAACGGCAGGGTCGGCTCCGACCTGACGCTCGGCGACGCCTGGGGATCGCGCAGCGGACGCGGCCTGGAAGTGTCCCGCGGGCGCTTTCAGTTCGTCGAGGAAGCGGATAACGCCCTGCACGATTCCCTGCATGGGGGGCTGACGACGCTTTTGAATGCAAAGGTGGGCGGCAGCCTGCGCGTACGCAATATATCGTTGACGGACAATCTTTCGGACATCGCCGCCTTCGAACCCCGGGAAAAATGCTCCACGGCGCTGGCGTGCTATCCGGGATGGCGGCTGCACCATGTGGCGCTGCGCCGTCCTTGGCAGGATGCGGGGCGACACGCGGAGCGGAACCGGGGACGAAAAGGCGACGCCGCGCCCCGGCTTGTGTTTTCCTATCTCTCGAAGGGACGGGCCGCCCCGAAAGCGCAGCATGTCCTTTCCGGCAGGCCGGCGCCGTTCGACGCGCTGAACAAGGCCGGCGCCCTGCGTCTCAACACGCCGGCGCACGCCCTTGAATATCTGATGCTGTTCAGCCACCACATCTATGGCGGCAAATTGTGGCGAAGCTCCTCGCCGTTCCTGATCCGCGTCAAGGCGAGCGCCTATGATCCGAAGGAATTGCAGGATGCGTTCGCCTCGCTGCCGGCGGACCGGCGCGACCCCGATTTTTCCGACGGACAGGACCTTGAGCGCGATTTTCCGACATCCTGCGATCTCGGAAAAGACCCGTCCCTCGCCAGGTTTTGCGTCACCCGCGCCGGCGACGACTACAGGGCGCGGGGGCTTGTAGTCTATCAGGGGATCTATTTCCTCAGCCTGTTCTCCATCACCCGCGCGGGGAAAGTCGTCATGATCGACGACGCCGCCGTCACCTTCGACGGCGAGCGTCCCGCGGTCAGCAAGAAATTCGTTCCGATCACCGCGGATTCCTTTCGCCCGCATGTACCGGGACAGGAGTTGTTGTTCGAATCGGCATGCGAAGCGACGGCGCTGTCGCGCCCGACGCGCGATTTCGTCGTCAAACGACGCGACGAAGAACTCGCCGTGCTCGAGAGCGGCGACCTCAATTTCGTCCTCAGCAAGACACCGTACCGGATCGACCTGCGCGGCGCCGACGCCGCCATTCTCGACGATCTCGACGGCGAGGCGTGGGCGTATGATTTCTGCGAAGCGCCGGATGCGTGCGGGGTCCAGAAGCTCGGGATCGATCTGGAGAACTTCACCTATGACGCGATTTTCCAGGATGTCGAGACGATCAAGACGAACGTACAGGAAAAGACCGACGCATCGGGGGAAAACACAGAGAGCGAATCGGACGCCGCTAAGAACGGCGACGGCCTGACCGGCGGCGAAAAGGACGGATATGTAAAACAGCTTGAGCGCGACAACGCCGAAGAGGCGGTGACGAAAGCCATTGCATCGCGTCTGACGCCGGCGGAACTGGCGGACAGGCGGATCTGCTGGATCAACAGGCAGCTCGTGGGCCGCCGCGACGGGATCGAAAAGTTTGATTACGAACATTACTGCGCCCAACCCTATCGCCAGTTGATCTCCGTCCTGGACCGCGCTGGGGAAGCGGAGATTTCCAAGAATGTCGCGATCAGGTGGATCGAAACCAAGCACCGGGTGGAACAAAACGAGGCGCCCGGAAGACTGACACGGATCATCCGCGGTATCGGTCATGACGTCCTGAACTGGGGCTTTCGCTATGGTTACGGGTGGTTTCGCGCATGCCTCGGCATGCTGGCGCTGATCATGGCGGGCATGGTCGCGGCCGGTGCGCTGGAAAACAGGGGGCTGTTGATCGCCGATCTCGACAGCTATCAACAGCGGCCCGGCGCGGCGCCGGCGGACGCGACAAGCTGCAAGGGAGTTGCGGATTTCTTCGTCTTTTCAGCAGACCTTTTCATCCCCCTCGTTGACTTCCAGCAACGCCACCGCTGCCGCGTGGCGCCGGTTCCGCCCGAGTTGCGCGCTGCGTATCGCGACGGCGCCGCCCCGGCCGAGCGCGTCGGATTATGGGTGAAAGATCCGCGCACCTATGAAGTGTTCAAGGGCGTTTACGTCCTGATCGGCTGGATCTGGACCGCGCTGACAGGCCTCACCGTAACCGGATTGCTGCGGCGTGCGGGCTTGCGCGAATGAGACGCCCGGCCCGCCGGCCGCGGACGCCGCGCGGGCGTCGTACCCGGCGCCCGCTTTGACATGGATGAAACCGTTTCATTCGTCGGCTGAAATCTTTGACATTGCGCAGGCCGCGGCGACTGGCCTCTGGCGCCCATACTCGACGGCAAGGTCTTGGTCACGGCGACATCGCATGGCGAGTTCGGCTTCGCCGGCGGCGTGCGCGCGCAAATGAACCATCTCGATCCGCATATCGACACCCTCGCCCACTATTTCGGCGTTTCGGCGCGCCACCGGATCGCCGTTGAATACCAGGAGTTCGGCGACGCCATCCGCGAACCAGTGGATTTCGGATTTCGCGATCCCGGCGTGAAACGCGCCGATATCCGCCTCGCAGGCGGCGCGCATCGCGTCCCAGTCGCGGCGGTTTGCAATCGGATTGGCGCGCCGCAGCGAAAGACGCCCAGGCGTCAAAGCATTGTTTTGGGCGGTTTCGTCGTTTTCCTTGATCGCTTCCTCCCAAAAAGCAATCGGAGCAAAGTACATCCTTGTCGCCGCCGGGTCGAGACACATGTCATTGCCTCGTCAGTTCCAGCGCCGGCGGCGCGCACGGGATCATTCAGAAAAGGATTTTGTCGCCGGACCGACCGGGCCGGAGACGATTGAAAACTTGACAACTATACTTCGCCATGAAAGCGCCGATCCGCCATCATGAGGCGGCGTGTTCCCGGCAATAAAAAACCACGCACAGGATTGCGCCAGGCGCATGAACGCGGCCTCGCAGCCGTCGCGCGCCCGGCGCGGATCTCAGCGCCGCCGCCCGGGTCCGGCGACGCACTGCCCTGCACTGCACTACACTGCGATGCGGCGCGAAACAGCGGCCATGCGCGCTGCGCCTACCCGTATGGGTAACTTCCGGGGACCGATAATCCGTTGTAGCAAGGGCGGATTATTTTTCTAGCAACGCGTTGACCGCGGAATACAAGGGGGCGGGCCATGCCGAGGGAATGGGTAATCGAGGGATATGACGGCTTTGAAGGGCTGAAGCTTCGCGAATGCGAAGCGCAGACGCCCGGCCCGACGGACGTCCGCCTGCGGGTGGAGGCGTTCGCGCTGAACTGGGGCGACGCCGATCTCATGCGCGACAAATACTCGTTCAGCTTTTCCGCCCTGCCCGCCAGAGTCGGCGTCGAGGCCGCGGGCGTCGTCGACGCGGTTGGCGACGACGTGACGGGAATCGAGATCGGCGAGCGCTACTGCACCCTGCCGTATTTCTACGACATGCGGGGCGTCAGCGCAGAAACGGTGCTGATCGACCAGGCGTTCGTCGCGAAAGCGCCCGAGACGCTTTCGGCCGCGGAAGCCGCATCGGTCTGGATGCAGTTCCTCACCGCCTATTATCCGGTCGTCGAGCACGCGAACGCCGCGCCGGGCGTGAACATCCTCGCGCCCGCAGGGACGAGCACGGCTGGTCTCGCCGCCATTCAGATCGCCAAGATGAAAGGCGCGACCGTCATCACCACCACCCGTTCGCAAGCCAACCGGTCCTATCTCCTGGACAAGGGCGCGGACCACGTGTTCGTGGACGACGGCGGGGACATGGAGCGTTTTCTCCGCGAGGCGACGAACGGCGCCGGCGTTCACGCCTCCTTCGATCCGGTCGGCGGAACCTTTACCGAACGCTATACCGGCGCCATGGCCAAGGGCGGCAAGATGATGCTTTACGGCCTGCTTTCCGGGGAATTCCCCCAGCCCCCCATCGTTCAGATGTTCCAGAACGATCTCTGGTTCAACGCCTACTCCGTTTTCAATTTCGTCGAGGATGCGGCCGCTTGCGCGCGCGGCAAAGAATTCGTCTATGAGGGGCTGAAAAGCGGCGCGCTCAAAGCCGACGTCGACCGCGTCTTTGCGATGGAAGAGTATATCGACGCCTGGCGCTATCTGAAGGGGCCGCGCTCGCAATACGGCAAGGTCGTGGTGGAGACGGGCGCCTGACCGCAGCGTCCTTTTCTCCGGCTACGCCTTTTTCGCGCCGTTGAAGATCCGCGCCTCCAGGTAACGGCGCTGGCAGGACTTTGCGTTTTCCTCTTCCCCCTCGTCCGCGTCGGACAGGCCGCGCGCGCTCCAGCGAACGCTCGACGAGTTGAAGATTGCCGATGACGACGCCGAGAAGGTTGTTGAAATCGTGCGCCAGACCGCCCGTCAGTTGCCCGACCGATTCCATTTTCTGCGCCTGGATGAATTGCTGCTCGACGGCCTTGCGCTCGGTTATGTCGGTCAGCACCGCCATTGAGCGCGACATCGTTCCCGCTTCGTCATATTCGGCCACGGCCGACATCAGAACGTCGACGGTCTCGCCTGATTTAGTGATGAACTGGTATTCGATATCCTTGCAGACGCCGCTCCGCAGGAATTCCGGAAAGTCCTCGTCGTCATGCCGGACGGCGGAATCCGGGGACATGAAGTCCGATATCTTGCGGCCCACCGCTTCCACGCGCGTATAGCCGAGTTGTTCCAGCCAGAAATCGCTGACGCTCAGAATATCCCCCTGCGGATCGATCGAGTGCAGCATGACGGGCGTCTGCCGGTAGAGATCGCGGTATCGCGCCTCGGTATCGCGCAGCGCTTCCTCGGCGATTTTTTCGGCGGTAATGTCCGTCGCGGCGAGGAAAGCGAACCGTTCGCCGGTTTCCGGATCGATATACGGCACCTTGTCCGTGCGCACCCATCCCTTGTCGCCGTTGATGGTTTCGTATTCCTCGATGATCCCGAGCTTGGGATTCCCGGAATTGATCACCTGCAGGTCGTCGGCAGGGTGCTTGGCGGCGTGCTCAGGGTAAAGATCGTATGTATTTTTGCCATCGACGTCGCGAACGGTGCTGTTCAGCGACTTCGCCGCCGTCTCGTTCAGCCTGATGATGCGGTTCTTGTCGTCCTTGTAGAAGATGATAATCGGAACGTTGTTGAGGATCAGTTCCAGTTCCGCCTGGTTTCGCCTCAACACCTCGTTCATCTCCCGAAGGTCCGATATGTCGCGGCCCTCGACGATCAGGCTCGTCACCGCGCCCGCGCCGTCGGTAACCGGTTTGACCGAAAAATCGATCGGCGTCAGGGCCCTGCCCTCGCCGTAAACATCCACCTCGTACCGGACGAACGCGCCGCCGCGCGCCTCGGCGATGGCCTTTTTCAGCCGAGTTTGCGTCGCCTCGTCCTCCGGCCACCAGGGCGTGCTCCAGAACGGCTTGCCGATCACCGCGTCGCGCGAAAAGCCGCCGAACTGGAGCGCGGTGTCGTTGGCTTCGAGCAGGGCGCCGTTGAGATCCAGAAGGCCGCAGAACTGAAACGTGCGATTGAAGATAGCGCGGTAGCGGGCGTCGACCTCGCGCCACTTGTCCCTCGCAGCGTATTCATTCGTGACGTCGTGCATGGTCGCCACCGCGCCAAGCTTGCGTCCCTGCGCGTCGAACATCGGCGCGCCATAGGCGACGATCTTGCGTTGCTCAGCATCGGGCGGCGCAATGACGATTTCCTGCCCTTGCACCGTCTCGCCGTTGAGGGCGTGATAGAGCGGTATCCGGTCCATCGCCAAGGGGGTTTTCGCATCCTGTTCGTAGAGATCGTACCGGCTGGCCCATTCGTCGGGGCGGACGCTTTCGCTGTCGACGCCGTGAAAGCGCCGCGTCGCCTCGTTGAACAGCGTCAGCCGCCCCTCGGCGTCGCACGCGACGATGCCGTCCTGAATGTTGTCGAGAACGGCGTTGACGAAATAGCGACTGCGCTCCAGCTCCAGCATGACGGCCTTGCGTTCGTCGATAATCTCTATATAGGCGACAAACCCGCCGATTCCGCCGCTTTCGTCTTTCCACGGACAGAGTTGCCGGTGAACCCAGTGAAAGCCGCCGTCGGGCGTGGGGAGCCTGTCTTCCTCGATGACAAAGGCCTCCCCATTCAGGGTGCGCACGTCCTGTTCCCTCCATTCCTCGGGAAGGTTTCTGGACAGATCGTATTTGTTGCGGCCGATGAAATCCCTGTCGTCGATATTCAGCATTTCGAGCCAGCGGCGGCTGGCGCCAAGATATCGCAACTCGCGGTCGAACAGGGCGACGGCGACCGGCGCGTTTTCGGAGAACAGGCTCAGCTGAAACTCGGCGGCGGCGATCCCCGCTTCGGCATGCGTTTGTTTCCGGCTCTCCGTATGCGCATGACCGGCCGCATACCGCAATTCGATCTCATCGACGGCGATGGCCGCGAGATCCTTCAGAAGGCGAATATCCCCGTTGGAAAAAGGCGGCCTGGGCTTGTGGTCGATGATGCAGAGCGTATCCAGCCTGTCGCCGTTCGCGGCGATCAGGGGCGCGCCGGCGTAGAAGCGGACATTCAAATCTCCGGTCACCAGCGGGTTCTGCGCGAAGCGCGGGTCCCTGGCGGCGGCCTGCGCGACCAGAACACCCTCTTCCAGTATGGCGTGGGCGCAGAAGGCAATATCGCGTTCGGTTTCCAGGGCGGCGAGGCCGCTGGACGCCTTGAACCACTGACGTTTTTAGTCGACGAAAGCGATAAGGGCGATGGGCGCGCCGAACATTCTGGACGCAAGCTGAGCAATACGGTCGAAGCAGACCTCCGCAGGCGTGTCGAGAATTTCGTAACGGCAGAGCGTGACAAGGCGTTCTTTCTCATTCGACGGCAATGCGGCGGGCGTAGTCACTATTGATCCATGCGGTAGGCCGTGAAACGGCGCGTACGGTCATTTTCATCAGCATACTGAAAATAGACCTAATGGACTTTAAATTAAGTAACCGGGGGCGTGCGCGGAACACCGCGCCTCTCCTTTCAAGCGGTTCAAAACAAGGCCCGAAACATCGGTGGGCGCATGAAATATGGCGCGTAACATACGGAAACAATGCACCAATTGCCGATTGGCGCTCACCATGGCGCACCGCGCGCAGCTTGCCCGGGCGAGCTGGGTTCGGTTCGCGAATGCCGCAAGGCGCGCGCCCGCTCGTTGGGCTGATCAGGGATGCGGCGCCTTCTTTTGCACGCCCGTCCCTGCAACCGGTTCGCAACCGGCCCCGGAGTGGGGGCGCGCGCCGGCGCCTTGCCCGCATGACGGATCCGCGCTATCAAAATACAGTTCCTGTTTTACACATCGTTTTTTACTTGTGCTGCGTTGACCTGATTTTCCACATTGCTTTCAGGGGGGAAGTCGTTGTGAGCGATACCAGCAGCCGCCCGGGTCCGGGGATCTTCAACGCGGTTCGGAAACTGTGCGACGGTCCGCCGGAAGACGCCCCGGCCGCGTTCGCCGCATATGCGAACGACGCCTACAACGCACGCGACCTCCGGGCGTTCGTCAGTTCCAGCATCGCCGGCGTCGCCTATTGCTGCGCGACGGCGTCCCGTCTTGACGACAAGCGCGCCCATTTCCTCGAACAGGCGAAAATCATCGCCTACAATCTCGGCGCGAACACCTGGCCGGGCTGGGACGATCCGGGCGTCGACCTCTCGCCCACGGACCTCGCGATCGGGCGCGACGCCGCGGCTTTCAGCCTCGCCCTGGTGGAAGAACTCGATCTCGGCGACGCGCAGCGCGCCAACGGGCTGTGGCTGGTCGCCGCCCACGACCTTGCGGCGGGCGATCACGCGACGGCGAAAGACAATTTCGGCAGCGCCGGCGCCGCCTACGCCACGGCGGGCGAGACCGCTTCGGCGGCCATGTCCGCGGCGTACGGCGCGCTTTGCGACGCCTGCGCCGCCCCGGCCGACGCCGCGCGCCGGGGCGGCCTCGACGCCGCCCTCGCCGGGTTCGACCCTGGCGACGAAGGGCAGAAATTCATCATCGATCAGCTCAGGACGGCGAGGCGTATTTTTCTGTCGCCTGACGATTGAAAGGGGGCGCGGGCATGAGCGAAAGCGCGCGGCGGGAAGACGCGAGCGCCTGGCGTCTGGCGGCCGCGGAAGGGCGCAGGCTGTTCAACGAACAGGCCGACCTCGCCGAGGCGCGGCGCGCTTTCGAAACGTCGCTGGCGCTGCTTTGCGACGCGCATGGCGAGGACGATCCGCGGCGCCTCTCGGCTCTGCGCGATGTCGCCTCCGTGCGCCACGCACAGGGCGACACGGCGGACGCACTCGCGCTTCTGCGCGAGGCGCTCGTCGCCTATGACCGGCTCGGTCCCGCCGCGCAGTTCGAACGCGCGGCGTGCCTCAACGAACTTGGGTCGGTGCAGCAATCCTCCGGCGACCTTCGGGCGGCGCGCGCTTCCTATGAAGAAGCCCTTGAAGTCCTGCGTCAGGACGTGGGCAATCCGCTCGGCGTCGCATCCTGCGCCAACAATCTCGGGCGGATGTTCCACGACCTCGGCGATCTCGACAATTGCGGACCGCAATATCAGGAAGCCCTGCGCCTGCGCACGGCGATACTGGGCGAGGATCATCCGATCACGGCGGACAGCGTCAACAATGTCGGCACCCTGCTCGATTCGATCGGCGAACTGGACGAAGCGCAGAGTTTTCTCGAACGCTCGCTGATCACGTTTTCGCATTTCCGCAGCAAGGATCATCCCGACGTCGCCCAGATCCGCAACAATCTCGGCCGGCTCCTGTACTCGGCCGGCCGCGCCGGGGACGGCGAGCCCCATCTCGCGGCCGCGCTGAAAATTTTTGAAAACCATCTTGGCGCCGATCATGTCGTCACGGCGCAGGTGAGAAACAACCACGCGCTGGTTCTGGAATCCCTCGGCAGGACCGACGAGGCGCTGGAGGCCGGCATGGCGGCGGTGCGCGCCTTCGAGAAGCGCTACGGCGCCGATCACCCCAATATCGCCACCGCGCTGACGAACGTCGCCAACGCCTGGATGAAACGCGGCGATCTCTCCGCCGCGGAGGCCGCGCACCGCCGGGCGCTCGGCATCCGCCGGCGCCGCCTGCGCCCCGGCCATCCCGTCACCGCGCACAGCCTGACCAATCTCGGTCTCGTCCGGTTGCGGGCGGACGACGCCGCCGGCGCCCTCGCGCTCCATGAGGAGGCGCTGGCCATGCTGACCGCAGCGCGCGGCGAGGGGCACCCGGAAACCGGCCAGGCCCACGTCAATATCGGATCCGCACATTGCAGCCTCGGCAATCCGTCCGCCGCCGAACCGCATTTCGCCCGCGCCGCCGATATCTTCGAGACCGTATACGGCGCCCATCCGGCGACCGCCCAGGCGCGCGACAATCTCGGCGCGATCCTGCTGGCGCTCGGGCGCGACGAAGAGGCGCTGCGCGAGCTGGAAATCGCCGCCGCCCTGACCCGGGACGCCTTCGGCGAAGCCCACCCGGCCTATGCGGCCAATCTCGTCAATCTCGGCGCGGCGCTCCATGACAACGGCCGGCTGGAGGACGCCGAGCGCGCGCTGACCGATGCGCGGCGGGCGTTCCGCGCCGTCAATCTCGCGCAGGATGTCGGCTACGTTTCCGCGACGGTGAACCTCGCCGAGGTCTTCCTCGACCTTCGGCGCCCCGAACAGGCGCGGGCCTGTTTCGAGGAAGCCGGCGCCCTGTGGTGCGCGATCGCCGGGCCGGAAGATTCAAGGGCGCGCAGTTGCGAGGACGCCGCCCGGTCGATCCCCCTCCCCGTTCAGGAAGCCGGTCATGACGCCTGAGACCGACCGCGTGCTCCTGTTAAACCCGCCCTATGCGGATTATACCTATCCTTACCATTCCCTGTCCTATGTCGCCGCCGCCGCCGGGGAGGCGGGACTGGACGCGGAGGTTCACGACATCAACGCGATCTGGTTCGCGTCGGTGTTCACTTCCGAGCGCATCGCCGAGTGGAGCGGGGAAATCGACGCCGCGCTGGCGAGCCTGTGCGAAACCGATCAACTTGACATTGACCGCCAGCATCGCATCGCCGACTTATTGCGCGCGAAATCGATCTGCGCCTGTCTGCAACCGGAAACGGCGCGAGACATTCTCCGCTCGCCGGCCTTCCATGACGAACAGTCTTACGCCTTCGCGCGGCGGACCGTGCGGGCTTTCGAAGCGCTTTTGTCCATTCTCTACCAACCGTATAATTTTCTTACGGCCTTCTCGGAGCCGCCGCACGAGGCGAACGCGGCCGCCCTCGCCGCGCGCGCGGCGCAGTCGGAACGGTTGCGGCGCGACTTTCTGAACATCCTTGCGGCCTGTACGCGGGCGGACGATTACCTGTTTGTCGGCGTCAGCATGCCGTTTTCGGCCAATCTCGTCCCCGGCTTCTGCCTGCTGGACGCCCTTGGCGAGGCGTTTCCCGGCGTCCCGCGCGTCGCCGGCGGCACGGCCGTCACCGACCTCGTCAAATATCAACGCGACCATGGGGCCCTTGCGCCGTTGCGCGAGCATTGCGAGGCGCTTTTCGCGGGCGAAGCGGAAACGGGCCTGCGCGGCCTTGTTGACTGGATCCGCAACGGCGGCCCCGCCAGGGGAACGACGCCGGCGCAGGCCATCGTCCCGGGCGCGCCCGTCGAGCCGGCGGCGAAGAAGCCGGTCTATGTCGCCCTGCGCCCCGCCGAGGCCGACAGGGGCCGGCATCGTTCCTTCGACTGGGCCGCGCACCCGCCGCGGTATGACTGGATCGACTGGGATCTTTACCTGGCGCCGGCGCGGGGCGTGAATTACGCTCCCGTGCGCGGCTGCTTCTGGAACAAATGCACCTTCTGCGATTACGGTCTGAACGACGACGCGCCGACCGCGCCTTCCCGGATGATGAACCCGGATCTCGCCGTGGACGGGGTCGAACGCCTCGCAAAAGCCGGCGTCGAGTATTTTTACCTCGCCGCGGACGCCCTGCCGCCCAGCTTTCTGAGAAAATTTGCAACCGAACTGATCGCGCGCGGCCTCGACGTCAGCTGGTCCTGCCAGCTTTACCTGACGCAGACCTTCAATGACGATTTCATCGGCCTGCTGGCGCGCAGCGGGCTGTGCGCGGCGTCGTTCGGGCTGGAATCCGGGTCCGACGCGGTGCTCAGCGCCATGGGCAAGGGCGAGAACCGGGTCGAAAAGGTGTTGCGGCCCGCCCTCGACGCGTTCCGCCGCTCCTCCGTCACGCTTCAGCCCCTGTTCTTTTTCGGTTTTCCCGGCGAGACGGACCGCGACCGTCAGGCCACGGTCGATCTCCTGCTGGAATACCGGGATCTGTTCGCGCCGATTTCAAAAGGCGGCGCGTTCACGCTGCTCGCGGGCTCGATGATCGCCAAAGACCCGGCGGCCTACGGATTGTCCCGGCTGCGCCCCCCGGCGGGCGACGATTTCGCCGGCGGTCTCGATTACGACGACGCGGGCGGCGAAGGCGCGCGGACCTGCGCGGCGTTCAGCGCGTTCAACGACCAGCTCCCCCATGCGCCGTTTTTCGAGCGGCCTTGGGCCGGCGGCATCGACACCCTGCATTCGCATCTCTGGCTGCGGCGGCGCGGGCGGCGCGCCTTCGACGCCTTGCGCGATGTCTTCGCCGAGCCGGACGGTTTCTTTCCGCCGCTGTCCGTCGCCTGCAGGTTCGATCTCGATGCGCTCATGGAGAACGTCGCCATCGATCGCGCCACCCGGGCCATGGCGGCGCTTGGCGCCCTTGACGACGCCACGCGCGGCATGCTCAAGGACGTGCTCGCGCCGCTGCCCGTGGGGCGCGAGACGCGTTACCGCCTCGCCCTGAAACCGTACAGCGAGCATGTGGCGTCGTGACCGCGCACCCGCAAGACGACGCCCTTGCGGCGTTTCTGGAGGAAAACTGGGAGCGCGCGCCCGGCACGGCCCGTCATGCGCATCCCGACGGGGCGGCGCCGGCCCGCTCGGCGCCCGATGGCGACGCCGCGCTTCTCTTCGCCGCGCTGACCGCGGCGGCGGCGAATTTCCGGCGCGGCGATCCGCGTGCGGAATTCGTGTTATGGATCGACGGAAAAGAAACCGAACCGGCGCCGGCGCTCCTGCCCGAGATCGGCGACGGCGATCTTGAAGGCTATCTTGCGCGCATGCAATCCGCGCTTCGCGGGGCGGATTTCACGCTCCTTGTCTCCAATCCGCATCTGCACGACGCACGGTTCTGGATGCGGGCGCGGAGGCTGGCGCGCCGGGTCCTGAAGGTGGTCGGCGCGCCCAATGGCGGGCTCGATACGAGCGCGTTTTTAGGCTGTTACCGGCAAACCCCGTTCGGCGTGCATCGCGGCCAGATGAGCGTGCTGACCGCGCCGGTCCTCGGCGAGAAGCGTTTCCTGCTCTGGCCGTACGCCTATGGATGCGATCACCGGGACATTCAGGACAGTCTTTCCTACGATCGCCATCGCGGCGCGGCGCTCACCGCGACGGCCGGCCCCGGCGATCTGCTCTACTGGCCCTCCGACTACTGGCATGTGGCGGAAGCCTCCCCGGCCCCGACGGCGGCGTGGAATATCGGCTTGTGGTGGGACCGTTCCGCCCTTATGCGCGCCGCCAACGCCCTGCTCGGCGCCGCACGCGCGGTCGACCGCGGCCGTCGGCGCGAGCGCTTCGCGACAGCGCCCGAGGGCGGGGCCGACCCGTTCTCGCTCGGACTGGCCGATCTTCGCAAGATCGCCGCCGACGACGCCCTTGACGACGCCGTCAGGATCGAATGGCTGCGCTTTTCCTCCGCAGACGGATTTCGCGACGCGCCCGCCCTGGCGACGGCGATGAAACCGACGGCGAAAACGCCGGCAAGGGCCGCAATGAAAGGCGCGATCCTTTTCGAGCGCCTCGGCGGCGGCGAATTCTGCGTCGCCGCGAACGGGCATGCGGAGATTTTCGAACGCCTTTCGAAGGAAGACATGTCCCGGCTAAGCGGCCTTGCGCGCGGCGAGACGGTCGATGCGGGCGATCCGTCGAGCCGGCTGACCGGCTTTTTGTGGCGCGCCGGCGCGCTGGAAGGCGCAGGCGCGTCATGAGGGTGGTCTTCGTCGATAATTTTTACACGACCCGAATCGGCGGCCGGCTGGCGACGGCGCCGAGCCCGCATCTCGGCCTGATGAGCCTTTCCGCCGTCCTCGAAGAGGCCGGGCGCGAGGCGCGGATCGTCGATCCGAAACTGATTTTCAACGATGGCGGCTTCGATGCGCCGACGCCGGACTTTTACGCCCGCTGGGCCGACGAAATCGCCGCCGCCGCGCCCGACGCGGTCGGCTTCACCGCCTATGGCAGAACCCTGCCCGCCGCCCTGACCGCGGCGCGGCTGTTCAAGGCCCGCGCGCCGGAAACGCCGGTAATGCTTGGCGGGCCGCACGCAACCATTGTCGGGCGCGCCATTCTGGAAGCCTTCGAGGCGTTTTCCATCGTCGCGCGCCATGAGGCGGAAACAATCATCGCGCCGCTTGTCGACGCCCTCGAACGGGGCCGGGGCCTGGAAGACGTGCCGAATCTGATCTTCCGCGCGCCGGACGGCTCCCTGGTGGAAACCCCTGCCGAGGCGGGGCTGATCGACATCGACAGGACGCCCTACCCGGCGCTCCACCTGTACGACAGACGCGCGGTCAGCGCGGCGGAAATGAGCGTCGAAGCCGGGCGCGGATGCCCGTTCGCATGCACTTTCTGTTCGACCGCCAATTTTTTCAAACGCCGCTATCGCCTCAAGTCCAACGAACGCCTCGTAGATGAAATGGAACGCATGCGCCGGGAATACGGCGTCAACGTTTTCAATCTGAACCACGACCTTTTCGGGCTGAACAAAAAAAGCCTCAGGGAATTTTGCCGGCTCGTCGACGGGCGCGGTTTCGAATGGAAATGCTCCATGCGTTCCGACACGCTCGACGTGGACCTGCTCGACACGCTGCGCGCGGCGGGGTGCCGGGACATCTATTTCGGCGTCGAGACCGGCTCGGCGCGGCTCCAGCGCGCAGTGAAAAAGGGCCTGGACCTGGAGGCGACGAAAGCGGCCGTCGCGCGGGTGATCGGCGCAGGGCTGAGTTGCACGGTGTCGTTCATCACCGGATTTCGCGAGGAAACGGAAGAAGACCAGGACGCGACCCTCGACATGATCGGGTGGTTCTGGGGCCTGGACGCCAGGCGCCTGCGCACGCAGCTCCACATGCTGTCGCCGGAGCCGGGTTCGGAACTGAGCGCCGGCGGGCACGAGATTTTTTTCGACGGCGTCGGTCCGGAAGCGGACGATATCGGCGATGCGGATCTCATTCTTCAGCATCCCGCCATTTTTTCGGTGTTTTATCATTATCGCTCTGCGGTTCCGCGCTGGCGCGTCATCACCGCATCGGCGTTCGTCACCTTCGTTGCGCCGCTGATCGGCGCGCCGTTTCTCAATCATCTCCTGAAAGAACATTTCGACGGACGGATGTCGCGTCTGTTTCGACGTCTCGCGCCCCGCGAGCCGGACGTCCCCCTGAACAGCCACGCCGCGATCGTCGCCTTTCTGCACGCGCGTTTCGCGGCGCTGATCGATGCGCTTTGCGCGACAGCGCCGTATCTTGACGATCTGCATCGCCTGAGCGGGGTGATGTCACGGCTGATCGCGGGCGTATCGCCGGACAATGCCGGCGGCGCGGCGGCCGTTCTCCTGCCTCTTGGCCACGACATCGCCGCGCTCAGCCGGGTTCTCGACGCGCCCGACGCGCCGCCGCCGCCGTCGTCGATGACGACCACGACCACGACGGCGCCGACGCAAGGAGCGCGCGCGACACGCTGGTATGTCATCGACGGCGCCGCCGCAGTCGACCCCGTCGCCTATCCCATCGCCGAAACGGAAGCGGAAAAACTTGTGGAGACGATTTGCGCGGAGTCCGCTGCAATGCGAGAAGACTTTGAGAACAAAGGCTTTCTGTATTTGATCTGATTGCGAAGTAATTTTCCCGCGATCTTGAATGTTTCACAAAAGCGCGTTATCAATAAAACAGTCAGTTGCATTGGGCGTCGTCAGTCGAGCAAGTATTAATTGTATTGAGCGGGCGATGTATTGAACGGCCGGTCAGCGCCGATTTCCATTCCGTCCGCACTTGTCGTCGGCATATGTCGCCGGAATATGTCGTCGGCACAGTCCGCCACGTTGCATATTCCACCTGTATTTCATGTGTATCGAAAGATCTTCCACAGCCATCCCTGGAGGCGATCCATGTCCAGCGACAAGTCCAACGAGAACAATCCCGACTCCGGCGCAAAGCCGGAATCCGTCGACGAAACGCGCAAAAAGAGAATTCGCTCTCTCATCCTCGGGAGCATCGCCGCGAGCGGCGCCTTTCAACTCAACAGCTGGCAGGCCCAGGCCCACGGCAACCGGTCCAGCCATCCCACCGCTTCCTTGCGCAGCGATCTGTTCCTGCCGCAGGATTACATATCGTTCCGGCAGGAACTGCTGGCGCCCAACTCCCAGGACACCATGCTCCTGTCCCGCCTGACCGGCCGGCTGAACGACCTGCGCGGCCCCGACCCCGCCGCTTCGCTCAACCTCAAAAGCGAGGAAGTCGCCGCCCTGCAAGGCCAGATCGACGAGCTTGAAGACAAGCTTCGACTGCGCGATTCCTCCCGCATGTCGCTTGAGTTCCTGCGCGAGGGCGATATCGACGGGGCGGCCGCCGCGATCGAGGGGGAAGGCGACCCCGACCGCGTCACCTACGAATATCTCTGGACGATTACGGATCTCGCCTATCTCGACCGGCAGGGCGATCGGCTCACGGACAAGAACCTGGAAGCGCTGACGGCCCTGTCCGAACGCGCCGTCGCGTATCTCGACGGGCTGACCGCGCGCATGTCGGATTACGAAAACCTGACGGTTTCCGAAAGCGCGCTCCTCGACCGCGCCGCGGCGATCTATCACAATGTCGCTTCCTACATGACGCCCGATGTCGGAAAACCGTCGAAAGCGTCGGCGGAACTCGGCTATGACGCCGCCAGGAAAGCGCTTGCGCTGCGCGAGCGTCTGGAGCAGCCGAAGGAAACCGTGATCGCGCAATGGGTGCTCGGCTCTTATGAGTCGCGCCTCGGCAACCCGGAAGAAGCCCGGCGTATTCACAAGTCCGCGCTGCGGCGGGCGAAAAAGATAAAGGACCCGGTGCAGGCGGCCTGGAATGAATTCGCCCTGTCGCGGCTCGAACGCGCCGCCGACGGCGTAACGAAAAGCGCGGCGCGCGACGACGAGCGGGTGTCGAAACTGCTTGGCGAGGCCGACCCGTCGGACCCCGCCGCCGCTCTCTTGCGTCTCGAACTGGCGCGAGACGCCGGCGAATGACGACATGAAGGGAAGGGTTCCGGCCAACCGGCCGGCCCCCTCCCCCGGCGAGCCGGAACCGCGCGCGCGACGTCCGGCCCGACCGACATTTGGACGGCAGTGATGGTGATGGCTACACAGGATACAACGATCGCGTCATTCGCCGACAGAAAGATGCGCGAAAGGGCGATGCGCGATTGCTGTGTCGTTTTCGCCAAATGGCGCGATCTCGTCTTACTCGCAGCCCCCGCGACAGACGCCCGCCGGACGCCCCCGCCGGCCAGTTTCGCCGACACATTCGCCCTGATGCTCGACGACGCGCGGCGCGCCGTGAACGCGCCCGGAAAAGCCGTATACGGAAAGCCAGAGAATGGTCCTGACGGGCGCGGTCGAGAGCCCGTCGCCGCCGCGCTCGCCGGCGCGCTCATCGATTTCACCGCCGCCGCCGCGCCCCTCATGACCCGGCTGTTGCGCGCGGCGCCCTATACGGCGGAACCGCGCGAGGCCTGTCGCGAAGCCGACGGCGCGGCGTTCTGGCGCTTCGCGGCGCTGGTGCAGGACATCTGGGAGCACGCCTTCGACGCCGCCGCACAAGCCCGCGACGAAGAGGTCGTCGCCTATCTCGAACGAACCGCGCCGCTGCGGATGCTGGATTTCGGCGCGGGGGCCGGGTTCTTCGCCGTCGCCGGCGCGCGCGCCGGAACGCAGGCGGAATGCGTTGAAGCCAATCCGTTTAAACGCCGCTTCCTGACATTTCTGGCCCGTCGGGCCGCGCCCGGCCATATCGTTATGGCGCGCAGGGACGCACCGCCCGCGCCCATGGCGCTGGCGATCGACGTGCTCGACCATCTGGAGGACCCGGTCGCCGGGATCGGCGAACTCGCGCGCCGCGTCGTCCCCGGCGGCGTCCTCGTCGCGCAGGCCGCCTTTGCCGAGGACGGCTGGCATCAGCCGCGCAGCCGGTGGGCGCGGCCGGTTCACGCGGCGCTGCACACATGGTTTCGCCCCGAATTCGCCGGGCGGACGCTCTCGAACGCCGGCGTCATCGTGCTGCGACGGCGGGCGCGCGCGAACCGCGCGGTCGACGCGCCGTTGGCGGACGATATGCGACTGCGCCTTGAGCCGAGCGTCACGCTTGCGCCTTACAACGGCGGCTATGTCGCCGCTGCGCCGAGGTTTTACGTCGAGCCCCTGCATGTCGCGGAAACGTGCCTGCCGCTCATCGAGGCGTGCCGGCGCGCCCCCGCCTTCGGCGCGCTGAAGGATGATATGCGCCGTTTTCACATCAGCGCCGAGGACAGCGCGACCGCCGTGGCGCACCTGCGCGCGGCGGGGCTTGTCGCCGCGGAGGCCGCATGACCGTGATCGCCGAGTCGCACGCCCCAGGCCGCGCCCCAGGCCGCGCGCTTCGTCGCGCCCCCCGTCACACCCTGTGCGTGAACCCGTTCGTGAGTTTCCTGACCGACCACCGTCCGGGCCGGCGCGACGTGGCGGGCTTGTTCGACGGTCTGACCGGGTCCTGCTTCGAAATTCATCCGCGCCTCGCCGACATGTTGCGGCGCGGCGCGCTGGAGGAAGCGCCCGAAGACGCAACGAACCTCCTGATTGAGGCGCGCGCGCTGGTCGAAACAGCGTCCCCGGAGGATTTGCTGGGCCATTACGCCCGATACAGGCTTTTCATCCCCGACCACAATCCAGCCGTTATCTCATTTTCGGGAAACGGCGCGAGGGTTCACCGTCTCAGGGACGCGGGGCGCTGCGACCTTCCGCGCACGGCGGATGCGCCCGAATGCGTGAAGGAAACCCTGAACGAAGACGCCGGCGCGGCGTTGCGCGCGGCGGCCGGCGGCTCCCTGGTCCGCGACCTCGTCGCGCTTTTGAACGGCGACGCGGCGCGCGCGCTCGCCGCCTTGCGCATCCTGGCCGCGCCGGAGCGCCAGCTCGTCCGCGCCGCGCCGCCGCAGGCGGACGGCGCCGACGCGCGGCGTCATTACCTGATGCAGAGTTTCCACTGGCGGGGCGACGCGCGCCCGGCGGACGACCACTATCGCGACGGCGGGATCGACGCGGCGTGGAATTTCGACTGGATGGAGCCGACATGCAGTCACGCCTTTCGCGCGCCGACCGCGGCGCTGCGCGGGCGCGCCTACGGGGAGAGCTTCCTTGACGGGCTTGTCGCGGCGACCGGCTGGCGCGGCGAGGGAACCGTCATCGAGGTCGGGGGCGGGGCGGGCTGGTTCGCGCGCGCATTCATCACCCGGGCGCAGGCGCGTTTCGGCGCCGGCGCCCCGTTCGCTTATCACATTCTGGACGCCTCGCCCTATTGCCTTGAAGCGCAAGGGGTCCGGCTCGCCAGTGCCGGCCGTCCCGTGACGCGCCATCTCGGAGACGCGCAACACGGGTTTCCGGAGGGTCTGTATGCGGACGTCATTATCGCGAACGAAGTCATCGCCGATTTCAACGTCGCGGACAGTCCGGACGGCGCGCCGGTTCAGAAGGGCGCGCACGCCTTTATCGAACATTGCCGCGCGACGCTTCGCCCCGGCGGCGCAGCGGTTCTGGTCGAGTATGGCGGCCTTGGCGCGACGCCTCGCCTCGTCGAACATCTGGGCCATAAGGAATATTCCGTCGACTTCGGCGATCTCGCCGCGACCGCGCGCCGGCTTGGCCTTGAGACGCGGATCGTCCCCTTGCACGATTTTCTCGACGTCGACTTTTCCGCCTCTCTCCTGATCGCGCAACAGGAGCGCATGCTGTGCCTGCGCGAGGCGTTGGCCGAACAGGGCGAAACGATCGACTTCCGCGTTTATGACGAAGACGAGTTCAACGCGCGCTACGGCGCGATCTGGCGCGCCCGCGCCATGGCGCCGCTTCCTTTCGCGCCCGCCGCCCGGGGCGGTTATTTCGGCCCGGACGTCAGGCAGTTTCTGGCGCTGATCGTGAAGGCGCCGGCGTGACGGCCGCGCCGCCGCCATATCGCGGCCGCCCCCGCCCGGCGGGCGCAACGCAGAGGACGCCGCCATGTCCGTGAACGTCCTGGGCGTTTCCGGATTGTATCACGACAGCGCGGCCGCGCTGGCCGTCGACGGACAGCTTGTCGCCGCCTGCGCCGAGGACCGCTTCTCGCGCGTGAAACACGACAGCTCCCTGCCGTTCAGGGCGGCGGAGTTCTGCCTTTCCAGCGCCGGCCTCGCCGCCGCCGACCTCGACGCCGTCGTCTTCTACGAAAGGCCGGAATACAAATTCATTCGTGTGCTTACCATGCTGCTGGCGCGATACCCTTTCGGGTCCGGGCGTTTCGCCCGAGGCATCGTCAGCTGGGTCAGCGAAAAGCTCTGGGTCGGCGCGACGCTTTGCGAACGGCTCCAGGTCGACGCCGGCAAGATACGCTTCGTCGAACATCACGACAGCCACGCCGCCTACGCCTTCTACGCCTCGCCCTATTCCAGCGCGGCGACGCTGACCCTGGACGGCGTCGGCGAGGATACGTGCGGCGCGCTCGGAAAGGCGGATCGCGCGAACGGCGTCGCCGCGTTGCAGCGGACGCCGTTTCCCCACTCCCTCGGTCTCGTTTACGGCGCCGTCACCGGCTTTCTCGGCTTCAAGCCCAATGACGAGGAATGCAGCACCATGGCGCTGTCCGCCTTCGGGCGCCCGAGCCGGCTCGATGCATTCGAAAAGATCGTCAGTCTCGACGGGCAAGCGCGCCCGGAGGTCCGCGACGACTATTTCGATTTCAGCGCGGATGAAAGCCAGACCTATCTTGAAACCTTCCGCGAGGCTTTCGGCCCGCCGAGACGCAACGCCGGCGCGGGGTATTCCGCGTTCGAGGATTGCGCGCCGCCGCGCGCGGCGTCCGCCGGAGACGGCGCCGACATCGCCGCCAGCGTGCAGCGCCGCACGGAAGACGTGATCCTGGCGCAGGCGACCCGCCTGCGCGATCTGACAGGCGAAACGTCGGTCTGTATCGGCGGAGGCGTTGCCTATAACGCCGTCGCGATCGGCCGGATCTGCCGGGAGGGGCCGTTCGAGAGCGTTTTCATTCCGCCCGATCCCGGCGACGGCGGCGGCGCGGCGGGCGCAGCGCTGATCGCCTCCGCCGAGCTCGGCGCCGCGCCCGCGCCCCATGGCGCGGCGCAGGTTTACGCCGGACCGGCGATCGAGCCGCGTCGCCTCCTGGCGATGAGCCGCCACCTGGATCCCTCGGCATGGGCCGGCTTCACCCTCACCCCGCAGCGGGCGCTGCCCGAAGACGGTCTTCGCGTCGAAGAGTTCGCGAGCGTCGAAGCCATGGTCGCGAGCGTGGCGCAAAGGTTGCTCGATGGCGAGATTGTCGGCTGGGCCCGCGGCCGAGCCGAGTTCGGCCCGCGCGCCCTCGGCGCGCGTTCGATCCTGTGCGATCCCGGCAATATCGAGACCGCGAAACGGCTGAGCGCCGCCGTGAAACGCCGGGCGGCGTTCCGACCCTACGCCCTCAGCATCGCCGAAAGGGACGCGCCCGCCGTCTTCGCAGAAGACATGGGGCAGCCGGTGTACAAATGGATGCAGGCGACGGCGCCGGTCCGGCCGGACGCCGCGCTGTCGCTGCGCGCGGCGATGCATGCGGACGGGACGACCCGGCCCCATGTCTGCGCGCGCGAGGACAATCCCGTCTATTACGATCTTCTGACAGCCTTCGGGGCGCGGCGCAGCGTGGCGGCGCTCCTCAACACGTCCCTCAACGATTCCGGCGAACCGCTCGCCGCAACTGCTGAAGACGCGCTGTTGATCTTCGCACGCACGGACATGGACGCGCTCGTCGTCGACGACATCGTCTTTTCAAAGAAAAGGGAGACGCGCCAATGAGCCTTTCCGGCATTGCGAAAAAGTGGCGGCGCCGATTCGGCGCTGTCGGGGGAACGCTCGGCGGGCTCGCCGAGGCGGTGTACCGGACACGATCGTTCGCCCTGACGCCGATCATCGTGGTGCTGCTGGCGCTGGCGCTGATCGCCGCCGCGCTCGCTCTCGCCGGGCCGCTGGCGCCCTTCGTCTATCCGGCGCTGTAGCGGCGCGTGGCGAAGGGAGCGACGCATCATCATCATGGCCCGGAATATCAATATCGCGAAGCGCGCGCGCATTGTCGCCATCGCCGCCGCCGTCCTGATCGCGCCGATCGCGCTGGCCGAATTCGGCCTGTCGGCGGCGCGCGGCTTCAACCTGCCGACCCTGCCCTATTACGTCCATGAGGACGGCGCGCCGCGCCTGCCGGAAAACGCGGATTTCTCGGTGGCTTTCGGCCCGGGGGTCGCGGCGAGATACAGAACCGACGCGGAAGGCGCGCGGATCGGGCGCGACGCCGCGCTCCGCGCCCCGAGCGGGGACGTGCGCGTGATCGGCGACTCCCAGGCGCTCGGTTACGGAATCGCGTTCGAGGAAACCTTCGCCGCCATCGTGGCCGATCGGACCGGCCGCGCGGGACGGGCCCGCATCCACGCGGCGCCCGGCGCCGACGTGGAAGTTATCGCCGCAGCGTCGTGCGGCGGCGCCGGCGGCGCGCCGCTCCAGATCATCGCCCTCAATCTCGGCAACGACCTGGACGAGATGTATATCGCCGGCCAGGCGCGCAGAAGCCTTCCATCTTCCGTATTAGGAAAATGGCTCGCCGCACGCAGCCAGCTTTACGCCAGTTTCGCGATTTACCGCTCGCGCCGGGCGCTGGCCCGCCACCCCCTGCCCGGCCTCAACCCGATATTGTTCAATCTCGACGCCGGCGAACGCATCGTGATCGCCCGCGAGGCGGTGCGCCGGGTCTCGGAAATCATCGCCTGCACGCCCGCGGACAAAACGATGGTGCTGATCCTGCCATCCGATTTTCAGGTGGACCCGGAGGAATTGGGCAAATATGCGGCCTATTCCGCCGCGCCGGAGGCGTTCGACAAGTGGTATGAGGAGCGGGACAAGGCCAAGGCGCAAATGGACGCGGTCGAGGACTACATCCTGCGCCGTCTCGCGACCATGGACATCGCTGCGGTTTCTTTCCGCAAGGAAATCGCCGCTTATGACATTCCGTCAACAGAATTGTTCGACAGGCACTCCCATCATCTGACGGCGAAAGGCCACGCCGCCGCTGCGCAGATCATTATCGGAGAACTGCAATGACGGCGTTGCCCCGCCGGCTTCCCGGTGCACTTCGCTTCGCTCTTGCGGTCGTCGCAATCCTCGCGCTCATGGAAGCCGGGGCCTGGCTTTCCGTGGGCGGCGTGAAACGCCTGCCCGCTTTTTTCGCCGATACCCCGGATCAGGGATATTACAGCCTCGCCCCGGGCCGCTATCGGTACTGGCACCGTTCGCGGCGCGTGACGGTCACAATCGGCGAGGACGCCCGTCGGATCGTTCCCGCCGCGCCGACCGAGGCGGAACGGGAAATCTGGCTGATCGGCGATTCCCAGGTTTTCGGCTGGGGGCTCGACGACGCGGAGACCGTCGCCGCCCGCCTGCAAACCTATCTCGGCGCCGACTATCGCATCGTCAACGCCGGGGTTCCGGGCTATGGGCCGATGACATATGTCCGCGTTCTGGAAACCGCGCCGCGCGAGGCCGACAGGATCGTCTTTTTTACGGAAACAAACGACGGCCAGGACGCCTTTTCGTCCGCGCCCTTCGGAAAGCCCCATTGCGGCATCCTGACCGTTCCCGGCGGCGTCGGCGCAGCGCTGCCCTGCCGGGTGATGAATTCCCAGCTATTCTCGCTGATCATCGACATCCGGAACGCCATGGCGCCGCAAAGACTCTCGCCGTCACTGAACTGCAATCCCGGCCTGCGGTCGAGTTCAGCCGTCATCCGCTCACGGATCGACGCCGTGGAAAGACGCATCGCTGCCAGTCGGGCGGCCAGTGGAGCGACGGGTGGAGCGACGGGTGGGGCGGCGCTGACGGCGACGATTCCCTGGGACGCGCGGATCGCGCCGCGACGGCTGAAAATCTACCTGCCAACACTTGAGGCGGCGGACTGCGCCTGGGACTTTCCCGACGCCGCCGGGCTTGTCGCGGCGTTCGCCGCGGCGCAAGACAAGGACGCGCTTTTTCAGAAGAACGACCACCACCTGTCAGCGGCCGGCGCGGATTTCGTCGCGAAGCACCTGGCGCGCGCCGTTCGTAACGGCTCGGCCGGCGCCGGCGCGGCCGAAAATGGCGGGCATCCAGCCGAACAGGAAGAACGTCGCGCGCAGCAACAGGCCGATGACATGCTCGCCAACGACCTTGGACCCTGACATGTAGACGCGGAAAAACCGCCGCCTTTCGGCCTTGCGCAATTGCGCGCGCAGCGCGGCCGCGTCTTGCGTCAGATCGGCGAGGAGCCCGTCGGCGTCGTCGCCGTGGCCGGCTTCGTCGGTTTTGATTTTCTCAAAAATCGCCCGCAAGCGCGGCGCGGACCGGGCGCAATCCGCATAATCGCCGAATTCCTTGTACACCGCGATTTCATTCACGGTTATGTCGGCGACGGCGGCGGCGAGACCTTTTTTCTCGTCATAAAGCGTCGCGCGCTCCGGGGCCGCCCAGCGACGCTCGACATCGGGATCGATTTCAAGCGCCGCATTCCGGAACATCCGCGCATGGGCGGACTCTTCAAGCGCGAGGGCAAAGAAAACCGCCCGCTTTTTCGGGTCGTCGCAAAGATGGAGGAGTTGCAGGGCCTGCCACCCGGAGTCGGCCTCGACATCCGAGAACCGCCGCACGGCGCTCGCGAGCCGCCGAGGGCTGCTGCGCCAGACGATCGGCGTGACGTATTTTATCAGAAACCGGCGCAGCATGGCGACCTCACCCGCTTAGACCTTCGCAAACGGAAATTTGTACACGGAACGGTGGATCTCGCAATGCGGCGATCGCGCGCCACGGCAAAACTACCGGCCGGCGCGCCGCGTCAGGAAGTCTTCGGGATGGCGTTTGAAGGCCGCCGCAATACGTTTGCACACGCGGCAGGCAAACCGCCGAACGCCGCCAGGGACGGTCAACGATCCCGTTTTACGCAAAACTTGCTTACTAATACTATAAGGCATGTGCGGCAGAAATAAAACACCATCTACCGGATCGTATCGATTTCCACGGTCACGCTCAAATAATACGCCCGGTTTTGCTTCGCCGTCCGGGCGGTCAGGATCGCCTTGCCGGTTTTTCGCGACAATCTCCCCGTGAGCGCCTCGCAAGGTAAGGCGTCGATATGGCTGGATATTCTGCCGAGATCGCGATCGATTTGAAGCAGAAGCTCGCCCCCCGACAGCGCCCCGTACTCGAAAAATCTCGCAAATTCGCTCGACGGGCCTTCATTATACAGAATGAACGCCGCCCTCACCGACGCCTGATCGCGCACATGCCGGCAGAATTCCACGTCCTCGGCGCCGGCGCCGAACCATCGCGTCGCGAAAAAAGGAAGGACAGCCTTCAGCCTTTTCATGTTTCATGAAGCTCAACTGAAAAGGAATTCTATTGATTTCAGAAATTTACCGCTACTTCAGCCCCTCTTTACAGCACAAGGGCCGGGTGCGCCGAACAAAACATCCGCAAGAGTATGACAGGGGTTTCCCGCATCAGGCAAGCGAGGATCATCCGCCGAGCGGCTGACGCGGGATCTGTTCGCTGTGGCCGGGGCCCGGGTCCGAGGTCCGGCCGGCGTTCGCAGTGTCACTTCCCAGCCGGACGCAACCGCGCGGCCGCGCCGCCGCCGGGCGCGAGGGGCAGCGTCAGCACCGTCTCCCGCGTCACCTCCCGCGCCTCGATCGCGATCGGATAGGGGTTCGTTTTCCAGTCAGCGTCTGCGCCGTCCCTGTAGATTTCCGCAATATAGGTTTTGTCCGCATCGAGAAACTCAAGCGGAACCGACAAGGTGCGCGCGTTTTCGTCAGTCAGCGACCCGATGTACCAATCCTCGCCGCCGCGTTCTTTCCGCGCGAAGGTGACGTAGTCGCCGATCTCGCCATTGAGCGCGACGCTTTCTTCCCAGTCGGCGGGCACGTCAAGGATGAACTGAAACGCCTCGGGCCGCTTTTCGTAATTTTCCGGCAGGTCCGCCGCCATCTGCAACGGGCTGTAGAGCACGACATATAGCGCAAGCTGTTTCGCGAGCGTCGTCTCGACCCGGCTTTGCGGATCGTGCCGCACCATGTCCTCGCGCAGGGGCGGACGCTTGTTCGGCTCCAGGTCGAAGATGCCGGGGGTGAAGTCCATCGGCCCGGAAAGCATCCGCGTAAAGGGCAGGATCGCCGTATGCTCCGGCGGGTTCGGGGGCTGTCCCCAGGCGTTGTATTCCTGGCCGCGCGCGCCCTCGCGCGTCACCCAGTTGGGATAGGTGCGCCGCAGGCCCGTGTCCTTCACCGGCTCATGGGGATTGATGCTGATCTTGCGCGCCGCCGCCTCGCGGATCACGCGCAGATGGTGATCGACCATGAACTGACCGTCATGCCACTCGTATTTCCGAACGCCGTTTTCATCGACTCGCTCGATCAGCCCCCCATCGGCGACATACCCGGTCTTGATGGCGCGGACGCCGACCTGCTCGTAAAGATCGAGCGCGCCTTCAAGTTGCGCTTCGTAATTCGCAACGTCTCCGGAGGTTTCATGATGGCCGATCAGGCGCACGCCGCGCTCCATGGCGTAAGCGCCGAGCGCTTCCAGATCGAAATCCGGATAAGCGTCGGTAAAGCTGAACAGCGAGCCGTGATTGTACCAGTCGCCGTCCCAACCGATGTTCCAGCCTTCGACCAGGACGCCCTTGAAGCCATGCTCAGCGGCGAAATCGATATAGCGCCGGGTCTCCTGCGTCGTTGCGCCGTGGATCGTATCGCGGCCCCAGCTTCGGTCGCGAATATGCATCGCCCACCAGATGCCGACATACTTGCCCGGCTCGACCCAGGAGACGTCGCCGAGCTTGTTCGGCTCGTTGAGGTTGATGACAAGGTCCGAATTCAGGAGCCCCGTCGCCTTGTCAGCGATATGAAGCGTGCGCCACGGGCTCCGGAACGGGGTTTCGGTCCTGACCAGGACCCCGTCGGACCAGGGCGCCAGATCGGCTTTGAACCGGCCTGGACGCTGCTGCTTCAGGGACATCGCAGAATAGTCGACCAGCGCCGCCTCGTGCAGGCTGAGATAGATCCCGGCGGCGGTCTTCAGCGTCATCGGCGTATGCGCGATTTCGATATCGCCGACCGGCCCCGCGTCGTAGAGATATTCGTACCGGTTCCAGCCGCGCGAGGGGATCGACCAGGCGGTCGAGTCTTCCGGCGTCGCGAATTCCGTCAGTTCGTCAATAATATTGACCCGCTTCAGATTGCGCTGACGCGGCGCTTCGTAGCGGAAACCGACGCCGTCATCGAAAACGCGAAACCGCACGGTCATCCTGCGCGCCGGGCCTTCCGTCGCCTCGAACGCCACCGCCAGTTCGTTGTGATGATCTCGGACAAAGCGGCGCTCGCCCCAGGGCTGTTCCCAGGTTTCGTCCCGCGAGGACGCCGCCGTTTCAGCAATCCGCAGATGGCGGTCGAAACCGTGCTGGTCCTCGAATACGAGGCCGAGCCGTGAGGGCGCGATCAACGGCGCGCCGTCATAGGCGACCGCGTAGTAGGCGCGGCCCTCCTCAACGCCGACCGTGACGACGATGCGCCCGTCCGGCGAGGCGACGCTGGCGGCCATGGCGGCGCCAACAAACGCCAGGGCCGCGACAGCGGCCGCGCAAAGCGCCGTCGCCAACCGCATACGCAGCGCCGCGCGGATGATGGCGTCATTGATCATAAAGTCCTCCCGCTGATCGTTTATCGCCGCACCGGCGCGCGCCGCGCGGTTTCCTGCGGCGGAGCCTAAACACAGATGAAATTTCCTGCAAACAAAAATGGAAAACGAAACCGACATCGTTGCGATGCAACATAAATTCCGCCTTTTATTCCTGTAATTGAAAAGCTTTTTTCTTCTCACCGCGCCGAAAGCAGCTTTTCGGGAACTGCGAAACTATGTAAATTTTTCAAACTCGGGACGGTTCGGGAGATCATGGCGAACGCGCAACCCGACCCGTCAGTAAAGGCGCCGGCGCGCGCACGATCAGCCGCCCGCCGGCGGCAGGTGGAGAACAAGGAGTGAGCGAGGCAATCAGGCCCGGCTTCAGGATCGTCATTCTCGGCGGCGGCACGGCCGGCTGGATGGCGGCCAATCTGCTGGCGGCCCGCTGGCCGCAGGCCGACATCAGCGTCGTCGAGGCGACCGATATCGGCATTATCGGCGTCGGCGAGGGCTCGACCCCGCAGCTCAAGGCGTTTTTCGACGGGCTGGGCGTGGCCGAAACAGACTGGATGCCGGCATGCAACGCCACCTACAAGAACGGCATCAGCTTTCACGGCTGGTCCGACCGGCCGGGCCATTCCTCTTACTTTCACCCCTTCCCCGCGCCGATCGACGTCCACACCTCGCCCGCCTTTTTCTTTCACAGCCATTACCGCCGGCATGGCTACGATCTCAACGCGGACCCCGACCGGTTCTTTCTCTCCGCCTGGCTCGCCCGTCACGGCAAGGCGCCGATCCCGGCGGAGAATTTCCCTTTCGAGATGGCCTATGGCTATCATTTCGACGCCTATCGGGTCGGCGCCTTTCTGCGCGATCACGCCCGGACCCTTGGCGTCGGCCATATCGAGGCGCGCATCGCCGCCGCGGTTCTCGCCGAGACCGGCGATATCGCGGCGCTCAAGGCCGATGACGGGCGCGAGATCGCGGGCGATTTCTTCATCGACAGTTCCGGTTTTCGCTCCGCGCTGCTCCAGGAGACGTTGAAAGTGAAATTTCGTTCCTTTGCGGACAACCTCTTCAACGACGCCGCGATCGTCATGCCGACGCCGCCCGATCCCGCGCGAACCAATTCCCATACGCGGGCGACCGCGATGAAACATGGCTGGGCCTGGGACATTCCGCTCACCAACCGCAGCGGCAACGGCTATGTCTACGCATCGCGCTACGTGACGGCGGACGAGGCGGAGACGGAGTTGCGCGCTCATCTCGGGCTGCTCGACAGCGACGTGGAAGCGCGGCGCCTGACCATGCGCGTGGGCCGCGTCGAGGCGCCATGGCGGCGCAACTGCCTCGCCGTGGGGCTCAGCCAGGGCTTCATCGAACCGCTGGAGGCGACCGCCCTGCATCTTGTGCAGGCGACGGTCGAAGGCTTCATGACGGCGTTCGAGAAAGGCGGGGCGACGAACGCAGAGGAACGCGCCTTCAATGCAGAGATCAACGCCCGGTTCGAAGGAGTGCGCGACTATATCGTCTGCCATTACCGGGCGAACCTGCGAGGCGACACCGCCTATTGGCGCGACAACGCCGCCAACGACGCCCTGTCGGACTCGCTCCGGCGCATCCTCGCCTGCTGGTTTTCACGCGGCGACATGAAACGGGAAATCGCCGATCAGGGCGTCGCGAAATATTATTCACTGACCTCATGGCTGTGCCTGCTCGGCGGATACGGCAATTATCCGCGAGCGGACGGGTTGGCGCCGCCGCCGCCTGAGCTGCGGCGTTTCGAGATGGCGAAGATCGACGATTTCATCCGCCGCTGCGCGTATAATTTCCGCGACCACAAATCCGTTCTGGCGGCAATGACCGCCGGCTAACCCTCCCGCGAGGCGGCGCATGTTCGGGCGATGAACGCCTCATGCGCCGGCATGGCGTCGACGGCGCGATTGATCAGCGTCTTGATGTTCCGGAAAAACTCCTCAAGATCGGTGTCGGCGAGCATGTCGGCGACGGGATGATAGCGCCGCGGCGCCAGCCGCTGCCCGAGCATCACCTGAAGCCAGCCCGGCTCGGTAAAGAGTTCCTCGCGCTCGCGATAAATCCGGCCCGACTCCCTGAACAGCGCGATCTTCGCGCTCAGCGAATCCGGCGCGTCCATGGCGCGGCAGTCCTTCCAGAACGGCGAATCCTCGCGCTCATTGGCGAGGTAATGCAGGATGAGAAAGTCGCGAATCCGCTCGAACTCGAAGCGGGCCTGGCGGTTGTATTCCGCAATCAGCGCCGGGTCGAAACCGCGGTCCGGAAACATGGAAACAAGCCGGCTGACGCCGGACTGGATGAGATGGATGGAGGTCGACTCCAGCGGCTCCATGAACCCGCCGGCCAGGCCCAGGGCGACACAGTTCTTCACCCACATTTTCCTGCGCATGCCGGTCGTGAACCGCAGGATGCGCGGCTCGGCCAGCGCGTCGCCCTCGAGATTGGCGAGCAGCGTCGCCACCGCCTCGTCCTCGCTGAGATAGCGGCTGCAAAAAACATGGCCGTTGCCGACCCGGTGCTGCAAGGGAATGCGCCATTGCCATCCGGCCCGCTGCGCCGTCGCCTGGGTGTAGGGACGAAAGCGCCCGCCATGGGCGCAGGGGACCGCCGCCGCCCGGTCGCAGGGGAGCCACCGGCTCCAGTCCTCATAGCCGGCGTGCAGCGCCTCCTCGATCAGCAGACCGCGAAAACCGGAACAATCGATAAAAAGATCCGCCTTCAGACGATCGCCGTTTTCCATGGCGACGGCGTCGATAAAACCGTCCTCGCCCCGCAAGGCGACATCGACGACCCTGCCTTCGCGCCGCTCCACCCCCCGCCCCTCAGCGAAGCGGCGCAGATACCGCGCGTAAAGGCCCGCGTCGAAATGGAAGGCGTATTTGACGCCGGTAAGCCGCGAGGCGCCGACCCTGTCGAGTCGCTGAAACCGGTCCCGCGCCGCGGCGCGCGCGTTGATCGAGTAATCCCAGAGCGGCGCGTCGTCGCCGGCGGCGCGGGCGCGCAGCCAGTAATGGTGGAACGGCGCGAGCCCCAGCGGCCTGCCGATGTCGCCAAAGGCGTGGATGTAGCTGTCGCCCGGCCGGGCCCAGCCGTTGAACTGGATGCCGAGCTTGAAGCTCCCCTGGGTGTTGCGGATGAAGTCGTCTTCGTCGAAACCGAGAAAGGCGTTGACGAGCCGGATTTGCGGGATCGTCGCCTCGCCGACGCCCACCGTGCCGATGTCGTCGGATTCAACGAGACGGATGCGCACGCCGTCGCCCAACGCCTTAACGAGCACCGCGGCCGCCATCCAGCCGGCCGCGCCGCCGCCCACAATGAGAACCGTACGGATGGAGTGATCGTTCATGCCGTCATCGCCAGACGTAAAATTCGCAACCGCGCAACCGTTCCGGCATGATCGCATCGGCGGGCGCGACGGGCAAGACGCGCCCGCGCCGGTCGCGAGGAAGCCCCGCCGCGCAAAGGCGGCGGGGCTGAAGCGCGCGATCGGGAGGAGTGCGCGCTAAAACGCGTAGGAGACGCCGAACAGATAGGTGCGGCCGAACGCCTGCTCGTCGATGAGCTGGCGGCGGTCCCCTTGCTGAAAGGTGATGAAAGGTTCGTCCGTCAGGTTGAGCCCCTGCACGGACAGGCGCACGCCCTCAAGCGGTCCCCCCTGGAATTCGTAACCGATCTGCGCGTCGATGATCGATTCGCTTTCGGATGTGCGGAACACGCGGGTTGCGCTGATGCCCGTAACCTCCGCCAGAAAATCCGTACGGAAACGGTGGCTGATCCGCGTCTCGAACCCGCCTCGCTCGTAGTAAAGCGTGGAATTGACGACCCAGCGGGACAAACCCGGCACGGTGATGACTTCCTGGAAACTGGGATCGGCGCGGGAGGTCAGCGTCACTTCGCTGTCGGTGAAGGACCCGCTGGTGATAATCCCGAAGCCTTCCAGCGCCGGCGCGACGAGATCGAGCGGCAGCGAAACCGTCGCCTCGGCGCCCGCGATGCGCCCGGAGCCGTTATTGGTCGGACCGGAGATGAGGCCGACCGAGCTGGGCAGCATCGCCGCCTGTTCCGGCGTCAGCTCGCTTTCGATGAAGCCGGAAAAATCAAAGAAGAAGTCGTCGTTCTCGTTCACAAAGTCCTGCAGGTCCTTGTAGAAGACCGCAAGGGCGACATAGCCGGCGCCCCCGAAATACTTTTCCAGGGACAGGTCCACCTGATTGGAAATGGTCGGCCGCAGGCGGGCGTTGCCGCCATTCGCGCTGAACACCGGGATCAGCTCATTCTCGAACCCTTGCAGGTCAAGGTTCAGGGACAGGCTTGAATTCAACAGATCGAGCCGGGCCCGCGCCAGCGTGCGCGAGGCGCCGAAACGCAGGAACAGGGAATCGCTGAACTCGAAGATCAGGTTCGCGCTGGGCAGAAAGTTCGTATAACGATCGCCGTCCTCCACTTCTTCAGCGGCGGCGCCGAGCATGCCGGAAACGACGCCCTCGGTGGGAATGCGGAAGCCCTGGGAACTTTGATCGGTGTGCACGACCTGCAGGCCGAAATTGCCGGTGACGGGCACCGAGCCGATCATCTCGTCGACGCCGAATTTCACCCATCCGGTCAGCACATCCTCGTTGACGGTCCAGTCCTGCGCGACGGAGAACGAGGACAACTCCACGTTAAGCGGCTGGTAGAACCCGTTGTTCAACAGGTACAGGGCGTCATAAGAGACCTGGCCGGGCACGCCCAGAAACGCCGTACCCGTTGTTTCGTCAAGCAGCGCCTCCTGCGGGATCGGCGCCTCCAGGATCGCGCCGTCGGAAAGGAACAGCGGCCCGCCCGCGAGAGTGAGGAACTGCTGGTCGATATTGCGGGATTTCTCGCGCATGCCGTAGTCGACGCCGACTTCGATATTGCTGATGAAGGGCAGTTCGATATCGCGGTCGACGCTGGCGCGCAAATGCCATAACTCATCGACCGTTTCCGGCGCGTTGATGAACCCGGTCTGCACCAAGTCGTTGCCCGCGCCCCAGCCGAGCGGGTCGGTCAGCACAAAGAGGTCCGGATCGGTGTAATCGAGGGCGCCGGAAAGGGTCGGCAGCCCGCCGGGCGGCTGAGTAAACGCGATCGTATCGGCGACGCCGCCGTCGAAATTGTAGCCCGTGCCGGAATAGGATTCGATCAGTTCGTCGCGGCGGTCGGCCCGCGAATAGCTGACATCCGCCTCCACGCCCCAGACCTCGCCCTGATAACGCCCGTTCCAGCCGGCGGAAAGCAATTCGGCGCGGCGAACATTGACGTCGTTGCGGACAACGCCCCTGACATTGTCGAACGCGCCCCGCGTCACGAAGCCATCTTCGACCTCGGCGACGGTCAACTGATCGAGGCCGACGCCGAAGCCGCCGCCGAATCCGAGCGGGAATTCAATGCCGCGCAGGCGCTGATCCTCGGCGAAATCCGAATAGAAAACGTCGATGGTCGAATGGATATTGTCGTTCGGCTTGTATTCAAGGGTGAAAAAGCCGCCGATCCGGTCGAGATCGTTCGACGTGACGTCCGGGTTGACGCCGCCGATCACGAGATTGCCGTCGGCGTTTTCCGCGTAGCCCCAGGCGTTGAACGCCTCGATCTGGGTCGGCGTCGACTGAAGGGAGACGCCCACGGCGACGCCCAGCGTATCGTCGGCGAACTGATCGATAATCGTACCGGTGGCGCGGAAGCCGTCGCCGGGCGAGTCCGGGTTGAGCGACCCGTCTTCGTTGAATTCGTAGCGGCCGTTGAAAGAGACCACCCGCTCGCTCTTGTCGAGGGGACGAATAGTGCGCAGGTCGACCGTGCCGGCGAGGCCCTGACCGATCAGGCCGGCGTAAGGGGTCTTGTAGACCACCGCCGAGGACAGGAGTTCGGCGGGATACTGATCGAACTCGACGCCGCGGTTGTCGCCGGTCGTGACCTGCTCGCGCCCGTTGAGCAGCGCGGTCGACAGGTCCGGACCGAGGCCGCGGATCGACAGGACGCTGGCGCGGCCGTTGGTGCGCTGGGTGGCGAGGCCGGGCAGGCGGCCCAGCGATTCGGCGATGGAAACGTCCGGCAGCTTGCCGATTTCCTCGGCCGACACCGCTTCGATGATGGACTGTTCGTTGCGCTTGGCGGCGACCGACGTTTCGATCGAGCTGCGGAAACCCGAGACGACGATCTCGTCGGCGATCTCATCGGGGGCGCCGCGCTCCGATTGGGCCCCCTCAGATTGAGCGCCACCAGATTGAGCGAAAGCGGCCGAACTCAACGCCAAACAGGACGCGCAACTGAACAACAAGCCGCGAATACTAGGCTCTTGCATTAATCCCTCCCTCAAGGGTCTTCATTGTTATTGACAGGACTATGCAAGAAATATCAATTTCATGCAATTCGAATCTCGGTTCATCGCGTTTCAGCAACGGCTCATCGCATCGCAACACGGTCCGAACCGTGAGAAAGTACAATCATCTAATTGTTTTTAATTAATTTTCTCGCGACTCAGCGACCGTGCCATTTTTGCCGCAGAGATATTGTAAATTTTTGCAATTTCTGGAAAATAGTGTCAGTCTGCGGCAAGTAAAGAGCCATTGACAGGCGCTGCGTTTCGCGGCGCCATGCGCAACACACGGGGAAGATGAAGACATGAATCGATCAGCGAATCGCGTCGCGCCGGCCCGGCGCGCCGGCGCCTTGAGCGCCTTTCATCTCGCCTTTGTGCGCGCAGGCGCCCTGGCTTTTACATGGATCCTGGCCTGCGCAGGCGTCCCGGCCTGCGCCGCGGCGGCGGCGAATGCACAGGACCGTCTCAACCGGCCGCCGGAAGACGATGTCGTCTATTTCGTTTTGCCCGACCGGTTCGAGAACGCCGATCCCGCCAACGACCGCGGCGGCGTCGCGGGCGGGCGGCTCGATCACGGTTTTGACCCGACGGACAGGGGCTTTTACACCGGCGGCGACCTCAGGGGCCTGACCGACCGCCTCGATTACATCGAAGGGCTTGGCGTCACCGCGATCTGGCTTGCGCCGATTTACAGGAACAAGCCCGTTCAGGGGCCGCCGGGGGATGAATCCGCCGGCTATCACGGCTACTGGATCACCGACTTCACCACGGTCGACCCGCATTTCGGGACCGAGGCGGATTTCAAGGCCTTTGTCGACGCCGCCCATGCGCGCGGCATCAAGGTCATCCTCGATATCGTCACCAATCATTCCGCGGACATTATAAAGTATCGCGAGTGCCACGACGCGGCGGCGCCGGACCGCAACTGGGAAACGCAGGGCTGCGCCTACCGTCCGCTCGCGGATTATCCATACGCGACCCGAGGCGGCCCCCGGGGCGAGGCGATCAACCCCGGTTTCATGGGCGACGCCGCCGAGTTTCAGACAACGGACAATTTCGACAAGCTGGTCGATCCCGGCTTCGCCTACACGCCGTTCATTCCCGCGGGCGACGAAGACGTCAAAAGACCCGCCTGGCTCAACGACATGCGCTACTACCATAATCGCGGCGATTCCGAATGGCGCGGCGAAAGCAGCCTTTACGGAGATTTCGCCGGGCTGGACGACCTCTTTACCGCGCATCCGCGGGTCGTCGAGGGGTTCATCGATATCTACAAGGACTGGATCACCAGATACGGGATCGACGGTTTCCGCATCGACACGGTCAAGCATGTCAACCCGGAATTCTGGCGGGCGTTCTCGCCGGCGATCCTTTCCCATGCGGCGGATCTCGGCATCGCGCAGTTTTACATGTTCGGCGAGGTCTACGATTCCGACCCGGGCGCGCTGGCCCGTTTTACCCGCGTGGACAGGCTGCCCGCCGTTCTCGATTTCGCTTTCCAGGCGGCGGTGCGCGAGGTCGTGGCCGACGGCGCGCCGGCGATCAGGCTCGCCAAGGTCTTCGCCGGCGACGTTCTCTACGAGGGCGGAGAGGCCCGGGCGCGGCGCCTGCCGGTCTTTATCGGCAATCACGACATGGGCCGGTTCGCGATGTTCGTGCGGGAAGCCAATCCGGATGCGTCGGACGCCGAGCTTGTCGATCGCGTCGCCCTCGGCCACGCGATGATGTTCTTTCTGCGCGGCGTGCCGGTGATCTATTATGGTGACGAACAGGGTTTTAACGGCGACGAGGGCGACAAGGCGTCCCGCGAGACCATGTTTGCCGGCAAGGTGGCGGACTTCAACGACAACGACCTGATCGGAACCGACGCCACGACGGGCGCCGCCAATTTCGACCGGCGCCACCCGCTCTATCGCGCGATCGCCGACATGAGCCGGCTTTACAGGCGCCACGAGCCCCTGCGGCGCGGACGCCAGATCGTGCGCATGGCGGAGAATGACGGCGGGATCATCGCCGTCTCCCGCCTCGGCGAGACGGGCGGCGAGTATCTTGTCGTCTTCAACGCCGAAAACCGGACGCGCGAAGCGCAGATCGCGGTTGATCCGCGCTCATCGTCCTGGCGCTCCGTTTACGGACGCTGCGCGCAACGGTCCGACGCGCCGGGGTCGGTTTCCGTATCCGTCCCGGCCCTGGGCCATGTCATCTGCCGGTCGAACGAATGGGCAAGCGGCGAATGGGAAGCCGATGAAAGGGGAGCGGGCGAATGATGTCCGGCGTCGAGACCGACGGCGGCGCGCTCGCGCGCGCGCGCCTCGCCCCCGCCGAAACGCAATGGTGGCGCGGTGCGGTCATCTATCAGATCTACCCGCGCAGTTTCCGCGACTCCAACGGGGACGGCGTCGGCGATCTCCAGGGCGTGATCGACGGGCTGGACTATGTCGCCCGCCTGGGCGTCGACGGGGTCTGGCTGTCGCCGTTCTTCACCTCGCCCATGCGCGACTTCGGTTACGACGTGGCGGATTACTGCGGCGTCGACCCGGTTTTCGGAACCCTCGACGATTTCGACCGCCTGGTCGACAAGGCGCACGGGCTGGGCCTGAAGCTCATCATCGACCAGGTCTACTCCCACTCATCGGACCGTCACCCGTGGTTCGTGGAAAGCCGCCGGGATCGGACAAATCCGAAAGCGGACTGGTATGTCTGGGCCGACCCGAAGGAAGACGGCGCGCCCCCCAGCAACTGGCAATCGGTGTTCGGCGGCGGCGCCTGGACCTGGGACAGCCGCCGGCGCCAGTACTATCTGCACAACTTTCTCGCCGAACAACCGGATCTCAACCTGCACAATCCGCAGGTTCAGGACGCGCTGCTTGACGTCGCGCGGTTCTGGCTCGACAGAGGCGTCGACGGTTTTCGCCTCGACGCGATCAACTTCGTCATGCACGACCCGGCGCTGCGGGACAATCCGCCGGCGCCGCGCACCGGGCGGGCGCGAACGCGCCCGTTCGATTATCAGCGCCATGTCTACAATCAATCGCATCCGGACATTCCGCGGTTCCTGGAGCGCATGCGGGCGCTGACGGACGCCTATGACGGCGTTTTCACCGTCGCCGAGGTCGGCGGGCCGGAGCCGCTTCGCGAAATGAGATCATTCACGGAGGGCGGACGGCGCCTCAACTCCGCCTATAACTTCACATTTCTGTATGCAGACAAGCTGACCGCGGCGCTGACGAAAGCCTCGCTCAGCGACTGGCGCGGGACCGAGGGCGAGGGCTGGCCCTCATGGGCGTTCACCAATCACGACTCGCCGCGCGCCGTGACGCGCTGGGCCGGCGAAAGGGACGGCGCGCGCGCCGCGAAACTCTACGCCATGCTCCTGCTGTGCCTGCGCGGCAACGCCTTTGTTTACCAGGGCGAGGAACTGGGCCTGCCCCAGGCGGATCTGCCGTTCGAAACGCTCCAGGACCCCGAAGCGATCGCCAACTGGCCGCATACGCTGGGCCGCGACGGCGCGCGCACGCCCATGCCCTGGCGCGCCGGCGCGCCCTGCGGGGGGTTTACGACCGGCCGGCCCTGGCTGCCCTTCGATCCGCGCCACGCCGACTTCGCCGTCGACCGCCAGGAGCGCGACGAGACGTCCACGCTGAATTTCGTCCGCACCATGATCTCGTTGCGCAAAAATGTTACGGCGCTGCGCGCGGGCGACATCGCCTTCATCGAAGCGCCGCCCCCCCTCCTCGCCTTTACCCGAATCGCGGGCGGGGAGACGATGCTGTGCGTGTTCAATCTCGAAGACGAGGCGCAAGAATGGCGCCCCCCCGAGGCGGATCGTTATCGTCGTCTCGTCGACGTGGGGCTTGACGGCGCAAAGACCGCTCAGCGCCCGCCGTCCCTCCTGCCGCCGCTGTCAGGCTATGCGGCCCTGAGGCAAGGATAGCGCATGCCACGCGACGGCGCCCAGAACGGACGGCGCCCAGAACGGACGGTGAGCGCGCGCGACCGGCGATTACGCCTCGCGCCTATGACCTGCGCCTATGACCTGCGCCCACGATCCTCGCCTGCAACGCGCTCAACGGACATCCTGAAACCGTCCCGCCTGGCCAGGCGATCGCAAAAAGGGGCGCGAGGCGTCCGGACGGCGTTCTAGGCAAGGCCCGCCCGCGGACGCTTCGACCGGTTATCCCGGCTGACGCATTTCCCTTTTGGCGGACTTCTCCGTTAGCGGCCTTCTTGGCGAGCCCCCCCTCAGCCGGCGGCGGCGTTGATCCGCCCAAGGACGAGCGGGCGCCACGCGCGCGTCAACCTGATATAACCGGTTTTGTAAATTTTTGCAAATTAATTCCAAGCAGGGGCAAGCGCTGAGCCCGCAGAGCATCTCAAGGCGTCTTTGCGCCAGTGCAAACGGCGCCGGAAATACCGGTATAACATGATTTTATTTGTTGCTCCGTAAACGGCTGAACGGATGCGCCTGTCATAACCTGCACACAAGGATCATTGTGAAAAAATGCAAATTAATCCCGCAAACAATTGACAGGCCGACCCTTCGCGCTAGAGTCCGGGCCAGTTCTGCTCGCGTTTCATTGTCTTTGACTTGAACAGCAAAAAAATTTTGCTGCGCAACATAACTCTTGCGTATTTTTCATTTCGCAACTCAGAGGAACGCCCAACCATGCCATCCCTTCCCAAAAGCGCATCTCTCCTTATGGCGCCGCTTCTATCCGCCGCGCTCATCGCCTGCGCCCATGCGCAATCGTCCCTCGGCCCCGTCACCGGCCGGGACGTCGTCTATCAGATTCTCACCGATCGTTTTTACGACGGGGACGCGGCCAACAACATCCCGGCCGGCTCGCCCTCGTCCATCTTCGACGGCACCGGTTCGGACCTGAAGCTTTACCAGGGCGGCGACTTTCAAGGCATCGTCGACAAGATTCCCTATCTGCAGAACATGGGCGTGACCGCGGTGTGGATCTCCGCCCCTTACGCCAACCGCGACGAGCCGATCTTCGACTTTCAGCCCGGCGGCGGCGTCGACGTCTGGTCCAGCTATCACGGCTATCACGCCAGTAACTATTTCCGCACGAACGATCATTTCGGCGACATGAAGGAATTCACCGACATGGTGGCGGCGTTGCAGGCGGCCGGAATCAAGGTGATCATCGACTTCGTCTCGAACCACACTAGCCGCTGGCAGAACCCCACCACCGGGTTCACGCCCGAAAACGGCCGGCTGTACGAACCCGATCGCAACACAAGCGGCGATTTCGTCTTCGACGCCAACGGCAATCCGGTCGACCTCAACGGGGACGGCAGTTCGGACAACCTCATCGCCGATCCCAACGGAACGACAAACCCCGGCTGGTTCCACAACATCGGCGACCGCGGCGGCGATTCGACCCGTTTCGGCTATCGCTACAGGGACCTCGCCTCGCTTGCGGATTTCACTCACGAATTGCCGGCGGTCGTGGACTATCTGGAGGAAGCCGCGGTGTTCTGGAAGTCAAAAGGGATTGACGGCTATCGCCACGACGCGACGCTGCACATGAACCCCGCCTTCGCCAAGGGGTTCCGCGACGCCATCGATTCCGCGTCCGGCGGGGCTGTCACCCATTTCGGAGAGTTTTTCATCGGCAAGCCGGACCCGAAATATGGCGAGTACGTCTCCTTTCCGGACCGCACCGCGATCAACAACCTGGATTTCGAGTATTTCCGCACCGTCACCAACGTGCTCGGCAGCGGCAGCCAGGATATGAACGACCTGGCGAGTTTCTATCAGTATACAGACACGGACTACGCTTACGAAAACCAGACGGTCACCTTCATCGACAATCACGACGTGCCCCGATTTTTGCGGGTCAACAGCGACACGCGCAGCCTTGACGTCGCGCTGACCCTGACCCTTGTCTCGCGCGGCATTCCCAACATCTATTACGGCACGGAGCAATATGTGAACGGTCAGGACGCGACCGAAAACGGCGGGCGCGTCTTCATGCAGACCGACACGACCTTCGACGAAACGACCCGCGCCTTCAAGATCACCCAGAAACTGTCGGCCTTGCGCCAGCAGAACGACGCCGTCGCCTTCGGGTTGACCAATATACTTTACGCCACGGCCGACGTTCTGGTGATGTCGCGCAAATTCTACGACAAGGAAGTGGTGATCGCGATCAACCGCAGCCCGTTCAACGCTTACACCGTCCCGGCGATTTCAACCAGCCTGCCGGCCGGAACCTACACGGACGTTCTTGACGGAGAGCTGGACGGCGCGAGCGCGTCGGTCGTCGCCGCCGGCGGCGGACAGCAGATCGCCTCGTTCCAGCTCTCGCAGCAGGAAGTCGCCGTCTGGAGCCACAATCCCAGTCTCGGCGGCGATCCGCGCATCGGCGACATGCAGTCCGTCATGGGACGCGCCGGCAACGAGGTGACAATCTACGGAACGGGTCTTGACGGCGCTATTCAGGTGTTTTTCGACTCAACGCCGGCGACCGTGGTCGCCAACGGCTATGACAGCGCCACCGTCACCGTACCTTCCGTCGCCTCCGGCGAGCGGGTCGTCACGATCCAGAAAGGCGCCGCGACCAGCAACGCCTTCACGTTCAACGTCCTGTCGGACGACCAGACTCAGATGATTTTCCATGTCGACGCCTTCACCGCCCCGGGCCAGCAGGTCTATGTGGTGGGCGGCATTCCCGAGCTTGGCGACTGGGACCCGGACAAGGCGGTCGACGCCTTCCACAATCCCAACCCCAGCCAATGGTGGAAATGGTTCCTGCCCGTCAGCGTGCCGCAAAACGCCACCTTCCAGTTCAAGTATATCATGAAAGACGCGGCGGGGAACGTCGTCTGGGAAGGCGGCGGCAACCGCACGGCGACCTCTTCGTCGAGCCCGACCGGCGTGGTCGACCGGCCATACGACACGTTTCAGTAACCCCTGCGCTCGACGGCCCAAGCGTCAAGTCAGGCTTTCCCCCCGCGCCCCACGGCGCGGGGGGTTCGCCGCCTCCGAATGAAAATAGTTCGGGCCATGTAATCGCATGTCTCCACATCAGGCGCAGAGAATGCGCCGGCCAGTTCCTGAAACCTAAATCGAAGCAACCCATGGAAATGGAGGCCGGACTGCGGCTTTCCCGGCCCCGCCAATACGGCCGGCAAGAAGGTTGTCGAACCGGCGGATTCGCAAATTCTTTCGGGCTTCCAAGGGGGTATCAGCGGCCTCAGGTCCGGTCTGGTGAAACGACTCGAAGCCCCATCGAACCGGCGCCTCAAACGCGCGACCGCGCGTCGGCCGGTCAGCCCGCCCTGCCGGAGGCGATTGCGAAGCAATTAGCCGCGAGGCAAAGGATGGTGGAGCCCACAGGAGAAAGATCGAACCTTTTCGAGCTTTCTCTGACTACTAAAAACAATCCCGACGGTTCGGTTTTATGGGAAATGGTGGAGCTAGGCGGAATCGAACCGCCGACCTCGTCATTGCGAACGACGCGCTCTCCCAACTGAGCTATAGCCCCTGACCGACGGCCCGCATCAGCAAGCCCGATGTCCGAGAAGCGACGACATATAAGCTTCGCAGTCCTGCTGTCAATCGGCATCCGCCTCTCCGCGGGAAACGGGGGAGAAAGGGATGGCCCGGCCGCCCTCCCCGCCGCCACAGGTCTCGTCTTAACGCTCCCCGCACTCGGCGGTCGGCGCAAGGCGGCTGTCCCGGCTGGGAAGCCCCTGCTCGAATGCCTGACACGGAGGCCCGGCGCAGATATCTGGCGGCGCGCCTGTATCGGCGCCAGCCGCTAGGTTCGCCGCGATAAACCGGATCAGGTGCAAGCGTTAGCGCCCGGAGGACCGAAGCAGGCGGCGGGCGCCGCCATGCGGTCAGCGTCGATTGGCCAGCCTCCAAATCTTTTTTCGCGGCCTGATCAACCATGCAGGCGCTCTCAAGGCTCGGCCGCGCCGCCTACGCCTACTCATCCGTGAAATGCCGGTTCCGTCCCGTCATAAAAGCCTCCATTCAGAAGATCAGGGGCTCTCGACAAAAACTAAGACAAGTCCAAGTTTGGGCAGCCGAGCTTACCAACAAAGACCCGAGCTCCCGACCGTGGAAATGCGGACCACAGGCCCGTTGCGGAGCTGGTCAGGACGGCAGCCGCGAGGAATCGGCTGCTCGACGCCGCCAAGGTTGAAGATTACAATGACACCACTCTGAACCGCGCTTTTTTGCGCCGCGACGCTGATCGGCGATGATCCGCGATCGATAGCCTGACGAATTGCGAGTGCGCCGCCATGGACATGCAGCAAGTCCACTTTTTCCTGACCGTATCAGATACGTTGAATTTTACGCAGGCGGCGGAAATCTGCGACGTCTCGCAACCGACTCTGACGCGCGCCGTCAAGGCGATTGAAACCGAATTAGGCGGCGATCTCTTGCGCCGCGAAGGCAAAAACACGCATTTGACCGATCTCGGGGAGCGCATGCTGCCGTTTCTGCGACGCTCATATGAAAACGCGCTGATGGCGAAAGAAGTCGCCCGCGCCGTCGCGGGTCACGAAATCACGCCGCTCACGCTCGCTGTTTCTCACAGCGTCAGCATAGAGCTTTTCCTCGATCCGATTGCTGAACTTTACAGCAGGTTCTCCGGCCTTCAGCTTCGGATCGAACACGGCTCCGCCAAAACAGTCATGGAAAGCCTGAAAGACGGACGCGCGGATTTCGCGCTCGCCGGCCCGATTGAAAGCGGATGGTCCCGGCTGGAGAAATGGGGCCTGTTTGAGGAACGATTGTCGGCGGCGGTTCCGCGCAATCATCCGCTGTCGGACCGCAAGGCCATCAAGCCGGCCGAACTTCGCGGCATTCCGCTTTTTCTTTATGTCGGTTGCGAACTCAAAGATCGGATTGTCGCCTGGCTTGAAGAGGCGTTGGGCGACTTCAAGGGCGCTAATGTCATCGATCAGTCGGCGGGTCTCGCCAAACTGTTGTTGTCGACCGGAGGCGCCGCAATATTGCCACTCAGCACGCCGATTGCTCCGGAGCTGAAACGTATAGCGGTGGAAACGCTAGAATTGAAACGCGAAGTGTCAGCCTTCAGCGTCGCGGGCCGGCCACGGTCGATTTCGGCGTCGACATTCCTCAGCCAAATCAGAGCTTACGAATTTAGCCGCGCTCATTTGCGCGAAACAGACGCATGAGAATCCGCATCAGCCGCTATCGCGGCATGCTCAAGGAATTCATCCAGCGCCAGGCGATTACGAAAATCCGTGTCGAGATAGCGCCGAACGATTGTCCTGTCGCGCGAGATCAGAAACGACGCCGGGATCGGCAAAAACAATGACTTGCCGATTTGATTCGCGCTGATATCGATCCCATGACGCCGGTAAGCGTTCGCTGCGCCATCATCGAGCGATATAAGGAGATTAAGAGCCAGCGCAAAACCATTATCAACATCGACCAGTATCTTACACCCGTCACCGGAATCGCATTCGAACGCCGACGCTCGCTCCGGCGTTACGCCGACAATTGAGACGCCCAGTTTGCGGGCGTCGCTCGACGCGGCGTCCAGGGCTTCTTTCGTGGCGGAACAATAGGGACACCACTTCCCCCGCAGAAAACATATAATGGCCGGCCCGGCCTCCAGAAAATCGGCCAATCGGAAGAGCTTGCCTTCGCCGTCCGGCAATAGAAAGTCCGGCATCTGGTCGCCAACGTCAGGCGCGCCGGCGCCGGCGCCGGCGGCCGACAGCCGTCCGATAAGCCGCTCGCCCTCCCGGACCAGCTCGGGCGCCCTGTCACGGCCCTGTCTTTTTAACTCGCTAAGCGTGTCCGCGAGTGATCTGGGTTTTCTGATTTGAAGCGACTTGTCATCGGACATGGGGCGCCATTCGCTATGTGCTGTGACCATAAGGGCTGTTCCAGCCTTTCCTCACGGTTTTAACGCGAATTCGTGAGCCGCGCGAGAGCGAACGAAAGCAAATTCTGAATGACTCCTATTCACGCAAACGTCTGTATCGAAATCCCTTCATTGTCTAAACCGAGCGCTATCACGATCGCCGCGCGGAATTAGTCGGCGGTCAAATATTCAGCCAAAGGCGAGGCGTTCATGGCAAGCAAAACGACAACAAGCATGGCGGCTGAAGCGACCAGCGAAAACATGGCTGCGCAGTCGGACCGCATCGCGAAGGCGACCGAGCAAATGTCGGGGAACATGCGCACAATGGGCGAACTGAACACTTCCATTGGTCGTCGCTGCCATCAATACGCCAAGGAACAGGCCGAGGCTATTCAGACCGCCTATTCCGAACTCTCTACGATCGCCAGCGAATTGTCCGATCCCAGCGATATCGCAGCTTTTACCGAGCGCCATAATCAGTACTCGCGCGCTGTCATGCGCCACACATTGACGGCCGGCCGCCTCGGTGCGGATTGGGTGTCGGATATCGCGCGGCTGGTATTCGACGCATCGATCAATCGGGTGGACGATGACGCGAAGAAGTAAGTCAATATCAACAAAAACAGGTAAATTTAACATTAAAGGAAGACCGATGAAAAAGTCCAACGACGCTAAGTTTATTTCAGGAACGATCGCCGGATGCTTGATGCTTGCAGCCTCGCCCGCTCTCGCCGGCGAATGTCCGGCCGACCAAGTTGGCGATAACCCGCTGGAGAATGCGCCGAGCAAACCAATAGGAGAAACCGACACCGTGCTGGGCGCGATTGACTTGGCGCAGGTTGATTCAACATTGGACGGGCGAATGTTCCGGCTGCGCCGGTTGACTGTCGAGCCGAACGGCGTCGTTCCAAAACACAGCCATGCGGAACGCGTGGCGCTGATCTATATCGTCTCGGGCGAGATCAACGAGTACAACTCTAAATGCAAATCGCCGATCACGCATCGCGCCGGCGAACTGGCTGAGGAATCGATTGGCGTTGAACACTGGTGGAAGAACGAGAGCGATGAAACTGTTACGTTGATCTCGGCCGACATTCTCCCGCCGCAATAAACAATCACCGCGCATTAGCCTTGGATCGGTCCAGGCGATGGACCGATCCTTGCAGGCGGCCGAGCCAGCTCTCAGTCACGATACGTATGTTTCAATCAAATATTTTCAGTATCCCAAAAAATTAGACAGCGATGACGCCAAACGGCAAAAACATGACGGACGCGCGTCCTGCGGCGATAGATACAAGCGCCGATATCGAACGCCGACGCCTCGCGATCAGAACGCTCGTCCTGATCGCGATAAGCTTCTTCACCCTCGTCGATCTCTTCGCAGCGCAAGCGATTTTGCCGATCCTGGCGGACAGGTTCGCCGTGTCTGCCGGCGCCATGGGCGCGGCCGTCAACGCCAGCACGATTGGGATGGCGGTCGCCGGCGTCGGCGTCGCGGTCTTCAGCCGCCGCATCCCGCGGCGCATGGGCGTGTGCCTGTCGCTGATCGCGCTCGCTCTTCCTACGATGCTATTGGCGCATGTCGACAGTCTTACGGCTTTTTCCGGTCTTCGAATTGCGCAAGGCCTCTTGATGTCGACCGCCTTCACGCTCATGGTCGCGTATCTTTCCGAAGAGTGCGCGGAGTTCGAAACGGCTGGCGCGCTGGCGGCGTTCATTACCGGCAACGTCGCCAGTAATCTCTTTGGACGGATCATCGCCGCCTCGCTCGCGTCAAGCGCTGGCGTCGAGGCGACTTTTTACGTTTTTGCGATCATGAACATGGCGGGAGCTGTGCTTGTGTTCTTCTGGCTTCGCGGGACTGAACCCCGCCCGGGCATGCTCGATCACCCGAAGGAAATCCTCAACGCCTGGCGGCGGCTTTTTGTAAACGGCGCGACGCGCGCATCATTTGCAATCGGCTTTCTCATTCTTTTCATCTTTGTCGGGGCGTTCACCTATATCAACCCCCATTTGGCGGGGCCGCCCTTTCATCTGTCGACGGCCTCCTTGGGCCTTATTTATCTCGTCTTCCTGCCGTCGCTGATATCAACGCCGTTCACGGGCGGGGCTGTCGCGAGGCTCGGCATAAGGCGCGCCTTTGCATTGTCCCTGGGCGCGGCGACTTTCGGACTGGCGCTGACATTGTGGGGTCAAATCGCATTGGTGCTGCTGGGGCTCGCCTTGCTTGGCGGCGGGCTGTTCTTCGCGCAGGCGGCTGTCGCCGCGTTTGTCGGCAAGGCCGCGGCCGCAGACGACAAGGCGATGGCGAGCGCGCTTTATCTCGGTTTTTATTATGCAGGCGGTCTCGTCGGCGGCGTCGCGATCGGCGCGCTCTACGGCGCATATGCATGGTTCGGCGCGGGGCTTGGATTGCTCGCCGCGCTTGCTCTGACCGCCTTGCTCGGACTGCAATTGCGGCTCGTCAACATCGCGCCAAAACGTTCACAGGAGACTTAATGATGATGATAGGGAAAAGTGCGATCGTCACAGGCTCGACCAGCGGCATCGGTCTAGGGATTGCCGAAGCGCTCGCCAAGGCCGGCGCCAATGTGATGTTGAACGGTTTCGGCGACGCCGGGGAAATCGAACAGACCCGCGCTCGGCTCGCGGAACAACACGACGTCCAAGTTGCCTACGACGGCGCTGACATGTCGAAGCCTGAGCAGATTGAAGCGCTAACGCGCCGGACAAAAAGTGAATTCGGATCCGTCGACATCATCGTCAATAACGCCGGCATCCAGAATGTTGCGCCGATTGAAGACTTCCCCACGGAGAAATGGGACGCCATCATGGCGATCAACCTTTCAAGCGCGTTCCACATGATCCGCTCGACGCTAAAGGACATGAAAGAGAACAGATGGGGACGGATCATCAATGTCGCGTCAGCGCACGGGCTCGTCGCCTCCCCCTATAAGTCAGCCTACGTTGCTGCAAAACACGGAATTTTAGGACTCACGAAAACCGTCGCACTAGAAGCGGCGGAGTTCGGCGTGACCTGCAACGCAATCTGCCCCGGCTATGTCATGACGCCGCTCGTTGAGAAACAGATTCCCGATACGGCGAAAGCGCGCGGAATTTCCGAAGAAGAAGTAGTGCGCGACGTTCTTTTATCGGCGCAATCGACGAAGGAGTTTGTCACCGTCGGACAGCTCGGCGCTTTAGCCGTCTTTCTGTGCTCGGATGATGCAATGCAGATTACGGGAACAGCGCTGCCGGTCGACGGCGGCTGGACGGCGCATTAGGAGGCGACATGGGCGGACCCTATCCAACTCCCGGCTTGAAAATGATCAACCTGGCGCTGCAAGGCGGCGGGGCGCACGGAGCGTTCAGTTGGGGCGTTCTAGACCGTCTGCTCGAACATGGCGGCGTTGGGATCGAGGCGATCACCGGCGCCTCGGCTGGCGCGATGAATGCTGTCGCCTTAGCGGACGGGCTCGCTTGCGGCGATCACGAAGTGGCTCGGGCGAAGCTGCGAACCTTTTGGGAAAGCGTTTGCGACGCCGCGCGTACAAGCCCCATTCAGCGCACGCCCTTTGACATGGCGTTCGGCAATTGGAGCCTCGATCATTCGCCCGCCTATGTATGGTTCGATATCGTCTCGCGGATCGTCAGTCCCTATGCCCTGAATCCGCTCAACCTGAACCCCTTACGCGATCTCGTCGCTAGCGTAATCGACTTTGAACGCGTTTGCTCAAGTCCGCTCAAGCTGTTTCTCTCCGCGACAAATGTCGAAACCGGACGCACCAAGGTCTTCGAAAAATCGGAACTGACCGCTGATCATGTGATGGCCTCGGCCGCCTTGCCCTTCATGTTTCATGCGGTGGAGATTGACGGCGTCCCCTACTGGGACGGCGGCTATATGGGTAATCCGCCTTTGTGGCCGCTGTTCGATCAATGCGATACGGACGACGTGCTTCTTGTACAGATTAACCCATTTCACCGCGCCGGCGCTCCAACAAGCGCACGCGAGATTCTCAATCGACTGAACGAGATCACGTTCAATTCCTCTTTGCTTAAAGAGCTGCGCGCCGTCGATTTCGTGACGCGCCTGCTTGAGGACGGCCGCCTGGAAGGTACGGGCTATCGACGTGTCATAACCCATATCATTCAGGATGAGGCGACGCTTTCATCGCTCGGCGCGTCTTCGAAAATGAATGCGGAAAAGGCGTTTATTGAAATGCTGTTTGCAAAAGGGCGCACAGCGGCGAACGCCTGGCTCGACGCCCACTTTGAAGATATTGGCGTTCGGACGACCGTAGACTTGCGCGGTCTATTCGAAGGCGACGAAGATGCGCTTGACGGCTATCGTATAGATCGTGAAGCAAAGTTTAAGAACAATGCAGGCAAGCGGCGTCAGGAAAAAAAAGCCGCTGCCGCGCAGGAGTAACCTTTGTGCATAGGCTGCGCAAATCGAAGGTGAGCGCATAATTGGATGTTGGAAAATCTGAAACGTTTTGCCCCGGTCGGCATCGCCGCATTTACGGCGATCATCTTTCTCGATTCGCTACGATACAAGTTTACTAACCACCCAAACACGCAGGAAATATTCGGGCGGCTGGATGATTGGGCGGCCAGTCTCGGCGCCGGCGGCTTGTTCGGACAGACTGGACTGTTTAGCCAGCATGTCATCGGCTCGATCGAATTGCTCGCCTCCGGCCTTTTGCTTATCGGCGTTTTCCCGAAGTTCGTCCGCCTTCAGGCGCTCGGATCTTTGGTTGCGGTCGCCGTCATGACCGGTGCGATCAGCTTTCACCTCTTTACGCCCCTTGGGATCGATCCGAATAATGATGGTGGCGGCCTGTTCGTGGCGGCTGTCGGCGTATGGTTTTTATCCATTGTTATGCTGGTAATCCGCCGGAACGAATTGACTTCACTGCTGGTTGGGGTCTGGCGTGCGGCAATCAACAAGCCTTGAGAGCAATCGCCGTTCGGACGAACCAATGGGGTTTGAGGCCGCCTCTCTCATTCAGGAGACCTAAATGAAAACGGTTTTTCGCTGGCTCGGCCTCTTTCTGTTAGCGGGCGTCGGCTTGTTCCTTATCTGGTTCGGCCTTCTATACGCTAATGTTATGGGCCTGTTGTGGTTTCATGCGGCGGCCATTCCCGAAGCGGTAATGGAGGAAATCCGCCCGCTCTATTTCGCTTTGATGCGCCTGATCGGCGGCGCTTCCGTCGGCCTTGGCGTGTTAGGTTTATACGTCACATTCGGCCCGGTGCGCATGGGGAATCGTCTCGCCGTTTTGGCGCTTGCTGGCGCCAATATAATCGTCTTCGGTGTCGCGGGGTACACGGCTGAAAAGCTCGCCGCCGATACCGGCGCTCCCACATCCTGGACGATTATGGGCATTCTTGCCGGCGCGACGATCGCCGGCGCGCTCCTGACTGAGGTTTCGGCGCGGCAATCAGCGCAATGCCCGCGAGGCAATCGATGAGGCCAGACACCGGGATTGACAATAATCTCGTTGTTTTCTCACCCGGCAAGGGCCTTCCCCAAACGACGGATGTCTTAAGCGACCGCGCGGCTAAGGGCGCATTGCGACCAGATCTCTGAAATCGCCCTGGCAAGCAAGTCAATATCAGCATCTGTATGGACCGCCGACGGCGTCAGCCGCAAGCGTTCGGTTCCTTTAGGCACGGTCGGATAGTTGACCGGCTGAACATAAATGCCGTGAGCCTGCATGAGCCAGTCGCTGACCCATTTGCATTTGACCGGGTCCTTGACCATGACGGGCACGATGTGGCTTTCATTGTCGAGTACAGGGATGCGCATGGCGGCAAGGCGCGCGCGCACCTTGCCGACGTTCTCTTGCTGGCGGTCGCGTTCAACACATGATTTCTTCAGATGCCGGACTGACGCCAGCGCCCCGGCCGCGCATGCCGGCGGCATGGCCGTTGTAAAAATAAAGCCGGACGCGAAGCTGCGCACATAATCGCATATTGTCGCCGAGGCGGCGATATAGCCGCCGACCACGCCGAACGCTTTGCCGAGCGTGCCTTCGATGATGTCGATTCGGTCTACCAGCCCGCGCGCATCGGCAATGCCGCCGCCGCGGGGCCCATACATGCCGACCGCGTGGACCTCGTCGAGATAGGTCATGGCGCCGTAACGTTCGGCGACGTCGAGAATATCTTCTATCGGCGCAATGTCGCCGTCCATGGAATAGACCGACTCGAAGGCGACGATTTTCGGCGCGAGCGGATCGAGGGTTTTCAAAATGCGTTCGAGGTCTTCGGCGTCATTGTGGTTGAAGATGCGCCGTTCGGCGCGACTGTGCCGGATGCCTTCAATCATGGACGCATGGTTGCAGGCGTCGGAAAGCACGATGCAGCCGGGAATACGCGCCGCGATGGTGCCGAGCGTGGCCCAGTTGGAAACGTAGCCGGAAGTAAAGATCAGCGCTGATTCTTTTCTGTGAAGGTCAGCCAGTTCCCGTTCAAGAAGAACGTGATAGTGATTGGTGCCGGAAATATTCCGCGTGCCGCCGGCGCCGGCGCCGCATTGTTCGATGGCGCGTTTCATGGCCGCCATCACGTCAGGATGCTGCCCCATGCCGAGATAGTCGTTCGAGCACCAGACCTTGACGCGGTCGGGGCCGACGCTCCCGTGATTAACCGCCTCGGGAAACGCGCCGGCGCAGCGCTCAATATCGGCGAAAACACGATAATTGCCGTCGCTTTTCAGAGTCTCGATTTCGCCGCGCATAAACGCATCGATGTTGGCCGGCGCGCGCTTGGCTGCGTCTTCAATCGAATGGCGGCTTTTCGGGTCGTTTACGCTGAATATGTACGCCTCCTCGCGCGACGACATTATTGCGACGCCTCTTTCAGATAGGCGATCACGGCGTCGCGTTCGTCCGCATCCGGAACCCCGTTTGGAAACAGGGCGCCCATCTTGTTGCCCGGGATGAAGCCTTTAACGTCTTTCAGATGGGCGTCGATGGTTTCTTCGCTCCAGACGACGTCTGAATTTGTCATGGCCGGAGAGTAGGCGTACCCCTCCGCGGAGCCTGCCTTTCGCCCGAAAACGCCGGCGAGCGAAGGGCCAAGGCCGTGCTGACCGGGCATCAGGCTGTGGCAGGCGGCGCAGCGCTTGTAAACGCCTTCGCCTGCCGCGCCCCCCTCGGAGGCGGACGCCATTGCGGTCATCGCCGCGGCGGCCATGCTGGCCGCGTCTTCTTCCTTCGGCGCATATTGCGCGACTTGCGGCCCCAGCGTGGGGTAAGCGTAGGTATAGGTCCAGTCGGTTTTCTCCGCCGGAATGTGACAGCCGAGGCAGTCCTTCTTGTAGTCGGTCGCGACCTGCGTCGCGCGGTCGCCGCCATTGTAAAGCGCCCAGCCCCACCCGTCGCCCCAGAGCGGATTGTCCGGGAACCGGCCTTCGCGGTCTTTCACCATGAGAAACCAGACCTGGACGTCTTCGCCCCAATGGGCGTCGCCCGTCGTGTGCGCCGCGCCCCGGGCGGCCCGCACTTCCTTGACCAGCATGGCGCCGTCGCGAAACTCCTGGTTCTGACGGAAATAGTCGACTTCCTCCTTCGGCGTATAGACATTGTGAATGCCCTCCACGCCGCCGTCCTTGGCGACGGCCCACGAGCCGAGATGCGCCCAGTCGGTCAGGAAATCGTCCGGAAGCGCGATATGTCCTTCAGAGTCGACATAAACGCCGTATGCCCCGGCCTTAGCCGGCGCGCCCGTCGCCCGGCTCTCGCTCGGTTGGTCCGCACTCGGTTGCCCAGAACAGCCTTGCAGCGCCGCCGCGCCGATCATCAAGACAGCAGCAATAGCAGCCGTGGATTTATTGTTTCGCATATCCATGTCGCACCCCATTGAAGATCGCTCCGACATTTCGCCGGATCCGGTTGGCGGTCCTGTATCTCGGCCCCTACAAAAATACGGAAGACAACGCCGCCATCGGCGTCGTCATTGCGTTGCTGACAGCGCTCGCGGTCCGGCGCGTCGATGAATAGGGCGGAGCGGCTCAAGAAAGAGCGTATGGCCGCCCGCGCCGGAGTGAGCCGTAAACCGACGGTTACGGCTTCGGCAAGGGATCGAGGACGCCTTTGTAGAAATCCACGAACACCATGTCTTCATCGGCGTTCGCGATATGACAACTGGCGCAGGCTTCGGCGGGCGCGGCCGCCGCAGACGCTGCATAAGGCGGCGCGTTGTGACCAAAATTGAAGTAACCCCAGTTGTTGGTGTCGGCGAAGCGACTGGAATCCTTCACCGATACGTCCATGCCGTTGGGAACGCCGGGGAAAAATCCGCGGCCGGACGGCTCAAGCCGAGAACCGTCCTCAAAATTGCTGTCATCGGTTTTGACGAGCTGGAGTTCCTTGATCATCATCGTGCCCTCCGGCCATTCACCGCTCTTGCGATAGGCCTCAAACGCCTTCGGCTGCACATAGACGTTGTGATACTCCGGGAACCCGGCGGCGCCGTCATTAAGCCCGTTGGGCGTCAGCGGCGAGCCGATAAAGACGAGGCGCCGGAAATCTTCCGGCTGTTTAAGTTCGCCGTTTTCCGTCCATTGCGGCTTGTAGTCGACGCCGTATTTTACTTTGTCCTTGGCGGCTGCGGCGGCCATAACGGCGCCGCCGGCCAAAATCGCCGCGCCGGCGACGACAATCATCAACTTCATGCGGTATTCTCCTCAGTTTGACTTCGATCAAAGGACACACTCATGCGTCGACATTGTCGGTGCTCGCCCCGCATAATGAACGACGGTAAAAACCGCACCTCTCCCGTTGGCGCATTCAACCGGCAAAACGCCGGTTTTCCTGCGCGCAGCCTGACCTGTACGCCGCCTTACGGATGAAAGGGCCCTTACAGCTTTTTTCTTATGCCAGATTGCGAGGTTCAGCGACATCTGAGGCTCAGATTTGGACGATATGCTAAAATTGCCGAACGCCTGGCGCCGCGGATTTCTAGATTTTGCGGGCGTTTGTGTCGTCATGCGCATTGCGTGCGGCAAACTGCGATGGCGATACGCCGAAATGCTCCGTAAACGCACGCGTGAAGGCGGACAATGAACGATATCCAGCCCTGTCCGCCACCGTCGCCACTGATTCGCCGCCATCGAGCAAGAGGCGGCGCGCGATCGACATGCGCCAGATCAAGACATAGTGCATGGGCGACATGGCGACGATTTGCGAAAAGCGGCTGGCGAAGGAGGTCCGCGAAAGCCCCGCCTCCCGGGCGAGGGTTTCCACCGTCCAGTCACGCGCCGGCGCCTTATGAAACGCGAGAAGCGCGCGCCCCAGATGAGCGTCGCTGATCGCGGCGAGCGGTCCCTTGCGAATGGCGCCGCCATTCGTCTGTGATCGAAGAAACTGGATGAAGAAAATTTCGGCGACCCTTGCCGCAAGGGCCTCGACGCCGAGCCTCTTGCTCTGCGACCTAGAGGCGTCGAGGAGCGCCACGGCGTTTTCCACCCAGCCGAGGTTGAGTTCGTCGGATGCGCGCAAGACGTGAGACGGCGGCAATCCGTCGAACAGCAGGAGGCCGGCGTCCGCCCCGAATGACAAGTGGCCGCTGATGAGGCTCGTCGGTTCGCCGCCGTCATCGGCGCCGTGGATGACCACGCCGCGGTCGTCGAAGCCGCTGCGTTCGATGACATTGTCGAGGCAGAGAAAGTCCGTGCCGACTTCACTCAACAAGAGATGCGGCCGGCCATGGGGAACAATCGCGCAGTCGCCGCGTTGCAACCAAACCGCATCTTCGCCAGTATTATCGTCGAACAGGACATCGCCGCGGGTGACGAGATGTACGCGCACGGCGTCGCGATGGGCGGGGACGCGCACGCCCCAGGGGGGGTGAAATTCGGTCCTGAAAAACAGGCTGCCTTGAAGATCCAGAACCTTGAGGATGTCGCTGAATAGATCCATCACGCCCTATCATAGTCTGCATGTCGCCGGCTGTCGCGCGCTCTTGAACGCGACAGATCCCGTCGCCGGCGCTCGGCGCCGGACATGGTCAGCCGATGGTGAGCGCACAAGGAGGTTACCCTCGATCGCATCGCGGTTCGACCCCGTAATAGTCCTTATAAGCCTTGATGAACGCGCCAGGGGAGCCATAACCGACCTCTCGGGCGATAGCGTCGATGTCGCGCACCGTCTCCTTGAGGAAGCGACGCGCCAACATCAGTCGCCAGTCCCGAACGTACAGCATGGGGGTCATGCCGAGAAGCGCGCTTGCCCGCTCGGCAAACAGCGTGCGGGATAATCCAGCTTCTCTCGCCAATTTCACAACAGTCCAGTCATCGGCGGGCGCGGCGTGGAACGCGTTCAAGGCCGCGCCAATTTTCGGATCACGAAGCGACGCGATGACGCCTGTCGAGGCGGTTTCGGCATATGACTTGACCGTCTCCATAAAGATAATTTCTCCCAGTCTGTCCGCGATGGCCGCGGCGCCGGGAGCCCCGTCCGCGACTTCATGGGCGATAAAGCGGACGGCGTCGGCAAGCCAACCCAATTCACCGCGATCCGCAAGCGGGAGGTGAATACATGCCGGCAATTCGTTGACAAGCACGTCGCCAAAATCTCGATCCATGTCGAGGACGCCGCTGACCAAGGCGGCCGCCGGGGTGACAATGGCGCCCCCGGCTTGCGTCGACGCTTCATATGTCTCCGTGACATTCTTCATCCGCTCACGGAAATCCGCCAGTTCCTCAGCGGGAGCATCAATGGAGCCGGCGATGGCGTGCCGGGCGCCGCGCGGAACAATCAAAAGGCTGACGGCGGTTACGCGCAGCGGCGCCGGCGCGCCGTCGATTGTCGCCCAGCACGCGCCGTCAACGATGATGTGGTAACGCGTGCGGCCGTCCGCTTCGCAAAAGGCGACGCCGCATTCTTCGAAGAGCCGCCCCTGAAAATCGAGACGTCCCGTGACCTTGGCGCGGCTGACGATATCGCCGAGGGCGTCCATCATGGCAAAGCCCCCGTGAAGCGGCGCCGCGCGGTCGGGCCATTCTGTGAACCAAGCGTGGTTTCCGCTTGTGCGCCGACTTTCCCACGGATTATGATCACGATACTGATTAAGAAATCGGCAAACACGGAACCGCCCTCCCCGCTGTCAGGCGCCGGGACCGCAGTCAATGCAGCGAAGCGGCGGATTTGGCCCGAAGCCGAGCTTGTTGTTGAGATCGCGAAGCGCGGACCGCAAACCTTCCTCGATCACCGGGTGATAGAACGGACGCTCAAGCGCGTCGCCGGCGGTGATGTTTCCGGCGATCGACCAGGCGAGCAAATGCGCGAGATGTTCAGCTTGCGGCCCAATCATCTCCGCGCCAAGCAGGCGGCCGGTTTCCGCCTCGCCGTAAACATGGAGCAACCCCTTGTTGACGCCCATGACTCGCGCACGCCCCTGATCTTCAAAGGAGATGACGCCGGTTTCAAACAAAACGCCTTTTTCCATCAGGGCTTTATGGCTTTCGCCGACGAGTGCGATCTGGGGATCGGAAAAAACGACGCCGAGCCCGGTCCGGCGCGCGCGCCGATAAGCGTCAGGGAACCGCGCGGCGTTCTCGCCCGCAAGCCGGCCCTCATCGGCCGCCTCATGCAACAATGGCAGGTCAACCGTCGCATCGCCCGCAATGAAGATGTGGCTGTCGCCGGCGCGCAGTGACAGCGGATCATAGACCGGCGCGCCTCGGGCGTCGCGGTCGAGGCGCGCATTCTCAAGCCCGATATTGTCCACATTCGCGCGGCGGCCCGTAGCGGCCAGCAGATAATCAAAGCGCTCCTCGCCTTCGCCCCGCTCATCTTTCCACTTCACGACCACCGCATCACCGTCGCGCGAAATCTGCGCATCCGCGTGCCAATGGGCGGGGAACTCCGCCGCGAAGGTGCGCGCCGCATATTCGCGGATCGCCGGATCGCTCAAGGGGCCGACCAGATTGTCGCGGCCGAACAGGCGGACCCTGACGCCAAGGCGGTGCAACGCCTGGCCGAGTTCGAGCCCGATGACGCCGGCGCCGAACACGGCCACGGATTTCGGCAGGTCGTCCCATTCGAAAACGTCGTCGTTGACGATCAGCCGGTCGCCGGCCGCTTCAAAGGGCGGCGGGACGTTGGGTCGCGAACCGGTCGCGATAATGATGGTGCGGGCGGTGACCTTGCGTCCGCTCGTCAATTGCAGCGTATGATCGTCGACAAATTTGCCATGCTCACGGATGATTTCGCCGGTATCGAACCCCTCGACCGCGTCGAGCACGAAGCCGACAAACCGATCCCGTTCAGCGCGCACACGCGCCATCACGGCCTTACCGTCGACTTTCGGTTCGCCGGGAACGACCCCGAACTGCCCCGTGTGATCGGCGTGATGCTTCGCATCCGCGGCGGCGATCAGGAGTTTTGACGGCATGCAGCCAACGCGCGCGCAAGTGGTGCCAAGATCGCCGCCATCAATAAGCGCGATGCGGTTTGTATATTTGCCGGCCTCGCGATAGGCGCTCATGCCGGCGGTTCCGGCGCCCAGGATGGCGACATCAAATTCATAGTTCGTCATTGGTTGTTCCCCTTTCATTGAACGGTTGATCGGATACGCTTTCGACAGGTTTGGCGTGACGCCCGAATCGTCGCCGCAAAAGCGCCAGTTTCGGATCGATATAATTTCTGCAAAAAGGGCGATCGGGATTGTCACGGTAGTAATTCTGAAATCTCGGCGCCGACTCTCTAAAACTCTCGAACGGGAGAATTCTGGTCACGATCGGCGCGTCGAACTCTCCTTGCAGTCGCGTCAAAGCCTCTCTTGCTTCGGCCGCTTGCGCGTCGTCAAAAACGTAGGCGGCGCTTCGATATTTCGAACGAAGCCTGTGCTCGTGCTGACTTGCATGCGTGCGCAGGTGAACCTCGAGCAAAACCCGCAGATCGATTTCAGCGCGATTGAAATGAACAAGGACGGCTTCGGAGTATGCGTCGAATGGCGGCTGTGAGGCGATCCATCCCTGCTCAACTTTATCGACGCCAATAAGAGACTGAAACACAGCCTCCGTACACCAATGGCATCCGCCGCCGAAACCGATCTTGTTCATGTTAGCCTCCCGGAAACAGCCAGGAGCCGGATTTCCGGCTCCCGCGCTTCATGCATTTTGATGGTAATAGCGTTCGTTGACGATCTTTCCGTCTTTCCAGGTCGTCACAACGGCCTGATCCTGGACCACATGCCGGCCGTCCCTGGTCTTGAATTCCATGGTCGCCTCATAAAACGTCGTATCGCCGCCGGCCCCCTTTGAATGCGCGGTGTATTGTATGAATTCCGAGACGCCTGCGAGAAGCGCTTTCTCCACCGCGATGCACAGGTCGCGGCCGCGCTTCGCCGGCTGGCCGGCTTCCCGGATTTCCACGTCGTCGGCGAAATACGCCTCCATGCCGTCAATGAATTTTCCTTCGGCGAGAAGAGCGAGAAGGTTGTTGAGTTTGGCGAGGTTTTGGGTTTCCGTTGTCATGGTCTTTCCTTGTTCAAAATCAGGTGGTTGGAATGCCTGTGCGCAACCTGAGATGTTTAGGCGCGCGAACCGGATGGGCTTTGTCGCGAGGCAGGCTCCGCGATCTCCAGCAGGCGGCCAAGCCCGCCCGCCGCATCAAGGGCGTAGAGATTGTCCGATCCGCCGATATGGGTATCGCCGATAAAAATTTGCGGAACGGTCCGCACGCCGCCGAATTTCGCGATCATTTCGGCGCGTTTTTCAGGCGCAGTTTCCAGATCGTATTCGTCCCAGTCGACGACGCCCTTCTTGCGCAAGAGGGCCTTGGCGCGGGCGCAATAGGGGCAGTGACCCATAGTATAGAGAAGAATGTGCGGTTTGGTTTGGTCTGACATGGGTGATCCTTTCCAGCGCCCGGACACCGCCATCAATGTCCGGCGCGCCTTTGATGGCTTTAGGGTCATTCGCCCGCGGCGATCCGTTTCAGATCCTTCCCGGCCAGGAAGACCGCGCCGGCGAACAAGACGGCGTCTTTCAGAAGGAACTGCCCAGGCACAACGGACAGCGCCGGGAAGCCGCCGAGGCTTTGCTCCCAGCCGGGCGCGGTGAAGATGAAACTCAAGGTGACAAGGAAGGTGAAAGCCGCGGCGATCGCGCCGATAAGACCGACGCGGGCGAATTTCAGACCGGCGACAAGCGCGGCCGCCGTCAGAATTTCGATCGCGCCGATGACGTTCGCAGCGCCCTGCACGCTGGTTACATTGTAGAGCCAGCTCACAAGCGGGCTTGATTGCACGAGCCCTTGAATGGCGCCCGCCTCATAAGCGGTGAATTTCATCGCGCCGATCCAGCCGAGGACGCCAGCGATGGAGAAGCGAACGGCGTGGCGGCCGACGGCCGTGAGTTTGTCAGCGACAAGATCCAGATCCTCCGCCGAGCGGCCGGCGAGGACGGTTTTCGGAGCTTCACTGGTGGCTGCTGTTGACATTGTCTTCGATCCTTCACATTTTTTGACCTATCGGTCATTAATTGGTGGTGAGTCCTGGTCGTTTGCAGTTGACGGTTATCAACTATGGAATCTTGACCAATTGGTCAATAATTATGGAGATCACACATGCGTGAAGACGCCGCCCCGGGCCGGCCACGGGAATTCGACGAAACGGACATGCTGCGAAGGATCATGACGTTGTTCTGGCGCAAAGGATATGAAGGCGTATCGCTCGCCGACATCATGGCGGAGACCGGCCTGAAAAAAGGAAGTCTCTACGCCGCCTATGGCGACAAGCGCGCCATGTATCTCAAAGCGCTCGCGCAGTACGAAGCCGATGTCGTCGACAGCGCTGCGAAGATGCTGAAGGATGGGTCCGCGCCGCCGCTTGAACGGCTTGAGGCTTTTCTGTCAGCGCCGCTCGACGCCGCACGCAACCACGATCGATCCGGTTGCTTTTTGTGCAACGCATCTGCGGACCAGGCCGATCTCGACAAAGACGCCAAAGCGCAGGTCACAAAAGGGTTCGATCATTTGACGCGCAGTCTCTTCAGCTTACTGACCGACTTTCGGGCTGGATTATCGTCAGACGAAACACTCGCGAAAGCACGCACGTTGCTCGCTATCTATGTCGGCCTGCGCGTGATGGTCCGCAGCGGCGCATCCATCGACCAGTTGAAACCAAGCGTAAAGCTTGGACTCAGCTTGGCTTAAAACGAGAGGTAGGAAAGTGTGCGCCGTCGTAAAGGAGATCAGCGTCGCTCATCGATTTCACATAGGAAGCGACCCGGCCTCGGTATCGCGGCGAGCCATTTCGCAACGTCGCCGCCCTTTTCGTAGGCGATCGGCGATTGATGGCCGAGCGCAGAATGTCGTCTTACAGAGCTATAAAGAAATATTGGTATGCTGAGCGGCATGTGATGTCGCCTCAGTGCGTAAGGCGAAGCTTGTCGGCGAGCCGACAATGCGATGCGAGTATAAATCCATCATGACGGCGAGATAGAGCCATCCTTCCGTCATCGGCACATGGCTGATGTCGATCCCCCATGACGGTCCTATGACGGTCTCATGACGCTCCCCATTGGCGGCCAGGCGTCTCGCCGCGCCGCCAATGGAAACGCTGTTGCGCTGAAGGCCCGCGCCTAATCGCCGGTCAGGCGGCGTCAGGCGTTCGATGCGCCTGCCCGATCAGCACTGCCGCGAGCCTTCGAGGCAGGGGCCGGGCGATTCGTAAATCGATGAATAAGGGCTTGGAAAACTGCGCAAGCCGGAGATCAGCGTGCTCTCGCCGGCGACTTGCAGGCGCGTTCCCTGGGGCGGGGCGGGAATGCGGAAATAGGCGCCGGCGGTCGAGGCGATCTGCTGGCCCCCGTTCTGGTACAGGCGCACCGTTCCGGTATTCGCCGGCTCATCGAAGAAAATCACCAGTTGCGAACCGTTCTG
>LYSZ01000008.1:140225-223489 GCA_001657385.1 Parvularcula sp. BBD 1991-13 | reverse complement strand
TCCAGCACGAAAAGCAGGTTGTCGTTCTTGGTGTACGTGCCCTGAAAGGTTTCGAACGCCTGCAGCTCCGGGTTCTCCTTGGAAAAGAACGTCCGGTAATTGTTCGAGTACTCAAGGTTTGCGGCGTTCTGCCCGATCGCGAGCGCCGCGGCGACCGCGGCGGGGATCACCAGCCAGCGCAGCCTGATCATCCAGGTCGCGAGGAAGACCGCAAACGCGTCCAGTTGATTTCTGGTTTTACTTTCCACGATTTCCCCTCTTTGGATCAGGACAAGTTTCTATATAAAAGCGTTTGGCGTTAATAAAAAAGCGTCTATGCGATCAACTGACGTTTAATGACAGCCATGGCGGTTTCGGCGACGGCGAGCATGTCTTCCCTGGTCGCGCCGTTGCGCGCGTGGACGCCGAGCCCGAGCTTCAGCGAGATCAGCAGCGCCGCGCCGGCTTCGACGGAAAGCGCCGGGTTCAACTCTCCGCGCGCCGCCGCCATGCGCAGCGCCGTCGCCATCGCGCCGCGGATCTCTTCAAGATAGGTCGCCACGCGGGCCGCGATGACGTCCTCGTGGCGGCTCACTTCAACGGCGATGTTGCAGATCAGGCAGCCGGAGCCGCGGGCGGCCATTTCCTCGATGGACCAGCGGAACATCATTTCAATGGCGTCGAGCGGCGCGCCGTCAGGATTGTTCAGGCTTTCCAGAAAGGCGTTGCGGCGCTCGGTGTAATAGGCGTCAAGCGCGGCGAGGAACAATTCCAGCTTGCCGCCGAAGGCGCTGTAGATGGCGTAGCGGTTGAACCCCGTGGCTTTGACCACGTCCTCGATCGAGGCGTCGTCATATCCGCGCCGCCAGAACACTTCCTTGGCGGCGTCGAGGGCGGCGGCGATGTCATGGTCCTGTCGGGGCATGGGCGCGGATCGCTCCAGAATGATCGTTCTGGTTTTAGAACGCATGTTCTGGAATTGCAACGGCAAACCGGCGATTTTCCACCGACATCGACCTGGGTGGACTTCAGTCGATTGTTTTTATTTGGATATTGTTGACGCTTGGCGCTTGCGGGGCCGGGAAGGGCGGTGAAAGGCGCCGACAGGCCTCAAACGCCCTTGTAGGCTTTAAACCATTCGATGAACTTTGGGATGCCCTCCTCCAGGGAGGTGGTCGGCGCGAAGCCGTAATCCTGTGAAAGCGCGGTGATGTCGGCATAGGTGGCGTAGACGTCGCCCGGCTGCATCGGCAGGAATTCCTTGCGCGCCGTCCTGCCGATCGCCTCTTCCAGGATCTCGATGAAACGCATCAGCGCGACCGGCCTGTTATTCCCGATATTGTAAATCCGGTGCGGCGCGTCGCCGGTCGGACGGAACGGTTCAAGCGCGGTGGAGACGACGCCGGAAACGATGTCGTCGATATAGGTGAAGTCGCGCTGCATGTCGCCATTGTTGAAAATCCTGATCGGCTCGCCCGCCAGAATGCGCTCGGCGAACAGCCAGTACCCCATGTCGGGGCGTCCCCACGGTCCGTAGACGGTAAAAAAGCGCAGCCCGATCAACTCCATGCCGTAAAGGCGCGCATAAGCCTCGCTCATCAGCTCGTCGGCGCGCTTCGTCGCCGCATAAAGCGAGACCGGCGCATCCACGCGGTCGCGTTCGGAAAACGGGGTCTTGGCGTTTTTACCGTATACGGAACTTGAGGAGGCGTAGATCATGCGCGGACGCAGGGGCGCGTGGCGGGCGAATTCCAGCACCGAAAGATGTCCGGTCAGATTGGACGATGCGTAGGCGAACGGGTTTTCCAGCGAATAACGCACCCCCGCCTGCGCCGCCAGATGAATGACGACGTCGCACTCCGCCGCGCCGGGCGCGGTCGCCAGCGCATCGTGATCGGCGATGTCGAGTTCGTGAAAGCAAAATCCCGGATGCGCGCCGAGGCGCTCCAGCCGGGCGCGCTTCAGCGCCGCCGGATAGTAGGCGTTAAGATTATCGACGCCGATGACGCGGCGCCCTGCGGAAAGGAGCCGCTCCGCCACATGCATGCCGATAAAGCCGGCGGCGCCGGTAACAAGAATAGCGGACATATGCGTGCAACCTCGTTGATAGGCCCGTCGTCAAGGGGCCGGTGCGGCGGTGATCCGCACATCCTATCATAGCCGCTTATCATAGCCGCGTCGCGCCCAGGCATAAAGTCCGCGCCGCGCGGGGGCTGGTCCCGCAAGACGCCGGGCGGCGCCCGCCTCCGCGTGTCCGTCCGCGGCTATTCGGCGGCCTGGGTTTCGGCGACTTCGAGCGCGGCGAGGTATTTCTCCGCTTCCAGCGCCGCCATGCAGCCCATGCCCGCGGCGGTCACCGCCTGGCGGTAGACGTCGTCGGTGACGTCGCCGGCGGCGTAGACGCCGGGCAGGGCGGTGGCGGTCGAATCCGGCGCGGTGTCGAGATAGCCGTGGTCGTTCATCGCCAGCTTGCCGGCGAAAAGATCCGTGGACGGCTTGTGCCCGATGGCGATGAAGACGCCGTCCGCGGGGACTTCCCGCGTCTCGCCGGTCGAAACGTGTTTCAGCCGCGCCCCGGTGACGCCGAGCGGCTCCTCGTCGCCGAGAATTTCGTCAAGCGTGTGGCTCCACACCACATCGACATTGTCTTTCGCGAACAGCCGGTCCTGGAGGATTTTTTCCGCCCGCAGCGAATCGCGCCGGTGAACGAGGGTTACGCGCCCGGCGAGGCCCGCGAGGTAAAGCGCTTCCTCTACGGCGGTGTTGCCGCCGCCGACGACGAGAACGTTCTTGTTGCGGTAAAAGAACCCGTCGCAGGTGGCGCAGGCCGAGACGCCGAAGCCCTGGAATTTCTGTTCCGTGGGCAGGCCGAGCCATTTCGCCTGGGCGCCCGTGGCGATGATCAGGGCGTCCGTTTCATAACGCTCGCCGCTGTCGCCCTTCAGGACATAGGGCCGCTTCGACAGATCGACATCCATGACGATGTCGTTAACGAACTCGGTTCCCACATGTTCCGCCTGTTTCTGCATCTGCTCCATCAGCCACGGGCCCTGGATGACGTCGGCGAACCCCGGATAGTTTTCCACATCCGTCGTGATGGTCATCTGCCCGCCCGGCTGGAGGCCGTGGACCAGGACCGGTTTCAACCCCGCCCGCGCGGCGTAGATGGCGGCGGTCAGGCCCGCGGGGCCGGATCCGAGTATCAGCAATCGCGTTTTCATCACTCTGTCCTTAACGTCACTCTGTCCTTAACGTCACTCTGTCCTTAACGTCACTCTGTCCTTAACGTCACTCTGTCCTTAACGTCATTCTGTCCCCACGCCCGAGGCCGCTCTAGTGTCGGTTCCTGCGGCTGGCGGCGGGGCGTTTTTCGCGTTAATCGTCAGGTTAGGCAAATGGCGCCTGACCGGCAATAAGGCAAGGCGCAAGGGCCGGGCGATCGCCGCAGCGTGATCTGACCGGCGTTGTCGCCAGGCCGTCGTTATCACCGGGCCGCTTCTAGTGAAAACACCGCAGCGGAAGAGGCGACAGGAAACAGGCGTTGAGCGAAAGAAGCATGGAAACGACGCGCACCCAGCATCCCGACCCGTCCTCCCTTTGCTGCGAGAGCCTGCAGGCGGCGCTGGAGATGGCCTGCGAGACCCATGACGATCCGTTCGACTGTCCCGACAGCCTTGTCGCCTACAACGAGGCGTTCGACCAGTTTGGCCTGATCGTCCATGATGGCGGGCGGGACGTGGTGGTGATCCGCCATTGCCCGTGGTGCGGCGCGCGGCTTGGTTCGGTCCGGGTTTGACGGCGAGGCTCTGACGGCGAGATTATGACGGCGCCGGGCGGGAAAATCGGCCGTTGCGACGCCTCGCGCTATTGAAACCTGCGGCCAGGTCGCGAAATATCGGTCGCATTTCCATAGGCTTCAATCGGCGCCGGCAATCCATGCAAGACAAGATCTTTCCAGCAATCCGGAGCCTTTTTTCAGCCCTGGCTCCGGTTTTGGACCCGGTTCCGGCCTCAGTCCAGGCGCTGGCGTTGGTTCTGGCCGCGCCGGCGCTGGCGGACGATCTCTTGGCCGACGCGATTGTCGTGACCGCCGAACGGCGCGCCGAGCCGCTCTCCCGGGTGGCGCGCAGCATCGCCGTCCTCGACGAGGCGGAATTGCGTCTTGTAGGGGCCGACCACATCGCCGAGGCGCTGGCGCGCGCGCCGGGCGTCAATCTCCATCGCGGTTCCGGCGCCGAACACCTGACGGCGATCCGCTCGCCCGTTCTGACTGGCGGCGCGGGCGCGGGCTCGTTTCTGTTCCTTGAAAACGGCGTGCCGATCCGTTCCGCCGGCTTCGCCAATGTGAACGGGCTGTTCGACGCTCATTACGAACTCGCCGGCGGAATTGAAATCGTGCGCGGCCCCTCCGGCCCGCTCTACGGCGCCAACGCCATCCATGGCGTCGTCAACGTGCTGACGCCGCAACCGACCGAAGATCTTTCCGTGTTCGCCGAAATCTTCGGCGACACCGAGGATCGCTACAAATGGAAGGGGAGCCTTGCCGGGACCGCGGGGGCGCACGGGTTTTTCGCCGGCGCGTCGGCGACCTCGGAATCGGGTTACCGCGAGGACGCCGGCCTCGACCAGCAGAAGATCAGTCTGCGCCATGTCTGGACCGGCGAGGGGGCAAGCCTCGACACGGTGTTCTCCTTTCACAATCTGGAGCAGGAAACGGCGGGCTTTATCTTCGGCGCCGAGACGCTGAAAGACCGGGCGGCGCGCCGCGCCAACGATTTTCCGTTCGCCTATCGCGACGCGAAGGCCGCGCGCCTGCAATCGACGCTGACGCTCGACGCCGGGCGCGCGACCGAACTGCGGGTGACGCCCTATGCGCGCTGGAACGAGATGGAATTCCCGCAGCACTTTCTCCCGTCCAACGCCCTGGAGCGCAACAGCCACTGGAGCGTCGGCGCGCAGGGCGCGGTCTATCACGACGCCGGCCGGCTCTCGCTGATCGCCGGGCTCGATGCGGAGTACACGGAAGGAACCCTGTTCGAGTTCCAGGCGCGCGAGACGATCTTTTCCTTCACGCAAGGGCTCCATTACGACTACCGGGTGCGAGCGGTGAACGCCTCGGGCTTCGCGCAGGGCGAGGTCGAGCTTGACCCGAAAACCGTCGTCGCCGTCGGCTTGCGGATCGACGGGACGATTTACGACTACGACAACCGCGCCGGCGACGGGATCGCCGTCGACCCCGAGGGCAATGCGGGCCGCTTCCTGCGGCCCCCGGACGCGGTGGATCGGTTCGTCACCGCCAGTCCGAAATTCAGCGTGCGGCGCACGTTTTCCGACGCCCTTAACGGCTATGTCAGCTATGCCCGCGGCGCGCGCCCGCCGCAGACGACGGATCTTTATCGCCTGCAATCCGGCCAGACCGAGGGCGCCGCGCGCCCCGAACTGATCGATGCCGGCGAGATCGGGCTGCGCGCAAGGCTCGGCGAGCGCGTCAATATCGATCTCGCCGGGTTCTGGATGGAAAAGCGCAATTTCTTTTTCCGCGACGCCGACGGCCGGAACGTCATCGACGGGCGCACGCGCCATGCGGGCGTCGAGGCGGAGGCGCGCCTGGCGCTTCTGGAAAGCCTGACCCTGCAAAGCGCGGTGACATATGCTGCGCATACTTATCGTTTCGACCGCAATCCCGGGTCCGATCCCGGTACGGCGCGGGAGAACATCACCAGCGGCGACGACGTCGACACCGCGCCGCGCATTCTCGCCAATACGCGGCTGTCATGGCGCCCGGCGGCGCGCCTGACCCTCGAAGCGGAGTGGGTCTCGGTCGGCGCCTACTTCACCAACGCCGCCAACACCCGCCGCTATGACGGCCACAATCTCCTGCATCTGCGCGGCGAGGTTTTTGTGACCGATCGGCTGGCGGCGTTCCTGACCCTGCGCAACGTAACCGACGCGCTCTACGCCGAACGCGCCGACTTCGCCTTCGGTTCGGACCGTTTTTTTCCCGGCGAGGTTCGCACCCTCGGCTTCGGCCTGCGGTATCGCGGCTAGGGACGCGGCTTGGGCGCGCTCAGGGCGGCCGGCTTTTCCGGGCGCGGGCAATCGCCTACGTTCAGGAAAACGGGAGGGCGAGGGATGCCGGGTCTGCGAGCGGTCTTGTTTAACGCCTATATGAGGCTGCGCATGAAATCGAAACCGATACACCTCATCGATCCGGGCCTGTTGCGGGCGAACACGGACAAGATCGCCCCGCGCAGGACGCCGGCGACGATCGCGCTTGAAAGCCTTTCCGCCGGCCCCGTCAAGGGCGAGTGGCACAGGCCCCGAGGCGGGACCGACGGCCGCACCGTATTTTACATGCACGGCGGCGGCTATGTGTTCGGCTCTGCGAAATCCCACCGGGGGCTGACCTTCAAGCTGGCCGAGGAGGCGCGGGCGGACGTCTTCTCCCTCGATTACCGTCTCGCGCCGGAGCATCCCTATCCCGCCGCGGTGGAGGATGCGCTTGCGGCTTACCGGATGCTGCTGGACGAAGGGCGCGACCCGGCGCGGCTCGTCGTCGGCGGGGATTCGGCGGGCGGCGGTCTCTGTCTCGCGCTGATGCTGTCCTGCAAGGCGCAGGGGCTCGCCCTGCCGGCCGGCGCCTTCCTTTACTCTCCGTGGACGGATCTCGCCGCGACCGGCGCTTCCCTCGACCGTAACGAGGCGAGCGACGTGATGTTCAAGAAAGCCTACCTCGCCGGCGGGGCGAGGCGCTACCTCAACGGGGCCGACCCGACGGACCCGCTGGCCTCGCCGCTCTACGGCGATCACGCCGGGCTGCCGCGCACGCTCGTTTTCGTCAGCGACAGCGAGATTCTCCATGACGACTCGGCCCGGCTGCACGAAAAACTTCTCGCCTCCGGCGTTTCCTCGGCAATGATTGTCGAGCGGGGGCTCGCCCATGTCTGGCCGATCTTCTATCCGCGCTTTCCCGAGGCCGGCCGCTCCATTAAGCAGACCGCCGATTTTATCGCATCGTGCGTTGGAGGCGAGGCATGAACCCCGCCGTGGCGAAGCTTGCCATCGCCGTCGCCCTCGACATTCTCGATTTCACCATCGGCCGCATTCCCGGTTTTGAAATCGTCGTCGATCTCGCGCTCGGCGCGGCGGCGGTGGCGATGTTCGGCTGGGCGGGACTGTTCGCGTTCTGGGAACTGGCCGATCCGACGGGACAGATCGACGGCTTTGCGCCGACGCTGACCCTGATCGCCCTCAGTCAGATGCGCAAGGACGGCGGCGGGCGCGGGGACGCCCCCCGCGATACCGGCGCGCCGCGCCGCTAAAACACCTTGTCTTCCAGGATGGACAGGAGATAGTTCCCGTATCCACTCTTCATCAGCGGCTCGGCGCAGGCGCGCACCTGGTCGGCGTTGATAAAGCCCTTGCGATAGGCGACTTCCTCGACGCAGCCGATTTTCAGCCCCTGACGCTCCTCGACGGTCTGGACATACTGCCCCGCCTGTAAAAGCGACGCATACGTACCAGTGTCGAGCCAGGCGTAACCGCGCCCGAGGAGCTGCACGGACAACGCGCCGTCGTCGAGATACATCTGGTTCAGCGTCGTGATCTCCAATTCGCCCCGCGCCGACGGCTTCACCTCGCGCGAGCGCGCGCAGACGGTCTCGTCATAGAAGTAAAGTCCGGTTACGGCGTAGTTGGATTTCGGCTTGGCCGGCTTTTCCTCGATCGAGATGGCGGCGCCGCCGTCGTCGAACTCCACGACGCCGTAGCGTTCCGGATCCTGAACATGGCTGCCGAAGACAACGGCGCCGCTTGTCAGGGCGGCGGCGGTTTCCAGCAGCTTGCCGAAGCCATGGCCGTAGAAAATATTGTCGCCCAGGACCAGCGCGCATTTGTCGCCGGCGATGAAGTCCTCGCCGATATGAAACGCCTGGGCGAGGCCTTCGGGCCTCGGCTGGGCGGCGTAGGAAAGGTTAACGCCCCATTGACGCCCGTCGCCGAGCAGGCGTGAGAAAATGCCCTGATCCTCAGGCGTCGTGATCACCAGGATGTCCCTGATCCCGGCGAGCATCAGCGTCGTCAGGGGGTAATAGATCATCGGCTTGTCGTAGATCGGCAAGAGCTGTTTGCAGACGGCTTTGGTGATCGGATAGAGGCGCGTTCCGGAGCCCCCCGCCAGAATAATGCCTTTCACCTTGAGGCCCCCTCTTCCTGCCGTTCAGAATTAAGCCCGCCGAAGGTAGCGCGCCTTGGCCCCGGGGCAAAGGCGCGCGCCGTCCGCGGCCGGCCGCCAGCCTTCACCAATTTCATTAATGATCGGTTGGCGTTTTTTCGTCCGCCTTTTCCAGTCTCAGGATTTCCGCGAAGGCGAGAAAGAAATGATACAGGATGGAGGCGGGAATGCGCGTCGAGAGCGGCTGGCCCTTGTGGTCGAAAGCGTCGATCCAGGCGCCGGCGGGCAGGTCGATCGCGCCCGGCGCCGAGGAAAGGTAGCGCTCGAACAGCAGCCCGGCGGCGGCGTTGACGACCCCGCGCGGGTCTTCGCCGTCAAGTTCGTAAAGGGCGAGGGCGGCCTTGATGCGTTCGGTGTTCGGCCAGCTTCGCGAGCCCGCGTCGATGGGCGTTCCGTCGATGTCGACCCGGTTCATCACCGCGCCGGTTTCCGGGTTGAGGCCGCAGGTTTCGGCGAAACGCACCAGGCGGCGGATCGTTTCGGCCTCGCCGACGCCGAACCGGGAGCGCATCTGCTGCAGGATCCACGCCCACTCAAGCTGATGGCCGGGTTCGACGATGCGCCCCTCGGCGCCGCCGGCGACGGTCCAGTCGCGTTCGAAGTATTCCGTCAGCGTGCCGGCGTTCCAGTTGAACAGGCGGCGCTGGAACAGGCTGGCGAGGTCCTTGGCGAGCCCGGCGAAGCGCGCGTCCCCGGTCGCGTCGAAGGCGGCGATGCTCGCTTCGGCAAGGTGCATGTGGGGGTTTTGCAGGCGGTGGCCCGAACGATTGCTGTTGTGCCAGAAACCGTCGCCGGCCCCATTGCCGGCTCCATCGCCGGCGTCATTGTCGCGCAGATGCGTTTCGATATAGTCCAGCGTTTTATGCGCCCACTGAAGATAATCCGACCGCCCTGTCGCCTTGAAGGCGTATGCGAAAGCGAACAGCGCGAAGGCCTGTTCATAAAGATCCGCCGTCGGATCGAGGATCGACCCGTCGCGGGCGAGCTTGTGGGCGAAGCCGGCTTCCTCCCCCTGCCAGGCCTTGTCGATGAGAAACGCCGCTCCCTGGTCGACCAGACGCGCGCCGTCCGTCCATCCGAGCAGGCTGGCGTGGGCGAAGACATAGACCTGGCGGCAGGAAACGCGCACGCGCTTGTAGGGCAGGCCGGCGTCCGCGCCGCTGAACTCCAACTCCTCGACAAAGCCGCCATACGCGCGGTCGACCCCGGCGTCCGCCCAGAACGGCAGCGCTTTGGCGAAGAGCCAGTCGCGGATGTCGGCGATCAGATTCCGGTCGAACGTCATCATGCTTTTTCGTCTGCCGCGCGCCGGCCCAGGCCCGCTATTGTCTCCGGTCGCGGTTTCGCGTCTCCTTGCCGCCGAGGGTGCTTTACCGCGTTTTCAGCCCTCTGCGTCATCATGGCCGCCTGGAGCGCGCCCCCGGGCCGGGTCGGCCTGGCCCGGCCCGCATCGGGCGCTGTGGCGCGACCGTCGCCCGTGGCTTGTCGAAACGCCCGAAGCACCGCCCTGAGCATCGTTATGGGCGACCATGCAGGTAGAGTTAAATGAGGGGAGATAAGAAATGAATAATCCGATACGCCCTGTAATTCTGTCCGGCGGTTCGGGGACGCGAATGTGGCCCCTCTCGCGCCGGACCCGTCCGAAGCAGTTTCACGCGCTGGCCTCCGCGCGCAGCCTGTTGCAGGAAGCCGCCTTGCGCGTGCGGGACGGCGAGGCGGCGTGCGCGGACGCAGACAAGCGCTTTCTGCCGCCGATCCTGCTCGCGAATATTGACCATGGGGAGCTTGTCGCCGGGCAGCTTGAGGCGGTTAACGTCGATCCGGCTCTGGTCATTCTGGAGCCGACGCCGAAAAACACCGCCCCGGCGATCGCCGCGCTGGCCGTCGCCGTGGAGCGGGAGACCGCCGGCGCGCTGCTGGCGATCCTGCCCGCCGACCACGCGATTGCAGACGCCGCCGGTTTTCGGGCGACGCTGTTGAAAGGCGCGCCGGCCGCGGCTGACGGCGCCATCGTCACCTTTGGCGTCGAGCCGACCCGTCCCGAAACGGGCTACGGCTACATTCGCGCCGGCGAGGCGCTGAACGACGCGGCGTTCAGGGTCAGCGCCTTTGTCGAAAAGCCCGACCTGGAAACCGCGAAAGGCTATCTTGCTTCCGGCGCATACTACTGGAACGCAGGTATTTTCATGTTCCGCTCCGACGTCATGATCGAGGAAATGCGCCGGCGCTGTCCGGCGATCCTTGAAGCGGCGCAGAATGCGGTCGCCCGTTCGGTGAGGCAGGGGGCGACCATGCGCCTTGATCGCGACGCGTTTTCTGCGGCGCCGGAGGATTCCATCGATTACGCCGTGATGGAGCGCACCGATCGGGCCGCCGTCGTGCCGGCGTCCTTCGGCTGGTCGGATATCGGCTCCTGGGCCGCCCTGTGGGAAATCGCGGACAAGGACGGCGCGGGGAACGTCGCCGTGGGCGGGGAGGCGGCGCTGCTGGATTGTGCGAATACGCTCGCTGTCAGCGAGGGGAGCGAGGGGCCGACCATCGCCGCGGTCGGCGTCGAGGATCTGGTCATCGTGGCGACCGCCGGGGGCGTCCTCGTTGCGCCGCGCGACCGCGCCCAGGACGTCAAGAAAATCGTCGCTCGACTGAAAGCCGGCGGGCGCGTGGATCTTTTGTGACGTCCGCCTGCGCCGACGCTGCGTCGCGACCGGGAGCCTGAAAAAGATCAGCCCGCCCCGGGACACGACGCGGGCGGGCTGATGGGTACGCAACGATCTCCCCCCAAACTCGAATGTTCGGATACTCGGACTTCTCAATAGCGCGGCGGCCGTCCGCCATATCGCCTGAAGGACCCGTCTTCCCAGTAGGTGTCCCCGTAATTGGGGTCTTCGTAGTAGTAGCGGCCGGCGCCGCGGTCGTAGTAGCGTCGTCCGTGATCGCGGGCGCGGCCCCAGCAGGTGCCGGCGCGCGAGCATCCCTCATAAGCGCCGAGCGCCGCGCCGATGAGCGCGCCATAGGCGGCGCCGCGTCCGGGCCGGCCGGCGAAGATTTCGCCGGCGATGGCCCCGCCGGCGGCGCCGACCGCGGCGCCCGTCAGCGCGCCTTCGCCGGTCGACTGGCATCCCGTGACGGCCAGCAGCGCGGCCGCGGAAGCGATCAGCATCGTTTTCATGTCCCGTATCCTTCTAAACGCGTTCTGCCTCTCGGCCGCCTTCGGCGTCGCCTCCCGCCGTGGACGTCGGGCTTCGAGCTATCGGCCCAGCCGCCCCGGCGGCGTTCCGTGGTTAATGTCGCCGCGATCCAAGGCGAGATTAGGGCGAGGCTCTGTCCGAAATGCGCCCGCGGCCGAAATGTCGCCGCAAGACCGCGGCGCCGTCCCTGCGGGGCGCCCGGACGGTCTCATCTGCGGCGCATGCTTGTCGGGCCCCCTGAAACCCATATGGTGGCTGCAAAACCGCAGCAAGGAGCCGATTTCATGAGCGTCCAGACATCGAAAGCCGTTTTCCTCAACGCCTATCCGAACGGCCTGCCCGAATTGTCGTCCTTCGAGGTCAAGGACATCGACCTGCCCGAGCCCGGCGAGGGCGAAATGCTCTGCCGCACGGTGTGGATGTCGGTGGACCCTTATATGCGCGGGCGCATGAACCCGCACGTCAAGAGCTACATCCCGCCTTTCTCCCTGGAAAAACCGCTGGAGGGCGGCGCCGTGTCGGAAGTGGTCGCGTCCAACAATCCGGCGTTCAGCGCCGGCGACTACGTCGTCGATTTTCTCGGCGGCTGGAAAGAATACTATATCTCGAAAGGCGAGCGCACGCAGAAAGTCGATCCCGATCTTGCGCCCCTGTCGGCCTATCTCGGCGTTCTCGGCATGCCGGGCATGACCGCCTGGGCCGGCGTCACCCAGATCCTCAAGCCGAAAGAGGGCGAGACGGTGTTCGTCTCCGGCGCCGCCGGCGCGGTGGGCTCGCTCGTCTGCCAGTTGTCGAAGAGCAAGGGCGCGCGGGTCGTCGCCTCCGCCGGCTCGGCGGCGAAGTGCGAATGGCTTGAGAAGGAAGCGGGCGTCGACGTTGCGCTGAACTACAAGAGTTACAAGAACGCAGGCGAGTTGACCAAGGCGCTTGCCGAAGCCGCGCCGAAGGGCGTGAACTGCTATTTTGAAAATGTCGGCGGCATGCATCTCGAAGCGGCGCTCAACTGCATCGCGCTGGGCGGGCGCATCGCCCTGTGCGGCATGATTGCGCAGTACAACAACCAAAAGCCGGAGCCCGGCCCGTCCAACCTCGTCAATCTGATCGGGCGCGGCGTGATGGCGCGCGGTTTCATCGTGTCGGAATTTATGGACAAGGCGATGGAATTCTTCGCCGAGGTCGCGCCGCTGCTGGCCCAGGGCAAGATCAAGTTCCAGGAGTCGGTTTATGAGGGCCTCGACGCGGCGCCGGAGGCGTTTCTCGGCCTCTTCAAAGGCGAGAACTTTGGCAAGGCGGTGATCCGCGTCGGCCCGGACAGGCGTTAATGGCCAGGCGCCGGGACGGGTGCAGACGGGCGCAGAGGGCGCGCGCCGAGGGGCTTGCCTTAAGGAGTTTGCATTGAGGGCGCGCGGAAGCATTTGCCCTTCCCGCCGCAACGTCGTTATAGCGTCTCTTCCTTCATGCGTCCCCGGCGGGCGCGGCGTATCGGTTTGGAACGGATATGGCGAGCGACCAAACGGGCCAAAAGACGGGCGACCAGGCGGGCGACCAGGCGGGCGGCGGCAATCGCGCGGGGGCGGATGAAACGCCGCCGCCCGGCGGCGCCGCGCCGCGGGTCTCCGTCATCATCGTCAATTACAATGGCGGGGATCGGCTGCGCCGCTGCCTGGAGGCCCTGGGGCGGCAGACATTCTCCGACTTTGAAACCATCGTTATCGACAATGCCTCGAGCGACGGCTCGATCGCAGCGGCGGCCGGCGCCGGGCGCGCCTTCCGCCTGATCGAAGCGGGCGCCAATCTCGGTTTCGCCGCGGCGAACAACCGCGCGGCGAAGCGGGCGCGGGGGGAATGGCTCGCCTTTCTCAACCCGGACGCTTACGCCGACCCGGACTGGCTCGCCGAACTGGTTGCCGCGTCGGGACGGTATCCATGGGCGGATGCTTTCGGATCGACGCAAATCGATGCGCATACGCCCGATCGCCTTGACGGCGCCGGGGACGTTTATCACGCTTTCGGCGCTTCCTATCGCGGACACTATCACTGGCCTGTCGCCGCCCTGCCGCCGGAAGGCGAGTGCTTCGCCCCCTGCGCGGCGGCGGCGCTGTACCGGCGCAGCGTTTTCGAGGCGCTGGGCGGCTTTGAGGAAAGCTTTTTCTGTTACTGCGAGGATATCGATCTTGGCTACCGTCTGCGCCTCGCCGGCGGGCGCGCGGTGCAGGTGGCGGACGCGCGGGTGTTGCATGAAGGCTCCGGCGTGACCGGCAAGCGCAGCGATTTCACCGTTTATCACGGCCACCGCAATCGCGTCTGGACCTACTACCGTTGCACGCCGCTGGCTCTTCTGGTCGCCACGGCGCCGTTCCACATGATGTTCAACCTGTATCTCCTGGCGCGCTTTTCCCTCGAAGGGAAAGGGCGGGCGTATCTGAGGGCCATGGGCGACGCGGCGCGCGGCCTGTCCGCGCAGAGCGCGGCGCGGCGGCGCCTTCAGGCGGGGCGCAAGGCGGATGTCGCGGCGATCGCCCGAGCGACAACCTGGTCGCTCTTGAAACTGATGCGCAAAAAAGCCGATATCCGCCCCGTCGCTGCGTCTGTCACTGCGTCTGTCGCTGCGGCCGACGCTTCCTGACCGGATCGCAAGCGCGCGCGGCGCGGCCGCGTTGAAGGCCATAGGGAAAAATCGAAAAATCTTATCCCCGGTCTCCTGTGCGGCCGTAGGATGGCGCCTGCGCGCGGCCGGCCCATGGAGAAAACGATGGACGTCACGGCGAATCTGAATTTGCCTTTTATCGCGCCCGCCCAGGCGCAAAAGCATGTCACCCATAATGAAGCGATCCGCATGCTGGACGCCGTCGTGCAGGCCGGCGTCGCGGACCGCGCTCTCGCCTCGCCGCCGGACGCCCCCGCCGAAGGCGCGCGTTACATCATTCCGCCGGGCGCTGACGGGGACTGGGCCGGGCGCGACCACGCCCTCGCCGCGTGGCAGGACGGGGCGTGGGCGTTCTACGCGCCGCGCCCCGGATGGCTTGTCTGGGTGGAGAGCGAAGCCGCGCTGGCCGTGTGGGACGGCGCCGCCTGGATCGACGCTGCGCCTCAAGCTTCCGGGGACGTCTCGGGGGCGGTGACGCCGGCCTCGCTCGGCGACGGCAGCCATGGCCTGGTCGGCGTCAACGGGGCCGCCGCCGACGCGGTCAACCGCCTGTCGGTCAGAACGCCTGCGGTCCTGTTCGACGCGCTCGACGCAGGCGAGGGCGGCGACGGGGACTGCCGCGTCGTCGTCAACAAGGAAGCGCCGGGAGACACCGCCTCGCATCTGTTCCAGAGCGGCTTTTCCGGCCGGGCGGAATTCGGCCTGACCGGGGACGACAATTTTCATCTCAAGGTCAGCGGCGACGGCGCCGTCTGGACCGACGCCCTGGTGATCGACGCCGCCAGCGGGAATGTCGGCGTCGGCGGCGCGCCCGACCGGGCCCTGCATGTCCACTCGTCCAATCCGGCGGTGCGGTTTCAGGACGCGGGCGCGCCGGCAAGTTTCGCCGAATTCAGTTGCGGCAACGCCAATTTCGTTTTCCGGGCGGACCAGAACGACGCCATCGCGGGGAGCACGATCTTTTTCCAGACCGACGCCGCGAACCGGATGCGCATCACCGAGGGCGTTTACGTCGGCTCCCCGGTCGGGGGCGACAAGGGCGCCGGGTCGATCAACGCCCATGCGATCTATGACGACAACACGCTTCTCAGTTGCTACGTGTTCGATCAGGCGCTGGACGGCGCCATAGACATGAGAAAATGGGACGACAAGGTTGCCGACCGGACGATCGAGGAGGCGGAGGACGCGTCGCGCGCCGGCCAGCGCGTCCCGCGGCGCCATGATCCCGCCCGCCGGTTCGCCGCGCGCATCGGCGCCGCGCACGATCCGCTGACCCTCGACGGCTACGCACGTCACTGGAAGGAAAAGCGACACCTCACCGCGATGCCGAACGAGGCGGCGTTCGACCCGCAGGCCGGACTCGCGGCGGGCGAGTGGATTCAGCGTCTGGTGGAGACGGTCGAAATCCACGCCGTGCTGATCGAGGCGCTGAACCAGCGCACCCGGACGATTGAGGATAAAGGCGAGGGTATCGGCGAGGACATGAGCGCGGCGTGAGCGGCGCGCTCATGGCGCCGGCTTGCGTCAGAGCCGTTCCAGGTCGCGCAGGCGCGCCTTAAGCTGCGCGACTTCCCGACTGAGGGCGTGCAGATGCGCGATGAGCGCGAAGCGCGCATAAAGCCCGCCGACAGCCATGGCGAAAAGCAGCCCTGCGGCGAGGACGACTGACGTCAGCGCCGCCATCGACGGCGCCGCGGCCCGCGTCCACAGAACAATCAGCATAAGGAGGACCCCCCCCAGCCCCAGGATCAGGGGAAAGGTCCGGCGCGCGAAGGCGGCGAGGCGCTGGCGGCCCGTTTGTGAACCGTCGCCGACGTCGCCTTCTTCCTCGGTTGTCGCACTCGCGCCGCGTTCCGTCAGGGGCTCGTCCGCCGGCGCAGGCCTGGCGCCGCCGGTCAAAAAGGCGTCGATGTCGATAAAGGGAAAACATCGCACCGCCGAGGCGGGCGAAGCGTTATAGACCTCGACCCCCGCGGCGCTGAGCTTGCGGCCCGCCTCGCGCCAGGCGTTGACATGAAGCGCCGGGCGCGGATCGGGCAGGTTGTAACGGTCGCCGGGTTGCTGATACCCGTCGTAAAAGTAATTCGGATTGTCCGCCGTCTGAACGATTTCCAGTTCGATGCCGGCGCGCTTTTCCGCGCCGTCGACGATCTGCCGGTAGCGGCCGTCGACGCCGAGCATGATCAGGCGCCGGCGTCCGAGCGACGCCGCCCACAGGGCCGCGCCGCTGCCCGTGGTGACGGTGACGCCCTCAAACAGTGCGTCGCGTGCGCACAATGCGTCGAAATTGACGATCTTCGCATTGCGCGCCCGTTCGCCGAGGGCGGCGATGAGGTTGTCGCGCAGCAGAAACGCGCCGATGCGCTCCTCGTCGATCAGCGCCGCGATGGCGTCTTTATGCGACATGCCGACGACGAGGTCGAGGCAGGCGTAATGGGTCGGCCGCCAGTCGATTTCCCGCCAGTAGCGATAGGCGGCGTTCATGCCGAAGGTCGCGCTCGGCAGGTCGGCGAGGCGGACCCCGGCGAGGGACGGGCCATTGCCGAGGATGAACGCGTCGTCCTCGTTGGGCGCAATGATCTCGGCGGCGGCGGTCATGACAGGGCAACCTCGTTCTGCCCCCTGACTTGCGCAATTCCCCTATGCCTGTAAAGCGGAAAGCGCCGCGGCGAAGGTTGGCGCGGGCCGGGAAGAGAAAGCCGACCAGAGGATCGATGCCGGATTTGCGACTGTTGCTGATCGATGCGACGCCGATCGACGGGCCGGCGGCGACAAGCGCGCTGAAGCGGGTTTATCTGAGCGATTGGGCGGCGCCGTCCCTGTTGCACCTGTTGTCGACAGGGGACGGGCTGGCGCCCGCCGCCGCCGTGAGAGGCGAACTGCCGCGGGCGCTGGCCGCGCCCGAGGCGGTCTCCGGCTCGGCTTTCGACGCTGCCATTGAGGGTTTTGCGCCCGAGGCGATCCTCTACCGGCCCGTGGCGGACTGTCCCGCGCTTCATGGCCGCGCCATGCGGGCCGTACAAAACAGTTCCGTCCCGCTCGCCCTGTGGCTGATGGACGACTGGCCGATGCGCCTGAAAGACCAGGACCCGGCGCGGCATGAGGCGATGGACCGCGATCTGCGCCGGCTGTTTGCGCGCTCCTCCCTCAACTGGGCGATATCCGAGCCGATGGCTGAGGCCTATGCGGCGCGCTACGGCGTTTCCTTCGAGGTGATGCGCAACGCCGTCGCGCCGGCGCAATGGCCTCGCCACTCGCGGCGCGACAGCGGTTCCGTGCTGATTCGCTACGCTGGCTCGCTGGCCCCGGATACGGCGCGCGCGGCGGTGTTCGCGGCGGCGCGGGGGGCGGCGCACCTGGCCGAGGCCGGGCTTCCCGTCGAGATGGAAATCCGCACGCAACAGACCTGGCTCGACGCCTATGCGGACGACTACGCCGCGTTCCCCAATGTCCGCGTCAGTCGGGCGGACATGACCGATGACGCCTACCGCCGCTGGCTCGCGGAGGCGGACATCCTCCTGATGGCCTACAATTTTGATCCCGGCACGAAGCGGTATCTGCAATATTCCTTCGCCAACAAGACGCCGGAAACCCTTGCTTCCGGCGCGGCTGTGCTCGCCTACGGCCCGCGCGATCTCGCCACCATCGACTATCTGGCGCAGGCTGGTGACGTCGCGGCGGTGGTCGCCGAGGACGACCCGGCGCTCCTGACGCAGACCATGCGCGCCCTGGTCGAGGACGCGGACCGCCGGCGGCGGCTCGCCGAGGCGGCGCGGGCGCACGCCTTTTCCGCGTTCGACATGGCGGCGGCGCGCGGCCGGTTCCGTGAGGGACTGGCGCGTCTCGCCGCGGCGGCGCCTCCGTCCCGCGCGCCGCGCCTTGCCGCAGGCGAGGCGATGGACGCGATAACCGTGAAAAAGACCGCATACAGACGCCTTGTCGACGGGTTGAAGTCGCGCTTTCCCGCCGTCATGGGCGGTCTGCGGCGCATCCTGCGTCCAGTGCGCGGGCGACGGTGAAAGACGGCGGCGAGCGGCCGTCAGGCGTGATCGCCGGCGTCGAGGAACCAGCGATATGTTTCGCGCAGGCCGTCGGCGAGATCGATGGTCGGCGCCCAGCCCATGGCGGCGAGCCTGTCCCCGCTCATCAGCTTGCGGGGCGTTCCATCCGGTCTTGACGCATCGAAGCGCAAGGCGCCGTCAAGGCCGACGACCTCCATGATCAGTCGCGCCAGGTCCGCAATCGGCAGATCCTCGCCCGATCCCACATTGATATGCTCCGTATCGGAATAATTCTTGAGCAGAAACACGAGCGCGTCAGCGCAATCGTCCACATGCAGGAATTCCCGACGCGGCGTTCCCGTACCCCAGATGGCGAGATCCGCCTCGCCGCGCATTTTCGCGTCATTGGCTTTCCGGATCAGCGCCGGGATCACATGGGCGGTTTCAGGGTCGAAATTGTCCCCCGGCCCGTAAAGGTTCGTCGGCATCGCCGAGATGTAATCGACCCCGTGCTGACGGCGATAGGCCTCGCACAGTTTCAGCCCCGCGATCTTGGCGATGGCGTACCATTCATTGGTCGGCTCCAGCGCGCCGGTGAGGAGGGCGCTTTCCGGGATCGGCTGCGGCGCGAATTTCGGATAGATGCAGGACGAGCCCAGGAACAGGAGCTTTTCGACGCCGGCCCGAAACGCGCCCTCGATGACATTGGTTTCGATGACAAGGTTGTCGTAGAGGAAATCGACCGGGTACGTATCGTTCGCGAGAATGCCGCCGACTTTCGCCGCGGCGAGCACGACGACGTCAGGCGCGTTCGCGGCGAGCCAGGCGCGCGTCGCCGCCTGATCGCGCAGGTCGAGCGCATCCCGTCCGGCGACGAGAAGCTCGACGTCTTCCGCGACGAGCCGGCGCGCGACCGCCGCGCCGACCATGCCGCGATGGCCGGCCACGAAGACGCGCTTGCCGCGAAGATTGAAGGCCATGGCGGTCGTCCCTAGCCGGAGCGGTCATGGCGCCAGGATTCGCGCCCGATCGCGGCGAGATCCGAGGCGACCATTTCCTTGACGAGGTCGCGAAAGCTGGTCCGGTGGGTCCAGCCGAGCTTTTCGCGCGCCTTGGCGGGATCGCCCATCAGAAGGTCGACCTCCGTCGGGCGGAAATAGCGCGGGTCAATTCGTATAAGGATGTCTCCGGATTTGGCGTCGCGGCCGATTTCGTCGACCCCGGCGCCCTCCCAGGCGATCGTACGCCCGACCTCGGCGAAGGCGAGTTCGGCGAATTCGCGCACGGCATGGCTCTCCCCGGTCGCCAGCACCCAGTCGTCCGGCGTCTCGTGTTGCACGACGCGCCACATGCCCTCCACGTAATCGCGGGCGTGGCCCCAGTCGCGCCTGGCGTCGAGATTGCCGAGATAAAGCGTGCTCTGAAGTCCCTTTTCGATGGCGGCGACGGCGCGCGTGATCTTCCGGGTCACGAAGGTTTCGCCCCGGGTCGGGCTTTCGTGGTTGAACAGGATGCCGTTGGAGGCGTGAACGCCGTAGGCTTCGCGATAGTTCACCGTGATCCAGTAGGCGTAAAGCTTCGCGGCGGCGTAGGGGCTGCGCGGATAGAACGGGGTTTTCTCCGTCTGCGGTGTTTCCTGCGCCTTGCCGTAGAGCTCGGAGGTGGAAGCCTGATAAAACCGAACCGAACGCTCAAGACCGAGAATGCGCAGCGCTTCGAGAAGGCGCAAGGTTCCCAGCGCGTCGGCGTTGGCGGTGTATTCCGGCGTTTCGAACGATACGTGAACGTGGCTCTGCGCCGCGAGATTGTAGATTTCGTCCGGCCGGGTTTCCTGTATCAGGCGGATCAGGTTGGTCGAATCCGTCAGGTCGCCGTAATGCAGGAAGAACGCCGTCTCGTGTTCGTGCGGATCCTGATAAAGCGCGTCCACCCGCTCGGTGTTGAAGGACGACGAACGCCGCTTGACGCCGTGAACGCGGTAACCCTTGTCCAGCAACAGTTTGGCGAGATAGGCGCCGTCCTGGCCGGTGACGCCGGTGATGAGGGCTGTTTTGTTCGACATGGCTGACGGCTTGGGTTATGGCTTCGCGGCGGGCGGTTATGGCCCGCCATTCGCTTTTAACAAGCTTTGAAGACATAACAAGCGCTGAAGGCTCGACACGCCTTGAATACGGGCGGAGAAGACAGGGCGGGCCGGCGGCCCGTGCAACGCCGGGGGACGCGCCCGCCGGGCGCCGCGCGAGGGAGCGCCGTCGATGTTCGACTTCATTCGCAAGCCGCTTTTGTGGGACTGTCTCGACAGGGGATACGACAAGGAAATCGGCGGCGTCGAGTATCATCTGAAAAGCGTTCAGGACCTTGCGGTCTACGCCCGTCTGCGGGAGGCGGAAAATCTGCGCCTCGCCGAAATCGGCGGCGGCGCCTCGCGCATTCTCAAACGCCTCGCGAAACGCAACGACTGCGTCAATGTCGACAAGTTCGAGGGCGCCGACGGCGGGCCGTCGAAACCGGTCAGGATCAGGGGCGTTCGCAATGTCGAGGCGTTCCTGGGCGAGGGGTCCGCACTGTTGCCGGACGGCGCCTTCGATGTCGTGTTTTCCATCTCCGTCATCGAACACGTTCCGGATGCGGCGCTTGACGCCTTCGTCGAGGACGGCCTGCGCATCTTGAAACCGGGCGGGCTGTGGCTGCACGCCATCGACATGTATGTCGAGGACGAGCCCGGCGAGCAGCCGCGGCGGCGCTTCGAGCGATATCGGCAGTGGGCGGAAGATTCCCGCTTCGAGCCGGAGGGCGAGGTTTACCGGGGGCCGCTGGCGTTCTCATGCGCCATGGCGAGCAACCCGGACAACGTCATGCACCGGTGGGGCCGGCTCGCGCCGAAGCTGACCGAATTACGCAAGCGCGCGCAGAGCGTGTCGTTGCTGACGGCGCTGCGAAAGCGCTGACCGGCCGGCGTGGCTTACGCCGCCTCGGCGTAGCGTTTCAGCCCTTCCTCCACGTCGCCGTCGAACACGATTTCGCCCTGGTCGAGCCACAGGACGCGCTGGCAGGTGCTGCGGATGATCGACGGCGAATGCGTCGCCAGCACCAGGATCCCGGCGCTGTCGATAATGCTCTTGATGCGTTCGTTGGCGCGTTTGTAGAAGCTTGCGTCGCCGGCGCCGAACACCTCGTCGATAAGGACGATTTCCGGCTGCACGGCGGTAATGATCGCGAAGCCGAGGCGGGTTTTCATCCCCGCCGAATAAAGCCGGATCGGATGGTTGATGAACTCGCCGAGATCGGCGAAGGCGATGATGTCGTCGGTCACGGCGGCGATCTGCGCGCGCGACAGGCCGAGGGTGCGTCCGGCGAGGAAGATGTTTTCCCGCCCGCTGGCGTTGGGCTCCATGCCCACCGTGGCGGTGAACAGCGTCGAAATTTCGCCTTCGGCTGCGTATTCGCCCCGGGTCGGGGCGTAAATGCCCGCCAGGACGCGCAAAAGCGACGTCTTGCCCGCACCGTTCGCGCCGATCAGTCCGACACGCTCGCCGGACACGATGTCAAGGGAGACGTCTTTCAGGGTGCGGCATATCTGGCTGCCGGGCTGGTTGACGATCCGGCTTTCCCCGTCGGCGGCGCGCGGACCCGTAAACAGCGACTTGATCGATTTGCCGCCGATGGGCAAATCCAGACATACCGAACGCAAACGTAAGTAACAGGTCATTTTCGGGCCGCACCCAAGGGTTCGCCGCTGCTTTACAGCGAGTAGATTAACCGGTTCCGGAACGCCGACTGAACCCACAGCGCCAGGAAAAGACTGCCAAGGGAGATCGATGCGACGACGATCCAGGTCAGGGTCGCCGGCGCGCGCCCTTCGATCGGCGCGCGCGCCAGTTCAAGGTAATAGGCGATCGGGTTATAGTCTGAAATGATTTTTCGCACGCCGCTGTCCCCCCGCCAGAACACCGGCGAGGTGAAAAACAAAAAGCGCACGAGAGAGGCGTTCAAAAACGCCGCGTCGCGATAGAAAGAGCCGACAAGCCCCATGATCACCAGGATCGCATAGCTGACGCAGGCCAGAAAAACCGGCGCCGGGGCGAGCCACAGGAGCAGCATGGGGTTTTCAAGATCGCCGAAGACCAGGACCAGCACGATCACCACCGGCAGCTGGAAGAGGCTGCGCGAAAACAGGAAGGAGAGCTTGCGCACCGTGAGATTGGCGAGGCTGATCGGCACGTTCTTCAGAAGCCCCTCGCGGGAAGTGAAATGGGTCGGCCCTTCCCCCAGGGCGGAGGACAACAGCTCCCATACGAAAAAGCCGACGCCGATATAGACGACATAGGATCTGAAATCCGCGCCCAGCGCGTCGTGCAGGACCAGGGACAGGGTCCCGATCCACAGGATGAACTGAAACGGGACCCATAACGCGCCGAAATAGGCGCGGCGGAACCGGGTGATGAAATCGTACCAGCCAAGCTCCACCGGGCCGCGAAACCGCGCCACCGGCGCGATCATCCGGGCGAGACTGTCGCTTTTCATCAATGTACGGAGCGTATTCACTCTTAGACCCTGTTTCGTGTTGATGTCGTCTCGTGTTGATCCTGTCGCTCTGTCAGTCGGTTGCGCCGTCAATTTCTCATATGCGCCAGCGGTGCTGTGTGTACCGTCGGCGACCGGACCCGTAAAGGCGTTTATCCGCCGGTTTGCGGGCGCATTCAATTCGCCCGCGCGGCGCGTTCGCCTTGCGGCTGATTCGGCGGCGCGTTCACTTTCCGCGGCTGAAGCGCCGCGCCATCGCCCGTCGCGCGCGCTGGAGAATGGCGAAGGCGCCTGGCGCGCGCCGTCTGAGACCGTCGCCGAAGGCGGCGTAGAACGGGCGCGGGCCGGCGGGGCGGGAAGTGTCCGGCGGCGCGCCGGTTTCATCCGTATGGGTAACGATCAGCGCGCGAAACGCCGCCTCGACCGCGGCGAAGCCGGGGTCGGCGCTGAAGGCGATGAGGTTGCCCCAGGCGGTCGGCGCCGGCCGCCGCCGCGCGTAAGGATAAACGCCTCGCCAGTCATGGCGCACGCCGTAGCGAGCGATCGGGTGCCATTCGCTGACGTAAACCGCGTAGCCTTTTTGCTCCAGAAAGCCGGCCAGATCGTGCGTCCGGTGGCCCAGCTTCACGGTCTTGGCGTCCTCGAATTCGCATTCGATCACGGCGGGGCGGTGGGTGTCCCAGGGCACGCCCCTCAGAACGGCGAAATCATATCCCTCGACGTCGATTTTCAGGAAGTCGATCGCGTGGAGGCCGCGCTCGGCGACAATATCGGCGACGGTGACGACGTCCACCCGCGCTGTTTCCTCATGGGTGTCCCGAAAGGCGTGCAGGGCGCTGATGCCCGTGCTCTCCTCGGAGGTGAAAAACGCCGCGCCTTGCTGCGCCCGGTCGCTGACGGCGCGCGGGTCGATGAGAAGCCGCTCGGCGTTGCGGAACCGCGCCGCCAGGTGCGCGCGGTTGGCCGGATCCGGCTCGAAACAGTAAACGGTCCAGCCAAGATCGTGGAAAAGAGAGGCCGTCATGCCGTGATGGGCGCCGACGTCGATCATGGTCCGTCCGGGGCCTGTCAGCCCTTTCAGCATGTGCGCGACGACCCGGGTCTCGTCCACATGGGCATGGAGGCTGCGCGGCATTTCCCCATGCGGTTGTTCAGCCGGCGCGCCGCCATTTGCGGGGTCGGGCCGGTTGAACAGCGGCTCTGGGGCGAAGGAAGGGCGTGGGTCGGTCATGCAGGCGGCTTCGTTGCTGTTCCGGCGCGGTTTCGGCGTGAGCACATCGCCGGTTCGGCGATGTCCGGGGGCGGGCGGTTTCGCGGGATCGTAAAGGATTCCGCGACGATGGGCAGTCCCGAAAAGGTCATGCGCCGCGTCCCGCCCAGACGCCTGCCCAGACGCCGCGGCAAGGAAACACGGCTTGCATTCGGGACGTAGCGATCGTATTCGATTTACGGGACGATTCTCACAGTCGCAAGCAGCGGGCGCCATGCAACAAGCCTCACCAACTGAGCGTTCCGAAGCGCACGGCGGAGAGGGCGAACGCCGCGACGGCCAGAACAGCGATGGCCGGAACAGCGGGGGCCGGCGGCACGTCAGCATCGTTTTTCGCGCGCTGAACGAGGAAAAATGGTTCGCCCAGGCGTTGCAGGCGTGCCGGGAGCAGGTCGCGCCCGGGCTGGAGACGGAAATCATTCTCGTCGATTCCGGCTCGACCGACCGCACCCTGGACATCGCCGAAAGCCATGGCGTTCGGGTCGTGCACATCAAGAAGCAGGACTTCACCTTCGGCCGGTCCCTGAACTATGGCTGCCGCTCCGCCGCCGGAGATTACCTTGTTTTCATCTCGGCCCACTGCATCCCGGTCCATGATCGGTGGCTTGCCAATCTGGTGGCGCCGCTGCGCCAGGGCGCGGCCGACTACAGCTACGGCCGCCAGCTCGGCCATGCCGTGACCCGCTTTTCCGAACGGCAGATTTTCGCGCAGTACTTCCCGGATTACGACAAGTTGCCCCAGGACGATTTTTTCGTGAACAACGCTAACGCCGCCATCCGCCGGGATGTGTGGGGGCGCTATGAGTTCGACGAGGAGGCGACGGGACTGGAAGACATGGTCCTCGGCAAGCGGATCGTCAAGGACGGCGGCAGGATCGGCTATGTCGCCGACGCGCCTGTCTATCACATCCACGAAGAGACCCTGTCGCAGACGCGGCGGCGCTACTACCGCGAGGCGCTGACCCTGCGCGAGATCATGCCCGAGGTGCAACTGCATTTCGGAGACTTCCTGCGCTACACCACGGCGGCGATCTTTCATGATTTTTCCGAGGCGCTTCAGGAAAAGAAATTCCTGTCCGTCGCCGGCGAGGTGATGGCGTTCAGGCTGATGCAATATTGGGGCGCTTATCGCGGCCATAACGAACACCGCATTCTTTCGCGCGCGCAGAAGGAAAGCTATTATTATCCGCGCCCAAGGCGGTCCTCGCCGGGCGCCGGGGCGCAGGCGTCGCTGGACAAGGCCGAGCGTTCGCCGGCGGAATAACGCTTTCCCGCTCTTGCAAGGCCCGCGACGGCGCGCCGCTTCCAGACTACGCCACTAAGGAACGACCATGATCGCAGACGAAAAGACAGTCACGGCGTTGTTGCCGATGAAGGCGCACAGCGCCCGCGTGACCTCGAAAAACTTCAGACCGATCGCGGGCAAACCGCTGTTTCGCTGGATTCTCGACACCATGTGCGCCATGGACGAGATCGACCGTGTGGTGATCAACACAGACGCGCGCGACATCCTCGCCGATAACGGGCTGAAGGACGGCGATTATGACGGCAAGGCGCGCATCCGCGACCGCAAGCCGGAGATCTGCGGCGACTTCGTATCGATGAATCTGGTGCTCGCCGACGATGTGGAGAACACCGCATCCGATCTTTACTTCATGACGCACACCACCAATCCGCTGCTGGCGCCGAAAACCATCAGGACGATGTTTGACGCTTTTCTCGGCGCCGAAGACGCGGACTCGCTCTTCACGGTCAACCGTCACCAGACCCGGTTCTATACGCCCGAAGGCGCGCCGATTAATCACGACCCGAATAATCTTCTCCGCACGCAGGACCTTCCCCCCTATCTGGAGGAAAACTCCGTCGGTTACCTTTTCACCGCCGACAGCTTCGCCAGAACCGGCGCGCGCATCGGCGAACGTCCTGTCCTGTTCGAGACCCCGCGTCTTGAATCGGTCGATATCGACGAAGTTTCCGACTGGTTCATGGCGGAATCGCTTCTGATGCGGGTGGCGGCGGGCGAATCGCTTCCCGAGGAGGACTGATCCATGGCGCGCCCGAGTGTTCTTGTCACCTGTCCGCCCATGCTCGGCCTGATCGATGAATTCGGCGAGGATTTCGCCGCCGCCGGTCTCGACTTCACCGCCGCCCGGGTGACGCAGGTGCTCTCCGAGGACGAACTTATCGAGCTTGTTCCGAACCATGACGGCTGGATCATCGGCGACGACCCCGCCAGTCGCCGCGTCGTCGAGGCGGCGGCGAAAGGCAAGCTGAAGGCCGCGGTGAAATGGGGCGTCGGCGTCGACAATGTCGATTTCGCCGCGTTCAGGGATTGCGGCGTGCCGGTGGAAAACACGCCCCGCGTTTTCGGCGGCGAGGTGGCGGATGTCGCGCTGACCTATGTGCTCGGCCTCGCGCGCGAGACCTATTTCATCGACCGCGAAATCCGTCTCAACAATGGCTGGCCGAAGCCCTCGGGCGTCAGCGTCGCCGGGCGCAAGGTCGCGCTGGTCGGGTTCGGCGATATCGGCGCGCAAACGGCGAAACGCCTGATCGCCTGCGGCGCGGAAGTCATCGCCTACGATCCGGCCTATGCGCCCATGGAGGGCGTTGAGGTGGAAACGGCCGCCTGGCCGGCGCGCCTCGGGGAGGCGGATTTTATCGTTTTCACCTGTCCCTTGAACGAGGCGACGCGGGGCATGTTCAACGCCGACATCCTGCCGCTTCTGAAAGAGGGCGTGCGGATCGTCAATGTGGCGCGCGGGCCGGTCGTCGTCGAAAAGGCTCTGGTCGAGGGGCTGCGTTCCGGGCGCATCCATTCCGCCGCGCTGGACGTCTTTGAGGAGGAGCCCCTGCCGGCGGCCTCGCCCTTGCGCGATTTCGACCGCTGCATCTTCGGCTCGCATAACGGATCGAATTCCGCCGACGCGGTGCGCCGCGTCAGCCGCATCGCCATCGGCAAGATCGCGGGCTTTCTCGGGACGGCCGGCGGATCGTGACGGGGGCTGTTGGCAAGGGCGTCCTCGTCACCGGATGCAATGGCGGCATCGGCCGGGCGCTTGTTTCCGGCTTCGCCGCGGCAGGGTGGACCGTCATCGGCGTCGACCGCAGCGGCGATGAGACTCAAGCAGCGCTGGCGGGCGGGACCGTCGTCGCCGATATCGGCCGCTTCGCGGCGGCGCCGGATTATCTCCGCGAGATTGGCGGGATTGTCCGCCAGCGTCTTGGCGGCGCGCCGCTTTGCGCGGTGATCAACAACGCCGCGGTTCAGCATCTTGCGCGCCTTGACGCCCTGTCGCCGGCGGCCATCGTAGAGACGATGAACGTGAATGCTGTTGCGCCGATGCTGATCGTGAAAGAGTTTTTGCCGGAACTGGAAGCGAACAAGGGCGCGGTCGTCAATATCGGCTCGGTCCACGCCCAGGCGACCAAGCCCGAATTTTCCGCCTACGCCGCATCGAAAGCGGCGCTGCACGGGCTGACGCGCGCCCTGGCGGTGGATCTGGGACCAAAAGTGCGCGTCAACACGCTGGCGCCGGCGGCGACGGCGACGGCGATGCTGGAGGCCGGGTTCGAGAACAATCCGTCGGCGTTCGAGGCGTTGAAGGCTGTTCATCCACTGCGGCGGATCGCCGAGCCGGAAGAAATTGCGCGCCTTGCGCTGTTTCTCGCCGGCGACGAGGCGGCGTTTCTCACCGGGACCACTCTTTACGCGGATGGCGGCGTTCTTTCCCGCCTTCACGATCCGGCCTGAAGCGGAGGCCTCGCGCTTTCCAATCGCTGCAACGCAACTGGTGGAGACGGGATATGAGGGAGCTTGCTTTAGGCCCGGCGGTTTGTGTTGACGACCGCCGCGCCGTTCTCGGCGAGGGACCTTTGTGGGACGTGCGGGATGCGGCGCTTTACTGGCTCGACATCAAGGGAGAGGCGCTCTTCAGGTTCGATCCGGGGACCGGAGAGACTGCCGTGTTTCCGGCTGAGGGGATGATCAGCGCGCTTGCGGTCTGCGCGGCGGGCGGATTCGTCGCCGCCAGCCGGAACGGTTTTCTCCGTATAGCGATAGAAGACGGCGGGCTTCATATCGACCCGCTTGCGGACCCGGAGGCGGGCCTTCCGGGCAACCGGTTCAATGACGGCAAGGCCGACCCCGCCGGCGGTTTCTGGGCGGGAACGATGGACAATGCGGAGGAGGCCGTAAGCGGCGCCTGGTGGCGCCTCGCCCCCGACGGGGCGACGACGCGGCTCGCCGGCGGGTTCATGGTGACGAACGGGCCGGCCTTCGATCCCGAGCGCGGGCGGGTCTTTCTTACCGACAGCGCGCGCCGGACGATTTATGTCGCGCCGAGCGACGGCGCCGTTCTCGGCGACATGGAGGTCTTCGCCGCCTTCGGTCCGGATGACGGCTATCCCGACGGGATGGAAGTCGACGCGCAGGGCTGTCTCTGGGTCGCTTTCTGGGACGGCGCCTGTCTGCGCCGGTTCGATCCCGACGGCGCGCCGTTGCAGGAAGTTGCCCTGCCGACGCCGCGGCCGACCAGCCTCGCCTTCGCGCCCGGCGCGATTTACGCAACCTCCGCCTCGATCGGACTTGATCCGTCTGCGTTCCTTGCGGGCGGGCTGTTCCGGATCGAGGTCGATGCGGATCTGTCCCCGCCGCAACGCGCCTTTAAAGGCGTCTAGACCGGTCGTCAGACGCCGCCGGCGGTCTCGCCGATCAACTCGATTTTCACAAGCGCGCTTTCCGCGTTGTCGGGACGGCGTATTTGCAACTCGGCGGTCTCGGCCGGCGCCAGCGGCGTTTCGAAGACGGCGATGACGGCCTTGCCCTCGCGGCGCGTCGCGGCGCGCCGGTCGGCGCTCACCTCGTCCCCCGCGGGCGTATGGGAAAAGACGACGCGGACGGCAGCGACCGCCGCCGGGCCGTAATGGACGATGGGCAGGCGCGCCTCGCCCCGGATGTCTCCATTGCTCCCGAGCCCGTGGATGGCGTCGTCATCGGCGGCGAGGCGCTGGCGCATGGCGCGCGCCGCGCCGGGCGGGATGACATATTCAAAGAGATGGTTCAGCGCAAAGCCGATCCGGCTTTTGACGCGCGCGGCGGGGGAGGCGTTCTGGTCGATGATCCGCGCCAGTTCGCGCCGACGCGCGGCGCCGAAGCCGCCGGTTTTCGCTTCCGGTGACCACAATACGCGCGACATCACCCGGTCGCGGAAGGCGAAGCGCGCCCCGTCGCGCCAGAGCCGCACCCACAGGTCCCAATCCATCGTGTAATGAAGACCGGCGTTCAGCCCGCCAACTTTCTCGTAAGCCGCGCGGCGAAAAAAGCACGAGGGCTGAGCGATGACGTCGCTCCAGAGCAGGCGTTCGCTGGGCGGCTCCACAGACCAGTAATAGCCGGTATAGGCGTTGTCGTCATTGATGATCGCGGCGTGGCCGTAGACGATGTCGGCGTTTTCATCGGCGAGCGCTGCTGCGGCGGCGGCGAGCGCGCCGGGATAGAGCGCGTCGTCCGCATTGAGCCAGCCGAGGACATCTCCGCCGAGCTTGCTCCAGCCTTCCAGTATGGCGTCGGACTGGCCCTTGTCCGGGCCATGGCGGCGATAGGCGAGGAGATCGCCGAATTCGTCCGCCGTTTCGGCGACGCGCGGGTCCGCCGATGCGTCGAGCAGAGCGACGCGCGGGGCTGGCGTCTGCACGGCGAGGCTAGCGAGGCAATCGCGCAGCAGCGGATGATAGGCGCCGATGGGGACGGAGATGGCGAAAACGGGCGGCATGGAAACGGTCAGGCGGAAGCGGCCAGCGCGTCCTTGACCCTGTCGACGACGCGCCGCCAGAACGGAGCCTGCGCCGGCAGCGCCCGGCTCATGGCGTCGTTGAACGCCGCGGCTTCCGGCGTGTCGGCGAGCGCCGGAAAGTTGAGCCGCGTGCAGGTGTCGCAGGGAGGCTGGAAAGAGCCGAAGCGCGCCAGCGACCGGCGCCAGCCGCGCAGCGTCGCCGAATGATAGAGATCGAACATATCCTCGCCCCTGGCGACGGCGCCGATGACGTATGATCGATGATCCGGCTCGTGCGGATGCACGTTGCAGCAGGGAACCACCGTGCCGTCCCATGCGATGTTGAATTCGCTGAACACCGCCGGACACGGGCTGGTGCGCGCCGCGCGTTCGCCGGTCTCGACGGACTTGCCCCGGTCATAACCGATTTCGTTGAAGTCGCTGGCGAAGATGGTGATCGGCAGCGTCCGCCCGTCGTGCTCGAAAACGACCCGCGTGCGGATGTCGTATTCATTGGGACGGCGGATCTTGGCGCGCGCGCCGACGGCGTTGAAGATCCGGTCGAACGCCGAGGTCAGGTAATCGACGTCGAAATCGCCGTGATTGGGGCCGTAAAGAGAGACATTGAGATGAGACAGACCGGCCTCGGCGAGCGCCGCCAGCCGCTCCCGGGTCAGGTAATCCCCGTTGGTGTTGAACCATATGGTCGCCTTCGGCAGGGCCTTGGCGATGACGGCCACCTTGTCGGCCAGAGCCGGATCGGCCATCGGCTCGTTGTAAAGGTGCAAGACGATATCGCGATCATAGTCGATCGACTGAAGCGCTTTCAGAATGTCGGCGAGAAGGGCCGGGTCGATCCCGTTCCCCTTTTCCTCCTTCGAAAGGCGCAGCCCCGACGCATTCGGACAGAACGAGCACTGACGATTACAGTAGGACGACACCTCTAACAGGACCCTGGTGACGAAGGCCTTGAACAGGCGTTTTTTTTCATCCCCGTCGAGCGTTCCGGCGAAAGAGCGGGGAGAAAAGCGGAACGACGCATCGCCGAACCTGGCCAGTTGCGCGCCGTCGCCCCCGTCCGCGTCGGGCGTCGCCTCGATGGAACAGGGGTGCGCGCTCACCGTTCGCCCCCGCCAGGCCCGCCGCTCTCGGATGCATCGCCGCTTGCGCCGTCGCCGGCGGTGCGTTTCAGGCACAGGGTTTCACGGGTCTTGGCGACAATCTCGAACCCGTTCTCAAGCAGCAGGGGCGCGGCGAGCTTGCCCTTGCCCTGATAGGCGCCGTCGGCGTTCGTCCACGTGTCGTCGAGCGCGACGATGCCGCCCTCGGGCATGCGGTTGATCAGGATTTGGGCGCATTCCTTGTGCATCAGCCAGCAGTCTTCGTCGTTGATGTCGGTTTTCAGGATCGAGCGGTAACGGTCGCGCCGGTGCTCGCTGTGCTGATCATGATCGAAATCGAAGGCGTCGAGATAGACGTAATCGATCGGCCCCGCATATGTCCGCAGGAAATCCTCGCCCCGGCGGGTCCAGGCGGTGGCGGACGGATTGATATAGGGCAGGATGCGGTTGGCGGCCCGGGTGTTGTCCGGGTCCATATCCACACTGATGAAATACATGTCCGTCGCGGCGGCGAAGATAGCGAGCTTTTGCGTTGAATTCTGCGGCAGGCGCAATTCCCGCGTCGTGCCGACTTCCACGATCACCTTGCCGGCCAGCGTGCCGGGAGCGCGCCGCTCTTCATCGGCGAGGGCGGCCATGAACACGGCCTGCCCGTGCTCGACCGTTGTCTCGCGCTGCAACCGGTCGACAGCGCTGCCGCCCAGCCATAACGGCCGCAGCGCGCGCATGACGGAGAGGGTTTCCAGCGACATGGATTGGGTGTGGGCGAGCGCCGCTTCCTGTTGAATGTTGTCTAGATCGCGCCTGACTTTTTCCTTGATCTCGCTGATCTGCTCGTCCACGCGCTCGCTCGCGGTTCCAAGACGTGAGTCCAGCGCGGCGTTTAATTGCTCCAGCTTGCGCTCTAGCTTGCGCTCCAGCTTGGCGGTCATGTCCTTCGCCTCGCCGGCGACGGCGTCGAGCGAGGCCTGCTGCCCGCGCAGCGTGTCGCTGAGGCGAGAGACTGCGCCTTGCGATTCGCGTTCGATGGTTCGCGTCCGGGTTTTGACCGCGGACAGATCGCTGCGCAGATTGCCGATATCCTTCGCCGTGCGGGCGCGGCCCGCATTGATCTGCGACAGCGTTTTCTGCATCTGGTCCGCCCGCGCCGACAGGCCGGTGAGGTGAATGAACACGCGCAGCGCCAGGTAGAACAGCCCGAAGCCGAGGGCGGCGAAGCCGGTCGCCGTCCACAGGAACAGCCGCGCGCCCGCATCGGGCAGGAAAAAGCCGAGAACGACCAGTCCCGCAAGAATCGCGGCGGCGGGCAACGTCCACAGGCCGCGGCGGAAAAATCCGGCGCCGCCGCGCCTGGCGAACTGGAGAAGCGCAAACAGGCGCGGGCTGCGTTGTTTGAGGTCCTCGGCGAAGGCGTAATAGAATGGTCGCGGCGCTTGGCCGGCGGCGGGCGGCGCACCGTCCGGCCGCCCGCGCATCACGGGCGCGGAGGCGCGCGGGGCGGCGGTCGCCGCCGCTTCGCCCGGCGCTGTCGGCGCGGCGCTCCGGTCCGGCGCCTGGACAGGCCGCGTGACGACTTTGCGCCCACTTTTCAGAAGCGCGTCGTAGTCAACCCGGTAGAAAATATCGAGTTTGCCGCCGATGGTCGCGTTGTAGATCTTACGGCCCACGGCCTCATAGGACAGCTTCGCCTGGCGGTAGTTCGCCCCGACGCGCTCCAGCTTGGGATCTTTCCATGTCTTGCCGACGCCGAAATAATCCTTGTGGAAATGGTTCGGGTCGTCGGTCGTCGATTCGATAATGTCGCCGCGCCGCTTGTGTTCCTTCGGGATGACGTAGCTGAAGTCCATCCCGATGAGATAAACTTCGGTGAACCCCATGAAGTATGCGAGCTGAAGATTGATGTAAGTGACCGATTGTCCGCAATAGAGCACTTTCGATGCGTCGGCCGAGAACCGGGGGATGCAGTAGAAAGGACTCGATTTCTCGTAGAAGCTGCGGTTCATCTTGAAGAAGTAGACATTGTCTCCTTCCGGATGCAGCGATTTGTAGTTGGTCGGAAAAAACTTGTAGGGCGCTTCGTACTCTTTGATGCGGTCGATGTTCTCCGCCATCACCGAACTGTCTTCAACCACGAAGAATGTCGGGCGATAGCCGGTCTCGTCGGTCTTGTAGTAGATCGAGTTCACCGCGAAAGAGTATTCGTCCTTCAATAGCGACAAATCGTGCTGGTTGAGGGAAGGGCCGTTGCCGACGATGAAACAGCGCTCGCCCTTGAATTTATTGTAAAGCGCGCCGATGCGTTCGGAGTCCGGCGGCGGCGCGTCGAAAATCTCCCGCGCCTCATAGGCGTCAAGCCCCTTGAACGCCGGCGGATAGATCACCTCGCGTTTCGGTTCTTCCGGCGCCGGAGACGGCGCGGCGGCCGGGGGGCCGGCGTAGACGCCGTTGATCGTCAGCGGACGGTTCGAGCGGTAAAGGTTGAGATCGCCGAACGTTTCTTCGCGCAACCGCGCGTTGCGCCGGGTTTTTTCCGCATCCACATGCTTGCAGTTCTGGTGCACGTAATCCTCGGGCGTCAAGGTCGGATCGACCCGGCAGCCGTAATTCTCCCGAAGGTGCTGGAAAAGCGCTTTCATGTTGGGCCGCGGGTCTGCGCCTTTGGGGTGGTGCATATGCGCATAGGTGAAGGGCGCGATCCTGATCTCGCTCTCGTCGCAATGGTTGAGGAGCGTCACGTCCAGCGACCTGTCCTCGCCGGCATATTCCGTATACTGTTCGAACCCGAAATGTTCGCAATAGACGTCGCGCCGGATGATCACGATCCCGCCGCAGATGGTGACGGGTTTCGACAGCCGCTCGATATTGTCGAGGCGGTCGAGGCCAAATGTCAGCAGAATGCGCGCAGCTTCGTCCTCGTCAGTGAAATAGACGCTGGCGTAAGGCGAAATGGCCTTGTATTTGTGATGGCAGTCGATGACCTCCTGCACGAAGTTCGCGCCGAGAAGAACGTCCGTGTCGAGCAGGCCGACAACGGGCGCGGTGGTGAAGTGCCTGACCGCGGCGTTATAGCCCCAGCCGCGGTTGTACGGGCCCGGATTATAGATGAACTCGCACCGCACATAGGGGCGCATATGCTTCCGGATGGCGTCGATCCTGGAGACGCTGTCCTGTTCGACGATCAGGACATCGAAAAGATCGCCGTAGAACCTGTCGATCCAGTCGAGCAGGAAGAGGAGGTTCTGGAGCCGTTCGGGCTGGCCTTCCGGAAAGCGCGCCCCGATGATCAGCGTTGCGAGCGCCGCCGATTCGGGCAGGCCGGCGGCGCGCACGGCCTCTCGCTTTTCGCTTTCCGTCAGCGGCGCCGGCGCCTCGACAGGCCGGTTGTAGGGCGCGAACGGCTCGCGCTTCGGCGCAGGGGTCAGCACTTCCTCGCGGAACGCCGTCCACGGCGCCTTGTAGAAATCCTCGACCTTGGAGGTCTCGCTCAGATTGACGATATGCGCGCCGCGCTCGCGCGCCAGGGCCGCGCTTTTGCTCCAGCTGTTGCGGTGCGTCTGCGCGCGCGGTTTGGAGTAGACGTCGCCCGCGCGCTGGTAGCCTTCGAAAAAATAGTTGGGATTGGCCTGCGGCGTGCGTTCGATAATGCGCAGCGTGTCGCGAAACAGCGCTTCGCTGTCGATGTGCTGCGGGATGGTCTTCTGATATTCCGGCAGCACGTCGTGATAGCCGAGTCGCGCGAATTCCTCGTCCGTCAGCCGCCGCGCCTCGGTCAACTCCTCGACATAGTCGCCCTCGATGCCGATCATGTAAATCGTATCGTAGCCGAGTTCGACCGCCTTGCGGAAGCAGAAATCGCCGGTCGATCCGTGCGGGATCGTTTCCAGCCGCGGATGGTCCGAGATTGGCAGGGAAAAGAAGAACCGGCGCGTACCGACGTTTTCGTCTTCGATCAGCGCTTTCAGCGGCCCGCGATGGGAATGGACCACCTTGACGTCGCACCAGGCGTAATAATCCGGCCACCAATTAATCTGCTCGTAAAAGCGGTAGGCCGCGCCCATCCCGAAAGTGTCGAGCCCCGCCGGCAGGTTTTCAAAGCCGTACTCGACCAGCTTGCGGGTGGAGGGCCCGTTGCCGATCAGCAGCATGGATCTGGCGTTCTGCGGCGCGCCGGCGGGCGCTTCGGCGGGGGTCGATACCGTCTTCAGCATGGAATTCGCTTCATTCACTAAACAGCGTCATATCGGTGGAAACGCCAAATATCCCGCAAATCCGAATACGCTATGCCGCGCGATTGTTGGCCCCTCATCGTCCTGGGGAGTTCAACGGAGATTGAACGGATTTGTCAAGGAAGCGCCGCGCCCCCCAATCTACCCCGACGCTCTCCCGATGCTACCCCGATGCTGCCCTGGCGCACCACGAGGCGCCTCCTCGGGGCGGGCGAGCGCGCCGGGCGGGGGTCGGGCGCGCCGGCAAGCCCGAACGCAAGGGCGAAACCTGCGCGGCGGGCGGGCCGCCGCCGGGCGCGGCTTTCTTTTTCGGGCGCATTGCTTTAGTGCGCTCAGTCGTCGCCCGTCCGGGGCGCGTTTCGCAGAGGGCCGCAAGGCTTGCGGCGGCCTTTTCTTCTAGGCTCGAGATCCGTTTCATGCAGTCAGTGCGCCGTTTTATCACCGGAACAGGGCGAGGGGGGCTCAGGATTGCGCTAGCGGCGCTGCGCCGCGACGGGGTCGTCTGGACCGCGTGCGTCCTCGGGGTCTTTCTGATCTACACGCCCGGTTACATGTCCGGCGATTCGGTCAATCATTTCGATCTCGCTGGCAAGCTCGACAGCCTTTACATCTATCATCCGCCGTTCATGGCCTATCTCTTCTGGATCGGACGGCAATTCACGGCCGATCAGTCCGCGGTTCTGTTGATCCAGACGCTGATCTTTTTCGGCGGATTACAGGCTTTCCTCCACGCCAGCGTCAAGAGTCCCGTCCTGCGCAGTTCGACCTTGCTGATCGTTGCACTTTTTCCGGCGATTTTTCCGATTCTCGGCGTGTTATGGAAATCGGTGTGGATGACCGGCTTCATGCTGTTCGCGGTGGCTTTCTGCGTCCGTTTCCTGCGCTCGCCGTCGCTTTTCTCTGCGGGCGCCGCGCTCGTCTTTGTGCTGCTGGCCATGCTGACGCGGTACGACGCCATCGCGCCGACCGGCGTCATTCTCGCCCTCATGGCGTATCGCGCCCTGCGCCCTCTCTTTGCCGCGTCGCCGGGCGGGCGCGCCGCCCGTTTGGCGTCGAAGAGCCGCGCGGCGGGCCGGCTCGCGGCGCGCGGGGCGGCGGCGCTCGTGGCGGGGGGTGTGGGCGTCGGGCTGCTCGGCTCGGCGGTCGGCGCGATCAACGACGCGATCACCGTCGGCACCCGGCATCCCTCGCATGTCTTTTTGTACCAGGACATTCTGGCGGTCAGCGTGCGCAGCGGCGTCGTCTATGCGCCGGCCTATCTGCGGGCGGAAAATCCGGGGCTGACGGTCGAGCGGTTGCGCGCGGCGTACGATCCGACCACCTGCAACGCTTTTTTGAGGCTCGCCAGCAGGCCGGGCGAGGACCCGCCCTACCGCTACCGCCCGCCCAAGACAGAGGAGGAAGCCGCGTCCTTCAAGACCATGTGGCGCGAGGCGGTCGGCGCACACCCGCTTGCCTATCTCGGGGGGCGCCTGGAGCTGTGGCGGTCCTTGTACGGATTAGGGCCGAAGCCGCATTATCCTTATCACGCCCGGGTGATTCCCAACAAGCTGGGACTGGGCTTCGAGCCGACGCCGGCCAAGGAGGTCGCGAAAGCCTACGCCTATTTCTGGGCGCATGAGGCGACGATTTTCCACCGCCCCTGGCTGTTCATGGTCATCGGCGCGATGATTGCGGGCGCGGCGCCGTTCTGGCGGTTGAGCGGGGCGACGCCGCTTATCCTGCTCCTGCCGGTCGCCGGCCTTGCGCATTTCGGAACTCTTTCCCTCGTCGCCTGCGCCGGCGATTTCCGCTTTGCGTTTTTCATGATCGTCTGCGTCCTGCTCGGCCTGGTTGTCGCCCTGACGCAGCGCTACAACCCGGCCGCGCTCAAGGAAACGCCCAAGGACTGGCTGGCCTAGTATTGACCGGACTGTAAAAACACCCAATACATAGGATCGGGTTTGCTTGCCTCGACATATCGTATACAGACGACATCCGTCGTTTCCGGTTCTCGTAAGCAATTCCTTTCAGCGGTCCCTGGTTATCAAGAGTCCTGATTATCAAGAGTAGTGTCATGCAGAGTAGTGCGCTTATCGGTCACACGGGCTTCGTCGGCTCCAATCTCATGCGGCAGACGCAGTTCGGCGCCTGCTTCAATTCGAGCAACATCGCCCATATCGCCGGTAATGAATTCGACCTTGTGGTCTGCGCCGGCGTCAATGCGGCGATGTGGAAAGCCAACGCCGCGCCGGAGGAGGACTGGAGAAGCATCGAGCGGCTGCTCGATCCGCTCTGCAAGGCGCGCATCGCCAGGCTGGTGTTGATCTCGACCATCGCGGTATTCGACGACAGCGCCGCCGGGTACGATGAAAACACCGCCGCATACGAATGGAACCTCGCCTATGGGCGGCATCGCCGGCGTCTGGAAACGGCCCTTGCCGATCGGTTCGAGGGGCTTTGCATTCTGCGGCTGCCCGCCCTGTTCGGGCCGGGCCTGAAAAAGAACTTCATCTACGATCTGCTCAATCCCATTCCGTCCTTTCTGAAGCCGACGGCGTTCGACGAGGTCCTCGACCATACGCCGCCGCCGCTGCTGGCCTATCTGCGCGGGGCGTATCGCTATAAGCCGGGCATGGACATGTACGGCTTTGAGCGTCGCACCGACAGGGACGACCCCAATGAGCGCGACTTTATCGACATCTTGAAGGCGTCCGGCCTCGATTCGCGGCGTTTCACCAATGACCGCAGCCGGTTCCAGTTTTACGATCTCACCCGGCTCTGGCGCGACATCACGCGCTGTCTGGACAACGATCTCGCCGTCGTTAACATCGCCGCCGAGCCGCTTGAGGCGGGACGGGTTTGCGAGGCGCTGACCGGGGTGCGGTTCGAAAACAGCGCGCCCCAGCGGGTCGATCAGGATATCCGCTCGGTCCATGCCGGGTTATGGGGCGGCGCGGGCGGTTATCTGTTCTCGGCGGAGGACACGCTGGAGCGGCTCGTCGCTTTCGCCGGAGAGGAGGAGCGCGCCGCCGCATGACCCCCGCCGCGTTCGAAGGCTGCATAATCAAGCGCGCCATGTCCAACATCGCCTGGGCGCCGGCCGAGCGCGACGCGGCCTATGGGCTGTTGCAGCGTTACGGCTTCACCGGCGTCGAGATCGCGCCGGGACTGTTGTTCCCCGACGCCCCGGACCCGTTCGCGCCCGGCGCGGCGGCGATCGAGGCGGCGCGCCGGGACGCCGCCGGCTACGGTCTCGGTTTCGTGTCGATGCAGTCGCTGCTGTTCGGCTGCGAGGGGGCGGCGCTGTTCGAGGATGCGGCGGCGCGCGCGCGCCTGGTCGCGCAGATGCGTCGGGCGATCGTCCTGGCCCAGGATCTGGAGATCGCCAACATCGTCTTCGGCTCGCCGAAAAACCGCTACATCCCCGACGGGCTCGGCCGCGAGGCGGCCTACGCCATCGCCGCGGAGACTTTCGCCGCCCTCGGGGATTTCGCTGCGGCGCGCGAGGTGCGCATCGCGGTGGAGCCGAACCCGGCCGCTTACGGCGCGAATTTTCTCGTCACGGTTGAGGAGGCGGCGGCCTTCGTCGCCTCCCTCGCGCATCCGGCGGTGACGCTCAATTTCGATCTCGGCGCGATTGCGATGGCGGGCGCCGTCGGCCGGCTGGAGCATTACCTTTCGCTCTATCGGGGCATGGTTTCCCACATTCACCTGAGCGAGCCGCAGCTCGCCCCGGCGCCGGCCAGCGCGGACATGGCGCGCCGTCTTGACCGCGCCGCAGAGGCGGCGGGCTATGCGGGCTGGATCTCGATCGAGATGCGCCGGCCCGAAACGGCGCCGCTGGAAACGATCGAGGCGTGCTTGCGGCGTTGCGCCGGCTGACCGTCCGCGCGCGCGGCGAGGAGGCGGAGGGGGCGGAAAAGGCGCGCCCCGCCGCCCTTGGCGAGCGCGCCGCAAATGCGGTAAGCCTTTTCGCCATGCGCCGAAGCGGGGCGAGCCAGCGCCGAAACCCGGACCCAGAACAATGACTACCGACCCTTCCGCAGCGCCCGAACCGTCCCGGTCGTCCGGTCCGACCGCCGCCGCCTCCAATGGAGCGACGCGGCGCGGCCCCGAAGGCGTTGCGCTCAGCATCATCATCCCGGCCTATAACGAGGAAGCGGTCATCGGCGAGACGGTGCGCCGGCTCGTCGCGCATTTCCGCGCGGCGCCCCACAGCTTCGAGATCCTCGCCGTGGACAACAACAGCAAGGACGCCACCGCCGCGGTCTTGACCGATCTCGCCGCGACATTTCCGGAGTGCCGCTGGATCGCGTCGCCGCCGCGTCCGGGCTACGGCGTCGCGGTCCGGGCAGGGCTCGACGCCTATCGCGGCGAGGCGGCCGTGATCGTGATGGCTGACGGCTCGGAAACGCCGGAAGACGTCGCCGCGCTTTACCGGCTGATCGAAAACGGCGCCGATTGCGGTTTTGGCACCCGGTTTCGCGGCGAGGACCGCACCGCCGGCTACCCGAAGACGAAACTGCGGCTTAATCGTCTGGGCAACCGGCTGATTTCCACCCTGATCGGCTACGATTACGACGATTTCACCAACGGCTTCAAAGCCTATCGACGGTGGGTGATCGACGCCATGCGGCCCCTCAGGGGCGAGGAGTTCGAGCTGACGGTTGAAATGGCGATGAAAGCCGTCGCCAGCGGCGCGTCGATCGAGGTGGCGGCGAACTCATGGCGCGAACGCGACGCGGGCGGATCGAAATTCAAGGTGGCGCGCCAGTCGATGCGCTACCTCGCGGTGATGCCGCCGATCCTGCGCGCGAGCGATTCCGCGTTCATGGCGTTCGTGCGGTTCGCGCTGGTCGGCGCGACGTCGAGCGCGGTCTATCTCGCCGTCCTTAGCGCCATGGTCGAGCTTGCCGGCGCCTCCGCGACCCTCGGCGCGGTCGTCGCCTATCTCGTCGGAACGGTCGTCTCTTATGTCGGGTCGGCGAAGTTCGCGTTCCAGCGCTCGATGACCCGGCGCAATCTCGCCCGCTTCCTCGCGGTCGTCGGCGCATCCTTCGCGCTGAATACGTTGATCGCCTATACGCTGGAGCGCGCCGGGGTCCATTACCTCCTCATCGGCGCGGCGGTCATCTTGTGCGTGTCCGCGTTCAACTTCCTCAGCCACCGGTTCTGGACCTTTCGCGGAGCGCCCGCCGAATGACCTTCCGGACGACAGAAAAGGTTGACGCGCTGATCATCGGCGGGGGCTATTACGGCTGCTCTATCGCCTTGCATCTGAAGGCGCGCGATTTCGGACGCATCGTCCTCGCGGAGCAGTCCGGCCGGCTGATGACGCGCTCTTCCTTCGTCAACCAGGCGCGGGTGCATGGCGGCTATCATTATCCGCGCGCGCTCGACACCGCCGCCGCCTCGCGCCGCTATTTCGAGCGGTTCCTGCACGAGCATCGCGACGCGCTGACCTGGAACACCCAGTCGATCTACGCGATCGCCGCCGGATCGAAGGTCTCGCCGCGGCAGTTCGCCCGCGTCTGCGCCGAAATCGGCGCGCCGCTCGCCGCCGCGCCGCGCGCCGTCGAGCGGATGTTCGACCCGACCCTGATCGATGCGGTCTTTCTCGCCGAGGAATACGCCTTCGACGCCATCGCCATCGCCCGCGGGCTGGAGCGCCGGCTGGACGCGGCGGGGCTGCATCCCCTCTTCAACGCGACGGCGCGCATTGTCGGCCGCGAGGGCGGGCGCACCGTCGTCGAGGCGGGCGGCAACCGTTACGCCGCGCGCTGGGTGTTCAACTGCACCTATGCCGAGCTTGACGGCCTCGGGGTGAAGGTGCGCTCGGGCCTGCGCCGCGAACTCGCGGAGATTGCGCTGATCCGTCCGCCGGCGGAGCTTGACGGCTACAGCGTCACGGTGATGGACGGGCCGTATTTTTCCTCCCTGCCGTTTCCGGCGATGGGGGCCTATTCGCTGACCCATGTGCGCTTTACGCCGGTCGTCTCCTGGCTGAGCGGCGAGCCCGCACCCGCCGGCCTGCCGATCGGGTTCGACCGCCCCATGAGCGCGGGCGCCATGGTCATCGACGCCAGCCGCTATATGCCGGCGATGAGCCGTTCGGCGATCCTCGGCTCGCTGTTCGACGTGAAGGCGGTGATGCTGGCGCGCGAAACCGACGACGGCCGGCCTATCCTGTTCGAAGAATCGCGCGATTTTCCGGGGGTCGTGTCGATCCTCGGATCGAAAATCGACAATGTGTACGACGTTCTGGAGGCGCTCGATAAACGCGTCGAGCAAAGGCCCGCCTATGCATGACCTGATCAGCATCGTCACCGTCGTCGCCGGCGACGGACAGTTTCCCGCGTTCGCCGGCCTGGTGAAAACCCTGGATGCGGCGCCGGCCCGGCGCGAGCTTGTGGTCGCCTGCCACAGCCTGAGTTCCGACAGGCAGATCGAGCTTGTCGACCTTATCAACGATGTGCCGGACGCGACCCTGCATTTCCTGCCGCAGGCGGCGAGTTTTGAACAGGCCGCGCTGATCGCCCTCGATAATGCGATCGGCGAAAAGTGCCTGATCGTCGAGGCCGACGACGATCTCGCCATGCTGTGGCCGGCGTTCAGCAGCGCCCTTGAGGAAGGCTACGACGTCGTCGTTGCGAGATCCGAGGCGAAGGACGGCGCCCCCGCCGGCGCGCATGGATGGTTGCGGCGGCTCTTCCTTGCGGTCTACGCCGCGATGACCGGCGTCGACATCGACCCGGCGATACGGCCGGCGCGGGCGATGACCCGCGGCGCGGCGCAGTATCTCCTCAGCCGGCGCGACGCGGAGATGCTGATGAAGACGCGGACCCTCGCCGCCGGTTACGCGACCAGGGTGGTCGCCGCGCCCCCGAAGCGGCGCGCGCCGTCGACGCCGGCGCCGAGTTTTTCCGCCTCGCTCGCCAAGGCCTATCGCAGCCTGACCCAGTCTTTCTCGCTGCCGGTTCGCGGCATCGTCTGGTTTTCCCTGCTCGCGGCGTTCGGAAACCTCGCTTACTCCGTCTACGTCTTTGTCGCCTATCTGGTGACGGACAATATCGCGCCCGGATGGACCACGCAGTCCCTCCAGATCTCCATCGGGTTTTTCGTTTTCTCGGTCATGTTCGCCTTTTTCGGCGAATTGCTGATCTCGATTGATCGCGGCATCAACTACCGGCTGCGCTATTTCGTCCAGCGCGAGGTGCGCAGCTCGAAATCGACCCACATGCAGCTGCGCAATGTCGACTACGGATCGATAGAGGATGTCGCGCCGCGGCTGGCGGAAAGGGCGGGCGGTGACGATCGACAGCAGTGACATCGAATTCTCGGGCTTTTCACGAACGCTGAAAGGAAAAAGCGCTTGTGCGAGGCCCGAAAAGCGCGCGGGCGCGGCGGCGCTGATCGGCGACTGCGCGGCCTCGGGGCGCACGCTGACGGTGCGCGGCGGCGGGCATTCCTACGGCGATGCGGCCTTCGGCCGGGGCGGTGTGGTGCTTGACGTCAGCCGGCTGAACCGCATCCATCACGCGGACTGGACCAGCGGCGCCTTGATTGCCGAGCCGGGGCTGACCTTTCGCGAGCTTTTCATGATTGCGGGGCCGAAGGGCTTCGCGCCCGCCGTCGCGCCGGGCTTCAGCGCGATCACCATCGGCGGGGCGTTCGCCATGGACGTCCACGGGAAAAATCACCGCCGCGCCGGCGGCTTCAGCCGCTGCGTGCGCGCCATCGACCTGCGCCTGGCCAATGGGGATCTCCTGCATTGCAGCCGGGAGGAGAACGCCGACATCTTCGCCGCGTCGGCGGGCGGCTTGGGGCGAACCGGCGCGATCGAGCGGCTGCACCTGGCGCTCGCGCCCGCGCCGCCGAGCCTGATGCGCCAGGAGACGATCCCCGTGGACGGCCTCGGCGCGGCGCTCGCGCGGCTGGAAGAAAACACGGGGGCCGCGTCGGTTGTCTACTGGGGCGATCTTCTGAACGCGCGCGATGCCGATGCCGTCAAGGGCGCGGTCATCGCCGCCGCGCCCGACCCGGCGGCTCCGCCGATCGAGGCGGGCGACTGGGCGCCGCTGGCGGCGCCGCCCCTCGGCCTTCTCGCGCCCTTCTACAACGAGCTTTCCAACCGCGCGTTCAACGCGGCCTATGGGCGTAAGCTGCGCGCGGCGCGCGGCGGCGCGAGCGTTCCGTTGCGCGCGCATCTTTTCACCTGGGACGGCCTCAGCGCCTGGAACCGGCTTTACGGCCGGCGCGGTTTTTTCGAATACCAGTTCGTCCTGCCGGGCGAGCACAAGGACCGCATCGGGACGATTTTGAACCGGTTGATCGAAAACGGCGCGCGCCCTTATCTCTTCGCCATGAAACTGATGCAGGCGGGGGAGGGGCTGTTGTCCTATGGCGCGAAAGACGGCGTCAGCGTGTTGGTTGACATGCCTGCGACGGCGCGCGCCCGCGCCGCTCTTGACGCCGCTGATGACGCGGTGGCGGACGCCGGCGGGCGGATTCATCTCGCGAAGGACTCGCGCCTCGGCGCGGCGGCGTTCCAGCGGCTTTACGCATCCTCCCTGTCGGCTTTCCGCGCAGTCGTCGGCAGGGTCGATCCGGACGGCGTCTTCGCCAGCGCCATGATCGCGCGCCTCGGACTGGACGGCGCGTCATGAGCCGGTCGATCCTCATCCTCGGCGCGACGTCGAGCCTTGCCCGGCGCATTTCCCTGGCGCTCGCAAAGCCCGGCGACCGCGTCGTTCTGGCGGCGCGGGACCGGGCCGAACTCGACATCATCGCGGCGGATCTGCGCGTGCGGGCGGACGCGGCGGTGACGGCGCTCGCCTTCGACGCGGCGGATTTCGGCGCGCATTGCGCTTTCTCGGACGCCGTCCTGACGGCGGTCGGTCCGCCCGATATCGTCGTGATCGCCACCGGCGCCCTTGGCGACCAGGTCGCGGCGCGCAGCGATCCGCGCAAAATTCTCGACATCGGCGCCTCCAACTTTCTCGGCGCGGCGACCGGCCTTGCCGGAATCGTCGACGCGATGGAAGCGCGGGGCGCCGGACACCTGCTCGTCCTGTCCTCCGTGGCGGGCGACCGCGGTCGGGCCAGCAACTACGTCTATGGCGCGGCGAAAGCCGGCATGAACGCCTATTTCGCCGGGCTGCGCGGGCGGCTGCACGGCGCGGGCGTGCGCGTGACCACCGTCAAGCTCGGCTTTGTCGACACGCAGATGGTGTTCGGCAAACCAGGCATGTTTCTCGTCGCCGATCCGGCGGCCATCGCCAGACGGGTGGCCGGGCTCGTCGACAAGCCGAAAGACATCGTCTACGCGCCCTGGTTCTGGGCGTTCATTATGCTGATTATCCGGTCCATTCCGGAAACTGTGTTTAAAAGGCTGCCGCTTTGAGATGAAACACGCGATCCTGGATTTTCTGCGCGGCCTCGCCGTCTCCGACATTCATCTTTACGAATTCGTGCGGCGGCGCGTCGCCTTCATGGACTTCATGCTGCCCCATGACGAGGATTTCAAGGGGCTCGCATTGTTCGGCGACGGCCCGGAGCCGTTCCTCGACATCGGCGCCAATGACGGGCTGTCGGCCCTGTCCTACCGCAAGCTGATCGCCTCGCGCCCGATCCTCAGCATCGAGGCGAACGCGCTCCACGAGGCCTCCCTGAAGAAGGTCAAGGACCGGATCGCCGGGTTCGACTACCGGCTGATGGGCGCCTCGGACGAGCGCGCCGAGCTGACGCTTTTCACGCCGGTGTTCAAATCCGTCGCCCTGACCAATTATGCGTCTACGGATGAAGAGACGGCGCGGCGAAATCTCGACGCGCATATGCGCATTCACCGGATCGGCGAGCGGGTAACCTTCCGCCGGACCGAGGTGAAAGCTTTTCCCATCGACGATCTCGACCTGTCGCCGCGTATCGTCAAGATCGACGTGGAGGGGCATGAGGGACGCGTCGTCGCGGGGATGCGCCGAACGCTGGCGCGCGCGCGGCCGGCGATGATGATCGAATACAACCCGGCGAGTTACGAGGCGGTGCGCGCCGTCGTTTCGGCGCTCGACTACCAAAGCTGGATCTTTGACTCGCGAGGGGACGGCTTTGCGCCCTATGCCGATGGCGAGGGCGCCGCGCCGCTGAATGTCTTCTGGCTGCCGCGCGAGGCGCGTGTTCCGTCGGCGGGCTGACGATCGTTTTTCGGGGCGCGCCGCGCCGGGCGCATAACGAAAGACACACCGGGTAAGGCGGCTCAGCCCGACGTTGCGATCAATTGCAGCAGGCGCGCCTCGTAAACGGGCAAAGGCAGGTTGACCAGCGCCGGCAATTGCAGATACCGGCTGAGCGTGTCGCTCTGATCGAGCATCCGCCAGCGGTCCAGCGCGCCTTCCCCTTGCACCGCGAGCTTGGTTGTGACGGCGAAGAGGGACGGGCCGGAGATCAGGAAATCGCAATCCATCACGGCCTGCAGCGTCGGCGCCAGAAGCGCGGCGGTCTCGCCGAGCAGGACGCTGTCGCTGAGCGCCGTTACGGGCGCGAGCATGGCGTTGAGTGCGCTTTCGACGCTCGCGGCGTCTTTCCCGCTTGCCTTTGCGATGGCCTCTGCCGGTTTCGTATAGCCGTCGCTGATGAACTGTAACCGGACCGGCTTGTCTTGCGATTGTTTCAGGGCGGCCGCGGCGGCGGCGTACGCTTCTGCATCGACAAGCCGCGCGCCCCGCTCGGCGTAGTGCCGAGGGGGCATTTTTGGATGCAGGCCGAACGAATATAGCTGGAAGTCTTCCCGCGACATAAAGCGCTGAGCTGCGAAGACGGGTTTGGGAAACGCAGCGGCGAGCGCAGCAGGCAGACGATCGCGCGTCAGCACGCAACAGTCCCCGATGCGGCTGTGGATCAGGCAAAGCGAGGATGCGGCCTTGTCCCGCGATTCCGAACCGCCCGCCTGCGCCAGCGCGCCGCGCCGGGTCCACCGGTCGAGCGGCGCCGCCCAGTAGGGGAACCGGTCCGAGAGGAAGCCGTTGCGCAGGCAGTGAAGCTGAAACTCGTGCAGGGTCCAGACATTTCCCCCGCCGGCGCCGTCCTTGAGGCCGGCGTCGACAAGAATGTCTCGCGCCGGCCTGACGCCGGCGCCCGAAATTGCGCTGTTGAAAAATTCCCGCAGGCTTATCCGGTCATCGAAAGTGCGGCGCAGATTTTCCCTCGGCGCCTCATCGAAGAAAAGACGATGCAGCGCCCCCTCGGCGCGGTTGCGCGGGCTGGCGTCGAGATCGACCGCGACGTCGAAATCGAGCCCGCAGCCGTCGCAGAACCGCTTGAACCACATCACCTGGCCGAGCATCGAATTAAGGCCCGAATCGGACGGTCGGAAAAAAATCATGAGGCGGCTCGGCGGGCTGGCGGGATGCTCTCCCTGGTGCTTAGGCGAGATTCGATCCCCGGGCAAAAAGTGTCGGGCGCAGGTTCGCTTTTCCTGCCGGTTCTTCAGCCGGCGGCGGCGGCCTTGCATGGTCCCGCGGCAGTCTCGCCGGGAGCGCGATATTCCAGCTTGACCGCGCCGGGGCTTTGCCGTAAGTGCGGATCTCTGCCGGGCCGAGGGCTCGCGAGCGGGTGTAGCTCAGTTGGTTAGAGCGCCGGCCTGTCACGCCGGAGGTCGCGGGTTCGAGTCCCGTCACTCGCGCCATTTCTCTCGAAATGGTACCCGCTTAAAGGGTTGAAAACAAAAGGAATTTTCTCTTCCTTTTGCTTCTCCTTGCATAAAATGGCCGGAATCTGTGGACCAAAATGGGACCAGATTGTGGACCAATGGTCGGCGTCATGAAGCGCGTCGACGACAATTCCTACCTCGAACAGCGCGGCCGGGTCTGGTGGTACAACCGACGTGTGCCGAGCAAGTTCTCGCACCTCGATACGCGCAAGCGGATCAAGGAATCACTTGGCGCAACGTCGATTGAGCAGGCCCGCTATAAGCGCGATCTGCTTGCTGAGGCTGACGACCACTACTGGGCTTCGCTGAAAATCGCCGAGGAAGTCGGTCCCTCGTCCAATCGCGAAACCTCCGAAGCCGTACGCCGCCGCTATCGCATGGCGACGGTCAAGGCGCTGGCGAGCGGCTTCACCTATCAGCCGATCGATCATCTTGCGACGGTCGCTCCACTGGAGGAAGCCTTGGCGCGGCTGCTTGCGGTTCATCAGAACGCCGGCCCGGCAGAGATCCCCAAAGAGCGGGACGCTGAAGCGCTGCTTGGCGGCACGCCGAAACCGACCGTCAGTGTCTCTGAAGCCTTCGAGGTCTATGTCGGCGAGATCGCCTACAATGCGCATCTCTACAAATCGCCGAACCAGCGCGCCTCCTGGGAGAAGACCAAGCGGACATCGATCCAGTACTTCACCGACTTCGCCGGAGACATCGCGCTTGAGGAGATCACCCGCGAACTCGCCCTTGAACCGCGCCGTGCCCGCTCGACCATGTGAACCGCAACTTCAAAGCCCCGGCGCCGAACAGGCTCTGGGTCAGCGATTTCACCTACGTCTCGACCTGGGCAGGGTTTGTGTATGTCGCCTTCGTGATCGATGTATTCGCCCGCCGCATTGTCGGCTGGCGGGTCAGCCGGATGGCGCATGCGAGCTTTGTGCTCGATGCTCTTGAGCAGGCCCTGCACGACCGAAGACCGGGCATCGGCAGCGGCCTTGTTCATCACTCAGATCGCTGCAGCCAGTATGTCAGCATACGGTATACGGAGCGTCTCGCAGAAGCAGGTCTCGAGCCTTCGGTCGGCAGTGTCGGTGACAGTTACGACAACGCCCTCGCCGAGACGATCAACGGATTCTACAAGGCCGAAGTCATCTGGCGAAAAGGCCCATGGAAATCCATGGAAGCCGTCGAATACGCCACCCCCGAATAGGTCGATTGGTTCAACCATCGCCGTCTGCTCGAACCGATCGGCAACATTCCCCCGGTAGAAGCCGAGGCCAACGACTTTGCAGCGCTGAAGGAAAACGCTATCGCTGCATGACCCCAACCAAACAGCCTCCGGGGTTACCGGCGCGGTTCAATCAAATCGCAGGGAAAACTTCTCCCCCAGAAACTCGCAGATCGCATGCACGCCGGTCTTGTTAAACCAGAGCCGCCAGGTCTGGTTCTGGGTGGGGGCCGTGGCGGCGAAAGCGGTGCAGGTGAGAATGGCGGCATTGGGTCTGTGGTCGGGATCGCGGACTGACGCGTAGCGGATCAGTTGGATGTTCTCGGCGCGTGCAGCCTCTTCGAGCTGTTGGCACGCTTCGTAGTCTGAGGGATGCATCCAGAGGTCAGCCGCGTCGCTGAATGGCTTTGAGGTGAGATCGATCGACGCGTCGCTGCGAACCGGCACGTCGAACGCGGTGTGCTCGGTCGGCTGCGCCGGAAATGGCGTGCTCGGAGAGTCGGCGTAGAACAGCAAGAGATGAAACGCGGTTTCGATGATCGCTGTCGCCGGTTCCTCCGACACGTAATAGACGCCCGGCGTTGGTCCGGCGCGGCGGAACCGCGACCCGTTCGGATAGAGGCCGTAGCGGAACGGCGTCATGTAGAGATAATGCAACCCCGCGCAGTCCGGCGGGACAGGCGGCTTGGTCTCTTCGAGCATGTCTTCCAGCAGGCGCTGCTCATCCAGCGTGTCGACGAGCGCAAGCGTGGAGACGATGTGTTGCGCCTCCACGCAGCGCCAGAAGACGCGTTTGACGCCTTGCCGCTCAGAGCGGAGCGCGTCTGGAATCCAGATAGGCAAGGCCATGAGTCAGTCCTGCAATCGTCTTGATTTGATCGAGCGGACGACCGCCGAGCGCCCGGTTGTCATTGCGCAGCCAGGCATGGGCGACCTTGCTGTCGCCGCCGGTGATCGCATCGAGCGACCGGAACAGGCGGACGAACAGGGCCCCAAGCTCGAAGGGCTTGGTGCCTTCTTCCAGCCGGAACTCGTCCTTGCGCATCCGCGAGACGGTCGGTTCCGAAACCCCAAGAATCAGGGCCATGTCCTTGCCTGAAAGCCCGAGCTTTTCGGCGGCCCGGACCACAGCCATGGTCATGACCCGCGCGCGTTCCTGATTGTCGATGACTGCCGTTTGGGGCATTCGGCGCTCCTTTCCTTTGAAAGAATATATAGCGGGTATTTCTGTAGAAATCAAGCGTGCCCTCGCTTTCCGGGCCTTGGCGGCGCGTCTGCGCCAAGCGCGGCCTCATCCGGTCCGTTGCGGACGCCCGTTCCCGGACTTCGCGGTCAAACCTGTCGAACAGTGGAAAATACTTCTCGCCGCAAGGCGTGCTGACCGTCTTCGAGTCAGGGCGCGCCTTTTGTCCATTCCGCTTTGCTGTGATTATCCGCCGGCTTCGGCGCCGGCATTTGCATCCGGCCTCGCTTTGTTCTTTTTCGCCTGGGCGAGCCAGTAGCTGTCGCGGTTCATTTCGAGGATATGAACGTGGGGCGTGAGCCGGTCGAGCAGTGCGCCGGTGAGGCGCTCGGAGCCGAAGGTCTCGGCCCACTCGTCGAAGGGCAGGTTCGACGTCACCAGCGTGGCGCCGCGCTCATAGCGCTGGGAGAACACTTCGAAGAGAAGCTCGGCGCCCGTCTTGGATAACGGCGCAAAGCCGAGCTCGTCGATGATCAGGAGATGACGCTTGGCGATCTGCGCCTGCCGCCGGGAGCCTGTCAGATATTCTGTGTAAACGGATTAACCGGCATAGGTTTCAGATCTGGTTCGGCATTCTGTCTTCAACCATGATAGCAAACTGATTGAGGGCTGTCTTCCAACCCCAGACACCGGCGTTCGTAACCTGGCCGGCGTTCTGGACGGCGAGATAGATCAGCTTGATTGCGGCGTCGTCATTCGGGAACTGGCCGCGCGATTTGATTATCTTTCGGATCAAGGCGTTGAGCGATTCTATAGCGTTGGTCGTGTAAATGATCCGACGTATATCTTTCGGGAAGGCGAAGAACGCAATGACTTGGCTCCAGTTTCGCCGCCATGACTGGCCGATAGAGAGGTATTTTTCGCCCCATTTCTGCTCGAAATCGCCAAGCCGTTCTTCTGCGTCGTCAGCATCCTTGGCGCTGTAGACGGTTTTGAGGTCGCGCGCGACCTGCTTTTTGTCCTTGTAGGAACAGAAGTTGAGCGAGTATCGCACCAGATGTACGATGCAGGTCTGGACAACGCATTTTGGAAGTGAGGGCGACCATTGGCGAAGCCAATGCAGCGCCTGAACGCATTGATCGCTTCGGGAAAGCCTTTGAGGCCGTCGACAACGGCGATCAATATGTCGTCGAGCCCGCGGTTTTTCATTTCGTTCATGACCTTCAGCCAGAACTTCGCGCCTTCTGTCTGCTCGGTCCATATCCCCAAAACTTCCCGTTTCCCATCGGGCGGATCGCCAGCGCCAGGTAGACAGTCTTGTTGCGGACGATCCCGTGATCGCGAATCTTGACCTGCAGGGCGTCGAAAATGACCACCGGATAGATCGCATCAAGCGCCCGGGTCTGCCAGGCTTTCACGTCTTCCAGGATCGCGCCGGTGACGCGGCTGATCAAATCCGGCGAGATTTCAACGCCATAGAGGTCCTTCAAATGCCCGCGGATTTCCCGCACCGACATCCCGCGCGCATGCATTGAGACGATCTTGTCATCGAAGCCGTCGATCCGCGTCTGATTTTTCTTCACAAGTTGCGGCTCGAACGACCCGTTGCGATCGCGCGGCGCGCCGATCTCAACCGAACCATCCTCCGTCGTGACCGTCTTGTTGCTCGTTCCGTTGCGGCGGTCGCCGCCGCCGCGCCCGGCGGGATCGGATTTGTCGCAGCCGAGATGGCCGCTCAGCTCGGCGCCCAGCGCTTTCTCGATCATGCGTTTTTTGAGCGCCTTGAATATCCCGTCAGGCCCGAGCAGATCTTCCGGCTTTTCGTTCAACGCTCTTCGCGTTTCACTCCTTCAAAAGCTCATCAACTCCGCCGTCGGATATTTCACGTTTTTTCGTCACTTCTCGCATGCGTTGCTCCTTCAAGCATAACATGCCGGCGTTCGCTACTTACACAAAAACCCTGACACTTCCCGACACGGAGCAGCGGCCGTCGTCCGTATTCGCGAGCGACATTGTTAACGACAGCCTCAGGCTCGCTTGTGCGCCAAGTCCGTCCTGACAAATTCGGAAGCGTCGATTGGCAAGCCCAGACGCTTGCGTCACGAAGCGTCCTCAAGGCCCGGTTCGGGCGAGGCGGCAACGTAACGGCAACGACTTTCTCCAAAAAACGCAGCGATCCGCCATGATCGGCAACGCTTGTCTGCATCCCCTTGAAAACGCGCGACGAGTGCGCTACTAGCCTGAATCTTCGGGCGCGTAGCTCAGCGGGAGAGCACTACGTTCACACCGTAGGGGTCGCTGGTTCGAACCCAGCCGCGCCCACCACTTTACATATCTCACGACAACTCGCTTTGCTCGTGTCTCCGATGGGGCGGGCTGACCGCCTGGCGGCCAGTCGGCCGCTTGGGCCGTGGTTCGATGAAGCTTCGGTTAGCTCCACCATCCTTTGCCTCGCGGCTAATTGCTTCGCAATCGCCTCCGGCGGGCGGCCTGACGGGCCGACGCGCAGTCGCGGCGTCTGGGGGCTTCGGCTCGATGCGTCACCATCAAGCTCCGCCATTTTTATGCACGCGACGCGGCCCGCCATCCCATCGCGCGGGTTCCGCTTCGATCCTTCGCCCAAGGCTGGCGCCCAAGGCCGGCGTCCAAGGCCGGCTCACCTTCCAACAGCTCGTTTTTCGTGTGCGTCTGTGCGCTCACGCTATTATTTACGCTCACGCCGGCGTCCGGCGGAGGCGCTCGTATAGGATTTGCGTTTCGAGCAGGTTCGCAATCCGCAGGCCGACCTCGATCACGTCGAAGGGTTTCACCACCAGGTCCTTGGCGCCGAGGGAGAGGGCGCGGCGGCGCGCCTGTACAGTGGTGTCCGCGGTCAGGACAAGGATCGGCCGGAACTCGTCCGGGCGCGTCTGACGCCGGAAGGCGTCGAGCAGCTGGTACCCGTCGATGTCGGGCATCATCAGGTCGAGCAGGACTATATGCGGGGCCGTCTCGATGAACGTCTCCATCGCTCTCGCCGGATCGACGAGATAGTGAACGTCCTCGTATCCCTCGCGTTCAAGCAGGGATTCAAGCAGGAGGATGTTGGCTTCCTCGTCGTCGATGACGAGCACCCGCCGCCTGGTGATCTCCTGCATGGTGACGAAATCGCCCGGCGCGCTCATGGCGTTGGTTCCTCCCCGGAAGGTTTTTCAATGGCGGCCTGCGCCGGCGACGGCGCGCGGGGCAGGCTGAACCAGAAGACGGACCCGCGGCCCGCGGCCCGGTTCGGCTCGAAGCCGATTTCGCCGTCCATCGACTTGACGAGGCGCTTCGACAGGGCGAGGCCCAGGCCGGAGCCTTCCACGCCTTTTTGCCGTTCCCCGCCAAGCCGGTCGAAAGGAGTGAACAATCTGGGGGCGTCGCCGGGGGCGATGCCGGGCCCGTCATCGGACACTTCGATGATCGCCCGCGCCCCATCCGCCCGCGCCGCGAGCCGGACGAACGCACCCTGACGATTGTATTTCGCCGCGTTGGTGACAAGATTGAGGATGATCTGTATGGCGCGCCGCCGGTCGCAGGCGAGGGCCAGGGGCGTCTCGGGCAGCTGCAAATCGAACCGGAGCCCGGCCGCCTTGACGATCGGCGCGGACAATCCATGCGCCTCGGTGAGGATGTCGTTGAGTTCGGCGGTCTCGATATTCATCTCCTCGCCCCCCGCTTCAATGCTCGAAATGTCGAGGAGGTCGTTGATCAGCGACAACAGGTGTCTCGCCGCCTTGAGGATCTGCCCGACGGCCTTCTGGTGCCGCTCGGGCAACTGGTCGTGGTCAAGCTCAAGCATCTGCGCAAAGCCGATGATGGCGCTCATGGGGGTGCGCAACTCGTGACTGGTGCGGGAGAGAAAGGAGCTTTTCGCAAGATTGGCGGCGATCGCCTCTTCCCTGGCGACGCGCAGGGCCTCCTCGGACTGTTTGCGCTCGGTGATGTCGCGGGTCACCTTGGCGAAGCCGCGCAACTCGCCCTCGTCATTGCGCAGCGCCGTGATGATGACGTTCGCCCAGAACCGCGAGCCGTCCTTGCGAATGCGCCATCCCTCGTCTTCGGCGGAGCCGTCGCGCCGCGCGCGCGCGAGCATCTGCCCGGGAAGAAAATCGCGGGTTTCCTCCGGGTAGAAACGGCCGAAATGCTGACCGAGGATTTCATCCGCGCTCCATCCCTTGATGCGCTCGGCGCCCGTGTTCCAGGTGGCGACTTCGCCTTGCGGCGTCAGGGCGAAAATGCCGTAATCGCGAACCCGTTCGACGACGAGGCGGAAACGCTCCTCGCTCTCGCGCAATGCGGACTCCCGTTGCCGCAGCAGCGCGCTCGCCCTGTCGAGCTTTCGGGCGAGGCGCCCGATCTCGTCGAAGGCCGGCGGGAAAGCGGCCAGGGGCTCGCCTTTCTGCAACCGCTCCGCGTTGCCTTCAAGCGCGTGGACCCGACGCACGATGCCCGTGGAGAAGAGATAGACGGCGAGTAGGCTGCCGAGGACGCCGACGACGGCGCTGACTGCGGTCTGAAGCAGAAACTGCTGGCGGACGCGCTCGACCCGCACCTGCCGCGCATCAAGAAGGCGGCCTTCGCGCAACTGGATGACGTCGATCTGCCGCCGGAGATCGTCGAGGTCGGCCTTGTTGACGACCAGGAGGTCGAGAATCTCGGGGGGCAATCCGGACGGCGCGCCGGGGCGCCCGCCTGCCTGCCGCCCGCCTGCCTGTCGCTCGCCTGCCTGTCGCCCGAGGTCGAGCAGCCTGTCGAGACTGACGCGCTTTTTGTCCGCCTGCGTCAGAAACACCTCATAGGCTTCGCGCACGCCGCGGTCCTGAATCGCAAGATCGAGGCGCGCAAGCGTCGCCGGCAACTCCCGGTCCGCTTTCCAGTAGGGCTCAAGGAACCGTTCCTGATCGGTCAGAAGAAATCCGCGCACGCCGCTCGCCGCCTCGGCCAGAAGCGCATGCACCTGGTAGACGTCGCGCTGGATCGAAAATGCGCGCCGCACTTCGCTTTCCGCCTGGGCTTCGGCGTTGCTGGCCCGATAGAGCGTGACGAGCGCCCCGATCAGGATGACCAGGGGGACGGCGACGACGACGAGCCCCTTGCGCGTCAGGGGGATGTCCGCCCACGCCCGGGCGATCCGGGCGGGCGGGGAGAGCCGTTCCGCCATCCTAGCCGCCATCCTGTTTCCAGCGCGCCATCATGACCGCCGCCTGGGTCCGGTCGGCGGCCCCGAGTTTGGCGAGCACGCGCTCCACATGCGCTTTGACCGTCGACGGACTGATGTCCAGCCGCCTGGCGATCGCCTTGTTGGTGAGACCGTCCGCCACCAGTTCGAGCACGTTCCGTTCGCGCTCCGTCAACCTGTCGACGGGCGGATCGTCTTCCGCGGGCTTGTCGGTCCGCATCAGGATCTTCGACAGCAGGTCCGGGGGGATCGCCGTTCCCCCGTTGAAGACGATGCGCGCCTCCCGGCACAACTCGTCAAGCGAGGCGTCCTTCAGCACATAGCCCTTGGCGCCGGCGCGAAGGGCGGCGCGCACATAGTCGGGATCGTCATGCAGCGACAGCATGATGATCCGTGTCTTGAGGTTCAGCTCCTCGATCGCCGCCGCCGCGGCGAGACCGTCCATCCCGTCCCCGAGCCTGATGTCGAGGAGGAGAAGGTCCGGCTCGTGTTCGCGGGCGAGGGCGATGGCGTCTTCGCCGGTCGCCGCGGCGGCGGCGACGTTGAAGCCGCGCTGCTCCAGCGCGAGCCTCAGCCCTTCGCGCGCGAGTTCGTGATCGTCGATAATGACGATGCTGGGATCGATCCCGCTCATGCGCCCGTCTCCGTCACGGCCAGAACGGCGACGCCCGGCGTCCTCGGCGAAACCTTGAGAACGCCGCCGACGGCGCTCATCCGTTCCCGCATCATCTCGATGCCCACATGCCGCCCGTCAAAGGACGTTGTCATGTCCCGGCCGCCAAGGCCCTCGCCGTAGTCGCGAATTTCGAGACGCCAGCGGCCGTTCGCCGCATCGCCCCGCAGCGAGACGTCCACCTTGCAGCGCCCGCCCGCATGTTTGCGGATGTTCGAAAGGGCTTCCTGCGCGATCCGGAAATAGGGCGTGGTCAGAATGTGCGGCCAGCCCTCCTCGCCCTCGACCGAGCATCGCACCTCGTAACCCTCGGCCTGTAATTCCTCGGCGAGCGTCTTGATGGCCGGGACAAGGCCGAGATCGTCGAGGGCGGTCGGGCGAAGCCCGGCGATCACCGCGCGCAACTCGCGCACCAGCCCTTTGGCGATTTCCGCAAGCTGAGCGTCCTCGGAGCCGGCCTCGCCGCCGGCGGGCGGGCGGGCGTCGAGGCGGCGGAAAAGCGCCGTCGCCGTCTGCGCCACGCCGTCATGGAGTTCTCGCGACACGTAGCGGCGCTCGTCTTCCTGGGCGGAAAAAAGACGGCCGACAAGATGCTCCAGATGTTGCTCGCGCTCGCGAAGCGCGGCGAGGAGCCGGTCGCGCTCGCCGTCGCGCGCGGCGCGGTCGACCGCCGCCGCGATCAGTTGCGCCAGCATGTCGAGCGCTTCGCGGTCTTCCCGATCGCGCACGCCGCCGGGGTCGGCCTCGCCGACCAGCATGAGCGTGCCGACCCGGCGCCCGTCCGGCCCCGGCGCGATCAGCGGCACGCCCTCGGCGCCGGCGTCGAAAGAGACCTCGCCGTCCTGAAAGCCCGCGAACAGCGCCGCCCGGCGCGCGTTCACGCGCAGCGTCGCGGGAAGCTCGTCCGCCGTCGCCGATGAGAGATCGCGTCCCGCCTCGATCAGCAGCCGCAGGCGCGCCGCTCTCGCTTCCGCCGATCGGTAAAGGTCGCGAAGTTCGGCGATCGTGTCGGGCGCGGACGCGTCGGGCGCGGGGATGTCGGGGGGAGTCTGATCGGGGGGTGGGCGCATCCGCCTTTCGCTCTCTTCCATTCCCGAAAGATAGAGGTTCCGCCCCCGAGGTCTAGGCCATGTGGCCTAGGCCGGCGGACTGGCTGACCGGCTGACGCCAGGCCGAACGGGATCCTCCATCTTCTGCGTCGTCTTTTAAAGCCCATCCGAGGGGACGACGACCGATGCACGCTCTTTTCCGCTTCGCCGCCGCCGCGCTGGCCCTGCTGGCGCCCGCGGCCGCCCAGGAAGTCGAAAGCGACTTTCAGTCCTGGAACGCGATCGCCGTCGCCGGGCCGGTAAAGGAAGACAGCCGGTTTCTCCTCTGGTTCGACGGCCACGCGCGTTTCAATAACGACGCCTCCGATTTGGGCGTCTCCATCATCCGGCCCGCGCTCGGCTGGCGGATGAACGACGCCGTCGATCTGTGGGCGGGCTATGCCCGGGTCGTCTCCCGCGACGACGGCCGGCCGGACATCAAGGAGGACCGCTTCTGGCAGCAGGCCACCTACGCCTTGCCGGACGTGTTCGGCGGCAGTCTCGGCGGCCGCTCGCGACTCGAACAGCGGTTTCGCGGAACCGGAGAGACGGGCTGGCGCTTCCGGCAGTTCGTGCGCTGGGCGAAGCCGATCGGCAGTTCGGCTTTTTCCGCCGTCGTCTGGGATGAGCTGTTCGTCAATCTCAACGAGGCCGAAGGCGTGCAGCGCGGCGGCTTCGACCAGAACCGCCTCTTTGTCGGCGGCGCATGGCGTGTCAGCGACAGCGCGCGTTTCGAAGCCGGCTATCTCAACAATATTCTCGACACCCCGTTCGACGACGAGCAGGTCAATCACAATCTCTCGCTGACCCTGTTCTGGAACCTGTGACCGATGCGCGCGCTTCCCGTGACGGTGCGGATCCGGCGCCTCGCTCCTGCCGGCTCGCCGCCGCTTCTCCTTCGTTGTTCTCAACCCCTGAAAGGAAAATCCATGAGACTTCTCGTTTCCGCTCTCGCCCTGGCCGGGACCGCAGCCTGCACCACGCAAACCACGACGGCGCCGCAGCGCCAGACATTCGCTCAGTATAGCGATCAATGCATCACCGAACAGGAAGTCGTCGCCGCGCAGAAAGCCTGGGGCGACGGCATTGTCGAGATCGGCCGGGTCTATTCCGAAGGGGGCGATTATGTCGCCGCCGCGTCGGACCATATCAACAGGTTCTACGCCTACGATCTCAGCCTCGTCCTCTTCAAGCCGACCCTGGCGTCGGTCGACCAGTTCAGGGCCTCCTTCGACGGCGCGCTGTCCTATTTCGTCAACGGCAATCCGTCCTACCCGGAGGATAAGGGCTTCGCGCTGCGGCCCTGGACCCAGGTCCGCTGGGAGAATGCCGGGATCACCAACAACAGCTGCACCATGGCTGTCGCCATGGGCAATTATTTCTTCACGCCGGCGACCGGCGAGGAAACCAAAGTCGAATACACCATCGGCTACATCAAGGATTTGAACGGCGACCTGCGCATGGTCGTCCACAAATCGTCGCTGCCCTATGACGGCTCGTAACGGCCGCTCGCCAAGAGGCGACGAGACCTGACGCCCGCCGCCCGGGGGAGCCCCGGGCGGCGCATTCGCGCATTTTGTCGCGTCGGACCCCGGCGCGGTTTCGTCAGCTGGCCGCAAGGATGGTTGACGGAGCGGGACTTTCACGGGCGCGCAGCAATGATCGGCGGACCCGGCCGGCGGACCCAACCGGCGCGGCCCGGACTGCCTGCGTTCTTTGCCGGCCGGCAGGCCGTTGTGCGCATTTGCCTTGCCACGCCGCCTCTTGTTTCGCCATGCTGGATATCATGTGCAGTGATTTTCGGAGGGGCGTTATGCGAGTGATGGCCGTGTTGTTGGCTCTGGCGGCGGGTTTCAGCCTGGAGGCGTCGGCGGATGACGATCTCCGCCTGTTTTCCGCGGCGGACGTGTTCGAGCTTGAATGGGCGGACGAGCCCCGGATTGCCCCTGACGGGCGGCGGGCCCTCTATGTGCGGCGTTTCAACGACATCATGACCGACCGCACCCGCGCGCATGTCTGGCTGGTCAATCTGGACGGCGGGTCGCACGAACCGCTGCTGGCCGACGCCGGGTCCTACAGCTCGCCGCGCTGGTCTCCCGACGGGACGCGCATTGCGTATATGAAAAGCGAGGCGGGACGCACGGCCCTTTACGTGCATTACCTGCGATCGGGCCGCGAAGCCCTGCTCGGCTCGTTCGAGGAAAAGCCGGACGATCTTGTATGGTCGCCCGAGGGCGACATGCTGGCCTTTTCCATGGCGGTGAAAGGGGAAAGCGAAAGCCTGGTCAGCAAGCCGGAAAAGCCGGACGGCGCCGACTGGGCCGAGCCGCCCAGGGTCATCGACCGCGCGCGCTATCGCACCAACGGCGAGGGCTTTCTCGACCTCGCCTACGATCACGTCTTCACCATCCCGGCGGATGGCGGGACGGCGCGTCAGCTCACCTCGGGGGATTTCCATCATAACGGCCCCCTCTCGTTCACGCCCGACGGGCGGGAAATCCTGTTCTCCGCCAATCGCAATGACGACTGGGAGCTTCAGACCCGGGAAGCGGATATTTTCTCCGTAAACGTTGTTTCCGGCGATCTTGCGCAGCTCACCGATGCGCCGGGCGTCGAGGCGAGCCCGAAGGTCTCTCCGGACGGTCGCCGCATCGCCTATCTTCGGACCGACAACGAGCCGGAGCCTTTCGTCGCCACAACGGTTTTTCTCATGAACCGCGACGGCGGCGGGGCCAGGAACCTCACCGCAAGCCTCGACCGGCGCGCGGGCGATCCGCAATGGCTTTCCAACAGCGAGATCGCGTTCACCTATCAGAACCGCGGCGAGAACATGATCGGCGTCGTCGGGGTCGACGGGCGCCGGCGCGTGGCCGTGGAAGGCGTCGGCGGCACCACCATCGGCCGGCCTTACGTCAGCGGCGCCTATGATGCTGGGCGCGGCGGCGCGCTGGTCTACACCAAGGGAAACGCGCAGCGCCCGGCGGACCTTTACGCCTACAAGAACGGGCGGACGCGAAGGCTCACTTTTCTTAACGAGGACCTGCTCGCGCATCGCGACCTCGGCGAGGTCCGTACGTTCACCTATGAATCGTCCCTTGACGGGCTTGAGGTCCAGGGATGGATGATTACGCCGCCCGGCTACCGGGAAGGGGAAACCTATCCGTTGATCATCGAAATCCATGGCGGGCCGCATCTCGCCTACGGCCCCCACTTCTCCGCGGAGCTTCAGCGGATGGCGGCGGCGGGCTATGTGGTCGTTTACGACAACCATCGCGGCTCGATCGGCTATGGAAGCGACTTCGCCAATCTCCTGAAATACAAATATTCGAGCCCTGATGACTTCGCCGACCACATGTCGGCCGTGGACTGGGCGATCGACAACGGCTTCGCCGACGAAAACAACCTGTTTATCGCCGGAGGATCGGCGGGCGGCATCGCCGCGGCCTACGCCATCGGCCTGACCGACCGGTTCAACGCCGCCATGGCCGCCAAGCCCGTGATCAACTGGGTGTCGAAAGTGCTGACCGCGGACAGTTACATCGGCCAGATCGCGACCCAGTTTCCCGGCCCGCCCTGGGAGGCGCTTGAGCATTACTGGCGCCGCTCGCCGCTCTCCCTGGTCGGCAATGTGGAGACGCCGACCATGCTGATCACCGGGGAAGTCGACTACCGCACGCCGATTTCCGAGACCGAGCAGTTCTACCAGGCGTTGCAGCTCCGGCGCGTGCCCAGCGTCATGGTCCGCATCCCGGGGTCCAATCACGGCATCGCCGGGCGCCCGTCGCGTCTCAACGCGAAAACCGACTACACCCTTGCCTGGTTCGAGAAATACCGGGTCAAGGACGGCGCGGCGGACTAGCCCGCCCGTTCCGCCGGCGGGCGCGGGCCCCGGCGTTCCGCATACCCTGCGGGCCGGTCTGCGCCTGCTTTCCAGGGGGGTGATAAGGCTGTCGCTTTTCCGGCTGGCGGCGTCGGCCTCGGCCGGGCGACATCTCCCTGGCCGCCAGGGCGCGCGATGCCGGATCAAGCCGTTGAAAACGAACCCTTTCGGCGGGCGCAGCTTGCAAGGCCGGGCGACTGGCCTTAAGTCACGCCCAACCAAGCGAGACCAGAGGCGCGCCGATGATCCCCCTGCCGTTTTTTTCCCTGATAGACGCGGTCCTTCAGCTCTATGTCTTCGTCATCTTCGTCATGGTCGTCATGTCGTGGCTTTTGACGTTCAATGTCATCAACCGGCATAATCGCTTTGTCGATTCGGTCTGGCGCACGCTGATCGCCCTGACGGAGCCTTTACTGCGGCCGATCCGCAATGTGATGCCGGGGCTCGGCGGGATCGACCTGTCGCCGCTGATCCTGCTCCTGGCCGTGTTCTTCCTGCGCGAAATGAACTGGTGGATCGCCGCGCGCATCGCTGCGCGCTGACGGCCGTCGGGGCCGTCGACGCGGGGCGGTTGACGGCGAGAAGGCGCAACGCCGCGGGTGGGCGCGCCGATCCCGCGGCCCGACAGAGCTTTTATCGACCGGAGATGCTGACATGACCGCTGAGCCCACCGCCGACCTCATTGACGGCAAGGCCGTCGCCGCCGACTTGCGCGCCCGCATCGGCGAGGCGGTCGCCGGCATTGCGCGCGAAGCGGGCGCCGCGCCGGCCCTCGCGGTGGTGCTGGTCGGCGAGGACCCGGCGAGCCAGGTCTATGTGCGCAACAAGGGCGTCGCGGCGAAGAAGGCGGGCATGCGCTCGATCGAGCATCGCCTGCCGGCGGAAACCGGCGAGGACGAGGTCGCCGCGCTGGTGCGCGCGCTCAACGACGATCCGGCGGTCGACGGTATCCTGGTGCAACTGCCGCTGCCCGCCCATGTCGACGCGGCGCGGATCATCAACGAGATCGATCCCGCCAAGGATGTCGACGGGCTGACGGAGACCAACGCCGGGCGTTTGATGCTGGGCAAGCGGGGGCTTGTTCCGTGTACGCCGCAGGGCTCGGTCATGCTCGCCGGAACGGCGCGCGAAAGCCTTTCCGGCCTACATGCGGTCGTGCTCGGCCGCTCCATCCTGGTGGGCAAGCCCCTGGCGATGCTCCTCCTGGCCGAGAACTGCACCGTCACCATGGCGCATTCGCGCACCCGGGACCTCGCCGCGGTCTGCCGCGAGGCGGACATTCTATGCGCCGCCGTGGGCGTGCCGCGGCTCGTCCAGGGGGACTGGATCAAGCCCGGCGCGACGGTGATCGATGTCGGCATCAACCGGGTCGAGGAGGGGGGCGCCGCCCGCCTTGTCGGCGATGTCGACTTCGAGGCGGCGCGGGCGCGCGCCGGGGCGATCACGCCGGTTCCCGGCGGCGTCGGCCCGATGACCATCGCCTGCCTGTTGCGCAATACGGCGGTCGCCGCCGCGCATCGCCGCGGGCTCGCCGCGCCGGAGATCTGACGGGCGATGGAAGCGCAGCTGAAAGCCTTCTGGGATCAGGTCGTCGCCGTCTGGCAAATGGACGTGCTCGACGTTCCGGTCGACCGGGTGGTGGCGGCGGCGCTTCTGTTCGTGGTCTTCGTCCTGCTGCGCAAGGTCATCGCGCATTTCATCGTCGGCTCGTTGAAGCGCCTGACGAAGCGCACCCGGACGGATATCGACGATCTGGTGGTGGAGGCGCTGGAACAGCCGCTGACCTTCCTGCCCATCGCGCTCGGCGTCTTTCTCGCGGCGCAGACCCTGGGTCTCGAAGGGCCGGCGGCGAGCGCGGCGACCCGTATCGACCAGACCCTCATTGCCCTGACGATTTTCTGGGGGCTGTTCCGGCTGGTCGACCCCTTCGCGCACCTGCTGCGGCCGCTGGCGCGGGTCTTCACGCTGACGCTGATCCAGTGGATCCGCAAGGCGCTGAAAGGGTTTTTCGTGTTCATGGGCGCCGTCGCCATCCTGACGATCTGGGGCATCCCGGTGATGCCGGTGCTGGCCAGCCTGTCGCTCCTGTCGGTCGCGGTCGCCCTTGGCGCCCAGGACTTTTTCAAGAACCTGATCGGCGGCGCCCTGATCATCGCCGAGCGGCGCTTCAAGCAGGGCGACTGGATCCTGGTCGACGGCGTGGTGGAGGGCACGGTGGAACGGATCGACTTCCGCTCGACGGCGGTGCGCCGGTTCGACAAGGCGCTGGTCAACGTGCCCAACGCCACCCTGTCGGACAGCGCCGTGGTCAACTTCTCGGAAATGACCCACCGGCGGATCTACTGGAAGATCGGGGTCGAGTACAAAACGACCCTCGCCCAGCTCAAGGAGATCCGCGACGGGATCGAGCGGTATGTGATGGAGAACGAGGATTTCGCCCATCCGCCGGAGGTCGCGACCTTCGTGCGCATCGACGCCTTCAACGCATCCTCCATCGACATCATGCTTTATTGCTTCACGCGCACGACCGTCTGGGGCGAGTGGCTGGAAATCAAGGAGCGGCTCGCCTGCGCGATCAAGGATATCGTCGAGGGCGCGGGGACGGGCTTCGCCTTTCCTTCGCGCACGGTGTATCTGGAATACGCCGCCGCGGACGGCCCGGAGACGTTCGAGCCGCCGGCGGCGAAAGAGCCGGACGGGACCGCGAAGGAAGCCGTCGCCGGCGAATAGGCGCGCCGGGCGCGGCGAAGCGGCGCGAAAGCGCCGATGCAACGACCCTTCCTTTCTTGCGCGCGGGACCCTCACGCAGATGTGCCTTGGCGCTGCGGCGCGCGAACCCATAGTCAGGGCGTCAAGACGTCAAAGGAGAGACAATCCCATGGATTTCACCGTCCACACCCCCGACAGCGCCCCGCAGGACAGCAAGGCGCAGCTTGAGGACAGCGAGGCGAAATACAAGTTCATTCCCAATCTGCATGCGGTCATGGCGGAAAGCCCGGCGCTGCTCGACGCCTACAAGACCATCGGCGATATCTACGCCAGGACCGATCTCAGCGTGCTCGAACGCCAGGTTGTGCTGATGGCGATCAACTTCGAGAACGAGTGCCATTACTGCATGGCCGCCCACTCGGTGATCGCGCAGATGGAAAAAATGCCGGAAGAGATCCTCAAGGCCCTGCGCGCGGGCGAGCCCCTCGCCGACGCCAGGCTGGAGGCGCTGCGCAGCTTCGCCGCCAAGCTCACGCGTCAGCGCGGCTGGGTCGAGGAAGCCGACATGCAGGCGCTTCTCGACGCCGGATATACGCGGCGCACGATGCAGGAGGTGATCCTCGGCGTCTCCTTCAAGGTGATGTCGAACTACATGAACCACCTGGCGGAAACGGAGGTGGACGCCGGCTTCCAGTCGATGCTCTGGACCAAGCCCGGGGCCGACGCGGCGTAACGGTTAACGGTCTCGAAACCGGCGGCGTCGGGCGCGGCCTTTGCTTCGATCTATGCTGGCGCTTCGGTCTATGCTGGGGCCGCGGCGCCGCGCCCGACGGCGCCCAATGCGGGCGCGCTCCTGGGGCTTAATGCCGGCGAACCGTCAAAATCCCCAGCTCGACGGGGCGGGATAGGCCTCGCCCCGCGACACGGTCTGCATGCCTTTGACGATGCGCACGATGTACCAGACCAGCGCGAAGAGCAGCACCAGAAACCCGATCAGCACGATCGACAAGAGCGAGCCCGCGAGGGCGTAAACCAACCCTTTCCAGAAAATGTGGATCTGGTTGCGGTAGTGGGACCCGAGCCAGTCAGGCGCCGCGTCCTTCGCCATGTAGGCCATGACGACGCCGATCAGTGTCGTCACCCCGCCCGTGACGAGCCCGGCCAGGTAGAGGATATAGATCAGGTTGGCGTTGCCGGCGTCCCCGGGATTGGTGGAAATCGGCGGGCCTCCCGCCGGGTTCGGTTGCGATTCTGACATGGATGCCGTCTCCTGCGATATGGGCTTCGGTCCGGTTTGGCCGGCGGGTTCCTTCGCCATGGGCCGAAAGAGCGCTTGCGGCGTTGCTGAACGATTGATAGGTACCCCGCCGAATCAACAGTTTCCACCATAGAGGATATTTCGACATGGCGCTCGAACGCACTTTCTCGATCATCAAGCCCGACGCGACCCGCCGCAACCTGACAGGCAAGGTCGTGGCGAAGCTGGAAGAGGGCGGCCTGCGCGTCGTCGCTTCCAAGCGCATCCACATGACCCGCGAGCAGGCGGAGGGCTTCTACGCGGTCCACAAGGAGCGGCCGTTTTTCGGCGAACTGGTGGATTTCATGATTTCCGGACCGGTGGTCGTGCAGGTGCTGGAAGGCGAGAACGCCATCGCCCGGAACCGTGAAATCATGGGCGCGACCAACCCGGCGGAAGCCGAAGCCGGCACCATCCGGGCGGAATTCGCCGAATCCATCGGCGAGAACACGGTCCACGGCTCCGACGGTCCGGACACGGCGAAGGAGGAAATCGCGTTCTTCTTCTCCGATGACGAGATTGTCGGATAACACCCTGATTTGACAGGTAATGTCCTCATTGACCTGGCGATTTCCCTGGGCGGGGTGATCCTGCTCGTGGGTCTCGCCAGGGTGATTTTCGGCGCTCGTCGGGCGGTGGTGAACGAGGCCGCCGCCGCCGAGCGCCTCGCCTTTGACGAGCCCGATTTCGTCCCCGACGCCTGGCTCGCGGGGGAGGGCGGGGCGGTGGCGGTGAGCCGGGCGGGCGAGGCCGCGCTTGTCGTTACGCTTGGCGACGGGCTCGCAACGCGCCGGGTTCGGCTCGCCGACCTGCGCAGCCGCCGCGACGGCGCCGACGTCGTGATCGAGGCGCCGGACCACGCTTTCCCCCGGCTGGTGGTGACGGCCGCGAGCGAGGAGGACGCCGAACGATGGACGGCCCGTCTTGCGGCGCCGCAAAACGGTACTGACGCGGGCGCTGGCTGAGCGCGCCTTCGGGCGGCGGAAACCGCGCTCTGCCCGGGCATGTCGCGCCGTTGCGCCGAAAGCGCTGCGTGGTAAAAGGAAACCATGGAGTTTCCCGATATCGTCGCCTACGCCGTTCCGGCCTTCGTGCTTCTGATCGTCTTTGAGATGATCGTCGCCCGGCGAACGGGGCGCGGCCGGTACGAGATGAAAGACACCTTCGCCAGCCTCTCCATGGGGCTCGGCAACCGCATCGCCGGCCTCGTCGGCGGCGGCGCGATCATGTATGCGAGCTTCGCCTTCGTCTACCAGTTCCGCCTGATCGACGGGATCCCCGCGACATGGTGGACGGTGCTCGCGTGCTTTATCGCCGACGACTTCGCTTATTACTGGTTCCACCGCATCGCCCATGAGCGGCGCTGGTTCTGGGCGAGCCACGTCGTCCACCATTCCTCGCAGCACTACAATCTGTCCACCGCGCTGCGCCAGACCTGGACCGGCAAGTTTTCCTTCTCCTTCATTTTCGGCCTGCCGCTGGCGCTGATCGGATTCCCGCCGGAAATGATCCTGTTCGTGGGCGGTATAAACCTCGTCTACCAGTTCTGGATCCATACAGAGCTGATCGACCGCATGGGGCCGTTCGAATGGATCTTCAACACGCCGAGCCACCACCGCGTGCACCATGCCACCAACCCGCGCTATCTCGACGCCAATTACGCCGGCACGCTGATTGTCTGGGACCGGATGTTCGGCACCTTCATCCCCGAGGATCGCGAGGAGCGCCCGCGCTACGGCATCGTCAAGAACCTCGCGACCTTCAATCCTCTGATGATCGCTTTTCACGAATGGATCGGCATCGCGAGGGATCTCGGCCGGGCCCGCTCCCCGCGCGAGGCGCTCGGCTATCTGTTCGGCCCGCCGGGCTGGTCGCCGGACGGCTCGCGCATGACCTCGGCGATGATCAAGGAGCGCTGGCGGCGCGTGCGCGGGGCGTCGGACGTCCCGCTGGCGCCGGCGGACCCGGCGCCGCGCGCGGCGCAGCCCGGCGAGTAGCGCCCCGGGTCGCGCAGGGCGCCCCCAATCGCCGCAAGCGGAGGGGTCAGTCCTTGATTTTGCCCGCGATGTCGAGGTCTGCCATGTTCGGCCACATGGAAAAGTGCGTGTGCGTACAGCGCCATGGCGCGTCGCCGCCGCCGCGGGTCAGGACGATGGTGGCGCGGCCGTTGCGCTCGCGGCCGACATCGTCGCCGTCATTGCTGAACGAGCGCCACAGCGCCTGCACGCTGGCGAGGCGCGCGTCCGGCGAAACGTGGACCGCCATGGTCTCGCGCTCGAACGCGAACTCCCTGGTGCGCGGCCAGACTTCGCGCCATTGCCGCTCGATCAGATCGGCCCGCCCTTCGGTCCGCAGCGTGACGGTGCCAAAGCCGCTCGCCTCGGGCGCGAACAGCGCCTCTCCCCTCGGAATGTCGTTCGATGCAATGGCGTCTTCCCATTCCCCCAGCCACGCCATCACCGACGCGACCGCTTTTTCGTCTGTTGTCGTCATACTCTTACCGCCTTCCCCGGTGCTTTAAACGCGCACCGCCTTCTTGATGCGCTGACGCCAGCGCGCCCAATATGCGTCCCTCGGCCAGGACAGTTCAGCCGGCGGCGCGGCGCCGGCGACCTCGGCGAGGGCGGCGCGCAGCGCGGCGCGCGTTTTCCTGTAGGTCTCCAGCCGCACCTGCGGAATAACCTTTTCATGGCGGTGGTTGGGATTGGTGTTGATCTCGAACACCACCAGCGCGCCGTCCGGTTTGACGCTGAAGTCGATGCGCCCGTATTCGACGCCCGCCATGTCGAAGATCTCCTGGACCTCCTCCTTGTAAGGTTGCGTCTCGACGAAGTCGCGCTCCTCCGCGGCGAGTTCCGGCCTCGCGGCGAGGAGGTCGCTGCTGACCGTCTTGACGAACCAGTGATCGCTGAAGAACTTGTGCGCCGGGATGAGAGCGTCGCCGGCGCGGAAATAGGAATACTTCGTATACAGCCCGTCCGCCCGGCGCAGGTCCTCGTATTCGATGGCGACCTTGCCGAACAAGGGATGGCCGGCGTTCTGAAGGTCTGCGACGGCGGCCGCGAGCGCGTCGCGGTCGTGCAGGAGCGCCGGCGCGACGTCATCGAGAATGTGCCCGTTTTCCTCGCGGATGAAACAGGGAAAGGAAATGCGGTCGAGCGTGGCCGGATCGTCGAGCCGGTAGATGTCGATGTTCTGGACCCCGCGGGCCCGCAGGGTCTTCATCAAGGCGAACCGGCGCATGGCTTTCGGCGGCGTATTCAATATGCGGGGCGCCTGCGGTTGCGCCTTCCAGCATCGCACAACCTCCGCCAGGCGGTATTCGTCCTCCACGGAGAGGCGCTCCACGTCGCAGATGACGAGCGCCGAGGCGCGGAACGAGGGCAGCGCGCGCAGCCGTCTGAAATCGATCACGCCGATCGAGACGTCCTCGCCGGGACCGGCCAGCGGCCACAACGTATTGCGTCCGTGCCAGTGGGTCAGGAAAACCAGGCCGCCGTCGATACCGTGCGCTAGCCGCAAGCGCGATGCAATCATAACGGATGTAACTCCTCTAGCGTTCTACTGGATCGGATATATTTTCGCCGAGTGCGTCCACGGCATTCGGGCGCGAACCCGGCCTGAAAGAAGACGCAAGGGTGGACAGGCGCAAATTCTTGTAAAATAACATTAATCCTACCTGTTTATCAGGCGCCCCGGTTGGAAGTCATCATGCGTCAGAACGACCTCGTCAGCGTGTTAATGCCGGTTTACAACGCCGCCCCGTATCTGGACGCGGCGATTGAGAGCGTTCTGCAACAAACATACCACGACTTCGAGTTCATCATCGTCGACGACGGTTCGACCGACGGATCGCTGGAGATTTGTCGGGCGTTCGCGGCGAAAGACAACCGCATCAGGCTGGTCGCCAGGGAGAACAGGGGGATCGTCCCCACAAGGAACGAATTGCTGGACATGGCCGCCGGGCGTTATTGCGCGATCATGGACGCCGACGACATTTCGTTTCCCGAGCGGCTGGCGCGTCAGCGCGCCTTCCTTGCGGCGAACGAGGACTGTTTCATCGTCGGTTGCAGGGATCTCCTGATCGATCCGGACGGCATGCCGATCATGACCATCAATCACAACCATGATCATGACGATGTCGACCGCGCCAATCTGGGATTTTCCCAGTTCCAGACCCTCAACGCCTATATGTGCGTCACCGACAGGTTGAGAGAGGCGGGCGGCTACAGGGCCGAGGTCAGATACGCCGAGGACCGCGACGTCTTCCTGCGCATGGCCGAAATCGGCCGGATCAAGGTGCTGCCCGAAACGCTCTACGGATACCGGCAGCATTTCTCCAGCACCTGCCGCAAAAAGGCTCAGGAAGTCGCCGACGACGTCTACCGGGTCGTGCGCGACGCCCATCAGCGGCGGAATATGGATTTCACGGACCCGCCGCCGGGCCCCGCGGCGGTCAAGGACGACCTGGCCGCGTATCAGGCCTGGGCGTGGCAGTCGCTGGGAGGCGGCAATATCAGGACCGCCTGGAAATACGCCCTGAAGCTGCTCGGCCGGGCGCCGCTCTCCCCCGCCAACTGGAAGCTGGCCATGGTGCTGGCGCGGACGGCGGCGCTGGCAAGGCGGTGACGCTCTTCAAGGGCCGGAAAGCCGCCACGATTTGACCGCTTTCGCCTTCAGAAAATCACGATTTCTCCCGCAGGGCGCCGCGATGGCCGACCATGATCATTCTCGAGCCCAAGGCCGCGGTCCGCGCCGCGACCCTCAAGGAACGGGCCTGAAGAGGAGAGACCGCCATGACCCCGTTGACCCTGTCGTCCCTGACCGCCGCCATCGCCGCCGCCGGCTTCGCCATGGCCGCCGTGAACGACCATGACGGCGATTATCCATATGGCGACGCGCCGCTCGCCAGCCTCAGCCAGGATGAGGCGGCGATCCATGCCTCGCTGGTGTTCGAGCGGTCCGACCGCGACGGCGACAAAACGCTGACCGTCGACGAGTTCGCCGCCCTGTCGATCGTCACCGCCGAACTCGCCAATCTCAACGGCTTTGTCGTCATCGAACAGGAAGAGGGCGTGAAGACCATTCCCCTGTCGTCTTCCCGGTCTTCCGGACCGGCGTCGTCCGCGGGCGCGCTCCCCGCATCCGAGCATGTGCGCATCGACGCGGTCTCACGCCATGTCTTCTACAGTTTCGCAGGCGCCGACCAGGTCCTCGACGCGGAGGAATACGCCCGGCTGCAAAGCGCCGTGTTCCGCGCGTCCGACCGGAACGCCAGCGGCGACCTCAACCGCAGCGAATTGTCCGCATACGCCCGGCGCCAGGCTTTCGTTCCCGCCGGCGCCTGAGCCGCACCCCCGGGCCGCCGGCCGTTCCGGGACTGCGCGCCTGTAAAGGGCGGTCCGTCAGACCGCCAGCGGCCATCCCGGCGACAGCTTCATGACCGACAGGACGAAGTTTGAGGCGGAATCCTTGACGCCCGGCAGGCGGGCGAGTTTCTTCAGCGCCACCTCCGCAAAACTGTCCATGTCCGGCGCGACGACCTTCAGGATGTAGTCGCCGCTGCCGGAAATGGCGTAACAGGCGACCACTTCGTCGATCAGCTGAATGCGCCGGTCGAAGTCCTCAAGGCGCTCCTCCGTGTGGGAATCGAGCTTGACGATGACATAGGCGAGCACGCTGAGTCCGGCCCGCGCCCGGTCCACGATCGCCGTGTAGCCGGCGATCACGCCCCGGGCCTCGAGCTGTTTCACCCGGCGGTGGCAGGCGGAAACGGAAAGCCCCGTCGCCTCGGCAAGCTCGGCGTTGGTCAGCCGGCCATTGGCCTGAAGCAGGGCGAGCAGCCGGCGGTCGGTCGCATCGATCGTGGAGGCGTCGGTCATGGAAAATTTCCCGGTGTTTGTTAAAAAAATGGAAAATCTGTCATTTTTACCGTGTTTGCTCGTACTGTTTGGCAATTAATCCCCGGCGGCGCAAGATATGATCATGCCATGAATGACGCATCCGATGCGGCCGCGCCGCAAAACCCCTTCGCCGCCAACACGACGCACAAACTGCGCGGCGATTACGACAACATGCGCGCCGACTACACGGTCGATCAACCTTACGATTCCTATACGGAAGAAGAGCATGCGCGCTGGCGGTTTCTCTATGAGCGCCAGAAAAAGCTCCTTACCGGTTATGCGGCGGACGCTTTTGTCGAGGGACTGGAGGCGCTCGACGCGGGACGCGCCATTCCCCGGCTGGAGGACGCCAACCGGGTTCTGGGCGAGGCGACCGGCTGGACGCTGGTCGCGGTGCCGGGGCTCATTCCCGACGGCGTCTTCTTCGAGCATCTCGCCAACCGGCGCTTCCCGGTGAGCTGGTGGATGCGCCGCGAGGACGAACTCGATTATCTGGTGGAGCCAGACATCTTTCACGACTTTTTCGGCCATGTGCCGCTCCTGTCCAATCAGGTGTTCGCGGATTACATGCGCAAATACGGGGAGGGCGGACCGAAGGCGATCCAGTGCGGAGCTCAGAACATGCTGGCGCGGCTCTACTGGTACATCGTCGAGTTCGGTCTCATCGCGACGCCTGAGGGCCTGCGCGCCTTCGGCGCCGGCATGCTTTCCTCGAAGGACGAGACGATCTATTCCGTCGAAAGCCCGAAACCCAACCGCATCGCCTTCGATCTCGAACGTGTCCTGAACACCGCTTACATGGTCGACGATTTCCAGAAAACCTATTTCGTGATCGACAGTTTCAACCAGTTGTTCGAGGTCTGCGACCGCGATTTTACGCCCTTTTACGAACGCGGCGCGGGACGCGAACCGATCCCGGCCGACGCCATTCTGCCGGGCGACAAGGTGATCAATCGCGGCGCGTCCTGAAAAAGGCGGCGTTCCGCCGCCTGTAGGTCAGGACAGCCCGTATTTACGGACGATCCCACGCATCTGGTCGTAGCTGAGCGACAGGGCTTTTGCGGCGCGCCGCTGGTTGCCGCCATGGCGGTTGAGCGCCGCGGCCGCGATTTCTTTTTCCATGAGGTCGAGATGCGCGCGCAGATCTGTGACGCCGCCCGTAACGCCCCCCGCGTCGGCAGCCGGGCCGACGCCCATCGCCGCGTCGGCGCCCGCCTCCGTCTCCTTTTCGCGCGCCGCAGCGGCGTCTTTTCCGGGCGGCGCCGGCTTGCCATGGGCGCGCTCGAAGGGATCGATCACGATCTCGGAAATCAGCCCGCCGCCTTTCTCCTCTCCGCTCCCGACGCTCCAGGCGAAAGCCGCGCGCTCCGCCGCATTTTTCAGTTCACGGACATTGCCGGGCCAGTGATGGGCCTGAAGGCTGGCCACGGCCTCGGGCGAAAAACCGGGAAACGGCGCCGCGCCGATCTCCGCCAGCACCGCGCCCGCAAAATGCGCCGCGAGCAGGGGGATGTCCGCCCGGCGCGCGCGCAGGGGCGGGGCCGCGACCACGTCGAAGGCGAGCCGGTCGAGAAGGTCGGCGCGAAAATCGCCGTCCCGCGCGCGCGCGCGCAGGTCCACATTGGCCGCCGCCACGACGCGCACGTCGGCGCTCAGCGTTTCCTCGCCGCCGACCCTTTCATATTCCCCGTATTCGATCGCGCGCAGGAGCTTTTCCTGCACCCGCAGGGAGGCCGAGGCGATCTCGTCAAGGAACAGGGTGCCGCCTTCCGCGCGTTCGAACCGCCCCTTGTGCTTGCGGCTGGCGCCGGTGAAGGCGCCCGCCTCGTGACCGAAAAGCTCGCTTTCCAGAAGCGCCTCGTTCATGGCCGCGCAGTTGACCTTGACGAGGGGGCCGTCCCACCGGCTCGACAAAAAGTGGATGCGGCTCGCGAACAGTTCCTTGCCGGAACCGCGTTCGCCGACCACCAGGACCGGGCGGTCGATCCCGGCGATGCGCGAGGCGTGGTCGAGGGCGTCGAGAAAGACCTGGCTCTGGCCGATCAGGTCAGGAGGTGACGGCGGCGCTTTCATGAGGCGTAAAATACCTCAAAAGACGGCAAAAAAAACCTCAATATTGGTGCTTTTGACCATATTTTTTGCGGCGATTTTCACTGCTGAAAAAAATAATATAATTATTTCAATAATTTATGGGAATTCTGCAAAGTTGGCACGGCTTTCGCAGAGAGAGGGGCAGACGGGATTAACCACGCTGAACCGCTGAGGAGAGCAAGATGCGCTATTCAAGATATGACGACCGCGGCTGGGACCATCGCCTGGAGCGCGCCGTGCGCGGGCGGGCGGGCTTCGCCTGGGGCGCGTTCTTTCTTGGCTTCGTCCTCGGCGCAATAATCTTTTAGGAGAAACTCATGGGTGTCTTTTCTAGACTGAGCGACATCGTCAATTCCAACCTCAACGCGATGCTGGATCGCGCGGAGGACCCGGAAAAAATTGTCCGGCTGATCATCCAGGAAATGGAGGATACGCTGGTGGAGGTGCGCGCCAATGCCGCCCGCGCCCTCGCCGACGCCAAGGAGGTCGGGCGCAAGAAAGAGGAATTCGCCGCCCGCGCCCGCGAATGGGAGGGCAAGGCGGAACTCGCCATCGCCAAGGGGCGCGACGACCTCGCCCGCGGTGCGATCGCCGCCAGGCGCAAGGCTGAGGAAATGATCTGCGTCCTCGACAAAGAACTGTCGGTCATCAATCAGACCGTCGACAAGACCAATGAGGACCTCGCCAAGCTTCAGGCCAAGCTGAAGGAGGCGCGCGCCAAACAGCGTTCGCTGGAACTGCGCCGCAACAGCGCGTCCGACAGCGTGCGGGTCAGCCGGCAGATCCATGACGGGCGCATCGACGAAGCGCTGGCGCGGTTTGAGCGCTATGAACGCCGCATCGACGAGCTTGAAGCGGAGGCGGAAAGCTGGTCTCTCGGTCGCGCGCGGACCCTTGAGGAAGAGTTCGCCGAGCTTGAGGCGGAGGACGCGGTCAACGCCGAACTCGCCGATCTGAAACGCAAGGTCGCCGCGCGCGGCGGACAATCATAACCGAAAGCAACGGGTGCGGAGGGCCGCAATATGCCAGAATTTCTAGTGCCGGTCGCCATCGTCGCCATCATCTTCGTGGCGTTCCCGGCGGTGGTGTTGCACTACCAGACCGAGATCCGAAAGACGAAGTCGATTTCCGCGGACGACGAACGCCTCATGGACGATCTTTGGAAAACCGCGCAGCGCCTTGAGCGGCGCGTCGAGGCGCTGGAGACCATTCTCGACAAGGAGGCGCCGGACTGGCGCCGCGAGCACGAGGAGCGCCCCCATGCCTGACCATCACCACCACCACCATCACCATTGGCGCGAACGGCACGATTACGCTTACCGCGCCGGCGCCCCGGGGCCGGGTCCCAACCGTCACCGTCTTTACAAGGACAAAGAACGCGGCATGATCGCCGGCGTGTGCGCCGGGATTGCGAAGTATTACGGATGGCGGCCCGACGGGCTGCGCGTCGGGTTCGTCCTGCTGTCGCTGTTCGCGTTTCCCCTGCCGGTCATCGTCTATATCGTTGCGGCCCTGATCATGAAGCCGGAGCCCCCCGGGGCGGTTTATCAGAGCCCGGAGGAAGAGCGCTTCTGGCGCACCTTTTCCACCCGGCCGAAAGTGACGTTTTCGGAGCTTAAGCATCGCTTCCGGGCGCTCGACGCGCGGCTGGCGAGCCTCGAAAGCGCAGTGACGTCGGACGAATACGGGCTGCGCAAGGCGTTTCGCGACCTCGAACGGGGAAGCTGACCGGCGCCGGCGAGGCGGCCTGCTTGCGCAAGCGCCGGCCGGCTCGCAGGAGACGCCTTCGCACAACAGGCGTTTGTTCAAGGAAACGGGCCCGCCGGGAAGGGAGCGGCGGGTCGGCGGGAGAAATGCGTCCAACGCAGGGAGACAGACCCATGAGCGTCATCAGATCCGTTGCGAAAACCGTGTTGCTGGTTGCGGCGTGTTATGCGTTCTTCGTCGCGCTGGCGGCCTCGCTCGGGACCGAGCTTGGCGCCGGCGCCGGCGAACCGTGGAGCATCGGCGCGCGGGGGACGCCCGGTGCGCTCCAGCCCGCGGCGGATTGCGAAGCGGTCAACCTCAGAAAATGCGCGGTGTTGATCTTTTAGCGCCGGTGCGGCTGGGCCGAGTTCGCCGCCGGGCGGGGAGGGGCGGCGCTTGCGCGCCAGCGCTGCGGCGACTAGGCTTTTACGCCTGCCGCCATCGAGCCGCATGACGGCTCCAGCGAGGACGCAAGTCGAGTGAGGTCGAAACACACGGACGCCGCCGACGGGGCGGGCGCCGCCCCGCGCACCAGGGCTGACGCAGCCGTCGCCGAAAGCGGCGATCAGGCGGACCGCAAGCGAGGCCGGCCGGACCGCAAGGCGGCCGCCGGCGTCCCGAATGGGGGCGGCGCCGCGCCAGATGCCGCACGCGCCGCCGCAACCGCCGATGAAGCCGCAGCGGGGGGCGCGCCGCAACGGGCCGCGCGGCGGCGCAGGACCGACCGTTACGCCGCAATTGATCTTGGCACGAATAATTGCCGGTTGCTGATCGCCGCGCCCAAGGGGCGCGGGCTTCGCATCGTCGACGCCTATTCCTGCATCGTTCGTCTCGGCGAGGGGCTCGCCGCGTCGGGCCGCTTGTCCGACGCCGCCATCGAGCGGGCGCTCGGCGCGTTGAAAATCTGCGCCGAAAAAATCTCCCGGCGCGAGACGAGCCATGTGCGCTGCATCGCCACGCAGGCCTGCCGCGGCGCGTCGAACGGGCGCGCTTTTCTGGACCGGGTGGCGGCCGAGACCGGTCTCGCCTTCGACATCATCACGCCCGAGGAAGAGGCGCGCCTGGCCGTTCAGGGGTGTGCTGATTTGCTGGACCCGACTTGCGAGGCGGGGCTCGTGTTCGATATTGGCGGCGGCTCGGTGGAGCTGTCCTGGGTGCGGCCGGGCGAGAGCGGCGACGCGCGCCTCGCCGCCAGCGTTTCGATGCCCTTCGGCGTGGTCAGCCTGGCGGAGCAATGGGGCGGGCGCGAATTGTCCGAAACGGTTTACGCGGAGCTTGTCCAAAACCTGCGCGCGCATATCGCGCGCATCGGCGATCCGGCGGGCATGGGCGCGGTGTTTGCCCGCGGCGCGGGGCATTACCTCGGCACCTCGGGCACCATTACCTCGGTCGCCGGGGTGCATCTCGGCCTGGCGCATTATCGCCGCGACCGGGTGGACGGACTGTGGCTCGGCGCCGACGACGTGCGCGCGGTCGCCCGCAAGCTGCGGCGGATGAGCTTTGAAGAACGCGCCGCCGAACCGTGCATCGGCGAAGCGCGGGCCGATCTGGTGGTGTGCGGATGCGCCATCCTGGAAGCCCTGCTGATGGAGTGGCCCGCCGCGCGGGTGCGCGTCGCTGACCGGGGGCTGCGCGAGGGCGTGCTCGCCGATCTCGCCGCCCAGGCCAGGCGCGACCGTCGACGCCGGTCCCGCCGGCGCGGCGGCAGGCGCAAAGCTAATTGAAAGGGCGATGTTTTCCGGCGTCTGCGTGGGGACTGCCGAACGCCTGCGGCGTCGCCGCGGCCGGACTGCGGTCCGCCGTCCGCCGGACTACGCATCAGGATGCGTTCACGGATTTCAGAAAACACTGCAACATCCATTCTTCGCTTTCCATGCGAACTGAAAAATTTTCTGCCGGTTCTACTCAAAGAGTCACGTTGACAATTCTCTCTGTGCAACTTTTAATATATGCAGGTATGGTGACCTCAAGTCATGAAGTCGTCAGTCATGGTTTTGACCTGCCTTGAACGTGTGTGCTTTTCGTTTTTATTCGCCTACCGATCATTTAGATGCGACAGCCGGATTCGATAGCCAGATGCGATTGCCGTCCAGTGCAGCGGTTGCGGGTGAGGCGGCAATGGTGAAGAGCGTCGCTATGCCGATATGCAACGCGACGGCTCGCGGCCCGGTGATGCGAGGGCGGTGATGCGGGGGCGGTGATGCGGGGCGCGCGATGTGAAGCGGGCGACACACGAAACAGGAGTATAGGCGGTCTTGCGAGTTTTGACGCGACCTGACGAGTGAAAATGGGTGTGGCTGAAAGTTCAGGACATTAGATCATAGGCGGATGATGTACGATGTAGTCCCAGCGGTCTTGGCGCATTGCGAAAGATGACGTGCGATTGAATAAGCCAGAAATGAAGATGGGGCGTACAAAGATGGGGTGTGCCAAGAGTAATGAAGAATGTCTCGCCGCAGCGCTTATGACCCGGTTGGGTGATCCTGGCGACGCTGTATTTTGATGTGGGGTGGAAGAGATGTATTCAAGACCGGGACTTCCGTAAAAGAGTTTCAACACAGGATTCTTTATACGGAGGTTTCAATGTGGAACTTTCTGTAAGGGGGGTATCCCTTGAAGGTTTCTGCGCGGCCTCGGCGCCGGTATGGCGGGGGGATGGCGTCCGACGCCGCGCAGCATCAAGCCGCCCCGGCGATAAGCCGGGGCGGCTTTTCACTTTTTCTTGTCCTTTTCCAATCGATGCTGATCTACGCCTGATCGACGCCCGAGGAAGTCCCGGTCGGATGACCGGCCGCATCCCCGGCCGCGCCGTGATATCCCGAGGCAAGGCAATCCCCGTTCGCCTCGAATGGCGCGCGTGAAGGATCAGCGTTCCGAGAACGCCCGATCGAGGGAGCGTTCGACGGGTTTCAGCAAGTATTGCATCAGCGAGCGTGAGCTTGTGATGATGTCGGCGCGGACTTCCATCCCCGGCGACAGCCGTTCGACCAGGGCCAGCTGCGCCGGCTCGTCGCTTTCCAGGGAGACGAACGCGACGTAGTAGGGCTCGCCCGTTCGCTCGTCGACAAAGGTGTCGGCCGAAATGTGGGAGACGCTGCCCGCAAGGGTGCCGTAGCGGTTCGGGTCGAAGGTGGTGACGGTGATCTTCGTATCCTGGCCGATGGCCACATGGCCGATATCCCTGGGCTTGACGCGCACCTCGGCGACCAGGCGCGCGTCGGTCGGCGTGATCTCGGCGATCAGCCCGCCCGGGCGCACCACGTCCCCGCGGCCTTTCACGTTGATGGACTTGACGAGCCCGCCGATCGGCGCGCGCACGGTCAGGCGCTTGGCCTGATCCTCCAGCGAGAGCAGGGGCTGCTCCAGTTCGGCAAGCTCCGCCAGGGCGCGGGCGCGTTCCTCGGCGACGCGGTTGCGGTAGGCGGCCTCGGCGCTTTCCAGTTCCGCCGCGGCGCTGGCCAGGGCGCCCCGCGCCTGTTCGAGGCGGGTCTGGGAGGCGCGGGCGGCGGCGTTGGCCGAGGCGTAGGCGGCCTGCGCGTCGATCAGCGCCTGGCGCGAGGTGAAGCCTTCCTCGATCAGTTCTTCCTGGATCGCGAGTTGCTGCCGCGCAAGCGTGCGGAGTTCGCTGTTCGTCGCCGCTTCCGCCTCGGCGCCGGCGACTTCCGATTTGGCGGAGGCCTCCTTCGCGGTCAGGGTCTCCATGGCGGAGCGGTGCTGGTTGACGGCGGCGGCGTAAATCGAGCGCTGCTCCTCGGCGAGGTCCGGCCATTCCTCGGTGCGCTCGCCGAAATCCGGGCGGCGGTCCTCAAGCTGCGCCGACAGGCGTTCGGCGACCAGCATGAGATTGCCCCTGCGCGCGGCGACGCGGCTGAACTCGCCGCCAGCGTTTTCGATTCGTAAGCGGACAAGCTGATCGCCCTCGCTCACTTCCTCGCCGGGTTCGACATAGACTTCCTCGACGATGCCGCCTTCGAGGTGAGCGACTTCCCGGGTGGAGCCGTAAGGCGAGATTTCGCCGAAGGCGATGGAGCGCTCGCGCACCTGGGCGATGTTCGACCATACGAGGAGCAGGACGACGAGCCCGCTGATGATCGCCAGGGCGGCGCGGGCGAGCGCCGGCGGCGCCCCTTCCTCAAGCTCTATCGGCATCGCCAGGCTGTCCCGCTCGCCGACGGCGACGGGCTGTTCCAGCGTTTGTGTATGTTCAGTACTCATCTTTTATACCTCTTGAGGCGCACAGCTTGTCACGCCGCCAGCAGACCGGGCAGGATCCGGTCGGGCGGGCCGATATCGCGCACGGCGCCGCCGTCGAGCCAGACCACGCTGTCGGCCAGGCGGATATGGCTCGGACGGTGGGTCGTCATAATGATGGCGGCGTCGCGGCGTTTTTCCGCCAGCATGTCCAGCAGCGCCTTTTCCCCCGCCGCGTCGAGATTGGCCGCCGGGTCGTCCAGCACGTAAATCGAGGACTGGCCGATAAAGGCGCGGCAGAGCGCGATGCGGCGCACCAGCGCGTCCGGCCAGGACTGATGCGCGGCCGTGTCGTAGCGGGTCTCCAGGCCGTGATCCAGGACGCTGTCGAAATAGCGCTGGACGCCGAAACGCCGGGTGATCGCCTCGATTTCCTCGTCCGTGGCGGACGGATGGGCGAAGCGGATGTTCTGGGCGATGGTGCCGAAGAAGAGTTCGTTCGCCTGCGGCGCAACGCCGAGAGCGCGGCGCCATTCCCCCTTTTCGATCTGGCGCAGGTCGAGCCCGTCGACGAACACCGAACCCGCCTGCTGCTGGTGCAGGCCGAGAAGAATGCGCAGAACCGTCGACTTGCCCGAGCCGCTGGCGCCGGTGAGGCACATGAGTTGGCCCGGCTCCAGCTTGAAGGATACCCCGCGCAGGGAGGGTTCGCGGGCCGTCGGATAGCGAAAGCTCACCCGGTCGAAGGCGATTCGCCCTTTGAAACTGCGCGCGATCGACGGGTTGTCGTTCGGCTCGCGCTCCAGCGGCATGCGCATCAGGCGATTGATTTGCTCGATGCTTTGCAGGCTTTGTCCGACCGTAAGACCGCTGAGGAAAATGTTCCGCATAGGGCCGAGAATGCGCCAGGACAGCGCCATCACCGCGATCAGGCCGCCGGCGGAAAGATCGCCCGCAATGACCATGCCGGCGCCGGCGGCGAGGATGGCGACCCCCGCCGCGGCGACGAAGGACTGGGACGCCGTCTGGATCAGGAAATTGAACTGGCGCATCTTCATATTGGCGCTGGCGGCGTCGGCGGAAAGGCGCCGGTGGCGGCGCAGCCAGATCGCTTCCGAGGCGAGGTCGCGGATGGCGCGCTGGGCCGTCACCGCCTCCACCGTCAGGTTGTTGAGTTGCGCCCTGGCGTCGCCCGCCGCGGCGACCAGCCTTTTGGTCTGGGGCACGGCCCACACGGCAAGCGCGGCGTAAAGCGCCATCAGCGCGATCGGCGCCCAGACCAGCGCGCCGCCGATCATGGCGGTGACGGCGATGAAAAGAAAAATGAACGGCAGGTCGAACAACGCCGTCGCCAGCGCGCCGATGAAGGCTTCGCGGATTGACGTCATCTGGCGCAGCCGCGTCAGTTGCGAGCCGATGGGGGCGTCCTCGATGAAGGAGAGCGGCAGGTGCAGCAATTGCCGGAATGCGGCCTCGTTGGTCTGTTCGTCGAGCCGCGCCCCCAGATACGCCTGCAGCCGCGCACGGATCTGTCGCAGGGCGAAATCGGCGGCAATGACCATTAGTATGCCAACCGTCAGTCCCAGGAGAACGCCGGTCGAGTTTGAGCCGATGGCGCTGTCGTAAACCGCCATGACGTAAAGCGGCGGCGTCAGGGCGAGAATGTTCACCACCAGGCTGATGAGAAAGACCTGAAGGATGGTCGGCCCGAAAGCGCGAAGAATCTTGTCCGACCATTTTTCAGCCGCGGCGGGGGTCGCTTCGGCCGGTTTCCTGTTGTGTTCCGGGAAGATCGCGACGCCGGCGATATCCGCGGCGTTGCGCGCGCGCGTCGCTTTTTCCACAGGATCGAAGACCAGCGCTTCGTTCTCGGCGCCGGGTTTCTCGACCAGGATCAGCCGTCCTTCCGGCGTCCTGACGAAGCAGGGAAGATATTCCCGGCGCAGATTTTGTCCGCAGGCCGGCTCGATTCGGGTTTTGAAACCAAGCCGGAAAAGGATTGTGCGGAACGCCTCGATACTCTCGACGCCGTTCGCGTGCGGCATCGATTCGAAAACCCGGCGCGAGCCTTGCGACCATCCGGTCAGCGACAGGAAACGATTGATGACGGCGATGCATTCGTCGTTGGCGGCGCTGTGCGTATCGTCCCGGTCCGGATTGAAGGCGCTTTCCAGGCGGGTGCGCAGGCGGTGGACGGGACTGTCGAGCCGCTCGGGGGGGGATGCCCGGGCGCCGGCGCCGGCGGCGTCGTGATCCAGGGCGGGCTGACGGTCCGCAGACGTATCGGCCGGGCCGGTCATGACCGCACCTGGCGTCGGCTCGAGGCGGCGGTCTCAAGGGGGGTGACCTTTCCGCCTTTCGCTTCGTAAGCCGCGTCGGCGAGGGCGATGAGCGAGGGACGGTGCGCGGTGAGGATGATGGTCACCGAGCCGTGCAGGGTTTTCAGCGCGTCGATGAGCTGGCGTTCGCCGTGCAGGTCGAGCGATGCGTTGACCTCGTCGAGAAGAAGCACTGAGGGTTTGGTCGCGATCGCCCGCGCGATGCAGATGCGCTGGGCCGTGGCGGCGGGAATGTCCCGGCCGGCGGCGCTGCGAAGCGGCGTGTCGTAACCGAGGGGCATGCGGATGACCTCCTCGTCGAGGCCGATCAGCCGCGACGCCCACAGGGCCGACGTCGCGGGCAGGGCGCCGAACAGGGTCAGGTTTTCCAGGATGGAGCCGCGGAAGGTGGTCGGGCTCTGGCCGACATACCGCACCGAGGCGCGCAACGCGGCGGCGTTCAGCGCATCGATTGGCTCGCCGTCGATGAGAATTTCCCCCGCATCCGGAGCGATATCGCCGATCATGGCTCGCAGGAGGGACGTGCGCCCGCTGCCGTCTTCGCCCTTGATGGCGATCATCTGGCCGGCTTCCGCGTTCAGCGTCACCTTGTCGAACAGGGGCGCGCCGTCGCTGTAGGATATGACCGCGTTGCGCATGGCGACCGATTTCGCGGCGAAGTTTGCGTTGAACGGTTGCGTCGTCTCCATATCCCCGGATTCGTCCGTCAACGGCGTGTCGTTGAAAATGTCCTCGATCCGTTCGCGTCGATGGGTGGCGAGATAGGCTTCGTTCCAGGCCGCCAGGGAGCGCAGCAGGGGTTGCAGCAATTGCGAGGACAGAAGCATGCAACAGGCGAGCCCGCCGATGGTCAGGCGACCGTTCAACACCATCAAGGCGCCGATAAAGACGATGGTCGCCGTGGACATGGAGGCGTAAAGGGCGCTGAAATTCTGCGTCTCATTGGTGATGGCGACGAGCCGGCGCACGACAACGCTCGACGCCGCCTGGAGCCGTTCGAAGCGGCGCATCATCAGCGGCTCCATCGCCATCGACTTGATGGTCTGAACCCCTTTCAGCGCCTCGATGATAAAGTCGTATTTACGCGAATCCTGTTCTTCCTTCTCGGCGATGGCGGCGCTGAGATTCTGCGTCCGCTTGACGGCGAAGTAACCGAAAATCCCGAACAGCGTCAGCGGAGCGAGAAAAATCGGCCCGCCCACCAGGATAATCACCCCAGCGAAAATCGGAATAAAGAGGATGTCGATGGACACGACACGCGACTGCCCGCCCAGATAATCGCCGAGCCCGGAAATCGAATTCAGCCGCTCCAGATGTTCGCTCGCCGGCGTTCGGCCGAAGGCTGACGGCGGGCTCGACATCATGGCGCCGAGGGCGCGCGTCGACAGCCTGTGCGTAAAGGACGCCGCGGTCCAGTTCACGTAAAAGGCGCGGCAGTATTTCAGGACGCCGTCGACGATCAGGACGCCGATCAGCGCTGCGATCATGATCGCAAGCGTGTCGAAGGCCGCGTTCGGCAGGACGCGATCGTAAATCTGGAGAATCGCAAGCGGCAGCGCCAGCGCGAGGAGGTTAACGACCGCCGATCCAACGTAAACGGACGGGCCGAGGGTTGCGGCGGGAAGCCCGCGCGGGTTGTCCTGAAACAGGTCGCCGGTTAAGAAATGCTGAACTTGAGTTTTCATGGACGGTTGCGATACCCCGCACAATTATCGTCGGCTCGTTAAGGTTATGATGGGGCTAAATTCTTTAGAAATCCTGAGCGGTTTAGCCGATTATGATTTATGGAGATTTAACTAAGTCGATAAGTTTTTGATTAAGGTCGCGGCGATAAAACGGTAAACGAAGCAATCCATGGGCGGAGCAGTCATTATGGCTGATGAACGCGACGCGAACGCAACCGGCAAGAGCGATACCGATACGGACGATGTGGAGGCGCGCAGTCAGCTTGACGCGCTGAAAGCCGAAGAAGAGCGCAAGGCGCTGGCACAGGCGCGCGAGCATCAGGACAGCCTGGCCGCCGGGGAAGAGAACGAAGCCAGCCTCGGCAATCTTCATTACGGCGACGAGGCGCGCGGCGAATTCCTCAAGGACGTTGGCGGGACGCGGGGCGGCGATCAGTCCTTCGCGCCCGGCGATGGCGGTCAATCGGCGAACGGCGCCGGAGGACGGAGCGAGGGCGCGCCCGAAGCGCGCGGCCTGAACCCGGCGGAATCGCGCGAGGCGAGCCCCGCTGCCGCCCGCGACATTGAGCCGCCGGCGCAAGACGACGACGCCCAGCCCCGGCGCGGCGGCCCCCCGGCGCAAGGCGAAGAAAACGACGCCGCGGCCCGGATCGCCCTCGACGCAGCGCCGGGCGCCGCCCCGACCGCCGCAGGCGTTTCCGGCGGTCCGGTCTTGACTGCGGCGGGGCGCGCGCCGGCCAATGACGGCGTCAATAACGACGAAGTCGCCCAGGCGCCGGTCAATGATGCGCCGACGGATATTCAGTTTTCCGGCGATACGGTATCGGAGAACGACGCCGGCGCCATCGTGCTGAGTCTCAACGCCTCCGATCCGGACCCGGACGACGCCGTTGTCTTCTCCATCGCCGACGATCCGTCCGGCCTGTTCGAAATCGTCGGCGACCAGTTAAAGCTGAAGGATGGCGTCGCCCTCGATTATGAGGCGCAGAACGCTTACCGCGTCACGGTCGTCGCTACCGACGAAAGCGGTGCGACGTATCAGGAAACGGTGACAATCAACGTCGCCGACGTGAACGAGGCGCCATCGGATCTCGGCCTGTCCAATGCGAGCGTTGAAGGAGAACGCGCCCGGCGCGGTGGTCGGGGATCTGTCGCTGACGGATCCGGATGCGGGGGACGCGCATGACTATGCGGTGTCCGACGACCGCTTCGAGGTCGTGGACGGCCGACTGAAACTGAAGGACGGGATCGCGCTCGACCACGAGGCGGGCGACGTCGTGTCGGTGACGGTCGCGGCGACGGACGCCGGAGGTCTGCGCACGGAGGCGACCTTCGACATCGCCGTCGCCGACGTGAACGAGGCGCCGTCGGATCTCGGCCTGTCCAATGCGAGCGTTGAGGAGAACGCGCC
>LYSZ01000008.1:0-140212 GCA_001657385.1 Parvularcula sp. BBD 1991-13 | reverse complement strand
TCTGTCGTCCGCCGATCCCGATGCGGGCGACACGGCGACATATTCGATTGCGGACGATCCTTCGGGCCTGTTCGAGGTGGTCGGCGACCGGTTGAAACTGAAGGACGGCGTTGCGCTGGATCATGAAGCGCAGGACGCCTACGACCTGACGATCGAGGTGAGCGACGGCGCCGGCGCCGTGCGGCGGGAGACCGTGACGGTCAGCGTGGGCGACGTCAATGAAGCGCCCACCGACATCGCCGTGGACGGCGTCGAGGTCGCGGACCGGGTCGCCCTCAACGTTTCCGACGGCCTCATTGCGACCGGCCAGGGCGGCGGCCAGGGGACCGCGACGGTGTCCGTACCGGACGGCGCCGATGCGCGCATTCTCATCGACTTTCCGTATATCGACAATTCGCTTGAAATCGAAGTGAACGGCCAGTCCCTCACCGGCGGCGTGATCCAGCTTCAGCGAAATGCATTCGATCCCGATACAGAGAGCTTTTTACAGTTCGCCGATGGCGGGGACATCGTCACGCCGTGGGTGTCCAGCCAGAGCGGCGCCCCGCGCATCCGGGCGGTCATCACCGAGGACGGCGTTGAGTTCGCCGCCCTGCGCTCGCCATCCTCGACGACGTACGAGCCGCTTGTGCTGACCAACGGCGCCTTCACGCCGCCGACATTACAGAACGGCGCGAATACGGTCACTATCGTCAATCCGGACAGTTCCGGCCCGGACCGCCTTGAGGCGATTGTTTCCGCCGACTACGAAGCCCCGGCCTATGCGGTCGACGAAAACGACGCGGGCGCGGTTGTCGCGACGCTTTCCGCCAGCGACCCTGACGCCGGCGATACGGCGACATATTCGATTGCCGACGATCCGTCCGGTCTCTTCGAGGTGGTCGGCGACCGGTTGAAGCTGAAGGACGGCGCCGCCCTCGATCACGAAGCGCAGGACGCCTATGACGTGACCGTGCGCGTGACGGACAGCGGCGGTCTTTCCCATGAAGAAACCGTACGGATCAGCGTCGCCGACCGGAACGAAGGCCCGACGGCGCTGACGCTGTCGAACGCCAGCGTCGAGGAAAACAGCGCCGGCGCTGTCGTCGGTCTGTCGTCCGCCGATCCCGATGCGGGCGACACGGCGACATATTCGATTGCGGACGATCCTTCGGGCCTGTTCGAGGTGGTCGGCGACCGGCTCAAGCTGAAGCAGGGCGTCGCCTTCGACCACGAGGCGGCCGATTCCTACGATCTCACCCTGCGCGTTACCGACAGCGGCGGGCTGACTTTCGACCGGGCGGTCGTCATCACCGTGGACGACGTCAATGAAGCGCCCACGGATATTCAGTTTACCCTCGACGAGGGCAATCTCCTCCTGAACGGCGGCTTCGAAGAGGCCGACGTCAATGCCGGCGCCTGGCGCGGTTTCGGCCAGGACCCCAGCGGCGCCTGGGAAACGGCGAACGGCTTCGAGGTCTGGGACAATCTCAACAACACGCCGGCCGCCGAAGGCGAGCAGTTCCTGGAGCTTGATTATACAAACGCCCGGGACGCGATTTCGCAGACGGTCGAAACGGTCGAAGGCAAGGTCTACACCGTCGCCTTCGACGCCAAGGCCCGCAGCGGCGGCGGCACCGATACGATCGAGGTTTACTGGAACGGCGAAAAAATCGGCGAAGCGAACCCTGCGTCGAACGCCTGGCGAAACCATTCGTTCGAAGTGATCGGAACCGGCGGAAACGACGTTCTGGAGTTTCGCGAGGCCGCCGGCGAGAACGACTCCCTCGGCGCCCATCTCGACAACGTGTCGCTCACCGCAGATGTCGGCGGCGTTGCGGAGAACGTCGAAGGCGCGGTGGTCGCGACCCTGACCTCGTCCGACCCGGACGCCGGCGACACGGCGACATATTCGATTGCGGACGACCCCTCCGGCCTGTTCGAGGTGGTCGGCGACCAGGTGAAGCTGAAGGACGGCGTCGCCCTCGATTACGAGGCGCAGGATTCCTACGACATCGATATCAGCGTGACCGACAGCGGCGGCCTGGTTCATACGCAAACCCTGACGATCAACGTTGCGGACGTTAACGATCCGCCGACGGAACTGATGGTGTCCGGCGGCGAGGTTGCGGAAAACAACGCCGGCGCGGTGGTCGCGACCCTGTCTTCGTCCGACCCGGACGCCGGCGACACGGCGACATATTCGATTGCGGACGATCCGTCCGGTCTGTTCGAGGTGGTCGGCGACCGGCTCAAGCTGAAGGACGGCGTCGCCCTCGACCACGAGGCGCAGGATTCTTATGCGCTCACCCTGCGTGTCGCCGACGGCGACGGCCTGACTCTCGACCGGCCGGTGACGATCGCGGTCGCCGACGTGAACGAGGCCCCGGTCGATATAGTCTTTTCCGCGCCCGACGCCGCGGCGTTCCAGGCGCAGGGCGGCCTGCTCGTGATCGAGGCGGAGCATTTCGACGCCAGGACGCCTGGCGCCGGCGGGCACGAATGGGGCGACAGCGTTTCGGACGGCGCCGTCCATGTGGATGACGGGGCGGTCTACAACGACATGTGGATCGGCGAGGACGCCGTCGAGGCCGATGCGCCGGCGCTGACCTACCGGGTGCGGTTCGATGCGCCCGGGGAGTATTACGTGCATGTGCGCGGCGCGTCGGAAGACGGTCCCAACGGCAACGCGGACAGCGTCCATATCGGTCTTGACGGTCAGCGCCTGACCGGCGACGGCGGCGTTACGGGATTCGGCGGCGCCGGCATGAGCTGGGGCGCGCGCGACACCTATACCGGCGAGCGCGTTGTGATCACGGTCGACGCGCCCGGAACCTACGATCTCAATGTGTGGGCGCGCGAGGACGGCGTCGCCGTCGACAAGATCGTTCTTACGCAGGACCCGGACTATGCGCCGAGCGGCGCCGGGCCGGCGGAAAGCCCGCGGATCGGCGGCGACGGCGCGCTGCCAGAAAACGCGGCCGACGGCGCCGTGGTCGCCGTCCTGACGGCGAACGATCCGGATGCGGGCGATGCGCATACCTATGAAATCGTCGACGCCGAGGGCAATCCCATGGCGGACGACAATTTCGAAATCGTCGGCGACGAGGTTCGCGTGAAAGCCGGGGCCGCGCTCGATTTTGAAACCGATGCGTCCCACACCCTGCATGTGAAGGCGACCGACGCGGGCGGACAAAGCGTCGTCGAGACCCTCGTCGTCAATCTCGCCGACGTCAACGAAGCCCCGACCGACATCGCCCTGTCCAACGACACGGTGGCGGAAGGCGACGCGGGCGCCGTGGTGGCGACGCTGTCCTCGACCGACCCGGATGCGGGCGACAGTGTGCGTTACGCCATCGCCGACGACCCGTCGGGCGCGTTCGAAATCGTCGGCGATCGGCTGAAGCTGAAAGACGGCGTTTCCCTGGTCCATGAGGACGGGGCCAGCCGCAGCGTGGTGATCGAGGCGACGGACGACGCCGGCGCGACCTATCGCGAAACGGTTTCGATCAATGTTGAAAACGTCAACACCGGGCCGACGCTTGGGCTCGCCGCCGGCGCCGGCCTGACCGCCTCCTATTTCAACGTCGGAACGACCATCCGAAACCTGAACGAAGTGGACTTCGACGCGGCGCCGGACGCGACCGCGATCGTGGACAGTCTCGATCACATGCAGGGCTCGCAACCCTTCTGGGAGGGCGGGCCGGACGATTATTTCGCCGCCAGATACGAGGGCCGGCTCATGGTCCGGGAAGGCGGGTCCTACACCATCAATCTCGCCAGCGACGACGGAACGGTTTTGCTGATCGACGGCGAGCCGGTTCTCGATAATGACGGCCTGCACAGCACGCGCACGCGGTCGGTCACGCTCGACCTGGAGGAAGGGCCTCACGATATCGAGGTGCGGTATTTCGAGAATGGCGGGGTCCAGACGCTGCGCCTGACCTGGAGCGGCCCGGACACCGGTGGCGATACGCAGCTTGTCCAGGGCGACGCGCTCCAGCATGGATACGACGCGGATCATCTCGCCGTCGCCGAGGATGCGCCGGGCGCCGTCGTCGCCGTGCTGGCCGTGAGCGATCCGGACGAGGGCGACGCCCATGTCTACGACGTCAGCGACGATCGCTTCGAGGTTGTCGAGGCCGACGGCGCGCCGACCCTGAAGCTGAAAGACGGCGTCAGCATCGATTATGAAACCGAGACCGAGGTGCAGGTCTCCGTCACCGTTTCCGATGCGGCGGGCGAGACCGATACGGTCGATTTCACCATTGCGGTCGAGGACGCCAACGCCGCCCCCGTGATCGGTCTTGCCGGGCGGGAAGGACTGAAGGCGTCCTATTTCGATATCGGCGAATCCGTCGGCAGGCTGAGCGATATCGACTTCGACGCCGCGCCGGACGCGACCGGCGTGGCCGCGAGCCTCGACTATATGACCGGCAATGAGCGGTTCTGGGAAGGCGGTCCGGAAAACCGCTTCGCCGCAAAGTACGAAGGCCAGCTGATCGTCGAACGCGGCGGGGAGTACACGCTCACCCTCGCCAGCGACGACGGCAGCGTCCTGTTCGTCGACGGCCAGCCGGTGATCGAGAATGACGGCCTGCACTCGACCGCGACGCGCAGCGTCGCGCTGGATCTCGATCCGGGCGCCCATGACATCGAAATCCGCTATTTCGAAAATGACGGCGTCCAGACCCTGCGGTTCACCTGGAGCGGCCCGGACACCGGCGGGGTCGAAACCCTCGTCGCGGGCGCGGCTCTGCGCCAGCCGGGCGCGTTCGGCGCGCCGAGCGGCGTCGTCGCCGAAAACGACCCCGGCGCCCTGGCGGCGCTGCTGACGGCCGCGGACCCGGACGGCGATCCGATCGACTATGCGGTAAGCGACGACCGGTTCGAAGTGGTCGACGGCGCCGACGGCCCGGCGCTGAAGCTGAAGGACGGCCTCGCCCTCGATTACGAGACCGAGACCGATCTTGTCGTCACCGTCACCGCCAGCGATCCGTATGGGGAAAGCGCGAGCGTCGACGTCTCCATCGCCGTTTCCGACATGGATGACGGGCCGGCGCCGATCCCGGGGGCGACGCCGAACGCCGACACTCTTTCCGGCTCGGGTGACGATGACGTCATCGACGGCCTGGGCGGCGACGACATTCTGCGCGGCCGGGGCGGCGACGATACGATCATCGGCGGCGCCGGGAACGATGTCCTGCGCGGCGGCGGCGGCGACGACGTCTTCATCGTCACCGGGGACGGCGACGGTTTCGACCGGGTGTCCGGCGGCGGCGGCGACGACGCCATCATTGCGGGCGCGGACGGCGCCGAAATCGGTCTCGTGCGCTTCACCAACAGCGTCGAGACGATTTCCGCCGGCGGTTTCGCCGGCGTGACCATCGCCGGCGACGATGGCGATAACACGCTCAGCTTCTCGCGCACCGATCTCGACGGGATCGACGTGATCGACGGCGGACTCGGCGACGACCGCGTCACCGGATCGGCCGGCGACGACGCCATGCTGGGCGGCGAGGGGCGAGACCTCTTGCGCGGGCAGGCCGGCGATGACCGTCTCGACGGCGGGGCCGGCGACGACCGGCTGTTCGGCCAGAAGGGCGACGACATCCTTATTGGCGGCGCGGGCGACGACCGGATGAACGGCGGCGGCGGCGACGACGTCTTCATCGTCGCCGGAACCGGCGAGGGTTTCGACCGGGTTTCCGGCGGCGCCGGCGACGACGCCATCATTGCGGGCGCGGACGATACTGAAATCGGCCTGGCCGCTTTCGGCAACAGCGTGGAGACAATATCCGCAGGCGGATTCCGCGGCGTTTCCATCCAGGGAACCGCCGGCGACGATGCGTTCAGTTTCTCCAGAACCGCGCTTGACGGGATCGAAGCGATCGACGGCGGGCTCGGCGACGACCGTATTGTCGGCTCGCGCGGGGACGACGTGATCCTTGGCGGCGAGGGCCGGGACGAGCTTCGCGGGCATGCCGGCGACGACACGATTGTCGGCGGCCTCGGCGACGACGTATTGAGCGGCGGGCAGGGGGCGGACGTCTTCATCTACGCCGACGGCGACGGGTCGGACACGATTCGCGCTGGCGGCGGCGGCTGGACAGACGCGATCCGGTTCGAGGGCGGCCTTGAGTCCCTTGGCGAATTCGGCGTGGACTGGACAGTGGAGCTAACCCGCGGGTCGTTCGATTCCGTCGGCGCCGACCGCATCGAGTTTTCCGACAACGCCGATGGGACCATCACCCTGAACGACGGCGCTACAATCGAGTTCCAGGACGTCGAGCAACTGATTTGAGCCGGGCGCTTTCCGGCCGCCGTTCCACAGTTATCAGCATACGTCTGGAAAAAAATTACGGGACGGACCATTTGGCGCCTGTGGCGTCTATGATGTATTCTTGCGCCACATAAAAGAAAATAAGTGTTGCGAAAAAATTTCCAGTAAAAATAATACAAATTTTTTTCAATACTGTATTTTCATTGAAAATTTATTCATGTAGATTTGTTTTCAGTCGCCCTTGCGGGCGCGGGAGCGTGGAAACTCCTGAAAGACAAAGACACTGAAGACAGAAACCATACAGCAATTGACCACGGCCAGACGACAGAGTTCCGGGTAGCGTGAAATGTCCAGGGCGCGGCGCTTCGCCGCCGCGCCTAAAATAGCGCGCCTGATACTTTCACAGGTTCCAATGCCCGGCCCGTTTGGCGCCGCCCGCATTGCCGCCTGCCGCGCCTGTATGTCCACAACGATCCGCAAGCGCTTGCGAAACCCGCAGGGTGCGCGGTTCGGGCTGGGCGATTCGAGCTGGGCGATTCGGGCTGGGCGGTCGTCGCCCTGCCGCCCCGCGCCAGCGCGCGGGCGTCGTCGTGCCGTGTCGGAGAGCGTGATGCGACAGAACTTTTTTCCCGACAACCATGCGCGCGGCGCCGTGCCGCCGGGCGAGCATGTTTCCGGACTCGCCATCGGCGTCGTGCTGATCGGCATGACGCTGACCCTGCCGATGTTCATCCTCACCGGTGAGGTCATGTCGGGGCTCGGCGCCGCGGCGGGGGCGGGCGCGGTCGTCCTGGCCGGCGGCCTGGTCGCCGTAACGGCGACCCTGACGGGACTGGTCGGTGTGCGCACACGGCTCTCCACCTATTCGATCCTCGCCGCGCCCTTCGGACGGCTGGGCGCGCGCTGCCTGACCGCGCTGTTCAGCGTCGTCGCGGTCGGATGGTTCGGCGTGACGGTCGGATTTTTCGGCGCGGCGCTCGACCTCGCGGTTCAGGATGTCGTCGGCGCGGATCTGCCGTTCTGGCTCCACGCGCTCGGCGGCGGCGCGTTCATGACCGGCACGGTGCTGTTCGGGTTCAGGGGGATCGCGGCGCTGAACCGCGTCGCGGCGCCGCTGCTGGCGCTGGTGCTGGTCTGGGCCGGCGTCTGGGTTCTGGAACAGATGCCGCTGGAGGATTTTATCGAACTGCGCGGGCGGGCGGACGGCGCCTTTTCCGATTTCGGCGCTGCGGTGTCCGCCCTTCTCGGCGCGGTCTTCGCCGCCGCTGCGGCGATGCCCGACCTTGCGCGCTTCGCCCGGCGCGGACGCGATGTCTGCATCGCGGCGTTTGTCAGTTTCGCGAGCGTTTCCGCGGCGCTCAGCATTCTCGCAGGCGCGCCGAGCCTGATCACCGGCGACCCGGATTTCATGGCCAATCTGATCGCCATCGGTCTCGGGGCGCCGGCTGCGGCGGCCCTGATCCTCGCCACATGGACGACGAACGTCATCAATCTGTATGCGGCCTCTCTCAGTCTCGGGCGTCTCGTCCGCCTGCGCCGCGACTGGGTGCTGACCCTGCTGGCGGGTGCGGCGGGCACGGCGCTGGCGCTCGCCGGCGTGACGGCGGCGTTCATTCCCCTGCTGATGGTCGTCGGCGCCCTGATCCCGCCGGTTGCCGGCGTTTATGTCGTCCACTTTCTCATGCGGGGCGCAGGCGACGCCAGGGCCGGCGAAGAGGCGGCGCAAGGGGCGGCGCAACGGGCGTTCCGGTTTTCCGCTTTCGCCGCATGGGCGGCCGGAAGCGCGGTCGCGCTCGCCGCAACCTACGTGACGCCGTCGATGACCGGCGCGCCGGCGATTGACGGGCTGACGATTTCGATGGCCGTTTACGCCGCCCTGAACCGCGCCGCGCCGGCGGTTTCCAAAGCCGTCTCCAAAGCCGTCGCTGGAAAGCGGCATTCCCTCTAAAATGACAGGACAGTCCTGGGACGCCAAAGAGCGAAAAAGAAAGGGGCGGAAAGGGGGCGGAAAAAAGAAGATGGGAAAGACGCAGGCGGACGAAAAGTCCAGTCAAGAGCTTGGAACGAACAGGAGATTAGAGCGTATTGCAGCAAAAGCGGATCGCCGGTTTTGCGGCGCGCGGGCACGCTCCACTCAAGAAACCAGCGCTGGCGACAGGCACGGTCACGGCCGGTCGCTTCGACATACGCAAACTGGGGGCTTTCCCCGCCGTTTCTGTGGATCGTCTTTGTGGACCGTCTCTATGGGCTGTATTCTGTGCGCCACATGATCTGGACAGTCTCTGCGGGCCGTTGTTGCTCGCTAACAATTGCCCGCCAACAGTTGCCCGCCAACAATTGCCGGCTGGTCCTGATGGCCATTGCTGCTGAACCCGTCCCTGCTTGGCCTATCCCCGCTGGCCCGGTACTGCCTGTCGGACCTGTCGCCTATGTCCACCGGCGGCCTCTGTTCATCTTCTCCTTCAGAGATTAATCTGAAAAGCGCCTCCGCGATTTATGTGTGTACAGATAGAATGCCGCAGAAAGAGTTCGAGGGCGCCGCCCGTATGGGGCGCCTGCAACATGTGCCGGCAAAATATTCCTTGCAGTGCCGTTTGTCGAATTTTTCTGAAGAGCGCATGACGCCCATACGCATCGTCATGGCGGCCCGCCGCCCCGCGCTTAACTGTCGTTAGCGGGGCGCGTGGGAACAGGGTGCCTGGCGCCGGGTTCGAAGCGATGAGCGCACCCCGGACAATTCCATAAATAGCCGTTATCGTCGATGCAGGCATATGCCGGACCGATCCAGATCTGGCCGCAGGCGCAGGATTTATAGGTGTACGCAGGAATGCTGAACCCGTGCATGGCCCGCGCCGTTACGGGATTGTCGTCTTTGCTCATCTCCCCTCCCACTATTTGCAGCGGGGCGCACAGGGTGCTGGCGCGACCGTTGCGGCCGGCCAGCGGAGCCCTGAAAGCATTTGGCGAGTTGGTTTCAACCTGCGCCCGAGCGACTGTTCAAAGCCCCCGTCGCCGTGCTGGCGCCGCCAATCGTAAACAAAATCCGCAGAGGAATTTTCTACGCATGAGCGGCTGAAGTTGAGGTTGTCAGAACGCCGACGATACTTTCAGGGGTTTCCACGCCCCGCAATCAACAAACCATTAATTGCATGTTAGACTATAGCTCAACTTAAAATTTGCCGAAAGTAAAAAATCAATTTTTCCGGTAACGTTTTTGATCGGATTATTGTCGACAAGATTTTCTTGCGCCGCACGCCGCACCGTCGGAATCACGCCGCCGTCGTTTGCGCGACGCCGAGCGGCTTGTAGTCGCAGTCGTAACCGAAGGCGCGCGGCCCCACCACCGCCAGGGCCTGCGGCGTCCGCAACAGCGGCGGGGCTTCGATGGCGAAGACGCTGACGCGCTGGCCGTAGCGCAGGTTTTCGGTGGTGATCGGAACGCCCGTTTCCTGCTCCAGCACGGTGATGATGTCGGGCGTCAGCGCAACCGCGCGCCCGTCAATGCGGGCGATGAGATTTTCATTGCGGAACTCGATGTCGCAGGTGGCGGCGCCGTCATTGCTCTGCAGCTTGACGTGTCCGCGCAGGAATGCGCCGCCCACGTCATGACGCACGTCCTCGATCTTGCCGTTGAAGAGGGTCCGCGCGCGTCGCGGGTCCTTCGGCCGGCTCGCGAAGAACTCGATCATCGCCTCGCCGGCGTCGCGTTTTTTCTCGTTCGCCCTGAACGCGACATCGCCGATTTCCTTGGCGAGACTCAAGGTGTTCCGGATACAGATGGATTTGAACAGTTTGCCGCGCATCGGGTAGCATGCGCTCATGGCCCCGTTGCCCATGGCCGCCGCGGTGCTGCGGCACAGTTCCTCCGCGCGCTTATTATCGTCGCAGTCGATGACCACAAGGTTGAGATCGTCATCGACGACGGCGGCCGGAGAGAGCCGCCCGCCGTAAATGCCGTAGGTCATCATCTGGCCTTCGGGAAAGGCCCGGCCCATGCCGTCGGCGTCGATGATCGGCAGGTTGAGGCGCTGGGCGAGCGCGATCGGCAGCAGCGCGTTCATGCCGCCCGCCTCGACCGGGGCGATGGCGTCCACCTTGCGGCCCATCGCCTTTTCAACGCTCGCCACGGCGCAGATCATCGCGTCCACGCTGGGAAAGCGCTCCAGGAAAACGGTCGGCGCGCCGATCGCCCCGACGGTGACGACGAGCGCGCGATCGCTCACCCGGGACGGATCGGTCAGCCGCACCGGCCCGAACTTGTTGATCGACTGGCGCATGACCAGTTCGCCGACATAAGGATCGCCGCCGCCGCCGGACGCCAGTACGGCGGTGCCGAACACCAGCGGCTTCAGGTCCGGCGCATCCAGTTTCATCCCGCGATTGAACAGCATGTCAGGCGTTCTCCTCGGCAAGCAGCTCGCCCACCACCTTGACGCGGATACGCATCATTTTGCCGGCGGCGTAGGGCAGGGGGATTTCCTCAACCTCGGTAATGCGCAGGCCCGACGGATCGGCCCCCGCGGCGACGGCTTCGCGCATCGCGTTTTCCTTCACTTCGCTGATCGCTTCCTCGCGGTTGACCCGGCTGTAATCGGCGGTTTTCTCCGCCGCGCCGCTGACCTGCGCGAAGGCGGCGCCGACCGCGTTCGCTACATCGGCGAATTCGGGCGTGATCAGATCGCCGACGCCCTGTATCGTTTCGGCCGCGAGAATCCGCCCGCCGCCCACCATCACCACGGGCAGGGGCGTCGCATTGATCCTGACGCGATCGATCGCGTCGGCGATTTTCTGCTGGATCAGTTTGTCCGCCCTCGCCACGGCGCCCGCGGGAAGGCCGGCGACCAGGGCCGGATCGCCGATCGTCGCGCGGCCCGCGGCCACGGCGATATCGGTGGCGGTGAGGGTCTTGCCGCCGAACACCAGCGCTTCCTTGCGCAGGTCGCCGCCGACGGATTCGGGCCCGATGGCGGGCGAATCGCCGAGACGAACGATGCTGCCGCCGCCCAGCCCAGTCGAGTAGAGATCGGGCATCCTGAAATTCGTCCGTACGCCTCCCAGCTCTCCGGGAAGGTTCAGCTCCCTCGGCTGGCCGTCTTTCAGGACGCCCACATCGGTCGTCGTGCCGCCGATATCGACGACGATCGCATTGTCGATACGGGCGAGCCGCGCGCCCCCGCGCATGCTGTTGGCCGGCCCGGAAGCGAAGGTGAGCGCCGGATGACGCAGCGCATAGTTCGCCGACATCAGCGAGCCGTCGTTCTGCGAGAAGTAGACCGGCGCGCTGACGCCGGCCTCTTCCATGGCGGCGCCGATGGACCTGACCAGTTCCAGCCCGATATAGCGCAGCGAGGCGTTGATGATCGCCGCGTTTTCACGGTCGATCAGGCCAAGGCCGCCGAGCCGGCTGGACAGGGAGACGTTCGCATCCGGGATCTCTTCCAGGATGACCGCGCGCGCCGCGCGCTCCATGGAATCGTTGATTGTCGAAAAAGTCGAGGAGACGGCGATGTTCTTCAGGCCCTTTTTGCGCATGTCGCGCACCGCCTTGCGCACCTCGTGATCGTCGAACGGCGCCGATTCGCGCCCGTCGATTTCGTAGCCGCCATGGGCGGTGTAAAAGCTGCCGCCGATCGCCCGCTTGAGGTCCTCGGGCCAGTCGAGCATCGGGTCGACATCCTGGTTCGAAGGCAGGGAAAGCCGCAGGGCCGCCACCGGCGACAGCCGGCGGCGCTCGACAAAGGCGTTGGTGAAATGTGTCGTGCCGATGACGACCGCCTGCAATGCATCCAGCGGGAAGTCCTCGGCGATCGGCGCGAGGACGTTTTCAACTGCGTTCTTCACGCCCTGGCCTGCGTCCACCGGCGTCGGGGTTTTATGGGTGTTGACGATGGCGCCGTTGCTGACGACGGCGATGTCCGTGTTCGTGCCCCCGACGTCGATCCCCAGCCGCATTGATCCCCCGTTTCCCGCCGGTACGCGCGGCGTAAACGCCAGCGCGGCTCTTTTAACGAAAGCGCGCTTCTCAAGGCAATGCGCGTCGGCGTGGATTGCGCACATGGTGAGGGCGCCTTTCAGACGGGTAAGTCTTGGGCAAAATCTAGCGGATCATTGCTGGCTTTTCTACTGCGGGATGGCCGACTTTTGCCGAATATGGTCCGGGTTTTTCTGGACAGGCGCTGTTTCCTTGTCCCGGCCGCTCTGGTTTTTCCACATTTCTGCGTACAAACCGTTCTTCGCGAGCAGGGCGGCGTGGCGCCCGCGTTCGGCGATTTCGCCTTCGTTGAGGACGATGATCTCGTCCGCGTTGACGATCGTCGACAGGCGATGCGCCACCATCAGGGTCGTCACGCCCTCGGACACGTCATGGAGGTTGCGCAGAATTTCCTGTTCCGTGCGGGTGTCGAGCGACGAGGTGGCTTCGTCGAAAATAAAGATGCGCGGATTTTTCAGGGCCGCCCGCGCAATCGCCACCCGCTGTTTTTCCCCGCCGGACAGTTTCAGCCCGCGCTGGCCGACAATGGTTTCATAGCCGTCGGGCAGCGACGCGATCAGCCCGTCGAGGCGGGCCAGCCTGGTCGCGCGGTCGATTTCGGCCCGGGGGAGGTCTTCCGCCCCGAAGGCGATATTGCGGAACATGGTGTCGTTGAACAGGATCGTGTCCTGCGGCACGACCGCGATCATGCGGCGCAGGTCCGGCGGGTCCATCCCGGCGATGTCCGCGCCGTCGAACAGGATGCGCCCGCCCTGCGGTTCGTAAAAACGCGCGAGCAGCCGGATGATCGAGGATTTCCCCGCGCCGGACGGGCCGACCAGGGCGGTGCGCTTGCCCGCCTCGATGGTGAAGCTCACCTCCTTCAGCACCGGCCGGTCAGGGATATAGCTGAACGAGACCCGGTCGAATTCGACCCTCGCCGGGATCGGCTTGTCGCGCAGCGGCGCGCGGCGCGCGTCCTCGCTCGCCGGCGGGGTTTCCGGTTTTTCGTCGAGGAGCGCCATCATTTTCTCGATGAAGGCGATCCCCTGGCCGATGTCGCGAACGGCGAATCCCAAAGTTTCGATCGGCCGGATGATCTGTAAGAGATAGGCGTTCAGGAGCACCAGATCGCCGACCGATATCGACTGGTTGGCGACGCCGCGAACCGCCAGCAGCATCGACGCGCCGAGGCCGCAGACGAACACCAGGGCGACGCTGAAGCCGTTCTGCGTGCGCTTGCGGAAGAACACGCGCCAGCTCGTTTCGGAGCGGGCGAGGGCGTCGTCGTAGCGCCGGCCGATTTGCGCTTCCGCCGCCGACAGTTTCACCGTTTCGAAATTCATCATGCTGTCGGTGAGAAGCGCGTGCGCCTCCACCCGCGCGGCGGAAACCTCGCGGCTGACCGACAGGATGCTCGCCGCGCCCCTGGCGAACACCACCGCGTAAGCCGCTGCGCTGGCCGCCAGCACCGCCAGGAATATCGGGTCGAAGACGACCGCGACGATGGCGGCGATCACGATGAGTTCGATCACGCCAGGCAGGGCGGTGAAGATCGTCTGCTGAATCAGCATGCGGTAGCCGTTGAGGCCCTGTTGCAGGGATTGCCCGATGGCGCCGGTTTTGTGGTCGAGGTGAAAGCGCAAGGGCAGGCGCATCACATGGCCGAAGACCTTGCGGCTCAGCCGCCGGAAAAACCGCTGTTCGGCCGTTCCCACCAGCAGCCAGCGCAATTCCCCGATGAGGCGCCCGATCCACTGGCTGCCGACATAGCCGCTGACCAGGAGAAACGGCAGGCTCGCCGCCTGTGGGCCGTCCTGCGAAAAATAGTCGATGATCAGCTTGAACAGAAAAGGCGCGAACGCGGCGAGACCGGCGGAGGCGACGACGCAGACCAGCGCCAGGAAAAAGCGCAGCGCCGTCTGCTGATCGATCTCGTTTAAAAGGATTTGCGTGACGCCGCGAATGGACAGGGAGGGCGGGGCGGCGTTCTGTTGCTTCATTCCATACCTGTATAAATCGGGCCGTTATAAAATCCGGACCTTTGAAAATATCGTCTTGATCAGTCTAATTGTCTTGTTCGGTCTAAAAGGCTCCCTTCGCCGCCATGACCTGGGGGGGGAGTGGTCATGGGGCGAAGGGAGTCATACAGCGCCTTGAGGGCGGCGGCCCTTGGGAGGGGGCGTCGGCGCTGAAATATCAACTTCTAGGAGTAACTATATGGCTATGGTTTGCATAGTCAAATACTACTTTTCAAAAATCATGCGATTTAAAGCTTGCCTTTTCGCACACGGCGCGAAACTCCGCCGCGGGCGCCTGATTCCGATTGAAAGTTATTACATAACAGTATGTTGTGAGCGTATTCCCGCCGCAGCGAGCGGCGTGCGCGCCCGTGGTCCGGGGCAATTGCGCCGCTAAGCGCAGGGGCGGCGGCGCCCCGTTCGCTCGCCGCGTCGCTGTCAAATCCTTGAGACCGCCCGTATTTCTACGACTAAAAAGGATTCTGGTTACGATACGCCGGCTGGCTCTGTACGGGCGCTGAGGGGGCGTTCGAGGCGCGCTCCCGCGCGGCGTCGCGAAATGAATGACGACCGCGGTCGCGGCGCGACCTCGCCAGCGATGCGCGCGCCGGCGCCTGTCTTGGCGTCACGGAGATCTGCGAAGCATAAGCATACGGATGGTTTCGGCTCCCCTTTTCAGGGGTGAGTGCGTCGTTCCAAAACTTTCAGCACGCCTATGAAATATATGGAGTTCGGGCGCGGCCCCATCCCTGGCGTTGCTCCGCCCTTACTTGATCCTGTTCCGCTTGGTCCTGTTCCGCTTGGTCCTGTCCAACTTGGTTCTGTCCAACTTGGTTCTGTCTGGGCGCGACCTTGTCCGGGACTTGATAGGGGGGCGGCGCGCGGGCGCAGCGAACGCGCGCGCCGTTGCGTCATTCTTTTCCGGCGGCCCTGGTCTCCGGCCTGGCTGCGATGCAAACGCCGGCCCCGGTTAAAGCCCGCAGGGTCGGTGGCGACGGGGATATTGTTCGACATCGGTTAACCTATTTGCGCCTGTCCTTAACGCGAAAACGGCGGCGGCGTTTTAGCGCTTTGGCGCCGGATTTTCGTCTCAATATAGCCGTCGGCGAAGCCTCCCCGCGAGACCGGGCGTCGGATTTCGTCAACCGCCGTCCTATGGAAAAAATCAGAAAACATGGTAGTCTGTAAAAACGTGACATTCGTTCCGGCGCCGCCGTTATTAACGCTGGGCTGCGCGTAACGGGCGCCGGTGAGTAAACCGATGAGTAACAGGAAGAAATGACCATAATGCGGGTTTTGTCGCAGGCATATTCAGTGGAAGAGCCGTCACGCGAAGACAACGCCGCCATACCGCGCGAAACGCTGGTGTCCCGAATCAGCGACGCGCTTAGCGCCGAGAAGCGCCTTGTCGTGATCAAGGCGCCCGCAGGGTATGGAAAAACCACATTGCTGCGCCAGTTCATCGACGCGGAACATCTCGGCGCGCGCCTCCGCGTCTGGGTCGGCCTCAGCGCCAGCGACGCCGATCCGGTGCAGTTCGTTTCCAAACTGATTACCTCTTACATTAACGCCGCCGGCGACATAAACCTCGCCGGCATTTCGCTGCCCGACCGTCAATCGCGCTCCCCCGACGATTCGCTTGCCGATCTCATCGGGCTGATGCGCCGCCAGCCGGCCGGCGCCGTGTTCGTCATCGACGAATACCAGAACGCCGCCAACGCCGAGACGGACCGCCTGCTGAAGATGTTTCTGCAACAGACGCCGCATAATGCGGCGACTGTCATCGCCGTTCGCGACGAGCCCGCATGCGGCGTCGCCAAGATGCGTCTCGACGGCGAGGTGGCGGATATCGGGTCGGTCGATTTGTCATTCGGCGTCGAGGACGTTCACCGGCTGTTCGACGGCCTCGATCTGTCGCGGTCGGACATCGAAATCCTGTTCGAGAAAACGCGGGGCTGGCCCGCGGCCCTGTGTCTCGCCCGGATGTGGCTGCGGGACAGCGGCCGCATCGGCGGCGGGGTCGCCAAATTCGCGGGCGACCTGCCGGAGGTGGCGGCGTACATCTCCGAAGAGGTGATCGCCGGCCTGCCGGAGGACGTGCGCCGGTTCCTGGAGAAAATCTCCATACTGCGCGACTTCAACGCCGAAATCGCCGACGCCCTGCTTGAGCGCCGCGACAGCGCGCAGATGCTTCGGCGGCTCGAAACGATGAATTCCTTCATCTGCTTTCCCGACTCCGAGCGCACGCGCTATAGCCACCACCCCCTGCTGGTCGATTACCTGCGCAGCCGGCTTTATGCAAAAATGTCCTCGAAGGACGTCGAAGCGCTCCACCGTTCGGCGGCCGATTATTTCTTCAAGCGCGGGCATTACCTCCTCGCCCTGGAGCACGCCGTTGAAACCTGCGACGAGAAGTCGATCATCGATATTCTTGACCAGGAGGAATTCGGTCTCCTGTGGCTGACGGCGGACGGCGAGGCGTTCTTCCGCATCATGCGCCGCGTCGAGCAGATCGACCCGCAGATGTCCGTGCGCCTCCTGCCCGCATATGCCTTCTATCGCATGAAGGAGGGCGACCACGAGGAGGCTGCGGCGCTGCTGGCGCGCACGCGCCGCGTCCTCGACGAGGACAATTCCGCAATTCTCAAGGGCAAGGGGCGAAGCTTCGCCGAGGCCGATTACTGGCTGATCAAGGCGACCCATTGCATCTACAAGGACGAAAGCGACGGCGCCGCCGACATCCTGCAGAAACTTGAGCAGCATTTGCAGGCGAGCGGTATTGCGCATCCGCTCTATATCGGCGTGCTCAACAATGCGATGGGTCTGCTTCGTTATCGTTTCGGCGACGTGGGGGAAGCGCTCGTGCGGTTCGAAACCGCGGTCGAGAAATTCGAGGAAGCCAATTCCCAGTACGGCGTCATCCACAACACTCTTCATGCGGCGCAGATTTGTATGCTGAAGGCCAACATGGGCGCGGCGAACGAGCATATCCAGAGGGCCCGACTGCGGTGCAACCGCTTCCTGTCGGGCGACTACACCCTGTCCGCGGCGATCAACGTCGCCCGCGCCGAGGCTCTTTACGAAGCCGGCGCCAGCGACGAGGTGCGCATCATCGCCTCTTCCGCGCGCATGGCGATCGCCTCCGGGCGGGACTACTGGGTGGAGTTGCTGGAAAGCGCGTTCCATGTGGATGCGCGCCTGCAATTCGCCAAGCAGGGTTTCTCCGCGGTTTCGAACCTTCTGGGCCACGGTTTTGAGATCGCCGAGATGAACGGTTTCGGCCGTCTGAAATCCTACCTGATCGCCGAGCGCATCCACCTTGCCGCGATCGCGGGCGAGCGCGACCTCGCCCGGAGCCTGAGGGACGAGTGCAAGTGGACGCTGGACGCCGTCGACATCCGGCTGACCGAATTCGGCTGGCGCGAAAACATCTGTCGTCTGTTCGCCCTTGCGCGGCTTGAGATCGCGCTTGGCAATCCCCGGCGCGCCCTGGACGCCCTGGACCGGGTCGATCCGCCTCTCGCCGCCTCCGGCTACGACCGCCTGGTGCTGAAATCCAAGGCGTTGCGCGCCCTGGCGCTCTTTGTCGAGGAGCAACTGCAGGAGGCGTCGGCGTTGATGCGCGCGCTGATCGAGGAAGGAGAGGCGCGGGGGCTGAAGTCCTTCTTCCTTGAGGAAGGCCTGCTCGCGCAGCAACTGCTTGACGAAACGGCCCGGCGTTTTCAGCGGTCGAAAAAAGCCGACGAGTTCAACAGCATCGTGCTCGGCTGGCTGATCTCTTCATTCGCCTATGTGCCGTCGACGCAGCATATCGTCCGGCCTGAATTGTCGGCCCAGCAAAAACGCATTTTGGAACTGCTGGCCATGGGGCAGGATCGTCAGGAAATCGCCAACAACGCCAACACGACGATCCACAACGTCCAGTATCACCTGAAGAAGATGTTCGACCTGTTCGGCGTCAACAGCAGCGCCCGGCTGGTCGCGGAAACCGTCCGTCTCAAGATCGTCAACGACCGTACGGCGCGCGTCTCGCAGCAGTAAGCCGCTTCTCCGCAGCGGGCGCGACGTTCGCGCCCGTTGCGCTCACCCGTCACGCCTACTCCTTGCGCCCAGCTGTTGCGCCCAAGTCGTTGCGCCCAAGTCGTTGCGCCCAACCCGGACATCTGCGCGGAAGGCCGCTCTCTCGCTCCTGCATTACGTCCTGTGCTTCGTTCCTGTGGGAAGGACGCGCCCCGCGCCGTCTATGGCGACGGCGCGGGGCGCGCGGGGGAGGGAGAGGGGAGAGGGGGACGGGCCTGCGCGACTTCAGGGCGGCGCGCCCGGGTTACGCCGCTTCGCGCCGCAACGCTCTGGCGCAGGCCGCGTCCGCGAGCGACATGGCGTTCTCCAGCCGCCGCGCGTGATACGCGATCAACGCGCCGCGAAGGCGGGCATAGTCCCTTGCATATAGCTGATGGTGGAGCGCGTAGAGTTCTCCGCCCACGTCCTGAAGGACGTCGCATTCGACCAGGCGGATGAAGTAAAGCCGGCTGTTCAGGGCCTCGACCGCGCGGATGACGACGTCGCTGCCCGACAGGGCGGCGATGCTGTTGAAAACGTTCTCCGTCAAGGTGATGAGGTCGTCGCTCGCGCCCTGATCGTCGAGATTGGTCCAGGGTTCGGCCGTCGCCGCGGCGGCTTCGTCGTCGCCTTTCGCCGCGCCGTCGGTAAGGGCGATGGACCCTTCCAGTTGAATGATGTTGCCGCGATAGAGGTTGACGATCTCCGATGCGGACGGCGTTTTGACAAAGAATCCCTGTCCCGGCCTGTGATCGATCAATCCGTCTCGATGCAGCCATTGCAACGCGGTCCGCGTCGGCGTCAGGCCGATGCAGATCTCGTTGGTGAGATGGTCGGGGGACAGCCTCGCGCCGGGCCGGTACTCGTATCCGGCGATGCGCTTTTCGAGGATCCTGTAGGCGGCGGCGGTGTTTCTGTCGCTGAGTGGCATTGATCTTCAAACCTTTACGCTTGCTTTATTTGCTGTCATTTGAAATTGGAGAGAAAATCACATTGAATATTGTGTTATACAATGAAATCCTCGCCCAAGGGGCCGTAACTGTTTCGGCGGTAAAGATGTGTTCTTGAAAGACGCGATACGGCGCTCGTGCAATGGCGGCGCGACGTTACGGCGGGGCCGGCGCTGCGCCGGTCAGGCGGAGCGCGCGCAGCGAAATCGTGCTGCTTCGCGTGCAGGCGATGGGGCTTGCGTCGCCGCTGGGGGCCAGCGCCTTGATCAGCGCGCCGTCGTCGGGGCTGCACGCCAGGCGCGACGTATTCAGGACGGTTGTTTTAAGCGATTGAATGCCGGCGTCTGTCATAGGCCTTCGCCTTTAACCTCCCACGTTCTGATGGGGCCGTATCCTTATCCTTGCGGGCGGCGCCGCCCGGCGGCGCCCTTGGCCGCCCGGACGGGCGGGAGGTTCAGGGACGCTTTCGCGTCCGCGATGTTTCGTCGCCGGTCAGCGCGCGGTGTTTTGGCGAAAATTTCCATCGGTGAACGACCCGTATAAGATTCTGGCGCTATGTGACGTGCAATTAAAAACTATGCATCAATATACATTAACCTCTGTATTAAGCACAAGAGCGATTGCCGCACTCTTCGTCAATTAGTTGTATGAAAGTGACAATTCCGATATTTTTTACAGTAATATCAGTGATTAACACAATTTAAGCGTGCGGGATCGCGCGCCGTCCAGTTAAGCGTCGGTAATGTGGACAAAGGGTTCGAAGCAGAATTGGAAGACGCGGACGCCTCAAAATTTTTAGACAGTTTTGTGGAAAACCCCTGTGGGAAAAGGATTTTCCGAAAAGTTCCCCAATTTATCCACAAGCGCTTGACGCAATCCTGCGGAAAATCGACCGCTCGCCGGGCGCCTTTTGCGCCGCCGCCGTCAGGCGCGCAAACATGGAAGGGCGAACAGGGCAGAGCGCACAATGGAGAGCGGCCCGAGGCGGTCGAAAAGGCGGCAAGACAGACCGTAAGGCGGGAAAGGGGCCGGCTTAAGGTTCTTGCGGGGGGGCGCCCGCGAGGCGGCCGGCGGCGGCGGCCAGTTCGTACACGGCGATGCGGTAATCGTGTTCCGCCTGGGACAGGCTGATCTTGGCGATCACCAGGTCGCGTTGGCCGTCGAGCACGTCGATCAGCGTGCGGCCGCCCGCTTCATACTCGATTTGCAGACCGCGCACGGACAGCGCGGCGGCCTCGATCGCCATGGCCGCGGCGAGCCGCTGCGCCTCGGCCTCGCCGATCTGGCGCCAACTGCGGGCGACGGTTTCGCGGACCGCGAGTTGCGCCGCGGTCGCGCGCGCGTTTTCCTGCGCCGCCCCGGCCGCGCGGGCCCGCAGGTTGGCGACGTTGCGTCCCTGCGCGAAGATCGGCGCGCGAAGGCGCGCGACAACCTGGTATTCCTCGTCGTCTTCGCCGGCGAGACCGGTTTCGCCATAGCGCCGGAAATAGTTTCCCTCGATGGAAAGTTGCGGCGCGAAATCTCCGTAAGCGGCGTTCCTGTCAAGGCGCGCCGCCCGCGCGCCGGCGCGCGCGGCGTTGAGGGCGGGGTTGTCGGCGCGGGCCGCGTCGAGCGCGGCCTGAAGGTCCTCAAGATCGTCGGCGCGCGCCGCCGGGTCCGGCGCCAGGGCCGCGGGCGCCGGGCGGCCGGTGACGCGCTCATAAGCCGCCTCGCGATCGGCGAGGAAGGCGCGCGCCTGGCCAAGGTCCACTCGCGCCTGGCCCTGGCGCATGCGCGCCTGCTCGACCCCGGTGCGGCTCTGGGCGCCGGCCTTCATGCGCCGTTCGGCGGCCTCAAACTGCCTGCCGACAAGCGAGAGGTTTTCCATGCGGTGCTTCACGATGTCCCTCGCCAGGACGACGCCGGCATGCGCCCGCGCCGCCTCCAGGGCGATCGCCTCGCGCGCGCCGAGGAACCCGTGCCCCGCCTGGTCCCGCCGCGCGCGGGCGGCGCGATAGCGGTTGACGGCGCTCAGCCCCTGGAACACCGGCTGCGAGACCGAAAGGCCGAGGGTGGTTCCGTTGCGGTCCGTGAGGGTGGGCAGGCTGTCGCTGCGCAGATCGTCGTCGGTATAGGCGACGGAGGCTTCGATATCGGGCAGGAACCCGCCGAGGGCGCGGAACCGTTCGGCGTCGGCGGTCCGGCGCTCGGACCGGGCGACGTCAAGCTCCGGCGCGAAGGCGAGCGCCGCCGCGATCGCCTCGCGCACGGTTTCGCCGGACGCCGCCGCCGCGTCTTCGGCCAGCTCTTGCGCCGGCGCCTCATACAGGGATTGCGCGCGCGCCGCGCCGGCGTTCCCGCCGGCGAAGGCGAGCGCGACAACCGCAATCTCCCAACGCACCATCATGACCAAGTCCTTCAGGGGACAATTGCAACGAACGTGGTAAAAAATGATTAACGATACCGGCCCTGACGGCGCCGGCGCCGGCGGGCCCGATATGCGCCGGCCGGGGCGGGCGGTCCGTCCGCCTTGTTGCGTCGGCTTTTCCGGCCGCGTTTGCTTCAATGCCGGGGCGCGGGTTAGATGGTCCGCGCTGTCCGCTCACGAATAAAGGGAATGCTCCATGAAAACGCGCGCCGCCGTCGCCGTCGCTCCGAACGAGCCGCTTGTGATCGAGGAGGTCGACCTCGACGGCCCCAAAGCCGGCGAGGTTCTGGTGGAAATCATGGCGACCGGCGTCTGCCACACCGACGCCTACACGCTCTCGGGCAAGGATTCGGAGGGCGTGTTCCCGTCGATCCTCGGCCATGAGGGGGCGGGCGTCGTGCGCGAGGTCGGCCCGGGCGTGACCGGGGTCGTCCCGGGCGACCACGTCATTCCGCTGTACACGCCGGAATGCCGGTCCTGCAAAACCTGCCTGTCGCGGAAGTCGAACCTGTGCACGTCGATCCGGGCGACGCAGGGCAAGGGGCTGATGCCCGACGGGACCAGCCGGTTTTCGCGCAAGGGCGAGACGCTCCATCATTACATGGGCTGTTCGACCTTTTCGAACTTCACCGTCCTGCCGGAAATCGCGGTGGCGAAAATCCGCAAGGACGCGCCGTTCGACAAGGTCTGTTACGTGGGCTGCGGCGTGACCACAGGCGTCGGCGCGGTGGTGTGGACCGCCGGCGTGGAGCCTGGCGCCAGCGTGGCGGTGTTCGGGCTTGGCGGCATCGGCCTCAATGTCGTCCAGGGCGCGCGCCTTGTCGGTGCGGACAGGATCGTCGGCGTCGACATCAATCCCGCCCGCCGCGCGATGGCCGAACGGTTCGGCATGACCGACTTCGTCGATGCAGGCGAGACCGGCGCCGGCGATGTGGTGGACCGGGTGATCGAGCTAACGGGGGGCGGCGCTGATTATTCCTTCGACTGCACCGGCAACACCGACGTCATGCGTCAGGCGCTGGAATGCTGCCATCGCGGCTGGGGCCAGTCGATCATTATCGGCGTCGCGGAAGCCGGCCGGGAAATCTCCACCCGTCCGTTCCAGCTCGTCACCGGGCGGGTCTGGAAAGGCACCGCGTTCGGCGGCGCGCGCGGGCGCACCGACACGCCGAAAATCGTCGACTGGTACATGGACGACAGGATCGCCATCGACCCGCTGATCACCCATACGATGCCGCTGGAGCGGATCAACGACGCATTCGACCTGATGCACAAAGGCGAGAGCATCAGAAGCGTGGTGGTGTACTGATGGATTTGCAACGGATCAGCAGCGCGAAATCCTTCGGCGGCGAACAGGCCGTCTACGCCCATCAAAGCGAGGCGTGCGCCTGCGCGATGCGGTTCGCGGTCTATACGCCGCCGGCGGGCGCGCACGGCGATGGGCCGCTGCCGGCGCTCTTCTGGCTGTCTGGCCTGACCTGTACGGAGGAAAATTTCATCGCCAAGGCGGGCGCCCAGCGCGCCGCCGCCGAGCTGGGCCTCGTCATCGTTGCGCCCGACACCAGCCCGCGAGGCGAGGGCGCGCCGGACGATGCGCAAGGCGCCTACGATCTCGGCCTCGGGGCGGGGTTTTATCTTGACGCGACCGAAGCGCCCTGGGACCGGCATTACAACATGGCCGCCTATGTCGCGGACGAGCTTCCCGCGCTCATCGCCGAGCGGTTTCCTGTCGATCCCGGCCGCATGGGCGTTTTCGGTCACTCCATGGGCGGGCACGGGGCGCTCACCCTGCACCTGAAGCGCCCGGACCGGTTCAAGACCTGTACGGCGTTCGCGCCCATCGCCGCGCCATGCGAGGTTCCGTGGGGCAGGAAGGCGTTCTCCGCCTATCTCGGCGCCGACGAGACCGCCTGGGCGCGGTACGACGCGACGCGGCTGGTCGCGGAACGGCCGAGCGATGCGCATATCCTGATCGACCAGGGCGACGCCGATGGATTCCTGGAGACGCAGCTGCGCCCGGCGCTGTTCGCCGCCGCTGCGGAAAAGGCGGGACAGGCCCTCACCCTGCGCATGCAGGCGGGGTATGATCATTCCTATTATTTCATCGCCACCTTCATCGAGGACCATTTGCGCTGGCATCACGAGCGCCTGCGCGATAGGTAGGCCGCGTATGCGTACCCTCGACCACCGAAAAGCGCTTGTCCTGTTCTCCGGCGGGCAGGATTCCTCCATCGCCCTCGCCTGGGCGCTGTCGCGCTACGACGCCGTGGAAACCGTCGGCTTCGATTACGGCCAGCGCCACAGCGTCGAACTGGGCGCGCGCCTCGCCATGCGCGCGGCGCTCGCCGCAGCGTTTCCCGCATGGGCGCAAAAGCTGGGCGAGGACCGGGTGGTCAGGGCGAGCGGGCTTCGCGATCTCGGCGAGACGGCGATGACCCACGAAACCGAAATCGTCATGGAGGAGAACGGCCTGCCGTCGACCTTCGTGCCCGGCCGCAATCTCCTGTTCCTGACCCTGGCCGGCGGGCTCGCCTATCGCCGCCATATCGGCGTTCTCGTCGCGGGCATGTGCGAGGCGGATTACTCCGGCTACCCCGATTGCCGCGAGGCGGCGCTGAACGCGCAGGCCGAGGCCCTGCGCCTCGGCACCGACAGCGACGTCGCGCTCGAAACCCCGCTGATGCATATCAGCAAGGCGGAAAGCTGGCGCCTCGCCGAACGTCTCGGCGAGGCCGCGGGCAAGGGCGCGGCCCTTGTCGAGCTTGTCAACGAACACAGCCACACCTGTTACCGCGGGGTGCGCGATCGGCGCCATGACTGGGGTTATGGCTGCGGCGAGTGTCCGGCCTGCGTGCTGCGCGCGCGCGGATGGGCCGAATATCGCGGCGCCCGGACGACATGACATACGCCGTAAAGGAACTTTATTACACGTTGCAGGGCGAGGGCGCGCAGGCCGGCCGCCCGGCGGTGTTCCTGCGCTTCGCGGGGTGCAACCTCTGGTCGGGACTGGAACGCGACCGGGCGGGGGCGGTCTGCGATTTTTGCGACACGGATTTTGTCGGCGTCGACGGTCCCGGGGGCGGCAGGTTCGCGCGCGCCGGCGATCTCGCCCGCCGGGTCGCGTCATTGTGGCCGGGGCCGGCGGCCGGCGGCGTTCCCTATGTGGTGTGCACCGGCGGGGAGCCGCTGTTGCAGCTTGACGAGGCGCTGATCGACGCGCTCCACGACGCCGGTTTCGAGATCGGGGTCGAGACCAACGGAACCCTCGCCGCGCCCGCCGGGATCGACTGGGTCTGCGTCAGCCCGAAGGCCGACGCGCCCCTGGTTCAGGTCCGCGGGAACGAGCTGAAGCTCGTTTACCCACAGGAAAAGGCCCGGCCGGCGCGGTTTGCGTCGCTGGCGTTTGACTTTTTCTTTTTGCAGCCTATGGACGGTCCCTCTCGCGCGGCCAATACCGCCGCTGCGATAGAGTATTGCAAGGCCAACCCGCAATGGCGCCTGAGCGTCCAGACCCACAAGGCGCTGGGCATCCCATAAGCGCCGGGGCAACAAGGAGCGTGCGCCATGCGCATCGTCAAGTCGATCCAGTTCGACGCCGCGCATTATCTGGACGAGGTCGAGCGGGACGGAACGCGGCCCGCGGCGGAGACGCGCCCCTATGCGCGCCTGCACGGCCACTCCTTCACCATGGCGGTCGAGATCGAGGGCGCGCCCGGCGCCGACACCGGCTGGGTCGAGGATTTCGGCGACGTGGCCGACGCGCTGGACGAGATCCGCGAGGCGCTCGATCATCGCCTCCTGAACGAGGTTGAGGGCCTTGAGCGTCCCACCCTTGAAAACATCTGTCAGTGGGCGGCGCAAAAGCTGAAAGGCCGCTTTCCCGGTCTGAAGACCGTGCGCGTCTCGCGTCCGTCCATCGGCGAGGCCTGCGTCTACGATCTCGATTAGAGCCAATCGCGCTCAACGCGATTCACAACTGGCGCTGGATTCTCAAGCGGCCCGTGCCCGCAAACCGCAAAACCGGCGGTCCGCTGTTGCCGCAACACGCTATGGAGCGGCGCTCAGCCGTCTTCTTCGCTCCGCATGCGGGCGATCAGGTATTGCGCGTCGCGGCAATAACTCGCCGCGGCGCGGTCGGCGCGCGACAGCGCCTTGTCGAGCTGGGCCAGCGCCGCGTCGATCTCCTCGATTTCGGCGAAGGCGTCGCGCGGGGGCGCCAGGTCGAGGCCCTTGTCGCTGATGTCGAGGCGAACGGGCGAGACGGAATAGCGCGCCTTGCCGCCGAGGGCGACGTCGAGATGACGGTTGTTCTTGCCGATCAGCACGCCGGCGCGCGGATCGATTTTCTCCAGCGCCTCATCGATGGACAGGCGCAATTCGTCGTAGCTCTCGGCGAGCAGGGCGCGCCCGCCCGCGTCCTCGACCTCGCGCGCGGAGACGGCGACCTCGCAGGCCTGTTCGAGAATGTCGCGGACCCGGTCGATCGCGTACAGCGCCGCTTCGATGGCGGTGAGGGCGTCGCGCACGGGATTGGACTGTTCGGCGTGGCCGGCGGCGGCGTCCGGGGCGGGGCGCCGTGCGTTGTTCAGGGCGCGGTTCAGGCCCGCCGCGACGTCGAGTTCGGGGATTTCGGTCTCTCCGCCCTGGCCCTTGCGGCCGAGCCAGCCGGCGAGCGGGCTTTTCCTTGTTCCGTTTTGCTTGTTGACGGCGAATGCCACGGTGGTGCGCTCCAACTCAGTACGACGCACGATTGTAGGCGCCCGCGCTTTGCGGCCCGGTTAAACAATTCATTAAATTTGCGGGATCAGCGCGCCCCGCCGCTGCTGTCAGCCCGCCCGCTTTCGATCCGCCACGCCGCGGCGAGGGCCAGCGCGATCAGGCCGAGCCAGGCGTAAGGCGGCGCGGCGGGCCTGTCCCTGACATTTTCGACGCGGGCGGCGCGGCGCTGGAGAAGGCCGGCCCAGCCCGGCCCGGCGGCGGCGTCCCCGCGCACCCGGCGGAGGTCCGGAACGGCGGCGCCGGCGCCGCGGCGCACCGGGAAAACGCCGCCGCCGGTCGCCTCGGCGAGGGGGGAGAGGAGCGCGCGTGTCGCGATGACGTTTTCGAATTCGGGCGGCGCGGCGAGGCCGACGGCGCCGATGGCGAAGAGATCGCCCGCGCTTGCCCGGTAAAGACCGCGTTCGGCGTTGTCGATCCGGGCGGCGAACCGGCCCGGACCGGCGGGCGACACCGCGATCTCTTCGGTTTCGCCGGTCGGGCGTTGCAGCGTCACCGGGCCGGGATCGTCCGCCATCGACCGGCGCCGGATCACCAGGGCGTCGCCGTCCGCGGCGAGGGACAGGGCCTCCTCCTCCAACTCGGGCTCTTTCATCAGCCAGTGCGCGGTGCGCCGCAACAGGTCCGCATGCGGACCGCCGCCGTCGAAGCCGCGCGCCCACAGCCACACATGATCGGACAGGAACAGGCCGACGCGCCCCGCGCCGACCCGGTCCAGGATCAGCAGCGGCGCCTCGTCCGGGCCGGCCATCAGGGTCTGCCCGCTCAACTGCATGACGGGCATGACGCGCAGCCAGCGGCCCCAGTAATCCTGTTCCGGCAGGTTGGCGGTCACAGGGTGACGCGCGCCGAGATCGGTCACAGCGGGGCGGAAGGTTTCCTCGATCGCCCGCCCGCGCGGGGTCGCCGGCAGGATGAAGGAGAGGTTGCGCCGCGCCGCGAGGCTGAGCGCGCCGTTATATTCCGGTCCCGCCGCAATCAGGACCGCGCCGCCCTCGTCGACGAAGCGGGCGATGTTGTCGAAATGAAACGGGGAGAGAACGCCGCGATAGGTGTAGCGGTCGAAGATCAGGAGATCGAACTCGCTCAGCTTGTCGATGAACAACTCGTCCTGCGGAAACGGAATCAGCGCCAACTCCGAAATCGGCGTGCCGTCGTTTTTCTCGATGGGCCGCAGGATCGTGAAGTGGACGAGGTCAACCGCCGGGTCGGACTTCAGAAGGTTGCGCCAGACCCGCTCGCCCGGATGCGGCTCGCCGGAAATCAAAAGCACGCGCAAGCGGTCGCGGATCGCCGTGATGGGGAGCACGGCGATGTTGTTGCGCGTCGTCAGCTCGCCGGGGCGGGCGTCGGCCTCAAGCTCGATGACCATGCGCCCGGGCCGGTTCAGCGGCGCGGAAAACCGCGCCTCCGCGCCGACGGGCACGGCCTGGCGGATCACTTCCTCGCCGTCGAGCCGCAGCGTCACCATGACCGACCCTTCTTCGTCGAGCGGTTTTTCATCCGGCCCCAGATCGTCGACGCGGAAGGAAACCTCCGCCGACTGGCGCACGATGCCGTATCGCGGCGCCTCGATCAGGGTGATCTTGCGGTCGGTTTCGTCCTCGCGGCCGGTCAGCATCATGTGGACCGGCGCGCCGATATCGCCGAGGCGCCCGGCCGCCGCTGCGTCCGCCGCCACATCCGTTGTCTGGCCGTCGGTGACGATGAAGACCCCGCCGAGGCGCGCCCGCGGCGTGTCGGCGAGGGCGCGTTGCAGCGCCTCGATGGTGCGCGTTTCTTCCTCGCCGCCGAAATCGCTCACCCGCGTCTCGACGCCGTCCATGCCGGAAAGCGCGTCGGCGAGGGCGTCGGCCGCCGCGCCGGCGACCGCTGCGCGACCGTCGAGCGACTGGCTGGCGCTGCGGTCCACGAGCACCAGGGCGATGTCGTCGAGAGGCGCGCGCTCCGCCTGGCGCCATTGCGGGTTCAACAGAAGGCCGATCAGCGCGGCGACCGCGAGGCTGCGGAATACGCCGCTTTTCCAGTTCCGCCACAGGGACAGGGCGGCGAAGACCGCGCCCGCCGCGACGGCGAGAACAAGGCTCCAGTCGGGGAGGTAGGGATCGAAAACAATCGTCACGCTGATAATCCCGATACGGCTTTCGTCATTGGCCGAGCCGCTCCAGAAGGATCGGCGTGTGCACCTGGTCGGATTTGTAGTTCCCGGTGAGCGCCACCATGACCATGTTGACGCCGGCGCGATAGGCAAGCTCGCGGGCGCGCTCGCCGCTGGCGCTGCGGGACCGGCCCATCGGCCGCAAGGGGCGCCCGAAAGCGTCCGTCGCCCAGGCGCCGGCCCAGTCGCGCCCGCCGATGATCACCGGGGTCACGCCGTCATTGGCGCCGTCTTCGGCCGCCTGCACCCAGACGTCGGTCTCCCCGGCCCGCCCGACAAGGTCGTCCATGAGGTAGAACGAGCGCGACAATACGTGACCCGCGCCGACGGGGGCGAGGGGCGGGATGTCGATCTGCGCGATGATGTTGCGAAAGGCGCGCGATTCCGGAGTCGAACCGGCCCCCAGATAGCGCTCCGCGTCGCGAGTGTCGAACAGGATCAGCCCGCCGAAGCGCATGAAATTCTCGATATTGGCGAGCCCCGCGTCGGAGGGCGGCTCCGCCCCCGGCACGATCGGCCAGTAGAGAAAAGGGTAGATCGACAGATCGTCCGTTTCCAGATCGACCTCTTCCGGCGGCGCGGGCTCGACCGCCGTGCGGCGCGCCAGTTCGCGGCTGAGCGCGGCCAGCGCCTGCGCCGACAGCCGGTCCATCTCCGGGTCGCCGGTCTCGACATAGGCAAGCCGTGTGGCGAGCGCCGCCTCGACGGCGTGGGCCGGCAGGTCCGGGTCGAGGGGCTGCGCGCGCGCGGGGCCGGGAACGCCGGTCGCGGCGGCGAGGGTCGCGGCGATGACAAAAGCGGCCGGCGCGGCCGCGCGCCGCCGCCGGCCGGGCCGGATGGCGGGAAGGCGGCCGGTCAGCATCATGGTGGCGATCCCGTCAATGACGAGAAGCGCCAGGGCGACGGCGAAAAGCGGCGGGCTCAGCGTCCGCGGCGGGCGCGCGGCGTAGGGCGCGGTGGCATGGCCGGGCGCGGCGAGCGGGGCGAACCGGGTCTCCCCCGACACCGTGTTGAGGGCGAACGGGGCTTCCGGCGGGCCGTAAAGCCCGGGGCGGCGGTCCGCGCGCGCCGGGCCGGCAAGTTCGGCCAGCGTCAGGGCGCGCGCGGCGTCGTCGGGCCGGGCGAGGCGCCCGAACCCGTCCGTCAGGCGCAGGGGCGCGTACCGCGCCTCGGCTTCTCCCGGTGCGCGGTCCTGCGCGCCGTCCTGCGCGCCGCCGTCTTCGGGCGCGCCTTGCGGGCCGAGGGTCGACAGAAAGGTCAGCCACCGGAGCATTTCCACAAAGAGCCCGGAAAGGGGCAGGTCGGACCATTCCGGCGTTGCGGTGACGTGAAAAAGCGCGATCACGCCCGCTCCCCGCCGGACGCCGGTGACAAGCGGCGTGCCGTCTTCAAGCCGCGCCCAGGTGCGTTCGGTCGTCGCGCCTCCCGGCTGGGCCAGCACCTGCCGGCGGATCAGGACGTCCTCAGGCGGTGTCAGCCCGGCGAACGGGCTCGCCTCGGCGAAGGCGTCGAGTTTTTGCGGCGTCTCCCATGTGAGGGCGCCGCCGAAGGCGCGTCCGCCGCCGCGCAGCGGCGTCGGCAGGAGCGGAGGCGTCCCGTCCTGCGCCGCCTCCGCAAGGGCGGGGCCGGCGAAGCGGATAAGGACGCCGCCGCGCTCGACCCATGCGGCGAGCGCCTCGGCGTCGCGCGCGCGCAGGCGCCCGACGTCGTTGAGCACGATGACCGATGCGTCCGAGGCGACAACGCCGTCCAGCGTATCCTCCAGAAACGCCGCATAGGGATCAAGCGCCTGGCGGACATAGTGATCGCCGGCCAGCAGGCTGCTGCGGCCCTGATCGGCGTTGGCGACGAGCCCGACCAGCGCCCGCCGCTCGCGCGCGTCCGCGAGCCACAGGGTTCCGGCCGAGGGGGTATTCTCGATGCGGACATTGGCGATGTCGTTGCGCAGGGCGAGGGGCAGCGCCAGCGTGACCTGCGTCTCCCGAACCCCCTGCGCCATCGCCGCCCCGGCGCGCACGAGTTCGCGTCCGTCCCGGGCGGCGGCGACAATCCCGCCCTCCCACGGGGATTGCGCGGCGAGACGCGTCACGGAAAAGGCGAGCCCGTCCGGCGTTTGCCGCAAAAACCGCAGCATCACGCGAGGGGCGCCGGCGTCCGCGACGATCGTCAGATCGCCCCGCTCGGCGAGGGCGGCGGCGAAGTCCGCATCCGCTCCGGCCCCCTCGTCGCTGGCGACATTATCCGTCAGCCAGCGGATTTCCGCCCGCGCCTCGCCGTCGAGATACGGATCGAGCGCGGCGAGCCGCTCGGCCGCGGCGGCGCGGTCCGCGGCGAAGGGCTTGGGCGTCAGCGTCGCCGCGCGGTCGCGCGCCGCCTCGCCGGCAAGCGGTTCGACGATCGCGGGCGCGGCGTCCGGCGCCGTCGTCATGATGAAAAACGGCCGGTCGTTGCGCGCCGCGTCCGCCGCCGCCGCGGCCATCGCGTCGCGGCGCGCGGTCCAGCCCTGCGCCGCGGTCCAGCTGTCGTCGACGACGAGAACCAGCGGTCCGGCGCCGGGCGCCGGCGGCGGCGCGTTAAGGACGGGCCCGGCCAGCCCCAGGATGATCAGCCCTGCGAGAATAATCCGTAACAGGAGCAGCGGCCAGGGCGTGCGGTGCGGCGTTTCCTTCTCGTTCCTGAGATCGCGCAGCAGCATGAAGGCGGGAAACGTCACCGGGCTCGGCGCCGGCGGCGTGGCGCGCAGGAGCAGCCAGATCAGCGGCAGCGCGGCGAGCGCAATGAGCGTCAACGGGGCGGTGAAGGAAAGCGCGTTGAGCACTGACGGTCGTCCTCCCTACGCGGTCCACAGGCGCGCATCCCCCAGCGCCGTGAAGAGCGACAGGAGCGCGGTCTGCGCCGGCCGGTCGGTGTGATGGGCGAGGAACGTCCAGCCCGTCTTGCGCGCCAGCGCCTCCAGCGAGGCCCGGTGGGCGTTGAATTTTTCCCGGTAGGCGCGGCGCAGCGAGCCGGTCTCGCCGAAGACCAGCCGGTCGGCGCTTTCCATGTCCCTGAATTCGACGCGCCCCTCGAACGGGAAGGCTTCTTCGGCGGGATCGCAGATCTGCACCAGCGCGCCCGTCGCCCCTTCGTTGGCGTAGGCGAGGGCGGCCGCCTCGATGCGCGCCGGATCGGTGAAGAAATCGCTGAAAAAGACAATCCGCGCGCCGCGCGCCACCTGCGCCACCGGCGGGGCGGAAAGGTCCGCCCCGTGAGCATCTCCGTGAGCATCTCTGTGAGCATCCCTGGGCGCATCGGCGCTGGGGCGCTGCGCGATCAGCGCCTCGAGGATGCGCGCCGGCGCGGTGCGGCCCTGATAGGGGCGCCGTCCTGCGCCGAGCAGGCCGACCCGTTCCCCCGCCCGCGAGAGCAGGATGGCGAGCGCCGTCGCCAGGATGTCGGCGCGGCGGCCCTTGGCGGGAAGATCCTGCGAGGACGCGTAGTCGAGCGAGCGCGACGGGTCGCGCCAGAGATAGACCGCGGCGGCGGCTTCCCATTCGTTCTGGCGGATATAGAGCCGGTCGGCGGCGCGGGCGGACTGACGCCAGTCGATGGCGGACACCGGATCGCCGAAGGCGTAGGGCCGGTGCTGCCAGAAGGTCTCGCCGGGTCCCGCGCGGCGCCGGCCGTGAAGGCCGGCGGCGACGGTCTGGGCGATGCGTTCGGCCTTGATCAGAAGCGCGGGAAACAGCGCCGACGCTTCTTCCGCATCATGACGAACGGCGAGGGTTCGGCTGGTGTTGGCCTCTTGCGCCGGCGTCATCTAAAGCCCGTTCAGGAGTTCGTCGACAAAATGATCCGTCGTCACCCCTTCGGAGCGGGCGGCGAAGTTCAGCGCCATGCGGTGACGCAGGATCGGCTTGGCGAGGCGCCTGACGTCGTCCGGGGACGGCGCGCAGCGTCCGTCGATCAGCGCCAGGGCGCGGGCGGCGAGGGAAAAGGCCTGGCTCGCCCGCGGGCCGGGGCCCCAGGCGACCATGGCGCGCACGCGCTCGGCGGCCCCCTCGTCGGGCCGCGCGCCGCGGACGAGCTTGAGGATCATCTCGATGATGTCCTCGCCGATGGGCATCCGCCGGACCATGGCCTGCGCCGCGATGAGGTCGGCGCCGGTCATGACCGCTTCCGAGCCGGCGATCTCGACCCCGGTGGTGGCGGCGAGCATGCGCCGCTCCGCGTCGAGGTCGGGATAGCCGACGTCGATCTGCAACAGGAACCGGTCGAGCTGCGCCTCCGGCAGAGGGTAGGTGCCCTCCTGTTCGATGGGGTTCTGGGTGGCGAGGACGTGAAACGGCTGCGGCAGGTCGTGGCGCTCGCCCGCGACGGTTACGTGGCGCTCCTGCATCGCCTGAAGGAGCGCCGACTGGGTGCGCGGCGAGGCGCGGTTGATCTCGTCCGCCATCAGAAGCTGGCAGAACACCGGCCCGGGTATGAAGCGGAAGGCGCGTTTGCCCTCGGCGCTCTCCTCCAGCACTTCCGATCCGATGACGTCGCCAGGCATCAGGTCCGGGGTGAACTGCACCCGCTTCGCCGACAGGCCCAGAAGGTCCGCGACGGAGGTGACGAGCAGGGTCTTCGCCAGCCCCGGCGCGCCCACGAGGAGGCCGTGGCCTCCCGCGGCGAGGGTCGCCAGGGTCAGGTCGATGACCCCCGACTGGCCGAAGACGACCTCGCCCAGCGCGGCGCGGGCCGCGGCGAATTTCGCCGACAGCGCCTCGAACGCCTTGACCGGATCGTCGTCGTCAATTGCGGCTGCGCTCCCGGTTGCGCCGGCGTCCCCGGCCGGTTCCGCGGATGCGGTCTGTGCGGGCTCTGTCATAGACGTAAATGCTTCTTTTTCCGTTGTTGTTGCAAATAGCACGGCTCGCGCCCGGTTAAAGGGCGCTTGGTCAAGAAATTGTGTCCGGTCGTCGCAAAACCCTTGCCTCTTGCCGCCGGACACCCATTGTCTTTACGATGTCTTCATGCGCTTGGTTTGTGATTAACCGACACGATCGGCGCATGGAGGGGTCGCAACAGCGCCTGAAGAAGGCGCCGTTCGAAGTATTGAAAGCGCTTCGACGCTTCAAAAAAGGGGCTGTTCGTGTCTGACACCGCATCGCGTTTTTCCATCTGGGGCTTCATCAAGGGTTTCGGCAAGTTAATGATTGGCATGCTTCTGCTGTTGCAGGGGCTGATCGGCCTGGTCGTCCTGCTCCTGGTGGTGGGCGTCGTCGTTAGCGTGACCAATGGCGTCGCCGGAAACAACGATCAAGTTTCCGTGACCATTCCGGACGGCGCGGCGCTGACCCTCGATTTGAACGGCGTCCTCGTCGAGCAGGCGGAGGATGTCGACCCGTTCCAGGTGCTGATCGAGGAAGCCTACGGCGTCGACGACCCGATGCAGATCGAGGTTCACGACGTGGTGCGGGTGATCCGCGAAGCGGCCAAGGACAAGCGCATCAAGGGCCTCGTTCTGGATATCGGCGCGCTCCAGGTTCCGTCGAGCAGCGCCAGCAAGCTCCATTACATCGCCGATGAACTGGTCGCCTTCAAGCAGAGCGGCAAGAAGATCGTCGCCATCGGCGATCAATACACCCAACCGCAATATCTCCTCGCCGCGCACGCCGACACCATCGTCATGAACGATTACGGCAGCGTCGTCATTCTCGGCTACGGCCGGTACAACGCCTATGTCAAAACGCTGCTCGAAAAGCTGAAGATCACCAGCCACGTGTTCCGTGTCGGCACCTTCAAGTCGGCGGTCGAGCCCTTCACGCGAGACGACATGTCGCCCGAGGTGAAGGAGGCGAATGCGGCCTATCTCAGCGTCCTGTGGCGCGAATACGTCACCCGCGTCGAGACGGCGCGCGGTCTCGCGCCCGGCAGTATCGATCTTTACACGAATAATCTCGGCGAAATCCTCAAGGCGGTGGACGGCGATCTCGGCCGCGCGGCGCTGAAATCCGGCCTGGTGGACGGACTGAAATCCCGCGCCGAACAGCGCCAGTTGCTGATCGACGCCTTCGGCAGGGCGCGCAACGGCGATTCCTACAAGTCGGTGGGCTTCAAGCGCTATCTGACCGCGGTTAACGGCGAGACCGACGGCGACGCTCCGAACATTGCGGTGGTCACCGCGGCGGGTCCCATTGTCGACGGCGACGCCCCGATGGGGCAGGCGGCCGGCGGCGACACCATCGCGGCCAAGCTGCGCAAGGCGCGCCAGGACGACAACGTCAAGGCGATCGTCCTGCGGGTCGACAGCCCCGGCGGCTCCGCCTTCGCCTCGGACGTCATCCGCGACGAGCTTCTTGCGGTGAAGGCCGACGGCAAGCCGGTGGTCGTCTCCATGGGCTCCCTGGCCGCATCGGGCGGGTACTGGATTTCCGCCGCCGCCGACGAAATCTGGGCGGCGCCGACCACCATCACCGGCTCCATCGGCATCTTCGGCTATTTCAACACCTTCGAGAATTCCGCTGCGGAAATCGGCGTCTACACCGACGGCGTCGGCACCACGGCGCTGTCTCCCCTGCTGGCGACCGGCGTCGGGCCGCTGCCGGCGTCTGCCTCCGACATTATTCAGCAGGCGGTTGAAAATGGTTACGACCGTTTCCTCAGCGTCGTCAGCGAAGGCCGCGGCGTCGACAAGACCTATGTGGACTCGGTCGGCCAGGGCCGCGTCTGGATCGGCGAGCGCGCGCAGGATCTGCGCCTGGTGGACAAGCTTGGCGATTTCGACGACGCGGTTGCCTCGGCCGCGGCGCTGGCGCAACTGGAGAGATACGATCTCGTCACCATGGACGACGAAAAAACCCCGTTCGACCGGTTCCTCGGCTCCCTGTCGACCAGGGTCGTCGCCATGGCCGGCCGCGACGCCGGCGCGGCGCGCGGCGCGTCCGTCATCGGACGGCTCGCGTCCGAGGCTCGCCGCCAGATCGAGTTCTTCGAGCAGTTCAACGACCCGAACGCGGCCTATGCGCGCTGCATCGCCTGCGAATAGACCGCGCCGCCTTTCGGGCGCCGGCCGCGACAATGCGGCGGCCGGAAACGCGACAGGAGGAGGCGGCGCCGATCCGTCGGCGCCGCTCGGCCGATGCAGGATCTGATGCGATACGCGGCGGCGCTGGAGGGCGAGGCGGGCAAAAGCCTTCCCCCGGTGCATCTGTGGAACCCGGCCTATTGCGGCGAGCTTGACCTTGTCATCAAGCGGGACGGCACATGGGTTTACGAAGGCGGGCCGATCGGGCGGGCGCGCCTGGTGCGGCTCTTCTCCACCGTCCTGAAACGCGAGGGGGATCGCTATTTCCTCGTGACGCCGGTTGAAAAGCTCGGACTGAAAGTGGAGGACGCCCCGTTCGTCGCGGTTCTGATGCGCGTCGAGGCGGACGGCGGCGACGCCCGCGACCGTCGCCTTGTCTTCGCCACCAATGTCGGCGACGAGGTCGCGGCGGGGCCGGAGCACGCGCTGGCGTTCCGCGCGGCGCGGGAAACCGGGCCTGAAAACGGCGGCGGCGCGCCTTACATCCACGTCCGGGGCGGGCTCGAGGCCCGCATCGCCAGGGCGGTCTATTACGACCTTGTCGCTCTCGGCGAAACCCATCACATAGACGGCGAAGATCAGTTCGGCGTCTGGTCCGACGGCGTTTTTTTTCCGTTCGGTCCGGCGGCCGATCTTGTCGAGTGACGCTTCCGGCGCCGCTGCAAGGCAAATCGGGTGAGGCATACCGGGCGAGATGTACTGTGCAAGACAACGAAAGAGCATCGCGATGACCGCGCCTGCGGAAAACCTGACGACGCCGGGCGCGGCTCTGCGCGCGCGGATCGAGCGCAACCTGGCGAGCGTGTCGTCGCAGCGCGTGCGCGACATGTTCCGGGAAATCAATCCGCATCTTGTGGGCGACAAGCTGTTCGAAAGCCGCTGGAGCGATATTCGCAAGGACGCGGCGGTCCTTGTGCCGATCATCAACCGCCCCGAGCGGCCGAGCGTGCTTTTGACCGTGCGTTCCTCCGACATGCCCTCCCATGCGGGGCAGGTGAGTTTTCCCGGCGGCAAGGCGTCGCCGGAAGACCGGGACCGCGTGGCGACGGCCCTGCGCGAGGCGCATGAGGAAGTGAACATCCCCCCCGACGCCGTCGACGTCATCGGCGAACTTGGCGTGCACCAGGGGGGGCTTGGCTTTTCGGTGACCCCGGTGGTCGGCCTCGTCGATCCCGGCGTTGCGTTCTCCCCCTGTCCGCGCGAGGTGGCGGAGATCTTCGAGGCGCCGCTCGACTTCGTGACCGACCTTGATAATCACATCACGGAGGAACGCGAGCACAAGGGCGTCAAGTATAACATGTTCGCCGCCCCCTACGGACGATTTCACATCTGGGGGCTGACCGCCGGCATCCTGCGCAGCCTCGCCGAAGCGTTGCAGGACGACGGCGCCTTGCGAAAGCCGCGAGGCGCGCCCGAGCGCGCGCCGTGACCGGTCTGGTCGCGCTCGGTCCCGCCCGGCGGGCGCGGTTCGACTGGCTCGACGCGCCGCATCTCACGACCATCGTCGCCGCTCTGGAAGCGGCGGAGGCGGGCTCTGTCCGGTTTGTCGGCGGCTGCGTGCGCGACAGCCTGATCGGCGAGACGCCGAAAGACGTGGACATCGCCACCACGCTTGAGCCGGAGGCCGTCCTCGCGGCCCTCGACCGGGCGGGACTGAAGGCGGCGCCGACCGGTCTCGCCCACGGCACCGTGACCGCCATCGCCGATCATCGCGGCGTCGAAGTCACCACCCTGCGGGCCGACGTCTCGACGGACGGTCGGCGCGCCACCGTGGCGTTCACCCGCGACTGGGCGGTGGATGCGGGCCGGCGGGACTTTCGTCTGAACGCGATCTATCTGACCCCGGACGGCCGGCTCTACGACCCGGTCGGAGGCGTCGCCGACGCCGAGGCGCGGCGGGTGCGGTTCATCGGAGACCCGGCTGCGCGCATCGGGGAAGATTATCTGCGCATCCTGCGGTTCTTTCGTTTCGGCGCGCGCTTTTCGCAGACTTACGACGCGGAGGGCCTGGCGGCCTGCGCCGCCCTGAAGGACGGCCTGGCGCGGCTCTCCGCGGAGCGGGTCGGCGCTGAGATGACGGCGATCCTCGCCCTGCCGCGCGCGGGCTTCGCGGCGTGCGCGATGGCGGCGGCCGGCGTTCTTGAGCGCATCTGGCCCGCGCCGGCCGAACTTGACGCTCTGGCGCGGCTCAAGCAAGCCGCCCCCGCCGCGCCGGCGCCGCTGGCGCTGGCGGCGCTCTATGGCGATGGCGGGGAGGGGATCGGCAAGGCGCTGCGCCTGTCCAACGCGGAAAAAGCCGTGCGCCGCCGCGCCGTCGAGGGCGCCGCGCGGATCGCCCCCGGCCTTTCCGGCCATGCCGTCCGCAAGCTGATTTACGCCCTCGGCGTCGACGGCTTTGCCGACGCGGTCGAATGCGCCCATGCGCGCCTGCGCCTCGACGCCGCCGAGCGCGCCCGGTTGCTGGGGGTGCTGAACGATTGGACGGCGCCGGTTTTCCCCTATGGCGGGCGCCATGCGGTGGAGGCGGGGCTTGCGCCCGGCCCTGCGGTGTCGGCGGTCCTGCGCGCGGCGGAAGCGGCGTGGGTGGACGAGGATTTCCCGGGCGAGCCGCGCGCAGGCGAGATATTCCGCAGCGCGCTGGCGTCTCAAAAGGAGAAATCCTCATAAAAAAGCAGTTCCGATTGGAAAAACCGATCCAAACAGGCTTTGCGAAGCGGCCCGCTGGCAGTATTGACGGAGGGACGACCAACCAAACAGGTTTAACCCGACTGACCCCAGGGAGACTACGCCGATGCAGGGACTGATGATGGACCGGCCGTTGCTGACGACCGAAATCCTCAAGCACGCTGTCCGCAATTACCGCAACACCGAAATCGTGACGCGCACGGTCGAAGGGCCGATCCACCGCTACGCCATCGGCGACGCCGCCCGGCGAATCCGGAAGCTCGCCAATGCGCTGACGGCGATGGGCGTCAAGCAGGGCGACCGCATCGGCGTCATCGGCTGGAACACCTATCGTCAGTTCGAGCTTTACTACGCCGTGGGCGGGATCGGCGCCGTTCTGCATACGATCAATCCCCGTCTCGGCATCGAGAACGCCAGCTTCGTCATCAACCACGCCGAAGACGACTATCTGTTCTACGACACGACCTTCGCGCCCCTGGTGGCGATGATGCGCCCGAACCTGAAATCCGTGAAAGGCTATTACGTTCTGACGGACGCCGAGCACGCGGGCGAGGCCGGCGACGGCGCCGACAATTACGAGGATTTGATCGCCGGCGCGCCTGAGGCGTTCGACTGGCCTGAATTCGACGAGAACACCGCCGTCGCCCTGTGCTACACTTCCGGCACGACGGGCGATCCCAAGGGCGTTCTATACAGCCACCGCGCGCTGGTCCTGCAGTCCTTTGCGACGGTGTTGCCGACGGCGATGAGCATGCGCGAAGGCGACACGATGCTGCCCGTGGTGCCCATGTTCCACGTCAACGCATGGAACACCCCGTATTCGTGTCTCATGATTGGCGTGAAGCAGGTCTTCCCCGGTCCCCGCCTCGACGGGGAGGGGCTTTACGAAATGCTGCATTCGGAGAAAGTGACCTACTCCGCCGGCGTGCCGACGGTCTGGCTCGGGCTGTTGCAGTATCTTGAAGAGACGGGCAAGGAGCTTCCGCATCTGAAACGCGGCCTTTGCGGCGGGTCGGCGCTGCCCGAAGCGCTGATCCGCGGCTTCGCCAAGCGCGGCGTCGAGATGCAACAGGGCTGGGGCATGACGGAACTCTCGCCTGTGGGCACCGTCAACGTGCTGCCGCCGCATATCGAGGAGCTGCCGCTCGACGACCGCATGCCGTATCAGTTGAAGGCCGGTCGCGCCCTGCCGTTCGTGGACATGCGCCTTGTCGACGCGCAAGGCAAGATTCTGCCCCATGACGGCGAGCATGAAGGTCATTTGCAGGTTCGCGGCCCCTGGATCATCGGAGAATACTACAAGGCCGAAAAATCGACTCTGACCGCCGACGGCTGGTTCGATACGGGCGACGTCGCCATTATCGACGAGGGCGGTTTCCTTCAGATTACGGACCGTTCAAAGGACGTCATCAAGACGGGCGGCGAATGGGTTTCCTCCATCGAGATCGAAAACGCCGCGCTCATGCATAACGGCGTGTTGCAGGCCGGCGTTATCGGCGTCGAGCATCCGAAATGGCAGGAGCGTCCGCTGCTCGTCGTCGTCAAGCGGCCCGGTCAGGAGGTCACGGGCGAGGGGATCAAAGCGTTTCTGAAAGGCAAGCTCGACAAGATCGCGATCCCCGACGCGGTCGAGTTTATCGATCACATGCCCATCGGCGCCACCGGCAAGGTCCTGAAAACCGAACTGCGCAAGATGTTCAAGGACTACAAGCTGGCGGAATAAGCCCGGCCTTGCCTGTTGAGGGGGCCGGCGTCATTCCCGGCGGCCCCTCCGACGAAAAATCGTGTTCTCGATATTCGTGGCGCGTCGGCAGCGTCTCCCATAGGGTTTCTCAGCGCCTTCATCGTGGGGCTGTTTAACGCGGAGACTGAGATGAAGACCATCATGACTCTGACGAGAAGCACTGTCGTCGGCCTTGTCGCTCTTGGCGCGGTGACTTTATCAACTAACGCGGTTGCGGAAGAAAACGCGCCGGAATGCTACCCTGAATTTTGCGAGTGCATTTTCTTTCCCGACGGAATCTATTTCTGCTGGTTCATCTAAAGGTTGTTAACCAGCGATAAGGCGCGCGTTCGCGCCTCAACCGTCATCACGCACCACATCGGGATCGGCGATCAGGGCGCCGGCGGCGATCACCGCCTGCGTTCGAGTCTGTACGTTCAGTTTACGGAAGATCGCGGTCAGGTGCGCCTTCACCGTCGCTTCGCTGATCGACATTTCATAGGCGATCTGCTTGTTTAACAGCCCCTTGTGCACGCTGATCAGCACTTTGAGCTGGGTCGGCGTCAAGCCTGCGAGCTTTTCCGCGAGGGCGCCGTCCCCGCCGTCGCTCCGGCCTGTTTCGGGCGCCCACACGCCGCCGTCCAGCACCTCGGCGATCGCACCGCGAATCTCCTCGATCGTCAGCGACTTGGGAATGAAAGCCGAGGCGCCGAATTTCATCGCCCGCTGGATGACGTCGCCGCCCTCGCTGCCGGAGACGACGGCCACCGGCAGGGCGGGAAAATCATGGCGCAGCCCCAACAATCCCGCGAAGCCGTCGCTGTCTTCCATATGCAGATCGAGGCACACAAGCCCCGGCGCGCGCGCGTCAATGGCGGCGCGCGCCTCGGTGAGACTTGCCGTCTCGACGATGTCCCGGTCAGGCGCGGCCGCGGCGATCGCCTGCTTCAGCGCGGCCCTGAACAGGGGATGATCGTCCGCGATGACGATGGGTTTTGCGCCCACGCGCTTCCTCTCTCATTTGTTTTCTTTTTTGTCTTTGTGCTCTTTTTTTCGTTTCGAACGCACCTTCAGTCTATCTGTTTTTGCGCTCGTCGATCAATGCGCCGACGACCGACGGATCGGCCAAGGTCGAGGTGTCGCCGAGACTGCCATAGTCGTTCTCCGCGATCTTGCGCAGAATGCGGCGCATGATCTTGCCGGAGCGGGTTTTCGGCAGGCCCGGAGCGATGTGAATATGGTCCGGCTTGGCGATCGGGCCGATTTCGGCGCGCACCCATTTGACAAGGTCCGCCTCCAGATTCGCATCCATCGCGGTCCCTTCCATCAGCGAGACATAGGCGTAGATCCCCTGGCCCTTGACGTCGTGGGGAAAGCCGACCACGGCGGCTTCGGCGACGGCGGCGTGAGCGACAAGGGCGCTCTCGATCTCGGCGGTGCCCATGCGGTGCCCGGAGACGTTGAGCACGTCGTCGACGCGGCCGGTGATCCAGTAATAGCCGTCTTCGTCGCGTTTCGCGCCGTCCCCGGTGAAATAGGTTCCCGGATAGGTCGTGAAATAGGTGTCGATGAAGCGCTGGTGATCGCCGTAAACCGTGCGCATCTGTCCGGGCCAGGAATCGGTGATGACGAGATTGCCCTCCGCCGGGCCTTCCAGCACTGCGCCGTCATTGTCGACCAGGGCCGGCTGCACGCCGAACAGCGGTTTCGTCGCCGAGCCCGGCTTGAGATCGGTCGCGCCGGGCAGGGGAGAGATCAGCATGCCGCCGGTTTCCGTCTGCCACCACGTGTCGACGATGGGGCAGCGGCCCTGGCCGACGACGCGGTGATACCAGCGCCAGGCTTCCGGGTTGATCGGTTCGCCCACGGACCCGAGCAGCCGCAGCGAGGACAGGTCCGCAGACCGCACATAGTCGTCGCCCTCGCGCATCAGCGAGCGGAGCGCCGTCGGCGCGGTGTAGAAAATGTTCACTTTATGCTTTTCGCAGACCCGCCAGAACCGCGATGCGTCGGGCCAGGTGGGCACGCCCTCGAAGATCAGGCTCGTCGCGCCATTGGCGAGGGGGCCGTAGACGATATAGGAGTGCCCGGTGATCCACCCCACATCCGCCGTGCACCAATAAACGTCTCCGGGCTTGTAATCGAACACCGCTTCATGGGTGAACGCCGCATAGACGAGATAGCCGCCGGTGGTGTGAAGAACGCCCTTGGGTTTTCCCGTCGATCCGGAGGTGTACAGAATGAACAGCGGGTCTTCGGCGTTCATCGGCTCCGGCGGGCAATCGCCGGAAACCTCGTCGCGGGCCTTGTGCCACCAGACGTCGCGCCCGCCGGTCCAGTTCACGGCGCCGCCGGCGCGGTTGACCACAAGGACGAACGGCACGTCGACCGCTTCCAGCGCCTTGTCCACATTGGCCTTCAGCGGCACGGCCTTGCCGCCGCGAAAGCCGGCGTCCGCGGTGATCACCGCCGACGCGCCGCAGTCCTCGATGCGGCTCGCCAGCGCATCCGGCGAGAAGCCGCCGAAGACGATGGAATGCACCGCGCCGATGCGCGCGCAGGCAAGCATGGCGTAGGCCGCTTCCAGGATCATCGGCATGTAGATCACCACCCGGTCGCCGCGTTTGACGCCGTGGGCCTTGAGAACGTTCGCCATGCGGCAGACTTCGGCGTAAAGCGCGGCGTAGGTGACGGTTTTCGACTGCTCCGGATCGTCGCCCTCCCAGATCAGGGCGACGTCGTCCGCTTTTTCCGGCAGGTGGCGGTCGACGCAGTTGGCGCAGGCGTTCAGGACGCCGTCCGCGTACCATCGAATATGCAGATCCTTCGCGTCGAAGGATACGTCTTTTACGTCTGTGTACGGTTTTATCCAGTCGAGGCGCCGGCCGATCTCGCCCCAGAAACCCTCCGGATCGGCCGTCGAACGCTGATAGTCGCGCTCATACCGCTCGCGGTCGTAACGCGCCTCGGCGGCGAAGGCCGCCGGCGCGGGGAAACGGTCCGCGCCGGTCGCGCCGGGATGCGGCTCGCCGGAAGCGGACGCCGTTGCGCGGTCCGCCGCTTTCATGTCGTCGTTGATGCCGGATGCGTCTGGCATGGCTCCCTCCTCGTGGGGGTTGTCGGGCCGGGGCGTAAGGCCGGTTTTCAGATCCTTCGCCGCGAACGGGATCGCCCCGCGGGCGGCGCTGTTCATGCGCCGAGAAGCATCGCGCAAGGCCGTTTCGCTTACCATTCGACCTTCGTCGCATAGACCTTTGGCCAATAGCGCGCCGGCCATGGTCGCCCGCATAGTTCGTCAAAAATGATCGGCAATCGCGATTAGGGAAGGGAGAGCCCGATGGACAGTCAAGACAGCGGATGTTTCAGACCTGAAAACGGCGCCGGCCGGGACGGCGCCCATACCCTGAACCGGCCCCTCAGCCGGTCCCCGAGCCGGGTGCGGGTAAGGGCGCGCGTATTCGCCGCCGCGCTGCTCGGCGCCAGCGCGCTCGCCGGCGCCGCCAACGCCCAGGCCGGGGCGGAAAGCCTTGAGGACCGCGTTTCCGCGCTGGAAAACAAACTCGACCTGATCCTGCAACGGCTCGACGACGGCGCGAGCCTGACCTCGGTCGAGACGGTGAGCGTCAAGGAAGCCGCCGCCATCCTGAGCGAATCGAGCGGCGCCAAGGTCGTCCGGCCCGGCCGCGCCGATACGCGATCCGGCCCGGACGTGATCCTGGTCGAACTCGACACGCCCGGCGGCGTCAGCGCGCAAAAGGAAACGCCGGCCGGGCCCCGGGACGGGTTCACCGTAGGCGACGTCAATGTCGATTTCAGCGGCTATTTGAAGCTTGACGCCTCCGTCACGGATTTCTCCGGGGGCGAACTGCCTTCCAGCAGCATCGGGCGGGACTTCTACATTCCCGCGCTGGTGCCGGTCGGCGGCGAGGGCGACGGGCCGGATTTCGATTTCAACCCGCGCGAGACGCGGTTCATTTTTGACGTGGCGACCGAGCGCGGCGGGCTCGACATCGGCGGACGGCTGGAATTCGACTTCCAGGTCACGAGCGACGGGAACGAGCGGGTCTCCAACAGCTTCACGCCGCGCATGCGGCAGGCCTACGTGACCGTCAACAACTGGCTGCTCGGCCAGGCCTGGTCGACGTTTCAGGACGTCGGCGCGCTGCCGGACAATCTCGACTTCATCGGGCCGACCGAAGGCACGGTGTTCATCCGCCAGCCGATGATCCGGTATACGCGCGGACCGTTCCAGATCGCCCTGGAGCAACCGGAAACGGAGATCACCGGTGCGGCCGGGGAACGCCTCCTTGCCGGTGACGACATCGCGCCCGACCTGGTCTTGCGCTATAACAGGAAATCCGACTGGGGCCACCTCACCGCCGCGGCCCTGATGCGGGTGCTGCATGTCGAAGACGAGATCGTCCCCGGCGCGGTGTCGGACACGGTGTTCGGCTACGGGGTGAGCCTTTCCGGCAAGCTCAATGTCGGCGCGCGCGACGATTTCCGGTTCATGGCGACCTACGGCGCGGGCATCGGCCGCTATATCGGCGTGAACATCGTAAACGACGCCGCGGTCAAGCTGTCCGGCGAGCTCGATACGATCGACACGTTTTCCGGCTTTGCATCCTACCGTCATTTCTGGTCGGAGAAATGGCGCTCCAATCTGACCGGCGGTTATTTCCGCGCCGACAACCCGATGAGCCTTGTCGGCGGCGCCGTGACGGACCAGGTCTACTCCGTGCACGCCAATATTATTTACACGATCGTGCCGAAACTGGACGCCGGGTTCGAATACATCTTCGCGAACCGCCGTCTTGAGGACGGCCGGGACGGGGACATGAACCGCTTCCTGTTCTCCACGAAATACAGTTTCTGAACCGCGCGGGCCGCGGCGCCCGCGCCCCGGTCCGGGCCTTGGCCCGCCCCCCCCGCCCCCCTCGGTCGCCGCGCGGCGTAACTGTCCCCCTACTGAATGTATTCCGGCTGATGATTGTGCGGCGCACAAATGCCTATGGCCGTATTTGGCAAAAAGGGCTTGTTTTGCTAAATTCGTGACATTAAATTCTAATTTTTGAAATTTTGATGGCGTCAAACGCCTCAGATTCGAGCTTGGTCGGCGGTGAGGGTACTTTTTTGTTGCGCTGCACAGTCTGTCGTAATACCGTCATGCGGGTCTTGCGGCGCCGCCGCGGTGCGGAAAAGGTGTTGGTACAGATGAAATACATTGTTGCTGTCATAAAACCTCACAAGCTCGACGGCGTCAGGCAGGCGCTGACCTCGATCGGCGTCGAAGGCATGACGGTGAGCGAGGTGAAGGGGTTCGGCCGGCAGAAAGGCCATAGCGAGGTCTATCGGGGGGCGGAGTACAAGGTGGACTTCGTGCCGAAGGTCAAACTGGAAATCGCGATCGACGAATCGCAGGCGGCCTCCGTCGTCGACACGATCCGGAACAGCGCCAAGACCGACCGCATCGGCGACGGGAAGGTGTTCGTCTTCGACCTGGAGGAGGCGATGCGCGTTCGCACGGGGGAAACCGGCGCGGACGCACTGTAAGCGGCGGATGGGATCTGTAACTGCAATGACACTCTGTAAAAAAGCGCTGCTCGCCATGGCGGCGCTCGGGACCGTGACGATGTCCGCCGCCCAGGCCCAGGACGCCGGCGCTTCCGATGCGTTGGCCGCATCGGAAGCGTCTGTCTTTGTTTTCAACACGCTTCTGTTTCTCGTCTCCGGCATGGTGGTGATGTTCATGGCCGCCGGCTTCTGCATGCTCGAAGCGGGCTTGGTGCGCTCCAAAAACGCCGCGACGATCTGTCTCAAGAACATTGCGTTGTTCTCGGTCGCGGGGGTGATGGTCTACCTCGTCGGCTACAATCTCATCTACGGCGATCCCGATAACGCCCTGCTGGGGTCTTTCGGCGCGTGGGGCGCCGACGACAGCGATCCGGTCGGCCTCGGCTATTCGGCCCATGCCGACTGGTTTTTCCAGATGGTGTTCGTGGCGACGGCCGCCTCGATCGTCTCCGGCGCCCTCGCCGAGCGGATCAAGCTGTTCCCGTTCCTGATTTTCGTCGCGCTGCTGACCGGCTTCATCTATCCGATCCAGGCGTCGTGGGAGTGGGGCGAGGGCTGGCTCGACGGGCTCGGCTTTTCCGATTTCGCCGGTTCGACGCTGGTTCACTCGACCGGCGGCTGGGCGGCGCTGGCCGGCGCTTTCGTCCTCGGGCCGCGGGTCGGCAAATATGTCGACGGCAGGGTCGTGCCGATTCCCGGCTCGTCGCTGCCGCTGGCGACGCTGGGAACGTTCATCCTCTGGCTCGGCTGGTTCGGCTTCAACGGCGGCTCGCAGCTTGCGCTCGGCAGCATCGACGATTCCATCTCGGTGGCGAAGATCTTCGTCAACACCAACATGGCGGCGTGCGGCGGCGTCATCGCCGCCCTGGCGCTGACCCAGACGCTTTACAGGAAAGTCGATCTGACCATCGTTCTCAACGGCGCTATCGGCGGGCTGGTGTCGATCACGGCGGAGCCGCTGACCCCCGCGGTGTGGCAGGCGATCGCCATCGGCGCCGTCGGCGGGGCCATCGTCACATTTACCATTCCGCTGCTCGACAGGGTGAAGCTTGACGACGTCGTCGGCGCCATCCCGGCGCATCTTTTCTGCGGCGTCTGGGGCACGCTGATCGTGCCTTTGTCCAACAGCGATGCGAGCTACGCCGTGCAATTGCTGGGCGTCGTCGTCATTGGCATATTCGTGTTTAGCATTAGCCTAATCTGCTGGCTTGCATTGAGGTACACTCTTGGTATTCGTGCTAGCAAAGAGGATGAGCGCGCGGGGCTGGACAAGGCGGAACTCGGTCTTGAAGCCTACCCGGAGTTTGCTTCCAACTAGGCATGCAGGAGACGACCCATTTCAGAACGGATGCTGAAATTCACGTCTCTCGATCGAGAGACCCCGCAGATCAGAAATCCCGGCGAGCGCCGTCGGGATTTCGACGAGATCTATCAGCGTTTCGCTGCGGATAACGCTGCGGCGCAGGCGTCCCGCTGCAGCCAGTGCGGCGTGCCGTTCTGCCAGGATCATTGTCCGCTCGGCAACAATATCCCCGACTGGCTCAAGCTTGTCGCCGAGGGGCGCATGGAAGAAGCCTATGCGGTGTCTTCCGCCACCAATAACATGCCCGAGGTGTGCGGACGAATCTGTCCCCAGGACCGGCTGTGCGAAGGCTCCTGCGTGATCGAGCAATCCGGACACGGAACGGTGACGATCGGCGCAGTGGAGCAATACATCACGGAAACCGCGTGGGACAACGGCTGGGTGAAGCCGGTTCGCCCCGCGGTCGAGCGCCCGCAGTCGGTCGGGATCATCGGCGCGGGGCCGGCCGGCCTCGCCGCCGCCGAGGAGCTTCGCCGCGCCGGCATCCAGGCGACGGTGTACGACCGCTACGACCGTGTCGGCGGGTTGATGATTTACGGCATCCCCAATTTCAAGCTCGAAAAGCGCGTGGTGGAACGTCGCACGAAGCATCTTGAAGCGAGCGGCGTCCGGTTCCGCCTCAATTTCGAGGTCGGCCGCGACGCCAGTCTTTCCGATCTGCGCAGCGACCATGACGCGGTGCTGATCGCGACGGGCGTCTACAAGCCGCGCGACCTGATCTGTCCGGGGGCGGGCAATGCGGGCGTCGTGCCGGCGCTGGACTTCCTGACCGCGTCCAACCGCAAGGGACTGGGCGACGCCGTGGCGGCGTTCGATTCCGGCGCGCTCAACGCCGACGGCAAGAAGGTCGTCGTCATCGGCGGCGGCGACACGGCCATGGATTGCGTGCGCACCTCGGTGCGGCAGGGCGCTTTGTCCGTATCCTGTCTTTACCGCCGGGACCGGCGCAACATGCCGGGATCGGCGCGCGAGGTCGCCAACGCCGAACAGGAGGGCGTGCGGTTCGAATGGCTGGCCGCGCCCAAGGCGGTGCTCGGCGACGCGCAGCGGGTGACGGGCCTGCGCGCGGCGCGGATGGAGCTTGGCGCGGCGGATGCGTCCGGGCGCCGCGCGCCGGTGGAAATCCCGGATTCCGAATTCGATCTTGACGCTGACCTTGTGATCAAGGCGCTCGGGTTCGAGCCGGAGGACGCGCCGGCGCTGTTCGACGCGCCCGAACTCGCCGTCACCGCCCGCGGCACGATCCGGGTCGATCCGCTCACGCTGGAGACGTCCGCGCCCGGGGTCTACGCCGCCGGCGACATTGTTCGCGGCGCCTCGCTTGTGGTATGGGCGATCCGCGATGGCCGCGAGGCCGCGGCCGCCATGATCAAGGCCCTGTCGGAAACGGCGGCGCGCCCGATCGCGGCGGAATAGGCCGCCCCGGCGCCGGAACGGCCGCGCCGAGAACCCGGAACAGAAAAACGCCATGACTGATTATGTTGAAACATACCGGCGCCGCCGGGATCTTTTGACCCGCGCAGGGGCTTACGATCCGTCCTCTGAGCGCGACGCCTGCGGCGTCGGGCTGGTGGCGGCGCTGGACGCGCGGCCGCGGCGCGAAATCGTCGACATGGCGATCGCGGCCCTGAAGGCGGTGTGGCATCGCGGCGCGGTGGACGCCGACGGAAAGACGGGCGACGGCGCGGGCATCCGCCTCGATGTGCCGCAGGACCTGTTTCGCGCCTATGTGGAGCGCACCGGCCATCACGCGGGCGATGAAGATATTTGCGTCGGCATGATATTCCTACCGCGTACGAACTTTTCGGCGCAGGACGCCGCGCGCGCCATTGTCGAATCGGAAATCCTCCGCCGCGGCTTCTATATCTACGGCTGGCGGCAGGTGCCGGTGCAGGCGCGCTGCCTCGGCGAGAAGGCGAATGCAACGCGCCCCGCCATCGAACAGGTCCTGTTCTGCGATCCCAAGGATCGCCCCCAGGAAGAGCTTGACCGCATACTTTATGTCGTCCGCCGCCGGATCGAGAAGCGCGCGCGGGAGACCGGGCTGCACGAACTCTATGTCTCTTCCCTGTCCTCGCGCGACGTCGTCTACAAGGGCATGTTCCTTGCCGAGGAAATCGATAATTTCTACCCGGATCTTCAGAACGAGCGGTTCGTCTCGCGGGTGGCGATTTTCCACCAGCGTTATTCGACGAACACCTTCCCCGAATGGCGCCTGGCGCAGCCCTTCCGCATGCTCGCCCATAATGGCGAGATCAACACGCTGAAAGGCAACATCAACTGGATGAAGAGCCATGAAATCCGCATGGCCTCGACGATTTTCGGCGATGACGGCGACCATATCAAGCCGGTGATCCAGCCCGGCTCGTCGGACTCCGCCGCGCTCGACCAGACCTTCGAACTGCTCGTGCGCGCGGGGCGGTCCGCGCCGATGGCGAAGACCCTGCTCATTCCCGAGGCGTGGTCCAAAAGGGTCAACGTGATCCCCGCCAACTGGCGCGCCCTTTACGAATACTGCAACGCGGTGATGGAGCCGTGGGACGGGCCGGCCGCCATCGCCGCCTATGACGGGCGCTGGGCGGTGGCGGGGCTCGACCGCAACGGCCTGCGCCCGATGCGGTACGCCGTCACCGAGGACGGCATCCTCGCCGTCGGCTCAGAGACCGGCATGTGCCCGCTCGGCGAGCGCACCGTCCTGACCCGGGGCGCGCTGGGGCCGGGACGCATGATCGCGGTCGACATGGAAGAACCGGCATTCTACGATTCCGACGAGATCCTCGACCATCTGTCGGCGAAACATCCTTACGCGGACTGGCTTGGCAACATTGTCGAACTCGAAGGTCGAATCGGGCCGGGTCCGGAAGACCGTCTTTACGAGGGCGAGGCGCTTGTCCGCCGCCAGACTGCGGCGGCCTACGATCTTGAGGCGCTCGACCTCATCCTGCGGCCGATGGCGGAGACCGGCAAGGAGGCCATCGGCTCCATGGGCGACGATACGCCCATCGCCGTCCTGTCGGAAAACTATCGCCCGCTGTCGCATTTCTTCCGGCAGAATTTCAGCCAGGTCACGAACCCGCCGATCGATCCGTTGCGCGAAGACGGGGTGATGAGCCTGAAGACGCGGTTTAAAAACCTCGGCAACATACTGGCGACGGACAAGACCCAGACGGATGTGTTCGTTCTTGAAAGCCCGATCCTCACCAACGGCATGTGCGAGCGCCTGACCGGTTTCCTGGACGAGCGCGTCGCCGAAATCGACTGCACCTATGACGCGGGCGCCGCGGACGCCAGCGGCGAGGCGCTGAGGGCCGCGCTCGACCGCATTCGCGAGGAGGCCGAGGCCGCGGTCAGGGACGGCGCGGGACATGTTCTCCTGACGGACGAATATCAGGGCGAGGGTCGAATTCCCGCGCCCATGATCCTGGCGGCGGGCGGCGTCCATGCGCATCTGACCAATGCCGGGCGGCGGACTTTCTGCTCCATCATCGTGCGCGCCGCCGAATGCGTCGATTCCCACTATGCGGCGGTGCTTGTCGGCGTCGGCGCGACGGCGGTGAACCCCTATCTGGCCTTCGACAGCATCGCGGACGCCCACGCCAAGGGGCGTTACGGCGATCTCAGCATCGGTCAGTGTGCGCTCAATTACAAACGCGCGCTTGAGGCGGGTCTGTCGAAGATCCTTTCCAAAATGGGGATTTCGGTGATTTCCGCCTATCGCGGCGGCTGCAATTTCGAGGCGCTGGGCCTGTCGCGTACGCTGGTCGAGGAGTTTTTCCCCGGCATGAGAAGCCGCATTTCGGGCATCGGTCTCGCCGGGCTGGAAAAGAAGACGGCGGAACTGCATGCAAGGGCCTGGGCCGGCGCCGCGCCGCCCCTGCCCGTGGGCGGCTTTTACCGCCACCGCCGCAAGGGCGAGCGGCATATTCTCGAAGCCGCCCTCGTCCACGACCTGCAACAGGCGGTGCGCAACGACGATGCGGCCGCCTACGCCCGCTACGCGGCCGCGCTGCATGATCAGCCTCCGGCGCAAATCCGCGACCTTTTGCGCGTGCGCCCCATGGGCGATCCGGCGCCGGTGGGCACGGTGGAAACGGCGAACGACATCCGCCGGCGTTTCGTCACTCCCGGCATGTCCCTCGGCGCGCTGTCACCCGAGGCGCATGGCGCGCTCAACATCGCCATGAACCGCATCGGCGCGAAATCCGTCTCCGGCGAGGGCGGCGAGGTGCCGGAGCGCTACGCGCCGCTGCCGAACGGCGACAACGCCAACTCGGCGGTCAAGCAGATCGCCTCCGGCCGCTTCGGCGTCACCGCGGAATATCTGAACCAGTGCCGCGAGATCGAGATCAAGGTGGCGCAGGGCGCCAAACCGGGCGAGGGCGGACAATTGCCCGGCTTCAAGGTGACGGAATTCATCGCGCGCATGCGGCATTCGACGCCGGGCGTCACGCTGATCTCGCCGCCGCCGCACCATGACATCTATTCGATCGAGGACCTGGCGCAACTGATCTACGATCTTAAACAGATCAATCCGGACGCGCGCGTGTGCGTCAAGCTCGTCTCCGCCTCGGGCATCGGCGCCATCGCCGCCGGGGTCGCCAAGGCCAAGGCCGACACGATTCTGATCTCCGGCAATGTCGGCGGCACCGGCGCAAGCCCGCAGACGTCGATCAAGTTCGCCGGGGCGCCGTGGGAGCTGGGCCTGTCCGAGGCGCATCAGGTCCTGACCCTGAACAATCTCCGCGACCAGGTGACGCTGCGCACCGACGGCGGCATCCGCACCGGCCGCGACGTGGTCATCGCGGCCATGCTGGGGGCGGAGGAATACGGCGTCGGCACGATTTCGCTGGTCGCCATGGGCTGTCTGATGGTGCGCCAGTGCCATTCCAACACCTGTCCCGTGGGCGTGTGCACCCAGGACGAGGATCTGCGCGCGCGGTTCCCCGGCCTGCCGGACCATGTGGTGACGCTGATGACCTTCATCGCCGAGGAAACCCGCCAGATCCTCGCCTCGCTCGGCGCGACCTCGCTTGAGGACGTGATCGGCCGGGCCGATCTCCTCGACCAGGTCTCGCGCGGTGCGCCGCATCTCGACGATCTCGATCTCAATCCGATCCTGACCCTTGTGGACGCCGGCGAACGGCCGATGCGCTCCAGCCGCAAGGGACGCGCGGCGGTCGTCGACACCCTCGACCAGCGCATCGAGGACGATCTGAAACCCTTCATGGAGCGGCGCGAGCGGGTCCAGCTTTCCTATCCGGTCAGAAACACCGACCGCGCCGTGGGGGCGCGCACCTCGTCGCATATCGTGCGCCGGTTCAGCGCCGACGATCTGACCGCTGACCATGTTGTTATCCGGCTGACGGGTTCGGCCGGCCAGTCGCTCGGCGCGTTTTCCGCATACGGCCTGAAGCTTGTGGTGGAAGGCGACGCGAACGACTATGTGGGCAAGGGGCTTTCCGGGGCGACCATCGTCGTGCGCCCGGCGGCGGCGAACGCGGCGAACGCCGACGACGCCATTATCGGCAACACCTGCCTTTACGGCGCGACCTCGGGCGCGCTGTTCGCGGCGGGGCGCGCGGGCGGACGCTTCGCGGTGCGCAACTCCGGCGCCGTCACGGTGATCGAGGGATGCTCGGCCAATGGCTGCGAATACATGACCGGCGGCTTCGCCGTCATTCTCGGGCCCGTCGGCGATAATTTCGGCGCGGGCATGACCGGCGGACGCGCTTACGTGTTCGACGAAACCGGCGGGTTCGAGCACATGGTCAATCCTGAAAACGTCGCCCATCGCCGCTTCCGGACCGCGCCCGACGGGAGCGACGCCGACGACGGGGAATGCCGCGCCCTGGTGGAGCGCCACTGGCGCGAAACCCGCTCGCCCAAGGCCCGCCGACTGCTCGACGACTGGGGCAACGCCCGCGGCAAGTTCTGGGTCGTCGAGCCGCGCGAATTGCTGGCGCGGGCTGAAAAACTCGCCGCCGCGTCGGGCGTCGCCGCAAAATCGGCCTGATTGCGCTTTTTAAACGCCTCGCCAATATCCTAGATTAAAGGCGCGCCGGTTCGCGGCGCCGCCGCCAGCAGGTCATCGGGAAATGACGTCCAAAGAAGAATTTTATCGCATCAAGCAGTTGCCCCCTTACGTGTTCGAGGAGGTGAACGCGCTGAAGTCCTCGCTGCGCGGCCAGGGGCGCGACATCATCGATCTCGGCATGGGCAATCCGGACATGCCGACGCCGTCTCACATTGTCGACAAGCTGGTGGAGACGGCGCGTAATCCAAAAGCGCATCGCTATTCGGTGTCGCGCGGGATCATCGGCCTGCGGCGCGCCATGGCGCGGTATTACGAGCGCCGGTTCGGCGTGGCGCTGGCGCCGGAAACGGAAATCGTCGCAACGCTCGGCTCCAAGGAGGGCTTCGCCAACCTCGCCCAGGCGATCACCGCGCCGGGCGACGTCATTCTCTCGCCGAACCCGGCCTATCCGATTCATGCCTACGGCTTTATCATCGCCGGCGGCGTGATCGCGCCCGTGCCCGCCGACGATCCCGAGACCTATCTCGCGGGGCTGCACGACGCCATCAGCGTTTCGCATGTGAAGCCCCGGGCGGCGGTGCTCAACTACCCGTCCAATCCGACGGCGCAGACGGTCGGGCTCGATTTTTATCGCGAGGCGGTGGCGCTGGCCAAGCGCCACGACCTGATCATCCTGTCCGATCTCGCTTACAGCGAGATCTATTTCGGCGACCCGCCGCCGTCGATCCTCCAGGTGGAGGGGGCGAAAGACGTCGCCGTGGAGGTGAATTCCCTGTCCAAGACCTATGCCATGGCCGGCTGGCGCATCGGCATGGCGGTCGGCAATGCGCGTCTTATCAATGCGCTGGCGCGGGTGAAATCCTATCTCGATTACGGCGCCTACACCCCGATCCAGGTGGCCGCGGTGGCTGCGCTCGACGGGCCGGCGGCCTGCGTGGAGGAAATCCGCGCCACCTATCGCGGCCGGCGCGACGTCCTGATCGAGCATTTCGGCAAGGCCGGATGGGCGATCCCGACGCCGGACGCCTCCATGTTCGCCTGGGCGCCGATCCCTGAACGGTTCCGCGCCATGGGTTCGGTCGCCTTCGCCAAGATGCTGATGGAGGAGGCCGACGTCGCCGTCGCGCCGGGGCTCGGTTTCGGCGAACATGGCGACGGGCATGTGCGCATCGGCTTCGTTGAAAACCAGCAGCGCATTCGCCAGGCGGCGCGCAACCTGAAAAAGGTGTTTTCCTGAGGGCGCCGGTCCATCAGCCCGGACCGCCTCAGCCCGGACCGCCTCAGCCCGCCGGGTCGGTGCGTGCGGCGGCGTGCGTCATCTCGGCGACCGCCGCCGACCAGTCCGGATCGACCGTCTCGAAAGGGCGCCGCTCGATCGCGGCCAGGATCAGGTCCGCCTGGCGCTCGACCGTCGCGTCATGGCTGAGCCAGCGCAGGGCGTAATCCTTCGCGGCGGCGGTCATCCGCGCGGTGCGCGCCGGGGCGTCGGCGACCCGTCCGATGGCGGCGGCGACCGCGTCCGCGTCGCCCACCGGCGCGGCGATGCCGGTCACGCCGTCGATGAAGTAATCGCCGAGCACCGAGACGTCGGAGTAGATCTGCGGCGCCTCCAGGAGCATGGCGGAGACGGCGGTGATGTGCCCGGCGCCGCGATCGTCGTCCTTGACGAGAATCAGGTTGGCGAGCGCGTGTTCGATGCAGGACAAGCAATCCGCAAACGGAATGTCGCGGTGGATTTCGACCCGCTCGGGAACGGCGAAATCGAAGTTGGCGTAGGCCGGCGCGATGATGACGCCGTCGACGCCGGCCTTGTCGACGGCCTCGCAGAAGGTTTTGAAATCGCGGTTGTTGCGCCCGATCATGCAGACATAGGGCGCGCGCTCCGCAAAGCGCCGGCTGTCATAGGCGGGCAGGTCGTAGCCCCAGTGGGCGAAGGCGAAGCGGCCTTTGTCGAAGCCGTGCATTTCGCAGAACAGGTCGATCTCGTTGCGCGAGTGGACGATCGACAGATCGACGCGCTGAAACGTCTCGTCGATCGCCCGGTCGAGAAAGGAAATCCCGGTACGGATCTGTCTGGTCGCAAGGTTGAGCCCGAGCACGACGATCGGCGTTTGGGCGCCGGTCAGCCGCGCGCGCAGCGCCGCGGCGAAGGCGCCGACATAGCCGATCGCCACGACCGCGTCGTAGTCGGAAAAATCCGGGGCGCGGGCGAGGATTCTGGCGATGGAAAGCGCCTTCACGGAGCGTTTGACGCTGAACCGTTCCAGCGTGCAGCCGCGTTCTTCCAGCGACCTGGTGAGATAGGACTCCCCGCTTGCCGGCGCGGCGGCGGAGATCGACAGTTGCAGGATGCGGCGGTGGTGCGGCATAGGTCGGTGGTGAAAGCCGGAAAGGCTGGCTTTGACTCCAGTGGCGATTGTCGCGCGGGCCGCGCCTGTTCGCGGCCTGCATCGCGCAGATGAAGGCCGCGATCAAGCGCTGCACGTGGCGCGATAATCTGCCAAAAAGGTTACGATAATGTCTAAATCCCGCGTCCTGAAGAAATAAACTGTTGACGTCTCGCGGCGCGGCGATTATCCAGCTGTCCAACTCATCAAGACCAGCCGAGGGATAGGCCCGTCGACGCTGGGGCAACCGCCGAAAAGTCTGACCGACTTTTGGGAAAGGTGCCAATTCCTACGGATCGGTTCCGCCGGTTCGAGAGATGGGTCGGACGAGCATCTGTCTTCAGCCGCGTCCGATGAGGTCTCTGCGAATTGCTTGTTTGAGGAAACGACGCATGGAGCAGAGACCGAGACATGAACGCTTACTTCCGGAAAACGCCAGCGCAGGACCCGCCTGCGGCGCAAACCTGTTCCGATATCGGCATCATCTTGCCGTCCTCCTTCACGCTGGAAAGCGGCGAATCCTTAAGCAAACCTGAACTGCGCGTACGCATCCACGGCGATGCGGCCCGTCCGGCGGTGGTCGTTTCCGGCGGCATTTCCAGCGGCCGCGCCGTCGCCGACGAGGCGGCGGGGCCGAACGGGGCGAAAGGCTGGTGGCGCGAGATCGTCCGTCGAGGCGGCGCCGTCGATCTCGACCGGTTCTGCGTCATCGCTTTCGATTTTCTGCCGAACCCGGAGGAAGCCGCGCGCACCATTTCGACTCTCGACCAGGCGCGGGCCGTCGCCCATGCGCTCGACGTCCTCAACATCCGGCGGCTGCACGGTTTCGTCGGCGCCTCCTATGGCGGCATGGCGGCGCTCGCTTTCGCTGCGGCGTTCCCGGAGCGGCTCGCCCGGCTGTGCGTCATTTCCGCGGCCGAACGCACGCACCCGGCGGCGACGGCCTTTCGCGGCGTGCAGCGGCGCGTCATCGAATTCGCCAGGGCGAACGGCGACGCGCAAGGCGGCGTCGCGCTCGCCCGCCAGCTCGCCATGATCACCTACCGCACCCCGGAGGAATTCGAACAGCGCTTCGACAACACGCCCAGCGCCGGACGCGACGACCCGTTCGAAGTGGACAAGTACCTCGTTTCCCGCGGCGAGGCTTTTGCGATGGATGCGGAGCGCTATCTCACTTTGTCCGCTTCGATCGACCGCCACCGCGCCGATCCGTCCCGCATCCGCGCCGCAAGCCTCTTCATCGCCGTGCGCAGCGACCGCCTCGTGCCGGCCGCCGACATCCGGCGCGCCGCCGGCGCGGCGCCGGGGGCGCGGTTTTGCGAAATCGAGTCCCTCTACGGCCACGACGCTTTTCTGAAAGAAACAGCCGCCATCGGCCCCATCGTCGAAGACTTCCTGAAGGAGCAAGACCAATGAGCAAGACGTTGCAACACGCCTCCGGCCCGCGCCTCAGCCCGCAGACCCTCGCCGCGTCGGCGGGCGTCGCCCATGACCCGGCCTTCAACGCCGTCTCGCCGCCGCTTCATCTGTCCGCGAACTATGCCTGGAGCGATCCCCTGGAGAAGCCGCAATACGATTATGCGCGCTCGGGCAACCCGACCCGCTGTCAGCTCGAAGAGGCGCTGTGTTCCCTGGAGGGCGCGGCGAGAGGCGTCGTCACCGCCTCCGGCATGGCGGCGCTCGACCTGACCTTCAATCTCGCGGGACCGGGCGACCTTGTCCTCGCCCCGCATGACTGTTACGGCGGCACGCACCGGCTGCTGACGGCGCGCGCCAAGAAAGGACAGTTCGAGGTCGCGTTCGTCGACCAGACGGACCCCGCCGCGCTGGCGGCGGCGTTCGCCCGAAAGCCGAAACTCGTCCTCATCGAAACGCCGTCCAATCCGCTCCTGCGCATCACCGACATCGGCGACGTCGTCCGGCTGGCGCGCGAGTGCGGCGCGATTACGGTCGCAGACAACACGTTCCTGTCGCCGGCGCTGCAACGCCCGCTGGCGCTCGGGTGCGACATCGTCGTTCATTCGACCACGAAGTTCATCAACGGCCATAGCGACGTTGTCGGCGGCGCGGTGCTGGCGCGCGAAGCCGCCCTCGGCGAGGAGCTGGCCTGGTGGGCGAACTGCACCGGCGTCACCGGCGCGCCGTTCGACTCCTTCATGACCCTTCGCGGCCTGCGCACGCTGTTTGCGCGCATCGAGGCGCAGCAGGCGGCCGCCGGCGCCGTGGTCGACGCGCTCGCGGCCGACGCGCGCGTCGCGCGGGTGTTCTATCCGGGGCTTGCCAGCCATCCCGGCCACGAAATCGCCCGCGAACAGCAGCGCGGCTTCGGCTCCATGTTCAGCGTTGAGTTCGCCGAGAGCGTTGACGTCATCGAACTCCTCCGCAGGCTGCGAATTTTCACCATCGCCGAATCCCTCGGCGGCTTCGAAAGCCTTGTCTGCGTTCCGGCGGCGATGACCCACGCTTCCATGACGCCGGCCGCGCGCGCGACCGCCGGCATTTCCGAGCGCCTGGTGCGGTTTTCCATCGGCCTGGAGCATGCAGACGATCTTGTCCGCGATATTCACGCCGCTCTTGACCTTGCCGGCTCCGATACTGCTAAGGTCGCCTATCTGGAAAAACAGGCGGCGAGCGCATGCGGCTAGAATCAGAAAACGCATATACGTCGGCGAAGGCGGCCGCGTTCGGCGCCGCCGACGCCGGGGCTTCGCACGAGGGCGCGTTGGGGGCCGGCGAGTTGATCGTCCTGAAATTCGGCTCGTCCGTTCTGCGCCATACGGACGATCTCGCTGTCGCCGTCAGCGAGATTTACCGCCATGCGCGTCATGGCGGCAAGGTCGTCGCCGTGGTTTCCGCTTTTGCGGGCGAGACCGACGCCCTTTATGCGGAGGCGGCGCGGCTGGGCGCCGACGGGGCGTCCCGCCACGCGCCGCGCCTGATCGCCCTCGGCGAGGAACGCTCCGCGGCCCTGCTCGCCATCGCCTGCGAGGGGGCGGGGCTTGACGCGCGCATCGCCGGCGCGCGGCAGATCGCGCTTCACGCCGGCGGTCCGGTCGACGACGCGCGGCCCGAAAGCGCGGACGCGGCCGCGCTCCGCGCCGAGATCGATCGCCATGACGTCGTTATCGTGCCGGGGTTCGTCGCGCTCGGGCCGACCGGCGAGCCGGTGCTGCTCGGCCGCGGCGGCACGGACCTGACCGCCGTTTTCCTCGCTCATACGCTGGGACTGGAGGGGACGACCCTCATCAAGGACGTGGACGGGGTTTACGATCTCGACCCGGCGCAGGCGGGCGCGGCGGCGCGCCGTTACGACCGGCTGAGCTGGGAGACCGCGCGCGGCGTCGCCGGCAAGCTGGTGCAGCCCAAGGCCATCGACTTCGCCGCAGCGCACGGCATCGCCATTCACGTCGCGCGGGCGAACGCCGCCGGCGGCACCACGGTTGGTTTTCATACAGACGAACCTCACGCGCCCCCCGCCGCCGGCCGGATGAAGGTCGCCGTCGCCGGCCTTGGCGTCATCGGCGAGGGCGCCGCGCTGCGCACCGCCGCCGATGAAAACGACTACACGCTGTGCGCCGCTCTGGTGCGCGATCCCGCCAAGCCGCGCGCGGGCCCGCTTAACGCGCTGGCGATCCACAGCGACATCGACGCCTTGCTCAGCGAAAGGCCGGACGTCGTCATCGACGCGCTGCCCGGCGGTCCGGCGGGCGCGGCGCTGATCCGCGCCGCCCTGGCGCAGGGCGTCAGCATCGTCAGCGCCAACAAGCAGGCCGTCGCCGGCGGGCTCGCCGAACTGCACGCCATCGCGGCGGAAAACGGCGCCCATCTCGCCTACGCCGCGTCGGTCGGCGGCGGCGCGCCCATGGTGGAGACCGTCCGCCGCGCGGCGAAGGCTGGCGACGTCGTTGAGATGACCGCCATTCTCAACGGCACGGTGAATTTCATCCTCGACACCATGAAAAACGGCGCCGCCTTCGACTATGCCGTCAAGCTGGCCCAGGACGCGGGTTTCGCCGAGCCAGATCCGACCGCGGATCTTTCCGGCGAGGACGCGCGCGCCAAGATCGCCATCCTCGCCTATGAGGCGTTCGGTTTCGACATGGATCTCGCCGCCATCGAACTGGAGGCGCTGACGGCGGCGCGCGCGGCGCGCCTGCTCGAAGAGGGCGGCGTCTGGAAACAGCTTGCGCGGATCGAACGGCGCGACGGCGCGCTGAGCGCCGCGGTGCGTTTCGAGCGCGTCGACGACGATCCGTTTCTCGCCGCGACGCCGGGAGAGAGCAACGCCCTGCGCGCGACGATCGCCGACGGGCGCGCCGTTTCCTGCCGCGGCAAGGGCGCCGGGCGCCGTCCGACGGTGGAAAGCCTGTTCGCGGATCTCGGCGATATCGCCCGCGTGCGCCAGGCCGCCAATCGTTCGCGCTGACCGGTCCGACCGCCGCGCCGTTTTCGACGCCGGCGTTCCGGGCGCCGATACGCCGCGCCGTATTTTTCGCGCGATCGGGTTCGCCGTATTATTGCCGCTCCGATGTTGCGGGGACAGGTGTTGCGGGGACCAAATTGGGGCGCCGAATTTGCGGCGAAATCGGACGCCGGGCGGGGGCAATGTCGCCGCTTGCAGGCGCATGCCTAGAAAGCCGCGAAGAACACCGCCGATGGCGCCGCCGTACTTGCGCGAGATTGTACTGGCGCGATTGCACAGCGCCGTTAGACTTGCCGCTTATGACCCGTGAGTTCCACGCCAGCGCCGGCGCGCAGTTGCGCGCCGCCCGACGCATTGTCGTCAAGGTCGGCTCCGCGATCCTGTGCGGCGACGGCGATGACGGAACCGTGCGCGCGTCCTGGCTCTCCTCGCTCGCGGACGACATCGCGCAGTTGCGCCGGGCGTGGCGCGAGGCGGTGGTGGTCACCTCCGGCGCCATCGCGCTCGGACGCGGCCGGCTGGGCCTGGCGCGCGGGCCCCTGAAGCTTGAAGAAAAACAGGCCGCTTCCGCGGCGGGACAAATCGCGCTCGCTGAAGCCTGGGGCGCGGCCTTCGCCGCCCATGGCGTCACCGTGGCGCAGATTTTGCTCACCCTTGACGATACGGAACACCGGCGACGCTATCTCAACGCCCGCGCCGCGATGCGCGCGCTTCTCGATCTCGGCGCCATGCCGTTGGTGAACGAAAACGACGCGGTGACGACCGAGGAAATCCGCTATGGCGACAATGACCGCCTTGCGGCCCATGCGGCGCAGATCGTCGGCGCGGACCTTCTTGTGATTCTCTCCGACGTTGACGGTCTGTACACGGCCGATCCCCGCCGCGATCCGTCCGCCGCGCACCTGCCGCTGGTCGAGGCGATCACCCCCGATATCGAGGCGAGCGCCGCCGGCCCCAATCTCAGCGCCGGCGTGGGATCGGGCGGGATGGAATCAAAGCTGGCGGCCGCGAAAATCGCCGGCGGCGCCGGCTGCGCCGCGATCATCGCGCCGGGGCACGGCGACAACCCGTTGTCGGCGGTGCTGGACGGCGGCAAGGCGACGCTGTTCCGCGCCGCCAAGACCCGCGAAAGCGCGCGGCGCCAGTGGATCGCCGGCCGGCTGAAACCGGCCGGGACCATCGTGATCGACGACGGCGCGGCGAAGGCGCTGGGCGCCGGGAAAAGTCTCCTGCCGGCGGGCGTTGTCGGCGTGCGCGGCGATTTTGCGCGCGGCGACGCCGTCGCCGTGGAAAATGCGAAAGGGGAGGTTCTGGCGCAGGGCCTCTCGGCCTATCATGCGGATGAAATCCGCAGGATCGCCGGTCGCCGGTCGGACGAGATCGAGCCGTTGCTCGGCTATCGCCGCCGCCCCGCCGTGATCGAGAAGAACGACCTCGTGCTGCGCATGTCGTGAACGGGGCGGGGCGGCGGCGCGACGAGCCGCCGCGATGCGCGGGACGCCGGTTGCGAAATGGTCGAGCGCGGAATGGCCGAGTGCAAAGGAGCGCGCGCAAACGGGCGTGTGAGCATGAGAGAGACAATGAGCGAAGAGACCGGACCCCTTGCCGATTACATGAAGCGCCTCGGCGAAAACGCGAGGGCGGCCGCGCGCGCCATGGGCGCGGCGGCGCCGGCCGACAAGAAGGCCGCCTTGCGCGCCGCGGCGAAGGAGATTGCCGCCCATAAGGACGATATCCTGACCGCGAACGCCGGCGATCTCGCCGCGGCGGCGCGCGAGGCCCGCCCGCCCGCCTTCATCGACCGCATGGCGCTGGACGATGCGCGCATCGACGGGATCTGCGCCGCGCTCGACGACATCGCCGCGCTCGACGATCCGGTGGGCGGCATCGTCAAGGCGTGGACGCGGCCCAACGGCCTGAAGATCGAGCGCGTGCGCACCCCAATCGGCGTCGTCGCGGTGATCTATGAAAGCCGGCCCAATGTCACCGTGGACGCCGCGGCCATCGCGGTGATGGCGGGCAACGCCGTCATCCTGCGCGGCGGCTCGGAATGCCTGGCGACGTCGAAGGCGCTGTTCGACGGCTTCGCGCGGGGGATGCGGGCTTGCGGCCTGCCGCCTCACGCGGCGCAATTCGTCGAAACGCCGGACCGCGCGGCGGTCGGGGCGATCCTCGCCGGGCTTGACGGCAATGTCGATCTCGTCATTCCGCGCGGCGGCAAGTCGCTGGTGGCGCGGGTCCAGGCCGAAGCGCGCGCCCCCGTCCTCAGTCACCTCGACGGCATCTGCCACGTCTATCTCGATGCGCAGGCCGACACGGACAAGGCGACGGCCGTCGCCGTCAACGCCAAGATGCGCCGTCCAGGCGTTTGCGGCGCGGCGGAGACGCTGCTGATCGACAGGGCGGCGCTGGCCGCGTTGTGGCCGCCGGTCGCGCGCGCGCTGCGCGCGGCGGGGTGCGAGTTGCGCGGCGACGCGGCGGTGCGCGCCCTTGACCCGGACGTCGCGCCGGCGACGGAAGAGGATTTTCATACGGAGTATCTCGCCCCGATCCTGTCCGTCGCCGCGGTCGACGGCGTCGACGGGGCGATCGCGCATATCGCGCGCTATTCCTCCGGCCATACCGAGAGCATCGTCACGGAAAACCGCGAGGCGGCGGCGCGCTTCATCGCCGGGGTGGACAGCGCCATCGTCATGCACAACGCCTCGACCCAGTTCGCCGACGGCGGCGAGTTCGGCCTCGGCGCGGAAATCGGCATCGCCACCGGCCGGCTTCACGCCCGCGGACCGGTCGGGGTGGAGGAACTGACGACGTACAAGAACGTGGTGCGGGGTGACGGCCAGATCAGGCCCTAGCCGCCGCGCGGCTCAGGCGTCGCGCGCGGGCCCGGCCCGCGCCGTGGAGCGCGCTTTGGAGGGCGCCGTCAACATTTGGCTGAAAATGCTAAACCGGAAGGGCGTTTCGGTTTCCCCAGCGAATAAATTGATGAAATCGCCATTTTTTGCTTGTTCTTTAACCGGTTCCATGGTGTACCAGCATCCAAGCGTCGCCCCATCCCGGCGGCAATCAGCAGGACCGGAGCCCAACAGCCCATGTCCCCGACGACGGACAAGACAGTCTTGAGCGATATCGCCCACGCCGCCGTTGGCGGAGACGGCGCGCTCCTGTCCGCGGTTCTTCTCCTGGTGGTCGTACTCCTTATTAGCCCCTTCCGGGGAGCGGCTGTGGAGCCCGCGCGCTAACGAGTTAAGCACGACGGACCTCCAACACCCCGCTCCCGAAAGGAAGCGGGCTTTTTTGTTGACTGCGTCGTTAGGAAAGCAAGACATGACCGAACTCAAAATCAAACGATCAGACGCCATCACCAAAGGCCCGGCCCGGGCGCCGGCCCGGGCGATGCTGCGCGCCGCCGGGTATGACGACGCGGATTTCGCCCGGCCCATGGTCGGCGTCGTCAACACCTGGTCGACGGTCACGCCCTGCAACATGCATCTGGCGGACCTCGCCGAGCCGGTGCGCGAGGGCCTGCGCGCCGGCGGGGCGAGCCCGGTCGATTTCAACACCATCGTCGTTTCCGACGGCGTGACGATGGGCTCTGAGGGAATGCGCGCCTCGCTGATTTCGCGCGAGGTGATCGCCGATTCCATCGAAATGGCGGTGCGCGGACATTCCCTCGACGGCGCGGTGATCCTGGTCGGGTGCGACAAGACCCTGCCGGCCGCGGCGATGGCGCTGGCGCGCATGGATGCGCCCGGCCTGATCTTTTACGGCGGTTCCATCATGCCCGGCCATTGCGAGTTCCGCGGCGAGGCGCGCGATCTTTCCATCCAGGACGTGTTCGAGGCGGTGGGCGCGCATGCGGCCGGCGACATGACCGACGAAGAGCTGGACATGATCGAGCGCAAGGCCTGCCCCGGCGCCGGCGCCTGCGGCGGCCAGTTCACGGCGAACACGATGGCGATGCTCCTCGCCTTTCTCGGCCTGGCGCCCATGGGCGCGGGCGATCCGCCCGCCCTCGCCGGCGAAAAGGCCGATGAGGCGCGGCGCTGCGGCGAACTGGCGGCGACGCTCGCCCTTGGCGATGTCAACGCGCGGCGCTTCGTCACCGAGGCGTCCTTGCGCAACGCGGCGACGGCGGTGGTGGCGAGCGGCGGGTCCACCAACGCGGTCCTGCACCTCGCGGCCATCGCGGCGGAGGCGGGCGTTCCCTTTTCCATCGATCTGTTCGACGAATTGTCGCGGTCGACGCCGGTGATCACGGACTTGAAGCCCGGCGGACGGTTTCTCGCCAAGGACCTCTACGACGCCGGCGGGGTGCGCCTTTTCGGCAAACGCCTGATGGAAGCCGGCAAGCTCGCCGACATCCCGACGGTCAGTGGGCGGACGCTGTTCGAAGAGCTGGGCGAGGCGGCGGAAACGCCGGGACAGGCGGTCGTGCGCTCGACCGCCGATCCGCTGAAGCAGACCGGTGGCCTGCGCGTTCTTTACGGCGACGTCGCCCCGGAAGGCTCGGTCCTGAAAACCGCGGGCTACGCCGACGGGGAATTTGTCGGACGCGCGCGCGTCTTCGATCGCGAGGAGGACGCCTTCGCCGCGGTTTCCAACCGCGAGATTGCGGAAGGCGACGTCATCGTGATCCGCTACGAAGGCCCCAAGGGAGGGCCGGGGATGCGCGAGATGCTGGCGACGACCGCCGCCGTGGCGGGCCAGGGGCTCGCCGGCAAGGTCGCGATGATCACGGATGGGCGCTTCTCCGGCGCGTCCCACGGCTTCGTCATCGGCCATGTGGCGCCGGAAGCCGCCGCGGGCGGGCCGATCGCGCTGATCGAGGAGGGCGACATCATCCGCATCAACGCCGAGGCGCGCCGGATCAACGCCGATGTCGACTGGGCCGCGCGCCGCGCCGCCTTCACGCCGAAACCGCGCAAACGCATGGGCGGCGCGTTCGACAAATTCGCCGCGCTCGCCGCTTCGGCGTCCCGCGGCGCCGTCACCATTCAATCGGAATAGCTTCAAAGTAAGAGGACAAGGATAATGAAGGTCTACAAGGAAGAAGACGCGAACCCCGCCGCAGTGAAATCGGGACCGGTCGCGGTAATCGGCTATGGCAGCCAGGGCCGGGCCCATGCGCTGAACCTGAAAAACTCCGGATGCCACGTGATCGTCGGCGTGCGCGAGGGCGGGAAGGGCGCGCGCCAGGCGGCCGAGGACGGTCTTGAGGTCGCGAGCCCGGCCAACGCCGCCGCGGCCGCGCGCCTCATCGCGATCCTGACCCCGGACATGACGCATGAGACGATCTTCAACGAGGACGTCGCGCCGAACCTTCAGGAAGGCGACGCGCTTTTGTTCGCACACGGATTTACTGTGCTCTACGGCCGGGTGAAGGCGCCCGAGCATGTGGACGTGATCATGGTGGCGCCGAAAGGGCCGGGCGATCTCGTGCGCCGCGAATATGAACGCGGCCGGGGCGTTCCCTGCCTCTTCGCCGTGCACCAGGACGCCACCGGCAAGGCGCGGGAAAAGGCGCTCGCCTACGCCAGCCTGATCGGCGGCACGACCGCCGGCGCGCTGGAGACGACCTTCCGCGAGGAAACCGAAACCGACCTGTTCGGCGAACAGGCGGTGCTGTGCGGCGGTGCGACGGAACTGGTGCTCGCGGGCTTCGAAACCCTGACCGAGGCCGGCTACCGCCCGGAAATCGCCTATTACGAATGCCTGCACGAGCTGAAGCTGATCGTCGACCTTCTTTACGAAGGCGGCCTCGCCAAGATGCATGAGTTCATCTCCGAAACGGCGATCTACGGCGATCTCACCTCCGGCCCGCGGGTCATCAACGACGAGACCCGCGCGCGCATGCGCGACGTGCTGAAGGACATCCAGTCGGGCACGTTCGCCCATAACTGGATCCTGGAGAACCAGGCCGGCAAGGCGCGGTATCAGCAGATGCTGGACGCGGATCTCAATCACCCGATTGAAAAGACCGGTAAAGAATTGCGTGATCTGATGACCTGGCTGAAGCCCGGCGCCAACACCAAAGACGACTAGACGCCAACCCGATCGAGGCTCGACATGACGATGCTGACCGAGACGACCGAGACGACCGCCGCACCGCCTTCCGGACGCGACGCCGCCGCCCTCCGGGCGGGGGCGGAGCTTCTGCTCGACGCCCTGGAGGAGCAGGGGGTGGAGGTGATTTTCGGCTATCCGGGCGGCGCCGTCCTGCCGATCTACGACGCCTTGTTCGAGCGCGACACGATCCGCCATATCCTCGTGCGTCACGAACAGGGCGCGGTCCACGCGGCGGAAGGCTATGCGCGCTCCACCGGCAAGGCCGGCGTCGTGCTCGTCACCTCCGGGCCGGGGGCGACGAACGCGATCACCGGCCTTACCGACGCGCTGCTCGATTCCATTCCGCTTGTGTGCATCACGGGTCAGGTCGCCCGCGGCCTCATCGGCACCGATGCTTTTCAGGAATGCGACACCATCGGCATCAGCCGTTCCTGCACCAAGCACAATTATCTCGTTCCGTCCGCGGCGCGCCTGCCGACCATCGTGCATGAAGCGTTTCACGTGGCCCGCAACGGCCGGCCCGGACCGGTGCTGATCGACATCCCCAAGGACGTGCAGTTCGAAAAGGCGGCTTACGTCGCCCGCGCCGACGCGCGCAAGCGCAACTGCATCGTGACGCCCGCGGTCAAGTCCATGGAAATCGAGCAGGCGGTGGATCTGATGCGCCATGCGCGCCGCCCGGTTTTCTACACCGGCGGCGGGGTCGTCAACGCCGGGCCGGCGGCGAGCGCGGCGCTGCGCGCGCTGGCGCGCGAGACCGGGTTTCCCGTCACCTCAACTCTCATGGGTCTCGGCGCGTTTCCCGCCGCCGATCCGCAATGGCTCGGCATGCTCGGCATGCATGGCAGTTTCGAGGCCAACAGCGCCATGCATGACTGCGATCTCATGATCAATATCGGCGCGCGCTTCGACGACCGGGTGACCGGCCGGCTCGACGCTTTCTCGCCGGGCTCGCGCAAGATCCATATCGACATCGACCGGTCTTCCATCAACAAGGTGGTCAATGTCGATCTGCCGATCCTGGCGGACGCCGCAGTCGCGACCGAGGCGCTGCTCGCCGAATGGCGCAAACGCAACGCCGACAGCCCCGCGGACCGGGAGCGCATCGCCGACTGGTGGGCGCAGATCAACCAGTGGCGGGCGAGGAATTCCTTCGCCTACGAAGCGTCGTCCGAGTTCATCAAGCCGCAATACGCGATCGAGCGGCTCTATCAGCTTACGAAAGACAAGGACGTCTACATCACCACCGAGGTCGGCCAGCACCAGATGTGGGCCGCCCAGCACTTCCATTTCGAGGAGCCGAACCGCTGGATGACCTCCGGCGGGCTCGGCACCATGGGCTACGGCCTGCCGGCGGCGCTGGGCGTGCAGGTGGCGCATCCGGACGCCCTCGTCATCGACATCGCCGGCGACGCCTCGGTGCAGATGACGATGCAGGAGATTTCCGCGGCGGTGCAATTCGACCTGCCAATCAAGATCTTTATCCTGAACAACGAGTATCTCGGCATGGTTCGCCAGTGGCAGGAGCTGTTGCACGACCGGCGCTATTCGCATTCCTATTCCGACAGCCTGCCGGATTTCGTCAAACTCGCCGAGGCTTATGGCGGGGCGGGGTTCCGCGCTGCGAAACCGGACGAACTGGACGATGCGATCCGCGAAATGATCGCCGTCGACAAGCCGGTTCTGTTCGACTGCTGCGTGACCCAGGAAGAAAACGTCTTCCCGATGATCCCCTCCGGCGCCGCCCATAACGAGATGTTGCTCGGCGGCGCGGTCACGGGCGAGGAGATCGGCGAAGAAGGGCGCAAGCTGGTCTGATCATGAGCGCTCCTTCCGTATACCCCGTCACCAGAGACGAAGAAGCCGAACGCGAGGCGATCCTCGCGGTCATCGTCGATAACGAGCCGGGCGTGCTGGCGCGCGTGGTCGGCCTCGTCTCCGCGCGCGGCTATAATATCGAGAGCCTGACGGTCGCCGAGGTGGACATCGAAAAACACCATTCGCGGATCACGGTGGTCACGCGCGGCACGCCCTCGAAAATCGACCAGATCAAGGCGCAACTGACGCGGCTGGTGCCGGTGCGCCGGGTCATCGACGTCAGCGAGGAGCAGGGGGCGCTGACCCGCGAACTGGCGCTGGTGAAAATCGCCGGCAAGGGCGAGCACCGGGTCGAGGCGATGCGGCTGGCGGAGATTTTCCGCGCCCGCGCGCTCGACACCACGCACACGTCGTTTATTTTCGAAGTCACCGGCGCGCGGGACAAGATCAACGCCTTCATCGATCTGATGACTCCCCTGGGCCTTGTCGAGACCTCGCGCACGGGCGTTTTGTCCATCCGCCGCGGGGTCGAGCCCGATATCGCATCGCTGGACGCCGGCTCGCCCGATCTCGGGCCGCCCCATGACGGGCCTCCCCGTACTGGGCCTCCCCGTACTGGGCCGCCCCGTACTGGGCCGGAGGATAAGGCCGATGCATGAATCCATGGTCCTTGCGTTCCTGGAGGGCGCGCGACTTACCACCGCGCGGGCGTCATCGCTCGCGCGTCAGGCAACAGTGCACCAGTTTTTCAAGGAATTCAGAAGATCATGACCAACGCAACATCAGACCCCGCCGTAACGGCGCCCGAAGACGGCGCGCCGCATGTGCGGATCTTCGACACCACCCTGCGCGACGGCGAACAGGCGCCCGGTTTTTCCATGGCCGTGGAGGCGAAAATGGTCGTCGCCCGCGCGTTGCAGGCGCTCAACGTCGACATTATCGAGGCCGGTTTCGCGGCCGCCTCGCCCGGCGATTTCGCCGCGGTTCAGACCATCGCGAGGGAAATCGAGGGGCCGCGCATCTGCTCCCTGTCGCGTCTCAACGAGCCGGACATCGAGGCCGCGGCGCGCGCGGTCGAGCCCGCCGGGAAACGCCGTGTCCACACTTTTATCGGCACCAGCCCGACCCATCGCGAGGCCAAGCTGAAAATGACCAGGGACGAAATCCTGAAGAGGATTTCGACGACCGTCCGCTTCGCCTGCGACGCCTGCGAGGACGTGGAATTCTCGCCGGAGGACGCCATCCGCACCGAGCGCGAGTATCTCGCCGAGGCGGTGCAGGCAGCGATCGAGGCCGGCGCCGTGACGATCAACATTCCGGACACGGTCGGATATACGACGCCGGAGGAGATTTACGACCTGTTCCGTTTCCTGACGGCCGGGGCGCCCGAACACGTGACCTTCAGCGTTCACTGCCATGACGACCTCGGCATGGCGGTGGCGAACTCCCTCGCGGCCGTGCGCGGCGGCGCCCGGCAGATCGAATGCGCGATCAACGGCATCGGCGAGCGCGCAGGCAACTGCTCGCTGGAAGAGGCGGTGATGGCGCTGAAGACGCGCAAGGATTATTTCGGCATGGAGACCCAGATCGACACCGCCAAGCTCTATCCGGCGAGCCTCGCTTTGTCCCGCGTCACCCACCATCCGATCCCGCGCAACAAGGCCGTGGTCGGCAAGAACGCCTTCGCCCACGAGGCCGGCATTCACCAGCACGGCGTGCTCGCCGACCGGCGCACCTATGAGATCATGGACGCCGAAGCGGTCGGCATGCCGTCCAATTCGATCGTGCTCGGCAAGCATTCCGGCAAGCACGCCTTCGCCGCGCGGGTGGCCTCGCTCGGGCTCAACGCGGACAAGGCGCGCATCGAGGAGGTGTTTCCCGACTTCAAGCGCCTCGCCGACACCTGCCGCGAAGTGACGGATGCGGACGTTGTCAAGCTGATCACCGGCCATGGCGGCGAGGACGGCCGCGCGGGGCCGTGGCGGCTGCGCCGGCTGGAATTGCGCACGGACGCGGAGGAGGAGGAAATCCTGCCCTTCGCGCGCATCACCATGAAACACGACGACGGCACGCGCCAGACCGTGCAGACAGAGGGCGGCGGGCCGGTCGACGCGGCCTTCGCCGCCGTCTGCGCCATTTCCGGCGTGGACGGACGGATCGTCTCCCTCGATCTGCACCATACCGCCGATGGCGAGGATACGCTGGTCAACGCCGAGGCGACGGTCGCGGTCGACGGCAAGGAGTATTCCGGCCGCGCCCGCGAGGTGGACATCGCCGACGCGGCGGTCGCCGCCTTTATCGCCGCTGTCAACCAGGCCGCGGCGACGGCCGAAAACCGCAAAGGCGCGCCCCTTGAAGGAGCGGCCTGACGTCGACGAAAACCCGTGAGAAGACGAGAAAGATGAAACCGCAATCCCTGTTCGACAAGCTGTGGGCGCGTCATGTTGCCGTGGAGGAAACCCGCGAAAGCCCCGCGGTGCTCTATATCGACCTGCACCTGATCCATGAAGTCACCTCGCCGCAGGCGTTCTCGGTGCTGGATGAGCGCTCCTTGCCGGTGCGCCGCCCCGATCTCACCATCGCCACCCTCGACCATTCGACGCCGACCCTCCCGCCGGACGAGAACGGCGAGTTGCCTTACGCCACCCCAGAGGCCAGGCGCCAGGTGGAGACGCTGATCGAAAACTGCGAACGCCACGGCATCGAGCTTCTCGGCCTCGGCGATCCTCGACGCGGCATCGTGCATGTGATCGGGCCGGAACTGGGCCTCACCCAGCCGGGCAAGACCATCGTCTGCGGCGACAGCCACACCTCCACCCACGGCGCCTTCGGCGCGCTCGCCTTCGGCATCGGTACGACCGAAGTCGGGCATGTGCTCGCCACCCAGTGCGTCTTGCAGCGCAAGCCGAAATCCATGCGCGTTGTGTTCGACGGCGCGCTCGCGCCCGGCGTCGGCGCCAAGGACATGGCGCTCGCCATGATCGCCGAGATCGGCGCCGATGGCGGCCAGGGCTACGCGGTGGAGTTCGCCGGGCCGGCGGTGGAGGCGCTGTCGATGGAGGGGCGCATGACCTTGTGCAACATGTCGATCGAGGCGGGCGCGCGCTTCGGCATGGTGGCGCCAGACGAGAAGACGCTTGCCTGGGTCAGGGGCCGCGACTTCGCGCCTGAAGGCGACGCCTGGGAGCGGGCCGTCGACGACTGGATGAGCCTGCCGACGGAAGAGGGCGCCGCTTTCGACAAGCAGGTGCGCGTCGACGCCGCGGCGATCCGCCCCATGATCACCTATGGCGTTTCCCCCGACGCCGCCGCGCCGGTGGACGGCGCGGCGCCGCGGCCGCAAACGCCGGTGGCGCGCCACGCCGCCGATTACATGAAGTTCGAGGCGGAAAAGGCGTTTTCCGCGATGCCGGTCGACCGGGTGTTCATCGGCAGCTGCACCAATTCGCGCCTCGCCGATCTGCGCGAGGCGGCGGCGGTGATGCGCGGGCGGAAAGTCAAATCCGGCCTTACCGCGCTGGTCGCGCCCGGGTCCGAGGCGGTCAAGCGCGCCGCGGAGGAAGAAGGGCTCGACAAGGTGTTCCTTGACGCCGGCGCCGAGTGGCGCGAGCCCGGCTGCTCCATGTGCATCGCCATGAACGGCGACAAGGGCGAGCCGGGCGAGCTTGTCGTCTCCACCTCGAACCGCAATTTCATCGGCCGGCAGGGCAAGGGCGTGCGCACCGTGCTGGCGAGCCCGGCGACCGCGGCGGCCTCGGCCATCGAGGGGCGCATCGCCGATCCAAGGCCCTATCTCGACGCCGCCGAAGGGAGCGCGTGATCCATGACCTTCAAACCGCTTACCAGACTGACTTCCCGCACGATCGTTCTGCCTCAGGAGAATATCGATACGGACCAGATTATCCCGGCGCGGTTTCTGACCACGACGCAGCGCTCCGGCCTCGGCGAGGCGGCGTTTTACGACTGGCGCTATGACGACGAGGGGCGTCCGCGCAACGACACCCCGCTCGCGCTCGCCGGGCAGGGAACCCATGAAATCCTCGTTGCGGGAAGCAATTTCGGCTGCGGCTCCTCGCGCGAGCACGCCCCCTGGGCGCTTCTCGATTTCGGATTTCGCGCCGTGATCAGTTCGGACATCGCCGACATCTTCAAGAATAATGCGCTAAAGAACGGGCTTTTGCCGGTCACGGTGGACACCAAGACCCACAACAAGCTGTTGCAGACGCCGGGAACGGAGGTCTCCATCGATCTCGTCAGCCAGACGGTGCGTTTCGGCGAGGGCTCGCCCGACGAGTGGCAGGCGGTGTTCGACGTCGAGCCGTTCGCGCGGCGCTGCCTTATTGACGGGGTCGATCCGCTGGGCCATCTCCTCAACCAGGCGGGCGCGATCAAGGCGTTCGAGAACGCGCGGGGCTGACCCCGGCGCCTCGGGCGGCGGCGGGTTCGCCGACGCTGAGTTCGCCGATGCCGGGTTCATCGATGCCGGGTTCGCCAATGCGAGTGCAGTCCATGAAGGAACAATCACTATGCTGATAATTGCTTTTCTTCCCGGCGACGGCGTCGGACCGGAGGTCGCGGGCGCGGCGCGGCGCGTGCTCGAAACCCTCGCCGACGCGGAAGGCATGACGCTCGCCTTCAGGGACTGCCTCTTCGGCGGCGCGGCGATCGATGCGGCGGGCGATCCCTTCCCGGCGGAAACGCGGCAGGCGTGCGCGGCGGCCGACGCGGTGTTCCTGGGCGCCGTGGGCGGCCCGAAATGGGACGGCGGCGCGGTGCGCCCGGAAAAGGGCCTGCTCGACCTGCGCAAGAGTCTCGGCGTGTTCGCCAATCTGCGCCCGATCCGGATCGAGCCGGGCATGGAGGCGCGCGCGCCCCTGACGCCGGAGCGGGTGAAAGGCGTCGACATGCTCATCGTCCGTGAGCTGACGGGCGGCGTTTACTTCGGCGACCGCGAGGAAGGAACCGAGCGCGCAAGCGATCTTTGCGTCTATACCCGCGAGGAGGTCGAGCGCGTGGCCCGCATCGCCTTCGAGGCGGCGCGCGAGCGCAAGGGCAAGGTGACGTCGGTGGACAAGGCGAATGTGATGGCGACGAGCCGTCTGTGGCGCGCCGCGGTGACCGCGCTGCACGAGAAGGAATTTGGCGACGTCGCGCTGGAGCACATGCTGGTCGACGCCATGGCGATGAAACTGATCCAGGCGCCGGCGGCCTATGACGTGATCCTGACCGAGAACATGTTCGGCGACATCCTGAGCGACGAGGCGTCGGTGCTCTCCGGCTCCATCGGCCTCGCGCCGTCGGCCTCGCTGGGGGCGGGCAAGGCGGGGCTGTACGAGCCGATCCACGGCTCCGCGCCGGACATCGCCGGACAGGGCAAGGCCAACCCCGTCGGCGCCGTGATGAGCGCGGCGATGATGGTCCGCCACAGCTTCGGCAATGACGCGGCGGCCCGCAAGATCGAGCGCGCGGTCTCCGCGGCGCTGGCGGCTGGCCGCGGCACCGCCGACATAGGCGGACCGGACGACACCCGCAGCTTCGCCGACGACATCTGCGCGCGCCTCGAAGGCTGACGGGCGCGGGACGGGTGCGGGATGGGGGGGCAGGAAGGGCGCAAGGACGGGTGCGCCGCGCTTCCTTGCAGGGGACGGGCGGCGCGCAGTATACCTTTACCCAAGCATGCCCGTCCCAACTCACGAGGAGAATCCGCGATGCCCTCACTTGCGCGCTTTCAGTTTGCCCGCGTCATGGCGTTTGTCTGCGCTTCGAGCCTGGCGCTGCCCGCCTGCGGCCAGGTGTCCGTTGACGAGGGGCAGGGCGACCGCGAGCGGGTCGCGGGGGAAGCCCACGGGTTGCAGATCATCGACCGCGACGTGAACTCCGAGACCGGGCGGGCGCTGTTCGTGGAAAAGGGCTGCGTCCTGTGCCACTCGGTCAACGGCGTCGGCGGCGAGGCCGCGCCCGCGATGGATGCGCAGATCGGCGCGCCGCCCATCGATCCGCTTGATTTCGCCGCACGCATGTGGCGCGGCGCCCCGGCGATGATCGAGCTTCAGTCGATCGAGCTTGGCTATACGATCTACCTCACCGCGGACGAAATCGCCGACCTCGCCGCCTTCGCCGCCGACCGGGAAGAGCAGAGAAAGCTGGAGCTGGCGCAGGTGCCGCAGAGCATCCGCGACGGCTTCCTCGACGAGCGGTTCTGGGAGGTCGAGGACTGGGACGACTTCCTGCGCTCCGGCCAGGAATCGGTCGGCGGGGAAAATCCCGGCGAGGGCGGAGAGGGCGGGCGATAAGCCGCGGCGCCGCCTCGCTCCCGCTCGCCAGGCGGGGTGCGGTTTTCAGCCGCCTGCGACACGAATCGCATTGCTTTTGCAGGTGCACCTTTCTAGGGTCCGATCCGATTTCAAAGGCGCGCCGGCATGGCGCGCAAAGCCGGCCGGGCCTGTCCGGACAGGTCTAAGGCCCAAGCGTTTCGGGCCGCTGCATCACATGGCCGGCCCTGACAGGAGTAGCATCGTGGCGACGCCCGATTTCTTGCTGGATTATCTTCCGATCCTCGTCTTTTTCGGGATCGCGCTCGCCCTCGGCGTCGGCTTCCTGGTCGCGCCGGCGGTTCTTGCCCCCGCCGATCCCGACCCGGAAAAAGTGTCGACCTATGAGTGCGGCTTCAACGCCTTCGAGGACGCGCGCATGAAGTTCGACGTTCAGTTTTACATCGTCGCGATCCTGTTCATCATCGTCGATCTCGACGTCGCCTTCCTGTTTCCCTGGGCGGTGACGCTGTTCAATCCGGAGCTGGGGCAGACCCGCGATTTCCAGATCTTCGCCTTCTGGTCGATGTTCGTCTTCCTCCTCGTCTTCACCGTCGGCTTCCTCTATGAGTGGAAGAAAGGAGCCCTCGAATGGCGATAGAAAACAAGGACTTGTCCCCGCTTCCCTATGGCTCCGCCGCAAGGGCCGGCGCGCCGGGCTACAACCCGTCGGCCAAGGACCCGTTCTTCACCGATCTTTCGGACCAGCTTTCCGACCGGGGATTTTTCACCGCGCCGGCGGATGCGCTCATCAACTGGGCGCGCACGGGCTCGCTGATGTGGATGACCTTCGGGCTCGCCTGCTGCGCCGTGGAGATGATGCAGGCGTCGATGCCGCGCTACGATCTTGAGCGCTTCGGCACCGCGCCGCGCGCGAGCCCGCGCCAGTCCGACGTGATGATCGTCGCGGGAACCCTGACCAACAAGATGGCGCCGGCCCTGCGCAAGGTTTACGACCAGATGCCAAACCCGCGTTACGTCATCTCCATGGGGTCGTGCGCCAATGGCGGCGGTTATTACCACTATTCCTACGCGGTGGTGCGCGGCTGCGACCGGGTCGTGCCGGTGGACATCTATGTGCCGGGCTGCCCGCCGACGGCGGAGGCGCTGGTCTACGGCATCCTGCAATTGCAGAAGAAAATCCGCCGCGAAGGCTCGATTGTCCGGTAGGAGACCATGACCGAGGAACTGAAGGAACTGGGCGAGCACATCGCCGCGTCGATCGAGAACGACATCCATGGCTGGCGGGTCGAGCATGGCGAGCTGACCGTGGACGCCCGCGCGGACCGCATCGCGCAGGTCATGCTGTTCCTGCGCGACGACGCGCTGACGCGCTTCCTGGTGCTGATCGACCTGTGCGGCGTCGATTATCCGCAGCGCTCGAAACGCTTCGACGTCGTCTACCACCTGCTCTCGATGCACAATAACACGCGCATCCGGGTCAAGGTCCAGGTCGGCGAGGACGAGACCGTGCCGACCATCACCAGCGTTCACCCCTGCGCCGACTGGTTCGAGCGCGAGACCTTCGACATGTACGGGATCGTCTTTTCCGGTCATCCGGACTTGCGCCGCATCCTGACGGATTACAATTTCGACGGCTATCCGCTGCGCAAGGACTTCCCGCTCACCGGCCATGTGGAGGTCCGCTATGACGACCAGCAAAAGCGCGTCGTCTACGAACCTGTCAAGTTGGTTCAGGAGTATCGGAACTTCGACTATCTCTCTCCCTGGGAAGGCGCTAAGTACGTTCTGCCCGGGGATGAAAAGTCGTAACGCCCCGGTCGTTGAATAACCGGTCGTCGAATAACCGGTTTTTGCGAAAAGGGGTGTCGCCATGACGGGTTCCGCCGGGACGCAGCGAACGGGACAGTGCCTTTGCGGCGCGGTTAGATTCAGGGCTTCCCTGAAAAATCACAGCCTCGGCGCCTGTCACTGCTCCATGTGCCGGCGCGGTACGGCGGGGCCGTTTTTCACGGTCGATTGCGATACTTCTGTCGAGGTGGAGGACGAAACCCATCTCGCGTCATACCAATCGTCGGCCTGGGGCGAGCGCCGGTTCTGCGCGCGCTGCGGAACGCCGCTGTTCTGGCGCATGCGGGACGGCTCCATGGACGTGGTGTCGGCCTTCGCCCTGGACGATCTGTCCGGCATGCGTTTCGATCATCAGGTCTTCATTGACGAAAAACCCGATTTTTATTCCTTCGCGGAGGAAACCCGGACCCTGACCGGCGCGCAGATCATGGACATGGTCGCCGCCGGGCCGGACCCGACGCAGCATCCCGTTCAGTCTTCGGATCAGTCCCCGACTGAGCCCCCGGCGCGGGACTGATCGGGGAATTGCGGGGGACGATGAAAAACCGGCCGGGGCGCGCATCGATCCCTGTCGCCGCGCGCTGCGGCGAGGCGCTGTCCAGACCCGCCGTGATCTGGTCGGCGCTGGGCGTTCTGACGGCGATTAATCTTTATACGTGGCTGCGCTATTTTCAGCCCGCCCCGTTTACCGACATGGTCGACCTTGAGTGGTTCTTCACCCGCTGGTCGCTGGCGGAAGACGGCCTGGCGCCCCTCGTCACCTATCAGGACAATGAGCACCGCGCGTTCCTGCCGGTGCTGTTGCAGGCGTTCGATCACAAGGTCCTGGCCTCGACGGGCCTGTTTCTGATCCTGGTGCATGTCGTCTGTTTCGCGGTGCTGGCGGCGGGGTTCGCCCGGCACGCCGCGCTTGCGTTCGCCGGCAATCCGCGCGTCGCCCATGTCGCCGCCGGCGCGATGGCGCTGGTAATGCTCTGGTCCGCCCACTGGAACAATATCATCCGCACGAAGCAGACCCATACCTGCCTTTCCCTTTTGTTCGTCACGCTCGCCTTCTGGCTCGCGGCGGCCTACGACGCGCGCCGCCGTTCGTCTTCGGGCGCGTCTCACGACGCCGGCGCGATTGCCGTGCGGGGGCGGCGCGGCTGGGCGATGCTGGCGGGGATGGCGGCGGCGCTCTGGGCGGCGGTGTGGTCGTTCAGCGCCGGTCTCGCCGCGGCGCCGGTGCTGGCGGCGTTCGCTTTCCTTCGCGGCTGGGACTGGCCGGCGCGGCTGTTCCTGTCGGGCGCGTCGCTGGCGGCGCTCGCCGCCTGGGGATGGGCCTCTGCGGCCGGCGCGACGGACGCCGGCGCGCCGTCGCCGGGGGCGGGCCTGTTCGACTATGTCCATTATGGGGTCAATCTCGTCAGCGGTCTGTTTCATTATGCGCTGGCCGGGGACGAGATCGTCGCTCCGCTCGTCGGCGCCCTGGGCCTCGCCCTGTCGGTTCCGCTGGCGTGGTTCGGCCTGCGGACGCATGCGCGATCGCGGACGCCTGCGCGATCCCTGGCGGGGCTGACGCGGGAAGAGCGCCAGGCGGCGAGTTTTTTCACGCTCGCACTGTTGTGGTCGCTCGTCTGCGCGCTTGCGATCACGACGTCCCGGGCGGAATTCGGCGCCGAGCAGGCTTTCGTCAGCCGCTATCTGCCGTTCGGCGTGATCTTCGCCGCGGCGACGGTCATGCTGGCGGCGATCTTTCGCAGCTTGCTGCCGCAGTGGACGCGCCGTGCGGTGTTCGGCGTCGCCGCGTTTTACCTGATCGCCGCCGCCCTGGTCTCGCCGCGCGGCTGGCTGGTGGCGGCCGAACACAACCGGCAGATCGCCCTGGGCGGGCTCGCCGCCGCGCTGGAGATCGACGATGCGCAGTATGCGCTCTATCCGGACTTCGCCGGCGGGCGCCTCCTCGACCTCATGGACCATTACCGCGCGCGCGAGGCGTCGTTCTTTCGCCGCGACTGGGGGCGATGGCTGGGCGCGCCGGTCGGCGACGCCGGCGGTCCCCGCTGCGCGCGCGTCTCCGGGCAGGGCGCGCTTGCCTCCCTCGGCGACGGCGCCTACCGCGCGGCGGCGCGGATCGAGGGCGCGGCGCCCCTGTGGATCGCTATCGTTGACGGGGACGGACGGGTCGCCGGGCTCGTCCGCGCCGGCGAGCGTTTCCGCACGGCTCCGGCGCCGGGGCTCGACGAAACGGCGACCCATGCGGGCTTCGCCCGGCTCGGCGACGCCGCCGCCGCGCGCTTCGTGGCGATGCTCCCCGGCGGGCGCCGCTGCGTGCTGTAACCTCGGGGGCAGGCCGTTGAATTCCCTGGGAATGCGCCCTTGTGACGCCCTTTGACGCGGGGTGCTGGACCCTGGCGGGAATGCGGCTTAGAGAATGAGCGACACCGCGAAAGACATCGGATTGATATGACGCAGGAAACCCTGATTGTTGGAGATTCACCGTCGGACGAGGCCGCTTCGCGTCCGTTCACGATTAACTTCGGGCCGCAGCACCCGGCCGCCCACGGCGTTCTGCGCCTGGTGCTGGAACTGGACGGCGAGGTCGTCGAGCGCGTCGATCCGCATATCGGGCTGCTGCATCGCGGCACCGAAAAGCTGATCGAATATAAGACTTATCTCCAGGCGATCCCGTATTTCGACCGCCTCGATTACGTGGCGCCGATGAATCAGGAACACGCTTTCTGCCTCGCGGCGGAACGTCTCCTCGGCATCGAGGTTCCCAAACGCGCCCAGCATATCCGCGTCCTGTTTTGCGAAATCGGCCGCATGCTCTCGCACATCCTGAACGTGACGACGCAAGCGATGGACGTCGGCGCGCTGACCCCGCCGCTATGGGGCTTCGAAGAGCGCGAGAAGCTGATGGTGTTCTACGAGCGCGCCAGCGGCAGCCGCATGCATGCGGCCTATTTCCGCGTCGGCGGCGTTCACCAGGACCTGCCGGCGGCGCTGATCGACGACATCGACGCCTGGTGCGACAGCTTTCCGAAGGTGCTCGACGACATTGAAACGCTGATTACGGACAATCGCATCTTCAAACAGCGCAATGTGGATATCGGCGTCGTGACGAAAGAACAGGCGATGGCCTGGGGCTTTTCCGGGGTGATGGTGCGCGGCTCCGGGATGCAGTGGGACCTGCGCCGGGCGCAGCCTTACGAGTCCTATGAAGAGTACGATTTCCAGATCCCGATCGGCAAGAACGGCGATTGCTACGACCGCTATCTCTGCCGCATGGAGGAGATGCGCCAGTCGCTTTCCATCATGAAGCAGGCGGTTGCGAAACTGCGCGAAACGCCGGGGCCGGTGATGACGACGGACGGCAAGGTCGCGCCGCCCCGCCGCGGCGAGATGAAGGGGAACATGGAATCCCTCATCCACCACTTCAAGCTCTATACGGAAGGGTTCCACGTGCCGGCGGGCGAGGTTTACGCCGCGGTCGAGGCGCCGAAGGGCGAATTCGGCGTCTACCTTGTTTCCGACGGCGGCAACAAGCCTTATCGCTGCAAGATCCGCGCGCCGGGCTACGCCCATCTTCAGGCCATGGACTGGATGAATCGCGGCCACATGCTCGCGGACGTCTCGGCGATCATCGGTTCGCTCGATATCGTCTTTGGCGAGATCGACCGGTAACCGGCGCCGGCGCGCGACCGGTCAGCCCGTCTCGCGCTCGCATTGCAGGATGGCCTGCAACCCCTCCCGGTAGGTCGGATAGGCGAGGGCGAGCCCCAGCGCTTCCTTCATGCGTTTGTTCGAAACGCGCTTGTTATCCGCATAGAAACTTTTCGCCATGTCGGACAGATCCGCATCCTCGAAGGCAACGAGCGGCGGCGGATCCACGCCGAGCAGCTTGCAGGCGTATTCGACGACATCCTGGGGCGGGGCCGGCTCGTCGTCAGCGATGTTGTAAAGATCGTGCGCGGCGGGCTTTTCAAGACTGGCTGCGAGGGCCGCGGCGATGTCGTCCACATGGCAGCGCGAGAATACCTGGCCCTGCTTGACGATGCGTTTCGCGTTGCCGGCGCGCACCGTGTCGAGGGCCGAGCGCCCCGGCCCGTAGATGCCGGGCAGGCGGAAGATGATCACCGGGAGGCCGCGTTCCGCGCCGAACCCCGCCCAGTCCGCCTCCGCCCGGATGCGCCGGCGCGCTCGCTCCGTTGTCGGATAAAGGTTGCTGTTCTCGTCAACCCAGGCGCCGTCATGGTCCCCGTAGACGCCGTTGGTCGACAGATAACCGATCCATGACAGGTCCCGGCCCCGTTCCGCGATCGCGTCGCGCGCGGCGCGGTAGGTCGGGCAGCCGTCCTCTTGCGGACCGGTGGAGACGAGGATCGCCCCTGCTGCGTCCAGCCATGCCGGATCGACCGGTCCGCCGTCCCACAGATGCGCGCAGACGCCCGCCGCCCTCATCGCCTCGGCCTTTTCAGGCGCGCGCGTGGTGCCGGCGACGGCCCAGCCTTGCGGAACGAGCCGGCGCGCCAGCGCCGCCGCCGTATAGCCGTAGCCGAAACAGAAAAGGGTGTTGTCCGTCATGTTGCGCTCGCCTGTTTTTCTCGTCATTTCTCTTCGTATCATAAAGTCCCGTTGCCGCTTGTGGACCGTCCGGCCTTCATTTTTTATGCACCGTCTCTTTGTCGCGCTCTCAATCCCAGAAGCCCAGACCGACGCTTTGTGCGGGCTGCAAAACGGCCTGGAAGGCGCGCGCTGGCGTCCGCCGGAAAATTTTCACATCACTCTCAGCTTTATCGGCGAAACCGACCGGCACGGGCTTGCGGACGCGCTCGACGCGTTGGGCGGCGTTTCCGCGCCGGGCTTTGCGTTGCGTCTTTCCGGTCTCGGCGCGTTTGGCGAGCGCAAGCCGCGCGCGGTATGGGCCGCGGTCGAGACCTGTCCGCCGCTGGCGCATCTTCACTCGAAGGTGGATACGGCCCTGCGCCGCAGGGGCTTCGAACTGGAGCGGCGCAGGTTCGTTCCCCATGTCACGCTCGCCTATCTGAGAGGCGCGAAGGCCGACGCGGTGGCGCGTTATTGCGCCGTCAACGGCCTGTTTTCAACGCCCGGTTTCGAGGTTGACGCCTTTCACCTCTATTCGTCGCGCCTTGGCGGCGAGGCGAGCCGTTACGACATCGAGGCGTCTTACGCGCTTTCGTCCTCAAGGTGATCGAGAAACCCTTCCGCGCCCTGTTCGATCAGGTCGAGCACGTTCTCGAACCCGGCGTCGCCGCCGTAATAGGGGTCGGGCGTCTCACGCGTCTCGCCATCGGCGAAGTCGAGAAACAGCCGGATGTCGCATTCCCGGTTCGGCGGCGCCAGTTCCAGGAGATCGGTGTGGTTGGACAGATCCATGGCGAGGAGATAATCGAACTCGTAAAAGTCCGGCATTGATACCTTCCGTGCACGGATGTAAGAGAGATCGTACCCGCGTCCGCCCGCGGTCTTCAACATCCGCGCGTCGGGCGGGTCGCCCACATGCCACGCCCCGGTGCCGGCGGAATCGATGACCAGCTCCAGGCCGCGTTCGCGCGCCTTGGCGCGCAACACGCCTTCCGCGGCGGGAGAGCGGCAGATATTGCCGAGACAAACCAGCAGGATTTTCTTGGCCATCGGTCGAACGCCTCCGTCTTTAAGCGCGCAGCATAAACCCGGCGCGCCGGTTTCAACAGGGCCGCGTCGGCCCGGTCGGGCCGGCGCGGCGGAAAGCCAGACCGGACAGCTAGACCGGACAGGCGGGTCGGCGGGCCGCGGCTTAGGTTTTCCTTGACGAAATACAACTAAAAGTTGTCTCCATCATAGTTCGCTTGTCCTTCCGAAGGCGCCATTGCATGTTCCACCGCGCGTCATTCGCCGGCGTTTTCGCCGGCTTCGTCGTCGCCGGCTTCGCGGGCGGCGCGAACGAAGTGGTGGGGCGACGGGTCGGGCGCGTCGGCCACCGTGGCGGAGACCGGCGACGGGGCGTTGCAATCGCTGACGGTATACGGGCGCATCCCCGTTAGGCAGGCCGTTCCGGTGGGCGGATATTCCTATTCCGATAGGATCACGGCGACGGTGAATTTCTGAGATGGCGGGAATGGGCCGCAGCGCCGCGATCATGATCATCGCCATGGCGGCGCCGACACGGTTGCAAACAGTTACCTGCTGACGGTAATTTTTTTTCGCATACTGACGATTTCGCGGTTTACGGACGCGCGCCCGCCGGCCAGAATGCCGGCGCCGGGAGCTATGCCGACACGATCGTCGTCACGGTTGTTTTCTGACCGTTGCCGCGCCGTTTTCTGATCCGGCGGCCGTATGCGCCGCGTTGGAAAACCGCCCTGTTGGAAATTGCGGGCCGGGACCATTATCATGGGCCGCGATCATCCGGGAGGCGCATGTGGCGCGGCATGAAAACATCGTCGTTCTGACGGGCGCCGGGATTTCGGCCGAGTCCGGCGTCGCCACGTTTCGCGACGCGGGCGGCGTCTGGGCGCAGTACGACTATCGCGAGGTGGCGACGCCGGAAGGGTTCGCGGCGAATCCGGCGCTGGTGCATGCGTTTTACAACGCCCGGCGGCGCGGGCTCGGCGCCGTGCAGCCGAACGCCGCCCATCGGGCGCTCGCCGCGCTGGAGCGCGGGCTGGGGGAGAAGGGCGGGCGCCTGACGCTGATCACGCAAAACGTGGACGATCTGCACGAGCGGGCGGGGTCGAAAAACATTCTGCACATGCATGGAGAGTTGTCGAAAGCCGAATGCGCCCATTGCGGCGACATCGGCGCGGCGCGCGGCGATCTGTCCGTCGAGACGGCGTGCAACGCCTGCGGCCGGGCCGGCGGCATGCGTCCCCACGTGGTCTGGTTCGGGGAAATTCCGCGCTTCATGGACGAGGCGATGGACGCCATCATGACGGCGGACCTTTTCGTTTCGGTCGGCACGTCGGGGTCGGTCTACCCGGCGGCGGGCTTCGTCGGCGAGGCGCGCGCCCTCGGCGTGCCCGCGACCGAGCTGAACCTGGAGCCGTCGGAGAACGCCTATCTTTTCACCGACAGCCGCTACGGACCGGCGACGCAGGTGGTGGCGTCGTGGGTGCGCGAGATGCTGGCCTGAGCCGATATCGGCGGCCTTTCGCCCCGCGTTACACCGCTCCGTGGCAGTGCTTGAATTTCTTGCCCGAGCCGCAGGGGCAGGGGGCGTTGCGCGGCACGCGGCCCCATGTCGCCGGGTCCTGGGGATCGACCTTGGCCGTGCGCGCCCGCGCGCTCATGGTGGTGACGCCCGCGGAGGCGCGCTCGCGCAGATCCGCCATTTCGTTTTCCCCCGTCGAGGCGTCCACATGGGTTTCCGTCGTCGGGATCGGCCGGCTTTGCGGCACGGCGTCTTCCGGCGCGCGGACCTGAACATGCATCAGCATGCGCGTGACGTCCCGGCGCAGGCCGTCGAGCAGCCCCTCGAACAGGGCGAAGGCTTCGGTCTTGAACTCGTTCACCGGATCGCGCTGGCCGTGGCTTCTGAGCCAGATGACCGAGCGCAGATGGTCGAGCATCTGCAAATGCTCGCGCCAGTTCGTATCCAGAACATTGAGCAGGAACGCCTTTTCGACGCGGCGCATCACGTCCGGGCCGATCTCCGCCGCGCGGGCGGCGGAGATTTTGTTCGTCTCCTCGATCAGCCGATCCATGATCTCGCTGTCGGCGACGCCTTCTTCCCCGGCCCATTCGTCGACCGGAATGTCGCGGCCGAAAACCGCGGCCAGTTCCTTGCGCAGGCCCGCAACGTCCCATTGCTCGGCATAGGACTTGGGCGGCATATGCGCGGTGACGAGGTCGTCGACCAGTTGCTCGCGCATGTCGGTGATGATGTCGTCGACTGTTTCGGTGGACATGAATTCGATGCGCTGCTCAAAAATCGCCTTGCGCTGATCGTTGATCACGTCGTCGAATTTGAGGACGTTCTTGCGCATGTCGAAGTTGCGTTGTTCGACCTTCTTCTGCGCCGTCTCGACCGCCTTGGTGAACCACGGATGCTCGATCGACTCATCGGGCTGGATGCCGAAACGCTTCAGCATTTTCTCCATGCCCGAACCGAAAATGCGCATCAGGTCGTCTTCCAGCGAGAGGAAGAATTTGGTCGCGCCCGGGTCGCCCTGGCGGCCGGAACGGCCGCGCAACTGGTTGTCGATCCGCCGGCTTTCGTGGCGCTCCGTCGCCAGAACGAAAAGCCCGCCGGCGGCGAGCGCCTTTTCCTTCGCGGCTTTCACGCGCTCCTCCGCCTCGGCCCGCTTGGCGGCGATCGTTTCCTCGTCGTCGCCGTCCTCAAGCTGGTCCATCACCTGCTTGTCGACGGACCCGCCGAGTTGGATGTCGGTGCCCCGTCCGGCCATGTTGGTGGCGATGGTGACGGCGCCGGGCGCGCCGGCGTTGGCGACGATTTCCGCCTCCTGTTCGTGATAGCGCGCATTGAGGACGTTGTGCGGCACCGGCGTTTTTTTCTTGGCAAGCTCTTCCAGATAGGCCGCGCGGTCATGGAATTCTTTCCTGAGATCGGCCTCCTTGTCCTTCAGCTCGTCCGCGCGTTCGCGCAGGGTCTTGGCGAGGTTTTTGAAAAACGTCTTGTCGCTGAGGCGTTCGGACAGGATTTCCGATTTCTCGATCGAGACCGTGCCGACCAGCACCGGCTGTTCGCGCTTGTAACAGTCCGCAATCTGAAGAACGATGGCTTTGTATTTCTCCTCCGCCGTCATGTAGAGCTCGTCGTCCATGTCCTCGCGGGCGATCGGGCGGTTGGTCGGTATCTCGAAGACGTTGAGCTTGTAGATGTCGTTGAATTCCGCTTCCTCGGTCAGGGCCGTGCCGGTCATGCCTGCGAGTTTTCCGTAGAGGCGGAAATAGTTCTGGAAGGTGATCGAGGCGAGGGTCTGGTTCTCCGGCTGGATCTGCGCCCCTTCCTTGGCCTCGACCGCCTGGTGCAGGCCGTCGGACCAGCGCCGGCCCTCCATCATGCGGCCGGTGAACTCGTCGATAATGACGACCCGGTCGCCGCGGACGATATAGTCCTTGTCCTTCTGGAAGATCTTGTGGGCCTTGAGCGCCTGGTTCACATGGTGGACGACGGAGATGTTGACCGAGTCGTAAAGGCTCGACCCTTGCAGGAGGTCGGCTTCCTCAAGCAATTTTTCGATCTTTTCGTTGCCTTCCTCGGTCAGCGTCACCGAGCGCTGTTTCTCGTCGACCTCGTAATCCTCGTCGTCGAGCGCCGGCATGAAACCGTCGATAGTCTTGTAGAGTTCCGACTTGTCGTCCGTCGGTCCCGAAATGATCAGCGGCGTCCGCGCCTCGTCGATAAGGATGGAATCGACCTCGTCGACGATGGCGAAATGGTGGCCGCGCTGCACCATCTGGTCGAGGGACGACTTCATGTTGTCGCGCAGGTAGTCGAAGCCGAATTCGTTGTTCGTGCCGTAGGTGATGTCGGCGGCGTAGGCGGCGCGGCGCTCCTCGTCGGAAAGTCCGTGCACGATGCAGCCGACGCTGAGGCCGAGCTGTTCGTAGACCCGGCCCATCCATTCCGCGTCGCGGCTGGCGAGGTAGTCGTTGACGGTCACGACGTGCACCCCGCGCCCGGTGAGGGCGTTCAGATAGACTGGCAGGGTGGCGACCAGCGTCTTGCCCTCGCCGGTCTTCATCTCGGCGATGTTGCCCTGGTGCAGGACCATGCCGCCCACGAGCTGAACGTCGTAGTGGCGCTGGCCGAGGGCGCGCTTGGCCCCCTCGCGCACCGTCGCGAAGGCTTCTTCCAGCAGTTTGTCGAGGGTTTCCCCGTCTTTATAGCGCTGTTTTAACTTTTCAGTCTGTTCAATCAGGCCATCATCGGAGAGTTGGGAGATCTGGTCTTCGAGGGCGTTGATCGCTTCGACGCGGCGCCATAAAGGCTTAATGCGACGGTCATTGGATGAACCGAACAGTTTTTTCGCAATACCGAGCAACGCCATGAGCGATGAGCCTTTGTGGTGCGATGAGGCGGCGCGGCGCGCGCCGGCGGCGCCGTCGGGGGCCGCGTCCGTCATCGGCGGGGATGGAAACCAAGCGTCCTTCAGGGGACGCGCGAGAAATAGTGAGCGTGTTCAGCGCTGTCAACGAAACCGCCCCGCGGCGGCGGCTTTGGCGGGCCGGGCGCGGCGCCCGTCCCCGGCGGTTCGGGGGGCGCTATGGGGCGCGCTTTCGCAGACGGCGCGGGACGTCTTTTAAGTCATGCAAACGCCCGACGGCAAAGATTTCGGATCGGAAACGGGAGCCGGGGAGAAGGCCGGGCCGCTGGCGGCGGCCGTCTCCGGGCTCGCCGCCGCCGTCGGTTTCGCGCTCATGGGGGCCCTGCGGCTCGTCGGCAAGGTGATCATCACCGTGTGGCGCCTGGCGGGCGCGCTCGATTCGGCCCTGTGGCGCGCTTTCAAGCTGATGATGCGGCGAAGCCTGCGCTGGACGCTCTACGCCGCCGGGCTGGCCGGCGCGGCCCTGCGCAGCCTGCTCATGTGGCTGCCGACGCGCACGGGGCGGGCCTACAGCGCGGTTTCCGGCGCGGTGCTGGCGGTGGCGACCCTGTGGATCATCGACGAGTTGCGGGCCGGTCCGGGAATCGCCGCTGAGCACAACGCGCTGATGCGCGCGCCGGAAGATCTCGACGATCCCATCCTCGCCCGGATCGGCGCGCGCTACGTGCACCTGTCGGAAATCGAGGCGTCGGCGCGCGCGGCGGGCGTGCTGGCGCCGGACGAAGCCCTCACCCCGCGGACCGCCTTCGACCGCGAACTGGTGGAGGCGTATGTGGAGCAGCGCCTGCTCGCGGGCGCCGCCCTGCGCGAGGGCCTCCAGCGCGCGCCTGCGGTGTCGCGCCGGATCAACGCGGCGCGCGATCGGGTGCTCGCCGCGGCGTATATGGACGGACGCCTGAGCGAAGCGGTGACGCCGGAGGCGGTGAAGCGCCTTTACGACGCCCAGGCCGGCGTCACAAATCTCGGCGACGAGGTCGAGGCGCGGCATATCGTGGTCGCGACCAGGGAGGAGGCGGACGCCGTCATCGCCCGTCTTGAGGCGGGCGAGCGCTTCGCCGCCCTGGCGCGGGAGTTGTCCATCGACCGCGCAACGGCGCCGCTCGGCGGGCAGGTCGGCTGGTTCACCCGCGCCATGATGACCCCGGCCTTCTCGCGCGCCGCCTTCGCCGTCGAGCCCGGCGAGCGGGCCGAGCCGTTCGAAACCGAGTTCGGCTGGCACGTCCTGGAGGTGACGGACCGGCGCGCGACGCGGCAGGTGCCGTTTTCCGCCGTCAGCGACAATATCGAGGATTTCCTGCGCCGGCGGACGATCGAAACCACCCTGAAGGACCTGGAGGAGGCGGGCCAGGTGGTCTATTTCCGCGCCGAGGCGGCGCCCGAGACCACGGCCCCGGCGCCGCTGCTCCCGGGGCTTGCGCCCGGTCTCGGGGCGCGGGACCCGGAAGCGGCGGGGGCGCAGGCGCGCGATGCGTCCCGAAGCGGGGACGATAGTGGGGCCGAAGCCGGACTCGCGGATGGCGCGGCCGCCGACAGCGATGACGGCGCGGAGGGGGGCTCGGATGGGGGCGCGGCGCCGCCCGGCGACGCCCTTTAAGCCGGCCGCGCGCCCGGCTGTTGTTCACGGACGGCGGGGGCTTCCAGAGGATTTCCGCGCGGCGATGTTTGCATTTTAAAGGTTCCGGTAAGGCTCTGGTAAGGGCCGCGACCTAGTGTTGAGGCGACATATGACAAGGCTTTTGCTGGTCTCTGCTGGCGCGCTGATCGACGGCGACGGGAGAACCCTCCTGGCGCAACGCCCCGAAGGCAAGGCGCATGCCGGCCTGTGGGAGTTCCCCGGCGGCAAGATCATGGATGCGGAGACGCCGGAGGACGCCTTGGTGCGCGAGCTAAGGGAGGAGCTTGGCGTTGAAACGGAACAATCATGCCTCGCGCCGATCGCGTTTGCATCAAGCGACATGGGAGAGCGTCACCTGCTGATGCCGCTTTTCATCTGCCGCAAATGGCGCGGCCAGCCGCAGCCCCTGGAAGCGCAGGCGCTGCGATGGGTCCGCCCCGAGCGGCTCCTGGATTTTGACATGCCGCCGGCGGACCGGCCGCTGGCGGCGCAGTTGAGAGATTTTTTACGCTGACGGTTTACCTGACTTGCAGGGGGCGGGAGACATTATGGGCATCCAGATGACGATACGGGAACCGCTGAGACGGTTTCTGAATGAAGAAGACGGCGCGACGGTGATCGAATACGCGCTGATCGCGGGTTTGATTTCCATCGTGGTGGTCACCGCCTCGGTTTCCATCGGCGAGACCCTGAGCGACACCTTCAGCGAGGTGGAAAGCGGCTTCAATCAGTAAGCGCGAAGCCGCGCGCCGTCGGTCCCTGCCTTCCGGCGCTGCGCGCCGCCATTCCGTGCGCCGCTTTTTCGCTCCGTTTGATGCCTGCGTATGATGCTTACGGCGCGCCGTCGTCCGCCGCGCCGCCTTTGACCGGCGCCCCGCCCTTGACCGCCGCTTCCAGCGAGGCTTTCGCGCTGCCCGGCCGTAGGGGTTTTTGCTGGCTTTCATGGGGCGCCCAGCCGGTCAGGTAAATCACGTCGAAGGTTTCTTCCCCGCCCCCCGCCTCGAACAGCGCCATGGCGCGCGCGACGACGTCGCGCCGCAGCGGCGGGGCGGGGCTGGCGAGGGCGCGCCCCTCGCCCATCCCGCGCAGGTCGGCGATCAGTTTCAGCGGGTTCGAATAGCGCACCGTCACCTTGTCCACATCCGCCACCGGCAGGGCGAAGCCGGCGCGCGACAGGGCGCGTCCCGCATCCTGCACCGCCGCGAAGGGCGCGATGCGCGCGGCGACGCCGCCTGTCAGCTCGCTTTCGGCCTGGTAGAGCGCGCGGCGCAGACGCGCGAGGGTGCCTTCGCCGAAAAGGACGCCCACGAACAAACCGTCCGGCTTCAGGCTGGCGCGGATCTGCGCCAGCGCGCCGATCAGGTCGTCAGCGCCGTGCAGCGTGAACAGGCTGACGAAAAGGTCGAGGCGCCGCGGCGCGAAGGGCAGGCGCTCTTCCTCGGCGACGATGGCGCCGGCGACGTCGCGCCGGGCCGACGCCTGCGGATCGAGGCGGGCGCGCGCGGCGTCGATCTCGATGCGCGCGCCGACGCCGCAGGCCGGCGTCAGCATGGACGCAAGGCCGCCCGCGCCGCAAAAGGCGGCGTACGGAAAATCGCGCTTCACCGTTTCCAGCCTGTCGACCACGTCGGCCATGGCGCGGCGATGCAGAAAATCGCAGGCCGCGAATCGCGGGCCGGCGCGCTCCCGGCGCAGGCGCGAGCGGCGTTGGTTGAAAATCAGCGGCGGGCGTTGCGGTTCCATAGGAAAGATATGGGAATGCTTTTGGCGTGCGGGGCGTTTTGGCGTTCGCAAGGAAAAAGCGCTAGCGTGGCGGCCGTGCAAACGCAACTTTTCCGGCGCGCCCGCAAGGGGCTTGAGGTCGCGGGCGGCGCCGTGCTGCGCGGGCTCGCGCCGCCGTCCTGCCCCGTGACCGGCGAGGAGGTCAGCGGCCCCGGTCTCCTGTCGCCCGCCGGCTGGCGTGCGCTGCATTTCATCGAGCGCCCGTTCTGCGCGCGCTGCGGCGTTCCCTTCGCGGCGGATTACGGCGCCGGGGCGGAATGCCCCGCCTGCCTCGCCGATCCGCCGGCGTTCGACCGCGCCCGCGCCGCGCTGGTCTATGACGAGGCGAGTCACGCCTTGGTGGTCGGGTTCAAGCATGCGGACAGGACCGAGCTGGCGCCCATGTTCGCCGGCTGGATGCGCCGCGCCGCGGCGGGCCTCCTGACCGCGGACAGCGTCATCGCGCCGGTCCCGCTGCACCGCCGCCGTCTCGTCGCGCGCCGGTATAACCAGTCCGCCCTCCTGGCCGCGCATATCGCGCGGCGGACGCCGGCGGTTCTCTGCCAGGACGCGCTGACGCGCGTGCGGGCGACGCCGCCGCAAAAGGAGTTGTCCGCGGAAGGGCGCCGCCGCAATGTGGCGGGCGCGTTCCAGGTGAGCGAAAAACGCCGCCCCCGGATCAGGAACGCCCATGTGATCCTGATCGATGACGTGCTGACCACCGGCGCAACCCTTTCCGCCGCCGCCCGCTGCCTCGCCAATGCGGGCGCGGCCAGGGTGGACGCCCTGGTGCTGGCGCGGGTTGTAAAGGGCGGCGTCGGCGCCATATAGCGGATCGATCGCAACCACTGACAAGGCCCCGGATTCATGCAGGAAGTCACCGTCTACACCAAGCCCATGTGCCCGTTCTGCTTTCGCGCGCTGGCGCTCCTGAAGGACAAGGGCGCGCCGGTGAACGAGATTTCCGCCGCCTACGACAAGGCCAAGCGCGAGGAAATGCTCGCGCGGTCGAACGGCAAGCGCACCTATCCGCAGATCTTTGTCGGCGAAACCCATGTCGGCGGCTGCGACGAGCTTGTCGCCCTCGACAAGGCGGGCAAGTTGGACCCCCTGTTGAATGGCGATTGAGCTGAATGGCGACTGAGACCGCAACGATCCGCGCCGCCTGCGTGCAAATGCGCTCCGGGCTCGACCGGGGGCGCAATCTGGACGACGCGCTCGGCCTGATCGGCGAGGCTGCCCGGGACGGGGCCGACTTCATCGCCACCCCGGAAATGACCAACGCGGTCGACCGAAAGGCGAAACGCCTGCTGGCGGACCTGCCGCCGGAGGAGGGCCTTGAGGAGGTCGCCGCCTTCGCCGAGGCGGCCAGGGCGCACCGGGTCTGGCTTCTGATCGGTTCCGTCGCCGCCGCCGCGGCTCCGGACCGGACGGGCCGGCCGCGCGCCGCCAACCGCAGTCTCCTATTCTCGCCGCAAGGGGCGATCGTCGCCCGCTACGACAAGCTGCATATGTTCGACGTAGACCTGCCCGGGGGCGAAAGCTGGAAGGAATCGAGCGTTTACGCGCCCGGCGATACGGCGGCGCTGGTTGAGACGCCGCTTGCGAAATTCGGTCTAACGATCTGTTATGACGTGCGCTTTCCAACTTTGTATCGCCGCCTGGCGCAGGCAGGGGCGCAAGTATTCTGCGTGCCGGCCGCGTTCACCCGCCAGACGGGCGAAGCGCACTGGAAAACGCTCCTGACGGCGCGGGCGATCGAAAACGGCGCCTTCGTGATCGCGCCGGCCCAGGGGGGGCGGCACGAAGATGGCCGGGAGACCTATGGCCATTCGATGATCATCGGCCCGTGGGGCGAGGTCCTGGCCGAGGCGCCGGGGGATGAACCGGGCGTTATCGCCGCCGACATCGACCTCAAGGCGGCCGACACGGCGCGCGTGCGCATTCCTAATCTGGGTCTTGAACGCAGCTATGAAATCTCCATTTCAAAACAATGATTAAATACCAACTTCGCTGCGCCTCCGAGCACGAGTTCGAAGGCTGGTTCCGCGACAGCGCGGATTATGACGCCCAAGCCGGCAAGGGCCTGATCGAGTGTCCCGCCTGCGGTTCTTCCGAGGTTCGCAAAGCGATCATGGCGCCGGCGGTGGCACGCCGCCCGGCCGAGGGGCGCGAGGCGCGGCTGGCCGAGATCAAGGGCGACATGTTGAAAGCCATGACCCGCGCGCGCGAATATGTTGAAAAGAATTTCGACTATGTCGGCGACAAATTCCCCGAGGAAGCGCGCAAGATCCATTACGGCGAAACCGACGAGCGCCCGATTTACGGCGAGGCGACGGGCCGGCAGGCTCGCGAGCTGGCCGAGGAGGGCGTCGCCATCGCCCCGCTGCCGGGCGCGAAGCTGAAGACCGACAAGGCCGGCGCGCCGAAAACCCCGCCGGCGGCGGCGGCGAAAAAGACCAACTGACGCCGCGCGCCTTTTCGGTTGCGCTCATGTTCGGCTGCGCGCCTGTTCAGCCGCGCATCCGTCCACCTGTCATCGCCCTGACGCGGCCCCGCCGTCCCCCCCGCCGCGCCATGGGCGAGCTGCAAAGCGACGTTAACCGGGCGGGTGTATCATGAGGGCTGAATCCGTTAATTGTCAGCCCCATGAAGACCATCCTTCAGCGCCTGTCAGAATTCGACTTTTTCTCCGCGCTGTCCTCCAAGGCGCTGTCCGAGATCGCTCGACGCGGCGTCTGGCATTCCCTGCCCGGCGGTTGGGAGCTGTTCGCGGAAGGCGCGGCCTCGCAAAGCCTTTGGTTCAACCTCGCTGGCCGCCTCATCGTCGTGCGCCGCAGCGAGGAGGACGACCGCGTCGTCGGTTACGTCCGCGCCGGCGAACCGGTGGGCGAGATGTCGCTGATGTCGGGCGAGCCGCATTCGGCCTCGGTCTACGCCCTGCGCGATACGGAGATCCTTGAGGTCAAACGCGAGGACGCGGACCGCCTGATCCGCAACCATGGCGATTTCGCGACCGCGCTGATGCGGGTGATCCTCGCCCGCGCCCGCCATCCGGGCGCCAGCTTTCGCCGGTCGGCGCCGAGGATTTTCGCGCTCATCGCCTCGTCGCCCTCGATCGACGTCAATTCCCACACGGAAGACCTCGCGGCGCGCATTTCCCGCCACGGCCTGAAGACCGCCTGGCTGCCCGTCGCGGAGGCGGCGCCGGACGGCGGCGCCTTCGACCGCCTGGAGGAGGGCAACGACGTCGTCCTGCTCGCTTCGCGCATGCAGGATACGCCATGGCATCATTTCGTGCTGCGCCACGCCGACCGCTTCATCGTCATGGCCCGCCGCGACGCGCGTCCGGCGCGGCCGTTTCCCCTGAGCACGGAAGCGGGCGCGCGGGCGCGCAAGTTCCGCCTGCTCGACCTGGTGATGCTGCACGAGGGGGCGCCGGCCTGCCCGATCGGCGACTGGATCGACGCGACGGGCGCGACGCGGGTGTTCAACTGCCGCGGCGAGGCCTGCCGCGACCGGCTGGCGCGGATCATCGCCGGCCGTTCGGTGGGCCTTGTTCTGTCGGGGGGCGGCGCGCGCGCCTACGCCCATATCGGCGCGGTGAAGGCCCTGCGCGAGGCGGGCGTGCCGATCGATTTCGTCTGCGGCGCCTCCATGGGCGCGGTGATCGCCGCCTGCATCGCCATGGGCTGGCGCGACGCGGAAATCGAAGAGCGCATCCGCAGGGCTTTCGTCGCCTCCAATCCGCTCGGCGATCACGTTCTGCCGGTGGTGGCGCTGACGAAAGGCCGCCGGGTCGAGGAGCGGCTCGAAGCGCATTTCGGCGACGCGGCGATCGAGGATTTGGCGATCCCGTTCTTCTGCGTCTCCTCCGACATCGCCGTGGGCGATCTGCGCGTGCACCGCCGGGGCCGCCTGCGCGACGCCCTGCGCGCGTCCATCGCGCTGCCGGGCATCCTGCCGCCGGTGGCGTCGGACGGCGCGCTCCTGGTGGACGGCGCGGTGATCAATAATTTCCCTACGGACATCATGGCCGGGGTCCATCGCGGGCTGACCATCGGCATCGACGTGGCGCGCCGGGGCGTTATCGACGTCGAGGCGTTTCGCGACCCGCCCGGCTTTTTCCAGTGGGCGGCGGCGCACGGTCTGAAGGACGCCCCGCCGATCGTCTCGCTGTTGATGCGCACCGCGACCGCCCGCCACGAACGCATGACCCGCGTGCATCCCGCCGACATCATGATCGCGCCGCCGGTGGACGGCGTCGAGCTTCGCGACTGGAAGAAATACGACGCCGCCGTCGAGGACGGCTATCGGGTCACGAAAGCGGCCATCGAGGCGCACTGGACGGATTTGCGGGCGCTGGCGCAGTGAGACGACCGGCTCGCCGGCTTTTAACGCCGTGAACAGCACGTCTTTGTGAAATCTTCGCACGGCGCGCGCCGTTCGACAATCATCGACAGTTCGCTACTATCCCGGCGGGTTACAACTGGAAGGGCAAGCCATGTGCGACGACATCACGGAACGCGAACTCGACGAGCACCTTCGGAAAAAAGCGCTGACGCGGCGCGTCTTCACGGCCGGGGCCTCCAGCGCCATCGCCATCGGCGGCATGCTGCAAGCCGCGCACGCCGCGCCGAAAGTCGCCGGCGCCGATCTGACAGAGGCGGCGGTCGTTGTGCCGACCCCCGACGGCGAGGCCGACGCGCTGTTTATCCACCCGGCTGAAGGGGCGCATGCGGCGGTCATTATCTGGCCGGACATACATGGCGTTCGGCCCGCCTTTTTTGACATGGCGCGCCAGCTTGCCGGCGAGGGGTACAGCGTTCTGGCGGCGAACCCCTACTATCGCACGTTCAAAGGCCGTCTGTTCGCCGACGGCATGACCTTTCGCGATCCCGGCGGCCGCGAACTCGTCATGCCCCATTACTCGGCGCTTTCCGCCGAAACGGCCGTGACGGATGCGAAGGCGTTCGTCGCGTGGCTGGACCGCCAGCCGGCCGTTGACGTCGCCCGCGGCGTGGGCGCGGTCGGCTTTTGCATGACAGGCGCCTGGCCGCTTCGCGCCGCCGCCGCCGTTCCGGACCGCGTCAAGGCGCCTTGTTCTTTCCATAGCGGCCGGCTGGTCACCGATGAGGCCGACAGCCCGCACCGCCTGGCCGACCGGATCACGGGCGGCGTTCTCATCGCCATCGCCGAGAATGATCACGAACGCCAGCCGGAAGCGAGGGACATCCTGATCGAAGCGTTCGAAGACGCCGGCGTTCCCGCTGAGATCGAGGTTTACGAGGGCGCCATGCACGGTTGGGTGCCGACGGATTCGCGCGCATATGACCGCGAGCAGTCCGAGCGCGCCTGGGGCCGCATGCTGGCTTTGTTCGACGCGCAACTCGGCGCGGCGTAGAGCGGTTCAGGACGGCGCCTGGAAAGGACGCAAATCCCCTTTCCGACGCCTTCTTGCCAACGCTTTCGCGTCTTACGCCGCTGCGCGCGCCGCCGTCACTATGTAGTTGACGCTGAGGTCGTCGGACACCCGCCAGACGTCGAGCAGCGGGTTATAGCTGACCCCGGCCTGGGCGGTGATGGTGAAGCCTTTGCGCAGCAGCGGCGCCTCGACTTCCTCGGGCTTCAGGAATTTGCGCGGATCGTGAGTGCCCCGCGGCAGCCAGCGCAGGACGTATTCCGCGCCGACCTTGGCCAGCGCCAGCGCCTTCAGCGTGCGGTTGATGGTGGAGACGACCATCACGCCCCCCGGCGCCGCCAGGTCCGCCGAGGCGGCGAGAAACAGGTCCGGGTCGGCGACATGCTCCACCGCCTCCAGATTGAGGACGATGTCGAAAGGCGGCTCGCCGCCGGCGAGGAGCGCCTCCACGGTGGTCTCGCGGTAGTCGATGTCGAGCCGCGAAGATGCGGCGTGGGCCATGGCGGTCTTGACGTTGCGCGCCGAGGCGTCGATGGCGACCACAGTCGCGCCGAGGCGGCGCATCGGTTCGGCCACCAGTCCGCCGCCGCAGCCGACGTCGAGCAGGCGCAGGCCTTCAAGCGGTTTTTTCGCCCGCCGGTCGCGGCCGAAATGGGCGCAGGCCCCGTCGCGGATATAGCCGAGGCGCACCGGGTTCAGCTTGTGCAGCGGTTTGAACTTGCCGAACGGGTCCCACCATTCGTCGGCCATCGCCGAGAATTTCTCGATCTCTTCCCGATCGATCGTGGACTTGCCCGCATGGGTTGCGGTGTGGCCTTGCGATTGCGCCATTGGGGATGATCCTTGCTTGCGTCGCCGCGTCCGGGCGCCTAGAGATACGCGCTGACTTTGAGCTTTCGGTCGCCGGTTGCAAGACGGCAAGAGCACGCAGGACGGATAGCATCCCATGTCGCGCATCGTCATGAAATTCGGCGGCACGTCCGTCGCCAACATGCAGCGCATCCGCGCCGTCGCCGCCCATGTGCGGCGGGAGGCCGACGCGGGCAAATCCGTGGCGGTCGTCGTCTCCGCCATGGCCGGGGAGACAAACCGGCTCGTCGCCCTGTGCGAGGAAGCGGGGGCGCCCGCGCCGGCGCTCGACGCGCGCGGCGTGGAATACGACGCCGTGGTGGCGAGCGGCGAGCAGGTGACGTCGTCCCTGCTGGCGCTTGTGCTGCAAAATCTCGGCTACCGCGCCCGCTCCTGGCAGGGCTGGCAGATCCCGCTGAAAACCGACGCGGCCCACGGCAAGGCGCGCATCGCGGAGATCGACGCCGAGGCGATCGGCGCGGCCATGGACGGCGGCGAGATCGCCGTCGTCGCCGGCTTCCAGGGGATCGCCCCGAACGGACGCATCGCCACCCTCGGCCGCGGCGGCTCGGACACCTCGGCGGTGGCGCTGGCCGCGGCGGTTGGCGCGGAACGCTGCGACATTTATACAGATGTGGACGGGGTCTACACGACGGACCCGCGCCTCGCCAAAAAGGCCCGCCGCATCGCGAAGATCTCTTTCGAGGAGATGCTGGAGGCGGCGTCCCTAGGCGCCAAGGTGCTCCAGACCCGCTCGGTGGAACTCGCCATGGCCCATAAAGTGCCGCTCAGGGTCCTGTCGAGTTTCGAGCCGCCGGACGCGCAGGGGCCCGGCACCGTCATTTGCGACGAGGACGACATCGTGGAACAGAACATCGTATCGACCGTAACGCCGGACTTTAACGACGCCAGCGTCACCATCCTCGCCGTGCCGGACGAGCCGGGCCGGGCCGCCGGCATCTTCACCGCCCTCGCTGACGCTGACATCAATATCGACATGATCGTCCAGAGCGCCTCGCGCGAGCCGGGCTACGCCAACATCTCCTTCACCACCAAAGAGGGCGAGCTTGACCGCGCGCTGGAGGTCCTGTCGGCCGAACAGGACGCGATCGGCTTCAAGTCGCTCCAGTCCGACCGCAAGGTGGCCAAGGTCTCGGTCGTCGGCCTCGGCATGAAAAGCCATGCGGGCGTCGCCTCGATCATGTTCAAGACCCTGGCCGACAAGGGCATCAACATCCAGAACATCTCCACCTCGGAGATCAAGATCAGTGTCCTGATCGATGCGGACGCGGCGGAATACGCCGTGCGCGTCCTGCACGAAGCCTACGGCCTGGACGACGACAGAAAGCCGGGCGCATGAGCGCCGCCGAAGCGAGCGTCGGATGAGCATTGAGAGAACACGGCCGCCCCATGGCGGCCACGGCGAACGCGGCATCACCGTCCTGTTGCGGCGGATGCACGACGCCGTGGCGCAGGAGGGCAGCGCGCAGGAGCGCCTCGACCATCTGACCCGCGCGATCGCGAGTCACGTGGTGGCGGACGTCTGCTCCATCTATCTGCGCCGGCCCGACGACGACCTGGAGCTTTACTCCACCGAGGGTCTCAACCGCGAGGCGGTGCACCTGACCCGCCTGAAATGGGGCGAGGGGCTTGTCGGTCTCGTCGCGCAGAATTCCCGTCCGCTGGTGACGGCGGACGCGCCGCTGCACCCGGCGTTTTCCTACCGGCCGGAAACCGGGGAGGATCCGTTGCAGTCGTTTCTCGGCGTGCCGCTGATCCGCTCGGGCAAGGTGCTTGGCGTTCTCGTGATCCAGAACAAGGCCGCCCGTTCCTACACGGACGAGGAGGTCGAGGCGGTGCAGGCGGTGGCCACCCTGCTCGCGGAAATCTCCGCCTCGGGCGAGCTTTTGAGCCAGGAGGAGACCGCCGAGGTCGGCGAGATGCTCCACCGGCCCGAAAAGCTGAAAGGGTTCGGCATCGTTTCCGGCGTCGCTTTCGGCAAGGCGGTGTTCCTTGAAGCGCCGGCGCCCAAGCACAAGGTGTTCGCGCGCAACGTGGCGGCGGAGGCCGAGCGTCTTGAGGACGGGCTCACGCGCCTGCGCGCGTCGGTGGACGACATGCTGTCGTCCAATGCGGGCCTTAGCGGGGTCTCGCGCGATGTGCTGGAGGCGTATCGTCTGTTTGCGTATGATCGCGGCTGGAAGGACCGGCTGCGCGCGGCGGTGTTTTCCGGGCTGACCGCGGAATCCGCGGTGGAGCAGGTGCGCGGCGAGAACCGCGCCCGCCTGATGCAGGCCGGCGACAGCTATCTTCGCGAACGCCTGTACGATCTCGACGACCTCTCGAACCGGCTGTTGCGCCTGCTCTCCGGCGATGACGACGGCAAGCGGCGCGGCGCCCATGACGAGGCCGTCCTGGTCGCGCGCACGATGGGCCCGGCGCAGCTTCTCGAATACGGCCGCGACGCGCTGAAAGGTCTCGTGCTGGCGGAGATGTCGGAAACCTCCCACGCCGCAATCGTGGCGCGGGCCCTGAAGATACCGATGGTGACGGGCCTTCACGACGCGGTCGAGCGGGCGGAGGAAGGCGACCAGATTATCGTCGACGGCGACGCGGGCGAGGTGCATATCCGTCCGAGTCCGGAGATCGCGGAGGACTATCGCCGCAAGCAGCGAAGCCAGAACGAACGCCGCGCGATTTACCTCAGTGAGCGGAGCTTGCCGTCCGTCACCAGGGACGGGGTCGGCGTCTCCCTGATGATGAACGCGGGGCTCGTCCTCGACATGCCCTCGCTGCACGAGACCGGCGGGGAGGGCGTCGGCCTGTTCCGCACCGAGCTGCAATTCCTCATCGGCGAGCGGCTGCCCAGCGTCGCCTCCCAGCAGGCGCTCTACCGCGAGGTGCTGGACGCGGCGGACGGCAAGCCCGTGGTCTTTCGCACCGCCGATATCGGCGGCGACAAGACCGCCGCCTATATGGACGGCTGGCGCGAATCGAATCCGGCGATGGGCTGGCGCGGCCTGCGCATGGCGATGGACCGTCCGGGCATGATTCGCCCGCAATTGCGCGCGCTCCTCTCGGCGGCGGCGGAGCGCACGCTGCACATCATGTTCCCGCTGGTGACCCTCGCCAGCGAGCTGGACGAGGCGCGCAACCTCCTCGACCGGGAGATCGAGCGCGCCCGGAAGCGCGGCCGCCCCCTGCCGCAGACGATCAGCATCGGCGCCATGATCGAGACGCCGTCGGCGGCCTGGCGCGCCGACATCATCGCGCGGAAAGTCGATTTCCTGTCCATCGGCGGCAACGACCTGGCGCAGTTCTATTTCGCGGCGGATCGCGATTCAGAGCGGGTGCAGCGGCGCTACGACCCGATGAATCCGGGCTTTTTGAGCTTTCTCAAAATGACCGTCGACAAGGCCGAGGCGGCGCGCGCGCCGCTCGCCTATTGCGGCGAGCAGGCGGCGGACCTCGTCACCGCCGCGGCGCTGATCGGCCTCGGGGTGCGCCGGTTCTCGGTTCCGGCTTCGACCGTCGGCCCGTTCCGCCGCCTTGTGCGGTCCGTCAGTTCGGCGGAACTGGCCGCATGGCTGGCGCCGCGGCTTGACCAGCCGGCCCCGAGCCTGCGCGAGGGTTTCGCCGCCCATCTGAGGGAGAAGGGCGCGGCGCTGGAGTAAGCGCGCCGGCGCCATAAAGCAGCGGTTAACAAATTCCGTTTAGGAAAGGCGCAAGCGCGCATCGCCGGTTAAAGCTTTGGAAGCTTTTTGCTACGATTTGCGCCTTTCTTGAGCGTTTGATGATGGGGCGCAAGAGTGACGCCAGCGAACGGGTCGGCCGATATTCTCGATATGGAAGACGAGCGCCTGCGCCGGCGCAACGGCGATCCGGGCGCGCGCCACGCCCATGCGGGCGCGCATCTCGCCGCCGCGCGCGAGGCGCGGGGGCTCGGCCTCGCCGAGGCCGCCGCGCGCACGCATATCAAGCAGGACCATCTCGCCGCGATCGAGGCGCTGGACCCCGCGGGTCTGCCCGCGCGCCCCTATGCGCTCGGCTTCGTCAGGGCGTATGCGGAATTCCTGGGACTTGAAGCCGGCCCCGTCGTCGCCCGCTTCAAGGAGGACATCGGCTACGCCGCCCCGTCAGTTTATCCGACGGCGGAAAAGTTTCAGGCGGCGCAGGACGCCGCCCAGCCCGCCTCGCGCGAGATGTCGCTGTGGGCGGTGCTGGCCATCATCCTGTTCATGATCTGGTGCGCCTGGCAGATCGCCCTGCCGCGCGAGCTTGCGGCGCCGGATGGCGCCGGGGCGCCGCCGGACGACGTTGCGGGCGCCGCTGCGGCGTCGGCTGCGGGGCTGGCCTCGCCCGCCGTCGATGCGCCGGCGGTCGACTTGCGCGTCATCGAGCGTGTGGAGCCGGTGTATCCGCGCACCTGCGACGCCGGCGCGGGCCCGGTCGAGACCGTCGAGGTGATGTTCAACGTCGACGCCCAGGGCCGGGTCACGGGCGAACAGGTGGTGCGCACCTCCAATCCGTGTTTCAACGACGCCGCCCTGAACGCCGTGCGCCGCTGGACCTTCGAGCCGCATCGGGTCGAGGGCGCGCCCCGCGCCGTCTACGACCAGCGCCGCGCTTTCGATTTTGACCGGCGGTTTTGAGCGGCGCCGAATCCCGCCCGGGCGGCGGCGCGCCATTCATAGGTTTTTTCTATTGAAATGCGCAGTCATTGCGCTTTCCATCATCTTTTGCGGCGCTTGCGAGATAATGGCGCGGCAAGCCCGCCGCCCGCTTCGAGATAGGGCTTGACTTCCGGAGCGGGCGCGCAATCTTGAGCCTTAAGATCGAGGCAGCAGCGCAAGGAAAGCCCCATGTCCGTACGCCCGTGGCGCGATATCGAACGGCGCAAATGCCGTCAGATCATGGTCGGCGACGTGCCCGTCGGCGGCGACGCGCCGATCGCCGTGCAGTCCATGACCAACACGCTTACTTCCGACGCCCAGGCGACGATCCGCCAGGTGAACGAAATCGCGGAGGCCGGCGCCGACATCGTCCGGGTATCCTGCCCCGACGTGGAATCGACGGCGGCGATGCCTGAAATCGTGAAGCACTCCCCGGTCCCGCTCGTCGCCGACATTCACTTTCACTACAAGCGCGGCATCGAGGCGGCGAAGGCCGGCGCGGCGTGCCTGCGGATCAATCCGGGCAATATCGGTTCGCAGGAGCGGGTCAAGGAAGTGATCAAGGCCGCCAAGGACCATGGCTGCGCCATGCGCATCGGCGTCAATGGCGGCTCGCTGGAACGCCATCTCCTGGAAAAATATGGCGAGCCCTGTCCGGAGGCGATGGTCGAAAGCGCCCTCGACCATGCGAAAATCCTTCAGGACAATGATTTTCACGAGTTCAAGATTTCCGTGAAGGCCTCCGACGTGTTCCTGACCGTCGCGGCGTATCACGCGCTCGCCGAGGCCATCGACTGCCCCCTTCATCTCGGCGTCACCGAGGCGGGCGGCATGCGCATCGGCTCGGTCAAGTCGGCGATCGGCCTCGGATCGCTCCTGTGGGCCGGCATCGGCGACACGATCCGCGTGTCCCTTTCCGCCGACCCGGTGGAGGAGATCAAGGTCGGCTTCGACATCCTCAAGTCGCTGAATCTGCGCCATCGCGGCGTTAACGTGATTTCCTGCCCGTCCTGCGCGCGCCAGGGTTTCAACGTCATCGAGACGGTGGAAATCCTGGAGCAGCGGCTCGCCCACATCACCACGCCGATGTCGCTGTCGGTGATCGGCTGCGTCGTCAACGGCCCCGGAGAGGCGCGCGAGACCGATATCGGCTTTACCGGCGGCGGCGCCGGCAAGGAACACGGCATGGTGTATCTCGGCGGGGAGGTGGACCACCGCATCGACAACGGCGAGCTTGTCGACCATCTGGTCGCGCTTGTCGAAAAACGCGCTGCGGAAATCGAGGCCGAGAAAGACGCCAAGCCGGTCGCCGCGGAATAGCGCCGCGACATTGCGAGAACGCGCGGGGGCGGGCGCCCGCCGCGCGTTTTTTTCATGCGCCTTGCGGATCATAAGAAGAAAAGGAGAGGGCGATGATCCCTCAGGATAAACTGGATGCGCTGGTCGCGAAATTCGACAGGATCGAATCGGAAATGTCGACCGCCTCGGCGACCGAAGACATTATTCGTCTGTCCAAGGAGCATGGCGAGCTGAAAGAGGTCGTTGAAAAGGCGCGCGAGCTTTCTTCCGTACGCAAACAGCTTAAAGAGCTGAAAGAACTCTCCGAAGGCGACGACGCGGAAATGGCCGCGCTCGCCGCTGACGAACTGGCCGAGTTGAAAAAGCGCGAGCCGGAACTGGAGCACGGCTTGCAGATCATGCTGCTGCCGAAGGACAAGGCGGACAATTCCTCGGTCATTCTGGAGGTGCGCGCCGGCACGGGCGGGGACGAGGCGGCGATCTTCGCCGGCGATCTCTTCCGCATGTATCAGCGCTACGCCTCGCTCAATGGCTGGAAGGTGGAGGTCATGTCCGCTTCGGAAGCGGAGATGGGCGGCTACAAGGAAATCCAGGCCAGCGTCGCCGGCGACGGCGTGTTCGCCAGGCTGAAATTCGAATCCGGCGTGCACCGCGTCCAGCGCGTTCCCGAAACCGAAACCCAGGGCCGGGTCCACACCTCCGCGGCGACGGTCGCCGTGCTGCCGGAGCCGGAGGAAGTCGACATCGAGATCAATGAAAGCGACCTCAGGATCGACGTTTTCCGCGCCTCCGGACCGGGGGGGCAGTCGGTCAACACCACCGATTCCGCCGTGCGCATCACCCACATTCCCACCGGCGTCGTGGTCAGCCAGCAGGATGAGAAATCGCAGCATAAAAACAGGGCCAAGGCCATGAAAGTCCTCCGCGCGCGTCTTTACGAAGCCGAGCGCGCGCGCGCCGACGCCGAGCGGGCCGCGGCGCGCAAGGGTATGGTCGGCTCCGGCGACCGTTCGGAACGGATCCGCACCTATAACTATCCGCAAAGCCGCGTCACCGATCATCGCATCAACCTGACCCTGTACAAACTGAACGAGGTGGTCGCGGGCGACGCGCTGGATGAATTGATTGACGCGCTGATCAGTCAGGACCGCGCGGACCGGCTCGCTGAAATGCAGGGCGAGGAGGCTTGAGCCGTCGGTTGTCGCCGGAGGCGGGGCCGTCCCTCAGCGTCGATGCGGCCCTGCGCAAGGGCGCCCGGACCCTCGCCGCATCGCCCACGCCGGGCCTCGATGCGCGCGTTCTCCTGAAAACTGTTCTCGGCGCGGACGACGCCGAACTGATCGCGCGCGGCGCGCAGGTTCTTCCCGAGGATGCATTGCGCGCATACGAACGGTTGCTGGCGCGCCGGGCCGCAGCGGAGCCCGTCGCCTATATCACCGGGGAAAAGGAATTCTGGAGCCTGCCGTTCCGCGTAACGCCGGACGTGCTGATCCCGCGGGAGGATTCCGAGTGCCTGATCGAGGCGGCGATCGCCCGGCGGGACCGCGCGGCGGCGCTGTCCGTCCTCGATCTCGGCGTCGGGTCGGGCTGCCTCCTGGGCGCGCTTCTCAGCGCCTTTCCAAACGCCGAGGGCGTCGGCGTCGACCGCTCCGAAGCCGCGCTCGCCGTGGCGCGGGACAACGCCGCCCGCCTCGGCGTCGGCGCGCGGGCGCGGTTCCTGGCAAGCGACTGGGGCGCCGCGCTGAAGGCGCCGCCGGGCGGCGGTTTCGACCTTGTGATCTCCAATCCGCCCTATATCCGCAGCGGTGCGCGGCTGCCCCGCAGCGTCGCCTTGTATGAGCCCGAATGCGCTCTTTTCGCCGGCGCCGACGGCCTCGACGCCTATCGAATCCTGCTCGCCGACGTCCCGCGGCTGCTTGACGATCACGGATTGTTGTTGCTGGAGTGCGGCGACGGTCAGGCGGACGGACTGGCTGAAATGGTTATCAAATCATTTCCGGGCGCACGAATTGATCACGTTTTCGACCTGGCGGCGCGTGCGCGGGGGGTCGTTGCGGATTGCGCGGGAACCGAAAAAAATCATTGAAATACGCGGCGGGACGACTATCATACGATAAGGCAATGTCTTGAATGCAGAACTTTTCCTTCGTTCCGCGACAAGACCGCCATTAATCCGACATCAGTCAGGCTCGATTCTAGTCCGGCTAAGCTGTGCAGTTTCGCTGCGGAACCGAAAAACGATAAAGTCATGGACATAAAGGCGGCTCCGCCTCGCTGATGAGGCCCGCCGGGAAACGGGAAAGAATACGCCGATGGGGGGTCCTCGGCTGTTCGCGATAGGACATCACACAGGAAAGACATATGAAGCGTGGCCGTAATCAACGCCGCCGTCAGGGGGTGAACCCGAACCGGGCGCTCGATTCCAACGGGCCCGACGTTCGTATCCGGGGCACCGCCAACCAGATTTACGACAAGTATCAGGCGCTCGCGCGGGATGCGTCCTCGGCCGGCGACCGGATCAAGGCGGAGAGCTATCTTCAGCATGCGGAGCACTATTTCCGCCTGATCCGCTCCATGCAGGTCCAGCAGCAGCCGCAGAATCAGTCTGCGGCCGGACCGGGCGACGAGGCCGACGCGGAACAGCCCGTGCTTGAAGAAGAGGAGGAGACGCGCCGGCCGCCGCGCAAGAAGCGCATCGCCAACGGCGCCGGCGCCGAGGAGGGCGCCGATCAGCCGGAAGTCGTCGTGGAGCAGCCGGCCGCCGATGCGGCGTCCGAGCAGCCCGAGGCGGCGCCGCAAAAAAGCGCCGACAAGGCGGATGACGACGCGGAAAAGCAGGCTGCGGAGAAAAAGCCGCGCCGGCGCCGCGCGACGCGCCGCACCACGAAAAAAACGGAAGACGGTTCGGGCGCTGAAGACTCGCGGACGGACGCCGCGGCGGCGGAGTAGCCGCCGGTCGTCCGCCGTTCCGGCCCTTTCGCTCCAGTCCGATCACGAGACCTGGCGACGAGACCTGCTGGCGAGGATCGTTTGAGCGGATCCGCTGACGCGCATTAGTTTGCAGGGTCCGGCTGAAGCGGGCCTGCGCCGATTTCCTGACTTACGCCGATCCGCCGCCGATCTGCTGATAAGTGTTTCTGCTGATAAGTGTTTCCGACCATGGCGTGAGGCGGTTACACTTCACCGGATGGAAAAAACTACAGCCGGTAAGCGGAATGACACAGCGGGAATGACGATGTCGGATCAAACGCTATTCAACCTCACCGGAAAGGTCGCGGTCGTCACAGGCGCCTCGCGCGGCATTGGCGAGGCCATCGCGCGGCGGCTGGCGCAGCACGGCGCCAACGTGATCGTGTCGAGCCGCAAGCTCGACGCCTGTCAAAAGGTCGTCGACGACATCAACGGGATCGAGGATCGGGAGGCCGCTTTCGCCGTCCCGTGCAATATTGCCCACAAGGAAGACCTGCAGCGCCTGGTTGACGAGACGAAAGCGAAATGGGGGCCCGCGGACATTCTTGTCGCCAACGCGGCGGTGAACCCCCATTATGGTCCGTCGGCCGATATGTCGGACGAGCATTTCGACAAAATTCTGACCTGCAACGTCAAGGCGACGCACTGGCTTTCCCATATGGTCCTGCCGGACATGCGCGCCAGGAAAGACGGCGCCATCGTCATCATTTCCTCCATCGGCGGTTATGTCGGCTCGAACGCCATCGGCGCCTACAATATTTCCAAGGCGGCGGATCTTCAACTCGCGCGCAATCTGGCGGTCGAATGCGGGCCGGACAATGTGCGCGTCAACTGCATCTGCCCGGGCGTGGTGAAAACCTATTTCGCCGAGGCGCTGTGGAAAGACCCCAAGATGGAAAAGCTGATGACGCAGCAATTGCCGCTGCGCCGCTTCGGCGAGCCCGACGACATCGCCGGCGCCGCGGTGTTTCTCGCCTCGCCTGCCGGGCGCTGGATGACCGGCCAGAGCATGATCATCGACGGCGGCACGCTGATCGGCATGGGCGCGCTGTAAACCGCGCCGCGTTTCTTTAGAGCGTGTTGCGGCAAAAGCGGATCACCGGTGTTGCGGTTCGCGGGCGCGCTCCGCCTAACAATCCAGAGCCAGTTGCGTTGAACGCATAATTGGCTCCAGGGTTTTGTACGGACGGGCCTTGCGCTTACACCGCCCTGGTGGCGTTTTCGAACCAGTCCGCAATGCCCGGCGGCAGGAGCGGGGCGAGCGTTTCGCGCACCCGCGCGTGATAGGCGTTGAGCCATGCGCGCTCGTCCGCGGTCAGCAGATCGGCGTTCACAAGGTCGAGATTGATGGGCGCGAGGGTGATCGTCTCGAATCCCATCATCTCACGCTCGCCGCCCGCGATCGGCTCGGCGGGCGTTACGACGATCAGGTTTTCAATGCGGATGCCGAAGGCGTCCGTCTTGTAATAACCCGGCTCGTTGGAAAGGATCATGCCGGGTTTTAACGGCTCGCCGCTCGCCGCCTTGGCGATCCGCTGCGGGCCCTCATGCACGCCGAGGAAAGAGCCGACCCCGTGGCCTGTGCCGTGGTCGTAGTCGAGCCCCGCCTCCCAGAGCGGCCGGCGCGCGATGGCGTCGAGCTGCGCCCCGGAAACGCCGGCGGGAAAGCGCAGGCGGGCGAGCGCGATATGCCCCTTCAGCACCTGGGTAAACCGCAGGCGCATTTCGTCCGTTGCCTGACCGATAGGAACCGTTCGTGTAATGTCAGTGGTGCCGTCGGCGTATTGTCCGCCGGAATCGACGAGATAGAGGCTGTCCGGTTCGAGCCGCCGGTTGGTCTCGGTGGAAACCTTGTAATGGACGACCGCGCCGTGGGGGCCGGCGCCGGAAATGGTGTCGAAGCTGATGTCCTTCAACTCGCCGGTCGCGCGGCGAAAGCTTTCCAGCTTCTGCGCGGCGGCGATTTCATCGACGCCGCCGTCCTGCGCTTGCGTGTCGAGCCAGTGCAGGAACTGCGTGACGGCCGCGCCGTCGCGAATATGCGCGGCGCGCGCGCCGTTGATTTCCGTCTCGTTCTTGACGGCGCGGGGCAGGGCGCAAGGGTCGCTCGCCTCGACCACGACGGCGCCCGCCGCGCGCAAATCGTCGGCGTATTTCGACGGCGCCAGCGCCGGATCGACCGCGATTCGCGCCCCGGCGCGGCCGAGATCCTCAAGCGCGCGTTCGAGATCCGTCTCCGCGCGCAGGTCGACCCCGTCCCCGAGATGCGCCGGCAGGCGGTTGTCGACCTTCTCCGGCGCCAGGAAAAGCCGGGCCTTTCCGTCCTTGTGAAGGATCGCGCGCCCGAGCGGCAGGGGCGTGCGCGCCACGTCGGCGCCGCGAATGTTGAACAGCCACGCGATCGACGGCGGCGCGGTGATCAACGCCGCGTCGGCGCCGGCGTCGGCGATGGCGGCGGCGATCGCCTGTCGTTTGTCCGCGGACGATTTGCCCGCGAACGCGACGTCGTGAGGCGTCGCCGGCGTCAGGGGGCGGGCCGGCTGGTCGGCCCAGGCGGCGTCGACGGGATTGGCGGCGACCGCGACAAGCTCGAACCCGGCCTTGTCGGCGGCCGCGCGCAGGCGCTTCACGCCCGCGCTCGTGTGCAGCATCGGGTCGTAGCCAATGCGCGCGCCCGGCGGGGCGTTTTCCGCCAGCCACCGGTCGGGCGGAGTTTCCACCAGGTCGGCGTAATCGAAATAGGCCTCGTCCGCCTGCTGGCGGACCTGGAGGGTGTAGCGTCCGTCGGTGAACACGACGGCCCTGTCCGTCATCACCACGGCGGCGCCGGCGGAGCCGGAAAAGCCGCTCGCCCACATCAGCCGTTCGGCGTATTCGGGGATGTATTCGTTCTGATATTCGTCGTCATGCGGAATAATGAACCCGTCGAGCCCCTGTTTCGCCATTTCCGCGCGCAGCAGCGGCAGATGCCTGCCGGCGAAGGAACGGTCGGAGACGGGCTCAAAGGACTGGAACATGGGTCGAGGCTCGCGAAGCTGCTGAGATTTTGGCGTAATATCGGGGTTTTGCCGGGCCGCCTCAAGGGGGCGGCGCGGGAAAACGGCCATCGGACGTCAAGCCGCAGGGGCGGGGGCGCTAGTCCACGATCGTATAGGCGTTAAAGCCGTCGCCGTTCCAGACATAGACGACCTGCTTGCCGGCGAGATGATGCCCGCGGCCGAGATAAACCACGCCGACCGCGTCGGTCGCGGTTTCGATCGTCTTGCGTCCCCTGTCGTCACAACCCTCGACCGGGCCGTAGCAGATATACCGCAGCGGACCTGGCGGCAGGGCCGTGACCGCCGCGTATGCGACATTGTTCAGCGTATCGGCGTGGACCGTCGTGCGCTCCCTGGCCGGGTCGCCCCATGTGACGATGACCGCGAACGCGCCGAGTGCTTGATTTTTGAAAAACCGCGCCTCTTCGGCCTTGCCGTCGCCGTCGAAATCGCCCGTCGCGGCGAGCAACAGCGCCGGATCGGTCCGCCGCATGGCGTAGTCCGTCCCGTCGGCGACGTCGTCCGCGTCGACGGGCGTCAGCGCCGGCGCGACGCTCCCCGAAACGGTGCAGGCGGAAGAAAGGCCCAGCGCTGCAAGCAGGAAAATCGATTTCGCCATTCGCGTCCTCATCGTCCCCGCCATCGTCCCCGCCATCGTCCCGTTTCGCAATGGGTGAAGCATACCCCGGACGCGCGGCGGCCAACAGACCCTTTGTTACCGGTCGCGGTTTATCGGCCTTGGTTTATCGCCCTCGGTTTATCGCCCTTGAGCGGGCTATGTCCTGACCAGCAGCAATACCGGCCATGGCGGCTGGTCGAGGCGGTTGATGACCCGGAAGCCGGCGTCGGCGTAGGCCGCCGTCACCCTCTCCTCCTGTTCGCTCATCAGTCCCGCCAGCATGACGCGGCCGTTTTTCGCTACATGCCGGCCCATGGCCGGCGCAAGCTCGGCGAGGGGGCCGGCGAGAATATTGGCGAAAACGAAATCAAACGGCGCGGCCTCGGCGATGCCCGGATGGTCGAAGCCCGCGGCGACAAGCGGCGTCACACGCGCGCCGACGCCGTTGAGCCGCGCGTTTTCAACGGCGATCTCCACCGAGGTCGCGTCGATGTCGCTGGCCAGCACGTCCCGGCCCCATAGCGTCGCCGCGGCGATCGCCAGCACCGCCGAGCCGCAGCCGAGGTCGAGGATCGATTTCGGCGCAAATCCCGCGAAGCGGTCGAGCAGGGTCAGGCAGCCGGCGGTGGTCGGGTGGTGACCGGTTCCGAACGCCTGATTGGCGTCGATGCGGATCGGGATGTCGCCGTCCTCGCCGGGCAATTTGTCCGCATCGTGAACGCCGTACAGGACGAAGCGCCCGCAGCGCACGACCCCCAGGCCCTCCAGCGCGTGCGCGACCCAGTCGATATCGGGCAATGTCTCAAGCGCGCCGGCGCCGAGCCCGCCATGGCCTGCCGCGACCGCGTTGACGGCGTCCATGTCCGGCGGCGCGTCGAAATAGGCGTCGAGCCGCCAGGCGCTGTCTCCATCCTCGACGGTCGCGTCTTCTTTCGCGAGGCTGACGGCGCCGGCCGTCGGCCACATGAGTTCCGACAGGGCGTCGGCGGTTTTCTCCAGCGCCGCGCGCGGTCCCGTCCAGGTGACTTTGTAGGAAGAGGTCATTTGATCTTTGTGCTGCTTGAAAGGATCGCGCCGGTCTCAGGCCGCCTCGATGAAGGTGTCGATCACCTTTTTCGGACCGGAATGGTCGAAATCGACGGTGAGTTTCTGCCCTTCGATGGAAGCGATTTTTCCGTAGCCGAACTTTTGATGGAAAACGCGCTGGCCTTTCGAGAACCTCGATTTGCCCGGCGCGCTGACCGAGACCGTCGACGCGCGGCCTTCGAGCAGAGGCGGAGCGGCCGCGGGCCTCGCGCTTGCGGCTCGCGCGCGCCGCCAGCCTGGATTGTCGTAATAGGCGTCGTCCTTCAGCTTCGCCGCGGTGAAGCTGGAGTGGCTGGCGAGGTCGGCGGCGGCCGCGCCGTAAAGTCCCGGCTCCGACACCGCCTCCACATGTTCTTCCGGCAATTCGTCGATGAACCGCGAGGGCATGGCGTTCTGCCAGCGGCCGTAAATCTGCCGGTTGGCGGCGAAGGAGATGCGGCAGCTTTCCTCCGCCCGCGTCACGCCCACATAGGCGAGGCGGCGTTCCTCCTCCAGGGCGGCGTTGCCCTTTTCGTCGAGGGAGCGCTTGGAGGGGAAAATCTCCTCCTCCCAGCCAGGCAGGAACACCACCGGAAACTCAAGCCCCTTGGCCGCGTGCAGCGTCATCAGCCAGACCTGGCCGTCGCCGCTCCCCTCGTTCAGTTCGGAAACCAGCGCCACATGGTCGAGATAGCCTTCCAGCGTGTCGAACTCCGAGACCGCCTGGATCAGTTCCTTGATGTTGTCGAGCTTGCCCGGCGCCTGCGGGCTCTTGGAGTTCTTCCACATCTCGATGTAGCCGGACTCCTCCAGCACCAGTTCGGCAAGATCCGCGGGCGGCATATCCTTTGCGTCGCGCGTCCAGCGGTCGACCGTGTCGACGAAATTGACGAGCTTGCCGCGGGCGGCGGCGTGCAGCTCGTCGCTTTCAAGGGCGAGCCGCGCGGCCACCATCAGGGGAACGCCCTGCGCGCGGGCGATCTTGTGCAGCGCTTGCAGCGCCTTGTCGCCGAGGCCGCGCTTGGGCTTGTTGACGATGCGGTCGAAGGCGAGATCGTCGTCCGCCGAGCGGATCAGGCGCAGATAGGAAAGGGCGTCGCGCGTCTCCTCGCGCTCGTAAAAGCGCGGGCCGCCGACGACCTTGTAGGCGAGGCCGAGGGTGTTGAACCGCTCCTCGAAGGCGCGCATCTGGAACGAGGCGCGCACCAGCACCGCCATGTCGCTCAGGGAGCGGCCCTTCATCTGTTCGGCCTCGATATCGTCGCCGATGAGGCGCGCTTCCTCCTCGCCGTCCCAGACGCCGCGCACCTTGACCTTTTCGCCCTCGTCGAGATCCGTCCACAAAGTCTTGCCGAGCCGGTCGCGATTCGAGGCGATGAGGCCCGACGCCGCGCCGAGGATCGAGGGCGTCGAGCGGTAATTGCGTTCCAGGCGGATCACTTTCGCACCGGGGAAGTCCTTTTCGAAACGCAGGATGTTCTCCACTTCCGCCCCGCGCCAGCCATAGATCGACTGGTCGTCGTCGCCGACGCAGCAGATGTTCCTGCGCTTCTGGGCGAGAAGGCGCAGCCAGAGATACTGCGCCACGTTGGTGTCCTGGTATTCGTCCACCAGCATGTAACGGAACCGCTCCTGATAATCGGCGAGGACGTCCGGATTGTTCTGGAAAATCGTCAGATTGTGCAGGAGGAGGTCGCCGAAATCCGCCGCGTTCAGTGTTGCGAGCCGCTGCTGATAGGCCCTGTACAGATCAACGCCCTTGCCGTCGGCGAAATGATAGGCCTCGTTGGCGGGCACCTTTTCCGGCGTCAGCCCGCGGTTCTTCCACCCGTCGATGACGAAGGACAGCCCGCGGCCCGTCCAGCGCTTTTCGTCCACGCCCGCCGCCTCGATCACCTGTTTGGCGAGGCGCGTCTGGTCGTCGGCGTCGAGGATGGTGAAAGAGGGTTTCAGCCCCGCCAGCTCTGCGTGACGGCGCAGGATCTGCGCGCCGATGGCGTGGAACGTGCCAAGCCACTGCATCCCCTCGACGCTCTCGCCGACAAGGGCGGCGATCCGCTCCTTCATCTCGCGGGCCGCCTTGTTGGTGAAGGTCACGGCGAGCACCTGCCAGGGCCGGGCCCTGCCGGAAAACAGGAGATGGGCGAGCCGGGTCGTCAGCGCCCGGGTCTTGCCCGTGCCGGCGCCGGCGAGAACCAGCACCGGCCCGTCCAGCGCGAGGACGGCGGCGCGTTGTTCGTCATTGAGGTCTTCGAGGTAAGGCGCTGACGGCAAAGCGCTTTCCCCGTTCTCGGCGGCGCCTCGCGAGGGCGCGAGGCCGGCGAGCGCACGCTCGGAAATGGTCGGTTTTCGGTCTGGCTTGGAACTCATGGGCGGCATGCTATCGTGACGGGAACGATTCTGGAACACGTCCGGACTATCGCGGACGGACTGACGAGATTGGCTGGTTAGACTGGCCGGGGGAGAGTGGCCGGGGAGAGTGGCCGTCATGGCGGGCCAGTGATGGCGGATTTATCTTGAGCGCGCAAATGCGCCCGGCCAGAATCATCATACAACCGGACATGGCAATCAGGGAGACGCTGCAATGGCGGGAAAGTTCGAACTCTACAAAGACAAGGCGGGGGAATTCCGGTTTCGCCTCAAGGCGGGCAACGGCGAGAATATTCTCGCCAGCGAAGGCTACAAGGAGAAATCCAGCGCCGAGAACGGCATCGCCTCGGTGAAGAAAAACGCCCCCGACGACGCCCGGTACGAGCGTAAAACATCCGACAGCGGAAAGTTTCACTTCAACCTGAAGGCCGCGAACCACCAGGTGATCGGATCGTCGCAGATGTACGAAACCGAGAGTGGGCGCGACAACGGCGTCGAGAGCGTCAAGGCCAACGCGCCGGACGCGGCGGTCGACGATCAGACCGAATAGGCCCGACGGTCTTCCGCGCGCAGCGCCGCCCTTTCGGGGCGGCGCTTTTTTCTTGTAGTCTTTCCGCATCCAGGCTTTGCCCGGCGCATCCGACGGAAACCGACTGTCATGTCCGACGGCGCCTTCACACACCGCCTCGCGCAACCGGCGGACGCGCCCGCCATCGTCGACCTGATGCGCGTGGCGATTGCTGAAAACATGAAATCCTTTCTCACCGCGGAAGAGATCGCCGCCGCGCAGGAGACCATGGGGCTCGACCGAACGCTGATCGAGGACCGGACCTATTTCCTGATCGAGGCCCGGCGGGACGGCGAAACTCTTCTCGTGGGCTGCGGCGGTTGGGGCAAGCGCCGCACCCTTTATGGCGGCGATCACACCGCAGGGCGGGACGACAGCATCGCCGATCCCGCGATCCATGCGGCGCGGATCCGGGCCATGTACACCCATCCGGACTGGACCCGGCGCGGGATTGGCGCGCTCCTGCTCCGGCTGGGGGAGGCGGCCGCGCGCGCGGCCGGGTTCAGGACGATCGAACTCGGCTCGACGGTTCCCGGCGAGCCTTTGTACCGCGCCCATGGTTATCGGGAGTTTCACCGCGAGACCCATATCGCCGCCAATGGGCGGGAGAATGTGGTCATTCTCATGCGCAAGGCGCTTTATTAACGGCGCCGCCTCGCCGAATGCGCGCCGGCATGCGCCTCAGAGCGCATCGGAGCCGCGGCGGGCTTTCAGGACGAAAGCTCTTCCAGCGCGGCTTCGCAGCCGGTTTCAATGACCGCGAGGTCATCGATCAGGAAACGGAGGATGTCGCGCTTTTCCTTCGGGTCGAGGCTTTCCATCCGCAGGGCGATTTTCGACGCCCCCGTGTTCAGATAATACGCTCCCGCCATGTGCCGCCAGCGCACGGTGTCTCTCGTCCACTCGAACTCGACGGTGACGGAAGGAAGGCTCTTGTCGTTTTTATCCCATGCGTCGATGGTCAGCTTGAAGGGTTCGCCCTCCTTGCCGCCGGTGGGATAGATCGCCATGGCGACGACGCAGATGGGGCGGTCGAATTTGATTTCGAACGGCGCGTTAAGCTCGCTCACATAAGCGGCGGCGTAGGCGCCGCTGGGCGCGGCCTCATATGTGCACAAGGTGTCGTAAGCGAATCGGCGCTGGCCCTCGCAGATCTGGCGGCGCAGCCCCGGGCCGAAGCTGACGCCGTGGTCGTCCTTGTACTGCGTGGACAGCGTGTCGCCGTGCCGGCCCGGCGGCGCCTCGAAATCGATGACGTCGTAAGGCGCGTTCTCCGCGAGCGCCGCCGCCGCGCCGCTCAGACTGAGCCCGCCGGTGTCGGTCGCGGGATTGCCGTCGCCGTCCGGATCGGGACCGACCCCGTTCTCATGCACGAGATCGGGAGGATGCGCATGCGCCGCCGCGTCGCTTCCTTCGTGGGGGTGCGCCGCCGCGCCCGCGCCTGAAAGCGGCGCGACAACGGACATCGGGACGGCTATCAGCACGGCCAACAGCAAGGACGCCATTGCGGCGGCGGCGCTGGCCGTCGGCGCGCGAGACCGCGGCGACAATCCCCTCAAGGTCATGACGGACCCCTCTCTTTGCGTTAACTATACGACCCGCGCGAGGCTCTTTCAAAGCAAATCCGCTTCGCGGCGCGTCGCCCGGCGCGCTCGCGCGCGCCCGTTCGACGGCGCGCCGGTCAAAGGGCGGCGGCGGTCCGGCCGGTCTAGGGGACGTCGCCCGCCGGCCTCGGTCGGGCGAACTCGTCCCAGACCCGCATCAGGTCGGTCTCCTCCGCATAATGGCCTTCGACCCAGGGGGCGTTGCCGGGGGCCCCGACGCTGTCGAAATCGGACAGCATGACGCCCGGAAACGCCTCGATCAGCGCAAGGTTCGTCCGCCGCACGATGTCCGCGCCGTAAGGACCCCAGTGGAAGTCGCGCCACCACGCCCTGAACGTTGCGGAGGCCTTTATCAGGTCGCGGGGCCAGTCGTGACTGCCCCCTTCGTAAGCCCCCATGAGGCGCAGACCGCGCTTTTCGACGATTTCGTGGTGGCGCTTCCAGCTCGACAGGACGTGCTGGAGGTTGCGCTCGTTGTTTTGCGTCGCGTTCAGGCAGAAATCGTGCAGGTCGCGTTTCAGCGCTTCGGAATCTTCCCGGATGGCGTCCTCCCAGGCGCGGGCCAGCGCGTCCGTGCCCAGCTTCCCGAACCGGGTCTCGCCGAACCCCCCGGAACAGCGCGTATAGGTCGTCAGCGCGACGCCGGTCCTGGCGGTCAGCCGCCGCGCGGCCTCTTCGCCGATGTCTTTCAGCCCCGCCTCGAAGCCGTCGATGCCGACCGTCGTGGCGTAGGGGTTCGCCGTGTGGCTCGCCAGCACATAGACCGTGTTGTACTCAAGGCTGCGGTTTTGCAGTTCGGTTTCAAAGAGATGCGCGAACCGCGCCAGGACCAGCCCGTACGCCTGTCGGTCGCCCCAGCGCGCGCGCAGGCCGCGGCCCAGCCCGTTGAAGTACCCGGTATTGAGCCCGAAGGGCGGCCCCCAGTTCCAGATTTCGTTGCCGATCTCGATATAGAGCGGCCGGCGCGCGTCGTAGCCGGACGCGACCAGCCTGTCCGCCAGCGCCGCCGCGAACACGCCCCATTCGGGGCTCTCGACGATGGCGCGGGCGTTTTCCTGCGCCATGGCGGCGATCTTTTCCCAGTCGGCGCCGCCATTTTCGTTGCGCAGGGATGGGTGGCCCGGATGCATGGGCGCGCCGATCATCGGCGGCACGTGCAGCCAGAGGTCGGCGTCGGCGGATATGGCGAGGTCGAACAGCGCTTCGTACGGCACGCCGTAGCGCGCCGGCGCCGGCCATTCTGATTTCAGCGCGTTGCCGTAGAACGCATCTTCCGGTCGCGCGACCTGGGAGAATTTCGTCACCGGCGAGGCGTTGATCCGCTGGAATCCCATGGTGCGGATAACGTCGTAGCGGCGCATGTGAGCGATGAAGTCGGGGTTCCAGATCTCGCCGGCCTCCAGCCGCTTGCGGTGATCGTCCCTGTACACCCGAAACGATGTCAGCCCGTCCTCGCGCAGCCGGGAGAAGCCGATGCCGACCCCGCGCCGGGTCTCCGGCCGGACATAGAACGACAGCTTGCCGGCGCCGCGGCGGCGTTGCATGTCGCGCGGCTGACCGAGGAGAAAGCCGAAGGCGTCCCCTTCCCATTCCATCGTATAGCCGCCCGCATAGTAGCGGGGGTAGTCGCTCATGCCGTGCAGCACGGGCGCGTTCGTGATCGCGCGCGCATTCGCGGGAAGCCGCCGCGGCATGCCGGTTTGCGGGTCGATATAGCCCTGTTCCAGGGCCTCGCCATAGCTCAGCGGCGGGGCGTCGCCGCGTTCGATCCGCCAATAGCCGTCGCCGGCCTTGGTCAGATTGATGAACGGATCGAGCAGTTTGTAGGCGGAAAGATACGCCATCGAATACTGGAGCCGGTAGGGCCGGGCGGCTGCGCCGGTCCCGGCTTGCGCGCCCGGTTGCGTCTCTCCCCGCACCTCGCCGGTCGCGAGGGGCCCCGCCGGTTCCCGCGCGCTCCCCGGCCCGGCGGCCGCGATCATGAAACAGGCAGTCACGCACGCGGCCCCCAAGCTGCGGAGAAAGCGCCCCGCCGCCATGGCCTTGGCCCCGGCGCGGCGCCGCGCCGCGTTCGGTTGCGCCATGTCGGTCATGGTTGGCTGGCGGTCATGGCTGGCGGTCGGTCATGGTTCGTCGTCGGCCCTCTTTGGCGGGCGCGGGCTGCATTGGCGCGCCATCTCTCTTTGCCCCGCATGGTAGGACAATCCGGCGCGGAGAAACAGCGCCGCGCCGACAGCCTGACGTGCAAGCCTTGCCCTTCCGTTACTCGATTTCGTAAACGATGGTCACGTTCGCCGTCACCACGGACTCGCCGCCTTGCAGGGGAACGCTCACGTCCGCCGCCGCTTCCATGCGCGCCATCGCCAGCGGGGGCGAGGGGGCGTAGGCCTGGCTCTCGTGAATGGTCAGCACCGGTCCGAGCCGCACGCCCGCCGCCTCGCTCAACAGTTCCGCCTTGCTGCGGGCGTGGGCGACGGCGTCCCGGCGCGCCGCGTCGTAGAGCGGTTGCGGATCGGAAAAGGCGAAGCTGAGATTCCTGATGGTGTTCGCGCCGACCTGTACGGTTTGGTCGAGAATGGCGCCGGCCTCTTCGAGGTCGCGCAGTTTCGCCGTGACGGTGTTGCTGGCGACGAAGCCGATGAGGCGCGGCGTTTCCCCCCGGGCCTTATAATCATACCGCGGATTAACCGACAGGCCCGACGTCTGAATGTCGCGTTCCGCCACGCCCAGCGCTTTCAGCTTGTCGATGACGGCGCGCATTTTTTCCGAATTGTCGCGCAGCGCGTCCGCCGCGGTCGCGCCCTCGGTTTCCACGCCGATCGACAACACCGCCATGTCGGGCGCGGCGGCGGCTTCGCCCGCGCCCGTGACGGTCAGCGTTCTTGGCGCCTGGGGCGCGGCGTTTTGCGCGACGGCGTCCGGCGCGGCGCCGCAGGCGGTTGCGGCGAGAGCGAAAACGGGCAGGCAGTGGCGAAATAACATCGGCGATCTCCTTTTCGGTTCGGGCCGGTTGACGGGCTTGAGGATCGTTTGCGCCCCTGTTTGCGCATCGGGCGTCGGCGTTGGTTCTCCTGTCAGGTGACAGGCGGTTCCGGCGAAATCAAGGCGAAACCGGAACGGAATGAAGATCTTCCGGCAAGCCGCGCCTCGGGGCGCCGGCGTTGGCTGCGAACCGGGCGTCGAACGCTGGTGACAGGGCTGTTTTCCATGCTATCACCATCGGCCTCGGAGCGATGCGAGGCTTCGCCTCACGCGCCGCCTTCCGGGCCTGTAGCTCAATTGGTTAGAGCTGGCGGCTCATAACCGCTAGGTTGGGGGTTCGAGTCCCTCCGGGCCCACCATTTATTGAATAAAATCAATAAGTTAGTGACCGTCGAAAATTTTGGGTAACAGCTTTTACGCCGTTTTAGCCCCTTTGGGTAACAATTTGGGTAACACTAGTTCGCGCTAGGGCCCAAAAAAACGGAAAGGCTCTTGCCATGAAAACACTTCGAATGACGGACCGTTGGGTACGTGGACTTGCTTCGGTTTAGTGGAGAGCCAATTTATCAAGCGCTACGTTCTCAGTTGCTGACGGCTTACATTCTTGGGCCTTTAATGTTCGCGTTGCTCTTTGTCTCCTGCGGTAACGACTACGCTTGTGGCTGGGTTCAAGTCGTTATTGGGATCAACGACGAAGCCTGCGGGGAAACTAACAGCCAGCGGCCTGCCGCGTTCCGACAAACACAACTCATGGATATTGTCGCCATCGTTGAGATCGCCGAACGCGAAGGGGGTTACAATGACTGTTTCGCCATTCAGGCGGCGCAGCGTCACCGCGTATTGAGCCAATTCCTGATCGCCTACTTCGGTTCGGTCCGGACGTACGATGCCGCCGTTCCAGGTCACGCGAACGATTTGGGCGAGTCCGTCCTCCGGACATGGACTTCCTCCGCCGAAGGGGATTGGCGTTGCTGGAACGTCAAGATCCCACTGACGACGCGGAACGATCTGTGCAAAGACCATGGAGGGGCCATCCTCCAGCGGGACGATGTCAGCAGAGGCGCCCCTGAAGTTTGTTCTGAAATTTATTGAACTGATATCGCCGACAATCTCCACCGTCCTGGGCTGATCAGAAACGTCTCCAAACTCGCCTGCAAGCAGGACGGTTCTGCGTTCGCCGGAGTCGTCCGCCGGATCGAAAGTCAGACAGACCACGGGCCGTTCAACCCCGTTTTCATTCGTGACGCGAAAATCTTCCGGAATTGGCAGGAACGCGAGTTCTTCTGAAAAAACTACCGGAATGCCGTCATTGCCGAGCGCGCCGGGACAAACGAGAGCGTTCGACCCCTGGCCGAAAACACCGTCGCCGCCATAAAACGCCGACAGGATTTCACCTTGGTCTTGCCGTTTCACAAAACGGCTGGCGTCGGCGTCGCCAGACTCGGCGAGGGCGGCGCCGCTCATCAGTGATAGAACAACGGTCGCGCAGTGCTTTGAAAAATTCATAGTCTAGCCTTTACTTTTCAAAATAACCTAGATGCGTTGGCGGCAGGGGGAGCGAGCGTTGAGTCCAGCTCTCTCCGCGCCAAATCGCGTTTACCGGCTTTGGATCCGCTCGCGCATCGCAGCTTTTTGTTCTTCCTTGATTATCTCGTATTCCGCCATCTGAGCATCCGAGAGGACGGTGCTGAGTTGTCTTGTCGTCCCTTCGGAGATTTCGTTCAGCTCGCCGCGCATGCTGCGCATTTGACGGACCCGGAGTTTCGGGCGTTCCCCATTCTTGAAGCCATAACTTTCCAGTACGGCCTGACGTTTTTCGGCGCTATCGCGCAGGATCGCTTCCACTTCAGCTTTTTGCTCATCGGTGAGGTTCAGACGCTCAACCGTTTTCTGGAGGCGTTGTTCGATCTGTTCGGCTGCCGCCTCGCGGTCTATTTCCTCAGCATGTACGGAGGCTGGCGTTGCGGCGACAGCAGCGGCGACAAACAGGACGGGCATAAAATGCTTAATCATGGCGGTTCCTTCCAGGACAAATTTCTGTTGCGCCGTTTAGACGTTGCATCCGCGCCCGATATTCCGAAGAACTCGAATATTTTCAGGCGCCGCATCAAGAACCGCAGATGCAACCTGTATCGGCGCTCTGGACGGCGGCAATTTCTTGTGCCTTGGTATTCGTCTTGCGGCTGCACGCGGCATTCAGGCGACGCTGCCGTGAAGGCTCGCATTTATCCGGCAATGCAGGGGCTCTGCTGATGGCGAAGTCAAATATCGAAAAGATCGCCCCGCTTCGGGCGCGGTTTTGATAGCGGCGCTGTTCGCTGTGGAAGGCCGCGGGGACCTGGCTAATGGATGAAAAATTTGCCCCGCATGGGAATAACGGCGTCGGGCGCAACGTCTAAGAGCCAATACGACAGGAAAACCATGGGATCGCGATTGCAATTGTTGTGACGCGTCGCGAAACTAAGAAGCATGTAAATTTATGGGGCTCCCCGATTGGAGGATGAAAAGCAATGCACTCATGTCGCGTCTGTGCAACTTAGGGTGCTCCCTCCCTGCTAGCCCTGAAAGCGGATGCAATTGTCGTCCTGTCTCCCGATAAACAAAGCCTTGGTTTGCGGCGGCCGAAGGACCGCCCTAGAATGTTGCCGTCAACGCCGTTTTGAAAGACAACTTTCGTTCAATAGGTCGGAATGTTTTGGCTGAAGCATTCGTCCAAGTAATGTCAGTCGATGAGAATGCGCCTGATAATGAACTGATCGCCGCCGTCAGGGGCGGCGACTCCTTCGCGTTCAGTATCATCGTCCGACGTTATGAAAGCGCCGTGGCCGCAACCGTTATTGGGATTATGGGGCCGGGCGATGAGGCTGAAGAAGTCGGTCATGAAGTTATGATCAAACTTTACCGATCCCTGGATCGGTTTAAAAGAGACTCCCAGTTGAAGACGTATCTGACCAGGATTGCAATCAACGCTTCGCTCGACGCCCTTCGCCGAAGACAACGCCGGCTGAAGCGTTTTTTCATTCCAGCGACTGATGAGAACGCTTCGAATTGGGAGGACAGCATTCCGTCTGATGCAGATCACGCGCGCGACTTTGAAAACCGACAGGCCGTTGATTTCGCCCTGAGGCAACTCAAACCGGAATATCGCGTGGTCGCCGTATTACGCTTGATGCAGGGTTTCAGCGTGGAAGAAGCCGCTGATATTATTGGCGTGCCGACCGGCACGGTTCTCTCTCGGTTGTCACGCGCAAAAGCGCAGCTGACCGATATTCTGCGCAAGGAGCTGGGTCATGTTTGACGAGAAAACGGAGATGTTGATCGAGAAATTCTTCGATGACGCCCTAAGCGCCGTCGAACGAGCGGAGTTTGATCGCCTCGTTTCGTCTGATCCGGAACTAAGGCGCCGGATTGATGATGATGCGATGGTGCGTTCGTTTTTTCGCAGCGCGTCCCAGTTCGAATTCAAGCCGATGTTTGCAGACGAAGTCGTTCGCGGTGTTCACGAAGAAATAGCGCTGACAAGGCTTGTCGCCGGGCAGAAATCGCAAAGGTTTAATGCCGGATTTCAGCGGCGCGTGATTGATGCGATTGAAAAAGAGCGCTCGGAGGCGGGACGCCTTTTTACAAGCGAAATGAGTGAATTTTTGAGCCGGTTATTCCCGAAAGTCGCAGCGCCCGTTGCGCTCGCCGCAAGCCTGGCGATGGTGGCCAACGTAAACGCGGCTGTCGCCGGCGCGCCGGTGATCGAAGCGCTACTTGGCTTACCCAGCGAAGACGCCTCGGAATTCAATTTCTTGTCCGCCGGATGAACCCAAGAATTATCAATGAGTACAAAGATTAAATCGATTTTCCTCTTGCTTGCAACGCTAGTTATCGGCCTGGTTTCCGGCGCAACGATCACCGGCGCGCTTGTCCGCGAACGACTCGATTATATTCGCTCGTTTTCAAAGTCTGACGGTTTCGTCCTTCGGTTTTCTGAAATGATCGCACCGCTTTCAGATGAACAGCGAGCTGAAGTCGAACCGATCTTGGAAGCTGCGGGCCAAAAAATCGAGGTCACATTCAGCGAGTCCGGTCAAAAGGTCTATGCGGTTGTCGAGAAACTTGAGCAAGACCTGATCCCTTATCTTTCCGATGAACAGATCGCCCAGCTTCAAAAGCGTCGGACTGAAATCCGTAACCGGTATATTGGACGATTTACCTTTGCGACGGAGGAGGATTTTCCGATGAACGAGGATCTCAAAGATGAGGAGTGATGCTCATCCGGCCGGGCGCATGAGAGGGGCGATGAAGACGATGTTAGCAAATGAAACATCCCGCGCACGCAACGCCATTGATGCCGCTGTCCGCTTGGCCGTAAATGGCGCACGTGCCGGGGGGCGCTCAGGGGGCTGAGCGGTTCCGCTATAGCGGGCGTCTTTATGGTTATGGAAAGCTGGATCAAAAAGGCGGCGGATAATACGACGCAGGAGTAGCGCGATGCGCGGGCGCGCCTTGGCCGTCTATCGCGTAGTCGATCTCTCGGGGTCGCGGCTTACGGCATTGAATTCATTGGCGAAAACCGTGAGCCCGGGAGGTCGAGCGCAGACGGATAAGCGGCAGACGGATAAGCGCCGGATATCATGATAATGAATAACGACATGCGCTTTAGTCCCGAAGCTGACCTGGATGCTTCACGTCGCCAAAACAGGGCTGCGTAGCTGATGTCCGCTCAGCGCATAAACCACGGTCATGGCGAGAGCGCTGAACAGTGCGATCCGAGCGTCATCGCTGGAGCTTTTGAAAGTCGCCGTCCTGGTGCGGCTTGCTTTGATCGTCGTTTCTGTCATTTCAAAGGCGCCCTGGGCTGCATCTGCGCCGCGGCGTGCGCGATGCCCGGCTGGCGTGCAAAAAGGCGCTTCTTGTTGCGGTCGTCGGGGCTGGCGTTCGGTTATTGCTCAGCCGACACCGGGTTATGTATGGTGTTGAAGGTGAAAGGAGAAAGATGGGGCTTCGCTTAATGACGACAAAGATGTTCACGATGGAAGACCCCGCGTTGCCAATGCACTACCCTGGCTTTGTCGTTCGCGCACTCCGCAAACAGGGCCATGATGTCGATGCGCTGCTGGATGGCACCGGGCTTACGGAAGAGCATTTGCGGGATCCGAATTACCGTTTTGCGTTCTCGTCGCTTCGCCGCCTCACCACGAATGCGATGGAGCTGACGGGCGACCCGCATCTCGGGCCCAGGCTCGGAAAATGCTTCGATGCGCATTACATCGGTCTGCCGGCTTACGCTGCGATGACCGCATTGACGTTAAAAGATGCGCTCGATGTTTTCAGCCGCTTTTTTTCTTTGGCTTTTCCATCCGTCGAGTTCGCGGTTCTTGGCGATCAAGGCGGGTCGGAATGTGGGGAAACGGCGGTCCGCTTGCGCCCCAGATTCGCCCTTGAAGATATCGCGTATTTCATATCCGGCTTCGCCTTGGCTGCGTCTGACGGTTTGCTTAAGAAATTACTCCATGCGCCGCAGGTCGCGTCGCGCGCGGAAATGATCGTGAGCGAGCCGGATGGTTGGGCTGCCGTCTCGGCCGAAATCGGCTTTTCCGTTAGATTTGACGCCCATGAAAACCGGCTGATGTTTCCGACCGAGCTCCTGGACGAGCCTTTGCCGGGCGCAGATCCGGTCAATCACGCGCGGCTTGTGGCGTTATGCGAAAAGTTCGCGACGGATGCATGCTACGAGACCACGCTCGTCAGTTGCGTCGTTTCCTTTTTGGAGGAAGGCCAAAATCTCGGCGCGCCGCTCTGTGAGGCCGCCGCGGCGCTGGGATACTCAGAGCGCGGTCTGCGCCGGAAATTGCAGCAATCAGGGACCTCATACCGAACGCTAATTGAGCGGGTGCGCGAGAGCCGCGCCCGGGAGATGCTCGCCAAGACGCGCCGGCCGATTGCCGTGATCGCCCATGAGCTTGGCTACGATACGCCCTCAAACTTCGCCCGCAGCTTCAAGCGATGGACCGGGTCTACGCCCAAAGCATATCGTGAAAGCCGGAACGCACGCCGGGAAAGTGGCCAAAACTGAATGATCTTTGGCCGCGTGGGAGCTATTAGGCGGAATGGACGTCGGCTACGCGCTCTTCGACCGACTAAAGTGTTTTGAGCTGCAGCTATGATCCGAATTGTCCAGACCGCCGTTTCCGCTCTTCTGTTCTCGGTTGCGCCTTTAGCGCCGACGCTTGGACAGGATCTTCAGCAATCTGACGCCCAGTCGCCCGACGCCCAATCGCCCGACGCCCAGTCGCCTGAAGCTCAGTTGCAGGAAGCCCAATCAGAGGCCGCCCGCCCCAATATCCTTCTCGTCCTGTTCGACGATGTCGGCTTCATGGGGTTCGGCGCCTATGGGAGCGATGCGCGGACGCCGAATATCGATGCGCTCGCGCAGGACGGGGTGATCCTCTCGCGCTATTACACATCTCCATTCTGCGGGCCCAGCCGCGCCATGTTGATGACGGGCATGGACAATCATCAGGTTGGCATGGGCACGCTCGTGGAAACGGTGACGGATGAAATGCGCGCCTTCCCGGGGTACTCGATGACTTGGGACGCGAGGCAACAGACGATCGGCACTCTTTTATCGAGCGCCGGGTATCAAACGTATGTCGCCGGAAAGTGGGGAATTGGCGAAATCGGCGTCAATCTGCCGAACAAATTCGGGTTCGATCGGTCTTACGTGATGGACGCCACCGGCGGGGGCAATTACGACGCGCAGCCCTATCTACCGGGATCTCATGCTGTGAGTTGGTACGAAGACGGCGAGCCCGTCGAATTGTCGAACGACCATTATTCGTCGAAGACGTTGGTTGATAAGTTGATCAGCTATATTGACGACGGCGCCGCGGATCAGCCCTTCTTCGGCTTTTTATCCCTGCAGGCTTTGCACATGCCGATACAGGTATCTGCAGAGTACACTGAACGCTACAACGGCGTGTTCGATGCCGGCTGGGACGTCATGCGCGAAGATAGGCTTCAGCGCGCCATCGAGCTTGGCCTCGTCCCTGCGACCACGAAGCTTGCGCCGGCGCCGGACACCCATCGCGCGTGGGATGATCTGACAGCGGAGGAAAAGGCCGTGTCCGCACGGGAAATGCAGGTCAATGCCGGTATGATGGAGGCTGCAGACCACCATATCGGACGCCTTCTCAAGCACCTTGAGCAAGCGGGGCGGCTTGACAACACGATTGTGATCATAGCTTCGGACAACGGTGCGGAGTCGGCGATGACGTCGCTTCCGGGGCCGGCGAATATCGCCCTGGACGCGGTAAAGTTGATCGAGGGTTTTGATACGTCGTTTGAGAATTTGGGTTTGCCGAGAAGCCTGACGGCGATCGGCCCGGAATGGGCTTCTGTGTCGTCCGCGCCGCTTGACCTCTACAAGTTCTATGCGAGCGAGGGCGGGCTTCGGGTGCCCCTCGTGGTCGCCGGTCCGGGCATAGCGCCGGCGGGCGTCAAAGATGCGCCCGTTCACGTGGCCGACCTCGTGCCGACGATGCTCGACGCCGCGGGCGTCGCTTATGACTCCGGCGCGTTTTACGGCCGAAGCGTGCTCCAGATGCTGTCAGGCGCTTCTGATACGACCTATGCCGATGACGAGCATTTCGCCTTTGAAGTCAGCGGCAACGCTGCGCTTTACCGGGGGCGGTGGAAGATCACGCGAAATACGCCGCCCAGGGGCGACAGTCAGTGGCGGCTCTACGATCTGTCCGTGGACCCGGGCGAAACAACAGACGTTTCCGCCGACAACCCTGAGCTGTTTGAGGATATGTTGGCGGAATATAAGTCATATGCGGAAGAGGTTGGCGTTTTCGACGTCGGGCCTGACGATTACGCCGTCAAAATCTTAAATGGCAAATTGATTAACAACAGTATCCACAAATACTGGCCTTATTTAGCGGGCGTCTTACTTGTTCTTTTGATCGTCGTTTTCGGTTCGGCGTACGCCGCGTTTCGCGTGATGAGGCGCGCCGCGGGTTGATTTTGCTTCTGCTGGATTTAACTTCGAAGCGTTGTGACCGCTCGGCGCTACTAGAGGTTCGAAGATGAAGATGACTTGGTTGATTTACACGCTGCTGACGGTCGGCGCGCTCGCCGTCGCGATTTACGTCTTTCTTCCGCCGGCGCTGAGGGCCATGGGCCTCCATCCGCATTATGAGATCCCCGCCTTCGATTTGTCTGGAAAACGCGCGCTCGTTGTCACCACGAGCCACGGCGCGCTCGGCGATACAGGGCGCGCCACCGGCGTCTTCGGCTCGGAGATGACGGTGCCTTACTACGCCTTCCTCGATGCGGGAATCGAGGTCGAGATCGCCTCAATCAAGGGCGGTGAGATTCCGATCCAACCGTGGTCGATGACGTGGCCGCTAGCCACCTCTGACGACAAGCGGTTTTTGGCGGACGCCGCGGCCATGACGAAGCTGCGAAACTCAGTTCCCATCGCTGACGTCAAAGCCGAGGATTACGACGTGATCTTCATGGCTGGCGGTTGGGGCGCAGCGTTCGATCTGGCTCAAAGTCAAGAACTCGCTGATGTCGTCACCAAGGCGAATGCTGAGGGAAAGGTTATCGGATCGGTATGCCATGGCGCGCTTGGTCTGGTGAGCGCCAGGGATGTGGACGGCTCGCCGCTTGTCGAAGGACGGCGCGTCACCGGCGTAACTGACAAGCAGATCAAGGAATTCGGCATCACGATTACGCCAAAGCATCCGGAAACCGAATTACGCGCCGTAGGCGGACTTTTTGAAGCTGAAACCGCCTGGCGCGACTATTTTGCGACGCATACGGTCGTGGACGAGAACCTTGTGACGGGTCAGAATCAGAACAGCGGATATGAGACGTCGCATCGCATTCTGGAACTACTTGCGACACGGTCGTAACGTGGTCTCCGCGACGAAGGCGGCGAAGGCGGCGATTGGCGTCGGCGTTCTGCTTGGGGCGATCATCCTGACCTTCACCGCTCCGAGTTTTTTTGGCGCTTCCGGTCCGCCCGCCGCAACGAGCGAGCGTTGCAGCCTCAATCGAAAGGACCTCGGCGGATTTGTTGAAATCCCCGGCGGAGGCTTCGTGAAGAGCGCTAATGCATTGTATCCGGAGGAGGGTTCGCCCCAACAGGTCTTCGTTTCCCCCTTCCACCTTCAAGTCCACGAGGTGACGAACAGTCAGTTTGCGGAGTTCGTCACCGCGACTGGTTATGTGACCGAAGCCGAAATGAATGGAGGCTCGGCCCAGTTCACTGGAAGCACGACGCCTGAAATCCTCATGTCCTGGTGGCGTCTGGATCCCGAGGCGAGTTGGAAAACCCCGGGCGGCGCAAAATCCGATCTCGACGGTCTGGCGCTGCATCCTGTCGTTCACGTGACGCTGAAAGACGCCCGTGCGTATGCGGAATGGGCGGGCGGGCGCCTCCCAACCGAGGTTGAATGGGAATACGCGGCAAGTCTTGGCCTCTTCGATCCGGGGGATCCGGATTCGGGCATGCGGGGACCCGATGGTAAAGCGCGCGCGAATGTCTGGACGGGCCTTTTTCCCGTCATCAATACCGGCCGAGACGGTTTCGTCGCGACGGCTCCTGTTGGGTGTTTCGATCCCGGCGTGACCGGGGTTTATGACATGATCGGAAATGTCTGGGAATGGACGGAAAGCCCGTTTACCCCCGGCGCTCCCCGGTTCACCATCAAGGGTGGTTCCTACCTGTGCAGTGAGAATTACTGCCGCCGATATCGCGTTGCCGCCCGCGAAGGCTTTGAGGCTGACTTCAGCACTGCGCATTTGGGGTTTCGGATTGTTCGCGACCTGTCGTTCGCCAATTGACGCAGCCTTGCGGCGCATAATCCGGTCGCGCGCGCGGTGGCCGGGAATTGCCTACGTCCATTCCCGGCCGACCACCGTCACCGATCATGAGCGTGGATCCGAGACGCCCTCGGATTTGTTGCGCAGCTTCAACTGACGGACCGCCGGCTCCGCCGTGAGCCTTTCGTCACGCCTAGAAGACCGGCCAAGAGCGTGGCCGAAACTGAATACTCTTTGGCCTCAAGGGAACTTCAGTGCGAGTCAGACTTCGCTAATTAACGAGACGAGTTCTGGCTAGCTGAGGTTATTCGCCTGCAACGAAAGATGTCTCCTATAGCGACCCCCAGCGCTGCATAACGGGGAGGGGGGCCGGCGTCGCCGCATTCTCAGAAGGCGGGACGTATGTTGTCTCGCTGTTGAGTACATCTGGCGCAAGGCAAATCGACGTTCGCTAAACTCATTTGAGAAATTCTTGTTGGTTAAGGGGCGCCACATGCCAGTCAGAAATCTACTCGCAACGGTCGCGCTTGCGGCCTCGTTTACTTTGCCAGCGCCCGCTATGGCGCAGGAAAACTGGGATTTCACGGCGACGGCCTATGGGTGGTTCGCCGGTCTGTCGGGCACGGTGGAAACGCCGGTAGGCGATCTTGAAGCCGACGTCGATTTTGGCGACATCCTGGAGTCGCTGGATATTGCTTTCCTTGGGGCGTTCGAGGCCCGCAAAGAACGCCTGACGCTCATCGCCGATCTGCAGTACTTTGATCTGAGCTCGGACGTCGACGCGCCAACCGGCGCGTTTTTCAGCGGTGGCGAGACGGACACGCAGACCGTTCTTCTAAGCGCCTATGCAGCCTATGCGTTGATAGATAACAGCAATGTGCGTTTCGATGTCGGCGGCGGGCTTCGTTACACCCATGCTGATATCGATACGAACCTTTTTGGTCAGGACCCGGCTTCAGACGTGTCGGTTTCCGTCGATGGCGACTATGTGGATCTCCTCATTGCGGCGCGTTTGACCGGTAACTTTACCGACCGATTATATGGCTTAGCATTCGCCGATGTTGGCGGCTTCGGTATCGAGAACTCATCGGATCTAACTTGGCAGACGGCTGGCGCCATCGGTTATCGCTTTAGCAAAACCTGGTCAGCTCTGGGCGGATATCGGCATCTGTCGATTCACCGCGAGTTTGGTCCTACAGACACGACAACGGTTGTGTCGGGTCCTTTCCTCGGCTTTCAGGCGTCGTTTTAAGCGCCAACCTTGTTAAGTACATTGCTGCTGCGGATATCAGAAAAATGAGCGTCGCCTCGAAATTAGCGGCTGGAACGCCAGCTCTGTTATTGATTTTGGTTGGTCTTGCGTGGTGGGTCGCGCCGGAATTCGTAACTGCGCAATTCGGCATGACGTTACAGCGCGGAGCCGGGCTTAGCACTCAAATCGGCGATCTTGCTTCGTTTTTCATAACTCTCGGCGTCTGTATTCTGATCGCGCTCGTGAGCGGCGAGCGCGTTTGGTTATACCCCTCGATCATGCTTCTGGCGTTTGCGATTGGAGGGCGGTTTATCGCCTGGCTGTTTCATGGCGCAGCTTTGACTGCGTCGGTAATTGTTGTGGAGTTCGTGCTCATTGGTTTGCTTTTGTTCATGCTCAAGAATTTGCAGAAAAAACAGGCATGAATTCAAGCTCAGGCATGTTCCGCGCCTATTTTTTGCAAGGCTTGCGCCCTCAAGAAGGTATCCTGCGCCCTCTGTGCAATTTATGTCGGCCGCTTCCTGAAGGCGATTTTCTGTATACGGCGCGCTTGGCGCGTCCGTTTCTTCTCTCTTAACCAGGAAAGTGACATGAAGGTGAAGCATAAAACTCTTAACATCGCTTACCTCTTTATCTTTGCTGCGGTGGCGGGGTGCGCCACAGCGAGCGATAAAGAGCGTGAATCTCTTCTTGATGAACCAATCGATTGCGACGTAGCCGAAGCGGATATCGCCGCGCTGGAGGCGGCCATGCCTTCCGGGGGCGAGCGCGCAGTGTCCGCGGTCCGAACCCTCAGCCCGGTCGGTGCAGCGACGAGCATCCTAACAGGGTCCTATATTGGTCGAGCGCAGGTCCTCACCGGGCGAACGAAACGCGAATTGACCGCCCGCATCGAGGATATCCAAGAAACTTGCGGCTTGGAGCCAGCGACCGAAGATGCAACCGAAGTCGATGATCAGGAAACTGAACAGCAGCAGGAGCGTTAAACATGAACCGTTCAACCTTGATTATGCTTCGGCAGTCTCTTGCAGTCGCGGCGCTTAGCGTTTTCGGCGCCCTGTCGATCGCGCCGGGTGATGCGGCTTCAGCTGACAGGGTTGCCGCGGCGGATACGAAGGCCGGGCCGAACAGCTATTATCCGCCGATTGTAAGCGTCGACACCCCTGAGATCCGCTTTAGCCCAAAGGGCGAAGTTGAAGCGCAAAAGCGCCTCTTTTTTGTCGATCAGGTAAACTTGGCCGCGGCCGGAAACTCGTTTCCGATCGTTGCGCAGGCTGTTGGCGATCGAAACGCGACGCTTGTGATCATGAACATCGATTCCCCTGAGGCGATGACGCCTTACATTGCACGCGCAATGCTTGCGCGCATGACTTCGGTGACGCGATTTCTACCCGAGATCTCGGATCTGGGCCTGAGCGCGGAGTTCGATATTTACAATATGGCCGCCGTTTTGGGTTTTAACCGAATTGTCGTCACCGACGGGCGAAACTTTTCTCACAAAGCTGAGCTTGAATCTGCGGCGCCGGGACAATAACGACCTGCGACCATCGTTTTTCGGTGAAACGCCCGTGTTTAGGGACGCAACGAGCCAAATCCGTTGCGTCCCTTTGTTGGCGAGCATATCGGCGCCGATGCGCTTGATCAATTTATTACTATCTTTAAAGCCGCACACCCTTCCGTAGCGAGACGTTGGCGGTAATCCCTTTTTAGGCGGCCGCCGCGATTGGCGCGTTCATGGGGATATGTGTTGGAAATTACGGCGGTAAGGTTTTTGTGAGATATAAGCATGTCAGGAACGAAGTGGTGTCGTTGCTGAAGATTTCAAGCGGGGGCATAGCCGGAGATTTTGTCGACACCAAGTACACCGGGCTTAGCGATGAAGAGACCAGCGCGAATAAAGCACGCACTTTTTCTGATAATGGTTTTTGCTGCAACTGCAGGGACTGCGCTTGCTGAGGAAGCTGCCGGGAATGATGGGTGGTTATTCGATATTCGCGTCGATCACCGAAGCCGCTATGAGGCGCTGAACAATCAATTTCGGACTGGTTTAGGTGAGCATGACCAACTTCTGAGTCTCACAACGTCTGTCTACCTAACCGGCGAACGCGGACCAATTTCGTTCGTCGGCGAATTCATCGATGTGCGCGGCTATTTTGACGATCTCAATGGATCTGTTGACGCAAACGACATCAATGCGGCCGAACTGGTACAGGCTTATGTGAGCCTGAACACAACCGGCAACAAAACGATTGCGGGCCGCTTTACGATGGATCTTGGAAGCCGTCGCCTGGTCGGTCGCAACCGGTTTCGGACCGCGACCAACGCATTTTTCGGCGTATTGAGCACCTGGACAAATGAGAGGAGTGAGCGGATCAGTCTATTCTACACACTGCCGCTTGTGCGTTTACCGGATAGTTCAAGAGCGGTTCGTGACAACGTGATCGCTATCGATCGCCAGGATTTTGATTTGCAGTTCTGGGGTGGCCATTACGCGAGGGACTGGTCCGAGCGTCTGCTCACGGAAGGATTTTTCTTTGCTCTCCAAGAACAAGATGATCCCGACGAACGTGAGACAAAAGACCGGGAGATTTATACGTTTGGCGGTAGAGTGTTGCTGAAGCCTGCTCCTGAAGCGTGGGATGTTGAGATTGAGGCTGGATATCAGTGGGGAACGAGCAGGGGTTCCGCTCTCACGACCGATCGTGAGACTTTGGATGTCTCGGCTCAATATCTGCATGCGGAACTTGGTTACCGATTTGACGGAGCGTCGAAATCGCGTATCTCCCTGGACATGGACTATGCGTCCGGCGACAAGTCGCCGGGCGACAATAGCCAGAATAGATTTGACGCGCTATTTGGGCCGATTGCCGGCGATCTCGGGTTCACCAGCCTCAACTCTCTCATCAGCCGGTCGAATCTCATATCGCCAGCGTTGCGGTATGAGACCAGTATATCTGAGCGAATCCGCGCAACCGCGGCCTGGCGAGTGGCCTGGCTTGCTTCAAAGACTGACAGTTTTGGCTCATCAGGCGTTCAAGATCCTACAGGCGCGTCAGGGCGCTACGCAGGCCAACAAATTGACGCAAAGCTTCGGGTCGACGTCATTCCGGGATGCTGGACGATCGAGGCCGGAGCGTCTCTATTTGTAAACGGAGCGTTTTTCGATGAAGCGCCGAACGCCAATGATACCGGCAATCCCCTTTATAGTTTTGTAGAGACGCGGGTTTCTTTTTGAAGCGCCACTCTCGAACATTCCCAATCTTGATAGGCGTAAGCGCCTTTGGGGGAACATGCTCATGACCGGGTTTGTTGCTAACTGTTTCGTGTCCTCGGGGACGGCTGTGCGATTGGCTTGTCTATTCTATCCGGTTCCTGACAAGCAGCGAATGACCTGATCCTGAACTGAGCAACGCCGTCATAAAAAGGACGAAGAACCAGGCGCGCCGCGCAGGGCGAAGACCGTTGTGCAAAGGTTTCGCAACGGTTGAAAAAACTTCAGAGAAAGCGGCCAAAACTGAATGCTTTTTGGCCTCAAGGGAGCTTTTGCGATAATCAAGCCCTGCTAGGTCTTCGTTAACCAATAGGCTCGAACCTCGGGGGAGCTGACGATGTTTTCGCCAATTTTGCTCATTTTTTTGATCATCGGCATTGTGGCGATAGTCGTGAGGTTAGGCTTTTTCAGCCTTGGTCCTCGAATTGTCGGCATTTTCTCCGCCGTGGCTTCGGCTATTTTTGCGTCTGATGGGATTGGACAACAATTACGGTCCGCTCAGCTTGTTACGCCGGATGATATCGGGCTTGAGAATGTTGAAGTAAGCCTCCTTTCAGATGATCAGTCCTATATTCGCGTGAGCGCCGCGATCACGAACAACGCAGCGCACAGCGTACGACGGATACGTATTAACTTTGCGGCTTTTGATTGCCCGGCTGCGGCTGAACAGGCGTCGGTTGAGGCGGAAGCCGTGAGCCTGCCTCAGCCGATGGTTATTCGCGCGCAGCCCTTGCGTGATGCGGCTCCAAAAATAACGCAATGCAAGTTGCTCGGATCCGAACCGGTTTGGCCCGAGATCGACATCCTGCCGGGGCAAACGAAAAAACTTAGCGAAACGATTTTATACGAAGACATTCCGGCGCTGCAGGGCCAAGTGTTGATTGCGTACCGCGTCATGCTGGTGACGTCGCGAACGCGCGACGACTTTCGCGATCTTTTTAAATCGAAAGCGAAAGAACAAGCCGTGCGTACGATTACCGGCGCCTGAGGCGCTGGCGGGTATAACTCTTGTCGCGGATTGTTCATCACCGTGGCCAGTTATGTGAGGCGATTGAGAAGCGATGCAAACGAACCAAGCAGGCATTGATCTGATCAAGAGATATGAAGGCCTCGAGCTGGAAGCCTACCTTTGCCCGGCTAACGTCTGGACAATCGGCTACGGTCACACCGGTCCAGACGTTGGCCCGGGAATGCAGATTACCGAAAGCGAAGCGGAGGATTTGCTTCGCAAAGATCTACACAAATTCGAGCGCGCTGTCGAACGTCTGGTGATGGTGCCGATGAATCCGAACGAGTTCGCTGCGCTCGTTTCTCTCACCTACAATATCGGCGAAGGCAATTTCTCAAAATCCTCTTGCCTACGCTATTTGAATCAGGGGAATCGGCAAGAGGCGGCGAACCGGATTGAGTTGTGGAACAAAGCCCGCGTCGGCGGTGAGTTGACCGTGCTTGAGGGGTTGGTCCGCCGGCGAGCGGCTGAAAAGGCATTGTTTCTAGACCCGGTCGACAGCGAACTCATGGCCGTGCCGACCATGGATGTTCCTCCTGATCCGGCTGCTGAGGAAACAGCCGCTGCAAGAGTCAGCGCCAACCCTGAGGACTTGGCGAAGCAACAATACGAACAGGCTGAGAAAGAGCGCGTTGAAGAGCAAACGGATCAGAATATTGCAACCGGCGTAGCCGTTTCAGGCTCGGCAGCGGCGGCGTCGGTCGCCCGGGACGCCGCCGATCAGGCCGCTCCAAGCGCTGATGAAGCCGCTGAGTTCGGCGGTTTCCTTTTCGCATTGCGGGAGTTCGTCGACGGGCTGCCTGAATGGCTGCTGACCGGATTCAAAGTCATTATCGTCCTTGGGCTGATGTACATAGCCGTTCAGCTTATCCAGCGACGGAAAGTTCGGCTTAAATTCAAAAAGAGCGATGTTTGAAGGGCGTTGGGAAAAGACTTCCGGCCTGACTTCGGAGTTTTCTGGGTCTGCTTCTTTAGGAGCTGCCGAGCGATGGTCCGCCATCGGCGCGTTCGGCGATTTTCCGTTGCGCCATGAATTAGAAGAAAACTGGTGAAAGGACTGCAGTTTCACCAATAAATGGAGTCTTTAGGAATATGTTCGCAAAAAAGGCATTGCTGAAGATGGCAGTAGTGACATCGGCGGTCGTTGCGTCAGTGGCCGGCGTCGCGTTGGCGCAAGCGCAACGCAACGATGGCTGGGGCCTGACTGTCGGCGCCGGCGGCGCGTACTCCCCAAGTTACGTGGGCGATGACGATTATCAGCTGCGTGCGCTGCCGAACATCCGGGTCAACTATGGCAAGTTTTTATTCGCTTCTGTTCAGGATGGCGTTGGCCTCAATCTGGTTCGCGCAGGCCGGTTTACGGCGGGGCCGATTGCGAAGGTGCGCTTTGCACGGAACGAAGATGGCGATCAGCCTTTTATAGTGGCGGGAGACGACACCACGGATCTGGTCGGCCTCGGCGACGTTGCGACGACCCTCGAGCTTGGCGGCTTCGCGCAGTATGCGCTCGGGCCGGTCGCCGTGAGAGGCGAAGCCCGACAGGGCGTTAACGGTCACGAAGGCTTTGTCTTCGATGCATCGGCTAATGTTCAGGGCGCAATTCCGCTCGGTCTCCGACCCGTTCGCTTCTCGGTCGGGCCGCGTCTACGCATTGTCAACGACACTTACAACGAGACCTATTACGGCGTTGATCAACAGCAATCCCTCGCCTCGGGGCTGTCCGTTTACGAAGCGTCCGGCGGAGTGCAGTCTTACGGTGTCGGAGGCAGCGTCTTCGTTCCATTCGGACCGACCAAGCGGTTCGCGGTGGGGGTGGTCGGAAGCTATGATCGACTGACAGGCGACGCGGGCGATTCGCCTTTGGTTCAAGAGCGCGGCTCTGAGGATCAGGCGAGCGTCGGTCTGGTTTTCACGTATCGGCTCAAATAGCCGGCGATAGTCAAGTGAACTCGCGAAATTTATCGTCGACATGTTGGTGGGAGCGAAACGGCGACGATCGTTCGTGGTTCTCCCGCAACTGGGGCGCATATGCTCGAACTGTTTGTAGATTCGACCGCGGGTGATCGGTTTGGGACTTAATTGTCCGAGTAAGAAGGATGCACGGTGTCATGATAAACAGTAGATTGGTTTGGGCGTTCGCGGCGCTTGTTGTCTCGATCGGCGCTTTTCGCGCATCCGCCGAGCCTTTGGCGTGGCCGCGCGAGGTGAAGGGCTCGGACGAAGCGCGCATCGTCCTCTACCAGCCGCAGGTGGATTCCTGGGAAGGCTTTGAAACGCTAAAGTTCCGGTTAGCCGCAGAACTGTATTTGTCTGACGAAGATCGCGCGATCCCTGCCGCGCTTGAGGTGCAGGCGTCTACAACGACCGACCTCGCGGAAAGAACGGTCACAGCGTATGATCTGGCGATCATTGAGGTGCAGATCAGCAGCGCGCACGCAGCTTTTGAGCCACGCATCCGCAAAATCATGAAATCGCACCTCGGCGGCCTGTCCCAGGATTTGGCGCTCGACACCGTCCTGGCGCATTTCGAAGATGGGTCGTCGGCGCGCCTTGAGACGAACGCCGTCCCTGTATCGGACCTTGAGCGTCCTGACGCGTTGGTGGGCGACACGCCCGCGATACTGGTGAGCTTTGAGCCCGCTGTCCTGGTGTTGTTCGACGGAGAGCCGGTCTTCACAAAAATTGAGAAGACGCGTCTCGAATTCGCAGTCAACACAAACTGGAACGTATTCCGCGATACTAAAAAGTCGACCTACTATATGCTTTACGAGGATGGATGGTTGACGGCAACCGCCGCCGACGGTCCTTGGACCCCTGCGGAGAAATTGCCGAAGACGTTCAAAAAACTTCCTAAGACTGAGAGTTTTGAGGACGTGCGCGAGCATGTTCCAGGCGAGGAAATTTCCTTGGAGGAGATGCCGCATGTCTTCGTCAGCAATGAACCTGCGGAATTGATCGTAATCGACGGCAGCCCCATAGAGGAGGAGATCGTCGGGACTGATCTTGCCTGGCTCATCAATACGGAAAGTAACTTGTTCCGTAGCAAGACCAGCGGCGATTATTATTATCTCGTTTCCGGTCGATGGTTTCGGGCCCCGAGCCTAAAGGGGCGATGGTCGCAGGTTATCGACGGGTTGCCCGAAAGTTTCGCAGACATCCCAACAGACCATCCCGCCGCAAGCGTGCGTGTTTCCGTGCCAGGCACGCCCGAGGCCGAAGAAGCCGTACTGCTGGCTAACATTCCGCAGAAAGCTCAGGTTCAGCGCAAGAGCGCAACCGTTTCTGTCACCTATAATGGCGAACCGCAATTCCGCAAGATTGAGGGTGCGGAGGTTTACTACGCGGTGAACTCTCCGTTTGACGTCTTCCGCGTCGGCCCGACCTATTATGTCTGTTACCAAGGGATATGGTTCGAGGCGAGCGCACCTGAAGGGCCGTGGGTTGTCGCCGACAGCGTAGCGGATGCGGTGTATGCGATCCCACCCACAAGCTCCAAATATCACGTCACGCACGTTTATATTTACGACTCGACGCCGGATACCGTCGTCGTCGGCTATACGCCCGGTTACACTGGCGTTTATGTATCCAACGGCGTGGTTGTCTATGGCACTGGGTACTACTACCCGCCCTATATTTACTATCCGGCCTATGGTTATCCCGTTTACTGGAGCTATCCTTACAGCTACGGCGTCGCCGCTTATTACAATCCGTACACCGCCACATATGGACGCGGCTCGGCGGTTTACGGGCCCTATGGCGGAGCCGGTTGGGGCGCGGCTTATAATCCGGCGACCGGCGCCTATGCGCGCGGAGTTTCCGCTTCAGGCCCCTATCAGGCCGGTTATGCAGGGCAAGCGTACAATACGCGCACTGACACGTACGGCGCGACCTACCAACGCTCGAATGCTTACGCCAGCTGGGGCGAGAGCGTCGTCAGTCGCGGCGATGAATGGGTGCGAACCGCAAACTATTCGGATTCGCGCGGTTCCGCCGCCGGCGTCGAAACATCACAGGGGGCCAAGGCCGGGGCCCTGCAGACAGACCGGGGAACAGCCTATGTCGGCAAGGGGGCTGACAACAATATCTATGCAGGTAAGGACGGCAACGTTTACCGCCGCAACGAAGACGGATGGTCGAGTTACAGTGATGGCGACTGGCAAACCGTCGACCGGCCTGAAACGATCGGCGACGGATTTCAGGATAGACAGGCTCAGGCGCAACAACGAGATTGGCCTGTGCAGTCCGGAAGCACGTTTGAGAGCCTAGAAAGGGACTGGCAAGCGCGTGACAGCGCCTTAAGGCGGTCGCAAGACTTCCAGTCATGGCGCGGTGGTCGCTCAAGATCATCCTTGGGCGGTCAGCGGTCGTTCGGTGGGCGCGGTCGTCGCAATTGATTGGCGCTGGCGTAACGGATGTAACGTTTAGCGTCGCCACTAAGGGAGTGATCCGCACACGCTAGTCCATCATTGGCGCTGTGATGAAATGATTGGAGCCTCCGTTAAGGTCGAACCGGTCAATGCCGAAACATAATGCGCTGCGATCAATTTGGATGGAGCGCAAAAGAGCTGTTGCTCGGGCTATAAGTTGCCATGAAGGTTCTATACGTTACTGAAACTCTGTTCTACGACCGCATGGGATGAAAAGCGCGCACAGGCGTGAGTGGACGCCGACGCCATGGCAAAGCAGAGAAGGGCGTCTACGGACAGATAGTGACGCGGTTGAAGCGCAGTATCAAGTATTAGAACGCATTTGCCTTTGGAGCTTACGAAGCGAAAAATCGCTTCGCTGTAATGAATTAAAGCATCGGATCGACGGGTGGAGATTCATGGCGACAGGGTTCGATCGATACTTTGGAGGAGTCGATCGCGCTCTTCATGCGCTTCCGCTCAAGCGGAAGCAATCGCTAACGGCGAGACGAAACGTGCTGTACGGAATACATGTTAAAGCCTCATGCAGCCTTCCTGTCCGGTTTTGGGGATGGATGCGGTACAAAGCCCTCGGTGCATTTCTAGCGGGGGCGAATGGGCGGCCCCGGCGTCGAGCTCGGAGATTAAGCCAGGTAAGACTAGCACACGAGAGAACGACCATTTATTGATTTCAAGTTCGCTGGGAAAACTTTAAGGCTGATGCTGACCTTTTCGACGCAACGTTCATTGAATTTGACGTTCACGGAGCGCGTTATGAAAGTTGGACCACTTTTGGGGTTTATCTTTGTAATAATCCTGCCTGCATGTTTGACGAAGCCGCCGCCGCTCGCAATGGTGGCGGCTGATGTTGAAACCGGAACAGCCCATGACGTGATCGTCGCGACGTCGCGGGAGCCTGTTGACGAACCCGAGCAAGCCTATGGCGACGCACGATCTGACGAACTTTCGTTTAATCTGATCTCAGTATGGGTGCCCGACGACCGCCAACTCGGGGCAATCGCTTATCCTAAGGGCGGCGGCGATCCGGACCGGCAATTCGGGATAAAAAAGTTTGAAAGCATCTCCCGACGGAATGTTGCGCCTTTAATCAATGAGCGCTTGGCTAACCTATCTGGCGTAAAGACCATTTTTTTGTTTGTGCACGGTTATAATGTTCCTTACTCAAGCGGCGTCTACCGGACCGGGCAGATTCTGAATGATTTTGAGAATACGTCGGTTGCGGTTCACTATTCATGGCCGTCTGCAGGAAAGCCAGTCGGTTATATGTACGACCGGGACAGCGTGCAATTCTCGCGCGACAGTTTTGTCGAACTGCTGACCGTTTTGGGATCTTCGGATGCCTCGTCGATATTCATTATGGGGCATTCGATGGGAACCCTGCTCGTGATGGAAGGGCTCCGGGAGTTAAGTCTGACAGGCAAGACCGCGGTTCTCGAGAAGATTGAACCGTTGGTGTTGGCGTCGCCTGATATCGACATGGACGTTTTCAAAAGGCAACTCGACTCTTTGGTGGTTAAACCTGATCCCATCGTTGTTTTTGTCGCGTCTGACGATAGGGCTCTCCGGTTGTCCGAGCGGCTGAGAGGCGGCCACCCGCGGGTTGGGGAGGGCGGCGATATCGCGGCGCTTCAGGACGCGGGCGTTACGGTTATAGACCTGTCCGATATCGAGCTTGGCGATGGAACGCAGCATTCGGCGTTCGCGTCGTCTCCGGAATTGATTAAACTGATCCTGCAAGGTCGGACTGCGCAAGACACGCTTGGCGACGCTGATGCGTCCTCCAGCGTGTCTGTGCTCAAACAGTTGGAGCGGTTTACTGAGGGACTTATTTATTTGCCGTCTTCCCTTCTTGAAAAGCAATGACGTTCCGCGAGGCGAGAGCAACCGATGCGACTGCGACTGGCGTGGCATGCCTTTGCCGGGTTCCGGTACGGCTCGGCTGGTTTTCCAAGTCAAGTCTTTAGCTTGCGCGACTTGCGCGTAAAGCGCGGCGCGGACCTGTGCAACCGTCAAGCCCAGCGACGCGCCTGATGTCGATGTCGAGCCCGACAATTGAAAAGCGTTCGTGCGTCTGCCCAAAGCAACAAAATGGTGCGTGATTTGAGAGTTCAACCGCAATCCAAGCGTTAATGCATCGCTTGCTGATGGTTCGAGTCACTCAATCTCTGAATTTCATAAATTAAACACCTGATCGCAAAAGTGGAGCAACCCCCGATTTGGGCGTCAATTTGGGTCCAAACGCCGAAAATATGCGTGGATATCGGCGCACGCGCACGCACGCCTATGGAATAAAAGCAAGAGGTTATGGACGGCTGTGAACATCTGTACACCTCAAATTTTCGACTGCGGCGCCGCTTTCGGGTCCCGCATTTAGAACGAGGGTCTTTGGGTTGAATATTTCATTGTTTGTGTCTTGGCGAGCGCGCCGTGCATGGCGCCGACCGATAGCTCAGGCGCGCTGCGCGTGGGCGCCTGGGATTGTCGGTTCAGGGCCAAATGCGGCCTGACATTGTTATAATCGTATCGCTATCTGGCAAGCTTCCGCCGAGTGTCGGCGAGGTTTTCAAACATGGTTTCATTCAGGAGTTCACCTCGCAGTTTGACGTTGGATGATTCAACGAAAGTGTTCTGGGGCGGGTTGCCCGGCGCGATGTAATGCCAGTTGACGCGCGCGCGGTTCTGCCAGTCGAGCCTGGCCCGGGAGGTAAGCTCGGTTTCATTATCACTGATAACGGTCTGTGGCTGACCGTAGAGCCTGATCAATGTGTTGCGTTCGCGCGCGACGCGAAGCGCCGAGATCGACGTGTCGGCAATGAGGCCGAGACATTGGGGCGTGCGGTCGTCGATGACGGCGATGATGCGGAAGCGCCCTACTGGTCCAAAGACATCCGACAGGAAATCGCGCGACCAGCGTTCGCCCGGCGTATGCGACGTCGCAAGCGGCCGCCGCGGGCAGATCCGGCTGCCGTTCTCCGCGCCGAGGCAGGTTTGCGTTTGGAACGACCGTGTAACCGGCCGGCCTTCGCAATTGCCCGTGACGGCCACACCAGAAAACACAAGCAGATATGAAAACACAGGATTGAGAACTCAATTTTCTACGCTTTACATTTTTTGACGTATAGGTTCGCCATGCTTGTTTTCTTCAATTCAGAATCAACAAGGGATGATTGATTATGCTTTCCAGAATGATGGGGATGGCCGCGGCCGCAGCGTTCTTCGCGACCGCCGTTCATGCGCAAGACACGGAATTTCTGATTGGCGTGCCGGACGATTCTTTCTCCCGGTTCACGCCGGATCGCGTCGAGGGGCTGTCCATTACAGCGTCGCAAATCGATTCCCTGATCGCCAACAAGACCAACACCGCCAACGCGCTGCTCGCGCAATACGGGCTGACGCCGCAAATTTCCGTCTTTCCGGCGAATTTTACGCGCGATCGAATCAACGGCCTGTTCGACGATCTCGACAGCCTTGAAGCGGATATCGAGGACTCCATCCGCCAGGCGCTGCCGCAGGCGAGCGAGGTGCGCCGCGTCAATTTTGTCAATCTCGGCCGCGATGAAGTGAAAATCCGGGTCAAGCATCTCGGCACGGCGTTTGAGGCCGGCGCCGGCGGTTTCAACGCGTCCGTTTCGATCGAAGCCAATTCCGGCATACCGGTTCTTTGTCCGACGCCGGATGTTTCAATTT
>LYSZ01000024.1 GCA_001657385.1 Parvularcula sp. BBD 1991-13 | reverse complement strand
CCGCGGCGGATTTATGCGGCGCGCCGCTGTGCGGCGAGGACGCGGCCTATGTGATCTACACCTCCGGCTCCACCGGAAGGCCGAAGGGCGTCGTCGGCTTGCAGGGCGGCGCCATGAATCGCTTTGACTGGATGTGGCGCGCCAGCCCCTTCAGGGAAGGGGAGGTGTGTTGCCAGAAAACGGCCCTCAGTTTTGTCGATTCCGTGTGGGAAATATTCGGTCCGCTGTTGCAGGGAGTCAGCCTGACGGTCATCCCGCAGGAAGTCGTGAACGATCCCGGCCGACTGGTCGATGCGCTCGCCGCCTCGAATGTCACGCGCATGACGCTTGTGCCGTCGCTGTTGCGGGCCCTGCTCGACGCGGTTCCTGATCTGGGCGCCCGGCTGCCGCGACTGACGATCTGGGTCAGCAGCGGAGAAGCGCTGCCGCGGGATCTGATCGAGCGGTTCCATGCCGTCCTGCCGGAAGCCTCGCTGCTCAATCTTTATGGCGCATCCGAAGTTTCAGCGGACGCAACCTTCCACGAATTCGCCGGCGGGACGAAGAGAGACGACAACGGGCGAGAGGAAAACGGAAAGGATGTAAGCGGAAGGGATGAAAATGATCGGGGCGGGGCGCCCGGCGCCAGCCTGATCGGCCGGCCGATTGCGAACACGCAGGTCTATCTCCTCGACCGCAAGATGAACCCCGCGCCGATCGGCGCGCCGGGAGAGCTTTATGTCGGCGGCGCGGGGCTTGCGCGTGCGTATCTGCACGCTCCCGGCCTCACGGCGGCGCGCTTCGTGCCCGACCCTTTCAGCGGGCGGGAAGGCGCGCGGCTGTTCCGCACCGGCGATATCGCCCGCTACATGCCGGACGGCGTGATCGACTATCTCGGCCGCCTCGACGATCAGGTGAAAATCCGCGGCCACCGCGTCGAACTCGGCGAGGTCGAGGCCGCGCTGCGCGCGCATCCCGCCATTCGCGACGTGGCCGTGGTCGCACGACAGGACGAGCCCGGAAACCAGCGGCTCGCAGCGTATTATGTGTGCAGGGACGGTGAAGATCCGCAAACGAATGATCTGCGTCAATTCCTCAAGCTGGCTCTTCAGGACTACCTTGTGCCGTCGGCTTTCGTGAAGCTTGAGGTTCTGCCGCTGACGCCGAACGGCAAGGTGGACAAGCGCGCCCTGCCGGCGCCGGACCGGAGCCGGTCCGAAGCGAACGCCGTTCTCGCCTCGCCGCGCACCGAACTTGAGCGGAAGATACTGGAGATCTGGAAAGAGGTGTTGAACCTGGACGCCGTCGGCGTTGACGAAAATTTCTTCGATCTCGGGGGCCAGTCGCTCCTGGTGATCCGTATCCAGGGCCTGTTGAAGGAGCGCCTGGACATCGACCTGCCGGTGGCGGAATTGTTCAAGCACCCGTCGGTCAGCGCGCTGGCGGCGTCTGTCGCCGGCTCGGACGATGCTTCGGCGTCCTATCGCCAGAGCCTGGAGCGCGGCAAGCGTCGCAAGGCGCGCCGCCGGCTTCGCGGCCAGGCGGCGCGAAAGTAGGGCCGATACCCATCAACCGGCTTGTCGGATAGAATAAGGACAGCAGACCCTGAAAGGCGCCGACGTCAACCATGCTGATTACGCTTGCAGTATCCGGCTACCGGTCGTTGCGGGACGTCTCGCTTCCGCTGGAACGGCTGAACGTGATTACGGGGCCGAACGGCAGCGGCAAGTCGAGCCTTTACCGGGCGATACAACTGCTCGCCTCGGTGAGCCAGGGCAGGATCACCGGCGCGCTCGCGAACGAGGGCGGGCTGTCGTCGACATTATGGGCGGGCCCGGAGGAAATCTCTGCGGCCGTGAGAAGAGGGGATCATCCTGTGCAGGGAACGACCCGCAAGGGCCCCGTCAGTCTGCGCCTGGGCTTTGCGAGCGAGGATTTCGGGTACGCGATCGATCTGGGCCTGCCGAAACCGAGCCAGTCCCTGTTCGGCCGGGATCCGGAAATCAAGGCCGAGGCGGTCTGGGTGGGCGAACGTCTGAAACGGACGAATGCGCTGGCGACCCGCGCCGGATCTCTCGTCTCCGGTCTGAACGAAAACGGGAAACGGGTTCAGCTGAACTCTACCCTCGCGCCCTATGACAGCATGATGACCCATGCGGCGAGCCCGAAAGACTCGCCCGAGATTTACGAGCTGCGCGAGCGCATGCGCTCATGGCGGTTCTACGACCAGTTGCGCACGGATCGGGACGCCGGGTGCCGGCGTCCTCAGGTTGGGACACGGACATTTGCGCTGGCGGACGACGGGGCCGACATCGCCGCCGCCATGCAGACGATTATCGAGATCGGCGACGTCAACGCGCTGGCCGAGGCCGTCGACGACGCCTTTCCGGGCAGTCAGGTCGAGATCCTCGCCGCCGACGGGTTCTTTGAGCTGGCGCTGCGCCAGAAGGGCTTGCTGCGCGCGCTGCGCGCGTCCGAGCTTTCCGACGGCACGATGCGGTTCCTGCTGTTGACCGCGGCCCTGCTGACGCCGCGCCCGCCGTCCCTGTTGGCGCTCAACGAACCGGAAACGAGCCTGCATGTCGATCTCCTGCCAGCGCTGGCGCGGCTGATCATCAGGGCGTCGAGGGAAAGTCAAATCATCATCGTCACGCATGCTAGGCAACTGGTCGACGCGCTTGCGGATGAAGGGGCTCAGATACTGGCGCTGTCAAAAGACTACGGAGAAACGCGCGTCGCCGGCGCGGCTGCGCCTGCATTCGAATGGCCGAAACGCTAAACCGGCCGGTCCCGCCGGGAGCGCAATAGGGCTCCTACGGATTTTTGCAATCTCTTTGTGAAACTTGCCCCTTCCGGGTTTGAAAACGCGAAACGATATGAGATAAGAAGGCCGCGGCGAAAGAAAGAAAAAACAAATATAGATAACAATATTAAAAACAAAATTTTGACGGTGACTTATGAAAAGAAATGCAGATGAGCAATTTTGAAGGCGGCGAACCGTCCGGCGGCTCTGACTCCGACTCTGACTCCGACTCTGTCTGCGAGGCTGGCTCCGAAGCTGGCTCCGACGTCGCCGTCATCGGCATGGCCGGCCGTTTTCCCGGCGCCAGGAATGTCGCCGGGTTCTGGCGCAACATTCGTGACGGCGTTGAGTCCATCCAGACATTCGCGGAGGCGGATCTGGATCCGCCGCCCGGCGGGCGGCGTTCCTTGAGCGGATCAAGTCACGTGCCGGCGGGCGCGGTGCTGGACGACATTGATTATTTTGATGCGGACTTCTTTGATTTCACGCCCAGGGAAGCGGAGGTCATGGACCCCCAGCACCGGATTTTCCTGGAATGCGCCTGGGAGGCGATGGAGGACGCGGGCTATTACGCGGAAGGGTTTGACGGGGCGATCGGCGTCTATGCCGGTTCGTTGCTCAGCACCTATTTGATGAACCTCTATTCGAACCCCGACCTCCTGGAATCCGTCGGCGCGGCGCAGGTCGGCGTCGGGAACAATGTCGATTTTCTCTGCACCATGCTTTCCTACAAGCTGGGGCTGAACGGACCGAGCGTGACCGTTCAAACCGCCTGTTCCACATCGCTTGTCGCCGCGCATGTCGCCTGTCAGGCCCTCTTGAACGGCGAATGCGACATGGCGCTGGCGGGCGGCGTCGCCGTGCGCACGCCGCAGCGGGCGGGATACTACTATCAGGAAGGCGGCATCCTCTCGCCCGACGGCCGCTGCCGCGCATTTGACGCCAGCGCCCAGGGAACAGTGTTCGGCAATGGCGCCGGGATCGTCGTGCTGAAACGCCTCGCCGACGCCATGGCCGACGGCGACGCCATTCGCGCCGTCATCAAGGGATCGGCGATCAACAATGACGGCTCGCTCAAGGTCGGTTTCACCGCGCCGAGCGTTCAGGGGCAGACCTCGGTTGTTGTCGAAGCGCTCGCCGCCGCCGGCGTAAACGCCGACGCCATCGGTTATGTGGAGGCGCATGGAACCGGCACCGCGCTTGGCGATCCGATCGAGGTTCAGGCCCTGACCGAAGCCTTCCGCGTTACCACCGACCGGCGGGGGTATTGCCCGATCGGCTCGGTGAAAACGAATATCGGCCACCTTGACGCAGCCGCCGGCGTCGCCGGGCTGATCAAGGCGATTCTCGCCCTGGAGCACGACGTCATTCCGCCCAGTCTTCATTGCGCGACCCCCAATCCTAAAATCGACTTCGCCTCCAGCCCCTTTTTCGTCAACCGGGAGCTGGCCGCGTGGAAGAGAGGCGCGAGCCCGCGCCGCGCCGGCGTCAGTTCGCTTGGCATCGGCGGAACGAACGCGCATGTGATCGTCGAGGATCCTCCGGCGGCGACGCCCTCCGGTCCCTCGGGGGACTGGCAATTGCTCGCGCTGTCGGGCAAGACCGAGAGCGCCCTTGACGCCGCGACGGAAAATCTCGCCGCCTATCTGAAAGACCATCCGCAGGCGTCTCTCGCAGATGTATCGTACACGCTGCAAGTCGGCCGCAAACCCTTCGGCTTTCGCCGCGCCCTGGTCTGTAACGATGTCGCCGACGCCGTTCGGGCGCTGGAGAGCGGCGACCGCGAGCGCCTGATGACGGCGGCGGTCGAGCCGGGCTTCCGGCCGCTGGTCTTTATGTTCTCCGGCCAGGCGTCGCAATATGAAGGTATGGCCGCGGACCTTTACGCTTCCGAAGCGTATTTCAGGGGGGAGGTCGACCGTTGCGCGGCGCTTCTGCGCCCGCATGTCGATTTCGACATCACCCGCCTGCTTTTCTCCCGCGGCCGGACCGGGAAGACCGCAGCGCCCGACCTTTCCGGGCCGGAGGCTTCAGCGCCGGCAGCCGCTGTCCAAGAGGCGGCGACATCGGACGTCGACCAGACGTCGGTCGCCCAGCCCGCGCTTTTCATTGTCGAATACGCCCTCGCGCGCTGGATGATGCGTGCGGGACTGAAGCCGGAGGCGATGATCGGCCACAGTCTCGGCGAGTATGTCGCGGCCTGTCTTGCCGGCGTGATCTCGCTCGACGACGCGCTGTGTCTGGTCGCGGCGAGGGGCCGGCTTATGCAGGCGCTCGACCGCGGCGCCATGCTGGCGGTCCGGCTCCCGGAAGACGAAGCGCGTGCGCGGCTCACCGAGGGGCTGTCCCTGGCCGCGGTGAACGCGCCCGACTCCTGCGTCGTCTCGGGTCCGACGGACGCTGTGGACAAATTACAGAGTACACTGACGAAAAGTGAAATTGCGTGCCAGCGGCTGCGCGCCTCGCACGCTTTTCATTCCGCGATGATGGAGCCGGCGCTGGCGCCGTTCCGCGAGGTCATGGAAAGCGTGACGCTGAATGCGCCGCAAATTCCCTATCTCTCGAACGTCACTGGCATGTGGGCCGATGAAGACGTCACGAACCCGGAATACTGGCTGACGCATTTGCGCGGCGTCGTGAATTTCTCGGCCGGTATCTCGGCGCTGGTGAAGGACCCGAAACGGATTTTTCTCGAGGTCGGCCCCGGCCAGACGCTCTGCGACCTGGTTCGCGGGCATCGCCCCGGGAAGGACGGCGCGATCGCCGTTCCGATGATGCGCCATGCGCGCGACAGGCGCAGCGACGTTGCGCATCTGGCGGGTGCGCTCGGCAAGATATGGCTCGCCGGCGGGGAGGTTGACTGGCGCGGGCTCCATGCCGGGGAAACCCGCCGGCGCGTGCCGCTTCCGACCTATCCGTTCGAGCGGCGCCGTTTCTGGGTGGAGGCGAAACCGCTGACGTCCGGCCGCTCCGAAGCGGATGCGCGCATCGAGAAAAAACCGCGGATGGCCGACTGGTTCTACCTGCCGTCGTGGCGGCGGTCGCTGACGCCGCCCCGTCCCGCCGCCGGCGACGCGGGCGATGCGTCCGCCTGGCTCATTCTGACGGATGCGGAAGGTGTCGGCAGCCGCCTGGCGCGCCGTCTGGAGAAACTCGGGCAGCGTTGCGTCCGGGTCGCCCCGAAGGGGCGGACGCCGGGGACGACCGAGGGTCGGACGGGAGACGCCGGCGCGTGTGACCTTGAGGTCGATCCCGCATCTCCATCCGATTGGGACGCGCTCCTGCGGGACCTGCTTCAATCCGGGCGCAAGCCGCGGCATGTGATTCATCTGTGGACGCTCGACAGTGGCGACCCGGAACGCCCCGGCCCCGGGGACGCGACGATCGACAGGGGGTTTTACGCCCTTCTTCATCTGGCGCAGGCGATGGTCAGGGCGAACCTGGTCGATCCGGTTACGGTGTCGCTGGTCGCCAACCGACTGCACAATTTCTCGGGCGATGATCCCGTCGCCCCGGAGAAGGCGATGGCGCTTGCGCCCTGTCTCGTGATTCCGCAGGAACATGCGAACATCCGGTGTTACAGCATCGATGTGGAGGCGCCCGCGCCTACGGGACCGGACGCTGATGCGCTGGCCGATCTCCTGCTGGCGGAGGCGTGCGCCGATGATCGCGATCCCGCCGTCGTCTACAGGGGCGAGGCGCGGTGGCGCCAGGTTTACGAGCCGGTGGAAACGCCTGAGGCGCCGGACGCCCGCCTGCCGCTGCGCGAAGGCGGGACCTATCTGATTTTGGGCGGGCTCGGGCGCTTCGGCCTGGTGATCGCGAGGCATCTTGCGGAGCGCTATCGGGCGAAGTTGGTGCTGACCGCGCAAGATCCCCTCCCGCCGCGCGAGCAGTGGGACGCAATTGTTTCGAACGCGGACGAAGCGGACCGCACGGCCCGGCGGCTTCGCAGGGTGATGGCGCTTGAAGATCTCGGCGCCGAGGTCATGATCCGTCCTTTGAAATTGACCGGTGCGCCGGAGATCAAAATCCTTGTCGACGAGGTCGTCGACCGCTTCGGCGCGTTCAACGGCGTCGTGCACGCGGCCGGGCTTCAGGAGCATACCCCGGTGCTCGCCGCGACCCGCGATGACTGCGAGCGGGTGTTCGCTCCCAAGGTTCAGGGGCTGTTCGCGCTCGAAGAGGCCCTGCGCGGGCGCGAAATCGATTTCTGCGTATTCACATCCTCGCTCTCGCCGATCCTCGGCGGGCTCGGTTTCGTCGCTTACGCGGCCTCGAACCTGTTCATGGACGCCTTTGCGCAGGAGTGCCGAGGACGCGGCGCGCCATGGCGAACCGTCAACTGGGAAGGCTGGCACCGACAGGAAATGTCGTCCGAGGCGAGCGATGCGGCGGCAGGCGGGTTCGGTAACGAGTTGGCGAAACTCGTCATGTCGGACGAGGAAGTTGTGGAGTGTTTCAAGCGCGCCATGGCGCTGCAAGACACGCCGAGGCTGATCATCGCAACCGGCGATCTCAAGCTGCGCATCGATCAGTGGGTCAGGCTTGAAGCGCTGGCGGCGCGGCGCCGGGAAAAGACCGAGGCGACGAGCGCCGCCGCCGGTTCGCCCCGCCGCGCGCCGAAGCGGCGGGGCGATGTCGTGGCGCCGAGGGACGAGGTGGAGCAAACCATCGTCGAGGTCGCGCGCGCCGTGCTCGGCATGGACGACATCAGCGTCTACGACAATTTCTTCGAAATGGGCGGCAGCTCGCTGCTCGCCGTTCAGTTGATCTCGGGGCTGCGCGATGCGTTCCAGCAGCAGCTTCCGCTTCGCGCCCTGTTCGATCGTCCCACCATCGCCGGGCTGGCGGAGGTTATCCGCGAAGGGCTACCGCGCGACGAGGATATGATCGAGCTTTCCAGCCTGCTGGAAGAAATCGAAACCCTGGATGACGATGAAGTCCAGCGTCGTCTCGCGGACGCCGGCGCCGGGCCGGAGGAGACATGAGCCGTTCTCTATTCGCCCCTGCGCTTTTCGCGCTCCTGTTTTTCGCACCCGTGTCCTTCGCACTGTTGCGCTTCCCCCGTGCATGGGAAAGGCGGCGACCGCGGAGAGGCCGGCCGTGAGCAAGCTGGTGAACCGCATCGACCGGCTGTCGCCGGAAAAGCAGGCCCTCCTGAAGCGGATGCTGGAGCGAAAGGGACTCGATCCTCTTGCTACGGATCGTATTCCCAGGGGGGAAGACCGCGATTCCTATCCGCTGTCCTTCGCCCAGCGCAGGCTCTGGTTCCTCGACCAGATGGAGCCCGGAAACGCATTTTACAACGAGCCGTTGCTGGCGATGCGCATCGAAGGGCCGCTTGACCGCAAGGCGTTCGCCGAAACCATCAACACGATCTTGCGCCGCCACGAATCCCTGCGCACAACTTTCGCCAGCATTGACGGCGCGCCCGTCCAGATTATTGCACCGGCGGCAGACGTTCCCGTTACAGAGCATGATCTGCGGCATCTGCCGGCGCGGACGCGCGAGGCCGAATTGCGCCGGCTGGCGCAGGAAGAAGCGAGCCGGCCCTTCGATCTGTCGCGCGGGCCGTTGTTGAGAGTGAGCCTTGTGCGGCTCGACGACCAGGACCACACGGCCTTCCTCGAAATGCATCATATCATCACGGACGGGTGGTCGAACCGGCTGCTGCTGCGTGAAATCCTGGTTCTCTACGCCGCCATTTCAAGAGGCGAGCCCAATCCCCTTGCCGACACGCCGATCAGATATGTGGATTTCGCCGCCTGGCAGCGCCGGCGGCTCACCGGCAAGACGCTTGACAAGCTGGTCCAGTACTGGACCGGCCAATTGGGCGGAAACCTTCTGGCGTCGGAATTTCCAGCCGATTATTCCCGTCCGGCGGTACAGCGCTATCGCGGACGGCTCGAAACCCGCATCCTCGACCCTGACCTCAGCGCCCGCGTGCGCCGTTTCGGCGTTGCGCGGGATTGCACGCTGTTCATGACGCTTTTCGCCGCCTTCGTCTTGCTGTTACACCGCCATACCGGTCAGGAAGACATTGTTATCGGCGCGCCGGTGGCCAATCGCAACCGCACGGAGACGGAATCCGTCATCGGTTTTTTTGTCAATACCCTGATCATGCGCGTCGACGTCTCGGGCGCGCCGCGGTTTTGCGAATTGATGGAAAGGGTCAAGAATATGGCGCTTGACGCTTACGCCCATGAAGACCTGCCCTTTGAAAAGCTGGTCGAAATCATGCGTCCCGAGCGCAATCTCGACCGGCAGGCGCTTTTTCAGATCATCTTTGTGGTGCACAATTATCCGGACCGGTCGGAAGCGATCGACATCGGCGGCGACAGCCTGCGGCTGACGCGCATCGAGGTTGATGGCGGGGAATCCAAGCTTGACCTGGCGGTGGCCGTTACCGACCTGGGCGACGACGGCATTAAGGTGCAACTCAATTATAACACCGATTTGTACCGGGATTCGACGATGCGCCGCCTTCTCGAACAGTACGAAAACATCCTGCGCCATGTGACAGCGCAGCCGGAGACGCGCGTCAACGTCGTCAAGGTTTTCTCCGAAGAACCGCAGACGGATGAAGCCATTCAATCGCAAAATTCCATGCGGGAGAAACTGAGAACGGTCCGGCGCAAGTCCGTTCTTATTGACGGCGATGGAGGAAAACGGTGAAGCGCGACGTCCGATCGTGCTCCATAACGGCGAAGCGACCGGCGTCTCGCGCTGTTGCAGCGCATGACCGGTTTGAAATCAGGAGTCGCCGTTTCTCTACGGATCAGTCGATACGACGGCGATGAAAGGGTTTTCGCTTGTGCGGCCCTATGATATAGTCTTTTTTGTTCAAAGGATGATTGGAACTGAACGCTTTTCCTCTTGAGTCTGACGAAAAATTCAGTTTTGAAGTGGCGGCGCCGCTGGATATTGTTCGGCGGTCCGGCGAAACTGTCTTGCCTGTGAAAGGCGTCGGCTGCTCGCCTGTCGTCGCCGAGCGTAACGCCTGAGAATACTACGTTGCATTGTTAAAGCGTCTGGTCCGTAAGGGTCCTCATTGGCGTGCGTTCGCGTCGGCTTCCGCTTTGCCTTCCGGCAAACGCCGCGTCGACTCGCTAATGACTGCGGCGCAATTGCCGGCTGGATGGCCGTGCGCCAAATGATCGAATGAGAAGCGTGAATCTCGCTTATGCGTATCGTGACAATATCTGGAAAATGAGGCGCTGACGCCGTTGCTGAATTACCCTTGTCGTTTGCAATACCGGTGCGACTGCAACGTCGCCTAGGCCGCTGGTTGCGTTCATTGCATCGACTTTCCCACTGCCAACAGACCGTAACCAATTGCGAGGAGAAGACGCATGCGCCTGACACTGATGAAATCGAAAATCCATATGGCGCGGCTCACCGAGACCTGCCTTTACTACGAAGGGTCGATCGGTGTTGACACGGACATCATGGATGCGGCGAACATTCTGCCTCACGAAAAGGTGGCGATCTGGAATGTGACCAATGGCGCCCGCCTTGAAACCTATGCATTGCCTGAAGAAAGGGGGTCGCGCAAATTCCTTCTGAACGGAGCGGCCGCTCGCCTGGGCGCGGTGGGCGACGTCGTGATCATCGTTTCTTTTGCCGACATGGAGGAAGCGGACGCCCGGGACCATCATCCGACGGTGCTGTTGATGAACGAGCATAATGAAATCGTCGAACGCAAGTGACCGCGGCGGCGTCATGCGCGGTCGGGACGGTGAGAAAAACGACGCGGCGCGTAAACCCGCCAGATGAAGCGTATACGGAAGAATTACAGGCCTGAAGGCCGCCGTCTTTCGGGCGCGGGTGCGAAAGAGGTTGGTTTCAGTGCGTTCATGCCGGCGCGGCGGTTATCCGGTAAAGAATATTCGCTTCAAGGTTCGAAGCATAATCAACGCCGCGCCATCAAGCCAGGCCATGTCCGATGCTACAAATCGCGATGCGCATATGCAATACTGTGATGACGGCGCGCCTACACTATTGTCCGCATGAAGCGGGGCGCGCCGGCTTTTCTCAGATTATCGCGTTCCATGGGTTGCTGACCGGGCGCAGATGCGTCGCAGTATAAACATCATGATACTGAATACAGGGACGCCGTCCGGCGCCGCGTCTGCCTGACAAGCTGATGGATGTGACGATGAGGAATGAAAAACTCGAAGGCTATCGCCTGTCGCCGCATCAGCGGCAGGTTTGGGCGTTGCAGCAGCGGCTTTCCGCGGGCCGCTGGGTCGGCGTGCTGTCCATCGATGGTTCTCTCGACGTCGACCGCTTGAGGCGGTCGCTTGCCGAGGCGGTCGGCCGTCACGAAATCCTTCGCACCTATTTTCACCTTCCTCCAGCGGCGTCGGCGCCGCTTCAGATTATCGAGGAGGCGTCGGACGTTCATTGCGAGACGGTCGATCTCAGCACGCGCAGCCAGGCGGAGCAAACGCGGTTCGTCGATGATTTCATCGCCGAGGCGGTTGCGTGCGACGCCGACCCGGCGCAATCGCGGGGATTGCGCGCCGTCCTTATTGCGCTGGGCAGAAACCGGCACGAACTCGTGATCACGCTGCCGGGGCCATGCGCCGACGCTGCGACCGTAAGGGCGCTGGCGGTGGAAATCGGCGCGCGCTATGCGACGTTCCAGGGGCAGGCGCCGCGTCCGGAAGAAATTATCCAATATGCGGATTATGCGGAATTGCAGAATGCGCAGGCGGCGGAAGACGGACCGGACGCCGCCGGGCGCGCCCTGAAACAGATCGCGCTGTCACATCCGCCGCCGTCCTTGTTCGGGGAGCGTGAGCCGGAGGAAGGCGCGGGGTTTGAACCGCGGTTGCTTCGTCTGGCGTTAAGTTCGGACCTTGCGTCAGGAATCGCCGGCGCCGCGCGCTGCTGCGCCGTTGACGAGGCGTCCTTCCTCTTCGCCTGCTGGCAAATCCTTCTCTGGCGGCTCACCGGCGCGCGGGATCTCGTCATCTGGCGGATGACAGACGATCGGTCTACAGAGGAAATGACGGACCTGCCGGGCCTTTATTCGAGGTGGCTGCCCATTTACGGGTATCTCGACGGCAAGCTGCGGTTGGACGAAACGGCGGCGCAGGCGTCGGAGGCGGTCCGGCAAGCCGCTTGGCGTCAGGGATACTTTTCCTGGGCCGCCCTCAGCGAACAGGAGGAAACGCCCTTTGACTGTTCGACATTTCCGATTGCCTTCGAATATGTGGACGGCGGGCCGGCGTTTCAGTCAGACGAGATCGCCATTGCGGTTCGCCGCCAGTATAATTGCACCGACGCCTTTCGCATCAAGCTTTCGGTTATCAGGACGGGTGCGGACCTTTCGATAGAGTTGCATTTTAACGGGGCGCTTTACGATTTCGAGGCCATTGAGCGTGCGGCGCGAAGCTTCGAGACGCTGATCGAAGGGGCGGTGGGCCGGCCGGAGGCGCTTATCGCTTACCTGCCGGTGGTCGACGAGAGCGCGCTCCGTCGAATAATGACAGGCTGGAACGACACCGAACGCGAGTTGCCGTCCCCGGCGCTGTTTTGCCAGCTCTTCGAGGCGCAGGCGCGGCGCCGCCCTGATAAGACTGCGATTGAATATGGCGACTCCAGGTTGACTTATGCCGAACTGAACGTCGCGGCCAATCGCCTCGCGAACACCTTGCGGCGCGTTCACGGCGTTCAGGCCAACGACCGCATCGGCGTTCTGGCCGGGGCGTCGGAGCGTTATCCGGTTGCCTTTCTCGGCATCCTGAAAGCCGGGGCCGCGTATCTCCCGATCGATTTGCAGTACCCGGCGGAACGGCGGGACTACATTATCCGGGATTCCGGGCTGAAGCTCCTGATCCAGGATACGGACGACCCTGTCGATGCCCCGGCGCCGGTATTGTCGCTCAGGACGCAGTTCGAGGCTGACGACGCCTCATCGGATAATCCGCTTCCGCTCGCGAGGCCGCAGGACCTGGCCTATGTCATTTACACATCCGGCACCACCGGCGCCCCGAAAGGCGTGATGCTCAATCACCACGGGTTTCGCAACCTTGCCTTCGCGCAGTCGCTCGACTACGGGCCGCTTGAAAACGAGCGGGTGCTGCAATTCGCATCATTCGGCTTTGACGCCTCGGTATTCGAGCTCTGCCTTGCGCTGGCGCATGGGGGAACGCTGTGTCTCGCCGACCGTGAGGATATTCGTCCCGGTCCTGAACTTGTTCAGATTCTGCGGGACAAGGCGATCTCCATGCTGGTGACGACGCCGGGCGTGCTGACGGCCCTGGACCATGCCGACCTGCCGCGGTTGAAAGTGATCACCTCCGCCGGCGAAAGCTGCTCCCAAAACGTGGTTCGCAAATGGGCGCGGGGCCGGACATTCCTGAACGCCTACGGACCGACCGAGGCGACCGTCTGGGTGAGCGCCGCGCCTTGCGATGAAGAGGCGGCCGGGGCGCCGCCGATCGGGCGACCGATTGTGAACACGCAGCTGTACATCCTGGATTCCCGATTACAGCCCCTTCCCGTCGGCGCGCCCGGCGAGTTGATGATCGGCGGCGCGGGGCTGGCCCGCGGTTATCTCGGACGCCCCGCGCTGACGGCCGAGAAATTCGCGCCGCATCCATTCGCCGACCGCCCCGGCGAGCGGCTTTATCGCACCGGGGATCTTGCCCGATGGCGTCCTGACGGCAATATCGAATTCCTTGGCCGCATTGACGACCAGGTGAAAGTGCGCGGGTTCCGCATTGAAGTGGGCGAGATCGAAGCTTTGCTGCGCCGGCGCCCGGGAGTGCGCGAAGCGTTCGTCATGGCTCGAGAGGACGAGCCGGGCGACCGGCGTCTCGTCGCTTATCTCGTTCAAGATGCGGCGTACCGGGACGAGGCGCTTGAGGACGAACAGATTTCGCAATGGCGCGATACATTCGAGGATATCGATTACGCGCAAGCCGCTGAGGGCGGCGACGGCGAGTTCAACATCGCGGGCTGGAAGAGTTCGTATACCGACGAGGCGCTGCCGGCGGATGAGATGCGGCTCTGGGTGGAGCACACGGTCGAGCGGATCCTGGCCCTCGGCCCGAAGCGGACGCTCGAAATCG
>LYSZ01000023.1 GCA_001657385.1 Parvularcula sp. BBD 1991-13 | reverse complement strand
AAATTGAAACATCCGGCGTCGGACAAAGAACCGGTATGCCGGAATTGGCTTCGATCGAAACGGACGCGTTGAAACCGCCGGCGCCGGCCTCCCGACCCTGGATCTTACGCCGCCCGGTCGACTGTGCGGCTGCTCTCGCGGCTCAACCTCGTTGATCGCATACGTACGACCCGCCGCCTTGAAATCGTCCGTGAAATGCCGGTTTCGTTCTGTCATCAAAGCCGCCGTCCGCTTGCCCGGGAACTCTCCATCGAAGCGAAGCAAGTCTGACCCCGTTGCAGCCAGATGATGACGATCCAGTCTCCCGGTTGGTGTTGCTACGGATGAAATCATGTCTCTTTTCGCGATATACAAGCTGTGCGGTACGATTGCCGTCCATGCAGGCGGGATGTTACGATCTTCCGTTGCATTAACTTGACTTGCGAAATAGGTTCGAAACTTTAAACCTGTTCGCTCAAAAAGGAAAAATTTCCATTGAACGGATGTTTTTGATAACTCTTGCGTCAGGAACGACGGGTCGCCAATGCGAAACAAAGCTGCAACGCCGCACGGGCTGGTTATCGACAGAAACAGCGTCGTCTCGCTGCAAGAGCAGCTCCGCCGTCAGATCATAGACGCAATTTCTCTCGGATTGTTCGCTAGCGGCGCGCGCCTGCCTTCCAGTCGTCAGCTCAGTCGGGACCTGCAAATTTCCAGGAACACGGTTGCCGCCGTTTATGAACGTTTGGTCGCCGACGGACATCTCGAAAGCGCTAATCGCAGCGGCGTTTATGTGAGAAACGGCGTGCGCGACGGTATTCAGAACCGAGATCAGGTCTCGGGCTCGCCAACACGGGTGCTGGATGATCAGTGGAGTGAGTGGTTGGTTTCGAAAGCCAGCGGCGAGCTGCCCGGCGGTCTGAGGCCGGACTGGGAAAAATACCCGTTCCCGTTCCTTGAAGGTCCGTTTGACCGCTCGCTTTTTCCAACCAGGGAGTGGCGAGATGCAAGTCGGTGCGCTTTGTCGGTCTCCGAAATAGAGTCCTGGACGGCGGATGTCGGCGATGCCGACGACCCGATGCTGATCGATGAAATTCGCAGGAAGATCCTTCCGCAACGGGGCGTTACCGCCGGCGCTGAAGAAATTCTGGTAACGACCGGCGCCCAGCAAGCGCTCTATCTGGCCGCTTCGCTTCTCGTTAATCGGAAAATCGTCGTCTGTCTTGAAGATCCGTGCAACCCGGAATTGAGATTGCTTCTGGAACGACTTGGCGCACGGCTGGAGTATATTCCCGTCGATGAAAAGGGCGTGAAAGTTGAAAAAACGCGCTTGATGAATTGCGATGTGATGTTCCTTTCTCCCGGTCGGCAACGTCCAACGGGCGTCACCCTCTCGCAACGGCGCAGGCGTTCATTGTTGAGAATCGCGGCGCAAAAAGGAATCGTTCTCGTCGAGGACGATTATCAATGGGAGGCGGGTTTTAATGGCGCCAATGCGTTGGCGCTTCGCGGCGAGCATGGCGGTGAGCAGGTCGTTTACGCAGCGACGCTGGCGCAGCCATTGGCGGCCGCTTTAAGGTTGGGGGTGCTTGTTGCGCCTGCGCCGGTGATTCGGGCGGCGCGAGAATTGCGCCGGGTTACAACCCGTCCGCCGGCGCTCAGCATCCAGAGGACATTCGCTCAAATGCTCGCCCTCGGACATTACGCGGCGGCGATCCGGCGGGTGGAGGATGCATTCTCAAAACGGATGTTTGCTTTGCGCGAGGCGCTGAATTTCTATCTGCCGACCAAGATTTCGCTTCTGCCGACGGAGATGGGCGCCTCGGCCTGGATCAAAGGACCGCCTCAGCTTGATGCGAACCGGCTTGCCAGGAAAGCCGAAGCCCATGGCGCGCTTATCGAGTCCGTGGAGTCCTATTTCGCGGACAGGGCGCCGAAAAATGTCTTCCGGCTGGGCGTTACTGGCATTCATGAGGATCGCATTCGCGAAGGCGTTTCAGTCGTCGCGAAGGCATTTTACGCATCCCTTGACGCCTCGTTTGAAGAGACGGCGTTCGACGAAGCGCGCGCTTTATCCGGTCCGGCATTAAAGCGCGCCGTTTCGGGGGCCACGCTCCTTTGTAAAACTGTCGCCGGCGATCCGTGCACGATTTCGCTTGCGCGCAATGGGCGTATGACTGGCGTTGCGGGGTTTGCGAATGAAGAGCAGGATTCCGGCGCATGGTGGATCGAGAGGGATTACTGGTGCCGGCAATGGGACGAGTGGGCCTACGGAGAAACCGCGAGGTTCCGTGTTGTCATAGAAGGCGAAAAAATTCAATGGTTTAGCGATGACGGGCGGCTGATAGACTGGGCCGTTATCGTTCGCTCCGGCGCCAGGAAAGCGATGTAATCCGATGAACCGATATCTGGCCCCATAGAAATAGGAAACTGGACCTATAAGTGCGCAAATCATCCCGCCACAGTGACTATTCGTGAAAACGCGCCTTAGAAGCGAGCGCAGGCGGTTTGCGGGAGTGATCCTTGTCTAGATTCTCGATAGCCGGGCTGCAGTTGGAACTGAAGTCGGAAGACAATGTTGACCTTCTTTGCGAAGAGATTCGCAAAACGCGCCGCCGTTTCCCCTGGCTGCAAATGGTTGTGCTCGCCGAGTTAAGCGCGTTCGGCGTCGATACGAAAAAAGCGCAGGCGATGCCCGGAAACGCGGAGCGTGACTTTGCGGGCGTTGCAAAAGAAACCGGCCTATGGGTCGTGCCGGGAAGTTTGTACGAGAATAACAATGGATCGATTTTCAACACGTCGCCCGTGATCAATCCGGACGGCGCCGTTGTCGCGCGTTATCGAAAAATGTTTCCTTTTCGTCCGTATGAAGAAAACATAGCGTGCGGCGAAGAGTTTACGACCTTTTCCATCGACGGGGTCGGGGTCTTCGGCGTGTCGATCTGTTACGATATGTGGTTTCCGGAGACGACGCGGTCCCTTGTCTGCAACGGCGCGGAAGTCATCATTCATCCAACGCTTACCAATACGATCGACCGAGACGTCGAGTTGGCGATCGCGCGCGCGAATGCGGCGAGCAACCAGTGCTACTTTATCGATATAAACTCCGCCGGCCCGCTGGGGTTAGGCCGGTCTATCGTGGTCGGGCCGGGCGGAGAAGTTGTTCATCAGGCTGGCGCTGGGCGTGAGATTATTCCTGTAGAAATTGATCTTGATCACGTGCGCCGCGTCCGCGAACGCGGCTGGCATAATCTTGGTCAGCCTTTGAAGAGTTTCAGGGACAACCCGGTTCGGTTCCCAGCTTACACAGGGCGGGGGAATCTGCCCGGATTAAGTGCTTTGGGCGAACTAAAGAAACCGGTGAAAGATAAATAACCTTGTGCGTACAAAAGTTGAAGTGATGAGGGGAAGGCCGATGAGCGGAATGATGACGAAGGCGGGGGTGAAGCCAAGAAGCGTAGCCGGAAGCGCTTTTGCGGGGCTGCTGTTGAGTTCGACGGCGCTGACGCCGATGGCCGCTGGTGCGCAAGAAAATGCGAATGCGGCCGAAGTGCGGGACGTGATCGTCGTAACGACACAGCGCCGTGAGGAAAATGTTCTCGACGTTCCTTACAATATTACCGTGCTGTCCGGCGATGCGATCGAGGATTCGATAACGCTTGATAACGCGGAGTTGCTGCGATCCGTGCCGGGCGCCGGCCAGATCGACCAAGGCCCGAGAAACCTCCAGTTCAACAGTATTCGAATCCGTGGTCTGAACGTTGACAGTTCGGCTTTCGGCGATTTTCTGCTCGGCTCCGTTCCGACGGTCTCGACCTATGTAAACGAAACGCCGGTTTTCGCCAATTTGGCCTTGATCGATCTTGAGCGCGTTGAGGTGCAGCGCGGGCCGCAAGCAACCCTTTACGGATCCGGCGCATTGGGCGGAACTGTGAAATACCTCACGCGCAAGCCACAACTTGGCGAATTGGAAGGGCGCGTCAGCGCAACAGGCTCCAGCGTCAATGGGTCTGATAGTTTCGGGTATACCACGGGCGGGGTGTTGAATATTCCGTTTGGAGACAACTTTGCGCTGCGTGCGAATGTGCTCTGGCAGGATTTCCCGGGCATCACCGATTATGTGAACCTTTATGTTCTGGATGAAACCGGCGCGCCGGTTCAGCCGAACGGCATTTTCGATCTTGGACCTGATTCCACAGAATACCGGTCGGGCGAGGATGTTGATTACTATCAAAGCTTTTACACGCGGATCAGCGCGCTTTGGGAACCGTCCGATCGGATCGAATTCGTTGCAAACTATTTCTATCAAGATGATGAGAGCGGCGGACGACGCCAGCCAAGTCAAGGTTCTGATGGCTTTGGCGACGTTTACGGCGACTATGAAAATGGCGCTGTCATTCGTGAGCCCGCGGACCGGGAACTTCATCTCGGGTCGCTTGAGGCAAACATCGATCTCGGGTTCGCAACGCTGACGTCAGCGTCGTCATACTATGAAAATGACGGCGGCAGCGAAACCGACAATACCGGCTTCTTCGCAAACAACCTCGCGCAATTCTATTACTCTACGTATTATGTCTTTCCGCGGCCGCTATACACCGCTGCAAGAACATTCACAGATGAAGCCTTTGTTCAGGAATTACGTCTTGTGTCCAACGCCGACGGGCTTGTCGATTACGTCCTTGGCATGTTCTACCAGGATCAAACGCGGGGCGCGACGCAAGTTAGCGACCTTGTTGGTTTTGAGGCTTGGGCGGATGCTTTTTTCCTGACCGATTTCGTTTTCACCGACAACGTATTCACGTTCGACCGGGAGGAGGACTATCGCGAGATTGCGGTCTTTGGCGAGGCGACCCTAAACATAACAGATGATTTGAAGCTCACCGGCGGCGCTCGCTGGTTTGACAACAAATCGACGACCAATACGTTCGTGCGTGCTGGGCTTTATACGTTTTTCAATGGTGAAGCGGATACAACGTTCACGGCGGAAGACAATGACGTTTTGTTTCGGGCAAACCTGGCGTACGAAATCGCCGATGACGATCTTCTTTATGCGACATTCTCCGAGGGCTACCGGCGGGGCGGCAGTAATGGCGTGCCGACCATCGGTCAGTTTGCAAATAACCCTGAGTGGCTGGTGTTCGAATCCGACAAAGCGACCAATTACGAGATCGGCGCAAAAGGAACGTTCGCCGGCATTCGCTACGACATAGCTGGTTTTGTCATTGACTGGGATAATCCGCAATTCAACACTTCGACGCCTAACGGGTTTTTCTTCGCGGTCGCGAATGCGGCCGAAGCGCAAACCAGAGGGTTCGAGTTGCAACTTAACGGCAGCTTGGCTGACGATCGCCTCAATTACGGCATCGGATACGCTTTCGTGGACGCGGAACTCACCGCCGACTTTGTTGCGCCGCCCGGATTGGGCGGCACGGTTGGCACGCCGGTTGCGTCCGAGGGTGCGCCGCTGCCGGGGGTCGCCAGGCATTCGCTGAATGTTGCGGCGGATTACACAGTCCCGTTGAGTTCAAGCTTCAGCCTAATCAGTCGGATTGACGGGTATTATCAATCGTCGACGCAAAACCTGCTCGATCAAGGCGTTTTGAACGCCGATGTCTTCGAAGGTTTTTCCATCTGGGACCTGACCTTCACGTTGGCGGCGGATGGTTGGGATGCTTCGTTCTTCATGAAGAACGTCTTCAATGAAGACGGGGCGACCGGCGCCTTTACGCCTGACGCCTTCGGCCCGGTTCCGGCGGCGGATTTCTTCGGCAGCAATTCGCGGCAGTTTATTGCGTTGCCGAGAACATACGGGATCGCTTTTAACTACAGCTTTTAAGGCGTCATAGCGGCGGTCGATGGCGGCCGCCGCGGCGTGTGACGGCGATACGATTTGAGATATGGCGCACCCCCCTGTTATATCGAGTAAAGCCGGATTGGGCCGGCTTCGCAGTGCGTTTAACGACAGCCTTCGCCAGGGCGATTTTGAAGCCGCGCGACGGGTCTGTTCTGAAATCGTAAGAGATTTTCCACAGGAGCCGGACGGTTGGGTTTTTCACGCCCGTTTGGCGCAGCGGCAATCCAACTTTGCCGGCGCGGCCGAAAACGCGCGGCTTGCGCTGGAAGCGGCGCCGGACCGTCTGGATGTTCGGCTGGTTGCGGCGGAAAGCAATATCTATGTCGGGCGGATCGCCGAAGCGATCGCAGAGCTTCATTCTATTAGAGCCCATCCGAGGGCGGACGAACGGACCTATCGCCAATTGTCCGCCCTTTACACCCAACTTGGTCGTCATAAGGACGCCTATGAGTGCGCGCAGGAGGCGCGTGCGCTCTCCCCGACATCGCTTAATTGCCTCTATCTCGTTGCGAGCGCTGCTATCGCGCTCGGGAAAATGAAAGAAGCCGAAGCGCTGCTCGACAAGATCATCAAGGCCGCACCGGACGAAGGCGATATTTATTACAATCGATCAACGCTCCGCAAGCAGACAGCTGGCGACAATCATATTGACGCGTTAGGGAAGCGACTGCGGGCGATACGGCCTGTGGACCATCGCGAAACGCCGGTGTGTTATGCGCTTGGTAAAGAGCTTGAAGATCTGGGCGATTATGCGAGCGCTTTCGATGCATTTGCGCGCGGCGCTCAGGCCAGGCGCAAAAGGCTTTCTTATGACGTTCGCACCGACGAAGAGACTGCCGCGCAAATCATCGAAACATTTGACGCCGATTGGGCCGCGACGTCGTCTGACGGTCCGCCTCAGGACGGTCCGATATTTGTTCTCGGCCTTCCGCGCAGCGGCACGACGCTGGTTGACCGGATTTTGAATGCGCACAGCGGTGTTGCCAGCCTTGGAGAGGTCAATGATTTTGCTTACGGGGTCGTTCGGGCCGGTTATCCTGCTGGCGATAAAGCCACGCTCATCGCGAACTGCGCACGCGCTGACCTCTCCGAGCTTGGGAGCGCTTACTGGTCGGCGCTGAGAGGTTATGGTGAAACGGCAACCTGTTTGATCGACAAGACACCGTCAAATTACCTCTATCTTGGCCTCATCGCGAAGGCGCTGCCGGCGGCGCGGCTGGTTCACGTTCGACGTCACCCGATGGCGTCCGGCTATGCGATGTTCAAAACGCTGTTTCGTATGGGATATCCGTTTTCCTATGAATTGACCGACATCGGCCGGTATTATCTTGCATACGACCGCTTAATGGCCCACTGGCGGCGCTTGTTCGGTGAGCGTATTCTCGATATTCAGTATGAGGAGCTGGTGGATAATCAGGAATCGGTTAGCAGAAAGATTGTGGCGCATTGCGGTCTCTCATGGGAAGACGCCTGTATGGATTTCCACAAGAGCGAAACGCCGACGGCGACGGCGAGCGCGGCGCAGGTGCGCCAGCCCATGTATCGCGATGCGCGCGACCTCTGGCGTCATTATGCGGAAAATCTCGCGCCTTTGGCGCGGGTTCTCAACCAAGGAGGCGTTCAGTGCGATTGATTTCCAGCGCGATGCCTTGGCTTGCAAGTGTGATGGCGTTCGCGAGCGCGTCGGCCGGCGGGCAACCCCTTTTCGTCGAGGACTTTCAGGATGGGGATGCGAATGGGTGGCGCGCCGGCGGCGACGGCGCGGTCGAGATATCCTCGTATCGCGGAAACTACTCGCTCAGACTGACAAAACGCGCAACCGCGATGATCTCGCTCGGTGTTGAAGGGCCGCCGGAGGTGATTGTCTCCGTTGCATTTGCCGCGTTCGATCTTGAGGGGCGCGATGCCTGTATTGCGGAAGCGTCAAGCGATAATGGCGCGACGTGGACAGAGATCAACCGTGTCGAAGACGGCGCCGATGACGGTTTTACGCTTTACGCCGGTTCTGAAAAGGTGGGCACGCCGGCGTCCGGCGTCCCGCTCATCCTTCGTCTTCGCATCGATGCAAACGGAGACAATGACACATGTTGGGCTGATAACATTCAAATCGCCGCAGCGGCGCGGCGATCGTCAACCGCGCCGGCGAATGCGAAACGCTTCGTTTCATCCGCTTTCCTGCTTGGAACGGAAGGGTTGTCCGATCCTGTCGCGATGCGCGCCTTCTCCCCAAGCGAAGAGGCGGTTTCCCCCTCGGCGCGATTTGAAGGGATGTTGAGGGTTCGCGTGGCGCGCCAAGAGAGCAACCTGCGCGTCCTGCGCGACAACTTTGATTTCGTCGCCAAGCTGTCGCCCGATGTCGCCCGCCCGCCCGATTTCGATATGGCGTTCGTGCAATCAGGGGATGCGCTTATTCCCAAAGAGCGCGGACTTATCCGTACGGAAAGCGCCGCGTGGGATATCATGATCGAGCCCGGCGAGGTTTGGAGCGAACCGGGTGACGGGGGGTATGCGCGCGCCTCCATCCCCTTTGCGTTACAGGAACGGAACGCCAATTGCACCCATAACGGCGTACTCACCTTTCTGTTTGATGAAGACGGGAATACATCGCGCGCCGCTTTTCAGATCGCGTCGGAAACCTGCTTTTACTTCCAATACGACATGTGGGGCGTGGCGGTTGTGGAGTACGAGCCAGGCAACGTCGCAGGCGCTGAAATTCTGGTCGCCGCCTACGAAGCCGAAAGGGCGGGGCGGTTACCGGTCCGGCCCTTTTCCGTGCTCGGAGAGGCCTATCCAAAGATCGATGTTTCCGCGTTTGCCGCGCCGAGCGATGTGTCGCCCGAGCATCTCACGACCTTCGGGGTTATTGTCGACGGCGTTCACTATCGCGGCGATTGCCCGACCCGTCTCGGCCCATATCCGTTCTGTGAGAGCATGGCGCTGCCATCCTATTCAACAGCCAAATCGGTTTTTGCCGGACTGGGATTGATGCGGCTTGAGTTGCTTTATCCGGGCTCCGTCGACAAGAAGGTGAGCGCGCATGTGCCGCAATGTCGAGGGAAAGGATGGGGCGAGGTAACGTTTGGACAGACGCTCGACATGGCGACGGGCCGTTACAAGTCAAGCGAGCCGGACGCCGACGAGAACGAGGCGGTGTTGGACGGCTTTTTCATCGACACAAGCCATGAAGACAAAATCAGACGTGCATGCGCCATTTATCCCAAGAGAACTGATCCGGGCAAGGAGTGGGTTTATCATACGACGGATCACTACATCCTGGGGACCGCCATGCAGGACCTGCTTCGGCGGGAAGCCGGCGAAGGCGCGGATATATACGCCGATCTCCTGGTGGAGCCGATCTGGAAACGGATAGGACTGTCGCCCGTTACGTTCAAGACGCGCCGAACGCGCGACGATGTCGGTCAGCCTTTCGTCGGATGGGGATTGACCTTTCTTGCCGACGATATCGCAAAACTGGCCAGCTTTATCGCGATCGACGACGGCATGGTCAATGGGGAAGCGTTGGTTGACCGGGCGCTTTTGGCGGCGTCCTTACAGGAACGCCACGACGACAGGGGCCTGCCGGCCCCAAATGAAGACTTTCTGTACAATAACGGTTTCTGGGCCTGGGATGCGGCTGAGGCGCTGGGGTGCAATGCGCCGGTATGGACGCCTTTCATGTCGGGATACGGAGGCATTGCCGTCGTTCTGATGCCTAACGATCTCATCTTCTATTATGTGAGCGATAACGCAGAATTTTCTTGGGCTCGCGCCGTTCGCGCCGCAAACGAACAAAAAGCCATGTGCGGGGGCGATGGGTGATGAAGGATACGGCTTTCCATAGCAACGTTTTTCCGAAGGCTGACCCTGACGGCCTTCTCGCGGCGGTCATGCTCGCTTTTCTTGCGACGGCCGGTCTGTTTTACGTCAACATCATGGCGGCGATTGTCGACGGCCTGGTTTCGGGCATGGGCATCAGTGAAAGCGCCGCCGGCAACATCGGATCGGCGAACATTTACGGCGCTGCGGTCGGTGCGTTGATCGCCGTGCCTGTTATCAAAATGTTTCCATGGCGACCAATGGCGATCGCTTCGTTGCTTGGCCTGATCGCCCTCGATTTGGGTTCGATACCCATGGACTCCGCCGACGCGCTTCTATGGATGAGATTGGTGCACGGACTTGTCGGCGGATTTCTCGTCGGCGTCTCCTTCGCGGTGATCGCGCGCACGAAGTCCCCGGACCGGACGTTTGGAACGCTCTTGTTTGTGCAATTCGGGCTCGGCGGTTTGGGCGTCATGTTTTTGCCTCGGCTGGCGCCGGTCTACGGAACCCAAGCCTTGTTCCTGGCGCTCGTCGCTTTCAGCGTTGCGACATTGCTCATGGTGCCTTTTCTGCACCGCTATCCTGTTGACCGTGTAAATCGCGGACTCGGTGCGGCCGGAAAAATGCGCCCGGCGCCGATGGTGCTGACCCTGGTGGCGATCTTCGTATTTCAAGCAGCGAATATGGCGCTTCTCGCGTTCATTATCCGCCTCGGCATCAGCTATGGCCTGGATCGAAGCTATGTCAGCACGGCTTTAGGTCTTGCAACTTGGGTCGCATTGGCGGGCCCGCTTACCGTGATGGCCATCGGCGTTCGCTTCGGTCGGTTCCGGCCTTTGCTTGCGGGCATGGCGATTACGCTCGGCGGCGCCGGCTTTTTTCACTTAAGCGGGCAGCCATGGGCATACATGTTTGCAAATTGCGCCACCGGCGTTACCTGGGGCATGGTGATCGCCTATCTCTTCGGCATGACCGCGGAATTTGACAAAGCGGGCAGAATGTCCGCAGTCGGTGGATTCATATCAAAACTTGGGCTTGCCACAGGGCCCTTACTGGCCGGGCGCATTCTTGATGCGGAGCTTGGTTTTGGCGCGCTGATCAATTTCGCACTGGCGGCGCTTGCGGCGAGTGCGCTCGTGATGATTGCGCCAGCGCTGAGCCTTGACCGGCTCGCCGGAGAAAAATCCAAGTAGAGAATTATCATTGGTTAAACTGAAAGAGATATACTGATGTCGACGAACAGCGAACTTTGGGAACGCCGCCTCAATGCGGTTCCCCGCGGCGTAGCAACAGCCGCACCGGTTTTCATCGAGCGCGCGGAAAACGCTGAGATGTGGGATGTCGAGGGGCGCCGGTATATCGATTTTGCAAGCGGCATTGCGGTTCTCAATACCGGTCATCGTCATCCTATTGTCGCCAACGCGGCGCGCGTGCAGATCGAGAAAGTCACGCATACTGCATTTCAGGTGGCGGGTTACGAGCCTTATATCGAACTGGCGGAGCGTTTGAACGCATGCGCGCCTGTCGCCAACGCAAAAACGATCCTTTTTTCGACCGGCGCCGAAGCGGTTGAGAATGCCGTCAAAATTGCGCGCGCTGCGACCGGGCGCGCCGGCGTGCTCGCATTCTCGGGCGGGTTTCATGGCCGCACCATGATGACTATGGGGCTTACCGGAAAAGTTGTTCCTTACAAGGGAGCGTTCGGGCCCATGCCGGCGGATATTTATCATGCGCCGTTTCCCGTCGCGCGTTATGGCGTCGATATCGATGCGACGATGACTGCTCTCGATCATCTGTTCCGTGCCGATATTGATCCAGCGCGCCTTGCCGCCGTGATCATTGAGCCGGTTCAGGGCGAGGGCGGTTTTCACGTTGCTCCGAAGGCGTTATTGGAGCATTTGCGGACGCTGTGCGACGAACACGGGATCATTTTGATTGCCGACGAAGTACAATCTGGATTTGCGCGTACAGGAAAAATGTTCGCTATCGAACATTCGGGCGTCGCTCCCGACATGATGACATCGGCAAAGTCCCTGGCCGGCGGTTTCCCGCTTTCGGCCGTTATTGGCAAAGCCGATATCATGGACCGTGTCGATCCAGGGGGGCTCGGCGGAACCTATGCGGGCTCCCCGGTCGCATGCGCTGCCGCGCTTGCGGTCATGGACGTGATACACAACGAGAACTTGCTCGAACGCTCGAACGCGCTGGGCGCATATGTCAAGGAGCGGCTCGAGAAATTTGCCCGACGCGGCGATCTCCGGCCGATCGACGCCATTCGAGGACTGGGCTCGATGGTTGCTTTTGATCTCGTGACGGAGAGAGAGGGTAAAGCGCCCGACGGCGCCGCGGCGAAGCGGGTGACCGCTACGGCGCTGGAGCATGGGCTGATCCTGTTAAGCTGCGGCGTGTCTGGCGAAACAATCAGATTGCTGTATCCGTTGACGATTTCGGATGCATTGTTGGATGAGGGGCTCGGCGTTTTGGAAACGGCGCTGACCGCCTGACGTGTTTTTTACGATACGGGATTAATCGATATGGATCTTTCGCATGTGATTAAACGTCAGGCGTTCATTTGCGGGGAGTGGCGGGATGCGGCGACCGGCGCGACGTTTGACGTTCTGAATCCGTCTACGGCCGAGAAAATTGCCGATGTGCCGGATATGGGCGCGCGGGAAACTGCGGAAGCGATCGACGGCGCGGTGTCAGCGTTCCAGGCGTGGCGCGAAAAGACGGGCAAGGAGCGAAGCGCTGTCCTGCGTCTTTGGTATGAACTCATCATGGCTGAGCAGGAAGCGCTGGCGCGCCTGTTGACGATGGAACAGGGCAAGCCACTTGCTGAAGCGCGCGGCGAAATCGCCTATGGCGCGTCTTTTATCGAGTGGTTTGCGGAAGAGGCGAAGCGCGCTTACGGCGAGACAATTCCGGGGCACCTTCGCGACAAGCGCTTGATGACAATCAAGCAGCCGGTCGGGGTCGCCGCGGCGATCACCCCGTGGAATTTTCCGAATGCGATGATCACGCGCAAGGCGGGCGCCGCGCTCGCGGCCGGTTGCGCGATGGTCGTGAAACCGGCGGAACAAACGCCCCTGTCGGCGCTCGCGCTGGCGGCGCTTGGCGAAAAGGCGGGTCTAACACCTGGCGTATTTTCCGTCATCACAGGCGACGCCGCAAAGATCGGCGGTAAACTGATGAGCAGCAGTTTGGTTCGTAAAATCTCGTTCACCGGATCGACGCAGGTCGGGCGCCTGCTGATGCGTCAAAGCGCCGAGACTGTTAAGAAGGTTTCTCTTGAACTCGGCGGCAATGCGCCTTTCATCGTTCTTGACGATGCAGATGTTGAGAAAGCCGCCTCCGCGGCCATTCTGTGTAAGTTTCGCAATGCCGGGCAAACATGCGTCTGCGCTAACCGGATTTATGTCCAATCCAGCGTATACGATGAATTCGTCGCAATACTCACGGCGCTGACATCCGAGTTGTCGGTGGGCGACGGCCTGTCGGAAGGCGTTCAGATCGGTCCGCTTATCGACGACGACGCCGTGAAAAAGGTGCAATCCCATCTTGACGACGCGCTGAACAATGGCGCGGTCGCAACGACTGGCGGCAAGCTGCATGCGCTGGGCGAGCGGTTTTTCGAACCGACTGTGTTGGCGAATGCGACGCAATCCATGCGTATTGCCCGGGAAGAAACTTTCGGCCCGCTGGCGCCGGTAATAGAATTCGATACCGACGCCGACGTCGTTGCCATGGCGAATGAAACTGAATTTGGGCTTGCGGCTTATCTGTTCGCCAACGATCTTTCCCGGGTATTCAGAACGGCCGAAGCGATCGAGGCGGGGATGATCGGGATCAACACCGGGATTATCTCAACGGAAGTCGCGCCGTTCGGCGGCGTCAAACAATCGGGCCTTGGGCGCGAGGGGGGCCGCCAAGGCATCGAAGACTATCTGGAGACAAAGTATCTCTGCCTTGACGTGTGAAGGCTTCCCGCCCCGGACGAAAAGAGCCGTTAAGGAGGGGCGAGGCGCCGCTTCGCGGCTCGAAACCGGGCGCGTTAACCTTCATTGCGCGTGAAAAAGCGATATTGCGATGTTTAGCGCGGCAGTTCTGCAACAAAACTGCGCGATAATCATTCTGGCTCCATAATTGTCAAAAACTGGATCTATAAGGCGTTCACCCGACGACCCATCATCCCGGCGGCGTTCCGCTGCTGCGCCGGCGCGCGCGGCAGTTTCTCAGTGGGTGGGGTCAAGAATGATTTACCGGAAATCCGTGGGTTTTCTCATTGGAGCCTTGTTTGCAAGCGTTTCGTCAAAGGCGCTTGCGCAAGCATGCATTGACACGGCGCCAGGGCCTGGCGGCGTCGTCACCTGTTCGATTGTCACCACCGACGCCCATAGCGAGTTTGATGCGGGCGTCACCATCGATGTGTTGGACACGGCGTCTCTGAATGGCGCGACGGCGATTTCGATCTTCAACACAGGGGCGACGGTCAACAATGCTGGGACGTTGAACGGTTCGACGACGTTTTTGGTTGGGGTGAGCGACGACGTCTTCGTCAA
>LYSZ01000007.1 GCA_001657385.1 Parvularcula sp. BBD 1991-13 | reverse complement strand
GGGAAGCCGGGTTCAAGCGCCTTGACGACATGCTCGACAAGATGAACCCGGTCGGCGTGGTCATCGCGCCGGGCGATCAGGCGATCCCGTCCGTTCTGGAGCGCAAGGCGCGCGAGCGCGGCCATGAACCGTTGAGGTGGCGCGACTGATCCGCCGCCCCCGGAAAGGGCTGCGCGCCACGCCCCGGCGCGCAGCCCTTCCCCGACGAAAACCGCAACCCTCATCGACAAGGACCCAGCCACATGACTAACGCCATTGACCTCGATCCGATCCCCCTCGCCGACTTGATGGAGCCGCCGACTGGCGAAGCGCCCGACATCTCCGATCCCGACATCTGGGCGCGGGAATATTTCCGCTACGGAATATTGCGCGTGCAGGGCCGGGCGGGCGAACATCCGAACCACGAGGTGTTCGCCGCGCACGATCGCGAGCGCGAGGACGGCGCCGAATAGACAAGCGACTGCATCCGTTGCTCAGTTCCTTGCGAGGCGAACCAGAGCGGTTCGCCTCGCGGTCCTTCATGCGAAGGACAAGCGCGTTCATGTCGACGCAGCGACAGAGCTGTCGCCATCTCTATCGTCCGTGTTCTCAGCTGCTTGCGCAGGTCCGTTGTTGCGTGACGTTGGCGTCCGTTTAATCGCCGCAACGAGTTCGCTCGCCGAACCCGTTTGCATAAAATCCGTTATCGCTTCGGCGACGGTTTCAGCGTCATCATCGCCGCAGGCTCTGACAATCGAGCCGCCGATCGAATCGCGAAACTTGGCGCGCTCCTCAGCGAGCTTTTTTCGCAACGCTGCAATATCATCTTCGGTCTTTTTGATGCTGCTACGCTTCATCAGGGTCGTCCTTTGATCAGGCGACCGCGCGAAGAAAGAGGTGCTCCCAGTATGAGCCTTGATCCTTTCTTTGCAAGCGTGAAGTTCCGGCGGCCAGGCATGCGCCCGCCACTTTAAGGGAAACGCGGCGCCCGAAAAGTCGGCCAACCGGCGTTCGCCGGTGACCACTTTTTCCCCTCTCAGCGAAACTTGACGGCAGCGACAGCGCTTCGCCCTCGCGGGCGAAGCGACGGTTCGTCTTCTCACACACTATGCACTTCCTGCGGATAAGCCGAAGCTCTTGATATTCCATGATTATTTTTCTGCGGGATTAGCGTTTTCACTGTTTGCGGGTGCAAACACTTTTTTTGTGATGCAAACAGTGTACGTCGTTTTTCCCATGTTTACTGGTGTTTGCGCCTGCAAACCTGCAATCACCGTACAAGTGTTTGACACGCTACGAGCGAACTACTACGTTAAACGTGGTGATAGTGGCGTCGCTCGCTCTGGAGTTCCAGGGAAACAGCGACCGGTGACACGAACGATAGCGTTCAGGGTCGACGACAAGACCCACGATAACTTCGGATCAATCTGTAGATCTGCGGGATTGAGCCCCAGCGAAGTTCTTCGTTCTTTCGTGATTCAAATAACTGAAAACAGCGCGACGGCCGCGGACGCGTTGGCGCTTGGCGCGCCATTCGGACGACGTCGCATCGACGTTTTTTTGGAGCGCATTCTCCAGAGCGCAATCGTATCGGCCGTCGTCTCGGCGGAGATTCTGCGCAATGGCGGCGGGCGTGAAATGGAAACGCACGCGCTGAAGCAGGCGAACGATCTCCTCGGGAAAACACTGAAGGAAATCGAGGAAGCCAGTTCCAGTGAACACGACGCGCCAAACCTCCGCGCGATTGAGGGAGGTCGATAATGGCGACGATGTTTCGAGGCGGGTTGTCGGATTGGATCAGGGGCGCGCAATCGATCGTTCACGAATGGCGGATGCTCTCGGAATCGATCATCCAAACGCTGTTCGCCGGCCTCGTCATTCTGGTCGCCCTGGTCACTTTGTTCGCGTGGCGCGGCATGACGGACAACGAACGGCATTCGCTCGTGGTGTACGGTCGTGCTTCAGTCAATATCGTGGTTCTGGGCGATCCGACAAAACTGGTCGCCTACCGCGAACCCGAAGGCCAGGTCTGGCTGATAAGGTCCGACAAATTCACCCAATCGCAACTCGCCGATGACGCCAAAGCGGCGATGTTCCAAGGCGGCCGAAGAGGCTTTCTGATCGGCGTTGGAGCGATGACGACGATCATATTTCTTGTAGGCGCGTTTTTCTATTTTACGGGTCGCAGCCAGTCGACGGACGACCATGTTCGAGGCGCGGTCCGCGGCACTGTGAAAAGTCTGAAAAGAGCGCTCAGGCGCCATGGACCTCGCGGCGTTTTAACGTTGGGGAAGGTATGGGTTCCCCGGGAGTTCGAGACGCAGCATATGCAGTTTATCGGCGCGTCGGGAACCGGAAAGACGCAAGCCATATTGAGGCTGCTGGACGGGGTTCGGCTGGAAGGGCAGCGCGCCGTCGTCTACGATATCAACGGCGCCTTCGTGGAAAAATTCTATCGGCCCGATAGGGACGTTCTCCTGAATCCGCTCGATGCGCGAGCGCCGTCTTGGAACATCTGGGCGGAAGTGCAGGAGCAGACGGACTATGACCGCCTGGCCGCGTCGCTCCTGCCGGAAGATTCTTTCAGCGAGCCCTTTTGGGTGAATGCCGGCCGCGCCGTTTTTGCATCCGTAGCCGAAAAACTCGCGAAAGAAGCCGCCAAAAGAAATCAGAAACCGAGGAATGAAGACCTCGTCAAAATGCTCACGCTGGAGCCGATGAGTCGCTTCATTTCGTTCTGCCGCAACACACAGGCGATGTCGTTCATTGACGAAGGCGGAGAGAAGATGACCGCCTCTGTTCGAGCGACCATTGCGTCGAACATGAAAGGTTTCAGGTACATCGAGGACGAGGGCGATCTCTTCTCGATCAGCGATTACATTGCCGACGACAATCCTGACCGATGGCTCTTCATCACGTCGAAGAATAAGCAGTTGGACGCCTTTCGAGGATTGATCACGCTGTGGGTGGATACGGCGACGGCGACATTGCTGTCGATGACCGAAGATCCCGACCGACGCATGTGGCTGGTCTTTGACGAATTGCCCTCGCTGAACCGCTTGACCGCGTTGCCGCAAATGATGGCTCAATCGCGAAAGTTCGGGGGATGCGCTGCGCTTGGATACCAGTCTTTTGCGCGGCTTGTTTCTGTCTATCGACGGGAGGAAGCCGAAGCCATTGCCGGAAACTGTTCGACATCGTGTCTCTTCCGTCCCAACGATCCGATGACCGCGGAGTGGTGTTCGCAGTCGCTTGGAAAAGCGGAACGGGAAGAAGCGCAGGAGGGCGTCTCCGTCGGACGACATGAAATGCGCGACGGCAGGACCATGCAAAAGCAGAAGGTCGAGCGCGCGGTCGTCCTTCCGTCCGAGCTTCGAAATCTCGACAACTTAAATTTCTTCCTCTCTATGGGGAGAGGATTGCCGATCGTTCAGCACAAGTTCAGATACCGGAAATTTCGATCCGTGGCGAAAGCCTTCGTTCAATCGGCTCAGAAAATCATGCTTGCCGATTGGAGCGATGAGCCCGACCCGGTTGAGACTGAGGAAACCGACCAAGCGGACGGCGCGTCGCCTGCGGAAGCTGACGGCGATGACGCACAAGCACCGGAAACAGGAAAGCCCGAAGAAGGTGGAGAAAAGCAAAACGCGGAGCATGATCGCCCGAAGGCGCCTCCGGGCAAACCTGACGAGAAAGAACACTTCGGTTCAGGAATAGAGCGAACTGGCGGCGGCGACGATGAGGACGGCGCCGATGACGAACGGACAATCTTCGAGCGAATGCAGGACGCAGACCATGATGCGCCGGCGCAGGGGGCTTAGGGGAAAGCGTTATGTTAAGCGCTCACTCAATATCAGCTCCTCCCGGGCAAGCCGCAAAGTACCATTTTGGCGGAGACTACTACACAAAGGACAAGGACGAACCCGTCGCCTGGGATGGTTCAGGGGCGGCTCGGTTGGGTCTTTCGGAAGGGAAGAGCTCAGCGGGACCAGGCGGGGGCGCGTCAGTAGATCCAAAACAGTTTGAAGCGCTGCTGCGCGGCGAGTTGCCAGAAGGTCACGAAGCGGCATGGAAAAAAACTGAAACACCCGATAAGCCGCATCACCCGGGATGGGATTTTACTTTGTCGGCGCCGAAATCGGTCTCTGTCGTCGCGGTGCTCGGGATGGATTACCGCGTCGTCAACGCGCATCGCGAAGCGGTGAGCGAAGCCGTCGGGTTTATGGAGCGGTACGCTTTTACGAGGGTGCGACTGAAAGGCGGCGCCGTCGAATACCGCAATACGGAGAACGCGGTCGTATCGAGCGCAACTGAGTTCTGGTCGCGTGAACAGGAAGCGCAGCTCCACACCCATAACGTCTTTCTGAATATGACCCACGACAAGAAGGACGACACTTGGCGTTCGCTGCATTCGCCTTCCTTGTACGGCGCCGGGCGCGCCATGGGGCAGGTCTACCAGAACGGGCTTGCAAACCGACTTCAAGCGCTTGGATACAACATTAAGTGGGATCGAAAAAAGGGGACAGTCGAAATCATAGGCGTCCCTGAAAAACTGATCGACGCAAACTCGACCCGCTCAAAACAAATCGACGCATATGTCGAAGAGCACTCGCTGGAAGGTAGAAAGGGACGAGGTAAGGCGGCGCTGGCTACGCGTAAAAACAAGGTCAAAGCAACGCATCAGGAGCTTTTGTCCAAAGCACTTGATAAACATGAAGCGGAGATGGATGGGCTGCGCGAATTGATCGAGGAAGCGCAAGACCGCGAATACAGTCGTCCTCCTCGAGACGCGCGCGAAAAACAAGAGAACCCCGCGAAATCAAAAGCACTCCGCGCAGGGTTACAATATGGCCTCCAGAACGCCAGCGCGAGCGAGGCTGTGGTGGAAGAAGCGAAAATCATCTCTGATACGCTTCAGATCGGAGGGCCGGAGATTGAACTTGCCGATATTGACGCGGCGCTGAAGCGCTATGAAGACAAAAAACAAATCATCCGTTCGACGGAGCAAACGGGTGGGAAGCATATCTACCGGGGACGGATTTTATCAAAAGACCTCGTCGCGGAGCAAAAATTTGCTCAAACGCTGTCGCTCGGAAAAGGGAAGTTGGCGCCGATCCACAGGAAAAGCGTCGCCGACAGAAGGGTTGGCGCATACCGCGTTCGAGTCAACGAGGGAGATAAAGTCAGGGAGTATCCGCTCGAGCAGGAACAACATGATGCGGTGACCGGCTTTCTCACCTCCCGAAACCGTTTTTACTTCATCAATGGCGTTGCAGGCGCGGGAAAGTCTGCAGCGATCGGCGCTGTCGTGCAGGCGACGCGTTTCCGAGATCACATCGCCATTGCAAAAACCGCTCAAGCCGCCGGAAAAGTCGCCGATGATCACGGGATTCCCGGGATGACCTTGGACAAGTTTCTCCAAAACGGCGCATCCGACATTAAGCGTGGCGGGATTGTATTTGTCGACGAAGCGACAATGAAGAGCACGCGGGCGGCGAAGCGTCTGAACGAACTCGCGGCGAAACAGCATTTTCGGGTACTGGCGATTGGCGATCCGCCCAAACAACTTGGCGCGATTGAACAAGGTAAACCACACGATCTCGCTGGAAGGTTGGGAGGCGAGGTGTCAAAACTAGTTCAATCTCGTCGCCACAAGACCGAGACGGTGAAAGCGGCCGTTGAAGCGGCGCGGGCGGGCGAGATCAAGGCTGCGATGGCGAACATCGATCGAGTCCATGTGCGCGGCATGAAAGATATCGTTGACGCAGCGGCCCATGCCTGGATCACGTCAGAGGATCGTGAAAGCACGCGATTGATGGCGCTGGACAATCCAACGCGTGTGGCCCTGTCGAACAGGGTTCGGATTCACCTGAAAGAGGAAGGCGTTCTCGAAGACAAGGGTGAAGAACTCAAAATCCATTCATCCCGTCCGATGAACAACGCACAAAAGAAGATCGCAGAACTATACCCTGAAAAAAATGCGGCGGTGACATTCCATCAGGGAGCTAAAACGCTCGGCATAGAGAGAAACGCCACATTCGAGATCAAAGCACGGATCGGCGATGAATTGGTTCTCGAGCGTCCCCATGACGGGAAGAGAGAACTCGCCAAGGGCGCGAACTTAAACAACGAGGGAAAGGAAACGCTTATATGGCGTCCGGGGAGGTCCTCCGTCCGCGGCGTCAGCGTCTACGACATTGAGGACCGGGAGATCTCGAAGGGGGATCTGATTCAATGGAAGCGAAATCAACCTGAGCTGGATCAGGTGAAAAACGGGTTTGATGGAAAGGTTCTTAGCGTTGACGGGAAGGTGGCGACGGTCGCGTTCAGCGACGGAAATACGAGGACGATTGACCTCGAAAAGAACCCGAATTGGGACCACGGATACGCCCTGACCGTCTATAAGGCGCAAGGGGCGACCTATTCGAAAGCCATGGTTGTGGCGCCGGCGCGTCCGGGGCCGCTCCTTAATCAGCAGACGTTCTATACGGCATTGACGCGGGCGCAATATGCGATCGAATTGTGGACGAATGACCAAGGAAAACTGGCGAAAATTCTCACGGACAACCCGGGCGGCAAAACCTCGGCGCTAGAGGGCGTTGGCGAAGTCTCAACGGAAGAGCCATCCAAAGATACCGCGCCCGTGGAAACGCAGGATCTCGCCCGACCCTCAACTGCGCCGTCCACAGAAAAGGAAGTAAATCCCTGGCGCGCTTTGGCGCAAAGAGTTTTTAGAAACGGCGCCATGGATCTGAAGCGTTTCCTCTCCATTGATGAAGAACGCGCCACAGCTGGGGGCGCCGCAGATCAGTCGGTTCCCTCTCCGGCTGGCGAGGGCGCGTCCGCCGATAAACGCCGCGTTGATGAAAAGTCGACGGAAGAACGAGAAGGCGTAGGCGGTAAGAACGACGGGAAGGGCTCAGCGCCGGGACCCGGTGAGAGCACAGTCGAGAAAGATACAGGCCGAGAGGCCGATTTTGGCAGATAACCAGATGGAGTTTCTTATGAGTCACGGACACCAAGTTCGCTCGTTCATCACCAACACTCTTTTTAGGCCGGGTTTAGAGACGGCCAGGCTGATCATTTCAGGAGCCATCACGACCGGGCGAGGGATCGTCGCTTTCCTGCTCAAATGGGGGCTCTTGTCGGTGATATTTGTTGGCGTTGCGTATCTCCTGACCCCGAAGCCGGCGAAAATCGAACACGGAACAACGCTCTTTGTAAACATCGATAAACCGGTCATAGAGGCGACGCCATTCGACCATGTTCCGTGGCTGAAATTCTGGATCGATCCGCCGAAACACTCTGCATCGCTAATCGCCGAAGCAATCAAGGACGCAGCCGTCGACGACAGGATCGTAAGAATAGTCATAGCCGCGGACGGCCTCAATCTTTCTGGTACGGGGCCGGCGCTCAGAATCGCCAGCGCGATTATGAAAGCGCGGAGCCTTGGCGTTGAAGTCGTTGTCACGGCGTCAAACCATACAAACGCATCGTGGTTGACGGGCAAAGCCGCTGACAAATTGCTTATGGACCCGATGGGACATTTTTCCGTAGGCGGGTTAAAGTCTGGAACGTTGTATTTTGGCGAAGCGTTAAGAGCGCACGGCGTCGAGATTGTTGTTGGCAAGGCCGGCGTTTTTAAAAACGCCATTGAACCATACACAGAGAACGGCATGTCGGACGAAGCGCGCCTGGCGCTCACGCGCACATTGGCGGGCCAACAAGAGATCCTGATTTCCGAGATGGCTGCTCGTTCGGGACAGTCGCCAGAGAAAGTAAAGTCATGGATTAAGGCGGGCGTCGGGAATAGAGGCCACGCGTCCGAGGCGATAGAGATGGGGCTCATCGACGGGGAAGCCAAAAGCTACGAAGTGTTCGATCTGGCGTTCGGGCCGCCGACAGATAGACCGATAAACAAGACCGTTGTTCTCGAAAGTTATCTCGGAGCGAAACGGCCCGACAGGTGTGCACTGGCGAGAGAGAAAGACGAGAGGGCGGCGCTTAAAGAGGAAGCCTCTATCGGATCCATCGTCATTGAGGGCGTACTGCGGAGCGGCAAGTCCGGGGACGGGGTCGCTGGGGCCGGAACAGTGGTCAGCGAGATTGAGAGTCTCGCGCGCATAGCGGCGGTGAAGGGACTTGTCGTTCGGATTAATTCCCCGGGCGGCGACGCCCAAGCGGCCGAAATGATCCGGGCGTCGTTAGAGCGCTACAAGTCGCTTGGTCGAACAGTTGTCGTGTCGATGGGAACAACCGCGGCGTCTGGAGGATATTGGATCGCGACGGCGGCAGACTATATCTTCGCAGAACCGACAACGATCACGGGTTCAATCGGCGTTTTTTCCATGCGCCCGTCCGTCGCAGGCCTGCTCGACCGGTTCGATGTTGCGTGGGACGGCGTTTCGATTGACGCGCCAAGCCGTTACACGACTCTCGGAGAGCCGCCTTCGGATCTGGAAGAGGCCGCGACGACGCGCGAGGTGGAGGCGATCTATAAAAAGTTCGTAGAGATCGTACGCAATGCACGGGGCATGGAAGACGCCGAGGAAGCGACGTGGGCGGAGGGGAGAATATGGAACGCTTCGGACGCGCTCAACATCGGTCTCATAGATGAGATAGGTGGCGTAGACGACGCCATGGCGTTCCTGTCAGGGCGAACCGCGGCGCCGAGCGCGTGTGTGAAGGTGTCAAGACCGCCGGCGACAGCTGGGAGCGTCTTGTCGTCCTTTGCGCCCATGAGCGAAGCCAGACTTGGGTTGGCGGCGATCGAATGGACAGCTCGCGTGTCTCAACGCGCCTCTTACCCCAAGATCGCGGACGAGGTCGGGATGTTAGCGAGGGGCAGGGGCGTTCAGGCGCGGTGCTTGCTCTGTGAAGTGAACTAGCGTGCCTCAGCGCGGGAAGTCTGTAGCGGTCACGACGTTGTCCGCATTTGCTAAATGCGAGCGCCAGGCCGCCTTTGATAAGCAATATGGTAAAAAACGGAGCGCGCGCTGGAGGTTCTTGGCGGCTCGAGGTCGACGTGAGCACAAACGGTACGAATGGCAAATAATGCTGGCGCCGAATTCGACGGACCGTCGATGTTTCGTCGCCAGCGCGCTCTTCGGAGAAGATGCGCCGGAAACAGAGGCGCTGCGCCAATTCCGGGATGACGTTCTGGCCAGAACAACATCGGGCCGCATTTTTATCGAATGCTATTACCGCGTATCGCCCCCGATCGCACGCGCGTTGAGCGGATCAGGATGGGTTAAGGCGCTGTCGGCGCAAGCGTTGAAAGCTCTCATTCAGCTTTTGTTGGGGTTCAGGAAATGAGCTGGTGGATATGGCTCGCGGCTTGCGGATTATTTTGTCTTGCGCTCGCGTCACTGAAGTCGCGGCGTGCGATTGCGCCTCCGGAGTTGCGCGGCGCAAAAGTGATTGCGAACGAAAGATCGTTCGCAATAAGCCAGCCCGTTAGGCTGCATGGTCGGCCGGATCAGGTATTGTGTCTGAAGTCGGGGGTTCTGGCGGTGCTCGATACGAAGAGGCGTGCGGCGCCGAGAGTTTTTGAATCGGACCGGGTTCAACTGTCGGGCAACAGGATGTTGATCGCTGGGCAACGAAAATTTCGGCGGTCTACGGTCGCCGCGTTTGGTTATATTCGATTTGTAGACGACAAGCGCAATGTGAAGATCGTCAGAGTAGATCTTTATACGGACGCAGAGGTCGTCCGAAGGTACAGGCGCGCAGCCGCGATTGACGCTCGGCGCATCGCGCCAAAACCGACGCCGTCGCCGGCGCTCTGTCGAGGATGCGGTCATGTATATCGATGTGACGCTGCAATGGTGAGGAAGGTTAAGTGAGGCCAAGCTATCCGATTGCAGGGTGTGCGGAGGCGGCGTTTCAAGCGCCCATGGGTTATGCGAAGTCTGAAGGCGAGGTTGTTGAAAGGCATCCCGAACTGGAAAATGTCGAATTCTCCGTTGGACTGATAAATGCGCGGTACAAGGAGCGAATTGAGGCGGAGACGGCCTTTGCCGTTGCGTTAGAGGGGCAATGGGGAGCGTTGGATGTCGATCTCGACAATAACTGGCGGTGCTGGGTCAGTTATTTCGGGCCGACGACGAAAGAGGCTTCCGAGACCCCTGAAATGGCCCGTCAGAGACAAGAAATCAGGCAGCGATTGGAAGCGCCGCCCGGTTCGCTTTCTGGGCGAGCCCAAGAGCCGCTGAATATCGGATTATTCGAAGTAGACGACCCGGATCGGCCCGGCCGGAGGATTGCAGACGAGTAGCCGATTGAGTCAAAGGACTGTGCATATTTGAATCGTTGGAATCGATGGAAGGGGGTCAAACCAGCGGCCTTTTTTAGTAAGGCTGCGCCATAGCTGTTCAACTTATACGAATTAATCACAAACATCGTGTGGTCCGGTGCTGTTATGTCAACGTTAGTCCGATAGAACGACCGAATAGTGTTGGGAGCAGCTTGGAGATTATGAAAGCAGCATCACCAAAGTCTGATTTTGGCGGTGTTTTTCTCAACAGGCGATAGGAGCGTGCTATGACAGGCATCGTGTTTCGAATACCAGAAGACGGCGGCGTTTTGTGGGGGCTTGGCGTTGTCTTTTCAGCATTAGCGGTAAGCGGAATATTCCTAATTTTTATGAGCCTCGCGCGCAAATTGCAGCGTATGGATGCATCTTGGGCGATGCTTCCAATAGCAGTGGTCGTATTTTGCTTTGTAATGTCAGGCTTCGTGCTGTCGGCGGAACTGTTTCTGGATCCGGACCTCAAGATTAACAAGGATCCGCTCTTTCATTCATTTGCAGTCCTTTTTAATGCAACGTTTGTTCTCACGTGTCCGAACAGGTCCGCCGCCAACTTCACGGACCGAATTATTGCTAGTGGGTTGGTTGAGCGCAGCCTGAAGCGTTTATTGAAAAAAACGCTGACCAGCGGCGACTTGGCGTGCGGGTTTTCGTAGCAGATTGATTCAAGGCGCCCGCCAACTTTGACTCATTCGACTCGCAAAAAGTGATTCTTAAAAGCAGTGGAGCACGGTATAATTCCGGTCATGGCAATTAGACTGGAATGCATAGATCGAAAACAGAACATGTATCGCTTTTACGCATTGGACGTACAGCGCGACCTTTTCGGCGCATGGACTGTTGTTCGTCATTGGGGCCGGATCGGCCGTGCAGGCCGGCAAAAGCTTGAAAGCCATGGCGACGAGTTTGCGGCGCGCGCTGCGCGGAAGCGGATCCTGAAACAAAAGCTGAGACGCGGCTACTTGCCCGTCGATGCATAGGCAAGCCCAGGTCGGACACAGTCCGCTGACGTTTTGAACCGCGCGCGCCACAACGCGGCTCACCTGGCGCCGGTCAGAGTTGCTTTCTGGATGGAAAGTTCCAACACTGATTCTATCGGTAATCGCGGCTGTAAAAGAGTTTTTTTGCTTGCTCACGAGGATGGCGAGCGCCGGCGCCGAAAGACGCCAGCTGAGCGCGCTGTAGGGCGGTTGTAATCTCTTCAGCCGGGGGATGGCGAGGCTCCCGCTTTAGAGCGTACCTTTTTTCGGCGACCGCGCGCTTAGCTTCATCCGGATTGTCATAAGAGGGGTCGATTTGATAGGCGCCGCCTTGCGCATCTCCCATATGATCAAGCAGAGATGAGTGGTCCTCAATGTGTGTAGCGATGACATGGGTGACGATCCCTTCGCGCTGCAGCCTGCCGTGAACCTTGATGAGACGACCGGCCATGACCGTCTTCCTATTACGCGCGAAAGTCTTGGGCCAGATGATAAGATTGCTGACGCCGGTTCCGTCTTCCAGTGTGATAAAAATCACCCCGCTTGCTGTGCCAGGGCGTTGCCGGGTAATCACGAGACCGCTGACCGTCACCCAATGGCCGTCCGGGGTCTCTCGCAGAGAGGCGGCTTTATCGAAGGGCCCGATCTCTGATGCCAAAAGGGCAACAGGATGCTCGCCCAGGCTAAACCGTGTCGCGAGATAGTCGTTAAACACCTCCTCTTTGGCCGTGAGCAGCGGGAAATCAACGCTCGTTTCCGGGAGATTTTCTCCGAGCTCCTCAAACAAAGGCAGTGGCTTGTCGCCAGAAATCCCCTTAACCGTCCAGAAGGCTTCCCGGCGTTTCAACCCAAAGGCGCTAAAGGCGTTTGCCGCTGCGAGGCGCGCCAACAAACCGCGCCCCAGGCCGGCGCGTCGCCAAACGTCGTCAATTGAGCGGTATCCAGGGCCTCTGGCCGCTGCGATCCAAAGACCGTCATCTTCCGGCAGGCCTTTGATCTGACGGAAACCCAGCCGCACCGCGAAGCTCCCGTTGCCGGCAGGCTCCAGCACATTTTCCCAAAAGCTATTCTGTATGCAAATCGGAAGGATCTTAACGCCATGCTCGCGTGCATCTTTGATCAACTGCGCCGGGGCATAAAACCCCATGGGCTGTGCGTTGAGAATCGCACAACAAAAGACTTCCGGGTGATGCTTTTTCAGCCATGCGGAAGCGTAAACCAGCAACGCGAAACTTGCGGCGTGCGATTCCGGAAACCCGTAGCTGGAAAAACCCTCAAGCTGTTTGAAACAATTCTCGGCAAATTGCGGATCATATCCGCGTTGAAGGCAGCCATGGATAAACCGCGACTTAAAATCCTCGATGCGCCCGAGACGATTAAAGCCGCCAAGGGCCCGGCGCAACGCGTCCGCTTCTGTCGGCGTGAAGCCTGCGGCGACCACAGCGATTTGCATCGCCTGTTCTTGATAAAGGGGCACGCCGTAAGTGCGCTCAAGAACGCCTTTCAAGTCTTCAGACGGGTATGTCACCTCTTCCTCGCCGCGGCGGCGGCGAATAAAGGGATGAACCATATCGCCCTGTATCGGTCCGGGCCGTATGATGGCGACTTCAGCAATCAGATCGCGATAGTTTCGCGGCCTCATGCGGGGCAGGAAGTTCATCTGCGCGCGGGATTCGATCTGGAATACGCCGACCGTATCCGCGATACAAAGCATATCGTATACGGAAGGGTCTTCCTTTGGGAGCGTGGCGAGCGTCAACTCCTGCCCCTTCCAGACCCGGAGAAGATCGAAAGACTTTCGGATGCACGAGAGCATCCCAAGGGCGAGAACATCGATTTTCAGGATGCCGAGCGCTTCAATATCATTTTTGTCCCACTCTATGATCGTCCTGTCCGGCATGGCGGCGTTTTCGATGGGACAAAGCTCGTCAAGACGGCCGTCCGTTATTACGAAGCCGCCGACATGCTGTGATAGGTGCCGAGGAAAGCCGATAATCTCCTTCGATAATTCGAGAGTGAGACGCACCCGGTGATCGGCGATGCTCAACCCGGCGGCCTTCGCGCGTTCTTCGCCTAAACCGGCGCTCGATGTTCCCCAGACCTGGCTCGCAAGAGCCGATACGCAGTCATCCGAAAGGCCCATGGCTTTTCCGACCTCGCGGACGGCTTTGCGTGTCCTGAAATGAACGACGGTCGAACATATGGCGGCGCGCTCCCGGCCATATTTATCAAAAATATGCTGAATGACGCGCTCACGCTGATCGCCATGCTCGAAGTCAATGTCTATGTCAGGCGGTTCGTTCCGCGCTTCCGAAATAAACCTCTCAACCACCATCGTAATGGTCTCAGGCGAGGCCTCGGTGACGCCAAGGCAATAGCACACAACCGAGTTGGCCGCGCTGCCGCGGCCCTGACAGAGAATGCCTTGCGACCGGGCGAATGCGACAATCTCATAGACGGTCAGAAAATATTTGGCGAAGTCGAGCTCGGCGATCAGGCGCAACTCTTTTTCAACCATCGCCTGAATTTTCAATGGAGCGCCGTCAGGATAGCGTTTTTGCAAGCCCTGTTCTGTGAGTTTGCGCAGACGAACATTCGGCGACGAGCCATCATAGTCTTCGTTCGGGTACTCATAATTGAGTTCGTTTAGCGAGAATGTGCATTGGTCTGCGATGACCGAAGTATTTCTAATGGCGGTGGGGTGGTCCCTAAACATCCGCCGCATTTCAAACTCGGATTTGATCCGGCGTTCGGCGTTTGGTTGCGCAAGGCGGCCGAGCTGGTCAATTGTCGTTTGTTCGCGAATGCAGGAAAGAATGTCTGCAACGCGAATGCGGGAGCTTTCATGCATGATCGCGTCGCCGAGGGCGACGAGAGCGGCGCCGAGCGCTTCGGCTGCTATGGCGCGCATCGTAAAGCGGCTCTGGTCCTGACCATCGTAGCGCGGCGCCATCCCAACGAAGACGCGGCCGTCAAATGCCGCAATAAGTTCAGGACCGACTGAATGCGGGTCGGTTCCATCGGCGATGACAAAGATCACGTCGGCTCCGAACTGGAGGACGTCTTTTAGCGTGAGGTCGCAGGCGCCTTTTTCTGCACGCCGTTTGCCGACGGTGAGGAGACGACACAACCGGGCGTAGGCCTGCTTGTTCTTGGGATAGGCAAGCAGTTCAGCGCCGTTTCTCAAGGCAAGTTTGACGCCGATGATGAGGCGCACGCCAAACTGTTCGGCGGCGGTATGGGCGCGGACGATCCCGCCAAACGTGTTCCTGTCGGTTATCGCGATCGCGCCGAGCCCGAGCGTCGCCGCGCGCTCAACCAGTTCCTCGGCGTGGGAAGCGCCGGTGAGAAATGTGAAATTGCTGGCGGTCTGAAGTTCGGCGTAACGCATCAGAAAACGCCTGCGACACGCCAGTCATAGGTTTTGGCGCCCACATAATTCAGGAGCCAAAGCCGAGCGCCCTCATTCGTCCGGATTGTCCAGTAGTCACGGGTTCGTTCGTCGTCCGGGCGCCACCATTCAGCCGTCAGGCGCTCCGGGCCCTCAGCCGATTTCGTTGAATAGATGGCGCCGCGCCATTCAATTCGCCCAGGCGGGCGTCCGGGCGAGAGGATCCGCAATCGCTGCGGCGGGCGAAAGATCCGCAAGGGTCGCTTTCGCGGCGATTTTCGCCATACAGGCTTGTCGACGGCGTCAACGACTTCGACCGTCTCAAACTCTCCTTCGGGAAGGTGGCTTTCCAACGGCCGATACATTCGAAGGCGATCAAACCCGAGACGGTTTCCAATTGTCGTAAGCATACGGAGGGTTGCGTCATGCGCTTTGTCCCTTTCGCCAAGAGTCAATTGTTGCGTATGCAAAGGCTCCACAGCGTCGGCGACTAGACGGAGCCAGTCGGCGCCAAACTCGATTTTGAAATTTTCAAGCGGGTGGCGAAACTGCTCTATCAGCAAGTCCGTTGCTGAGCATGGTCGCGCAAAGCCGACTGATATGTCATGATCGCCCGTATCGACACAGCGGATGGTCAGGCGAAAACGGAGCGCGCCTTTGCCGTCATCGCGCAACCTTGAACAAACAGAGTTCGAAAGCCTCTCCAGGACCGAAAGGACATCAGCGGTGAGTCCTATCGGTTCTGGAAGGGACATACGCGCCGCAAAGATAGACGGCGCGCGTATCGGCGTGACGGGTTCCGGTTCAAGACCCAGTGCGCAGCCAAGGGCTTTGACAAGCTCCATGCCGAACCGGCGGGCGAGTTCGCTGGTTTTGATCGAATAGAGCTGTCCGATCGACGTGAGACCGAGACGTTTCAGATCGTCTTTAACATCAGAGCCCACCTTGAGCGCGTCAACAGGAAGATGTTGGAGCGCGTCTTTGGTTTGGCCGGGAGGCGCATTCGATATCGGGTCAGGACTGAACCGCGCGAGAGACCAGGCTGCGCCTCTCGTGTCGGCGATGGCAAGACGGCACTGAAAACGCAGGCGTGAAAGCTCGGCGCTCGCGTGTGCGGCCATTGAGGCTTCACCGCCGAAGAGATGCGCGCAGCCGGTTATGTCGAGGACAAGTCCGTCCGGTTCATCGATAAAAGATGACGGCGATAGCTGATCCGACCATCGCCAAAGCGCGCGTAACAGTCCGGATTCCCGGGCGGGATCGGCGCGTTCGGTCAACAAGTCGGGCGAGATTGCTCTGGCGTCAGCGAGAGAGAGGTCAGGCGTCAAGCCTTCTTTCGCCGCCGCGTCATTCACACAAGTGAGACGCCATGCGTTGTTCTTTTCGTTGACAATCGCGAAGGGGCCTCCCGTTCGCGGATCGTCACGACGAACAAGACGATCAAGCGGCAGGGTCGGCAGCCAAATGGACAATATGCGCGCCATTCTGCTCTCCCAACCGACCTGCACGCCAAGCGCCAGTCGTCCCCATACGATCTTTTTGACGTCGCCACTCCCACAGAAATTCATCATCCGTATGCGGCGTGCATAGCCATCTGGTCTGGCAAGCGGAGGCTTGAGCGCGACCTGAAATAAGGATGAGCCCGATTGCGCCGCTTTCATGGGCGGCGATTTGCAGGCGCTGGCTTTCCGTCAGATCCGGCCCGTTCTGCAGCTCTGCAACAACAACATCAGCGCCGCCGCTTCGAAGCGCTTTTTCAGCCGTCCAAAGCGCTTCAAGGCGCGTCATCGCCGTGATCAAAATGAGCCGGCTCGGATCAATAAAATCTTGTAGTCCCGTTGCAGCGAGGGATTGAACGTCGTCACGGTCGCCGATCCAGGCGACAGCTCCGGTTAGCTTTGCAGCGATCGCCAACGCAAAATGATCCCGGGCAGCGCCGAGGGCCTCATGGATCCGTCCGTGCGCAATTTCCACGCCGGCGCCGAGATCGACGGGGGCGTTCTTTTGCGCACACAAATCCTCGCAGGCGCGGACAACCGCGCCAGATGGCAGGTTCCTGAATTGCATAATGTTCTTATTTTGTTCTTTTTGATTGCGCGGAGTCAAGAAATCATGTCATGACGCACCCCGGCGCTTGTTATGGCGGTATTTTCAACAGCTTATCATAAGGGGCGGCGAACTTCCGGTCGTGGCCGGGTCTCTGGGGCGCCGGCGGCGGGGACATCGGAGAGGGTTTCCGGGAGAGTATCAATCGCCCGGGGAGGATGCCTCTGCTATCGTGGCGGCGGCGCCGATCTGGGCAAGGAACGATTGCCCTGAAGCGCATGGACGCCGGACAGGAGCCGCGCCAGGTCAAGGCTCCGTCATCCTTGCCGCAGATCTCCGTCACAGGCTTTCCGCCTTCTTCCCGCTCGACGATGAACGCCTTCTGCGCGTCCGAATACTTCGATGTTTTATCGTATCCACTACGTTTCGCAGCCAAAAAATCGCTCCGAAAAGCTCGACGCCCATTCAAGGGACTTTTCGGGTAGTAGATGAATGCACGCTAACGGCGTGCGTCCCTTGATTTAGATGTGAAATCTATCGCACTACTTTTGTGGACAACGCAGTCAGGCGCGGCGCCCTGTGCGAGGCGAAGGTCCTCGCGCGAGATTATAAAGGCAGTATACAGAGCACAGTTGACGCCATTCGCGAAAGCGAGGCGGAAACAACCAGACAATTCAAGACGGTCGTGCCGGCCGCTTCAACCGCGCTTGAAAAGGCTATCGCCTTATTCCGTGTTGGGCTCGTTCCTTTGGGGGATGACGAAAACGGCCCGGCGCGAGCAGCGCTGATCAAAGAAGGCCGCGCGCTCCTGACGGCCATTGAGGGACGGTTCGGTCAGGACTGGCGAGGCAATGGGCGGGCCTGGAAAGCGGGCCTCAGCAGGGGCGTGAGCGATCAGGTCTGGCCAATGCAGATCAAATTGAACTCGGCGCTGCAGAAGGGACAGGAACAATCCCGCGCGGTTCAACGATAGTAGCGAAGGATGAGCATCATTCTCCATACCGCTTTTCTTTGCACCTGTGCCGGATTGTTGCCGATCATGAAACCGCTCGCCCCCGGCCGGCGGAGAGAAAGACCCCAATCCCCGGCGTGGGGTTTCACTTGAATAGCGGGCTCGATGACATATGATCGCACGCGAGGCGGTCCCTCATGGCTATAAGGTTTCGGCCGAAGGCTATGAGCCCGGCGCACAGGTTGCCGTGGGCAACGGGCCGCCTCATCCTCATTTCGAGATCGGATTTTAGTTAACGGCCTTGATGTTGTATGCCCCGGCAGGACGGATTATTGATAAGAGTTAAGCGTTTCCTGTGCGCCGCAAGCGCGCGCTGGGCCGAAGGAAGAGGCGTGAGCGACGATCAAGACGATAGGCGATACGAAGCGGTAATGGACAATCCGTTGCTTGGCAATCTACCCGAGGGCAAGCGCCGCGAGCTGGCGCTGGCGGCCGAGATCATTCGCGACGGTTACGCCGAAAAGCTGAAATTTTCGACCGCCGAAAAGCGGCGTACCGGCAAGGTGGTGATGATCTTGCTGTTCGGATCATATGCACGAGACGAATGGGTCGATGATCCCGACGGGCAATACTTCTCCGACTTCGATATTCTTGTTGTCGTGAACAACGAGTTGCTGACGGAAGACGAGTTTACCCTGCCGATTGACGACCGCTTGCGCCATGAAAAGCGGATCAGAACGGACGTGTCCTGCATTTTTCATACTCTCGAAGAGGTAAACAATTACCTACGGGAAGGGCGGTATTTCTTTACTGATATTTACAATGAGCACATACCGTTGTGGGAACTGCCCGAAACGAAAACCGGGGGAGGGCGAAAACATCGCCTTCGGACACCCGGCAAACCGGAGCCGATCCCGGCGTATGAAATAGCACAGGACCATTACAGTCTTTGGAAACAACGAGCGGAGGAGCGTTTATTCCATGCTAAGACAGGCGTAGAAAAGGGGTGGTACAATAGTGCAGCGTTCGATCTTCACCAAGCTGCCGAATTTTCCTATGGCCTATTTCTCTTAGTACGGACCTCCTATATAAGAAAAAACCATAAGCTGACGGTTCTGTCCTCACTGGCGGCGGAGCACGACAAGCGCTTTCAGGACATTTGGCCTATGGTCAAACCCTTCAAAGGATATTTCCGGAAACTTGACGAGGCTTACGTGCTGGCGCGCTACAGCTCGAAGTATGAAGTGACGAAAGAGCAGATCGCGTGGATGCTGGAGCGCGTCGAGGCCCTGTATAAGCTGGCGACGACTGCCGCGCGCGATCACCTTGAAGTCCTGAAAGCCGAAGCGGACAAGGCCAGGGCGGACAAAGACGGGGATAGCCAGCGCTGACGGAAAGAGGCCCCCTTTCATGAGCGATGGCAATAATTGACAATATTTGCCAATCTATGCCATATTTTGCGCATTTACGGAGGTATCTCGTATGGCGACCATGAATGTCTCGCTGCCCGATGACATGAAAAGCTGGGTCGATGGACAGTCAGAATCGGGTCGGTACGCCAGCGCCAGCGATTACCTGCGCGATCTGATCCGGAGAGATCAGGAGCGCCGGGAAAAGATCGACCGGATGCAGGCCCTTGTCGCCGAGGCGATGAAAAGCGGCGTCAGCGATAAGTCGCTTGAGCATATCCTGACAGAAGCACGCAGGCAGGCGGGAACCGACTGAACGCGAATGCCATACGATCTCAGCGTCAAGGCCGAAGAGGATCTTGTCCGTCTTTATGTCGATGGCGTGCAGCGGTTCGGTGTTGAAACGGCCGAGCGCTACTGGATTGGCCTTCAGCGCGCGTTTGCATTTTTGACGGAGCATCCGGGGGCGGCGAGGGAGCGCCTTGAAATCAATCCGCCGGTAAGGATTCATCCGTGCGGGTCTCATATTATCGTTTACATTGAAAAAGAAGAGGGCGAAGTTCTGATCCTCCGAGTTCGCCACGGCCGCGAAGACTGGATCAGCGACCCGCTTTAAAAGCAGTTTTATAGACTTGTTCAGTCATAGTGTTTGACTATATTACGCTTGAGGCGGTTCTTCATATCTATAAGTCTTTCATGGCGAAGGATATGAGACCGGCATACAGGTTGCCGAGGGCAACGGGCCGCCTCACCCTTTCGTATTCTTGGTTAACTGAACAGATGCCGCCGCAAACAGCATCTTTAGGGGCGGTGACTTGGGTATGTTTTTTAACAAACCGGACTTGATTTATAATCTTTTTCCAGCATCATGATTATCCCGCTGAAATAGTAATCGGCGGGCGAGGAGTTGCCCCTCGGTTTATAACCTGCGGAATGCCCGCACGAACTGATTCTTGACGCCTCTCTCGGAGGCGTGATCCGGCTTGCCTGACGGGCCGCGCGCGCAATCATGTAGCGCGCGCGAATACAATCTATTTTGTCGAATTGCATTAAACTATATTGTACAGAATTAAGAAAATTCATAAAAGCAATTGAATATAAGAAATCTGTACAAGTTTATACGCCCTCTGCATTGACACTTGATTATCTGCGGGTTATTCGGTGTTTCATTACCGCGCTTGCGCGGGCCGGGAGTTGCCCCCGGTGAATAAAGCCTGGCTCAGCAGCCATGTGTCGCGCCGATTTATCGGCGACCGGACAGCGCGGTTATGTTCAATGACCGCCTGACGGCGAGATAAAAGCCGCGCCCCGCTTCTGCGGGTTTCCGTCCGGTCGCTTTCGGCGAAACAGTGGAACGGTGTCTTCTGGTCCGAGCTAGTCTCGATGCGGAGAAAACGCCGCTGACGGACTTCACAGTTTTGGCGGCCCTTCAGGGTGTAATGTTGGATACGGTTACGGAAAGTACAGCATCAATAAAAAAACAACCCTCCAGGCACTCTGGCTGGCTGAAATCCGATAAAAGTAGGCCATCCTGATACGCCGTTAGGGGGATAAATGCCCTTAGCCATCAATGTGCAGCATTTGTTGTGACTGGATGAGGAAGCGCTGCTTTTTCCTTACCCGGCGATGCCGTGAGTATGTCCAAAACGGCGTCTGAAGCAGGCGGAGCGGTCACTGTCGCGCCGCTTCGCCTGCGCAATTTGCTTCATCTGCATAGTTGACTGCTACGGCTCATTTGTCAGGCGCTTTTTGTCTTTCCAGCGGGATGGGAGGGGGCGACCGCGCATGTCGCGGTCAGGCGCTAGGGGCGGAGGGGCGGAAGGACTCCAGTGTTGAGCGTCTTCCGCCCCTCTGAATAAGAAAAACTGATGCGCATGGCGGGGATACTCTGATGAATGAATATTCAAGTATAGGCATCGCGAAATCGCTGCGTTGCCTTAGTGCTGACCGGGCTTTTCATATCTCCTTTTCTCACTCCCCCTGGAGGAAAGGTCCGGTCAGCGCGCCATCTTTTCGCTCGGATCATGCACCCGCGCCAAGGTGGCTGGTGCGCAGCCGCGGTTGTTATCCTTCGCCGCGGCGTTCAGCGGGCGCGGAGAGGCGTATTGTCGTAGCTCCGCGCCCGCGTCGCATTTTTGTGTCGAGTAAATTCGAGTAAAGAGTAATGTCGTTGATTAGGTGCATAGCAACCGCTATCGTGATCGCCGCAACCTCATGTCAGGCGGCGTACGCGGCGTCAGAAGTGCGCAATGACATAGAGATTATCGAGGTTCAGGGCGACCGTCTCGCAATCTCGGCGGCGGCCCCGTCTTACTTTTCTGTCACTCTGAATCGAGATGATCTTGTTAATCGCAACATACTCGATACGGGCCGCATGTTCGACGCCATTCCTAACATGGTGTCAAAAAGGGGGTTTACGCCTAGTAATAATGAGTTCGGCGGTCGCGGATTAGCTCAGGTTATAAACGGCCCGCCGGCTTGCGCAATTGTCGTAAACGGCGTGCCGCTCGCTGAATCCAAGCTGATAACCTCGCGCCTGTTCGATGTTGAGTCTGTCACCTTCGCTGCCGGCCCAAGCGGCGACATAGCGCCAAACGCACTCTGCGGGGTGATCAGTATTAACACCACAAGGCCGGGCGATAATTTATCCGGCCGCGCCCGGGTGCAGCTCGGCGAGAACGGACACCGCATTGTTGAAGCCTCAGTCTCCGGCCCAATTGGGGCGGATCTGTCTTTGGGGCTCAGCGGATACTACGACCATAGCGATGGTCAACTTGAGAACACATTTCTGAACACCGGAGCGGATTTCAACGACGGATCGTTCGGCGCTCGCGTCACCGGCGTTTATCGTCCGAGCGAGGCTGTCACGATTGATGTGATCGGCTGGTACGCCGCCTTCGACGTCGGGGCTGCTTATGACTCTGTCGTCATAAACAACGACCCGAACGAGTTTCTTGCCTCGACCGCGAACCGGCTTGGTAATTCGGAAGGCGAGGATTACGGCGCGACGATTAAGATCGCCGCAGACATTCGCGAGTTTTTCACCTTCACCAGCATCAGTAACTTCACGGGCGCCGACGAGGAAAATATCCAAGACCTCGACTACGCGCACCTCGCCGCTTTGCCGAACGGCGCTTTCGGGGCGGACGGGCCGGACGCAGGCCGCGGCTCCGCCGGGCGCTTTCGATACAGCGGTATTTCTCAGGTCTTTCAGGATTTCCGGATTTCACGGCTAAGAACCGGCGCCCGGCAATTTGGCGTTGACTTTGGCGGTTCATTTTTTCGCACAAGGTATGATTTTCCCGCCGAGCTGTTCCTCGACAACCCTGCCGTCCCCAGCGACATGCTGTTCGCCGGCGTCGTCGATCCCAATGATCTGATTTTCAATCAGGCGCTTGGGTTTCAGACTTTTATTTACGCACTCTATGCCCGCGCTGAATACCAGCCGTTTGACCGGCTGACCTTGCAAGCCTCTCTCAGACTTGAAGAGATGGAAAGTGAGCAGACTGATCGTGGCCTCAACCGTGCGCTGTCGGAAACATTCAGCTCATTGCCGTGGCGATTTGCAGCGAACTATAATCTTGGCCGCATTAATCTGTTTACGTCCTGCGGTTCCGCGAGCCGCGCGGGGGGCTTCAATTCCAGCGGTCTGGAGCCTTACGGGCAGGAAACGCTGACGAGCTGCGAGGCCGGCTTCAACAGCAGTTTGATGGATGGGCGCATCACGCTGAGAGCGGTCGGATTCTGCGGGCGCGTAACCGATTATCAAGTCTTTGCGCTTGTGGAGGCTTCGCAATTCATCACGAATATTCCCCGCGCACGTATTTGCGGATCGGAAGGACGGCTGGACTACGCCCTGTCCAATCATTTTCAGTTGTACATCGACTACGGGCTTCTGGAATCATCTATTGTCCGCGCCCCCTCGCGGCCCGATCTGATCGGTAATGCAACGCCGAATACGGTGAATCACACGATCAATTTTGGCGGCTCGATGAACCTGCCGCTGGGGCAGGGTGTTGAGCTTGTTTCCGCCTTCAATGCGCGTCGCATCGGCAAGCGCATATGGGATCTCGAAAACCAGTACAACCAATCAGGCAAGACCTTTGTGGACGCGCGTTTTGGGCTAAAACTCAAAAAACTGTCAGTGTCCATTGTCATCGAAAATCTCAACGGCGCTCGCGCCCATGACAACTTCACCGGCCCTCCCGGAATCGGTCGTGAGTATTCGCTAGGAAATCCGGACGGGCCGCAATTGTTCTGGATTGAATTGGGAGTGGAATTATGAACGCCGCGGCGCTGCATTTCAACATTCGCGATTATGCGCAGTTTCATGCGTGTAGCGAACAAGTGCGAGACCGGGTCATCGCCGGCCTGTTCGAGGATCTGACACAGCGCGGATTTACTGTATTGATAAACTGCCCGTATCACGGACCACTCTTGCAGAGCGTCAGGCGCTATGCGCGCACGTTTCACGACCTGCCGGATCAAATCAAAGATAAATACTACAGTAAGACCTATAACAAGAACGCCTATCATAAAGTCGGCGATGAAAAACGGGCTTCAGACGGGAGCAACATCAATTACCGCGACTTTCTCACCTTTCTGACGAGGCAACCGCTGCATACGCCTGCCGATCCCCATCAGTACCGGCAGTCTTATGATCGTAATCCTGACCTCGAACTGCCCGGCTACACATCGACGATGGATTGTTTTCTCAGGCGCGTCGATGAGGTGACATATACGATCATGCAAGGGATCGCGATCGCCATGGGCCGCGATCCTGATCTTTATCATGGCGCGCTGACGTTCGGGTCTAACGATTGTCGCCTTAATCGAAGCCATTTTCATCCTGGCGCCGATCCGATCGGGGCGCATTACGATTCTTCGATCATCACGCAGGTCATGGCCTTGTCAGCCGGCCTGGAAGTGAACCTCGGCAAGAATAAAGACTCATGGAAACCTGTCTGGGCCGGGCCGGAAAGCACGGTAATTTTTGCCGGGTTGACCCTATGGTTCGCAACTGGCGGCGTCATCAAATCACCGCTACATCGCGTTGTCGAAGCCTCAAACGCAAAGAGTTATCGCGACAGCATCAATGTTTTTTGCGCCGGATCGCGCCAAGCCCCAATGCCGCTGACGAACTTGTCGAGGATCAATAAATTCCCGTCGCGGTTTCAAGAATACATCCATGAACCACCGTTGGACATCGCGACGGATATTTGGCGCGGTTTTTCCTCCAAGGATATGGAAGGCGTCAAATTTCATGACGATCCGTACACCGTCTCTGGTAAAGCGTAAGGAGTAGACATGGCGTTCGCACAACCCGCAACAGAGCTGGAGCCCTCCAGTCGAAAGATCATTCATGTGATTTCACCGGCCCCTGAAACCCGGCGTCATAACAGGGCCAGCGCTATAAAAAAGATTTATAATATGGGGTGTGAACTTCGTCATTCCTATTTGCACGGAGAAACGAGAGTGCATGGCTCGGTTTCCGAAACTCTGGCGCAAGAACTGATGATCGCAGCCGGATTAGCTGCGCAAAATCGCGGGGCGTCTGCAATCGTGCTGGATTGTGTGCTGGACACCGCTTTGATGGAGTTGAAGAGAGAGTTGTCGATTCCTGTTTTTGGACCGACAAAGACGATGTTGTCGAAATACGGTCAATTCGACCGTCGTTACGGTTTCATCCTGCCTCGGCCCGTTGAGCGTGAAGAAACCGATTTCAAGTCGAAACTCGATCAATACCATTTGCCTGAGAGTAAGTATGCAATCGATTATATCTCACCGGACAACAAGTTAAATCGTATGAGTCCTGATGACCGCCTTCGCGGGATCGAGGCGGCGGCCGCCCGGCTAATTGAAGATGAAGGGGCTGGCGTAATCTATCCTGCCTGCACGCTCGATAGCGAAGGCATTCCTGATCTTCAGGCAAAAATGAAAAGGAAGTTTCCACGTGAAATGGTGGTTAATCCGCTGGCGGAAACCATCTGGGCCGCGGCCGAGCACATCAATCCGGAGAGATAAGCCGTCATGGGGATGGAGCTTGCGCCGCTATTATACAGTGACGCTGTCAGTGACAGCTATGCAAGGCGCGACGCCTTTATTCAAGACTTGCTGCGTGATCTGACGACATTTCGATGCGCGCGTATCCGCGGCTTGCCGCATGTCACGTCCGGCCTTCTGCTGAAGGCCATGAATCAAAACAGCTTATTGCATCAACTGCCAGCCGATATTCTGCAAGCGCTGGAACCCATGATGCCGGACGGTTCTCATAAGTATAACGGCCATGGGATGCACCTGATCGGCTGCGAACGCGATCTAAACGGCGAGCTTGCCGGTCATCGTTCTTACTGGCTGACGGAAAGGGCGCACCCAATAGGCCATCCATATCACCCGCATTATTTTGAAGATTTACCGCACTGGCCCGATGCGTCATTGTTGCCGGAATTTGCACAAGTTCAATATGCGATGATGTGGATGCTTGGGGATGTGTTCGCCAACACCATGTCTTTGATCTGTGCCGGACTGGACTACGACTATGGACAGTATGCAAAGACAATTCTCCACACCGGAATAGACCTGCGCAGTATTCGCTCGGTCAGGAACGACGCCGGCGTATCGCTGACCGGTCATAAGGACAACACAAAGCTGACGATCATGACCGGCAGCGATTGCGACGGGCTGATGGTTCAAACCCGTTCAGACGAGTGGGTTCCGGTCAAGGCCGCGTGGGACGATACCGTAATCATGATCGGCGATGCGTTGGAGTTATCTCTATGCGGTCAATTGAAAGCGACACGTCATAGAGTTAGCTTGCATGAGACAGGCAGGGACCATCGGCACAATATTACCGCCTTCTTCTTCGGTTCGGGCGACTGCAGGCTTCCCATTGTCGGCGACAAGGCGCAATCGCAATTGCTGAATGATAATCCGGATTACGAATTTTATTCGTCCCTGGATATATGCGATCTTCTTTGGCGCGATTATGTGGGATCGCACATGAGCGGGATTACATTCATGCCTCAGAAACGGGAGAAATTCTATCAGTAGGCGGGGTTATTGAGCGATAACGCTGAATATGGATGAACGCGGTTGAAATTGAGCGATTGCTTGGATCGTCGCCGGTTTGACTGTACGAGTCTTCCCCAAGAAACCGGGAACCGCGTTCTTCCATGTTCAGTTCGAAGGAGGGCGCTATGACACATTCTGAGCTGTTGCCTGAAGGCTTCGCGGCTTTCGGCCGCGATGAAGAAGGCGAGTCCTGGTTGATGCCGCGCGGACTGATGAGCGGTGATGAGTTTGTTGACGACGATCTCCTGCCTGATATAGCGCCGGGCAATCTGCCGAAAGCTGTTCGCCCGAACATATCGGCGGGCGAGGTTATCGCTGGGATGGACCTTGGCGGCATGACGGCGATGGTAACGGGCGGGTATTCAGGCATCGGATTGGCGATTACACAGGCTTTATGTTCGGCGGGCGCGCATGTGTGGGTTCCCGCAAAAGACATGGAAAAAGCTGAAAACGCGCTGGCGCCTTTAGGAGCGGGCGTGACCATTGAGCCTGCCGATTTTCGCAATCGCCGACAAATACACGCCTTCGCGGATCGGTTTCTTAAAAAGCATCAATCCCTTGACATTCTAATAAATCAGGCGGGCGTGCTGGAACGGTTTGATCGCCTGCGCTTGGCGGACGGGTACGGCGTTCATTTCTGGGTGAACTACCTGTCGCACTATTTGCTGACGAATTTGCTGGTCGACGCTTTGAAGAAGGCGCGCAAGCCGCGCGTTGTGAACGGATCATCGGCGGGGCACCTGCTTGAGAAAATACGTTGGGGCAATCTGAATTGTAAGCGCATGTTTTATGATCCCGACAAAGAGGACCGACATTCAAAAACCGCTATGACTCTGTTCACTGTTGAACTCGCGCACAGGCTCTACCAGATCAACAACAAAGCGCGGGTTTTTTCAGCACATCCAGGCGTGGTGCAGACCGGCCTTTTAGCGAATCAACGTCGATGGATAGAACGTGGATTGTTGACCGAGGAAGGGGCGCCTGTGGCGTCTCTTAGGCAATACTTCAAGCGCCGCACGGAAGTCGCCGCCGCAACCGCTGTCTATTGCGCGACGAACCCGGAGTTGGACGACCTTCTCTTCAATGGTCATTACTTTGAAGATTGCAGGCCCGCCCGCCTTCTGGACGAAGAGACGCAGGAATGGCGCGGCGTCGCCCCCCATGCGCAATTCTATTCCGAAGCCAGATTGTTGTGGTCGGTCAGCAAGGCTATGCTGCAGGGTCAAATTCCGCCGTGATTTCGGGGTCCGTAACACGCAATGATCATGCGTGACGCTGACATTCCTTCAGAACCGCAATCGCCACTTATCACCTAGAAAAACATGAACAAGCTCGGCAATCATTCGCGCGATCCAGTGCCCCTCGGCGAGCGCCGTTCCTCAGCGGCTTTGGTGAATTTCACAAACAGCGTTTATTGCTCGCTGCCGGCCTACGATCATGTCATTCGCGTCATTGTGGCGCTCGGCTTTACGGCTGGAATAACGGCTCTGTGGAGCGCGTTTATTCTTGCGGCCGTCGTCAACGCGGTGACGGGTTATATCGGCGCGCGGACGGGATTATCGAGCGCCAACATCAATCTTTATACATTCGGCCGTTACGGTTCGATTTTTCCGAATTTGATCATTTTGGTTGTATCAACTGTATGGTTTGCGCTGACCTTGGAATTATTTGCTGACGGAGTTAAATTCACGGCCTACCAATGGCTGTCACTCGACCTTTCGAAAGCGCTTGTGATCGCGATTGCATCAATAATCACTACAGGAATTGTTTTCTTCGGATTTACCGCGATGGACTGGCTCAGCCGTATCGCCATGCCATTTCTGATCGCGACGTTACTCCTGATCGCCGTTCTCGCCATGCCGACCATGTCCGTTTCGCTGGAACAGATACTATCGTTGCCGGCGTCATCGAGCGCGCTTTCCCCCAGTCTTGCGTTCGGCGCCACGCTCGGGGCGTTTATGGGGGGCGTTTGCACATTTCCTGATACGGCAAGATACGCCAGGTCCGGACGAGGCGGTGGCCTTATCGGAGCAGCATCGCTCGGATTTGTTATCCCGCTTGTTCTGATCGTTTCCGTTATGCCCTCGATTTCCGGCGGTCAAGCGACTTTCATCGAAAATCTGGTCCAGCTTGAGTTCAGCGCATACGCACTTCCAATTCTCATTCTCGCGGCTTTCACAACAAACGTCATGAATCTTTTCATGGGTTCCGTTGCGACGTTAAGGCTGATCCCAGCCTCGTTAGGCGATCATTTGACCGCCGGCCGCAAGGACGATCTGTCAACGCTGGCCTGCGCAATTGCTGGGACAGTGATTGCCTGGGTCGGCATCAGCGATCACGTCATTCAATTCTTTTTCTTTATAGGAATGATCTTACCGCCGGTCGCCGGGGTCTATATCGCACGTTTCTTCCTGATTCGGAAGTTCGCTGACGGCTGGCTTGATCTGAGCAGGGTTCCTCGCTTCCGCTCGCACTCGATCATCGCGCTAGCGATCGGCGTGATTGCCGGCCTTGTCGCTCTGTTTACAGAAGGGGCTGTTGTTCCTGCTTTCTCATCCCTGATTGCGCTATGCGCCGCCGCAATAGGCTACTTATTACTACATGAAGAAGCCGATATTGGCGCCGGTGGAGACCTCGATCGGCGACCGTGATAATCTCTTTTGTATCCAGTGGAGACAGAACTATGTTAGAAACGACGCCTCCAATTTCCGACCAAAATCGGTTCATGATTTCGCAGACGGAGATGCTGCTGGATAGAATCGAACGAGAAAAGTTTAAACAGGGCTATTGGCGCGCTGGCGACGGCAAAGAGGAAATTCGGCGCCAGGCGCGCCATTGGTTTTCGTTATATAACGCATCTCCCCAAGCGGATCTGAACAATCGGGAATTGAGCGATTTCTATCTTTGGTTAGCGGCCGACCCTGAGCACATCGCGATATTTGATGCGTATCAATCCTATCTGACGCCCAATTGCTCTTACGACATTACGATTGCGAACAGAATTGGCGACTGGATCAGGGCCGATCCTGAGCGCGCGCGGCGCGAGCTGGAGGCTTACCTTTCCAGACCTCTATTGTTGCGAAATCTTTTCAAGCCGTGGCGGCTATTCAATATGATCCTGGCGATCAGGCGTCTTTTCGGCCGTCCCGCCGATCATCATTTATCACCGTACTGATATGAGTAAGAACAAAGCGCTAAGCCTGCCGGAGCTGCGCGCCGCCGCCGAGGCCGGCGATCCTGGCGCTCAACATTCTCTTGGCGTGGCCTATGTGTATGGGAAAGGTGTTCCTCAAAGTTTTCAGAACGCTTTTACATGGTGGCGTAAGGCGGCTGATCAGGACCATGCGCAAGCGCAATGCGATATTGGCTCGCTATACCGTTATGGGCGTCTTGGCGAGGTAGACAGTGCTCAGGCGGCTAAATGGTTCAACAAGGCTGCAAACAACGGACACTCTCGGGCGCAGGCGTATCTCGGCTGGATGTTCCGCTATGGCGAAGGGGTTCCCCAAGACTTCAAAAAGGCGCGCTACTGGCTGTCAAGCGCTGCGAGCCAGAGCGACCGTGAAGGGCAATGCGGCCTTGGCTTTCTTTATAAAGAAGGTCTTGGCGTGCGCCAGAATTTTCAGAAAGCGCATTCCTACTTCATGAAGGCGGCGGCGAGCGGTGAGCCCGCCGCAAGATACGGTCTTGGGCTCCTTTATGAAAAGGGGCTCGGTGTTGTGGCGAACAGGGACGCCGCCGCAGGTTTTTACGCGCTGGCCGCGATGCAAGGGTGCGCACCTGCAATTGAAGCAATTACGAGAATGAAACTTGAGAATCACGAAGGCACGGTACACTGACCATTGCATCTTCGACGAAATTCATAAGCGGTCAGGTTATAATTTGCGACAATAATAGTTGTGCGATATTAGGAAATGTGCGGTTTCCCTAGATTCTATGCGGCTTGTAGATGCCTCCGATGGGTCCATGAGGATATAGGGCAGTAAACTTCCACTCAGGCTTGTAATACACCGATATTGCACGCTTTTTTCTCGACATTACGAATTCTCACTCGGAAAGATCCGAAAAGGTTCCATGAGGATATAGGGCGGCAAATCACCACTCAAGCTCGTATCGCACTGATATATATAGTGTTTTCCTCTGCATCTCAGATTTGACCGCGCTGGACGAAGACCGTCATTTGACGATAATTTGCCAATTCTTCACCAAATGACTATATTGCATGGCGAAGGAGCAAAGCCAATGTCGCAACACGCGTTCACCGTCAATCGCGCGCCCCTCGACCCAGACGGCGCGCCGCGGGATACAACCATAACGGACGACGAAGCCGCCGCCGGCGCGCGCGCCGTGGTGCGCCTTTTCGGGCATTGGGAGCTGACGGACGCACAAGCGCGCATTCTCCTCGGCGGCATGTCAGGGACGACCTACACCCGCTGGAAGCGGGGCGAGTTCGGACGGATCGCCACCGATCTTAAAGCCCGACTGTCGACCCTCCTCGGCATCCACAAGGCCCTGCGCATTCTCTATACGGAGAATGAACGAGCATACCGTTGGATATCCGCGGCGAACGCCCATTTCAACGACGACTCACCGCTCGATGTGATGCTAAACGGTCAGATTGCGGACCTCTCAAGGGTCCGAAACTATCTCGACGCGGCGCGCGGGTAAGCGCTGATGGATGTCTCGCGCGTCCAGTGGGACGACGCCCGCCGCATCATTTCAACGCGCCACCCGCCCGTCGACCTTTTCGAAGACATCGCCGATCCGCGCGACTGGGAACTGCTCATTTCGCTCGAAATGAAAACCAACGGCCGCGTGATGCAAAATGTCGGACGCCTGGATCTCGTGCCGGTCAAGCGTCGCGTCGCCGGTCCAGGCGCGTCCTACGTGATGGCCCCGTTCGTTTACGTCAGTGAAGACTGGAGCGGGCGTTTTCACGACGGGACATTCGGCGCTTATTACGCCGCAGAGAGTTTTGAAACCGCGCTTGAAGAGATGCGTCATCATCGGGCCGAGATTTATCGCGCCGCCGGCGACGCGCCCGGCTGGTTTTCGCAATTCCGTGAGCTGATTGGTTCGGTAGATTGCGCGTTTCATGACCTGCGGGGGGCTGCGGAACACGAAGCCTTCCTGAACCCGGACGATTATAGCGCCTCACAACGCCTCGCGCGTGAGCTGCGCGGCGACGGCTCGAACGGGATCGTTTTTCCGAGCGTGCGCCGGCCCGGCGGAGAATGCGTGGCGGCGTTCTGGCCCGATGTCATCGGCGTTCCGCGAACAGGACGCATCCTCAGCTATCACTTTGACGGCGAGCGTATCGATTACGTGCGTGACGAAACGAATAACCGGATACTCGAATTCTAGCCCAAGGCGCCAACGGCCAGATCCGTAATACCGTTCTCGTCACCGACTTTCACGTCAGGCTAACCAGAGAACCGACGACGCGCCCTTATCGCACCGCCCGGTGTTCAAAACACGGATCTCGACAATCGTCTGTCACCGCAGGCGCATCGATCGAAAGATAAAGGAACGGAACATGATAACAGATGAAATGGTCGCCGCCGCCCGGCAAAAGATCAGATCCAAACAACGATGGAACCCAACCCCCTCCACGGTGCGCGAAATCCTCGAAGCGGCCGAGAAGGCCCGCAACGCGCAGGATGACAGGTATCAATCCGGGGTGAATGACGTAACAGCACGAATAAAGGCCGTAATTGCGGAGTTTGACGGAAAATGACCTGACAATGGTTTTGCGCTCAGGCGTTTGGGGCGAAGCCGTCGGAGCCCGGGCAAGATCATCGGGCCAAGGCTTGCACCCGAGCGAGTCTCATCGTATATATATACGGTCAGCCGATACTTTGAGCCGCGAGGTCCCATGCCGCACCGCCGCACCAACGCCGACAAGGTCATCATTGACGTGACCCGCGACGGCGTGAAAACCACCGTAACCTTGCCCGCCGCGGTCTTTCACCTTGACGCCATGATGCGAGAGGGCGGCGCCGATGCCTCCGCCCGAGCCGTCCGCGACCTTGCCGCGAAGGGCAAGGACAGCGCACAAGTCGCGGCTGGTCTCGGCTATACGGCGCTCTACAAGGTTCAAGGGCTGATGGAGGCGTATGAGGAAAAGACGGGCGAACCAGCGATGCCGGTTGTCACCGGCAAGCAGATGCGGACACGATTGGAAAAACTCATCAAGGATCTCACCGCGCTCCCCGACGATGTTGAATTGCCGAGCCCGTTTGACGATCTCCCGGAAGAAATGAACTGACGTCCGCGAGCCGATCATCTGCGTTGCAGTCTCTTAGCCGGTTGCCGAATGAACGGGCGACTGGCCACGCTGGTTTCTTGGCTTTTGCGTGTCCAAGCATAGATTGACACTGATTACAGATCCGCTAACCTCGCAATCTGGAACCTTTGAAAGAGAACAGGCGCGCTGGCGATGGCTCCATAGTTCGAGTTTCGAATCATCGCTTACGCAGACGACACTGAAGGCGGCCCTAGCTAGGTGCCGCCTTCTTTGACTCTGAGACCTCCGGGCGCTCGGATTTATGAGGTTGACTGAGAGGACAAGTGCTCTGGGCGCCGACCCAGACACTGTGCGACATCGTGGAGCATGCGATGACTATGGAGCCCGCGAGCGTTGACGCGATTTGAACCGTCATTGATCGAACTGCGCAAGGCGATCCGGATCATCGTGAACAATACGGAAGGCTTCAAAAAGAGCCTACGGGATTGGCGTCCCCGGATGAGATTGTTCGTTTTCAAGCTCGGCTTTACACGGAGTTAAGGCGTTCCGATAAAGATCTGGTCCTCGCCGCATCAGACGTGATGCAAGGACGGGTCTCAGGTGATTTGCTTGCTGATTGTCTATTATGGATCATGTCAAAGGGACATGACGCATATGACAAGGCAATGGCGGATCCGGACATTCTCGCCAACCTTGATGGCGACAGAACGGATGCGCCGGCATTCGGGTTCGAAGCGCTCATGCATGCAAGGTCTGACGCTTTCAAGCGAGCGACCGGCGGAGATATGGATTCCGATATGGTGTTCCACTTGATCCCGACAGGTCGGGCGCGAAGCCGGTGGATGACGGGTGACGCAGTATCTCGTGCGGCGTCAACGTTAAAAGCTCGCTTTCCGAATTTGTGCGCCGAATATCGCGGATAGGGCGATGCTTTCCCCTGGTTCCGGGCGGGTTTGGCCGGCGCGGCGGCTAATGCTGGTCATCCGCAAAAAGATCGTCCAGCCACAGAACGAATTCTTTTCGGTCGAATACATGGAAGCCGTCGATATCTGCGGCCTGTTGTCTGATCCACTTGATCGCGCCTGGTTTGGGTCCGTCCCCGTCCAACACTAGGACATATTCACGTCCCTGCCCTATATTGGATTTTGCATTTTCGACGATGTACGGATACTTCTCGTCTACAGACCCCGGAACGCTTTGACGCTTCGTTTCAATCAGGTATTGCGCCTGGCGGTGCAGCAACAAGAATTCCATCGTCGCTTGATGCCCGTAAATTGAGACATACGGAGCGTTTCGGATCAGAATGGTCAAGTCAGGATCGCGAAATAGACGCGCCTCCCGCCATTCTTGGCGTCTTGCGATTTCAATACCACGCTCGATGAATTCTTCCTGAACCTCCGACTCGAAAGATCGCCCTGATTTGGACGCTTCATCCGAAGTGTAACTCCAACTCGGGCCTGAAAAACTTGCGCTCCAAAGGAGGCAGGTCAGGCTTATCAGTTTCACTGCGTTTAATAGGCGGTTCATAAGTCACCAGCGCGGAAGCGAAAGGCGCAGCGTCGCCGCGCTCGCCGCCTTTGTCATGTCGAACAAACCTTAACCGGCCCGGCACAAAAGTCACCCATGCTTTATCTTTGACCCAGTCTTGCCACCATCTGGTGTCGGTTCGAACCGGCACGAGGCAAACCACGAGAGCGCCTTTTCGGCTCTCTTCATATGCTTTGCGCATCCAGTTCTGCATCCCTCGCCCATAGGGCGGGTTGAGCCAGACGCGCCGATAGGGGCTCCAGTCTTTTCTCAGTGCATTCTGCTGTCTCGTAAAATAGTGTTTGCAAAGATGGTTTCGGGTGCTCGCCGCTGCGTCGAGTTGAAAATCATAGACTTCGTTCAGTGCGCTAAACAGCTCGGGCGGGGTGCCCCAGTTGTCCGATTTACTTGTGAAACGCGCATCGTCTTTGGTCATACCTAACAATTCACTCCAAACTGACCGATCCAGCAGAATAGAGGCTGTTCTGAGGGGTTGGATAAGATTTAATAATTTACAATCGACGGGTGTGCGCAGATGGCATAGTGCGCGCCAGAAGCTAAAAACTGCGTAAGATCGATATGGCGAATGCCCAGCATGTGGGCGGCGAACCTGATATCCGCAGTATAAAAATCATCGACCGGAAAGAACTTGCCATGCGCCCTGAAATAACCGAACTGGAGAAGAAATCCGAGCCGCAGTTGAGTTTTTCTAATCGAAGCCAGTGTCGGTTTAAGGGCTGGCGCAGACGTGAAGTACAAGCTTCGTTATTCCATACTGAAACGTTTCGGCGTGTTCAGTCGTCGTTGCTCAGGCGAAGAAAGGATTGATAAAAGCGGCATGACCCCGAATTATCGCCATGCATGTCGCTGATTCGGCAATGCGGAGTTTTCCACAAGATGATGGGGAAGCGTGTAGATGTCATTTTGCGATTTTCAACTTGCCGGCCGAAACCTTCGGGCCAGCGTTTTAAAGCGCCCGTATGCAGGAGCGCTTCGTTCCCGCGTCTTCGATTCGGCAAGGGTAAGGCGCGCGTCAACCGATTCGCTGCTTCATCGTCACAATACTTCCGATAACCATAATTAACGGAATCATTAGAATGTAGGCTTCTGGCTGCGGGTTTAACGCGGATCGCCAACACTTTGGTTTTTTGAAGAACTGGAGACTAACCACATTGGCGGGCGCCGATGCTATCGTGAGGCGAAGGCAGGTAAATGTGACCGCGATTCGATGGTTCAATGCCCTAATTCGGGAGTTTATCGTGGTCATTGCGTTCGACGGCGATCGGGTACTAATCAAGGTCCCAGGCTGTGTACTTCGCCCAGAGCGCCGGGAAGCGCGATTTTAAGCTGGCGTCGCTCCTGTCAATACCTTCACCGCGCTTCGGTCGTTCCGGAATTTCAGTTTTAGGCGTACAGGCGAAGATTTGTTCGTAGTCGATGTCATCACCAGTCACGATTTTATAAGCTTCTGATTTTGCGTCTATGAATACTTCGAAACTGAATGTGGGGTCCTCTACGCGATCATCTTCTAAAGCTGCCAACGTGTCGGGTTCTTTGATTGCGGCATCGTAGACTTGCCGGCCTTTCGACATAATCCACAAACGAAAATCCGTAAACAAATCATCCGATACTTCGCCGTGCATAACATCCGAAGCGGCGGAAATCTCTTCGGTGTCTGACCGCCACAACTCAGGATAAAAACGGATCGCGAACCGCAAGATGTCTTTAGGATCTTCTAGTTTCGAAAGCGCGTCCACGAGATGCTTATATTGAACCTGTTGATCTGGTCCGCCTTCCGTTGTTCCGTTGATTAGTCGCCAGAAGTCGTCAACGCTCATGGGTTCAAGGTTCATCTGTTCTAACACCTTCTCAACAAACTGCCCTGGATCAAATTAGTCATGCTCCATCTGCCTGAATGGTAATTTATTACCCTATATACTCAAAGACCCAAATATCGGAGTTATGGGAACGACGTAAGCGCCCTACTGATCTTCTGGCGGCCATTGCTGGCGTGTATAGAGGATGCGGTGAATATGAATATTGTATTCGTCAGGCAACGTATAAACGATGACAAAATTGTACTTGGTGACTGAAATTTCCCTTGTCTCATCAACACGACCATGGCGGCCAAGAAACGGAAAATTTTCAAGCTGATCGATAGTCGCAGCAATAGAAATCAGCACTTTCTGACAGGCTGTGGGGTTTTTAGGCTCTAAATAAGATCGGATGTTTTCAAGGTCGGCTTGTGCTTCATCCTCAAACTGGATGTGCATTAAATATCGAATTTCTTTCTAACGACTTCCCAAGGCGTAAATTTGGCCTCTCCCCGCTTCACTTTAGCTAGGGCTTCTTCGACCTGAGTGCGGAACCATGCGTCGTGCCCCTGCTCTACTGGGTCATCCGGCCGGCCAATCAGATCCTCGATGGGTATAACCTTTGTCTCGCTCATATGATTATTGTAGCAGAAAAACCTAATGGGGTTCAAACGATTTTGTTTGGTGGATGGGGCCAACAATGAAATCAACTATTACGCTTTTTAGAACGTTGCGAAGCGTTGCTGTCTTTACTTTTATTGCCTTATTTCTCATTTCGATAATGGTATATATATCTCCTAGTCTGGACATCACCAGTTCTGATGGCACGCCACGCCTAAATCACATCGACATGGGGTTTCAGCATCGATGCTGTTTTTGGAAGACCTTTGGTCTGCAAGTCGAAGATAAATTCCGGGGCGGACATCGCCGGTTTGTCGTAAGACCGACGCATATTTCTCATGGCGACTGTTGCTTCGGCAGGATAAAGTTCAAATGTGCTGGCCAGAAAATCGTCGGAGGTCACGGCTTCGACGCCATATTTTGACAGCGCTTCTGCTGGAAAGTCCTTCATGTTCTCCGTCACGATATGCTCAGCATCGGCGACGATTGCGGCGGCCAGCACATGCCGGTCATCCGGGTCAGGTAGGCTTAGCGCCTCGATGAGGTCTTGATAGCCCTCAACACAGCCTTCGGGAAAAGCTTTTTCCATCGCGGCCATTTGCGACTCGATGCTGGCTTGAAGCTCGGGGCGATTGGCGAGGAGCGAACGACGCCATTCGTCGAGAATGTCCCGTGACCAACGGGCGCGAAAAAGCCCTGCCTCGGCAAAGCGAAGAAGGGCGTCACGCGTACGAAACGGGTACAAGACGTTCGCGTCCAGAATAACGACAAAGCGATCGGCCACATGCTTCACGCGGCGTCGAACTCCTGGCCAAGCTTCTGCAACTTATCGAGGGCGTCGCTTCGCTCCCCGTCTCGGCGCCTCTTGTATTCGAGGAGATCGACAGCCTTGATCCGGCGGTGCGAACCGACGCGGTGAAAGTCGATGTCACCGGCGTCGAGCAGTTTGACGAGAAATGGCCGGGACACGTTGAGGAGGTCCGCCGCTTCTTTGGTGGACAGCTCGGCGCCATACGGCACAAACGTCACCATTTCCCCGCGCGCCACATGGGCCAAGACGTCAAGAATCAATTGACCCAAGGATGGAGACAGATCGATCGCGACCTGATCACCGTCTTTTCGCACAGCGAATGGCAAACCTTTTGGTGTCAGCGCGCTCGCCAGCGCCCGGACCGCCTCGGATGCTTCACGCACCTCGGTTTCCGTCGGGGGCCGTTCGGACAATGCAGCTTCACTCATGGCAACCTCCTTTGGGCGATCGTCAGCTTGCTAGGACATATAGCAACACAACCCGGTAAGTGCAATAAGTGAAATATCTACAATAAGTGTTTGCCCTGAGATACAAGCAATCCAGCATCTAGCCACGGCTCGTCAGGGCATCCAAAACGGGGGTCATTTGGACGCGGCGCGATAGCGATGGGCAAGGCCGTGACGGTGCGCATAAAAGCCGTAACTGCGGAGTTTGGCGAGCAATGAGCTGACAACGTATTTCGGAGACTGTCCCGGTCGCCTCGCCCCAAGCAACTCAACGAGGGCGAAGAGCCGGTTTAAGCGCTGCCGCAAATCCGTGTTCTAAGTGACCAACATTGATTCTTAGTTTCAAAATTGATTCAAAATGATTTTGAAAGCGCCGATCCGCTAACTGGCCAGACGGCGCGAGAATTTGTAATCTGAGCCCTTCGAACGGCGGCATACCATCTCGCAAGAGGCCGCTTCAAAAGCCCCGGCGCCAATTTTCGGTCAAAACTTCAGCAACTCCTCGTCTGGCGTTTCATCGGCAAAAATGGTAGACTCCAAGTTGATGGAGCGTACCATGGTTGAAGCTGGAAAAGAGAGTTCGAAATTAAGCGCCGCGGATAAAGCCCTTCACTTGTATGAAAGGCGATCCGGAGCGGGCATAATTGCGGGCGCTATCATATTTTTGTTTGTCGCTGTCGCCGGCGTAGTAAGCATCTTCGTTGGCGCTCAAGGATATATGCGACCTGAGTTCGGGGACACTACGTTCGAAACAATTGCCTGGATGGTGGCAGGAGCCATTCTTGTGGGCTTCGGAATCGCAGGCGCAAGGCATCACCTGAAACATCGGTCTGATGTTCGCGAGCTCATCAACGATTGAGACCAACCGCAATCCAGCAACACCCTTGCGTGAAAGGTGCCCGGCTATTTTTTGCGGACTACGTTAGCCTTGATCGATCTCACCGCATAACTGGCGAAAGACGCTAGAACGACCGAAAATGCGGCCACTCTCGAGGGGCGCCGGGATCGTCGTCCGGGTTTTCTTTCCCGTCCTTGCTCTGGAATGCGTCGCCGACCCGACCAAGAATGCCGTCCGGATCCTCGGCTTTATCCAGCACATGCGCCTGACGACCATGAGCGGCGAGATCCAGGTCCCTGAGTTCTCCGAAAAAGGCGTCGCGTCGGGTTTCAACCGCGCCGAGCTCATTGTTGCCAATCGTGCGATCGAACGCCTCCTGAACCGCGTTGAAGTTTCCGTTCAACGACTCGGTGTTCCGCGCCTCCCTTGCATCGACGGAGTCTGCTGAGCCTCGGACGCCGGCACGCGCCGACAATCCCAAAAACTTCGCAGGACCGGGTGTACCGATCGAAGCGTCGCCATACGCCGAAACATTTCCGGAAACGCTCCCCGTCTCAGTTGTCGAGAGTTCGTTTCCAGATATGCCGGAGAGGTGATGCGCAGCCGCCATCGACACGGAATCCCTCACAAGCTCGATGCTGCCATTCGACTCGGCTCGCTCGATCATGTCATCGAACTGAGGCACGCCGCGGCTGTCTCCGAAGGCCATATTGAAAAGACTGTCGCCGCTCACCCGTGGCGCCGATTGCACGTTGTATCCGCCGGCATAGGCGGTCGTCTCATCGATCGACGCGCTCGTCTGCCCAACATAATGCTGGTTCATGATGGACATGTCGGTCGGATTAAGATCGAGAATGAGCGCGCCGTCGCCGCCTCGGTGTTCGTGCATGGCCGCGATACTTGGATCAAGAGAGCCCGATAACCCTTGCATGACGGCCGGCGTCGCAGCAACGCGCATCTGGGTTCCAAGCGCACCCTGGATGTCTTCGACTGGAATGCCGTGCGCTTCCGCAAACTGCCTCATGTTTTCGGACCGTATCAGGGATTGGCCCGCAGCGAAGGCTTCAGCGCGCTCGGAAATGCCTAACGGACTCTGGCCGGTCGCCTGGGCGCTCAGAAGCACGGCCTCGTTGTTGCCGAGCATCCGGGATGTGTTCACGCCGCCCGCAAATTCAGCTTCATCTAAAAATCCGCCCCCGTGAAGCGAGTAAGGTTCCGCATTCTGACCTGTTCTGAACGACTGGTCGCGCGCGCTGGATGCAAACTCCGTATCAAAAACCGGAACCCCGGAATGCGACGCGGAAGCCATACGGCCTTCTGCGCTGCCGAGCTGTCCTTCTGCTTCAAGCGCCATCCCCCTTTCCGCTCGCGCAACGCTCCCGGCGGCGGCGGCGCGCACGACCTCGCCGTAACCGCCCATATGGCCGAGTTTGCGCGCCTCCTCGTAAGCATCTGTCCCGTTTTTTGCAGCGAGATCGCGCGCAATCTCCCACTTGGCTTCGGCCGATCCATATGAGCCCGAGGTTTGCATTTGCGACGTTGAGGCGCCGATCCCAGCGGCGCCTTGAAGAGCGCCGTAATCACCGTCGACAAGGTCAGACGTGGTCGAACCAGTGGCTTCGGCGGTAGCAGCGACAGCGCCGGCGGTCGCGCCGCCTTGACGAAAGCCATCAGCGCGTTTGGCGCCGGCATAAGAACCGGCGCCCATGGTCGCGTTGACGCCGCGCACCTGTCCCAGCCCAGCGGCGAGAGCGCCGGCATTCATGTCTTTAAAGTCGCCAAAAGACTCGTTGTATTCGCCGAGCACGCCTCCCTGGCCCGCAGCTGTAGCGTTGGAAGAAGCCGTTCCTAATCGACCGACAGGATTAATAACCGAGTTTGCGGCGCCATCGCCTGCGGCGATCGCCGCGCTTTGTAGCGAACTTGTAAGCCCGGCAAAGCTGGCGCCGCTAATCCTGAAGATTGCGACAACGATCAGCGCCGACAACAACGCCGCAATGAAACGCATCGTCCCGAAAACACTGAGCGCCTTTACAGACGATGTCGGCGTCAACAATAGATCATCATAGGCAAGCGCGCCGGTTGTGACGTCGACGAAAGCGTCAACCGCTATCCCATAGGCGACTTGCGCGAGCCCGATATCAATGATCGACCATAACGCGCCGAACGCAAAGAATCCTACGAACAAACGCAGGACCATCAGGAAAAACGGCGTCGCCAGAAACAACAGAATGATCGGAAGAATAGTCAGCGTCGCGCCGAAAAAAGCCGCCCTAATGGTGGGACCGTACTCGTTGCTGACGCCGAAAAACCCTGCGCCCTGCTCAAAGATCCGTCTGTTGGTATCGGCGGCTATTGCGCGCTCGGGATTGATGTCGCGCAACGCTTCCTCCATCGCATAAGCTAGAAACGACGCGCGCATATAGGAGAAGCGATCCCCCGCTAAATGGTTGAAAAGCTCGGCCGGGATCTCGTCCATGATGACTTGACAGCGCGCTTTCTGGGCGGGGTCGGCCACATCAAAATCGGCGCGCGTACATATCGCATCTTCATAGGCCGCATATGTCGCAGCCGCGACCAGGTCAGGTTGAATAATGGCCCACGCCGCGCGACAAGTATGCGTAGTTCCGCCAGGATCGACGGGCGAAAAAACCGTCGAAAAATGCGCGTCATCGGCCGCCTTTGCAAAGCTGACGACGAGGTCCGTCGAGGTGTTTTTGAGCTCGTCGATGGTTAACCCAGACGATGCACGCGTTGTCGCCGGCCGAACACACTTGACGAAATAGTCCTTCGCGGACTCCAGCAAGAATTCGTTTCCAGCGGCGTCGCCGGCGCCGAGCGACGCGCGGATCAGATCAAAGATCGTTCCGTTTGCCGTGTCCTCGTAGGGTCTCGGCGATGACGCATTCGCTATCGCGACGCCGGTTTCTTGGATGTTGCTCGAGAAATCCGCGAGAAGAACGATCCCGTCAGGTACGCCGGCGACCGTCGTCGTTGCGTTCTTCACGGGATCATAAATATTCATATTCCCTTTCGGCAGAATAAAAGCCGTGAACGCCGCGATACCCACCAGAAGGACGATCATCTGCCCAACAAACTGTGACGGGTCGCGGCCGCTCCGGAAGTAGTAGGAGATAACGCCAAGCCCGAAACCTATAGCCGTGATCGTGTAGGCAAGTCCTCCATATTCCGTATGGGAAAAAAACAACGCGATGTAACGAAAAGCGTTTTCGACCGCTTCAAACCCGCCATAGGTGACGTATTCTCCGTCAAGTGCAACAGCGAGAGTCGGAAAGCCTGCCAGGAACGCGCCGAGGCTCAGTGAAATACGTTTCCTCACATCATCATTCTTTCGAGATCCGATCGCCAAAGCTTTCCAGCGTCTTGTCCATCGTGTTTTCGACATGGGCGACGCTCTCCACGAGCGCGGCGTATGTTTCAACAGATTCCGCATATGCCCGCAGAGATACACGCCGCGTGTCAACGAGCCTTTCGTTCATCGCTTCAAGGTCGCGAAAAATAAGAGCGTAGACTGAAAGATTGCACGCTTCCGTTCCTGGCGCCGAGGGATCTACGCCGAGGGTCCGGGAGTCGGAAATTGCCTTATCAATCAGGAATTCCGCATTTCGCAGGAGATCGTCGAAAACGCGGTAAGCGAGGGCGTTCGCCACGGGATATTCGTAAGCGGCAATCGTGTCGTTGACGTTTCCACGGGAAACAGCCGTCTCAAGAATCGAATATACAGGTTGAGCGGACTGGTTGATAAAAGCGACTTCGTCGGGCGTAAACGCCGTACCGGTTTCAATCTTGCCGGCGATGCTCACCATGTTGGTGCGAACGTCATCAATGATGGAGACGGTCGTATTCGGCTGACAGGCCCCGGAGACCGGCCTTTCGCTCGTCGTGCCTTCGAGAAAGTCGATAGCCGAGTATCGGTCGATAGCTTCGCAGGGCGTAACTCTATCATATTTCGGAATGGGCTGACCCGCGGGCCAATCAATCACAATGTCGCCGACGTAAGCGCGGATAATATCGGCGGCGCTCTCCATGCCAACACGGCGAGCCGCGTTTTCAATCACCGATCCACTCTGAAAAAGCTCTTTGATCGGCGCCGGGCAACTGGCGACATCGTTTCGATGATTGGTCGCGACCTGACCGCCGGCCGCCGAAATGTTTGATTGAGTTTCTTTGTAGTTCTTCGCGGTGCCGTCGATCGCATCTCGGTTCGCCGAAGCCTCTACCAGCTTTTTTCCAAGTATTTCCTGTTCGATCTGGAAGATCTCGCCCGCAAGCTGTTCTGCAAGTCGACAGTCATTCGCCTGGATAGAGTTGAGATAAGTGCTCATCGATTCAAGTTTCGACATGATGTCTTCGCACTGCGTACAGTGCGCTTTTAAGGCCATGTTGAAAGCCATGGCCGGGGCGGCCTGCAAGATATTTTCGAGCTTCGCGACGAGATATTCCGGGTCAAGAAACGAAATGCCCCCTGCGAACAGATCAATCCCTCCGCACGTCGCTTTAACGCGAGGGAGCGTCACAGAGAAGAGATTGTCCGTAGACATATCGTAACGCGCGGAGATTTGCCCACCCGAAAGGTATCCCCTTTTTTGCCCCTCAAACGAGGAAGGGCCGGAAACAGTGACTGCATCAAACCAATCATGGGTCCAGTCGGACGCCGCAACAGATGTCGCAAAGACAAAACACGGAATGAAGGCAACCGTGGCGCAAGCCTTTCTCATACCCTTTCTCCGTTCTCTTGAAGGTGAAATTGCTCTTTGAGTGATGGTCCAGGTCGAGCGCTCGGCGCTTCGCGATGATCGATTGAATCCGGAACAGCATCCATCGATACGATTGCGCCGATGAACGCCGCGCTGGGCGACGGTGCGATATCGGCGAATGACACCCTGCTCGGCGCGCCGGAAATTCGAAGCACCTTTGCGACGTAGTTCCGGGTTTCCGCCGGCCAGTCGTTCGGCGAACGCTTTCTCGTCCGCGCGAGCCCCGCGTTGTAGGCTGCAAGCGCTTCGCCGACATCACCCGTCGCATCGAGCATCATCCTAAAGTAGCGGGCGCCGCCGCGAAGATTGGAGACCGGATGATAATATTCGTCCGGCGTGAGGCCGAGTTCAGCAGCTGTCGCCGGCATCAACTGCGTTAACGACATCGCGCCCTTCGGCGACGTCGCGTTTACATCATAATCGCTCTCGGCGATCACAAGGGCGTTGAACACGGCGGGTTCGATATTCTCTTCTACCGCTATGTTTTTCGCCATCGCCTTCAGCTCAGATCGAGAATAGGCACGATCGCGGATATCGTCCTGAGAAGCACGACGAGCGCCGTCGGCGGCTGCATAGGCTTGCGCGAAAACTGCAAAAATCGCGGTATGAGATGGGAGGCTATACGTCGTCGGCGTCATTCCGGGCTCGGCCGGGATCACCATGGGGGCACCGGCGCCTCTCGGGAGAGAACCCGCCAGCGAAACGACCATTGCGCCAGTAAGCAGAATTAGACTAGCTCCCCGGATCGCACCCCTCGAACCGTCCCAACGTAGCGAACGGAGGAATTCAGCGAACATTTTTTGCATGCGCAAACGAAGGTTCCGACCACAAACTTCTTTGACGCTGGCGCGCAGCGCCGGAAACGCCAGTGGTCCGAAACCAGCGACGCCCATCCTAAGACAAGTGTCAGGCATCATCTGGATCACCCCCCTTTCCCGACAGGAACGGGTTGTTTGTCATTACCCCTTCGTCGGCGAGTTGCGACACGCATCGATCGAACCGCTCCCGCCACTTCTTGTCATGCTCCCAAAGGGCGCCTCCCCGCCGGAATGAGGCGATCGTCGTTGTGTGATCACGGCCCACAAGGCGCCCGATCTCGGGATGCGACGAACCTCTGCTCCGCAGAATAGCGATCAATGCATGTCTTGGCCGGACGATTCTTTGCGACTGCTGACGACTGAAGAGATCATTTGAATGAACCCCATACTCAGCGCACACCCGACGAACGACCGTTTTTAAGGCGGGAGAGGCGTTTGCCGCCAAACATCGATACCTCAACGGATCCGGCGTCGCATCGGAAATCTCGATACCGGCGTGACTGGATTGAACAAATGCTTCGGTCATTTCAAACCTCGAGAAGTTGGATCGAAAAATCCTCCGTCGTCCCCCTCGCTATTGAAAAACTGCTGATTGGTTATCTCGCCCTTTAAAAGCCGAATGCCCCGATACGCATTGTCAGCAATAACAGGGTACGATTCCGATCCAACGGCGACCGTGAACCATTGGTTCGTATTGCGCCGTATCATGATCGTTCGTGGCGTGCCTTCTACGCCAAAGCGCCCTGCCTTATCGGGCTCGAGATGAATATCCGTCTTGTTGACAATCCATCCCGTTCGTTCAGCAAATAGCTGTAATACGTTCCACTGTGACGTGCAAAACGTACAGTTTTTCGAAGAGAACATTATCAAGGCGAATTCCTGTCGCTCTTTGTGCAAACGACGCGTGCGCTCCCTTTCTCTCGTACGCGTGAGTTCATCACGGCCGGCGTTCGTCACCGGATAAGCCGAGCGCGGATTAAGCCCTGGATTTTCCAGAAGAACGATATTCGTTAACGCCGCGAATCCGCGTGCCCGGCGCCGCGACAGATCAATCAGTCGATGATAGTCAGCCACGGCCTCCGTTGTTTGCGAAACCAGCGCATAGTCGAGTTGGTCATTGATCAACTCTTGGATTTCGCTCGGTTTTAGCGCCTCCAGGGCGCGACCGCGAGGAATATACGGAGCAGGTGGAAGCTCAATAGCCTCTTCTTCTTTCTCCGCTTCAAGATAAAACCAGTAACCGGACTTCGCGTCGTTCCGTTCGGGGCTCGCCATTACGGCGAACGGCATCACGAACCCGATGGTGACCAATGTCGCGAGCTTCATAGCAAATGCTCCAAGCGGGTCGCGTTCTCGACAGGGATCAACCCGATGTACCGGCTGTCAAAGCCATCAGGGTGAGACGACCCGATGAAAATCAATCCCTCGGGAATAACGGCTTCCGTCCAATGAAATGGGGTTAATGGCTCGCCCTGCTTGGTGAACGGCTTGACGGAATTGAGCCGGAAACCGTTGCAGTAGAAGGCGCCATCCACGAACTTCAGATGGTCGCCCGACCAACACAGAGCGTACTTCGATAGGGAGTTTTCTGGAACGAGGGGATGGTTCACCGGTACAAATACAAGATCGCCGGGCGCGACCTCAGACCATGGTGTTTTCAGCATCAGGTGCGAGCCGATGCTGTCGGTCGGATTTAGAACCAACAGGCTAAGTGCGGCGCGACATGGAAAATAAAACGCCGCGATGACGAGAAAACCCAAGACCAAACGCTTCACCGCTGTTTGATTGTCAATAGAACGCCCAAGGAGTATGCGCCGCAGAGAATGGGTCATCCAGCGAGCCGCCTTTCGAATTCACGAAACTCTTGAATAGAAAGCTGTCCTAGTCGGCGAAGCTCATCCAAATGCGCTGAGAGAGATGCGTCCCCGTATGTGAGGACCCATGGATCCGCCCGGGCGTTCGCCGTCTTTCGCTCGCAATAAGAGATAAACGGATCTTCATGAACCACAGCAACAGCTGGGACCCGGTCGATGCCAGCCTGATTGAACAGGATCGGATCGATGAGAACGCTGACCTCGAGCATGTCGCAGTCAACCCCGTTGCATTGGCTGTCCACCCGTAAAACGTCCATGATGAAGTCGACTGTCGGTCCCATGCTTTTCAGACCGCCAACGCCCCCGCGGATCACAAGGACAGCGTCGATTTTTTCGGCCTGAGCCGCATATGCACGCAGGGTGGTTAGAGGGATTGAGGACGAGACGAACACTATTGGTGATAGTGGCGCGACCCACTGCAATTGTTCATGTCGATCAAAAAGCGCCTTGTTCGCCTCGTCCTCCACGCCAAGAGTCTGAAGAACGTTCGCACTCATTTCGTTCATGAGGGCGCGAAATCCTTCAGAGTGAACCGCGCCCGCGGCTTCCTCTGCTCTCAACGTGATTTCCGGATCGGCCGATTCCGCGTCTTGATTAGCCTTTGCCGCGGCGACCGCTCGCTCCCGCAAATCGTCCTTTGTCGAAACGGAAACGTCTTTCGAATGCGCTTCCTCGACCGGAGGGTCTTCTGACCAGGCCGGCGAAACCATGCCGATCGCGAGGGCGCTAATTAACTGAATTTGTCGTCGTAAACTCATCGACCGCATCCTGAACAATTGATTGCATTTGTGTGTCGCTCGACAGAGCGAGCGCATCGAAGTATTCGCTGAGGTCCATGGCCGAGAAATCGAGCGCCTGAAACTCTTCAGGCGTGAAGCCTCGACATTGTGGCGCCGTCGGCTCGCCCCATAGACTCGGTTGGCTGACAAACGCCGCGAGTTGCGGCCGCCCCTGCTCCTGGATGATGCGCGCGAGTTTTGAATTGAAACAGCAATGCGCGCGTTTCTTCTGTATACACCCAAGAAGCGGGAGTCGGACCGCGCAGTATTCGCCGATCTCGCGACACATGCCAGAACCGCGCAAGACGCCGGTTTCCATATCTTGAGCGTCACAGCCGAGATTTAGGAACTCGACCATCAGACCGATCAGGGCGGCGCCGGCGAGAGAAACCGGGCTAAAAAACGAAACAATGGAGCTTGCGCCGGCGCCGGCCGCCGCCGATGCGGACGCCCCGGCGGAGAAGGCGGAATAAGCAGCGGACATGCCGGAAAAAACCGCCGTAAAGCCCGTGATCGTACCCGCGGCGCCTAACCCGCCGCCGCCGTCGTCAGTGATGATTTTTCCCCGGTTCTTGCAACAGTTTGAAAACAGCGTTTGCGCGCCGGGCGGGCGGCAATCCAATGCAAATCCGGAGAATATTCGCATTTGGTCGAGGCAAACGCCGCTCGCATCACGCGCGCCGTCATCGACAACATGCGCTCGCGGGCGAGACTCATCGAGGACGCCCCCGGCGGCGCTCACATCGACGCACCCGCTCGAAGAACAAGAATAACCGCCGGCGCCGTCTGGGACGCACGGGCGTCCTCCACCGAGCGGACAGGTCGGAACGGCCGGCGCCGCAGACGGAACACAAGCCATTGCTATGGTGTCGACAGGATCGCTGGGATTGGGGTATTCGCAAAACCCGCCCGTCGCCGTACAAGTGTTTTTAGCAGCGCCCGGCGCGGGGCATTCATATGACGGAGCAGTCAACGTACACGCTAACGCCGAGAGAGGGCACAGAGTCGGATGAGAGCAAGTCGCGGTTTCTGCAACGTCGTCGACATCGCCATCCCCGTTGGAATCGACGGCGCACATCAGCTGCGCCGATGCGATCGTCGCAGAGACGACGGACAAGATCAGCGCGCCTAGAAAGGAACGGGCGTATCGGTCGTACATATCATATCCCTTGCGCCGAGACGGGTTGCCTGCATCATGACCATTGCCTCCGGAAAAGAATTCAAGCACCCACAGTCTTGAACAACGGTTTCACCGGGACCCACAGGGCAGACACCCGCAGAGCACGCATGAAAAGCAAACTCTGTATCGATACGGTTTTCCTGTAGATCGCCCGCCGTGCCGGTTTCCGTGACGTGCGCATTTTGGTAAGAACGCGTCGTCTTGCACATCAATTCGCAATCACCGATGGACACCGGCTCCGGAAGCGTGAGCTGCCCCGAGGCGGATATTGTGTTTCCATCGGCGTCGACATATCGGTCCTGCCAGGTGCTCGCCGTGGAATTCTCATAGATAAAGCGGACACGCTCTAAATCAGGGGTTGGAAGGGCCGAGCCCGAGCCCAGCGCCGTGCAGCGATAAATCCGGTCGCGGCGCCACCACGGTTCGGTCACATCGAAAGTACAAGGCGAAACTCCAATCGTTCGCGTTGACGGGATCGGCGTCAAACCCGTCGCGGCGCCGTTTTGATATGTTTGGACGCCATCGACGTCCTCGGCATACAATTGACAGGACCGCTCGCTGGCATAGCTGGCGCAACTGTCAACGATTGAACGCTCGACAGTGCACTGAGTTTTAAAACGTATGTTTAAGAACCGTTCGCCCCTACCGCTTACGACAGATCGTAGGCGCAAGTCATGCGGCGCTCCATCAGCAAAATGATGGGTAATGTCCTGATTGACGACAAACGAATCGTTTCTGTTTCCTCCACAACCGCCCGGGCGCCGTCCAGAATAGTTTGTGAAGTTTGAACGCCTCGCGAAAACGAGATTCGAGCCGTCGATATGAAGCTGCGCGTCATCGTCAACGCGGCCGTTTTCAATGACAACGCTCACCAGCGCCGCCGGATTGGTCACATGAATCGTATAGTTGTCAATGTACCCGGCGCTGCAGTTTCCGTTTAGATAATTGTTCCCTTGCCGTCCGAGGGTTAGAACCAATTCTGTTGGGCTGACCACAGAAATCGAGTGTTCTCCCGATCCCGAGATCTTCACCACGTCAGTGATGAGGTCGACGGTGCTGGCCAGCTTCTCAATCGAACACGCATGATCCAAAGTCGTTACAGAGGTCCCGGCCGGCAGAGAGGTCACTTTGGAAAAAACCGGATCGGTCGCAGACATTGCAGACGCGTCAAGAGCGATTTGAGCGGGGTTCGAATTGTACGCAGTTTGAGGCAATGCCGGGGGGGTCTGACATTGCGTCGTCGACTGGCCGGAAAGACTAATCTGGAATGGCGCGCGCCCAACGGTCGAAACAGCAAAACGCGGGTCCGCCGCGGAAAGGGCCCCAGCCATACCGCCGGAAAGGTCCGCGAGGATGTATTTCTCATTCAGGATCGATAGGCCGGCGCCGCAACTTGAGTTGACGCAGTAGCAACCGCCGAGTTGTTCGAGCGCGACAGGCGTTAATGCAAGTCGATTGGCGGCGTCGGTTGTCCATGATTGTGGTTGGCAGTTGTTCCACGTTCCAGCATCGCAAGAGATGACGCCATTTGCACAAACGCCGGACACGGGCGCCGGGAGGGTTTGCGTTGTCTCCATGACGCCGTCGAAATCAGTGTCTTGCGAAACAATGACGGGATCGAGATCACCGCCCGACCCAGGCGCATAAAAAACCTCAAGAAAGGCGTCAGAGCTGACGCAGGCGATCGGTTGGGCAAAGGAATTAGCGCCGTCAAATGTTTGAAATGATCCGGCCCCATTGAGAGGAGACGAGAAGTTCTCTTCAATCGCTTCGGGCGAACCCCAGCTTGAATTCGCCGCCTCAACCGCATCGGCAGCACGTTGTTCGGGCGACGGTGACGACGCCGCAGCAGTTTGGCGGCCCGTGATCGTTGCCGCAATCAGGATCAAGCCAAGAACCGCCAGCGCGCGGGATGCGCCAATCCGAGCGAGCCGTCGCAATTTGGCGTTGAAGTTACGGTTACGGCCGGACACAGCAAAACACCTTTTCAAAGAGCGACCAGGCAAAATTATCCTTATGCGGCGGATGCTTGAAATGCGTCCACAACAGGCCCGTACGACCAATATTCACGCACTGGCCGGACTTCACCGGCTCCATTGCTTGCAGCTTGAACCGCGACTTTTTCCAAATGGGCGCCGGCGTTTCAAAACACCCGCTTCGATCGTGGATCCGCAACAGCCCGAGGCGGCCCATAAGGAAAATGCCCTTCGCCGCAATTGCAGCGTTAGCCTCAACGTAATCCCCTGAGTTGGAAGACCCGCCGAGCGGATAAACCGAACCCCACGCGCCCATGCACCAAAACAGCGGATCAATCGTTCCACCAATATTCGCTTCGACGGCGTCCGCTACACAAGCCAGAACGGCGGCGGGATTGCCGAACAAGACCGCCTCCGGATTAATGATCGCCCCAAGAACCTCGTTCTGGTAGGTCGGCAGAAGCTCCGACATCATCGCAACGTCAAAGCCTTCATCTCGCAAACACGGGAGATCGCTAAATAGCCCCAGCACAGCCCACACAGGGGAAATGTAGTAGTGCATCTGCTGAAACGTGTAGTGCGAGTTTCCGTGAGTATCGCTGCGTTTGGTGCCGTGGAGACGTCCGGTTTCACCCATGACGTCCACGCCCAACGCCATCAAACACCCCGGGTTTTCGACAGTGTCGATGAACCGGTTCGGACTCCAGAAATTGACGCGCAAGCCCGGCAACGGAATCCCGAAGGATGACGGGCACAGACAAACAGGACTCCGCGGATTTCCCCGATCAAGCCGCGAGCGCTTTCCAATCGGAACGCCGCCGATCTCGATGGGAAACACGCATCCCCACGAAACCTTTGTGATGGGGTTGATAAACCCGTCATTGCACGGGCTGGCGCTCGCCGGCGACGCGATACTCCAAACAACAAAAAGCGAGAAGACTAATCCGAACCGTTTCATCGCTGTACTCCCTCCGCCGACTTTTCGTCAAAGAAAGCGCGTGATTGGCTTGTGACCGCGGCGGGACCGAACTCCTCAATCGTTAGAAGCGATCCGCTCTGAAAAACCCGGCTCGGCGCAACGCGAAGGTCGAGACGATAGATAAAGTCCTGTTGTAACGCATAGATCGGGGAGCGATGGCGGTTTGAGGCCTTCAAGGCGTTTCCGCCGCTCAAAATGACGATGTCCGTATCGCCGGCGTTCGCCATTACCCATTCAAGGTGTTCTTCACGAGCGATCCAAATCGTCTCATAAAGTCGGACGTGCTCTAGCGGGTTGAACGTGAAGCCAGCCGGATAGAGTACGCCGCCCTTTCCATCGGGGATGTCGAACGGCAAACTGAAAAACGGTGCAACGCTTCGAGTGTCGTCAGACTCCGCAACGGGCAATAGAACGGAAGCCGTCGCCGTCCAATCGTCACTATCGCCAAAGTCGTCAAGCGACACCGACTTGCCAGCCGCGGCCTCTTCCATCTCAACGAGGGCGTCCGGTTCGGCTATTGAGTAGACGGCGCCAAGCACAGACTCGCCGCCCAAGGATGCGCGCGCATCGGAAAAGAACGACAAAAACATCGAAGCCAAACCAACGCCGCCCACGATCGCGATACGTCTGGTTCTGGATTGGAAACACGCAATCCAGGCAACGATTGCCCCCGCGAGCAGAAGTCCTCGTGAAAGGGTGATGGGCGCCAATATCTCACTAAGCGTTGTCATTCCGCCGCCACCCCCTGCGCAATCGCGACGGCCTTTTCCGAGTCATTCGGCGGAGCCAGGCGTTTGGCCAGCACCTGATCCTCGCGACCGTCGACGAGCGCATCGATGGCTTCGGCAGGCGACAGTCCAAGCTGACACAGACGATTAAACCGCAACACATCGTTTGGGTGCGAAGTATTCACCCAATAACTGTGTTTATCGACGACGAGACGGGCAACGCCGCAACCCGCCGGAGAGTCTATGAAGATTTCTGAGTAGTGCGGCGGGTTGCTTCTAACCGATTGGAGGAGTTTCAGCGCAAATCCGTCATACGGTATAATCTTGCGCTCAGACGCTAAGCCGTACGAACTGCCCTGTAGGTAGAATTTCGTCGCCGCATTTTCCATAATAACATGACCGACATCTCCGAAGCTCGGGAGATCAAGGACAGACTGGAGTACGACGCCGAAAGAGCCGTTGTATTTCCTCGCCCGCCGGAACCCGGCTTCTATGACGCCAGCGAACGTGGACGACATCGAACCGGCCATGCTCTCTTTCAGAAAGCTCGCTGCTTCTTCAAACAGAATAAACCTTGGACGCTCGCGCTCCGACAAATACAGATCCTGAGTGATGACATTGAGAATCTGCATCACCATGGTCGAGAAGAGTTGTTTCTGACCTCGCAAGCGTTCCAGCTCGACAACAACAAAATCGTCCTGCTTGATGCGGAGTGTCGACTTGCCGTTGAAAAATCGACCGTAGTCGCCTTCTGTACAGTAGTCCTGGAGGTTGAACGCGAGCTTGTGCGCATCATCAGCAAGCACATTCGCGGCTGACTTTTCGATGTCGGGCGCGTGCTGCGGATATGTTGCAAGATACTCTCGCGCCGCATCGACGCCCTCTTCGCAACGTTCCGTTTTGAAAACCCAACGGGCGGCGCTCTTTAAGAGATTGAGCTGCTCCTCGGAGAGTCTTACGCCGGACGCAGACGTCGCCATAAGGGCGAGAACATCTGCAGCCGCTTGAATCGAGATCTTTTCTTCCTCTTCATCGACGGCCTCAAAGTCGAAGGGGTTGAGAACGACGTTCTCCTTACCGATATCGATGTATCGGCCGCCGAAAATCTTGCAGGCTTTCTCATACGAGCCGCCAATATCAATGATCCGCACGGCGGCGCCGGCAGCGTAGTATTGGAACAGCATGTTGTTTAGCAGGAAGCTTTTCCCGCCGCCGGATTCAGCGCTTACGACAAAGTTGTAATTGTTCCCGCCGACACCGAAGAGATCGAAGGTGCCAATCTGACCTTTCCGGCCGATAAATACTTGAACCGGGCGGCCGGCGCCTCGGAAATCGCCTTGAACAGGCGCAAGCACGCCGGCCGTTTCCACGGGGAGGTAAAAATCCCGTTCGAGTAGATCAATGTTACCCTTTTCAAGGTACAACCCGAAAGGGAGACTTAAGATAAACAGTACCTTGTTGAGGTAATCCTCTTCTTGCATCGAAAATTTGAGGGTTTCGTACAAACGCATGACCCTGGATGCATTATCTCGACACTGATCTTGGTCGTATCCGAACACCCATATGGTTGGAATAACGCGAACGAACTTGTCGCTCTTCATATAGTCGACGGCCCAGTGATACTCGTTCACCATCCTCGCAATTTCATGGGCGACAGCGCCCCCGGCTTTTTGGGCCGACATGATCTGGCTCTTCTTCGTGATCTCCGCCTCAGCGCCGCCGAACGTAATGTTGAGCGAAATTAGAAATGGACCCGTTACTTGTTCCGGGTCATCCATCAACCCCATCATGCCGCCGCATAAACGGTTGACCATTTGAGGCGTTATCTCTTTCGGCATCGCCTTCGGGGTCAGACACCGGGCAAAGTGCTTTCCTATCTTCGCGTCCATCCGCTCAAAATCGGTCACAGCGCCGGCGTCGATGATTTGCTTGTTTAATGGTTTCGTTTGATCGTAAACGTCGGCGCGCGCCATGCGCATGTCGGAGAACATTCGCCGCATCCAGACGAGCAAGCCGGTTTTGCCATCCGGCGGCACGCGCCGACAGCCAAACTTTCTCAGCGCTTCTTCGGTCACTGAGAGCGTGTCGGCGGGAAGATGATCCGGACTCTTGATCGCAACGAAACAGCGAAAGTTCCTGATCGGAATGCCGTACATCTGATCCAGGCCGGATTGTTGGGAGACTATGTGGGAGACAAACTGGACGGCGTTCTTTGTGACGAGCGCGTCTGCCCTGGTTTTTGTCTCGATGTAGTCGTCAAGAATATCGCCTATATAGGGGTCGGCCATAAGGATAATCTGGACAACCGTCTTGTCACTGAACGAAATGTTGGCCAGACCGCTCATTGCCTGCACAACGCTGTCACTGGCGAATGCGACGGGCTGGATCTCGAACAAATAGCCGACGCCGTTGTCCATCGTTCGATAGACCTGGTGATGGTCGTCATATCCGACGAAAGGCAGAAACCGGCTGAACGATTCACGCGCCACGAGACGATCCATCTCACCCGTGCTTGGCCCAACTCTATGTGCGGTGAACCCCACTATTCGCCCCCCGGCCCGCTCGTGAGGCTGATGTTTTCATCGCCGGTAATTTCGGGAGGAAGATCTGGCGGCGAGCCGGAGCGGCGTGGCGGCGGGATCATTATTCCGCGGGCAATCGCGCCGGCGAAATCATTTTCAGGGCGACTCAGATAGTCGCCTAGAACAAAGCGCGGTTGTTCGAGAACGGAATATACAAAACGCGGCATGTAAAGGCGTCCGGCGCCGTCCTTGTCCGCGTAAGGCAGGATGAGCGTTCGCACCGTCTTCGCAGGGGCGATCATCGGTGTCACCGGCGCGTCGACGATTGACGCCAACTGACGATAGACGGCGTCCTGATAGCCGTCATAACCGTGATTTGCTTGATACTTTCGCGCTTCTCGGCGCTTTGGGTTGGCAGAAACGTTACCGCGGGAGGCATCGGATCCAACGGTTGCGCCAACGGCGTCCCTGTAGGCGTTCTCAGGGTGGATGCACTGTCCGAAATCTTCGTTCTTGCAAGCAAAGTCGTCTTCATACGGCAAGACGGCGCAGGCAGCGGCGGACATCGCAATGAAAAGCGACGTTAAAACCGATCGACAGCTGTTATTGAGCAACATTGACGCTCCTCCGAATTGTTAGATCAACTCCTTCCTGGATTACGAGGACCACGTCCTTCGCGGCGCCGACTTCAACGACCGGCCCGGCCTGACGCGCCAATTCCAGATAAAGATCCGACAGGTCCTCAGCGGCTTGGCTGACGCCGCCGCCGGCGCCGGCGGCCGCGACTTCGCCGACATCGAATGTCCGAACTTCTCCGAGCGGCGAGATCGCGCGCGTACCGGCTGTCTGTTCAACCGCCGACCCAAATCCAGAAAGGACCCCCGCAACGAAGGATCGGGCGACCAGCGCGCCGCCGCGCGTCACTACCCGGCCAGAAAGACCTTTCTTGCCGTCTTCATCAACGAAGAACCCTTTGATCGGCTCGTCTATGACGGCCCGCTCCTCAAAGTCGATGCACGAAAGGGAAACCGCTCGGACTTCGACGCGTTCCTTGGCCAGACTTCCCGTCGCCGAGCCGATGACAAAGCAGCCCTGAAGATTGGCTTTGACGTGGTTGGGTAATTGCGCCGGCGCCTGTACGCGCGCCATGATCGGCTCAGGGCTTCCTTGCGCATTCTGGCTGACCAATGCGTCAACACCCGTCAGCAGTCGAGCATTCATGAAACCAGGCGGTAAATAGATCGTTTCGCCGTCCGCGCCGCTTTTTTTTTCTGGCGCTTCAAACCCCGATGGCGGCATTGACGAGATGGCCCCCAATATCACCGGTTCAGGAATCTCGTAACTGACGGGCGCCAACCCGATCGGCGCCGAACCAGCGGCCACCTTCGGCGGCTCCGGATAACTATCGGCAACACGATAAGCTCCGAGTTCGGCGAGTTCGTTACGGGGCGCGAGATCTATGGACTCTTCATCAGCGCCAGCGCTGCGGTTCGTATCCGAGTTCGACCCTGCGCCACGACGATTGGATGCGGCTTTTTCGAGCGCCGCCAGTTTCGACTGTGCGTCTTGCTCGAACCGCGCACGCGCGTTTCGATCGTCCGCGCGTTCCTGGTTCACAATGTCAAGAAGCGCGTCTACTCGCTCAATAAGGGCTTCATTTTCTACCTCGAGGTTTTCAACCCGCTGTTCAACGCGTTCCGTCAGCGTGTCTTCGAGAAGATCATTCGTCATCGCGACGGAAGCAATTTCAGCCGTACGACCCGCTTCATCCTCGCGCGATTGCTTCGTTCCGAACATAATGACGCCGAGTGCGGCCAGCACACATAGCGTTGCGCCCGCATTCAAAGCCATTTTTTGTTTGGACGTCAGCGCAGCATATCGCTCTGTCAGGGTCATCGCTCGCTCCCGCGATAAACAAGCACAACCCTTGTCGTTTCACCGGCTTTGAGTTGAGGCGTCTCAAGCGTAATTCCGTATATTGAGCGTCCAAATCTACGGTCGGCGAACATCACTTCGTCAAGCACCATCGGCCTCGTCGCGCGAATTTGAAACTCCGCGGCCGACAAGCCGATCCCTTCCAAATGAGTGTGAGACAAACGGCGCACGTCCGCGCCAGGAATTAATCCCGCTTGATACTCCTCTTCCAGAAGAACGCGCGAAAATGTTGATGGGACGGTGTCCGAAAGAATTTGAAGCGAAATTGCAACGACGCGCTCTTCGTCGGAGAGCGGATTGAAAATACGAAGGTTGGCCTCGGCCGCTTTCGCACGCGGCGATCCAAGAAAAATTGTTTGCGAAGCTATATCTCGCGGCGTCGCGAAAATCGTGTACATCTGACCGCCGCACTTAAAGAAAAACTCGGACCTAACGGTAACAAACTTCCGCGCCGCGCCCTCTTCGATGATCTGGTACTTTACAAACGCATCGCCGCCGACTGCTTCAACGATTATTCCCTTCTCTCCCGAGTATCGGTAATCCTCAAAAACGCCATTCGTACAAACGATACGATTGATGTCTCGGTTCGACATCTCCAGACTTGTCGGCGATTCAGGGGCGACGATCACGGCGGGCGTCCGGTCCGCGGCGATCGCGACCTCGAAAACGAGCGCCCATTTCAGAAACAGTGCGACGCTGAGAGAATTTGCCCGTCTAGTTCGCATCGGGCCTGCCTCCCTTCACAAGGAAATCGACGGACAAGAGCCAGAAGCGACCATTTTCGACCGTATATTTGATTTCCACCTGTCCGGTTTCTTCGCGAACCTTGTCGCCAACAAATCTGGTGCGCATGGCGGGAACCAGAATTCGATCGCTATAGATTTCGATCGGCTGTTGCGGGATGACATATGTTGCAAAAGTCGCCTCGCGATATTGGCGCAGGCTCTGCACCATGCCATTCCATTTGTCGCGCATCTCAACGAAGGCTGAAGGATGCGCGTACTTTAAGACTTCAGTGAATTGGTATTCAGCGGTTGCGGCTGTAAAAGTTCCAGTCAACGTGACGATGTTGCGCGAAATAGCCGATAGATACTCGCTTGACGGCCTATCGCCGACGATCAAGAGATCAGGCGACCCGGATGCAAAGGGAACAACGATCACGCGGGTGTTTTGAGCCTGAACCCAAACTGTCGTCGAAAGGACGAGCGACGCCATAAATGATAACAGGGCAAGGAGCTTTAAGAGTCCGTTTTCAGCCCACAGGTTGTCAATGTCGTTGACAAATTTGTTTACGAATAATTTCCGGGACCAACCGAGACGATCGGCTGGCGCGTCGTTGGACGCTGTTGAAGGTTCGACGGAGGCGTTATTCATAAAACCTCCCAGCGGTCGGTAGTGGATATCCTTTGAGTTTGAACAGCCCAAGCCGATAAAAGAGATGAAGGAGATACCCTCGAGGCTTTCTCCGCTTAAAATAGATCGCCGCCCAGGTGAGCCCGACGATCACAATCCATGCCGGTCCTTGCAAGGTCGTTATGCCGAGATAACCAAGGCACAACACCATCACTTCATGACTGTCGAACCAAAGAATCTGGACCGGACGGTGAAGATATTGAGGAACGCGTGCTTTCATCTCGATTTCCCAAGTTTAGGTCGCAGGCAACCCACACGGAAAAACCTCTTTCTCCGCCCGGTAGGCCAGGTAAGTTTTGAAGGCTGCCTGCGATCAGCGCGTGCGTTGGGGGAACGCAAACACGAACAAGGCTGCTAAACGACGAAACCCAATGAGGTTACAACCGTGTCAGCGTTGAAGAGCGCGGTCGCGGCAAGAAGCCCGAAAACGCCAAGCAGTATTTGACTTCGGAATAGCGAGCCGAATCCGAAAGCCACAAAGATCGCCGCGGCGACGAAACCGGGGGCGCCTTTGAGCCCCTGGTTCACAAACACGTCGAACATGCTGTATCCAAGATCGCCAACAGCCGGCGCGGTATAGGCCATGGCGCCGGTCGAGAAAAACGCCAATCCCGCCGCCAATCCCAGGCGTTTGATAGAAAGCGCTTTACGCGCAAGGTAGACTTGCTTCTTCATCACTTGCCTCTTTTCGTTTGAAGGAACGCCAAGATTTCGCCGGACCTAAACCCTTCGACTGTCCGGTCGTCGAGCCAGACCGTCGGCGTTCCCTGAATACCGGCCTGCCTAGACATACGGGCGTGCGCTTCCGCGCGTTCACGCCCTTCCGGGCATGAGTTTAAACGCGAGGGTGCAGCCCCTGCATAAACTTCGCTGAATGCAAGTTCCGGGTTTTCTGCACACAGAATATGTTCCGCTTGGCGAAGTCCCGTTTCCGTAGAGGTTGAGAAAATGATTTTTCGCCGCACCGGCCGGCCCTGCTCGAATTCTGCTTCAAAGAAGTTATTCAGCAATCGGCAGTACCCGCACTCAGGGTTCGTAAACTCTACTATTTCGGGCCCATGGGTCGCGCCGATCGTAAGGGCCTTGTCCAAATCAACGACTTTTCGACGCTTTAGATGAGTCTCAGACAGGGCGAGCGACGTCAGATCAGTTCCGGTTTTGTCGAAAATCTGCCCGAAAATCAGAAGTTCCGGATCAGGGGAGTAGTAAACGATGCGCCCCCCGATGTCGGCTTGATAAAGTCCCGGTAAAGGCGATTCCCTGAAGTCGACGATAGACAGGTTATTAAATGAAACTTTGAGTTTTGCTTGCGCTTCACGGACCATATCGGTGCTCGGCTCAGGCAAGAGAGCATCTTCAGCAGCCGAAATGCCGGACATCAAAGGCGAGAGGCACAGCGCGGCCAATATGCTCATTTCCCATTTCACTTTAGGTTTTCCTTTCTTGCCAGGCGGACGGAGTGAGTCACCGCGATGAGGGATCCTTGATGACGTAAATCCCATTGGCGAATTGAATTTGTTGTTTCTGAACATCCGGGGGTGCAGGTTGCGCCGACGGCTCAGGTGTCGTTCCGCATGCCGACAATGCGACAACCAGGACGATTAGAATGAAATGCTTTGATGTAAGATCCATCGTGACCCTGAAACTGTATTACGCGGCTCACGGTATATTTACTGAAGTTGAATTGAAATAGGTTTCAAATCAATTGTATGTACACGTATGGTATGGTTGCGATCATGCTTGCGCTTTTTCGGTTCTGCTTAACGGCCTTTCCCGCGCCCTTGAAACGCTCCCGCACACGCTTGCAGGTCGTTTGAACATGGTTGACAAGTTGACGCAGTGAACGCTTCATCTGCTATCAACAAAAGTGAGGATGTTTTAGAATGACCTAAAGGTCAGGAACGCCTTCGACATTTTTCACCGTTCGAAAGCGCTGAATGATCGGGTCCGGGTCAATGTCTCTCGCTTTGCCGCTGATCCAGAACTTGCGTCGGGCTATCATCGGACTAGCCAACGTGACTTCCGGATCTTTTTCTCCGAGCCACCCCTCAAGGCATCTCAACGATCGGCGAAAAAGCTCGGGTTGAAACTTATTGGTCTCGGCGCGGTTCATATAGCTGCACCAAGATGTGAGCGTAAGCAATGCTTCAACCGGGTCCTTCATACCGTCGATCTTGTTTCCCTTGCCTTCGGCAAGACGGGTTACAAAGGATTTGGCTTTGTCATCGATAGCAAGCCCCAATATGGCGGCTGCAAGAACGCCGCTCGTAAAGACTTCTTTCGGACACCCGGTTTTGTCGAGAAACCGGAGCTCGTCCGCAACGACGCCTACCGCTTTGGTCAAATTAATCGGTTGATCAAAAGGCCCATCTTCCTCGAACGGGTAGGCTCCTCGAAATGCGAGATAAAGCGGCACCGCGAGCCGACCATCCTTTAAGCGATGGCTGTTCAGTTCCAATTTGTGTTTACGGTAACCCGCAGTAATCTGGTCGAAGGACGTGTCCAGAAGCTTTTGTCGCTCTGTGCGATCCAGAAGTGAAAAAGCCAGATCCTTGTTTTCAACGCGATGGACAGCGGCAAACAAGAATTCCGGCCGCTCCTTCACGTGATCCCGCCAGTGCGCTTGTCGACGGAACCCGTGCAGTACGTGGGCTTTCCGGCCTACGATGACGACCGCAACGTTCGGATCTTTCCGATCGAAAGGTTCGCTCGGCGCGGATTGCTGCGCCGCACGTTCCGCGGCCCCCGGCAAGCCGCGGAGGGATAAAAACAGGTCGACACTGACTTCAACGACTGAACCAGCGTCGGCTTTCAGCAAATCTGATATTTTTTGCAAAAAACGTCCCACGGACTTCCGTAACTTAGGCTATTTTCGGACAATACGCCCAAACTTGGTTCCGATTCTATTCCCTAGAGACCCAACAATACAATATTTTGGCGAAATTTTTACAGAGAAAGCGATTGTGCAATTTTTGTCCCACGAGGCTTCACAAATCGTAAGTCCTCGTCCAATATCGGGACGGGATAGACAAGCCGAGCCAATGCACAACTTAGATGAAGCTCTGCGCCTATATATGGACGTCTTTGACGTCGACCTTGTAATGTTGGCCGACGCGCTCGACATCTCTCCGCAACACGGCGGACGATTGCGGAGCGGGGCCACGCCGCTAAAACCTGAACAAATTCAACGTATTGCAGGAATTTCGGGCACGTCAGTGCCGACCTTCCTCCTGGCTTACCTGCTGCTGGACGGAAATCAGGAGCTCGACGAGGAGACCGCCGATATCGGCGCGCTGTTCCTCGCCTGGCTACGCGTCCAGCTCGCCCCTTTCGATCGCGACACTGAAACCCATTCATCCGCGCGGACGCTCTTATGCAATTCAAACGTCTTTAAAATGATCCGCGCCGATCTGCGCCATAGCCGGGTCGAGACGAAGGGCCGGGCCAGCGGAGGAGCCGGAGCGGCAATGCAAGAAACGCAGATTAACCAACAAGGGCAGTGAGAAAACCTTCCAAGAAAAAGGAATTGTTTGTTTTGGGCGGGCTCAAAAAAAATACCGACGTCATCATCGCCGTAAACGATAAGCGCGTTGAAGAAGACATCGCGGCGCTTCTCAGGAGCGAACCCGGCTTCAGGATATCCTGCCTCAACCGTTCAGGGACACTGCTCAATAAGATCGAAGAAGAACCCTGGGATTGTCTGATCGCTTCGGAGAATTTTGACAACGTGAACCATGCTGGACTGGTTCAACTGATTCGCTCCGGCGTGATCTGTACGCCAAGTCTCCCAATCATCATTGTCAGAAACAATGAAACCGCCGAGCACGAAGCTTTTGACTTGCGGTTCTTCGTCACCTCATTGCCGCGATCGCGCATTGGATCGATCGTCGAGACAATTGGTAACGCCCGAAACAGGACGCCGCGACCAACGGTTCTCGTCATAGAGGATGATGACGATTATCGAAAACAGTTAACGAGCTACCTCCGCTCAAGCTATACTGTTTATGACGCAGCGAACGGTTCAGACGGCTTGGACCTGTTTGATGAATTCGATCCAGACATTGTCGTTACCGACTACCGCATGCCTGTCATGTCTGGTGATGATCTAGCGCGCCAGATCCGAGATCGGAGCCGAGATGTGCCGATTATCGCTTTAACCGCGCACGATACAAAAAATGTCCGCGTTGATTTAACGCTTTCCGGAATAACCGACTTCATAACCAAACGCGCTTCGCTGTCAGCGATCGAAAGGAAATGCACCGAGCACTTTCTGCAGCGCCAGGTCGACCAAATGGCGGGTCAGAAACGGGCGGCGTCAGAACAGAAGAACGGGCTCGCCCGAGCTATGGAAGCGGCGCGACGTGAGTTGCGCCAGGGCAGGAGCGGCATCGCAAATCATAGAATAGCTACAGCACTGACTGCTTTTGCGGACGAAGAAACTGAAGATGACTGATACAGGAGTTGGGGAATGAGATACTCAATACGAATTGCCTGCATGTCGTTAACTCTTTTGTCGACCGCGAAAGGCGCCGATGACCTTGAATACATCTTCGACGGCGCGGTCGAAATCGCAACAGGGTATGAAAAATCCAAACGGTTGGCGCCGGCGGTTGTCGAGACCATCACGGCCGAGGATATAAACGCGCTTGGTGTTCAGACTTTCGACGAAGTCATGGAGCGCGTTGCAGGCGTGGTGGTCCAGCGAAACCGTGTCGACGACCCGATTTACAACTTCCGCGGCCTGTATACCGAACTGAATGCACAAGTACTCATCTTGCTGGATGGCTCCCCGATCGGCGATCCGGTCGCCGGCGGGCGTCCGATCGCGTGGAACAACCTTGTTTCGAACATTGAAAAGATCGAGATCGTTCGGGGGCCCGGCTCGGCTGTTTTTGGCGCGGACGCTTATGCAGGCGTCGTAAACATTATCACCAAGGGGGCGGTGAGAAAGGAAATCAGCGAGGTTGGCGCGTTCGGCGGCAGTTTCGGGACGTATGGAGGACATCTGATCGCGTCTAACAATATCGGCGACGCTCGCGTAACAATCACCCTGCAAGGACGTCGGACCGCCGGCGACGAGGATAGAATCGTTTCAGCTGACGCGCAGACTTTCCTCGACCGCCTAACTGGTACGAATGCATCCAATGCCCCAGCCGTTCTACCAACAGGCCGTTCCGAGGTGCTCGGGCGCATCGACGCACAAGTTTCAGACGGTCTTTCGTTTTATGGATTTCACAATCGCTATTTCAATGTCGAGCCTGCATATACGAGTTCGTTCCTGATCTCTGATGAAACCGAATACAATGTGAACCTAACAGCCGTTGGCGGGGCGTATTCGACCCTGTTCAACGAAACAGCATTTGAGATAAAAGGCCGTGCACTGATAACAGACCTATCAGCCAGAACCATGATCGCGCCAGTGGGCGCGGCGACCCCTGCCCCTCCGTTTCTTTTTCCGTACGCCGCGTTCAACCTGTTCGAATACAAAACAATAGACGGTCGCGCGGAGGCAAATGTTACACAGAGTTTTTCGACGCATACGTTACGCGCCGGCATTGGATACATTGGTCAGTATTCGTTCGACATTAACGACTTCCGCAACTTTCTGTTGACGCCCTTGGGTCCCATTCCCACAGGAAATCCTGAACTGTTGCTCGCGGAACAGCTGGGAGAGCCACAACAAACGAATGAAACCAATCGTAACGTTGTATACGGCTTTATTCAGGATGAATGGCAGATCAGTCCGAATGTCACCCTCACGGCGGGCGTGCGGTACGATTACTATGATGACATTGGAGGCGCGGTTAACCCGCGCGGCTCGGTCGTATGGTCTCCAACGCTGCAGACGACAATAAAGCTTCTGTACGGAGCGGCATTCCGCCCACCAACGTTTCTCGAAGTTGGCACGATCGATCAAGGACCATTGGTTAGCGGCAATCCGGATCTCGAAGCCGAGACCATCGACACCTTCGAAACATCCATACAGCATCAGTTTGGCGAGGACCTCCTCGTGGAGCTGAACGGGTTCTACTATCGAACAGACAACGAGATTGTGGTGATCGACACGCTCGCCGGCCCGGCATTCGATAACGGCGAGGGCGTCAGGGGCGCGGGCGTGGAGTCCATTTTGTCCTTCACACCTGACGCGCCAATCTCGCTCAAGGCGAGTTACACCTTTCAGGACGTGAACCACAGAACTACGCGGGAACGGGCGCCGAATACGCCTCATCACCATGCCTTTATTGATGTCGGACTTGAGGTGCGTTCTGACGTGTCGTTGAATATAATCGCCAACTACGTCGGTAAGCTAACCCGAGCTCCTGGGGATTTTAGACCGCCGGTAGACGACTATGTCAGAACCGACATTTCGTTGAGATACAAGCCGGATTTCAGCGACAACCTCCAGTTCACGTTTGCGGTGAGAAATCTGTTTGACGCTGATATCGTCCAGCCGACGAGCGATCCCCGTTTTGCGCCCGACGATCTCCCAGATGAAGGCCGGCGAATTACCGCGGGCATAAACATAGGATTCTGATTTCAATGCGGCTGTTTGGAGACCTGATCACCGTCGCGAAAAACGTCCCCGAGGGTTTTCGTGAAATACGCGCTAAGAAAGGCGACACAGCGCGTATGCGGTTCGGGCTCACACGAGCTCTTCTCTGCTCCAATCCAGACGACGTGAAATCAATCTTGACGGCAAAAGAGCCGGAAGTCACCAAGAGCAAGTACTCAAGAATGTTCCGAAACCTGTTCGGAGACTCCATTATCTCCTCTTCGGGTGACGACTGGCAACGGCAACATAACTATTTAATCGAGCACTTTCATGCGCGTAACGTTGGGCGCTGGACATCCGTCATCATGCCCATAACCGAGACTTGGCTGAAACGCGTAGGTGAGACGGAAAAAGAATTTGGAGCTGAATCAGAGGCTCGCATACTGATTCAGGATATCGTGGGCGAACTCCTTTTCGGAGACCTGCTCTCGCCCGAAGCCCGCAGAGAAACGCTCGGCAATCTTCAGACGCTGAATGACGAAATCTTTGGCCAGTTCATTACAAATACGGTGATGCCTGGGCCATTGCAGTTAATCCCCACGCCAGGCAGATGGAGAGTTGCCAAAGCCAAGCGTCGATTTGGGCGGATGATCTATAAGCTGCTGGAGGGCGAGATCCCCGAAGGGCATCCATCGATCATAGCCAAACTTCTGGCTGTCGAGCCAAGAATATCAAGGGAGGAGATCAGAGATCAAATCTCGATTTTATATTTCGCCGGTCAAGATACGACTGCCCGAGCCTTGGCTTGGACCTTGTTGTTACTAAGCAGGCACCCCACGGAAGTTGAGAAGATTCGACAGGAAGCGTTGACAGCGATTGACGGAACGGAACTGAACCGGTCTGGGCTAGAACACACTTTGTGCGTTGTGAATGAAAGCATGCGACTTTTTCCCCCCGCGCATACACTAGATCGCCAGATCAATGTCCCCGGTTTTCTACCAAAACAAGGACAAACGACACCCATCCTCTCGCCCATCTCCGTTACGAATCTCCACTCAGATGAGCGACTGTGGGCAGACCCTGATAGTTTTGACCCGAATCGCTTTTTACGAGATCGTTCGTTAAATCGCCATCAATGCGCGTTCATGCCGTTCGGGTATGGGAAAAGAACGTGCATCGGAAAACCGCTCGCGATCCTCGAGTTAATCCTGATCACGGCATTGATTTGCCGTCAATACAACATCGTTTGCTTAAATCCCGACGACATTAAAGCCAAGGCCGCCGTTTCGCTCGGCCCGTCTCCAGACGTTCAAATATGCCTATCGCCAGTTGGTAACAAGCTGTGAGGTTAAACCCGACTCACAAAAACATTACTCAGGCGCCCTCAGCGTTGCGCGTCGACTTTGTTTCGTTCACCACACTGGCCCGCACCCATTTTGTAGGCGCCGGTTGTTTCACAGCGATGCCGCTTATCGCAGTAATGGTCGCGCCAACAATGGCGCTGCCGGCAGATACTCGACGACCCGTATGGGAACTCCCGAACAATTTAGTATCGCCCATCGCAGGCGCACAAAAAGGCTCATCACGAACCGTTGCAGGAGCGTCGCCCGGAAACAGGTCGGGAGCAAATGAAGCGCCATCCTTTTTCGGGTTTCGTACACGAAACCAAAGACCTTGGACTGTCGAAGGAAATGAAGGAAAAGCTCCTCCCCTTAGCAATCACCTCATCCCTGACGCAGAGCGAAGACTTTTGGCAGGCCTCGCGGCCTCAATAACACAAGCTCCGATAAGCGTATGTGCTGGGTTCGGTTAAGAAAAGGAGCGATATCATATGTTCCGACAAACACTTCGTGACACGAATAGGCCGCAGGCGGACGATGCAAGGGTCGAGGTTTTATATGAGTGTCTTCCATATTTGGGTGGAATGAGGGTCATAATAGCTGGACGAGTGTATGAGACGTTCGATTTTCCGACTTCATTCAATCGCGCGTTCAAAACATACGATTCCGAAACACCTGCATCAAACGACGCTATTTTCCGCCAGTTGTCATCGATCAACTATGAACCATGGCAAGATCAAACTATACCAGCCGGAACCGAAGACATTCAGGCGATTTTCGACGAACTAGGTGAAAGGTCCTTTATTTCAAACAGTATTCTTGCATTTCCAAACAAGAGACTTTCAACGGACGACCCGACAAGAATTGTGACGCCAAAGGACGCAGGGTTCTACGGTTGTCAGTTCGCATCAGACATAGACGCCGGCAATATGTCTCGCAATCTTTACTGGGATTGCGATTTCTCAAAACGGACGATTCAATGCCGGCTGCAGGATACCGACTTCATATCGTGCAACTTACAAGAAGCGCGATTCGATGTTGACAGTCCATATGGTGTTCGCTTTTTCGAATGCTTGTGCCGAGGTTTGATTATCAATGGAGGACGTCCAGTTTACCGCAATTCCTTTTTTGATCCGTACTGGACCGAAAACGATAGAATCATAACGCCTTGGCCGTTTCTCGAGTTCTCAAATGGCGAAACCACTGTTCGATTTTGGCGAAGGGCGGAAGACTTTGGCGTAAACATTGATATGTGTTCATTTGATTCAGCGATAGAGGCGAAAAAAGCTGCTCAAGAATGGAAGATGCTCGATTTTTTTATCTACGCATTAAACGCTGCAAACGAACGATGTGACACTGAGGGGTTTGGAAAGGTCTCCATTGGCGATTAAAGTGCGCCGCCTAGCGTCGCGCAAGCGTTCCGATACTGAAAAACCCGCGTGTATAAACTCAATCCGGCGAAGACGTTCGCTCACCGCTAGCCGTCAATCCGATGTAAAACTCGCCAGGGTCGACACTTCTTGCACGGAAACCTACATCTCATTTTCAACGCCGAATTTTGGCTTGCGGATTCAGGTTGGAACGGGCGCCTGTTAATTTCCTTGTTTTTTGCCGCATGCATCGAATTATATTGCTGCCGGTGCAATGGAGTTCGAACTTAGAGCTCAGGCGGCCAGGCTGAGCTCACTAGAAGCCATTGACGGACGAATGCGGGATACAGACAGTTGACGGCCAATTGATAGCGCGTATCGCTCTGCATGGAAGCGGCTATCCTGGGAACGGGAGTTGTCACGGCGGCCGCTGGAGAAGCCATCCCGCGCCAACAGCGTTGGAGCAGCCAGCCTCGCCGCAGGCGCCGATAAGACGGAGGACAGTGCGATCAAACAAGCACGGCGTATCAACGGAAACCCCTTTCGTAACAAAGCGTCACATTTTTTTGCTGGGCTTCTCAACATCTCGAAAGCCCATGATACACTAGCAGGAGAAGATAAGGAGACCATCATGCGTGTCGTAGAGAAGTGTGTTTTGTCTTCAGGCGACGGCTTCCTGCAAAGCGCCGCGAGGGATTTGTTTGGATTGATCGGCGGCGCGTCATGGCCTGACGGCGACGAGAGAAAGAGGCCGTTCGGGCGCATCACCGCAGGCGAATGTCTGCCCGATGATTTCACCCGATGCCGCAACATCGCAAAGGCGTGCGCAGATGAAATGCGCGCGTCCGCCAAAAGCGATTGCCCGTTTCCGGGAATTCCCGACGTCGATGTGGACGAAGTCTGGCGGCGAGGCCTTTTACATTCAGCCGACACCGCGGAGCGGGCCGCGGACACTCTTGTGAACGCAGCGAAAGAAGCGTTGTGCGAGCCCATCAGCTAAAACTAATTACAAAGCAGAACGAGAAAGCGGTCGCCGAAACTTGTCCGAATCGTTCTCGTAAGTCTTTATAAAATGCGTTCACTGTAGGATAACGCCATCACGAGTATTGAGGTCTACGGGCTTTGGAATTTTAAATATCATGAGTATCCAAACTATTCTTTTTTTGGCGATGATTGCAGCGGCCTAGTGTAAAGGTTTTTTATGACTGTATATGAAGCAGTATTCTGCACGAACAGTATTGAACTTCGTAACGCTAGAGAAGTCGGGGGTCACCCTCATGCCTACAGCGCAAACTATAAAGGTTATGCCATGTTGATTGACGCACCGTCGCAATTGGCTGTGATTCGTTTTGTTCGTCAGCAACCGGGTTTTGTCGGCAGACTACCCTGCACCGTGGACTTGCGAAATCTAGTAATGCATGGGTGTTTCCAGTTGGATTGGACCGGCGAAAAACCAATTCGCCTCTCAAAAATCGGCATACTGCTTAGATGTATTCAACACTATGTGGATTCTTTTTCTTTTTCGCTTCGTAGACGTTTGAACTAACCGCTCAGCTACAAGCTCGCGGGGCCGACCAAGCCACGGCGTAAACTCGCTCCATCCAGGACAGTGACTCAACTGTCAACTTTTCAACGTCCGCTTGAATGAGTCCGAATTTAATTTGCCGGCGCGCTTTCGTTACGAAAGCGCGCCGCGCTCTCGATCGGCTTGCGTCTCGGCGCCCGAACGCCCAATCGGGATTACAACTTGAAAGTGAGCGCCCTTACCAAGCTCGCTCGTTACGCCAACCGTCCCGCCAAGCTTTTCCGCAAAACCCTTAACAAGAAAGAGCCCGAGGCCCATGCCATCCGCAATCCGACGCGACGACATATCTACCTGTCTCAAGGGCTCAAAGATGAGATCGAGCTTGTCGGATGCGATCCCAATGCCATCGTCTTTACACGAAATAAATAGCGCGCCATCGCGAATGACCAGGGAAAGCTCGATATTACCATTCTTTGTGAACTTGCAAGCGTTGGATAGCAGATTGGCGGCGATCTTCTCGATCATTGGTAAATCACTAACAATCGATTCCCCCTCCTCTGCCAAGACCCGCAGCGTATTGTTGTTGCGTTTGGCTTCTTGCGAATAGGATGCGCGTAAGGGAATCGCTATCTGCCCTAGTGTTCCTTCCGTCAGCTGTGTTCTTATAAGACCTTGCTCGAGCTGATACGAGGCGTTGAGCTGGTCGACGATTGATTCGATGCGTTTTACCTGCGCGAGGATGGTGCGAAGGCGCCCCGTGACCGTGCCGGCGGTTACTTTGTCTTCAGAGAAGGACAAGTCCCTTTCCCCGGCCTCAAGGGCATTGACGATTATCCGAACCGGGGTCAGCATTTCATGCGTATGCAGAGCCATAAGGGCTGATCGCCACGAAAGGAGGCTTTCAGCGACTCTTTTTGATTCTTCGGCAGCTTCCCTTTGATCTTGCAAGTCCGCGGTTTTCTCCTCAACAAGCGATTCCAAGTGTTGGCGTTGTTTTGAAAGCTCGGACAGGATGGCGTTGACGGCTACCGCGACCTCCACAAGTTCGCGCGGACCGCGAACCTCGATGGGTTCGATGTTTCTGTCCGAATCGATCGCACCAATGTCACGAATCATAGTGTCAACCGGGCGGAGAATAAGCCGCGCAAGCCAAAGGTTAAAAAGCAGCAGCAAAAATGTGAAGCCCCCGAACAGGATGGCGAAAACCCACCAAAGCTCTGTCATGAGTTCGGATATCAGTCGCTTCGAGGCGCGGATACCGTAGTAACCGAGCAACTCCTCGGCATTAGCCGCCGTTCGTTCTTGCGCCTGGTCAGATGAATAAACGGGCAGCAAGATTACCCAACTTCCGCTTTCGTCGATAACGCCCCCATGACCGGCTCGGAGCGGACCGCGATTGAAGACAAGAATATCGGCCTCGAAGTCCCCGGCTCCTAAGATAGGTTCCCCATCGGACGAAAGCAGTATCGATCCCGTTACGTCAGGTATCGTCATTGCACTATCTAAGAACTCTATTCGGTCCGCCTCGATGGCGCTTATCAGGGCGAAGCGGGCGGACCCGACAAATTGCTCGGCGGATGCCTGCATATTGGCGAGAACAATTGCGTTAGCCCGCTTGGATACTTCCGTGTACAGGGTAATGGAGAAGAAAACTAGGACGAGAATCTGTATAGCGGCTGACAACAGGACCTGGCGCGTCCGGAAGCTACCCATCTCGAAAAGCTGGCGAAGCGTTTTATTCATCGCCCACCACCACATCGGCCAGCGATCGCAATTGCGGCGTTATGGACAAACCGAGACGACGAGCCGTGCGAACGTTCAAGACAGTCCGGAATCTTCGAGTAGCCTCCAATGGGGGCTCGTTTTCTTCGGACGCACCGCGTAGCGCCAACGCCGCAAGCTGACGGCCCATTTCGTAAAAGTCCGGCTGGCCGCCGAGCAAAAATCCCCGATCAACAAGGCCCCGGCTCGAAGAAAAAACCGGAAACCTATCGCGCCAGGCGCGCGCTATGATCGTCCGGATAGTATCGTCATTAACGATGCCGTCGCGCCGGCCAAGAAGCCACAAGACATCCGTGCGCGGGTTTGCAAGTCTCAAGACATTGGAGATGTTTGCTGTTGATTCACTGAGGGTCGTCGAAGGAGACTCTATGAGTCTCATGCCGAACATTCGGGCGGAACTGGAAGCGCGATCTAGCAGCCAGCCATCCCGCCGCGGGTGAAAGACGACGTGAACACGAGCATACGATGGCAGGAATTCCTTGATCGCGCCGATGACGATGTCCGGCTCAAATTCGAGCGATACGCCGCCATTGTTAGGCGCGCTGTCGGGATCCAGATAAGTCAGCGCCGACAAGATCGGTCTTGATGGCTCGATACGGCGATAGGCGTCGATTGAGCGCTGCCCCAAGGCGAGGACAGGATCAATCTCTGACGACTGAAGCCATAAGCGAAGGTCTGTTTCAGACGCATCGTCGCGGAGCTGGAACCGGTCCGGATCCCGGCCCGAAAAACCGCTTTCGAGGCCGCGAAAAAGCTCCGAATAGACGAAGCGATAGGGTTCGGGTGCATCGAAAATCACGCCAGGGCGCGCCGGATTTTGCGCACGCGCAGCACCAACGGCCGCGGCCGTCAATGACGATAGCGCCGCGGCGATCAACTCTCGACGAGATAATTTCGAGTTTGCGCCGCCCATGAACTCGCGTTCTTTTTCTTTCAATACCCGACTATAGCTCCCAAACTGTCAACTTTGCGAAAATTGTCCCGGGTATGGACGGGTTTTTAGGGTTTTTTCCCTGGTTGCAATTGATCGAATCATAAGTAGATTTTTTTTTCCGAATTATATCAATAGTTTAGGGATTCCCACAATTATCGAGCAAGAGAAATGCTATATGCAAAAAATATCCCACGCTATCACGATAGACCGTCGCATAGCAGCTGTGACGCCACGATAAACGGAGAGCCGCGCCGCCGCGATCGAACTGGGGGCTTCCCTCCAATTATCCGTTTTTATTGATACTTTTGGCGTAGATCGGAAGAAGAGACGACCTGGACGGCAAGCGACGCATCGGAAGGTCCACAATGCTTTATAGCACGCCCGATTGATTGAGCGCGCCTCAATCGTCGCTCGCGCGATCGTCGCGCGCCGCGACAGCCTGCAATGCAGCGAGAGCCTCGAAGAACTTTAGTGCTAAAACTTCCGAGCCGGTCCGGAGCGTAAATTCGCCAGCGGACGACGCGCTGAAGAACCGTAGGATCGCCCAAGGTTGACGCGTCGTCGTGATCGGCTGCAGGAGGCTTGAAAACCCCTCACCTCGTAAGGAGCCGCCACAGCGAAGCTGCTCGCCGCCCAGCCGAGGATCGTTGTCGACGCAGACGCGGCGTCATTGAACGAACCGTATTCTCCCTCCCTGTACTTTAGACGCCAGCTCACCAATGTTTGGTAAGGCGCATTATGCGCTTGAGCGACGTCCTGAGCGGTACGGTCTGGTTGGAAGCTCTCGCGAACTATACTCAACTGTTCCTAGACAGTAAACTTTACACTCATGTTTCTCACAGACGTGGCGGCGGCCACACTGTCGCCTCAGATCAAATAAAGAAAACTTCTGTAAACATTCTTTCAACAAACCGGCGTTGTAGGTCGTTTTTAACATCAAAGGTGCAGGTCGAAAATCAACGAAAATACTATGCGCAATCGCGTTGAGGATTCTACCGGGCAGCCATAATAGGCCGCGAGACCGGTCGATGTTCTAAAAAAGAGGGGCGATAGAAAACTGGGACAACCGCAAAACGGACAGTTGCTTCTCGCGGTAATTTGTAATTACTCATTACACAGTGTTTACCGACCACCATCGACGAACAGCTGGCAAAATCGCGCCGCAAGCGCACCGGGATGGTTCGCCTCTTCCAGGTTAATCGAGTATACAGGCGCTATCTCCTGCATGATCGGATGGGTTCTTGATTTTGCCGCAACATAGTCGGCGAGATCAAATCCCATGGCCTCAAGGATGAGAGACTTGATTTCTCCAGTGCCCGTATCGAAAGTCTCAATGAGAAAGTCTGGACGGCAATGTCCAGTCTCCGTTGAGATATCGAACAGCGGCTTAATAACAGAAATCTCCAAAGAAGGCAGGCTCCGAGAAAGCACCCAACGCGCCTTGTTCACGGCGGTCAGGACTTTTCTTTCAAAATCGCTATCGACGGGAACAAACTTCGCGCCTGAATAAATCGGTTGCGCGAAAGACCTAATCGCCGTCAATCCCGCATCACCGTCGCCGATAACGGTCAATGCGAGATACGGCGCTCGAGCCTTTACGTCGCCAGAAACGGGACGAGCCAGTTCGCCAACGACCGTAATAGGGTCTTCATTCGTAAACTCGAGCTTTTGCCCCGTGATCTGAGGGGTGTAGGTTAATAGAAACCCTTGCAACGCCGCGTCAGACGGCCATCTCTTCGCCGCGTCGCGGATCCGCGCGAAAAGCCGATTTGAGTGGTACTCTGAAGGATAGGTTGCAAGAACACGCGCCAACGCCGTGTCTTTCACAACGTCATAGCGTTCAGCGGCGACTCTCAACGCCGACATTTCAATTCGAATACCGCTCTCAGGCGCGCCTTGTACTGGCGGCAGCCGGTTCAGATTCGCCGTCGACATCAATCGCCACAATTGTCTCGCTAGAGGAGGGGGCGACCTGTCGCGCCGTTCACGATCCGATGGCGCGCCCGATCCGTGAGCGACGCCGACGGCCTGCTCTCGCGACAACACGCTGAACAGTCCCGTCGGCATCAACAGCGGCGACGCTCGGCCCTTTCTTGGAGCATCGGACCCAGGAAGGGGCGGCTCGAAGCGAAAAACGCATCCATCATCGTGGTTCGGCCGATCGCGGCCTGTCAGACGCCGAAAAAAGTATTTCTTCGGCCCGGTAAGATATGCGGGCGTGAAAAGCGGGTAGACCTGTTCGGCCGAACGACAATCGCATGCGATCCAATGGCCATGGCGACGGGCGGTTTGGGCCAAGGATTTAAGCAGATTCGATGTAGACTCGGTTTCAACCCCATGCCAAATCTCACGCAGCGCTTCGGCCTGCTCGGCTGGAACTCTCTCGCGGAGCGCGACTTCGTTATCGTCGGATTTTTCAACGAACCACAAACGACATGCTCCAACCGACCCCTTAAATCGTAGCCCCGCCGTCAATCATTGCAAGTGATGACGGCGGCGGAAACGCTCGAAACGTCGGCGATGTTTCAACAAGTCAGAGCGTTTACTCCGTAGAAATAAACGTCGCGCCCCGGTACATCGCCAAAAGCGCTCATGACTTTCGATTCAGACTCTCAAAACTGTCTTCCTGAAAACAAAAACGCCAAATTTCAGTTTGATATCTGCCTGAGCGGCAGTTTGTGCCCGATATCCTCAAAGACCTAGAATTCGAAAACCAAGTAAGGAGGTTAACGCCGAATGCTCGCATTCAAAATGCCGGGTCATCGCGTCGAGCTAAAACGCTCCCCGATCGCAATTCCATCGAGCCATCCGCGCGACGCCGCCTCGGAAATGAGGCTTGGCGTCGTTTTCACACCAAGTCGCTGACGTAGTTCTTTAAGGTGATAGTTCACGCCAGACTCGGTCATATCAACTCTGGGAGCGACTGTCCTTGGCCGGTGCCCCATAGCAATCAAAGTCAGTACTTCCATCGACTTGCCCGTCGGCGGATGCGCCTTGATCTCGATAGCGGGCGGACTAAAGGCTGATGCGACAACTCGCATGTTTTCGAGTGCAGGGAGTTGCCGATCGCCGGCTTTTGATCGTTTAATCCGCGAAGACCAGTCCTCCAGCAAGTTTTGGGCAATTGGTCCTTCTTCGAGGAAAATGGCCCTCAAACCAGACTCCATAGTTGTTAGGCGACTGCTAAGCGTACGCGCGGCATGGACCGATCTTTTATCTGCAAAGTGGCACAAGGCGCGCAACACGCCGCACTTTAAGGCCACCAGCTTGAAGCCATTCCTATTTGCTGCTTGTTCAAGTTTCGACAACCGATCATTTGCTCGTTCTGTGCGTCCGCACGCTATATCAACGCGGATGAACCCAAAAGCGATTTCGACTGTGCTGCGCCAGCCGAAACCAAGCGTGTCGAGCTCAAGGTCATCAAAGTCAACGGCCGCGTCCGCGATGATTTGTTCCGCCTCTCCGACTGCGCCGGCGACGGCGGCGACGCAGATACCCGTTCCGGAATAGCACTGCGCCAAGCCGCCGAGATCACGCTCGTTCGCAACGCGCGTTCCCGTCGCCAGTACCTGCAACGCCTTGCATAAACCGTTTCGACCAAACTCAAGAAAGCTCAGTGTTCTGAATGCGTCGCTTAATAGCTCCGCCGAATTTGCATTGTTCTTCAACATCGCACCGATTGCCGAAGTTATCCTTGAGTGGGATTGATTAAGATCTTCTGGTGACTCCGCCGCGAGATACTTGATCCGTGCATCTACCACCATAATCTTACGCGCGAGCGCCCTGTCTTCAGGCGCATAACGGCCATGAAAGAACTGCGCCCTCGTCAAGGAGCTGTGAGCACGACCCGGTTCGCATTGTTCAATTGCGACGACCGCCCGTTCCAGCAGCGCGCAAGCCGCTCCCCAATAGGAATGGAAGCCTTCATAAAATGCTACGGCATCGTCAAATGCTGCGGCGGATCTGTGGAGTTTTCCGATCCGAAAGTAGAGCCGCCCCAGAACATCAAACACGATTGCTTGGAAAATCGGATGCGTGCGTATGCTCCGATAGCGGACTCGCTCAAGAGCATCTATAAAGTGGTCTATGTCCACATCGTAGGCATGAAGTGCGATTTCGGCTTCAGTAATCAAAATGTCAGCATTGATAGATTCGATCACGCTCTTGGAGAGCGCGTCAGACGATTTCGCGAGGCAACGCTTAGCATCATCTAACACGCTGCGCGCGTTGTCCAAATCACCTTCAGTAGCAAGAAAAAACGCGCTGATCGGAAGCAGTCGGAATTGGCAACTCGAAAATCGGCCCCTCAGCCTCATCAGGGGCCGGAAGGTCTCAAAATCCCTCGTCAACCAAAACAGTCCCGATCCGCCGTCATCGTCCAGGACATCAGCGATTGCTTCGTTGCTTCCCGCTTTGACCGCATGAACAAGCGCTTCCGGTATTCTCCCCACGGACTTATAGTGGCGTGAAATGTCTTTGTGCGTTTCTTTAATTCGTTCTAGATCGCGCTGCGCCGCCAGACGGCCCATGAGAAACTCCGAGTACAAGGGATGAAACTGAAATTCCGTGCGTACATCATTGGAAAAAACTGGGGCGACATTCAGCGAAAGCAACTGATTAATCAGTTTGCCGCTGTCACCTCGTCCCCGGAGTTCGTTTACCGTGTCGGCGTCGACATTATCCAGTACGGCTACATCTAGAAGAAAGGCCCTTAGCTCGTCCGATAGCTGAAGGAAGCATTCCTGATGGAAATAATCGACGACACTCTTCGAATTTCCGGTGAAATTGGAAACCGCCGTGGAAAGGTTCCTAGATGACCGCCAATGCCGATTAAACAGTTTTAATGCGGTTGGCCATCCGTCAACTCTGTTTGTCAGAGTTTCCAGTTCTTCAATAGTAAGGACAAACGGGTCAGATGAGTCAGCGCTGTCGGTGCGCTGGCCATTGGCGTCGGGCAGCACCGTTCCACGTGACGGATGTGTGGTGTGGTCTTCTGCATTTCCGACGATCGGCCCGAACGCCGCTGCTATTTCTTCTTGTGTGAAGGCCAGGTCTGACTGCGCAAACTCCGTTAACTCATCCGATAAACGCAATTTGGCCGTGAACCCTGAGGGCGTATTGCGCGACGTAAGAATAAAACGGATGTTGGCGTCGGATCTTTTGACCATTTCCGACATAACTTCGTCGGCCTCCAATCCCGCCGCCTCATGATACTCATCGAAGACGACGACGAAGCGTCTGCCTTCCATGCTAAGGCGTTTCGTGATGGTGTTCAGATCGTAGAAGTGACGCCCCTCACGACCACTCAAACCAAGGGACTTCGCGCGCTGTCCATCAGCGCTAAGCGCAGCCGTACATGCTGAGGCTATAGACTTCACAAACACAGCCGGCGATTGATCAACGCGGGAAACCGATATCCAGATTACAGAGACTTCGCCCTGCTCGATCAGGCGTTCGGCGGCAGTTCGCGCCAGCATCGATTTGCCGTAGCCGATCGGCGCGCAGAGGTGGACCAGCTTGGTTTCGCGGGTCGCTTCAATAACGCGCTCCGCCAGTTCGGACCTGTCAACTATTAGATCGGACATTATTTCTACTTCGGTTGTTCACGCTGAAAGACTACTATGTAATGTTAACTATAATGCGTGCCGAAACGTCGGGAAAGCACTTTCCCGAACTGGCGGATCGGTTAATCTTTCGCGCACCGGTTTGCGCAGTGCGAACCACTGCGACGGCAAAATGCCATATCGACGCACAACATTACTCACAGATTATTACGGCCAAAAAGTTTCAGCGACAATCGCCGGTTTCGTGTCTTCACCCCATCTTCACCGCCGTTGGACAACCAATATTATTTGAACTATCCGTACTCCTAAGCGTGCTGGTAGTCTTTTGGTTAGGAGAAACGCAGATTTCGAAGACCATGAAAAGCGACCATGGGCGGACGCTCAAGACCGTTGGTTTCCTATCTCAACCACTCCGGGTCCCGATAATCTTTCTCAAAACGGAAACAGACAATATCGGCTGACGGATATTTGTCGGAAACCCATTCATAAAAACGGTCAAAGAAATTCGCAAGACCGCGCTCGCATTCATAGTGCGTGCATGGCGCGACAATTGACAGTCTCATCGGAATGCTGGCCGCCGGGTGCTGGACCCACTTCAGATTGCGACAGCCAAAACGGATTGACAGATCAGGATAACGTCGCCGCATGGAGCCCCGAAACGTCATGAACCGTCGTTTCGCTGATTCAAATTCTGCGTCGGTGAAATCTGCATCCATACGGATTATAAACTGAACATCCGCATCAAGCCTTTTGGGGGCGGCGCTCAAAACAGGATAACCATGACGGCGATGCGGCTGTTTACCGGGATCAGTCAGCCGGTTTGAGCGAATCCAGCCAGGCATGGCGTAAATGTCGGCATCGGACAGAGAACGCTCAAAGGCTTCGCCGACACTTGTTTCAGGCTCGGCGGCAATCCCCCATGGCGATCCAGTGTTATCCAGCACAACCTCTCCATCAAAAGGGAGGTCGGAAACTGCAGACAAAAACTTCCCGACTGGGCGCGATCAAACATCGCCATGTGAATGCGTCACGGCGCATTACGATGCAACGAACATCGTTCGCCCGCAAACGCGGGACGTCATTGTTTTCAGTCGTGGCAGTGAAACCACACGCTATGTTTCGTCCGGAGCTTCCGATTCTCCGCCCGCATTTGCAGCAGGTAATAGCGATGTTTTCCTGATTAACGGTAAGAAATCAAGCCCTTTTTCCAATCTTTTGGAAGTACCCAACTGCGGCTCACTGGCTCCGCGAGCGTGAAGGCGACCATCGGAAGACCCGCGCGTGTAGAACGGGGCATGGTTTCGGGCGAACCCTGACGCCACGCTGGCCGCCTTCACGCAAAGAGATGTAACGAGAAAAACGTGTCGCGCAACGCCCAATGCGAAAAAATTGAACCCGCCATCATCATGAGACCCGTAAAAAAACCCGATTAGGCGCTCTTTGTACGTCCCTTCTTTGCTCTCTTGTTTCTTCGCTGGGACGGATTGCGGCCAAAACCAGCCTTGATCGCCGTTTTCGAACGCGCGCGCGAATAACTCGGGGACGTCATCGGATAATCTGCCGGCAAGCCCCATTTTAGGCGGTATTCATCGGGAGACATATCGAAATGCGTCCGCAAATAGCGCTTCATCATTTTCAGTTTGGCGCCGTCTTCCAGACAGATCAGGTAGTCGGGCGTTACCGACTTCGAAATAGGAACAGCCGGGCGCTGGTCGCCGCGTAAACTCTTGGCGCCAGAAGATACCTGACGAACTGCGTCATGAACAACAGCACATAGATGCGGAAGGTCGCTTGGCGAGATTTTATTATAACTTAGATAAGCTTCAACAATTTTTGCTGTTATTCGCAGATAACTGCTTTGATGGGAGTCATTTTTTGACATCGACAGTCATCTCCAACAAGATTCGGTTTTCACACTTAGCGGTTTCAAGGGGCCTCTTTCGCTGCAGCTTCGAGCTGTATCAGACGCTCGCGGCACGAGACGTCCCCAAGCTCAATCAGGTCGGTGATCCTTTCAGCCTGCCAATGCAAGGCTTCCTGAGTTGTTTCATAGGCGGTCGAGTACCGCGCCTCAACATAAGCACGACGCAGCAATTCAAAATAGCGTTTAAACGGCTTTCTGTCTCGCGGCCACGCCGCCTTGAGGCGATCATCGATCTTCTCTGACATCCGGCGCAAGGTCCGAAGCGAGTGCGTCCCCGGCGCATAAAGCGTCATGGTCAAGAGGATCATTCTATAGGCCGCTTCAGCCGCCTGGTGTAAGTCGAACGCTGCTTCATTCAGCCATCTTTTCTCAGTGTTATCCCGTCCGATCGACAACCTGCGCTTCGCGCGCTGTTTCCAGTCAGCGTTGTATGCTTTCGCCATTTCGAAGGCGCGTCGGGGGTCTGGGGCGGCAGGTTTTCTCAGTTTATGTTTCAGGCGGCCGTCCGCCTGTTTTTCGAGAACTTCGTAAAGCAAGATTCCTTGGTTTACGATCTCGCAAAAAAAGTATTGTCCGTCCTTCAGTTCTTTATTCACCTCAGTCAGCGTATGAACAATCAGCGAGACTTCTTTGCCGATGCCGGGATCGTCAATCATCCAGTCTTCAATGTCGTTCCAAAAGCCCGCCATATTGGTGAGCTGTTTATGGGAGACAATTGCAAGCAAGTCATAGTCAGACGCCCTGCCCGATTTGCGGTCGTCAAACCACGTTCCCCGAGCAAATGATCCGTATAGGATCAGCTTCAGGATGCGATAATTTTTCGCACGAGCCGAACGGGACGCCGCGATTTTACGTTCCAGCTCCGTCAGAATAACGTCGCGGACGTATTGTACTTCTTTGCGTCGCCGTTCCGGCAAATGATCGAGAGCGGTTTTCACGATTTGTCCTTCGCAAAATTCCCCTTTATGGCGTGATCCGGGGAAAAAGCCAGCCGGCGACGAGACGGTAGGTCTGGAGGCATGGCGACCATCAAAGGCCGGAGGCGCGGCCTGCCGCTCCAGCCCCCTGGACACGCCACATTTCGGCATAGACGCCTTTCAAGGCCAGCAGCGCATGATGATCGCCGCGCTCACGGACGACGCCAGCGTCCATAACGATAATCTCATCGGCGTGGACGACGGTCGACAATCGGTGAGCGATCATCAATGTCGTGACCCCTTCGGAGACTTCGATCAGGTTGTGAAGGATCTGACGTTCAGTCGCCGTGTCGAGCGCTGACGTTGCTTCATCGAAGATAAAGATGCGGGGACGCTTCAGCGCCGCCCGGGCGATCGCGACGCGCTGTTTTTCACCGCCTGAGAGTTTAAGACCGCGTTCGCCCACAACGGTCTCATACCCTTGGGGCAGCGAATTGATAAAGTCATCAAGATGCGCCAGACGGGCCGCGTGCCTGATGTCGACGGTTGTAGCCCCGCTGACTGCAAAGCCGATATTTTCCTCGATTGTCGTGTCGAAAAGGATCGTGTCCTGCGGAACCACCGAAATCATGCGGCGTAACGCATCCAGTGAAATCTCGCTGATAGGTTGGCCGTCGATACGAATGAGACCAGCCTGCGGTTCATAAAACCGCGCGAGCAGACGAACAAGGGAAGACTTCCCCGATCCGGATGAACCGACGACGCCTAACGTCTTGCCGGCGCCGGCCTCAAAACTGACGTCGTGGAGAATGCGCCGCTCGGGCTGATAGCCAAATTCAATTCTCTCAAACGCGACGCTTGCCGGCGCATCCGTTTGCAAACGGACTATATTTTCTGATATCGCCGGTTCCTTTGGTTCTTCCAGCAGGGTAAGCAGTTTTTCGATAAACGCGATCCCCTGCCCGATATCACGAACCGCAAAACCAAGCAGTTCGACGGGTCTCGCAACCTGCAGGATATAGGCGTTCAGAAGAACAAAATCGCCAATGGTGATGTCGCCGCTGATAACGGCATGGGCGCCGAGGCCCATCATCGCTGCAAGCGCCGCGACGAAAACCAGCGCGACGTTGAGGCCATTGAGAGCCCGGCGCCGATAGAACGTCATCCAGCTTTGTTCCGACCGCGCCAGCGTGTCGTCATAGCGAAGCCGCATCTGTTCTTCGGCCGTAAACAGTTTCACCGTTTCATAATTCAGGATGGAATCCGTAAGGATTGCATTGGCGTTAATGCGCGCGGCGGAAACCTCACGGCTCGCCGTTAGAATACGGGCGGCGCCCCTGGCGAAGACAATCCCATAGGCGGCGACGGCGATCGCGAAAATTGCAAGAAAGTGCGGCGAAAAGAGCGTTGTCAGTACGACCGCCATGATCGTGATCTCGACGAGCGCCGGGGCCAAAGTGAAGATTGCGTGTTGAAGAATGAGACGATAGCCCTGCAGGCCCTGGTCGAGCGTCGGTCCGATCGCGCCCGTCTTGCGGTCCAGATGGAACCGCAGAGGCAATGTCATGATATGAGAAAACAGAAATCGGCTGAGTTTGCGGAAAAGCCGCTGTTCAGCGCCGCCAAACAAGAAGCCGCGCACCTCATTTGCCGCACGCGTAAGCCAGTTCGCAAGCACATAGGCGACCAACAGAAAAACCGGAACGGCAATTGCAGCTTCGGCTGACGACAACGACAGACGGTCGATCAGGAGTTTCAAGGCCAAAGGCGTCAACGCCGCCGCGACTGCGCCGGCGACAACACAAAGAGACGCCGCTGCAAGGCGGACGATAATGCGTCGGTCGACCTGCCGCCAAATCAGCCGGACCCCGTTGTCGAATGTCGAATAGGATCGCACCCGGCCGTAGCCGCGTTGAGATTGCAAGAAAAAACGCCCAAAAAACGCGGGCATCTTCATTGACGCCGTCCTTTCAATCAGAGGAAACGCGAAATGCCTTGAAAGGAAACAGTAACAGAAAACGCGGCTTACAAAAGACGTATGCAACAATACGCCTTGCCGGGCGTCGGATCCTCGGCTGCAGAGGCGACCCCGCAAGCTCAGCAATATCAGCTGGCTTTAATAGGCGTCCGGCGATTTCGCCCGTTGCTGGCGATAAATCCTGCGGTACTTGGCGACGGCGCTATGCCGGCTTGAACAGTGCAGCCAGTTCAAGAGGTTTCGCATCCTCTTGTCGGCCGTCGGCGCGGCGACGCCTAATTTTTCGCTGATCTTGTCCCGGGAAGCGCCTTCGTTGAACAGCTTGAGAAGCAACAATTGCTCTTGATCAATCTTCGGCGCATGAAGCAGCGGATGGTTTGGCGTATTGAAATCCCAAGCCCGCTCCAAAAAAGTGATGTAAGACTGCCCGTTGGTGGAATTAGGGTCTGTCCTGCGAAAACGCGCCGACAAGGCGTCCAGCATTTCCAGGGCGAACGCCCCTTCCTCCAGCAAAGGCGCATATATGCCGAGCGGGTGCGCCAGCTTCAGGAACTCCTGCAGCTTTTTCGACGCTCGGGATCGATCCCCTGTTCTGAAATTCAACAGGATTTCCAGAGCATCGAATTTCAGTTGAATTAATCCGTAACCCGAAGACTCACATTGCTCTCGTGCGGTTTTCAGCGCTTGGCCCGCCCGCGTCAGCGAGGGCGAGAAAGCGATATCGTATCGGACGCCGGCAATGAACGAATAAAGGTTGACAAGCCAATCATTCTCACCGCGCCACTCGCCGTCTCTAACGGCTTGAGGCGCTTCCAGTTTCTCTAAGGCGCGATCCGCCGTGCCGCGATCCCCATGAATCGACGCAATATGCGCCTGTGTCGCCAGCAGGGCAGGCTGTAGACGTGGAAAATCCCGTTTTCGCGCGATCCCGCGTCCTTCAGCGACGTGCAAATAAGCCGTTTCCGGTTCACCCAAAGCTGAGGAGATCATGGCGCGATATTGGTAAGCATGGGCCAGTCTTGTCCACCAGTATTGGCCGTACTCGTTGATGGCGGGAAAGACATCATTACAGACCTTCTCCGCGGCGCGAACGTCTCCCCGATGGTAGAGCCTCTTGGCGTTTGCAAAGTCGGCCAAGGCGATTAACAGCGGGTCGGAAATGGCCTTCGTCGCACAGAGCGCTTTTGCGGATGAGATATGAGTTTCGGCGCCCTCGCCGTCAGCGTCAATCAGCGCCAAATCAGCCAGAAACAGATCAGAGCGGACGGTTTCATGGTAGGCATCCGTCTGTGTAAAGAACTTTTTCGCGCGCAATATTGATGATTGCGCGGCGTGAAACTCGCCGGCGCGATATTGCAGGACGCTGTATAGCTTGAAAACGAGCCCCCGGAACATGACGCTGCGATCTTCGCCTTCATAAGCGAGGCGCACAAGGTCGTCAGTAGCGATAGGCCGCTGTTCTTGATCCGTATAGATATTATATGCGGCTTGAGTGACAAGGCAATCGCAGGCGCACCAGTCGCCATCATCGGTCGTGGCGGCGGCGCTGTCGCCCATCCAGCATTTATCGAGTATCGCCGAAGCAGCTCCGAAGTCGGCGCGGCGCAGATGATAATAAGCTTCGACCGCCAGAAAATGAGGGCTGGCGTGAAACTCCGAGTTCTTCAGATTCTCCATGATTTCGGAAAATCTATCGTCTTTCATGATCCAGAAGAAATCTCCACTCGCGTTGGCGAGAATACTGCGCATGCGGTCGTAATCCCGCGCCGCAATCGCATGTTCTAGCGCATCAAGAATTCGTTCCTGTTTCGCATAGTAATCGGCGGCGCGCGCATGAAGTTCGCGTCGTTCGTCCGAGGAATGGTCTTGGTCAAACTCTTCTTCCAGAAACTCGCCAAAAAGCCTGTGAAATCGGAATCCATGTCCGTCCCGCAAAGGCTGAATAAAAACATTTGGCAGTTTGCGAATGCGTTTCAGATAATCAGTACTGTCCCCCGTATCACGTATCGCATCCGCAATGTCTTTATCGAAGGATCGAACACAGGCGACTGTTTTCAAAAAGCATCTCATATCTTCCGGCAGCTGATTATAGACAGTATGCGCCAGATAGTCAGCAAGCACCGGATCCGTTCCGTTGAGCCTGAGCAGTAAGTCGGCCTCATCGGCATTGTCGCTGAGAAAACGTTTGGCGAGCCTTGCGCCGGCCGGCCAACCTTCGGTGCGCGATAGAATTGTGGCAAGCGTCTCGGGGGACACTTCATTCGGCAAAAACAACCGAATCTCGTCGAGGGTAAACTGCAGATCCCTTGCCGTTAAAGTGAGAATTTCGCCCTTTAACTCAAGGACGCCAGCACCGGAAAAGGCTGGACATCGGGTTGCAACGACAACGCGCACGTCTTTGGCCGGGTATCTGAAAATCGATTGCAGGAGAACATCGATTTCAGGGAGGCCGTGATCATTGTATTCTTCAAGACATATCAAGGCCGGTCGATGCGTGGCTATTAATGCGCGAACGGCGAAATCGATCGCGCGCGCCAAGTCGCCCGCGTCATCGAGCATTTTCTTGGCTTTCCGGACGTCAACATCAACCGCTTCAATGGCCTCAATCAACGCGCGAACGAACCCGGCTGGCTCGGCCGATTCCTCATCCAGAGTACGCCAAACGATAGCACGGCCGCTTTCGTGGGCCGCCCTCGCCGTCTGGGCCAGAAGCGTTGATTTACCATAGCCCCGCGGCGCTGTGATGAATGTCAGCTTGGCCTTTTCTGCGGCGACAACATGCTGAACGAGACGTTCGCGCCGGACGATATCGTCGTAGTCGCCAAACTGCGGCCCTACTGCATTACGCCGGGATGAATTCACACTGATCGCCATAGATTGACCTTCTGGTGCGGGTCATTTTTCTGCGCTTCAAATGTCATGAAAAGAAAACTACGCCGGCGCGGCCGGCCCGAGCGATTGCTTCGCTCTCATCTCTTATCTTTAAACGCCAAAAAGAGGACCGCCCCGCCGTACACCTCGAAAATCCGATACAAAATCTTCGACTTCATACACTTTGGGCGGATATCGCGCAACTGAAATGCGACATAAGAAATTCGCTGTGGAGCCGCAGACGGGAGTTATGCCGGAAAGATATGCATTGATGCGACACTAAGACGACCCGTCCGTTGCAGAAAAGTGACCGCCATACCGCCAGTTAGGGTCGCAAGGAACAAAAATAGCCAGAAAACGTGCGGCGGCGGGCCGCAGTGCGACTTCCAAAACGCATATAAAATAGGAAAGCGCGAGATCTAGCCATGGTTGCAAACTCGCGCGGAATGTTTGGCGCCAAAGCGTTCGCGATAACCGGAAATTGGCGCAGAAAATACAAATGAAATATAAACGGATTGCCTTGCATTTCCGTTTCATTTCCCATGGTCTGGGCCTGCGGCCCTCGGCTAGTTCATTTTTTACCTTGTAATTACAATGATCTGGCTTTCTTATGGAGACGAACAAAACTATTGGGTGCATTTTTTGCGCGATGGTATTGACTCCAAATCGGAAGTTTTCATATTTTATTCACAGAGGCGAATTTTCATTCATACTTCAACCGCCTCGAAGTTGCTGATTAATGCGCCTGGGTAGCAAGACGCCACCGTCCCTGCTCGCCCTGATTGATACGGCGACCGCCAGCCTTCAATGTCTCCGGTACGCCGTTGCAGTTGAGACTTGAGACCAAACGCATCATCGAATTGATGCGCCTACAGACTGCTAGCGAATGAACATGCTGGTTCCCGTACAACGACGTTGTCCGGCGATAGTCAAGTTGCCTTTAAATTCCGAGGCGGATCGAGACTTATTCCAGTTAGCGCGGAGCCGAAATTGTAATGACCGATATGAAATCGCCGGCCACCACATCGAGTAAGAACGCCGGAACCGTTTATTGGATTACTGGCCTTCCCGGCGCCGGCAAATCTACATTTGCTCGCGCATTAACTCGCCAACTGAATAATGTCGGAACTTTCTCGCTATTGATGGACGGCGACGATGTTCGGAGCGTATTTGGCGACGTCTTCGGTTTCGATCGCGAAAGCCGACGAAGTATTGGCGGGACTTATGGACGCCTCGCCGCATACATAAGCCAGCAAGGCTTTAACGTCATTTGCGCAACCACATCAATGTTTAATTCAGTGTATGAATGGAACCGTAAGCATATTCCTTGCTACAATGAAATATTTATCGACGCTCCAACAAGCCTGATTGTGCGCCGACATCCCCATGGTCTTTACGCTCGCGGTATTGAGAAACGAGTCAAGAATGTTCCTGGCGTAGATCAGACTATAGACCCTCCAAGGAACGCGGACTTTACAATACACAATGACGAATCAATGTGTCGCAGTATGCTTGAAGAAATGGCGCGGCAGGTGATCGAAAAGGCAACATGCGATCCATAAACCGCCAGCATGCACCGAACAGACGATACAGAATAACGTGACAGTCGCCGCACCAACGGTGCAAGAAATGTGTAGTTAATAAATGGTATTTTGCAACTGTTTCTCTCACAATTAAAAGAGCTGAAGTAAACTAATATGGAAGCGCCCGACGAATTGATAAAAAATGGTTTGCAGCTCTATAGAGCAGGCAAAATGATTGACGCAGCCGAAATCTTTGAAGCAGCATTGTCACGAGACCCAACCTCAACAGCAGCTGCGTTGAATATGGGCGCAGCATGTCTGGCGGCCAAACAGTATCGAAGAGCTTTTGACGCTTATCACAGAGTCGTACAGCGGGAACCAGATAACGCCGATGGGCACTACGGATTGGCAATGTCGAAAGAGGCGTCAGGAAACAGGAAAGAATCGCTTGCCATTTTTGAAAAAGCGGCACACCTGTCACAATTTGATGGAACGAAATGGCTCGCATTTGCAGAAATCTCAATTGACAAAGGGAAACGGATAAATGCTCTGCATCGGGCTATTGATGCCGCTCATCAAAGCTTGAAGATGAGAGGGGACAATATCGACACACTGTTGCAGGCTGGTAATATCTTTTTTTTGACCGGCGCATACGGACTAGCAGAACGTGCATTTGCTGCAATCACAAAACTACAGCCAGACCATCTCTTCGCCAAGAAACGATTGACAACATGCTATTATCGTCAGGGTCGTTATGTAATTGCAGCGCACGCTGGTCGTGAGCAATTTTTAACTGCCAGTTCAAAAAAATGGCCACAAGAACACGCCCCCTCAAACTTCACGCAGGACGCGAAACAAAGCCTTCTTACGCTAGGTGACGCCCTACGAGCAGCCAAGCTGCCTTTTTTTCTTTGCGCTGGAACTCTCCTTGGCTGCATCCGTAACGGAGGCCCACTGAAACATGATCGAGATGTCGACATTGGAATAACCGGCGATGTTGCAATCAGCGATGTCTTGGAAGCCTTACGGCCATACTCTGCTTTTTCGATACCGCCATACTATGACGAAGACGCTATTTGTGTCCCCATCTTGCTTGAAGGCATGGGTATAGACCTATTTCGTTATGACCACGACACGGAACATCTTTGGTGCGGAATAAGCCAACGGCCCGGAGACATGAAGTGGCGATATGCAAATTTCTCTTTTAAACAAATGACTTTCTTTGGGACAGAATTTCTAGTTCCTGACCCACCAACTCAATATTTGGAAGAAACCTACGGCTCTTGGGCGGAGCCAGACCACGGTTTTTCATCAGTGCTTTCCTCGCCCGCACGTTTTGATGTTTCGGCAGAGGTCGTAGAATTATATGCTTACGTCCGTATGACGCTTGCAGTGAAGTCCAGCAAAACGAACCTACTGAAGTCTTTATTCAGGCAAGCGCCCGCGCAAATCCGTCAGGATCGAGAAGTGTTCGATGCGATTCTTGCGCTTAATTAGAAGATATTCAATAAATGTGTATCCACACTAAATCCGACTTATGACTAATATTTAATAGAAACTCGCCACATAACAAATAACATAAGTCTTTTTACTTGCTAATGATCTTTACGCGATATATACTTTATTAATCGCTTAAGGCGTTTTGTTTCACTCTAAATAGGAGACTAAGTATGACTGAAACGCATACCATCGATCCTTCCGAGGACGAGGTAATCGTGCTCGGGACAATTTCCGAAGAAACAAAAGGCAGAGACAACGGCACGCCGGAGTTCCCCGGCACTAAATTGTCGCCTGCCTAATTCTAGTTGAGCGACTTGCCGGGACACGCTTACATTGCGTGTCCCGGTTTTTTATGCACAGCTTGATAATTTGTAGATTGTCAAATAATGGCACCTCGCTATCTTCTTGCGCCATCAATTACATTTTGTTACGTCGGTGACGTAAGTATTTCATTTGATCGCTATAGAAACCTTTATAAGTATAATACACGACGAAAAACAGAACTGTTAAAAAAGATGAGCGAAGATCATTCGCAAAACGCTTATCAGTATTCTATTGAGGAAAAACAATTAATAGAAAATATGGTTGAAAACGGCTTTCTAACAACCGATGTAAACAACGGGATCCCAATTCAACCTTTTTCCCGTGCAACACCCAGCCGTTCAATAGCTGGTGGTTTCGAACGACCCATGCCTAGTTTGTTTGTCCTCCAACAATTATGGTTTTTTCATAGGCAGGCATCAAAGAAAATTGCCACCGAAAGCATGGGACAAATTCTTGAAGAGGCCAGCACGCTTAAAAGTAGCGCGCGGTCATCTGAAAAATCTCTGGATTCCAACTCAGTTTTGTGGCTTTCCGAAAAATTAATTAGCTCACGTAGGTTTCTGTATACTCATAAAGATCGATGCCTTTATGATTCCCTCACAATCTTCTTATATCTTGTGAAACGCGGCATTCCCATCGACTGGGTCTTCGGAACAACTTTGTTTCATGCGAACTCTCATTGCTGGGTTGAGTATGAGGGAGTAATTTTGAACGATACTCTAGACAGTGTCGGAGGATTTACACCTATTTTTTCGGTCTGACATTGCAGTGCGGAAACCTCCCGATAGAACGGAAACAGTGTGTTAGAATTTTTCAGCATAGCTTGGGACAAAGAAAATGAGCGGTCCAATATAGCTGCAAGAAATTATATATTGAAGGCTAAGAGTCAGATGGCAGCGTCTACACCTTTTAATTCGTCGATAGGCTGGGCTGATGGGTTCGCAGCAGATGGCGCCGCGGTATTCTTTCGGTCATCGGGCCAATTTCACAAATTACCTATCGGCGAGAGTTCCGGGTGTATATTAGGAACCCTTTATAGAAAAGGTCCTGATGGGGATCTGGTAAATAGGGTCGAAAAACTATCAGAAAATGAATGTGATCAAATCGTATCAAGTAATTTGCAAATTCTATCTGAGAGATATTGGGGTACGTATATTGGATTTACAATGAATAAAGGCACCTTTTGCGTTGCGCGAGACCCAACAGGTGCGCAATTGTGCTTTTCTACTTGGCACCGAGGTTTATTCTTCACATTTTCTCAATTAGCGGTCTTGCCAATTATAGATGAACTATCATTGTCGTATAGCGAAAGCGGAATTTTACAGAACCTTTTGAATGGTTGGACAGAGCCCCCAACGACTGGCATTGAAGGTTTCAAGGAGCTACCGCCAGGACATACCCTAAACGCAACTCCGAGACTAAGAAATGAATCTGAGCGCGAAACGTGTATCCGGTCATGGCGCGTAGAAGAGTTGTCGAGCAAGCCAATTAATGACCCGCTTCAAGCAAAACACCTCATTCGATCCGTAACAATGGCTTGTATTGGATCACGGGCACAGAGTTACGAGAGAATTGTCCTCCAACATTCAGGTGGATTGGACTCTTCCATATTGCTCGCTTGTTTGGCCGAGTGTGGGGTCGCCGATAGGGTAAACGCGATTCACTTACGTTCCGAAGCAGGAGATTATCCAGAACAACAATATGCGGAACTGGTTTCTAGACAACATGAAATACCATTAGAGGTTCGCTATATTAAACCCCGTCAATTAGAAGATATTTATGGAGAGATTAGCGTTGCAATACCTAGCCCGAAACCTCAGCTGGCAGATTCAGCACTCTATGCCGATGTTATTGAATTTGCCAGTACAATAAAAGCCCAAGCCGTCTTCACTGGCCTCGGCGGCGATCAAGTCTTCTTAAAAAACGTCAACGAGGCAATCTTACAAGATTACATCACTGAGCGGGGAGTTGATTTTGGATTTTTTGAACATCTTCAGAATCTTTCGTACCCGACACAAAAATCAGTTTGGCATTTAGTCCGGTGCCTAGCGACCGGAGAGACGACAAAGAAAACGATCGATCGATTTAAACAATTCGATGTCTTGAACAAGAAAATACAAGACGATACATCCATGTACGCGTCGGCAATTGCGAGTGAACAGGGATGGGAACGCGCGCTTGAGACCCGCCCAGCAAAAAAGCAACACCTTCGCCTGGTCAACAGCCTGGATTTTTACTCAGATATGTTCGGCTATGGAGGAAAATTCGATTCCGTAAATCCATTTATATCACAGCCAATAATGGAGATTATTGCTAGGATTCCAACGTATCTTCTAGCTTACAAAGGGCGAAGTCGCGGCTTGGCGCGAGAAGCTTTCAAATCAATCCTCCCCTATGAGGTTTATTCGCGTCTGGATAAAGGATTTGTAAAATCTTACGTTGGATTAAGCTATGTAAATAGCCTAAACTACGTTCGTGATTTCTTATTGGATGGCGTTCTTATCGGTACCGATTTATTAGATGCAGAGAAGCTAGAGTCTCTGCTCAACGTCGATAAACTACGAATTGCGCCAATGTTTGCAACCATGACAAGGCTTTTAACAACAGAAAGCTGGATGCGATCTATAGAAACAGTTAGAAATAACCATGGTCATCAAATTTAATTTCATCAAGCTATTTGATAAGTGTACGTTCGTGGCCGCCTCTGCTCATCCGTAGTTTTGGCTTTAATACTCTCTCGTGCAATGTCGACCCTGATGTATTTTTGAATTTTATATTCAGCTCATCTTCTGATACCTCTAAAACAACAAATCCATGTTGCCTTGCGAAAAATAAACTATTTTCACTCTTATCCGTGTTGGACAATGTCGATCCTCCAGCACCTACTGTGAAGAGATGAACACCATCTTGCGGTACCCACTCTTCCATAATGTGATTGTGTCCATTGAAGTAGGCATCGACCCCGCCCGCTTTCAGTACAGGGAGAAGTCGGTCAACAAGGTTGGCTGGCTCGTGTGTATGGTCACTGATGTAGCCGGAGGAATAAATCGGGTGATGACCATAAACGATTTTCCACTGCGCTGTGCTCTCATGAAGCGCTACACCAAGCCAGTCTAACTGAGGCTGAGTAAGGGTATTTGTGTCGACTGCAAAAAAATCTATAAGTCCCGTGTGAACCGAATAATTCGGACTAGGAAGTGACCAACTTTGACTTTGTTCTGAGTAGACAATTTGGGCTAAAGCTGCGCCCTCCCCTTCATAGTCATGGTTCCCCAAAACGGGGTAAAACGTAATCCCCATTGATCCGTAAGGTTCCTCCCATTCAGTCCTCCATCGAGGATGATCTGGATCGTTGAGACCGTTTGGCATAAAATTATCACCAACAGTGATCCCCAAGTCATATGGCTTCCTCAAATGTTCTGCACGAATGGCTTCTGCGGTAGCAAATTGCTCCGCTCTCCCAGTGCCGAAATCACCAAGAACAATCGCGCGAATTTTTCGTTTTTGCGGTACATCTACTGTAATAGCCGGAAATCGACCATAAAAAAATGGCGGGAGAGAACCAGGTGAAAACAAGTTATGAAGGCTCATTCGAAGTGAATCAGCACTTATACCATCTTTTGTTTCCACTGCGACAGCCCGCTCCAAAGCGGGATGAAGTGAACCGAGCAAGCGTCGTTGTTGAAATTGTGTGAAGTACTGCGCTAGCTGTACAGCATCGTCAGGCGTTCTCGCAAGAGCCGCGCTTTTCTCCAATGCGTGGGCAATTGCAGGGGCATAAGATGACGGATTATCAGGAATTGCTTTTCCCGCATACCCAACAGCAGGTTCGGCGAAACTAAATAATCGACCGAATGCCGCAAAACGCTCCGCAACTGCCAATTTTAGCTCAGCATCATCGGTTGTTTCCAATATGTCCAGCAAACGTAACAAACCGTCATTGGTTTGCAGGAGTTCACCAAGAGCTACCTTTATCAGGAAATCTTCGCGGTCTGATCTTGTCAGAATCCCATGCTCAACATAATCGATAGTCGATGCTGTTGAACGTACATGATCACGCACTACTTGCTGAATATCTGAGGGCAATTCCTTGGACAAATATTCGGGCCACGGACGACGTGTATCATCTGCAATAGAAGCTGATGCACCCAAGATGAAAGAAGCGAAAAACGCAATCATGACTCGCATATGAGAGCCCTCCAGATGATCTTGAAAACAGCAAACGGATGAAGCAGCTTAAGTTGGAGCAACGGTAGTCACCATTGCTTTGTAAGCTGAACAGACCAAAACCGACCAAGCGGACTCGCGTTCGCGGTGTCATAGTTCAGACCGTCGGTAGTTTGAACAAATGGCGGATCTTCATCAAATATATTCTGGACACTGAGCGAAAGCAGAGTGTTATTTAATAATGACCTATCGTTAACTGCGCCCGTTTTGTAAGAGAAAGTAAAGTCCGCAGTGGTCCAAGAATCGATAGGCTCATCTGGACCGCCGCTTCTATTATTGATGTATGAACCAATATGATTGACGGCTGCATAGATCGTAAATCCATTTCTCTCCCACGAAGCAGTGCCGCGCATACGTAAATCTACGGGCCGATAGACTGTATCGAGCGCACTAAATGATTCACTGACATCAGTGCCTTGGATATCATAGTCAAGTAAATACGACGTGTTTAAAGAAAACGCAAAATTGTTGTCTTTCCATCCTGATTTATAGGAAGCCCAAAAGTCTAAACCTCGAACATCCAGGGTAGACAGATTTTGTATACCTGCATTGACAAAGGCGCCAACATCTTCCGGCATAACTGTAAAATCGGCGATATTTGTGAATCGTATATTTTCGGTTTCTATGCGTTGCAATAGATTGGCAAGGTCGTCTCGATTGGGAGATCGATCGACAAATATAGAAAAATCAGGGTTAGTAATTGGCTCCAAGAAACCGACAATATCTATCCGGTCGCGATAGGACACGTCGAAAAAATTCCCTTCCAGATTAAAACCTTTGATCGCTTCAGGCGAATAGCTGAAGCCGGCGGTCCAACTTATTGCTTCCTCTGGCTGTAAGTTCTGATTGCCCGCACCAAGCGAAAAGAGGAAAAAAGTGGAACCGTCTGGCGCCCGAGGATCCTGATCTACGGGATCAAGATCGTTATCTGCGAAAGCTCCAAAGGCAAAAAATTCTGGAGAGAAAAGATTGAATAAGGGGGGAGCTCTAAACGATTCTGAGTACGTACCGCGAAGTATCAGATCATCACTGACGTCCCAAGCTAAGCCCACTCGTGGATTAAACACATCACCAATATCAGAGTAATGTTCATACCGACCTGCAATACTTAGAGTAATCTCTTTTGCTAAAGGGATAGACTGATCCGGCCCGATTAGGGGGATTAAAAGTTCACCATATGCCGAACCAATTCCCCGCGACCGCTCTGGTCCAAATCCACTGGATGTCGGAATGGATAAGTTTTCTTCTCTATAACCACCTCCAACAGCGCCAGATATAACTCCTCCTGGAAGAGTTAAAAGGTCGCCGCTAATTTGTCCTTCAATAGCAAGGTTTCCGTTTTCTAGTTCCTGGTCAACAGTGGAAAAATTATCTCTACTAATGCGCTCTTGGGTACGAGATTGCCCATAGTCGAAATATAAAGATGCAGATATCTTATCAGATATCTCGTATGCGAGCTGAGAGGAAAGGAAAACGCTCTCTGTGTTTCTTCGAATAACTTGGGCGTCGGTAACGAAAAAAAGATTACTCTCTACGTCGCGATTAGTGAAAACAACATCGCTCGAGAATTGCAGTCTATTTCCTATCTGTTGATCAATTGAACCATACAAGCTGAAGCTCTCTTGTCTTGGAAAAAGAGTAGCGTCCGGAAAAGCTGTCTCAAGATCGATGAAGTCACGATCTGATACTATCAAGGAATTCACATCTGTGTATTCAGCGCTTATGAATGCGCCACCATTGTCCCAGCGTGTACCAGCAATACCGCCTACTTGGCTTTCTTCATTATTCCCACTCGTTACGCCGCCATATCGAGCACGCAGTTCGAAGCCCTCGAAATCCCTCATCGTGATGAAATTAACAACCCCGCCAATCGCATCAGAACCGTAGATGGCTGATGCGCCGTCGGTTAAAATCTCAACACGATCAATTACGGTAAAAGGTATTGTGGAAGCATCAAAGAAAGTGCCGGCGCCAGACAATGCCGTTCTTCGACCGTTTAAGAGAGTTAGAGTAGCACCAGGACCGAGCCCCCTCAAATCGATCGATGCGCCTCCAGATGACGGGGCTGTGCTGTCGAAAGGGTTGTCGCTATTCAACGTAAGAGATGTCGTTGAGTTAAAATTTTGAGGGATGAGACGGATGAAATCCTGAACAGTCGCGACCCCAGTAAGATCGATATCTTGTCGGCTGAAGGAAATCACAGGTGACGTAGGATTAATACGGCCACGAATATTGGAGCCGGTGACGACAACTTCATCCGATACAAGACTGAGGGGTGCCGATCCATTGGCCGTGGAGCCGGTACGCGGTATTTTGCTCGGTACACTAGCTACGCGATCGGGAGCTGTAATCAAAAGAGTATTATCATCGATGAATCGGAATTGAAAGTTGGAACCGGCAAGCAGTTGGCCTATCGCATCCTCACGGGACAGCTCACCTGACACACCTGACGTATCAACACCGCTCAGATCGACATCCGCGACCAGGAACAGGCCCTCCTGTTCTGCATATGCTTCAAGCGCCGTCTCAAGCGGTTGCGGTCCAATGCTGTAAGTAGAGGTTTGCGCTAGGGCGTTCGGACTAATCCCAAACGAAATAGCAAGCAAAGAAGCTGCAGCCAGATAACGCGTTCGTTTTTTTGCACCTGTCGCCGTTAAAGACCGCTGATGCGCTTTGTGAAGAATCCCCATTTCTCAGTTCCCCAATGATTAAAAATTGCCGCCTATCAGGTAGGACGAGAAATCAGAGGGCATGATTGATCATTAGACAGAAAACTTTGTGAACTATTTGTGTACTGTAAGCTATAACACGGGCCGCTTTTTGAATTTTCGCGCACACGAAAACGGCGCAGAGGTTTCAGTCAAAAACCTTTGCGGTGACGCGCTCAGAAATGATGAGATTGCGTAGTGCCGTGTAGGGGGCGTTATGGAGCTCTAATATTCAGTATGCGGTTGCTCGCGGGGTCAGCCTCTTTTCTTATTGATTGCGTTCAGGCGCGCGCTGCGGCTCAAGCAGCAGCGCGCCGTCAGGTAACTGGCGGGCGCTGATGGCGTATTGAACATCAAGCGCCTTCAGAAATACAGCCGCTGTTTTCTCATTGATCGGCCCACTGAAATTGATCGGACGATCAAGTTCGACGGCGTCGCCAATTATTATGCGCCGCTTAGCATACTGGCCGATCTCATTCACCGCGTCTTCAAGGGATGCGGCCTGCAACACCACTCGGCCGCGGCGCCAGGCGCCGACATTGGCGAGATCAACCGTTCTGCGGATCGGCGGACGGCCGGCCGCCACGGAAATCCGTTCGCCGGGAGCAAGACGGATGACATCGTCATGCGTTTGCATCGAGGACACCGGATCAATCTGCATCACGTCGACAACCCCTTCGAGCAAGGTCACGACCACGGATTGAGACCCCTGCAAAACATCGAAGGCCGTTCCGATCGCGACCACCCGATGTTCGCCGGCCGTAACCGTAAGCGGACGGTTCTTGTCCGGGGCGACAATGAACTGGGCCTGCCCCCTGCCGAGACGGATGAGGCGTTCAGACGGGGTGAAAGCGACTTCAATCCTGGTCGATGCGTTCAAATGAACGATCGTTCCATCCGGCAACTGCTCCGTTAGCGGTTCGGCGCCGGCATAGATGGTCTCGCTCTCCGGCGGTTGCCGATACTCTTGCAGTCCAATGACGACGACAACGCTTATAATGGCGAGGCAGGCGGCGGCCAAAACACCGCTTGCGTCAGCGAACTTCCCGAAAAAAGCCTTGAGCCTTATCGGCGTCGGCGAGATCGACTGACTCTCAGATTGGCGGTATTGCGGCGCCAATGCGCTCATTCGGCCCCAAGTCTTTTCGAGCTTGTCGAAAGCGGCCTCATGGCGTACATCAGCGCCCCGCCAGGCATCGAAACGTCGTCGATCATCGGCGCTGGCTTCATCGCCCCGCAAGATCGCCAGCCACGTCGCCGCCTCCGCCCCAATCATATCATTGTCTCTTGTTTCGCGAGGTTCATCCTCGTTCGGATTATTCACTTTACGCTAACTCATCCCGTTTTCGTCGCCATCCAGGCTGGTTTGGATCGCGTGGACCGCCGCTGCGATTTGTTTGACGACTTCGAAATATGTCACGCCTAATTCATTGGCTATCTGACGGTACGGTTTGCCCTCAAATCGGTGCAGCTCGAATATGGTGCGCGTCGGCTGGGGCAAACACTCAATCGTCTCGCGGACGATCGCCAACTCTTCTTTCGCCTGCAGGACATCATCCTGGGCTACATCTGACGCCAGCAGGACTTCATCAAAATCGTCATCATCCAGGGAGACATGTTTCGGGGCAGACGACCCGCCACCTTGGCGATGCTTATCGATGGCGATGTGCCGGCCGATACGAACCAGCAGGCTCGCAGGCTTCTCAATATCGTCGGGCGCGAGCTGGCCTGAATAAACGTGACGGACAATGCGAAAGTAAGCTTCCTGGGCGATGTCCTCGGCGTCAGAACGCGACGCAAAACGCGCAATGACGCTGATCAGCAACCGGTGGTGTCTGGTGTAAAGCTCACGGATAAAACGCTCGGTTAGGGCCTGCAGCTCAGCAGACGGCGCGCCGGCGGCGCCCGGTGCGTCCGTTCGAAATGCCGCTATTCCGTTACCGCCCTGACCGTCGGCCATAACGCGTCGCTCCGCCCCCTATGTTGGAGGAAGGAAGGACGCATCAGTGCGTCAACATCAATGATCATACAGTTTGACGTTGCATCGCTTGGGTTCAGTTTGATAGCTTTTTCATGCCGCCATAATAGCAGAATCCGCGTTTGCTATTGCGCACAAATGTTCACAAACATGGACGCCAATACATCCCGACAATAAAAATACTATATGCTATTCAATGGGTTATGAGTTTTTGTGGCATTCTCATCACATTTTGTTCTATTGCAGGTCATTATGTTGCAGCGCAGAAAGCGCTGTATCACGCCGCAGCTAATGGAATGCCTAGATTTGAATACAGAGCGCAATTTTCATCCCAAGGGCGTAGTGATTTCGGGCTTGCAACCTTGAACCTCGCGGGATCGAATGAAAAGCCGTCCTTGCGAGACAAAAGAACGCCATCCCGCATTTCATCAGGCATCGCCAAGCCGGTTTAAAAAACTGAGCGCCATTTCACGATCTTGCGGCCGTGCAAGCCTGTCAAAGAGCCTCGCCGCTTCTCGGGCCTGACCTGAAAAGACGGCTAAGCGGTCACGCTGTTCGCCCGCCTTCACGACGTAACCGTCAGCGTCAATACAATCCTGCAAGAAGTAAGTGACGGGAAGATCAAGATTCTCGCATACCGCAAAAAACCGAGACATCGTGATTGAAGTGCCTCCTTTTTCAAGACGCTGCACCGACTGATATTTAAGTCCGATGAAGTCGGCGATATCGCCCTGACTCAGACCTGCTTGCTCCCGCGCTGTCCGCAAGCGAGCGCCGATCTTTTCGTCATTTGAAACTGGCGGAGGTCCATCATCATTATCACCGGAGTTCGACATGGAGGTCGAATTTTGTTTTGGGCTCTTTGTCAAACACTCACCTTCCTGATCTCCCCCTTCCCTTACGGCTTGCGGCGGTCAATCAACACTTAGTCGCAGGCTTGAGCACCTATCATCATGCTATCCTGCAGGGTCACGTATTTATGAAAATTCTCTGTACGCAAAACCGACGAAGATAAACGTTAGAAATCACTCAGAATTAATATACACGAACATAAAAAATAGATTCGAAATATACAAATCTTTTAGTAATAATCAATAATCTTGAATCAAGCAAAATTATTTCGATAACGAAACACGACAGCCAGTATATTAGCTCACAAGCACATAAAATTTTAGCAAAGTTTTTCGCACGCGCCGGCGACCCAGATCTCCTAAAAGGCTTGCCTCGATAACCACGCTGAAATTCTCGTCGCCGCGTCAGACAGGCGTTTAGACGCATTTACGATGAAGGGTATTGTCTGATAACCGGTCATGAATATCAATGCGATTGTGCAGTCTGAAGGAGATCGGCAGCAGAAATCGAAGGCTCGCCGCTTCGCCAACAATCTGCTTTTTAAATCAATTTTTGATCACGCTTGCGCCACTAATAAATCTGCGCCGCGTCAATCTCATAGCGACGCGCCACAGAACAAATGATCTCCCCTGGCGCGTCCGCATCTGACAACATCCGCAAGTTCACTAGGCCGGATCGCAGACCATAAAAACAACCGCCTCGACGAACTCATGCCATGGCGTTTGCGCTGCTTGTGCAGCGTAACTCAGGTCTTTCGGGCGCGTTAGGCCGCGTTCAACGGACGGTCACGAAAAATCATGTTCTTGGAGGTGTCCAACTGACTGAAGGAGGAAGCGCTACAAACCCAAAGAAATCATCTCGTCGGGCGGATCGGCCGTGTCGCTGTCTCCTGATAAATGGTCCACTCACCTAGCCCGAGAGCTTGATCGTTCTTTAACGCTCCGAGGTATTTGTCACACGAATCGTATGCAATAATCCCTAAGCCGGGATCGGAAGTACGCAGACGAACCTCCCGAGAACCTTGAACGTACTCCTTGAGCTTATAATTCTCTATGCTCTGCGCAAGACCGGTTAAGAATGATGAAAATTCGCTTTCCAAGACTCGTGTCTGCGCTGCGGCTCTTTTAGAACGATCAATGGCCCTACCAGCAGACAGAATAGCCTCATTGAATGATAAGGACGCCCTGCGATTAACTCCCGATACTGCGTTTTCGATGTCCCTATAGAGTGTTGTGTCCGTGCCAAAAAGGACCTCTACAGCAAGGTCTGCATCCGTTTTTTCAGCGTGCGGTGCAAGTTGGGCTTCGGCCATCGACGCCGGAGGCTGGTTCAACGCGAATTTCGCAAGACTGAGTCTACCGGTATTCTTCCAATGTAAATGAAGGTTATCGAGATCACGCCCGACTGGTCTAGATGATCTTGCTACTTTTTTCTCTATACCCGATAACAACGGCCCGAGGTCTCCACTTAACGGATCGCCGTTCCAAGTTGTAAGATCTAGAGTGTGCCAACCGGCAAATTCTTCGGGGAGTTCTGTCTCCTCTATCCAAACGGGAACATGTGTATCAATACGTGCCGCCTCACGAGCCTCTCGGAGAACCCACTCGCTCCGGACAGAAAGAGAGCACCAGAGAATTACACAAGCCTTCGCAGAACGAAGTTCGGCAATCAAACGATCCTCGAACTCCTCACCGGGAATAAGGCAGTAATCGTACCAACTCTCAAATCCATGACTTTCAAATATTTTATGCAGATGGAATGCTGCAGGTCGCCTTTCCGACTTGTAGCTTATAAACACATCAGCCATTTCTTCACCGCCAAAGTTATCTTACCAATTTAAAGAACTCTGCTTACCTTATGCCGGGATGTTGGCGAATCAATTCGTACTTTTTGCCAATGCGCCCATTGTCATAGCCTTACATCCATAGGCTGCTTGGAAAGACCGATTGCGACGAAGTATTTCGGGATCATTTTTATCTGGGTCATTTCACCCACGAAGGCGGGAAGGTGAAAGGCCTGCGTTCAGGCATGAGCCCGTCAATCGCCGCGACAGCGCAAAAGCGCGAAGACTTTGTGGCGCGTCGAGATCGTCGGAAACGGGCAGCGTAGTTTCAAACTCAGACAAAGCCGCGCAGCGTTACTACCCCAATGTTTGGGGGGGTAGGCACAGGGGGTTAGATTTTTAACGACTTCAGCGCGATTTTCTGCTATAATGAACCCATGAAGACAAAAGGCATCCCATTTAACGCGACCACGCCAGAAGCCGCCCAGTATCGGGCGGATCAGGCCATGATCGACGCTGATATTGAGGGCATGTCCCGCGACCCTGAGCTTGAATCATTGATTGAGGCCTGGGAAGCTGAAGGCCTGCCGCACAACGAGATTAAAGCCCGCATTAGCGCTTACTTCACAGCCGACGAACCGGTGACGCAAGCGGCTGAATGAACCAATTCAGTCGATCGGCGCGTGAACAGCAAATCTTTGAAAGCCTGATTTATCCCGGCAGCGACCCTGATAATCCGGTTTTCATCAATAAGCTGAATATTACGGACCCTGGTAAATTAGAACAGGCCGAGCGTTATCACGGCCGGCAAGCCTTAAAAGCCGGCCTGCCCGAAGAAGCTTTCCGCTTTGATGTGACCGGTCTGAAAGCGATCCACAAAACGCTGTTGTCGGAGATTTACACCTGGGCCGGCGAGTTTCGCAGTTATACGACCGGACGGGGACCGGCCCCGTTTGCTGTACCGGAGTATATCGAACCGGAATTGAACAAACTTTTTGAAAAGCTGGAAGCGCAAAATCACCTGGTTGGAAAAGACCCGAATACCTTTGCCGCCGCCGCTGCGCATTACGTGAATGAGATAAACGCCATTCATCCCTTTATCGACGGCAACGGCCGCACACAAAGAATATGGCTGCGCAATCTCGGCGAAAAGGCCGGCTATGACGTTCGGTTCAGAGTAGGGGACAAAGACGCCTGGAACGCCGCATCTGCAGAAGGTTTTTATTCAAGCGATGAGCAAATGGCGGTTTTCATCGAAGATCGGCTGGTTTCTCTTGAGGGCCGCGAACAACAGTCCGAAGCGTCAGCGCTTTTAGAAAATTACGGTGAACCAGGATGGAACGCCGGTAACGGCAATCGCTCAAAAGGTGATGACGACGATAATGGCCATGAAATGTAATCAGCGCTTTGGTTTCGGAAAGCGACGCCGGCGACGTTTGGAGCTCATACGCGGTTTTTGACGCGGTGCAGTCGGCTTGAATTTCCGATCATAGCGACGTTTGGAAAACCCGACCACTGGCGCATGGCTAGTGAAGGTTGCAGATAAATTTGGCGTAGCGACAAGGCTCATATCAAAATACTCAGTACAAATATTATTAAGCCTTTATCATAGGCAGTAAAAAAGCTGTGCGAACCGATGTCCCAATTACGCAAGTTCACCAGGCCGCCGTGGTGAAACCCACGCAATCTTTACGGGACCGTGAACGCAAGACCGAAGAGGAAGTTTCGCCCTTTTGGACCCTATCGGCCCAAAAGCGTCAGCGCCCGGCTCCGACGTGCGTCCTCAAGATCGTAATACTCGCCCGCGGTTTGAATTGACTTGTGCTTGGTCAATCTCATTGCCTCCTCTAACGGAACGCCGCGATTGCGCGCCTCTGATAAAAATCCCGACCGTATTCCGTGTGCCGAATACTGACTGGCGTCGAGACCAGCGGCGGCAAGACATCGTTTTAAGATATTGTTGACTTCACCCGGATCGATAGCGCGATCACCGATGACGCCGTAGCGATGAAACCGCCTGAACAACGGCCCTTCCAAGTCTTCACCGCGGATCCGACGCAATATCCAGACCCAGTCTTCAAGCGCCCGGGCCGCCCTACCTTTAACATGGATGACTTCACCGTCATCTGCCGAAATGCGTTTTGCGCGCCGCAAGCTAATATCATAGACATCGATGGGCGCGGGACGCCCCACCCCCGGCGCAACGCTCGGAATCGCGGGTGAAACGTCCTCGATCCTGAGGTCAGAAACCTCCGACCGACGACGCCCCCCGGAGCCGAAGGCGACCAACAGAAGCGCACGATCGCGGCGTCCGCGGGGCGAATTAAGATTCAGAGTTTTGAGGGCGGTTTTCAAGACCTCAACGGTTACCGGCTTCTGGCTCTTCTTCTTCCGAACCCGAGGTGAGGCTTTGATTGCAGTTTTGAGAGCCACCCGAACCGCTCTCTCCTCAAACGCATGATCGAAATTCTTAGCGTCATGCAGCTTTTTCCAACTTGAGATCCGCCGCCGCACCGTCGAGGGCGCATGGGGGGGCCGTTTCGCGCAGGCCCCTTCCTCAATCAATCGATCAGCCACCTCGTCCGGCATCCCATGAGCAGGATCTTTCAGATGCTCGTCGCGATTGAAGAGATGATGTGCGATGAATTTCAGAATGACGCTTTCGGAAGCCGGCCAGGCAAGGTGTTGACCCATAGCCGCTATATGCCAGCGTTCAAGGTAGGTGAGATCGGAGCGCAGCGCGCGCAAAGTATTCTCAGGAATGGATTGCTTATAGAGAAACTTAAGCGTCTCAACGTCACTCTCCGATAACGCCGTTGCCGCCCGCTCGGCGACATCGACCGGAAGAAACTCAACGAGATCGTCTGCTATGTCCTCTTCGTACGTCATCTGATCAAGGCCAGAATGGGCGACTGAACCACTCGAGAACAATCTCCCGCCAATCGGCTTCCAGCACGCTCGCAGCCTCAATGATGTCGAAGCCAAGTTCGTTTTTGCCCGACCAGACCGCGACGGCGAAGGACGCCATGATTTGCTCGCCATGGGACCAGCCGCCAAGGTCCTCCTTCAGCCGTTCAGCATCGTATCTCATTTTTTGGAAGTCCCAGTAATCAAGTAAGAAGGGCAACTTCTTGAGCATCGCGTCAAACTCCACGACGGCTTGGCTCGCTGTTTTGTTCATTCGCTTATCCTTTGATCGAAACGATTACGGCCTTTGACAACGGGTCCAATCCATGTCCTCGTAACTGAAATAATGGGCGTCGTCGCCGAGTGCATCGACGATTGCAAACTCCGGCGCAGCGCGCGGCGTCCCGGTGACATCGCTACGGCACAACAGCCAGCGACCGTCTCTAAGGCGGTAATCCGCGCGCGACTGCCATTTTCCTGAAAAGTGTGTACAGTAACAAAGCTTCCCGGCCAGATCCCACATGAATTGACTGGGAACCATCGGATCGCTTTTACGCGGCGACGGCCGAACGATAAACTCGCTTGCCGGCGCCGGCGGTTCATGCCACCCAAGATAGCGGTTGATTGGGTTTCGCCATTCATCACGCTTATCGGATTGGCTCAATGCGCAAGCCTCGGCCATCCCCTACCCTTTCAGGAACAGCGGCCATAAGGCCGATTTGAAGACAAAATAGATCGCCCGGGTCGGCGACTTCATTTCTGCGGCGACGCCCTCTTCGCCGATTCTTGTCTGAAACTTTTCCAAGCCGCGAAAAGCGGATAAGGCCAATGTCAGCAAACCGACCAACGTCAAGATCGAAAACACCTCGTTCGAATCGAGAAACTCAACGTTCACCCAAAGCAACAATAAGTAGATCGGCGCGAATAACGCCCAGACTGCAAGAAAAAACCTAAGAATATAGGACATGTGCGTTTCCTGTCGCACTCAATCGGAAATCACGTCCGCAGATCGGCCTTAATCCACCGTCTCGATGACCCATCTGCATTAGTTAGAATTGAGCGCCGTAAGCAAATTCGTACCGTCATCGACGAAAACATGATCCATCACGTTTTCGCGGCTCAACATACGCAACGGGGCGAGCGGCGGCGCCTTCATCCTTCTACGGTCGATCACCTCTTGGAGACGTCGAAGATAAGCTCTATCGGCATTCGTCCGCCCGTAATCACCCTTTAAAAGACCATGCGACTGGAAGCCCCGCAGCATAAGGTCAACGGCCGCCGCGGTTTGCCAAGCTCGATCCGCCGCGACGTTGCTGTCGTCGGTTGCGCCGCAACCGCCGTCAGCGCCGAACAAACCCAGCAGGAACCAAAGTTGGGAGTTCGATTTTCTCTCAGTTTCACTCATCGACGATCTTCTCCTAACCGCTTTCGCCGCCGCCGGGTTGGAATGCAGGGCCTCGACCCCTTAGTCATCTTCAGGATTGGTCACACCGCATACCATTTGGCCGCTGCGGCTCGGAGCGCCTCTTCTCCGTGTTTGACGAGGTACGCTTCCTGCATTTCCTTCAGCTTGGCGTCGGCGGTCGCCGGATCTTCATCGCCGATTTCATCGCAGCCGGCCCCTGCGCCAATGAGAAGTTTGACAGCGGCGCGCAAATCATGGGCGCCCCCTCGACCGCGAGCGTAGTCCTTTGGTCGGATCACCATGCCGCACTCTGCGCGTCCGTCTTCATGTTCAATCAACGCCGGACACGGACCCGGCGCACGATCGCCGTATTCTTTCACAAGTCCCATGGTGAATGATCCTGTGGCGCAGACCTGGCGGCGGCAGCACAAACCGCATGCGTTACAAGGATCCCCGATCGGCGGTTTTTCAAGCATCGTTTTTCATTCCGTCCGTGACGCTTTCAATGTCACCTTTTTTCGCGCCGAAGACCATATTCTGGGCCAAGCAACTTTCGCTTTTGCAGCCGGCGGTTTCGCGCCTTGCTGCAACCGACGCGGCGCCAAACCGATGCCGGCCGGCCAAGCCGCAATGGTCTCGCGTCACGCCACGATCTCCCACACGACATCGACGCCCTCCTGGTCGGCGCCGAGGTAAGCGTCGAGCAAAATCCTGTCCGCCTCTTCTGCGCTCGCCGCGCTCTTCGCCGCCTCGATGGTTGCGGCGCCGCCGCTGAACCAATCGGGAATGTAATAGCTGTCGTCATGTTCCGAGAGGGTCAGCCTGACCTCAAATTTCGCCATTGTCGCCTCCTCGCGCTGACGGGCGGGGCCATCCCCTCCCTCGCGTGCTCCAACACGTTTCCGGACGCCGGATTTCGGCGCCGGCGGCGGCTGCGACCGCATTTTCGTCGCCCCGCAGCGAAAACCCGCCCGGCCGGAGGGCTTTAGCGGGCCGCAGGGACCTTTCTGGACCGATTTGGGTCAAAATTGCAAACACGCGATAATGGATGATTATCGCGTGTTAGGAAGGGATTCCCGAATCGTTCGAGCAGAGTTACCTTTACGGGATGAAGTGTGACCCGCCCGCTTTCACCAACCGGCAATGGAACCGCGTCGCGATCCTGTGCGCAAAGATCGCCCAGCTCGGAACCCGCCTCCGCGCCGATTGGTCCGCTCACCCCGCAAGCCCTTATCTGATCGAGCGTCTGGCCTACCGGAGCGCCGTCGCCGCGGGCGCCGACGAGGGCGAGCCCATCGACCACCACGTCCTTTACGCCAAGCTGTTTGAGGCCAAACCCGAAGGGTGCCGATTAAAGATCGACTTCGGCGCATCCATGCAGATTTCCAAAACCTATGAGGAAACCTTGAGCGCCTGGCGCAACTTCGCGCCGTTCCACCCGCAGCGACCCCTGCCCTCGACCTTGCGCGCCATGAACACCGACGACGTTGCCCCGCCGATCGCCGCGATGGAGCGCGCCCGGGAATACCGGCGCAAGCATTACCCGGAGGAGACCGCGTGTCTTGAGGCGCAGCGGATCCTTCATGCCGCGGGCATGTTTCCTGACGCCCATCTCCCCCTCGCCTTCCCGGTCCCGCGCCTGCGCGCCGACGGCGACTGGATGATCGGCGCCTTGCGCCGCTTAGCGAACGCGCTAGAGGACACCACGGACGTCCTCGACGCGGCGACCGCGTTCATGGCCCGCGGAGCGGAGACCCTGGGTCCGGAATTGCGTAAAGACGCCGGCGCAATCCGGGCCCTGCCCGTCCTCGCCGGCCGCCCGGCCCTGCGCCAGGACGCTCTCAAAGAAGCGCTAGGGGTTTCAAAAAAAGCGGCGATTTCGGCGCTCAAGCAGCTCGAAGACGCCGGCCTCGCCGCAGAACTCACCGGCAATGACAGCTGGCAGGTCTGGACAGCCAACGACCCGGTCCTCGGCCTGCCGGGACGCGCCGACCACGCGGTCATGATGCCGCTGCCCGGCGGTAAAATGGTGACCGTCGCATGACGTCAGGCGATCGCGCGGAGCGCCATGAACCCGCCAAACAGCAAGATGACGCCGCTTAGGGCCTGCCCCGCCCGATGTAGCCCGATCAGGGTTTCCAGACGCCTTTCAAGTTTGCCCGGATCCGCCTGCAAATACGCCTCTCGGAGGAATGCAGGCCCGTCCAGAACCCGGCCGAGCAGTCGGAAATACAGAACGTCATGAACGATGACCTGCAGGAGGGCGAACACCCCCGCGGCCGTAAACGACAGTATGGCCAGCGACTCAGGGCTGCCCATCGCGTCCCCCCTTCGGAAGGACCAGAGAATGAGGGCGAGGCCAGCTGAAACAACGCCTGCAGTCGTCCAGTGATTGCGAATCCGATCGACATTTGTGCGAAGGGTTGCTTCCAAGGACTGCGCTGTCATGATTTTCTCGTGCGGTTGATCTTGTTGCGGCCAAAGGTTGCCAAGCGTAACCGGCGCGCCGCGCGAAATACGGCGCTCACGGTTCGTCAACCAGCGGCGATTTGTTAGCGAATACACTAGCAGCGCCAACACGCGACGGCTATGGGCGGAAGCCCGCAACAAGACGCGATAGTGTGGATAAGCAAATGGGGGCGTAAGACGGTATCGTTTCGGGTGCGTTACAAATTTAGTGAGGTCCTGAATTCGCGTTGCGGCGGGACGCGGGCGATGCTTTTATCACTTTAAGAGCGCTGCAGAGACGGAAGTGAAACCGCCGCGAACGCTAGTCGTCATAACCGCAAGGCCCCAGCCCCGGAGATGAAGTTGATTGTTGTTTTGTATTGCACCGCGGCTGTTTTGGTCGGGATTTTTGGGATGAAAGCAGTTGTATCTTCATTCGTGAAGCTTGGACTGAAGGATAAGCTCTCGATGGACGCCTATACGGCCGTTCTCGTTTTTGTCGCGATAAATTCGTTTTTGGCCATGCAGGCCCCGATCGCCGTGCTCATTTTGAACGTCATGACCTCGAAGGCGGCCATCTCCGAAATAGCGGTTGTTCTCGGCGAGGCATTCCTCGCTTTCAATGTGTTTTTCGCTGCCGTTGTGGCCGTGCATTGGAGCGTGGCAGCCATTAAAAAAGCGCGCGCTGAAAGCGGCGGAAAATGGTTTTTTGGGGGCGATGGTTGGGTACGGAGCTCTCTCGGCTATTCGACGGATCGCCCACGATAACGGTTGCCGGATACGGGCTTGGGGGCTTGTCCAACACCCACTTCGCTATAGAGGATGCGGGCCCCGGAAACGGTTTTCTAAGTTCGCGGATGCGGATGCTGCAATCCAGCCCTAGAAAACCGGTCGGCGAGGAACCAGGTTCGGCCGCACTCGAAGATCAACCTACGACTTGAATGTCGTGCCGACAAATGATTTCTCTAAATCATTGTTTTTTTTCAGGGGGTTACGGCTTTTTGGAAAATTTTCCAAATCACCTTTTTTGGCCAAGAATTCCTTTTACAGATTTCACTAAGGAATCGATATCCTTTACCCCCGCTTTCGGCACAACTATGTGATACGAATTGGCTTTCGTGGAGATAGTAACAGGTTTTTCAAATCCTTTGATCACAACTTCGCGGGGGCTCGGCTTTCTACCAGCAGGCTTAGTCTCACCGGCCTCTCGAAGTCGCTTGAAAACAGCGGGCCCCGCTATCGGCGAGACACCGCCCACGGCCCTCGCCTTTGCCTGCTGTTCAGCGATTTCGCCCGCCGTGGCAATTATCCGCTTTTTTGCGTCGCTCCGTACCATTAGGGGGGCAAGCACCCCAGCATGATATACCTTGATCTGGTCAACCGACGGATAAGCATTAATCATCTCGTCCGGCCATTCTGCGAGCTTGAGGTATTTTCCCAGCGTGCTGTTATCCATCCCCATTCGTTCGGCCATAAGGAGGATTTTGTCTCCATAGTACCTGCTTAGCGCCTTATTAAATGACCTTGCTCGCTCGAAGTCACTGATATCTTCCCGCTCAAAGTTTTCTACGTGCTGTATTCGGTACGCTTCTTCGTCGTCGATGTCGCGGATTTCAATTTCAAGAAGCAAGTCCTTCATTAATTTCACTTTTCGCAGATACGAAACCGTCCAAAGGCGCCTCGTGCCGCAAATAATCTCGATTTCGTACCCATCTGGATCGTCATGGAGTTTTCGAGCGACCGCTGGGAATTCCTGCCCCTTCGCTGGAATACTCTCGATCAAGTCTGCGCATTTCTCTTCATCAAGGAGATCCCATTCACGGTCATTCCCTACCCAAACTCTGCATTTTTCCGGTTCTATGCGCCGTATTGATTTATTCCTTATTCTACCGGACGCCGCCTGATCGATTGTCTCTTTGCGATGTTCTAGGAAGTTCGACTTGGTCCTGCGATTTACTCTCCCCTCAGACGCTTTCGCCGCCGCAGCTTTGAAACGGTTTTTTTTGTCTTCAGTCACCATGATAACGTCACCCTCTTCCTTGTTCCCGAAGTCTCGTTTCATGAGAGGGCCAGCTTGCTCGAATATGAGATTCCAGCTCGCCCAGAACGGCGGTTAGGTTGTTGAAACACCGTTGGTAAGTCTTCGATTTATGACCTACGTGCTCGAATATGGTTCGAAACTCTGATGTCGCCGTGTCAAATTCGGCCGAGGATAGAAGCGCATGCTCGAAGACCCGATGCCCTAACGCCTCCGCTACGGCTTTTCGCAGCACCGATTGAGAGGTGTCTACCTCTTCGCCGCCGCGGCGGATCGTCGGACGAACCTTTGTGAAAATGAACTTTGCAAACGAGTAACTTAGCGGTTGGCCCCAACGCTCACTTGCTTCGATCATGTCTCGTAAAATCACAAGAAAGCTCGAAGTCGAACTTAGGCAAATGTTTTCTGGCTCAACTGGAATCGCGACCGCGTTCGCCGCCATAACCACACTAACCATCATCAAGTTTGCGCTGGGAGGAGGGTCCAGCAGTACGATGTCGTAACTGCTCGAGAGCTCCGTCAACCCGTGTCTTAGCCGGTAAAATGCCTCCAAGCGTTCACGGCTATCCAACCCCATAAAAGCGTTTTCAACGCTTTGGAGTTCAAGATTAGCAGGAATCAGATGCAGTTGGTCGAAATGGGTTTTTCGTACGGCATAGTGCAATGAATCTTTTCCGTCACCGATTAGGTATGGATAAACGGTTTCCTGCCCAGAAATGTCAAAATCTGGATTGTAACCGAACAGACTGGTTGATGACCCTTGAGCATCACAGTCAACTAGAAGCGTCCGATAACCTTTGAGCGCAAAGAACTGAGCCGCATGGCAAGCAAGCGTGGTTTTAGCTACGCCGCCTTTGAGGTTCTGAACAGCAACGATCGCTGGCGGGTCGCCGTCTTTGCGCCAAGGCGTTGTTTTGAAATAGCGCCGCATCTGATTGACTTGGGCAAGGGTGTATCCTCGCCGGCGCCCATGATCATCCAGGTCAGCCTTTGGCAGCTTCCCTTCCCTCTCACAATCGCGAATGGTCTGGGGTTCTCGGCCAACCATCTCAGCCGCCTGCCCAATTTTGAATCGAAAGTTATCGATCCTTTTATCCACATCCGAATCTTCCTGAAGCGCCGCCACCAAGCCCGATAGCAACTCTTCAAGCTCAGAGATCGTGTGCCACGCGTCCGATTCGTAATTTGGAGTGTTGTCACGATTTTCCATTGATCTCTCCAAAACGATGGTTAACCAGTCATTAACCAGTAATCTTGCAATTTTTGCCGCGATTGCGCTGAATTTGCAAGATTACTGATCGAAGGGGTTAACGGTTCCTTTCCGAATAGAATCGGCGAAATCTTCAGCGCGTTAGGAAACAAGGGCACATAAGCAGCGCCCACGAGCTGCTGATAGGAATATAATTTAGAGGCAAAATAAAAACCCCGGCAGGGCCGGGGCTTTTCGAGGGGTCAGCCCAGCGCCAACTGGACCGTCCGAATATCTTCACACCGAAATTCGTACATGATCCCGACAACCTAAGCAAGACCGACGCGATTCTCGCGAAAGGTTTTTTGCGCCTTTTTTTGCCTCGCATCCAAAAAACGGGATTGCGATCATGGATAAATCTTGCCCAAACGACGAGACAAAACCGAAGCCGACGGGGAGGGCGAAGCGATCGCCAGATTACCCGATGCTTTCCGCGCTTTCCGAGCATTTCAAACCAGCGCCATTAACGCGCCTTGATATCGATCGAGCTCTCTCGGGGATCGGCGTGGGAAAAACCGAAAAGCTGTCCCATGGCGCTTTTCGGCTTTTGCACTTTTTAACAACGCGCCTCGACGTGCGAAAACTTGCGGAAGGCAAGACCTGCGTTTGGCCGGGGGCTGCGCTTTGCGCAGACAGACTAGGCGTGGTTGAGGGCACCATTCGTCGGTACAAGCTGGAACTCGAAACAAAAAAATACATCGATCGTCGATACAATGAGCTGAACCAACCTCTTCGGGAAGAAGCGATCAATCTTGCCCCGTTCCTCCTTGCTGCGCCGGGAATAATCCGAGACATAGAAGCAGCCGACAAGAAACGCGCGACCGAACGCGAGAAATTGCGTCGTACACCTGACCAGAATAGCGACCCAGATATGCGCACCTGGGCGCGCGGATCCGCGCACCAAAACAGTACCTTGAATCAAACTGAGTCCTGTTTGGATTTAGTTGTAGAAAAAGGAAGCCCGAACGGCGAAATTGATCACATCGCTTCCGATGTCACGTCACCGAAAACCGAAGACCGTGATAGAGAAATCATTCAGGAAGCCCTTGCCATATCGCCTAAGCTTCGAAAATCGCTGCTCGGCGAGGAAAAAACCATTACACCCGGTGAGGCCGTTCGACGCCTATACGTCGCGCTCCCGGAATTGTTTCCCAACAGCGCCGGAACCAATCTCGGTCATACGCTACGCTGGGCCGCTCAGAAATATGGCATTCGCGTCTTCGAATTCATTGTGGTCTGCATTGAGGATCCGAAGATTCGTTGCCCGCACAAGTATTTCGGAAAGCTCGTGACATCATCAGCAGAGATCGATCTTACGACTAACCTTAGTCGCATACGCGCATTGAATCCGCCGCCGGTAAGGGTTGATCTTCCAAAATCACGCTTCGGACAGATGGTGGCGAATGCGCTTCTAAAAACCATTACGGTAGCGAAATATTCGAGTTGGTTTAACCCGGCTAAGGTCGCTTTCCGACACCAAGGAGAGGCGCTGCTGATAGAAACAACGTCCCACGTAATCGCCGAACGCATTGAAACTGAATTCTGGCCTCGAATCCTTACTGCGGCGAAATCCATCGGACTAACAACCGTGAGGGTCAGGCCTGTTGACGCCTTGCCGGAGGCGGAGGAGGGGCCGTCCTGTGGCGCCACCAGAACCGCCGGCGACGACGCACGCCAAGTTCTACAAATCCTATCCAAAGACGATATGACGACAGCGATGGTGGCGTGAGGAATCGCAATCGGGTGTGTCGGTCGCCCGCCGAACATGTGGCGATGCAAGAGATTTTCGCTCAGTACACGGCTTTTCGTAAGACCCTTACTGATTTACGATATGCCATCAGGGTTGCAGAAGCACCCCGAAAGCGAAAAGGCGTTATACATCTATGATCCGCTCGGCTTGCGTAATCGCTCACTGACTAAGAGAAGAGAAGGGCGGTTTTCTGGCGGCGCGTCGTTGCGAGAGGAATTGTTTCTCTGCGCGCGCCAAAGGGAACTATGTCATGCCAAGAACCGAAATCATCTCTCGTGAGCAGTGGGAGACAGAAGAACAGGAAAGCGCGTGTCGAAAAGTGTTGCCGCCTTATGAATTATGTTGGTTCGTGGAAAACGGCGTCACATACGAACCGTATAAATTCACAATAATCCTCGACCAACCAGTGGATACATCATGGACGAACGACGAATCCGTTCCGCGTTGTCACGCCGGATTAGTCCACATGCACGGCGGCATCCGCGACTAACTCCTGTTTCTCGACAGAAAAATGGCTGAACCTCTCCGTGTTTTGTTAGAGGAGTCGTATCATCGCGAGGCGTTCTACTTCTGTTTGGGACTTTTCCAATGTTTGGACGACGCCTGCGAGACCGGGAGGAAGGAAGCGACCGCTGATTTGCAGAAAGCGTTTGTAGAGGCCCGGCTTCGAAAGCGAAAACTCCCTAGACGGACCGCCTATAAGGTCTGGGTTGAGAAACCCATCGGAAGAACGGATCGGGCGCGCTCCAGTCTCGATGAGTGAATTTTGCGTTCTCACCTAACTCTTTAACCTCGGCGCAGGTTTTGACGGACATTGCTCCAACGCCTATCATGCTGAAGTCAATAGGCCAAACGGCCCCCAATTCGGAGTGACAACCATGACGCTATACATCTGTCAATTCACTATGACCGGGCGAACGCTGGTCTGGACAGCTACAGACGAAGACAAAGCGCTCGCCGTTTGTGCGGCTGACTATGAGAGCCTCCATGGGTGCTCGGACCTGAGCGAAGCGATCCGTTACGACCGGATGGATGCTTACGCTACAGACGATCCGCTGGACCTCTTCGCTTGGATAGAGACGCATAGACAATCCTTATTCGCTAAGGCGTGGTCAGCGTTCTATGGAACCCTGCGAAGCGAAATTGAGGATCTGGCCGAAGAACGGGAAACGGCGAACGAAGAATTTGAACATGTCGCTTTCGACGGAGAATTTGTCTGGAGCGAGGATGACGGAGAGTGGACGCTCGGAAACTATCCGCCCGAGAAGGCAGAAGGCCTCGCCGAAGCTATATGCGCTGCTTATATGCGACGACTAGCAACGACAAACCTGGTCAGTGAAGATGTCTGAGCCGTTGCTTGAAGTCGGTGCAGGCGGCGTGCGCGGGTTGCGCCTCTCCCCCCTATCTATCAGGGTACGGTTAATCGCTGGCGGAGCCGAAAATGCGATCGAGACCCGCTATGACCCTTACTCGCCAATCGAACTATATTTTAGTGACCTCCAAGAGGAATATCTCGCCGGGCGCATCAAAGTCGTCAACAACTTCTATGATTTAAAAAATACAAGGGTCTTCGCATCCTCGAGTATCGTCCCGGCCGGCGGCGAGAAAGCACAGGCCGACGCCAACCGCAGGGCTCTACGCTTTGCGCTTGCGCGCCAGTATTTCTTGGCAGTCGCGCGCGCTGTTGCCCGCTTGGAAAACATGCACGACAAAAGGCTGAAGAGGCTTCGCTATCGTGCGAACAAAGAGTTGGTGCGCAATCAAAGGGGAAGATCGCACCCCGGCTACGCCCCAGAAGGCGTCGACGATTACTTTCAGCGTTGGCCAGCAGCTATTGAAGCCGCTTCCGAAATACGAGAACTCATCAATACAGTCTGATTAAAATCAGTTTGCAATCGTATCGCACGGCCATCGACTTTGTAGAATTCGAGATATACGGAGATCCGAGTGATTCCGGCGGCCAATAACTTGGCCGCTGAAATCGTGGCTTGATACGAAGCGGCCAGCCTTTCCCCGAATACGTGGGTTTGTCGCTCCCGGCGTGACTCCGGGCGTGATTCTCGATAGTATTCGGGTCATGAAAAACGGCTTGGTAAAGTTAAACTGCTGCGCCAATGCGGTTTTTCGCCATTGGAAGACATCGGCCTGCGTCTCCTTTGCCATTCTTATTGTTTTGATGGCGTTCTCAATCGGCGCGCCGCTGCCGCACGGCATCGCTATGGCCACATTACTCTTCGGATCGGCGTTTGTATTGTCCGTTCTGATGATGCTTGGACAATTCGCGCTTTACCAATGGTTCGTTAGACACGGCCTTGCGGGTAGAGGAGTTCATCCCGCAGATGATGGCTCCCTGTTCGCAAACGGTTTCAGCGTCGATCTCTTCGCTTACGAACTTGCGCAAGTTGCAAGCGGAGCGCTGATGATTGTCGGATCAGTCCTGATCTTTATGAGCATCGCTTAGCATTCGGGGGTCGATCACTAGAGCAATCGATGCAACCATCCGTTTCCTAACTTCGCATCCCTACCAGTGAAGCAGCTCTCTCTTGTACGCCATATCGTGCGTCGGCTCTCATGGGCCGCCGGCGTGATTTTTCTTCTGGACTGGTATTTCGTTCACCCGCTTCGCCAGATTCAACTGAGCGTGATGTATTTCCGTATACGATATTAACGAGAGAAAGAGAGGGGCCGATTCCTTGATGAGAAATGGGGCGCGAGAGATGCGCTCTATATCCACGGAGCCCGAACATGACAGAAACGACTCGTTCTCGCTATGACGTAGCTTTAAACATCTCTAAAGTCATTTCACTGAAGGGTTGCATCGACGCTTTGAGGGAAGCGATCAACGCGTGCCGCAATGACGCGGCTGACCCGCTGGGCGACCCGGCAGTCAGATTAATCGCGCTTCGCGCCGCAGAGTTAGCCAGCGTCGATGGCTCAGAGTATCAAAAGCTTTACAAGCAATGCCTGCATAATTCTCGCGACGCCGCGGGCATTCCGCGGCTGTTGCAGATCATGAGCCAACCCATCGCATATGATGCGGACCGAAAGGAAGAGTTCCGGCGGGAAGCAATGACGTTGTTGAAACGCGTCGCACAAGCACTTGGTCTCGAAAAGGGCAGCTACCGGTTGAGTTTCAACCCTGGAGGAATTGCGGTCAGCGGGGATGCATCGCTTGAGGAAACGGGGTTCTACGTTCAGATAAGTCAAAGCGTGATGCTTGGACATGAAATTCTGTATCGCTCCTGCGACGGTCTGAACGATTATCGCGGCAAGCGGAACCATTTTGCGCCAGCAGCGGCGCTCTGTGACCCAACCGGTTTCGCAAAGCGACTACACGCGGATCTCGCATTGACGCGGCCGCTTCCAGATTCGACTGACACGCTCCTCTAACGAAATTCTCGATTCGACAGAGGAGAGGGGACGGATCGACATGGAGGGGTGATCGAGGAAGAGCCAGTAATGCGTCGGGCAACCCCCAACAAACAACATGGTTGCGACGGGCGGCTCGAACCGAAATGTACGAATCCGAACCGACCGGAAGGGGAAATCGTCGTCATCAAAACAACCTCGGCCGGCCTTTCGATCAGATGACCGGGAATCTCTTCAACTCATCTAAAGGGTTTCCACGCGATCCTCGCTTAGCGACCCGCCGGAGCTAGAGGCATGTATGGAGAAGAATACCAACAGGATTGATTACCTCAACGATCCCCTCCTGTCCGATGACACCGGCATCTTTGAGGTTCGCGATGAGCTCAAGTCAAGGGTGCGTCCAGACTATATTGCAGCCCGTAAGAAATGCCGCGACTTTGACTGTTTCGACCAGCTCTTTGAACAGGTCCGCAAAAGCATCGCGGACGGATTATGCAAGCCCCTGCCTATCCGTCACGGGCGTGTCAAAGTGGGTGAGTTCTTCGTTCTCAAAGGACAGCTTGTTCATGTCGCCGACGTGTTCGACAAGCACGCCAGAAACGGAAAACCGGACGCTCGATTGCGGGCGATCTTCGATAATGGCACGGAGTGCAACCTTCTAATGTCGTCTCTGGTTCGCCGCCTCTATGAGGATAAACGCGCTCAACGCATTGGGAAGTTGGATGCTGATCCGTAGCTTGGTGGTCCTTGGACCGCGGTCTTAAAGAACCAAGATCAAAGTAGGTCGGTAACTCCGTTTCCGAAGGAAAATTCAATTGGTAATGCGCGTTACTGATCAGACGGTTGAATAGCTGAAAAGGATATCAAGCGCGTAGAGCTGGGCCGGCATTTCTGCCGGGCCAATACCGCGCCGCGACCGTTACGCTAGTCGGGCCCGCGGTCATTATGTTCACGGACGGGCAGATGCGCCGCCGACGCGCGGAATACCGAGCGCCTTCCACGGAAAAGCGCCCGAACCGAACTTAGCTGCTCACGCTTGTCGACTGGCCAGTGTCCACTTTCATGGTCATGCGCCCAGACTTTCCTCAACACTCTCAATCACGAGGCAGCGATGTCTAAAACCGCTCCTATACAAACGATTTGCGACAATCGATCGATTGTGAACCATCATCCTCTGGGTCGCGAAATCGCCAAAACTAAATCGCATGCTGAGGCATTGTTTCGACACTACGGTCTGATGTGCGGCCCCATGGACGGCGGATGCCTGGTCTTTGGAGCGGTCTTGCTTTCTTGGATGCGCGCTGGCGGCGCCGACCAGACTTCGCGCCTTGTCTTCGTAGGACGACCGGAACGCGCTGACCACGTCGCGGTAGAAGTCGCGGGCATGGCGATATCGGTGTTCGCAGACGCCGACGGGCTCGCAAGCGCTGCTGAGATCCAACGAAAAATGGTTGTTCTCGAAGGGGTCGAAAGGCCCTTAATCTCCCCGTATGTTGCAACGGTTGCGAGACTAAACGGCGTGGAAACCTTTGAGGAATTAGACCTTCCTGAAACGCTTTTCCGGCTATTCATTGATCGCCTCGGCAACTACACCCCGGATCGAACCGACCTCGCACGCCTCGACTCGGTGATTCAGCATTCAACCTGACACGCGGTTCTCCCGAGCCACCATTAAACCTCCTTCTTACGGCCTGCACGGGTCGTGAGAGGAGAGGGGAGCCGAATGGGTGCGTTGACACTGGTGAAAGCGGTTGCACAAGGCTGCCCGCACCTTGGCGGCCCACTCCCTCCGCCGTTCAACGAAAAAAGTGAGGCCCAAAAGCATCGTGGTTGAGCCGCGTTCAATTTCCTAAAGGACGTACGCAAATGACAGAAATTCACGAAACGGATCACATTGAGCAGGTTTCCTATCGGAGAATCGGGATCAATCGAGACAAACCCCGGCTCTGGATTGAGGGATTGAAGCTGACGGCCGCTGGCTTTCGGCGCGGCGACAATTATGTGGTCGACATATCAAAGAGGCGCTTGACGATTCGTAAGGCTGCTGTCGGCGGTCGAAAGGTTTCTGGGCGTTCACGAAACGGCGTGGATATTCCGATCATCGATATTGAAGCGCGCGCGCTCGTCCAAGGCTTCGCACCCGAGAGCCGGGTCCGGATCATCTTTAGCCGAGCGAAAATCGTCGTTACCGTGCATCACGAAGAGGAAGCTAAACGCCGACGGGAGTCCCGGTTTCGCGACGCACAAGCATCGAGGCAGATATCGGAAGCGAGCCTTTTCACCGGCGCCGGCGTATCAACGCTTGCTGTCCATACGGCGCTCGCTGACGCCGGTTACGATGGCGAAGTCAAATGGGTCGTAGATGTCGAGTTGAAGTATCTGCAGGTTGCTCGACGCAACAATTATGCAATCACGGATGAAACCTGCGCGATCGTGGGAAAAGTGGAGGAAGTTGAAAACGACTTTTTCGCTCCGGTCGATATACTCAGCTTTTCAATGCCCTGCGCGGGATTCAGCAGGGCAGGACGTTCTAAACACAAACTGACGCCCGAGACGCACGAGTCTGCGACCGCGGTTTTCGGCGTCGTAAACGCGATTCGGGCCGCTAACCCAGCGATCCTCCTTTCGGAAAATGTGGTTGAAGCGCAGCATGCGCCAGCATATCAGTTACTGAAGGCTGAGCTTAATCGCCTCGGTTACGTGATTTTCGAAAAGCTTCTGGATAATGCGGAATCTGGTACGATCGAACGCCGGCGTCGCTATTGGTTCGTAGCGATCTCTGAGGGGCTCGCTGAGGGATTCACATTTGACATAGAAATACTCGCAGGCGCGGAATGCCGAGCGACCATAGGTTCGATCCTCGATAAACACGTGCCAGAAACCGCATGGAGCCAAAACGAATACCTCCACAAGAAGGCAAAAAGCGATCAGGAAGCCGGGAAAGGTTTTAAAAGGCAGTTACTGACCGGCAAGGAGACGATTTGCGGGGCTATCGGGCGACACTACAACAAGCGTCGGTCAACGGAGCCGATGCTTCAACGACCTGACGGAAAAGAACGGTTGTTCACGCCTCAAGAACACGCACGCCTCAAATCAATCCCCGAGGAGCTGGTGGATGGGGCGCCAGCGACGACGGCTCACGAAGTTCTCGGGCAGTCAATCGATTTCCGTCAGGCTTACCTCTGCCTAAAAAGCGTGATCGGTTTTCTTGCGGGAAAACAGGAGACGATGGGTCGGGGAATCGATGACAGCGGCCAGGCAGAGTTCGCCTTGTTCCAATCGAAGATCTGTATGGGTTAAACGATCCCGAAAAACGGGCGCAAGCACAGTCGTCGGCTGACGCTCTCCCATTCATCCGTATCGGCGCCGTGCAGCGCGTTCATAGGAGCAATGTTGATGTCACAAGATAGTCGCAAGACGCAGAAAAGCAACGCAGAGGACATCGTCTATGGCGCGCTGCATTATCGATGCGAATTCGGCGAGATCGAGTTTGGCGACGAAGAGGGTCAAGGCGTTCAATCCGTAACATGGGACGGGTTGAACGGCGTTGCGGTCATCAGAATTGACGGCGTTAAATTCAATGTCCGCGTTTCACGGCGTCGGGGCCAATAGAGACCGACAAAAACGCAGTTTGCAGTTTAACGACGATCCCATGAAACTCGACCACTACCCCGAGGTCTACTTAACTGAGCCAAACGAAGGATAACAGCCGGGCTGCGCGCGCCCCGCCAGATGGTCCATCCTCGATCTTCGTTTGTTATGGCGGCGGCATTGACGCGACTGCGATGCTTGTCGTCCTGACGGCCGTCGCAGCGAATGGACGAGAGCCCCTGGTCGCTTCACTCAAGCCTTGGTCTTTGCTTTCGTTTGTACGATCCCCCTCAAAGAAGGTATCGTACCGCTGTGCGATCGTTAGAGCGCAATTCCCCGTTGGTCAGATGGGATACGATGCTAAGGAGTCAAACGGCAATGCGTTTTGATCATTTCTTTGGACGAAACCTGAATAGAACAATTCGAATAGTCATCGGCGTTTTTCTGTTTTCCATTTTGACTGTTTCCTGCAATGCGCAAACATCAGACGCCCGGCTCCAAGGACCCGTTTCTCGAATTGTCGATGGCGATACCTTCTACATTAAGGGCGTTGAACGGCGCATTCGTTTATGGGGCATAGATGCGCCAGAACGCGATGAGATCGGATACGCTGAGGCCAAACGGTATCTGGAAAGCCTGATAGGCGAAAAGACGGTTTCGTGCCGGCAGATCGATACTGATCGAAATAACCGTACCGTCGCTCGCTGTTTCTTGAAGGATGGCGAGGAGGTAAACCGATCGATGCTCGATGAACCGTATACCAATGAATACTGCTACTTTTCTAAAGGGTTCTACGGTCGCTGCTAACGGACGAGAATCTACATTTTCGCCAGTCTTTCCGGAACCCCTGAGCGGTTTGTTCGACCCGTCGGCCGGGCATCACGGGTGATCCGACTTAGCACGGCGATTTAAGATGACGCTTTGCGCGAATAAGGGAACGACGAGAGAGAAAAGGGGGCAGGGCAGGGGGAGACGAGTTGATCGAGATGCTCACGGGTCGTCGCGCCTAAAGTTGTCGTTTTTCGTTCAGGATCAGAATTTGCAGCGACAGGCTGTGACGAAACGCGACCGCTTCAGAACGACCGTCGCGTCTCGTTTCTCTGGTCAACTTACAATCATTTCCAGCGTGGAGTTTGACGACAAACATACATCGCATTTCAGGAAATGCATGAGATGGTTAATCGCCAGGGTGGACGGTATCCCGTACGAAGCGCTGCCGCCCAACTCCGTCCAACCGAGACGCATGCGAAGGCGTATGCGGCGACTGCTGACGCGCTGTCTGGTGCTCAACGTGGGACTTCTCCGACAATCATCACAGCCCCTGGCGCGAATACCGCGCCGGTCCCAACCCTTACGATCACAAAGACACGCTAGGAATTTCCCTGCGCGCGTCCCTCATCCCAGACGCACGGGGAAATCAAGCGGCCGCCATCACTTCGATGGCGGCCGTGGGTTATTAGAGATGCCGAGTAAAATCTGAACGAAATTTGTTAGCGAGCGGCAGCCTGCTTTTCAGTCGAGGAGAAGTCGATATCTCGGTGTTTCTATTGGACGCTTGCGCCTAACGAGATGCGTGCGTCTGAATCGAAACCGGTAGTCTGGTTCGATACTGTTCGACCGCATTACGGCACCAGCTCACGTCGCTCGGCATTACGTTAAACTTGGGCGGATTACCGCTGGCAGGGCTCAGCGCGTTCAATGAAGCGCTACAAGAAGAAAATCCTATTCATGCCGCACTGCGCTATACGCACGACCGCTTGCGTCAAGCGGAAGTACCGCACCGTATTTCATATCAATTGATACAAGGTCCTTCGACATGACTGACAAAACATACGCAGTATTAGCCGTCGCGACACGCTTCAGTGATTTCGCCAAGCTCGTCGCAAGGCAGTTGGGCGAAAACTTTGACGAAACAGATGAGAGAGACGACCTCGTGTTGTTTGTCCGGCACGAAGCGAATCAAGGTGACATGCCGCTGTTCGAGCGCGGCCTTGAGGAGCGTTTCATTCCTTATGATCTGCGTTGGGACCCGGGCGCCGAGTTCGACGCAGGCGGGCGCCAGCTACGGGTCCGGAGGAATGCCGACGGCGCTCTCGAGCTCCAGCGACACGAATACTATGACAGTATGCGGCAACTGGACGCCAAATTCGTTGCAGAACTGATCGATAGTGGCGACACGTCAGAATTAAGGCGTACAGCGGCGAATGCGATGAGTGCAGGGGCGCCAATTGACGACCCTCTTGAGGACGCCCCCTTTCTGAAAGAGCACGACGCAGCGCTTGAAACCCTTCGGAGCGGAGCGACGCAAAGCCGCGAATGACCATCGTCAGTTGAGTGTTTTCGTACGCCCACACCATAGATCGCATCGATCGTTTATTCGCACCAGTTCGCACTCCAAGTTCCGCGCCAACGGTGACGATTGAAGTCCGCAATCGCGCAGGCGCCAATAACGCACGATCCAAGAGTAGAGAAGGAAAGGTGTAGGTAGGCGAATGAAACCTCGAGAGAATTCGTACGGGAGCTGGCGGAGTTATAAGGCGCGCCGCTTGCCGTCCTGTCAATTTGAATAACGCAACCGAGGGTTCTCAGCCTGCAAAAACAGGAGAAGTAACAAATGACCTACACCGCAACATACAGCCCCGAAGACAACAAACTTCGCCTCTACGCTGAGGCGCGCCTCGACGCTGAGACGTTTCAAAATGTGAAGGAAGCGGGCTTTCGGTGGGCGCCGAAACAGGAACTATTCGTCGCGCCGGCATGGTCGCCGCGCCGCGAAGATTTTCTGACTGAACTGGTCGGCGACATCGAGCCCGAATTAACGACCATGGCCGAGCGCGCGGCGGCGAAGGCCGAACGCCTCGACGCCTTGGCGGAAAAGCGTGGGCGGCAGGCAAACGCATTTCAGCGCGCGGCGGACGAATACGCGCAAGCGTTCGATTTCGGTCAGCCGATTCTGGTTGGCCATCATTCCGAAAGGGGCGCGCGCAAGATGGTCGAGCGCCGCGACGCTGCGCAATCCAAGGCCGTCGCCGCTTCCAAGGCTGTCAATTACTGGCGCTACCGCGCGGACGGCGTCGAGGCGCACGCAAACTACAAAAACGATCCGGGTGTGCGCGCCCGGCGCATTAAGAAATTGCTCGCTGAATTGCGCGACTTTCAACGTAGATTGCACGGCATGGAAAAGCGCCGCAGATTGTGGGCGAGCGTCGACACGAGGGAAAAAGCCGTCGACCTCGCCAATCATGGCGATTATTCCTCATACGGTACATGGCGCGCGCTGGTCGACGGCGAAAAGGATTTTGAAACCGTCAAGGCAGAAAACATCGCCCTTGCTGAAAGCTACTTGCAGCCCCGTTCCTATTGTCGCCGCTGGATAGAGCACACGCTAAACCGGCTAGGCTACGAGCGCGACATGCTCGGTCCCGTCGCGCTTTTCGAGGGCGCCTTAACGCCCGTCATTGTGCAAACCTTCGCGCGGACACATGGCGCCGAAAAGCCCAAGGCGGAAAAGACCGCCAAGGGCTTCAGGCTTAAGAGCCCGCTTCCGCTGCCGGCGCATCTTAGTCAAGGCGACGCGCTCGAACTGACGCCGACCGAATGGCGCGAATTCATGCGCGATTGCGGTTACGAAGTTCCGGCCGCAAAACCGAAATCCGCGCCGATTTTAAACTTTCGGGCGCCCGGCGGTCGCATCCACGCCAAAGCCCTCTATCGCAAGGAGCCGGAAAGCCTTGAGCAAGTCGAAATGACCAAGGCGGACTATACGAAGATCTATAAAGACGCGCGCGGCGTCAAGCTCTCAGCCTGCGGGCGCTTCCGGTTCAAGATTGCCTGCGCGCGCTACATCCCGGCCTTGCGTGAACGCGGTGACGCAGACCTTGTTCACCGCTGGGTCGCCGTTTTCCTGACGGATTCCAAGACCCATCCGGCGCCCGAAGGGCTCAGCGTTGATAGCGCAGAAAGCGAGGCCGCGTGATGCGCCGCGAAGTCTACAAACGCCCGCCGGGAAAGACTTTGTACCTTCCCGTGCGGCGACGGGAAACGGCGCCGGAAATAGAGCCGGAAGCGCTCCCGGCGCCCCTTGTCGTGGATAAGGCGACGGAATGTCATGTCACGCCCCCGGACGTCGCGGCGCGCATGGTCGACTATCTCGGCCCCTGCGGCGACATCCGCACGCTGGAGCCGAGCGCCGGAACCGGAAACCTCGTCGATGCGCTTTTAAAAGCCGGTCAATCGCGCTTTGAAGTGGTCGCCATAGAGCGCCATTGCGATCTATGGGCCGCGATGCGCGCGCGCTTCGCCTATCAGGTCGACGGGTTTAATCGATGTTTCCTCGACTACGCGGTCGAGGCGCGCGGGAAAATCACGTTTCCGCGGGTCGTCATGAATCCGCCTTTCCGAAAGGCGCGCGTCCATATCGACGCCGCGTTATCGCTGATGGGCTGCAACGGACATGACGCCGCTCCGGTTCTTGTCGCGTGCGTCCCGTCGACGTTCGAACACTCACGCGCCGAGTTTCTGGAAAGCCTGGAGCCCGACACCTTCGCGGCGGCGCGCGTCTCTGCAAAGCTGATCAGGATAGAGGGCGACTAGAAGAGGGCGCGCGACCGTTCGACCGTTCAGTATCGAAAGAGAATGATTGTCCGTGCAGACACTCTTTGATCGTCCCGTATCTGAGGGATCAACAGAATACGGCAAGAAACCGCGGCGCAGATTTCCCGCGTAACTGCCTGCCATGACCGGCGCTCAATCGTGACGAGACCAACAACCGATCCGATCGCGGCGCGAAAATCGACACCCGCCAACCGATCAGCCGCAATTTACAAACTAAGCCTTGGAGGTGAGTTATGACCAACGCGTTTTATCACGCAGCATCATCCGCGCGCCATTTTGGGGGCAAACCGGAGGATTACCAGAAGATTCACGATTGGTTCGACGTGACGAAAAGCGCATACGGGGATTTCAGACACCGAGCGCTCCGGCACCACAGCTTCGGAATTTTTGAATGCGAAAAACTATTCGGCGTCACGATATTCAATGCCGACGGCCACCCCGTTCCCGTCAGAAATATCGCCGAACAACACGTGGTCGAGGATTGCGGCGGGCGAATCCCTAGCGTTGAAGACTGGCTAGGAACGATCCAGCCAGCGATCTGGATGGCCCGTTCGACGACCACCCGCCATTTAACACGGAGGGCTCGTCATGAAGATTTCTGATGCACTGTCCAAGCGCCTCGATGAGCTGCCGAAAAACACTGCGATTGCCTTCAGGGATTTATCAACGCGCGGACATATAGGTGAGGAGGCCCTTTCTACCGTTCTCGACGCCGGTGAAATCTCGGGCGAGCGCGGGAAGCTCTTAGGGTTCGCCATAAGCTATTTATGGCTCACGGCGGCTGGGGTTCCAATTCAGGACACCATAAGAATGGCGAGATCTCAAGGCCGCCCGGTCAATCTCCAATGGTCGGCAAGACGCTGGAAGTCGGAGCACGACCGTCTCGCGCGCATCGCGACGTTGAACACCCTCGCAGCCGAAAACTTCACGTACGACCTTTCCGCGTTCGATCAGCTGGTTCCACAAGAGCAGAAACATACGCTAATCCGAACAAGTCGCCGACTCGGTCTTGAGGGCTTGCGACAACGACACTGCGTAGCCGACTACGATAAACGAATTAGGCGTGGGACATGCGCATTTGCAAGTGTGATTATTCAACGAAAGAGGTGGACGGTTGGACTCAGCCTCGGGCGCGACGGAGCGCTTGGTGTGGCGACCATCTGTGGGCGGTTTAACCAGAAACCTGACCCGGAAATTCGTCAAATCATCCATGATCGCTTCGCCGTTGAGGATACTGTAACGGCCGTAGATTCCTACTTTGCACCGCGTCCGACGTTGATGGAAGACACCTTAAAGCTGGTTCTGGCCGAATTGCGCCGTCGTAAGATATCGCATGCATCAGTGTATTTCGCCGGGGGCGGAGACGAAGGATCGATTGAATCCGCATCATACTCTGATGCCGCATTCGACGGGTCAGCCGTCAAGCTAACGATCAAACGGGCCGTAAAGGAGTTCCGCCATGACCATTGGGGATGGAATGTTGTTGAAGCTGAAGTGTCGCTCGATCAAGCGATAATGGATGTAAGCGAAGAGTACATCGATTCGAAGGACGTCAACTGGTGGGACGCCGAAGGGGGATTTGGACACTTGCGAATCGACGCAGTAGAGGGGGAAATCGATCTTGAAATCAACGTCAACACGTCAAAATCCGTTCTCGATGAAACACGCAAGATCGATGCGTCTCCATCTTCGCACAAATGATGCGTCAGTCCTCAACGTCGAATGATGCCGATTCCAAATTAATCCGGTTCATTGAAAGGGATGCTGATTAATGGGGAGTTTGTTTCAAATAAAATGTAAGCTTGGAGAATTCGATCCCTATGAAGGGTGGTGGATGGCAATCCCTTCGAGCAAGACGCCAGGCCATCTACCGCCGACCCACTTGTGGCGACGGTTTCCTACGGAAGAACAGGCGCAAGACTGGTTGCTTACTCCCAAGTCTGCCTGATTCTCTCGATCGCGCCCTGGAAGGGCGGCGCGGTCCAACAATCTGACATCGTTGATCCTCGCCAATCGCATTGGTCTGGTAGCTCTTAGAACCAGATGGGCGGCTGAACTCTCCGGCTTTGTTTGCATGAGAGCAAAGAGGGGACGGAAGACGACGATTGTCGGGGAAGTATAGCATGCGCCTGCGATCGGCAGCGCACATTGCTTCTCATGCTTGGGAAGCGACGACGGCGACACCGTTGACTTTTTCAGAATTAACCGAAAGGGGCGGACCAATGACTGAATTCGTTCTTTGGAACAACACATCTCGCATTCCGGTTCTGAGTAGAAAATCCCTTTCGGAAGTGAAGGCATATCTACGAGAAATCGCACCTGCCGTTAAAGCGATCGAGAAGGACGCTGCCGCGCTTGGGATAGAATTTGTTCCGATCAAATACCGTATAGAGAGGGTTTGTGGCTCGTGAGGTGGAGGTAGCGGGACTGTGCGGCTTCCGTGATTCCAGACGCCCGGTTAATACGACACGACACGGAGCGACTCCGGTCAGACGCTCGTTCTTCGATGACGAGAAAGTCTCGCGCCAATACAGGGCGTCGGTCATACCGCCCCCTCGTTCGTCGCCGATAATTCTTCGCGAAGGCGACCGCGCCCCGTTGCGCTCGGGCCCACGCTCCGAGGTTTACCCAAAATGTAGCGTCTGACGGCCGTTAGAAAATGAGGCATGATCTATGGAAACGAGGGTCAGCAACGCGAGCCAAATCATCAGTTTAGTCGAAAAAGGCGCGCTCCTGTACGTGTCGCACTCTGGCGGGAAAGACAGCCAGGCAATGTATGCGGAGATATGTTCGATCGCGCCGAGAGAGCAGGTCGTTGTTGTCCATGCGGACCTTGGTGAGATCGAATGGGAGGGGGTGCAGGCTCATATACGAGGTAACACTGTCCATGACGTGAACGTCGTACGCGCGGATAAGACGCTTTTCGAGATGGTGCGACGGCGCGCGGTTATGAGACCTGACGTACCGGCGTTCCCTTCGTCCGCTTATCGTCAATGCACGAGCGACCTTAAGCGAAACCCTATCTACAAATTTATTCGTAAGGACATGAAGGCCCGGGCCGCACACCTAGCGGTCAACTGCATAGGGTTGCGGGCAGCGGAAAGCCCTGCAAGAGCGAAGAAAGAGACACTAAAACGCAACGGAGTGTTGAGCAAAGCCGGACGCACCGTATACGATTATTTGCCTATTCACGACTACAGCGATACCGAAATCTTCGCCGCCATCGCAGCCGCGGGTCAAAAACCGTTTTGGGCGTACGCGGCGGGCAACAAAAGGCTGTCTTGCGTTTTCTGCATCATGGGCTGCGACAACGATCTTCGCAACGGCGTCCGCGAGCGTCCCGAGCTTTACCAGAAATATTTGAACCTTGAAGCCGAGGTTGGGTGGACAATGTTTCACGGGGCTTCGCTTCGCGACCGAGTCGGACCTTCGGACTAAACAATCGGCTCCGGGCAGAAAGCAGGCGGATACAAAAACACTTGGTTGAATACTCCACGATCGGAGCGTCGAACTCTGATTGTCAGTCCGACTGACAAAGAGAGAAGAGAGGGAAGCGAAGAACGACTGAAAAGGGGATGAAAGAAGCCCCCGAACCACTTCGCGGAAAGACCCATCTCATGACCGATAAACTAACCGCCCGCAACGAGGCCGCCCTCCATGCGATAACAACGACTACAGACGAAATTCAACTCTTTCAACTTGCCCTCGACAGCCGAAGTCTTGACATCGATCGCACGGCGGCGTCCGCGGCGATTTCGGTGCTGGAAAAAGCGCGGTTGCGATTGGAGGAACTCAAAAATGTTCTTAAGAGCGGACACTTTCAACAATCTAGGACTACTTTATCTTGCGCAGGGGTGTGAGATGAAAACACCTTACGGCCCGAAACTAGATTGGGCTCCGGATCCGACATTAAGTCGGGCTGATCAAATCAAACAGATAAACGGCCGCTTTCGCCGTAGTCTTGGCGATGCAATGGCGGCCTGCATACCGGGTCACATCGAAACCACGACGACGGTCGAGGAGTTTGATGCGGACGTCCGGCTGACTATTTTTACTACAGTCTCTGGATACTCTGATCGTGAGCCTACGCTGGACGCATTACACAGGCGCGGCGAATTCCGGGTATCGGGGCTTCCCCCCTTAGTTTGGAAGATCACCGCGTATGCGGACAAGAGTTGTACGCGACTGTCGGAGGACAGTGCGGACATCGCGAGTTCATACCGTGTGCTTACGATCTGCTTTGCCGATGAAGAGCATCCATAGCGCTCTTTCTGCGCTCACTATCAATCTGATGAAGGGAGTAATAGATGAAACCTTTCCTGCTCTACACCGAGGAATGGTCCCGACGAAGCGATGACGCTCAAATGCGCATTGTCGTTTATCGCGTCACGGGCGGAATTCGTTACGAACTGGAAGCTAACGACGTCCTGGAGTTTCAAGTTTTCTCTCCGCGACCCTACGTCTTGGGGCAGGCCTGTGATGGGTCGATTTCGAACTGTGTTTCTGCGCTGTTCTTCGATTGTTGCGACGCTAACGGGTTAGAAGCCGCCGCGATTCAAATGGAAGCCTATCCGGATGAGAACCCGCCGACAAGTGAAGAACGTGCTCTAATCATACGCCGCGGGATGAGCGAAGGGGTTTGCTTTCCGTTGAACTGGGACGTAGCCGCCAACCGGGGTCTGATTGAATCATTGAGAGCCATCAACAATCACAGCCTCGCGGCGTTACTAGAAAGCAAGGTGGCTGTGTCATGATTTACCGATACTTTGCAAATCGCGGCGGGTGGCGAATAGTCGTGCTGTTTCATAAGGGCCGCAAATGGATCCGGTTTATCGATATCTCCACCTTCGATCTCTACCGGAAGCCTGTTTCCACCATTCTGGAACTTGAGCCATGCAACCTGACCCCTAACCGAATTGCACGACGGGTCAGAAAACGCCGGTCGATGTGCAAGCGCCTTGGGCTCGGGTTCCCAAGCGCCGCTGTCGCGAAAACCCTTATAACCTTGCAGGAGTCAAGATCATGAGTGACGACCAAGAACAAGCCGACTTGGATCTTGAAGAAAGATCGACCGAGCACTTGGTTGAAACAATTCTCGATACCTTCCACGACGCTGAAATAGCGCCGGAATTGAAGGGCGAGGCCATTCTTCTGCACTTGGAGGAATTGTTGAAACGCGGCCGGATCTACGCCTTGATGCGGGAAGAGATTGTCAGTGCTGCGCAATGGCGTCTCCAGGGCGAGACAATCACTGAACCGGAACTGTTGGCCACGGCAACGGAAACAGGACAGGCGGACGGAACGATCTACACCCCAACAACGGACACCAAGGCTCTTGAGTTGGAAGCAATCGTCACAAAAATGCGCGAAACGATCGACACGGTAAGAGACATGGAAAAACGCACCGCCCCTGCGATGGTCCCGTTCAGAAACGATGGTGCGTCGAATAGCTCCGGCTAACCCGCCTCGGGAATTCTGCGGCCGAACTTAAAGACCAGAAAACCCGTCATCGAATTCTGCAAGCACGTAGCTACGAAAACACCCAAAGAATTGCCCCGTTTTGGCTAATCGGCGTTACGAGCCCGATAGGAGGGGCACCGGCATGCGCGAGGTCCGGCATAACGGCAACGTTCAGACTGGAAAGCCAAGAAAAAATGGGAAGGGACGAACCATGCATATAAAGGCAACAGATCATGGACGAGACGCGTCGTCGCTAACGGAAATGGCCATTGCAATAATCAAGGCGACCAACGACGGAAACGACCTTAGTCCGGGGCATTTGGCGTTAGTCCAAGACGTAGTCAATGGGCGCGCCGGCGAGAAGGCTATTGCAGTGTTTGAGGCAATCCACGAAAGCGTTTGCGCAGGGAAATACCAAGCACCGTGGTTTCATGCAATTAAAAACCTCATCAGGGACCATGAAGGCTGCGTTTACTGGAAACACGTAGCGGTCGAACACTATGACGCACGGCATGCGTATACTGATAAGTCGCGCAACGACGCACGCGTTTTAGCGCAACGCTGTCGGTTTCTCGAGTCTGAAGGGCAGTTGGTTTCGTTACGCGCCGCTATCTTGTTATGGGAGGAACAATATTTGCCTTCGTTCTTCGCGTCACATGACATCGGGTGGACGACCGATGGGTCCGGTGGGAGCATAATTCTGGTACGCAAAAAACCCGAAGCTGTCTTTGGCCGTGTACGTAAAGGAGGCAATGCAGAAGGTTACACTTCGTTTGATCTCACTAACTCGCCGACCAAAGTAAAACTCAGTCACCGGACGGATACGGCATTTCGCGCTCAAGTCGAGGTGAAAAGCGAAGCCGACGCCGTACGAAAGATCGAGAGATTCGCCGAGGAATGGATCGCAACGCACAACCGATCCATCTGATGCAAGCATAGCCTTGGCGCCGAAATACCGATCCTGAGCAAAGACTGTCCATCATCAAATCCATCAATGGAGATTTCCATGGAGATTTTCAACGCGAAAGACGAAGACGAATTGAGGGAAAACTGGCGGGCGAAAAAGATCGACGCGCCGCCACGCGTAAAGCTGGTTACTCCTGACGGCCGAACACGGGGACTTATTAATGTGCTCGATACGCTGGCGTTTGGCTACTTCCAGGCAAAGGAAAACGCCCCTGTTTTCGGGGCTTTTGATCTGCGTGCTCTGGCTCAGTCTATCGACGAAGGTAGGGTCCAGGTGACCACTATCCCGGAAGCGCGCCCGGAATACGACCTCTCGGCCTATATCTTCGCTTCAAGGAAGGCCGGTTGGATCGTTGAGGACTTGACGGAGTTGGCGATTGCGGAAGAAGAATTTGAACGAGAGCCTGATCTAAGAACCGCTAACCAGCTTCAACCGTTCTCTGTCCAATGCGTTCAGGCCGAATACCGAGATTGCATTGTGAGCGTTCTGGCTTGCTCAGCGGACGACGCGTGCCGCAATGCTATTGCTTCCGCGGACCTATCTGATGAATGGAGACCGATCAGCGAGTACAGGAGACCATTCGTCAGCAAGGCTGTATCGGGGATTGGCGCTGATCCTGAAGAGGGCGCAGCGGGACAGCTACATATACCATTGATTTTCTCTGAAACGGGCGCGCCGCCTCTCATTGAGATAACGCTCCGCGACGGGAGGATCGAAAATGTCGAGTTCGATAAAAAGCCTGCGCGTGTCATCATACGCGACTATGATCAAAACTCTCTCGTTGACAACGCCCCCTTGGAACACGGCGTGGATGATGAAGGCGCGTCTTTTATCGACTCATACTGGGGCGATTGGCGATAGTCGAAGAATGTACGATTGGGCGCGATCCAGTTGCAAGAGTCATATATTCAAAGGAGCTCCAGATGAGATGCCCAAAATGCAATCAAAGCAACATTCGTGTCAGCGCGAATATCACATGCTATGTCGTCAACGCGTCGCAGGCGAGCCGCGGTGAACCGCCCGAACTTGAGCCGATAGACGGATACGAACCATATATAGAACCAGCAAGCTTCACGCTGTGCGTTGACTGCGATCACGAGGGCGATGCGGAGTCATTTGGTCTGGTTTGAGCACTCTCTCCCGCACGACATCCAATTCCCGCATCGCCGCTTTGATCAAGAGAGAAGAGGGGGCGCATGGAGGCGATTCATTTGAAACACCAGCGACGCTAACCCGTCGCGGAGACTTGGAGATTGCGATGCAATGGTTAAATGCCGAAATGATCGAAATGTTGCGCACCCCGTGGACCAAAGAAAAATTTGACAACGCGCCGCTGGTTCGCATTCGATATGCAGACGGTCGATTGTTCGGTCTTCTCAATGTCGTCCATGGTGAGAGCGACCGAGTTGTATACGGCTTATTCGAGGGCAAGGGAGGGCCTTATCTCGGAGACTTTTACTATTCGCAGGCGCGCGAGTACGGCTTTACGCCGCTGGAATACGAGTTCATTCAGAACCTTACAGACTTTCCGCTTTCTGTTTATGCTTACGCGGCCATCACGAAGGGCGAGCTGACAGAAAGAAGACGCGATCTCGAGAGCGCCGCGCGCTATCTTCAACAGAATGAACGCCTACGGAGTGATTATCAGCAGAAACCGTTCTCCGTCTGGTGTTGCCAACCGTACGAAATGTTTTCGTGCGTTAGCGCTTTGGGTAGTTCCGAGAAACGGGGTTTATCCAACGCAATCGGTTTCGCGACGGAGAAATCGGACTGGCTGTCATCCCATGGCTCCTTGCGGCCGTACGTTATGTGGGCGCGTGAGGGGATCGGACACGAACCGGGGATTGAACGCGAATCTCCAATCGAGATTCCCAACGTCATGACGGGTCCGGAGAGGGCGGGCGTTGTTATGCTCGATATTCGGGCCGGTCGCGTGGAAAACGTGGCTGTCGTTGAGGGCGCGTGTCATATCGTTGTGCGAGACTTCGACAGGACGGCATCGACGGCGCCGGTTTCCACTTATGTTACCGGCGATATGGAAGCTTCAGATCACATCCGTAAGGAATGGCGGCTTTCCGCTGATTGACTTCCGATACTGAGGCTAAAAACTGCACGTAACGATCGTTTCCAAAGTTCATTGCCGCCTTTATGCTGCCGGAGAGTGTTATGACGCAGCACTATTTGAAAACGACCTACAAGGAAAAACCAGTGATCGTCCAAGCGGGTTGGGACCGACGCATGCAAGGGTTCTATCTGGTCGTCGATTACGTCGAAGAGCGCGACCGAACAGATCCAGACCAGCCCATTTTCTCGAATTTGAGTTCCGGAGACAGTCACCCGAAGACTTTCGTCCCGTTTGATCTCCAACTGGAAAAAATGGGCGTTGTCATACCGAATGCGATGCGGCTTGCAATTATCAGGGACGGCGAGACAAACACTGGCAACGGAGGAAGCTGGTGGACGGCAGACGGTCGAAAACTGAAACGGGCTGGCGGGACAACGTCTTCGGGTGAATTTTAGCTAACGACCGAAACACATCGTGATTGTTTTATCGCGGAAATATCAAGTTCGTCGTTCAAGGAGCTGGTGTTGACCGATCAACCGGCAATGCAAACAATCAATATTAACTGGAGACATTATGACCGAGCACCGATGTCTTTTCGTAAGGGGTGATCACTACGTTCTGGCCCGAGTTTGTTATGATCCGGCCGTTAACCCTACTTTATACGCGGATGCCAACGTACTCTACGGGCCGTTCGATCCCGAGGTCGACGAACCTTTCGTTATCGTCCATTCACAGGGTCATACGAAACCAGACTTCGCTGATATTGAGAAAGAAATGGCGAATGAAAAGGTGGTCTTACCAGACCTGATGAGACACGCGATTTTTGCGATGATCGAAAAACCGCCGACGGAAGGAATTCGTTGTTGGTCGCAAAATGGCGAGGTCGTTGATGATCCGGGAGAATGGGGCGCCGAAGTATATCCATATTAGTCCTTCCAAATGACCCTAGAGTTTATCCCGTCGTAGCCAAGCAAACGAAGGAGAGAAGAGAGGGGAGACGTCCTTGCCGGTTTCGATAGCGAGAGTGGTTCTGGCTGACCGGCAAGGAGATCCAAATGTCACAATCGACTATTGCGGCGACAGACAAGGTCGCACAAAACGTGCCGTCAGAGTTGGTTCCATACCACAAGCTCAAAATCGCACCAGAAAACGTCCGTCGATCCGGCCGGTCTAAGGAAAAAATGGAATCGATGGCGGCCAGCATTGCCGCCGTCGGCGTGTTGGTCCCCGTTCTCGCCCGACCAGCGGACGATGACGGTGTGATCAATGTCGTTGCGGGCGGATACCGGCTTGGTTCCGTGGGGATAAACATTGAAAAGGGGCTTTGCGACGATACCTACGAGGTTCCCTGCATAATTCGTGACTGGCGGAGCGCGCGTGAAATCTCCCTGATGGAAAACGTGCTGCGCAACGAAATGGATGATGTCGAACGCTTCCGCGGTTATGTCGACTTGATCGAAAAAGACGGCATGACGACTGGGGAGGTCGCCTGCCGATTTGGAACGAACGAACGTGATGTCATCAAAATTCTAAAACTCGGGCGGCTCGACGAGAAAGTTCTCGATGCGTACCAAAATGGAAAGTTCGAGAAATCTACCCTCTACGCATTCACCTTGAGCGATGACAAGGAAAGGCAGACCGCCGCCCTGAAACGCATCCCTCCGTTTCCCGGAGATCACTCGGGACTTGTGCGTCAATGCCTTACTGACAAGTCATTGCATTCGAGGAACCCGCTGGCGATATTTGTCGGAAGAAAGGCCTACGAAGAAGCGGGCGGCGCTGTAACAACCGACCTCTTTAACGAAGATGACGACGTCTACTTTGACGACATTGCGTTGGTCGAGCGACTTGCTACAGAGCGTGTTGAACGTCGAGCGAAAAAAATCGCTTCGAAGTGGCATTGGACTTCAGGCCGTATCGAGAAACCGTACGACCTGCCCAGTTACCGCAGGGTTTACGCTGAACCGATCAATGTTCCTGGAGAATTGACGGCTGCCCTTGAAGCGCTCGACAAAGAGGTCGCAGCTCTTGAGGATACGCCCGACGATAAAATCGGGCAGGGTCACTACCAGTCGCTTCTATCTAAACGTGTTGAAAGGCGCGAGCTCGTCAAGAAAATCGACGATTACGCGGCATTCTCCGAAGAGCAGCGCGCGATCGCTGGTTGTATTGTGACAATCGATTTGAATGGCAAGTACAAATACATTGAAGGCTTGGTGAAACCGGAAGATGCTGCAGGGTTGAAAACCGCTGGAAACTCGTCGCCAGGTCGGGAGGCGCCCAAGGAGAAAACCCCTTACGAGAAAGAAATGGACGAAGCGGGGGTTATCCAAAAAACACACCGCGAGGATTTGGTCTCCGACCGAACTGAGATTGTCCAGGCGCATCTGGCGAATGATTTCAACGTCGCCTTCGATTTGCTGTTGCTCGAATTATGCGAAGCACTGATGTCGCCTGTCGGTGAGAACAATCCGCTCAATATCTCATGTAACGAGACGTATATCGGCGATCGCTTCGGGAACGATCGCGATATGCCGGCGACGCGAAAGCTCAAAGGCATCGAACAGCGGCTAAGCCGTTCGTGGTTAAACCAGCCCCCAGAAGACCGGTTTGAGGCGCTTTCAAGCCTTTCGCGGCGAGAAAAGCAGAAACTCTTCAGCTGGTGTGTCGCCATGACGCTGAAGAAGCAACTGGCGATTTCCGATAACCCCGAGCCCGCAATCGAAACGGCTGTTGACCGCCTCGGGATTGATTTTGCGCGCTTCTGGAGACCCGACGAGGAGTATTGGAAACGGACCCGTAAGTCGTCCGCTCTTGACATCGGCGAGGAAATCCTCGGCCAGACTTGGCGTCAGTCTCACAAGAGCGACAAGAAGGAACCGCTCGCGAAGTCGATGGCGCGATCCTTCAGCGGCGATCCAAAATTGACGTCGACCCTCGATTCGGAGATTCGCCAAGCAGCGGCGATATGGCTTCCGCCCGGTTTCCGTGTTGCGCAGGAAGAACCCTCTGTGGACGAAGGAGGCGACGCCGCGTCGGCCGATCCCAACCCCAGTACCGAGGCCGGCATAAATGAACAAGTCCCGCCGCCGGTGCTGCGGGAACTGGAAGACGATAAAGCCGCTCCGATGGCTGCTGAATGACGGCGTCGCGGGGGGCGCAGTAGCGCTCCCCGCGCGACGCTCACGACACTCCCTTTAGACTTAACTTCGTAGGAGATTTAATTCTCATGGAAATCAGTTTTGACGGCGAATTGCGAGCGTTCCTAGATCATGCAATGACGATTTGGCAGGTAATCGAAGAAAAGACGCGGCGCGACGTCGAACCAACGGTCGCAGTATGGGAGAATTTGCGAACCATGAGGCTTGAGCTCGACACGTCGGAAATCCGGATGCGCGTGGTCGAGCTTGTTCCGACTATAATGCGAGCATATGCAATCGCGACAGCCGATGGAGACCCGGCTTTTTTATCGACATTCGAAACGCATTTCGTTCCCACATTTTTGGAATGCGCTTTGGAAACAAATATCAAAAACAGCGATTTTTATCTTAAGGCAGATTGGCCGCAAATCGCAACGGCGTTTCGGGACCGCACGAACAGTACGGAAGTTTCGATCACCCTGACGCGGCGACAACAAAGCGCCGTGATCGCGGCGCTGCGCCTGATGCAAGCGCAACCAGGTACACCATTTTCGACGATCGCATCGAACGAAGGCGAATTTCCACCTCTGTCAGCAGAGGAAATCGACGCGCTGTGCGAAGACATCAACACCGCGCCGGATTTCATCGGATAATCAAGCTTACATCCAGCTGTTTGCGTTCCTGGCAACAAGAAATTACGCGAATTCCTACCCGATGGTGTTTTTCGTTGCGGACTCGCGTCGCGCCGGTCCGTAACGCAACCGCAGCCGGAGGTTCGCGACGCTGTTAAGTAATAGGAACGTACACGCACTTAGTTACCACCAAAGAAGTCAGGAGAAGTAACATTGGCGAATTACATCCCAAAATGCCGGAGTAACTATGTTCGGCCCATAGATCCGCACAGTTTTCGAAAACTGCTTTCGTCCTTCGAGGGCGTCGAACTCATTGAGAAAGAAGGAAAGATGGGATTTATCTGCGACGACGGACTCCCGGAAAGAAAAGACGCCGACGACGAATATCCGAGTATTCTGGACTTCGCCGTACAGATCGGATCGTTGATTCAAAAGGACGAAGTCTTTGTAATTCAGGAAATTGGGTATGAAGCCAACCGATTCCTTTGTGGCGCCTCTTACGCGATCCAATCTTCGGGTGCGATCTGCACCCTTAGCCTCGACGATATTTATGGCGCTGCCGCTTCGGCCTTCTCTGTCGACGACGGAAGCATTTCAAAGTGCCAGCTATAGCGCTGGCGAAAACGTATTATGCAGCAGTTTTTTGAAAGGAATAGAGCAGGTGACAAATGATCCGACGAAGGAAGCTCTTTCTGAAGAGCATTTCGACTGGCCTTTCGACGAGGGCGACCGTGCGTACCTTGCGCCAGTTCTTGGGTGCACAATACGAGATAGTTTTTCGGAGCTTTGTGTTGATTGGCTCATAACGCGAGAGACAAGACACTACTTGATTCAGCTCGACACCCAGCTGTTGCACTTAACGTCGAGTTTTCGCCATGAAGACCGCACTACTCAATCGCGTTGGGACCAAGACAGGCGTCGCATTGAAGCGAACAACCGAACCAAAGACGCGGCCCTCGACGAGAACTGGGAGAAAGCGCTAAAGTCGGCCGACGTCGAGGACCGTCTTAGAGAGATCTGGCCTGGTGAGGCAATCACAGCAAGGCGCGCGCGGGCATTTTGTTTGAAATACTTATCTGAAGACGCCATCATCAACGCGTTCGAAAAGAAAACGACGCGAGGGATAATGGCAGACCAACGTTTTTTCAATGCGAAGACGGGACGGCATTTCCTTTCTGCTATACGCGCATTGGATGATGCTTGACCTCGTAGGCCTCCAGTAACGCCTTTTCCTCCGTAGATAAATCGCAGCGCGGTCGGATCAACATCGACCGGCTCAGCCGCCCCCGAGAGAAAGAGAGGGGACGAGGCTTTGATCCGTAAATCGGGAACTCAATTACAACTTAATGGAGGTAGGGGATGCATGATCCCGTTTTCGAAGAGGACCATTGCGGTTGCAAGATAAAGATCTTTCAGGATGATGCATCAATGAGCCCGCGCGACTGGGATACTCTCGGAAAAATGGTGTGCTGGCACCGGCGGTATGAACTGGGTGACCCGCATTCGTTTGAGAACCCGGATGCGTTTTTCGCCGACGTCGTCGAAACCGCCATTGCGTCAAATACAGACACATGCGCAGTAAGGTCGTGGATTGCGAACAAGATGTCCGCCAAAGACGCAGCCGCGATTTCCGTTGTTATGTTACCGCTTTATCTATATGACCACACCGGAATTTCGATGAATACCAAGGGATTTCATTGCCCGTGGGACTCCGGACAGGTCGGTTTCATCTACGCCTCGAACGACCAGATCAGGAAGGAATATGGCGTCAGCAAGATAACAGCAGATATCCGCAATCGGGTTATCGAAACGCTCGAATGCGAAGTCGCTTCATATAGCGCGTTTCTCGAAGGTTGCGTCTATGGTTTTATTGTCACGAGAGACGGTGAAGAAATCGGGTCATGTTGGGGTTTTATCGGTGACTACGAAGATGAGTGCTTGAGCGAGGCACGGGCGACTGCCTCGTCTACAGATAATCTCTGTAGCGACGAGATGTTGTTGTTGGCATCCTGACCGCGGACAAGGTGTCCGTACACAGTAGAATAATCCGATCGTGTTCAAATAAACGGGGGTCCGCCGAGCCCCCGTTATGTAATTTACGCGCCATCATTGCAACAATACCACGCGATTGGCGCTTCTGAAAATGTATGCCGGCGCTCGACACTCCGAATACGGAGCCACGCGCCAGAGCACCAATGACAATTTGCAATCAAAGCGCCGCTGGATCTCGCGGTGCGAAGGCGTTTGCCTTTCCAACCATAGGGAGAAGCACCAATGACGAGGCTGGATACGCTTCCAGAGGTGGAGGACGCCGAGTTAACGCGTAAAGCCGGACTACGATCGCTTGGAATTCCCGACGACAATGCCCCTATCGTGGTGTGTTACGGCGGCGGCGTGGATTCCACGGCCATGTTGGTTGCGATGAAGAACTCTGGCGTAACGCCCGATCTCGTGATGTTCGCCGACACCGGCGGAGAGAAGCCGGAGACGGTCGAATATATTCATGCAATCGACGCATGGCTAGAAAGCTGGAGAGCGCCGAACGTAACCTGGGTCAGAAAGAAGACAACGGAGAGGGTTCGATACAGCACGCTTGAGGGCAATTGTCTTGACAACGAAACGCTGCCGTCCCTTGCCTTCGGGCTTCATTCCTGTTCGCTCAAATGGAAAGTCGACCCGCAGGACCAATTCCTCAAAGGCGTTCGCAGAGGCCCAAACAAACGGCCGGGATGGGGGCCGGCCCTTGATGCTTGGGCGTGCGGCAAGAAACCTATAAAGCTCATTGGCTATGACGCAAGCCCGGCTGACGAACGCCGTCGTAAAAAAGTGAAGGAGGCGGATGAATTCTTCCGGTATCGATTTCCCCTGCAGGTTCTTAAATGGACGCGAGATGACTGCATTCGAGCAATCATTGATGAAGGGCTCGAAGTTCCGATCAAAAGCGCCTGCTTCTTTTGCCCGGCGTCCCATGAATGGGAGCTCTGGAGGCTCGCCGGGACGTATCCCGAACTCTTCTTACGCGCCCTAAAGATCGAGCGAACAGCGCTCGAGGGCCGGCATAGCCGTTGGGATAAGGTTGAGTTTGGCGGCTCCTGGTGGACCTATATCGAAAACGGAAAGCAGTTTCCGCGTGAAGCGCTGGCTGGTTTGGGGCGACGGTTTTCATGGAACCAGTGGGCTGTTGAAAACGGCGTCGTCAACCTGCAGGGAGAGTTTATCGCAGATCCTGCGGACTGCTTGACGAGAGCATATGCAATCCGCCGCAAACATGGCGAGCCGCACGTTCCCGGGTGCAACCCGCCATCCTGAACCAAACGTTTTTCGCTCTCAAAGCGAGCGCCTCCCACGCAAAGGACAAGCTTCCTCCCTACATTACCGGTCCGCCTCTAGCAGTAGAGAAAGAGCGGGATTTGAACGGGCGATCGAAGGTGATGCGAAAGCGATCCCGAAAGGGTCGATCGGATCTGTTTAAACAACGCGAGGAGATGGATGAAATGACGTCTTTGGAAACGGAAACGCTGCAGATACCAACAAACAGGCGCAAGGTCATCGAAGCCAGCAGGCAGATGGACGAAGCTGCGATGTTTCGCGACTTGTTGGAGAACGCCAGGAGGCGCGGCGCGTCGGAAGTAAATATCGTGCTCAAAGAAACGAGCGACATTGTTCTTATCACCGTGGAAGACAATGGAAGCGGCATCGACAGCGTTGCAACGCTCTTCAATATTTGCGACGGCAACGGCGCTCCCGCGAGCGACGAAACGAATGAAAGCGGGGAGCCCGGATTCTTCAAGGCGGCAGATCTGGGACTGCACATCAGGTCCTCGGCGGTCGGCGACACCCCGTCTTATCAGACCGGCGTGACCTCGCCCCACATCGACTCGGGCTGGTCTATCGAAAAGAAGACGGATGATCTCGAGGAAGGCGTCGTATTCAGTTTCGTTTTGGCCGGATCCGAATTAGCCGTTCGGACGGCGTTTGAGCGCGCGGCCCGGCACTTTCCCGGACGAGTATTTGTCGATGGGGACCTCCTCGCGCATTTAAGCCCAGAAAGCGGCATGGTTTTTTCGAAATATGCCCATGGCGCAACAATTCGCGTCATTTCGTCGCGAGTGAGTGAGGTATTCGGATTCGGGCGGTTTAACAGCGTCAGATTTGATATTGATCTGCCAAAGCTTGCGATGCACGGCGTCGATGAAACCCTCGGCGTCATTGTCGATATCCACGACGCCCCCGAGCTCAAACTCTCAATCCCCAACCGTGACGAAGTGAAATCGTCAGACTTTTTAAAACGACTGCGAGCGGCTTGCGAACGGGCGCTCTATCAGGCTGCACGGGACCTCGGTTCTCACTCACTGAGCTTTGGCGACTGGCGCAAGGCAGGGCAATGCGGCGTGATTCTTCCGGCAGCGGAGGAAGCGTTGCCTCGGTTCCTACCGCATAAGGATAGATCATCGTCAGACCCTGTTGAGCGCGTAACGATTGACGAACGTTCAATAGACAAAGTCATAGTCGTAGAATGTGGGTTGTCGACGCAGGACGCAATCAGCCTCGCTAGGGTCGCTGAAATTCATGCCGATTCTGTCATCCTTGTAGAACGAAACCCCGCATTTGTCGGGTATGATTGGTACAATCGGCTTCCAAAGCTATCGGAAATCCATTGGTTCGTAAAAAATGATGCGGGCGAGACGGAATATAGCGATACATCGCAGCGATCGACCGACGTATGGGCGCGCAACATCCGCGCAGAGTTATCCGTTTCACATGCCGAGGGGTTTACCGAAACATATGATTATGACACCGACTTATTACTGACAGGAACGCCAACGCACCAATTCCTTGAGGACGTAAATCCGATCATCGTGAAAGAACACGCGCTGACAGCGGATCGCGTGAGCGAGGCCCTGCACAACGCATTTTTCCTGCAGGATGAATTCCGTGACGCCGAGCCTATCTGGCGTCAGGAGTTGTGGTTCTGTGTCGACGTTCGAGGCTACGTTTTTGAACTGATGGAATCATCGGAAGCGGGAACCCGTGAGGCGCTTCGCCTAATCAGCGAGCAGTATCTGACCGGCTCCGTCGACGAAAATCAACACGCGATAATCAACATCTGCGCAGGCCGCGTCGATGTGTTTGTTCAGGCGTCAGCAACTGAGCCGACGGACCGAGACTAGCGTCTAGCATGGGTCGACGAGGATTTTTATGGAGGCTGCGCATTATTCTCAGTGCACGGTATAACGGACCCCCTATCGAAACCTACTCCCCATCAGCATTCGGTTCACAAAACACAGCACGATCAGGCAGGTTCAGTACATCTGACTGACTGAACCTTCCGAACTACCGACGCCCGCATTCGGCCGCAGGCGCGTTCTCGATGACCCCCCCCCAATTAATCCACTTGGAGAAGCTTAATGTTCGCCGAACGACGAGCGGAATACCGAAAGTATGAAAAAGAGTTCTTGAGGACGCTCAGTTCAATAGACGATCCTCGACGCGACAGAGAGTGTTTTCGTGATTTTTGCTCCATCTTTTTCTACGAGCTTGCCAGTCTAACGGCCCCGGAGGACCGTGCCGCGACGCTTCGGAAAAACGTAGCGGCCATCCTTGAGCAGTACAAAAACAAAGAGGAGGCCGCCAACAACTATAAGCGCCTCTATGACATTGTTGCCCAAGCCGTGCAGAACGTCGGGGATTTTCTTGGCCCGCTGTCTACCGACCTCGGCGTTCTGGATTCACGCAACGGGCAATTCTTTTCTCCCTACTCTTTGTGTCTGCTTATGGCGCAGTTGGTCGGAGCCTCGCGCATAACCGAAATCCAACAATCAGGGTTTACAACGGTTGCCGATCCTACTGCCGGCTCCGGAGCTACACTGATTGCAGCGGCGGAGGTCCTGCGCATCAACGGGCTTGAACCGATGACGTCCATAATAGCCCATGCCGCTGACGTCAGTTCGATATGTTATCATATGTGTTTCATTCAACTGACGCTTGCGGGCGTTCCGGCGCTTGTGGAGCATATGGACTCGCTCTCGCTAAAGCGTTTCGACGCGGCGTGGACGCCGATGGCGCATATATTCTGGATGAAACACGGGCACTTGTTTCCGCCCGAGGAAGAAGTTGGGAAGCCGCCGCCGCTTAAAGCGCTTCCGATCGGAACACAGCTGTCATTGTTCCAGAACAAGAGCACCGACCGCGCGCAATCCACGTGATTTGAGCGGCGCGCCTCATTCTCGATTGGGGAGCGCGGCCTCATCGAGAAATCGAGGAGGTTGTTCCTTCCATAGAGTCTCAAAACGATAAGCGCCTGCCGTTCACGCCGCGCGAACCTTATCGATGAAATCCCTGCCGCTATTTTTGGAAAAGGATCACCGACCATGCATAAACAGGTAATTAATTTTCGCTTTTCCCGCCTCGATCCGGACAATGCCCGCATTTACTATCGCGGCTGTCCGAGATCCTCGGCGCCGAATGACCTCTTCTGCTTGCAGCCAGGCGACGGCGATGTCCCCGAACTACTCCATTGCACAATTCCCCTTGGCGAGCCTGAATATCCAGTCGATTCGGGGCGGATTGGCAGGATTGAGTTTCCCAAGAACGCCGACATTTACGAGAGAAACATGGCGCGATGGGTGATATTCAACCAGGCACGGTTAAACAATGCATCGGAGCGTACGAACAAACACGCGGGACAAAGTCGAGCAACGGATCTCGAATGGCTGTTTTTCAATCGCCGGGAAGATTTCAAAGCTCCGCGATGGTCTGAGTTCAAAGGCATCGTAGTCAGGGACTTCACCCCGCCGAAAACGGGCGCCGCCGAACAATCAGACACGCTGGGCTCAGCACGACGGATGGTCGAATTCTATACGATCTATGGGGTGCGCCGCAACGAAGAAGAAGAAGAAGCAATCACGGATTGCCGATCCCGGTCTGACGCACTGGCAATACAGAATCTGTTCCTCGCGTTCTTCGTCGACTGAGGCGCGTCTCTTCATTGGTGAGAGAAAGAGGGGGATTTCTCGGTGAGAGTTCGGCGTCGGAGAGAACGGCGCATTGAACGGACCTTCGTAATTGAGCGCCAACACCTTCGCGGATCCGATACGCGCCGGTTTACCAAGAATTCTGCTTGCACATACTGGAATCGGACTGCGGGTTCAAAAACTTCCATCGTCAAAAATCCAAAGAATTTTCTCGCGTTGTCCCTCCTCCCAAGAACGCGGGGAAATAAAGCGGTCGTCACTGAAAAGTGGCGACCGCGGCTTTTTTCGCCGCGTGATTGTAGAAGGCAACCAATTTGTGCCGTCGATTGACCACGTCGCAAACCAGACCGGCAGCTACTAGCAGACGGCTTTGGTAGGGACGCGTCTAACCTATTGAAACGCTGGTGGGGCTTGTCGACGACGTGGCCCGCAAAAAACACGAATTCTCACTATCACTGTCAGTGTTTCTACAGGCGGCCATAGTCTCATATTAGTGCCGATACGGACCATTTTAATTCGGACGAGAATGCGTCTTCCTCGCTCACCGTCTCTGGGACGAAGAGGAAAGGGGGAGGGGGAAAACGCCTGAGGCATCGAGTCAGAGACGCGCCTCTTATCTTCCTCAAATCAACCGGAGAGAGCCATGATAAAACCCGCAGACGCGACGCGCCCAGTCGCCGCGACAACGCTTACGATGTTGACTGATTTCTTCGGACAGCCAGATCATAGGATTATTGCACAGGTCTTCGACCGCGCGCGCCGCGCCCGGGCTACAAAAATCCGCGTGGCGACAAAGGTCGCTCCAAATGGCGACCTCCTCGCCGCGATCTACGACGACGGCATTGGCGTTACGGACCTGCATTCTTTTATCGAGAACGTCTGGAAAGATGGCCGACCTCTGTTTCTCGCTCAGCAATACGAATCGCCCGCGCAGCATGATTTTGGAATCCACGTCCGCTCCAGGCACCAAGATCATACTTCCGGGTGGCACGCACAATTGCAACCAAATGAATTGGATAAACTGTCTCTGCGAGGGGTTCACGAGGATGCAATAGGATGCGGGACTGAGGTGTCTTTTTGCGCTGGGGACCCCAACGAATTCGAAGTTGCCGTCGTTCGGTGTTCGAGGTACTTGCCTCTTGACGTATCGCTAAACGGTGAACCGTTGAGGCGCGAAAACTTCTTGCACGACGTCGTCAAAACGAAGAAGTTCCGGAACGCCACCATCGCGGTATGTAAGGCTGGGGCCGGAGGACGATCCGACAATGTTTGTTACTACGGACAAACAACGAGGGTTGAACTACCACGACTTCCGTCCGCTTCTCTACTATCGGCCGACACAGATATTTCATCAGTCAATCTTGTTGTAAAGATCGTGATCGAAGATGGGAACAGCCCGGCAGACGCCGATTTTCGACGGAACTGGGTAGGCGGGAAGATAGACCCGGAAGTTGTTAGAGTTTTTCAGGACCAGGCTAGGACTGCGTTGTTCGACGCGGTCAGCGACCTGAGCGAGCACAAGCTTCCCTATTTCGACTATCGCAATGGCGTATCGTTGGGGTTTTCCCTTCCGGAGGCGGAAGAATTCTGGTGCTCGCAGAGCCCCGAGATCGACGGCGTGATTGATCCACGCGCGATAGAGCAGCAAGGACTAAATCCAGATAACCTGTTGATCCTGCCGGATGCCCTTCAGGGGATTGAGTTGAAAAACCTGCTTCGCGCATTCCGACACTCCCGCTCAGCATTCATTCTCGCAACAACCCCTCTTGGATACGAAGGATATTCTTGGTGCGGAAACCGTCAGAAGGTCACGAACATAGAATGGTTCGTTAGGAGTTCTTACGGGGCCTCTCCTGTGAGGACTGGTCTCCCCGTAGAGGCCATGCCATTACCCGAAGAAGTCTATGCACTCGTTACGATCACATGCCCGGACGGTTCGGAACGACATATAGAAGCGGCAACCGATATGACGTTCAATGGAGGACGTCTGCAGGGAATAGACGGTCCTATCCCTCTTGTTTCAGGCAATGGGGGTCTTGGGCCAAATGACTTCGTATATGAGCTTACACGGCATTTCGTAAGCCTTGTACCGTTCGCGACGGATTCGCAGATGCAAGCGAGTTTGCAAGACGCTGTTCTGCACGCCAATCGAATTGCGCGACGGCTTTTCAGAGATCCTAGTCTCTGGGTGGATCCAACGCTTCAGGCATTTGTGGGGCCAGATCGGCGCAACCGGAACACCGATGCGCTTTCGGCGCGATCCTTACAACTCCCCACGAAGGGAAGGCTCGGCGGGCGTATAAGGCGTGTTTCCCGGCTTTTGAGTAGGTTGCGTTCCCGAATGAGCAACCGGTGGCGGCGGCCGAGATAGCACACGGCGACCCCATCGCATCGCCGTTGCTCTCATCATTCCAGAGCATTTTTTTTGACCACAAATCCATCCGCCTCGTCGGCGCGAACGGGCGTGATCGCGTTTGACCATTTCGAAGGAATATTCAATGACCAATACTGACGAAAACGTCTTCGCATTGACAATCCTCACCCTTGATAAACCCCCCTTGACGACCGTTGACTACATCCGGCGACACTTCTGCGCGAACGTCAACGGTACAAGGCGAGACATTGTCGAAGAACGGTTGCTCGACGATGGACGGTACTTTGCGTTGGTTTGGGATATAGCTCGCAACAAGTCCTCATCCATCGCAATCTGGACGGGCACGGTAAAAGCCGGAAAAAACAGTCTTACCATCACGTTGTTTTCCGAGAACAGCGGGCAGTGCGAAATCGACGGCCCCCCGTGGCTCATCGATCTGGCGCCGGCCCCCACGACGGAAACAGCCGCCCTTTGGCGGACGCGATGTATCGAACGCGCCCAACAGCGGACGGGTGGCCTTGCTTACGGTTCAATGTTTACCTTCGCTCGACCGGTAATTTTCGAAGACGGTCACTCATGCCAGTCTTTTCGGTATGTCCCCGGTCGTTCAATTGACCCCGGCGCCGCTTTCCGCTCTGTCAAGAACCAGAAGTTCTACCGAATTCCTCACTTTCTCGATCGAGCGCACTCCGTGTGTGAACCGCCGAAAAAGGGCTGGGCGCTGACGATAGCGGAGACGAAGGCCGCGGCCAACTGACGACGATCAATTCGGACGGCGAAACACTGGACAATCGATTGTCCAAAGAGAAGAGCGGGCGGCGCCTTCGAGGGGCGCGGAACATCAAAGCACTCGCGTCATTCAAGTCATAATTCAACATGAACAGGAGCGGTTAGATGGTAGCTACTGCCGAAGCGACGAAGGTGTGCCGTCTTTACATGGCGGGTGACAAAACGCCCTTTCTACAGGGGCCGCCCGGGATCGGTAAAACCGACATTGTTAAACAGATAGCTAAAGACGATGGTCTGGAACTGATTGTGTTTCATCCGACGGTGAAGGATCCGGTCGACTTTTCGGGAGTTCCAAAAGTTGTAGGAGAGTACACAGAGTGGTTTCCTCCAAAGATGCTCCCGAAAACGGGAAAGGGCATCTTCTTCTTGGACGAGCTCTCGACCGCTTCCGACGCGATGCAGAAGGCCTGTTTCCAGTTCGTATTGAGCCGTGAAATCGCCGGTCACAAGCTCGGGGACGGCTGGCGGGTTGTAACGGCCGGCAACAGACAGCAAGATCGAGCGGGAGCACGTCAACTACTTTCGGCGCTAAGAAACAGACTTGGGATAATCGATGTCGACGTCGAGTTGAATGCGTGGTGCCGTTGGGCGTTTAAGGCAAACAAAAGGCCTGAGATAATCGCCTTTATCCGTTCCCGACCGAATCTTCTTTTCAATTTCAATCCACAGAACAAAGAGCTTGCGTTTCCGAGCCCGCGATCATGGGCGGCGGTATCCGACGTCATGAACCAAGAGCCGTGCGCCGATATCGAAGAGGTAGCTTATGCGGGGCTTGTCGGTGAAGGTCCTTCAAGCGAACTCATGTCGTTTCTAAAATTCCAACGTATGATGCCAAGTCTTGAGCGCATCATTTTGAATCCAGACAGAGTCGAGGTTCCATCAAAATCGGACATTAAATACGCAATCGCTGTTGGTCTCGCATATCGCGCGGAGCCCGCCAATTTCGACAACATTGTGTCCTATGCACTCCGTATGCCGAAAGAATTCAGCACGTTGCTGATTCATGACGCAGTGGAACGAGACGAATCTCTCGCGGACACCGCCGCGTTTAGCCGATGGGCAGTTGAAACCGGTGGATTTTAACTGAGGGAGATGCGGAATGTACAACATCCAGGAGCACGCGACGCTGGTGGACCTTACGCTCTGCCAATGGTCCGCGAAAAGGAAGGATGCACCGGCAACCAATAGAGTCGCCAGGCTACACGGCGCCGACCGGAGAGCGGGACAATATATAAAACGACTGGTAAGATCTGAGGCGTTGAGTGAATTGCACTTGATCGCTCGAAAAGCTCGTGAACATCATCGTTCGAATACATGCGGATGGTTTGACAAGGGACCACGTCTGCTCCCTAACAAGAATCATCTCGACTATGTCGCAGCGCAAGGGGCGTTTAAAGCCCAGCATGAATCGGCTGCACAAAGGTTTTGTCGCGCATATCCAACGTATCGCGACGAAGCTAAAACCATGTTGAAGGGGTTGTATCGCGAGGCAGATTATCCGACGGTTGAATCACTCCGCCGAAAATTTGTGTACACTACCACATTCTTTCCCGTTCCCGCCGGGGAGCATTTCTTACTGGAAATGAACGAGAAAATTGTTCGACATCTTCAGCGCGACCTTGACGAAAAAGTGAATTCAGCCGCCAACGCGACAATGCAGGAGTTATGGCAGCGTCTGTTCGGCGCTGTAAATCGGATGAGTCGGGCGCTGACGAACTACGACCCAACGCGCGGTGATGACAGGCGAGCCGGTACAATCCGCGAGTCGATGGTGGATCACCTCCGCGAAATAGCCGACCTGCTTCCAAAACTGAATTGGGCCGGGGATCCACACCTTGACGCCATGCGTCATGAACTCGTGCGTTCGCTATGCCCGCACGACGCAAGCGATCTGCGCGACAATCCGATCTTGCGTCGGAAAGTGTTAAGCGACGCCGACCAGATCCTCGAAAACATGGCGCCTTTCGTCATGACCGAGGAAGACTGGGAGAGTGCTGCATGACGCAAACACTAATATCCACTGAAGACGCTATCTCAAGCGCGAAACAGAACTTGGTGCTCTCTCATGCCTTCTTTGCAACCATCGCGCTGAATCTCCAGTTTGTTGAAACGCGATTCATCAGAACGATGGCGGTCGACGGGGTCCATCTATTTTATAATCCCGACTTCGTTGATGACCTCACATCTGACGAGTTGCTAGGCGTAATTGCTCATGAAGTTCTCCACCTTGCGCTGACTCACCATACGAGACGAAACGGGCGAGATCCGGAATTATGGAACATCGCTTGCGATCATGCGATCAACCACATCGTTTCAGACGCTGGGTTTCGCCTGCCCGCAGGCGCTTTGATGGAAGAGAGGTTCAGAGACCTCTCAGCCGAAGCAATCTACGCCATTCTGGAGAAAGAAAAACCACCCGGGACGCCAGTTGCCGGTGATGAAGGGTGTTCAATGGCGACCGATGGAAACCCTTCAGGCGAACAGGGCCCTGCGGCTGCGGACGCACCCGACCCAGGCAGATGTGGCGCGGTGATGGACGCACCGGGAAAAGACGGGAAGGAAGCGACGCCCGCCGAAATGGAGCGCATTCGGCGCGAATGGGAAGTCACGGCTCGCTTTGCGGCTCAAATGGCCCGGAGCCGCGCGCAAGGCCGGTTGCCGGCGGGAATTGATCGGTTGATCGCCGAGTTGGACGCCCCAAAAGTCGACTGGCGTTCGTTGTTGCGAGAGTTCGTCGTTGCGTCTGGGAAAAACGATTACAGCTGGACGCCGCCGAACAACCGGTACATCGGCGAGGGATTGATTCTTCCGCGGCTGCGTTCGTCGCATATGGCGCCATTGGTTATAGGCGTCGACACGTCTTTAAGTATAGGAGATGACGAACTCGCCGCATTTTCGGCGGAGATAAACGCAATTATTAAGGACACCGAGCCTGAATGGGTTGATGTCGTTTATTGCGACGCCGACGTTGCAAAAACGGAGCGATTTGAACCCGACGATTGGCCTGTCGGGCTGAAACCGCGAGGCGGCGGTGGCACGGACTTCCGGCCGGTTTTCGACTGGATCGAAGAGCAGGCCGATAAGCCGGCATGCGTTATTTACTTTACAGACCTATACGGATCGTTCCCTGAGACGCCGCCGGAAGTTCCCACGTTCTGGCTGACAACAGAGGACAAAACGGCGCCTTTCGGCGAAACCGTGCGTATGGACCTCGACCAGTATTAGTGTACGCAAAATACCCGGTCCGAACAACGATGGGTTATCACGTCCTTAATTTAAGCTCTCGGTTTAACTGACCGTTCTGTCTCGTTCAGAACTTCGCTCTACGTCGCATCGACGAAAGACGCGACGTCGTGCGCCAGCACCTCGACAATCAATATTCTCCCGCCGTTTTCCAGTATCTGGATGGCGTAAAACGATGGCATCGGACTGCTACGCTCGGGCGCGACCCCGCCGCGGATCGGAGCATTTCGGTCATAATGGGGAATGCTCCACGAAAGAGGAGAGCGGAAGGACAACGGCGTGTTTGGCAATCGAAGGAGCGTCCATATGGCAAAAACGGTCGTGATTGAAGACGAAGACGCAAGATTTCTGGTCCGTTTGGTTTCGAAGTCCGATAGATACGGGTTAAATATGTGCCTAACGCACAACAAGGATGAACCGCTGATCGAGTTTTATGACTACGATCATGACCATGATTATGACGGCGACAATCGACTCGGCCAGTTCGTTTCGCGGTACTATCTCGATACATTAGCTACTGATGAATATTCGCCTGCCTTTTCGCAAACGAGTCGACACGGCCTATGCCTGCACGGCGGTGTTCCGAAATGGTCCGTGTCGGGACGTGGGATGAACAAGGTCATACGCTTCATCGACGAACAAATAGCCATCGGCGAGATACACCCTTCGAGGTGGCGCTCGCCGGGCGCACCAGACAATCTCCGCGACTGGCGAGCCAAAACCGAGGATGGCTACCGATTCTCCGCAGACCAAGGAGAGGCTCAACCATGATAAGCGCACTGCAGGCCGGAAAGCGACTTTGCCAGTTGAGTCGCTGGACCCTTAATAATCAAAGACTGCAAAAAATCCTCTATATCGCGCATACGATCTATATGGGCCGATACGACGGCGCCTGTCTTGTAATCGAACCTTTCCAAGCAAGCGATTTTGGCCCTATTTCGCCCAAACTTTACGAACACGTCGACGCCTTCGGAGCGCGACCAATCAAGAATATTTTTCGCACCGTTGAGGACTTCGACGATCCAGAGCGCGAAGACGTTTTATCTCGGACGCTTTGCGCATGCGCCGACCTTTCGCCCGCGAGGCTCATTGGCATCACGCACGGCAGATACAGCGCATGGGCGAAAAACTACGTTCCCGGGCTCTCCGGCGTGGTCATTCCCAATAGAGATATTCTCTCCGAATATGCCGAACGTAACAAGTCGCCTTAGTTCGAACGCCCGCGGGCGACACGGAGCTTTCGCCACGCCGCGCGTTGAGAGCGACTTCTCCGACGTCCAGCTGCAAAAGCGGCGGCTCAGATCAAATCGGTGATTGGTCCGACCACGATCCATGGATACTTCATGAAAGAGAAAGCGAGATTTCAGCGATTGTAGTCATTACTTCAAAGAGGGTCATATGATTGTCTGCACGACTGTGTTGGAAACGGATCCAATCTCCGGAAAGACGGTAGAGATCGTCGATCGCGCATGGCGATTCGAGACCGGGGAGGCTGTTGTCCTTCCCGGCGAATCCCCGAGAGATCTGAGCTTCTCTTACGATCCCGAGTTAACCTTGTACGTCAGCCGCTGGGATTAAATCCAGTTGTTGTTTCTCCAAGGTTTCGACCGGCGGTCCGAAACAGAGGTAACGAGCTGACGGTCCAGTCATCAATTGTTGATTGTTCAGATCGTTGCCGCTCGCAGAACATTTTCCCAATCAATGTCGAAGACGGACGGGTTGCAACGAGAGTGACATGAGAAATGAGAGCCGGAATTTCAAGTTTTATCTAGTAGAGAAGAGGGGGGGAGGTGCTCCGTTAACTGACCGAAGTCGAGAGCGGTCGGTGTATCGAAATATCTCAGATAGGAGCCAATAATGTTGATTGAATTCGTTAAGCGAGGAGATTTCTTCGAAACCCGCGGAAAAATGGCGGAGGCCGTATGTTCAACCTGCGGCTATGTCAAACAGAAAAAAGATGGCGAGGCCTTTGTCGGTGTGCCTGCTCATGCTGTCGGCGAGGCAATCAACATGCTTTTGAACCCCGGCCACAATCTTGCCATCGAAAAAACCAATTGAGCGGCGGCGGGAGCGAATTCATGTCATTTTCAGCAGTCGAAAACGGCGAAAGCCTGTCATCCGTCGATCCTAACGAACGCGCGAACGCCCTCATCGCCGCGGCGTCTATGTTTCTCTCGCACCTGGAGCACAACAAGAGACTTGATGCAGCTATCATACGCGCCGTCATGGAGAGGGAGTTCCACGGTTCCGACGCCGACGGCTATTGGCAGTGGAGAGATGCATATGACGCGATTGAGGTGGCGATCGTTCTGTTCGTTCAAAAATATACCTCACTCTTAAAACAAAAGGCGGATGGAGCGCACGGGATTCTCCCATATCTCGAAAGGATTGCGAGCCTTGCGCCCAAACAATCGAGACGAAGTGAGAGATCGCAAATCCTCCAACAATTCTCAACGCCGGTTGGGTTGAGTTTCGTTCTCGCACAAGCGGCGCAGCTCAACGCGGAAGACATTGTGCTTGAGCCGTCGGCCGGGAACGGGCTTTTGGCCATTCATGCCGAGGCGGCAGGGTGCGAGCTTGTGTTGAATGAAATATGTCCATATCGACGCGCTGTCCTTGAGCGCGTTTTCCCAGAGGCTGAGATATTCGCCGCCGACGCAGAGCATATCCACGATCTTCTTCCCGAAGATATTGAACCAAGCATCGTCCTAATGAACCCGCCATTTAGCGCGTCAATCGGTGTCGTTGGAAAACGACCTGAAGCGATCTTCGATCATCTTTACACAGCGCTCCTCCGGCTTCGGAAAGGCGGTCGCATAGTAATCCTGTCTCAAGAATCCTTCAGTCCATTTTCGTCGACCTGGCGTGAAGAGTTCGTTCGGCTTCAGGAAATCGCACAGGTTTCATTCACTATGCAATTGGATCGACGATTTTTCGATCCTCAAGGGGCGTCCGTCGCGACCCGGCTCACAGTGATTGATAAGACGCCGGCGACAGACAAGACGTCTTTCAGTCCCTGTGCGGGATTGGCCGACGACGCACGAGACGCTCTATGGAAAGTGTCTGCAGGTGTGAAGGGAAGAGCGCGCCTTGTCGAAACCACAGTCTCCAGACCAAGAAAGACGACCTTATCGACTGAGCCCGCGCTTCACGCTCTGGAAGCCGTCGATGACGTGTCCAACGCCGACCCGGCAAGCACCATGGAACTTATCCGCTACGATCCAAAGCCACGAGCCGCCGGTGAGACCGCTAAAGCGGATACTGAGTTGTACGCCCCCTACGAAGTTCAGGCGATCTCCATTCCGGGCGCGAAAGCGCATCCGACACCTCTCGTCGAATCGAGCGCCATGGCCTCAGTACGGCCTCCGACGCCAAGTTATTATCCGGCGTTACCGAACCACTTGGTCGAATCTGGAACGTTGTCAGCCGCGCAGCTTGAGACGATCATTTATGCCGGGGAGGCTCACGAGACTTATCTTGATGGTCATTTTCTCATCGACGAAGATGGGTTGCAGGTTCAGCTCCTCGACGAAAAACGACAAGACGCGGTTCAAATGCGTCGCGGATTTTTCTGCGGCGACGGAACAGGCGTTGGGAAGGGGCGCCAGATTGCCGGCATCATCCTCGATCACTGGAACAGAAACAGGCGCCGCGCTGTATGGCTTTCATTAGCGCCGGATCTAATTGAACGCGCGCGTGGTGATTGGGAGGATTTGGGCGGAGACCGAGCTCAGATTTTCTCTTTGATAAAGATCAAACCCGCCGACGCGATTCCTTATGACGAAGGGATTGCCTTCCTGAGTTATCCCGGGTTGAGATCGGAAGGAAGGGATCAAACCGCCTCGCGGGTCAAACAGTTAATTGATTGGTTGAGGCCTGATTTCGACGGTGTCATCATCACCGACGAAGCACATGCGATGAGCAACGCTGCGGGAAGCTCTGGAGAACGAGGCGCTATCAAGCCGTCGCTTCAGGGGTTGGCGGGATTGCGCATCCAAAACCTTTTGCCGGATGCGCGGGTTGTTTATTTCTCGGCGACCGGCGCGAAAGACGTATCCAGTCTTTCCTATGCCCCTCGTCTTGGCATTTGGAATACGGAGGAGTTTCCCTTCCCGTCACGCCAGAGTTTCGTGAGCGCGATGGAGGACGGCGGCGTCGGCGCCATGGAAGTCATTACCCGGAATTTGAAAGAACTCGGCCTTTACAACGCGCGCTCTCTTTCTTTTAAGGGAATCGAATATCGCAAGCTCATTCACAAACTCACCCCTGAGCAAAGAGCGATCTACGATTCCTATGCCGACGCATTTGAGATCATCCACAACAATCTGAACGAAGCCCTTAAGGCGAACGGGGTTTGTAACAAGAAGAAGACCTACAACCGAAGCGCAAAGTCTGCCGCAAGGGCCGCGTTCGAAGGCGCGAAGTTCCGCTTCTTCGGGCATTTGCTGACCGGCCTGGCGTGTCCGTCGCTTATAGAAGATATTGAGAAGCAGCTTAAACAGGAAAGGGCATGCGTCATTCAGCTCGTCTCGACAGGCGAGGCGTTAATGGAGCGACGACTTGCGAACATTCCGCAGAGCGAATGGGACGACCTAAATGTCGATGTAACGCCACGGGAGTACGTCCTAGAATACCTCGCATCGGGCTTTCCGACCCAACTCTATAAAATCGCCTCGGATGCAGACGGGAACGAGCATGCTGTACCGGTAACAGACCAACATGGAAACCCGGTTCCGTCACGCGAAGCGCTACGGCTGCGTGAAGAAGCGATTGAAAACCTCATGATGCTTCCGCCCGTACCCGGCGCGCTCGACCAACTCACGCATCATTTTGGCGCTGATAATATCGCCGAAGTGACGGGACGCCGGCGACGGATCGTTCTCGACAAGACAGGCGCTCGGCCACGGTATCGCGTAGAACACCGTTCCAAGCGATCAAATCTCGAAGAGCTCAACGCCTTTCAGGAAGGCGAAAAACGCATCATGGCGCTTTCGGACGCTGGCGGCACAGGGAATGACGCACATGCGGACCGACGACGGGGCAACCGATGGCCGCGCGAACATTACGTGGTCGATTTCGGGATGCGGGCGGATCTTGCGGTTCAAAAGCTTGGAAGAACCAATCGGAGCAACCAAGTGGAGCCCCCGCGATATACGTTAGTCACAACCGATGTCAAAGCACAGGCGCGTTTTCTCTCCACCATCGCGCGGAGACTTGACGGGTTAGGAGCCATGACCCGCGGACAGCGGGAAACAGGCGGACAAGGTCTTTTCAGATCGGAAGACAATCTCGAATCCAAATACGCGGCTGACGCATTGAAGAAGTTTTACTACGCCCTCGCTCGAGGAAGCCTCTCTTGTTGTTCCATCAACGAATTCGAAGAGAAAAGCGGTCTCAATCTGCGCGACAGAGACGGCGGAATGCGCAAACACTTACCGCCGATCCATACATTTCTCAATCGTCTCCTCGCCTTTCGGATACACTTGCAGGATGCTGTCTTTGAGGACTGGGTTCGGATCATTGATGGCGAGGTTGAACAGGCGCGCGCCGACGGAACCTTGGATTTAGGCATCGAAACCATGATCGCCGAACGATTCGAAATCAAAAGCGAGCAAACCATCTACGTTCATCAAAGAACGAAGGCGGAAAGCCGAGCCATTGAGATCGAAGCGACGCACAAGATCAGCACGAGATCACTCGCTGACGCAAAAGCGCTCTGCAAAGAATACGGTGGTCGGCTGGTCGTAAACAGTAACTCCAATCGGGCAGCTGTAATGCGTCCCGCGCCGTTCTTTGTAACCGACGCTGGCGCGATAATTGAGCGGAGTTGGCTGATTCGTCCTCAACATAAAGAAATCGTTTCAAACGACGGACTAGCGGAAGCGAAGTGGACCGATGCGACCGACGCCGCTTTTGCAATCGCATGGGCGACTGAATTGGCGAAGCTTCCCAAGTATCGAACGTCGACATTCTTCCTGGTCACCGGATTGTTATTGCCAATCTGGAACGAACTCCCAAAGGAACACGTCATGGTCCGACGGGTCGGCACAATGGACGGCCGACAGTTTCTCGGGCGGGTTATCAAACCGGAAAACCTGACTGAAATCTTGGACCGTCTTGGAATGACCGCAAACGTCACGATGACCGACGGTGATGTATCCAGCGCAGTGATGGAACGCGGCGCGACAGCAAAACTCGCCGGAGGCCTTGAATTGCGCCGAGTGCGTGTTAATGGCGAACAACGCATAGAAGTGTTCGGCGCCGATCAAAACCAAATCGCCCTGTTGAAACGGCTCGGTTGTATCGCGGAGCTTCCGAACTATCGCTTCGCACTCTATGCGCCCCCCGGCGTTCTGAGTAAGGTGATCGAACGGTTTCCTGTTGTGAGTTGCAACGGTTGAGCGTAAGGCGAAAAAAGTGTGACTGGTAAGACCGGAGGTTTTGCGGTTACGCATCCCCGGAACCGGCTATAAAGAAAAGATAGACCGTCCCTATACGCCCGATACGCTGGAGATTGGCTCCGACCGGCGCGACCGCAAGGACTTTACCATGCCTACTGACAACTACCGCATTCTCATAATGGACCTACGCCTTTAATCAGTAACAACGCTCGTGTTGGTGCTCCATCAAGAACGCACCCGTAGATCAAGTCATCCTCATGAGCAATGACACGAATAAACGGTCCAAAGTGAGCGTTGAGGCATCGTCGCCTTACTGAGTTTTTGAAGCGCCCCAGGATGATCACTGTAAGTTCTCAGGATTATCACAAAAGAGCGTTTTGTGAGCATGGAATTTCTCGTTTCGACCGGCCGGCGATCATGGCCGAATTAATCAAAACGGAATGTTATCGCTAAAGCTGCGCAGGCGGAGTCAAGCGTCAGCGGTGTCGCAAAGGCGTGCAACATCGATCGGGGCCGCTTTATCAATGGCGCAAGAAAATCAAGGCAGATCGGCCGGCGCAGGAGCCGGATGTTCAGGCGTCGGCGTTTTTACCGGTCGACCTCTGCGACGGGCCGAGCGCTCCCGAAGGTGTTGAATTGGCCCACGCCAACCGTACTGGCCGTGCGGAGATCGCATTTCCATGCGGCGTGCATCTGTCTATGCCGGTCGACCTTGATCGGGAGCTGATGGATCGCCTAATAGCCGCGGTTCGTTCGGCATGCTCTCTTTTCCGCAAGGAACGAAGGTATGGCTGGCTGCGGGTAAGACGGATAGAGGCGCGAAGGACTGAGAGGAGAGGAGGCCGGTCCGGAGTGTGACGTTCTGTCTGGCGAGACCAATTCGTCCTTCCAAAAAAATCAACCAGATGAAAAAGAAAACGGAGATAGTGTTCATGCCCCTCAAGAAGATCGATTTCGTTGTTGATTGCATCGAGCCGGATTTTTTGCGCGTATACTATTCAAACGCGAAAAGTATAGACCCGGACGAAATCTATTGCCTTCAACCCGGTCCGTCCGACATCCCCGAACTTCTGAGTTGCACGCCGAGCGGGGAGCCGAGTTGTCCGCTACATCCGGATACAATCGGAAATGTTGAATTACCGCCGAGCGGTCATGAGTTCGCTGAAAAGATGGCGCTTTGGCTAATCCACAACCGCCGCGCCCTCAACGCGTCATCTGGAAAACGCGCGGATGAATCTCATCAAGGAGCGGCCACGGCGCTTGACCGCCTACTTTATAACTGTTGCCCGGGTTGTCGTGCGCCAGATTGGTCGGTGTTCAAAGAAATTGACATATATCCTACTCGGCAGGAAGCCAACACGCGGAAGATTGAACGGCGCATTGTAACGTGCGATATAGAAGATGCTGACTATTTTACGGTATCCGGACGCCGACACGATAACGACGTTGAGGCGATCACGGATTGCGCTGCTCTTGCGGACGCAGAAGCGATCAGCGCCCTCTTTTCGGCACATTTCATTGACTGATTGATGCCGGCTGGCCCTCACGCCGCTGGAAGAAATGAGCTGACGGTTCGCTATAACCATATATTTTCAGCGTGCTCGAACAGCTCAGAAAGAAGAGCAGGCAAAGGGCGACGGGCGGTCGCGCCGAAAGCGCCAGCGCATCATCGCGTCTTTTACTCAAGCCCGCGTCAGAAAACCAGGAGCAATCAATGTTGACTTCGAAAGTTTCCGCCGACGCAGCGGAAACCGCTGAATGGAGGGAACGATTTGAGCGGGCCCTTGCTTGGCATTTGCCTTTTGAGAAACGCGTAATTTTTGACTGCGATGGACGCGATTTAAGGATTCGCAAGCGACGACTAACCGCAAAAACGCGCTGTAAACGTATTGTCCGAAGGTTAATCGAGGAATGGAGAAAAAGCCGGTAGGCGCGCTTGGCCGCCTCCGTTGCGGCGCACTTTTCGCGAGCTGCGTAGCGTCAAGAAGAACCCAAGACGAGAACCTGTCCCAATCGGCTCTAACCTCCGATGCGCACTAGCATTGAAAGAGAAGAGAAGGATTTGAGTGCGGGAGCCGTGGAACGGGTGACGACGATCAATCGAATAGTCTGATCGGAAACCACTTGCCTAAGTGACGTCACCACACCGAATGCGGGATCTAACCGCTCGAATGACAACTAGGGTCGTTTCGACTATTTAGCAACAGATCCGCGCTGGACAAACGGATTGTGATAACAATCGCCACCCGAAACGTTTCTCAGCAGGGTAATAAAGAGTCACATAGAAACAATATTTGAGGGAACGAAGACAACTAGAAAAACAACAAGGATAGCTCATGACGAACGTATTCATATCAGGATCACGCAGCATCGAAGAGTTATCGCCATCATTAACGCCCCGACTGTCAAGAATAATCGACCGTTCATTGAGGGTCGTCGTCGGCGATGCTTTTGGAGCCGATGAATTAGTTCAGCAGTATTTTGCGGATCACCGATACCGTAATGTCGAAGTATACTGTTCAGGAGCAATTCATCGGAACAATCTTGGCGCATGGAAGGTCATGAATGTCTCCGCGCCCAAGGGAGTAACGGGTCGGGAGTTTTACACGGTGAAGGACCGCGCCATGGCGAAGGTCGCAACCTGTGGGCTAGTGATCTGGGACGGACGAAGCGCTGGCTCTTTTGCGAATATTCAGGAGCTACTGAGATTAGGCGCACCATGCGTTGTATATCGCTGCGATACGGATGAATTTCAGGTCGTGAAATGCGCGAGAGGCTTCAAGGCGCTCTCTGGATTGCGGCGATGGTAGTGCTGCGTTTGCTTCCCCTTACTGACTGCGCACACTATTTGAAAGGGTGCGAGGTGTCGAGTTCAAACTACAAAACGATATTCGCACCGAAATCGGATGCTCGATAGACTGTGTGGAGTATAAAAAGGTCAGTTTCGACGTTGCGCCCGATGTCGAGATAGTCTGCCCCGATTGTACCTGCGCGAAACGCGCGACCGTCGGGGAAAGACAACTCGAACTGTTGAACAGCGCCGCGTAGACCCGTTCGACCTTCAGTAGGCGCTTCTTACACGTGCTGTCGATCTCTAGAACGCCGGTAGGTCTCGCTACGGAATACGACTCCCTGCGTTTTTCTGCGACCTCTTCAATCGCTCCCCCAAAAAACCTCGATGCAAATCCCTTAACGCATCCAGTTCTGCCTTGCTCCGATAAATCCAAAATCCAGTTTGCGAAAGGAAACGTCATGGCGAAACTGACGAAGCGCCAGGTCGCGGATCATAACACTTCGCTTAGAATTCTCGACAAAGACATAATCACGGACGATGAACGCGAGTTCGTATTCAGACACTACCATCCCGGAGCGATTCATATGAATGGCGCCACGGGCGCGTTTTTCGCCCCGCCCGGGCTCTCAAGAGATTTTACGATCAACACAAATGGCGCGTCCAGAGTGCTCGATTTATGCGCAGGGATCGGAGCCCTTTCTATTTTTAAATTCTGGCATTCACAATGGAGCAGGGAAGACCGGGACCGCCTTCAGATTACCTGCGTCGAAATAAACCCCGACTATTGTGCAGCGGGGCGGAAGCTATTGCCGGAGGCTGCTTGGATTAACGAAGACATCTTCAGTTTAAGTCCGACCGACCTTGGCGAGTTCGACATTGTAATCGGAAACTCGCCATTCGGGCCGGTCAAACGCAGCGGTTCGGGGCCGCGATATACCGGGCCGCATTTCGAGTTCCATGTGATCGACTTTGCCGCGGCGTTTGCGCCTTATGGCGTTTTCATCGTTCCGACCGCGTCGGCCCCGTTTGTCTATTCCGGCGCGAGCGAATACCGCGACCTTAAAAGTGGACGCGGTGTCGACTTCCAGACACAAACCGGTATCCGCCTTTCAATCGGATGCTCAGTAGATTGTGCGACATATAAGAATGAATGGTTCGACGTTGCGCCTGATGTAGAGATCGTTTGCGCAGATTATACTTGCGCCAAGCCAGTAGCCGTCGCGAGCAGGCAACTCGAGTTAATGGATAGCGTCGCGTAACTCCTTTAATCCCTAGCAAGATAATTCTCGCCTGGCACTGATCTTAAGCAGCAGCGGCTTTCCTCGCAGGCGCATCGTTTTAACGCCGTTTTTTAGCTTTCTGGCCAATCATCCGAACGACGAACAGTGTGGGTGTCTATTCGAGGCGTCAATTGCGGAGAGATAGAGCGGGCTGGATTTCACGCATATCACTGCAGGAGAAAGACATGGGCGAAGCAAAGCGGCTCAAGCGTAAACTTGGCGAGATCGCGCTACACATTTGCAAACGCTTTTTGTGGAACGGAGACAGAGTGGGTGATTTCTGGCGCGTCGGGAACATCTACAACGAAAAAGGCGGTTCCTGTTGGGTTCGCATTAACGGACCAAGCGATCTGCTAGGTAGTTGGGGGGACTACAACGACGAGGGATCTGGAGGGGACCTGCTCGACTTTCTTCAGGAACGGTTAGGCCTTCCGGACGTAAGAGACGCCATGGACGAGGCTCGACTATTGTTATCGGAGCCTAGATATGAACACGCGGTAAAAGAACCCAGTCATGACCTATCACCGGCTAAAAAGCGCGATAATGCCCGGTCTCTATTCGACCGATCGAATGCGTTGATCGGGTCGGCAGGCGAAACGTACCTACGAGCGCGCGGCATACGGTGCGTTAATCATCCGGCTATCCGGTTTCATCCGCGCGCCAGATATCGTGATAGGGCTCAGCATTTTCGAGAGGGTCAAGCACTTGTTGCGCGCGTAACGGGTCCGAAAAACGAATTTCTGGGGGTGCATCGCACATGGTTCGCAGTCAAAGAAGGCCAGCCGAAGGCGATTGAACGAAAAATGATGGGCCCCACGTTAGGCGGCGCGGTGTATCTCGGCGGAACCGGCGACATCGCGCTCCTGGGCGAAGGATTGGAATCGACCCTCTCGCTGGACCGCGTATTGCCGGGCATACGGCTGTTCGCATCGCTCTCGACTAGCGGAATGCGCAATTGGGTTATTCCTCCCTCGATTAAAGCGGTGCTGGTCGCCGTGGATCGTGACGAAAACAATGCGGGACCGTTAGCGGCTACGTGGTTCACAAGTCGCGCCCACAATAAGGGCGTACCGGCATTTATACTGTGGCCGCAACGTGATGACTTCAATGCAGACCTGCAAGCGGACGGCGTTGAAACGCTGGCGCAGGCCGTCCGTAAACAGATTTACAGAATTGAACTGTTGGGACCGCTTCTGGAGGAAATGTGTCGACGGCGAGACCAATCACGAGACGACGGCAACGGCGGACAAGGCGCAGAGAGAGAGAAAAGAAAGGAGGCGATGAGTGTCGTTAACCAGACACTAGAAGGAGATTGAAATGTCTAGAAGCCTCAACAAAGTCACCCTGATCGGCCATATCGGAAATATTCCGGAGGTTCGCCACTTCCAGAATGGAGGAAAGGTTGCGAATTTCAGTTTGGCTACGAGCGAAAGCTGGATCGACAAAGACACGGGCGAAAAGCGCGAAAGAACTCAGTGGCACCGCGTCTGCGTACACGTCGCGGGTCTTGTCGACGTTGTCGTAAAGTATGTGACGAAGGGCTCGCTGGTTTATATCGAGGGTCAGCTAGAAACCCGTAAGTGGCAAGATCAGGAAGGCAAGGATCAGTATACCACGGAAGTCGTTCTGCGCCCGTTTAACTCAACATTTAAAATGCTTGAGACGAAGGATCAGACCGATCAACGCAGAATGCGGAACGACGCGGCCAGCCAAGCAGAGACTGGGGGTGAAACCATGCACGCTGGCGTTCTGAATGGCAACGGCAACGAAAGCGGTTCATCTTCGTACGATTTGGATGACGACATCCCATTCTAGTTGGTAAAAACCCAGTCAATACGCAGGCGGATGTTCATCATCGCGCCTGCGTATTGAACAACGCCGGTCCGGTTAAGTCGCTCGAAACACGGGGAGGGTGATTGCGCGGGGCGGCTCGGCGCATCTTGCGTGCGAATCGCATAGGGTTCTGAAATGGAAATCGGCATACTGATACTTTATCTGGCTGGGGTCGCGTACTTTATGAAAGCATTCAAAGACGGCGGGATATCGCTGGTGAAAGCGTGGAGCTGGCACATCATCGGGCTCTATGTATTCGCCCGGCTCATCATCTGCATTGCGCGGAAATGTGTCGAGACTTTCCGGAAGACAAAAAGGGGCGGTCGAAGAACGGACTGATCAGAAATTCAGCATGACAAACACCGTTCAATGAAAGGAACAGATAATGCTTGCGATATGCATGATCCTTTATGTTTCCGGGCTGACCCTGAGCGCACTCATGTGCGTGGATCATGGCAAGCCCGTTTATCTTGCGGTGTTCTGGCCGTCGGCGGGTCTTATTATTCTGGCTTGCTCAATCGTCAATTTTCCAATCGTAGTGCTCGAACGACTCCATCTGGCGCTAAAGATCCGGAAGATGAAAAAAGAGATCGCGCAGTGCGAAGCAAGACGCGAAGGTTTCCAAAACAAAAGCCTCTCGCGTAACGAGGTCGGCCGGACGAAGGAGGCTGAGTACAAACGCTGATCGGATGCAAACAGCGTCGGGCCAATAGAGAAAAGAAGGCAGCGAATTCATGAAGCAACGAAAAACGGAGAAGCTTTATGAGTATCATTATCGTCAGCGCCGAGCTTGGGGTTTTCGTCGGCAGCTTTCTCGGTCTGGGCCTATGGACCAATCTCGACACCGGCGGACAGATCGAAGCGGTGACCTTTGAATCAGAAATCGTGGCGCTTGAATTCGCCGAAACGTGGGACACGCAGATCCCGGATCTTGAGTTTTTCTACGTCAGGAACGGACACTGGAGGACGCTCATCGAGGACGGACTTCCGATAGGCGATATGGCGGAGAACGAACACCGGGCGCGGTGAACGCCGGTCGTTGCTGTCGGCCGCTCGGATCGGCGCCGGCAGCATAAATCACCGAAATCAATCATCATTCAACGGAGATAGAGCTATGGCGGCCGTAGCGAGAAGCGAGAGCGCTCTTTTCAAGAGATTAGAAGGCATCGTTGAGGAAGCGAAAGAACGCACAAGGCGTGAGGGCGGACTTGACGCGACGTATGAACTTCGTCTGGCGTTGCATGTCTTTGAGCGCGCGACGACGCTCAGCAGCTTCGAGGCGGGGGTTCTTATGGGCGTCTCGGGTTATTCACCAGATATGATCGAGGCGCTCGCGCAAAAGACGCAACAAGGCGTCTGGGCGCGTTTTGCGGACGTCTACTCTTGGGAGGCGCCGTTCTAGAGGCTCATCTTCGGCTCACAGGCGTCACGCCCGGTTTCGCTCGCAACCAAGGAAACCAACATGGACGAAAAAGCGACGGCGAAAATCGCCGAACTTCAAAAAGAACTCGCCGCCATTGAACCGGAAGTGCAAGCGGCGGGAGCGACGCTCGAAAGGCTGTGCGCAGAGTATAGGAGAATTGAGGACACTACGGGCGTAAACCAAGACGCCATGTGTGAGAACGCATACCGAGGCTTACCGATCTTGGACTATCAAATTCAGTTGCGGGAAGAAATCGCAGCCATTGAAGAATTTGGCCTATGATCACATCGTTTCCCAGCTCCGTCGCTGTGTCGGCATGAATGCGCTTGTCCTTCGTATCAAGGACCGCGAGGCGAACCGCTCTGGTTCGCCTCGCAATGAACTGAGAAACGGATGCAGTGGCTTGTCTATTCGGCGCCGTCCTCGCGTTCGCGATCATGCGCGGCGAATGCCTCATGGTGCGGATGTTCGCCCGCCCGGCCCTGCGCGCGCAATATGCCGTAGCGGAAATATTCCCGCGCCCAGATGTCGGGATCGGAGATGTCCGGCGCTTCGCCAGTCGGCGGCTCCATCAAGTCGGCGAGGGGGATCGGATCAAGGTCAATGGCGTTGGTCATGTGTCTGGGTCCTTGTCGATGAGGGTTGCGGTTTTCGTCGGCGAAGGGCTGCGCGCCGGGGCGTAGCGCGCAGTCCTTTCCGGGGGCGGCGGATCAGTCGCGCCACCTCAACGGTTCATGGCCGCGCTCGCGCGCCTTGCGGTCGAGAACCGACGGGATCGCCTGATCGCCCGGCGCGATGACCACGCCGACCGGGTTCATCTTGTCGAGCATGTCGTCAAGGCGCTTGAACCCGGCTTCCC